>CAVQZG010000001.1:0-877660 GCA_963718305.1 uncultured Actinomycetes bacterium
CATGTATCACTGGTTAGCCGCGTTACCGCGCCTCCCCGGCGGGGTGGCCGGCCGTCACCGGCTGGTCGTCCGCGATGTCGATGTGCGCGGGCGCATCCGGGACCGGCCGGCCAGCGGGCTGGGTCTCCGCGAGGCTCTCCGGTTGGACGGCGTGCGATCGCGGGGGGCGCTGGGGGAGGAACAGGGTGAGGACTGTGACGAACGCCAGGATCTTCGACACGACGTTCAGCGTGATGGGCACGGGGGCGGAAGGGTAGCCGAATCCGGACAGGGCCCAGACTGCGAACACGCCCAGCATCAGCGCGAAGGAAAAGAACGTGGCCCTGGTCAGCCTCACCATGGGGGACAGCCTGAGGAGCAGCAGGGTGGTGATCTCGATCAGGAACAAGGGCACGAAGAACAGGGCCCGGTACAAGGCGGGGTCGGGCGGAATCGGGGGATAGGTCCTGGCCATGACGATGAGGTCGAACGGGAACTCGAAGATCATCGGTGCCGCCATCGCGCCGATGGCGGCGCTGGCCAGCCTCGTCCCGGGCCCGGGCGAACTGCGCGTGAGGATGATGAGGAAGACGGCCACTGCCGCGAGAAAGGTGACGGGGGCGATGCGATCGGTGGGCGCGGCCTGGGCCGGGTGATACTCGCGAAGGTATTGCCGGACGTAGATGGTCGCGCAGGCCAGGAACGCGGCTATCGCGGCGGCCCAGGCCAGGATCATGACGACCGCGGTCACCTTGCCGGGCCTGGTGGCCCGGGCGGGCAGCGGCAGCCGGGTCCCGGCGTAGGCCAGGCTTCCTGCGGCGGCCAGCAAGCCGACGGCGAGCCAGATCCTGGCGCCGCCGCCGTAGCTGACCCACGTGCCGTACTGAGTCATGACGTGTACCTGCTTTCCGAAGCTGCGTGCCCGGAGGGCGACGGGTGACGTCGGGCGCTGGGCCACGCTCTAAAAACTGATATCACTATGCTAGGTTTCTCATATCAGGAATGTCAACCGGTGGCGGTCCGCCGCGAGGCTCGATCGCTCGCTCACGAGGACCGGGCCGGCGAGCAGATGAAGGATGCCGGCCGGGATCTACGCCGTGGGTTCAGCAGGCGTTAGCTCCGCCCCGGTGCAGAATCGGGTCATGCGCCGTGAGCCACACCAGTACCCCCACGGTGAGCTGGTGATCGTGATCGACTGTGCCCAGCTCGACCGCTCAGCAGAGTTCTGGACCGCCGCACTTGGCTATGTCCGGGACGGTGTGGCCACCGGCCGCTACCAGAGCCTCCTGCCCGCCGATGGCCAGGGCGCCGAGATCCTCCTGCAGCGGGTTCCGGAAGGCAAGCAGGCCAAGAACCGGGTGCACCTCGATCTGCGCACCCGCGAGCTTGAACCGGAGACGCACCGGCTGATCGGCCTGGGCGCCCAGCTCCTCACCGGGCAGCCGGTCAGCGAGTACGGCTGGTGCTGGCACATCCTGGCCGACCCGGACGGCAACGAATTTTGCGTGCTTCAGCCGCCCGCTTCCTACTGGCCGGACTAGCGCCACGAGGCGCCAGGTGCTGATGACCGTCCAGGGTGAACCGCCGCTGAGGACGTCTCAGGCAAAAACTTTGCAAAGCACAACTTTTGCGGCCAACGGGGTAAACCAGCCGCAGTCATCTGGGCGTCTCTCTGCTGCATGGCGCTGACCAACGGGCCTTCCTAACGCGGTGCGCTGCTATGGCGCTGCGGGCCCGGCTGCCGGCGAATGGCCATGCCGGACATTTTCAGGCGGCAAAGGAGCCACAGTGCCAGGGGCATCCACACAGTGCAGGCGTAACGTCCCCATCCTCACCACATTGTTCCGCCGGGGGTCCCGGGGCCCGGCCGTCCGGTCGGCCATCCGGGTGGTCAGCAGCGTCGGCGCGGTGGCCGTGACCTCGGCCGCGCTGCTGGCGTCGGCCGGCGCCGCGAACGCGTCAACCCGCCCGGAACTGTGGGTAGCCACGACCGGCGCGCCGACCGCCGTGGACACCAGCTGCGCCACCGCCCGGTACAGCACGGTGCAGTCAGCGGTCACCGCGGCGGAGAATCGCGAGGCTGCTCACCCGCTGGTCGTCCCGACCATCGAGCTGTGCCCGGGGACCTACCAGGAGCAGGTGACGATCACCAAGAGCCTGGTCATTACCCATGCCCCCCGCAGCGGCCGGGTCCTGATCGAGCTGCCTGCCACACCCGCGTTGTCCACGACGAACTGCCAGGCCAAGGCCACCTCCGCCCAGGTGCCCCAGTCGGTGCTGGAGATCTGCGCGGCGGCCGCCGGCGGCGCGAACACCACGGGCGTCTCGGTGTCGATCAGCGGGGTCGCCGTCCAGGGTGACTGGCCCGCCGATATCTGCAACGACAACCTGTACGGGATCCTGGTCGAGGGCGGCGCGGCATTGACCCTGGCCAAGTCCACCGTGAAGGACATCGGCGCCGATCCGCTCACCCAGGCCGGCGGCTGCCAGGGCGGCGTCGGCGTCGAGGCCGGGTATTCCTACACCCGCCAGGTCGGCCACGTGACCCTGACCCGGGACATCATCAAGGGCTATCAGAAGAACGGCGTCGTCGCCGACGGCAGCGGTTCGACGGGCGTCGTCGCCGGCAGCACGGTGACTGGTGCCGGTGCCACCCCCTACATCGCCCAGAACGGGATCCAGATCTCGACCGGCGCGACGGGCGTGGTCTTCCAGAGCACTGTCTCCGGCAACAACTACACGGGGACGGGCGAGGCATCGTCCGCCGGCATCCTGGTCTACGGCGGCGGCGCGTCCTGCAGCGGCGGTGACCCGGAGTCCGGGCTGGTGCGCCAGGCCGGCTTCCTCGGCAACACGCTGGTCAACAATGACATCGGCATCGCGCTGTTCAACCTGAATTCCAAGTGCAACAAGTCCGCCCCCACCCCCACCCGTGACCTCGCGTGCAACAACACCATCAGCAACAGCCACGGCTACCCGAACGGCGTCGCGTCGGCGGACGCCAACATCAGCGGGCTGGTCACCACGTCCGGCTACGTGGGTGACCAGGCCGGGGTCAGCGACACCGGCAACCGCGACACGATCTGCCACAACAAGATCAGCGGTGCCGGCTACGCCCCGATGGACAAGGCGGGCTCACTGCCCAACCCGCCGGGCCGGCCTGGGTGCGCCCGGTGGACATCTACTCGTTCGCCGCCGCCATCCACCCGCAGGTGTCCGGCAACCGCTACGACGGGAAGAGCTACAACCCGTAACGACCAGACCGCCGGGATCAGCGGTCCGAGATCTGGGGCCCGGGCGCCATCGCGGTGCCCGGGCCCCAGCACGTCCACCGATAGACCATCATTCAATTACGCACCGGGCGCCCGGATGCCGGATTCTGGACCAGGGTGAGTTCAGAAGGACCTGATCGCGCCGCCGTCGACCGGGATCATGGCCCCGCTGATGTAGGACGCGGCGGGGGAGAGCAGGAAGGCGGCCACCTGCCCGAACTCGGCGGTCTCGCCGTACCTGCGCAGCGGGATGGTCTGGGACACCCGGGCCCGCACCTCGTCGGGGTCGCCGAGGAGGGCGTCCAGCTGGCGGACCCGGTCGGTGGCGATCCGGACGGGCAGCAGCCCGTTGACCCGGATCCCGGCCGGGCCGTGCTCGTCGGCCAGGGTCTTCACCACGCCGGCCAGGCCGGGGAAGAGCCCGTTGGAGATGGCGAGGCCGGGCAGCGGCGCGCGTACCGAGGCGGCCAGCACGAAGGCGATGGAGCCGCCCGTCCCGGGCCGGGAAGCGGTCTCGCCGTTGCCGTTGCCGTCGGCGGCCAGGTCGGCCGCGAGCACCCGGGCCAGCCGGACAGCGCCGAGGAAGACGCTCTCGAACGCGGACCGCCAGGCCTCGTCCCCGGTGTCCGCGACCGTCCCGCCTGGTGATCCGCCCACGCTGATCAGCGCCCCGTCCAGACGGCCGAACCGGTCCCGCGCGGCGGTGATCAGCTCGCTGGGAGCCGCCGGGTCGGCGTTATCCACGACGGCCCAGGCGGCGGCGCCGGATCCGGCGTCCGGCGTGAGACGGGCCGCGGCCGCGGCCGCCGTGCTCTCGTGCGGAGCGCTGAGCAGCACCCGCGCCCCGTCCGCGACGAGAGCCTGGGCCGCGGCGAAACCAAGACCCCGGCTGCCGCCGGTGACCAGGTACACCCTGTCCCGCAAGCCAAGATCCATGCGGCCAATTCTGCCTGGTGCCCCGGGCAGCCGTCAGGCGAGCGTGATCTTGCCGCCCGCCACCTTGATCGCCTGGGCGGGCAGCGGGCTCGGTGCGGGCCCGGAAACCACGCTGCCGTTCTTGACGCTGAACTCGCTGCCATGACAGGGGCAGTCGATAGTGCCGCTGGCGACTTGGTCCACCAGGCACTGCATGTGGGTGCAGACCGCGCTGAACGCCTTGAACTCACCCGCTGTGGGCTGGGTGACCACGACCTTCTCGGCGGAGAACACCTTCCCGCCGCCGACCGGGATCTCGCTCGTGCTGGCCAGCGCCGCACTCCCGCCGCTGCCGGCCTGCCCGGACCCGGACGTACCGCCGGATGACGAGCCGCTGCTTCCCCCGCACGCGGCCAGGGTGGCCGCCAGGCCGGCGAAACCTGCGCCCGCCAGTGCGGCCCGCCGGGTCGTTTCCCTGCCGGGCCAGGAGTCCTGCGTCACGATGTCAACCTCCGGGCGTGGTCGGATCGGAGCTCCCCACGCCCACGTAGCACGGCCCCCTGCCCATCCCGGTTCAGCGCTCCGGGGTCACGTAACCAGCTGTTAACGAGCAGGGCCGGCCGTCACCTTCCGCGCACGTCCAGCGCGGTCAGCACGACGAACACGATCGTGGCGGTGGCGAAGATGCCGTGGCCGATCACGACCGGCAGGGGGAAATGCCGTTCGGGCGGCCCGGGGGCTCCGGCGTGGGTAACCCGCGCGGCGCCAGATGGTTCCGTTGCGGCTGGGATAAAAAGACTGGCCGAAGCGCTGTGCGCGCCGGTTACCGCGACGGCCACCCGCGGGGTCCGGTGTGCGCGGTACACCACGATCCAGCGCGCCGCCATGATCAGCCCCAGCACCGCGACGATGGCCAGGATCGCCGCGGCGGCCCAGGCGAGCCGGGCCGCGTCACTGAACAGGTAATAGCCCCACAGGCCCAGTCCGGTGATGGCGAGCAGCGCGTGCGCGCTGATCACCGGCACCGGCAGGCGGGTCGCCGCTCCGGCCTGGAATTCGTGGTCGTACTCGATCAGCCAGATGGTCAGCAGGTAGAGCCCGCCGCCGGCGGTGATCAGCCAGGAAAACAGGGCAGCAAGCGACATTGGCAGCTTCCTATCGTCCGCAGGTGGGGGCCGCCCGGGTGGTACTGCCGCTGCAACCGCGGCGCCGGGTGGCGCAGCCGGGTCCGAAAGGAGAAGAAGACCCGGATTTATCCCTTATGACGGATTGGATCGCTCGCCAGTTCAGCCGGCCCTTCCGGCCGTGTTCCGGCCCGTGATTCGGGCCCGTGATCCGGGACCTTGATTCGGGCCCGTGATTCGGGGTAGCCACCGGCCAGAGAAGACTCGTGAGCGACGCTCGGGGAGCGAAGGCATGCCAGAGGAGTCCGGCGGGAAACCGTGGCCGCCGGGCCGGGCTGCAGACAGCGGCGCGGTGGGTGCGCCGCCTGAGCCGGTGGCCGGCTGGTCGATGACCTTGCCCGCCGAGCCGCTGGCGCTGCGCCAGCTACGGGTCCGGCTCCGCGAGTGGCTGCGGGAACTCGGGGCGGCGGCGTCCGACCGCACCGACATCGAACTGGCGGCCTGGGAAGCCGCCGTCAATGCGATCGTGCACGGCCTGCCGCTGGCCGGGGACGCGACGGTCACGGTCCGCGCATCGCTCGACGATGCGGGGCGGGCGGTGATCCAGGTAAGTGACCGGGGCCGGTGGCGGCCGCCGGGCTCATCGGATCCTGGCCGGGCGTGGCCGGGCGGGCAGGGACTGTCGGTCATCAGGCGGGTCACCGACGAACTGCACATCACCCCCGGGCCCGCCGGGACCACAGTGACGATGTGCCGCGCCCTCAGCCGCGCGGATCAGGGCGAGGCTCAGCCCGGGGCGTATCCAGCGACTGCTGCACGTCACGGTAGACCGGCATGATCTTGTCCAGGCCGGTGAGCTCGAATATCCGGGCGACCGGCGAGTCACCCAGGGCCAGCCGGAGTTCCCCGCCGTTCGCGGCGACCAGTTCGCGCGTGCGGGTGAGGACGTAGACCCCGGCGGAGTCACAGAAGACGGTGCCGGTCAGGTCGGCCGTGATGAGGTCCGGGGTCTGGCCGGCCACGGCTTTCAGCTGCTCATCCACGTCCTCGGAATTGCCCAGGTCGATCTCGTCCGGCATGGTCACGATGGCATGCCGGCCCGACCAGCTGACCTGAAGTTCCTGCCCGGTCATGAATTCTCCCCGCGTTCCCGGCTCCGGGCTACCGTTTGCCGCCCGATCGTACCCCGCGGCGCCGCCGCCGGCCCCGGCCCGCTGGGTAGGGTGCGGACCATGACCACTAACTGGCCGGGCTGCTCGTACGAGGACTGGCGGGCCACCTGCGACACGCTGCACGCGCACACCCAGGTCCTGGGCAAGCTGGCGGTCCGGCTCGCCCCGCCCGAGCCCCAGCTCCAGCACGCGGCGCTGCGGCTGACCGCCCGCGGCTGGGAGACCAGCCCGCTGCCCGCGCCGGACGGTTCCGGGTCTTTGGTCGCCGCGCTGGACCTGCGCGCCCACGAAGCGGTGGTCGAGCACAGCAGTGGGCAGGCGGAACGGATCGCGCTGACTCCCGACCGTCCCGTGGGGGCCGTGACCCGCGAGGTGCTGGCCGCGGTGGGCCGGCTCGGCGGCCCGGTCGAGATCGACCCGACACCGCAGGAGGTCACCTGGACCGTGCCGCTCGACGAGGACCACGAGCACACGACCTACGATCGGGGCCAGGTCGGTGACTACTTCACCGCGGCGACCCAGGCGGCGCTGGTCCTCGCGGCCTACCGTGCGCCCTATCGCGGCCGGTCCTCGCCGGTCAACGCCTGGTGGGGTTCCTTCGACCTCGCGGTGAGCCTGTTCTCGGGGCAGACCGTCGAACCGCCGTCCTCCGCGGGCTTCATCATGCGCAACGCAGGGGACGCGCAGCAGGTCGAGGTCGGCTGGTGGCCCGGTGACGGCCGCTACGGCCGGGCGGCGTTCTACGCCTACGCGCACCCGGCGCCGGAGGGCTTCGGGGAGCTGCACGTGTCCCCGCCCGCCGCCCGCTGGGATGGCCCGCTGGGGGAGTACGTGCTGGACTGGGACGACGTCCGGGCGGCCGAGGACCCGCACGCCACCGCGGTGGGATTCGCCCGGTCCGCGTTCCTGCAGGCCTGCGAGGCCTGCTCCTGGGACCCGGCCCTGGCCGCCACCGCCGCCGGTACCCCGCCCCCCGTCCGCTGAGCCGCCGGCCAGGACCCCGGCGGCCATCGGCCCGGCCGCCCCAGCAGCAGGACAATCTGGGCCGCCGTCACCGGCCCGCCGCGGCTAGGCGCCCCGGGGCAGGGCGGCGAGGAAGCCGAGCTTGGCCAGGAAGTGCTGGGTCCCCCCGCCGTCGTGCCCGTTGAAGGGATAGACCTCGATCTGCTTCGGCCCGGCGTAGTGGTTGAACGCGGCGAAAACCGTGGACGCCGGGGTGATGTCGTCCACCAGGCCGACCGAGAACAGCCCCGGGGCCGTGATCCGCTTGGCGTGATTGACCACGTCGAGATAGGACAGCGTGCTGAACACCTGGTCCACCTCGCCGCGGTGCACGCTGAGGTACTCGATGAGCTCGAGGTAGGGACGGCTGTCGGTCACCTCCACCGCCCGCCGGAAGTCGGCCAGGAACGGGACCTCGGGCAGGGCCGCGGCCACCCCGTCGGCCAGGTGGGCGGCCACGATGGCCAGGCCACCGCCCTGGCTGCCGCCGGTCGTGACCAGGGGCCGCCCCGCGCTGGCCGGATGGCGCCGGGCCGCCGTCACCGCCTGGGCCGCGTCGATGAACAGGCGGGTGTAGTAGTGCGTGCGCGGGTCGGCGATACCGCGGGTCAGGAAGCCCGGGGTGCTGGGCGCGCCCGAGTCGCTGGGATCGGGGGTATCGGCGCTGCGCCACCCGCCGCCCTGGCCGCGGGTATCCATGATCAGGTGCGGGTGACCGGCGCAACTCCAGGTCAGCCAGTCGAACGGATCGCCGCGCCCGCCGCCGTAGCCGATGTACTCCACGACGAAGGCGTGGCCGGGCGGGCTCGCGTGCGGCAGCAGCAGCCAGCCCTTGATGGGGTCGCCGGCGTACCCCGGGAAGGTCACGTCCACCACGTCCGCGTGCTGCATCTGCGTCGTCACGTTGGTGAACACGGGCTCGGCGTCCTGCGCGGCCGCGGCGGCCAGTTCGCTGGCCCAGAACTCGTCGAAGTCCGCGGGCTCCTCGACGGCGGGCTGGTAGTGGCGCAGCTCGGCTAGGGAAAGATCGCGGAGCATGAGGGTCCTCGCGGTCGGTCAGTCGGCGGGCAGCAGGGTGATCTCGGGATGCAGCACCCGGCCGAAGCCCACCGCCCGGCGCTGGCCGGTGAGAGTGTATCCCAGCGTGACCTCGATATCCGTGCTCGACCGGCCAACCCGCAGCTCCACCTGCCCGGGGTCTACCTGGCGGTGACCGGCCGCCCCGGTGTAGCAGGTGAGGTCCGCGTGCAGGCTGAACCGGACGGTCCGGGAACCGCCCGGCGGCAGGTCGACCTTCGCGGCCGCGATCAGCTGCTGCACGCGGGCGGGCCACCTCGGCCACCGGGTCGTGCAGGTACACCTGGACGACCTCGGCTGTCGGCGATCGCGGCTGTCGTTGCGGAGGGTCACCGTCGACCTGGCAGCTGCCGTCGGTCGGCCACTGCGGCCGGCGAGCAGGACCGGACGCCGGCCCAGGTGACCGGGGCGTAGGACAGCCCGTGCCCGAAGGGGAACAGCGGGGTCGGGTCGACGGTGCTGACCCGCTGCGCTGGCCCAGCGGGGCCGCGAGGTAGGTGCCGGGCTGGGTCGCGCCCGCGCGCCGGGAAGCTGACCGGCAGCCGGCCGGACGGGTTGACCCGCCCGGTCAGCACGTCGGCGAGCGCCGGTCGCACCTTCCTCGCCGGGGAAGAAGCCGCACACCGCGGCGGCCAGCCGGTCGGCCTGCCGGGACAGCTCGTACGGCCGGCCGACCAGCAGCACCAGCACCACCGGCGTGCCGGTGGCCAGCAGCGCCTCGAGCAGTTCCTCCTGGCGGCCGGGCAGCCGCAGGTCGGCGGCGTCGCAGCCCTCGCCCGAGGTACCCCGCGCCGAACAGGCCGGCCAGGTCGCCGAGGACCGCGACGCAGACGTCGCGTCGGCGCGGCCGCCGCGGCCGCCTCGGCGATGCCCGGCGTCGTCGCCGCCCAGCACCGGGCAGCCTTGCGCGTAGCTCGACCGCGTACCCGGCCGGGTCGGCGCGCAGCGCCTCGAGCACCGTCGGCACCTCGATCGCCCATCGGGACGCCGGGGTGGTGCACGCCGACGTGCAGCGGGAACGAGTAGCAGCCGAGCATCGCGCTCGGCGTCGTCGGCGCGCGGCCCGACGACCGCGATCCGCTGGCCCGCGGCCAGCGGCAGCGATGCCCGTCGTTGGCGAGCAGCACGATCGACCGCGTCGGGCCAGCTCGCGCGGCCAGCGGCGCGCGGACTCGGCGTCGTCGAGCGTCGATCGCGTCGGCGTCGCGTCCGCCGGCGGGCTCGGGCGACCAGTCCGGGTCGAGCAGGCCGAGCTCGCACTTCTGGCGCAGCACCCGCGCGCAGCGGCCCGGTCGACCAGCGCCATCGTCGATCGTCGCCGCGCTCGACGCGCCTCGCCGCAGCGGCTCGCCGTAGCAGTTGACGGTCGGCAGTTCGACGTCGATGCCCGCGGCGCAGCGCCAGGCCGGCGGCCTCGGCCCGGGTCGGCGGCCACGCCGTGCAGGGTCTGCAGGAACGCGACCGCGAAGTAGTCGGAGACCACCGTGCCGGTGAAGCCGTAGGTCTCGCGCAGCAGGTCGGTCAGCAGGCTCGGCGTCGGCGGCCGCCGGCACGCCGTCGAGGTCGGTGTAGGAGTTCATCACCGAGCGCGCCCCGGCGCGCAGCGCCATCTCGAACGGCGGCAGCAGCACGTCGGCCAGCTCGCGCGGGCCGATCGACACCGGGGCCAGGTTGCGCCCGCCGCGGGAGGCGGAGTAGCCGACGAAGTGCTTGAGCGTGGCCACGACGCCGGCCGACTCCAGCCCGCGCACGTACGCCGCTGCCGATCGTGCCGACCAGGTAGCGGGTCCTCGCCGATCGTCTCCTCGACCCGGCCCCAGCGCAGGTCGCGCACCACGTCGAGGACCGGGCGCCAGGCCCTGGTGGACGCCGAGGCGGCGCATGGTCGCGCCGATCTGCGCGCCCATCCGCTCGACGAGTCCGGGTCGAAGCGTCGCGCCCCAGCACAGCGGCGACGGGAACACCGTGGCCTGCCAGGCCGCCAGCCCGGTCAGGCACTCCTCGTGCACCAGGGCCGGGATGCCGAACCGGCCGGCCGCCATGATCTGGCGCTGGCTGCGCGCCAGCCGCGCGGGCGCCCTCGGCCGGGTCGACCGGCGCCGGTGCCGAACGGCCGGGTGAGCTGCCCGATGCCGTCCCGGATCAGCTCGTCCCAGTCGACCGGCGGCGTGACCAGGTCGTGCTGGTGCGGCGCGACCTCGCCGCCGGCCGCGTCCACGCCCACCCAGACGCCGTAGAGCTGGGCGACTTTCTCCGCCAGTCGTCATGCTGCGCCATCAGGTCGCCGACCCGTTCGCCGGGGCTGGCCGACGGGTCACGCCAGGTCCCGGTGACGAGGCTGCGCTCAATGGTCACGTGTGGTCCCGTCCACTCGTCGGTGGGCCGTGTCTGGGGGCGAGGATAGCGCTATAAAACGTTATCGACAACGATTGACAATGCGCCGCCGACCCTCTAGCCTGGTCCGCTGCCCGATCGTGGACGAACGGTCGCGCCGTGGGGCCTTACCGCGCGTGGTCGAGTGCCGGACCACGAGCTCGGTGGCCAGCGTGATGTGCGTCGATCTCGAGCCGGTCCCCGCGGATCAGCTGAACCAGCAGCTCGATCGCGCGCTCGCCCATCTGCTGCATCGGCTGCTTGATCGTGGTCAGCGGCGGCGAGGCGAGCGCCGACTCGGGCACGTTGTCGAAGCCGATGACCGACAGGTCCTCGGGCACCCGCAGGCCCAGCCCGGTCGCGGCCTCATCGTCGCGATCGCGGAGAGGTCGTTGGCGGCGAAGATGGCCGTGGGCCGGTCGGCCCTGGTCAGCAGCTGTGCGGGCGCATTCCGCGGCCGTCTCCGCGTCGTACGCCGCCGACCCGGACCAGGTCCTCGTCGACCGGGACGCCGGCCGCGGCCAGCGCTTCGCGGTAGCCCTCCTCGCGCAGCCGCGCCGACTCCAGGTCGGGCCGGCCGGCGATGATGCCGATCCGGCGGTGGCCGAGCTCGAGCAGGTAGCTCGGTCGCCAGCTGGCCGCCGCGGAAGTTGTCGGAGTCGACCGTCGGCATCCCGGACGGCCCGGTGTGCGGGTCGACGGCGACCACGATGGAAGCCCGTAGCTTGATCTCGACCACGGTGGGGGTGACGAGGATGGCGCCGTCGATGAGCGTGCCGCTGCAGCCGGGACGAGGTAGCGCCGCTCCCAGCCGACGTGACTCCCGCGCGGCCCCGGCGGTGTAGACGAGCAGCTCGTAGTCGGTGCCTCGGATCGCGTCGGCGGCGCCCTTGAGCAGCTCGGTCGCTGAACGGCTCGAAGTCGGCGACCAGGATGCCGAGCACGTTGGTGCGGTGGCTGCGCAGGCTCTGCGCTACCGAGGCTGGCCTCGTACCCGAGCTGGTCGATGACCTGCCTGAACCCGGGCCACGGTCGTCTGCGGCCACGCCGTAGCGCCCGTTGACGACCTTGGAGACGGTCGCGACCGAGACGCCGGCCGTGCGCGGCGACGTCGGGCATCTTTACGCGCGGCGGTGAACTCCACGCCGGTCAGAGGCGTAAGCGATATGAAAACGTTATCGACAACGATTGACATGCCCTGTTTCACGGCTGTAACACTCGCGCAGCCCAGGTTGGCCAGGCTCAGAACGCTCCCGACAACCTCGTGAGGAGACGACCCATGACGATGCAAAGCGCTCCGATAGCGCGCCGTCTTGGCGCATGGTTGCGACGACCACCTTGCTCGTCGCGCGCGTGCTCCAGCAGCGGCACCAGCACGCGCCAGCCTACGAGTGACCTGTACAAGCACCCGGTGACCCTGACCTGGTGGCACAACGCCAACACGCCGGGCCGCTCAAGACCGTACTGGCAGAAGGTCGGCCGACGACTTCCACGCCGCTCCACCCGACCGTCACGATCCAGATCACGGCGATCGAGAACGAACGATCTCCAGCGCAACAAGATCCCGGCCGCGCTGCCTCAGCAACAACCCGCCGGACATCTTCCAGGCGTGGGGCGGCGGCGAGATGGTCGACGCAGGTGCAGTCCGGCTACCTGAAGGACATCACCGCCGACACCAAGGCCGAGGTCGCCGAGCATCGGCGCCGCCGCCCAGCATCTGGGCGGTCGACGGCAAGCAGTACGGCCTGCCGTTACAACTTCGGCATCGATGGGATTCTGGTACAACAAGGACCTGTTCGCCAAGGCCGGCATCACCGCTCCGCCGGCCACGCTGGACGACCTGAACGCCGACATCACCAAGCTCAAGGCCATCGCACATCGTCCCGATCGCGGTCGGCGCAAGGACAAGTGGCCGGCCGCGTACTGGTGGTACAACTTCGCCCTGCGCGAGTGCCCCGCGGCCACGCTGTCGAACGCGTCCACCAAGCCAGAACTTCGACGACCCGTGCTTCGTCAAGGCCGGTCAGGACCTGCAGACCTTCCTCGCCACCAAGCCGTTCCAGCCCGACTTCCTGGCCACCCCGGCGCCAGGCCGGCCGAACAGCTCGGCCGGGCATGGTCGCCAACGGCAAGGCCGCGATGGAGCTGCATGGGCGCCTGGGACGGCGGCATCATGGCGCAGCCTGACCCCGGACAAGAAGCTCAGCTTCGAGCTCGGCTGGTTCCCGTTCCCGTCGGTCGCCGGCGGCGCCGGCGCACCCGACGACCACGATGGGCGGCGGCGACGGCTTCGCGTGCTCGAAGAACGGCCCCGAGCCGGATGCGTCGAGTTCCTGCAAGTACATCGTCAGCACGCCGGTGCAGAAGCAGGTGTTCGGCGGCCAACGTCGGCCTGCCGGCCAACCCGGCCGCGGCGTCGGCGCTGTCCATGCCCGCGCTGCAAGCAGGTCCTGGCCTACAACCACGCGGCGCCGTACGTGCAGATCTACTTCGACATCGCCTTCCCGACCAGTGTGGGCCAGGCGCTGAACGACGCGATCGCGACGTACTTCGCCGGCAAGGGCACGCCGCAGTCCATCGTCACCGCGGTGAGCCAGGCCAAGAGCCAGTAGGTCGAGCGGCACCGATGGCGCGATCCGCCGCACCGGTCGACCGGCGACGTCGACGTAGTCCGCGCGGGCCGGGCGCCAGGCGCCGGCCCGCCGGCCACTGCCCCGGCCCCGCGGCGTCCGCGGGCACGGCCCCGGCTGCGCCGGCGAGATCGAGCTGGTCGTGCTGCTGGCCCCGGCCCTGGTCGTTCTTCGTCGGCTTCGTGCTGGTGCCGATCGTCCTGGCCGCCTAGGACAGCCTGCACAAATGGAGCGGCTACGGCTCGCTCGGCCCGTTCGCGGGCCTGGACAACTACCGGCTGCGTGCTGTCCGATCCGATCTTCCGCGACGCGTTCGCGCACAACGTGATCATCCTCGTCGGGTCGATCGCTGATCCAGCGTCCGCTCGGCCTCGGGATGGCCCTGCTGCTGAACCGGCCAGATCCGCGGCCGGGCGTTCCTGCGCATGCTGGTCTTCGCCCCGTACGTGCTGTCCGTAGGTCACCACCGGCATGATGTGGCTGCTGCTGCTCCAGCCCGGCGGCTCCGTGGACCAGATCATGAAGGCGGTCGGCCTGGGCGGCCTCGTCCAGCTGCTGGCTGGCCAACCTGAACGTCGTCATCTAGACGATGCTCTTCATCCTGACCTGGAAGTACATCGGCTTCGCGCATGATCCTGTTCCTGGCCGGCCTGCAGGGCATGCCGGACGAGCTGACCGAGGCCGCCGCGATCGACGGGCGCGAGCTGGTGGCAGGCCACGCGGCACATCACGATCCCGCTGCTCGGCCCGACGATCCGGATCTGGATGTTCCTGTCGATCATCGGCTCGCTGCAGGTCTTCGACCATGGTCTGGATCATGACCGGCGGCGGCCCGGCCGACGCGTCCAACACGATGGCCACCTACATGGTCGACACGGCTTCGAGAGCTACGAGTGGGGCTACGGCAACGCGGTGGCCGTGATCCTGTTCGTCATCTGGTTCATCGCCGCGCTGCTGTACCAGCGCTTCGTGCTGCGCCGCGACATCGACGGCGCGCTGACCGGAGGGGTGGGGTGACGACGTGTCCACGATCGTCGCAGCGCTCGCCCGGCCGGCCCGGCCCGGCGCCGCGGCCCCGCCGGGCGCGGCGGATCTCGCCGCTGACCCCGCTCACCTACCTGGCCGCGCTGGTCCTGGTCGGGGTCACGCGTCGTCCCGCTGCTGTACGTCGTTCCTCGGACGGCTTCCGCACCACCGGGCAGATCGACGCCTCCGCGGCCGGGCTGCCCCACCCCTGGGTCTGGCACAACTACGCGCAGCTGCTGACCTCGGCGGCGTTCTGGCAGCAGCTGTCCAACAGCGCGGTGATCGCCGCGATCGCCACCGTCCTGGTGCGTCGTGCTCGGCTCGATGGCCGCCTTCGCGCTGGCCCGCTACAGGTTCCGGGGCCGGGAGGGCCTGTTCCTGCTCTTCACGCTCGGGCTGCTGTTCCCGATCAACGCCGCGGCGCTGCCGCTCTACCTGATGCTGCGACGAGCTCGACCTGCTCGACAACCCGCTCGGCGTGATCATCCCGCAGGTCGCCTTCGAGCTGCCGCTCACGATCGTGATCCTGCGCCCGTTCATGCGCGCGATCCCCGGCGAGCTGGAGGACGCCGCCGTGATCGACGGCGCGACCCGGCTCGGCTTCTTCTTGCGCGATCCTGCTGCCGCTGTCGCGGCCCGCGCTGGTCACGGTCGCCGTGCTGGCGTTCGTGGCAGAGCTGGAACTCGTTCCTGCTGCCGCTGCTCGTGTTCACCAGCCAGCGACGCTTCACGCTGCCGCTGGGCGTGGCGAACTTCCCGACGCAGCACGCGCAGGACACGGCGAGCATCCTGGCGTTCACGGCGCTGGCCATGCTGCCCGCGCTGGGCTGCTTCAGCTTTGCCCAGCGGCATCTGGTCGGCGGCTTCACCGGCGCGGTCAAGGGCTGACCAGCGCCGAAGAGGGGCGCGCCGCCGACTGGACTGAGGAGGGAGGGAGCGAGGAACAAGCCGCGACCGAGCGACGAGTGAAGCTCGGCGGGTCCAGCGTCCCCCGGAGGCGCAAATCAACAGGGCAAGACGAAAGTCCCGCCCGGTCAGGCCACCGGGCTGCACGGCTTGAAGTTCCAGCAGCTCGGCTTCTGAAACTGCACCGCGGTGGTGGCGGTGAATACCTGCCTGGCCCGCATGATGCGGACTCCGTAGCGTCTCTCGATGGTCGCGTACAGCGAGTCCTCGAGCAGGGGCTCTGCGTCGAGCCCGGCAAACCGTGCGCAGGGCAGCCAGGAGTGCTGGACCGCGATGGGGCAGCCGTCCACGATGCCGTACCCGCTGGATGGTGACCGTCGGCCGCGTACGCCGCGAGCTGCAGCGCCTCCCGGGCCAGGTCCGTCGGCTGCTCCACCGCGGCTTTGATGAGCCTGGACTCCACATCCCGGCTCTGGCTGCGCATCTACTCGGTGAAGCTCAGCAATGCGCACACCAGACTAGTGGGCAGGCGCTCGGCGGCGAAGGTGCCCAGGCTCTGGCGCCGGACGACGACACCCTCGCCGGCCAGGGCGCCGATCGCCTGGCGTACCGTCATCCGGGCCACGCCGTACCGCGCGGCGAGGTCGGTCTCGGACGGCAGCTGGTCACCGGCGGCCCATTCGCCGACGGAGATCCTCATACTCAGGTAGTCTCGGATGCTCACGTGAACGGGCTTAGTAATGACTTTTACTGTAGAATAGATGAAGAGAGGTCATCACGAGACTGGACCGTGGGGCGGCAAGCACGGAGTAAGGGCGGCAAGCCTGGTAATACGTGACACACCCACTGACCAGATCGAATTGTTATCCATAGCCAACCGTTCCGCCGCACACGGGAGAAGTAACAGGAATTTTTTAGTGAGAGGACAAAAACAAACTGTGAATACAGCTTGTGGGCTCAGAGTATAAGCACCGGGGCGTGAGCGCAAAGACTGTTCTGGCTATGTAAACAGGTAGGGCGCACTCGTGAGGTCAGGTATTAGAAATGGGCTCCGCCAGGGATGAGTCATCCGCGAAGGTAGCAGTGATGTCAGAGGGCCCGCAATCGTCGCAGTGCCAGCGTCTAGATAACACCCGTTCAGCGGCGGCCGGGACCGCTGCCCTGCAGGCCTCGCATACTCGTCGGAATCTCGCTTACCGTCAGTCCCACGCATTAGCGCGCAATTGCGCCGCTCGGGCGAGATGGCCGGACGGCCCGCCAGAATCACCTCGACCGGTGTTCCCGTCGGAGGCGAGTCGGTCAGGCCGGCACTGGAACGCCGGTCATCGCGACGCTGACTACCACGACCGGGCAGGGTGCGTGCCGCAGGCAGGCCCGGGCCACCGGGCCGATGCCATCGGGTGCGCACCCGGCGCTGCCCAGCACCAGCATCTCGGCGCCGTCCGCGTGATCGAGCAGCACCCGGGCCGCCAGCCCCTCCGCGATCTCCACGGTGACCTCGACCGGGGGTGCCCCGCCGACCGCGGCGGTCACCTCGTCCTCGAGTCGTTGCCGGGCGTCCAGGAGGTCTTCTGGGCGGTCGGAGGAACAGGCGTGCGAAGCGTATGGTGCTACCCGCTTCGCGGCGTCCTCCCAGGCCCGCACCACATGCAGGGTCGTCCCCCGCAATCCCGCTTCGCGAACTGCCCATCGCAGGGCGGCCAGTGAGGCCGATGAACCATCTACGCCCACCACGATGCGCGGCAGCCCCAGGTTCTGGTTCAGCGCCCGCACCTCCTTCGCAGAGTCAGTCGGGAGGGCCGGCGTCCAACGCGTCACCCGCTGCGTCCTGCTGCCGGAGGTACAAATACCCAATGCTGGCTACTCTCACCCACTTGGGGAGTTACGCAGCGGAACTTCACCCTCTGACCGCAGCCTCACCCGCCCGGAGGCGGCCCGGGAAGGGACTTTGTGCCCTAAATTCCGGAGATCCTGCCACCGCCTTCCGGGCCGCCCGGGCGTGGTCATCCTGGTGTTACCCCTCGTAGCGGGGCAACATCACAGGGTGGCGTCGTACACCAACTTCTTCGTCGGGGCGGCTGGGCCGGGACAGCTAGCCCTGCCGCCGGACGCGGCTGGGCGGGACAGTGAGCCGGACCGCATCGAGCGGGGGCGCCGGGAGCGGCGGCCCGTGGTATCCGGTGACCTCGCCGAAGCGCTCGCCGTGGCCCCAGTCGCGGGCCGCGTCGATGATGTCCTGGGGTGTGGTCCCCACGAAGTTCCACCACATCACCACCGGCTGGTCCAGTGGCTCACCGCCGAGCAGGAACAGCTGGGCGTCCGCCGCGGCGGCCAGCGTCACCTGATCCCGCCCGGTGGGCAGGTACAGCAGGGTTCCGGGGGTCAGCGCGGCCCCGTCAGCCTGCCCCGTCCCGGCCACCATGAAGATCACGTGCTCGTAGCCCGGCTCCAGGCTGAGCTGGCCCCGGGTGTCGCGGCCCGCGCGCAGCTGGGCGCCCACCACCGGGGAGAAGACGGTGGCCGGGGAACGCACGCCCGCCAGCGACCCGGCGAACACGGTGATCTCGAATCCGGCCAGGCCCGCCGCGGGCAGCTCGGGATGGTGCTCGAAGGCCGGCGCCACCTGCCGCTGCGGGCCGGGCAGGGCCAGCCACAGCTGGACGCCGTGCAGCCACGGGTCATGCTCGCTGGGCGATTCCTCGGCATGGGCGATCCCCCGCCCTGCGGTCATCAGGTTGAGCTGGCCGGGCCGGATCATCTGCTCACTGCCCAGGCTGTCCCGGTGCAGCACGTTCCCGTCCAGCAGCCAGGTGACGGTCTGCAGGCCGATGTGCGGGTGCGGTGGCACCTGCATCCCGGCCACACCGTCCACCGACATCGGGCCGTAGTGGTCCACGAAGCACCAGGCGCCGACGCTGCGCCGGTGCCGCAGCGGCAGCAGCCGGCGGACCTCGATATCCCCGACCCGGGCCACCCGCCCCGTGGTCAGCTCGCCCGTGGTCAGCTCGCCGGTGGTCAGCTCACCTGGCTGGCCGTCCGGGCCCGGCGTATCCGGGACAGTCACATCCGCGTCGGCAGTGCTCATGTCCCCATTGTGCGCCGGACGTTCTGCCCTGGCTCCGCCGGTCAGCCGACCAGCGTCTTGACCGCGGCGGTCAGCTCGGTCAGTGCCCCCTTGGCGTCGGAGAAGAACATGCTGGTCTTCGGGTCCACATAGAGCTCGTTGTCGATCCCCGCGTAGCCGTGTCCCATCGACCGCTTGATCACGATGATGCTCCGGGCCTGGTCCACGTCCAGGATGGGCATCCCGGAGACCGGGTTCCCGGGCCGCCGCGCGGCCGGGTTGGTCACGTCGTTGGCCCCGATGACCAGGGCCACGTCGGTCCGCGGGAACTCCGGGTTGATCTCGTCCATCTCCTTGAGCTGCGGGTAGGGCACGTTAGCCTCGGCGAGCAGCACGTTCATGTGCCCGGGCATCCGGCCCGCCACCGGGTGGATCGCGTAGCTGACCTCCACCCCGCGCTCCTCCAGCACCGCGGCCAGCTCGGCCACCTGGTGCTGGGCCTGGGCGGCGGCCAGCCCGTAGCCGGGCACGATGATGACCTTCTGCGCGTAGGCGAGCTGGATGGCGGCGTCGTCGGCCTGGATGGACCGCACGTCACCGCCGGGACCTGCGATCGCCGGGCCGCTGTCGCCGGTGCCGAACCCGCCCACGAGGATGTTGCGGATCGACCGGTTCATCGCGTCGGCCATCAGCTTGGTGAGGATGCCGCCGGACGCGCCGACCAGCGCCCCCGCGATGATCAGCGCCCAGTTGCCGATCACGAACCCGGCCATCGCCACCGCGGTGCCGGTGAACGCGTTCAGCAGCGAGATGACGACCGGCATGTCCGCGCCGCCGATGGGCAGCACCATGGTCACCCCGAAGACCAGGGCGGCCAGGATGATGATGATCAGCACGACGACGCTCGGGGTGGCGATCATGTAGATCGCGCCGCCGACCCCGACCACCGCGGCCGCGATGTTGACGGCCCGCGAGCCGGGGAAGGTGATCGGCGACCCGTCGATCAGCCCCTGCAGCTTGCCCGCGGCGATGATCGACCCGGAGAACGTCACCGCGCCGATCAGCACGTCCAGGATCGTGGTGATCGTGGTGGACTCGGCCACGCCGGACGAGGCGATCCTGACGTAGTCGTCGATCGCGACCAGGGCGGCTGCGCCACCGCCGACCGCGTTGAACACGCTGACCAGCTGGGGCATGGCGGTCATCTCGACGGTGCGGGCCGCGTACAGCCCGGCGCCGCCGCCCAGCAGCGCGCCGGCGATGATCACGATCCAGCCGGTGACGCTGACCGTGCCCGAATGGATGACCAGGGCCAGGGTGACGGCTATGGCGAGGGCCATGCCGCCGGTGGACACCTGGTTGCCGCGCCGCGCGGAGGCCGGGGAGTTCATCAGGTGCAGGCCGAGCACGAAGCAGGTCGCCGCGCCCACATACAGCAGCTGGGTGATCCAGTCGAAAGCGCTCATGAGTGGCTGCCTGGCTGGGCTGCGCTCGCCGGGGCGGGGGCCTGGCCATTGCCGCTACCGCTGACCGCGGCCGGCCTGCCGGGGCCGGCCCTGGGGTGCGTGACCTGCGGAACATCTTGAGCATCCGCCCGGTCACCGCGTAGCCGCCGACCACGTTCATGGCGGCGAACGCGGATGCCACGAAGGCCAGGATGTAGCCCAGCGCGTTATCTGCGGTGACCGCGATGAGCATCGCGCCGGCCAGCACGATGCCGTGGATCGAGTTGGCCGCCGACATCAGCGGCGTATGCAGGGTGGCCGGCACCTTGCTGATCACCTCAAAGCCGACCAGCAAGGCCAGGACGAAAATCGTGATGTCAGTGAGCAGTTCCGTGGTCACGGGGTAGCACCTCCGGGCGAGCCAGCACCAGGCGTGGATTCAGCGAGCAGGGCAGCGGTAGCAGGGTGGATAACGGCCCCCTCGTGGGTGATGACCACTCCAGCCTGGATCTCGTCGCCGGGGTCAATGGCCAGCGCGCCGTCCTTCACCATGTACAGCAGCAGCGTGGCGATGTTCCGGGCCAGGAAGGCCGAGGAGGCGGCGGGCACGCTGGCGGCCAGGTTCCCGGCGCCGATGACGGTGACCCCGTTCCCGGTGACGATCGTCTCGCCCGGCACGGATCCCGCCACGTTGCCGCCGAGCGGGCCTGACCCCATGTCCACCACGACCGCTCCCGCGCTCATGGCCTTCAGCGCGTCCTCGGTGACCAGCAGCGGCGGCTTGCGCCCCGGCACCTGGGCGGTGGTGATGACCACGTCATGGCGGGCGATATGGCCGGCCAGCTCGGCCTGCTGGGCCTGCCGCTCCTCGTCGGTGAGCGCCCGCGCGTAGCCGCCCTCGCCTGCCGCGTCGCGCACCGAGGCGAGTTCGATGAAGGTGCCGCCGAGCGATTCCACCTCGGTCTTGGTCTGCGGCCGCACGTCGTAGGCGGACACCACGGCGCCGAGGCGCCGTGCGGTGCCGATCGCCTGCAGGCCGGCCACCCCGGTACCCAGGATGAGCACCTTGGCCGGCCGCGCGGTGCCCGCCGCGGTGGTCAGCATGGGGAAGAACCGGCCGAACGTGGCCGCCCCGACCAGGGCGGCCTTGTACCCGGCCACGTTGGCCTGCGAGCTCAGCGCGTCCATGCCCTGCGTCCGCGTCAGCGTCCGCGGCAGTCCATCCAGGCTGATCGCGGTCACCCCCTGCTTGGCCAGCGCCGCGGCCAGGCCGGGGTCGGCCAGCGGGCTGAGCAGGCCGAGGACCGCCTGGCCCGGGCGCAGCGCGCCGGCCAGCTCGCGGTCCGGCTTACCGACCATCACGATCAGGTCGGCGTCGGCGAGCAGCTCGGCCCGGCTCGTCACGGTCGCACCCGCCTCCGCGTAGGCGCTATCCGCCAGCCATGCGCCGTCCCCGGCCCCGGATTCCACGAGTACCTCGAGTCCAGCGCCGCGCAACCGCGCGATCATCTCCGGGACGAGCGCCACCCGGCGTTCGCCGGGCGCTGACTCCTTAATGACAGCCACCTTCATGGACGCGACCTCACGATGTCAGGGCGTGGACGGAAAGTAGCCTCATCCGCATGCGACTCGGCGGTCGGAGGCCACCGTCCCGCCGCACGGGGGACCTCCGGGCATGATCGCACAAGATCACTCTCCGGCTCCAGTATCGCCGATGACCCCACCCCCAGCTTCCCCCGCCCGGGGGAGGCCGTGTCTCCTGCGACCGCCGAGACCCCTGCGCCGCCAGTGACACCCGGTCCTCCCATCTGGACCCCGCCGCGGCGGCAGGAGGTGGCACTGGGCTCGCCGGGTACGTGTGGTTGCGGCCTTGGGCTCGCTGGGAGTCAGCTGGCGCGGCGGAGGGCGGCGCTGATCCGGTCGCCCGCGGTGACCACGGCGTTGGCGTGCAGCCGCCCGGGGGAGCGGGTCAGCCGCTCAATGGGGCCGGACACCGACACCGCCGCGATGACCTTGCCGCCCTGGCCCCGGACCGGGGCGGAGACCGAGGCGACCCCGGCCTCGCGCTCGGCCACGCTGGCCGCCCACCCCCGCCGTCGTACCTGGGCCAGGGACGCCGCGCTGAACTTGGCCCCGCGCAACCCCCGGTGCAGCCGCTCGGGCTCCTCCCAGGCCAGCAGCACCTGGGCGGCGGACCCGGCGGTCATGGGCAGCGCCGTGCCGACCGGCACGGTGTCGCGCAGCCCGGTAGCCCGCTCCGCGGCGGCCACGCAGATCCGGCTTTCGGCCTGGCGCCGGTAGAGCTGTGCGCTTTCCCCGGTGAGATCGCGCAGCCCGACCAGGACCGGCTGAGCCACGGCGAGCAGCCGGTCCTCGCCCGCGGCGGTGGCCAGTTCGGCGATCCGCGGACCCAGGATGAACCGGCCCTGGCCGTCGCGGGCCAGCAGCCGGTGCCGTTCCAGCGCCACCGCGATCCGGTGCGCGGTCGGCCGGGCCAGGCCAGTGACCTGGACCAGCTGGGCGAGCGAGGCCGGGCCCGACTCGAGGGCGGACAGGACGGCCGCTGTCTTGTCCAGCACGCCGACTCCGCTAGAGTTGTCCATGGTCCGATATTGCCGTCTCGGAATGCGAGACGCAAGTCGGGGACCGGGCCCCTTGGGAAAGACAGCTCTTCCAGGTAAACAGGGACAAGGGGCCCCAGCTAGACGGTTCGCGACGAGGCGCCCGCTGAAAGGGGTTTTCGCATGGGACGTACGCTCGCGCAGAAGATCTGGGATTCGCACGTCGTGCACCACGCCGACGGTGAGCCCGACCTCCTGTATATCGATCTCCACCTGATCCACGAGGTGACCAGCCCGCAGGCGTTCGACGGGCTCCGGCTGGCCGGGCGCGGTGTGCGCCGGCCCGACCTGACTGTGGCCACCGAGGACCACAACGTCCCGACGCTCGGGGTGTCCGGCCCGGGGCTGCCGCTCGTGGGCCCGGGCAGCCCGGTGACCGACCCGGTCTCCCGGGTCCAGGTCGAGACGCTGCGCAAGAACTGTGCCGAGTTCGGGATCCGGCTCTTCCCGATGGGTGACGCCGGGCAGGGCATCGTGCATGTCATCAGCCCGCAGCAGGGGCTGACCCAGCCCGGCATGACGATCGTCTGCGGTGACTCGCACACCAGCACGCACGGGGCCCTCGGCGCGCTCGCGTTCGGGATCGGCACCAGCGAGGTCGAGCACGTGCTGGCCACCCAGACCCTGCCGCAGCAGCCACCGGCCCAGATGGCGGTGAACGTGACCGGCGATCTGCCCTACGGGGTGACCGCCAAGGACCTGATCCTGGCGGTGATCGCGAAGATCGGCACCGGCGGCGGAGTCGGCCACGTCCTGGAGTACCGCGGCGACGCGGTGCGCAACCTCTCCATGGCGGGCCGGCTGACCGTCTGCAACATGTCGATCGAGGCGGGCGCCCGGGCCGGGCTCATCGCCCCGGACGACACCACGTTCAGCTACCTGGAAGGCCGCGAGCACGCGCCGCGCGGCGCCGACTGGGAGAGCGCCCTGGATTACTGGCGGTCGCTGCCGACCGACGCCGATGCCACGTTCGACCAGGAGGTCACGCTGGACGCGGCCGCCCTGACCCCGTTCGTAACCTGGGGCACCAACCCTGGCCAGGCGGCCCCGCTCACCTCCTCCGTGCCTGACCCCGACGCGATGGACGACGCGGGCGACCGGGCCACCGCGCTGCGCGCGCTGACCTACATGGGGCTGACCCCCGGCACGCCGCTCACCGACATCGAAGTGAACACGGTGTTCGTCGGCTCGTGCACCAACGGCCGGCTCGAGGACCTGCGCGCCGCGGCGGACGTGCTGCGCGGCAAGAAGGTCGCCGACGGGGTGCGGATGCTGGTCGTGCCGGGCTCGATGGACGTCAAGGCGGCCGCCGAGAAGGAGGGCCTGGACGGGGTCTTCACCGCCGCCGGAGCCCAGTGGCGCTCCGCGGGCTGCTCCATGTGCCTGGGCATGAACCCGGACACGATGGCGCCGGGCGAGCGCAGCGCGTCCACCTCCAACCGCAACTTCGAAGGCCGCCAGGGCAAGGGCTCACGCACCCACCTGGTCTCCCCGCAGGTGGCCGCGGCCACCGCGGTCACCGGCCGCCTCACCGCCCCCGCCGACCTCTAACCGGGAGGGAAAACCGACCATGGAGCCTTTCACCACGCACACCGGCCGCGCGATCCCGCTGCGCCGGAGCAATGTCGATACCGACCAGATCATCCCCGCCGAATACCTGAAGCGGGTCAGCCGCATCGGATTCGCCGATGGCCTATTCGCGGCCTGGCGGGCCGACCCCGAATTCATCCTCAACCAGCCCGTCGCGGACGGAGCGACCATACTCGTGGCCGGCCCCGATTTCGGCATCGGGTCATCTCGGGAGCACGCGGTCTGGGCGCTAGGCGATTACGGTTTCCGGGCCGTCATCTCCGCGCGCTTCGGTGACATCTTCCGCAATAACGCGACAAAAGCGGGCCTGCTCCCGGTCCGTGTTTCCGCGGAATTCGCGGAGTCATTGCAGGACGCGCTCGAGGTAACCCCGGACACCGAGGTGACCGTGGACCTGGTTGCCCGGGAAGTGCGCGTCGCTGGCCCGGGCGGCCCCATCGAACTGCGGGCGCCATTCGATATCGACGACTACACCCGGTGGCGCCTGATGGAGGGACTGGACGACATCTCGCTCACCCTGCGTTATGGAGATGAGATCACCAGTTTCGAGCAGCACCGGCCGCGCTGGCTGCCCACGGCCGACGCAGTGGCCTGAAAGTGCCCGCAGGACAGGGAATTCGGGCGTCTGGAGGCCGACACGCCGGGTTTTTACGCGCAGGTGATTGTGCCCAAGCGCTGCATCGCCTAATTTCGGGCAGGTCAGAGGTCGCGGTTACGGCTCCCTGTCCGCGCGACCTCCCGTGGGGGAACCGCAGGAGTGATTCATGAACAAGCGTGACCTGATCGATGCGATCTCCGACCGTATGGGGGACAAGAAGACCGCGACCGAGGCGGTTAACGCGGTGCTGGAAACCATTCAGGTGACCGTTGCCAAGGGCGACAAAGTCGCGATCACCGGATTCGGTGTCTTCGAGAAGGCTGTCCGTCCGGCCCGCACCGCCCGCAACCCCGCCACCGGCGCCACCATCAAGGTGGCGAAGTCGTCTGTGCCCAAGTTCCGTCCGGGCGCGGACTTCAAGGCGGTCGTCAATGGTGAAAAGAAGGCCACGGCGGCGAAGAAGCGCTAGTCCGTCCTGCACGACCGGGGGCCCGCCAGTCCGGCGGCCCCCGGTCGCTACCGGCGCTACTGGTCAGTACGGCCGGTCAGCGCAGGCCTGGGGACTTGCTGAGGGCCGTGGCAATCAGGCGGTCAATAAGATCCCGCAACGAAAACCCGCTGGCGGCCCACATTTTGGGAAAATAAGACGCCGCGGTCATTCCGGGCATGGTGTTGATCTCATTGAGCACGATCTCGCCATCCGGCGTGTAAAAGAAGTCCACCCGGGCGAGCCCCTCGCAGGACACCGCCTCGAACCCGGCGGCGGCCAGGCGGCGTACCTCCTCCAGGTGATCGGCGGGGATCGGGGCCGGGATGACCATCCGGTTCGCGTCGTCGAGGTACTTGGCTTCGAAGTCGAAGAACTCCTCGCCGCCGTCTACCATCAGCTGCCCGGGCATGCTGGTGTCCGGGGGCGCGCCGTCCAGCCCCTCCAGCACGGCACACTCGATCTCCCGCCCGGGGATGGCCTGCTCCACCAGGACCTTGCGGTCGTAGCGCCGCGCGGTCTCTATCGACTCATACAGCCCGGCCAGGTCATCCGCCCGGGACGTGCCGATGCTGGAGCCGCCGCGGGCCGGCTTGACGAACAGCGGCCAGCCCAGCTCCCCGATCGCGTCCAGGACCACCTTGCGCTCGGTCTCGGCCGCCCCGGGCGGCCAGTCCCGGTCGCGGACCACGACGAACGGGCCCACCGGCAGCCCCTTCGCCTTGAAGATCAGCTTCATGTACTCCTTGTCCATGCTCACCGCGCTGGCCAGCACGCCCGCGCCGACGTAGCGGACACCCGCCATCTCGAGCAGGCCCTGCATGGTGCCGTCCTCGCCGAAGGGGCCGTGCAGCATGGGCAGGACCACGTCCACCTCGCCAAGCTCGGCGGGGATGGCCCCGGGCTCCGCGGTGGCCAGTGCGTCGGTGGCCAGTGCGTCGGTGGCCAGTGCGCCGGGTTCCCTGCGGGAGCCGCCGGCCGTCCACGGCAGCACCTGCGCCCCCGGCTCGGCGACCGCCTCGACCGACGGCAGCTGCCCGCCGGTGATGGCCAGCCGCTCGGGCTCGTCCGCGGTCAGCACCCAGCGGCCGTCGGGCAGGATCCCGATCGGGACGACGTCGTAGCGGTCCCGGTCGATGCAGGCCAGCACCGTCCCGCCGCTCGCGCACGAGATCGCGTGCTCCGGTCCCCGGCCGCCGAACACGACCGCGACCCGGATCTTGCGCTTCTGGTTCACGCCCGCTCCTCTCCCAGGCCGTCCAGGGCCTGGTGCACGTCCGCGATCAGGTCCTCGCCGTCCTCTAGGCCGATTGAGAACCGTACCGCCCCAGGATCGATCCCGGCAGCAGTCAGGGCCGAGTCGTCGAACTGGCGGTGAGTCGTAGACGCCACGTGGCTGACCACGGTGTGCGTGCCTCCGAGCGACGTAGCCACCTGGCCGACCCGCAGCCGGTCCGCGAGTTCGTACCCGGCCTGGCGGCCACCATGCGGGGTCACCGTGACGATCGCGCCGAACCGGGTGCCCTCCGGCCCCGCGTCGAACAGCCGGATCGCGGTCTGATGCCCCGGATGCCCGGGCAGGCCCGGATAGTCCACGCGGCGCACCGCCGGGTGCCCGGCCACCGCGGCGGCGAACAGCATCGCGGTCGAGCACTGGCGGCGGACGCGCAGCGGCAGCGTCTCCAGCCCCCGGCGGAGCAGGAACGCCTCGTCGGGAGCCAGCGCCCCGCCGGTGTCCACGCGCACCGCGCGGACCTGGCTGATCAGGCCAGGCGCACCGGACACGACCCCGCCCGTCGTGTCCGAGTGCCCGCCCAGGTATTTGGTGGCGGAGTGCAGCACCAGGTCCGCGCCGTGCTCCAGCGGCCGGCAGATCACCGGGGGTGCCATGGTGGAGTCCACCACCAGCAGCGCGCCCTGCCGGTGGGCGATCTCGGCCAGGGCAGGCAGGTCGGCCACGGCGGTGGTCGGATTGGCCACCGTCTCCGCGTACACGATCCTGGTTTCCGGCCGCACCGCCGCGCGGACCTGGTCCAGGTCGGTCACGTCCACGAAATCGGTGTCCACCCCGAACCGGGCCGCCACGTGGCGCAGGAAGCCGTACGTGCCCCCGTACACCGCGGCCGGCGCGACCACATGGCTGCCGGCCCCGGTGAAGGTCCAGAACACCGTGCTGATCGCGGCCATCCCGGAGGCGAAGGCCTGGGCCGCGGTCGGCCCGTGCGGGCCCGTGCTGTCCAGGCCAGTGCTGTCCAGGCCCATGTTGACCGGGCCGGTGCTGTCCAGGCTGGTACTGGCCAGGCCCTGGCCTTCCAGCGCGGCGACCGCGATGGCGAACGCGTCCGCGGTGGGGTTGTCGATCCGGCTGTAGCTGTAGCCCTCCGTCTCGCCGTTCAGCAGCGCCGCGTACTCGGCGCTGGAAGCGAAGGCGAACGCCGCGGTCCGGTACACCGGCGTGCCGAGCGGCTGCTGCGCCGGGACCGGCGCCGGCGGCAGGTGCACCGCGCGGGTGTTCTCACCCGGCTGGTCAGACGCCATAACGCTCCGGCTTGGCCGAGCGCGAGGTGAGCAGCATGGCCGCCTGGCTCAGGGCGATCTGCCCGTGCATCACGCCTACCACCACCTCGGTGATGGGCATTTCCACGGCGTGGCTGCGGGCCAGTTCGAGGATCGGCTCCGCCGACTTGGCGCCCTCGGCGACCTGCGTGGTGACCGCCGCCACATCGGCCACGGCCATGCCCCGGCCCAGCATCTCGCCGAACGTCCGGTTCCGCGACAGCGGAGAACTGCACGTGGCCACCAGGTCACCCAGTCCGGCCAGCCCGGCGAACGTGTGCTGGTCCGCGCCCAGCGCCGCGCCGAGGCGGGTGATCTCGGCCAGCCCACGGGTGATCAGGGTGGCCCGGGTGTTGTCCCCGCAGCCCATCCCGACCGCGATCCCGACCCCCAGCGCGATCACGTTCTTGACCGCGCCGCCCAGCTCGCAGCCGATCACGTCCGGATTGGTGTACGGCCGGAAGTACGGGGTGTGGCAGTCCTGCTGGAGCCGTTTCGCCAGCGTGTCGTCGGCGCAGGCGACGACGGTGGCGGCGTGCTGGCGCTCGGCTATCTCCCGGGCCAGGTTCGGCCCGCTGATGACGGCGATCCGGTCCGGGCCGGCCCCGGTGACGTCGGCGATCACCTGGCTCATCCGCTCATGGGTGCCCAGCTCGATGCCCTTCATCAGGCTGACGAAAGCCGCCCCCGCGGGCAGCAGATCCCGCCAGGTCCCGAGGTGATGGCGCAGCGTCTGGGCGGGGACGGCCAGCACGACGAGGTCCGCGCGGTCCAGCACGCGGCCCGCGTCGGCGCTGGCGGTCAGCTCCGCCGGCAGGGCGATACCCGGGAGATAGTCCGGGTTCTCGTGCCGCGCGTTGATCGTCGCGACCAGGTCCGGCCGGCGGCCCCACAGCGAGACGGGGGTGCCGGCGTCGCAGAGCACCTGGGCGAAGGTGGTGCCCCACATGCCGGCGCCCATGACCGCCGCCCTCACGTCGGCGTCGCCTCCCGCGGGTCATCACCCGATGCAGCCTGCACTGGCTTAGCTGGCACGGGCTTAGCTGGCACCGGCTTAGCTGGCACCGGGGTGTCTGGCCCTGGGTTACCGGGGTCTGGGGTATCCGGGGCCGCGTTATCCGGGTCCGGGGAGTCCTGGCCGGTGGCCCCGGCCTGTTCCCGGGCGGCCTGGCGCGCGGCGCGGCGGGCCAGGGCGGGATGGTAGGGCGTGGCCGGCGGCTGCCCGCCACGCAACTCGGCCAGCAGCTTCGCAATGTCGCCCATGATGGCGTTCGTGGCCCCGCGCAGCACGTCCCGGGTCAGCGGCTTGCCCTCGTAGTCACTCAGGTCCACGGGCGGCCCGGCCAGCATCCGGACCAGCTTGCGCGGCACCGGATGCGGCTTGACCTCGCCGTACGGGAGGATGTCCTGCGCCCCCCACTGGGCCACCGGCACCACCGGGACCCCGGTGGCCAGGGCCAGCCGGGCCACCCCGGTCTTGGCCACCATCGGCCACTGGTCCGGGTCCCGGGTGGCGGTGCCCTCCGGGTAGATGATCACGCACTCACCGGCGGCCAGGGCCTCCTCGGCGACCTTCAGCACGTTCGCCGCGTCGGCTTCTCCCCGGCGCACCGGGAGCTGGCCGAGCACCCGCAGGAAGGGGCCGATCAGCTTCACGTCGAACGCGGAGGACTTGATCATGAAGGCCGGGTACCGCCCGGCCTCGTGCACGAACAGCGACATGGCGGGCCAGTCTGCGTACGACAGGTGGTTGGCCGCGACCAGCATGCCGCCCTCGCGCGGGAAATGCTGGTAGCCCTGCCAGTCCCGCTTCATCAGCGACTTGATCAGCGGGGGGAGCACGACCTTGGTGCCGTTCCGCCACGCCTGGGAGTAATGCCGGTCCTGCCGCGCGCTCATCGCTGCCACCCGCTCATCCGGGCATCTCCCGCTCTCGTCAGGCTGCTTGTCATCGCAGTCAGTCTCCCGTTCCGCCCGCCACCCTGTACAGGCAAACCCAGACGAGCAGGCCTATTCGGGCAAACACCTCGAGGCACATATCTCGAGGCAACCTCTCCGGGCCCACCCGGCCGGGACGGCACTGTCCGCACGCCTGATCAACCCGCCCTGCTGAGCGCAGTATGGTCACCGGTGTGACCGAGATGCCGCTCACCTGGTCGGTGGTGATCCCCGTCAAGGTACTTGCCCGGGCCAAATCCCGGCTCGCCGGCCTGGCCGGCCCGGCTCGGTCGGAGCTGGCGCTGGCCATGGCGGCGGACACGGTCCGGGCCGCTGCCGCCTGCCCCGCGGTCGCGACCGTCGTGGTGGTGACGGACGACCCGGCGGCGGCCAGCGCGCTGGGCGCGCTGGGGGCCCGGGTGGTCGCCGACGAGCCGGACGCCGGGCTCAACCCGGCCCTCGCGCACGGCGCGGCCGTGGCCGCGGCGTCGTGGCCGGATCGCGGCACAGCGGCGCTGGCCGCGGACCTGCCCGCGCTGCGCCCAGCGGAACTCGACCGCGGGCTCCGGGCGGCGGCGCGGTGGCCGGAGGCGTTCGTGGCCGACGCGGCAGGCACCGGCACCACGCTGTACGCGGCCCGGCCCGGGGCGGCGTTCCGGCCGCGTTTCGGGCCGGGATCGGCGGCCCGGTACCGGGAGGGCGGTGCCACCGAGATCTTGCTGGCCGACGTGCCCAGCCTCCGGTCGGACGTGGACACCCCGGCCGACCTGCACAATGCCATCAGCCTGGGGGTGGGCCCGCGCACCGCGGAACTGGCCGCGCAGCTCAGCTGAGTCCGGAGGCCTAACGGGCCGGGCGGCGGCGGCGACTTAGCCGGAACCCGACCACGACGAGATCCACCAGGATCACGACGATGCCGATGATCAGCAGGTAGAACAGGCCCTTCACGACCACGCCCACAATGCCCAGGGCGATGGCCACGATGACCAGCAGCAGGAACAGCACCATCCGGGGACTCCGATCCGACTGTTCAGCGCCGGCCGAGGCGGCGCTCGCCACCCGCCCCGGGCTGGTACTCGAAGTTGTAGTGCTTGAAGACCGCTTCCTCGTCACCGGCCGGCAGTTCCCCGTCGGTGTCAATCGACGGCGCGCTCTTCACCAGGTTCCGCGGATACCTGACCTTGAGGTAACCCGGTCCCACCGTGGCCTCGTTCAGGGGCACGAACACCAGTCGGTGCCGGGTCGGCAGGCCCACCGTGACGGTCGCGAACGAGGGCTCGTCACTGCCGGTATCGACGTATACGGACTCGAGCGTCCCGATCTTGTGGCCGGCGTCATCGACCACATCGTGGCCCCGCCATTCCCGGATATCCGCCGCCTCGAACATGCTGGTCCTCCTGACCTCTCTGTGGCCGTACTACCCAGCCATCTCCTGGTCATCCAGAGATCGTCAGGGAGGTGCCCGGCGGATGCCTCCAGCCAGGCGGCGATGCGCTGCCCGGCGCGCGAGCCTCAGCCGGGCGGGCGGCTAAATGTGCACGATGGGACAGGTCAGCGTCCTGGTGATGCCGCTCACACCCTGGATCTGGGCGACGACAAGCTTGCCGAGGTCATCCACGTTTTCCGCTTCGGCCCGGACGATCACGTCATAGGGTCCGGTCACGTCCTCGGCGAGGGTCACCCCCTTGATGCCGCCGATGCGGCGAGCGACCTCGGCGGCTTTTCCCACTTCGGTCTGCACGAGGATGTAAGCCTGGACCATGCGTCCTCCCCGGGGGGCCTCATTGCCTTCGGCCGGAGATCGCCACGCTACCCTAAATCCAAAGACGGCAGCCGGGAGGGCCCCATCACCGTCTCGGATCTGGGCGAATTCGGGCTCATCGCGGCACTGGCCGCGCGTTTCCCGTCGGCCCCGGGCACGCTGGTGGGCATCGGTGACGACGCGGCGGTGCTCCAGGCCCCCGACGGCCGCGTGGTCGCCAGCACCGATCTGCTCGTCGAGAACCGCCATTTCCGCCGGGACTGGTCGTCCGCGCGGGAGATCGGCGGCAAGGCCGCGGCGCAGAACCTCGCGGACATCGCGGCCATGGGCGCGGTGCCCACCGCCCTCCTGGTCGGCCTGGCGGCTCCCGCGGATCTGCCCGTGGCCTGGGCCGAGGACATGGCGGCTGGCCTGGCCGACGAATGCGCCCGGGTCGGCGCCACGGTGGCTGGCGGCGATCTCTCGGGCGCGCCCCTGATCATGCTGGCGGTGACCGCCCTGGGCGACCTGGGGGGCCGGGCCCCGGTCACCCGGGCCGGAGCCCAGCCCGGGGACGTGGTGGCCGTGGCGGGCGTGCTCGGCCAATCCGCGGCCGGCCTGGCCCTGCTCCAGGCCGGCCTGAGCGAGCCCGCCGGGTTGCTGGCCGCGCACCGCTGGCCGCATCCGGACTACCCGGCGGGCCCGGACGCGGCGCGACTCGGCGCCACGTCGATGATCGACGTCAGCGACGGCCTGGTGCAGGACCTCGGGCACCTGGCCGGCCAGAGCGGGGTCCGTATCGATGTGGCCGCCGGCCGGTTGCCCGTAAGTAACACTCTGCGCGCCGCCGCGGATGCACTGGGCGGGCTGGATCCCCTGGACTGGGTGCTCACCGGCGGTGAGGATCATGGCCTGGTCGCGACGTTCCCGCCGGGAGGGTCCCTGTCCGGGCGCTGGTCAGTCGTGGGGCAGGTCCGTGAAGGTCAGGGCGTATGGGTGGATTCGCGGCGATCTGAGGGGTTGTCCGGATGGAATCATTTTTGAGGCCCGAACAGCCATCACTCCCTGTATCCATCAAATTACAAGCATGTCACTACAGTTAGCCTGCCCTTTTCGTAGGTATAAACCCCCCAATGCGATCACCGGGCCAGAGAGCAGCATCCCGGCACCGGGCGCCGTCCGCGGCCGCCCGTGTGCGGGGCTATGCGGCCCGCATGCTGGGGAGAACGGGCCGCGAGGCGCGCGGCGCGGATGAGGTGCGGCCTGGCCCGGATGACGCGCCGACCAGCGTGGACGGCGGGCTGGCTGACCGGGACGGCGGACTGGCGGGCGGGGGAGCGGGGCCGACTGGCCCGGACGGCGCACTGGCGGGCGGGGGCGGCGGGCCGACCGGCCCGGATAGTGTGCTGCCGGATGCGGGCGGCGCGCACGGCCGGTCCCGCCAGCGCCGGGCCCGGCACAGCCAGATCCGGGCGGGCGGGTCGCGCCGGGACCGCTCATCGCGGGGCGGGGTACGGATCAGCCCGGCGCTGCGCAGGCTCGTGGTCACTCCCACGTTCGCCGCCGGGCTGGGCGTGGTCGTGGCCGCGTTCCTGGCGGCCAATATGTCCCGGACCGTGCTGCATTTCAGCGCCCCCATCCCGGGCAGCCAGTGCTCGGCCGGGGACTGTCACGCCCAGCAACCGCACGGCGGGACGCTGGCCTCCGCCCGCCCCGGTGTGCACATCACGCCCAGCGTCCCGGCCGGGTCCGGCCCGGCCACCGCGATCGAGCCCGGTGGTAGCCAGGCCGGTGGTAGCCAAGCCGGTGGTAGCCAGGCCGGTGCTAGCCAGCAGGGCGGGACCGCGTCCGCGGCCGGGGGCAGCGGCGGGCCGCAGCCCAGCGTGAGCAGCCGGGCGTTCAGCATCACCTACCAGCAGGTCGAGCAGTGGCCGGGCGGCTTCGCCGACCAGATCACGATCCGCGGGCTCAACGGGACCAAGGCCCAAACCTGGAGCCTGGCCTTCGCCTACCCCGGGGCGCGCATCGCAGGCGTCCAGGGCGCCCGCTGGGAGCCGGGCCGGGTGGGGTCCGGGGTGGCGCAGGGCGTGTCGTGGCCCGGCTGGGGGCAGCGGCACCCCGCCGCGGCCTCGGTGCGGCTCATGGTCATCGTGGAGGGCCGGCCCGCCGCGCCGTCCGGCTGCGCCTTCGACGGCCAGCTCTGCACGTTCGGCTCGCCTGCGACCCCGTGATCCGGGCCGCCAGGCCCTCGTCACGGGTGGGGGCACGTGGGCGCCCGGTTTTCGTTAGGGAAAATAAGACGCGTGACCGGGCGCGGCGACCGGGCGTTGACGGGCCGGCGCGCGGTCGAGCCGGCCGGTTAGAGCCGGCGGGCCGGGCGGACTGGGCTCGGCTTGCGGGACTGGGCCTACCAGGCTGGGCTTACCGGGCTCGGGCTACCGGGCTGGGCGGGCTAGCGGGTGACTTTGCCGGCCTTGATGCAGGACGTGCAGACCCGGATCCGCCGGCTGGTTCCCCCGGCGCGGGTCCGCAGGATCTGGATGTTCGGGTTCCAGCGGCGCGGGGTCCGGCGGTGGGAGTGGGAGACGTTGTTGCCGAATCCCGGCCCCTTGCCGCATATCTCGCAGACAGAAGACACGGGACGCTCCTTGCATGCAGGCGGATGGTGCTGGCCAATGTGCCCGGGCTCAGGCTGCGGACACGTCACCGCATCGCCACGCCCTCGGGCAGGGCTCAGGATAACCGACCAGCCGCCCGGAGCGCGAATCAGCGCCTGCCCGGGGGCCCTGGCCCGCGTGGCCGGGCGCTTGTGTCGTCACCACAGCCTATTCTGAGAGGCCATGGCGAGGCTTGATGACCGGCTCGACCGGGAGTTCGACCCGCGGACGGCCAAAGTCCTGGCCAAGGCGCTGGACGTGCACACCGTGGGCGAGTTGCTGCGGCACTACCCGCGCCGCTACGAGCAGCGGGGCGAGCTGACCGATCTGGCCTCGCTGCGCGATGGCGAGCACGTCACGGTGCTGGCCCAGATCTCCGCCGTCACCACCCGCACCATGAAGAACCGGCGGGGCAAGCTGACCGAGGTGACCGTCACCGACGGCCGCGGCACGCTGACCCTCGCCTTCTTCCGCCAGCCGTGGCGCGAGAAGGACATGAAGCCCGGCCTGCACGGCCTGTTCGCCGGCCAGGTGTCCTCCTACGGGCGCAAACGCCAGCTCATCCACCCCGACTGCGAGCTGCTCGGCACGGCGGACCCGGATACCGAAATGGCCGCCGAGCATGCGGCCCAGGTCATCCCGGTGTACCCGGCCAGCAAGGATCTGCCGTCCTGGAAGATCGCCAAGGCGATCCGGACCGTGCTGGACACGCTCGACCTCCCCGACGACCCGCTGCCCGCCGAGGTCCGCACCCGCTACGGCCTGCAGGGCCAGCTAGCCGCGTGGCGCGGCATCCACCGCCCGGTGGAGTTCGCCGACATCGAGCCGGCCCGGCTGCGGCTGAAGTGGGACGAGGCGTTCGCGCTGCAGGCCGTGCTGGCCCAGCGGCGGCGGGCCGAGGACGCGCTGCCCGCCACCCCGCGCATCCCGCGGCGCGGCGGCCTGCTCGAGGCGTTCGATGCCCGGCTGCCGTTCTCGCTGACCAAGGGCCAGCTCACGGCCGGCGAGGAGATCACCACCGCGCTGTGCCGGGAGCACCCCATGCACCGCCTGCTGCAGGGTGAAGTGGGCTCCGGCAAGACGTTGGTGGCGGTCCGGGCGATGCTCCAGGTCATCGACGACGGCGGCCAGGCCGCCCTGCTCGCGCCCACCGAGGTGCTGGCCCAGCAGCACTACCGGTCGATCAGCCAGCTCCTCGGGCCGCTCGGCCGGGCCGGGGAACTGGATGGTGCTCAGCTTGATGATCCCGGGCATGCCACCCGGGTGGCCCTGCTCACCGGGTCGCAGGGGGCCAAGGCGCGCCGGGCGGCCCTCGATGATGTGGCCTCCGGGGCGGCCGGCATCGTGATCGGCACGCACACGCTCCTGTATCACCGGGTCCGGCTCGACGATCAGGTGGTGTTCGCCGACCTGGGGCTGGTGGTGATCGACGAGCAGCACCGGTTCGGGGTCCAGCAGCGCGACGCGCTGCGCGAGAAGGCCCGGGGCAGCCGCCCGCACGTGCTGGTCATGACGGCCACGCCGATCCCGCGCACGGTAGCCATGACGGTCTACGGCGACCTCGACGTGTGCACGCTCAGCGAGCTGCCGGCCGGCCGCGCGCCGATCACCACGCACGTGGTGCCCTCCGCGGACAAGCCGCACTACCTGACCCGGACCTGGGAACGGCTGCGCGAGGAGGTGGCCGGCGGCGGGCAGGCTTATGTGGTCTGCCCGCGGATCGGCGCCGAGGAGGACGCGGCTTCTGCTGCCGACCCGGACGAGGGCCCGGACGGGGGTTCGGGCCCGGCCCTGGGCGACGACGGCAGCGACGGCGACTACGAGGCGCCGGACGAGGACGCCGGACGGCCGCCGCGCGCGGTCCTGGATATGGCCGCCGAACTCGCCGACGGCCCGCTGGCCGGGCTGCGGATGCGCATCCTGCACGGGCGGCTGCCCGCCGACGACAAGGATGCGGCGATGCGCGCCTTCGCCGACGGGTCGGTGGACGTGCTGGTGGCCACCACGGTCGTCGAGGTCGGCGTGGACGTGCCGAACGCCACCATCATGGTGATCATGGACGCGGACCGGTTCGGCGTGTCCCAGCTGCACCAGCTGCGCGGCCGGGTCGGCCGGGGCGGGAAGCCCGGGCTGTGCCTGCTGGTCACCGACGCCCCGCCGGGCAGCCCGGCCCGTGACCGGCTGGACGCGGTCGCGGCCACCGTGGACGGGTTCGCGCTGTCCCGGCTCGACCTCGAGCAGCGCCGGGAGGGCAACGTGCTGGGCGCCGTCCAGGCGGGCCGCAAGTCCGGGCTGAAGATGCTGACCCTGCTGCGCGACGAGGAACTGATCGTGCAGGCCCGGGCCGAGGCCCAGGCGCTGGTGGACGCCGATCCGCAGCTGGCGGCCCACCCGGCCCTGGTCGATGCGATCCGGGTGCTGCTGGACGAGGAACAGGCCAAGTTCCTGGAGAAAGCGTGAGCTGGCCGCGGTGACCAGGGTTATCGCGGGCACGGCGCGCGGCCGGCGGCTGGCCGTCCCGGCGGGCCGGCTCACCAGGCCGACGAGCGACCGGGCCCGGGAGGGGCTGTTCGGCACGCTCGTGGCGCTGCACGGCCCGCTGGACGGGGCGGCCCTGCTCGACCTGTACGCGGGCTCGGGGGCGGTGGGCCTGGAGGCGCTGTCCCGGGGCGCGCGGCGGGTGCTGTTCGTGGAGGCGGACGCGCGCGCCGCCCGGGTGATCCGGGGCAACATCGCCGCGGTCGGCCTGGGCGGCGCCGAGCTGGTCACCGACCGGGTAGAGCGGCTGCTCAGCCGGGGCCGGCCGGGCCGGACCGCTACAACCTGGCCGTCGCCGACCCGCCGTACGCCGTCACCGAGGATGAGGTCAGCGGCATGCTGGCCGCGCTGGCCACCGGCGGGTGGCTGACCCCCGGGGCGGTCGTCGCCGTGGAGCGGGCCACCCGCTCCGGGCCGGTGAGCTGGCCGCCGGGATACACGCCGGACCGGTCCCGTCGCTACGGCGACACGACGTTCTGGTACGGTCTCGCCGCAGGCGCCCAGTCGATCGCAGAGTTGGCGGAATAGCCGTGACGGGCAGCGCAAATGTAGTGCCGGAAGGGCGTGACCGCGTGCGTCGTGTCGTCTGTCCAGGCTCGTTCGACCCGGTGACCAACGGTCATCTCGACATCATCAGCCGGGCGGCGCTGCTGCACGATGAGGTCCTCGTCGTCGTGGGGGCCAACCAGGCTAAACACGGCCTGTTCACGGTGGAGGAACGGGTCGAGATGCTCCGCGAGGTGACCTCCGGCCTGAAGAATGTCGAGGTCGGGGTGTTCACGGGGCTGCTGGTCGAGTTTTGCCGGGTGAACGGGGTCTCGGCGATCGTGAAGGGCCTGCGCGCGGTCAGCGATTTCGAGTACGAGATGGAGATGGCGCAGATGAACTACCGTCTCGCGGAGGTCGAGACGCTGTTCATCGCGGCTAATCCCGTGTACAGCTTCCTGCGGTCCAGCCTGGTCAAGGAGATCTGCCGGTACGGCGGTGACGTCACGTCGCTGGTCCCGGAGCTGGTGTTCGAGCGCCTCCAGGAGCGGCTCGGCGCAGGCTGATCACGGGACCGGGGCGGCCGGCCCGGACCGGTCCGGCTACCGCCCTGGATCGGTCCGGTCACGGGCCTGGATCGGTCCGGTCACCGGGCTGGACCGGCGGCGCAGCGGCTCAAGTTGGGAATCGGCTAGTCCCCGGGTAGGCTGATCGCTCCAACCTCGCCAGACACCGTACTTGCTATGCCACAGTCACGAAAAAACCCCTCGGCGCGACTCGATCCGCGCAAGCCCCTGGTCTTCAGCACCCTCGACCTCGGCCGCAGCCCCGGATCGGAGTACTCGCAGCAGCGCACTGTCCCGGCTCCCGCATACGCGCAGGCCGGGCTGGCAGGCGTACCCGAGGGCAGCGACGTGGAGCTGGACGTTCGCATGGAGGCGGTGTCGGAGGGAGTTCTGGTCACGGCCACGGCCCGGGCCCAGATCACCGGCGAGTGCGCGCGGTGCCTGGAACCGATCAGCCAGCCGGTCGAGGTCCAGAGCCAGGAATTGTTCGCCTACTCTGCGGACGACGGCCCAGACGACGCTGAAGGGTACTCTCTGCAGGGAGACCTGCTCGATTTCGAGCCGGTCCTGCACGATGCGCTCGTGCTCGCGGTCCCGCTGGCGCCCCTGTGCCGGGAGGATTGCCCGGGGCTGTGCGTGGAGTGCGGCGTACCACTCGCCCAGGCTGGGCCCGACCACGGGCACGGCCCGGCCATCGACCCGCGGTGGGCCAGCCTGCAGCAGGCTGCTTCACGCTTCGGCGGTGCTGATGCAGCTGGACCTGGCGCGGGCGGACCCAAGCTGGGTGAGACAGAAGTGAACGGGAACGGCCGGCGGGCACCCTCCGCGGGCGAACCGGACGACTGAGTTCAGAGTTAGTTAAGGAGAGTTAACGTGGCTGTTCCCAAGCGGCGGATGTCACGCAGCAACACGAGGTCCCGCCGGTCACAGTGGAAGGCCTCCGCGCCGGCCCTGGTCCGCTGCCCGCAGTGCCGGGACCCGAAGCTTCCGCACACGGCCTGCCCGACGTGCGGAACCTATAACCGCCGTCAGGTGATCACACCAACCTGATGCGCTGAAAGGGCACGGCGTGAGAGGTGGGTCAAACGGCAGCGCGGCAGGCGAACCGGATAGTTCGGAACTGCTGCGGGCCATCGACACCGGGCTGAGCCCGGCGTTGCTGGAGCGCGCCCTCACGCACCGTTCCTACGCGTATGAGAACGGCGGGCTGCCCACCAACGAGCGGCTCGAATTCCTCGGCGACGCGGTCCTCGGCGTGATCGTCACGGACGCCCTGTTCCGCCGGTATCCGGACCTTCCCGAGGGCCAGCTGGCCAAGCTGCGGGCGGCCGTGGTGCAGATGCGGGCCCTGGCCGAGGTGGCCCGGTCCCTCCGGCTCGGCTCTTACGTGCGGCTCGGCCGGGGTGAAGAGGGCACCGGCGGGCGCGACAAGTCGTCGATCCTGGCCGACACCCTGGAGGCCCTGATCGGCGCGGTGTACTTCGAGTGCGGCCTGCCTGCCGCGAACACCCTCGTGCACCGGCTGTTCGATCCGGTGATCGACCGCTCCGCGGGGCTCGGCGCCGGGCTGGACTGGAAGACCTCGCTGCAGGAGCTCACCGCCTCCGGCTTCCTGGGCGTCCCCGAGTATCACGTCGAGGAGAGCGGGCCCGACCACCAGAAGTTCTTCCGCGCCTCGGTCCGCGTGGGCGGCCGGACGTACGGGTCCGGATCCGGGCGGTCGAAGAAGGAAGCCGAGCAGCAGGCGGCAGAGGCGGCCTGGAAAGCGATCACCAGCGCCAAAGAGAGCGGCACAGACGCCGCCGGTGGTGCCGCGGCGAACGGCGCGACGGCCAGCGGCCGGCGGTGGCCCGGTGGCGGCCCGTGGCTGGCGGCCCGGTGGCTGGCGGCGCGGTGGCTGGCGGCGCGGTGGCTGGCGGCGCGAACGGCGCCCATCCGGCCGCGGATGATGCGGGGAGCGGCCCCGCGCCCGTCCCGCCCACGGCTGAGGGCGGCGCCGGGTCAGCCGGCGACTGACCCGTGCCGGAACTTCCCGAGGTCGAAACCGTCCGCGACGGCCTCGACAAGCACGTGGTCGGGCGCACCATCGACACCGTGGAGGTGCTGCACCCGCGGGCGGTGCGGCGCCATCTGGCCGGGCCAGCCGACTTCGAGGCGGTGCTGCGCGGCCGGACCTTCACCGGCGCGCGACGCCGGGGCAAGTACCTGTGGCTGCCCGTCGCCGAGGATGCCCTGCTCGCCCACCTGGGGATGAGCGGTCAGCTGCTGGTCGGCGATCCGGAGCGTCCCGTGTCCGGGCACGTCCGGGTCCGGTTCACCTTCACCGACCAGGGTCCTGACCTGCGGTTCACCGACCAGCGGACGTTCGGCCACCTGGTCTGGTCCACCGGCGGCGCGGAACTGCCGCCGCTGATCGCGCACATCGCCCCCGACCCGTTCGAGCCCGCCTTCGATGACGAGGTGTTCATCGCCCGCCTGCGCGCCCGCCGCACCGGGCTCAAGCGGGCCCTCCTCGACCAGTCCCTGGTCAGCGGGATCGGCAACATCTACGCCGACGAGGCCCTCTGGCGGGCCCAGTTGCACTGGGCCCGGGCCACCGAGACGCTCAGCCGGGCCGAGGCCGTCCGCGTCCTCGCGGCGGTCCGCGAGGTCCTGGCCGATGCGCTGCGGGCCGGCGGCACCTCGTTCGACAGCCTTTACGTGAACGTCAATGGGGAGAGCGGCTACTTCTCGCGGTCACTCTGCGTATACGGTCAGGAAGGTGAGCCCTGCCCGAGGTGCGGTACACCTATCCGCCGCGACCCGTTCATGAATCGATCTGCCTATAGCTGCCCGCGATGCCAGGCACGGCCGCGCTCCCGGCGGTATCATGGTGACCTGCACGATCGCTCAACTTGACCGGATACTCGCGGGGTGGGACCCTAGTGGTGTTACCTGCGCGCGCATTCTCGCGATTCTTCGCGTGTGCGCCCACTCTGGTCACTCAGTGTGGAGGACCCATTACAATGGCGAAGGCTCTACTCGGCCACGTCGGCGGGCCTGATCCCCGCATCGTCTCTGAGATGCGCCGCCTTCAGCAGCGAGTACGCGACCTGGAGGCTGAGCTTGTCAGGCTCCAGGACGTGAACGACGCACTTGCTGCAGAAGTCGGACCAGAATTGCTTGTTGCTGATCGGGAGCGCGAGCCGGCCCTCACCTGAGGTGCCGCTGTAGTCAGCACGATCCAGGGACGCCCCCGGGGCGGCGTCTCTATTCGTTGCAGTCACCGGTTAAAAGTTTGGCGATGTTCCGGTAGTTATTGCGCCGACCGGACAGTTTGCCGTACCCGGTCGTTGCGCAGACAAATGTTTTTCGCCGCTAATGCGGACATAACCTGCTGCCTGGCTGACGTACTACGTCTGGCGGCGTTTTGTGATGCCCGTGAGTCGCGATCTGCTCAGCGGTGATCCTGGTTTTCTTGGGTTCATCTGGTGTTCCTGGGCTCAGCGGTGTTCCTGGGGCCCTGCATCTGGCGGACGGTGGCCCGCCCAGGATCCAGCCCCGCCCGGGACCTGCGGGGTTATCGCGAATCCCCGGGAACGTCGGCTCCTCACGGTAAGGTGCGGACAGTTGGCGTGCCGGAGCAGCGTTGCACGGGGGCTCCGGCGGGCGTGCTCACGACGGTGTTCAGCCGACTGGGCGCCGGGTGACAGGGGCTTCCGGCTGACCGGGGCCCGCGGATGTAATTAGTGCCCAGAGGGGGAGGGGAGCCGGCAGGTGTACCTGAAGACCCTCACCCTGCGCGGCTTCAAATCTTTCGCCTCCGCCACCACGCTCCGTTTTGAGCCCGGTATCACCTGCATCGTCGGCCCCAACGGGTCGGGCAAGTCCAACGTGGTGGACGCCTTCTCCTGGGTGATGGGCGAGCAGGGAGTGAAGACCCTGCGGGGCGGCAAGATGGAGGACGTGGTCTTCGCGGGGACCGCCTCCCGCCCTCCGCTCGGCCGGGCCGAAGTCACCCTCACCATCGACAACAGCGATGGCGCGCTGCCCATCGAATACTCCGAGGTGACGATCAGCCGCCTGCTCTTCCGGTCCGGGCAGAGCGAGTACTCGATCAACGGTGACCACTGCCGGCTGCTCGACGTCCAGGAACTCCTGTCCGACTCGGGCCTGGGCCGCGAGATGCACGTGATCGTCGGCCAGGGCCAGCTGGACCAGGTCCTGCACGCCGGGCCGGAGGCCCGGCGGGCGCTGATCGAGGAAGCCGCGGGGGTGCTCAAGCACCGCCGCCGCAAGGAGAAGGCGCTGCGCAAGCTCGAGGCGATGCAGACCAACCTGACCAGGCTGGTCGACCTGACCGCGGAACTGAAGCGCCGCCTCAAGCCGCTCGGCCGCCAGGCGGCCATCGCCCGCCGCGCCGCCGTCATCCAGGCCGACCTCCGCGACTCCCGGCTGCGGCTGCTCGCCGACGACTACGTCACCGCGTCCGCCGAGCTGCAGCGCGACCAGACCGACGAGGCGGCCGCGCAGGCCCGCCGCGCCGAGCTGGAGCGGGTGCTGGCCCAGGCGCGCCAGCGGGAGGCCGAGCTGGACAGCGACGAGCAGCAGCACGCTCCCCGCCTCGCCGCCGCGCAGGAGGCCTGGTTCGCACTGTCCGCTCTCTCCGAACGCCTCCGTGGCGTGGCCAGCCTGGCCCAGGAGCGGCACACTCACCTGGCGGCCCAGCCGGACGCACCACGCCCGGGCCGTGATCCGGAGGAACTCGAACTCGAGGCGGAGACGCTGCGGGAACAGGAAGTGGTGCTGGGCGAGCGGCTGGAAACCGCTCGTGAGGAACTGTCCGCCGCCACCGCTCAGCGCGCCGCGGCGGAGACCACCCTCGCCGAGGAAGAACGGCGCCTGGCGGCCAGCGCCCGCGCCGAGGCCGTCCGGGCCGAGCGCCTGTCCCGGCTGCGCGCCCAGGTAGGAGCCGCACGCAGTAAGGCCGCCGCCGCGCAGGAAGAAGCCGGACGGCTGGCGGACGCGGTCGAGCAGGCCCGGTCCCGCGCGGAGCAGGCCCGGCAGGAGTACGAAGAGCTGCAGGAACTGTGCGCCGGCCGGGACGACGACCGGGCCGGGCTGACCGGGGAACACGAACAGGCCACCGCCCTGCTGGCCGAGGCCAGCGCGCTGGTCGCGGAGCGGCGCGCCGCCGAGCGCGAGTCCAGCGGCCAGCGGGCTGCGCTGCAGGCCCGGGTCCAGGCGCTGCGGGAAGGCGTGCACGCGCTGCGCACCGGCAAGGACGCCTCGGGGACGCTGCTGGCCGACCCGGAGAAGTACCCCGGAGTGCTCGGGGCCGTCGCGGCGCTGGTGAGCGTGGATGCCGGAGCCCAGGAAGCCATCGCGGCCGCGCTGGGCGGCGCGGCGGACGCGGTGGCCGTGACGGGCCTCGACGCCGCTGTGGCCATCCTGGAGGCGCTCAAGGGCGAGGACGCCGGCAGCGCCGGGCTGGTGATCACGCCCGGGCCGGCTGATGACCCGCATTCGGCCGGAGCCACCGCCCCGCCCGCCGACGGGGGACTGCCGCCGGGCCTCCGGCTGCCGGATGGCGCCCATCCCGCCCTCGGGCTGGTGCGGGCCCAGGATGGGCTGGCGCCCGCACTGGCTGGCCTGCTGTCCGGCATCGTGGTGGCCGCCGACCTGACCCAGGCCCGGGAACTGGTCCGGACCCACCCGGAGCTGCGGGTGGTCACCCGGCAGGGCGACGTGCTCGGCGCGCACTGGGCCTCAGGCGGCTCGGCCCGGCCCGCCAGTGAGTTCACCCTGCGCAGCGTGGCCGACGAGGCAGCGGCCGGGCTGGAGGCCGTGGAAGAGCGCTGCGAGCAGGCCGCCGAACAGCTCGCGCTGGCCGTCGACGCCGAAGACCAGGCCCGTCAGGTGGTGGCCAAGGCCCAGGCCGCGCTCCGCGAAGTGGACGCTGCGGCCGCGGAGGTCTCCGGCCGGCTCGGCCGTCTCGCCGGCGCGGCGCGCGCCGCCCGCGACGAGGCCCAGCGGCTGGAAGCCGCCATCGACCAGGCCCACCGGGCGCACGAGGCGAGCCAGGCGTCGGTCGCCGAACTTGAGCTCAGCCTGGCCGACGCCGAGGCCCGGCAGGACGCGGAAGGGCAGCCCCGGGCTGAGACCGTCCAGGCCGGCAGCCCCGGGGACGAGGCGGAGCCCGCCCCCGACCGGGAGATCCTGGCCGCGCAGGTGACGGCAGGCCGGAACGCCGAAATGGAAGCGCGGCTGGAGGTCAGGACCGCCGAGGAGCGGCTCCGGGCGATCGCGGGCCGGGCCGACGCGCTGGTCGCCTCGGCCGCCGCGGAGCGGCAGGCCGCGCAGCGCGCGGCCGCCCGGCGGATCCAGCGTGAGCGCCAGGCGGTGGTGGCCCGCGCGGTGGCCGACGGCGCCGCGCACACGCTGGCCCGGCTGGCCGGCTCGCTGGCCGCGGCCAGCGAGCAGCGGCAGGCGGCCGAGCAGGCCAGCAAGGGCCGGGCGGTGGCGCTGAAGGAGGTGCGCGTCCAGGTCCGCGATCTCGCCGCCGAGTTCGACCGCGTGGTGGACGCCGCGCACGGTACCGAGATGGCCCGGGCCGAGCACCGGATGAGGCTGGAGCAGATGGCCGCCCGGGCGGCCGAGGAGTTCGCGGTCTCGGCGGAAGAACTGGTGGCCGAGTACGGCCCGGACGTTCCGGTCCCCGTCATCAGCCCCGATTCCCCGGCCCCCGCACCGGCCGCTGAGAGGTCCGCTGACGCCGATCCCTCCGGCGACCCCATGGACGGCTCGCTGGACGCGCAGGAGGCCGCTGAGGGCCTGGTCCCGCAGCCGGCTCCGCCCAGCGAGGAACAGCAGGTGCTAACCGGGACGATCCCGTACGTCCGGGCGGAGCAGGAACGCCGCGCGGCCGCCGCCCAGCGCCAGCTCGACCAGCTGGGCAAGGTGAACCCGCTCGCCCTCGAAGAGTTCGCGGCCCTGGAAGAACGGCACGCGTTCCTGGCCACCCAGCTCGAGGACCTCAAGAAGACCCGCCGTGACCTGCTGATCGTCGTCAAAGAGGTGGACGACCGGGTCCTGGAGGTGTTCGCGTCGGCCTACGAGGACACCGCGCGGGAGTTCGAAGGGATCTTCTCCCGGCTGTTCCCCGGCGGCGAGGGGCGGCTGATCCTCACCGAGCCCGACGACATGCTGGCCACCGGCATCGACTTCGAGGCCCGGCCGCCGGGCAAGAAGGTCAAGCGGATGTCGCTGCTGTCCGGCGGCGAGCGCTCGCTGACCGCGATCGCCTTCCTGCTGGCCATCTTCAAGGCCCGGCCCTCGCCGTTCTACGTGCTCGACGAGGTCGAGGCCGCGCTCGACGACACGAACATGCAGCGCCTGCTGCACATCTTCGAGGAACTGCGCTCGGCGTCCCAGCTCCTGATCATCACCCACCAGAAGCGCACCATGGAGATCGCCGACGCGCTGTACGGGATCAGCATGCGGGGTGACGGGGTCTCGGCCGTGGTCAGCCAGCGGCTGCGGGAGCGCGAGACCGCCTGACCCGCCGGGCGCCCGTCCCAGCGGCGCGGAGCGCGAGACGCCTGACCCCGGGCGTCCCGAACGGGGCTGCGGAGCGCGAGACCACCTGGCCCGGACGGCCCGTCCCGAACGCGGCCACGGGAGTAGCGGCCGCGGGAGTATGAGATCGCCCCTCCCATGCCAGGGGCCCCATCTCACCAGCGCCCGGACAGCGCAGCCCGGGGCGTCTGCCAGACTGGGGCCGTTATGGAACTTGTGATCATTCTTATCGTCGTCGCCGTCCTGGTGGTCGGGGGGCTGGGCACCACCTTCCTGGTCCTGCCGCGCCGCCGGCGGGTCAGCGCGCCGCCCAGACCGCCGGTGCCGGGCCCGGAAGCGGGCCAGACCACGGCCCCGCCGGCCGGCCAGACCAGGGCTCCACCTGCGGACCAGGCCGGGGAGGATGGAGGGGGCGCGCCGTCGGCGGTGCTCCCGCCCGTCGCCGAGCCGGCCCCCCGTGAGGCGCCCCCGGCCCCCATGCGCGGCCGCCTCACCCGGCTCCGCGGGCGGCTGGCCGCCTCCCGCGGCGGGTTCGGCTCCGCCCTGCTCAACCTGCTCTCCCGCGACGCCCTGGACGACCAGGCCTGGGAGGACATCGAGGACACCCTGATCACCGCGGATATGGGCGTGGCGCCGTCCCGCCAGATCACCGAGGAACTCCGGACCCAGGTGAAGGTGACCGGCACTCGCGACCCGGACCAGGTCCGCACGATGCTGCGCAACGAGCTCATCCGCGAGATCGGGCCGGACATGGACCGGACCCTGCACACCGGACCCCGCGGGGGCCGGCCCTCCATCATGCTCGTGGTGGGGGTCAACGGGACCGGCAAGACCACGGTCGTCGGGAAGCTCAGCCGGGCGCTCATCGGCGAGGGCCAGACGGTGGTGCTCGGCGCGGCCGACACGTTCCGCGCCGCCGCCGCCGACCAGCTCGAGACGTGGGGCCGCCGGACCGGGGCCAGGGTAGTCCGGTCCGACCGCGAGGAAGCCGACCCGGCCAGCGTGGCCTTCGAGGCGGTCCGGGTCGGGTTCGAGGAGCGGGCGGGCACCGTCATCGTGGACACCGCCGGGCGGCTGCACACCAAGACCGGCCTGATGGATGAGCTCGGCAAGATCAAGCGGGTCATCGAGAAGCGGGCCCCCGTAGACGAGGTTCTGCTCGTCCTGGACGCCACCACCGGGCAGAACGGGCTCCGCCAGGCCCGGGTGTTCGCGGAGGCGGTGGACGTGACCGGGATCGTGCTGACCAAGCTGGACGGGACGGCCAAGGGCGGCATCGTCATCGCGGTCCAGCGCGAGCTGGGGGTGCCGGTCAAGCTGGTCGGGCTCGGTGAAGGACCGGACGACCTGGCGCCCTTCGAGCCTGAGGCCTTCGTAGACGCGATCCTGGGCAGCTGAGCGGGTCTTCCCTGGCGGGGCGCGGTATGTGGCCGTGTTCGGCTGGCGGCTCCGGGCTTGCTCTCCGGGCCCCGGCCCATGGCCGTGTTCCGGCTGGCGGCTCCGGGAGCAGTCCTCGGGTCGCGGCACACTAAACGCCGCGACCCGAGGACCGATCCCGGAGCCGGGGCCGGGCCGGGCGATCCGGTCTGCCCGATTCGCCGGCCCGGACCGGTCAGCCCGGGCCGTGGACATGGATCTGGCCGCCGAGTTCATCCAGCTGCACCGCCGCGAGGTCCCCGGCGCGGCCCCAGCCGGGCCGCGGCTGCGAGAAATCCGCCGGGAGATCAGCCTGACCGGTACCTACCGGCACACGCTCGAGGAACTGGAGTTCGGCGCGCGGGTGGCGTGGCGTAAACAGCAGCCGCTGCATCGGGCGGCTGTACTGGAAGAGCCTCAAGGTCCGGGATCGCCGGGAGGTGTCCAGCGCGGCGGACATCGCGGCCGAATGCGCCGACCATCTGCAGGCCGCCACGAACCACGGCCGGGTCAGGCCCGTCACCACCGTGTTCGCACCGGATACGCCGGCCCGCAGCAGCCCCTGCATCTGGAACGAGCAGCTCGTCCGGTACGCCGGCTACCCGCAGCCGGACGGGTCCGTGCGCGGTGAGCCAGGCAGCACGGAGCTCACCACCCTGGCCCGCGCGCTCGGCTGGGCCACCGACGGCCAGGGCCGGTTCGACGTCCTGCCGTTGATCATCTCGACCGCTGACGAGGGCCCCCAGGTGTTCGACGTGCCGGCCGGCGCGGTCACCGAGGTCCACCTGATCCACCCGCGCTTCCCCTGGTTCGGCGAGCTGGGCCTGCGCTGGTACGCGGTGCCGGTCATCTCCGACATGTGCCTGGAGATCGGCGGCGTCTGCTATCCGGCGGCCCCGTTCAATGGCTGGTACATGGGCACCGAGATCGGTGCGCGCAACCTGGCGGATTCCGGTCGTTACAACCAGCTGCCCGAAATCGCGGCCCGGATGGGGCTGGACACCAGCCGGGACCGCTCGCTGTGGCGCGATCTGGCGCTGGTGGAGCTCAACCTCGCGGTGCTGCACTCGTTCGAGACGGCCGGGGTAACCATCACCGACCACCACACGGAGTCACGGCGATTCCTGGCCCACCTGGCCCGCGAGGAACGGGCGGGCCGGATCTGCCCGGCCGACTGGACGTGGATAGTCCCGCCGATCTCCGGCTCCGCCACCGAGGTGTTCCACCGCTACTACTCGGACGCGGATCTGCGCCCGGCTTACGCCCGGCACCAGCGGAAGCTGCCGCCCGCCCCACGCCGCCTGGTGGCGAAACCTGCTCGTAACATGTGACACACGTCTTTCACTCCCCCGAAACACTCTGTGATGGCGGGCGAAACGCCTTGGGCGGAGGGTCGGCACAGGACAGGGTGCCCCAAGAAGGTGGTCGCATGAAGCTCATCACTGCCGTGATCAAGCCGTTCAAGCTAGACGAGGTTAAAGCGGCCTTGCAGGCCTTTGGTGTCCACGGGATGACCGTAAGTGAGGCCAGCGGCTACGGCCGCCAGCGCGGCCACACCGAGGTCTACCGGGGCGCCGAGTACCAGGTCGACCTGGTGCCCAAGGTAAGACTGGAAGTGCTCTGCGACGACGAGGACACCGACGACCTGATCGGCGTGATCGTCAAGGCGGCACAGACTGGACGGATTGGGGACGGCAAGGTCTGGTGCCTTCCGGTTGAAACAGTTGTGCGAGTCCGGACTGGTGAGCGCGGTTCAGGCGCGCTTTAGCCCGCTAGCAGCGATAGAGGTCTGATCGGAGTGTGCAGTACGGGTCGGGGGGCTGGGCAATTGTGATGTCCGCACCCTCGGCCCGTCAGCAGCCCGACGGACCGCCCCTGACATCGTTCGCCGCCGACCGCGCCCGGCGGAGTGCGGAAACCGACCGCTGGCTGGCGTCCCTGCTGGGTGCGGAAGCCGGGGTCGCCCTGGTCGCCGTGGGCGGGTACGGGCGTCGTGAGCTGCTGCCCGGCAGTGATCTCGATGTGCTGCTGCTGCACGACGGGCGGCCCGGGATCGCGGCCATGGCCGACCGGATCTGGTATCCCATCTGGGACTCCGGCACCCGCCTCGATCACGCGGTGCGCACCACGGCGGAAGCCCGCCGGGTGGCCAAGACCGACCTCAAAGTAGTCCTCGGGCTGCTGTACGCCCGGCATGTGGCGGGCGACCCCGACCTCACCAACGCGCTGCGCCTCGGGGCCCTGGAGGACTGGCGGGCCTCGGCCGGCACCCGGCTGGCCGAACTGCAGGCCCTGCACGTGGAACGAACCCACCGCAGCGGCGAGCTGGCTTTCCTGCTCGAGCCCGACCTCAAGGAGGCCCGCGGCGGGCTGCGCGACGTGCACGCCATCCAGGCCATCGCGGCCGCGTGGGTGGCCCCGGGCCCGGGACCCCGGGTCCGCGCCGCGTACGAGTCCATCATGGACGCGCGCCACGCGCTGCACGAGATCACCGGCCGGCCCGCCGACCGGCTCGTCCTCCAGGAGCAGGACGAGGTGGCCCGGGTCCTCGGGTTGCTGGACGCGGACGCGCTCATGCGTCACCTGGCCGGGTCCGGCCGTGCGGTCGCCTACTCAGTGGATCAGGCGTTCCGGCAGGCCCAGCGCAGCCGCGGTGGCAGGCGGCGGAGCAAAGCCCAGCGCCGCCCGCTGGCGGACGGCCTCGTCGAGCAGGACGGTGAGGTGGTGCTGGCCCGGGCCGCGGATCCGGCCACCGACCCGGCGCTCCCGCTGCGGGCCGCGGCCGCGGCCGCCCAGGCCGCGCTGGCGCTCGCGCCGCGCACGCTGACCAGGCTGGCGGAGTGCCCGCCGCTGCCGGTGCCCTGGCCGCCCGAAGCGCGTGACGCCCTGGTCGCGCTCCTCGGCGCGGGCCCGGCCGCCGTCCCGGTCTGGGAGGCGCTCGACCAGGAAGGCCTGGTCGAGCGCCTGCTGCCGGACTGGGACCGGGTGCGCAACCGGCCCCAGCGCAACCCCCTGCACACCTACACGGTGGACCGCCACCTGGTGGAGACCGCCGTCCGGGCGGCCGTCCTCACCCGCGACGTGGCCCGGCCCGACCTGCTCCTGCTCTCCGCGCTGCTGCACGACATCGGCAAGGGCTGGCCCGGTGACCACCGGGTCACCGGTGAGGTGGTGGCCCGGGACGTGGCCCGCCGGGTCGGGCTCGGCCCGTCGGACGCGGAACTGGTGGCCGGGGCGGTCCGGCATCATCTGCTGCTGCCGCAGACGGCGACGCGCCGCGATCTCGACGATCCGGTCACCGTGGCCCAGGTGGCCTCCGTGGTCGGCGGCCGGTCGCTGCTCGAGTTGCTGCATGCACTGGCCATCGCGGACGGCCAGGCGACCGGCCCGGCCGCCTGGAACGACTGGAAGGAAGGCCTGGTCGGCGACCTGGTCCGGCGGGTGGAGTCGCGGCTGGCCGGGGAGGTGCCCGCCGAGCCGCTGCCGCTTCGCCCGGACCAGGCGGCGCTCGCCCAGGAGGGGGCGCCCGCGGCCCGGCTGAAGGGTTCCGAGGTGACCATCGTCGCCCCGGACCGGCCGGGGCTGCTGTGGCAGGCCGCGGGCGTGCTTGCCTCGCACCGGCTGGCCGTGCGCTCCGCCAACGCCACCTCGCACGGGAACATGGCCGTGGCCGCCTTCACCGTGGCCCCGGAATACGGCGATCCGCCCGAGGCCGACCTGGTCACCAGTGACCTGCGCCGGGCCCTCGAAGGGCGGCTCGACGTGGCCGAACGGCTGGAGCGGCGGATGCGCGCCTACCGGGAGTCGCCGGTCCCGGTCCCGGTGGCCCCGCCCAAGGTCACCCTGCTGGACGACGCCTCGCGGACCGCGACCGTGGTGGAAGTGCGCGCCCATGACGCACCAGGGCTGCTCTGGCGGATCGGCCGCGCGCTCGGCGACTGCGGCCTGGACGTGAAGGCCGCCCGGGTCGAGACGCTCGGCGCCGAGGCGGTGGACGTTTTCTACGTGGTCGATGCGTCAGGGGGCCCGGTCGGCGGTTCCCGGATCCGGGGCAAGATCGCCGCCCAGGTGCTCGCCGCCCTGACTGGCTGACACTGACTGGCTCGGGCAGGCTGGCTACCCAGGCTGGCTAGGGCTGGCGAGCTGACGCTGGCGAGCTAAGCACTGACCCGGTGGCCACGACCGGATAGCCTGGGATACGTGTTCGAGACACTCTCCGACCGGCTGACCCAGGTCTTCTCCACCCTGCGCGGGCGGGGGCGGCTGTCCGCGGCCGACATTGACGCGACCGCCCGCGAGATCCGCATCGCCCTGCTCGAGGCGGACGTGGCCCTCCCTGTGGTGCGGGAGTTCATCGCCCGCATCAAGGAGCGTGCGTCGTCGGAAGAGGTCTCCGCGGCCCTCAACCCGGCCCAGCAGGTCATCAAGATCGTCCACGAGGAACTCATCGGGATCCTCGGCGGTGAGGCCCGCAGGCTGCGGTTCGCCAAGGTCCCGCCGACCGTGATCATGCTGGCGGGCCTGCAGGGTTCCGGTAAGACCACGCTGGCGGGCAAGCTCGGCCTCTGGCTGCAGCATCAGGGCAACACGCCGATGCTGGTCGCCGCGGACCTGCAGCGCCCCAACGCCGTCCAGCAGCTGCAGGTGGTGGGCGAGCGGGCCGGGGTGGCCGTCTACGCCCCGCAGCCTGGCAACGGTGTGGGCGATCCGGTCCAGGTGGCACGCGACTCGATCGAGGAGGCCCGCCGCCGCCAGCACAACGTCGTCGTCATCGACACGGCCGGCCGGCTGGGCATCGACGAGGAGATGATGCGCCAGGCCGCGGCGATCAGGGACGCCACGGACCCGGACGAGATCTTGTTCGTGGTGGACGCGATGATCGGCCAGGACGCGGTGGCCACCGCCCAGGCGTTCCTGGACGGCGTCGGCTACGACGGCGTCGTGCTGACCAAGCTGGACGGTGACGCGCGCGGCGGTGCGGCGCTGTCCATCGCTGAGCTCACCGGGCGCCCGGTGATGTTCGCGTCGTCCGGGGAGAAGCTCGAGGACTTCGACGTCTTCCACCCCGACCGGATGGCCTCGCGGATCCTCGACATGGGCGACATGCTCACCCTGATCGAGCAGGCGGAACGGGCCTTCGACGAGGACCAGGCCGCCTCCATGGCGAACAAGCTGGCCTCCGGTGAAGGCTTCACCCTGGAGGACTTCGTCGAGCAGCTGGCCATGGTGCGCAAGCTGGGCCCCATCGGGAACCTGCTCGGCATGCTGCCCGGCGCGGCACAGAACCGCGAGATGCTCAGCCAGATCAGCGACAAGGACCTCGACCGGGCGGCGGCCATCGTCAACTCGATGACCCCCGCCGAGCGGCGCAACCCGAAGATCCTCAACGGAAGCCGCCGGGCGCGGATCGCCAACGGCTCCGGGGTGACCGTGGGTGAAGTGAACAACCTCGTGGTCCGGTTCCTCGAGGGCCAGAAGATGATGCGGCAGATGATGGGCGGCGGCGGGATGCCCGGCATGCCGGCCATCCCGGGCATGCGGCGGGCCACGGCCAAGAGTGCCAAGGGCAAGAAGAACAACAAGAAGAAGCCCAAGGGCGGCCGTCCGGGCGGGAACCCGGCGGCGGGCAAGGCCGGGGCTGCGAAGACGCCCGGCGCGCCGAGGGCGGGTAACGGCGCGGGCCCGGCCGCCCTGCCCGGCCCGGGCGCGGGCGGCGCGCTGGGCGGGATGCCCGGCTCGCAGGAGGAACTGGCCGCGAGCCTCGAGGCGCTGACCTCCAACCCGGCCGCGCTCCGGGCGGCAGGCAAGGTGGCCAGCAAGATGCCGCCGCCGGACTCGCTGACCGAGGGGACGTCCGGGCCGGCCAGCCTGCCCGCTGGCTTCGGCCTGCTCCGGCGCAACCGCAAGAAGGACGACGAGAAGTAACCCTGGCTCCCTCTTGTGATCAGGACGAAAGACTTTCTCTAACGGTCTTTTCGTCGTAGTCACCACGGGAAAGCGCGAGGGGAGCGGGGCTGGGGAGTGTTCCGGGGGAGCAGGGATTCCGCTGCGATTACGCCCTGCCCCCGGGCGTCTGGCACAATGTGACGGTCACCCCGGGATTTAGCGACGCCCTCTCACGCTCGCTGGACCCGGGACCGAGCAGGCCGACGCGGTGGTCCTCACCCCCCGCGAGCGCTGCCTGCATCCGAGCTTTACTGGGAGAGACCACACCCGTGGCTGTCAAGATCAAGCTGAAGCGCATGGGCAAGATCCATGCGCCGTATTACCGGATCATCGTGGCTGACGCCCGCACCAAGCGGGACGGCCGCGCGATCGAAGAGATCGGCAAGTACCACCCCAAGAACGAGCCCTCGTTCATCGAGGTCGACTCCGAGCGGGCCCAGCACTGGCTGTCCGTCGGCGCGCAGCCGACCGACCCGGTCCGCAAGATCCTGGAGATCACCGGCGACTGGCAGAAGTTCAAGGGCCTGCCCGGCGCCGAGGGCACGCTGAAGACGGCGGCACCCAAGGCCGACAAGAAGGACGCTTACAACGCTGCTGTGACCGAGGCGCTCGGCAGCGGCGATGGGGCCAAGGCCAAGGGCCGCAAGCCCGGCGCCAAGGCCGACGGCGACCAGGCGGACGCGGACGCGAGCGGCACGAAGGCTGGCTCGGGCCGGTCGGCGGGCCGGTCGGGCGGCAAGCAGGCCACCGCCAGCAAGGGTGCCAAGGCTGACGCGGGCAAGGCTGACGCGCCCAAGGCCGAGGCGCCCAAGGCTGACGCGGCCAAGGCTGACGCGCCCAAGGCCGAGGCGCCCAAGGCTGACGCGGGCAAGGCTGACGCGCCCAAGGCCGAGGCGCCTAAGGCTGACGCTAAGGCTGAGGCACCTAAGGCCGAGGCGGCTAAGGCTGACGAGCCGAAGGCTGACGCGGCCGAGCCGGCCGTGGAGGAGAAGCCGGCCAAGGCCAGCGCGGACAAGGCCAGCACTGAGAAGGCCAGCACCGAGAAGGCCAGCACTGAGAAGGCCAGTACCGAGAAGGCCAGTACCGAGAAGGCCAGTACGGCGAAGGCGAAGGCGGCCGACTCCGCCGAGGCCGAGCCGGTGGCCGCGGAGCAGGGTGACGGGGCCTGACATGCTGGAAGAGGCCCTCGAGCACCTCGTGAAGGGCATCGTGGAACACCCGGATGAGGTCCGGGTGGACAGCCATGGGCTGCGCCGGGGCCGGGTCCTCGAGGTGCGGGTTCACCCCGAGGATCTCGGCAAGGTCATCGGCCGCGGCGGCCGGACCGCCAAGGCGCTGCGGACCGTGATCGGCTCGCTGGCCGGCGGCAAGTACGTCCGGGTCGATTTGCTGGACGTAGACGAGGTTCGCTAACCCGTCATGCAACTGGTCGTCGGCCGGGTCACACGGCCGCACGGGGTCCGCGGCGAGGTGTCGGTGGAAGTGCGCACCGACGACCCAGACCTGCGGTTCTCCGTGGGCCGCGTGATGGCCACCGATCCGGCTGCGGCCGGGCCTCTCACCGTGGAATCGGTCCGCTGGCACTCCGGCCGGCTGCTGATCCGGTTCGACGGAATCGCCGACCGGAATCAGGCCGAGGAACTGCGCGGGACCTGGCTCACCCTGGATTCCGCCGAGGCGGGGCCGACCGGCGACCCGGACGAGTTCCACGACCATGAACTGATCGGGCTGGCCGTGGTCACGACCTCGGGCGAGCCCGTGGGCCGGGTCACCGACGTCCGGCACTTCGGGCAGGACCTGCTCGTCATCGAGCCCGCGCCCGCTAGGTCCCCGGCCGGGCCCGAGGCGGGGCCGGATGAGGCGGGGCCAGCTGGGGTGGGCCCGGTCCCGGCGGGGCCGGCCCAGGCCGGCCGCGGCCCGGGTGGTCCCGCGCTGGCGGGCCGGGCGCGGCCCGGCGGCGGGCTGGGTACCGAGCTGCTGGTCCCGTTCGTGGCCGCGATCGTGCCGGAAGTCGACGTGGCCGCGGGACGGCTCGTCATCGACCCCCCGCCAGGCCTGCTCGAACTGGGCACCGGGACCGCAGGAAGCTGAGGCGAGCCGGGTGCGCATCGACATCATCACGATCTTCCCCGACTACTTCACCCCGCTCAGCGTCTCGCTGCTCGGCAAGGCGGCTTCCCGCGGAGACATCGAGCTTCAGGTGCACGACCTGCGGAACTGGGCCCACGGGGTGCACCGCGCCGTGGACGACGCCCCGTTCGGCGGCGGCCCGGGCATGGTGATGTCGCCGGAGCCGTGGGGTGAGGCGCTGGACGCGGTGGCGGGCCCGGGTCCCGCACCTTCCCGGCTGGTGGTACCCACCCCCTCGGGCATCCCGTTCACGCAGGCGATGGCGGCGCAATGGTCCCGGTGCGGCTGGCTGGTCTTTGCCTGCGGCCGGTATGAGGGAATCGACGCGCGGGTCGTGGACGAGGCGCGCGACCGGATGCCGGTCGATGAGGTATCCATCGGGGACTACGTGCTGTCCGGGGGCGAGCCCGCCGTGCTGGTGATGGTGGATGCGGTCGGCCGCCTGCTGCCCGGTGTCCTCGGCAACGCCGAGTCCGCCGCCGACGATTCATTCGGTGCCGGTGCGGGCCCCATGGATGGCCTGCTCGAAGGGCCGTCGTACACCCGGCCCCGGGTCTGGCGCGGGCGCGAGGTCCCGCCGGTCCTGCTGTCCGGGGATCACGCGGCCATTGCCCGCTGGCGGCGCGATCAGGCCCTGCGGCGGACCGCCGCGCTGCGTCCCGACCTGGCTGCCCGGCTGGCCGCCGGACCGGCCGGCGAGCGGCTCGACGCACGCGACCGCCAGGTGCTCATTGAGGCTGGCTTCCCGATCAGTGCGGAAGATATGGCACACTGAAGTCTGCCACCCACACCAGGCCGACCCTGCGGGTGCGCGTCCTGGTGCCCTCAGCGCCCAGGAAGACTGACTGACACCGACGAGACGATGCCACGCGTTCGCTGGCCTGTGCGCGCGTGAGGACAACTGAGGAACCGCAGCCATGCACACCGCGATCGCCGAGCTGGAGCAGGCCCAGATCCGCTCCGACATCCCCGATTTCCGGCCCGGGGACACGCTGAAAGTCCACGTGCGGGTCACGGAGGGCACCCGGTCCCGGATCCAGGTTTTCCAGGGCATTGTGATCCGCCGCCAGGGTGGCGGGGCGCGGGAGACCTTCACCGTCCGGAAGATCAGCTACGGCGTCGGGGTGGAGCGGACGTTCCCGGTGCACACCCCCTCGATCGAGAAGATCGAGCTCGTGACCCGGGGCCGGGTGCGCCGGGCGAAGCTCTACTACCTCCGTGAGCTGCGCGGGAAGGCCGCGCGTATCAAGGAGCGGCGGTAGCCGTACCCTCCTCCGGTGGCCGGGAAGGATCTCGGTTACGCGGGCCCGGCGCAGGCCGCCAGCCCGCCTGCTCCCGCGCGCCGGAGGCGGTTCTGGCGGGAATTAGCTGTCCTGCTGCTGCTCGCTGCCGTGCTCACGGTGGCCATCAAGGCGTTTGCCGTGGAGGCGTTCCGGATCCCGTCCGGGTCCATGGAGAACACGCTGCGGGTCGGCGACCGGGTGCTGGTGAACAAGCTCGTGTACCGGGTCCGCGGCATCGACCGTGGTGACGTCATCGTGTTCAGTGGCCAGGGTTCCTGGGACCCGCCGCCTGGACCGCCCGGACCGCCCCCGGGGCCGGTGCCTGCGGCCCTGCGCGCGGTACTCCGGCTGACCGGGATGGCATCCAGCGGGACGGACTACGTGAAGCGGGTCATCGGGCTGCCCGGCGACCGGGTGTTCTGCTGCGACGCCCTGGGCCGGATCACGGTCAACGGCGTGCCGCTGAATGAGCAGTCGTATGTGTACCCGGGAAACCAGCCGTCCGCCCAGCGGTTCAGCGTGACGGTGCCGCCTGGCAGGCTCTGGGTGATGGGCGACCACCGGCTGATTTCTTCCGACTCCCGCTACCACGGTGACGATCCCGGGGACGGCACGATCCCGGAGCAGGCCGTGATCGGGCGGGTGTTCCTGGTCGTGTGGCCTCCGGCACAGTTCAGGGAGGTCCCGATCCCCGCGACCTCCGCCGGGCACCGGCTGGCGGCCCCGCCACGCCGGGGACTGACGCCCCTGCCGATGGCGGTGGGACTGGCCGGGATGCTGCCGCTGGCGTGGGCGTGCCGCCGGCAGACCGCACACGTTCCGTCAGACCGGCGTTAGGCTCGGACCAATGAACGACGACCGGGGTATGGGCGAGCCTGCGATCACAGGCTCTGCAGGCGTTGAATTGCCTGGCCACGACGGTGACAGGACAGCTGGCGCAGAGCCGGAGATACCAGGGGGCACCGGGACGATGACTCCTCCGCCGCGCCGTGACGCCACGGCCCAGTCCGGCGACACCGGCGATCAGGCCGCGGGCCCTGACGGCTCCGGCGGCGCCCAGGCCGGCGCAGGTCCGGCCAGCGCGGGCGGGGCTGGTGCGGGCGGGGCCAGCGCAGGCGGGGCCGGTGCGGGCCAGGCCGGCGCGGGCGCGCGCAGCGGGGGTGCGGGCAGCGCGGCCCGGGCCAGGCGCAGGCGCCGCCTCTCCTGGTGGTCGGAACTGCTCGTCCTGTTCGCGCTCGCACTGGTGATCATGCTGGTGATCAAGACCTACGTGGTGCAGGCGTTCTACATCCCGTCCTCGTCGATGGAAAACACCCTGGACATCGGGGACAAGGTCCTGGTCAACAAGCTCATCTACCACTTCCGCTCGATCGACCGCGGGGACGTGATCGTGTTCAACGGGGAGGGCTCGTGGGATCCGCCGAGCGCCCCCCAGTCCAGCGACCCGATCGTCCGGCTGGCCAGCGAGTTCGGGCACGCAGTCGTCGGGCTGTTCGGTATCTCGCCGGGCGTGCACGACTACATCAAGCGGGTCATCGGGGTACCCGGTGACCGCGTCGCCTGCTGTGACGCGCAGGGCCGGGTCACCGTGAACGGCGTCCCGCTCAACGAGAAGTCCTACCTGTACCCGGGCAACGCGCCGTCCATGACCAAGTTCCACATCATCGTGCCGCCGGGCCGGTTGTGGGTAATGGGCGACCACCGCAACGTCTCCTACGACTCCCGCGGCCACGTCGGCGACCCGGGCGGCGGCACGATCCCGGAGAGCCAGGTGGTCGGCCGGGCGTTCCTGATCCTGTGGCCGCCGAGCCGGTTCCGCGTGCTGCCCATCCCGGCCACGTTCACCAAGCTGGACAACGGCCAGGCCCTCGGGGCCCGGGCGGTCAATGAGCTCACGGCTCCCGCCGCGCCGCTGGTGCTGGCCGGGTCGGTGGCCGTGCCCCTTACCTGGCTGGACCGGCGGGTGCGGCGGCGGCCCGGATCGCGGCACCCAGGGTCTCAGCGGGGCGCGGGCGGCAGGCGGTGGCCTGCCCGGCGAGGAGGGCGCTGGTAACGACGTGGCGATGCCTTGGTGGCGGCATCCCGGCTATACCCCCCGGCGTGCGGCAGGATTGACAGGATACGAGCGTGTCCTGGCCCGGGCGGGTTTGTCCCCGGTGGCCGGGATCGACGAGGCGGGCCGCGGCGCCTGCGCCGGCCCGCTGGTGGTCGCCGCCGTGGTCCTGGATCCCCGCAAACTCTCCGGGCTCAGCGGCGTCGCCGACTCCAAGACGCTGACGGCCGCGGCCCGCGAGGAGGCCTACACCGAGGTGATGCGGACCGCCCTCAGCTGGCACCGGGTCATCATCCCGGCGGCGGAGATCGACGCGTGCGGGCTGCATGTCTGCAACATCGCCGGGATGCGGCGGGCGCTGGCCGGGCTATCCATCCGGCCGGGGTATGTGCTCACGGACGGCTTCGCGGTCCGCGGCCTGGGCGTCCCCGCGCTCGCCATGTGGAAGGGCGACGAGGTGGCGGCGTGCGTGGCGGCCGCCTCGATCGTGGCCAAGGTCACCCGGGACCGCATCATGACCGGGCTCAGCGAGCAGTACCCGGCGTATGGGTTCGCCCGGCACAAGGGGTACTCCACCCGGAGTCACATGCGGGCGCTGGCCCGGCACGGGCCCTGCCCGGAGCACCGGGCGTCGTTCGCTAACGTCAATGGGCTGGTCCGGGACCTGCCGGTGGCGGACGAGGAGCCGGGGGTGGTCCAGGAAGACGTGGCGGGCCAGGAGCCCGTGGTGGTTCAGGTGGTTCAGGAGCCCGTGGCGGGCCAGGAGCCCGTGGTGGTCCAGGAAGACGACGAGCAGGAGGTTGCTGGCCCGGAGACGGCCGGGCAGGCAGTGACACAGGTGGAGGCCGGCCAGGAGGTTGACGGCCAGTTGAGGTCCGGAGAAATGCTCGGCGGAGAATTGGCTTATCGTTGATGCCAACCGGACTGGACCTCCCGACGCACGCTAATCGGAGGGGGAGGACATGAGCGCAGAAGATCTCGAGAAGTACGAGACCGAGATGGAACTGCAGCTCTACCGCGAATACCGGGACGTCGTGGGGCTGTTCACCCACGTGGTCGAGACCGAGCGCCGGTTCTACCTCACTAACGACGTAGAACTGAACGTCCGCGCCGCCGAGAACGGCGAGGTGTACTTCGAGGTCACCATGCAGGACGCCTGGGTGTGGGACATGTACCGTCCAGCCCGGTTCGTGAAGAATGTCCGGGTTGTGACGTTCAAGGACGTCAACGTCGAGGAGCTGGCGCGAGCCGAGCTCGAAGTTCCCGACGACAACAAGTGACCCGGAGGTCGCGCGTCACCCGGTAGGCGCGGGTGGCGCCCCGCGGCGCCTGATGCCCAGCGCCTGATGCCCGGCGGCGGATGACCCCCCGTCCGGAGCGCATGGTTCCCCGCCCGGATCGTGGCGCCCTCGCCCAGATTGAAGCACGCGACAGCGACAAAACGGCGTTTCCTGTCCACAGCATCCGGTTTCGTGCTCCGTCGTCCACAGCGCGGCAACTGACCCAGCGCGGCGCTTCCCGTTCCGGCAGCGTCAGCACCGGAGGTGGTGCCGGGTGAAGGACAAGGACGAGCTGGGTCGCCGCGGCGAGCAGCTCGCGGCGGAGTACCTGGAGCGGGCCGGACTGCGGATCCTCGACCGGAACTGGCGGTGCGAGACCGGCGAACTCGACATCGTGGCCCTCGAGCAGCGGGTCCTCGTGGTCTGCGAGGTCAAGACCCGCTCGGGCCTGCGGTACGGCAGCCCCATCGAGGCGGTCAGCCAGCGTAAGCGCATCCGGCTGCGCCGCCTGGCGGCCGCGTGGCTGGCCGCCCAGGGCCTGGCGTTCGATGAGGTGCGTATCGACGTGATCGGGCTGGTCGGGAACGGACCGGGGGACTTCACCCTCGAGCACGTGCGGGGGGTGGGCTGAATGCCGGTCGCCCGGACCCACTCGATCGCCCTGGTCGGCGTAGAGGGCCATCCGGTGGAGATCGAAGCCGACATCCAGAACGGCCTCCCGGGGCTGCTCCTGGTCGGCCTGCCCGATACGGCGCTCCGCGAGGCCAGGGACCGGATCCGGGCCGCCATCGTGAACAGCCGTGAGCAGTGGCCGCTGCGGCGGATCACCGTCGGCCTGTCCCCGGCGAGCCTGCCCAAGCGGGGCAGCGGGTTCGACATCGGCATCGCGGTGGCCATCCTCGGCGCCGCAGGCTCGGTGCCGGCGGAGGCGATCGAGGGGATGGCGTTCCTCGGTGAGCTCGGGCTCGACGGCCAGCTGCGCCCGGTCCGCGGGGTGCTGCCCGCCGTCGCGGCCGCGGCGGCCAGCGGCTTCCGGCGGGTCGCGGTGCCGTGCGCCAACGAGGCCGAGGCGGCGCTGGTCCCCGACCTGCGGGTGCTGAGTGCCACCACCCTGCGGGGACTGCTCGGCTGGCTGCGTGGCGGTCCCCCGGCCCTTCCGGAGGCAGCAGGCGACGCGCGCGACCCGGTCCGGCTGGTCGAGGGCGGTGGCCTTCCCCCGGCGGGAGCGGGCCCTTCCCCGGGCGAAGCGCCCCGTACCCCGGCGGGCGCCGGGCCCGACTTAGCCGACGTGCTGGGCCAGCCGACGGCGCGCCGGGCCGCGGAGATCTGCGCCGCGGGCGGCCATCATCTGTGCCTGCTCGGTCCGCCGGGGGCCGGGAAGACGATGCTGGCCGAGCGGATTCCCACCGTGCTGCCCCGCCTCGACCCCGCCGCGGCTCTCGAGGTCACCGCGATCCACTCGGTGGCAGGAGTGCTCCCGGACGGCAGCCCGCTGCTCACCGCGCCGCCGTTCTGCGCCCCGCACCACACCGCGACCAAGGCGGCGATCGTCGGCGGCGGCAGCGGGGTGATCCGCCCGGGAGCCGCGTCGCTGGCTCACCGCGGCTGCCTGTTCCTGGACGAGGCACCCGAGTTCGGCCGGGATGTGCTGGACGCGCTGCGCCAGCCGCTGGAGTCGGGCGAGGTCGTGGTGGCCCGGTCGGGGGTGACCGCCCGCTTCCCGGCCCGCTTCACCCTGCTCCTGGCGGCCAACCCCTGCCCGTGCGCCAAGGGACCGGGGCGGCAGCCGGGCTGCGACTGCACGCCCGCGGTCCGCCGCAGGTACCTGGCCCGGCTGTCCGGCCCGTTGCTCGACCGGGTCGACGTGAAGGTGGAATTCCTGCCGGTAAGCCGGGCCGAGCTGCTCAGCGACGCGACGTTCGCAGAGTCCAGCGCGACCGTCGCCGCCCGGGTCGAGCTGGCCCGCCGCCGGGCGGCCGCCCGGCTGCAGGACACGCCCTGGCGGCTCAACGCTGAGATCCCCGGCAGCGAACTACGTCTCCATTACGCCCCCGCGCCTGGCGCACTCGTCCCGCTGGAGCGGGCCATGGACCTGGGGCAGATCAGCGCGCGGGGCGTGCACCGGGTGATCAGGGTGGCCTGGACGCTGGCCGACCTGGCCGGGGTGCCGCGCCCCACCGCCGACCAGACCGCTGCGGCGCTCGGTCTGTGGCTGGGGGTACCGCGATGACCCGCGACCTGGACGGGCAGGACCGGGACCGGCTGGCCCGGGCCGCGCTGACCTGGATCGCCGAGCCGGGTGACGCACAGCTTGGGCCCCTGCTCCGGCAGTGCTCCCCGGCGGCGGTCATCGCCGCGCTCACCGCGGGGACGCCTCTCCCGGCCGGCCCGGCCATCCCGGGCCTGGACCGGGCCCGGCAGCGCTGGGCCGCCCGGCTGGGTGACGCGCCCACCGGGGCCACGGTGGATGCCTGGCTGCGGGACGGGATCCGGCTGGTCTGCCCCGGCGACGCGGAGTGGCCCAGCCAGCTCGAGGCGCTGGGCGACGCGCAGCCGTGCGCCTTGTGGGTGCGCGGCGGGGCCGACCTCCGGTTCGCCTGCCTGCGCTCGGTGTCCATCGTCGGTACCCGGGCGGCCACCGCCTACGGCACCCACGTGACCGTCGAACTGGCCGCGGCCCTGGCCGAACGCGGCTGGACGGTGCTGTCCGGCGGCGCGTTCGGCATCGACAGCCGGGCCCACCGCGGCGCGCTGGCCGCCGAGGGGGTCACCGTCGCGGTCCTGCCCTCCGGCCTGGACGATCCGTATCCGCGCAGCCACCACGAGCTGTTCCTGGCCATCGCCGGGCACGGGGTGCTGGTCAGCGAGCAGCCGCCCGGCCGGACCCCGACCAAACCCGGGTTCCTGGTCCGCAACCGGCTGATCGCCGCGCTCAGCCGCGGGACGGTGATCGTGGAGGCCGCGCTGCGCAGCGGGGCGCTGAACACGGCCCGGCACGCCCGGGACCAGAACCGCCCGCTGATGGCCGTGCCCGGGCCGGTGACGTCCATGGCGTCGGCCGGCTGCCACCTGGCCATCAGGGACTGGGGAGCCGTGTGCGTCACCGGCGTGCACGACGTGCTCGCCTGCCTGTCGCCCGGCGCCGGTGACCTGGTCCCGCCACCCCGGAGCCCGGTTCTGCCGCGGGATGAGCTGGACCCGGTCAGCCTGAGCGTCCTGGAAGCCGTGCCTGCCCGCGTCGGCCGGGGACCGGCCCGGATCGCGGTGTCGGCGGGCGTGGATTTCGATACCGTACTGCGTTGCCTGGGCGAGCTGGCGGCGGGCGGTTTCGTCGAGCGCTGCGAACGAGGCTGGCGGGCCCGGCTGCCCGGCTGACCCATGGGGAACCGGCTCTGGGTCCCGGCCGGCCCGTGAAGAACGCTTCTGGGGCCGCCTATTAGCGAAAATCTGCCCGATTCCGGGCAAGATTGTTGCCATTCCGGCTGATGATCAAGCATGCTGGCTCGGTGGCACTCGCGCACCGGCCGTTCGAGGACCTGGTCGCCCACCTGACCCAGAGCAGTTCGCTGGGGTCCGGGGAGGCGGCGCGGTTGATCGATGAGGTGGTCGGGTATTTCTCCGAGCCAGCGGACGCCTTCGTCCGCAGGCGCCACGGGGAACTCAAGGCACGGGGCCTGACCAACGACCGGGCGTTCGATCAAATCGCGGTTGAGCTGCAGCAGCGGCTGGTGGCACCGCCCCAGTACACGCTGCGCCAGCTGCGCCGCATCATCTACGGCTGAGGGGCAGAGCATGTGCGGAATCGTCGCTCACATCGGGGGCCGTGACTGCGTGCCCATCCTGCTGGAGGGGCTGGCCCGGCTGGAGTACCGGGGCTACGATTCGGCCGGGATCGCGGTCCTGAGCCGGTCCGGCGAGATCCGCGTGCACAAGACCAAGGGCCGGGTGGCGGACCTGACTGCGGGGCTGCCCGCGCGGTTCAAGGGCAGCCCGGGCATCGGCCACACCCGGTGGGCCACCCACGGCGAGCCGAGCGACGTCAACGCCCACCCGCACGTCTGCGGGCCCATCGCGATCGTGCACAACGGGATCATCGAGAACGCCGACGAGCTGCGGGCCAAGCTGGCCGTGGACGGGGCGGTGTTCGTCTCCGAGACCGACAGCGAGGTGCTCGCCCACCTGATCGCGGCCAGCACCGCCGACAACCTGGAAGAGGCGGTCCGCCAGGCGCTGACCTCGGTGGTCGGCACCTACGGCATCGTGGTCCTGGACGCCCGCCAGCCGGACGTCATCGTGGCGGCCCGTAACGGCAGCCCCGTGGTGCTCGGCCTGGGCGACAAGGAGATGTTCGTCGCCTCCGATGTGGCCGCGTTCGTCCGGTACACCCGCCAGGTCGTGCACCTCGACGACGGCGAGGTCGCGGCGGTCCGCGCGGACGGCTTCGTGACCTCCACCCTCGACGCCCGCACCACCATCAAAGAGCCCTCCACCATCGACACGGAAGCCGCCTCCTACGACGCCGAGGGCTACACGCACTTCATGCGCAAGGAGATCCACGAGCAGCCGCGCGCGGTCGAGCGGGCCCTGAGCGGCCGCCTGGACAGCCGGTTCCACACCGCGCACCTCGGCGGGCTGAACCTGGACGCGCGCGAACTCCGGGAGTTCCGCCGGGTCCTGGTGCTCGGCTGCGGCTCGGCCTACTACTCCGGCCAGGTCGGCGCGCAGCTCATCGAGGACCTGGCCCGCATCCCGGCGTCGGCCGAGCCGGCCTCGGAGTTCCGCTACCGCAACCCCGTGGTGGAGGCGGACACGCTGTACGTCGGGGTCAGCCAGTCCGGCGAGACCTACGACACCCTGGCCGCGGTCCAGGAGTTGCAGCGCAAGGGCGGCCGGGTACTGGGGGTGGTGAACTCGGTGGGCAGCGCCATCGCCCGGCAGTGCGACGGCGGCATGTACCTGCACGCCGGCCCGGAGATCTCGGTCACCTCGACGAAGACCTTCACCGCCACCACGGTGGCCTTCGCCCTGCTGGCCCTGCACCTGGGCCGTATCCACGACCTCTCGCCCGCGGACGGCAGGCGGATCATCGCGGGCCTGCATGCGCTCCCCGGCCAGATCGAGGAGATCCTGGCCGGCGAGGAGCATGTGGCCGAGGTGGCCGCCCAGCTGGCGAACGCCCAGGGCATGTTCTTCGTCGGCCGGGTCCGCGGCTACCCGGTCGCGCGGGAGGGGGCGCAGAAGCTCAAGGAGGTCTCCTACCTCCACGCGGAGGCCTACCCCGCCAGCGAGCTCAAGCATGGGCCGCTGGCCCTGGTGAACCCGGAGCTGCCCACGGTCGCGATCGTGCCCAGCGACGACCTGTTCGACAAGAACCTGTCCACGCTCGGCGAGATCAAGGCCCGCCGCGGCCCGGTGGTGGCCGTCGCGCACACCGACCTGGATCCCAAGCTGGCCGATCACGTGATCCGCGTGCCGAAGAACGAGCCTGAGCTGGACCCGATCCTGCTCTCGGTGCCGCTGCAGATGCTCGCCTATCACGCGGCGGTGGCGCTCGGCAACGACGTGGACAAGCCGCGCAACCTGGCCAAGAGTGTCACGGTGGAGTGAGCGGCAGTCCTGCCCCAGACTGAGTTCATGCGCGAACCGCCCGATCGGCCCGAACTGCCAGCCCGGCTGGAGTCGGCGCTGGAGGCGTTCCGGCGGCACCTCGCGGCGGAGCGCGGGGTGTCCGGGCACACGGTCCGGGCCTACCTGGGTGATGTGCGCGCGCTCCTGGAGTACGCCGCCCAGGCGGGCGTGACCAGCCCGGACGGCCTGGACATCGCGGTACTGCGAGGCTGGCTGGCGGGCCAGCACGCCACCGGGCGGGCCCGGGCCACGCTGGCCCGGCGGGCCGCGTCGGCCCGGACGTTCACCGCGTTCGGGCACGCCCGGGGCTGGCTGCCCAGTGACCCGGGGCCGTTGCTGGGCACGCCCCGGCTGCGCCGGAAGCTGCCCGAGGTGATCCGTCAGGACCAGATGGCGGCGGTGCTCGCGGCCCAGGACAGCCGCGCACCGGGTAAGCCTGCACGGGGAGACCCTGCACCGGGAGGCAGCGAGCCGGATCCCCGCGATGAGGCGCTGGTCCTGCGCGACACCGCGATCATGGAGCTGCTGTACGCCACCGGGATCCGGGTCAGCGAGCTGTGCGGGCTCGATCTCGGTGACCTCGACCACGGCCGGCGGACCGTCCGGGTCATGGGTAAGGGCGGCAAGGAGCGCACGGTGCCGCTGGGACTGCCCGCGGAGCGGGCCACGGCCCGCTGGGCCCGGGATGGGCGGCCGGTCCTGACCACCCCGGACAGTGCGGCTGCCCTGTTCCTGGGGGCGCGCGGCAGGCGGCTGGATCCGCGGACCGCGCGGCGGGTGGTGCACACGAGGCTGGGCGCTGTGCCCTCGGTGCCCGATACCGGGCCGCACGGTCTGCGCCACGCGGCCGCGACCCACCTGCTGGAGGGCGGTGCGGACCTGCGCAGCGTGCAGGAAATCCTCGGTCACGCGTCGCTGGGCACCACCCAGATCTACACGCACGTCTCGGTCGAGCGGCTGACGTCCGCGTTCCGTCAGGCGCACCCCCGCGCCTGACGAGCACACCGCCTGACGAGCACGCCGCGTGACCAGCACAGCGCACCGCCTGACGGAACACAGCGCCGGAGCGAAGTGAGTGCATCCGCGGGCTTGAGTGCAGCGAGTAGACTGGCTTACAGGTCGTGGAGTCTGCCCGCGTTACGCGGACGGCTTCCCGGCTAATTCGCGCGTCCGCTTGCCGCCAGGTGCCGGTTCGGCCCCCGGCGGGACGCATCCCACCGGTCCGCGGTTTCCCACACCGCGGCGGGTGCGCCCGGGCGCCAGGCAACAACCGAGAGCGTCGGTGTGCTCAGGCACGGCGCGTAACAGGAAGGGGACCGCGGGCATGGCTCCGGTCGTAACTATGCGGCAGCTGCTGGAAAGCGGCGTGCACTTCGGGCACCAGACCCGGCGCTGGAACCCCAAGATGAAGCGATTCATCCTGGCCGAGCGCAACGGCATCTACATCATCGATCTGCAGCAGTCGCTCGAATTCATCGACACCGCCTACGAGTTCATCAAGGAGACGGTCGCGCACGGCGGCTCCATCCTCTACGTCGGCACCAAGAAGCAGGCTCAGGAAGCGGTCGCCGAGCAGGCCCGCCGGGTGGGCATGCCCTTCGTCAACCAGCGCTGGCTGGGCGGCATGCTGACCAACTTCCAGACGGTCTTCAAGCGCCTCCAGCGGCTGAAGGAGCTCGAGGAGCTCGACTTCGACGACGTGGCCGGCTCCGGGATGACCAAGAAGGAGCTGCTCCAGCTGCGCCGCGAGCGGGACAAGCTGGAGCGGTCGCTGGGCGGGATCCGGGACATGTCCCGGGTGCCGAGCGCCATCTGGGTGGTGGACACCAAGAAGGAGCACATCGCCGTCAGCGAGGCCCGCAAGCTGGGCATCCCGGTCATCGCCATCCTCGACACGAACTGCGATCCGGACGAGGTCACCTACCCGATTCCGGGGAATGACGACGCCATCCGCAGTGTTTCGCTGCTGACCCGGGTCGTCGCCGATGCGGTGGCCGACGGCCTGATCGCCCGGGCCGGGGCAGCGGACGGCGAGGCTAAGCCATCGGCTGCGCCCACGTCCGGTGAGCTCGGCGCGGAAGAGCCGCTCGCCGAATGGGAGCTGGCGGTCCTGGAGGGCAAGCCCGGTGACGATGCCGCGGCCCAGGCCCCCGAAGCACCGGCCCCCGAAGCACCGGCCCCCGAAGCACCGGCCGCCGACGCGCCCGCCGGCGACCAGGCCAACGGGACGGCGCCGGACCAGGCCAACGGGACGGCGTCCGAGGCGAACGGGACGGCAGCCGACCAGACCAACGGGACGGCACCCGAGCAGGGTGACACCCCGGCGCCCGAGCCGGAGGCTGCGGGCGTGTCCGCTGGCTCCGGTGAGTCGCACGAGGCCTGAGGCAGCGGACCGGCGGACGGCCTGGCGGGGCGGGGCGGCCAGCCCCGCCCCACGACAAAGACATAGCGAGAGATGAGGAAATGGCGAACTTCACCGCCGCGGACGTGAAGCGGCTGCGTGAGCAGACGGCCGCGGGAATGATGGACTGCAAGAGGGCCCTGGAGGAGGCCGACGGCGACTTCGAGGTCGCCGTGGAGCTCCTTCGGGTCAAGGGGGCCAAGGACGTGAGCAAGCGGGCTTCCCGGACCGCCGCGAACGGGCTGGTGACCGCGGAGCTCGACGGCACGGACGCCGGGGTGCTCCTCGAGCTCAACTGCGAGACCGACTTCGTCGCCAAGACCGATGTGTTCCAGGCCGTGGCGGCGCAGATCGCGAGCGTGGCGCTGCAGCAGCGGCCGGCCGACCGGCTGACCCTGCTCGGGCTGGAGCTCCGGCCCGGCACCACCGTCCAGCAGCACATCGAGGAGGCCGGCGCCTCGCTCAAGGAAAAGATTGAGCTGGGCCGGTACACCCTCCTCGAGGGTGGCTACGTCGCCACCTACCTGCACAAGTCCGACCCGGCGCTGCCGCCGACCGTGGGCGTGCTCGTCCAGCTGGACAAGCCGTCGGCCGAGGCCGCCAAGGACGTGACGCACCAGGTGGCCGCGATGCGGCCGCAGTACCTGACCCGCGACGAGGTGCCCGCGAACGTGGTCGAGCACGAGCGGGGCATCATGGAGCAGATCACCCGGGACGAGGGCAAGCCGGAGCAGGCGGTCCCCAAGATCGTCGAAGGCCGGCTCAACGCGTTCTTCAAGGACGTGGTGCTCACCGAGCAGCCCTTCGTCCGGGACCCGAAGAAGTCCATCAAGCAGTTGCTCGCCGATCAGGGGGTTACCGTCCGCGCGTTCGCGCGGTTCCAGGTCGGCCAGGCCGGATGAGGACCGGAGTCAGCTGGTGAACGGGGACGAAGGAGAACATCCCGTGGACGGCAGCGCCACGCATCACGCGGGCGCTGCCGTGCGCGCGGACGGCGTGGCCGGGCCAGGCACGTCCGCGGCCGCCGAGGCGGAGCGGTATCCGGAGCCGGAGGCACCGAAGGCGCACCGGCGCTGGAACCGCGTGGTCGTGAAGCTCTCCGGGGAGGCCTTTTCCGGGAACGAGCCGCTGGGCATCTCGCCGGATGTGGTCTTCCACCTGGCCAAGGAGATCGCGGCGGTGGTGGCCGACGGGGTGGAACTGGCCGCGGTGGTCGGGGGCGGCAACATGTTCCGCGGCAAGCAGATGGCCGAGCGCGGCATCGACCGGGCCCGGGCCGACTACATGGGCATGCTGGGAACCGTGATCAACTGCCTGGCCCTCCAGGACGTCCTGGAGAAGCTCGGCGTGGAAACCCGGGTGCAGACCGCGATCACCATGGGACAGGTGGCCGAGCCCTACATCCCCCGCCGGGCCATCCGGCACCTGGAGAAGGGCCGTGTGGTGATCTTCGGCGCGGGCCTGGGCGCTCCGTTCTTTTCCACCGACACCTGCGCCGCGCAGCGCGCCCTGGAGATCGGCGCGGAAGCGGTGCTCAAGGGCACGCAGGTGGACGGGGTCTACGACGCGGATCCCCGCACGATTCCCGGTGCGACGCGGTTCACCCAGATCGATTACGGCGAGGTTCTCCGCCGCGAGCTGAAGTTCATGGACGCGACCGCGGTGAGCTTGTGCATGGACAACGGCCTGCCCATCGTCGTTTTCGACCTGATGGAAGAGGGCAACGTCGCGCGGGCGGTGCGCGGTGAGAGGATCGGCACGCTCATCTGCCGGTCGGGGGACTACTAGGACCCGTCAGCCGCGGAAGCGTGAAGGCACAGAACGCACAGGAGCCGCAGTGATAGACGACACTCTCTTCGAGGCCGAAGAGAAAATGGAAAAGGCCGTGGTGGTGGCCAAGGAAGAGTTTGGCACCATCCGGACCGGCCGCGCGCACCCGTCCATGTTCGGCAAGATCACTGCCGAGTATTACGGAACCCAGACCCCGGTGAATCAGCTGGCCTCGTTTCACATCCCGGAGCCCCGGATGGTGATCGTCCAGCCGTTCGACAAGTCGTCCATGGCCAACATCGAGAAGGCGATCCGCAACAGTGATCTCGGGGTCAACCCGAGTAACGACGGCAACATCATCCGGGTCGTCTTCCCGGAACTGTCCGAGGAACGGCGCAAGGACTTCATCAAGGTGGCCCGGCACAAGGCCGAGGACAGCCGGGTCTCCATCCGCAACATCCGGCGGCACGCCAAGGACTCCCTGGACAAGCTGGTCAAGGCCGGCGAGGCGGGTGAGGACGAGGTGCACCGGGCGGAACGGGAACTCGACGAGCTGACGCACACCTATGTGGGGCAGGTGGACGAACTGCTGCGGCATAAGGAAGCCGAGCTTCTCGAGGTCTGAGATTGGGTCCCGACGAGCTGAGCGAACCGGCTGACCCAGAGGCTGGGCCCGCGGAGCCCCTGCCCGCCGGGCCGCCGCCTGCCGAGCCTCCGCCCGCCGGGCCGCCGCCCGCGGAGCCCGCGCCCCCGGAACTCCCGCCGACGGAGATCCTCAAACCCTCCCGGGCCGGCCGCAACCTCCGCGCCGCGATCGTGGTCGGCCTGCTCATGGGCGGCCTGGCCCTGGTCACCCTCTTCACCATAAAGATCATCTTCCTGATCTACGTGGCCGCCGTGATCGCACTCGGCCTGTGGGAACTCACCCGGGTGCTGGAGGCGCGCAGCATCCGGCTGCCGCTGATCCCGGTAGCCGCCGGCGGCGCCGTCATGCTGGGGCTGGCCTATTACCGCGGCGAGCGCCCGCTGGTCGCCGCGCTGGCCCTGACCGTGATCGCGATCCTGGCCTGGCGGATGGCCGGCGGCAGCGCCGGCTACCTGCGGGACGTCACCGCGGGCATCTTCACGCTCGCGTACCTGCCGCTGATGGCGTCGTTCGTCGCGCTGATGCTGGCCGCGCCGGACGGCTCCCGGCGCGTCCTGGCCTGGATCGTGGTCACCATCTGCAGTGACATCGGGGGCTACCTGGTGGGCAGCCTGCTGGGGCGGCACCCGATGGCGGCCGTGATCAGCCCGCACAAGACCTGGGAGGGCTTCGCCGGCTCGGCCCTGGCCTGTGTCGTGGCCGGTGTCCTGCTGGTCCCCCTGCTGCTGCACGGCGCGTGGTGGCAGGGCGTCGTGCTGGGCGTCGCCGCCGTCGGGGCCGCGACCCTCGGCGACCTGTCCGAATCCATGATCAAGCGGGATCTCCAGATCAAGGACATGGGCACGGTCCTGCCCGGCCACGGGGGAGTCCTGGACCGGATCGACTCGCTGGTGATCACCGCGCCCGTGGTCTGGCTGCTGCTGCTGGTCTTCCTCGCGCACTGATTCGCACTGATTCACGCACTGGTGTTTGGCCGCATCCGCCTTGGGGACTTTGCGGGCGACTCGTACATACAGTCGGGGGAGATGCGGAGCGCAGCGGGATGTTCAGACGTATCGGTCTAGTTGGCTTGATCTATATCATCGTCGGGATCGTGGTGGCGTGGGAGAAGCACTACATCACGGTTGGCCTGCTCAAAGGGGTCTTGTCCGCGCTGCTGGCGATCTTCTTGTGGTGGCTGCCGCTGCTCGGGGTGAACCTGCATATCCATTAATTTTCAGATAACGAAAACCGTAAGGGCGCAGCCGGAGGGCCGCGCCCTTACGGCGTGCGGCGCGGGAGTCGCGCCCGGCGGCGTGAGTCAGCGGACTCCGCCGCTACGCGGTGACCACCCAGTCCCGGCGCTGGGCGGCCAGGTGCGTGACCAGGCTGGCCGAGCCGCGTTCCTTGGCGAACAGCCGTTCCCGCTCGCTGATGGGCAGCACCCACAGCCAGCGCACCGGGTCGCCGCCAAAGGAGAACCCGGACAGGTCCGGCACCTCCGGCCCGGGCAGCTGGGCCGGATCGTCGAGCAGCAGCACCGCGGTGTTCCCGCCGCCCAGCGGGAAGGTGGCGGGCTCGTGGTACCACCTGATCGAGTGGCCCGGCCCGAACCAGGTCACGGCGCGCCACGGGTAGTGCGCCAGCCACAGGAAGATACGCGCCGCTTCCGGGCTGGGCAGGGTGGTGGCCAGGGCCAGTTCGATCCGCCCTGAGGCCGTGAGGTCCTCCGAGAACTGCTCGACGACCGGCATCCGCTGGCAGCTCATGCCGAGCGTGGACAGCACCGTGAACGGCCGGCCGCGGGTCGGCGGCCGTTCGGATACCCCGGCCAACGGCTGCCTGCCGCCGCTGACATCCCAGTACCGGGCCCCAGGGCCGAGCCGGCCCAGCAGGTGCCCCAGGGCCGCCTTCTGGAAGCCGGCCCAGGCACCCTCGCTGACCCGCCAGCGCCAGAAGGCCGTGGCCCGGTCCGCCCGCGGGCCCAGCCCCTCCATGGCGTCGTCCAGCGACCACGCGAACGGGGTCTGGCCGAGGCATTCCCGGCTGTAGCCGGGCATCCCGCGGGACATGTCGGACCAGCCGGGAATCACCGCGAGCAGCCGGCCGCCCTCCACGAGGGCCACCCCGTCCCCCTCCTCGAACCACAGCGGGCGCAGGATGCGGCTGTCCAGCGGCGGCCGGCCGCCCGGATGCTTGGTGTGCCCGGCCGGCATCACCGGGGCCTGCCCGGCCTCGACCTGCGCCGGGTCGGCGGCGGCCGGGGCCGGCTGGTGATTGGCGAGCCAGACCGCGGCGATCACGGCCGTCTGGTCGTACACGTACGCGGCGGTGGTAACGCCGTCGTACTCCACGACCAGCCGTCGGCTGCCGTACGGGCTCTCACTGGTGAGCAGGATCTCTGGCCGGCCCGGCCGGGCGGCGAGATTGCCTTCTCTCCCGCCCCTGCGCAAAGTCGGCATAACCGAAATCTACTGATTCGCCGCAGGTCATCGTGGCCGCACCCAGGATATTGTTAAGCGTTCGAAACGACCTTTCCTACGGAGCACAGGTGCCTGGCAGAGCGACCCCCACCCGACCGCCCCGGCATCTGGCTGACCTGGATCCGGCGGAGCGCCGCGCCGCCGCCGCTGAGCTGGGCGGCCCGCCGTTCCGCGCCGATCAGCTGGCCCGGCACTACTTCGCCCGGCTGACCGATGACCCGGCGGAGATGACCGACCTGCCGGCCACGTCCCGCGACGAGCTGGCTGGCCATCTGCTGCCCCGGCTGCTCACCGCGCAGCAGGAGCTGACCTGCGACGAGGGGATGACCCGCAAGACGTTGTGGCGGGCCTTCGACGGTGCGCTCATCGAGTCCGTCCTGATGCGCTACCCGCACCGGGCCACCATGTGCGTGTCCTCGCAGGCGGGCTGCGGGATGGCCTGCCCGTTCTGTGCCACCGGCCAGGCCGGGCTGACCAGGAACCTGTCCGCCGCCGAGATCGTCGCCCAGGTGGTCGCGGGCGCGCGGGCGCTGGCCCGCGGCGAGGTGCCCGGCGGCCCGGGACGGGTCTCCAACATCGTGTTCATGGGCATGGGCGAACCGCTGGCCAACTACGCCAGCGTGCTGAAGGCCGTACGCCGGATCACCGACCCGGTCCCGGACGGTCTGGGCATCTCCCAGCGCTCGGTGACCGTGTCCACGGTCGGGCTGGTTCCCGCCATCCGCCGGCTCACCGCCGAGGGCCTGCAGGTCCGGCTGGCGGTCTCGCTGCATGCTCCCGACGACGAACTGCGTGATGAGCTCGTGCCCGTCAACCGCCGCTGGCAGGTGGCCGAGGTCCTGGAGACCGCCTGGGATTATGCCGCCACCACCGGCCGGCGGGTTTCCATCGAGTACGCGCTGATCAAGGACATCAACGACCAGCCGTGGCGGGCTGACCTGCTCGCCGGGCTGCTCGCGGGGCGGCTGGCGCACGTCAACCTGATCCCGCTCAACCCCACCCCCGGGTCGCGGTGGACAGCGTCCGAGCCGGGTTCCATGCGGGAGTTCCAGGACCGGCTGGCGTCCCGCGGGATCCCGGTCACCATGCGCGATACCCGGGGCAGCCAGATCGACGGGGCCTGCGGCCAGCTCGCCGCGCCCGCGCTGGTATCCCAGCCACGGGCACCTCAACCGGGGGTAGTACAGCCCCGGGCGCCTCAGACGCTGCAGATCAGCGCCCGGGTACCGTAGTCGTCCATGCCGGGCAAGGACGCTCTCGCCAGGGGTTACCGCACGCTGGCCTGGCGGGTGGTGCACCGGGCCTGGCGCACGGCGCAGCAGGCCGGCGCGATTACCGCACAGACCCCGGCGGGCCGCCGGTTCGCCGCGTTCGGCCCCGGGTCGATCATGGCGTTCCCGCCCGGGTCGCTCTATGGCGAGGCGTGGATCGAGGTCGGCGCCGGCACGCTGATCGGGGCCGAGGTCACCCTGACCGCGGGCCTGGTCCCGGGCCACCAGCTGGGCGACTCGCCGGTGCTCCGGGTCGGGAACGGCTGCGTGATCGGCCGGGGCAGCCACATCATCGCGCACCACTCGATCGTGATCGGTGATGACGTGTTCACCGGCCCGTACGTCTACATCACCGACCAGAACCACGGATACACCGACCCGGACATACCGATCGGGCGGCAGTGGCCGAGCAATACCGCGGTGTCCATCGGCCCGGGGACCTGGCTAGGAGCTGGTGTGATCGTGCTGCCAGGCGCGCAGATCGGCCGTAATGTGGTGGTGGCCGCGGGCTCGGTGGTCCGCGGGCTGGTGCCTGACCGCTGCGTGATCGCCGGTGTTCCCGCGAAGGTGGTGCGGGAGTACGTAGCCGGGGATGGCTGGTCACGGCCTTCGCCTACCGTGGGCGACCGTACTTGATCGACCGGGTTTGATCATCTGGGAATCCAAGAGGTCACGTGAAGGGACGCAAGGACCTCGTCGCGAGCGCGGCGTACCTGCCTGAGCCTGCGGCCGTCGCGGCGGCCCGCAAGTTCGTGCGCGACACGCTGCGTTCCTGGCTGGACACCGCGCCCGGCGCGGAGGCGGACGGCGGCCTGGTTGACGACGCGGTCCTGCTGACCAGCGAGCTGGTCACCAACGCCGTCGTGCACGCAGGCACCCAGGTCCAGGTCACCTGCAAGCTCGCCGCGGGTGCGGTCGAAGTCGTGGTCCGGGACAGTCACCCGGCGCGGATGGTGCCCGGCCCCGCACCCGACGACACCGTCTCGGCCGAGCGCACCGGCGGGCGCGGCCTGCTGCTGCCCTCCGCCCTGGCGGCCGCCTGGGGGGTCAGCTACGGGACCGACGCCAAGGCCGTCTGGTTCCGGATGGGTCTTCCCGGTGCCCCGGGCGGGGCATCGACGGCCGGGGCCGGCCCGGGGGCGCTGGAGGCCGTGGTGCCGGCCGGGCCCTGGAACGTCACCGGCAGCGCACCGGGGGGTGCCGCACCAGATACCGGGCCGGCGGCCACCGCGCCGCCCGGCAGCCGCGGCGCCCTACAACGCGGCGGCTGAGTCCGGGTATGACGCCCTGCTGGGCGAGTGCGTGGCGTCGGCGCGGCTCATCGCGTCCGCCGACAGTGCTTATGCCCTGGTCGCGGACGAGGACGGGGATCTGGGCGTGCGCGCGGCCAGCGGGCTCGGCCCGGCCGCCTGGCTGCGTACCGCACCGTCGGTCTCGACCGTGCCGTTCATGGTGGACGGCCAGGTCACCGGGGTGCTGGCGGTCGCGGCGGCCCGTCCCGGACGGTTCGCGGAAGGCGAGATCCGGCGGCTGCAGCAGCTCGCGGACCAGATGGCCCCGGTGCTCGAGCGGGCCCGGCTGGCCGAGCTGGAACGGGCCCGGCGGGCCCGGATCGGGGTGCTGGCCGAAGCCAGCGCGCTGCTGGCCGGCCCGCTGGACACCGACCGGATCCTGGCCGTGGCCGGGCAGGTCGCCGTGCCCCGGCTCGCGGCGTGGTGCGCGGTGCTGCTCTGTGGTCCCGGCGGTGACCTGCGGCTCACCGTGGCCCGCCACGCGGACGAGTCGCAGGCGGGCGCGCTCACCTGGCTGCTGAACCTGGGCTGTGACCGGGCGCCGCCAGCCATCGCCCCGGAGTCCAGCCCGGGGGCCGCACGCTCCTGGCCGCTGGCCGCACTGGTCCCGGCGCAGGCGCCGGCGGGCGTGGCTGACCTGGCCGGCCGGGGAGCGTGGTGCTTCCCGCTGACGGCCCGGGGCGGCTCGCTGGGGCTGCTCATCCTGGGCGGCCCGCACGGCGGGCGGCCGTCCCGCGAGGTGCAGCGGCTGGCGGAGGACCTGGCCGCCCGGATCGCGCTGGCCCTGGAGAACACCCGGCTCACCGCGCAGCACCAGCAGGCCAGCGACGCGCTGCGCGCCACCCTGGTGCCACCGGAACTCCCCCGGATCCCCGGGGTCGAGCTGGCCTTCGCGCATGACCTGCCCGGGACCGGCGGGTCCGGGAATGACCTTTTCCGGGCCGACGCGGGCGGCGGCGACTTCTGTGACGTGTTCCCGGTGGCCGGCCGGCGCTGGCGGTTCGCCATCGGCGAGGTGTGCGGGACGGGTCCGGCGACCCTGGCGGTGACCTCGCTGGCCCGCAACGCCCTGCGGATCCTGGGCGCGGCCGGGCTCGGCCTCCCGGCCGTGCTGGACCGGCTGAACCAGCTGATCCTGGACGAGGGGGCTCCGGGCACGTTCCTGACCCTGGTGCACGGCGAGATCGTGCCGGGCCACCCGGCCGGGGTCTCGCTCGCCTGCGCCGGGCAGCCGCTGCCGCTGGTGTTGCGGACCGAGGGCCGGCCCGAGACGGCCGCGGCCCCGCAGCCGGTGCTCGGCGTGATCGAGGGGCAGAGTTTCTCCGCCCAGGACGTCACCCTCGATCCGGGCGACCTGCTGCTCTGCGTCACCGACGGGGTGACCCGGCGGCGTGACGGCGACCGGCAGCTCGATGACGACGACGGCCTGGCGCGGCTGCTGGCCGCGTGCACCGGGCTGACCGCGGACGTGGTGGCGGACAAGGTCCACGAGGAAGTCCGGACCTTCGGCGGGCACCCGGCGGTGGACGGGATGGCCGTGCTCGTCATCCGGGCCGCGACCTGAACGAGCCGGCCCGCTCCATTCCCGCTTACGGGAAGGCGCTGGCCCCGCTCACTCGGTGCGCAGCCGCGGGCTGAACACCTCACCGCGCAGCGCCCGCCCGATCAGATCGACGGCCAGCGCGGTGTCCACCAGCCTGCGTCCCTCGCTGCGGTAGGCCGCCAGCACCGCGTCGACCCCGTGGGCGGGCAGCGACCCGCCCAGTTCGGTCCGGGCGCTGCGGTACCCGTCGCGGGCGCCCTCCACGCACGCCGCCACGTGGTGCCGGGCCATGGTGGCCAGCGCGAGCGGATGGCGCCGCAGCACGCCATACAGCCGGTAATCGGGCGGGACCACGTCGAGCAGCCAGGCCACTGCGGTGGCCTCGAAATCCGTACTGCCTGGCGGATGCACCCCGGTCGGCCAGCCTGGCGGAACGTACGCTGCCATGCCACGACAATAGCAAGTAATCGAACATTCGTTCAAAGCAGTCCAGGGAGGGCGGGACACCCCGGGGCCCTCGACCTGGGTGAAGCTTTCACGGGGTCAGCAGTAACTGAAAGTAACATTCTGGTGGTTCTCCCCGTCCCCTCCCCGGGCCCGGAAAACGGGCCGGGAAGGGGACGGGGCACGGGCCGCGGAGCCCGGGAGCGGGCTGCGAGCCGCTACTCGGCGGCGCACTGGGCGGGCGCCGGGTCGCGGCGGATAGCGCGAGACTGGGCGCCCCGGCTAGCGTGGCGTCCCAGGCGGCGGCCCTTGCGGGCGCGCCGGGCCTCGCGGACCCGGCCTTCTTCGGCGGCGTGGTCGAGCATGTCCTTGACGTGCTGGGCGGCCACTGCCGACTGGATCACTGGATGCACGACATCCTCCTTGGTTCGCGGCCACGGTCCTGACCGCACACCATTCAGGTTCGTCGTAAGGCCCCCCGCGCCACATCGGGAAGATGCCTTATCTCGGCGCGGCGCACGGTACTTAGGCGTCCGCCCTACTTAGTCCCCGGTCCGCAGACCATCCGGACGCGGGCCCCGGCTCCGGAAACGGGGGTCCCTTAACCTTCCCGATACCTGCTTATGCGATTCTCAGCTGGGTGGGAGGGGCGTACGCGGGCTGGCGCGGGCACGTGATCGTCTGCGGGCTGCACGGCGTGGGCCTGCGCATCGTCGAGCTGCTCAACTCCTCCGGCGTGCCGACCGTCGTCATCGACGACTACCCGGACCCGCGGCTGGCCCGCACCCTGACCGGCTGGGGCATCCCGCATATCGCGGGCAGTCCGCGGTCGGCGGAGACCCTGGCCGAGGCCGGGCTGGACGGGGCCGAGGCGGTGATCTGCGCCCAGGAAGACGATCTCCCCACGCTGGAGACCGCCCTGCTGACCCGGGAACTGCGCGCCGATGTGCGGGTCGTGGTCCAGCTCAGCAACCCGGCCGTGGGCCGGGCGCTGTCCCGGATCGCGATCTCGGTGCTCGACGTGGCCGGGCTGTCCGCGCCGTCGATCACCGAAGCCTGCCTGCGCACCGGCGTCCAGGAGATCCGGCTGGCCACCGAGCGGTTCGCCGCGGCCCGGACCGTGGCGCCCGCCCCCGCCACGCTGCGCGAACTGTACGGGGCGCTGGCCCCGATCGCCGTGCTGCCCGCGGATAGCGGCGACGTGGTGATCTGTCCCGGCCGTGATCACCGGGTCGCGGCGGGGGATGGCGTGACGCTGTTCGGGACCCCGGACGAGCTGCACACCGCCGGGGTGATCGCGCATCGCCATGCACCGGGTATCGGGCCCGGCGCGCTCGGCGCCCTCGGGGTGCTGGCCACCTCCCCCGGCCCGCCCAGCTGGCTCACCCGCGGCCTGCGCTCCGCGCGGCACTTCGCCGCCTCACTGCTGCAGGCCGTGGACCGCCGCCTGGTCGCCGCGTTGTTCGCGCTGTTCACCGTGGTCATCGCGTCCACCGCGATCCTGCGGCTGGCCTACCGGCTGGGCGGGCACCATATCCCGCTGCTGGATGCCGTGTACTTCACCGCGGAGACGGTCACCACGGTGAATTACGGCGACTTTTCGTATCAGCACCAGAGCCCGTGGCTGATGGGCGGGGCCGTCGTGCTGATGCTGCTCGGCGCCCTGTTCGTCACGGTGTTCTTTGCCATGCTCACCGACATGCTGGTCAGCCGCCGCATCGAGGAATCGCTGGGCCGCGCCCGGATCACCGGGCTGCGCGGCCATGTGCTGGTCATCGGCCTGGGCTCGGTGGGCATGCAGGCCGCCGCCCGGCTGGTCGCCGCGGGCAGCGAGGTGGTCGTGGTCGAGAAGCACGAGGCTAACCGGCACCTCAGCCAGGCCCGGGCCCTCGGCGTGCCGGTGGTCATCGCGGACGCCACCCTCCCGGAGACGCTGGAGTCGGTCAGCCTGGCCCGCGCCTCGGCCGTAGCGGTACTGACCAGCGACGACCTGGCCAACCTGGAGACCGGCCTGGCCGTGCGCGATCAGCTCGGGGAGCGCTGGGAGGCCACCCCGGTGGTGCTGCGCATGTTCGATCCGCAGCTGGCCCGGTCGGTCCGGCACAACTTCGGGTTCCGCAACGTCCGCTCCACCGCCGCGCTCGCCGCGCCCTGGTTCGTCGGCGCGGCGCTTGGCCTCGACGTGCTCAACACGTTCTACGTGGGCGACGAGCCGCTGCTGGTGGCCCGGCTGACGGTGAGCCGCGGGGGTGGCCTGGACGGGCTGGCCATGGGCGAGCTGGGCGTGCGGATCCGCATCCTGGCCATCAGCCGGGTGCCCCATCAGGCCTACCTGGAGCACCCGCCGCGCCGGGGTACCCGGCTGGGGGCCGGGGACCAGGCCTACCTGATCGGCCCCTACGAGGAACTGCTCGCGGTGCTCCGCCGGGACCGCCCGACCCCGCAGGCCGGCCACGTCAGCCGCCGGGGCGCCCCGGCCGCGGGGCCGCCGGGCGCTCCCGCAGAGCCGCCGGGCGCGTCCGCCGGGAGCAGCGAATAGGCGCGCCGTCGGTTCCGTGATCAGCGGCGAATACAATGGGAGGGCTGCGTGTTGTACATGTCAGCTCCCCACCCTCTGATGCAAATGAGATTCCGTATGCCCGTACGCCAGGCCCAGCTCGCCACGCGTGATGAATTGCGCAACGTGGCGATCGTCGCGCACGTCAACCACGGCAAGACGACGCTGGTCAACGCCATGCTCTGGCAGTCCGGCGCATTCCGGGTCGGCGCCCAGGTCGCCGACCGGGTCCTCGACTCCGGTGACCTGGAGCGGGAAAAGGGCATCACGATCCTGGCCAAGAACACCGCGGTGGCGCACGGCGGCCTGACCATCAACATCGTGGACACCCCCGGGCACGCCGACTTCGGCGGCGAGGTCGAGCGCGGCCTGTCCATGGTGGACGGGGTGCTGCTGCTGGTGGACGCCAGCGAGGGCCCGCTGCCGCAGACCCGCTTCGTGCTCCGCAAGACGCTGGAGGCGAACCTCCCGGTCATCCTGGTGATCAACAAGGTGGACCGGCCGGACGCGCGGATCGCCGAGGTGGTGGATGCGTGCTACGAGCTGTTCCTCGACCTGGATGCCACCGAGGAGCAGATCGAGTTCCCCATCGTCTACGCCTCGGCGCGGGCTGGCCGGGCCTCGCTGACCCGCCCGGCCGATGGCACCCTGCCCGACTCGGACGACCTGGAGCCGCTGTTCGCGGCGCTGCGGGAAACCGTGCCCGCGCCGTCTTACGATCCGACTGAGCCGCTGCGCGCGCACGTCACCAACCTGGACGCGTCGGCCTACCTGGGCCGGATCGCGCTGTGCCGGGTGGAGTCCGGCGAGATCATCAAGGGCCAGCAGGCGGCCTGGTGCCGGCGCGATGGTTCCATCGAGAAGGTCAAGATCACTGAGCTGTTCCGGACCGAGGCGCTGGAGCGGGTGCCCGCCCAGAGTGCCGGGCCCGGGGACATCATCGCGGTAGCCGGCATCCCGGAGATCATGATCGGCGAGACGCTGGCCGATCCCGATGACCCGCGCCCGCTGCCCCTGATCACCGTGGACGAGCCGGCCATCTCGATGACCATCGGAGTGAACACCTCCCCGCTGGTCGGGCGCGAGAAGGGCTCGAAGGTCACCGCGCGGATGGTGCGCGACCGGCTGGACCGGGAACTGGTCGGCAACGTGTCGCTCCGGGTCCTGCCCACCGACCGGCCGGACACCTGGGAAGTGCAGGGCCGCGGCGAGCTGGCCCTGGCGGTGCTGGTGGAGACCATGCGCCGGGAAGGTTACGAGCTCACCGTCGGCCGTCCCACGGTGGTCACCCGGGAGGTCAACGGCAAGCTGCACGAGCCGGTGGAGCGGCTCACCGTGGACGTGCCCGAGGAGTACCTGGGCGCGGTCACCACCCTGCTGGCCCTCCGCAAGGGCCGGATGGAGCGCATGACCAACCACGGCACCGGATGGGTCCGGCTCGACTTCGTCGTGCCCGCCCGCGGTCTCATCGGCTTCCGCACCCAGTTCCTCACCGACACCCGCGGCACCGGCATCGCGCATCACGTGTTCGAGGGATACGAGCCGTGGTCAGGCGACATGCGGATGCGCCCGACCGGGTCGCTGGTCGCCGACCGGACCGGTTCGGCCAGCGCCTACGCCATGTTCTCGCTCCAGGAACGGGGCGCGCTGTTCGTCGCGCCCGGGACCGAGGTCTACGAGGGCATGATCGTCGGCGAGAACTCGCGCTCCGACGACATGGACGTCAACATCACCCGGGAGCGCAAGCTCACCAACGTGCGCCAGTCCACCGGCGAGGAACTCGAGCGCCTGGTCCCGCCGCGCGTCCTCAACCTGGAGCAGGCCCTCGAGTTCTGCGCCGACGACGAGTGCGCGGAGGTCACGCCGTCCGCGGTCCGGATGCGCAAGACCGTGCTGGACGCCAAGGACCGCTTCCGCGTCCGCGCCCGCCGCTCCCGCGGCGAGTAACGCCTTCCTCGCCTGCGGCCGGCTGAGGAGACCTGCACCGGCTGGGAAACGGCCCGCTGATAACGAGCCGCGGCCCGGCGGGCACCAATGGTGCCCGCCGGGCCGCGATCATCCGCGCCGCCGGCCTACGACTTGGCCAGGTCGGTGACGAAGTTGGGCCCGGTCGCGCCGAGCCCGGTCATGCTGTCGTAGCCCTTGGCCGTGGTCAGCGTGTTCGGCCGCGTGGCACAGTTGCCGGTTGTGTCGCAGTACGTGATCGCACCCTTGTAGGTGAGCTCACGGAACGACTGGATGTACCCCTTGGCGCCGGAGATATAGGTGAAGGCGTGATCCACCCGGATCTGGGCTTGCTTGCCTCCGGGAACGATGTCGTCGATCGCGCCCGGCGTGCCGTCGAGCTTGTAGATCGCCGGGTTGATGAATCCGACGGAAGTCCCCGCGGCCTGGTCGGCGTCGGCGATGACGCCGGCCAGAATCGGCGAGGCGAGGCTGGTCCCGCCGTACCGGGTCTGGCCGTACCGCACCGTTCCGTTCGGGAATGTCTCGTGCAGCCCGATGAGGAAGCCGGTCGAAGGATCGGCGTCCATGGAAATGTCGGGCTCCACCCGCAATGGGACGTCTCCAAACAGAGCCGCGTTACGCAGCGCCAGCGCGGAAGGCACGACGCCCGCCTGGTACCACGGCTGGGTGTAGTCGTAGCTGGTGAACCCGCCGCTGCCGCCGTCGTACGTGACCGGCAGCCAGGTGCCCACCGTGGACTTGGTGCAGCCGGGCACGCCGCCCACGACGTTGGCCGTGCACTTCCAGGAGCGCCCGGTGGCCCAGCCGAGCTGGCCCGTCTGCCGGCCCTTCGCCCCGACCTTGAGCGACGTGCCGCCCACCGCCGTGACGAACGGGCTGGACGGCGGGTAGTCGGCGGATGAGAGGCCGAACAGGTTGAAGTTGTCGCCGTTGTCCCCAGAGGAGAACAGGACGCTTATCCCGGTCGAGTCGGCCATCATGAACAGGTCGTCGTACGCGGTCCGGGTCGCCACGTCGTCGAGGAGATCTCCGGCGTCGTCGCCCCACGAGTTGGTGACCACGTTGGCCAGGCCGTTGTCGATGACGTTCTGCTCGGAGTTGAACAGGCCGTCGATGCAGTTCTGCGCGCCGACGTAGAGAATGTGCGCGTTTGGTGCCATCGAGTGCACGGACTGGACATCGATCGCCTGCTCGGTCAGCCAGCTAGAAGCGGCGCACTCAGCCTCGTCGTTGAAGGGTGTGGAGTTCATCTGGCTGAAGTGTGCGTTCGCGAACGGGTTACCCGGATCGTTCATCCTGAAGTAACGGGCGGAGTCGCTGGCGATGGTGGACGAGCCGTAGGCGTCGATGACGGCCACGGTGACGCCCTGGCCGGTGTTCGCCGAGCCGATGTTGTAAGCGGACCGCAACTGGCCGGGCTTGTAGCCGCACACCTGGTAAGGCGCCTTGTTGGGGTAGCCATGGCCGAACGGCGGGGAGACCGTCGCGATCTTGGCCGAGTAGGAGCTGCCGCACGGCGGGGCGGTGATGAAGGCGGGAGGCGCTGGCGGGAATGGGTTCGTCGCGGCCGCGGCGCTCGTCCGGGTGCTCGCGGCGCTCCCTGACGTGCTAGCGGTCGTGGCGATGTTCTGGTTGATACCCAGGGCGCCCGCCACGCTGCCGCTGAGCGAGGCCGGGACCGACATGGTGCTGGCGGCCATGCGCACAGTGTGGCCGTGCAGCTTGTAGTTCTTCAGCGTGGTGCCGAACGCCTTCTCGACCTGGGCGGCGGTGCCCGAGGCGGAGATGGTGATCCGGTCCTTGGACACGGCACCGACCGCGAAGCCCTCGCTGGCCAGCCACGCGCGGGCGGTGCTGACCTCGCTGGTGGCCGGCGAGAACCGCGATTCCCACTGGGAGGCGGTCAGGTAGTGCCGGTAGCTGGCGCTTCCCGGAGAGCTGATCGCCCGCACCAGCGATTGCGCTCCTGACGCGTTGCGCAGCTTCAGCACCAGCTCGAAGTCCACCCGGGCGGACTTCGCTACGCCTCCGACGACATGCTTCCGGGCCGCTGCCGTGACGGCGCTGCCCTTGAGCGGGGTCCGTCCGGTAACAGCCGCTCCGGCGGCTTGCGCGCCGATGATGCTGCCCCCCGTGGCCAGGGACAATAGGATCGCCGCCCCGGCTGCTGTCGTGGACGTCCTGTGTCGTGCACCCACGAGTGCCTCCTCATTGTGGCATGGTGAAGTTGATCGGGACGGTAGCCAGCTCCAACCGGCGCAGCAATGACCTGCGCATACCGCTTTGGCCACGATCTGTATTCAGGCTCATGCCGTCGCTCCGGCGCCGACGGCGGGACCAGGCCCGAAAGCACTTTCCCAGCGCAAATAAGCGCCGGGAAAGTAGTGCGAGGATCGCGTCGGGCCGGGCCGACAGCCCTCTCCCAGCGCAATAAGCGCTGGGAGAGGGGACGGCCCGGCCCGCGCTTTCCGTTGCCTACGGCCTGGCCATGAAAGCGGCCTCGCTTAACGCGCCCGGCTCGCTTAACGCGCCTGCGCGGATCCTGGCGGCCCTGCTGGCCATGTCCGCCCCGCGAGCGCGCCAGAGGCGGGGCTCCGGGCCACGCCAGCGGCATGAGGGCCACTCTGGCTATTGACGGCGCTTCCCGGCATCCGTCCTGCACATCCACTATTCGTGAATTCCCGCCAGTCCCGCCCTCGGCGGGGCAATACGTGCATGGTGGGGGCGGCGCTGGTGGGAGGGTCTGGATGGGGTACTCTTTTTAGAGTACTTTCATTGCGGAGTGGAGACGGGCATGAGTGCTGGCGAGGTTCTGGGGTTCATCAGCGCGTTCGGGGCGGGGCTCCTGGCCGGTGAGGAGTTCGTGATCCGGTACGGAGTGCGGGGACCGCTGGGCCGCCTGGACCAGGAACCGCACATCCGGATGCGGCAAGGGCTGATCCGCACCTTGCGCATCCTGGTCCCGGCGATCCTCCTGCCCACGCTGCTGTCCGCGGCGGCCGTCACCGTCGTGGACGGCGCCGATGGCGGGCTGGCGTTCCGCTGCGCCGCCGTCCTCGCCCTGCTGGCCTGGGTGGCCGTCACGCTCCGCGGCACGGTGCCGATCAATGAGGCGGCCATTGAGTGGGATCCGGCCGCGCCGCCGGCCAACTGGCGAGCGCTGGTTGACCGGTGGGAGGACCTGAATTCCGTCCGGGCCTGGCTCGCGGTCGGGGCCTTCGCGCTGCTGCTGGCTGGGCTGCTGCTGAGCTAGCCCGGCCCCGGCCTGGCTGGCTCTGAACTAGGTACTCTGGAAAAAGTAGACTGCTCCCTATGCCCGCTCGCAGCCGCAGCAATCCGCTGGCCCTGGCCGTGCTCGTCTGCCTGGCCGAGCGGCCGATGCATCCCTACGAAGCGGCTACCACGCTGCGCCAGCGCCAGAAGCACGAGAGTGTCCGGCTCAACTATGGCTCGCTCTACGCCGTGGTCGCGTCCCTGGAGAAGCGGAAATTCATCGTCCCCCAGGAGACCGAGCGCAAGGGCCGCCTCCCCGAGCGGACCGTCTACCGCCTCACCGACGCCGGCCGGATCGAACTGCACGACTGGCTCACCGAGCTGCTGTCCACGCCGGTCAAGGACTACACCAGCTTCGAGGCCGCGCTATCCTTCCTGCCCACCCTCCCGCCCGAGGACGTGGCCAGCCTGCTGCGGGAGCGCGCGGAGCACCTGGAGCGGGAGATCGTCCAGGCCCACGCCTCGCGTGAGCTGGCCGAGAAGCAGCACGTGCCCCGCCTGGCCTGGGTGGAAGAGGAATACCGCACCATCCTGCGCGAGGCCGAGCTGGGCTACGTCCGCACGCTGGCCAGCCAGATCGCCGACGGGACGCTCGGCGGGGACGACTGGTGGAAGGCGATCCACGAGCCCGAGGATGACGGCCCTGAGGTCAGCTGATAGCTGGTCGAGCAGCGTGGCTCAGATGGTGATGGCGACTTTGCCGCGTGCTTTTCCTGCTTCGAGGTAGCGCATGGCCTCGGGAACCTGGTCCAGGGAGTAGGTGGCGCCGATGCTCGGGGTCACGGTGCCCGCCTCGATGAAGCTGGTAAGCCGGTCCAGGTCGCTGGAATGCTGCCGGGGGGTGAGCATGGTCAGCCGCTGGCGGAGGAACGGTGAGAGGGCCAGTGCCCGGAGTTGCCGGCCCATGCCGGTCCAGTTGCCGCCGTCCTCGCCGCCGGTGAGAACGGCGGTCCCCGCGGGGGTAAGCGCGCGACGCAGCCGTGAGAGTCCGGGGCTGCCGGCGATGTCGATGATCAGGTCGTAGCGGTGCGTACCGTCGGCGAAGTCGTCGCGGGTGTAGTCGATGACATGGCTGGCGCCGAGAGAGCGCACCAGGTCCAGTTTCGCGGTGCTGCACACGCCGGTGACCTCCGCCCCCAATGCCCGGGCCAATTGCACGGCATAGCTGCCGACGCCGCCTGACGCTCCGGTGACGAGGACTTTCTGCCCCGCGGTGACGTGGCCGGCGTCGGTGAGGGCCCGCAGGGCGGTGACCGCGGACACCGGCACCACCGCGGCCTGCTCGAAGGATGCACCGGCCGGCTTGATGGCGAGCTTGTCTTCGTGCGCGGCGGCGTAGTCGGCGAAGCTGCCACGGCCGAAGCCGAACACTTCATCACCTACTGAGAACCTGGTCACTCCCGGGCCGGCCGCGACGACGGTGCCGGCTACGTCAAGCCCGGGGACCGGGTTCCGTGGCCCGCGGAGGCCGGCCACCGGGCGCAGCAGATACGGCTGGCCGGTCATCAGGTGCCAGGTGCCCCGGTCCAGGCCGGCTGCGTGCACCCGCAGCAGCACGTCATGACCGCCGATCTCGGGCCGGGCGATCCGGGCGAGCCGCAGGACTCCGGCGGAACCGTACCCGTCCTGCACGATCGCCCGCATGGTGCTCTCCGCCGTCACCGGCGGGGCTGCCTCGCCGCTGATGGCCGTGTGCTGCTGTTCCGTTCCCATGACCGCTACTTCCCGGGCTGCTAAGGCACGGACCGCTTGCCCGTACTTAGTAAGGCACGTTACAGTACTAAGTACGAAATGACTATGGCCCCGGGAGCGCGATGTCGGAATCAGTGAGCGAGAGGCCAGCCGGGCGTGCTCCGCTCAGCCGGGAGCGGGTGCTGCGCGGCGCCGTCGCGGTCGCGGACGCCTCGGGTATCGGGGCGCTGACGATGCGCTCGCTCGCCAGCGAGCTCGGCGTCAAGCCGATGTCTGTCTACCACTACGTCGCCGGCAAGGACGAGATCCTCGACGGCATCGTCGATCTCGTCTTCAGCGAGATCGAGCTACCGGTGTCCGGCGGCGACTGGCGGTCGCAGATGCGCCTGCGGGCCAACTCGGCCCGCCATGCGCTGCGACGCCACCCCTGGGCGATCGGGCTGATGGAGTCGCGGGCCAATCCCGGCCCGGCGACGCTGCGCCACCACGATGCGACCCTCGGCACCCTGCGCGCCGCGGGCTTCTCCGTGGCCATGACCGCCCACGCTTATGCCCTGCTGGACAGCTACATCTACGGATTTGCGCTCCAGGAGGCCGCTCTGCCCTTCAGCGCGGAGACCGTCACCGAGTCCACCGAAGCGTTCACGCAGCAATTCGCCGGCGAGTACCCCTACCTGACCGAGATCGCGGCCGAGCACATCCTCCGGCCCGGCTACGACTTTGGCGACGAGTTCGAGGTGGGGCTCACCGTCATCCTCGACGCCCTCAGCAGGTCCATCCCCGGTAACGGCAGCCAGCCTGGCCTGACCACCGGTCGCGGTGCGGACCCCGGCAGGCCGGCTATTTGATGAAGCCCAGGTAGATCACGCTGAGCAGGCCGAAGACGAAGCAGTAAATCGCGAACGGGGTCAGGGTGCGGGTCTGGAAGTAGCGCATCAGGAACCGGACCGAGACGTACGCGCCGATCCCGGACAAGAGGCTGCCCACCAGGATCTGCCCGTGGATGCCCTGTCCTTCCGGGCCGGTCAGCTTGGGCAGTTCGAGCACGCCCGCAGCCAGGATGACGGGGGTGGCCAGCAGAAACGCGAACCGGGCCGCGTCCTCCCGGGCCAGGCCCCGGTTCATGCCGGTCACCATGGTGACCCCGTCCCGGCTGATCCCGGCCAGCAGCGCGAGGATCTGCGACGCCCCGATGATCAGGGCCCGCAGGTAGCCCATCCCGGCCAGCCGCTCGTCCGCCTGGATCGCCTGCACCAGTTCTTCCTGCCGCACGGCCTGCTGGCCGGAGGCGTGCCGGGCCTGCCGGGCCATCCCGGGCGCCGGGGGGCCGGGCGGGCGGCGCGCGCCCGCGGGCACTAGCGCCTCCTCGCGCTGGGCGGCGATCGCCTGGTCGGCGCGGATCGAGGACCGCGGGCGGAACCGCTCGCCGCAGTACAGGATCACGCCGTTGATGATCAGGAACACCCCGGCCAGGATGGGCTTGCCGAAGATCTCCCGGAAGGGCTTGTCCGCGACCACGCCGACCAGGCCGACCGGGATGGTGGCCAAGATGATCATCCAGGCCAGCCGCTGGTCACGGGTCTCCACCCGGCGGTCGCGGATCGAGCTGAGGAAGCCGCCGATGATCCGGATCCAGTCCCGCCAGAAGTAGATCAGCAGCGCGATCGCGGTCGCGACGTGCATGCCCACGATGAAGGCCAGGTAGGGCGAGTTCGCCTTGGACACGTTCAGGTCGCTGGCCCAGCTGCCGCCGATCAGCGCCGGGATCAGCACGTTGTGTCCCAGGCTCGACACCGGGAAGAGCTCGGTCACGCCTTGGATCAGCCCGACGACGGCAGCCTCGAGGTAGGTCAGGTGGGTCATGGAAGCCTTTCAGTCTGCGGGGTGCCAGGGAGCGGGCGCCCTGCGGGCAGGACCCATCGTACGGAAAAGCAATGGCCGAAAAGCGCTACTTAATCACGCCGAGGTAGATCACGCTGAGCAGGCCGAACACGAAACAGTAGATCGCGAACGGGTACAGCGTGCGGGTCTGGAAGTAGCGGACCAGGAACCGGACCGAGACGTAGGCGCCGAGCCCGGACAGCACGCTGCCGAGCAGGATCTGGCCGTGGATCCCGTGGCCGAGCGGGCCCGTCAGGTCGGGCACCTTGAGCACCCCGGCGGCCAGGATGACCGGGGTGGCCAGCAGGAACGCGAACCGGGCCGCGTCCTCCCGGGACAGGCCCCGGGCCATGCCGGTCACCATGGTGACCCCGTCCCGGCTGATGCCCGCCAGCAGCGCCAGGATCTGCGAGCTGCCGATGATGAGCGCTTCCTTGTAGCCGACGCTGGCCAGCCGCTCGTCGGAGGCCAGGCCCTGCGAGATCTCCTCCCGCCGGACCGCCTGATGGCCGCCCGACGGGGCGGCCGCGCGGTGAGCGGGCCGCTGGCCGTCCGGGACCGGCACCGGATCCGGCGGGGTCGCCGCCTGAGCGTCCGCCCGCTGAGCGGCGATCTCCTGGTCGGCCCGGACCGAGGCAGCGGAGCGGAACTTCTCGCCGCAGTACAGGATGAGGCCGTTCACGATGAGGAACACCGCGGCCAGGATCGGCTTGCCGAACAGGACCCGGAAGGTGTGCTCGGCGACCAGGCCGACCAGGCCGACCGGGATGGTGGCCAGGATGACCATCCAGGCCAGGATCTCGTCCCGGGTCGCCACCCGGGGGTGCCACCGCTGCCAGTGCGCCAGCGAGGTGAAGAAGCCGCCGATGATCCGGACCCAGTCCCGCCAGAAGTAGATGAGCAGCGCGATCGCGGTGGCCACATGCATGCCCACGATGAAGGCCAGGTAGGGGGACTCGGGGCTGGCCACGTTCAGGTCGCTGGCCCAGCTCCCCCCGATCAGCGCCGGGATCAGCACGTTGTGCCCCAGGCTGGACACCGGGAAAAGCTCGGTCACGCCTTGGATCAGGCCGACCACGGCAGCCTCGAGGTACGTCAGATGGGACATGTGGACCTTCCATCCCGCGGGATCCAGAAGCCTGTCTGACCTTATTCGACCTGCTGAGCGCCCCTGGGCGGCGCAGGTCAAAGTTTCAGTTAAGAAAGCTGGTGCCCCGGGGCGGCCCGCCCGGAACTTCCCGCCACGAAAACCATCCCGGGCCGGGGGACCGGCCCGGGATGGTTTTCGTTGCGGAGAATTTAAGGGTTTAGCTCTCCTTGCCCGCTGGGACGGCCGGGGTGTCGTGGTGGGGCCGGCGCCCGATCTTGCTGCCGAGCCAGGTCAGCGGGTCGTACTTGCGGCCGACGACCCGCTCCTTGAGCGGGATCAGCGCGTTGTCGGTGATCTTGATGTTCTCCGGGCAGACCTCGGTGCAGCACTTGGTGATGTTGCACAGGCCGAGGCCGAAGTCGTCCTGGGCGATCTCCCGGCGGTCGGCCTCGTCGGCCGGGTGCATCTCCAGCTCGGTGATCCGCATCAGGAACCGCGGGCCGGCGAACTCGCGCTCGTTCTCCGGGTGGTCGCGGATCACGTGACAGGTGTTCTGGCAGAGGTAGCACTCGATGCACTTGCGGAACTCCTGGGAGCGCTGCACGTCAACCTGCTGCATCCGGAACTCGCCCAGGCCGATCGACGGGTCCGGGGTGAACGACGGGATCTCCCGGGCCTTGGCGTAGTTGAACGACACGTCGGTGACCAGGTCCCGGATCACCGGGAAGGTGCGCAGCGGGGTGATCGTGAGCGTCTCATCCTCGGCGTAGACCGACATCCGGGTCATGCAGGCCAGCCGGGGCCGGCCGTTGATCTCCATGGAGCACGAGCCGCACTTGCCGGCCTTGCAGTTCCACCGGATGGCCAGGTCGCCGGCCTGGGTGGCCTGCAGCCGGTGCAGCACGTCGAGGACGACCTCGCCGTCGTTCACCTCGACCGTGTAGTCGGCCAGCTGGCCCTCGCCGTCGTCGCCGCGCCACACGCGCAGCGCTGCCTTGTAGGTCATCAGCGCGTCTCCTCCGGCGCGGCGGCCGAGCCGGCGGACACGCCGGTCAGTTCACCCTCGGTCAGGTACTTCTTCAGTTCGCTCAGCTCGAACAGCCTGAGCAGGTCCTCGCGCATCGGGATACCGGGCTGCCGGGCCAGGTTCACCTGGTCCTCGCCGCCCTGGAGCGTGCACACCAGGTTGACCTTCCGCCAGTCCGGCGACATCTCCGGGTAGTCCTCGCGGGTGTGGCCGCCCCGCGACTCCTGCCGCTCCAGCGCCGACTGGGCCACGCAGTCCGAGACCAGCAGCATGTTGCGCAGATCCTGGGCCAGGTGCCAGCCCGGGTTGTAGGCCCGGCCGCCCTCCACGCTCACCTGGGCCGCCCGGGCCCGGAGCTTCTCCAGCTCGGCCAGGGCGCTCTGCAGCTCGCCCTCGTTCCTGATCAGCCCGACCTGGTCGGTCATCAGCTGCTGCAGGGCCGCGTGCACCTCGTAGGGGTTCTCGCCGCCCGCCCGCTCCAGCGGCTCCAGCGCCTCGGACACCGCCTCATCCAGCTCGGCCTGGCTGACCGCCGGCCGCGCCCCGCTGACCGAGTCCACGTGCTCCGACGCGGCCTGGCCGGCCCGCCGCCCGAACACCAGCAGGTCCGACAGGGAGTTGCCGCCCAGCCGGTTGGAGCCGTGCATGCCGCCGGACACCTCGCCCGCCGCGTACAGGCCGGGCACGCTGGCCGCCTGGGTGTCCGGGTCAACCTCGACGCCGCCCATCACGTAGTGGGCGGTGGGCCCGATCTCCATCGGCTCCTTGGTGATGTCCACGTCGGCCAGTTCCTTGAACTGGTGGTACATGGACGGCAGCCGCTGCAGGATGTAGTCGGCCGGGCGGCGGGAGGCGATGTCCAGGAACACCCCGCCGTGCTCGGTGCCGCGGCCCTCCTTGACCTCGGAGTTGATCGACCGGGCCACCTCGTCCCGGGGCAGCAGCTCGGGCGGCCGCCGGTTGTGGTCCGGGTCGGTGTACCAGCGGTCGGCTTCTTCCTCGGTCTCCGCGTACTGGGCGCGGAACACGTCCGGCACGTAGTTGAACATGAACCGCTTGCCCTCGCTGTTGCGCAGGACCCCGCCGTCACCGCGGACCGACTCGGTGACCAGGATGCCCTTGACCGAGGGCGGCCAGATCATGCCGGTCGGGTGCAGCTGCACGAACTCCATGTTCAGCAGGCTGGCCCCGGCCAGCAGGGCCAGCGCGTGCCCGTCCCCGGTGTACTCCCAGGAGTTCGAGGTCACCTTGTAGGACTTGCCGATGCCGCCGGTGGCCAGCACCACGGTCGGCGCCTCGAACAGCACGAACTGGCCGGAGCCGCGGACGTAGCCGAACGCGCCCGCGATGCGGCCGGCGTCGAGCATCAGCCGGGTGACCGTGGTCTCCGAGAACACCTTGATCATGGCCTCGGGGTCGCCGTGCTCGATCGCGTCCTGCTGCTGCAGCGCCACCACCCGCTGCTGCAGGGTGCGGATGATCTCCAGCCCGGTCCGGTCACCGACGTGGGCCAGCCGCGGGTACTCGTGCCCGCCGAAGTTCCGCTGGCTGATCTTGCCGTCCTTGGTCCGGTCGAACAGCGCGCCCCAGGCCTCCAGCTCCCAGACCCGGTCCGGCGCCTCCTTGGCGTGCAGTTCGGCCATCCGCCAGTTGTTCAGGAACTTGCCGCCGCGCATCGTGTCGCGGAAGTGGACCTGCCAGTTGTCGTTGGGGTTGGCGTTGCCCATGGAGGCGGCGCAGCCGCCCTCGGCCATGACCGTGTGCGCCTTGCCGAACAGGGACTTGGAGATGATCGCGGTCTTCTTGCCCGCCTGGCGGGCCTCGATCGCCGCCCGCAGGCCTGAGCCGCCGGCCCCGATCACCACGACGTCGTAGGGGAGCCGTTCGATGTCCGTCATTGCCTTGCCTGCCTCAGTTGAAGATCCGCGGATCGCTGAACACCCCGGCGGCCACCAGGAAGATGTACAGGTCGGTCAGCATCAGCGTGCCGAGCGTGATCCAGGCGAGCTGCATGTGCCGGGCGTTCAGCTTCGAGATCTGCGTCCAGGCCCAGTACCTGGCGGGGTGCTTGGAGAAGTTCTTGAGCCTGCCGCCGGTGATGTGCCGGCAGGAATGGCAGGACAGCGTGTAGGCCCACAGGAAGACCACGTTGACGCCGATGATCAGGGTGCCCAGCCCGAGGCCGAAGTTGCCGTCCGGTCCGCGGAACGCCTGCGTCAGGTCGTAGGTGTTCAGGATCGAGATCAGCAGGGCCATGAAGAAGAAGTAGCGGTGCAGGTTCTGCATGATCAGCGGGAACCGCGTCTCGCCGCTGTAGGTGGCGTGCGGCTCACGGACGGCGCAGGCGGTGGGGGACTGCCAGAAGGCCCGGTAGTAAGCGCGCCGGTAGTAGTAGCAGGTCAGCCGGAACCCCAGCACGAACGGGAGCGACACGAACGCGTAGGGAATGATCGGCGGCACGGCCGGGATCCAGGTGCCCAGGCTGGACGAGCCGGGCACGCACTCGCCGCTGACGCAGGGTGAGTAGAACGGGGTCAGGTAGTGGTACTGCGGCACGAAATACCAGTGACCCATGAAGACCCGGACGGTCGCGTACGCGACCCAGATGCTCAGCAGCATCGCCGTGATGATCGGCGCGCGCCGCCAGTTGTCCGTGCGCAGCGTGCGGTCCGGGATCTGCGCCCGGGTTCTGGCTGGCGCCTCAGTTGCCTGCGTCATCGATGACGTCTCCGCCCTTGAGCTAAGTGGGGTGCTTCCGCGTCTGCCGGCTGCCCCCGCACCCGCCTGCGCCTTGCACTCAAAAACACTGCACTGGAACTTTATTCAAATGCATACCACCACTAGGCCGGGTGGCGCCGCTCGCTGCGTGTGACTCTCACTACACCGCGTCTTGATGTTCGTCCGGATCGGCCATTCCCAGCGCTTCGCGCAGGAACTCCACCTGCAGCAGCAGCAGGTTCTCGGCCACTTCCTCCTGCGGTGTCATATGCGTCACCCCGGACAGGGGCAGCACGATGTGGCCGCGCCCCGCGGCCAGCAGCGCGGAGGACATCCGCAGCGTGTGGGCGACCACCACGTTGTCGTCGGCCAGCCCGTGGATGAACAGCAGCGGGCGGGCCAGCCGGGGCGCGTCGGCCAGCAGCGAGGACTGCGCGTACACCTGCGGCTGATCGTCCGGGTGGCCGAGGTAACGCTCGGTGTAGCAGGTGTCGTACAGCCGCCAGTCGGTGACCGGGGCGCCCGCCACCGCGGCGTGGAACACATCCGGGCGGCGCAGCACGGCCAGCGCGGACAGGTAGCCGCCGAACGACCAGCCGCGGATCGCGACCCGGCTGGTGTCCAGGTCAGGGTGGCGGACCGCGGCCGCCTGGAGGGCCTCGACCTGGTCCTCGAGCACCGGCCCGGCCAGGTCGTGCCAGACCTCACGCTCCCACTCCGGGCCCCGGCCCGGGGTGCCACGGCCGTCGGCCACCAGCACCGCGAAGCCCTGCTCGGCGAGCCACTGGGAGGTGAGGAACGCGCCCTGCGCCGAGAGCACCCGCTGCGCGTGCGGGCCGCCGTACGGGTCGAGCAGGACCGGCAGCCGGGCTGTCCCCGGCTGGTGCCAGGACGGGAACAGCAGCGCGCTGCGGATCTCCCGGGGCCCCGCCGCGAACAGGTCCGGGTGCGGGACTGGCACGTTCGGCGCCTCGGCCAGCACGGCGACCTGGGCCGCCTCGGTGACCGCCGGGCCTGTCCCCCCGGTGGCGGGTCGAGTCTGCCCCCTCGGCGGCGGGTGCGCCGGTAAGGACCCGGACCTCTGGCCCGGGGCGGGCCAGAGTGCGGCTGGTGATCACGGTGGTGCCGCCGGCCCGGGTGCCCGCGTGCACGCCCCCGGGCGGGCTGATCTCCTCGAGGCCGCCCGGCTGGTAGAGCCACAGGCCGATCGCGGTGGGATCAGCCGTGGAGGCGGTGAACAGGACCGTGCCGCCGTCGGTGCTGAGGACTTCGCGGACCTGCATGGTGCGCGGCGTGACCGCGGCCGTGGCGCCCCCGGCCAGCTCATCGGCGGTCCCGACGAGCAGCCGCCGGGCCCCGTCGGCGTCCGCGACCCAGGCGATCCGCTCTTCGCCGTCGGGGCCGCCGGTCCGGGCGGGCACCCCGGGCACGATGTCCAGCCACCGCGGGTCGGTGTCCTCGCGCAGCACCGTCGTCGCGCCGGTGGCCGGGTCCGCGGCGAGCAGCCGCATCACCCGCTGGTCGCGGCTGGCCACCACGATCAGCGGGTCGCCGCTGTCCCAGCTCACGGTGACCAGGTACGGGAAGGCGGCGCCCCCGGTGTCCACCGCAACCACGCGGCCGTCCAGCCCGGCCAGCAGCAGCGAGACCTCAGCGTTGGGGGTGCCCGGCCGAGGGGTAGGCCACGGCCGCGGGCGGGCGATCCGGGTTCGCCGGGTCGGCGATGTGCCATCTCTGGACCGGGGTCTCGTCAACCCGGGCCACCAGCAGGCTGGCCCCGTCCGGCGCCCACCAGTAGCCGCGCATCCGGCCCATCTCCTCGGCCGCGATGAACTCGGCCAGGCCGTAGGACAGCCCCGGGGTGCCCGCCGGGTCGGCCAGCGCGGTGTCCCCGCTGCCGTCCGCCTCGATGACGCGCAGCGCGCCGCCGCAGACGTAGGCGACCCGGGTCCCGGTCGGGTCGGGCCGGGGATCGAGCGCGGGAGAGCGGGCCCCCAGCTCCACGGGCGCCGGGCTCACGGGCGCTTGGCTCACGGGTGGGGGAGTCGGGCAGGTCGGCCAGGTACACCCGGCCGGCCAGGGTGAACGCGGCCACGCTCATGGCCCGGTCCGTGGCGAACCCGACGATTCCCCCCGCCTGCTCCCGGGTGCGCTCGCGGCGGGCCTTCTCCTGGGGGGAGAGGTCCTCGCCGTCTGGTTCCAGCGCGGCCGGATCGGCCAGCAGTTCTTCGTGCCCGGTGTCCACATGCAACTGCCACAGGCAGGTCACCGGGTCGGCGCCGCCCTGGCTGCGCAGGAAGGCGACCCGGCGGCCGTCGGGTGCGACCTTGAACGAGCGGGGGACGCCGAGGGAGAACCGCCTGGTCCGGGCCTGCTGGCGCGGGAAGCTTTCCGTCATGGCCCCGATCCTGCCACCGTGGCCGGCTTGCGCGGGAACGGCCCGGGCCAGCCACCGGCGGCTGCCAGCTAGTCTCGCTCCGTGTGAGCACACCCGAGACCGGGGGCGGGCTGCTGCTGGTGCACGCCCACCCCGATGATGAGTCGATCGAGACCGGCGCCACCATGGCCAGGTACGCAGCCGCGGGCGTCCCGGTGACGCTGGTGACCTGCACGCTGGGGGAGCTGGGCGAGATCATCCCTGCGGACCTGGCCTACCTCTCCGGGGAACGCGGTGACCTGCTCGGCAAGTACCGGACCGGCGAGCTCGCGGCCGCCTGCGCCGCGCTGGGCGTGCCGGATCACCGGTTCCTCGGCGGCCCGGGTCGCTGGCGCGACTCCGGCATGATGGGCCTGCCCAGCAACGACGACCCCGGGTGTTTCTGGCGGGCCGACCTGGACGAGGCGACGCTGGACCTGGTGGCCATCATCCGGGAGGTGCGGCCCCGGGTCATGGTGAGCTACGACGACCGCGGGTTCTACGGGCATCCCGACCACATCCAGGCGCACCGGGTGGCCTGGCGCGCCTTCCAGTTGGCCGGTGACCCCGGGGTCTCCGTTGACCCGGGTGCCTCGGTGCCTGGCGGGGCCGGGCGGGCCGCGGCGCCGCGGCCCGGGGCGCCGTGGCCGGTGGCCAAGTTCTACGCCACGGCCATGCCGCGCTCGGTCCTGGCCACCGCGATCGATCTGTCCGGGCGGGACGGGGTGGCCGCGCCGGCCGGCTTCATCGCCGAGGCCGACGCCGACACGCTGCCCTTCGGGGCCGCGGACGACCAGGTGAGCACCGAGATCGACGGGTCCGCGTACCTCGCCGCCAAGACGGCCGCGATGCGCGCGCACGCGACCCAGATCATCGTGCACGAGCCCTTCTTCGCGCTGTCCAACTGGGTCGGCCAGCGCATCCTGGCCCGGGAGTACTACACGCTGGTGGCCGGGCCCCGGGGGCCGGGCGGGCCGGATGGCCGCGAAACCGACCTCTTCGCCGGACTGGATTAGCCTCGGGTGGCTGGTGTGACCGCTGGGGCCACTGTGGCCTCACCACGGTCCTCCCCCAGCCCGGACCCGGGCGGGTTTCCGTGCGGCGTCCGCCGACCGGGAGAGAGGTGGGCGCGGCGCGGCGTATAGCCTGCAATCCGTGGACAGCTTGCCCAATCCGCCCGCGTCCCGGGACGCCCAGGCGTTCGTCACCGGCGGTGCCTACGCCTTGTTGTTCCTGCTGGGTGCCCTGGAAGGGCTGATCGGCTGCTTCCAGTTCTCCCGCGAGGTGGGCTCCTTCCCGCTGGTCGCCCTGGTGCTGGCCGCCGCGATCGGAGCCACCTGCGTACTCGGCGCGGCCGGGATGCAGTCGCCGGCCGGTGCGGTGGTCCCGGCCCTGGGCTGGTTCGCCATGTCCGTGGTGCTGAGCCTGCCCACGTCCGGCGGGAGTGTGATCATCACCAATTCGGTCGCGGGCCAGGTGTACCTCTACGGCGGGTCGGTGTGCGCGGCCGCGGGCGTAGTGGTGGCCTTCCTGCGCCGGGCCCGGACCGGGCCGCCCCGCCCTGGCACGCACCGGACTGGCCTGCCCCGGCGCCCGAGCATCAGTTCATGACCGCACCCGACGGCGCCGATTTCCGGCGCGTCGCCGGCCAGTTCGCCAGCGGCATCATGGTCGTGTCGACCCACCTTGACGGCGTGGACCACGCCATGACCGTGACCGCCTTCGCGTCAGTGTCCCTGGAACCGCAGCGGGTCCTGTTCTGCGCCGAGAAGATCGCCCGCTTCCACGACGCGGTGCTGGCCGCCGGGATCTGGGCGGTGTCCGTGCTCGATGAGGATTCGGAGAAGACCGCCCGGTGGCTGGCCACCCGCGGGCGTCCGCTGGACGGCCAGCTGGCCGGGATCGCGCACCATCCTGGCCCGCAGACCGGGTCACCGGTGCTGGACGACGCGCTGGGCGCGATCGAGTGCCGCACCACGGCGGTACACGACGGCGGCGACCACGCCATCGTGGTCGGCGAGGTCATCGGGGTCAGCGAGCTGCCGCCGGGCCGCCGCCCGCTGATCCACTACGGCGGCCGGTACCGCACGCTGAAGGGCGACTGACCAGGCCGCCTTCCTGCTGGCCTGGCTGGCCGCCTGACGGCCCGGCTACTCGCGGATGGCGGCCTCGATCTGGTCCAGCCCCCAGTCCAGGTCTGGCTCGCTGATCATCAGGGGTGGGGCCAGCCGGATGGCGGTACCGTGCGTGTCCTTGGCCAGGACGCCGTGCGCCGCGAGCCGCTCGCAGGCGACGCGGCCTGGCAGCGAGGTGAACTCGACCCCGGCCCACAGGCCGCGGCCACGGACCCGGCGGACCACGTCCTTGGGCAGGGCGGACAGCCGGTCGTGCAGGTGAGCGCCCAGCTTCGCGGACCGTTCCTGGTACTCGCCGGTGGCCAGCAACGCGATCACCTCACGGGCTACGGCGCAGGCCAGCGGGTTCCCGCCGAAGGTCGAGCCGTGCTGCCCGGGCTGGAAGACGCCGAGCACCGCCTGGGACGACACGACCGCGGAGACCGGCACGATCCCGCCGCCGAGCGCCTTGCCGAGCAGGTACATGTCGGGCCGCACCCCCTCGTGCTCGCAGGCGAAGGTGGCGCCGGTCCGGCCGAGCCCGGACTGGATCTCATCGGCGATCATCAGGGCCCCGTGCGCCGTGCACAGTTCCCGGACGGCGGCCAGGTAGCCCGGCGGCGGCACCACCACGCCGGCCTCACCCTGGATCGGCTCGATCAGGACGCCGACCACGTTGGGGTCCATGGCGGCGGCGAGGGCGTCGGCGTCCCCGTAGGGCACGACGCGGAACCCGGGGGTGTACGGCCCGAATGAGGCCCGGGCGTCGGGGTCGGTGGAGAAGCTGACGATCGTCGTGGTCCGGCCGTGGAAGTTGCCCTCGAACGCCACGATCACCGCCTCGTCGGCGGGCACGCCCTTGACCTCGTAACCCCACTTGCGCGCGGTCTTGATCGCCGTTTCCACCGCCTCCGCGCCGGTGTTCATCGGCAGCACCATCTCCATGCCGGCCAGGTCCGCGAGCTCGGCGCAGAACAAGCCGAACTGGTCGTGGTCGAAGGCCCGGCTGACCAGCGTGACCCGGTCCAGCTGCCGCTGCGCGGCCGCGATCAGGGCGGGGTGGCGGTGACCGAAGTTGAGCGCGGAGTACGCCGCCAGCATGTCGAGGTAACGGCGCCCCTCCGCATCGGTGACCCAGGCGCCCTCGGCCTCGGCGATCACGATGGGCAGCGGGTGATAGTTGTGTGCGCTGTGTGCCTGCGACAGGGCACGCAGGTCTTCCGTGGTCACGGTCACGGTACTTCCCCCTCTCATGGCCGGAGTTCCAGTGTGCAGCACTTCGGGCCGCCCCCGGCTTTGCGGAATTCGGACATGTCCACCGGCACCGGCTCGAAGCCGCGCGCCGCGAGCTGGGCGGCCAGCGCCATCGCCTGGGCCGGCAGGATCACGTGGTGCCCGTCGCTGACCGCGTTCAGCCCGAGTACCGCGGCGTCCTCGTCGGTGGCCTCGATGAGCTCGGCGAAGCAGGCGGCCAGAGCGGCCCGGCCCGCGTCGTCGAACGCGGCCGGGTAGTAGGCGGCGGTGTCGGCGTCGAGTACGCACAGGGCCGTATCCAGGTGGTAGAACCGGGGGTCCACCAGGCGGAGGCTGACCACGGGCAGCCCGAACAGCTGCTCGAGGTCGTGGCGCATGTCGGGGTCGGTGCGGAAGCCGTGCCCGGCCAGGATCATCCGGCCCGCGTGCACGATGTCTCCCTCCCCCTCGTTGATGCGCTGGGGCTCGTGCACCACCGGGAAGCCGCGGTCACGGAACCAGTCCAGGTAGGCGGGCCCTTCCGCGGCGCGCTCCGGATGCCGGAAGCGGGCGCCCAGCACGGTGCCCCCGATCACCGTGGCGCCGTTGGCCGCGAAGACCATGTCCGGCAGGCCGGGCCGGGGATCGATGAGCTGGACCGTGTGGCCCAGCGAGCGGTAGGTGTCCCGCAGCAGCTGCCACTGGAGCATGGCCCGCGCGGTATCGACGGGCTCCCCGCTCGCCATCCAGGGGTTGATGGAGTACTGCACCGTGAAGTGATCTGGCGGGCACATCAGGTAGGTCCGAAGCCGGGGCAGCCCGGATACCAGGGCTGCGGCCGGGGCGGTGGCGGTGGGAAGCGTCTCGGTCATCGATCCTCCTCTCGGCGGCCATTGGCACTGCTGATCCCAGCGTATGGTCTGAGTCGCGGTGAATAACTGCGCAAGAGCTGCGAGTAGGTGCTGATCCGTTGCGAAATTTGAGAGAAGACCGGGTAATCGTTGCTCGGTAACATGAATGAGCGCTGTTTTACATCGCTGTAACATTCAGCTGGCCCGGCCGGACGGGAACCCCGGAGGCTGGCCGGTGGTGCAGCCGCCGTAGCCGTAGGTAGGTGCAGCCGCCGTAGCCGCAGGTGAATGAAGACCGCTCAGCGCGCGCGCACGGTCCAGGTCTGGCCCGCTGGCGTGTCGGTCACCGTGACGCCGAGCGTGCCGAGCTGATCGCGGAGCCGGTCCGCCGCGGGCCAGTCGGCCGCGGCGCGGGCGGCGGCGCGCGCCTCCAGCAGTTCCGCCGCGTGGTCAGGGAGCGGCCGCGGCGCGGGCTCCCGGCCGATGTCCCGCGCCAGATCCAGGCCGAGCAGGTGATCGGCGTGGGCGAACGTCTCGAACTTGGCCCCGGGCGGGATCTCGGCGTCCTTCTCCAGGTTCCGCAGGACCCGTAGCGCCGCCGGGGTGTTCAGGTCATCGTCGAAGGCCGCGGCGAAGTCGCTGACGTACTGCGCGGACATGGGCTTGCTCGGCGAGCGCGCCCACTCGGCTACCCGCTCCCGCCAGCGCCGTATCGTCCGGTCCGCGGCCTCCAGTACCGCCCAGGTCAGGTTCAGCTGCTGCCGGTAGCGGTGATCCAGGAACGCGAGCCGGAGCGCGAGCGGGTCCAGCCCGCGGGCGGTGAGATCGGCCAGCAGCACCACGTTCCCGGTGGACTTGGCCATCTTGCGCCCCTCGAACAGCAGGTGCTCGCCGTGGACCCAGTGCTGGACGACCTCGTGGCCGGTGACCGAGTTGGACTGGGCCCGCTCGTCCTCGTGGTGCGGGAAGCGCAGGTCGATCCCGCCGGTGTGGATGTCGATGGTCTCGCCCAGGTAGTGCAGGGACATCGCGGAGCACTCGGTGTGCCAGCCCGGGAAGCCGGTGCCCCAGGGCGCGGGATAGGTGAGTTCCCGGTCCGCGGGCGCGGCTTTCCAGAGGGCCCAGTCCGCGTGGAAGCGCTTGTCCGGGTCCACGCTCTGCTGGCCGGCCCGGGCCCCGCTGCGGTGGCCGGGGCGCAGGTCGGTGAGCCGGTTGCCGGACAGTTCGCCGTAACTGGGGAAGGACCGGGCATCGAAATACACCGAGCCGCCGGGGACCGGGTACGCGTGACCCATGTCGATCAGGCGGGCGATCAGGTCGATCATCATGCCGATGCACTCCGAGGCCCGCGGGAAGGAATCGGCCGGGCGGATGTTCAGCGCGGCGCAGTCCTCGTGGAACACCTTCTCGTAGTGCCGGGCGACGTCCAGGGCGGTCTTCCCCTCGGCCCGGGCCTGGGCCAGGATCTTGTCCTCACCCCCGGGATCGATCTCGCTGTCGTCCGCGAGGTGGCCCACGTCGGTGATGTTCTGGCAGCTCGTGACCAGTAGCCGGTGCCGCTCGGCGATCCGGCGGATCAGGTCGGCCAGCAGGTAGGAGCGCAGGTTGCCGACGTGCGCGGCACGGTACACCGTGGGCCCGCAGGTGTAGATACTCAGACGGCCGCGGCGGGCCGGCTCGATCGGCTCGACCTGCCTGGTCCGGGTGTCATAGAGGTGGAGCACACCCACAGCCTATGGGGGTCCCGGACGGTCGGGGCGGGCGGTGCTCTGGGGCCGAAGCCCGGCCTGACCTAGGGCTGCAGCCTGCGGACCAGGTCGGCCGGGACCACCCGGACAGGGAATGGCCGCGTGGCCGTCCACGGCTCGTTGCGCGTCACGCAATAGGACAGTGCGGTTCATGCGGCCCGGGAACGGATGCGGGGGTCAGCCGCCGAAGCGGGCAGCGAGTTCGGCGATCCGGTTACGCCGGTGCTCAGGGCGCATCCGCCCGGCGCGCTCGAGCAGGCTCATGCCGTGCAGCGAGCTCCAGAGCACTTCGGTCGCGGTTCCATCGCCGTCATCGTCAAGCGCAGCGGCCAGCGCATTGAAGGCGGTGCGCAGCTCAGCCTCCGCGTCGTCTTGCGCGAATCGCGCATCGATCGGCAGCTGGAACATGGCTTCATAGAGCGCCGGATGCGCCGCCGCGAAATCCAGGTATACGCCAGCCACCGCCGCGACAGCCTGCGCGCCGGTCTTGCGCTCGACGGCCGCCCGTGTCGCCGTGGCCAGTTCGGCGAATCCGGCGAGCGCTACCGTGCGCATTATCTCGGTCATTCCCCCCGGGAAGTGCGCGTAGAGCACGGGCTGCGTGTAGCCGATCGCGTCGGCGAGACGTCGCGACGTGACGGCGCCCCAGCCGTCGGCCTCGGCCACGGCCCGGGCTGCGTCGAGGATCTGCTGCCTCCGCTCGGCCGCGCGCCGGGCGCGGGCACCCGTCTCCGGCATGGTTCCTCCTGTTGCGTTCCGGCCCTTAATGACCTAAGTTAGCACTGCTAGATAATCTAGCAGTGCTAACCGAAGGAACACCATGCCCAGCGCACTCGCCGTTATCACCGCGACCGTCGTCGGCACCATGGTCGGCGTCGAATTCGCCGTCGCGGTATTCGTCAACCCGATCCTGCTCCGGCTGCCCGCCGGACCGTCGCTCGAGGCCCGCGCCGATGGCGCGCGCGTCCTCGGCCGGGTCATGCCGTTCTGGTACGTCGGATCACTGATCCTCACGGCCGGCCTGGCCGCCGCCACCTGGGCCGGCCAGCGGCCGGTGCCGCCATCGCCGCCACCGCGCTACTCGCGGTGAGCGTCGTCATGTCGATCGCCCTGCTCGTGCCGATCAACAACCGCTCCGCCACGTGGACGGCCAGCGACCACCCCGGCGACTGGCGCGAGCAGCAGCAGCGCTGGGACCGCCTGCACTACGCGCGGGTGGCCATCATCGTGGTGGCCTTCGTCCTGACGCTGGTCGCTGCGACGGCTGCCTGAGCCTCGCCGGTTCCCGGCGTCACCACCTGACGACCACGCCACTGCTGCTCAGGTCAGAAAGCTCAGGTCAAAAGCTCGGATAGGGCGGCCAGGCGGCGGGCGGCCGCGGCCACCCGCTCGTCCGTGGCGGTGAGGGCCACCCGGATATGCTGCGCCCCGGCCGGGCCGTAGAACTCGCCGGGTGCGACGAGGATGCCCGCGTCCGCGAGCAGTCGCACCGACGCCCAGCAGTCGTATCCGGGGCGGGAGGCCCAGAGGTACAGGCCCGCCTCGGAGTGGGTGATGGCCCAGCCGGCCTTTTCCAGGGCGGCCCGCAGCTGGTCGCGGCGGGCTGCGTACACCGAGCGCTGCCGCTTCGCGTGCGCGTCGTCGCTGAGCGCCGCCGTCAGCGCCGCCTGGACCGGGGTGGGCATCATCATCCCGGCGTGCTTGCGGATCTCCAGCAATTGCGCGATGAGCGCGGGGTCACCGGTGACGAAGCCCGCCCGGTAGCCAGCCAGGTTGGACCGCTTGGACACCGAATGCACCGCGAGCAGGCCGTCGAACGACCCGCCGCACACCGCGGGGTGCAGCACGGACCTGGGCTCGGTGTCCCAGCCGAGGCTGAGGTAACACTCGTCGGAGGCGAGCACCGCGCCGCGCTCACGCGCCCAGCGCACCATCTTGGCCAGGTGTTCCGCGGGCAGCACGCGCCCGGTCGGGTTGGAGGGCGAGTTGACCCAGACCAGCCGGGCGCCTTCCGGGCCCAGGGCGGTGAGGCCGTCCGAGCCCCGCCCGCGGGCGCCCACGAGGCGGGCGCCGATGTCGTAGGTCGGGTAGGCCAGTTCCGGGTAGACGACCACGTCGCCGGGGCCGGTGCCGAGCAGGCCCGGCAGCGAGGCGATGAACTCCTTCGTGCCGATCAGCGGCAGCACCGCGTCCGGCTCGACCGTGACCCCGTGGTCGCGGGCCAGCCAGCCGGCCGCCGCCTCGCGCAGCGCCCGGGTGCCGTGCGTGGCCGGGTACCCGGGAGCGTTGGCCGCGGCCCGGAGAGCGTCCTGCACTAGCCCCGGGACAGGATCCACGGGGGTGCCCACGGACAGGTCCACGATCCCGTCCGGATGGGCCCGGGCCTTCTGGCCGTAGGGAGCGAGCAGATCCCAGGGAAACCGGGGCAGCCGTGCCGCGAGGGTCAGCTTGCTTCTCCCTGCGGAGGCACCGCCGTCACGATCGGGTGGTCCTTGTTGATCTTCCCGACCTTGGAGGCACCGCCAGGCGAGCCCAGGTCCGCGAAGAACTCCACGTTGGCCTTGTAGAAGTCTTTCCACTGGTCGGGCACGTCATCCTCGTAGAAGATCGCCTCGACCGGGCAGACGGGCTCGCATGCGCCACAGTCCACGCACTCGTCAGGGTGTATGTAGAGCATGCGCTCACCCTCGTAGATGCAGTCGACGGGGCACTCCTCGATGCATGACTTGTCGAGGATGTCAACACAGGGCTGCGCAATGATGTACGTCACGTCGGAACTCCTCTTCCGGCATTATCCCGGCGGGGTCTGGGGCCTCCCAGTATCCCGTTCCCGGCAAGTATGTCGCGAAGGCGGCCGGAGCCGCGGCCCGGGGCCGCCAGTTTCACCAGCCGGCCGCAGGCTATCAGCTCAGCTGGATCGTGCCCGCTGGCGGTGCGCCCGCGTCACGCACCCATCCCTTGGTCCCCGCGGCCGCGCGCCATTGATAACCGCCGAAGCGCACCTGGTGGATGCCGTAGGTGCTGGCGTGGGTCACCAGCCAGGACGCCACGGTCCAGCCGAGCTTCGGGTGCCCGATCGGCACCAGCATGGTGTGCCGCTGCGCGGGCCGTCCCAGCTCCGCGGTGGCCTGGCCGAAGGTGCTGGCCAGCCCTTGAGTGATCGCGGCCACGTTGGGGTGGCGCGGGCCGGCCGTGGTCGACCAGCAGTAGACCGCGTGGTCGCGCTGGCCGGTGAACGCGCCGGCCATCTCGGTCGCCATCCGCTGGTACTGCATGTACGCGGACCCGTCCGCGCTGTGCTGGACCGCCTGGGCGGCCTGGTACACGGGCATCGTCTGGTAGCCGTGGACGGCCTTCAGGGCGCGGAAGAACTTGGTCGCCGCGTAGACCGGGTTCTCGAGCTTCCTCGCCGGCCCCCAGCCCTGCGAAGGCCGCTGCTGGAACACCCCGACCGAGTCCGAGGTCCCATAGTCCAGGTTGTGCAGCTTGGATTCCTGCATCGCCGTCGCGTAGGCGATGGTGACCGCCTCGCGGGGCATCGACTCCTGGTGGGCCACGCCCGCGATGGTGGCCGCGATGCTGGCCTGCTGCGTATCGAGCAGCACCGACTGGTGCGTGGCCGCGGCCTGGCATCCCGACCCGGTCAGCACGGGCACGATCACCGGCGCGAGACTGCGTACCGCCAGGTAGGTGCCCACGGCGGCGGCGAGGAGCAGGCTCGTCGCGATGACCGCCCGGCGCTTGCGTTTCGGGCGCCGGGGACGTGGCTGGCTTGGCCGGCTGTTGGGCACATGCCGAAGTTACCGGCGCGATCCGACCCGAGTGACACAGACCGCCGCACGTGTCACAGTGCACACCGACCCTTGACCGGCTGATGCCCTGCGGTGACGGGGTGGTGACCTACGCGGGAATCCCCGGCATCGCGGCGGCGGCTGGGTCGTGGCGGGCAGGTGCGGAGAGCGCCCGTGGCGCCCCCGGGTGCCGCGTTGCCGGGCGCGCCCCGCTGACCAGGTCATTTCACGTGGCAGGATCGAAGGGTGCAATCTGAGTCACGTCGTCGGATCCGCCGCCAGGGACCAGCCATGCTGCGCGGCGATTTCATCCCTAAGACCACCACTGATCAGCGGCTGCTCGACAGGCGCGGGCCCAGCGACTGGGTGCATACCGACCCCTGGCGGGTGCTGCGGATCCAGGCCGAGTTCGTTGAGGGCTTCGGGCTGCTCGCGGAACTCGGCCCGGCGGTCTCGGTCTTCGGCTCGGCGCGGGCCCGGCCCGGGGACCGCGAGTACGAGCAGGCCGAGCGCATCGGGACTGGGCTGGCCGAGGCCGGGTACGCGGTGATCACGGGGGGCGGCCCCGGGGTCATGGAGGCAGCCAACAAGGGCGCCGTCAGCGTGGGCGGGATCTCGGTAGGGCTCGGCATCGAACTGCCCATGGAGATGGGCCTGAACGACTACGTCGAGATCGGGCTGGAGTTCCGCTACTTCTTCGTCCGCAAAACGATGTTCATCAAGTATTCGCAGGCGTTCGTGGTGCTGCCGGGCGGCTTCGGCACCCTGGATGAGCTGTTCGAGGCGCTCACCCTGGTCCAGACCGGCAAGATAACGAAATTCCCGATCGTGCTGGTGGGCAGCGGCTACTGGAGCGGCCTGGTCTCCTGGATCCGTGAGTCGGTGCTGGCCAGCGGGAACATCTCGGCGGGCGATGAGGACCTGATCACGGTGGTGGACGACCCGGCTGAGGTGGTCCGCATCATCCAGCAGGCCCATGCGCAGCACAACGGCGCCGACGCCGGACTGCCCCGGGCGGCCGAGTCCGAGCCCGGGCCGGTGGACTGAACCGGGCCTGGGCCGGTGGCCTGAAACTGGTGTCTGGCCTGCGGTGACTTGCCTGCGAGGGCCGAAACTGGTGGGCTGAACCCCGCCGGCTGGCTCCTGATGGATCCCGGCGGGCGCCAGGCGTGGGACGATTTGTATCGTGCCGATTCTGTTGCTACTTGCCGCGGTCGTCATTGTGGCCGGCGTGGTGAGCGTGGCCATGGGCCACGGTGGCGAGATGGCGGAGTTCGCCATGGACTATTTCCCGCCCGACCTGGTGAACGCCGCCGATGTGGCGGTGCTGCGGCCACCGTCCGCACTCTGGGGCTACAACGCCCAGGTGACCGACGAGGCGCTGAACCGGATCGCGCAGGTCATCACCGAGCGCGACGTGGAGATCGCAGTGCTCCGCCAGCAGCTCGCCGAGTTCCGGTCAGCCACCGGCAGTCACCCGGCCATCGCCGCTACCCTGCTGGCCCGCTCGAAGGCGGCCAGTGCGCGGGCGGCCCGGGCCCGGGAGGCCGGCACCTGGGAGGCCAGCAGCCAGGAGGCCCCTACCCAGGAGGCCCCAACTCAGGAGGCCCCAGTACCCCAGGAGGCCAGCACCCAGGAAATCCGTGCTGGCCAGGCTGGATCGCCGGGCGCGGCGGCCGGCCCGCCGGACCCGCCCTCACCCGAGCCGCAGACGTCGGCCGGGGGCGCGGCGGGTAACGGCGCCGCGGACACCATCTCCCCCGGTTCCGGCGCCCCGGGTTCCGGGGACGCGGCCGCCGGCCGCGATGACTGACCCGGCCGCCCGCCGGAGCCCGGGCCCGACGGGCGGCTGCGCTGCCCGTGGGCCCTGTCCGCCCCGGAAGAGCTGCCCTATCACGACGAGGAGTGGGGGCGCCCGGTCCGCGATGACCGGGGCATCTTCGAGCGGCTGTGCCTGGAAGCCTTCCAGTCCGGCCTGTCCTGGCTCACGATCTTGCGCAAGCGGGAAAACTTCCGGGCCGCGTTCGACGGCTTCGACCCGGCCGTCGTGGCGCGATTCGGCCCGGACGACGTGACCCGGCTGCTCGGGGACGCCGGCATCATCAGGAACCGGGCCAAGATTACGGCCGTCATCGGGAACGCCAAGGCCGCGCTGGCCATCCCCGGCGGCCTGGCCGCCCTGGTCTGGGGCTACGCGGAGGATCCGGCGGACGCGCGCTCCGCGGCACCGGCCAGCACGGCACGGTCAGCACGGCACCGGTCAGCACGGGGCCGGCCACCATGGCTGAGATCCCCGCCTGGACCCCGGCGTCCAAGGCCCTGGCCCGGGAACTGAAGGGCTACGGGTTCGCCTTCACCGGCCCGGTCACGGTCTACGCCGCCTTCCAGGCCTGCGGGATCGTCAACGATCATTTGCGCGATTGCTTCCGGCGCGGCGCCTACCGGGGGCGGCCGGCGGAGTATCCCGGTCCATGAAGCACACGGAGCGTGTCACACTGTGAGCGCACAGTGTAGGAGGTGTCATGATCAGGGGGCGTGATCCGGGCCAGCCTGCTACCTCAGGCCACCATGATCCACCGCCGGTTCCGCCGGGCGTGGACCCCGAGGTTCCCAGCCCCGCCCGGCTGTATGACTACTATCTCGGCGGCACCATCAACTACCCGGCCGACCAGCAGGCGGCGGAGCGGATCCGGACGGACCTGCCCGAGATCTCCGACATGGCCTGGGCGAACCGCGGGTTTCACCAGCGGGCCGCGAAGTGGCTGGCGGAGGACCGCGGGATCAGCCAGTTCCTCGACCTCGGATCCGGGCTGCCGACCCAGGGCAACACCCACCAGGTGGTCCGGGAGATCGCGGCCGATGCCCGGGTGGTGTACGTGGACAACGACCCGATGGTCCGCGCCTACGCGGGGGAGCTGCTGACGGACAGCCGCCTCACCACGTTCGTCTTCGCTGACTTGCGTGACCCTGACCAGGTGCTGGGCAACCGCCAGCTTCGCGATCTGATCGACTTCACCAAGCCGGTCGGGCTGCTCATGACCGCGGTGCTGCACTTCGTGGCCGACAGCGCGGACCCCTGGGGCCTGGTGGCCCGCTACGCCCAGGCGCTGGCGCCGGGCAGCTACCTGGCCCTGTCGCACGTCACCGCCGACAACGTGCCCCAGCGGGGGGTGCAGACCGGGTTGGCGGTGTACGAGAAGGCCACGGAAAACATCTACCTGCGGCCGAAGGCCGAGGTGGAGCGGTTCTTCGCCGGGCTCGAACTCGTCCCGCCCTGGCCGGGCGAGGGGGCGCGGCTCGTCTACATGGGGGAGTGGGGAGCTGAAGATCCCGGTCTCGCGGACAGCGATGGCTCCCGCTGGGGATACGCCGGGGTGGCCCGGCGGCCGTGACTCGAGGAGGGGTGCGATGAGCAGAAAGCCCAGCGTGGAGGATCTGGGCATCGAGGTGGACGCCCAGCAGTGGCGGAGCTCGGGGGACGGGGAAGGCTCGATCGAGATCGCGTTCGTGCCCGGCGCGGGCGGAGCGGCCGAGTGGGTGCTGATGCGGGTCACCGGAGACCCGGACGGACGGATCCTCGTCTACGACCGGCACGAGTGGGAGTGCTTCCTGGACGGCGCCCGGGGCGGCGAGTTCGACGACGGGGCCAGCTGACCGGAGGCCGGCGGCGGCCGGCCCCATTCCCGGGCTCTCCCAGGCATGACAGCCTCGACGTAACCTGGGAGTCTCAGGAGAGTATCCGATAATCTGCGATTCACAAGTTAGGTAGCGCTATGCTGCACGCATCATCCTGTCAAGGAGGAGATCCCGGATGGCTGACGATGCCTACGGTGCGACCGTAGCCAAGCGTCGGCTGTCCCGCCGCCTCGCTGAACTCCGGACTGAGAGCGGTCACACCGCTAACCACGTCTGCGACATCCTCAACTGGGGGCGCGGCAAGGTGGGCCGGTTCGAGGCCAACCAGTGGAAGCGCCCCGAGATGAGCGACATCCGGGACCTGCTGCGGATCTACGGCGTGGACCCCGCCGCCGCGGAGGAACTGGAGGAGCTGGCCATCCGCGCGCGGGCCCGGCCGTGGTGGCGTGACTACACCGATATCTTCGAGAACGAGTTCCCCGGGTTCGAGAACGACGCCGAGCGGATCCAGGTCTGCATGCCGCTCGTGGTCCCCGGCCTGCTGCAGACCCAGGACTACGCGGAAGCCTTCATGCGAGCCGGCCCGCGGCCACCCGCGTGGCGCCGCAAGGCGATGGAGACGCGGCAGCGCCGCCAGGAGATCCTCGACCGCACCAACGGGACGGCTCCCCAGTTGACCGCGGTCATCACCGAGGCGTCGCTCATGTACCGCTGGGGCAGCAAGCTGGAGCGGCGCGAGCAGATCGAGCACCTGATCGAGATGAGCGGGCGGTCCAACGTGGAACTGCGCATCCAGCGCTTCGCGGATGGCCCGAGCCCGGGGGTGTCGTCCTCGATCAACATCTTTGATCTTCCCGGAGACGAGCCCCTCGTCTTCACCGAAACAGATACGGCCATCCAGGAGGTAAGCAGACCAGAAGAGGTGAGCTTGTATATCCAGGCTTTCGGCCGGATCCGCGATTCGGCCCAGGAGCCCGGGGACACCGTTCTTTACCTCGAACACCTCGCTCAACAACTGGAGTAGAAATGACTGACCTGTCTCGAGCACAGTGGCGCAAGGCGCGCCTCAGCAGTACCTCCAACGGCGGTTGCGTGGAAGTCGCCGCGAACTTCGTGGATGTGGTCGCGGTCCGGGACAGCACCCGGCCCGGCGACGGCGCTCACGTGGTCAGCCAGGCGGCGTTCGCCGAGTTCCTGTCGGACACCAAGGCGGGCCGCTACGACCTCGACCGCTGACCCCATCGGCGAAGCCGGCCAGGCTAGCTAGGGTGGGCCAAGCCGTAAGCAGAGAAGAATCCCCCGGGTGGCGGCCCGGGGGATTCTTTGTGTGCAAGGCCTGTCTCGAGGCCAGGCAGCTCCCAAGTTCGGTAGCCGCACCGGCTCGACTGTACTGCCATGACCACCAGGCAGGCAGCACTGGACCCCCTGCTCGTTACCTCTTAGCCACAGCACTGTCACCTTACGTAGCGTTACCATGGGCCGCGGCCGGCCCGCGTGGTTGGTAAAGACTCGTTCAAGCCGAGCCGAAAGCGCCGATGTCGTTGCGCAGCGGGGGGCATGACTCGTAATCTGTGAAACACAGATTGCGGGCCGGGAAGGCTGAGGATCATGTTAGGGTCGCTTGCCGCGGATGCACCGCACGTCATGGCTGCGGTGCCTGCGCCGGCCGCGACCGTGTCGGCGGGCGGCTGTGCCGCCTCCCCGCTCCCACTGGATGCCACCTGCTCAGGTGCGGCCCGCCGCCTGTTCCGCGCCGCTGCGGCCGGAATCGGGCTGTCGGCCGAGTTGATCTACGACGGCAGCACCATGGCCAGCGAACTCGCCGCCAACAGCATGCACGCCCAGACGGGGATCCAGTTCGACATGCGCGGCTGCGCGGTGGCGGGCGCCCCGGAAATCTGGCTCTACCTGCGCCGGGTCGGCGGGGAGCAGGAACTGGTCTGCAAGGTCTTCGACGCCCTGCCGCGCTGGAAAGACGACACGCCGCCTGATCCGGCCGTGGCCGTGCCCGTCAACGCGGTGAGCGGGCGCGGGCTGCACGTGATCGAAGGCCTGTCCCAGGGACGCTGGGGCCACCATCTGACCCGGGCCCGGCTCGGGGCCTGGAAGACCTCCGGCAAGGCGGTCTGGTTCGCGCTGCCGGTCCCCGCCAGCAATGCCCTGGACCGGTTCCGTGGTCCGCAGCCCGGTTCCGTGCAAGCCGCCGGCATCCTGGAGCGGATGCTCTCCGAGCGCGGAATCGGGCACATCGTCCGGGCCGACGCCCCGGCCTCGGGCATGTCGGTGCTTTCTATCCGGCGTGGCCTGACGGTCTGGTGCCGCAGCCGGGTGGTGTCCTGGACGGGGCGCAATGGTCACCGTGAGTGGCGGGCCTTCTCCGACCTGGTCGATGCCGCTGAGCAGATTGTCTGCGCCTACGAGGAACTGGGCAGCGCAGACCCGGCCGCGACCAGTCAGGCCCGTTAACCAGGCCCGCTAACGAAAACCGCTGGCCGGCCTGTCACCTGCCGAGGAAACTCGGCACGTCCTTGCGGGTGAATGCGAGCGTGGCGGCCCGGTGATCCGCCGTGCGGCCCAGGGCGGCCTGGACCTCGGCCTCCCGGTCCAGCGCCTCGGCGAGGCCGTGCGCCGCGGCGTAGTTGAGTTGTTCCTTGATGCCCGCGTAGGCGGCGGTCGGGCCGGCCGCCAGCCGGGCGGCGAGGGCGCCCGCGGCGGACGGCAGGTCCGCGTCCGCTACCACCTGATTGACCAGGCCGAGTTCGAGGGCCCGCGGTGCGCGGATGGGCTCCGCGAGCATCAGCAGTTCGGCGGCCCGCCCGGCCCCGGCCAGCCGGGGCAGGGTCCACGACACGCCCGTGTCGGCAGCCAGCCCGACCCGCGCGAAAGCCATCAGGAAACTGGCCCCCTGGGCCGCGATGCGGAAGTCGCACGCGAAGGCCAGCCCGGCGCCGGCCCCGGCGGCCACCCCGTTCACGGCCGCGATGACCGGTTTGGGCATGGACCGGATGGCCAGCACCAGCGGGTTGTAGTGCTCGCGGACCGTGTCCAGGGGGGCCGGTGCCCCAGCTGGCCCGGCGCCGGCCGGGGCCGGGCTGACCGCGGACGCGGACCCTGCGGGTGTCCGGGCGGCGGGGGCTCCGGCGGCGGGCGCGCCGGCGGCGGGGGCGGCCTCATCCTGCCCGGCGGCCTCCAGCAGCTCGGCGTGCTCACGCAGATCCTGCCCGGCGCAGAAGGCCTGCCCGGCGCCGGTGATCAGCACCGCGCGGATCCCGGGGCTGGATGCGGCCTGGCGCAGCGCTCCGAGTAGTGCCGTCTTCAGTTCCGCCGTGAGCGCGTTACGGGCCTGCGGCCGATTCAGCGTGATGGTGGCTACCGCTCCATCGAGGTCCCAGCGGACACTGTCGGTCACCAGACGCCTCCTCGGGACAGGCCGCGCGCGGTGCCTCAGTGACTCCTGAGACCCCAGTTACCGACGGCAGCGGGCGGAAGGGAGTGCTGATCGTTACCACTGTAGGCCGGAACTCTGGATAATAGAGGTACTGATCAACACGGCTGTGGGTGGCCGGACCCGCCGCAGGCGCCGGGATTCCGGCGCGGGCAGGCCTCCGCGAGGTCTCATACGGCCCCGAGCAGGAAGGGGATGCGGAATGGCGGCGATGAAGCCGCGGACAGGTGACGGTCCGCTCGAGGTCACCAAGGAGGGCCGCGGCATTGTGATGCGCGTCCCGCTTGAGGGAGGCGGGCGGCTGGTGGTCGAATTGTCCGCGGATGAGGCTGCCCGGCTCTCGGACGCGCTCAAGTCTGTCACCGGCTGAGCCTTGCCGGCCAAGGCGAGGGTTACGGTCGCGCCAGCGGCTGGCCTGGAACCGCTGGCTGACTACCTGGCCGAGGCGAGCCGGGAAGCCGCCGCAGCGCCGGCCCTGATCGCTGTTCCCGTGCGCAGCCCGGACGGTGCGTCCCCGGGCCCAGTGCCTGGCGCCGGGGCGTCCAGCCTGGATGGCTATCTGGGGGTCAGCGCGGCCCAGGTGCTCGCCTCCGCTGAGCTGACCGGGCGGGCGGGTGAAACCACCCAGTCGGTGATCCGGCTCGGCACGGCGGCCTGCACCGTCCTGTTCCTGGGCGTGGGTGATGCCTCACCAGAAGCCCTGCGCCGGGCCGGGGCGGCGCTGGCCCGCCGCCTGCCGGCCGGGCGGGCCGCACTGACCACGGCCGTCCTGGATGAGCCCGACGACGGCGTGCAGGCCTTCACGGAAGGGATCCTGCTCGGCTCCTACCAGTTCACGATGAAGTCCAGCGGGCCGCCGGCCCAGGATCCCGGGGAGGTGCGGCTGCTGCTGGCCGGGCCGGCCAGCCGGGCGGCCCTGGTGGAGCGGGCGGCCACCGTCGCGGGGGCCGTGGCCCTGGCCCGCGATCTCGCCAACACGCCCTCGATGATCAAGAGCCCGGAATGGCTCGCGGCCGAGGCGGTCGCGGTGGCCGCGGAGCACGGCCTGTCCTCGCGGGTCTGGCGGGAAGCTGAACTGGTGGCGGGCGGTTTCGGCGGGATCCTCGCCGTGGGGTCGGGGTCTGTCCACCCGCCGCGGCTGATCGAACTCAGCTATCAGCCCCCGCAGCACCAGCCCGCACCAGACCAGCCAGTCCTGGCTGACCGGCACGTGGTGCTGATCGGTAAGGGCATCACCTTCGACAGCGGTGGGCTGTCGCTGAAGCCCAACGACGGCATGAAGCTGATGAAGACCGACATGGCGGGCGGGGCCGCGGTGATCGCCGCGATGTCCGCGCTGGCCCGGCTCGGGGTCCGGGCCAGGGTAACCGGCCTGGTGGCGGCGGCGGAGAACCTGCCGTCGGGGACGGCCATGCGGGTGGGAGATGTGATCACCCACTACGGCGGCCAGACGGTCGAGGTGCTCAACACGGACGCGGAGGGCCGGCTGGTGCTGGCCGACGCACTCGCCTACGCGGACGACGTGCTCGCCCCCGATCTCGTGGTGGACCTGGCCACCCTGACCGGTGCCGCGCGGGTCGCGCTGGGCACCTCCATCGCCGCGCTGTACGCCACCGACGACGAGCTGGCCACGGCGTTGCTGGACGCGGGGACGGCGAGCGGGGACCGGCTGTGGCGGATGCCGCTGGCCGGCGACTACCGGGACGCCCTGGACTCCCCCGTGGCGGACCTGGCCAACGTGGCCCGGGCGGGCGGCCGGGCCGGATCCATCGACGCCGCCCTGTTCCTGCGCGAGTTCACCGGCGGCCGCTCCTGGGCCCACCTGGACATCGCCGGCGCGGCGCGGGCCAGCTCCGACGACGGGGAGAACACCAAGGGCGCCACCGGCTTCGGCACCCGGCTGCTGCTCCGGTGGCTGGCGGCTAGCCCCGCTTGACCGCGGCCAGCAGCCCGTCACCGACCGGGAGCAGCACGGGCACCAGCCGCTCATCCTGCCGGACCTGGTCACCCAGGTCCCGGATGGCGATGGTGCTCGGGTCGTCCCGGCTGGGATCGGCCACCCGGCCGCCGGCCAGCGCGTTGTCGAACGCCACCACCCCGCCGGGCCGCAGCAGCCGCAGCGCTTCGACCAGGTAGTCGGGGTACTCCTGCTTATCGGCGTCACAGAACACCAGGTCGTAGGCGCCGTCGGTGAGACGAGGCAGGACGTCGAGGGCCTTCCCGCTGATCAGCCGGTACCGGTTGGACGGGAATCCGGCTTCGGTGAACGCCTTGCGGGCCAGCCGCTGATGTTCGGGCTCAGCATCGACGCTGGTCAGGACCGCGTCCGAGCGCATGCCCCGGAGCAGCCAGATCCCTGAGGTACCGCAGCCGGTGCCTATCTCCACGACCGACCTGGCGCTGATGGCCGCCGCGATGAAGCGGAGCGCGGCCCCGCCACCCGGCCCGATCGGCGGTGCCCCGCCGATCTCGGCCGCCTCGCGGCGCGCGGCCAGCAGCGGCTCGTCCTCGGTGAGGTAGCCCTCGACGTAGGAAAGGTTGGCCTCTGCGCTCACAATGTGTGCCTTCCGGTGCATGCTTATCCCAGTCCGGCAGCCTATCGTTACGCGCCGTGACCCGGGAACCAGCGAGGCCCGTTCGGGCGTTAACTCTTGACGCGGGCACCAATCCCGCGTTCCAGCGCTGATCGAGCGGGCCGGCCGGAGTGGCCAGCCGCAGGTGTATAGCAGAATCCGAGTAGTTGTGGTGCGGGAAGGGGATGCCCGGGCACCATGGTGGTAGAGGCAGACGGTATACGGCGGGACGGCGAGATCGTGAACATGCCCGGGACCACGCCGGAGGCGGCGTCCGGCTGGACGCCTCCGACCTGGGAAGAGATCGTGCGTGAGCACTCCGCCCGGGTGTACCGGCTGGCCTACCGGCTGACCGGCAACACTCACGACGCCGAGGATCTCACTCAGGAGGTCTTCGTCCGTGTCTTCCGTTCGCTGTCCAGCTACACGCCGGGCACCTTCGAGGGCTGGCTGCACCGGATCACCACCAACCTGTTCCTGGACATGGCCCGGCGGCGGCAGCGCATCAGGTTCGAAGGGCTGGGTGACGACACGGCCCAGCGCCTGCGCGGTGACGAGCCGACACCGGCCCAGGCCTTCGACGAGCGGCACCTGGACGGCGACATCCAGGCCGCGCTCAAGGCGCTGGCCCCCGAGTACCGGGCGGCCGTCGTGCTGTGCGACATCGAGGGCCTGTCCTACGAGGAGATCGCGGACACGCTGGGGGTGAAACTGGGCACCGTGCGCAGCCGCATCCACCGCGGCCGGGCCCAGCTCCGGACCGCGCTCGACCACCGCCGTCCGCGCCGTCCGGCGATCACGCCCAAGGTGCGTGGCGCCTACGGTGGCCGTGCCCACCGTCGTAGCGCCCACGGCGGTCTCCGGCGCGCCGCAGACCGCTCCCGTGCCCCTGGCCGGTGATCTATGAGTCATCTCGGGCAGCGCATCTCCGCCCTGATCGACGGGGAGCTCAGCGATTCTGAGCGGGACCGGGTTCTGGCTCACATCGCCGGCTGTGACGAATGCCGCCAGGAAGCCGTGGCCCTGCGCGCCCTGAAGCGGCGGATGCATTCCCTGGGCGAGGCCATGGTGGACGCGGCGCTGACCGGCCGGCTGATGGCCATGGCCATGCCACCGGACGGGCGGCCGTGGACCGCCCGGCCGCCGTGGCGGACCCGGGGCACGTTCCCGGCGGCCCGGATGCTGACGGCCGGCCTGCTCGCCTCGGCGGTGGCGGGCCTCGGCGCGGCTGCCTTCTTCGTCGGCGGAGAGCAGCAGACCCCCGGCCCGAAGGTCACCCCCGCGGTCGACACGTTCCTGGTCCAGCACGCGATCGTCACTGGCGACCTGCCGGTCACGCCGCTCGCCGGCGGGGCGGCCAGCAGTCCCAGCAATCCGGGCAGCACGGCCCCCGCCACCGGGAGCAGCCGCGTCGAGGCGGGGGTGTCGGCCGCCGGGATAGCCGCCGTGGCCGCCGCGGGCGCCGAGGCCCGTTCGGTCAGCCGCCGGTTCGCCCATGGCCAGGCCAGCAGTGGCCAGGCCAGCATGAGTCAGGCGGCCAGCGGTCAGGCCAGCAGTGGTCAGGCGGCCGGTGGTCAGGCGAGCAGTGGTCAGGCGGCCAGTGGCCAGGTAGCCAGTAGCCGGGTAGCCAGCATGGCGCGCCGCGGCCTGCAGCAGCCGGTCCCGGTGGCCAGCACCCTGGTGCCGGTGGCGGCCGCGTCCGCGAGCCCGGGGCCGTGAGCTGACGGATGTTTTCACGCTCCACGCCCGAATGTGACCGGCCTGCTCCCGAGCACGACCCGCTGCACCTGCGCATCGCCACCGCGGTGGTGGTCCTGGGCCTGATCGCCACCGGCGTCACGGTGATCTGGCGCGACGTGGCGGACCACGGCGGGGAACTGCTCCTCCAGACGGCCAGCCCCCAGGCGATCAGCCCCCGGATGGCCAGCCATGGCGGCCAGCCCCAGCCATCGGCGCCTGCCCCGGCCACCGCCGGCCCGCGGGCGGGAGCGGGCCTGAGGCTGCTCAGCGAGGCCGCCAGCGCGTGCCGGCACGTTTCCTATCAGGGTGTTCAGCTGACCGCCTGGCGGGGCCCGGGCGGCAGCTGGACCTCTCTGGTGAAGGTGTGGCACCAGCGGGGTCGCCAGACCCTGATCCAGGCGGCCACCATGCCGGCCGCCGTCCTGCCGCTGCACGGGGCCGCACCGCGGACCCGGACGGGGACGGGGACGACGACGCCGGCCAGCGGGATCCCGAAGGCATCATGACCATGACCTCGCAGATGGTCGCGTTGCTGGCCGAGAACTACCAGGTGTTCCTGGCCGGCCGGGGCCAGGTGGCCGGCCGCGCCGTGCAGGAACTCACCCTGCGCCACCGGGACGGCCGTCTGGCGGCGCGGTTCTGGCTGGACAACGCGACCAAGCTGCCGCTGCGGCGGGAGACGTTCGACGGCCGCGCCCAGATGGTCAGCGACGACGTGTTCGTGAGCCTCAAGCTCGGCTCGGCCACGGCCGTGCCGCGCACCGCGGCGGTGCCGGGCGGCAAGCCGCTGGCCGGCCCGCAGCTGGCCCGGCTGCGGGCGGGAGGCTGGCCACTGCCGGTGCAGCTGCCCGGCCAGCTCACCCTGGTCCGGGCCACCGAGACGGGCGGTCCGTCCGACGTGGTCGTCGACCTGGCCTATTCCGATGGCCTGTCGGTGATCTCGCTGTTCATCCAGCGCGGGCATCTGCCCGCCCAGCTGAACGGATGGTCCGAGGTCGCGCTGCGCGGTCATCGCGTCTATGCGTCCGGCCCCGACCAGCGCAGCGTCGCCTGGTCGGCCCGCGGGTTCGTCTTCACGCTGATCGCTGATGCCCCAGACCAGACCCTGGACCAGGCGGTGGGCGTGCTGCCGCACAACGGCGGGCCAGGGTTCTTCGGCCGGATGGGCCACGGCCTGAGCCGCCTGGTTTCCTGGCTCGACCCCTTCCGGTGAACCCGGTGGTCCGGGCGGCCCCGGTGGTTCCGGAGACCCTGCGGAGGAGGCGTTAAGGCAGATGACGGTCTACAGTGAGGGCAAGACCGTGCGCGCCGCCGCGGCCGCGCCTCGCCTGGAGAGCTGACGTGTTTCTCGATCTGTCCATCGGCAAGATCCTGGTCCTGGCCGTGATCGCGCTCGTGGTCTTCGGCCCGGACCAGCTGCCGAAGATGGCTCACCAGCTCGGCCATACCCTGCGTGAGCTGCGCAAGCTGGCGGATGGGGCGACCAAGGATCTGCGCGAGGGGCTGGGACCGGAGTTCTCCGACTTCGACGTGCGGGATCTGCACCCGGGTAACTTCGTCCGCAAGCACCTGCTCGACGGGCTCGACGGCGACGACGGCACCGCGGCCGGGATGGCGGAATCCGAGGGCGAGTACCTGGCCGGCCAGACCGCCACCGCCACGCTGGCGCGCGAGGAAACCCCGCCTTTCGACCCCGAGGCCACCTGACTTCAGGCCGGGGTCAGCCCCAGCCGGCGTCCCGCCAGCCCGCGCGACCGGTTCACCATCCCGTTAGCGATCCCGGCCAGCTGCTCAGCGGCCGCCGAATCCGGGTCGGCGATCACCAGCGGGACGCCCCGGTCGCCGCCCTCGCGGAGCCGGACGTCGATGGGTACCTGGCCCAGCAGCGGCACGGGCGCCCCGGTCACCCGGGTCAGCGCATCGGCGACGGCCTGGCCGCCGCCTGAGCCGAACACCGGGACCGGCTCGCCACAGTGCGGGCAGGCCAGCGACGACATGTTCTCGATCACGCCGGTGATCCGCTGGTGGGTCTGCACCGAGATCGCCCCGGCCCGCTCCGCCACCTCCGAGGAGGCGAGCTGGGGGGTGGTGACCACGATGAGCTCGGCTCCCGGGACGAGCTGGGCCACGGAGATGGCCACGTCGCCGGTCCCGGGCGGCAGGTCCATCAGCAGCACGTCGAGGTCGCCCCAGTACACGTCCGCGAGGAACTGCTGCACCGCGCGGTGCAGCATCGGCCCCCGCCAGACCACCGGCGCGTTGCCGGTGGTGAACATGCCGATGGAGATCACCTTCACGCCGTAGGCCGTCGGAGGCATGATCATCTGCTCGACCTGGGTGGGCGGGTCGGTGACGCCCAGCATCCGGGGCACGGAGTGCCCGTAGATGTCGGCGTCCAGGACACCCACCTTCTGCCCGGCGGCGGCCAGCGCCGCGGCCAGGTTCACCGTCACCGAGGACTTGCCGACCCCGCCCTTGCCGCTGGCGATAGCGAACACCCTGGTCAGCGACGTGGGCTGGGCGAAGGGGATCTCTTTCTCGGGGCGCCCCCCGCGCAGCCTGCCCTGCAGTTCCTTGCGCTGCTGCTCGCTCATCACGTCCAGTTCGACCTGGACCCTGGCCACGCCCGGCAGCTTGCTGACCGCCGCGGTCACGTCCCGGGTGATGGTGTCGCGCAGCGGGCAGCCGGCCACGGTCAGGTAGATATCGACCCGGATCACGCCGTCGTCGCCCACGGCGACGTTCTTCACCATTCCAAGCTCGGTGATCGGGCGGTGGATCTCGGGATCGTTGACTCCCGCCAGCGCCTGCGTGACCTGCTCGGCAGTGGGGGGCGAGGAAACAGTGGGCGGCATGACCATGCCCTCATGCTACGGCCGGTCACTCCATGCACGTCCACGCGCATCCGGGTGACCAGCCCGGCGCGCTGACGCGGCCCCCGTTTAGTCCAGCCGGGTCCCGGCGATTCCACGCACCCCGGCTCCCAAGTTTGGCTCCCAGCCCCTTACGTAAGGCGGCCCGCCACCGAGAGCGAACTCGGCGACGGGCCTAGGAACCCATCTCAACGGAGGAGACAGGACCATGACCAACACGATGCCAGAGCGGACCGCAGCACCACTGGAGCTCGCCTACGAGACCACGCGCCAGCTGGCGTGCGGCTGCGGCGCCCGGCCTGGCTACAGCTGCGACGGGAAGGGCGGGATGCACCTGTCCCGCTTCGTTACCGCGTTCACCCAGCGGGCGCTCACCCCGGGCCAGATGGCGGACGTGATCGCCGCCGCGCCGGTCGTGTTCACCGCCGGGTCGCTGATCGCGGGTGCCCGGTGAGCGGCGACCCGCGGGTGGCCACCGCCCGTGAGTACCTGGCTGGGGTCCGCCAGCACAAGGTGGGGATACTGCCGCCCTCGGTGCTGGTGCGTGAGTGCGCGGAGCTGCGCCGCCAGCTCGGCCAGGTATTCGACGCTATCGGCCACGCCCCGGCGCTCCCGCCGGCGCAGCTGTCCACCGTGCTGGCCGCCCTAGACGACGCGGCCACGTTCCGCACCGAGCGGGCCTCGTTCTACTGCTCGGCGTGCAACGAGCACCCCGCCCATCTGTGTGAGGAGCACGGCACCGACCTTGACGAAGCCGAGGCGTACCGGCAGGCCATCACCGAACTGGGGGGAAAGTGAACGTAGATACAGGCGACCTGACCGAGGTTGTCCGCCAGGTCGCCGAGCTGTCCCGCAAGGTGTCCTGCCTGACCGGCCGGGTCACCGTGATGGGTAACCGCCTCGACGCTGAGGGTGGCCCTGTCGAACTCGCGCATGTGTTCCGGCTGGGCCTGGAGCTCGGCGGCATGGATGCATCAAGGCCGCAGGCACCCCGGCCACGTCCGGACCGGCATCTGCGGGCGATTGATGGGGGTGGCCAGCGGTGAGCGCCCGGCAGCGGCCCGCCAGCTCCCGCGTCAACACCGGCTGGGCCGCGTTCGACACCTGGTGCGCGACCATCGCCCTCGCCCTCATCGTGGCCATCGTCCTCGTCGGACGGCAGGACATAGCGCAGGCCACCTCGCGGGCCACCATGCTGGCCAACCTGCACTGCGTGTCGTGGAACCACGTTGAGTGGGCGCAGGTCGGCAGCCACTGGATCCCGCGCTCGGCAAACAGTCACAGCCGCATGGCGACAGGGTCCAGGTGGGTGGCCGGTGGGTGCCGATCTGCAGCGAGTCGGTCACGGCCACGTTCGGGAGCACGCCGTGAGCGACCGGCTGCTGCGCACGGGCACCGCCGCGGCGGTGCTGCTGGTGGCGTTCATCGCCGCCGTCATCTCCTACCAGCACCTGTACTCGCTAGCGCTGTCCCACGGCGAGCCCCGGCTGGACTCGCTGCTGATCCCGCTGGCGATCGACGGGACCGTCATCACCGCGTCGCTGCTGATGCTCCGCGCGGCCCGGGCGGGGCGGCGTACACCGTGGCTGGCCCGGCTGATGCTGGTCGTCTCGGTGGCCATGACGGTGGCCGCGAACGTCGCGTTCGGCTGGCACTTCGCCGCGTGGGGTGTGCTGATGGCTGGCTTCCCTGCGGCGGCGTTCCTGGGCAACGCGGAGGCGACGATCATGTACGGCCGCCAAGCCGGGACCGCCCACGAAACCGCCAGGGCGGGTGAGGCAGCCCCCGGCCTCCCCGCCCTGGTCCCGTCCGATTCCGTCGCTGTACCCGGCGTACCCGCCGCGCTGAACGGGCACGCGCACGCCGCGGCCGAACTGTTCGCCGCTGACATCGAGGCGGGCCGGGTTCCCGGTATCCGCACCATCCGGTCCGGGCTGCACGTCGGCCAGGACAACGCCCAGCAGGTGCAGACGTACCTGCGCACTCTCACCCGCACCCAGTAAGCACCCGGCCCGGGTGCACTCGCCTCTGACAACGAGCACCCGGGCCGGGCCTCTCACCGAAATGAGGTAACCGATCATGACATCCGATCCGATCGACGACCACCCGGGCGCCGAAGTTGTGCCGCTGCGCGCCACCGACGCGGGTACCGAGATCCACACCGCAGAATCGCCCCGCGCGGCGTACACCGACCTGAGCGACGGCCGGACGCAGCGCAAGCCGGTCATCCCCGCCCACTGGAAGACATGGGAGGCGGCCTGTGAGCATGTGAAGCTGGCCGCATCCCGGGCACGACTCCGCGTTGCTCGCTCCCACCTGGCAGGCCGCCTCGGACCAGTTGGACAGCAAGCTGCCAGGTGAGCGTACCTGCCACCTGGACGCCGAGTGCCGCCCAGCTCACCTGCCAGTCCCTCAGCGAGCTGGGCTCCGACGGCCTCTTAGTGGCGCCGGGCCTGCCCCGCACATTCTGCGTGCGGGCAGGCCCGGTATTGCGCGAGTCAGGGCAGCTGGCTAGGGCGCCAGGTGCCGGCGGTTAGATGCTGACCTTCGTGCAGTTTCCGGTCGTTGCCGGGTTGGTCATGACCGGGCTGGTGTTGGTGCCGCCGAACCGCGCGACATTGGGCTCGCCGTACTGGGCGTCCTTGCCGAACGTCCGCTTGGTCACGCCGGGCAGCACGTTGCCGAAGTTCCACACGCAGGCTCCGCGCGGAGAACCATCAATCCGCTGGGTGTTGTTCAGTGACCAGAACGGGTAGAAATTCGAGCCCTGCGGCTTCACCTGGCAGCCTGCGCCGGTGGTGACGTCGCACAGGTTTTCCGAGGCTCCTACGTTCGTCTCGAACTGGATCTGCTTGTACAGGTGCCCGGCCCTGGTGAATGGGCCGATGTACCTGAACGCCGTCGGATGGTTCCCGGTCCCGTCCGGCCAGGTATTCGCCTGGTAGTCGGTCCCGTCGAAGTCCAGGTCTCCGTTTTGGAACAGGGTCTGAAGGCATCCGGCGACCGGCATATGTTCCTGCCGCGCCACGCCGTCGATCGTTGCCGTGCGAGTGCCCTTCTGGAAGCAGGAACCGTCGGAGAACTCACAGTTCAGGCCGCTGCCCGCGTTGTTGCTCGGGCAGGCGACCGGGCCTGTGGTGCCCTCGGTGGTGGCGTTCTGGCAGACGCCGGTGTTGGCGTCGCACGGCCCTTCCCCGACAGCATTCTTGCCCTCAGCGCCGCCCATGCAGGTCTGGAACACCTTGTTGTCGGTGAAGCCGCCGCCGGACAGCGGGAACTGGTTCGTAACGGAGTTGCAGGACTCGAAGTGGCCGATCTCCTGCTGCATCAGCACGCCGCCTTCAAGCGCGGCCCACGGCACCTGGTTCTGCTGCGCAGCGGTGGCGTACTCGGCGTGGAAGGTGTGCGGCGTGCCGTTGCAGGTGTTGAGATCGGTGTTCATGAAGCCGTTCTTCGCGCTGGCAATCATGAAACCGGTCTGGTGCGTGGTCAGGTCGTCGATCCTCGTGGTGAACCCGGCGTTCGGGCCCGTCAGCGGGTCAGTGATCGACACCCGCAGTACGTCCCCCGAGTTCATCTTCAGCGTCTGGCCGTTCGGGGTCAACGTGGAGTTGTCACTTAGCTGCGGGCTCGGCGGGCCGGCCGGCACGCCGTTGCGCTGCAGGTAAGCGAAGTTGACCGGCTCCGTACACGCCGGGTTCAGGAAGGCGAAATTGAACGTCCCCTCCAGGCTGTCGATGGTCAAGGACGAGCACCACTGCGTGCGGGCGCAGCTGACATTGTCCTGGAACGGGGTGAACCCCGGCGCGTAGAACTGCAGTTCCATGAACGCGGAGCCGGCGTCGGTCGAAGCGCCGAGTCCGGTGTTGGCGTCGCTGTGCGGCTTGCACGGATTCTGCGGATAGGAGTTCGGGTCGCACATTGGCAGCCCGAACCAGGGGGCGATGCTCAGCTCGCCGTACTTGGTCACGCTGCCGGTCGCGGTGGGCTGCTTCTTCGGATCCTTGGGCAGCCTTATCACGTAGGTCATCGTGTTTCCGGAGGCCCGCGCGTGCGAGATGAACTTCACACTCGGCTCGTCGTGGCCGATGTAGTGGCCGTTGTCCTCGAAGCGGCCCGAGACCCACTTCCCGTTGACCTTCTTGGCGTGCCTGTTGAAAATGTCGGTGCAGCGCGACCCCCTTGTCCGGCTCACCGACTGGTACTTCGAGCTGTAGCCGTTGCAGTCAAGATTATTGGTCGCCTTGGGCGCCACCGTGCCCCGTTCCTGACTGGCGCTTGCGGATTGCGGTGCCTGGTTGGGCGCCGCCGCCGCCGGGCCAGCGGCGGCGACTACCAGGCCAGCCATCGCCACGATGGGCGGAAGGATCAGAGCCCATGACGGACGTCGTCTGAGTGACCAGCGGCTTTGCACGTGTCCCCCTCCCGTTCAGGTCCTGCCGTCATCAGCCAGGACTCACCTCCACCACGAGCGGGGGCCTTGTGGGTTCCGCTCGCCACCGCATGTGCGGCATCTGGCGTCAGGTAAACCCGGGGTAACACGCTGGTCAACGGGCAGCAAGAACTAACCAAGGAGTAACGTATTCGCTCTGGCTATTTACCGTGCGGAACCTATGCCCGGGATGAAAGCAACCGTCGTAAGGTACCGCCATCCAACATCCAACTCAGGTAGCGCAGCTCACCCACACCCACCCGGGCAAACGTTGGCTGGCTGCGGCACTAGTAACCCCTGCCTGCAACGCGGCCGGTACCAGCGCGACCGGCAGCCCTCAGCCCGGCAGTACACCACCGTGTGCCCCGCCGGCCCGCCGGCCTCCAGCACCGGAGGGCAGCTGCAGGACTTCCAGCCGATCAGCACCCGGCCAGGTCCCCACGGGTGGCCGTGCTCGCATCGGGCCGGGTAATCCCACCAGTCAGGAAGGCGCACGCCCACCCATCGATTAGAACACGTGTACGCGAAACCGCCCTTCCCCCGGAGGACTAGGGAAGGGCGGTTTCCATGTCCCGGCCCGGACCGAAGACAGGCAGGGAACGTCAGGCGGCGGGCGGGCCGGTGTGCTTCGAGCTGGCGGCCGGGACTGCCGGCAGGTCCATGGGCGTGACCCGCTCATCGCTCCGGTCGGTGCCTTCCGTCCCGGCCGCCATCGCCTTCTCGTGCTCGCTGGTCGCGGCGGTCAGCTGGCTGACCACCCCGGCAGCCGCATCCTCACGATGCTGGTAAGCGGCCGCCTCAGCGGGCCTCTGATCGCTCACCGGTACGACACCGGGCTGTAGTTATCCAGCACGCCATCGCCGCCGTAGCCGACCGCGCGGGTGATCTCCCGGCCCATGTCGTCGTAGCTGACCGGCCACCGCTCACCACGCCCCGCCACGCCCTCAGACCCGGCCAGTTCCGGCTCGGCGGCCAGCGGGTTCCCGTCCGCGTCCGAATGGTGAATCGCGAAGCTCTCCTCGGCGCTCGCCCCGATCGCCTGGCACTCCGGGCAGTCCGGCTCAGCCGCGTCGCCACGGGAAGCGAAAGGGCGGCGGCCCCGGGCGCCGTAGAACGCTGCCCGGTCTGACGCCAGCTGCGTCCGGGAGGCGCTCTCGGCCTCGTCATCCGCAGCCCGCCGGCTGGTCACGTCCGCGAGGATCCGCCGGGCCCGCGACGACGCCTCCTCCACGGCATTCCGCGCCCGGGCCTCCGGCGGCACCATGATCTCCGACGCCTCGCCGATCTGCCGCCGCAGGCTGTCAGCCCGCCGCCTCAGCCGCGCCACCGTCGTCTCGTCGCCGTCATCGGTGGCGGCCATCCGGGCGATGACGCCGGACACGTCGAGCTGCCCGCGCTCGTGCATCTGGCGGGTCCGCTCCGCGCGCCGCGCAGCCTTCTCAAGCTTGTCTTCATCGTCGGCCAGCTCGGCCTCCGTGTCGGCGAGCTTCATGCTCAGCTGGCTGGTCATCCCGGGCATGTAGCCGCGGGTCACCAGGTTCGCGGCCCGCTCATCCGGATCACGCGCCGCGGCAGCCTCGTCGCGGACCTCGCGGGCTTCGGCGGCCCGAGCCCGCGCCAGCGACGTCTCCAGCACCGCACCCGGCTGTTGCTGACCGTGCCGCCTGGACATCAGCAGGTTCGTCAGTGGCATCGCCGGGGCCTCATCCTCCGGCTCGTCGCCGCCCATCCATCCAGTCTTAGGCATCAGTCCGTGTCCTCCTCGGCGAGCTGCTCCAGCTCCACGCGGGTTGTGTCGGCCAGGCGGCCATCGGCGCGCTCCAGCACCAGCGCAGCCGCCCGGCGCAGCTTCGTATCACCCCAGCGGGCACGGGCCAGCATCCGCCCAGCTTCCGCCGCATCCTGCTGCGCAACGCTCATGCGAATATCGTACCAACTGGTCTACACCTTTGGTACGTCACTGACCTGGGTTGGTATACCCCCGTGTCACCAGCGGAGGCCAGGCGGCAGCGGCTGGGCACGGCGCCGCCGCGGCTTCCTGGGCCGCCGCCGGTTCCCGAACGATGCGCCCCGGCTGGAATTGCACGGCTGGCAAGCCGGGACCAGGTTCGCCAGCACCGCCGGCCCGCCGAGCGCCGCCGGAACCGGGTAATGATCGACGCTCGTGGCGTACCGGCCGCACCAGTGGCAGCGGCGTCCCTTCGCCGCGAACACAGCCTGCCGGATCGCCTCCCACCCCGGCGGCGGCCGCCACCGCGACGTGGCACCCATCTAGTGTCCTGAGTCGTTGATTCGTCGGCAGTAGGCGGCGAGGGTGCCGAGGATCTCGTCGGCGGTCTTGGTCCACACGAACGGCTTCGGGTCCTTGTTCCAGGCGTTGATCCACCGGCGGATGTCGGCTTCAAGCTCGGTGACGCTGCGGTGTGCCGAGCGGCGCAGCTTGCGGTTGGTCAGCTCAGCGAACCACCGCTCGACCAGGTTCATCCACGAGGAGCTGGTCGGCGTGAAGTGCAGGTGGAAGCGGGGGTGGCGCAGCAGCCACTTCTTCACGTCCGGCGTTTTGTGCGTGGCGTAGTTGTCGCAAACCAGGTGCAGCTCAAGCCCATTGGGCACCGCGGCGTCGATGAGTTTGAGGAACCGCAGGAACTCCTGGTGGCGGTGCCGGCGGTAGTGCTGGGCGATTACCGATCCGCTGGTGATGTCCAGCGCGGCGAACAGGCTGGTCGTGCCGTGCCGCACGTAGTCATGGGTCATCCGCGCCGGGGTGGTCGGCAGGATCGGCAGGCAGGGCGCGGTCCGGTCCAGGGCCTGGATCTGGCTTTTCTCGTTGACCGCGAGGACCAGGGCCTTCTCCGGCGGGTTGAGGTAGAGGCCCACGACGTCGCGGACCTTGTCGATGAACTGGGGATCCGCGGATAACTTCCAGGTCTGCACCAGGTGCGGCTTGAGGCCGAAGGCCCGCCAGATCCGCGAGACCGCCGACTGGGACATGCCCGTGGCCGCGGCCATCGACCGGGTGGACCAGTGCGTGTCCTCACCCGGCCCGCGTTCTTCCAGGGTCTTGGTGATGACCAGCTCGACCTGCTCATCAGTGATCTTCCTGGGCGCCCCAGGCCGGGGATCATCACCCAGCCCTTCCAGCCGGGACACCATGAACCGGCGCCGCCACTTGCGGACCGTATCCCGCGAGACACCCAGCTCAGCGGCCACCGCCGTGACCGACGCGCCGTCCGCGCTGGCCAGCACGATCCGCGACCGCAACGCTAACGCTTGCGACGTCTTCCGCCGCCGCGCCCAGCCTTCCAGGACCTGCCGCTCCGGGGTGCTCAGCACCAGCGGCTCTAACTTCGGACTTGGCATGCGGGACAGCCTACAGGCTGACTAGGAATCTATGACTCAGAACACTAGACCACGTACACGCCGGGCTCGATGTCGTTCCGGCGCATCCCCCACATCGCGAACGCCGAGGCGTTCAGCGGGGACATATCCGAGGTGACCCGGCGCCGCTCAAACGCGAACCGGGCCGCCAGCGGCCGGGGAACCGCGGCGCGCATCGACTCCCGCAGCGCCGGATGGCCGCCCAGCTTCACCCGGTGCCCCCGGAACTCCGTGGTGAACTGCTACGGAGCGTCGCAGGCAGCGTCGAACGGGGCGGCCCGCTAGGAACCGGCCGGGCCCGCATCCTCATCGGGAGTGAGGCGGTAAACCGCTCCCGTCCGGGCCCAGCGCTCGGCGGGGGACTCCGCGCCCGGGCTTTCCGGCTCGTTCAGCCGGCCGGCCAGCAGCGCGCCGATGATCCCGGACCACTCGGCCGAACCTGGCTGGACCCGGCTCACCCGGGCCGCCCACCGCACCAGCAGCCCGCCGGTGTCCTTGCTGGCCACCGAGACGGTGACCAGGGATGCGTCGCCCAGCCCGGGAACGTCCTGCTCACCCGGGCCGGTCAGCACGTACGCGGCGTCGCGCCACACGTGCCACACCGGATGTGGCCGGCCGGTGGCGCCGCCGCCGGCCCCGCCGGGGATCGCGGCGTCCGGGAGGGTAATCCAGATCAGCCCGGCCCGCTTGGTAGCCTCCGCGATGAGGGCGAGCTGGCCAGGTTCCGGCTGGGTCTGGCCAGGTTCCGGCTGGGTCTGGCCGGGTTCCGGCTGGCGAGCGCTCACCTGGCCAGCGTGCCATGCAGATCAGGAGGCCGTGACCGAATGGCGCCGTCGTCGTACCGCCCCCGGCGGACCTGCCTGGCCGTGCCCGGCAGCAGCCCCCGGTTCCTGGAGAAGGCCCGCGGCCTGCCGGTGGACGAGGTCTTCCTCGACCTGGAAGACGCGGTCGCGCCCGGCGCGAAACCCGCGGCCCGGGCGGCCGTGGTCGCGGCGCTGAACGGCGGTGGCTGGGCGGGCCAGATCCGCGCGGTACGGATCAACGACGCCAGCACCCCGTGGGCCTACCGCGACGTGATCGAGGTGGTGGAGGGGGCCGGCCCGAACCTCGACGTGATCATCCTGCCCAAGGCCAGCGAGCCGGCCCAGGTCAGCTGGCTGGACCTGCTGCTGTCGCAGGTGGAGCAGGCGGCCGGGCTGGAGCGGGGCCGGATCGGCATCGAGGCCCAGATCGAGGACGCCCGCGGCCTGGCGGACGTGACGGCCATCGCCGCCGCGTCGGACCGGCTGGAGGCCCTGGTGTTCGGCCCGGCGGATTTCATGGCCAGCCTCGGCATGCGGTCGCTTCAGGTCGGCGCCCAGCCCGCCGGGTACACCGGCGGTGACGCGTATCACTACCCCCGGATGCGGATCCTGGTCGCCGCGCGCAGCCGCGGGATCGCCGCCATCGACGGCCCGTACCTGGCCATCCGCGACGTCGACGGGCTGCGCCAGGACGCGGCCAGCGCCGCGGCCCTCGGCTACGACGGCAAATGGGTGCTGCATCCCGGGCAGGTGGACGTGGTCAACGAGGTGTTCGCACCGGACCAGGAGAGCTACGACCGGGCCGAGCTGATCCTGGACGCGTACGCGCACGCCACCGAGGTCCAGCAGACCGGCGCGGTGATGCTCGGTGAGGAGATGATCGACGAGGCGTCCCGCAAGCTCGCCCTGGTCACCGCGGCCAAGGGACGCGCGGCCGGCCTGACCCGCACCCGCGCGCCCGCTCCCGGCTCCGGCGGTGCCTCCTCAGCCGAGCACGCCCCAGGTGGTGAGCGTCTCGGCCAGGCCGCTGGTCAGGGGTAGGCCCGCCAGGTCAGCCTGGCCTACCCAGCGCGCGTCGGCCGCGTCGTCGCCCGCGGCCAGCGTGCCCCCGGTGACCGTGGCCGCGTAGTCCCGGATATCCAGCACGGCGCCGCGCAGGCCGGGCCGCTGCACCGACCCGACCAGTGCCCCGCACGTCACCCGGAGCCCGGTTTCCTCCCGGGTCTCGCGGACGACCGCCTGCTCATCGCTTTCCCCCGGCTCGATCCGGCCGCCGGGCAGCGACCACCGGCCCGTCTCCGGCTCGTGTCCCCGCTGGATCAGCAGGAGCCGGCCAGCCTCGTCCTTGATGATCGCCCCTACGCAGGGGATTCGCGGCGCTGGCACGCGGCCAGTATCGCGGCCCAGGGCCGGCGGACTCAACCGGCCGCAGGCGGAAGACCGCGCGATTCCGGGCTCCCCGGTGCTTGACGTGGGGGCGGCTGGAGATCAACGTCATTACTCATGATGAAGGCTCCGATCTGCCCCCGCTGCCAGGGCGAACTCAGCGAGCCGAATGTCTGGCACAGCGCCTGGCAGTGTGCCCGGCATGGAACGGTGCAGCCGCTCCGGCCTGCCCGCACGCCCACTGCGGAAGGCCTGCACACCCTGGTCAAGCTGGCCGCCGTGCCGGTCTGGCTGCCCTGGCCGATCCCGCTGGGCTGGCTGGTCACCGGGTTCACCGGCGCCGGCGATGAGCGCAGCGGAACCCGGGGCTGCGTGATGGCCCTGTCCGGGCCCAACCCGCTGGGCGGCCTGGGCGAGATGCTCGTCGTCTCCGAGGAGCCGGGGCTGGGCCTGGGATCGGGCCTGGCCGGGCTGGCGGGGCCGGATCCTGGTGAGGGATTCGCCGCGGGCCCGCCGCACGCCCTGGTCCAGTACGGCCACCACGAGTTCCCGCTGTGGAGCGTGGAATCGCCCGGGGCGGCGGTGTTCGCCGGCGAAGTGCTGGCCACCTGGCTGTGGATCATGTTGTGGCCGGACACGGCCGGGACGCTCCTGCTGGAGCCCCTGTCCCTGCGGGATCTGCGTGATCCCGGCCAGGACTGGGACATCCCGTTCGGTGCGCTCTCACCGCGGCTGCCCAGCTAAGGTCCCATGCGTGCGGATCGACCTTCACTCCCACTCCACCGCGTCGGACGGCACCGACCCGCCCGCCGAGGTGATGCGCCGCGCCCGGGCCGCGGGCCTGGACGTGATCGCCCTGACCGATCACGACACCCTGGCCGGGCACGACGAGGCCCGCCGCGCCGCCCCGGAGGGCCTGTCGCTGGTCACCGGCATGGAACTGTCGGCCCGGCTGGATTCGCACAGCGTGCACCTGCTCAGCTACCTCCCGCGCGGGGCCAGTCCGGAACTCGCGGCCGAGACCCAGGCGATCCGCGATGACCGGATCCGCCGCGGCCAGGCCATGGTGCAGCGGCTCCGCGAGCTCGGGGTGGAGGTCACCTGGGAGCAGGTGGCCGCGCTCGCGGCCGGCGGGAGCGTGGGCCGTCCGCACATCGCCCGGGCCATGGTCGCGGCGGGCGTGATCGCCGAGCCGCGTGAGGCGTTCGGCCCGGACTGGATCGGCGCGGGCGGGCGGGCCTACGTGAGCCGGTACGCGCTGGACCCGGCGCGGGCGATCGGCCTGGTCCGGGCCAGCGGAGGGGCGGTGGTGCTGGCCCACCCGGGCGCGATCTCCCGGGGCTGGCGGATCCCCGATGAGGCCATCGCCGCCCTGGCCGGGGCCGGGCTGGCCGGCCTGGAAGTGGACCACCCCGACCACGACGAGGCGGAACGGGCCCGGCTCCGGGCGCTCGCCGCCGACCTGGGCCTGGTCACCACCGGGGGAAGCGACGATCACGGCGACCTCACCGGGCACCGGCTCGGGGTCGAGACGACCAGCGCCGCCTCGTTCGGGAAACTGATGGCGCTGGCTGCGGAGGCCGATGCAGCCGGGCCCGGCCCGGGATAAACCCGGGTTACCGGGACTGCTCCGCGACCCCCTGGGCCACCGCGCACGGCGCGCACAGCGGAACTTCCTGGTCAGAGATCCGGCGCGTGATCACCGCGTGGTGGTCGCAGACCCCCCGGTCGTCGGGGTGCGAGATGGCACACAAGCACTCACAGTCCCGCCGGGACCACAGCGGCGAGACACGCCAGCCCGCCACCACCGCGCGGATCGCCGGGTCATTGACGAGCTTCTGGAATGCCTCGGAGGTCACCGTCGCGGTCCGCTGGAAGGCCTCGGAAGTCACCGCCGCGGTCCGCTCGGCCCACTCGGCCGCCACGGCCGTGGCGGCCTCCCAGGCCGCGGCCAGCTGCCGCAGGGGGTTGTCTTCGCCGTCACTCACCCTGCCATCGTCTCACCCAGGCCCGGCCCTGACCAGGCCTGCCCCGATGGAGCGCCAGTGCCGATATCGTGCGTGCGGTGAAGTTCTTTGGCGAGGTCTTCGTCACCCTTCTGGTGATCACTGACCCCGCGGGCACCGTTCCGCTGTTCATCGCCCTGACCCGCGGCCGGGAGCCCCGGGAGCGGCACCGGCTGGCCTGGCAGGCGGCGCTGGTCGCCTTCGGCGTGATCCTCGCCTTCGCCCTGTTCGGCCGCGAGGTCCTGGACTACCTCGGCGTGCAACTGGCCGCCCTGCAGGGAGCCGGCGGCCTGTTGCTGCTGCTGGTGGCCCTCGAATTGCTGACCGGCAAATCGGATGAGCCCACCGAGGCCGAGTGCGAGAAGATCAACGTGGCGTTCGTCCCGCTGGGCACTCCGCTGCTGGCCGGCCCCGGCGCGATCGTGGCGACCATGCTATTCGTCCAGCGGATCCATAATGGGGCTGAGGTGGCCGGTTTCGCGCTCGCCCTGTGTGCCGTGATCGTGGTGCTCTATCTCGCCATGCGGTTCTGCGGGGTGGTCCAGCGCGTCCTGCGGGACAGCGGTGTCGAGCTGCTCACCCGGATCTCGGGCCTGCTGCTGTCCGCGATCGCGGTCCAGCTGGTGGCGGAGGCCGTCCGGGCATTCGTGAAACAAGGATGAGGAAGGAAGGCCGGCCATGGAGGCGCGGATAGAGCGGGTGGCGTCACCGGGGGACGCGGACGCGCCCGAAAGCAACGCCTGGATCGTGGGCGACGACGATGAGGTCATCGTGGTCGACCCGGGCCGCGACGCCGCCGCGGTGCTCGCCGCCGTCGCCGACCGGGAGGTCCTCGCCGTCATCTGCACCCACGGGCACGCCGCGCACGTCACGGCGGCCTCCGGGGTGGCGGCGCGTGACGAGGCCCCGGTCGCGCTGCATCCCCGGGACCGGCTGCTGTGGCGGGAGGCGCACGCGGCACGGCGACCCGGAGATCGAGATGGAGGACGGGGGGATCTTCGAGGTTTCCGACACCTCGCTGGAAGTCATCCACGCCCCCGGGCACAGCCCGGGCTCGGTGCTGCTCTACAGCGAGGAACTCAAGGCGGTGTTCGCGGGCGACGGCGTGATGGCCGGCGGCCCGGTTCCGCACGACGGCGAGTACACCGACTTCCCGGCGCAGCTCAGCGCGATCGGCGAGCACCTGCTGACCCTGCCCGGGCCGACCCGGGTGCTGCCCGGCCACGGCGAGGAGACCACCGTGTCCGCGATCCAGAAGCGGTTCGACTCGTGGGTGAACGCGGGCCCGCTGCCCCTGCCTGCGGACCCGGGCTGACCTGATGCGCCGCGAAGAGCAGCTAGGGCTGGACGGGATGCCCAGCCGCCTGTACGCGTGTACCCCGACCCGGCTGAGTACCTGGCTGGGCTGCCGGCGGCAGTACCGGATGAGCTACCTGGACCGGCCTCCCCCGCGCAAGGGGCCGCCCTGGGCCCACAACAGCCTGGGCGCCAGCGTGCACAACGCGCTGGCCGGATGGTGGCGGCTGCCGCAGGCCCAGCGGACCGTCCCCGCCGCCGGCGGTTTACTGGAACGAGGCTGGATCAACGAGGGCTTCGCGACTGACGCCCAGTCCGCGGCCGTCCGGACCCGGGCCCGCGGAATGATCGAAGATTACGTCTCGGCGCTGGACCCCGCCGACGAGCCGGCCGGGGTGGAGCGGACGGTGGGCGCCCGGACCGACCGGATCACGTTCTCCGGCCGGATCGACCGGCTGGATGACCGCCGGGACGCCGTCGGCGACCGGGAACTGGTCGTGGTGGACTACAAGACCGGCCGCCGCCCGCTGAGCACCGACGACGCCCGGGCCTCGCTGCCGCTGGCGCTGTACGCGGTCGCCGCCGCCCGGGTGCTGCGCAGGCCCTGCCACCGGGTGGAGCTGCATCACCTGCCCACCCGGACGGTGCACGCCTGGGAGCACACGCCCGCCGCGCTGGAGCGGCATGTGGGCCGGGCCGAGGACATCGCCGCCGAGTGCGCGGCCGCCGACCAGCACTACCGGGACGGGCTGTCACCCGCGGGCCAGGACGAGGAGTTCCCGCCCAGCCCGGGCCCGGGCTGTGGCTGGTGTGATTTCCGCGCGGTGTGCCCGGAAGGGGCCGCGGCCACCCCCGCCCGCCGCCCGTGGGATGGCCTGGAGGAACTGGCCGGCGACTGACGGCGCCCTGCGCCCAGGTAATGCCGGGCCGCTCAGCCAGGGCCGCTCAGGCGGAGCGGGACGACCGGGCCCGCTGGCACTCGGTCGCGTTCCAGAAGCTGGTCAGGGTGCTCGCGGTGGTCTCCGGCGCCTCGACCGCGGGGGAGTGGGCCGCGGCCGGGATGCAGACCCGCTGGGCCCGCAGCCGGGCCGCCATGTCTTCCTGGGCGGCGGGATCCCACGCGTCGTCGTTCTCGCCGTAGAGGACCATCAGCGGGACCGAACCCAGCCGGGCCAGGGCCGGAGTCCGGTCCGGGCAGGTGAGCAGCGTCTCCGCCATGGCGCGCAGCCCGGTGGGGGAACTGCTCAGCAGCCGGGTGCGCAGGAAGTCGATGATGGCCGGGGGCACGTTTCCCGACACCGCCTCCGGCTCCATCCGGGTCCGCCAGATGCGCTCGACCTCGGCGCCCAGCTGGGCGGGGCTGATCCCGTCCAGCTCGGCCAGCAGCGCCCGCAAAATCTGGGCCCGCGGGCCGCTCAGCGCCCCCGGCCCGGAACTCATCAGGGTCAGCGAACTGATCCGGGCGGCCCGCGCCAGCAGCACTTCCCGGGTCACCAGCCCGCCGAGGGAATGGCCGAGCAGGTGCACGCTCCGCCCGCCGCCCGGGCCGGCCGGGCCGCTCCCGGGGCCACCCGGGCTGGCCGCACCGTCGTGGCCCTCACTCAGCCAGTCGGCGACCATGGCCACGTCGGCGGCCAGCGCGCCCAGCTGGTAGGCGGCCGCATCATCGGCGCCGGGCGTCTCGAACTGGCCGCGCATGTCGATCGCGACTACCTGGCGGCCAGCGGCCGCCAGCGCCTGCAGGATCAGCAGAAAGTCCTCTTTGCTCCCGGTATATCCCGGGACGAGCAGCGCGGGCTGCCGCTCATGGACCCCGCTGAGCGGGACAGCTTCGAGCGCCGCGAACTTACCGCGGCTGGTTTCGATGGTCAGCCGCCGCACCCCGGAGGGCAATTGCAGCGCTTTGGGTGTGCTCACAGGCGGCCAGCCTACCCAGGGATACTCCGGCTACGCCCCACTCAGCCTCGACGATTCCTGGACGCCGGCCGGAAAATGCCTAGCTAGCTGCGCCCTTCCGGCCGCGGCCGGACCGCCGCCGGCGCCGCCGGGGCTGGCTGTGCTCCGCGGACGCCTCGCCGGTGGCCGGGGCCGCCTGGCTGGCCCGGGCTGAGCCGGCTGACCCAGACTGCGGCGAGCCAGACTGGGCCGACCTGGGCTGGGCTGACCCAGACTGGGCCGCGTCGGCGCCGCTGACCGTGATCCCGGCCCGGGTGCGCTTGCGGACCCGGGACTTGCGCGCCGGCTGGTCCGTGCGGGCGCCCTGGTCGCTGCGGCGGGCGGGCCGCCGCGGTGAGCGGGCCTTCCCGGTCTCGCCGATGTCCTCGAGTTCTTCGGCATCGAGTCCGGCCCGTCCCCGCTCGGCGCGGGGCAGGCTGCCCTTCACGCCCGCGGGGATGTCCAGCGCCTCGAACAGGTGCTCCGAGGTGGAGTAGGTCTCGGGCGGCTCCGGGATGCCCATGCCCAGCGCCTCGTTGATGAGCTTCCAGCGCGGCATGTCACGCCAGTCCACGAACGTGACGGCGATACCGTCCCGGCCGGCCCGGCCGGTGCGCCCGGTGCGGTGCAGGTAGGCCTTGTCGTCTTCCGGGCACTCGTAGTTGATCACGTGCGTGACGTCGTCCACGTCCAGCCCGCGGGACGCGACGTCGGTCGCCACCAGCACGTCGATCTTGCCGTTGCGGAACGCGCGCATGGCCCGTTCCCGCTGGCCCTGGCCCAGGTCGCCGTGCACCGCCGCGGCCGCGAAGCCGCGGGTGGTCAGGGCCTCGGCCACCTGGTCCGCGGACCGCTTGGTCCGGCAGAACACCATGCTCAGCCCGCGCCCGTTGGCCTGCAGGATCCGGGCCAGCATCTCGATCTTGTCCATCTGGTGGGCCCGGAACACGTGCTGCACGGTCAGCGGGACCAGGTCAGGCTCGTCGCCATGCTCGGCGCGGACGTGCAGCGGCTGGCGCAGGTGCCGCCGGGCCAGCTGGACGACGTCGCCCGGCATGGTGGCCGAGAACAGCATGGTCTGCCGGGTCGGCGGGGTGAGCTCCAGGATGCGCTCGACGTCGGGCAGGAACCCGAGGTCCAGCATCTTGTCCGCCTCGTCCAGGACGAGCGAGCGCAGCCCGGACAGGTCCAGGTGCCGCTGGCCCGCCAGGTCGAGCAGCCGGCCGGGGGTGCCGACCACGATGTCCACCGTGGCGCGCAGGGCGTCGATCTGGGGCTCGTAGGCGCGGCCGCCGTAGACGGTCGCCACCCGTGCGCCCCCGAGCCTGCCTGCCACCCGCAGGTCCTCGGCGACCTGGCCGGCGAGTTCGCGGGTCGGTACCACGACCAGGGACACGGGCGCGGAAGGCCGGGTAGCCGGCGCCTCCGCCACGTGCTGCAGCAGCGGGATGCCGAACGCGAGGGTCTTGCCGGTGCCGGTGCGGGCCTGGCCGATGATGTCGTGCCCGCTCAGCCCGATGGGCAGGGCCAGGCTCTGGATGGGGAAGGGCGTGGTGATGCCGGCGACCTCCAGGGCCGCACAGATCTGCTCATCCACGCCTAGGTCACGGAACGTCTTCGTCACGTCCGGAGTACCGGTGGCCAGATTATCGTCGGCCGGCGGTTCTGCTACGGACGAGGTCAGTGTGGTTGTCAGTTGAATCAGCTTCCATCAGTGGCCCGCTGTCTGGGCGCGCCTTGTACGCGTCCTTGCCACTGCGGACCTGGCTATCGGCTCCACCAGCGGGCCTCGCCCGCCAGCGCAATAAGGCATCCGGCCAGCCCTATGCTGGCGTCCTCGCCGTTGTGTCCTGCCAAGGCCGTCGCGTCTCCGCGCCCGGCCGGCCACGAGCCTTACTGCTAGGGGAAACACGGCAGGGGGTTGCCGCATTCCATTCCAAGTTCTGACTCGCAGTGTACCAATGTGTCCTGGCCTGCGGGCGGACCAACTCGCACGGCCCGGTTGTTACGCTTCGCGGGTGACCGAAGCGCAGCGGCGCGACGATGCGTCCCGCGAGCCCAGCGAGGCAGCCCCGCCCGGGATCATCGACCTGCTCGGCCTGCTGGCCTACGCGGAACTGGACGCGTACTTCCGGCTGACGGACGACGCGGCGCTCGCGCCCTCGCTCGCGGACAAGGCCGCCCTGGCCGGGATGGCGGTCGCCGAGTTCGGGCACTTCCGGCTGCTGTGTGATCAGCTGGCGGCGCTGGGCGCCCAGCCGGACCAGGCGATGCTTCCCTTCACCCCGGCGCTGGATGCCTTCCACGCCCGCACCGCCCCGGCCGACTGGCTGGAGGGCCTGGTCAAGGCGTATGTGGGGGACGGGATCGCGGCGGACTTCTACCGGGCGGTGGCGGAACTGGTCGACCCGCAGACCCGGGAACTCGTGCTCCGGGTGCTGGCCGACACCGGGCACGCGGAGTTCGTGATCGCCCGGGTCCGCGCCGCCATCGCGGCCGACCCGCAGGTGGGGGGACGGCTCGCGCTGTGGGCCCGGCGGCTGGTCGGCGAGGCGCTGGCCCAGGCGTACCGGGTCGTCGCGGACCGGCGTTCGCTGGCCAGCCTGCTGGCTGGGGCCGCCGCAGGGGAGACCGGCCAGACGGGCGAGCTCGGGGACATCGGGCGGATGTTCGCCCGGATCACCGACGCGCACGCCCAGCGGATGGCGGCCCTCGGCCTGGCCAGCTGAGCTAGTGGCTGGCGAAACCGACCCGGCGCGTCTCCACGTCGGACAACTCCACGTAGGCGATCTTGCCCGCCGGGATGAGGAACTTGCCTCCCTTGTCGTCGGGCAGCACGAACAGCCCGCCATCCTCGGAGGTCATGGCCTGGGTGAGCGCGCGCTCCAGATCCTGGGCCGAGACATTGGTCTCCACGACGAGTTCACGCGGGATGTTCTGGATCCCGATCTTGACTTCCACGGCGCTCCTGTGCTCGGACCTGCTCGGACTCTTGGGGAAAGTGCCGCTCATCCGCTCCGCGGCCAGCCGCTGATACCGCGCCAGGCCAGCCGGGCCATGAGCTGCTCCGCGGCGTCCTTGGGGATGGCGCGGTCGGTGCTCAGCCAGTAGGTCGCGCTGATCTGGGCCATCCCGACCAGGCCGATGCCGAGCAGATGAGCCTGATCGTCGCCCAGCCCGGCATCCTCACGGATGAACTCGCTGATCATGTCCGCGTGCACCCGCATGGCCGCGTCGAGCCGGTCCCGCACCGCGGGCTCGTTGCGCAGGTCGGACTCGAAGACCAGGCGGAACGCCTCCCCGGTGCTGGCGACGAAGTCGAAGAACGCCTCGAAGGTGGCGCTGACCCGCTGCTTGTTGTCGGTGGTGGAGGCGAGGGCGTCACGGATGGTGGCGGTCAGCGCCTGGACGCTGTCGTCCAGCAGCGCCAGGTAGAGGTCCAGCTTGCCCGGGAAGTGCTGGTAGAGCACGGGTTTGCTGACCCCGGCCCGTTCGGCGATCTCGTCCATCGCCGCCGCGTGGTAGCCCTGCGCGACGAAGACTTCCTGGGCAGCGCCCAGCAGTTGCCGACGCCGGGCTTGCCTCGGCAGCCGCGTACCGGCCGTGCGGGCCTGCGGTGTTGCTGTCACGAGACTCTCCGTTGCGTCAATCGGGCGGCAATTCCGCTCGATGCACGCCATCCTACGACCGCTCGTACCCGGGAAAGGGAGTAACAGAGGGTGACCCGGGAAGCTCCCCGGGCCGCGCTGGTCAGCGGTAGGCGTCCTCGTCCTCGTCGTCGTCCGCGACTTCCTCGTGCTGCTCGGCCACGTCCGCCTCGTCGGCCTCGTCCGGCAGCTCGAAGTCCTCCAGTTCCGGCTGCTCGTCGTCTCCCGCGAGGGTCTGGTGCTGCTCGATGGCGTCTTCGGTCGGCGCCTCCAGGTCTTCGCTGGGTTCCCGGCTCACGTCACTCATCGGTGTGCCCCTCACGTGTTGTGTGACGGTTGGGTGCTCACCCGGTCGGGACCCGCCGTGGGCGGCGCGGGCGGCTTTCTCGAGGGTAGTGTCCCCGGGGCCTGCCCCTGGCCCAGCAGGGTCCGTTCCGCCGGGACGCCCGGCGTGTCTCCGCCCACGGCCCCGGCCGCGCTGACGTCCGGCGCCGTACCCGGGCCCGCGCTCGTGGCTGCCGCGGTCCCCGCATCCCCGCTTACGTTCGCCGCCGCGCCGCCGCCCGTCTCCGGGGCCAGGCCGGAGCCAGGGGCCTGGCGGCTCTCCCGGCCCGCGCCCGGCTCCCGGCTCGCGCCGTCGGCCCGGGCGGCCCGGCGCTGGATCAGGCCCGGCCACGGCATCCCCACAGCCTCGCCGTAGGTCGGGAACGCGTGCACCACGTCCGCCAGCACGGCCAGCGGGATCCTGGCCCGGATGGCCAGCGTCACCTCGCCCATCCACTCCTCGGCGTCCGGCCCGATCGCCGCCGCGCCGACCAGGACGTCGCCCGAGGCGGCGTCCGCGTACAGCTCGACCCGGCCCCGGTCGTCGTCCTCCACCGTGGCCCGGGCGGTCTCGGCCAGGTCGCAGCTGACCGTGATCAGCTCGACCCCGGTGGCCTCGGCGAGCGAGGGGGACATGCCCACCGTGTAGACCGACGGCGAGGTGTACACGGTGCGCGGGATGGCCCGGTAGTCCGCGGCCCGGCTGCCGCCCAGCAGGTTGGCCGCGACGATCTGCGCCTGGTAGCGGGCGGTGTGGGTGTACGGGGCGACCGCGGTCACGTCACCAGCGGCCCAGATCCGTCCCGCCTGCTTCGTCCCGGGGGTGGCGGGCACGTCTGTCCCGGGCGCGGTGGGAGCGGCTTTCCCGGGCACGTTGGGCACGACCCGGCAGGTCTCGTCCAGCGGCAGCATCTCGCCGGGCGCGGCCGAGATGCCCAGCTCCTCCAGCCCCAGCCCGGACAGCCGGGGCCGCCGCCCGCTGGCCAGCAGCACCCGGTCGGCCTCGATCCTGGTCCCGTCGGCCAGCGTGAGGGCCAGCCCCGCGTCGGTGGTCTCGGCCTTCACCACCGCCGATCCGAGCCGCAGGTCCACCCCGGTCCGCCGGAGCGCGTCGCCCAGGATCTCCCCGGTGAACGGCGCTTCCCCGGGGAGCAGGTGCGGTTCGGCCTCGACCAGCGTGACCTGCGAGCCGAACGCCGCGTAGATCTGCGCCAGTTCGCAGCCCACCGGGCCGGCGCCCAGCACCACCAGCCGCCGCGGCAGGTCTGGGCAGGTGAGCGCCTCCGCGCTGGTCCAGGCGGGCACGTCGGTCAGCCCTTCGACCGGAGGCGCGACCGGCTCGCTTCCGGTGCACACGACCAGGTCGGTGTAGCCGAGGGTCAGCGGGCCGGCCGGGGCCAGCCCGTTCAGGCTGCTCTTGGCCGCGTTGGGCTGGACCACGATCGTGCCGGGCCCGGTGATCTGGCCGGTGCCGCGGATCAGGGTCACGCCGGCCTCGGCGAGGCGGCCTGCGGCCGCGGCGTCGTCGAGGTGCCCGGCGACCTCGTCCCGGCGGGCGACCGCGTGCTCCCAGGTCTCGCCCCGGCGGGCGGACTGGAGTAGCGACTTGGAGGCCATATCGGCCAGGTAGGGCGCCTCGCCGCCGACCAGACCCGCCTCCACCAGGGCCGTGGACCGGCCGGCTTGCGATACCCCGATGGCGATGAGGCTGCCGGAAGTCCCTCCGCCGAGCACGACGACGTCGAAGTCAGGCATGCGCTCATCCTCCCCCGACTCGCTGGACGTACGCGGTCCGTTCATCATGACAGCCATAGCCAAAGCCGGGCCCCCAGAGGGGCACATTCCTCTCATCTGGGTAGGGACACAGCATGCGCAGCATGTGGAAGGGAGCCATCTCCTTCGGCCTCGTCACGATCCCGGTCAAGCTCTATACCGCGACTGAGCAACGGGATGTTTCATTCCGCCAGGTGCACGCCGAGGACGGCGGCCGGATCCATTTCCGCCGGGTCTGCTCCGTGGACGGCGAGGAGGTCCCGTTCTCCGATGTGGCCAAGGGATACGAGCTGCCGGACGGCGAGATGGTCGTGCTGACCGACGAGGATTTCGCCCACCTGCCGCTGCCCACCACCCGCAGCATCGAGGTGCTGAACTTCAGCCCGGCCGACCAGGTGGACCCCATCTTGTGGAACCGGAGCTACTACGTGGAACCCGAGCCGGCCGGGGCCCGGGCCTACGTGCTGCTCCGGGACGCGCTGGACCGCTCGGGCAAGGTCGCCGTGACCAAGGTCGCGCTGCGCCAGCGTGAGTCGCTGGCCACCCTGCGCACCCGCGACGGCCTGCTGGTCCTGGAGACGATGCTGTGGCCCGACGAGGTGCGCGTCCCGGACTTCACGTTCCTGGACACCGACATCGACGTCCGCGCCCAGGAACTGCGCATGGCGACTTCGCTCATCGACTCGATGACCGAGGACTTCGAGCCGGATGAGTACCGCGATTCGTACCGGGAGGCGCTGCAGGAACTGGTCGAGGCCAAGGTCGAGGGCCGCGACGTGACCCCGGCCCCGGAGCCCGCCCCGGCGGAGCCGGCCAGCCTGCTGGACGCGCTCCAGGCCAGCCTGGACGCGACCACCAAGGAGCGCCCGGCCGCCGCCAAGCGCCGGCCGGCCCGCAGGGCCAGTGCTTAGAAAGACAGTGCCTAGAAAGACCAGTGCCTAGAAAGACCAGTGCTTAGCAGGACCAGGGCCAGCCCCGGCTCCTCCGCACCGGAAACCGTCCCAGTAACCTGACTCAGCCAGGGATCCACGACTTGGGTGGCTGCTGATGAGACAACGCACGCTCGGCCAGGGTCTGTCCGTCGCCGAACTGGGCCTCGGCTGCATGGGCATGAGCCAGTCCTACGGTTCTCCCGACGACCGCGAGTCGGTGGCCACCATCCACCGGGCCCTCGATCTCGGCGTGACCTTCCTGGACACCGCGGACGCGTACGGCCCGTTCACCAACGAGCGCCTGGTCGGCGGGGCCATCAAGGGCCGGCGGGACGAGGTCGTGCTGGCCACCAAGTTCGGCAACCAGCGGCTGCCCGACGGCAGCCGGACCGTCAACGGCCGGCCCGAATACGTGCGCGAGGCCTGTGACGCGTCCCTGGAGCGGCTGGGCACCGACCATATCGACCTCTACTACCAGCACCGGGTGGACGGCACCGTCCCCGTGGAGGACACCTGGGGCGCGATGAGCGAGCTGGTCCAGGCGGGCAAGGTCCGCTACCTCGGCATCTCCGAGGCGGCGCCGGCCACCGTGCGGCGGGCTCACGCGGTGCACCCGATCGCCGCGGGCCAGTACGAGTACTCGCTGTTCAGCCGGGAGCCAGAGGACGACCTGCTGCCGGTGCTCCGCGAGCTGGGCATCGGCCTGGTGTCCTACAGCCCGCTCGGCCGCGGCCTGCTCACCGGGTCGCTGGACGCCTCGGGGGAATTCGGGGCGACCGACTTCCGCCGCGGTCACCCGCGGTTCGAGGGCGAGAACTACGACCACAACCTGGCCATCACGGCCCGGGTGGCCGAGCTGGCCCAGGCGGCCGGGGTCACCCCGGCTCAGCTGGCCATCGCCTGGGTGCTGGCCCAGGGGAACGACATCGTCACCATCCCGGGCACCAAGCGGCGCGGCTACCTGGAGCAGAACGCGGCCGCCGCCGACCTCGTGCTCGCCCCGGAGGACCTCATCGAGCTGAGCAAGGCGGTGCCGCGCGACGCGATCGCCGGAGAGCGCTACCCGGCGTCGTTCATGGCCCACGTGGGCCTATGAGAGCCAGCACTGTGGCCTGCCGCTCGTGATCATTACTGCCCCGCGGGTCATTACCGCGCTGCCGGATGCCCCGGTGCTGGAGCCCGGGTACGTGGTGACGGCCGGGGACCGCATCACCGCCGTGGGCCAGGACCGGCCGCCCGGCCCGCCGGACCTGGAGCTGGACGCGGGCGTGCTCGTCCCGGGGCTGGTGGACCTCCAGGTCAACGGGTACTTCGGGGTCGAGATGCAGGCCGCCGACCCGGCCGGCTGGGCCACCGTCATGGAGCGGCTGCCCGCCACCGGCTGTACGGCGTTCCTGCCCACCTTCATCACCGCCCCGGTGCGGCAACTGGCGGACGCCCTGGGGTGCGTTAGGGAATATCTGCCCGTCCGGAGCTGGCGAGGCGCGCGGGTGCTCGGCGTGCACCTGGAGGGGCCGTTCATCTCGCCGCGCCGCCGCGGCGCGCACAACCCGGACTGGATCGTGCCGCCAGAGCCCGCCGCGCTGGATGAGCTGCTGGCCGCGGGGGCGGGCCTGGTCCGGCTGGTCACCCTGGCCCCCGAGGTAGCCGGGGGGCTGGCCGCGGTCGGCCAGCTGGCCGGGGCGGGCGTGCTGGTCAGCGTGGGGCACAGTAACGCCACCGCGGCCCAGGTGGCGGCGGCCGCCGGGGCCGGGGCGCGGATGGTCACGCACCTGTTCAATGCGCAGCCCGGGGTGAAGTCGCGCGAGCCGGGCGTGGTCGGCCAGGCGCTGGCCGACCCCCGGCTGACCAGCGGCCTGATCGTGGACACCCACCACGTGGCGATGGCCAACTGCACGCTGGCCTTCGCCGCCGCGCCGGGCCGGATCTGCCTGGTCACGGACGCGGCCGCGTGCGCGGGCATGCCGCCGGGGGAGTACCTGCTCGGCGGGGAGCCGATCACGCTGCCGCCGGGTGCGGGCGTGCCGCCGCGCCGGGCGGACGGCGGCCTGGCCGGATCGGCGTTGCGGATCGACCGGGCGGTGGCGAACATGGCCGCGGCCGGGGCCAGCCTGTCCGGCGCGGTGGCCGCCGCGTCCCGGGTGCCCGCCGACCTGATCGGCCGGCCAGACCTAGGGCGCCTCGCCCCCGGCGCCGCGGCCGACCTGGTGTGGCTCGACGATGACCTGCGGGCCGCCGCGACCTGGATCGATGGTGAGAGGGTGTACCCGTGACGATGTTTTCGCGGCCTTCAGGACTGTCCGCTCAGCACGGGGGGCGGGCGTGACTGAGCCCACCGCGATGCGGACCGAGATCGGGCAGCAGCCGGCGGCGCTGCGGGCCACGCTGGACGCGCTGGTGCCGCGCAGCGGCGAGGCGGCGGCGCTGGCCCGGGACTGCCGCCAGGTCCTCTTCATCGCCCGCGGCACGTCCGACAACGCCGCGGTGTACGGGACCTACCTGCTGCAGGCGCACGCCGGGATGCTGGCCACGCTGGGCTCCCCGTCGATCGCTACCGAGTACCACGGCCGGCTGGACCTGTCCGGCGTGCTTGCGGTCGCGCTGTCCCAGTCCGGGGCGACCGAGGAGATCGTGGAGACCCTGGCCTGGGCGCGGGACTGCGGGGCGCGCACCCTGGCCATCACCAACGGCGGCGGGTCGCCGCTGACCCAGGTGGCCGACCTGGCCTTCGTGACCGCGGCCGGGGCGGAGCTGGCCGTCCCGGCGACCAAGACGTTCACCACGCAGCTGGCCGCGCTGGCCGTGCTGGCCATCGCGCTGGGCGCGGACCTGGATCGGGGCCTGCTGGCCACGGTGCCCGATGAGATCGAGCGGATGCTGGCCGGCCCGGACGGGCTGGAGCCGATGGTCGCCGACCTGGCCGGCGCGGCGGGCGTGGTGGTGTCCGGCCGCGGGCACGCGTACGCCGCCGCGCTGGAGCTCGCGCTCAAGCTGAAGGAGGCCTGCTACCTGCACGCGATGGGGCTGTCCTGGGCCGACCTGCTGCACGGCCCGATCGCGGTGGTGGACGCGAACACGCCGGCCATCATCGTGGCGGCCGACTCCGGCCCCGCGCTGCCGGGCAGCATTGAGCTGGCCCGCCGGGTGGTCGCGGCCGGGGCGCGGGCCTACGCGATCGGCGGCGGCTCCGGCCTGGCCGCGGCGAGCAGCCTCGCGGTACCCGGTCCCCGGCTGCCCGAGTGGCTGGCGCCGCTGGGGCTGATCGTGCCCGGGCAGTTGCTGACCGAGGCCCTGTCGCGGCGGCGCGGCATCGATCCGGACAGCCCGCGCGGCCTCAGCAAGGTCACCCAGACCGCGTGATGACCGGGATGACAGAGCGCGAAGACCCTGAAGGGCCGTCCGGGGAGCCGCGGCGCTTTCACGCCGCCGTGTTCGATCTCGACGGCACCCTGGTGGACAGCGAGACGCGCAGTCATGAGAGCTGGCGGCACGTGTTCCGGTCCCGCGGCATCGTCCCGGACGACGACCTGATCCGGGCGTTCGTCGGCCGCCGCGGCGTTGACGTCCATGACCTGCTCCGGGAACAGGTGCCGCAGCACGATCCGGCCGAGCTGATGGCGGCGTCCAGCGCGCACTTCCACGCCCCGCACCAGCCGCCGCTGGGGCCGCTGGCCGGCGCGGTCGAGCTGGTCCGGCGGATCAGCGCGGCCGGTGTCCCGCTGGCCCTGGTCACCTCGGCGGGCCGCAATTACGCGGAACAGACCCTGACCGAGCTGGGCGTGCGCCCGCTGTTCTCGGTGGTGGTGACGGCCGGGGACGTGACGGTGGGCAAGCCGGACCCGGAGGGGTACCGGGCCGCGGCCCGCGGGCTGGGCGTGCTCCCCGCGGCGTGCGTGGTGTTCGAGGACGCCCCGGCCGGCGTGGCCGCGGCCAAGGCCGCCGGCATGTACTGCGTGGCGGTAGCCACCACCCACCCGCCGGCGGACCTGACCGGCGCCGACCAGGTAGTCCCCGACCTCACCAAGATCACCTGGCCGCTGCCCGTCGCCTGACCGGCTGCGCGCGTGACTCTTCACGCTGAACGTTCGCCTCAACCGGACAAATCACCCGCCAGGACGCACGCCGGGCGTGAAGAGTCGCCGCCAACCATGATCAACGGCGGGCGGGCGCTCCGGTCAGGGCGTGCCGGGCTCGCGGAAGACCTTGTGCTGGGCGGCCTGGGCCCGGGGGCGCAGGACCAGCAGGTCCACGTTCACGTGGGACGGCCGGGTGACCGCCCAGGCGACGGTGTCCGCGACATCCTCGGCGGTCAGCGGCTCGGACACGCCGGCGTAGACCGCGGCGGCCCGCTCTTCGTCCCCCCGGTAGCGGTTGACCGCGAACTCGTCCGTGCGCACCATGCCCGGTGCGATCTCGATGACCCGCACCGGCTGGTCGTACAGTTCCAGCCGCAGCGTCCCCGCGATCGCGTGCTCGGCGTGCTTGGCCGCGACGTAACCTCCGCCGCCCTCGTAGGCGACGAAGCCGGCCGTGGACCCCATCACCACGATGGTGCCGGCGCCGCTGGCGATGAGCCTGGGCAGCAGCGCCTGGGTGATGTGCAGGGTGCCCAGTACGTTCACGTCGAACATGGCCTGCCATTCGGCGGGGTCACCCTGGGCCACGGTGTCCGCGCCGAACGCCCCGCCGGCGTTGTTGACCAGCACGTCGCAGCGGTCCAGTCGTTCCGCGAATCCGTCGACCGCGGCGCGGTCGGTCACGTCCAGGATCACCGGGTCCGCCTCACCGCCCTTCTCGCGGATCTGCCCGGCCAGCTCGCTGATCCGGCCGGCCCGCCGGGCGGCGAGGATCACCCGGTAGCCGGCCTCGGCCAGCTTGACCGCGGTAGCCGCGCCGATCCCGCTGCTCGCCCCGGTGATGACCGCAACTGGTGGCATGAGCCTGCCTCTCCGCTCGTTTCTGCTGGGCTTGCTGGGGGTGGTCCGGCGATGGGGTGATTGTGTCAGGAATCCGTCCGCCGGCGGAGCTGGCGTCTCATGCAAAGAAAGCTTTGCATATCTCTCTGGACCTCTTCCCAACAACCCTTTGCAAAGCTATGTTGGCATCTATGACTGATGACTCTGCGGGCCGGCCCGCGAACCGCTCGGTCAAACGGCTCCGGGACCCCCGGGCCCTCCGGGCACTGGCGCATCCGATCCGGCTGTCCCTGGTCGGGCTGCTGCGGGTCGAGGGCCCGCTGACCGCGACCCGGGCGGCGGAACTGCTCGGCGAGAGCTCGGCGAGCATGTCCTTCCACCTGCGCCAGCTGGCCAAGTACGGCCTGGTCGAGGAGGCCGGCGGGGGCAGGGGCCGGGAGCGCCCCTGGCGGGCCACGGCCATGTTCACCAACCTGCCCGACGTCGCCGAGAACCCTGATCTCGCGGTCGCGGCGGAGCTGCTCAGCTCGGTGATCGCCGAGCGCTACTTCGAGGACGTGATGCGCTGGCTGGAGGTCAGGCAGGGCGAGCCGGAAGAGTGGCAGCGCGTGGCCCAGTTCGGCGACACGTACCTGTACCTCACGGCGGAAGAACTGGCCGCGCTGGGCGAGCAGACCCAGCAGATGATGGACCAGTACATCGACCGGCAGACTCACCCGGAACTCCGTCCGGCGGGCGCCCGCCTGGTCAGCTACCTGCACCTGGCCTTCCCGCTGTTGCGGCCGTTCGGCCGCCTGCCGGAGGCCCGCCCGCCAGGCGGGACGGCCACGGCGGAAGAGACCTCCGCTCCGGGCGAGACGGCCACGCCGCCTGAGGAGGCCCCGCCGGACGGGAGCGACCAGTGAGCACCGACGTCGCCCCTGGACGCCGGACGTCCAGGATTCCTCCCCTGCTGCGCGAGACCGCCTTCCGGCGGTACTGGGGCGCACAGAGCATCTCCCTGTTCGGCGACCAGATCTCGGCCATCGCGCTGCCGCTGGCCGCGGTGCTCGCGCTGCACGCCAGCCCGGCCGAGATGGGCTACCTCAGCGCCCTCATCTGGCTGCCCAGCCTGCTGTTCGCCCTGCACGCCGGGGCCTGGGTGGACCGGCGCGGCCACCGCCGGGTCACCATGATCGCGGCGGACCTGGGCCGGGCCGCGCTGCTGGCCAGCATCCCGGTCTGCTCGGCCCTGGGCGTGCTCAGCCTGGCCCAGGTGTTCGCGGTGGCGTTCGCGGCCGGGACGCTGAGCATCTTCTTCACCGTGTCCGACGCCGGGTTGTTCGCGGCCCTGGTGCCCAGCGACCAGTACGTGGAAGGCAACTCGCTGATCTACCAGAGCCGGGCGCTGGCCGCGGTGGGCGGCCCCAGCGTGGGCGGCCTGCTGGTGCAGGCCCTGTCCGCGCCGTTCGCGCTGGCGGCTGACGCGCTGTCGTTCCTCGGCTCGGCGTTCTTCCTGAGCCGCATCCACCCGGCCGAGCCGGCCCCGGACCAGGCCAGGCGCCGCGGGGGCCTGAGCGCTGGCGCCCGCTTCATCTGGACCTCGCCCATCCTGCGGCCCTCGCTGGCCTGCGTGTCCGTGATCAACTTCTTCAACTTCATGTTCATGGCCCTGTTCGTCCTCTACGCGACCCGGTCCCTGCATGTCCGGCCCGGGCTGCTCGGCGTGGTGCTGGGCGCGGGCGCGGTCGGCGGCGTACTCGGGTCGCTGCTCACCCGGCGGATCGCGAGCCGGGCCGGGGTCGGCCGGGCCTACCTCATCGGCTGCATCGTGTATCCCGTCCCGGTGCTGCTCGTGCCGCTGGCGGCCGGCCCACGGCCGGTGATCCTCGGGATGCTGTTCACGGCCGAGTTCGTCTCGGGGTTCGGGGTGATGATCCTGGACATCAGCATCGGGACGATCTTCGCGGCCGTGGTGCCCGATCCGCTCCGGGCCCGGGTCTCCGGGGCCTTCCAGGCCGTCAACTACGGCACCCGCCCGGTGGGGGCGCTGGCCGGCGGGGCCGCGGGCACGCTGATCGGGGTGCACCCGGCGCTCTGGATCGCCGCCGCGGGCGGGACGCTGGGCTTCCTGTTCCTGCTTCCCTCACCGGTGCCCCGCTTCCGCCTGACGGCCCCCTAGCCCATGGACTTGGCGCCGTCCAGGGACTCCCGGATGATGTCGGCGTGCCCGGCGTGCTGCGCGGTCTCCGCGATCACGTGCAGCAGCACCCGGCGGGCGGACCAGCGCGCCCCCTTCTCGAACCAGGGGGCCTCGGGCAGCGGATGCGACGCGTCCAGGTCGGGGAGGGACCGGACCAGGTCGTCGGTGCGCTGCGCCACCTGGTCGTAATCCGCCAGCAACCCGGCCAGCGTCTCCCCCTCCAGCATCCGGAATCCATCCACGTAGTTCCCCATGTCCGACTCATCCCAGGCCATGGCCGACGGGCCCGAAACGATGAACTGGATCCACTGCCGTTCGGTCTGGGTGACGTGCTTGATCGCGCCGCCCACGCACAGCGCGCTGGCGGTGGTGCGCTGCGCGGCCTGCTCGTCGGTCAGGTCACGGGCGGTGAAACGCAGGAAGTAGCGCTGCTTGGCCAGGGCGCTGAGCAGGTCAGCCCGCTCGCCCGTGGCGACGCCGGTACTGGTCATGGTGCCGTCCGCCTTCCCCTCGGTGCCGTGTAAGAGCACGGTACGGCGCGAGGCCGACAGTTTCCGGTCCCTGGCCGGTGAACCGAAATTAGCCTCCGCCGGCACATTCATAGGTTCTGCAGAAGTCCTGCCAACAGCGCGCAGAATCCCGCCGGGCAACCTTAGGAACGTCAGAAGCCGGCTGGGGCCGCCGCCGGCGAGAAGCTTCCAAGGAGAGACGCCGTGACCGGCATCGTGATCGCCAACTTCCCCATTATCGCCCTGATCGTGGCCGCCATGATCGGTATCCCGCTGTGGATCACGTTCAGGCACCCGCACACCCAGCCGGACTACTCCGAGGCCCGCGCCCACTACCGGGCCAAGGCCGCCGCCGAGGCTCACACCAGCGACTTCGTGCCGACGACGAGGGTGGCCGCGTTCGATGGCCTCACCGTCGCGCGCCAGCACCTGGCGCCGCGCACCCTGGTTCCGGGCCGCCGGCACGCGACCGCCGGGCCGTCCGTCCGTACCCATGCGCAGGGCATCCCGGCGCGATCCGGCCCGGCCGGGATCACGCAGCCGGCCGGCTTCGCCGACGCCCGGTGACCCACGGTGCGGGGGGAAATCGCGCATAACATCGCACGGCGGCGGCCCGGCGGGAGTCAGTGAACTCCCGCCGGGCCGCACGTTAATCCGCTTTTCCCGGCCCGAGCGGTGACTGATTCTCGGGCTACGGGCTGACCAAAAAACACGTTTAGGACAATAGGACCATCACGGCGGGTAGGGTCGCACGGCGATGAGATTCCGCCGTCCCGCCGCCCGGCCCGCCCCGGCGGTCACCGGCCCCGCGGCGTCACCCCGGGTCGCCGCGGTCGTGACCGCCATGGCGCTGCCCGAGAAGGTCGGCCAGTTGCTGGTGCCGACCGTGCCCGGGCGCACCGCCGCGGACGGCGGGACCGGCAGCCGCCGGGCTCACCGCGGCCCTGCGGCCAGATCTGGCGGCCACCGGCGGGTGGCTCGTCGCGAGCCCCGCGGAAGCCGACGTGATCCTGGCGGTCACCCGGGACGCGGTCCGGGACGCGGCGCAGCAACGCCTGGTGCCCGGGCTGGTCGCCTCGGGGCGGCCGGTGCTGGTGCTGGCCACCGGGCTGCCCTACGACCTGGGCCTGTTCCCCGGGATCAGGGCAGCGGTCGCGAGCTACTCCGACAGCAGCGTGCCGCTGGGCGCGGCCGCCGCGGTGCTGGCCGGGCGGCTGCCCCCGGCCGGCCGACTGCCGGTGGCCGTCCCGGCCGCGGCCGGGGGCCGGGCGTTCGGCTACGGCACCGGTTTGTCCTACTGAGGTTCCCACTGAGCTCTTCCTGCGCAGCACGGGTCTGCGTTACCCGCCGGCCGGCTGGCGTTAGCCCGGGACGCTTACCATCGGAAGCGTGTTTGACCCCCAGCTGACCTCCCGTCCCGCCCAGCCGTCCGGGGAAACCGCCGCTGCCGCTGACCCTGCCCCGGGGCCGGGCCGGCCGCCGCTGCGCGGGGTGGTCGCGGACTGGGGCGGGGTGATGACCAACCCCATCGCGGAGACCGTGCGGGCCTGGATCGCCGCGGACGAGATCGAGTACGCCAGCTACCACGCGGTCATGAAGGCCTGGGTGACCGGCGCGTACGACGGGGCGGGCGAGGACAACCCGATCCACGGGCTGGAACGCGGGGAGTGCAGCGACGAGGAGTTCGAGGAGATGCTCGCCGCCCAGATCGTGCGCCGGGACGGCGGGCCGGTGACCGCCGCGGGGCTGCTGGACCGGATGTTCGCGGCCACCGTGCTCAGCGAGCCCATGCAGGACCTGCTCCGCCGGGTCCGCGCGGCCGGGCTGAAGACGGCCATGCTCTCCAATTCCTGGGGCGTCGGCATCTACCCGGCTGACGTGCTGGCTGAGCTGTTCGACGCGGTGGTCATCTCCGCCGAGGTGGGCATGCGCAAGCCGGAGGAACGGATCTTCCGGCACGCGGCCGGCCTGCTCGGACTGGACCCGGCCGAATGCGTGTTCATCGACGACATCGAGGCCAACGTGCAGGCCGCGGAGTCGCTCGGGATGACGGGCGTGCTGCACACCGACCCGGCCGCCACCGAGGGCCGGCTGGCCGAGTTGCTCGGCCTTTCTTAGCACCGCGGCCGGCGCTACTAAGAAACGGGCCCGCATCCCGGGGCCCGGCTGCTCTAGCCTGGCCGGGTGGCCGATCATCCGAGCCCGTCCAGCTCGATTCGCACGGGCCTGATTCCCCCTACCCCGGGACGATCGGCGAACATGCGCGCCAACCGGCGCACCGATACCAAGCCCGAACTCGCGCTGCGCAGCGCGCTGCACCGGCAGGGCTACCGGTTCCGCAAGGACTTCCGGCTCGATCTGGACGGCGGCGCCCGGGTCCGGCCGGACCTCGCGTTCACCGGGCGCCGGGTCGCGGTGTTCGTGGACGGCTGTTTCTGGCACGTATGCCCGCAGCACGGCCGGGATCCGGCGGTCAACGAGTCGTACTGGTCACCGAAGCTGCGCCGCAACGTCGAACGCGACCGGGCCGCGGATGCGGCGCTGGCCGCGGCGGGCTGGCGGGTGGTCCGGGTGTGGGAGCATCAGTCCCTCGATGAGGCAGTGGCCATGGTGGTTGCCGTCCTCGGGGCCTGACCGCCGGGAGCACTGCTGGTCCAGCTCCGCCGAGACAACCGGGGAGAAGCATGCGTGTCTATCTGCCGGCCACGCTGCCGGCCCTGGCCGGCGCGCTGGATGCCGCTGAGATCGGGCCGGCCCCGATGCAGGCGTTCACCGTCACGCCCGCCCTGCGTGAGTGGTACGCCCAGGCGGACCTCGAGGAACTCGAGTACGCCGCGCTGATGCACGCCGCGCGGGCCTCGCTGTGGCTGCTGCTGGCCAACCCGGACGCGCCGCGACGGCGGGTCGTGCTGGCCGCCGACGTGCCCGAGGAGCAGGTGGGCCGGGACGGGGGGTTCGGCGGCGGCTTCGAGGAGCCGACCCGGGTGCTGCTGTCCGCGCCGGTCCCGCTGGCCCGGGTGGTCTCCGGGCACGTCGATGACCTGCTGGCCGTGCCCGACGTCACCGCGGCGGTCGCCGCGCTGGGCGCCGCCGAGGCCGGGGACGACGACGCCCAGTTCCTGGTGGACGGGGCGGAGGGCCACGAACTGATGTGGTACGCCACCCAGGAATTGCCGTTCGTGGCGGGGAACGCAGGCTAGCCGGAGTGCCGCCTACGATGGGGCCACCGCATCGTTAGAGCAGTTCGGGGAGATCCTCATGGACGCCGTCAGCAACGTTCCGCCGCCCGTCAACGAGCCGGTCCGGGCCTACCCGCCGGGCAGCTCCGACCGCGCCGCCGTCGAAGCCAAGGTCAAGGAGCTGGCCGCCACCCCGGTCGAGCTGACCATGACCGTGGGCGGCCAGCCGCGGCTGGGCGGCGGCGACCGGATCGCCGTGGTCGAGCCGCATAACCACGCGCACGTGCTCGGCCACCTCGGCAACGCGACCGGCGCGGATGTGACCGCCGCGATCGACGCGGCCGCCGCGGCCGCGCCGGGCTGGCGGGCGCTGTCCTTCGACGACCGGGCCGCGGTGTTCCTCAAGGCCGCCGAGCTGCTGGCCGGGCCGTGGCGGTCCACGATCAACGCGGCCACCATGCTCGGCCAGTCCAAGTCGGTGTACCAGGCCGAGATCGACGCGGCCTGCGAGCTGATCGACTTCTGGCGGTACAACACCCACTTCGCCCGGCGGCTGCTGGCCGAGCAGCCTTCCTCCGTCACGGGGGAGTGGGACCGGCTGGAATACCGCCCGCTCGAGGGCTTCGTGCTGGCCGTCACCCCGTTCAACTTCACCTCGATCGCCGCCAACCTGCCTACCGCCCCCGCGCTGCTCGGCAACGTGGTGGTCTGGAAGCCGTCCCCGACCCAGCAGTTCTCGGCGCACTACACGATGCGGCTGCTCGAGGCGGCCGGGCTGCCTCCCGGCGTGATCAACCTGGTCACCGGCGACGGCCAGGCGGTGTCCCAGGTGGCGCTGCCGCACCGGGACCTGGCCGGCATCCACTTCACCGGGTCCACCGGGACGTTCCAGCACCTGTGGCGCAGCGTGGGCGAGAACATCGCCGGGTACCGCGGTTACCCGCGGCTGGTCGGCGAGACCGGCGGCAAGGACTTCGTGATCGCGCACCCCTCGGCCGATCCGGAGGTGCTGTCCGTGGCGCTGATCCGGGGCGCGTTCGAATACCAGGGCCAGAAGTGCTCGGCCGCGTCCCGCGCCTACATCCCGCGGTCGGTCTGGAACCGGATGCGCGACGATTTCCTGGCCCAGGTGAGCTCGCTCACCGTGGGCGACGTGGCCACCGACCTGTCCCTGTTCATGGGCGCGGTCATCGACGCCCGGGCGTTCCGGAAGCTCTCCGACGCGCTGGCCCGGGCCCGGAGCCGGCCGTCGATCCAGGTGCTGGCCGGCGGGGACGCGGACGGCAGCCAGGGGTACTTCGTCCAGCCGACCGTGCTGGAGTGCTCCGACCCGGAGGATGAGGTGTTCCGGACCGAGTACTTCGGGCCGATCCTGGCCGTGCACGTCTTCGAGGACGCGCGGTACGACGAGGTCGTGGCCCAGGCCGCGGACGTCGCCCCCTACGCGCTGACCGGGGCGATCATCGCCCAGGACCGGGACGCCATCGCCGCCGCCACGGAGGCGCTGCGCTTCGCGGCGGGCAACTTCTACATCAACGACAAGCCCACCGGGGCGGTGGTGGGCCGGCAGCCGTTCGGCGGGGCCCGGGCCAGCGGGACCAACGACAAGGCGGGCTCGATCTTCAACCTGACCCGCTGGGTGAACGCGCGGGCGATCAAGGAGCTGTTCGCGCCGCCGACCGACTACCGCTACCCGCACATGGGCTGACGGCGGGGCGCCGTAACGACGGCAAGGTAAGTGGTCCGGTGGTTCGCTGGCTGGTGCCCGATTCTGGCCCGCTGCCCAGGTCTCGCCCGGAATATGCGGCGATGTTGGATAAGGCCCAGGTCGGCGGGTAGAGCGGGGCGGAGGAATCACAAGGCCTGGGGGTATTCATGGCTAAGGAAAAATCAGCACGCCGTCTGACAGGGCTGGCGGAAACCGGCCTGCGGGAGCTTCCGGCCAACGCAGCATGGCTGTTGTCCAAAGCGCTGAAGCCGGCGGTATCGGCCTCGTCGGGCGCATCCGACGCCGCCACCTCGGTGGTCGGCAACGTGTCGGAAACCGTGTCGGGCACTGCGTCCTCGGCCGCGGAGACGGCGGGTGCCGTCACCGCTGGGGTGCGGCGCAAGACCAGGGCGGCTGGGCGGTCGGTCCGGGCCGCCGTGCCGGGCCTCGACGACGACTCGATCGACTCGCTACTGCGGCAGGCTGACGAGGCGGCCGAAGAGGCGCGCGAGAAAGAGGCGCGGGCCCTGGCCCTGGCCCAGGAGGCCAAAGACCGCGCCGACGACGCCGAGCGCACCGCCCGGGAGATGGATGAACACGTGCGCCAGGTTCGACTCGGATGCGCGTGCGCAGGCGGAGGAGCACCTCGAGCGCGTCCGCCTCGCGGAGGAGGCTGAGCGGCGAAAGGCGCTCGACAACGCAGAGGAAGAGGCCGCTGCCCGCACGCGGGAGAAGGAACAGGAGGCCGAACGCGCGCAGGAGCGTGCCCGTCAGGCCATCCAGGAGGCCAACCGGGCGGTCGCCGAGGCCAGGAAACTAGCGGGCCAGGCCTCGAAGGCAGCCCAGCAAGTCGCGTCGCAGGCCACCCAGGAGGCGGATCGGCTGGCGGCTCTGGCGCATGAGCCGGTGGCGGCGCGGCGGCGCGTCGCGCAGGCCGGCCAGACGCGGCGTCGGGCGGCGTCGACCGCCCGCCGGCCATCACGGCGCCCGGACGAGCGGTCGTCCCAGCGAGAGGCGCAACCGAGTCGGGAGCGTGCGGCCGGGAACGCGGACGGTGCCACGCTGCGCACGATCGACCAGGTGGACCGGCTCACCAAGGCAGAGCTCATCCGCCTGGCCGGACAACTCGACGTGGCTGACTCTTCCACCATGAACAAGCAGGACCTGGTGCGGGCCGTCGTCCGGGTGGGCGGCGTGCCCCTGGACCGGCTCAACAAGGACGAGCTGTTGCGGCTGGGCCGGGGGACCGGTGCTGAGCTGCAAACGTCGATGACGAAGCCGGAACTCGTCGCGGCCATCAGCACATCACGGACGGCAGGGTAGCGGGCGGCCAGCGGGTCGGCCCACGGGCGGCCGCTGGCCGGCCGATTCACAGAGAAAGGGACACAGGCGGATGGGATTGTTCACACACAAGAGCAAATGGGATCTCCTGCTGGAGTCCGTAGAGTCGGCTACGTCCAATGACGCAGTGCGCCTGGCCTCCAAGGTCACGCTCGGCGTCGTCAGCGGGGCCGTCGCGGCCACCGCGGCGAGCGCGGCTATTTCCGCACGGCGCCACCAGGACGAGTCGTGAAGCTGACCACCGTGGCCGTATTCGGGGTCGGCTACCTGCTGGGGACTCGTGCGGGCCGCGAACGTTACGAGCAGATCCTCAAGCTTGCGCACAGCGCAAGCGGGAAGTTCGCGGCGTCCGGCGCCCGCCGGAGCCTGGAGGAGTATGGCGCCCGGCTTGACGCCTACGCGGCCCAGTCGCGGGTCGGCCGGGCGCATGGCGCGGCGGGGGCGGGAAGTGGTGGCCGTACGCGGTCGTGACCCCGTGCCCCGGACGTGGACTGGCCCGGAACGGGCACGCCGCTCGTTCCGGGTGCACCTCCGTGGTCTGGATCCAGCCCGGGGCGACCTGGTAATCGGGGCGTTCGTGCTGGCCCGGCTGCTCGGTATCCGGTTGCTGACGCTCGAAGCCCGGGTGGTCGTGCACGAAGATGATCGCGGCGGCACCGGGCCCGGGGCGCTGGTCCTCGCCCCGGTCCCGGCGGACCGCCGGGTCCTCCCAGGCCATGACGCACCGTCCGACCGCCCGGCCCCGCAGGGACGGCCGGACGTGTCCCGCCGTCCGGGATCCATCAGCCCCGGATCCGAGCGGCTGGCCCGCGCAGTGTGGCTGGTGGAGCAGGGGGCCGACACGCTCGAGCGGACCCGGCGGGCCCAGTACCGGGGTTGATCGGCCCTGCCGTGGCGGCCGCGCAGGTTCGAAATAAGTATTGAAGCTAATTGTCCGCCTGGTTCCGGAACGCTGCCCCGACCGCGGCCGTCGCCGATCGGGCGTGCGTGCGGCCTGCCCGGGCATAGGCTGGCCGTGCCCGCCGCGAGGGGGATGCCAACCCCGGAGGTCCTCATTAGCCGCCTGGTCCTGTGGAACATCGATCTGACTCTCATCGACGTCGGCCGGATCACCAGGGACGCGTACGCGGAGGCGTTCCGGCGGGTTACCGGACGGCCGATGATCCAGCTCCCGCAGCTCCCGGGACGGATGGAGTCGGAGATCTTCTTTGAGGCGCTGGCCCTGAACGAGGCGGTGCCGTCCGGGCTGCCCAGCCCGGCCACGGCCGGCGGCGAGGAACTGCTGGCCCGGTTCAGCTTCGAGCTGGCCAACTCCTTCGCGGCCCGCCGCGAACAGCTGCGTGAGCAAGGCCGGCTGCTGCCCGGGGCCGCCGAGGCCGTGGCCGAGGTGGCTGCCCGCCCCGGCGTGGTCCAGACCGTGCTGACCGGGACGATCAAGCCGAACGCGGTCGAGAAGCTGCGCGCGTTCGGGCTGGAGGAGTTCTTCGACGTGGAGATCGGCGGCTACGGGTCGCAGGTTTACCCCAAGGGCGCCCAGCTGATGATGACCCGCAGCCGGGCCGCCGAGAAGTACGGCGTCCGGTTCGACGAGGACTCCACCGTCTACATCGCCGACTCCACCCGCGACGTGGCGGCCGCGCGGACCGGCGGTGCGCGGTGCCTGGCCGTGGCGACCGGCCGCTCTACCATGAGCGAGCTGCGGAAGGCCGGGGCGGACGTGGTCTTCGACGATCTCTCGGATACTCCCGCCGTGCTGCGCGCGGTGGACCGGCTGACGCTGGCCGTCGCCGGCTGAGCCCGGTGCAGGCCGGCCGCCCGCCGTTCACCTGCGCTGCGTAGGTTGGCCGCGTGCCTGATCACGCTGCGCCCGAGCAGCCCCCCGCCGAGTCCCCGGCGGTCCCGCTGACCACGATCGCCCGGGAATGGGGCCGGATCGGCTGCATCGGGTTCGGTGGCCCGCCCGCGCACATCGCGCTGCTGCGCAAGCTGTGCGTGACCGACCGGGAGTGGCTGCCGCCTGACGACTTCGAGGACGGGCTGGCCGCCTGCAACCTGCTGCCCGGACCCGCCTCGACCCAGCTGGCCATCTTCTGCGCCTGGCGGCTGCGCGGTCCGGCCGGGGCGATCCTGGGCGGGGTCTGCTTCATCGTGCCCGGCCTGGTCATCATCCTCGGGCTGGCGGCCCTCTTCCTGGCGCCCCGCCCGCCGGGGTGGATCTCGGGGGCGGCGGCCGGATCAGGCGCGGCCGTGCCCGCGGTGGCCGCGGCCGCCGCGGTGGGCCTGATCCCGGCGAGCTGGCGGCGGGCCGGCGGGAGTGCCCCGCAGACCCGCGCCGCGCACGGCCGCTGGATCGCCTACCTGGCCGCCGGCGGGGTGGCCGCCGCGACCGTCGGGCCGTGGCTGGTCATCGTCCTGGCGGCCTGCGGACTGGCCGAGGTCGCGGCGCGGACCTGGCCGGCGGTCCACCCGCGCGGCCCCGGGCCGGCCGGTCCGGGATCGGGATCGTCCGGGCCGGGGCGTTCCGGGCTGGGCGCGGTCTGGCTGCCGCTGGCCGCCGCGGTGCCTGCCGCGGGCGGCCTGCTCGCGGTGGCCTGGGAGGGCCTCAAGGTCGGGGCCCTCTCCTACGGCGGCGGCTTCGTGATCATCCCGCTGATGCAGCACGACGCGGTGGACACCTACCACTGGATGACCGCGGGCCAGTTCCTCAGCGCGGTCGCGCTGGGCCAGATCACCCCGGGGCCGGTGGTGCAGACCGTTGCCGTGGTCGGGTACGCGGCCGCGGGGGTGGGCGGCGGGCTGCTCGCCGCGCTGGTCGCCTTCACCCCCTCGTTCCTGTTCGTGCTGGCCGGCGGGCGCTACTTCGACCGGCTCCGGGCCAGCGCGGCCGTCCAGGCCTTCCTGACCGGGGCCGGCCCGGCCGCCATCGGCGCCATCGCCGGGGCCGCGGTGCCGCTCGCCCTGGCCCTCACGCACCTGTGGCAGCTCGGCGTGCTCGCTCTCGCCGCGGCCTGGCTGCTCGGCGTGCGGCGCGGCGTGGTCAGCGCGATCGTGGGTGCCGCAGGGCTGGGCGTGCTGGCCTTCGCCGCCGGCGCTCCGGTGGGATGAACGGCCGGGAATCGGAGAGGTGAGCTTGACCACACCCTGGGCCGCGTGGCTCCCGTTGCGATGCGCGGGCTGAGCGCCGATGCTGGGGCCTATGCCAAGAAACGACGAGGTGGCGCGGGTCCTGGGCAGCGATTACGGCGAGGTTCTGTGGGAGCCGGGCCCGGAGGTCGTCGATCAGGCGCGGATCACCCAGTACCTGCGCTGGCTGGCCGGGCACCACGGCGTCGCCGCCGCCGACTACCAGGACCTCTGGGAGTGGTCGGTCGGCGAGCCGGGCGCGTTCTGGGACTCGCTATGGGAGTACTTCGGGGTGCTCGGACAGCGCGGTGACGGTCCCGCGCTGAGCGGGCAGCTGCCCGACGCCACCTGGTTTCCTGGCGCCACGCTGAACTACGCGCGGAACGCGCTGCGCACGGCCCGTACCGACCCGGGCCGCGTCGCGATCATCGCCTGCGCCGAGGACGCCCCGCCCCGGACCCTCACCTACGGCGAGCTGGCGGCGGAGGTCGGCCGGGTCCGTGGGGCGCTGCGCGCGCTCGGCGTCGGCCAGGGGGACCGGGTGGCCGCGTTCCTGCCGAACATCCCCGAGGCCCTCATCGGGCTGCTGGCCACCGCCAGCCTGGGGGCCATCTGGTCGTCCTGCTCGCCGGATTTCGGCGCGCACAGCGTCATCGACCGGTTCGCGCAGATCCGCCCGACCGTGCTGTTCACGGTGGGCGGCTACCGCTACGGCGGCAAGGAGTTCAGCCGGGACGAGGCCGTGGGCGAGATCGTGGCCGGGCTGCCCGGGCTGGCCGCGCTGATCATGGTGGACAGCCCGGACGCCGCGGCCCAGGACCCCGCGTCGCCGCGGCTGGGACCGGCCACCCGGGCCGCCGCCGGCCAGGCGGGGGTGCGCACGCTCGGCTGGGCTGACCTGCCGGCCGCGGCGGGGGACGGCCAGCCGGAGTTCGTGGACGTCCCGTTCGATCACCCGCTGTGGGTGCTGTACTCGTCCGGCACCACCGGGCTGCCCAAGGCGATCATGCATGGGCACGGCGGCATCGTCCTCGAGCACCTCAAGGCGCTGGGCCTGCACCAGGATCTCGGCCCGGGCGACGTGTTCTTCTGGTACACCACCACCGGCTGGATGATGTGGAACTACCTGGCCGGCGGGCTGCTGGCCGGGACGACCGTGGTGCTCTACGACGGCAGCGCCACCTACCCCGGCACCGACGCGCTGTGGCGGCTCGCCGCGCAGACCGGGGTGACCTACTTCGGCACCGGCGCGCCCTACCTGCTGGCCTGCGCCAAAGCCGGGCTGGCCCCCGGCCGGGAACTGGACCTGTCCGCGCTGCGCGGCATCGGCTCCACCGGATCACCGCTGCCGCCCGAGGGCTTCCACTGGGTCTACCAGGAGGTCAGCGAGGACGCGCAGCTCGGCTCGTTCTCCGGCGGCACCGACGTGTGCACCGGGTTCGTCGGGCCGAGCCCGCTGCTGCCGGTCCGGGCCGGCCTGATCGCCGGCCGGTGTCTGGGGGCCAGCGTGGAAGCCTTCGACGCCGCGGGGAAGCCGGTCACCGGGGAGGTCGGCGAACTGGTCATCACCGGGCCCATGCCGTCCATGCCGGTCGGCTTCTGGAACGATCCGGACGGCGAAAAGTACCAGGCCAGCTACTTCGCCGCATATCCTGGGGTCTGGCGGCACGGTGACTGGATCACCATGCTGCCGGACGGCGGATGCGTGATCTACGGACGCTCGGACGCCACCCTGAACCGTGGTGGCGTGCGCATGGGCACCAGCGAGTTCTACCGGGTGGTAGAGCGGCTGCCGGAGGTCACCGACAGCCTGGTGGTGGATACCGGGCAGCTGGGCCGCCCGGGACGGCTGGTGCTGTATGTGGTGCTGGCCGAGGGCCGCGAGCTGGACGACGACCTGATCGGCGAGCTCCGCAGGGCGCTGCGCAGCGAACTGTCCCCGCGGCACGTGCCCGACGAGATCCATCAGGTCCCGGGGATCCCGCGGACGCTGTCCGGGAAGAAACTGGAAGTTCCGGTGCGCAAGATCCTGCTCGGCACGCCGGTCGCGGAGGCGGCCGACCCGGACGCGCTGGCCAATCCCGAGGTGCTCGGGCTGTTCGCCCCCCGGGACGGGTCCCGCGTAGAGTCGGGGCCAGGCGATGCGCAGCAATCAACGGTGATTGAGGGAAACGCGTGACAACACCACAATGGCGTGGTGCGCCAGTGAGTGACAGCTCGGCCGCGGACCGGGAATCCCTGCTGGCCGAGGCGGCCCAGGCGGTTACCGCCGAGGACCTGGCCGATCTGCACGTCGGCGACCTGCTCTGCTATCTGCGGGCGTACTACCGGCATGTCCCCGTCGAGGATCTGGCCGCGGCCGGGCCCGGTCCGGTCGCCGCGGCCGCGCTGGAACAGGCCCGGCTCGCCGTCCGCCGGCCGCAGGGCCGGGCCCTGGTCCGGGTGCGGCCCGCCGGCTCGCCGGGCGCGTTCGAGCCGGGCCGCCGGGTGGTCGACATCATCACCGACGACATGCCGTTCCTGGTCGACTCGGTGACCATGGAACTGGCCCGGCATGGCCTGGACAGTGACCACATCCTGCATCCCCAGCTGCTGGTCCGCCGGGACGTGACCGGAACACTGCACGACGTGTGCGGGACGCTGAATGAGCGCAACGGCGACCATGAGGAAATCGCCGAATCCTGGACCCACATCGAGATCGGGGGATCAGCCACCGACGGCGCGCCCGGGTCCGGCCCGGCCGCGAAGAACGCTGCCGCGCGCAACTCCGCCGCCGAACTCGAGCAGGATCTGCACCGGGTGCTGCACGACGTCCGGGTCGCGGTCGAGGACTACTCACGGATGCAGGCCAGGGCCACCTGGCTGGCTGACCGGCTGGCCGCGGAAGGTGCCGGGGCCCCGGCCGAGACCGTCGCGCTGCTCCGCTGGCTGGCCGACAACCACTTCACCTTCCTCGGCTACCGGGAGTATGACCTGGTGGACGGGCCGGATGGGATGGCGCTGCTCGCGCTGCCCGGCACCGGCCTGGGGATCTTGCGGCACGACAAGCACGGTTCCACGTCCTTCGCCGCGCTGCCCCCCGAGGTCCGGGCCCGGGCCCGGGACCGGCAGCGTCTCATCCTGACCAAGGCGAACTCCCGGTCCACCGTGCACCGTCCGACCTACCTGGACTACATCGCGGTCAAGCGGGTCAATGACGTGGGCGAGGTGGTCGGCGAGCACCGCTTCCTCGGGTTGTTCACCCACGCCGCGTACCACGAGAGCATCACCCGCATCCCGGTGCTGCGGCGCAAGCTGGCCAGCGTGCTGGAGGCGGCCGGGATGACCCCGGACAGCCACGACGGCCAGGATCTGACCGAGATCCTGGAGGGGTACCCGCGCGAGGAGCTGTTCCAGATCTCGGTGCCCGAGCTGACCCCGATCGCGCTGAGCGTGCTGGCGCTGCGGGAACGCCGCCAGACCCGGCTGTTCCTGCGCCGGGACGTGTACGGCCGCTATATGTCGTGCCTGGTGTATCTGCCCCGGGACCGGTACACGACCGCGGTGCGGCTGCGGGCCCAGGAGATCTTGCGCGAGGCGTTCGGCGGCGCGGCCGTCGAGTACAGCGCCACCGTCGGCGACTCGGCGCTGGCCCGGCTGCACGTGGTGGTGCGGGCCGAGCGCGGCCACCGGCTGCCGCAGGTGGACACGGCGGAACTGGAAGCCAAGCTGGCCGCCGCGGTCCGTTCCTGGGATGAGGACCTGGCCGCCGAGGCGCTGGCCCGGCTGGGCGAGGAGCAGGCCGGTGAACTGCTCAGCCGCTGGGCGGCAGCCATCCCGGAGACCTACAAGGCTGATGTGCCCGCGGCGTACGCGGTAAGCGACCTCATCCGGGTCCGCGGCATGGTCGAGTCCGGCACGCCGGTGGCGTTCGAGCTCTGGGAGGCCGAGGGTTACTCCGGCGGGGTACCCGCCGAAGACACCGGTCAGGCCGCCCCGGACGACCGGCCGCGGGTCTGGCGGCTGACGATCTACCGGACCGGATCGCCGATCACCCTCACCGACGTGCTGCCCCGGCTGCAGCACCTGGGGGTGCAGGTGGTGGACGAGCATCCCTACGAGTTCTGCGCGCCCGGGCTGCCCACCCCGTTCTGGATCTACGACTTCGGGCTGCGCCCCAGCGGCGCCACAGCCGCCGGGAGCGGCGCCGCGCCCGCCGGGTCCCCGGCGCAGGCACCCTCCGGCGGGCTGCCGCAAGGCCCGGTCAAGGGCCTGGTCGAGGACGCGCTCGACGCGCTGTGGCGCGGCCAGATCGAGGACGACGGGTTCAACGCCCTGGTCCTGGACGCCCATCTGAGCTGGCGCCAGGTCATGGTGCTGCGCGCTTACGCCAAGTACCTGCGGCAGGCTGGCACCCGGTTCAGCCACGCCTACATCGAGCGGGTGCTGCGCTCCAACACCACGGTGACCAGGCTGCTGGTGCGGCTGTTCGAGTCCCGGTTCGACCCGGCCCGCCAGGGCGGGCAGGCGGAGCGCAGTGAGGCCATCACCGAGGAGATCCGCGGCGAGCTTGACGACGTGGCCGTCCTCGATCACGACCGGGTGCTGCGGGCCTACCTGGCCCTGATCCTGGCCACCCTGCGGACCAACTACTTCGCCGACCAGGCGGGCAGCCACGCCCCCGGCCCGGGGCAGGTTCCGTACCTGGTGGTCAAGCTGGACGCGGCGGCCGTGCCGGACCTTCCCGCGCCCCGGCCGACGTTCGAGCTGTTCGTCTACTCACCCCGGCTGGAAGCGGTGCACCTGAGGTTCGGCGCGGTGGCCCGGGGCGGGCTCCGCTGGTCGGACCGCAGCGAGGACTTCCGCACCGAGATCCTCGGCCTGGCCAAGGCGCAGGAGGTGAAGAACTCGGTCATCGTCCCGTCCGGCGCCAAGGGCGGCTTCGTCTGCAAGCGGCTGCCCGACGCGGCGGACCGGGAGGCCTACCAGGCCGAGGTGCTGGCCTGCTACCGGACCTTCATCAGCGCCATGCTGGAGGTCACCGACAACCTGCAGGCGGGCCGGGTGGTACCGCCGCCCGGCGTGGTCAGGTACGACGGGGACGACCCCTACCTGGTGGTCGCGGCGGACAAGGGCACCGCGACGTTCTCCGACACCGCCAACGAGATCGCGCAGAGTCACGGGTACTGGCTGGGTGACGCGTTCGCCTCCGGCGGGTCCGAGGGCTACGACCACAAGAAGATGGCCATCACCGCCCGTGGCGCGTGGGAATCGGTCAAGTTCCATTTCGCCACCCTGGACCTCGACGTGGACACCACGGACTTCACCGTGACCGGGATCGGGGACATGTCCGGCGACGTCTTCGGCAACGGGATGCTGCTCTCCGAGCACATCAAGCTGGTGGCGGCGTTCGACCACCGGCACATCTTCCTCGACCCGTCGCCCGACCCGGCGACCAGCTTCGCGGAGCGGCAGCGGCTCTTCGCGCTGTCCCGCTCCTCCTGGGCCGACTACGACCCCACGGTCATCTCGGCCGGCGGTGGCGTCTGGTCGCGGACCGCCAAGTCCATCCCGGTTTCGCCGGCCGCGGCCGACGCGCTGGGCCTGGACCGCGACGTCCGGGCCCTCTCGCCGGACCAGCTGATCTCCGCGATCCTCGCCGCCCCGGCCGACCTGCTCTGGAACGGCGGGGTCGGCACCTACGTGAAGGCCAGTAACCAGTCGCACGCCGACGCGGGTGACCGGGCTAACGACGCGGTCCGGATCGACGCCACCGCGCTGCGGGCCAAGGTGATCGCCGAGGGCGGCAACCTGGGCCTGACCCAGGCCGCCCGGATCGAGTACGCGCTGGCCGGCGGGCTGATCAACACCGATTTCATCGACAACTCGGCCGGGGTGGACACCTCCGACCACGAGGTGAACATCAAGATCCTGCTGGCGGACAGCGTCAGCCGTGGCGAGCTGGGCGCGGAGCAGCGCAACCGGCTGCTCCAGGAGATGACCGACGAGGTCGCGGCGCTGGTGCTGCAGGACAACTACCACCAGAACCGGGCACTGGCCTCGTCCCGGGCCCAGGCCGCGGAGATGCTGCACGTCCACAGCCGGATGATGCGGAAGATGGTCCGCGACGGGCGGCTTCGCCGGAAGCTGGAGGTGCTCCCCGGGGACAAGGAGATCGCCGAGCGCCGGTCGGCCGGCCTGGGCCTGACCACGCCCGAGTTCGCGGTCCTGCTCGCCCAGGTCAAGATCTCGGCCGAGCAGGAGATGCTGGCTTCGACGCTGCCTGATGACCCTTACCTGCAGTCGGTGCTCACGGCCTACTTCCCTGAGCCGCTCCACGAAAAGTTCGCCGACCAGATGCACGCCCACCCGCTGCGCCGGGAGATCATCACCACCAAGGTCGTCAACGACATGGTGGACCGCTCCGGGACGACCTTCCTGTTCCGGATGAACGAGGAAACCGGGGCGTCGGTCCCCGACCTCACCTGCGCCTGGCTGGTCGCCCGCCGGGTCTACGACCTGCCCGGCTTCTGGGCCCAGGTGGAGGCGCTGGACGGCCAGGTCGAGGTGGCCACCCAGCTGGCCCTGCTCCTGGAGGGGCACAAGCTCGCCGAGCGGGCCACCCGGTGGCTGCTCTACAACCGCAGGCCGCCGTTCGACATCGCCGAGACCATCGACTTCTTCTCCGGCGGGGTGCTCACCGTCACATCCGGCCTGCCCAAGCTGCTCACCGGCCGCGATCAGTCGGGCTTCGCCGACCGGCTGGAGTCGTTCACCGCCCGCGGCGTGCCCGAGGGGCTCGCGGAGCGGGTGGCCGCCATGGTTCCGGCCTACTCCGCCTTCGACCTGGTCGAGATCGCCACCGCGACCGGCCGCAGCCTGGAGGAGACCGCCGAGGCCTACTTCGACCTGGCCGAGCGGCTGCAGATCACCCGGCTGCGGGACCGGATCACGGCACTGCCGCGCGACGACCGGTGGAACACGATGGCCCGGGCCGCGCTCCGCGATGACCTGTACGCGGCGCACGCGGCCATCACCCGGGACGTGCTCCAGGTGACCGGTCCGGGCAGCCCCGAGGAGCGCCTCGCCGACTGGGCCCGGCGCAATGAGTCGGCCGTACAGCGGGCCGGGCAGACCCTGACCGAGATCTGGGAGAGCGACCGGTTCACTGTCGCGATGCTTTCGGTGGCAGTGCGTGCAATTCGCACTCTGGTGGACGCCAGTTCGCTACCGGAACATCCCTGATTTCGCATTTGGCGTAGATCCAGACGCGCCGTTGGCGGACGATCGTCCTTTCGAATGCCCGCGCTCGCGTAGGCTTTCCCGCATGGCAGGTACCGATCCCGCAAATGAAATCTCGGAACTGTCGTCCACCCTCACCAGCGTGGAGTCCGTTCTCGATCCGGAAGCCATGCGCCGTGAAGCAGACAACCTGAGGGAGCGCGCGGCCGACCCAGGGCTCTGGGACGACCAGGAGAGAGCCCAGGCGGTCACCCGCCGGCTGTCCTACCTCGAGGGGGAACTGAGCCGGCTGGGCGGCTTGCGCCGCCGGCTCGACGACACCCGGGTCATGTTCGAGCTGGCCGAGAGCGAGCACGACGAGCCCACCCGTGAGGAGGCGACCCGTGACCTTGCTGCCCTGCGCAAGGAGATCGACCAGCTCGAGGTGCGGACCCTGCTGTCCGGCGAGTACGACGCCCGCGAGGCGCTGATCACGATCAACGCGCAGGCCGGCGGGGCGGACGCGGCTGACTGGGCGGAGGGGCTGCGGCGCATCTACCTGCGCTGGGCCGAGCGGCACGGGTACACCAGCGAGATCTACGACACCTCCTACGCGGAAGAGGCGGGCATCAAGTCCACCACGTTCGCGATCAAGGCGCCGTACGCGTACGGGACGCTGCGCGGCGAGCACGGCACGCACCGGATGGTGCGCATCTCCAAGTACGACAACCAGGGCCGCCGGCAGACCTCCTTCGCCGGGGTGGACGTGATCCCGGTCGTCGAGCAGGCGGATCACATCGAGATCGCTGACGACGACATCCGGGTGGACGTCTACCGCTCCAGCGGGCCGGGCGGCCAGGGCGTGAACACCACGGACTCCGCGGTCCGGCTGACCCACCTGCCCACCGGTATCGTCGTGTCCTGCCAGAACGAGCGCAGCCAGATCCAGAACCGGGCCAGCGCCATGGCGGTCCTCCAGGCCAAGCTGCTGGAGCGCAAGCGCGCCGAGCAGGCGGCCAAGATGGCGGAGCTACGAGGCGACTCCTCGGGCAGCTGGGGTACCCAGATCCGAAACTATGTGCTGCACCCCTACCAGAACGTCAAGGACCTGCGGACCGGGCTGGAGACAGGGAACACCGCCGCGGTCATGGACGGCGAGATCGACGACTTCATCGAGGCCGAGATCCGCTGGCTGCGCAAGCAGCCTGCCGAGGGGTGAGCCAGCCAGCTCACCCTCCCGCGGGCCCCAGGGGCCTAGTGGGCCACCTGCAGCATGACGGCCAGCGCCAGGGCGGCCAGCAGCAGCATGGCGATCACGGGCAGGCTCAGTCCGCCCGAGTGATGGTGCATCTGGGCTCGCGCCGACTGGCAGGCAGGGCAGCGTGCCTCGACCACCGGCCCCGCACAGCTGGCGCAGATCAGGTCTTCGCAACTCATCTGGGTCCCTCCCTCAGCAGGCACCGGTGTCACTTCCGCGGTGTTGGACGTTCGGAGCCAGTTTCCCCCCTAGACTGGCCCCTGGCCAAACCGGACAGTCCGACCAGACCCGGGACGGCCGTACGGCGGCCGGTTTCCGGCTGCGGCGTCCGCATTCTGTCGAGCGTTGTGATGGGCCTGTGATCCACTTCGATAACGTCACTAAGACGTACCCGAACCAGGGCCGCCCCGCCCTGGAGAACGTCACGATCGACGTCGAGAAGGGTGAGTTCGTCTTCCTGGTCGGGCCCTCGGGCTCGGGCAAGTCAACGTTCCTGCGGCTGGTCCTCAAGGAGGAGAGGCCGACCGACGGCAAGATCCACGTCGCCGGCAAGGATCTCGCCCGCCTCACCAACTGGAAGGTCCCGTACCTGCGCCGCAGGATCGGGTGCGTGTTCCAGGACTTCCGGCTGCTGCCCAACAAGAACGTCTACCAGAACGTCGCCTTCGCCCTCCAGGTGATCGGCAAGCCCCGGCGGTTCATCCGCAAGGTCGTCCCCGAAGTGGTGGACCTGGTGGGGCTGGAGGGCAAGCACGACAGGATGCCCGATGAGCTGTCCGGCGGCGAGCAGCAGCGGGTCGCCATGGCCCGCGCGTTCGTGAACCGGCCGATGATCCTGCTGGCGGACGAGCCGACGGGGAACATCGACCCGGCCACCTCGATCGGGATCATGAAGGTGCTCGACCGGATCAACCGGACCGGGACCACGGTGGTCATGGCCACGCACGACGCGGCGATCGTGGACTCCATGCGCAAGCGCGTCATCGAGCTCGAGTACGGGAAAGTTGTGCGCGACCAGTCTCGCGGGGTGTACGGCCAGGCGTACTGACCAGCTCAGCGGCCCGTCCGGGCCACTGACGGGGGGCTTGGGCGGTACCAGATACCGAGGAATTACCGAGGGATTCAAGCGACCATGCGTGCACAGTTTGTCTTCCAAGAGGTCTGGACCGGCCTCCGGCGCAACCTCACCATGACGGTGGCGCTGGTGGTCGTGGTGGCGATCAGCCTGTCGCTGCTGGGTACCGGCCTGTTGTTCGTCAAGCAGGTGGACAACACGCGGACCTACTGGCAGGGCCGGGTTCAGCTGTCCATCTACCTGTGCACGGCGACCAGCGTGAGCCCGCAGTGCAAGCAGAACGGTCCGGCCACCCCGGCTCAGCGGGCCTCGATCTACCACGACCTGACCTCGCTGCGGTCCCAGGGCGTGGAGGCGGTCTACTACGAGTCGCAGAGCCAGGCCTTCGCGCGGTTCAAGCAGGACTTCGCGCAGGACCGGTCGTTCTCCAGCCTGGTCACCGCGAGCGAGATCCCGGACTCCTTCCAGGTCAAGCTGCGCAACGCGCAGGCCGACTACCCCGTGGTGGCCGGCGCCGTGGAAGGACGCCAGGGAGTGGACAACATCGTGAACGTCGAGTCGATCCTGTCCAACTTCTACAAGCTGCTCGACGGCGCCCGGAACGCGGTCATCGTGGTCGCGATCATCCTGGTCATCGCGGCCATCTTGCTCGTGGCCAACACCATCCGGCTGTCGGCGTTCAACCGGCGCCGGGAAACCAGCATCATGCGCCTGGTGGGCGCATCCAATTTCTATGTTCAGCTACCATTCTTGCTAGAAGGCATCATCGCGGGAATGTTCGGCTGGCTGATCGCCGCGGGGTTGCTCATCGCCGTGAAGACCCTGGGCCTCGACACGCTCCAGCAGTACTTCCCGTACAACGTCCGGCTCAGTCTCGCCGACCTCATCGAGGTCATCGTCCTGGCCATGGTTATGGGAGTGGTGCTCTGTGGCGTCACGTCCTTCCTCACCCTCAGGCGCTACCTTCGCGCGTGACGGCCACGGACGCTAAGGCAGTGGCAGCCAAGGCAGTGGCATCCAAGCGGCAGTCCACCGTTATTGCCCGCAACCGCCGGGCCAGGCACGACTATCACCTCGAGGACACGGTGGAGGGCGGGCTCGTGCTCACCGGCACCGAGGTGAAGTCGCTGCGCGAAGGCCGGGCCTCGCTGACCGATGGCTTCGCCCAGATCGAGGACGGGGAAGTCTGGCTGCACGGGGTACACATCCCGGAGTACACCCAGGGCACCTGGACCAACCACGAACCGCGGCGGCCCCGCAAAGTGCTGATGCACCGCAAGGAGATCGACCGCTTCGCCAGCAAGGTGGCCGAGCGGGGCCTCACCATCATCCCGCTGGAGCTGTACTTCAAGGACGGGCGGGTCAAGGTCGAACTGGCCCTGGCCCGGGGCAAGCGAAGCTATGACAAGCGTCATGATTTGGCCGAACGCGACGCCGCGCGGGAGGTAGAACGTGCCTTCCGGCGGCGCGGATGATGGCGAAGCAGGCCGTGGCCTCCTACCGTAGACGTGGGGCGCACGCGGCTGCTCGCAGGCACGCCACGCCCTTCGTTGGGGAAAAGCGCGTTCCGGAGCCTGCCGTCGGCGGGCGCGTACCGCACAGCGGCGGCATCGGGGGATGGGTGGGCGGCCTGCGCTTGAGGTCGCGGCAGCTGAAGCTGGGCGCCGCCGGGGTGGTGGTCCTCCTGCTGATCATCGGGGTCGCAGGCGGATTCGCCAGCGGCGAGCCGTCCGCCGAGCCGGCCGCGCAGGACTTCTTGCTGGCCTGGGCCCAGGGGCAGTACCAGACCGCGGCGGCGCTGACCACCGGCGCCCCGGCGACCGTGACCACCGACCTGCGCACCGCCTACCAGCAGCTCGGGGCGGCGGCTTACTACCTGAGCATGGGTCCCATCACCCAGCATTCCGGCACCGCTGAGGCGCACTTCTTCGCGTCCGTGGACCTCGGCCAGGACGGGGCGCCCTGGACCTACGAGGGACGCTTCGCGATGCGCAAGACGTCCGCCGGCTGGCGGGTGCTGTGGAGCCCCACGGTCATCAACCCCGGCCTGCGCCAGGGGCTGCGGATGGCCGTGGTGACCACGATGCCGCACCGCGCCCCGCTGCTGGACGCCGAGGGTGCCTCGCTCATCCACCCGTCCCCGGCCTGGGAAGTCCAGGTCCGCCCGGGTAAGCTCACCCACCCGGAGGACACGGCCACGGCGTTCGCCGAGGTGACCGGGCTGGATGAGGAGCAGGTGCTCAGCGTGATCCGCGCCGCCCCGCAGACTCACCCGCTCACCCTGGTCACGCTCTCCCCGGCGGACTACGCCACGCTGCGCAAGAAACTCAGCCGGGTCCCCGGGCTCCAGATGCACCGCCACCCGCTCCGCCTGTTCGAGACCGCCGCCGCCGACGTGACCGGCACGGTCGATACCGAGCTCGCGCACGTGCTCCAGGAGCAGGGCGTCTCCTACCGGCCGGGCACCACGGTCGGGGTGTCCGGGCTGCAGAAGGTGTACCAGCGGCGGCTGGCAGGCTCGGCGGAGACCGAGGTCATCGCCGAGAACCGGGCTGGCCACCAGGTCGCGGTGCTCAAGCGGTGGGATGGCACCCACGGAACCCCGGTCCGCACGACCATCGAAGCCGGGGTGCAGCGGGCCGCGGCCAACGCGGTCGCGGGCCAGCCCGCCGCCGCGGCCATCGTCGCCGTGCAGGCGTCCACCGGTCACGTCATCGCCGTGGCCGACCATGCTGGCGGCGGGACCAAGGTGGACCCGCTGGCCGGGCGCTACCAGCCGGGCGGTGCGTTCACCATCGTCTCGACGGCGGCGCTGCTCGCCAAGGGCACGGCGCTGAACGAGCCGATCCCCTGCCTGGGTAGCACGAGAGTCGGCGGCCGGACCTTCGCCAATGTCCCTGCCGTCTCGTCCCTTGGCGCAAAGCCGCAGTTCAGCGAGGACTTCGCGCAATCGTGCGGGACCGCGTTCACCACCTTGTCCCAGGGGCTGACCGGCTCCCGGCTGTCCACCGCGGCGACGGCCTTCGGCCTCGGCGCGCAGTGGAAGCTGCCGCTCAGCGCGTTCTCGGGATCGTTCCAGGCGTCTCAGACCCAGGGTGGGCTGGCCGCCAACACCATCGGCGAACAGGGTGTCCAGACCAGCCCGCTGGCCATGGCGCTGGTCGCGGCGGGTGTGGATTCGGGAAAGTGGCATCCCCCCATGCTGGTGACCTCGCCGCCCGATCCCGGCCTGAGCCCGCGGGTGGTCGCCGACCCGCAGACGGTGAACTCACTGCGCTCGCTGATGCGCCAGGCGGTTGCCTCCGGCGCCGCCCGGGGGGCCAACCTGGCCGGTCAAGCGGTGTACGGGCAGGTCGGGACGGCCCGGTCGGCAGTCGGCTCCAAGTACTGGGCGCACTGGTTCGTGGGCTACCGGGGCAGCGTGGCGTTCGCCGTGCTGGAGCTGACCAAGTCCCCGGGCACGTCGGCCGTCCCGCTGGGTACCTCGTTCCTGGCCGGCCTGGGCGGCTGACCGCCGCTCAGGCGTCCGTCCGCTCAGCGTGCATACGCCCGCTCAGCGTCTGTCGGACCGCTCGGGCGCCCGTCCGCCTGGCCAGGGCTTGTCTGTCCGGCCAGAAACCCGGCGCCACGAGGCCCGCCGGCGGCCGGCGATTTCGTAGCGTGAACTTCCCCAAGATTTTTGTAACTTAGAGCAACTATACGACTACTCTCCGACGTCTTAACTAATGACTGGGAGCCGCTTGGGGGGTTGCGCCCCAGTCGCCGTGATGAGAACCGGACCTCATCTCGGGGGAGGTCCGGGCGTAAGACCGGCCCCGACCCTGCCGGTCGGCCCCCGTGGGCGCACTTCGGCCACCGCCAGCGCCCACGGGGGTATCTCATCACCACGTGGGATGCCCGATGGGGCCCGCTTCGCGGGCCGCCCATCGGGCATCTTGCGTTCACCGGGGGTGACCCGGAATCCCGCTTGGCCGTTCCGCGTTGCATCCTGTAGCGTCCGGAAGGACAACTCAACAGGGGGTGACAGGCTTCGACTTCAGTGGTTGATCCAGGGGAAGCGAGCCGAGGACGGCGGACATAACCTCGTTAACACTGTGACCGCAACCCTTATAAGTGCCAAGGTTAAGCGCACTAACCTCGCCCTCGCGGCCTAAATAACCGCAGGGTAGGAGGTTTGTCAGCCCGGGGATGCCTCCGACCCGGTGTCTGGCATCAGCTAGGGGGATCCACCGCCCAGCCCGGTCGCGGGACTGGTCGGGACATCTAACAGCGACTGAGCCCGTCGGCAGCTTGCCTGCAGGACTGCCGGGGCCGAGAAAAGCGACGCAGGATGCGCTCGGAGAAGCCCTGGTGAGGTACTGAAGGACGCGGGTTCGATTCCCGCCACCTCCACGAGGCGGGCCACTGCGCTTGCCGGCCTAAGGTCGGCTGCGCCGTGGCCCGCAGTGCTTTCCCGGGGGGTCCCCCCGGACCCCCCGGAGCGGGCCACTGCGCTTGCCGACCTAAGGTCGGCCGCGCCGTGGCCCGCAGTGCTTTCCGGGCCCGGAAACAGGCCCTCGGTCAGGAGCCGATGCCTGCGAGCTTGCACTGGGTCCGGGTCTGCCGGGACTGGCTGTCGGTGTGGGCGTAGGCGCTCCGGCAGATCGTGCGGGCCTTGCCCCCGCACGCGTGGACCACGGCCCCTCCGGTGGAGCTCACCACCGAGAGGTTGATGCACCCGTTCCTGGACTGGTCATAGCTGCCCTGATGAAGCCCGGACCACACCCCGACGCCCGCGAAGATCACCAGCGCGCCAGCGCAGATCGCTCCGATAATCCACTTCCCGCGGCGGGAAAGCGACTGTCCGAAGTGTTCCGGGTTGCGGCCTCTCATGCCCCCCGAGCATAAGGGACGCTGCTCAGGCCAGGGCCGCCCAGCCGGCGTAACACCCCAGGACAATAAGCACAATGGCGGTGATGACCCGGACCACGCTGACGTTGACGAACCGGAGCAGGCCCTGCCCGCCGACCACTGCGACGCCGGCGACGGCCGCCATCGCGAGCAGCGCCCCGGTCCCGACCGACCAGGGCGAGTGGTAGCGGGCCGCGAGGTTGACGGTGAGCACCTGGGTCAGGTCCCCCCACTCAGCCAGGAAGATCACCACGAACGTGGTCATCGCGCTGCGGCGGCGCCGCATGGCCGTCCCCGCGGGACCGGCCTGTTCCGGGTCGTCCCCGCCGCGGAGCCCGTCATAGAGCGCGAAGCCGGCCCCGGCGAAGAATGTGAGGGCGACCGCGAGTTCCACGGCCCGATGGGGAAGGATCTCCAGGAGCAGGACACCTATGGTGGTGGCGATCACCACGTGCACGGCGAACGCCGCGGTCGCGCCGAGCCAGACGGCGAAGGGACGGCCCCGGGTGGCCATGACCAGGGAGGCGAACATGGTCTTGTCGGGCAGTTCGCCGAGGAAGATCACGGGGAAGACCGCGGCAACGACGGCAAGGTTCACGCTGGCCCTTTTCTGTACCGCTTCGAGGGCCAATCTGCCAGCCGGAATGAGGACCCGCCTTCATCCCGCCCACGGACAGACCCGTGACGTATGGGATGAAGGTCTCGCCCGCCTGCATCGAGCGCAGGCTTGGCAACCGGGCGCGGTGAGCGCCAGCATGTCGATTACCAATCGGGGGCTACTCCCCTTCGGCATCAACGATAGTGCAGCGGGGGCCCATGACTGAGCCGAAGCCAGCGAATGGCGGCGACGGAGACGCCGCCGGGAATCCCAGGCTGCCGCCCCGCTCGTCCGGGCGGTTCTGGCGCGACTTCGAGCGGGGTCTGTCCCTGGCCCAGCTCACGCTGGTGCTGCCGGTCGTCATCCTGGTGCTGTCCGGGATCGGCGCGTTCATCTACGGGGTCGTGGTCGCGGTGCACTCGGTGGTGGACATCGTCGATCATCCGTTCGTCGCCCACAATCTGCGCTTGTTCCTGACCGAGATTGACCTGTTCCTGATCGGCGCGACGCTCATCATCGCGGCCATCGGCTTGTATGAGTTGTTCATCGCCCGGATCGACCCGGCCAACCTGCACCGCCCGCTGCCGGCCTGGCTGGAGATGAGCGACCTGAACGACCTGAAGGCCCGGGTCATCGCCATGATCATCCTGGTCTGCGCGGTCACCTTCACCGATCAGCTACTGGAGTTCCCCAAGGACACGCTGGATGTGCTGTACCTGGCCGCGGGGGTCGGGGTCTTCATCGTCGCGCTCACCATCTACCTCAGGTTCGGCTCCGACAACGGTGGGGATCACGCATGACGGACGGCAGCAGCCCGGCCAGCCCGCTCCGGGTCTCGGCGCAGGTCCACGTGGCGGCCGACCCGCACGAGGTCTGGCGCCTGATGACCGACTGGTCCCGCCAGCACGAGTGGATCTGGGCCACCCAGGTGCGCGGCGGCCAGGGACTGGGCGCCACGGTGGTCGGCTGGACCGGGGTGGGCCCGGTCGGCTTCACCGACACCATGATCATCAGCGAATGGGACCCGCCGCTGCGGTGCGTGGTCCGGCACACCGGCCGGCTGGTCCGCGGATCCGGGATCTTCGAGGTGATCCCCGTCGGGGAGGAGGCCGAGTTCCGCTGGACCGAGGATCTGGAACTGCCCCTGTCGCCTACCGTGGGCAGGCTGGCCGGGCTGGTCATCCGGCCCATCGCCGAGGCGGGCCTGGCCGCGTCGCTGCGCCGGTTCGCCCGCCTGCTCTAAGGGCATAGACCCCTGGACACGCCGCGCCACCCCGCCTATCCTTGACTGTATGGTCAGTCAGGACTTTGCCTCCCCCGCTCCGTCGCCCGCCGCCTCGCCGATCCGCCCGCCCGCCCCGCTCGATGAGGCCGCCGTGCAGGAATCGCTGCGGCCCTTCGGCAGCAGCCGGATGCTGCCCCGCGCCGCCTACGTGAGCGCGGACGTGTTCGCCTGGGAGCGGCAGTACTTCTTCGGCGGCGGCTGGATGTGCGTGGGACGCGGTTCCCAGACCCCGGCCGCCGGGGACATGCGGGCCGAGCCGGTCGGCGAGGGCAGCGTGCTCGTCGTCCGCGGCGACGACGGCGCGCTGCGCGCGTTCGCCAACTTCTGCCGCCACCGCGGGCATGAGCTGCTGCCCTGCGGGGCCTCCGCGCAGGCCGGCGTCATCATCTGCCCGTACCACTCGTGGACCTACGGCCTGAAAGGCAACCTGCGCGCCGCGGCGGGCTTCAAGAACCGGCCCGGCTTCGACGCCGACGCCTGGGGCCTCGTCGAACTCCCGGTGGAGGAGTGGCACGGGCTGGTTTTCGTAGATGGATCCGGGACTGCCGGGCCGCTGGCCGACTCCCTGGGCAGTCTGGACGAGCTGATCGCCCCCTACGAACTGGGCAGGCTCGTGGTGCGCGGCCAGCACGACTACGAGGTCGCGTCCAACTGGAAGATCCTGACCGAGAACTACCACGAGTGCTACCACTGCCCGCAGATCCACCCGGAGCTGTGCAAGGTCAGCCCGCCCAAGAGCGGCGAGAACTACTCGGCCCCCGGGACCTGGATCGGCGGCTGGATGGACCTGCGCGACGGCATGACCACCATGTCGCTGGACGGCACCAGCCGCGGGGTGCCCCTGCGGAACCTGGACGCCCAGGGCCTGCGGACCGTCATCTACGTCCAGGTCTTCCCCAACATCCTGCTCAGCCTGCACCCGGACTACGTGATGACGCACCGGCTCACCCCGCTGGCCGCCGACCGGACCCGGATCGAGTGCACCTGGGCCTTCGCGCCCGAGGCGGTGGACGCGCCCGGGTTCGACCCTGGCTACGCGGTGGACTTCTGGGACATCACCAACCAGCAGGACTGGCACGCCTGTGAGTCGGTGCAGCGCGGGCTGACCTCGCCGCACGCCATCCCGGGCCCGCTGTCGGCCGAGGAGGATGCGGTCTACCAGTTCGTGACCATGATCGCCCGGGGCTACCTGGGCCAGCCCGTGTGGAACACCGGCAGCGCCACCGCCGTCACTATCGCCTGACCCCTTCCGGGATCCGGCGCGGCAGCGCCAGCACCAGGACCAGCGCGAGGACCACGAAGCCCAGGTTGGCCAGCAGCGCCAGCTCGGCACTGTGGCTGAACGCGACGGCTACCGCGTCCGGGCCGGGACGCACGGTCAGCGTGCCGAACAGCACCGTGCCGATGATCGCGATGCCCAGCGCGGTGCCGACGCGCTGGGCGGTGCCCAGGATGCCGCTGGCCGTGCCCGCTTCCCGGCGTGGCACGGTGGCCAGCACGAAGTCCTGATTCGGCGCGATCGTCATGCCGGTGCCCAGGCCCGCCACCAGCAGCGGCGCCACCAGGTACCAGCCGCTGACCGCGGGCGCGGTGAGGTGCACGACCAGGACCACGGACCCGAGCCCGGCGATGACCAGAACGCACCCGGTGACCAGGACCATCCGGCCGAGGCGGGCGGACAGCTTGTCGCTCTGCGCCGCGGCGATCAGGCTGCCCAGCGAGAACGGCGCCATGACCAGCCCGGTGATCAGCGCGCTGTGCCCGAGTCCTTCCTGCCACAGGATCGACAGGGTGAAGAACACGCTGGCGAAGCCGGCGAAATAGACCATCGCGAAGATCGCCCCGGCGGAGAACGACATCTGCCTGAGCAACCCGGGCTTGAGCAGCGGGTCGCCGCCATGCCGGTCTGCATGCACCTCCCAGGCGGCCAGCAGGGCGGCGGCCACGCCGCAGCCGCCGAAGCAGGCCCAGCACCAGGCCGGCCAGCCGGCCTGCTGCCCCTCGACCAGCGGGATCAGCAACAGCAGCAGCGTCGCGGTGAGCAGGGCGAGGCCGACGGGATCGAATCCGCGCCGGGCACGAGCCGGGGAGCGGGGCAGCAGCCAGGCCGCGAGCGGCACCGTGACCACCCCGATCAACAGGTTCACCAGGAACACCCAGCGCCACCCATCGCGGGCTCCGGCCGCCGCGATGATCAGGCCACCGAGCAGTGGCCCGATTGCGGTCGATACGCCGATCGTCGCGCCGAGCACCCCGAAGGCCCGGGAGCGCTCCGGCCCGGTAAAGGACAACTGGATGGTGGCGGCGATGGCCGGGTAGAAGATCCCGGCCCCGAGCCCCTGCACCACCCGGGCGATGACGATCTCGGCCGGGTGCTGCGCGACGCCGCAGGCCACGCTGGCCAGGGTGAAGACGGTCAGGCCGAGGAGGAAGAGCGGCTTGTGACCGAACCGGTCGCCGGCCCGCCCGGCGGGCACCAGCGCCAGTCCGTAGGCCAGCGCGTAACCGGCCACGATCCATTCCAGGCTCTGCGCCGGGGCGTGCAGGCCGGTGCGGATACTGGGCAGCGCCACGTTCACGATCGTGGTATCGAGCAGGGCCATGAACGCGCCGACCAGCACGATGGAGACCGCCCGCCAGCCGTGGCCGGCGGGCGCGGGGGGCGCGGTCGCGATGTCCGGGCCCGGGCGGGCGGTCACGCGCCCTCCCCAGCGGTCCCCTGGTGCGGGCCGCCGATGCCGGCCTGGAAATCGGCGGCGATCTTCGGCATCCGCGACAGGACTTCCTCGTGCCAGCGCGCCTCCGCAGCCGCACGCTCGACCAGGTGCCGCATGATCATGCGCTCCGCCTCGTTGAGGTAGATGTCATCGGTCTCGGCCCGGTGCCGCAGCGAGGACTCCAGGACCCGGAGTCCGGCCAGCCGGTTGGCCACGATCTCGGTGAGCACTTCCTCGGGCAGGTCCCGGGACTGGGCCAGGGCCAGGTCGAACGGGTCGTTGGTGCGGGTGAGCTCGCGCAGCGCCTGGTCCCGGACGGCAGCCAGCGCGCGGCGACCCTCCCCGGTGATCTCGTAGACGGTCCGTTCCGGCCGGTTGCCGACCCGCTCGGTCCGCACCTCGCGGATCAGCTCCTCGCTGGCCAGCCGCTTCAGCGCTCCGTAGACCGACCCGACCTGGACGTCGGCCCACTGCTCGGTGCGATCCGACTGGGCCTGCTGCCGGATCTGGTGCCCGTGCAGCGGCCCGCTCGCGGCCAGCGTGCCCAGGATGAACAACCGGATGGAAGACACGCGATTACTCTTACACAAGTAATCGCGTGCGGGCAAGTCTTGCCTGGGGGTAGCGGCGTTTCCGCAGGCAGGGCATGATCAGGGGCAGGACATCGCGACAACACGGGGGGTGGATCCGATGGCTGAGGCATTGATCCTGGAATTCGCTGGCCTGACCGACGCCGACTACCGGGCGGTCAACGGCAACCTGGGCATCGACATGGACACCGGCCAGGGGGACTGGCCGTCCGGCATGCTCTCCCACGCGGCCGGCCCGGGTGCCGGTGACGCCTGGGTGGTGACCGAGGTGTGGGAGTCCCGGGCCGACCAGGCGGCGTTCATGGAATCACGGCTGGGCGCGGCCCTGGGCGCGGCGGGCGTGACGGCGGTGCCCGCGGTCCGCTGGGTGCCGCTCGTGGCGTATCACGTGTCCGAGACCTGAGCCTGAGCCTGGGATTCATCAGGCTGAAGGGATAGAGCTTGGCGGACCTCGACGGCCCGGCCCCGGCGCCCGCCCGTGCGGCGGTGCGCCTGGCCGAGCTCGTCGCGGCCCTGTCGCTCGGCGTCGACCTCGGCTTCGGCCAGCCCATGGAACACGTGCTGCGCCAGTGCCTGATCGCGCTGCGCCTGGCGGAGCGGGCCGGGCTGGACGACGAGGCGAGGTCCGTCGTCTACTACACGGCGCTGCTGGTCAACGTGGGCTGTCATGCCGATGCTCACGAGCAGGCGAAGTGGTTCGGTGACGACATCGGGGTCAAGTCGCTCAAATACCAGCATGAGCCCCGCAGCATGGCCACGGTGGCCGCGTCCCTGCGCCGGGTCGGCCAGGGCAACCCGCCGCTGCACCGTTTCCGGGTGGGCCTCGAGTTCGCGCTGTCCGGGTTCCGCGAGCTGGACGGGATGATCGAGCAGCACGCGGCGCTGGCCGGGTCCCTGGCGGCGGAGCTCGGACTGCCCGTGCCGGTGCAGCAGGCCGTCGGAGCCTCCTATGAGCAATGGGACGGCCGGGGCTGGCCCGGCGAGCTCCGGGGGGACGCCGTGCCGGTCGCCTCGCGGCTCGCGCAGCTGGCGGAGTACGTGGAGGTCGCCCACCGGATCGGCGGGACCAGCGGCGCGGTGACGCTGGCCCGCGGGCGGTCCGGCTCCCAGTTCGATCCGTCGCTCGTGGGCCTGCTCTGCGGCCACGCCGAGGACATTCTCGGTGACCTCGACACCGCTCAGACGTGGGACGCGGTCATCGGGGCCGAGCCCGCGCTCGGTGTCCGGCTGGACGGGGAGCAGCTCGACGCGGCGCTGCTCGGCGTGGCCAACTTCGTGGACCTGAAGTCGCCCTGCACGCTCGGTCACGCCCGCGCCGTGGCCGGATACGCCGCTGCGGCCGGCTGCCGGCTGGGCTGGCCCGAACGCGACGTCCAGATGCTGCGCCAGGCCGGCCTGGTCCATGGCCTGGGCCGGCTCGGCGTGTCGAACTCGATCTGGGACAAGCCGGGGCCCCTTGGGGCCGGCGAATGGGAGCGGGTGCGCCTGTTTCCCTACCTCACCGAGCGGATGCTGCGCCAGTCGGCCTGGCTGGCGCCGCTCGGCGCGATCGCGGTGCAGCTCCGCGAGCGGCTGGACGGCTCGGGGTATCCGCGCGGCCTGTCCGGCGCGGCGATCTCACCGCCGGCCCGCATCCTCGCCGCGGCTGACGTCTATCAGTCCATGCGGGAGCCGCGGCCCTACCGGCCCGCACGGCCCGCGCCGGAAGCCGCGGCTGAGCTTCGCGCCGAGGTGACAGCGGGGCGGATGGACGCGGACGCCGCCGAGGCGGTGCTGTCAGTGGCGGGCCACGCCAGCCAGGCGGCGCGGCGCCCGGAGCGCCCCGCCGGGCTGACGGCGCGCGAAGTCAACGTGCTGCGGCTCGCCGCCCAGGGACTGTCGAGCAGGCAGATCGCGCAGCGCCTGGTCATCTCGCCCAAGACGGCACGCAACCACATCGAGCACATCTACGTGAAGATCGGGGCGTCCAGCCGGGCGTCGGCCAGCCTGTTCGCGATGCGCCATGGCCTGCTGCCCGAGCAGGAGCCGGCCCGTTCCTGAACCGGTCCCCGAAGATGAGGCAATCGCCCCATGTGGCCGTGCCCGGGTCGCCCTTACCGTCGTGGCGAGGAACCGGACCCAGGACCACTGGAGGAACCATGCCCAAGCTCTCGAAAGACACCGCCCCGGACATCGGGGACTTCGGCGCGGCCATCGACCGCGGGGGCCAGCTGGACGATTACACCGTCGACTTCGTCACGATCCGCGAGAGCCATTCGCTGGCCTCCCTGCTCAAGGGGCTGCCCGGTGACAGCTGTCAGTGCCCGCACTGGGGATACCTGCTGGCGGGCAAGATCACGGTGAGTTACTCAGACCACGATGAGGTCTACCAGGCGGGCGATGCCTTCTACATGACCCCCGGTCACGTGCCCGCGGCCGAGGCGGGCAGCGAGTTCATCCAGTTCAGCCCGAAGGACCAGCTGGCCGAAACGATGGCCGCGATCCAGGCCAACGCGCAGCGGGTGATGCCAGGCGGCTGAGGCCGCGATCCGGCCCGGCCGGCCCGCGGCCAGGCCGGTCCCGGCGGCCCGGCCGGTCAGGCCAGGGCGGCGGGGCCGCGCTTGGTCATCTGGGCGGCGATGATCGCCCGCTGGACCTCGCTGGTGCCTTCCCAGATGCGTTCCACCCGCAGTTCGCGGAAGAAGCGCTCGGCCACGTTCTCGCGCATGTAGCCGCGGCCGCCGAAGACCTGCACCGCGCGGTCGGCGACCCGGCCGGCCATCTCCGAGGCGTACAGCTTGGCCATCGAGCACTGCGCGTGCGCGATCTTGACGTCGATGCCGCGGTCGATGCCGCGGGCCGTCTCGTAGACCAGCGACCGGGCCGCGAACAGCTCGGTCAGGCTGTCCGCGAGCATGGCCGCGACCGTGCCGAACTCGCTGATCGGCTGGCCCTGGACCTGCCGCTCGGTGGCGAACGCGGTCATGTCCGCGGTCAGCCGCTGCGCGGCGCCGAGGCAGCGGGCCGCGACCATCAGCCGCTCGAACCGGAACCACTCGTAGGCGAACGACATCCCGTCGCCCTCGGCGCCGATCAGGTGCGCGGCGGGGACGCGGACGTCGGTGAACTCCACGATCGGATGATGGTGGCTGATCGTGTGCGAGTACGCGGGGGTGCGGACCACCCGCACGCCGGGGCTGGGCAGGTCCACCAGGAACATCGCATGCTCACCGGCGTGCGGCCCGTCGGCCAGCACGGCCTGGAAGAACGCGAAATCGGCCGTGTTGAACGAGGTGACGTGCCACTTGACCCCGTTCAGCAGGTAGTCCTCGCCGTCCCGGCGGGCGGTGGCCTCCAGGGCGGCTACGTCGGAGCCCGCGCCTTCCTCGGTGATCGCGTAGCACTCCTCGCGGTCCCCGGCGATGGCCGGGCGGACGAAATGCTCGATCTGGTAGGCGGTGGCCACGGGCGGCAGCCAGGACGGGGGCGTGGCCGCTACCCAGCCCAGCGCGTTGGTGACCCGGCCCATCTGCTCCTGGACGAGGACCTGCTGCAGCGTGCTGCATCCGCCCCCGCCGAGCTCGCGGGGCATGTTGGTGGACGCCAGCCCGAGTTCGCGGGCCCGCTTGGCCTGCCCGGCGACCACGTCGGGCGGCAGTTCGCCGCCGCCCAGCTCGGCGTCCACCTCGAACGGGATCAGCTCCTCCGCGAACGTCGCGGCCCGCGCCTGGATGGCTAGATCCTCGTCTGACAATCCGTACACGCTGAGCTCCTCGCCGGGTCCGCCTGGCCTGCCCGTACCTTGACTGACTGTTCAGTTTATGCCAGCATCGGGTTCGTGCCAATGCCCCTCACCGGTCATCCGGACACCGCCGACGTCATCGTCGTGGGCGGCGGGACGGTGGGCGCGTGGTGCGCCTACTTCCTCCGCCAGGACGGCCTGCGGGTCATCCTGGTGGAGAAGGGCCAGCTGGGCCAGGGGGCGAGCAGCCGCGCCGCCGGCGTGGTCCGCGCCCAGGGCGGCACCCCCGAGGCGGTGCGCCTGGGCCAGTGGTCCCAGCACTTCTACCGGCGCCAGCGCGACGAACTCGGCATCGACTCCGGCTTCGTGGCCCAGGGCTACCTGCTGCCGTGCTTCACCGCGGACGAGGTCACCGCGGCCCGGGAGCGGATGGCCATGCAGCTGGACCTGGGGCTGGACGTCGAATGGCTCAGCCCGGACGAGGTGGACCAGCGCAACCCGACCCTGGCCCCCGGGCAGACCCTGGGCGGTACCTTCTGCGCGGACGACGGCTACATCACCCCGCCGCGCAACGTGACCGCCTACGCCGTCGCCCTGGCCCGGTCCGGGGTCGCGGTCCGCGAGCAGGTCCGGTTCCTCGGGCTGCGCCGCGAAGGTGCCCGGATCACCGGGGTGGATACCAGCGCCGGGCCGATCGCGGCCGGCGCGGTCGTGCTGACCGGCGGCCCGAAGCTGGCCGAGGTGGGCCGGCTGGCCGGGCTGCGGATCCCGGTGGGCGGGGCCCGGCACCAGGTCGCGGTCACCCAGCCCCACCCGGACCTGGACCCTGCCCGGGTGCCCATGGTCTTCGACCTGGCCTCCGGCCTGTACTGGCGGCCGGAAGAAGGTGGCCTGCTGTTCGGGATGAGCAACCCCGAGGAGCCGCCCGGCTGGGCCACCGAGGTGGACGAGGCGTATCTCGCCCTGATGCGCACCCGGCTGGAGCGGCTGGTCCCGGTGACCGCCGGGCTCGGGCTGCGCCGGCTGTGGGCGGCCACCATCGACTACACCCCTGATCACCTGCCCATCATCGGTCCCGCACTCGGCCCGGACGGCCCCCTGCCGGAGGTGATCGTGGCCGCCGCGGGCGGGGCCGGCATGATGTGGGGACCCGGCGTGGCCCGGGCCGCGGCCGACCTGGCCCAGACCGGCTTCTCCGCGGTGGTGGACACCACGGGCCTGGGCCTGGACCGCTTCGATGAGCAGGGCCGGAGCAAGGTCCCCACCGATCCCATCGCGCTGCCGTTCCCGCAATCAGCCTGACGTATCCCTAGAGAGGACCGAGCCACACCATGACCGACACCACCCCGCTGACCCCCTTCCTGTCCGCCGCCGAGCTGCACGGCGACCTCGAGGACTGGGGTCCGCTGGCCGAGGCCACCGGCGACCCGATGACCACGTCGGGCGTCACCACCTGGGCCCACGGTGACCTGGAGGTGGGCGTCTGGGAGTGCACCCCCGGCCCCTCCTACTGGAAGCTGGAGACCAACGAGGCCATCCACATCGTCAGCGGCCGGATGACGTGCACCCCGGACGGCGGCGAGCCCCAGGACATCGGCCCCGGCGACAGTGCGGTGTTCCCGCTCGGCTGGGCCGGCACCTGGCAGATCCACGAGACCATCCGCAAGCTGTACGTCCTGTTCTGAGTCCCTAGGCCCCGCCCACCCGCCCACCCGGCCGGTGGCCGGGTCTTACGGTGTGCTTATCGCTGAGTGCGATCGCTCGTGCGGGCGGGTAAGCGTGATTACCGTCGGCACTGTGAGACTTACCCGCGCGCTGTACTCCAGGTTCCGGCTGCTCGCCTACGAGCTGGGCAAGTTCGGCATCGTCGGCGCGGCCGCCTTCGCGGTCACCGATGCCGGCACCAACCTGCTGCACTTCCGGGCCGGGCTGGGGCCGCTCATCTCCAACGTGATCGCCACGGTCGTGGCCATGGCCGTCTCGTACGCGGGCAACCGCTACTGGACCTTCCGGTACCGCCAGCGCAGCGGCGTGCGCCGTGAGGGGGCGCTGTTCCTCCTGCTCAACGGCGTGGGGCTGGTCATTCAGCTGGCCTGCCTCGGGTTCACCACCTACCTGCTGGGCCTGCACGGCAAGCTGTCCTACAACGTCGCCCTGGTGATCGGCATCGGGCTGGCGACGCTCTTCCGCTACTGGTCCTACCGCACCTGGGTGTGGCGCGCCCAGCCCTCAGCCCCGGCCCCCGCCGTGACCCGGTCCCCGGCGCCCACCCTCCGCTGACTCAGCGCCGCGCGGGCCGGTGGTCACCAGGGGTGGCGGGGGAAGTGGCGGTCCCAGGTCCGCTCGCGGATGACCAGGCCGTCCGACCGGAGTTCGCGGCGGAAGCGGTAGCGCAGCGAGGCCTCGTCGCCGTCCAGGTCCAGGGTGGACGTGGTGACCAGCAGCCGGCCGTCCAGGTGCACCTCGGTGCGCGCCTCGCCGTGCGCGGAAGCCTGCGCGGGCCGGTCGTCGTGCACCTCGTAGCGCAGGTACTCCTCGTCCACGACCCGGCCCCAGGGGAAATCCGTGCCCGAGGCGCCGCGCCACGACACGGACACCGTCCCGCCCTCGTCGCGGTGCACGGTCCAGCGCACCGGGAGGATCTCGCCCCAGTGCCGGACCCCCTCGGGGGGCTCCTCCGGCCCGGGCTCCGGGAACTGGGGCGCGGGTAGCTGCGCCCCGGCCGGCGGGATCACGGGCAGCACCAGCCGCGTCCCGCCCGGGCCGAACCGCAGCGCCGACTCCCCGGGCTGCGGGGCGGGCCAGATCATCGGCCACAGGGCGCTGGACACCGCCAGCCGGATGCGGTGCCCACGCGGGAACACCCACGACGTGACGTGCAGGTCCAGCGGCAGCGATCCCTCGGCCGCCGGCTCCGGGCCGGACCGCGGGGGATCGCGCAGCGGGTCCGGCACCCCGGCCCGGCCCGCCCCGGTGACCAGCGTGACCGTCCCGTCCGGGGCCACGTCACTCAGCCGGGCGAACCAGGGCAGCGCTCCCGTGCTTCCCGCCGGGGGCTCGGTGCTCCCGCACAGCTCCACCCGGGGGAAGCCGAGGATCTCGGTGTCCGCCTCCAGCGGCGCGGAGTCGAAGGTCAGGCTCCAGGCGTCGGCGTCGCGCTGATCGGCGGTCAGCTCACCCCACCAGTGACCCGCCGCGATCCCGGCCGACGGCACGCAGCGCAGCGACCGGGCCGCCGCGGCGGGCGGCTCCGCGGACAGCGACCCCTCGGGCCCGCAGAACCAGGTCCGCAGCTCGGCCCGGTCCGGTGGCAGCGCGTGCTCCCGCCGCCAGCGCCCGGGGATCTCGGCCAGTTCCACCGAGGGCGGATGCCAGTCCCGCACGTACACGGTGACCGGCGGCTCGGACATGATGCCGTTCTCGGCACCCTTGAGCCAGTGGTCCCACCAGCGGACCGCGTCCGCGCGCCACTCGATGGCCGGGCCGGGGACCGCGTTATGCGGGAAGGCGTGGTTCCACGGGCCGATCAGCACCCGGACCGGGGCGGGCACGTGCGCCAGCATCCGCGGCACCGAATCCCGGTACCCGTCGTACCAGCCGCCGATCAGGTAGGCGGGCACGGTGAGCCGCCCGTAGTCCGGCCGCAGCGACGCCCGCCGCCAGAACGGCCCGTCCTGGGCCTGGGCCAGGAAGCTGATCAGCCAGGGCTCGGTGTCCATCCGGGCCAGCGCCGCCTCGTCGAGCGGGAAGTCCGGCGCGGGCGGCAGCATGTTCAGGTGGTCGATCATCAGCGCGTACTCGTCGAGGTGCGGGAGCCCGTCGATGTAGTGCACGTCGTCGTGGAACAGGTCGTCGGAGGCGTCCACGGCGAGGATCGCCTTGAGCGCCGGCGGGCGCCGCAGCGCGACCTGGATCGCGTTGAAGCCGCCCCAGGAGATGCCCCACATCCCGACCGCCCCGGTGCACCAGGGCTGCCCGGCCAGCCAGGCGATGACCGCCTCCGCGTCGCGCTGCTCGGTCTCGGTGTACTCGCCCCCGGGCAGGCTCCCGCCGCTGCGCCCGGTGCCGCGGATGTCCACCCGGGCCCCGGCGTACCCGCTGCGGGCCATATAGGCGTACAGATCATGGTCGCGGGCCAGCATCGCGTCGTCCTTGCGGTACGGCAGGTACTCCAGCAGCGCCGGGACGGGCGCGGCGGCTATGTCATCGGGCAGGTAGAGGGTGGCGGCCAGCTCGATCCCGTCCGGCATCGGGATGCCCGCCTGGCGCACGATCATGATGCCGGGCCCGCCCCGGGGCGGGCGGCCGGCCCGCCCGGTGCGGCCACCGCGCTGCGCAGCAACTCGATGAACTCGTTCACCCGCAGGTCCCGCTGCTCAGGTGACTGGGTCGCGTACCCGAACAGCCCCGGGTCGAGCTCCTCGGTAACCATCGCGTCCTGGGCCCGGTCCATCAGCCAGTCGACCATGGAGACGATCATCCGCGGGTCGATGTCCTGGCGGATCTCCCCGCGGGCCAGGCCAGACCGGACGAAGCCTTGCGTGCCGTACGGGTCCTCGCGCGCCAGGAACTGGGTGATCTCGCGGCGCAGCTGCAATCCCGCACAGTAGTTGCCGATCAGGGTGACCCGGTACGGGATCCAGTCCTCGTGGATGAGATGCGGGGTGCGGTCGATCCAGTACCGCAGGATCGCGAAGAACCCCTCCGCGCAGACCTCCGGCGGCGCGTCCAGGTAGGCCGGGAAGGACCGGGCCGCGGCCTGGTAAGCGGCCAGGAACAGGCCGGCCTTGGTCTCGAAATACCCGAACACCGCCCCCTTGGCCACGCCCGCCTCGCTGGCGATCTCCTCGATGCGGGCCGCCTCGTAGCCGCGGGTGGCGAAGTGCTCCATGGCCACCGCGACGATCCGCTCCTGCCGGGCGCGCTGCCGCTCGGGGGCCCGGCGGCCCGTCTGCACGGCCGTTCCCTGACCAGTAGTCATGTAGTGCCTGTTCCCTGATTGCCCCAGTTCATTGACTTTTGTCAGGCAAGCTAACCATACTTTCGAGGGATCCAACTTCTTAAATGACCAATAGTCAATAACGAAAGTCCACCCGCATGACTGTCACGCCAGGCTGGGACGTCATCGTGGTCGGGGCCGGTCACAACGGCCTGACCGCCGGCGCCCTGCTGGCCCGCGCGGGCCTGGCCACGCTGGTGGTCGAGGCCCGTGCGGCGGCCGGCGGCTGCTGCGTCACCGAGGAGATCGCGCCCGGCTGCCGGGCCTCCACCACCTCCTACATCGCGAGCATGCTCCGGCCGGAGGTGATCCGGGCGCTGGACCTGGGCCGGCACGGGCTGCGGATGGTGGCTTGCGAGCCGGCCCTGCAGGTGGCGCTGGACGACGGCGAGGTCCTGGCCGACTGGAACGACCCGGCGCGGACAGCGGCCGGGATCGCGCGGTACTCCCCGGCGGACGCGCGTGCCTTTACCAGCGTGCATGCCGAGCTGGCCCAGCTGGCCGCCCGGTTGCAGCCGCTGTTCATGGAGCTGCCGCCAGACACCCGGGCCACCGGGCTGCGCCGGCTTACCGAGGCGGTGCGGATCGGCCGCCACCTGCGCGGCCTGCGCGGCACCGACGTCGAGGGCCTGACCCAGATGCTGACCGGCAGCCTCGGCCAGTTCATCGACGCGCGGTTCGAGTCCCGCCCGGCCAAGGCGCTGCTGCTGGCCAACAACCTGTACGGCAAGCACGGCGGCCCCTACCAGCCGGGCACCCTGATCGGCCTGGCCTTCCACCTGCTCACCGGCGGCGAGGACGCGGTGCCGGGCTTCTTCGGGCACGTGATGGGCGGCATGGGCGCGATCAGCGACGCGATCGCCGCGGCCGGGCAGGCGCACGGGATGCAGATCCGCACCGGGGCGCCGGTGGCCCGGATCCGGGTCACTGGCGGCCGCGCCGACGGGGTCACGCTGGCCAGCGGCGAGGAACTGACCGCCCGCGTGGTGCTGTCCGGCGCCGATCCCAAGCGGACCTTCCTGCACCTGGTGGACCAGGCCGAGCTGCCCGCCGATTTCCGGGCCGCGGTGGCCGGGATCACGATGGACGGCCCGTGCGCCAAGGTCAACCTGGTCCTGGACGCCGAGCCCCAGGTCCGGGGCATGCCCGCGGACGCCGGCCCCGGCCAGCGGGCGCTGTTCACCCTGCCGCCGGACCTGGCCGTGGCCGACGCGTGCTACGACCGGGCCAAGCGCGGCGAGCTGGCCGACGCGGAGCAGTTGTTCGTGGACTGCGTGGTGGCCTCCACCGTGGACCCCTCGCTGGCCCCCGAAGGCCGGCACATCATGACGTGCTTCGTCCAGTACGTGCCGTACCGGCTGGCCGAGGGGACCTGGGACAGCCGGCGGGACGAGCTGGGCGACCGGGTCCTGGCCCGGATCGCGCAGTTCGCCCCGGGTGTGCCCGGGTCGGTGCTGGCCCGGCAGGTACTCACCCCGCTGGACCTGGAGCGCGACTACGGGCTGACCGAGGGCAACATCTTCCACGGCGACATCCAGCCCGGCCAGCTGTTCCACATGCGGCCGGTGCCGGGCTGGGCCCGGTACGCCACCCCGGTGCGGGGCCTGTACCTGTGCGGCGCCGGTGCCCACCCGGGCGGCGGCGTGACCGGGGCGCCCGGTTACAACGCAGCCCACCGGGTCCTGGCCGACCTTCGGCGGGCGCCGAAGGGGCGCGGCGCCGACTGGACTGAGGAGCGAGGAACGAGCGACGAGGGAAGGAGGCGCCTTCAAGTGCCCCGGAGGCGCATAGGAAGCCAGAGCATGAGCGCAGACGTGATCATCGTCGGGGCGGGCGTGGCGGGCGCCTCCACCGCGTTCCACCTCAGCCGCCTCGGCGCCGGTGACGTGCTGGTGGTGGACCGGGACACGGCCGGGTCGGGGATGAGCAGCCGGTCCTCCGCGATGATCCGGATGCACTACACGTTCCGGCCCGAGGTCGAGCTGGCCGTGCGCAGCGACCGGATGTTCGCGTCCTGGACCGAACTGACCGGCCGCCCGGCGTTCGTCCGCCGGACCGGGTTTGCCCGCATCGTGCTGCCCGGCGAGGAGGGCGCCCTGCGGGCCAACGTGGCCATGCACCGCGACTGTGGCGCCCGGACCGAAATCGTGCCGGCCGCCGGCTTCGCCGCGCTCGCGCCGGGGATCCGCACCGACGACCTGACCGAGGTGGCCTGGGAGCCTAACGGCGGATACGGGGACGGCGCGCTGGTCGCCGGGGACCTGCTGGCCGCGGCCCGGGAGCGGGGGGTGCGCTACCGGCCGCACACGCCGGTTCAGGCGCTGCTGCGCGAAGGTGACCGGGTGACCGGGATCCAGACCCAGGACGGCCCGGAACACGCCGGGATCGTGGTGGCGGCGGCCGGGGTATGGTCGCCGGCCCTGCTGGCCAGCATCGGCGTCGACCTGCCGATCGAGACGGAGTTCCACGAGGTCGCGGTGCTCAGCCACGCGCCAGGCCAGGGCGCCCCGGTGGCCTGCATCGACTCGACCACCCAGAGCTACTTCCGGCCCGAGGCGGGCGGCAGCAGGACGCTGGTGGGCAGCTTCACCGGCTACCGCGGCATCGATCCCGACACCGTGGCCCCCTCGCCCGGCGCGGTCCGTGCTCATCGGGGTGCGTTTTACCCCGCCGGCGGGGCACAAGGCACCCCAATGATGGCCCCCGGGGGTGGGGACCGGGCGGACGGGCTGGCAGCGCTGGTCGGAGCGGCGGCTCAGCGGCTGCCCGCGCTGGCTGAGGCGGGCATCGCCCACGGCATCACCGGCGTGTACGACATGACTCCGGACGGACGGCCGATGCTCGGCGAGTGGCCCGGGCTGTCCGGGCTGGTGCTGGCCACCGGTTTCTCCGGCACCGGCTTCAAGATCTCCCCGGCGGTGGGCGAGGCCGTCGCGGCCCTGGTCACCGGCCGGGCGGTCGCGGGCAGTGTGGACATCGGGCCGTTCCGGCCGGGCCGGTTCGCCGAGGGATGCCCGGTCGCACCCCCGTTCCCCTACTCCGACGACTGATTGTGGCCAGCGCTACTGATTGTGGCCAGCACCGAGGAGGCAGGCATGTCGCGGGACGCCGAGGTGCCGCTGGAACGCACCCTGCCCGGCCCCAGCTACACCAGCGAGGCCGAGTTCGCCCGCGAGCGGGAGCGGGTGCTGCTGCCCGGCTGGTTCTGCGTGGGCCGCGCCGACGGCCTGGCCGAGCCGGGCTGCTACCTGGCCGCCGACGTGTGCGGGGAGAGCATCATCGTGACCCGGGCCGACGACGGCGGCCTGGCGGGCTACTACAACCTGTGCCGGCACCGGGGCTCGCGGCTGGTGCCCACGGCCGGGTGCCAGCCCGCGGTCAGCGGGCGGTTTCCCGGCAGTGTCCGCTGCCCCTACCACGCCTGGACCTACGCCCTGGACGGGACGCTGCGCGCCGCGCCGTTCCTGCCCGCGCTGCGCGAGTACCGGGCCGCGCTGTCGCTGCACCGGGTGGACGTGGCCACCTGGGGCGGGTTCGTGTTCGCCCGGCTCGAGCCGCTCGCTGACCCGGCTACGGCCGGGCCGGGGGACTCGCTGGAGGCCACCGTGGGCGAGATCGCGGCCCGGACGGCCGCCTATCCGCTGGCCGGCCTGCGCTCCGGGGCCCGGTTGCGTTACGACGTGGCCGCCAACTGGAAGGTCATCCTGGAGAACTACAACGAGTGTTACCACTGCGGCCCGGTCCACCCGGAACTGTGCGAGCTAGTGCCGGCCTTCCGCCGCGGCGGTGGCGACGTGGACTGGGCGGCGGGGATCCCGCACCGCCCCGGGGCGACCACGTTCACGTCGACCGGGACCACCCGCCGCGCGCCGTTCCCCGGCCTGCCCGAGGAGGCGCGGACCCGGCACTTCGGCGAACTGATACTGCCCAACCTGATGCTCAGCCTGTCCGCCGACCACGTGGCCGCGTTCACCGTGTGGCCCCGGTCCGCCGCGGCGACCACGGTGCTCTGCGATTTCCTGTTCCATCCGGCCGAGCTGGCCCGCCCGGATTTCGACCCCTCCGACGCGGTCGGCTTCTGGGACCTGGTGAACCGCCAGGACTGGTCCATCTGCGAGCAGGTCCAGGACGGCATGAGCTCGCGCCGGTTCTCGGCCGGCTACCTGGCCCCGATGGAACAGCCCAGCGCGGACATCGGCCAGTACGTGGCCGCCCGGCTGGACATGAGCGGGCCGGCGCCGGGGCAGGACAGCACCACAACGGACGAAACAGCAGCAGAGGGGAGGCTCCGGTGAGCGCACACCGCGATGTCGTGGTGATCGGGGGCGGCCACAACGGGCTGGTGGCCGCGGCTTACCTGGCCAGGAGCGGACTGGACGTGCTGGTCTGCGAGCGGCGGCCAGTGGTGGGCGGCGCGGCGGTCAGTGAGCACCCGTTCGGCCCGGACTACACCGTGACCTCGCTGTCCTACGTGGTCTCCCTGCTGCCCCCGGACCTGGTCACCGACCTGAACCTGACCCGGCACGGCTACCACGTGTTCCCTCAGGGCCCCTACTTCGCGCCCCGGGCCGACGGCCGCTACCTGCGGCTGCCCGACGACCCGGCCCAGCGGCACGCCGAGATCGCCAAGTTCTCGGCCGCGGACGCGGACGCCTACCCCCGGTACGAGGCCCATCTGGCCGCCCTCGGCCAGGTGCTCGGCCCGATGCTGGATGAGGTGCCGCCAAGGCTCGGTTCCCGGCGGCCGCTGGATCTGTGGCGGCAGGGACTGCTGCTGCGCCACCTGCGCGGGCTGGACGAGCGGGGCGTAGTCGACGTCACCCGGCTGCTGACCGGCAGCATCGCCGACCTCATCGAGGAGTACTTCGAGAGCGACGCCATGCTCGGCCTGCTGTCGGTGTCCGGCGTGATCGGCACCTGGGCCGGGCCGCGCTCGGCCGGCACCGCGTACGTGATGCTGCACCACCACATCGGCGGCGTGGACGGGCAGGCCGGCGCGTGGGGGTTCCCGCGCGGCGGGATGGGCGGGGTGACCGCCGCGCTGGCCGCGGCGGCCCGGTCGTTCGGGGCTGAGGTCCGCACCGGGGCGGAGGTGGCCGAGATCCGCACCCGCGACGGGCGGGTAGCGGGAGTCACGCTGGCCAGTGGTGAGGAGATCGACGCGGCCACGGTCATCACCACCGCGCACCCGCAGATCTCGTTCCTGCGGCTGCTCGACCCGGCGGTGCTGCCCGGTGACTTCGTGGCCGACATCCGGCGCTGGCAGACCCGCAGCGGCACCGTCAAGATCAACCTGGCCCTGGACCGGCTGCCGGAGTTCACCAGCCATCCCGCGCCTGACCCGCAGATCCACGGCGGCACGATCGTCCTGGCCGAGAGCCTGGACGACATCGAGACCGCGTTCCAGCAGGCGGTGGCGGGCCAGCCGTCGGCCATGCCGTTCGCCGATATCTGCATCCCCAGCGTGTTCGACGACTCGCTGGCCCCGCCCGGGAAGCACGTGATGTCGATGTTCACCCAGTGGGTGCCGCACCGCTGGGCCGCGGAGCCGCACGACTCGGAACTGGACGCCTACGCCGACCGGGTCATCGCCCGGATGGAGCAGGTCGCGCCCGGGTTCACCAGCTCGGTGCTGCACCGGCAGGTGATCGGGCCGCACCAGATGCAGGAAGAGTACGGCCTGGTCGGCGGGAACATCTTCCACGGCGAACTCAGCCTGGGGCAGATGTTCCACGCCCGCCCCGCGGCCGGCTATGCGGACCTGCGCACCCCGGTGGCGGGCCTGTACCAGGCCGGGTCGGCCACTCACGGCGGCGGCGGGGTGACCGGCATCCCGGGCCGCAACGTGGTGCGCCAGGTCGTGGCCGACCGCCGGGCCGACCGGCTACGCGGCCAGGCTGAGCGGCTGCGCACCCGGGCTGCCGCGCTTACCTCCGCCGGGCGGCGCCGCATTCACTGAGGTGACCTCAGCAGGCCTCAGGCTTCGTCACTCGCCGGACCTTCCCTGAACATGGTGGCGTGATCGGTGACCCACTCCCGAAAGGATCGTGGCGCCGATCCGAGGATGTCGGACACCGTAGAGGTGATGAACGCCGGCCTTCCCATCGTTGCGCCCCACGCAGCGAGCAGCATGTCTACGACTGGGCGCGGCCAGCTTCCCTCCGTCTCGCTGCGGAACTCATCCGGCGACAGCTCCTGAAAGCTGACCGTGCGCCCCAGGACATCGCCGATGATGCCCACCTGCTCGGCCTGGCTCAGTGACTCGGGGCCGGTGAGGACGTAGTCACCTCCAGCATGCCCGTCCTGGTACAGGGTCCGCGCCGCGACGGCTGCCACGTCGCGGTCATCGACGGGTGCTGTCTCGGCAGCGCCGTAAGGCCAGCGGACGACACCGTCGGTGCGAATCGCGGTCCCCCACCAGAACAACGCGTTCGACGCGAAAATCCCCGGCCGGATGATCGTCGCCTCGAGCCCGGCGGCCGCGATGAGCCGCTCAATGTCGGCGTGGAGCACCGCCATCGGATTCGGTTGCTGGAAGAAAGGGTGCGGGGTCTGGTGCGGTGATGAGAGGAAGACGACGCGCCGCGCGTAGGTTGCGAGACGCTCGACAACTGCCGGAGCAGTCGCTGGCGGGGCGGTCCAAACCAGGAAGACGGTGCTGACACCTCGCAGTCCCGCGTCGAGCGATCCGGGCACGGTGAGGTCGCCGGTGACGACTTCGACGTTCGCTGGCAGCGCCGCAGCCTCAGGGCGATGCGTGAGGGCGCGGACCGGCACACCCGCGTCTACTAGCAGGTCGACTACTGCGCGCCCGACCCGGCCGGTCGCTCCGGTGACGAGCACCGGAGGCACACGCGTCCGGGTCATGAGGACCTCGACGTCGTCGGGGGCAGGCGCACGGAGTGAATCATGCCATCTTCCCGGGAGCGATCAGCGGGGGCTGATCAGGCCAGCGCGCCGTCGATGAGGCGGCTGAGGCAGGAGTCGAAGTTCTGGTCTGCCGTTCGCGGCTGGGGTGATGGCGTGGCCAGGGCGGCGGCCAGGTTTGGGTAGCTGCCGCTGGCCGCTGCTTCGGCCAGGACCTTGACCGGTGCTGCCTGCTGTTGCTGCTCGGTTATGCCGGTGCGTGCGCGTTCGTCGTCGAGGGCTGCCTGCATGGCGCCGTACATGAGGGCGAAGCCGTTGATGATCGCGATGGTCTCCATTTTCGCGGCGGTGCCGAGTCCGGTGCTGGCCAGCAGGCCGAGGAAGTAGTCGATGTAGCGCAGCGTGCTGGGTCCCATGGGCGGCGGCCGGTGCATGACCGCGGGGAGCCACGGGTGGCGCCGTGCGATGTCGCGGCCCTGGCGGCCGAGGTCCGCGATGGCGTCCCGGCTGTCCTGCGGCGGGCGGCGCGGGTAGGTGTACTCCCCGGCCGTCTGGTCGGCCATCAGCTGGACCAGGTGCTCTTTAGCCGGGACGTAGTTGTACAGCGACATGGTGCCTGTGCCCAGCTCGGCGGCGACCCGGCGCATGGTGACCGCGGCGATGCCCTCGGCGTCGGCGATCCGGACCGCGGCGGCGGCGATCTCGGTGCGGCTGTGCCGGGGCTTAGGTCCCCTCTCGCCGCGCTCGGGCAGCGACCAGATCGGCAGGTCCGTGTCCGTCCAGGTCCCGGCCATCCGGCATCACCTCCGGGGGCCCACCATATCAAGGTACGGCGTACCTGGTAGCGTGGCAGCGTAAACACCGTACTTAGTGCCTTGTATGTTCAGGGCAGGTGAGGCAGGCAGTGATGACCGGTACGGGCAGTCCCGGAAAGGCAGGCAGGCTTCCAGTTCACGTGCGGGCGCTGCGGCGGCTGTCAGCACGGGGCCTGCCCGGCCCGCTGTGCCGGGTCGCTGTGCAGCACCGGATCGCGGTCCCGGCCGGCGACGCCGTACCGCTGCTGACCGATCACTACATCCCGCTGGCCGACGGCCCGTTCCCGGCACTGCTCATCCGCACGCCCTACGGCCGCGGGTTCCCGTGGGACTACGTGTACGGGGCACAGCTCGCGGCCCAGGGCTTCCACGTACTGATCCAGAGCTGCCGCGGGACCGGCGGGTCGGGCGGGGTATTCGACATGTACCGGCACGAACGCGCCGACGGCCAGGCCACCGTGGCCTGGCTGCGCCAGCAGGACTGGTTCAGCGGGGCGCTGGGAACCATCGGCACCAGCTACCTCGGCTATACCGCCTGGGCGCTCTCGGCCGGGTCGCCGCCGGAACTGCGGGCCGTCGTCGCCGACGGTTCCGTCGATCCCCACGCGTTCATGTACCCCGGCGGCGCCTTCGCCCTGCAGAACGTGCTGGTCGGTGCCGTCGGCACGCTGTTCGCACATCGGGGCCCGGCCATCGCCGCCAGGGCCATGCTGCGCCTGCGCAGGCACCAGCGCCGGGTCGCGGCGGCCCTACCGCTAATCGACGCCTACCCAGCCGCTCTCGGCGGCCGGTCAGAGCTCTTCGAGCGGTTGCTCACGAACCCTGACCCGGCCAGCCCGTACTGGAACGGCGTGGACCTGACGGCCGCAACCGCGGAACTGGCTATCCCCGTCAGCCTGGTCACGGGCTGGGACGACGTCCAGCTCGACCAGACCCTCGGGCAGTACCGCCGGCTCCGCGAGGCAGGCGCCGATGTCCGGCTGATCGTCGGCCCCTGGAACCACACCTCCATCTTCGACAAGGGCTACCCCGTTGTGTTTCCCCGGGCGCTGGAGGAGTTCCGCACCCGCCTGTCCGGCCAGCCCGGCTGCCCCGCGGGCCAGCCGGTGCGCGTGCACGTCGGCGGCAGCGGCCAGTGGCGCGACCTACCGGACTGGCCGCCACCACAGGCCCGCAGCCACCTCTGGTACCTGGGCCCCGACGGCTCGCTTGGCGACCAGCTACCCGCGCAGGCGGGATCGTCATCGTTCCGCTACGACCCCGCCGATCCGACCCCCTCCGTGGGAGGGCCGGTCCTGTCGGGCACCGCGGGCAGCGTGGACAATGCCCGGCTGGAAGCACGCCCCGACGTCCTCACGTTCACCAGCGCCCCGCTCACCGACGCCCTGGAAATCCTCGGCCCGGTCAGCGCCCGGCTGCGGATCCGCGCCAGCAATCCGTACCACGACGTGTTCGCCCGGCTGTGCGACGTCGACCCGCAAGGGCGCTCACTCAACATCTGCGACGGCCTGATCCGCCATCAGCCCGGCGACCGCCCGGCCGGCGAGACCACGATCACCGTCCCGATGAGCTCCACCGCCTACCAGTTCAGCGCCGGGCACCGGATCAGGCTCCAGGTCTCCGGCGGCGCGCACCCCCGCTACGCACGCAACACCGGAACAGCCGACCCGCAGGCCACCGCCACCCGGCTCGTCCCCGCAGACATCCAGATCCTCCACCACGCCGATGCGCCCTGCGCACTCTGGCTGCCCGTCCCGGACTGGCCCACTCGGGTGAGATCAACTCAATGAGCGGGATAAATGCGCGGCCGCCTATTCGTAAAATGAGGCAGCGTGCCCGGATAAATGCTGAAGATCTCCCGGCCCGTGCGGTCGATTAAGCGCGCACAAATGACGGTCAAATTCGGGGCTGCGGCCCAGGCTGCATGCTAACGTCCCCCCGCAGATCAGCCGCGTTATCTGACAGGGGGCATCATGCGCAGAGCTTTGGGAGCGGCGGCCGGCACGTTCGCGTTCGCCGCGGTCGTGGCGGGCAGCAGCATCACCGGCGCCAGCGCCAGTACCAGTACCAGCAGCACGACCGAGCACTTCCAGTTCGTGACCACCTCCGCGTCCTCACCACGGGCCAGCGCTATCGCCTGGGGCGTATTCACCGCGGGTGGCACCATCCACATTAATTCCGGCCTTATCCGTTTTCCGCACGGATCATTCCGGGCCATTCATCACCGGACCAGTGCCGTGAATCAGTTCAATCGCAGGACCTGCCTGCTGGTGTCGGTCGAGCCGGCACCTACAAGCTCGCGGATGGGACCGGTAAATACCGGCACATCAGCGGCCGGGGTACCTACACCAGCCGGGTGCGGGCCGTGCTCAGGCGCAACGCCAAGGGCCGCTGCTCGCAGTCGAGGCTGCCCAGGGCCTTCCAGCAGATGATCAACGCCCGGGGCCCGGTCCGCGGCGTGGGCGGGCGCTGGCTGCCCGACCGGTGGGCGAAGCCGCGCCGGTCAGCCCACCAGGCTCCCTGAGGCGCCGGGCTAGCCGGAGCGCGGGATGAGCAGGGCGTCCACCGCCACCGCGCGGTCCGGGCCGCAGATCAGCGGGTTGATGTCCAGGGCCTCGAGCACGCCGCCGAGTTCCGTGGCCAGCCGGGACAGGCCGGTGATCGCGGCCACGACCGCGTCCAGGTCGGCCGCGGGCTGGCCGCGCACCCCGGCCAGCAGCCGGGCCGCCCGCAGCGTGCCCAGCATCCGGTGGGCCTGCCCCGCGCTGACCGGGGGCAGCGCCACGGCCCGGTCGGCGAGCAGTTCCACCAGCACCCCGCCCGCGCCCACCACCAGCAGCGGGCCCAGTTCGTGGTCCCGGGCCAGGCCGAGGGACAGCTCGGGACCCGCCGGGATCGTCTCGCAGACCAGCACCCGGCGGCCCAGCCGCTCAGCCAGATCCTGATAGGCGGCCTGCAGCGCGTCCGGGTCCCGGAGGCCCAGCACCACGCCGCCCGCGTCTGACTTATGCGCGATGCCGGGCTCGCCGGTCTTGAGCACCACCGGGTAGCCGATGTCCGCGGCCGCGGCGAGCGCCCCGGCGTGGCTGTCCGCCGTCAGGGTCCGGGCCGCGGCGATCCCGTAGTCGCGGAGCAGTTCTTCCAGCCGGGCACCGTGCGCCTCCCCGGCCATGATCAGCCGGGTCCAGCGCTCCTGCCGGGCCCGGTCGGGGACGTCGGGCGGGGAGGCAGGATCCGGGTCTGCCCCCTGGTCGAGGAGATGCTTCAGGGCCAGGAGGCCGCTCTGGGTGCCCTCCAGGACCGGGATGCCACCGGCCCGCAGCGCGGCGGCGGTGTCCGGGTCGATGGCGGCGGGCACGTTGCTGAGCACCACGACCGGTTTGCTGGTCCGGCGGGCCGTCTCGGCCACCGCGAGCGGGTAGGAGTCGTCACCGTCGAACTCGTGCACCAGGTCGACGGCGAGCGCGACCGCGCGCACCGCCGGGTCGTCGGCCAGGGCGGCCAGCGAGCCGGTCAGCTGCTCCTGGGCGCGGGCCCCGGTGCCCCACACGTCGAGCGGGTTGCCGGGTTCCAGGCCCGGGTCGAGCAGGGCGGCCAGCCGCGCCGTGGTCTGCGCGCTGATCGCCGCGAACGGCACCCCCAGCTCGTCGGCCACGTCGGCCACGTGAGCCCGTTCCAGCCCGGAGTCGTGCACGGTCGCGATGCCCGTGCGCACCGTGGGGTTAGAGGGGCGGGCGTGGCTGCTGGGGATGGGGTTCGGTGGCCCCGGGTCGTCGGGGCGCGGGCTGGCGGGGCGTGGACTGGCAGGGCTGGGATCGGCGGGGCTGGGGCTGGCAGGGCTGGGACCGGGCCGGGGGGCGCTGCTCCCGCTGAGGGCGAACAGCTCCAGCGTGTCGGCCATCTCGGCCAGGTCGCTGACCCGGTGCACGCCGTACGCGGCGGCCAGCGCCTCCCACCCGCCGTCCGCCGCGGCCAGCGCGCCGGAGTGGGCCGACACCAGGGCCCGGCCGCCCGCCGAGCGGCCCGCGGTGAGCATCACCACCGGGATGCCGCGCTGCCGCGCGGCGGCCAGCACCGCACGCAGCCGGTCCGGTTCCCGGATGGCCTCCAGGACCAGGGCCAGCACCTGGGTCTCTGGCAGGCCCAGCGCGTACTCCGCGTACTGGGCCGCCGTGGTGACCAGTTCCTGGCCGGAGGACACCGCGATCGTGAAGCCCAGCCCGCGCCGGGTGCGCAGCAGGGCGGAGAACACCGAGCCGGAGTGCGTGATCAGCGCGACCGGACCGCGGGGGAGCGGGTCCGGTTCCACGTACCCCACCGCGCGCAGGCCGTAGGTCACGTTGACGAAGCCCATGCAGCCCGCGCCGCAGACCGCCATGCCCGCGGCGCGGGCCGTGGCGGCCAGCCGGGCGCGCAGGGTCAGCTGCTGGCCCGCCGGTCCTCGCCCGGTGGCTGGCCGGGCAGCTCGTGCGCGCTGCCGAACAGCACCGCGGCGCGGTCGCCCCGCCGGGCCGCCAGGGCCAGCTGCTCCTCCACCGCCGGGTCGGGCACGGCCAGCAGGACCAGGTCTACCGGCTTGGGCAGGTCGGCCAGGGATGGGTGGCAGGGCCGCCCGGCGACCCGCTCGTGCCGCGGGTTGACCAGGTACACCTCGGGTCGCGCCGGGCTCTTGGTGACCTCGCTGACCATCCGCTCGCCCAGGCTGCCCGGCCGGGGGCTGGCCCCGACCAGGGCTACGCTGCGGGCCTCCAGCATCGCGGCCAGGGCGGGCCGGCCGGGCGCGGGCTGGCCCCAGGCGGGCCGGGCCGCCGCCCCGTTCGCCGGAAAACCGGGTCCCGGGGTGGCGGCCGCGACGTCGCTCATGGTGTTCGTTGCGGGCGGTAAGAGCGGGTCACGCGCGGCGGGTCAGCCGGCGGACCTGCCCAGCCCGCTTGGCGCTCTTCTGGTCCGCGATCGCCGCCTTGGCCGCCTGCCAGCCGGGGATCCCGCACACCCCGCCGCCCGCGTGGGTGGCCGAGCTGCCGTAGTACAGGCCGGGGAGCGGGGTCCGGTAGTCCGCGTACCCCGGGGCCGGCCGCATGTGGAACAGCTGCTCCAGGGACAGCTCGCCGTGGAAGATGTTGCCGCCGACCAGGCCGTACTCCTCTTCCATCTCATGCGGGCCGACGATGTCGCGGTGCAGGATGGACGCCTTGAAGTTCGGGGCCAGCTCGTTGTAGCAGTCGATCATCCGGTCCGTGTAGGCCTCGAGTTCCGCGGTGTGCGGCTCCTCGCTCCAGTCGGCCGGCACCCACTGGGTGAACAGCGACATGATGTGGGTGCCCTCCGGGCTCAGCGTCTTGTCGAACGCGGTGGGGATCACCCCGTCGCTGAACGGCCGGATGGCCGCCTTCCCGTCCCGCGCGTCCTGGAAGGCCCGCTCGATGTAGTCCATCGTGGGGGCCATCTCCACCGAGCCGGTGTGGTGTTCCTGCAGGTTGGAGCCGGGGTCGGCGAGGAAGTCGGGCAGCTCGGACAGGGCCAGGTTGATCTTCACCACCCCGCTGCGGGTCTTCCAGTGCTCGATGTCGCCCACGAAGTCCGGCGGCAGGTGCTCCCGGTCGATCTGGTCCAGGAACGCGATCTTCGGGTGCACCGTGGACACGATCACCTGGGCGCGGATCTCGTCGCCGTTCTCCAGCACCACCCCGCGGGCCTGGCCGTCCTCGACCAGGACCCGGGCCACCTTGGCGTTCAGCCGGACCTCGGCGCCGTGCTCACGGGCGGCCCGCTCGATCGCGCTGGAGACCGCGCCCATGCCGCCCTCCTGGAACCCCCAGTTCCCGAGGTGGCCGTCGCCCACGTCGCCGATCGAGTGGTGCGCCATCACGTACGCGGTGCCCGGCTCGTACGGGCCGGCCCAGGTGCCGATCACGCCGTTCACCGCTAGTGCCCCCTTGACCTGCGGGGACTCGAACCAGTCGTCGAGCAGGTCGGCGATGCTCATCGTCATCAGCCGGGTCACGTCGGCCACGGTGCGCACGTCCAGGCCGCGGTTCTTCCAGGCCAGCCGGAGCGTCTCGCGCAGGTCACGGGGCTTGCGCGAACCGAGGTTGGGCGGGACGGTGAGCAGCAGCGGGCCGAGCACGTCGGCCAGCCCGGCCAGCCAGGCGTCCCAGCGCGGCATGGCGTCCGCGTCCTTCTTCGACCACTTGGAGACTTCCTCGTGGTTGCGCCGGGCGTCGTCGGCGTACAGCTTGATCGAGCCGCCCTCCGGGAAGGCCTGGTAGTAGGGGCCCATCGGGAAGATCTTGTAGCCGTGCCGGGCCAGGTCCAGGTCCTTGATGATGGTCGGCGGCAGCAGGCTCATCACGTAGGAGAGCCGGGTCACCTTGAACTCCGGTGCGTCCGGCCAGGGGGCCTCGGTGGTGGCGGCGCCGCCGGTCTTGTGCCGCCCTTCCAGGACCACGGTGCGGGCCCCGGACCGGGCCAGGTAAGCGGCGGCGACCAGGCCGTTATGCCCCCCGCCGACGACGATCGCATCGTAGGACCCGGCTGGCGCCCCGAGCCCTTCTGCGGCCCGTGCTGCGCTGGGTGCTGCGGCCATGAATCCGTCCTCCAGAGAAAATCTCACGGGTATTGACTGAATGTTCAGTCTAGAAACCTGATAGCTTTGCCACAAGAGCGCGCGCCAGATCAGTGGAGGAGCCGGTGGCTGGGCCCCCCTGGGTATCAAGGCGGCGGGTGAAAGCGCCCCGCCGGGCGCCAACCTGGGCGAGGATGTCCGCATGAGTGAACGCGCCGGCGACGCCGCCGACACTGCCGATCAGCGCCGCGAACAGATGTTGCGGGCCGCCATCGAGGTCATCGAGGAGCGCGGATTCCCCGAGACCCGGATCGCGGACGTCGCGGCGCGGGCCGGCACCAGCCCGGCGCTGGTCATCTACTACTTCAAGACCAAGGACCAGCTGCTGACCGAGGCGCTGCGCTACGCCGAGGACGCCTGGTACGAGGCAGGCACCCGGCGGCTGGCCACCCTGTCCAGCGCCGCCGTGCGGCTGGAAGAACTGGTCGCCATGAATTTCCTCGTCGAGGTGGAGGGCGAGCCCACCAGCTCGTGGCTGCTCTGGCTCGACCTGTGGGCCCAGTCGGTGCGGCTGCCCGAGGTGGCCAGCGTCCGGCAGAAGTTCGATGAGCGCTGGCGTGAGATGATCATCTCTGTGGTCCTGGCCGGTCAGGCTGCGGGCGAGTTCGGGCCGGTGAACGCCGAGGACTTCGCGGTGACGCTGACCGCCCTGCTGGACGGGCTGGCCATCCAGATCGCGCTCGAGGATCCCTCGGTGGGCGCCGGCCGCGCGTTCGAGCTGGGCATGCGGTTCGCGTCCGGTCAGCTGGGGTTCGAATGGGCCGGGCGGTCGCCCGGCCGGTGAAATAAGGAGGTCACCCGGTGCCTGGTGGACATATCCAGCTGGTCGCACTGACCAAGCAGTTCACGGAAGTTGCCGTGGACAGCATCGATCTCACCGTGGACAGCGGGGAGTTCTTCTCGCTGCTCGGGCCATCGGGCTGCGGGAAGACCACCACCCTGCGGCTGATCGCCGGGTTCGAGCAGCCCACCTCGGGCCGGATCATGCTGGACGGCACGGACATGGCCGGGGTGCCGCCGCACAAGCGCCACGTGAACACGGTGTTCCAGAGCTACGCGCTGTTCCCGTTCCTGACCGTGTTCGACAACGTGGCGTTCGGGCTGCGCTACCAGAAGCTGTCCAAGGCGGAGACGGCCAAGCGGGTGCACGAGGCGCTCGACCTGGTCCAGATGACCTCGTATGAGAAGCGCCGCCCCGGGATGCTGTCCGGCGGCCAGCAGCAGCGGGTGGCCCTGGCCCGGGCGCTGGTCCTGGGCCCGGCCGTGCTGCTGCTGGACGAGCCGCTCGGCGCGCTGGACGCCAAGCTGCGCCGCTCGCTCAAGGTGGAGCTCAAGGCCCTGCAGGAGCGGGTCGGCATCACGTTCCTCTACGTCACCCACGACCAGGAGGAAGCGCTGACCATGTCGGACCGGCTGGCCGTGATGAACTCCGGCCAGATCGTCCAGATCGGCACGCCACGCACGATCTACGAGGAGCCTGCGGACACCTACGTGGCCGACTTCCTGGGGGTGTCGAACCTGATGGAAGTGGACGTGGTGGAGCAGGGCCCGGGCTCGCGGTGCAGCGTCAAGGTCGGTGAGTCAGCGCTGGACGTGGAGCGGGGTGACGTGGACGGGCTGGGCACCGCGCACGCGGTGATCCGCCCGGAGCGGGTACGGATCGAGGAGCACGGCACGGCCGGGCCGAACCGCGTCCCGGCCATGGTCGAGCGGCTGGTGTTCCTGGGCGCGGCGACCCAGGTCATGCTGCGGCTGGCGCCCGGCGCGCAACTGCAGGCGCTGGTGCAGAACGACGGCCTGCATCCCGAGCATCTCAGCCAGGGCACCCCGGTGCAGGTGTACCTGGCTCCTGACGCGTTGCGGGTGCTGCGCGGCGGAGCCCAGGACGTGGCCGTCGAAGAGCCGGACCAGCTCAAGGTGTCTTAACGGACATAGCGCGTGCAGTGCCTCATACGTACGCTGCCGCGGCGGGGTCCTATCGCGGCAACCGGAAGAAATAAACGGCAAGTTTGCTCCCGCAGGTCAGGCGGATGTGTCCGGACAGGTCGGCCACGGGTTAGGATTGCGCCGTAGCTGCGAAGCAGCAGTTACAGGCCGTGAGGCTATTCGCGCTGCTGCCTCGTCAGCACAGCGCGGCCAGACCTGGGGTGGGCGGGCTATCTGGAGGCGCGATGACGGGGGTGCCGCAGCTGCCACCAGGTGTTGACCTGAGCAGGCCGAGTCCGGCCCGCATCTACGACTACATGCTCGGCGGCTGGCGTAACTACCCGGTGGACCGGGACGCGGCGGCGAAGCTCCAGGACGTGGTGCCGGAGTTCGAGGAGATCGCCTGGGCGAACCGGGGATTCCACCAGCGGGCCGCGCGCTGGATCGCGGACCAGGGCGTCGGCCAGTTCCTCGATCTCGGCTGCGGCATGCCCACGGTCGGCAACACCCACGAGGTCGTCCGGGAAGTCCGGCCCACGGCCCGGGTGGCATACGTGGACATGGACCCCGCGGTCGCGGAGTTCGGCTACACGCTCGACGGCGACGACGACGCCACCCTGGTCCAGGCCGACCTGCGTGAACCCAGCACCTTACTGGCGCAGCCGGAACTGCGCCGGCTCATCGACTTCAGCCAGCCGGTCGGCCTGATCATGACCGGGGTCATGCACTTCGTCGCCGACGGGTCGGACCCCTGGGGGCTGGTGCACCAGTACCTGGCCCCACTCGCGGCCGGCAGCTATCTCGCCCTGTCCCACGCCACCGCGGACGGCGTGCCGCCGCTCGCGGTGCAGCGCTGGGAGGACGTGTACGCGGACGCGCCGGTCCAGTTGCACCTGCGGGACCGGGCCTCGGTACGGCGGTTCTTCGCCGGGCTGCACCTGGAGCCGCCCTACCAGGGCGCCCCGGCTGACGTGGCCCACCTGGGCATGTGGGGCTGCGAGGACCCGGCGATGGCCGACAGTGACGGCTCGCGCTGGGGCTACTGCGGGGTCGCCCGGCGCCCCTGAGGGCAGGGTTACCGCGTCTTGTCCAGCATGGCCAGGACGTCGTCGGTCGTGGCCGTCTCACCCAGCCGGGGGAAGATCCGCTGCACGCTGCTGCGGTGCAGGTCGGGGTCCCGGTCGGTCATGGCATCGATGGCCAGCACCACGTGGTAGCCGTGCTCGTGCGCGGCCCGGGCCGTGGACTCCACCCCGGCGCTGGTCGCGACGCCGGTCAGCACGATCTGGGTGACGCCGCGCTCGCGGAGCAGCGTGTCCAGCGGGGTGCCGTGGAACGCGCCCCAGGTCTGCTTGGTGACCAGGAGGTCGCCGGGCTGCTGGTCCAGTTCGGGGACGATGTCGGTCCAGCCCGGCGGCGGGGTGAAGGCGGGCCTGCTGATCTCGGTGCGCCCGGGTGCCCCGCCGCTGGCGTTGACCAGCACGACTGGCAGCCCGTGCCGGCGGAAGGCCGCGGCCAGGCTGGCCGACCGCTGGATGACGTCATCGAGGGGCGGTATCCCCGGTAGGGCGGTGAGCCCTTTCTGCAGGTCGATCACGACCAGGGCGGGATTGGCGTCCAGGGTGGTCAGGGCCATCGTGCTCCTCTTTCGCGGTGTGCTGGTTGTTGCTGGTGGTGGTGGTGCGCCCGGGTTTGAGTTCGGGGTGGACGTAACGGCCGCCCCGCATCAGGGACGCGACCGCGGCCAGCGCGGCCAGGCCGGCGGCCACCGCGAACACCACGGCCAGGCCGTGATGGAACGGCGCCGAGATCAGCTGGGGAAAGAACTCGCGGCCGGTGAGGACCCGCTGGGCCGCAGCGGGCAGCGAGGCCAGCACGCCCGCCATGGAGAGCAGGTGCTCGACCGGGTTCACCCCCAGTACCGCCGCGAACAGCGAGGACACCGGCGGCAGCGACCCGATGTGCGCGGCCACGCCGTGCGGGACTCCCTGCCGGACCAGGCCGCTGGTGAGTGACTGCGGGAGGGTGCTGGCCAGCCCGGCGATCATCAGTGAGAAGAACACCCCGATCGACAGGGCCGTGCCGGAGTTCTGGAACGTGGAGCGCATGCCCGACGCCGCGCCGCGGTGCCGGGCCGGGACGCTGCTCATGATCGAGGAGGAGTTGGGGGCGGCGAACATGCCGCTGCCGATCCCGTTCGCGGCGATGAGCGCGGCAAAGGCCCAGTAGGGGAAGTTCACCGGGAGCAGCATCAGGCCGATGAAGCTGCCGCCGAACACGATCATCCCGGCGGTCGCGAGGCCGCGCGAGCCGAACCGGTCGGACAGGGTGCCCGAGACCGGCCCCGAGATCAGGAAGCCCGCGGTCAGCGGCAGCAGGAAGATCCCGGCCCACAGCGGGGTGTCGCTGTAGTTGTAGCCGTGCAGCGGCAGCCAGATGCCCTGCAGCCAGATGATGAGCATGAACTGCATGCCGCCGCGGGCGATGGCGACCAGGAACCCCGCGATGCTGCCGGCGGTGAAGGCCCGGATGCGGAACAGGCTGAGCTGGAACATCGGGTCGGCGATCCTGGTCTCGATCACCACGAACGCCGCGAGCAGGGCGGCCCCTCCGGTCAGCAGCCCGAGGACGGTGGGATTCTCCCAGCCCATGCTGTGGTGCCCGTACGGCTGGATGCCCACGGTGATGGCGATCAGGACGGCGCTGAGGCCGACCGCGAACGTGACGTTGCCCCACCAGTCGATCCGGCCGGGGTTGCGGGCGCCGTTGTCCCGGAGCTTGCGGTAGGCCCACACGGTGCCGAACACGCCGACGGGCACGTTGACCCAGAACACCGCGCGCCAGTCGATCGCGGCCAGCAGGCCCCCGGCCACCAGGCCGACGAACTGGCCGGCCAGGCCGGCCACCTGGTTGGTGCCCAGCGCGAAGCCCCGCCGCTCGGCCGGGAACGCGTCGGTCAGGATCGCGGCCGAGTTGGCCATGAGCATGGACCCGCCGACGGCCTGGAGCACCCGCCAGCCGATCAGCCACAGCGCGCCATGGGCCCCCTGGAAGGGATCGAACGAGAGCAGGATGGAGGCCGCGGTGAACACCGCGAAGCCCGCGTTGTAGATCTTGACCCGGCCGAACATGTCGCCGAGGCGGCCCAGGCTGACCACGAGCACGGCCTGGACCAGCCGGTACCCCATGATCATCCACAGCAGGTAGCTGATGTTGCCGGCCGCCAGCGGGTCCAGGTGGATGCCGCGGAAGATGGCCGGCAGCGCGATGATGACGATGGATCCGTCGAGCGTGGCCATGAACATGGCCGCGGTCGTGTTGGCCAGGGCCACCCAGCGGTAGCGGTCGTCGGGGCCGGCTGTCAGCTGCCGGGCCATCAGATGGTCTGCGCCAGTCGCTCGAGCAGTGGGGCGGCCGCCTGGAGCTGGCGGAGCTCGGCGGGCGTGAAGCCGTTCGACAGGGCCTGGGCCAGCTGGGCGACCCGGGCGCTGCGCTTGTCCCGCAGCACCTGCTGCCCGGCCTCGGTCAGGGAGAGCACGGCCCGCCGGCCGTCCTCCGGGTCCGGATGCCGCTGTGCCAGCCCGCGGGCTTCCAGCCCGGCCAGGGTCGCGCCCATCGACTGCGGGCTGATCTGCTCCAGCTTGGCCAGCGTGCCGGAGGTGGCCGGGCCGGTGCGGTCCAGCCGGGCCAGGGCCGACGTCTCCGGCAGGCTGAGCTCGCCGTCGGGCCGGACCTGGCGCATCCGCCGGAGCAGCAGCCCGATGCTGACCCGTAGCGCGGCGGCTACCTCCATGACGTCCGGTCCCTGGAGGCTTGATTCCTCAGGCATGTGCTAAGGCTAAACTGATAAGCCTGGCCTTAGCAAATCGGCGGACGAGGGCCGCGCGGGTCCCAGGGTGGTGCGGGGGCTGGCCGGGTCCCGGGGGACGGGAACGGGCTATTCGCTGCCGGCGATCGTGGTCAGCGCCTCGATCCCGCTGCTCCGCTCGCCGCGGGTCGCCCAGCGGTAGGCCACATAGCCCAGGGTCGCGATGATGAGGGACATGGCCAGCATGATCGTGCCGAGCGCGTTCAGCGCCGGGCCGCCGTTGCCGCCGTGCTGGGTCGAGTAAATGATCACGGACATCGGCGTGTTGCTCGCGTTCGACGACAGCAGGTCGACGATCACGAAGTCGTCGATGACCCCGGAGAACACCAGCACGGCGCTGGCGAAGATGGCCGGTCCGAGCAGCGGGATCATCACCCGGCGCATGGTGGAGATCTGGTTGGCGCCCAGATCCGCGGCCGCCTCCTCGTACTGGCGGCCCAGGGTGACCAGCCGGGCCTGGACGATGATGGCCGGCCAGCTGACGTTCCAGCTGACCAGCGCCAGCACCTCGGCCAGGGTGCCCAGGTGGACCGAGGTGTACAGCACCGTGAACACGAAGAACATCGCGACGCCGAAGATCAGCTCCGGGATCACGAAGGACAGGATCATCACGTAGTTGAACGTCGAGGAGGTGAAACCGCGCCAGCGGTTGATGCCCAGCGCGAACGCCACGCCCAGCGGCACCGCGATCAGCGTGGTGAGCACGGACAGCCGGACGGTCTGGATCACGGCCGCGTGCAGTTGCGGGTTGTGCAGTACCGAGTTGACCGGGTCGCCGAAGTACCACCGCCAGGAGAAGCCCTGCCACGCGCTCTGCGACTTGCCGTTGTTGAACGAGAAGAGCACCGCGATGCCGATCGGCACCAGCGACCAGATCAGGTACAGCCAGGTGAAGCCCTCCAGGAACCACGGGTGGCCCCAGGGGTTGCGGCGGGGCAGCAGCCGGGACAGGCCGCTGCGGGCCTGGGTGCCCGACTGCTCGCTGGCCCGGGCGGGGGCGCTGGTCGCGGTCACGCCGCCTCCCGCGTGGATCGGTTCGTGGCGACCACGTAGTAGACCATCGGTATCAGCAGGACCAGCAGCAGGATCATGGACAGCACGGCGCCCTGCCCCTCCAGCCCGGGCGTGCCGAGCTGGCCCTGGATCAGGTTGCCCACCATCGAGGTGTTGGCCGCGCCGGACAGTAGCTGGTTGGTGAAGTAGTCGCCCAGCATCGGCAGCACGGTGATCAGCATGCCGGTCAGGATGGCCTGCCGGGACAGGGGCAGGGTGACCCGGACGAACGTCCGGACCCGGTTCAGGCCGAGGTCCCGGCCGGCCTCGATGAGCGCCGGGTCGATCCGGTCCAGCCCGGCGTACAGCACCAGGATCAGGTAGGGGATGTAGCCGTAGACCAGGCCGAGCACCACCGTGTACCACCGGCCGCCGAGCCAGTTGATCGGCGAGGAGATCAGCCCCAGGCCAGACAGCGCCTTGTTCACGTAGCCGTTGGTCTGCAGCAGGTCGATCCAGGCCAGCATGCGCATCATGTAGCTGATCCAGAACGGCGCGATCAGCAGGATCAGGAACAGCGCCTTGCGGCGGCCGGAGAAGCGGGCCACGAAGTAGGCCGCCGGGTACGCGATGACCAGGGACAGCAGCGAGGCGATGGCCACGTAGAGCAGGGTGCGCAGCACGATGGGCCCGGCGAACGAGGTCGCGCCGAACAGGTCATGCCAGACGTTGATGACGTTCGAGGAGCTCCACCCGAACGGGTTCCAGACCGCGATCGGGGACTCGAACAGCCGGTTGAGCTGCCCCATGGCGATGGCCAGCACCGCGTAGAACGGCACGATGAACAGCAGGGTGAGCCAGAGGATGCCGGGCAGGGCCAGCAGCACCCAGAACAGCCGGCTCTGCCGGGCAGGCTTCTGGCGGCCGTCCCGCGGCCGCGGGAGCGATCGCGGCAACGTCGGCGGTGCGGTCATGGCCCTCCCCTAAATCCCGTTGCTCACGACGAGCCAGGCCTGCTGCCAGAGGGCGTCGGCGTCCACCGGCAGTTGCAGCTCGCTGACGCCGCGCCGGAAGTACGACGGCAGCACCGCGGTGGAGATCAGGCTCTTGGGCAGCAGCTTCTCCTGGACCAGGCGCTGCGGCGTGACCGCGTTGAGCGGCTGCATGTAGCCGTTGAAGCTGATGTTCTCCAGCACGTTCGGCAGGTCGAGCATGTAGTTCAGGAACAGGTGCGCCAGCACCGGGTTGGTGGACGACTTCAGCACCGTGAGGGTGTCGTTGGCGACCGGCCCGCGGCCGTCGGTGGGGAACCAGTAGCCGACGGTCTCCACCGGCACGCCCTTGGGCATGTAGTACGGGGCCGCGGCCATGTCCCCGGACCAGGCGTGGTGGATCCACGTCTGGCCAGTGGGGATCTCGGTGTAGTCGTTGTTGTCGATACGCACGTTGACCAGGCTGGACAGCTCTTCCAGCGACCGCCGGGACTTGGCGATCTGGCCCCGGTCGGTGGTGTTCAGGTCGAAGATCCCGTTCTTCATCAGCCCCAGGCTGATGCCCTCGCGGTAGTCATCCAGGATGGCCACCTTGCCCTTGTACTTCGACTGCCAGGGCATGGCCCAGGGGTTGCGCATGGCGTACGGGTTCTCGTGCACCAGGTCTTTACGCCAGGAGATCCCGGTCGTGTAGATCGTGTACGGGGAGGTGTACTGCCAGCCCTGGTCGTAGAACGGGTTGGTGAAGTCCGGCCAGGCCTGGCTGATGTTCGGGATGTAGCTGTGGTTCAGCGGCTGGACCAGCTTGGACTCGATCAGCTGGCCCAGCACGTCCACGGTCACGCCCATGAATACATCGAACGACAACCCGCTGCGCAGCTTGGACAGGGCCTCGTTCATCGTGTTGAACGTGGTCACCTGGACCTTGCAGTTGTACTTCTTGGCGAAGTGGTTCAGGCAGGCCTGGTTGACGTAGGCGACCCAGTTGTAGATCTGCAAGGTGGCGCCGGTCTCGGGCTGCAGCCCGCTGGCGATCGCCTTGTTCTCGCTGTAGAGGGGCCACCGGACCGGGTTTTCCGGGCGCGGCAGCGGTACGGTGCCCGACCCGGCCAGGGCCGGTGCGCACGCGTCCAGCAGGGCGCCGCCGCCCACGGCGGCCAGCCCGGCACCGGCGCCGGCCAGGAAGTTGCGGCGGGAGAACAGCGGCGGGCGTGACCCGTCCTTTGGCCAGCCTTCTCGCGGATGCACCAGCTCGCTTCTTCCTCCGGGGTACTGGTCCCGTTCCGGGTTCTGGTCCCGTTCCTCCGGGTTCTGGTCCCGGTCCGCCCAGCCGGATGAATCCTGACTGAACGGTCCGTCAATAACAGGTACTACTGCGACAGCATAGGCGCAAGGCCCTTCCCGCAAAAGGGGCACTCAGCAGGCGAAACACGACCGAAACCTAGACGTCCAGCCTACGGTCAGCAGACGCTCAGCTGGTCACGGCCGTGGCGAACGCCCCGAAATTGGCCACCAGCAGGTCAATGTCGGACTCGTCGTGCTGGACCGAGATGAGCCACTGCTCGATCTTCCCCCACGGGGGGAGGAATACGCCGCCGTTGTGCTGGAAGAGCCAGTGCGCGTGGCTGTAGCGGTCGTCGATGCCGAGGAAGCCGCGGTAGTTGCGGACGGGCTCCGGGGAGAACACCACGCACCCCTTGGCCCCGACCGCCACCACGTGGGCCTCCAGCCCGGTCCGGGCGATCTCCCGCTCGATGCCGCTGACCGCGCGCTGCCGGAGCGCGTCGATCCGCTGGTACGCCTCGGGCGTGGCCACCTCGGTGAGCATGGCGCGGCAGGCGGCCACCGCGAGCGGGTTGCCGTTGAAGGTGCCGACCATCTCGTAGCCGTTGTCCGCGACGTGCGCCATGACCTCGGCCGAGCCGCCCACCGCGGCGATCGCTACGCCGCCGCCGATGGCCTTGGCCAGGCAGATGATGTCCGGCGTGATCCCGGTCAGTCCGGTGGCGCCGCTGTAGCCCGCGGTCAGCCCGGTCTTGACCTCGTCGAACGTGAGCAGCGCGCCGCGAGAGTGCAGCAGGTCTTTCAGCGCGGCCAGGAAGCCGGGCTCGGGCTCGATGATCCCCGCGTTCATCATGATCGGCTCGATGAGCATCCCGGCGACCTGGCCCGGGTGCTCGTCCAGCAGGCGCTCGACGCTGGCCAGGTCGTTGAAGGTGGCTACCAGCGTGAGCTTGATGATCGCTTCGGGGATGCCCGAGCTGGACGGAGCCTGGGCCGGCCGGTCGGCCGGGCCGGCCTCGTCCGCCTCGGGGGCCACCGAGACCTGGACCGAGTCATGGTGGCCGTGGTAGCAGCCCTCCACCTTGATGATCAGGTCCCGGCCGGTGATCGACCGCATCAGGTGCACGGCGTCCATGGTGGCCTCGGTGCCGGAGTTGGCGAATCGCCACAGGGGCAGGCCGAAGCGCTGGGCGAGTTCCTCCCCGACCGCCACCGCGTTCTGGGTGGGCTGGGCGAAGTGCGTGCCCAGGCCGACCTGGCTGTGCACCGCTTCCACGATGGCCGGGTGGGCGTGGCCGGCCAGGGCCGCGCCGTACCCGCCGTGCAGGTCGACGTACTCGTTGCCGTCCACGTCGTAGATCTTGGAGCCCTTGCCGTGGCTGAGCCAGACCGGCTGCGGGACGGTGATCTGCCAGCTGGACGTCACCCCTCCGGCCAGGCTGTGCTGCGCGCGGTCGGCCATCCGGGCCGACTCCGGCTGTCGTTCGACGAAGATCTTTTCTTGCTGGGCGATGACGCTGGAGAGATCGTCGGAAAGCCGCGAGGGGCTGTCCTGCTGACTCGGCACGGTGCGCTCCTTCACGCTGACTGAACGTTCAGTCTAATTCGGGAGGCACGGGCCTGGCAAGGGCGCAGAGGTTCGCAGCCTTCGAAACCGCCGGTCAGGCGGACACAAGTACTACGCACTCCGGTTCGACGTCGAGGCGCAGCGTGATACTCAGCCTGTTGGCCAGACGGGCGAGGGTGGCCACGGATGGCTCATGGTCCCCGGCCTCCAGCCTCGCGACCGCCGGCTGCTTTATCCCGAGCTTGCGGGCGAGCGCCGTCTGCGTCAGCCCGTGCTCCACCCGATACTGGATGATCAAGATCGCGAGCTGATTGGCCACCGAGGTCCGCGCCAGCTCCGCCGCGACTGCCGGATCGCGGACATCGTCGGCCACGAGCTGCTCCCCGGTCTTCAACTCTGACAGTCTCGTCATTGGCCCTCGCCCTCGATCTCAGCTAACCGCGCCTCGGCCTTGCGGCACGCGGCGGCGAATCCGCGCGCGTCGGCCTGTGCCTCTGGTCCCACCGCGGCCACGATGAACTCTCCGCCGATCTGCCGGTATAACGCGCGCCACGGGCTCCGGCCGCCACGAGGACGGAGCTCGCGCAGCCGGTCAGCACCATGCACGGCACTGCTATGCGGGTAAGGCAGGCTCGGGCCGAGCGCGGCCAGCTTCGCCTCTGCGTTGATGAGCGCAGCCTTCTCCTTCGGCACGAGCGCTTCCCGTTCTCTTGCAGCCGCGGCTAGGTATCGATAGGTCCACATCCGCCACTCCACTATAACACGCTTGTTATATTAATGACTCATGCGGTTGGCCTCATGCTGCCCGCGCGGCCGTGGTGCGCAGGGCAGCCACGCGGCGGCCAGTGCTGCGGTTACCAGCGAATGGGCAGTCCCAATCACGCCCAAGGCTGCGGCTTCAGTGGCTGCCGCATACGAAGGCATCCTCGCGCCAGGTACCGACTGTTTTCGGTTGCTGAGCCTGGGTCCCGGGTCTGCGCCCGGACAGCCAGCCTCCGCATCTGGCGGCTTGGTTGCTGAGATACGTTGATCACCGATACGTTGCGGGGATGACTGATCCGCTGCGCGAGCCCACGTTCCTGATCCTGGCCGCGCTGGCCCCGCAGCCGCTGCACGGGTACGCGATCATCGGTGAGGTGGCCGACCTGTCCGGCGGGCGCCTGGCGCTGCGCCCCGGCACCCTGTACGGGGCGCTCGACCGGCTGGCTGAGGAGGGGTTGCTCGAGTCGGACCGGGAGGAAGTGGTCGATGGCCGGCTGCGCCGCTACTACCGCCTCACCGACGACGGGGCGGCCGTCCTGGAGCGGGAAGCCGCCCGGCTGCAGCGCAACGCCGAGGCGGCGCGGCGGCGGCTCTCGCGGCGTCAGGCGATAGGCGTGACCGGCAGGCCGCGGCTACGGCTCGAAGTCAACGTGGCCGCGGCTCCCGGCCACTGAGCTGCTGATGGGCCGGCTGCTGGCCGGCCGTCGTGGCGCGGTCATCGGAGGTCCTTTCCGGCAGGCAGGGTGCCGCGGTCTGGAGACTGCGAATCCTGGGCGTCAGCGGTCAGGAGCCGGGAGCTGGCCCACCGCCACCCAAGCCGCCAGCCCAGCTGGAACAGGCCGAGGAAAGCCAGTGCGACCAGGATGAACGCAAACGCGGTGCCCTGGCCGGCCAGGACCCGCAGCGCCATCCCGATCACCACGGTGCCGAGCCACACGCCAACCCCGGTGGGGAACAGCGCGGTGGGCCGCCGCCAGAACCGCGTGACCACCATCCCCGCCGCCGCGCCCGCGGCGAACGGCCAGAAGGTGTCCCACAGCCCGGCCAGGGCGCCGCCCGCGTGATGGTTGGCCCGGCCGATCACCACGAAGAGCAGCACACAGCAGAAATCCGCGAGGGCCGCACCAGCAGAACGCATGGCGCCAGGGTAGTGTCCGAGGGCGATGGCCCGGCTGCTGATCGTTCACCACACCTCCTCACCGTCCATGCAGGCGATGCTCGAGGCGGTGCTGGCGGGCGCGGGCCACGACGACATCGAGGGCGTCGAGGTCGTGACCAGGCCCGCGCTGACCGCGTCCGCCGTGGACGTGCTCGGCGCGGATGGCTACCTGCTCGGCACCCCGGCCAACATCGGGTACATGTCGGGCGCGCTCAAGCATTTCTTCGACGGCATCTACTACCCCTGCCTGGAGGCCACCCAGCGCAGGCACTATGGCTTGTACGTGCACGGCAACAACGACACCGGGGGCGCGGTGCGGGCAGTGGAGTCCATCACGACCGGGCTGCGGTGGCGCCGCGCCCGGCCGCCGGTCACGGTCGTGGGTGACGTCGGGCCCGCGGACCTGGAGGCGTGCTGGGAACTGGGCGCTACCGTCGCCGCGGAACTGGCCTCGTGATCCTCACCGTCGCACTGAACGCCACGGTGAACGTCAGCTACGAGGCGGAAGAGATCTCCTGGGGTGCGGCCAACCCCATCAGCCGGATGACCAGCCGGGCCGGCGGCGGGAGCCTGGCCGTGGCCCGGGTCCTGGCCGGCCTGGGCGAGGACGTGCTGGTGGCCGGCTTCGCGGGCGGAGGGGCGGGCGACCTGATCGAGGCGGACCTGGCCCGCGCGGGCGTGGCCACGGCCTTCACCAGGATCAGCCGCGAATCACGACGGGTTGTCGAGGTACTGGATGAGGCGCGGGAGGAGAGCACCCGGCTGAGTGAGCCCGCCCCGTTCATCACCACCGAGGAACTCGGCCGGTTCGCCGGCGAATTCCGCAAGCTGGTGCCGGGCATGGACGCCGTGGTGCTGAGCGGGGGGCTCGCGGCCGGCCTGCCGCTGGACATTTACGCGTCGCTGGCTACGTACGCGGCGGAGGCGTCGGTGCCCGCCATCATCCACGCCGGCGGCCCGGCCCTGTGGCGCAGCCTGGACCGCCGCCCCGCCCTGGTGCTGCTCGCGTCCACCGGCGGGGTTCCCGGTGCGGGGGTATCCGAGGGGCCGGCCACCCTGGTGAACCGGGGTTCTCGGGCGGCGGCCATGCTGTCCGGCGCGGCGCTGCTGGCCGCGGCCGCCCCGGGTCCCGGCGGGCCCGGCGGGCGGTGGCGGGCCGCGCTGGAGGGCTACCCCGGGCTGTCGCTGTCCGCGGAGGCCGTGGTGGCCGGGCTGCTGCCCGCCGTGACGCAGGGCTGGGCGTGGCCGGACGCGCTGCGCCACGCGGTGGCGCTCGGCGCGTCGGCCGACTTGCTCGGAGAGGTCGACCTGGACGCCTACGACCTGCTTTCGTCCGAGGTCGTGCTGGACGCGGCGGGCGGGTCGTCGCCCGGCTGACCGCCCGGCGGCCCGGGCGGCGGGCCGGTGACCCGGCCCGGTCTGCGGGCCCACCGGCCAGGGCGCCGGGCCAGTCCGGCTGCCCCGGCCACGCCCGTAATCAGGAGTGGGAGCACGGTCAGCCGGGGCCCGGGCGCGGCGGAATGCGCGGTGGCCAGCAATGATCCGAGGAAGACCAGGTAGGACCCGATGATGAAGAAGCCGGTGGCCCGGCGCACCCCGCCGTCCCGGTAGGCGAAGGCCAGCGCGGCGGCGGTCAGGCCCAGGTACCACACGGCGATGAGCACCGAATGGACCGACGGAGGGCCCAGCCCGGTGATGGTGGCGGGCAGCAGCAGCCCCGCGGCGACATTGAGCGCGTTGCTGTTCAGCGTGGTGCTCAGCATGGCCGCCCCCCGGCCGCGCGCGGCCAGGTACACGGCCGCGACCGCGTTCGGCAGGCTGGTCACCGCGGCCAGCACCACGCCGCCGATGATGATCTGCGGTATCCCGAAATGCGCCCCGATCGACGTCCCGGACCGTTCCATGATCACGCTGGCCGCCACGACCACGACCAGGGCCCCCACAGCCAGGAACACGTCGCGGCGGCGGCCGTGCGGCGGGTGGATGACCTCCTCGAGTTCCTGCTCCTCCTCGGAGATCGCCACGGCCAGCCAGCCCTCCCAGCGCCGGGCCACCGGCACCCGGTGCAGCCGCCGGGCCCCCACGCCGAGCAGGACGAGGTAAGGCACCAGGACGGCCAGCACCGCGACGAGCCCGGCGCCGGGCGGGATCGTCCCGGTCGTGGTGACCAGGCAGACCGCCGCCACCCACAGGGCGATGACCCCGCCGAGAATCACCACCCGGCGGTGCAGCGCGATGCTGCCCGCCACCACCCCGCCGAGACCGAGCAGCGCCGCCAGGTTGAACACGTTGGAGCCGATGATGACGCCCGCGCCGACCTTCTGCTGATGCTGGGCCATGGCCGCGACCGCCGAGGTGATCTCGGGGGCGTCCGCGGCCAGCGCGGCCACCATGCCCAGCAGCGCCTCCGACAGCCCGAGCCGCTCGCCGATCCGCTCCAGCCGGGTGACCAGCAGGTAGCTCGTGGCCAGGCTGACCGCCGCGGCGAGGCAGAACACCACCAGCTGCAGGGCCACGGTCACGGGATCACCAGGGGTCAGGGGTCCCGTTACCGAAGATCTGGGCCTGGAGCTGGCTGGCCGTCAGCGACGTTCCGCAGACCGCCGGGGGCAGTTTGCCGTTGACCGCGGTCCACGCGGTCCAGGCGGTCAGCGAGTAGTCCATGGCCTGCGGATTCTGGTTGCCGACGTGAGCGGGCATCCACACGCTGCCGCTCTTCACCCAGGTGGTGCCGAACTCCAGGTAGTGGGTCCGGTGGCCGTCGATCACGAACGTCTGCGGGTACGGTCCCGGTTTGTTATGCGCAGCCCACCAGCTGGTGAAGTTGTCCGCGTTGGTGGTGTTGATCCGTGACCTGGCCGTGGCTGAACCAGTCCAGGCCGGTGCCGGGGCGCAGGCCGACCGTGTCAACCGCGCACTGGGTCAGCAGGGCGGGCGCGTCCGCCAGCCGGTAGCCGTATGGGTTGCGGAGCGAGCCGGTGGGGCTGGCGGCGGCGTGCTTCTTGGGCGGGACGACCGCGAACTGGCATCCGGCCAGCAGGGCCCCGGCCGTTATCGCCGCGACCGCCTGGCCGGTACGCACCAGGATCCGTTTCATGCCTGCCTCTCGTCCGAACCCGCCGGCTCAACTTGTACCGTACGGCGGCGGGCGGTGCAGCGGGTACGCCGGACCGCGGGGAGGGATGTGCGGCGGGTACGCGGCCGCGGCCAGGCCGCTGCGCCGGGTGCGCCGCAGTCGCCTGGCAAAGTTACGCGGAACATGGGCGAACGCCCCGGACCGTGATCTACTCGTGAGTAGTTTCCGAGGAGGGTGGGCGATGGCGCTTGCGTTCTGGAGCCGGGCACAGGCGGATCCCGGCTGGATCGCGCTGATCGAGCCGGATGGCACTCAGCGCACCGCGGGAGAGCTCCTGGCCAGGGTCAATCAGCTCACTAACGCCCTCCGGGGGCTGGGCCTGCGCCCTGGTGACGGCATCGCGGTGCTGCTGCCCAACGGCGGGGCCGCGCTGGAGATCTACCTGGCCGCGCTGCAGGGCGGCTGGTATTACACGCCGATCAACTGGCACTTCACCCCGCCGGAGATCGCCTACATCGTGGCCGACAGCGAGGCCAAGGCGTTCTTCGTGGACGAGCGGTACGCCGCGGCCGGGACCGCGGCCGCGGACCTGGCCGGGCTGCCCGCCGGAGCCCGGCTCAGCGTCGGCGAGATCCCCGGGTTCCTGCCGGTGGCGGACCTGCTCGCCGGGCAGCCCGCCGGCCCGCCCGCGGATCGCGTGGCGGGCTCGACCATGCACTACACCTCGGGCACCACCGGCCGCCCCAAGGGAGTGCGCCGGGACCTGTCCGGGATCGATCCGGACGACGCGGCGGAACTGACCACCGCCCTGCTGCAGATGTTCGGCGTCCCGCCCGGCCAGCCCAACACGCACCTGGTCACCTCCCCGAACTACCACACCGCGGTGACCTTGTTCGGCGGCGCGGCCATTCACCTGGGCCACACCCTCGTGTACATGGACGGCTGGGACTCCGAGACCGCGCTGGCCTGCGTGGAGCGGTACGGGGTGACGAGCACGCACATGGTGCCCACCCAGTTCAAGCGGCTGCTCACGCTGCCGGAGGCCACCCGGCGCCGCTACGACGTGTCTTCCATGCGCTGGATGATCCACGCCGCGGCGCCCTGCCCGGTGCCGCTCAAGCGGGCCATGCTCGAGTGGTGGGGCCCGCGGATTTATGAGTACTACGCCGCCACCGAGGGGGGCGGCACCCTCGCCACCCCGCAGGACTGGCTGGCCCGCCCCGGCACCGTGGGCAGGCCGTGGCCGGTGAGCGAGGTCATGGTCGCCGACGACGACGGCAAGGAATGCCCGCCCGGGACACCCGGGACGGTCTACATGAAGATGAGCACCACGAAGTTCGAGTACAAGGGCGATCCGGCCAAGACCGAGGCGGCCCGGCTGCACGACTTCTTCACCGTGGGCGACATCGGCTACCTCGACGACGACGGGTTCTTGTTCCTCTGCGACCGCAAGGCGGACATGATCATTTCTGGCGGGGTGAACATCTACCCGGCCGAGGTCGAGGCGGAGCTCATCATGCACCCCGGCGTGGCCGACGTCGCCGTGTTCGGCGTTCCCGACGAGGAGTGGGGGGAGCGGGTGATGGCCGTGATCGAGCCCGCTGCGGACCGGACCCCGGGACCCGAGCTGGCCGCGGACATCCTCGGGTCGCTGGACGGGAAACTGGCCCGGCTGAAGCGGCCGTCAGAGATTGACTTCATCCGCGAGATGCCCCGCGATCCCAGCGGCAAGCTGCTCAAACGCCGTCTGCGCGAGCCCTACTGGCAGGCCCACGGCCGGTCGATCTGAGGCCACGCCGCCCCGGTCTGGATCACGCCAGGACGGGCGGGCGCTCCGCGCCCGCGGTCACACTGAGCACGTCGAGCAGCCGGGCCACGGCAGGCGGCTCCGGCGCCTCACCGTAGGTCACGGCGAGCACCTGCCGGTGCGACCCGGGCAGCGGCGTGGCCTGGACGCCCGGGTGGCGCGCCGCGCGGAGGGCCAGGCCGGGGAGCGTCGTGATCCCCAGGCCGGCCGCCACGAGCGCCTGGACCGCGACGAAGTCGTCCGTGGTGAACGCGATCTTGGGGCTGAAGCCGGCCAGCTCGCACTGCCAGACCAGGTAGCTGCGGCACCGCTCACAGCCGCCGATCCAGCGGTACTCCGCATAGTCGGCCAGGTCTGGCCAGGGGGGCAGCGCAGGCTCATCGGCCGTCGCGATCCGGAACGGATGAGGATCCGCGCTGGCTGCCGCGGCCGGGGTGACCAGGTGGATGGGGTCGTCCAGCAATAGCCGGGACCGGGTGCCCTCGTCTGAGTCTCCCGGTGGGCTGACCGTCGCGCCGTCCTGGTAGTGCCGGAAGACCAGCGCCACATCCACGTAGCCGGCCCGGAGCATGCGCAGCGCTTCCGGCGGCTCCGCCTCAGCCAGGGTGAGATCCAGGCCAGGGTTCTCGGCCTCGAGCCGGGCCGCGGCCATCGGCACCAGCGTGCTGAGCGCCGAGGGAAAAGCGGCCAGCCGGATCCGGCCCGCCCGCAGGCCCACGTGCGCGGCGAGTTCGTTCTCCGCGGCGTCTAGCCGGCCCAGGATCTCCTCGGCCCGTTCCGCCAGGAGGCGGCCCGCGTCGGTCAGCCGTACCCCGCGGCCGGCCCGCTGGGTGAGCAGCGCCCCCGTCTCGGCCTCGAGCCGGGACAGGTGATGGCTCACCGAGGGCTGGGCGTAGTTCAGCGCCCGGGCCGCCGCGGTCACCGAGCCGTGCCGGGACACCGCCACGAGTACGCGGAGCCTGGTCACATCCAGCATCCAGCAAGTATAGATCCGCTCGATCAAATCCCCAGAGGATCCCGGCGCCGCCTATCCAACCGGATGGATTAGCTAACGGTGCTTCCGGCGCCCGTGCTTAGGGGCAGCGTGCCTGGACCCCGGGGGCTGGGAACTCCGGTGCCCGGAACCCGAGTGCCTGGCGGTCCGCTGGCCGGAATGCCCCGGCGAGGAAGGCCGCGGGGCGAAGCGGCAGGCCTGGACCGGCCGGATGGCGCGGCCCGATCAGGTATCCTCGCGGCGGCATGCGCCGATGCAGGTACGGGCTCGCGCCGTCGGCTGCCCGGCTGCAGCGGGAACACGCGGTCGACGGGCGTCGGCAACTCCAGTCCCGCCACCGTTGCCAGCCTGGAATCGACCGATCATGGTCAGAGTAAAGGATTTGCCGGGTCGCGAATGGGATTAATGAGATTGGCGGATAGGGCAGAACTGGCCAAAAGGACCACGCCCGGCGCCACCGGCATCCGGTGGCGCCGGGCGTTCTCCGCCCGCGAGGCCTCAGCCGTCGGCTGGGAGGTCCGTGGCGGGGACCAGAGCCCGGGCGTCGGCCGGGGGCTCGCCCTCGCGAGGGGATGTCTTCGGCAGGATGCGAGCCAGCGGCCGGGGCAGCCACCAGTTCGCCGGGCCGAGCAGCTCCATCACCGCGGGCACCAGAACCATCCGGACCACGGTCGCGTCGATCAGCACCGCCACGGCCAGCCCGAGGCCGACCTGCTTCACCGAGACGTCCGCGCCGAGGACGAAGGACAGGAAGACCACGACCATGATGGCTGCCGCGGCCGTGATCACCCGGGCCGTCCGGGCCAGCCCGGTGGCGACCGAGGCCGCGTTGTCGCCCGTCGCGTCGTAGGACTCCCGGATCCGGGAGAGCAGGAACACCTCGTAGTCCATGGACAGGCCGAACAGGATCACGAACAGGAATATCGGCACCCAGGTGGTGACGGGCATCTTCTCGGGGAAGCCGAACAGGTGGCCGAGCCACCCCCATTGCGTGATGACGGTCAGGACGCCGTACGCGGCGGAGATGGACAGCAGGTTCATGAGCGCCGCCTTCACCGCGACCGTGACCGACCGGAACATGACCAGCAACAGCAGCGTGGACAGGACGACGACCACGCCGATCAGCCAGGGCAGGCGCTGCCCCACGATGTTGGCGAAGCTCACGTTGCCGGCGTTCGGCCCGGTGAGGTAGGCGCGCACGCCGGTACCCGCCGTAGCGCGCGGGATGACGGTGGTGCGGATCTGGTTAACCAGGGCGTTCGTGGCCGCGTCCTGCTCACCCGTGGTCGGATACGCGATCATGAGCGCGGCCCGGCCGTCCGGGCTGACCTGGGCCGGGCTGACCCGGGCGATGCCGGGGGTGGCCGCGATCGCGTCGGCCAGCCGGGTCGTGCTGGCGGTGCGGGAGGGCAGCGACGCCGCCACGATCAGCGGCGCGTCGAACCCGGGGCCAAAGCCGTGGGCCATCGTCGCGTAGCTCGAGTACCCCATGGTCCCGCGGGCCTGGCTGGACTCATCGGGCATGCTCAGCTTCATGCCGAGCGCCGGGGCGGCGAGGAGCAGGAGGAGCCCCCCGGAGGCTACCGCGGCCAGCACCGGCCGGCGCTGGATCATCGCCGCCCACCGTTCGGCGGCGGGCCGGCGCGTGGCCTGCACTCCTGGCTGGCCGGCTGCCTCGCGGGCCGGCTGGCCGCCCAGCCACCGGGGCAGCCGGAGTCGCGAGGGCTTGGCCAGCCGGGTGCCCGTAAAGCCCAGCAGGGCTGGGAGCAGGGTGAGCGAGCCGAGCAGGACCATGGCCACGGTGGCCGCGGCGGCGATGGCGACCCCATTGAGCAGTGACTGGCGCAGCACCAGCAGCCCCAGCATCCCGATGATCACGGTCGTACCGGCGATGACCACGGTCCGGCCGGCCGTGCTCATCGCGGTCACCGCCGCGCTTTCGGCGTCCTCACCGTGGTGCAGTGCCTCACGGAACCGGGTCACGATGAACAGCGCGTAGTCCACGCCGACCCCCAGCCCGATCATGGAGGCGACGATCGGGGAGAACGAGGGGGCCGGGAACACGTGGCCGAGCAGGGCGATCAGCGACAGCCCGGCACCGATACCCAGTACGGCGGTCAGCACGGGCAGCCCCATGGCCAGCAGGGAGCCGAACGCGATCAGGAGCACGATCGCGGCCGCCAGCACACCCACCCCCTCCGTCGGGCCGCCGTACGGTGTCTCCGCCAGGTCGACCACGTCGCCGCCCAGGTAGAAGTTCACTCCCCGTCCGGACATCGACCTGGCGTCCTGCATTAGCGCCAGAGCTTCCCCGTTGCTGATCTTGCTTGCCGGCACGCCGAACTGGACGACGGCGAAGGCCTCGTGGCCATTCGCCGAAATCTGGCCGGCGGCCTGATACGGGCTGGTCACGGACGTGACGTGCGGCGCCCGGGTGAAGGGGATGAGCGCGCTGGTGACCCGTGCCCGGACAGCGGGGGAGCCGACCGGGGCCGTGGAGTGAATCGCCAGCGTGAGCGTGTCGCCGGACTGCTGGTGAAAATGCTGGTTGAGCAGGGTCTGCCCGGGGTCGCTGCCGGTGAAGTCGTTCTGGGCGGGAGCCCCGAACCTGGTCCACAGCGTGATCAGGCACGCGACCCCGACGATCCAGGCGATGACGGTGAGCCGGCGGTGCCGGAAGCAGGCGCGCCCGAGCGAGCCGACGATCCCGGCGCGGGTCGGGTGGTGGGTGACGGGGCGGCGGAGGGTGGATGAGCCAGGCATGTCGGTCTCCTGCGAGCCGGAGGAGTAGGTGTCCCTCGATACTCGTGACCGGCGGCGGCCAGGGCGTCCTCCACAGGGAGGCAGTTGCGGACCGGGGTCTTCGGCGGGAGTACTCCCGGAGGAGTAGGACGCGGTCCGTGCTGGCTCGGGTCAGTGGCAGGCGCGGAAGGTATCGGCCGGGAAACCAGGCCGATGGCGCCGGATGTGGTAGTCGTGGCCATCGCTCTTCAGGAACAGGGTGATGCGCCACCGGTCGCACGCGGCGTGGTCCGGGCTGTCGGCCGGGTTCTGCCGGCTGACGAAGGTCACCATGGCGGCGAGCCCTTCCGGGCCGGTGCGGGCCAGCCCGGTCAGCCTGGCCCGGGAGTCCCGGGTGGATTGGTATCCGGGCCCGAAATTGTGCATGGTAGCGCGAATGGCCGGGATGAACAGGCTGCTGTACGCCGGGAAATCATGCTGGTTGATGGCCGCGAAGTAGCTGTCCAGCAGCATGATGACCGGGTGCACGTTCGGCTGGACGGCCGCGGCCGGTGTGACGGTCACGGCGCCCTGGCCGGCCAGTGGCCCCGCGGGGGACGCGGCTGCGCGGGACGGGGTGGGAGCCGGACGCCGGCTATGTGCTGGCCGGGCTCTCCCGGTGCCGCGCCCGGCCGGGCTGCTGTTCGCGGCCGGCGCCCGGGAGCCCATCTGGCCGACCTGCCAGGCGGCGATGCCCCCGGTGCTCAGCAGGGCCACGGTGGTCACCATGGCGGTGATCGTCATCCCGTGGCCCGGGGACAGCCGGAGCCGTCGGTCCGGGCGCGCGGCTTCCCCGGTGTCTGGCGGGCTGGCGCCGGGGTCGCGGGTGACCACGGCCGCCATCTGGTCCTCGGCGGCCGGCTGCGCGGTCACCGCCCAGGGCGGCGTGCTTCCGGCCCAGGGCGGTGCGCTGTCGGCCCAGGGTGGCGTGCTGGCAGGCCAGGGCGATTCGTCTGGTTCCCGGGACGGATGGCGGGCGGGCCAGGATGGCTCAGCGGGCGGGTCGCGAAAGGACCAGGGGGAGACGGGGGTGCTCACCGGGCGCGAGACGGACGAAGCCGCCTGCGGTAGCCACGCGGACGGTGGCTCGTCCTCCGGCCCCACCTGAGTCGCGCACCCCGCGCAATACCGTGGCGATCCGCCAAGCGGATTCCCGCAGTTCGGGCAGAACCGCATGAGCGCTCCCTGGCTCTATCAGACGTTCTGCGGCTGACCTCCTGGTCCAATTTGAGCGGCATTCCGGCCGTTTTGGAACGCTGGGCGAGGCGCTGTTAGTCCTCTGTAATCATTTGGCCGAACTGGTCGTTAGGGGTGGCCGGGCTCGGCGAGCCCATTCTCGTAGGCGAGAACGACGAGCTGAGCGCGGTCCCGCGCGCCCAGCTTGATCATCGCCCGGCTCACATGGGTCTTCGCGGTCAGCGGGCTGACCACCAGGTCCGCGGCGATCTCGTCGTTGGACAACCCGGCCGCGACCAGCGCCACGATCTCGCGCTCCCGCTCAGTAAGCGAGGCCACTCCTGGGGCCAGGGCGGCGGGACGGGGGAGGTTCCCCCGCCCGCGGCTGGCGGCCCCGGCCGGACCGGAACCCGCCACGGCCGGGGCGGAGCCGGTCCGCGCCGTCCCGCCGCCGGCGCTCAGGCCACCGGCGCCAGAACCGCCCGCGCCCAGGCCGCCGGCGGGGCCGCCTCCGCTGGTGAACGCCGCGATGAGGGACCGGGTCACGCTGGGTGCGAGGAGCGCGTCCCCCCGGGCCACCACCCGCACGCCCTGCAGCAGCTCCTCGGGCTCGACGTCCTTGACCAGGAACCCGCTCGCTCCCGCCCGCAACGCCCCGAACACGTGCTCGTCGTCATCGAACGTGGTCAGCACCACGACCCGGACCGCGGCGAGGTGCGGGTCGGTGGTGATCCGCCGGGTGGCGGTGAGACCGTCCACCTCAGGCATGCTGAGGTCCATCAGCACCACGTCCGGGCGCAGCTCACGGGCCAGGGCCACGGCGGTTCCGCCGTTGGGCGCCTCGCCGACGATCGTGATGTCCTCGGCCGATTCGAGCAGCATCCGGAAGCCCGCGCGGACCAGGGCCTGATCGTCGGCCAGCAGCACCCGGATCATCGGGCGGAATCTGCGGCGGTCGCCGGCGCCGTCCCGTGCGCCGCATCCTGGCCCACCGCGCTCCCGGCTGGCCCGGCGACGGCTGGCCCGGCGACGGCTGGCGTGGCCCCGTCCGGTGCGGCCCGGTCTGGCGCGGCGGCCGGGAGCCGTGCCATCACCTCGAAGCCGCCGTCCGGTCCGGCTGAGGCGGAGAAAGTTCCGCCGACCGCCGCGGCCCGTTCGGCCATGCCGGTCAGCCCGTGGCCGCTGGGCCCGCCGTCCGCCGCCAGGGGACCGCTGCCGTCGTCACTCACCCGGATGGACAGGGCCTCCGGCTCGTAGCTCAGGCACACCATCGCCTGGGCCTGCGTCCCCGCGTGCCGCAGCACGTTGGTCAGCGACTCCTGCAGGATGCGGTAGGCCGCATGGCCCACGGCCGGGGGCAGCGGCCGCTCCTGGCCCACGGTGGTGAGGGTGACCGGGGCACCCGCGGCGGTCACCGCCTCGCACAGCGCGGGCACCCGGTCCAGCCCGGCCGCGCGCAGCTCGGCTGATTCATCGGGAGTCTCGTTGCGGAGCTGGGCCAGCGTGGCCCGCATCTCGGTGAGCGCCGCCTTGCTGGTCGCGCGGATGGTGGTGAGTGCGCTGCGCAGGTTGCCGTCCAGGCCGTCGTCCTGGTCCGCCGGGCCGAGCACGTGCAGGGCGGACCCGGCCTGCACGGTGATGGTGGCCATGCTGTGCGCCACGGTGTCGTGCAGTTCCCGGGCGATCCGCAACCGTTCCTCGGCCACCCGGCGACCCGCCTCAGCGTCGCGTTCCTCGCTGGCCAGGCGCAGCCGGTCCGCGGTCTCCGCGGCCAGCGCGCGACGGCTGCGGATCACCTCGCCCAGCATGATGGCCAGCACAAGTACCGCGATGCTGGGCAGGAACTCCGCGACCAGTGAGACCAGGCTCTGATGAGTGGATATGTCCACCACGAACAGGCCGACGGACATGTAGAAGGCGGGGATGGCGATCGCGGCGGCCAGGTACCCGGCGACCGCGGCGTCGTAGAGCGGCAGGGACAGCAACGGCGCGGGAGAGATGTTCCGGCGATCCAGGGTGTAGTACAGGAACAGCAGCACCGAGCAGGCGATCAGGGAGCCCAGGGGCCACCGGTGGCGGAACAGGATCGGCAGGGCCAGGGCCGCGCCGAACACGTAGGCGACCGCATCGAGCGGGGCGGCACCTGGTCCCCCGCCCACGGCCACGTTGATCTCGACCAGGACGGCCACCAGCGCGGCGGCGCCGGCATCGATCCACCGGATGCCGAGGGCCTGCAGCAGCTGGCGTGGCCTGCTCGCGACGCGGTTCAGCGGTCCCACGCCGTCACGGTACGTGACCCGTGCCCGGCGCGCTACGCCTGGAGGGCCAGAGCTCAGCCGCGGCCCTCCAGCAGCGGCGAGCTCGGGTCCCGGGCCGGCCGGTCCGGGTCGCCTGCCGCCCGGCGGCGCCGCCACGCGATCCCGGACAGGGCTTCGAGCACCACCCGGCTGGCCAGGAACGCGGTGATCTCCGCGTGGTCGTACGGTGGCGCGACCTCGACCACGTCCACCCCGGCCAGCGGCAATTCCATCGCGATCCGCCGGACCGCGTCCAGCAACTGACGCCCGGTCAGGCCGCCGGGCTCGGGTGTCCCCGTCCCCGGGGCCATGCCCGGATCGACCACGTCCACGTCCACGGACAGGAAGACCCCGTCGCACTCGTCGGTGGCGATGCTGAACGCCTCGGTCAGGCACTCGTCCAGGCCCCGGGTGACCACCTCGGTCATCTCGTAGCTGCGCATATTCTGGTCCGCCATCCAGGCCAGGGTCTCCGGCTCGGGCCAGTAGCCGCGCAGTCCGATCTGCAGGAAACGGTCGCCGCGCACCGCACCGGACTCGATCAGGCGGCGCATCGGCGTGCCATGGCCGTACAGCGAGCCGAACTGGGTGTCCCCCGTGTCGGCGTGCGCATCGAAGTGGATCACGGACAGGCGCCCCCACCCCACGTGCCGGGCCACGCCGGTCGCGTCCGGGAAGGCGATCGTGTGGTCACCGCCGAGGATGACGGGGATCGCGCCCGCTTCGCTCGCGCGCTGCACCGCCTCCTCCAGCCGCCGCAGCGAAAGCTCGGTATCGCCGGACGGCATCTCGACATCGCCGGCGTCCGCGATCCGCAGTTCCGCCAGCGGATCCACGCCCAGGGCGAGATGGGGCCGTGAACCGTCATGCGGCAGGTAGTCAGTGAACCGGATGGCCTGCGGGCCGAACCTGGCCCCGGGCCGGTGCGAGGTCCCGCCATCGAACGGGGCGCCGATGATGAGGATGTCCGTCCCGGCCCAGGAGGCCGGGTCGTCCAGTTCCGCCGGGGGTACGCCGAGGAAGGTCGCGTCCGGGCCGTACATGTTGCCGAGCCGTGCCATGGCTACTCCCTACTTCGAAGCGTCCGGCGTGGCCGGAAGCCTCGTGCTTCCCCGCGTCCGGCGTGGCCGGACCTCGTGCTTCCCCGCGTCCGGCTACGGCCGGACGCTCCGCGAGCGGCACCATCACGCCGAGCAGTATGACGCTCATTCCGGGCGTGGTCAGCACCCGGTCCCAGCCGCCACCGGTTTCTACCGCCGGGACCCCCGGTCGGCGTGACTCTCCGGGGCGCGGAGCAGGGCGTCAGGCCACTGGTAGCTGGTGACGTGACCGCCTTCGATGGTGACGGCGCCGAGCACGGTGGTGGCGTCCCGCCAGATGGTGTAGTCACCGGCGGCAAGGTCGGGGTAGACGGCCGCGTACTGCACGCGGCCGGCGGTCCGGCGTTCCCGGACTTGCGAGTGGGTGCGCGGGGCGGCCGGCCTGGCGTGTGAGCTGATCTCGATCTCGCGACGGTCCAGGTCCGCGGGTACGTGCAGGACCAGGGCGCCGATACCGGGCCCGACGTTGAGTACCACGCTGCCGGAGTGGGAGGGGCCTGGGACATGCTCGCTCATCGCGTTGTGCTCCTGCTTTCGTCGGGGCTGAGAAGCCGTCGAGCGCGGGACGGACGTGGCGGGAGCCGGCTGGCGGCCAGCAGGCATCGCTGGCCGCCGGCCGGTATCGCCCGTCAGGAGGGGTTGTCGTAACCGTCGTAGGGCACTCCCAGGTACGGGAACGCCGCCAGGGGCTGATTGGTAACGCTGGCGCCGGTCAGGCCGTCGGTGACCGACGGGACGACCGCGTCAACTTTGTACTTCGGGTCGATCAGCGGGTACACCGCTCCGGCGATGGCCCGCAGCTCGATGGTGACCACGTCGTCGATCACCCGGCGCCCGTTCGGGAATCCGGCCGGGTCGCCGCCGACGAGCCCGAGCGTGCTGAACGTCGAGGAACTGGCGGGGGTCGGCGGGATCGACGTGTTGAGCCGCAGCATGTCGGCCTGCACGGCGCCGGTGTAGTTCGTGAAGCCCTTGATCAGGCCGGAGGGGATCCCGGTGAGCAGGATCGCTTCCAGGTCGGCGCGGGCCGTCCCGGCCTTGTCCAGGGCCGCGAGATTGGGGAAGGCGCCTGGGTAGAGGACGGGCAGCAACGAAGCCAGCTCGGGGTGCGCGACGTACGTCGCGAACTGCTTGTCGTGCACCGGCAGCTGCCTGTTCCAGTAGTCCTTCTTGCCCAGCGGCACGATGACCTCGTTGAACAGCGGGTTGCCCAGCCGTGACACCTGCGCGAAGGGGCCGCTGTGGAAGGAGCCGCTTCCCTCGTCCGACACCCGCACGCGCTGGCGGCTCGCGCTGGTCCACACGCCGATCGTCGGGCGGCCCTTCACGGTCAGGTCAGAGATCGGCACCTGGATCGCGATGGAGTGCACGTTCAGGCGATTGGTGGCGTTCACGCCGGGTGCGTTCTTCAGCCCGGCTGCCTTTGCGTAGACGTTGGCCGACTGGAGAGGGCGCAGGTTGCCCAGGTCGAAGATCGATCCCAGGTCGACGTAGAACTCCTCGGCGCGCTGGCCCGCGAAGACCGACACGCCACTGGCCAGGTGGTGAATGGCCGGGTTGCCGAGCTTGGCCTCGTAGTCCGGGGTGGACAGCACGCCGACGTTGCACGGCGGGCAGGCGAGCTTGGCGGCCAGGACGTGAGCGCCGGACCGGTCCACCCGGGTGACCTGGTAGAACTGCTTGCTGTTCCAGTTCGGGTCGCTGAGCGACCCGATTGGGCCGGTGTTATAGAGGAAGCTTCCCGGGGTGGTCAGTATGGTCTCGAAGCGGAACTGGTAGGAGATATCCGCGAGACCGCTACCGCTGTTGTCAACGTGGATCTCATAGAGCACGTCGTCGCCGAACTCGTAGAAGTTCGGGCCGCCCGCAGGCTCCTGGAGCGGGATGTAGTTGGCGATCAGGGTGACCGTGCCCGGCCGGTCCGGGCTGACAAACGCGTAAACATCCGTACTGTCGGCGACGGGATCTTTCGAGATCTCAGGCGCCTCGCGATGCGAAGACATCATTACCTCTCAGGTTGGTGCGGCGAATGACAGGGGGCTTGGGCGGTCACCGGCTCGCGCGCACCAGGCGGGCGGCCAGTTCCGGGTCACGCAGGCGGGTCTGGCTGGTGCCACGGAACACGTCGATCTCTCCTGACCTCGCGTCGCGCACGTGCACGACGACCGGTTCCGAGGTGTCCGTGTCCTTAGCCCTGTCCTTCGGGTCATGTGCCGGCCCGGAGGCGGCGGCGAAGGCGGGCATCGCTGTGCCGGCGAGCGCGGTAGCGGCGATTCCGGCGGCCCCGGCCCCGGCGGCGCCCCGCAGGATCGCACGCCGCGACAGGCGCCCCCGCTCTTTCCCGTCATCACGGGCGCGGTCTGCTGGTGAGTTGATGTCGTCCTGACCAGGCATAATTACCCTTTTCCGGGGCTGGCGCGAGGCCATTAGCCCCTGCGGCGAACAGCAGGACGGAAGGGTCCTAGTCAGCTATCCAGGTGATAACCAGACCGAGGCAGACATGCCGCGGTGCGCCATGTGCTGCCTCAGCCTCCCCCTCCGCGCTGTAATTCGGCGCGGTCGGCCGGGCAGATCGGTACGCAGGCGACTGTGACCCAACCGTTACCGGACCGCCCGGCTGTACCGGCGCACGCCGAGCGGCACCATCACGCCGAGCAGGATGATGCTCATGCCCAGGGTGGTAATCACCGGGTGCTGAAGTGACCACACCGGGGGCTCCGGCACGCCCTGGCTGGTGCCGAACAAGGTGCGCGACGCGACCACCACCGCGGACATGGGGTTCCAGTTCGCGAAGACCCGCAGCCAGGCCGGCATGTTCGCCGTGTTCACGAACACGTTGGACACGAAGCCGAGCAGGAACGACGGCACCATGGCGAATACGTCCGCCGACTGCGGGCTCTTGGCGTACAGGCCGATCACCACGCCTACCCAGCCCATCGCGAAACCGAACAGGGACAGCAGCGCGAAGCCGGCCACTGCGTTGCCCAGGCCGTTCTCGGCCCGCCAGCCGACCACGAGGGCGCAGGTGATCATCACGGCCGTCGAGGGCAGGCCCGCGATGACCGTGGACACGGTCCGGCCGATCAGCACCGAGGACCGGGCGATGGGCAGCACCTTGAACCGGTCGATCACCCCTTCGGACATGTCGGTGGCCACCGCGACGGACACCGCGGCCGAAGAGAACAGGGTGGCCTGGGCGAACAGGCCGGACATCAGGTAGGCCCGGTAGTTGCCGCCGGGCACGTGGATCGAGCTGCCGAACACGTACCCGAACAGCAGCACGAACACGATCGGCATCAGGAGGCTGCCGATCACGATGTCGGGCTGGCGCAGGCTGCGCAGCAGGAAACGGCGGGTCGCGGTCACGGCGTCAGTCAGCGCGAAACGGGCCCGGGAGGCGGGGGTGAGGGGTTCGACGATCAGGGCGGTCATGATGCGGTGGTCTCCAATCGGCGGGATCCGCCGTCGCGGGTCCCGGTACGGTCTTCGCTTTCCGGTCTGGTCTCGCTGGTGAGCCTCCCGAACACCTCGTCCAGGGTGGGGTACTCCAGACCGGCCTGGTGGACGGCGGCGCCGGCCCCTTCCAGCCGGGTGATCGCGGCGGCCAGGCTGGCCAGCCCGTCCGGCGCGGGCGCGGTAACCACGCGGCCGTCGGCCCGGGCTCCCGGGCCCAGGGCCGCCTGGACCCCGGCCAGCTGGGCGGCCCGCGCCTCAGCGAGCGTCACCCGCAGCCGGGCCTGCCCGGCCGCCGCCGTGAGCTGGGCCGGGGTGCCTGCCGCGGCGACCATGCCGTCGCTGATCACCACGATCTCGTTGGCCAGCTGGTCGGCTTCCTCCAGGTGCTGGGTGGTGAGCAGCACGGTGGTGCCTGCGGCCACCAGGTCCCGGATGGCCTGCCACATCGCGGCCCGGCTGACCGGGTCGAGCCCCGACGTCGGCTCGTCCAGGAACAGCACCGGCGGGTCGGCCACCAGGCTGGCCGCCAGGTCCAGGCGCCGCCGCATGCCGCCCGAGTAGGTCTTGACGGTCCGCCCGGCCGCGTCGGTCAGGCCGAACTGGTCCAGCAGTTCGGCGGCGCGCTGCTGCGCCCGGGCCGGGCCAAGGTGGTACATGCGCCCGATGATGTCCAGGTTCTGCTGCCCGGTGAGCAGCTCATCCATGGTCGCGCTCTGCCCGGCCACGCCGATGCGGGCGCGGACCCGCTCGGCGTCCGCGGTGACGTCGAAGCCGGCCACCTCGGCGCGGCCCGCGTCCGGGCGGATCAGCGTGGTGAGGATGCGGACGGTCGTGGTCTTGCCCGCCCCGTTACGGCCGAGGAGGGCACACACGCTGCCGGCCGGCACCCGCAGGCTCACCTGCCGCAGCGCCTGGGTCCGGCCGAAGGACTTGGCCAGCCCATCGGCCCGGATCGCGTACTCGGTCATGATCACTCCTTGCGTACGGCGTACTCCAAATGCGTACGTTGTATCTGATGCGTACACGGTACGCTAGGTCTACACTGTACGCATGTCAAGCGCGGAGGATGAGGCAGCCGGTACGGGACGCCAGCCGCGCCCCGCGCCTGGAGCACCCCGGGCCGCGCCAGGGGAAACCCCCGGCCACGCCAGGGGAACCGCGGGCGGCCCAGGGGGAGTCGTTCTGGAGCGGATACGACCTGCTCTGGGGCGATGAGGCGGATACCGCGGCCACCCGGCGCAGCCCGCTGGACCGGACCCGGATCGTCCGGGCGGCGCTCCGCGTCGCCGACGCCGAGGGGCTCGCGGCGGTCACCATGCGCCGGGTCGCCACTGAGCTGGGGACTGGCGCCATGTCCCTCTACCGGCACGTCCCCGGCAAGGAGGCCCTGGTCAGCCTCATGATCGACGAGGTGCTCGGGGAAGAGGCCGTGCCCAGCCAACCCTCCGGCGACTGGCGCGGCGACCTGCGCACGCTGGCCAGCAGCATGTGGGACTTCATCCAGCGCCACCCCTGGTACCCCGAGGCCGTCATGGAGCGGCCGCCGATCACGCCGCGCGGCGTGGCCGCCTTCGAGTTCGCGCTGAGCATCCTCGATGACACCGGGCTCCCCCTGAACGAGCGGGCCGTCATCGTCGTCACGGTGTCCGGCACGGTGCTGCGCGCGGCCCAGAACGCGGCGGCCGAGGAACGGGCCAGGTCGCGGTTCCAGATCAGCGACGAGGAGGTCGGGTCCTCCATCGGCGCTCTCCTCGGCGCCGTCATGGAGCGCGGGGAGTACCCGCGGTTCCGGGAGGTGGTGACGAACGCCGACCGCCTCAATCCCAAAGAGGAGATGCAGGTCTCCGTCGAACTGATCCTGGACGGGGCTGCCGCCCGCATCGCCGCCGCTACCTGACCCGCCGATCACGGATGCCGGCGACGCCTGGGGGACTGGGGGTCAGGGGCAGGAGCGGTGGTAGGCGTGGTAGCCGGCCGGGGGGTTGCCGATCAGCAGGGTGCCGCCTTGTGTTTGCAGGTAGAGGGTGATGTCCCAGTAGGTGCAGCCGGTAACGTCCGCCCCCGGGGCCGCCCGCTGCTCGCTGGTGAATGTCACTGTGGCCGCCACGCCCCGCCCGGTGGGCGAGATCCCCACGATGCTGGCGCCGGTATCGGTGGTCGTCCCGTACCCCTGGGCGAAGGCGGCCGCGGACAGCCGTCCTCGCCGGGCCGGGACCAGCAACCGCGCGTACTGCCGGTAGTCGTGTGCGTTGATGGCCGTGAAGTAGCTGACCAGGAAGCCGTCAACCTGGGCGGCGTCCGGGGCCTGGCTCAGCCCGGGCGCCATCGTCACCACGGCCGTGGCGCCGCCCGGCGGCGGGACCTGCGGGGAGGGGTCGGGGGCCGAGGGGGATGGCGTGGCGGCGCCGCTCGGTCCGGAGCTGGCCTGGCGCGTGGCGGCGGTCTGGCGGCCAGCCAGCTGGGCTCCCGGCGCGGCGCCCTGGTGGCCGCCGAACGCAGCCCAGGCGGTGACCGCGCCGGCCAGCAGGGCCACCGCGGCCAGCGCGGCGCTGATCTGGGCCCGGTGGCCCGCTGCTCTCCACCCGGCCCTGCGCGGCGGTCCTGGCGGGGAGTAGAGCAGCCGGGAAGCCGTGTCCTCCCACTCCCCGCCGGGCCCAGGCGCCGGGGCCGGCCGGGCGGCGAACACCACGGTCTCCGGCCCACCGCCCGCGAACCGGTCCCCGAACCGGTCGGGCCCGCTCGGATCATCCTCGTATGGCGCTTCCCCGTAGCGGTCCAGTTCGCGGCGGTCCAGTTCGCGGGGGGCTGGCTCGCGGGGACCGGGCTGGTACGGGGCGGCCTCGTACTGGCCGGGCTGGTACGGGGCCTCAACATAGGGCGCGGGCTGGTACGGGGCGTCGACGTAGGGCGCGGGCAGGTACGGGCCGGGATACCCGGACTCGGCGGGATATCCGGGCGCTGGCAGATAACCGGGCTCCGCGTCGTACTCCGGCTCGGGTAATTCCAGGCTCCGCGTAATGCCCGGGCTCCGCGTAATGCCTGGGCTCCGCATAATGCCCTGGCTCCGCGTAGTATCCCGGGGCCGGCCGGTATCCGGGGTCGGGCAGCGGCGCGGTGCACCGAGGGCAATAACGCAACGTCACGGCCACCTGGTCACCACACGTCGGGCAGATTCTCATCACGCTCCCCTTGCTCCCCGTCTGGGATCGTAATCAGGGCATGCGACTTTTTTCTGGATTATCGCCGCTTCGGCGCAACGCCATTTAGCCGGGTTCACTAGTACTAATCCGACATGGCTAGTCATTTCCTCGGTCTTAACGAAGCGGAATAGCAGAAACCGAACCAGGCGCGCAATTGACCCAGCGGCCCGGAGGTATAGCGGGGCAGCGCACCTGACCTCCCCGGAACGGCCACCGCCGGGGACCTGAGCGCCAACCCGGCAGGCCGTGATGGCCGCCGCCGCCGCGGGCTGGCAGGATCGAGGTGTGCCGGGAAGACCTGCTGCTTTCGACGAACTGGACGAGCGGATCGTCGCCGTGCTGGTCGAGAACGCCCGGGCCAGCTATGCCGATATCGGGGCCACCGTGGGCTTGTCCGCGTCCGCGGTCAAGCGGCGGGTTGACCGGTTGCGCGCGTCCGGCGCGATTACCGGCTTCACCGTCACCGTCGATCCGTCCGCCCTGGGCTGGACCACCGAGGCCTACGTGGAACTGTTCTGCCGCGGCCGGACCTCACCCAGCGCCATCGGCGCCGCGCTGAGCAAATACCCCGAGGTGACCGGGGCTTGCACGATCACGGGGGAGGCGGACGCCCTGCTGCACATCCGGGCCGCGGACGTCCGGCACTTCGAGCAGGTGGTGGAGCGGATCGTCGCGGAACCGTTCGTGGACCGGACCCGCAGCGTCATCGTGCTCTCGCGGCTGGTCAGCCGGGCAGACATCCTGCCGCCCAGTGATGCCGAGTGAGCGTGACGTCGCCGCGCAAAAATTTCGCAATACCTGATAAACCCGCTCATGGCCAGGTCAGGGTCGATACAGTCAGGCCATGCCCAACCTTGAGCATGATCCGTCGGCCAGCACTGCCCAGTTCCGCGCGTTCGCGAGCGAGCGTTCCGGCGACTCCGCGCCGTGGACGATGCGTGCTCCGCGTAACCGCATCGTCGTCCTCGCGGCGGCAGCAGTCGGCGTGGCCGTGGTTCTTTTCCTCATTGCCCTCCTGGTCATCGGCTAGTCCCTCTTCTCTGACCACCAGGCTCTGCGTGATTCTGGCGCGGGCCCGGTAATTCGCTGTGGGTTATCGCCGCATTACCAGTTAGTTTCGGGGGCGAAGGACTGGCCGTCGGGCCCACCAGGCAGGATTGGCAGTCATGACGGTCCGTGACGCCACGCCGCACCCGCCCGCGGTGGAGGACCAGGGGGACGAGCACCGGCTGACCGCGCTGGAAGGGCTGGCCGCACTCTCGCTCGACGCCCTCTCCTCGGTGGCCTATGGTCCCGAGGCGATCGTCATCGTGCTGGCCGCGGCCGGCACCGTGGGCCTCGGCTACACCCTCCCGGTCACCCTGGCCATCGTCGTGCTGCTCGCGGTGCTGGTCATCTCCTACCGGCAGGTGATCGAGGCCTTCCCGAGCGGTGGCGGCGCCTACGCGGTGGCCAAGCGGCACCTGGGGCAGAAAGCCAGCCTGCTGGCCGGGGCCTCGCTCACCGTCAACTACATCCTGAACGCCGCGGTCGGCGTGTCCGCCGGGGTCGAGGCCTTCACGTCCGCCTTTCCCGCCCTGTACCCCGACCGGGTCTGGCTCTGTCTCGGCGTGCTCGCGGTGATCACGGCGGCCAACATGTGGGGCGTGGCGGAGTCCGCCCGCCTGTTCATCGTGCCCACGCTGGTGTTCATCCTGGCCATCGCCGTCGTCATCGTCGGCGGCCTGCTCCGCTCGCATCCCGCCGTCCCGCCCGCAGGCCACCTGCCGCAGGCGACCGAGACGGTCGGCATCCTGCTGCTGCTCAAGGCGTTTGCCTCCGGCTGCTCGGCGCTGACCGGGGTGGAGGCGATCGCGAACGCGGTGCCGGAGTTCAAGCAGCCCCGGGCGCGGCGGGCCCAGCACACCGAGATGATGCTGGGCATCATCCTCGGCCTGATGCTGATCGGCATCGCCGTCCTGATCCGCAAGTTCCACGCCGTGCCGTCGGCGACGGAAACGACCCTGGCCCAGCTGACCGCGGCCGCCGTGGGGCACAACATCATCTTCTACGCGGTCCAGCTCATCACCACCGTCCTGCTGGCCCTGGCCGCGAACACCTCGTTCGGCGGGCTGCCGGTGCTGGCCAGCCTGCTGGCCCGGGACAACTTCCTGCCGCACGTGTTCGCGCTGAAAGGCGAGCGGCAGGTGTTCCGGTACGGGGTCGGGGTGCTCGCCGCGGCGGCCGCCGTGCTGCTGGTCGTGTCCCGGGGCAGTACCCAGGCCCTGATCCCCGTGTTCGCCATCGGGGTCTTCGTCGGGTTCACCCTGTCCCAGACGGGCATGGTCAGGCACTGGCACGAGCAGCACGGTCCGGGCTGGGGCCGGCGGGCGTTCATCAACGGGCTGGGCGCGGTGCTCACCACGGCCGCGCTGGCCATCGAGCTGGTCAGCAAGTTCACCGAGGGCGCCTGGCTGGTCGTCCTGATCATCCCGCTGTTCGTGCTGCTGTTCACCCGGATCCGCCGGGCCTACGACGATATCGGCCAGCTGCTCGAACTGGACCAGACGCCGCCCCCGCCCGAGCGGGCCAGGGCGCTGGCCGTGGTCCCGGTCCGCGGCCTGTCCCGGCTCACCCGGGAAGCTATCTCCGCGGCCCTGTCCCTGGCCGACGAGGTAGTCGCGGTGACGATCTGCTACCACGACCCCGAGGACGAGCAGGCCAACGCCAGCTTCCGCGAGGAATGGGAACAGTGGGATCCCGACGTGCCGTTGATCACGTTGCGCACCAGCCACCCGGCGCTGGGTCCTCCCGTGGTGGACTACCTGCGGGCCCGGGAGCAGGAAGATCCGCAGCGCCGGGTCGTGGTGGTGATCCCCGAGGTCCAGCCCGAGCACTGGTGGCGGTGGTTCCTGCACAACCAGCGCGGCTTCGTGCTGAACCGGGCCATCGTGTCCGGTACTGACAACGTGGTGGTCTGCCGGCTCCGGTTCCGGCTGCGGCATCTCGCGCCAGATGAGGATCCGGCTGACACTCCGGGCGTCGAGGACCCGCAGATCACCGGGGGATCATCGGCCGGCTGAACTGACCCGGCGGGTCAGCCGGGGGCCAGCGCGCGGTTGACCACGGTGGCGATCCCCTGCACCAGGGCGATCCCATCACTCATGGCCGGGTTGTCCTGGCTCAGCACGACGATCTTGTAGACGCCATCGTCACTGGTGAAGGCGCCGATGCTGTTGACCACCCAGAGTCGCGGGTCGGGCAGCCAGCCGTTCTTCACATGCACGGTCACCCCGGGTTCGGCGCCGGCTGGGACGCCCCAGCGCTGCGCCGGGATGACCTGCGCCATGAGCTGCAGCTCGTACTCGCGCGACGGCTGGTCCAGCACCGGATTAGCGCTGGTCAGCACCGTGAGCAGGCGCAGTTCGTCCGGGGCGGTCGCCTGCGTCAGCCCCCACAGGATGCCTGGCCCCAGCGTGGTGTGCGTCATCCCGGCCAGGATGATCACCTTGACGATGCTGGCCGAGTCGAAGTGCCACCCCGGGTGGAGCTCGCAGCTCACCCCGGTGCGCGTATCCGACACGGCCAGGCCGACCTCCGGCGCTCCGCGCACGGCGGCCAGGATTACCCCGTATCGAATGGCCACGCTCAACCATCGAAATTGCCTGCTGTGCTTGCCTCTCACGGCCGCCTCATTCCCCTTTCATGCAGGAAATTACCAGGTGAGAGCCGTTTAATTGGCGACCAGTGAATGATTATCGGCGGCCCTGATTAGGTGCTTTCGGGGGATAAAGGCTAGCTAACCGGGACCCGGGTGACCTGGCCGGACCAGCTTGCGTGGGAGGATCTTGGCGGGCGGCACCGCGCCCCATCGCGACCCGGAGGACACGTGCCCATCCGCGACGAGAAGATCGGCGATTTCCTGGACCAGCTCGCCGAGCGCATCCCCGCCCCCGGCGGCGGTGCCGCGGCGGCGCTGCTCGCCGCCCAGGGCGCGGCGCTGCTCGGCATGGTGGCCCGGTACACCACCGGCGAGAAGTACGCCGAGCATCAGGTCACCGTGGGCCGGATTATCAGCGAGGTGGACGAACTGAGGAACATCTCGCTGCGGCTGGCCGACGCGGATGCGGATGCGTTCCTGGCGGTAACCGACGCCTACCGGCTGCCCAAGTCCACCGACCAGGAACAGGCCGACCGGGCCGGGGCCATCACCCAGGCTCTGGCCAACGCCGCCTGGCCCCCGGCCCAGGTCATCAGCCTGGCCGGGATGGTGGTCGACCTGGCCGAGGCGCTGGTCGTGATCGGCAACCCCAACGTCCTCAGCGACGTGGCCGCCGCGGCCGAGTGCGCCCGGGCCGCCGCGTCTACGGCCCGGGTGAACGTGGAGATCAACCTGGCCGCGGTCTCCGACGAGCGGGTCAGCCTGGAAATGATCGCCGAGACCGGGAAGGCGGACGGCATCATGAGCCGGGCGGACCAGATCACGGCCACGGTGCGCGAGCAGATCCGCGGCTGACCCAGGGCCGGGCGGGACCGGTGCCGCCTAGCAGGAAACGGCCTCCTGGCGGCCCAGCCGCCGGGGGAAGGTATGAGGCGGATCGTGGCTGCCCCGGGAAAAGGGAGAGCAAGTTCCATACCACCACGTCCGGGTACGCGGCATTGGGTGGGGTGGGATAGCGGACGGATAAGGGTCCGGTTACCGTCGGGTCACGATTCGCCGTGGGCCCCACCTGGCCTGTTCCCAAGTCTGCTGGCCCGGTCTTAGCGTGATGGGTCGGGCGCCGTTTGGCGTGCCGCCATGCCGTGGGGATCGGGCCCAGGGCTCCTGTGCTCCGCGGAACGAACTTCGCGGCAGAAATCAGGAGGGGAATGTCGATGCGCAAACGCACGCAGTCCTTTGCGGCCGCAGCAGGCCTGGCCGTCCTCGCGCTCGTGGCTGCTGCCTGTGGCGGCAGCAGCGGCACGACGTCATCCGGCAACTCGTCACCGGGCTCACAGACCTTTGGCCAACAGGGCCTGAACCCGGGCGGGACGCCAAAGTCCGGCGGCACGCTGAACATGCTCGGCCAGGGCGACGTTGACTTCATGGACTACAACGTCTCTTACTACACGATCGGCGGCCTGGGCCAGCGGCCCTGGCTCCGCGGGCTGCTGGCGTACCCGGCCATCCCCGCCAAGGCGACCACGCCCGCTCCCGACCTGGCCACCGCGATGCCCACCGTCACCAACGGCGGCAAGACCTACAAGCTCACCATCCGCACCGGTGCGATGTGGGACACCAGCCCGCCACGGCAGGTCACCGCGGCCGACGCACTGCTCGGCCTCAAGCGTTCCTGCAACCCGACCCAGCCGTTCGGCGGCCTGCCGGACTTCGAGACGCTGATCGTCGGTTACCAGCAGTTCTGCAACGGCTTCGCCAAGGTCTCCTCGACATCGGCGTCAGACGAGAAGAAGTACATCGAGACGCACCAGGTCTCCGGGGTGAAGGTTTCCGGGCAGACGATCACCTACAACCTGACGCACCCGGCCAGCTACTTCCCGGACATGCTGCAGCTGGACGCCTTTTCCCCGGCCCCGGTGGAGAGCCTGAACTACCCACCCGGGAGCAACGCGGAAGCCCAGCACCTGATCGCTGATGGGCCGTACAAGATCACGAGCTACGTGCCGACCCGAAGCATTACTTATGCCCGCAACCCGGCGTGGCAGGCGAGCAGCGACCCGATCCGCAAGGCGTACGTTAACGCGATCAAGATCACTGAGACCGGTAACGAGCCCGCGGTCCAGCAGCAGCTGCAGACCAACACGGCCGCGGCGAGCATGGAGTTCGACGCGTTCCCGCCGGTCGGCGCGGACCCCGGCTTGTACCAGCAGATGAAGCAGGGACTGAACCACAACTTCAACGTCGGGTCCACGTACTCCACCAACCCGTACGTCGTGTTCAACGAGGTGTCGCCGAACAACAGTGGTGCGCTGAAGAAGGTCGCGGTCCGGCAGGCGCTCAGCTACGGCATCAACCGGGCGCCCCTGCTCACGGACAACGGCGGCCCGGCCCTGGGGAAGGCGCTCACCCACGTGCTGCCCGATGGCATCAACGGGTCGCAGGACATGCCGAAGGGCTACAACCCGTACCCGTACAACCCGAGTAAGGCCAAGCAGATGCTGGCGGCTAACGGGGCCAAGAACATGACCCTGACCCTGCTCTACCGGCCAGCCGACACGAACGAAGCCAAGATGGCGCAGACCCTGCAGAGCGAGCTACCGAAGATCGGCGTGAAGGTCAAGCTGCTCTCCGCCACCCCCGCTGACTTCTACACCAAGTACCTGCAGGTGCCGAGCGTGGCCCATCGGGGCGTGTGGGATATCGCACTTACCGGGTGGATACCAGACTGGTACGGGGACGGCGCGGTGTCCTTCTTCGGGCCGCTGTTCTCCGGGCCACCGTCCTACCCGCCGGTGGGCAGCAACTTCGGGTTCTACAACAACCCGTCGACAAACGCTCTGATCGGCAAGGGTGCCACCTCCGCGTCGGCCAGCTCGGCCGCCACGATCTGGGCCCAGGCTGACCAGGCGGTCATGAAGGACGCGGCAATCTACCCCATCGTTCAGCCGTACCAGCCGCTGTATCACGCCAGCTATGTGCACAACGCGGTGTACATCCCGTCGATCCAGGGGTTCGACCCGACCAACGTCTGGCTCAGCTCGCCAGGATGATCCTGTGTGTCGTTGACTGAATCGATGATCTGGCGCAGTGGCTTGAAGAACTGGGTTTAGGTCATCTAGGGGTCGGCTCGAAGCTGGCGTGGAGCCTGGTCCGGCTCGAAGCCGGCGCTGCTGAGCATCCGGCGCAGGTCAAGCACCGTCTGCTCATCGATGTCCTTGCCGCGGGGTTCCTCGATGAACTCCTTCTGGGTCCCGATCGTCACGTCGAGCTTGCCGCCATGCTGCTCCACCGTGGTGCCGATCGCGTCGAGCAGCGACACGACCTCCCGCCACTCGATGTTGTGGCTGACTGGGTGCTCGAAGATCCTGCGCAACGTGTTCCGGTGATGGTTGCTCAAGTGCGCCGGCTCTGGCGTCACGGACATGTGTCCTCCTGGTGTCCCTGCCACCTTAGTGACCGCGGAGCCGTCAGTACGCTCAGGCCGCCGGCGCCACCTGGAGCTTGATGCCCTCGCCGCGGCGGACGCTGGCCAGCGCCTCGGGGAACTGATCAAGGGCAAAGGGCGGGCGCAGCAGCGGGCTGGTCTCGATGATGCCCGCCGCCATCAGGTCGGCCGCGGCGCCGAAGCTGTTCAGCACGGCCATCGACCCGAGCACGGTGATCTCGTCGTTGTAGATGCGGAACGGGGACAGCGACACCCTGGCGTCCTCGCTGGCCACGCCGAAGATCAGCAGCCGCCCGCCCCGGCCGAGCGCGCCGAACGCCGCCTCGATCGCGGCGGGCACGCCCGTCGCGTCCACCGCCACCCCAAAGGTGCCGTGATCCAGCGCGGAGACATCCTCGGCGACGCTGGCCGCGCCGACGGCCTGGGCCGCCGTCAGCCGGGCCGCCTTCCGGTCCACCACGCTGACCGAATGCGCGCCCGCGTCGTTGAGCAACTGGAGCAGCAGCAGCCCCATGGTGCCCGCGCCGATCAGCAGCACATCGTGGCCGAGGACCGGGCCCAGGCGGCGCAGCCCGTGCACGGCGCAGGACAGTGGCTCGATGAGCGCGCCCTGGGCGTCATCCACGCTGTCCGGGATGCGGTGGGCGTTCACCGCGGGCACGGCGACGTACTCGGCGAACGCGCCGTTCACGGTGTCCCCGAGCGCGTTCCAGGCCGCGCACAGATTTCCGCGCCGGCGCGGCACGCCGGGCAGTGCCCGCAAAACAGCGAGGGATCCACGGCCACCCGCGCACCCTCGGGCCAGTCGCCGGGAACCCCGGCACCACGGGCCACGACCCGGCCGGCGAACTCGTGGCCCGGGATGATCGGGTACAGCGTAGGCGGGAACTCGCCGTCGGCGATGTGCAGGTCAGTGCCGCAGATACCGCAGATGCCCACCTGGATGATCAGCTCGCCGTGCTGCGGCGCCGGGTCGGCGGCCTCGGTGATCGTGAGCTGGCCCGGCGCCTCCCAGATAGCGGCACGCATCATGTCCTCTCAGGGGCAGGGTCATGGTCATGGTCCCGGGCGCGCTGCGCGGCGCTGGCCGCCCTCATTCGCCGAGCCGCAACCCGGTGCCCGCATCGAATATGTGCAGCTGAGTGGTGTCCACCCCGACCTTGACGGTGTCCCCGGGCCGGGGGTGCTCCCGGCCGGACCTGACGATGACGTTGCTCTCCGCATCGTCGGCCAGGTGACCGTAGATGTAAGAGTCGCTGCCCAGGTCCTCGACCAGCGCGACCTCGACCGTCAGCTCGCCGCCGCCGTCGATCGACAGATGCTCGGGCCGGACCCCGATGATCAGCTTGCTGTGGCCCTGCGTGGCGCGCAGCTGGGCGTCGTCCGGCCGGAGCGTGGCGGCACCCAGATGGATGCCGTCACTATCCGCGGTGGCGTCGAACCGGTTCATGGCCGGCGAGCCGATGAACCCGGCCACGAACACATTCGCCGGCCGGTCATAGAGCTCTGTCGGCGAGGCGAACTGCTGCAGTTGCCCGGCCCGCATGACCGCTACCCGCTCGCCCATGGTCATGGCTTCCACCTGGTCATGGGTGACATAGACGGTGGTCACCCGCAGCCGGCGCTGCAGCTCGGCGATCTGTGTCCGGGTCGAGACCCGCAGCTGGGCGTCCAGGTTGGACAGCGGCTCGTCCATGCAGAAGACCTTGGGCTCGCGCACGATGGCGCGGCCCATGGCCACCCGCTGGCGCTGCCCGCCGGACAGATTGCGCGGCTTGCGGTCCAGGAACGGCTCCAGGTCGAGCAGCTTGGCCGCCTCCCGGACCCGGCGGGCGCGCTCGTCCTTGGCCACGCCCTGCATCTTCAGCGCGAAGCCCATGTTCTCGCCGACGGTCTTGCTCGGGTAGAGCGCGTAGTTCTGGAACACCATCGCGATGTCCCGGTCCCGGGACGGCACGCCCACCATGTCCTTGTTATCGATGCGGATCGATCCGTCGTCTATCTCTTCCAGCCCGGCCAGCATCCGCAGGGCCGTGGTCTTGCCGCAGCCCGACGGGCCCACCATGACCACGAACTCGCCGTCCTTGATGGCCAGCTGGAGCGCGTCCACCGCGGGCCGCTCCGCACCCGGGTAGATGCACGTCGCGCTGTCGTACGTGACCTCAGCCATGATCGACTCCCGTGTTCACTACTTGCCCGTGTTCACTACTTGCCGGGGCCCGCTCGCCCGTAGTCACTTGATTGCCCCGAAGGACAGGCCGCGGACCAGCTGGCGCTGGGCGACCCACCCGGCCAGGATGACGGGCAGGGTCGCCACCGTCGCCGCCGCAGCCAGCTGGGCGAAATACAGGCCCTCAGACGAGATAAAGCCGACCAGGAACACCGGGACCGTGGCGGCCTGGGTCGCCGTGAGGTTCACCGCGAAGAAGAACTCATTCCAGGAGAAGATGCAGCAGATCAGCGCGGTGGCAGCCAGGCCGGGCGCGACCACCGGCAAGATGACCTCGGTCACCGTCCGGCGCAGCGGCGCCCCGTCCATCTCGGCCGCCTCCAGCAGTTCGCCCGGGACCTCGAGGAAGAACGACCGCATCATCCACACCGCGATCGGCAGGTTCATCGCGGTGTACAGGATCACCAGGGTGAAGATGTTGTCCAGCATGTGCAGGTTACGCGCGGCGATGTAGATCGGGATGATCGCGGCGACCACCGGCAGCATCTTGGTGCTGATGAAGAAGAACAGCACATCGCGCGTCTTGCGCACCGGGCGCAGCGAGAGCGCGAACGCGCACGGGGTGGCCAGCAGCAGGACCAGGATCGTGGACACGATGGTGGCGAACGCCGAGTTCGCCACGTACGGCCAGATGCCGCTGTCGAACACCGCCTTGTACTGCGAAAGGGTCGGCGAGAAGAACAGGTGCGGGGTATTGGTGTACGCCTGGACCTCGGTCTTGAAGGACGTGATCACCATCCACAGGACCGGGAAGAAGAACACGATGCCGACGATCCAGCCGACGATGCCCAGGGGGATGCTGTTGCCGTGCTTCTTCCGGGGCGCCACGCGCCGCGGGGCCGGGGTGGCCAGGCCAGCTTCCGCCGTGCTGATGTCTGCGCTTGTCATGCCGCCTGCTCCGTCCCGGAGAACGAGGTGAAGATCAGCCGTAGCGCGAAGGTGGCGATGATGATCGTCGCAATCACCACGATCACGCCCATCGCGGCCGCCTGGCCGACCTGGAAGCCCAGGAAGGCCCGCTGGTAGATGTAGAAGGGCAGGTTGGCGCTGGAGATACCCGGGCCGCCCTGGGTCATCATGTAGACCGCGTCGAACTCGTTGACCACGTAGATGGCGCCGAGCACGATGCCCAGCTCGATGTACCGGCGCAGGTGCGGGAGGGTCAGCTCGCGGAAGATCTGCAGCGGCCGCGCCCCGTCCGTGCTGGCCGCCTCCAGGATGTCCTTGGGCTGGCTCTGCAGCCCGGCCAGCACGAGCAGCATCATGAACGGCGTCCACTGCCAGATCATCTCGATCATCACCGAGCCGAGCGGGAAGCTGCCGATCCAGTTGAAATGGCCGATGCCGAACGGCCGGAGCAGGAAGTTGACGATGCCGAACGTGGGATCGAGCATGATCGTCTTCCACACCAGCGCGCCGGCCACGGGCATGACCAGGAACGGGGTGATCAGCAGGGTGCGCACGATGCCCCGGCCGAGGAACTTCCGGTCCAGCAGCAGGGCCAGCGCGACGCCGATCACCATCGCGATCAGGACCACGCCCACGGTCATGATCACCGTGTTCAGCGCGGTCGTGCGGAACTGGCTGTCCTGGAACACATCCACGTAGTTGGCGAACCCGACGAAGTGCTGGGAGCCGGGCCGGACCAGGCTCCACGACTGCAGCGAGTACCAGAGCGTCAGGACGAACGGCAGCTGGGTGACGATGATGGTGAAAACCAGCGCGGGCAGCAGCGGCGCCCGGCGTACCCACCCCTGGCGGCGGCGGTCGGGGCGGGCGCGCGCGGGGCGCGCGGCGGCAACCGGCGGGGCGATCGTGGTCATCGGGGCCTCCGGAAGGGTGCGGTGCTTTCTGGGCAGCAGGGGCCGGCCATCAGGTGTCCGCCGGTAGCTGTCGCCGACAGCCTGCGCGTACAACTGCGCCTGGGACAGCGTGGTCGCCACCGATTGCTGGCCGGCGATGGCCGCGCTGAGCTGCTCACTGACGTTCGTGCCCAGATCCTGGAACTCCGGGATGTCGAGGAACTGGACCCCGGTGTAGGGCACCGGCTTGACCGTCGGGTGGGCCGAGTTGGTGGCGTTGATGGACTGCAGGGTCAGCGGGCCGTAGACCGCGGAGAGCTTCTTGTACTGCGGTATCTGGTAGCTGGAGAAGCGGCTACCCGGCGGCACGTGCGACCAGCCCAGCTTGCTGCCCACCGTCCTGATGTAGGACTTCGAGGTCATCCAGGCGACGAAATCCCAGGCCGCCTGCTTGTGCGGGGAGGTGGAGGGGATCGCCAGCGACCAGGTGTACAGCCAACCGGACGGGCGGCCATCCTGGCTCGGGGCCCAGGCGTATCCATTACGCCCCGCCACCTTGCTGCTCTGCGGATCCTCGATGACGCCGACCGCGGAGGTCGCGTCGTACCACATGGCCGCGTCCCCCTGGCCATACAGGGTGGCGCACTCGGAGAAGCCAGCCTCAGGGGCGCCCGGCTCGCCATATTTCTGCAGCATCGACACGTAGGTGCTGATCGCGTGGGTCACCTCGGGGCTGGTCAGCTGGGCCTGCCAGGCCAGGTTGAACCAGCGGCCGCCGAACGAGTTGATCACCGTGTCCGCCGGGGCCAGGTTCTCCCCCCATCCGGGGTCACCGCGCAGGCAGATGCCCGCCCGTCCCTTCTTGGGGTCGTGCATCTCGGCGGCGATCTTCTGCACCTGGGTCCAGGTGGGCCGGGCCGGCATCTTGATGCCCGCCTGGGCCATCAGGTCCTTGCGGTACATGAGGAACGAGGATTCGCCGTAGAACGGCACCGAGTACAGGTCCCCCTTGTGCGACAGGGTGGCCCGCAGCTGGGGCAGGAAGTCGTTCGCGTCGTAGCCGGGAGTGGCGTTGATGTACGGCTGCAGGTTGGTCAGCCAGCCGTTGGCCGACCACATCGGCGTCTCGTAATTGCTGATCATCACGACGTCGAACTCGCCGCCCTGGGTGGACACGTCTGCGGTGATCTTGGCGCGGGCCTCGTTCTCCGGCAGCGAAATGAAGGACAGGTGGATGCCCGGGTGCTCGCTCTCGAACAGGTGCGACAGGCTGATCGCGTCCTGCATCTGCGAGTTGGACACGATCGCCACCGTGATCGTGGTCCCGGAGCTCCCGCCGGTGAAGAGCTGCTTCGCGCCGGTGGCGCAGCCCGCCAGGGCGAGCGTGGCCCCGGCGGCCGATCCGGCCAGGAAGGACCGGCGGCTGAGCGTGGAGGCGGGGAAGGGGGCGGCCGTTAATCCGGCGTCTGGTCGTCGAGTCATCGTCACGTCCGTCATCGGGTTGACTGCGCTGTCCGTGCGAGCTCTCGTCTCGGTGCTCATATGAGCGGCAGGCGCTCATGCGATCACGCGATTACCGAACACACTGAGTCGCTATGTGGCCGAAGTCAAGAAAAACTGCCAATATGAGTTCAGATCGCTCAAATGAGCGGGCGCCGGATTGGGCGTGCCTGGGCTGAGTTAGCTGTGCTTGGGGGGAACCATGACAGGGCTGTCTGCGGAGCGGCCTTCGGAGATCGTTCTCGCTGCCCGGGTGGCCCGGGAGTTCTACATCGACGGCGTCTCGAAGGTCGAGATCGCCAGTCGGCTGGGCATCAGCCGGTTCCGGGTGGCGCGGCTGCTCGACTCGGCCCGCGAGGCGGGCATGGTACGCATCGAGATCGGGCTGCCCGGCGGGGCGCTGGACGCCGGGCTGTCCGCCGAGCTCTGCTCCGCGTTCGGGCTGAAGTACGCCTTTGCCTTTGATTTTCCTGACCAGGACCAGCTCGCACTGCGCCGCCGCCTGAGCGAGGCGGCCGGCCAGGCCTTGACCGACATCATCACCCCCGGCGATGTCATCGGCCTGTCCTGGGCGCGGTCGCTGAGCGGGCTGGCCGCCGCGCTGACCCGGATGCCGCCCTGCCCGATCGTCCAGCTGACCGGGGCGGTCCCGCCGCCGGACGGCCGGGACCTGCTCGACCTGGTGCGCTCCGTGGCCCGGATCGGCGGCGGTACCGCGCACGTCTTCTACGCACCGATGATCCTCGACGACGCCGAGACGGCCGCCGCCATCCGCAGGCAGGCTGACGTCGCCGACGCGCTGGCGCTGGTCTCGTCGGTGACGATCGCGATGGTCGCGATCGGCGCCTGGGCGCCCGCGCTGTCCACCATCTACGACGCGTGCAGCCCCGCGGAGCGGGCGGACATCGCCCGGCTAGGGGTGATTGCCGAAACGGCCGGGGTCTTCCTGGGGAAGGACGGGCGTCCGGTGCCGACCGGGCTGGACAGCCGCATGATCGTGACCCCGGGACCCGTGCTGGCCAGGATCCCGTCGGTCATCGCGGTCGCTTACGGGGTCCCCAAGAGCGCCGCGGTCCGCGCGGCGATCCGCGGCGGGATGGTCCACGGCCTGATCACGCACGCCAGCATGGCCCGGGCCCTGCTCAGCGGGGCTTAGGGGCGGCCAGCCCGGGCGATGCGCGACCTGCGCCGTCGCGGTCCTCAGGCTCTGGCTTGGTCGACGAACGCCGCTAGCTCGTGGTTGAAGCGCTCCGTGTCCTCGAGAAATGGCATGTGGCCGACGCCCTCGTACCAGGAGGGAACGGCGGTCTTGCAGTGTTCCAGCGTGTGGTCGGCCATGGAAGGCAGGATGATCGCGTCTTCACGGCCGTGTGTGACCAGCACTGGCACCGAGAGGCGGGCGAGAACGTCGTCGTTATCGATCTGCCGCGCGATCAGCGCGCCCCGGACCTGGGGCGGGACGGCCATGTTCCAGCACAGCGCGGTGCTCCAGAGTTCGTCGTCGAGAGGCCGGGCGGTGCACCGGCGCAGGAACCGCCGGATGGCGTAGATGTTGGTCAGGAGATCGGGGGCGCACGCCCCCTGGGCGTTTTCGAGCATGCCGGGCCCGATGTGGTCGAATGCAGGCGGCCTCAGCAGGACGGTGCCGCCGACGAGATCGAGGCCGGCGATCCCGGCTTCGCCGTGGGCGCGGATGTAGTCGGCAGTGATCAGCCCGCCATAGGACCAGGCGACGAGCACGGGGCGGTCGAGGCCGGTCTGGTCGATGACCGCCGCGAGGTCGTCGGCCCAGAGCCGCTCGTCGGCATAACAGCCGGGGTCGAGCGGTTTGCCGGACGTGCCATGGCCGCGGTTGTCGAAGGTGACCATCCGGAAGCTGGCGGCGAGCTGGCTGCTGACCTGGCCGGACCAGCACAGGTCGCACTGTGACCATCCGTGGATGAACAGGATCGGGGGGCCGTCCGGGTTCCCCCATTCGCGGGCGTGGAGCGTGATGCCTCCGCCGCCGCGGATGTCGTAGTCGCGAACCGGTCTGGCCGGTTCCACCTGCGTCGGCGGCAGCGTGAGCTCGGATGCCATGTCGTACCTCCGTGGGCTGCGGAAAGGCTGCTCATTCGAGAGCTGCCTCGAGGCTAGGCACGGCTCACGGCGTCGTCATCGGCGTCACCACCCAACCTCACAGCCGTCGGTGGCGGCCTACACGCAGCGCGCTTCAGCGCAGCTGCCCGCCGGGTGAGGTTCGCAGCTTGATGAACGACACTGCAGCGGCAGCGCGGGCGGCCTTGCCGGACAGGCGCAGCTTCGCGTAGACATTCGACAGATGCCGCTCGACCGTGCGGACGCTGAGGGACAGACGCTCCGCGATCGCCTCGTTAGTCAACCCCGCGGCCACCAGTTCGAGCACTTCCAGCTCGCGCGGACTGAGCCCGGCGGTGGACGTGGACGGGGCAGGAACTCCGGGCGGGCCGAGGAACCCGCGGAGCGCGGACACGAACTGTTCCCAGGCCGGCTCGTCATCGAGCAGGATGTGGTTTGCGGAGTCGAGCACGACCAGGCGCGCGTCCGGGATGAGCGTGGCCAGCAGCCGGCCTTCCTCGACGGGCACCACGCGATCGCCCCGCGCGTGGATCACCAGCGTCCGGGCGCCGACCCTCGGCGCGGTTACGGTGACGTCGACCGCACCGCGCGCTTTAAAGAGCCGGACCGCTGCTTCGGCCGAGGTAGTCGTCCGCAGGAGCTCGTCGTACCAGGCCAGCTGCGCGGGCGTGCCGTGCGGGAGGAAGAGCATGCTGAACACGCGCCGGAACGCTGGGTCTTCGGTGGTCCACCCGGCGCGGATGGCCGCGACCAGCGCATCTTCCTGCTCGCGCTGCCCCCGCAGCCGCCGGCCACGGGCATAGCCGCCGTAGAGGACGAGATCGGAGATCCGCTCCGGGTGCCGCGCGGCGTAGGCCACCGCGATCGCCGCGCCCTGCGAGACGCCCAGCAGTGCAAACCGCTCCAGGCCGGTGGCGTCGACGACCGCCTCCAGATCACCGACCCAGGTCTCGACCGACGGCTCGCCAACTTCCGCGTCCGAAAGGCCGCAGCCGCGCTCGTCGTAACGCACGACAGTGTGACCCTCGCCGAGCCGATCGAGCCAATGGCGCCAGACCGGGCTTTCCCAGTCCAGCTCAAGATGGGTCAGCCAGGTCGCGACCCGCACCAGGGGCGGACCGCGGCCGTGCATCGAGTAGGCCAGGCGCACCCCGTCCGGCGCGGTGCAAAACCGGATCTCAGCCACGATCGACCACCATGCACACATGATCCCCTATCGGGGCATTAGCAGCCCGTCGCGCAGGACCGCCACGACGCGCTGCGGGTCCGGCTGATCGCCGGGGCGGCCCCGCAGGGCGAACAGGATGCCGGACAGGATGGCCATCAGCTCGGCCAGGCTGATGTCCCCGCGGATCGAGCCGCTGCGCTGGGCCGCGGCCAGCAGCGCGCCGATCGCCTCGCGGAGCCGTCCGGCCGTGCCGGCCAGCGTCGCGCTCACGTCGGCACCCGCGCTGGCCAGCGCGTCGGCCAGGTCCCGTTTGGGAGCGGCCTCGGCGACGAGCCGGTCGAGGAAGCCCAGCAGGGCTTCGCCGGGGCCGGGGGCCCAGGAGGCAGACGCACTGGGGTGGCCAGCGTCGTGCAGCGCCTCCGCCTCGTCGGCCAGCCGCTGCAGCCGGTCGTGCAGCACGGCCTCCCACAGCGTTTCCTTGGCCGGGAAATGCCGGTACAGCGTGCCGGGCCCGACTCCCGCCCGGCGGGCGATCTCGTCGAGCGGCACCGACAGCCCTTCCGCGGCGAACGCGGCGGTGGCCGCGGCCAGGATCCGCTCGCGGTTCCGCCGGGCGTCAGCGCGCAGCGGCCGGGGTTTAACCGGGGCGCTGTCTCCGGTATGGTCATAAGCGGGGCGCACTCTCCGATTTTACCGCGCGGGGAGCCTCGGCCCGTGCCCTGCAGCCCGTGCCCGCTGCGAGAAAGGATTCGCCGGCATGCCAGCCACCACCCCCCGCCAGACCGCCGAGCAGTTCCTGCGCGCCACCATCAGCCCTGATCCCGGGGCCATGGCCGAGTTCTACGCCCCCGAGGTCGTCATCGAGATGCCGTTCGCCACCGCCGGGCTCTACCCGGCCCGGATCGAGACCACCCGCGAGGAGTTGCGCGCCCGGTTCCGCGCGGGCGCCGCGGTCCGGCGGTACCGGGACCTGCGCGACGTGGTCATCCATGAGACCGCCGATCCCGGCGTGGTCATCGCCGAGTACGCCCTCGACGGCGAGCTGACCGGGTCGGCCGAGCCGTTCTCGCTGCGGTTTGTGATGGTCATGACGATCCGGGACGGGCAGATCGTGCATACCCGCGACTACAGCGACCCGATCGCCGGCGCCCGGGCGCTCGGCCGGGTCCCGCAGTTGCTGGCTGCCCTCACCGACGGGCAGCCGGGCTGAACGGCGGGGGACAAGTCCCGCAGACGGTCAGGGCCCTGACGGTCAGGCTTCCCCCCGGGCGCGGGCCAGCCAGCCCGCCCCGGCCTGGCCGAACGGCTCGGCCCGGGACGAGACCGCCGCGACCAGCCAGTCGCAGGTCTGCCGGGCCTGGGTGATCAGCTCGGCCGGGTAGCCCAGCAGCACCTGGTGCTCGGCGAACTCGTCCTCATCGAGGACCTCCACCCGGCCGTCCCGGTACCGGACCACATCCAGGTCCAGGTCGACGGCGCTGACCGTGCCCTCCGCCAGGGCCGGGCGGGTGGTCACGTCGACGTAGATCTCCATCGCGTTCTCGGCGTTGAAGCACGCGGTCCAGCAGCCTGCGGCCGGCATGAGCAGAACGAAGTCGTGGGACAGCACGATCGGGGGCTCGGCGCCGCGCTGCTGGATCATCCCCTTGCGGCCGAAGAACCACCAGCCGAACTGGTCCTGGCCGAGCGGCTCGAGCTCGAAATGCCAGTGATCGATGCCGCCCCACTTGGAGTAGCGCACCGCGACCCGCTCAGCGCCCACCCGGGCAGCGTACCGGTCATCCCGGGCCCCGGCCCGCCGCGACGGTCAGGGGGCCGCCGCGGTCGCGTCGCTCACCCAGCCGACCCGGTGCGTGAGCTCAGCCGATGGAGGACTGATCGGCCTGGGTCCCGGCGGCGGGCTGGTAGCGGTAGCCCATCCCCGGCTCGGTGAGCAGCCAGCGGGGCCGGGCCGGATCGGGTTCCAGCTTGCGCCGCAGCTGGGCCATGTAGAGCCGGAGGTTGCCGGACGCGTCGGCGTAGCCCGGGCCCCACACCTCGGTCAGCAGCTGGCGCTGGGTGAGCAGCTTGCCGGGGTTGCGGAGCAGGACCTCCAGCAGGTGCCACTCGGTCGGGGTCAGCCGGATCGCCGGGCCGTCGTCCCGCGAGACGGTCTTGGCGGCCAGGTCGATGACCAGGTCACCGAGGCGGACCACCGGCTCGTCGGCCGCGGGGGCGGCCCGCCGGATCGCGGCCCGCATCCGGGCCAGGAGTTCCTCCATGCCGAACGGCTTGGTCACGTAGTCGTCCGCGCCGGCGTCCAGCGCCTCGACCTTGTCGGTGCTGTCGGCCCGGCCGGACAGCACGATGATCGGGGCCTGGGTCCAGCCGCGCAGTCCCGCGATGACCTCGACGCCGTCCAGGTCAGGCAGGCCCAGGTCAAGGAGCACCAGGTCCGGGGGGTGGCGTCCCGCCGTGGTCAGCGCCTCGGACCCGGTCGCGGCGGTGTCCACCTCGTAGTTGCGGACCCGGAGGTTGATCCGCAGCGCGCGCAGGATCTGCGGTTCATCGTCGACGACCAGGACGCGGGTCACCCCGCCAGCCTGCCAGGTACCCCGGGATCAGGGCCACCGGGATCAGGCTCGCCGGGATCGGGCCCACCAGGATCGGGCACCGCCGGCAGCGACAACGTCATGGTCAGCCCGCCGCCCGGCGTCTCCTCGGGGTCCAGCGTGCCGCCCATGGCCTCGGTGAGCCCGCGGGACAGGGCCAGCCCCAGGCCCACGCCCGTGGTGTTGTCGGTGTCGCCGAGCCGCTGGAACGGCACGAACATCCGGTCGCGATGAGACCGGGGGATACCCGGCCCGCGATCCACCACGCGCAGCTCGACCCGGTCATCGAGGGCGCTCGCGGCCAGCAGCGGCGGGGTACCGGCCGGCGAGTAGCGCAGCGCGTTCTGGGTCAGGTTCACGATGACCCGCTCCAGGATGGCCGGGTCGACCCGGACCTCGGGGAGCGAGTCCGGGATGTCCACCTTGACCGCCGCCCGGGGCGTGCCCAGGTCGTCGAGGGCCCGGGCGACGATCTCGTCCAGCCCGGCCGGGCGGGGGAACACCGACAGCGCGCCGGCCTGCAGCCGGCTCATGTCCAGCAGGTTGTCCACCAGGTGGGCCAGCCGGTCCAGCGACTCGTCCGCGGTGGCCAGCAGCTCGTCCCGGTCCTCCTGGCCCCACTGCACCTCGTGCGAGCGCAGGCTGGTCACGGCGGCCTTGGCCGAGGCCAGCGGGGTGCGCAGGTCGTGGCTGACCGCCGCGAGCAGCGCGGTCCGCATCCGGTCCGCCTCGGCGATGGGCCGGGCCGCCTCGGCCTCCGCGGCCAGCCGCTGCTGCTCCAGCGCCACCGCGGCGTAGGCGGCGAACGCGCCCAGCACCCGGCGGTCCGTCGCGGGCAGCGAGCGGCCGCGCAGCGCCAGGACCAGGGTCTCAGCCACCGGCACCTCCGCATCGGCGTCCGACGGCCGGGCCACCGGCGGCTCGCCGGAGTGCGCCACCGCGTGCCAGCCGGTCGTCGGCCCGTGGGCCGCCGTGCCGGGAATGGTCCCGCACTCCAGCAGCGTGACCGACTCCATGCCGAAGGCCTCGCGGACCCGGTCGAGCAGGGCCTCCAGCGCCCGCTGGCCGCGCAGCACGTTGCCCGCGGTGGTGACGAGCAGCTCCGACTCGGCGCTGGCCCGGGCCGCCTGCCGGGTCCGCCGGGCCGCGGTGTCCACCACCGAGCTGACGATCAGCGCGACGGCCACGAACACCCCGAGAGCCAGCGCGTTGTTGGCCTCGGCGATGGTCCACTGATGCACCGGCGGGGTGAAGTAGTAGTTGAGCAGCAGGGACCCGGCCACCGCGACCAGGATGGCGGGCACGAACCCGCCGACCAGGGCGACCGCGATGACCGCGACCAGGAACGCGAGCACGTCGCTGGTCAGGTTGAGCTGGCCGCGCAGGCTGGCCAGCAGCAGGGTCAGCAGCGGGCAGAGGACCACGGCCAGCGCGTACGCCGGCCAGCTGGCGGCGCAGGGTCAGCCCGCCCCGGGAGCGGGGCAGCAGCCCGCGGCCCCGGCCCATGTGCGAGTGGGTCACGATATGCACGTCGATGTCGCCCGAGCCGCGGATGGTCCGGGCACCGAACCCGGGCCCGGTGAAAAGCGCGGACAGCCAGGACCGGCGGCTCGCGCCCAGCACCAGCTGGGTGGCGTTCTCGGCCCGGGCGAAGCTGAGCAGGGCCTCGGGAATGTCGTCCCCGACCACCTGGTGGTAGGTCCCGCCCAGCGACTCGGTCAGCCGGCGCTGCTCGGCCAGCGCGGCCGGGTCCGCACCGGTCAGCCCGTCGGACCGGGTCACGTGCACGGCGAGCAGGTCGCCGCCGGTGGACCGGGCGGCGATCCGGGCCCCGCGGCGGATCAGGGTCTCGCCTTCCTCGCCTCCGGTCAGCGCGACCACGACCCGCTCGCGCGCCTCCCAGGTGCCCTGGATGCCGTGCTGGGCCCGGTACCGCTGCAGGCCCTCGTCCACCTTGTCGGCCAGCCAGAGCAGGGCCAGCTCCCGCAGCGCGGTGAGGTTGCCGGTGCGGAAGTAGTTGGTCAGCGCGGCGTCGATCTTCTCCGGCGGGTAGATGTTGCCGTGCGCCATCCGGCGGCGCAGCGCCTCCGGGGTGATGTCGACCAGTTCGACCTGGTCGGCGGCGCGGACCATGGCGTCCGGCACGGTTTCCCGCTGCGGCACTCCGGTGATCTTCCGGACCACGTCGTTCAGGGATTCCAGGTGCTGGATGTTGACGTTGGAGATGACCTCGATCCCCGCGGCCAGCAGTTCCTCGACGTCCTCCCAGCGCTTGGCGTGCCGCGAGCCCGGCACGTTGGTGTGCGCGAACTCGTCGACCAGGGCGATCTCCGGCTTGCGGGCCAGCACGGCGTCGAGGTCCATCTCCTCGAACTCGCGCCCCGGTAGGGGATCTTGGCCCGGGGGATGATCTCCAGGCCGTCCAGCAGCGCCGCGGTGTGCGGGCGCCCGTGCGTCTCCACGAACGCCACCACCACGTCCGCCCCGCGCTCGATCCGCCGGTGCCCCTCGCTGAGCATGTCAAAGGTCTTCCCGGCGCCTGCCGCGGCGCCCAGGTAGATCCGGAGCTGCCCGCGCTCCTGCTCAGCCATGGTGCTGTCTTTCTCCCTCTAACGAAACCCTGGTTACAGTGTGCCCACCCCGGCGGCGGGCCGTAATCAGGGCGAGAAGCGGTAGCCCATGCCGGGCTCGGTCAGCAGGTGACGGGGGCGGGCCGGGTCGTCCTCCAGTTTGCGGCGCAGCCCGGCCATGTGGAAGCGCAGGTAGTGGGTGCTCTGCTGGTAGGCGGGCCCCCAGACCTCGGTGAGCAGCCGCTGGCCGCCGACCAGCTGGCCGGGATGGCGGATCAGGATTTCCAGCAGCCGCCACTCGGTCGGGGTGAGCCGGACCTGCTCGCCGTCCCGGGTGGCCAGGTGCGCGGCCAGGTCGACCGTGCAGGAGCCGAAGGTCACCGGCCGCTCGGGCTGGGCTGGGCCGTCCCGGCGCAGCGCGGCCCGCAGCCGGGCCAGCAGTTCCTCCATGGAGAACGGCTTGGTGACGTAGTCGTCCGCGCCGGCGTCCAGGGCGCCGATCTTGTCACCCGGCCCGGTCCGGCCGGACAGCACGATGACCGGCGCGGACGTGATCAGCCGCAGCTCCCGGATCAGGTCGATGCCGTCCAGGTCGGGCAGGCCGAGGTCGAGGATCACCGCGTCCGGGGTTCGCTGCGTGGCTTGGTCCAGGGCGGGACGGCCGGCCTGGACCGTGACGGCCTCGTAGCCGCGGGCCCGGAGGTTGATCCGCAGCGCCCGCAGCAAGGCGGGCTCGTCCTCGACCACCAGGATGGTCTGCCGTGCGGCCGGGGCGAGGTCGTCTGGTCCGGGTGCGGAGCGGGCGGCGGGCGCGGCTGCGCCCGGTCCTGATCCGGTGCTGCCGCGCCCGCCGCCATGTGCCGCCTCTCCTTCTGCTGCCGGGCCGTTACTGTCCGCCGGACAGCGGGAACTGCTGGTCGAGGGCGATGTTCAGGGTCAGCACGTCCACCCGGGGCTCGCCCAGGAAGCCCAGGCGTGCGGCCCTGGACGAACCGGCTGACCAGGGCCCGGACCGCGGACGGGCTGGCGTGCCGCGCCGCGGCCACCCGGTTCACCTGCAGGTAGGCGTTCTGCGGGGAGATGTCCGGGTCCAGGCCCGATCCGGACGCGGTCACCGCGTCCGGCGGGATCTGCGAGATCTTCACGTGGTTGAGCGCGGCGTACGCCTTCTGCCGCTGCTTGATCAGCTGGACCAGCGTGGGGTTGTTCGGGCCCAGGTTGGACGCGGCCGAGAAGCCGGGGTCGCAGCCGTAGTCGGTCTTGACCCCGGCGTTGATCGCGTCGGACGGCCGGGGCTGGAAGTACTGCGCCAGCGGGTTGCCCTTGGCGTCGGTGAACTCCTGGCACAGCAGGCTGGAGCCGACCACGTGGCCCTTGTAGCTGACCAGGGAGCCGTTGGCCTGGTTATGGAAGGCCCCCTGGGCCACCCCGAACATGACCACGGGGTAGAGAATCCCGGTGATCACGGTGAAGAGGAGCAGGCCGCGCAGCGCGGCAATGTGCTGCCGGACAAGGCTCGGAAGACGGTTCATTTTCGGTCAACCACCGAATCCTGGAATGTACGTGATGATGAGGTCGATGAGCTTGATCCCGATGAACGGGATGATGAGGCCGCCCACGCCGTAGATCCACAGGTTCCTGCGGAGCATGGCCGACGCCGACGAGGGCCGGTACCGGACACCGCGCAGCGCCAGCGGGATCAGCGCCACGATGATCAGCGCGTTGAAGATGATCGCCGAGGTGATCGCCGAGTCCGGGCTGTGCAGGTGCAGGATGTTGAGCTTGGCCAGGCCGGGGATCACGCTGGCGAACATGGCCGGGATGATCGCGAAGTACTTGGCCACGTCGTTGGTGATGGAGAACGTGGTCAGCGCGCCCCGGGTGATCAGCAGTTGCTTGCCGATCTCCACGATCTCGATGAGCTTGGTCGGGTTGGAGTCCAGGTCCACCATGTTCCCGGCCTCCTTGGCCGCGGAGGTCCCGGTGTTCATGGCCACCCCGACGTCGGCCTGGGCCAGCGCGGGGGCGTCGTTGGTGCCGTCCCCGGTCATCGCGACCAGCTTGCCGCCTTCCTGCTCCTTCTTGATCAGGGCCATCTTGTCTTCCGGCGTGGCCTCGGCGAGGAAGTCGTCCACGCCGGACTCGTCCGCGATGGCCTTGGCGGTCAGCGGGTTGTCGCCGGTGATCATGACCGTCCGGATGCCCATGGTGCGCATCTCGGCGAACCGCTCGGCGATGCCCTCCTTGACGATGTCCTTGAGGTTGATCACCCCGAGCGCCCGGGCGGTTCCGTTGGCCTTCTCCGCCACGACCAGGGGGGTCCCGCCGACCGAGGAGATGCCGTCCACCAGCTCGCCGAGCTCGGCGGGTGGCGTGCCGCCGCCGTCCCGGATCCACTGGGCGACCGAGGCGGCGGCGCCCTTGCGGACCTCGCGCCCGTCGGCCAGGTCCACGCCGCTCATCCGGGTCTGCGCGGTGAACTCCACGAACTCGGCGCCCTGCAGTTCGCCTTCGTGCCGTTCCCGCAGGCCGTACTGGTCCTTGGCCAGCACCACGATGGACCGGCCTTCCGGGGTGTAGTCGGCCATGCTGGACAGCTGCGCGGCGTCCGCTAGTTCCGCGGGGGTGACGCCGCTCACCGGGAGGAACTCGCTGGCCTGCCGGTTGCCGATGGTGATCGTGCCGGTCTTGTCCAGCAGCAGCGTGTTCACGTCGCCCGCCGCCTCGACCGCGCGCCCGGACAGGGCCAGCACGTTCCGCTGGACCAGCCGGTCCATGCCGGCGATGCCGATCGCGGACAGCAGCGCGCCGATCGTGGTCGGGATCAGCGCGACGAGCAGCGCCACCAGGACCACCAGGCTCTGCGGCGCCTTGGAGTAGAACGCCATCGGCTGCAGCGTGATCACCGCGAGCATGAAGATGACGGTCAGCGAGGCGAGCAGGATGTTCAGCGCCAGCTCGTTCGGCGTCTTCTGCCGCTTCGCCCCCTCGACCAGGGCGATCATCCGGTCGATGAAGGTCTCACCCGGCTTGGAGGTGATCTTCACGACGATCCGGTCGGACAGCACCTTGGTGCCGCCGGTGACCGCGGACCGGTCACCGCCGGACTCCCGGATGACCGGGGCGGACTCGCCGGTGATGGCCGACTCGTCCACCGAGGCCACGCCCTCGACGACGTCACCGTCGCCGGGGATGATCTCGCCCGCCTCGACGACGACGAAGTCGCCGAGGGTGAGCTGGGTGCCGGGCACCTCCTCCTCGTGTGGGCTCGGTCTGGCCGGGCTGCCAGCCGGTCAGCCGCCGGGCCACGGTCTCCCGCTTGGTCCGGCGCAGCGTCTCGGCCTGGGCCTTGCCCCGGCCCTCGGCCACCGCCTCGGCCAGGTTGGCGAAGACCACGGTCAGCCAGAGCCAGACCACGATGGTCCAGTTGAAGACCGACGAGTGGGCGATGGCCGTGCCGGTGGTCAGCACGGCGCCGACCTCGACGACGAACATGACCGGGTTCCTGAGCTGGACCCGCGGGTCCAGCTTCTTGAACGCGTCCGGAGTTGACTTCCAGCAGGATCTTCGGGTCGAGCAGGCCGCCGCCGACCCGGCGCTCGGCGCGGCCGGTGTCCTGGCCCGTGCCCGCCGGAGCCTCGGGTGTGGTGGTTACAGACATCAGTGCAGTCCTTCTGCGAACGGGCCCAGCGCCAGGGCCGGGAAGTAGGTCAGGCCGACCAGGATGAGGATGACGGCGACGAGCATGCCGACGAACAGCGGCGTCCTGGTGTCCAGCGTCCCCGCGCTCGCGGGCACGGGGCTCTGTCTGGCCAGCGAGCCCGCTAGGCCGAGGGCGAAGATCTCGGGCGCGAACCGGCCGAGCAGCATCACGACGCCGCCCACCGCCTGGTACCACCAGCCCACGCCGGTGCCCAGGCCGGCGAAGGCCGAGCCGTTGTTATTGGCCATCGAGGCGAACGCGTACACGATCTCGGTCAGCCCATGCGGGCCCGGATTGAAGATCGCGCTCTGCCCGATACGCAGTCCGATCGACAGCCCGGACGCGGCCAGCACCAGGACGGGAAGGGTCAGGAAGTACAGCGCGGCGTACTTCATCTCCGGCGGGCCGGATCTTCTTGCCGATGTATTCCGGCGTCCGGCCGACCATCAGGCCAGCCACGAACACCGTGACGATGGCCAGGACCAGGATGCCGTACATTCCGGCCCCGACGCCGCCCGGGCGCGATCTCGCCCAGCGCGATGTCGAACAGGGCGATGCCGCCGCCGAACGGGGTCAGCGAATCATGGAAGCAGTTCACCGATCCGGTCGAGGTCACCGTGGTCGAGGCCGCGAACAGCGAGCAGCCTGGTGTGCCGAACCGGGTTTCGGTGCCCTCCGCCGCGCCGTGCGCGAGGTGCGGTGGCCGCCCCGGCGCCCTGCGCCTCGAAGAAGCTGATGCCGCCGACGGCGACGATCCAGATGATCGCCATGACCGCGACCAGCGCGTAGCCCTGCCGGTTGTCGCCGACCATCTTGCCGAAGGCGCGCGGCGTGGCGAACGGGATGAGCAGCAGCAGGAAGATCTCGAACCAGTTCGTGAACGGGTTCGGGTTCTCGAAGGGGTGCGCGGAGTTGGCGTTGAAGAAGCCACCCCCGTTGTTCCCCATGTCCTTGATGACCTCCTGGGAGGCCACCGGGCCGCCGACGATGGTCTGGTGCCCGCCGGACAGCGTGGTGATCGTGTGGTAGTTGGCGAAGTTGTCGATCGCGCCACCGGCCATCAGGACGATGGCGCCGATGACGGCGAGGGGGAGCAGCAGCCGGAACACGCACCGGGTCACGTCCACCCAGAAGTTGCCCAGCTTGTCGGTCCGGGACCGGGTGAACCCGCGGATCAGCGCGATGGCGATCACGATGCCGACCGCCGCGGACATGAAGTTCTGCACCGCGAGCCCGCCCATCTGGACCAGATAGGTCATGGTGGACTCGCCGGAGTAGTTCTGCCAGTTCGTGTTGGTGACGAACGAGACGGCGGTGTTAAAGGCGGTGGCCGGCGGCACGTTGGCCATGTGCGGCCCGACGAACTGCAGCAGGTAGTGCTGCAGCCGCTGCAGGCCGTACAGGAACAGCACGCTGACCGCGGAGAAGGCCAGCATGCTGCGCAGGTACGCGCTCCACTTCTGGTCGGCCTCGGGGTTGATCCCGATGACCTTGTAGACGCCCCGCTCGACCCTCCAGTGGTTAGGCGAGGTGAAGATCTTGGCGATCCAGTTGCCGAGCGGCACATAGCACGCGGCCAGCGCGGCCACCAGCAGGGCAACCTGCAGCCAGCCCGCAAGGGAGCTGTTCATCAGAACCTCTCAGGCAGCACGAGGGCCACGAACAAGTAGATGGTGACGATGACTCCGGCGATCAGGCCGATCAGGTTCTCAGCGCTCAAAACGCTCGACCCCCTTGACGAGGAGGAACAGCGCGGCGAAAACCACGATGGTCAGCCCGATATAGATGAGGTCGAGCACGGGGCCCTCCAAGGCTTCCTGCTGATGTGCGCCCCCGGGCCCGCCACCCGCTCGGGGGAGGCGGGTGGCGGGCGGCCTATTCAGGCGCTTTCCAGGTGGCGGTCAGGACCTTGTGCGGTCGCTGACGGACTCAGTCAAGCCTCAGGAAAGAAGGAAAAGTCCGGTCTAAACGGGACCCATGCGCGGCCCTCACGGTTCCTAACAGAACCCATGCACCGCCCGCCCGCGTGGCGGGAACCCGCAGATCCTAACGAAACCCATACGGGGGCTGGCCTGCGGTTACCTTGGCAGCGCCGCCGACCGTGCCTACCCTCGGATGAGGGTGAGCCGGGAAGCCTGGTCGGCGCAGCGTCGCAGTCTGCTGAATCGGGAGGCGCCATGACCCGTCATCTGTCCCGGGACCAGGTCGCGGTGCTGGCCGGGCTGCTGGTGCCGCTGGCGGTGGCGGCCATCCTGCTGCCCTGGCGCGCCAGCTGGTCGAACACGAACGTGGCCCTGCTTCTCGTCGTGGCGGTGGTGGCTGTGGCCGCGCTCGGCAGCCGCGCCGCCGGGGCGCTGGCGGCAGTCTCGGCGTTCGCCTGGTTCGATTTCTTCTTCACCCGGCCCTACGAGCGGTTCACGATCCGCGGCTCAGCCGACCTCACCACGGCGCTGCTGCTGCTGGCGGTCGGCCTGGCCGTCTCGCAGCTGGCGGCCCGGGCCCGGCAGATGCGGGTCGTCGCGATCACCGACGCCGGTTATCTCGCCCAGATCCACGAGGCCGCCTCGATGGCCAAGTCGGCGGACGCGGCCGGGACCGTGGTGGACAGCGTGCGGGAACAGCTCATCAGCGTGCTGGACCTGGAGGACTGCCGTTTCGAGTACGGTTCTCTGCTTGGTCACCCGCCTCGCCTGGAGCCCGACGGCACCGTGGTCACCAGCCACGGCCGCCGGGATGTGGAGCACTACGGCTTCCCGCCGGGGGAGATCGAGCTGCGCACCTTCGGCCACGGCCAGTACTACGGCCGCTTCATGATGTCGCCCCGGCCCGGGGCGAAGCCGTCGCTGCAGGCCCGGCTGGTCGCGGTCACCCTGGCCGATCAGGCCGGGCGGGCGTTTGGTGGCGCGTCAAGTCAGGTCGCGGACGCCTAGTTCGTCGGCCCGGGCGAGCAGGTCGGCGGGGTCGGCGTAGACCCGGTACGCGCCCGCGCGCTCGAGTTCCTCGCGGCCGTACCCGCCGGACATCAGGCCGATGCCGATCGCGCCGGCCCGGCGGGCGGCCAGCAGGTCCCAGACGCTGTCCCCGACCACGTAGGCGTGCCGCGGCTCCACGTCGAGCAGGGCCGCCGCAGCCAGGAAGAGGTCCGGGTCCGGCTTGGCGTGCCGCACCATGTCGCGGGTGATCATCGGGGTGTCTTCGGGCAGTCCGAGCAGGCCCAGCGCGTGGCCCGAGGTCGCCCGGTAGCTACTGGTGGCGATGGCCCAGCGCACCCCGTGCGCGGTCAGCGCGGCGAGTAGTTCTGACGCTCCCGGCAGGGCCCGGACGGAGCCGGCCTGGGCCAGGTATCCCTCCCTGTGGGCCTGCTGCAGCATGTCCACGTCCGCGTCGGACAAGGTCACGCCGGTCTCGCGGATCAGGGCGGATACGAACAGCCCGCCGCTCATCCCGATCCGCCGGTGGATCCGCCACACCGACAGGTCGATATCCAGCCTGGACAGCGCCGCGTGCCAGGCGATGACGTGCTGGTACACGCTGTCGATCAGGGTGCCGTCCAGGTCGAAGAGGAACACGGGGGTAGGCGGCTCAGAGTAACTCGCGGGGGCGTTCATGGCAGTAGTCTGCCGGTCCCGCCGTGACCTGGGAAACAGCGTTTGTCTCAGGACTGCGAGAGCGCTTGCTGAGTGCGGGCTGTAACTGTATGCTCCGTGGCGGTTACTAAACGTGACTGCCGGAGGGCCGTCGCGCCGCGAGAGGCGACCCAGCTACGCGCGGGCCCTGGCTCCAGGACTGCCGGCGCCAGGACGGCCGCCGCACACACGCTCCGCCAGCTTGCGCCGCACGAACACAATCACTACCGATAGCTGCCCGCTCCCGCCTGATCAGGAGCAGGTGTGATCAGGCCAGGCAGCGCAGCCCGTCGCGCAGCGCGGGCTCGATCGGGTAGCTCTCCGGCAACCGCCCGACCGTGGCCTCCACGAAGTTCTCCGCGGACAGCCCGGTGGTCAGGGTCCCGAGTTCCACGGTCAGGCTGTCGTGGCTGATCCAGGTCTTGACCGGGGCATCCTGCTCGGTCAGCGCGAACCGGCCGAAGCTGACCCGCCACGCGGTCCGCCCGGGCCGCTCGCCCGGGGCCACCGCGGCACCCACGTCATCGGCGTGGGTGGCGTACTCCGAGCTGTAGTGGAAGGCCTGCAGGCCGGCCGGGTAGGGGCCGGCCGCCGTGATCAGCGGCGCATCTCGGCCCAGGGCTGTCATCCGGTGCCGGGTCTCACCGTTGGCCTCCCGCCATTCCGCCAGCACCTCGTCGATCGGCAAGCCACGGCGCTGGCGGACGCACCACTGGTTGAACTCGTCGTAGCCGCCGGTGATGCCGGCCGCCCGCATCATGGCCCGGAAGTTCTCGAGATCCCCGTTGAGGCAGGCATGGTTGTACAACTCCTCGCCCGCCAGGTGGCCCAGCACGTCACGGACCGTCCAGCCCGGGCACCGGGACGGCTGGTCCCACCCAGCGTCGTCGAGCCCGGAGAAGAAATGGTCAAGCCGCGCCGCTTCCACATCAAATATGCCGAACGGGTTCAGCCCGGCCAATGCCGTCGTGTCCATGACATGCCTTCCGCGGCCTTGAGTCTCGATCGTCAGGCTAAGTCAATCACTGCCGGCCCGGCATCTGAATAATTTTCCTGGGCTGGGAGCGGCGTCGCGAAGAGGCCATTTCCGATCGGACCGCCCAGCCCTATGCCGGCCTGAATGGCTCGAGCGGTTGCTGGTGACGGTCCGTAACTCTATACTTCTAATTTCCAGGCCATCCTTTGCGGCGAAAAAGTAAATATCCATAAGTAATACCCTCGTATTGGGTGAGCCCGGCGCGAAGGTGAGCTATCGCAAAGCGCGTGGTCGTGCCCCGATGAGTCCAAGCGGCCGGTGGCTGCCGGTGACGCCGCCGAGGCGGCGTCACCGGCAGCCTGCATTCTCCCTCAGTCCCCGGAAGCACGGGCCCCTCAGGTACGGGTCGCTAAGCAGGGCGCCGCGGGTCACGGCGCACAATGGGTGGGAGGAGTAGGAGGGCACGTGACCATGGAGATTCACTCCTATGTTGCGCTCGGGGACAGCTTCACCGAGGGCCTCGACGATGCGACCGCGGTGGGCGGCGGCTACCGCGGCTGGGCGGACCGCTTCGCGGAGCACCTCGCCGAGCTTCAGCCGCGCCTGTGCTACGCCAACCTGGCGGTGCGGGGCAAGACCCTGGCCCAGGTCGCGGACGAGCAGATCCCGCAGGCCATCGCGTTCGGTCCGGATCTGGTCAGCATCGCCGCGGGCGGCAACGACATGCTCCGGCCGGGCGCGGATCCCGACGCGCTGGCCGAGTCGTTCGACGAGGTGATCCGCACCTTGCTGCAGGCGGGCTGTCCGGTGCTCATGTTCACCGGCTTCGATCCCCGCTTCCCGGTTCTCCGGCTGATCCGGGGCAAGGTCGCGGCGTTCAACATGCACCTGCGGGCTATCGCCGACCGGCACGGGTGCCGCGTGGTGGACCTGTGGTCGATGAACGTGCTGCGCGACCCGCGCGCCTGGAGCGCGGACCGGCTGCACATGACTCCCGAGGGTCACCGCCGGGTGGCCCTGCGGGCCTGCGAGGTCATGGGCGTCCCGGTGGAAGAGGACTGGCGCGAGCCCTGGCCGTCCCTGGACCGGCCGCCCCGGTCTCCGGCGGTGGACTGGGTGTCCGCACGGCGGATGGATGCCCGCTGGGCGCGCGTGTACGCCGCGCCGTGGCTGACCCGCCGGATCCGCGGCCGTTCCTCCGGCGACGGGATAACGCCCAAGCGCCCGCAGTTGCTGCCGCTGGCCGAAGCCGCCGCGCACGCCGGCCTGGAGCTTTAGCCGCACAGCCAGCATTCAGCCCGGCGCCCGGGGGCACTGCGGTAAAACGCGGGGAATGCTTAATTACAGAACGTATATGGATCATCACAGATAGCATCTGCAGCATGCCCGCATCCGAGAGTCCTCTCGCCGTCGGAAGGCACGCCCAGCCCAGGCTGTCCTGGTTCCGCATCTCTCCGCAGGGGCCTATCCCTACGGCTACTCTCCGATCCTCGCGGTGAGATTCCACAAATGAGCAGGCTTGGGCCGGTGCCGTTCGCTGAGCATCGATTTGAGTTTGGGTCGTCGGATGTTGGCTGCTAAGGATGGCCGGGCGGCTGTGGCCGAAGTCTGACCAAGCGGACCGCTGCCTGCCCAAGGCGCGATCGCGGTGCCCGGGCCTCATCGAGCTGGCGGTTAGCATCAGCGTCGGGGAGCAGGGTATTTGCCCATGCCGCAGCCAGGTCGAGTTCGGCATCCCAGAGCGATTGCTCGACATGGCTGACCGTCCGCTGCAGTTCCCCAGACACAGATCGGCCGGTGACGCCGAGCCAGCCGAACACTGAGATCGCCACTCCGATGCCTTTGGCGGCAGGCGAGTTCAACAGCAGCAGCGAGGCCACGACGCCGGCCACCATTACCAGGGTGATGGCGGTAACCCAGGGCCAGTACTGCTTTAGCAGTTGCTGCAGGATCTTCCTGACCCTGCCAATCAGGTACCCAGCCGCCTGAACGTAGTCGTTTGGGCTGAGCTGATCCAGCGCAGCGACCTGGCCGGTGAGTAGCAGCCGCCACCGCTTGCCCTGATCCGCTAGTGCTTTGACGACATCCTGGCCATGGGCGTTCCAATCCAGCGATACGCCCTTCCACGTCGGGTGGGCAGCCCATTGCTGCCACTGGGTGATCGACCCCATGACCGCGCCGGTGCTGTGGGGCGGCAGAACGGTATGCAGTTCCCTGAGCCACCCGACGATCGTGTCAACCCGCCCGCTGCGCAGATCGTTGGTGAGCGAGTCCTGCTTGTCCGCGCGAGGGCGCAGCGACAGGTCGGCGACTGCCCTGCCCAGGCCATACGCCAGGCCGATCTGGTGATCACACGCCGTCAGGGCCACAAACAGGTCGCCATGGAACTGGAGCACTGACCGGGCTAGCTGATACCGCCCCTCTGCGGAGCGTCGGTGATATGCCAGGGCTGCCCAGTCCTCGGGCTCATCGACCGTCAGGCCTGCGCTAATGATGACCGGCACGAGCTTGTGGAACCCGACGTATACGCGATCAATGAGTAGCTGGAGGTCCTGTCGTGCCTGCAGCGAACCGAGGCCGGGGAGATCCTCCTGAAGCTGGACACGCGGCTGCCGCCCGGGGCTGATCTGCGGTAGCGGCGCTTCAGGCGCTTCAGGCGGTTGCAGTTCGTCTGGTTTGACCTCGGCATAGAGCTCCGCCATGCACCAGCCCAACTCGGCGGCGGCCAGCACCGTCTGGTTTCCAGCAGGGATCACGCTTTCCTGCTCCTGGGGCTGCCCGGGCGGCTGCCGGTGGGCCGGCGGCTGCTTCCCGGCTGACCGTCGGCCCTGCGCTCGGACAACCCTCCGCTTTCGCACGGCTGGCTGCTGATGGCGCGGGACTTCACTAGCGCCGGACCGGCGCTGACCATTACCCATAATTGCCCCCGCACAGATGATATGAGGGCGCACGCCTCCAGCGCGGGCGATCATGACCCTGGAGTACTAAGGCGCGAGATTGGCCAGGATGTCGTCGATCCGGTCCAGGGCGGCCGCGATCCAGGGCAGGGTGACCGGGTCATCGGAGAGCAGCGCCCGCTCCCGCTGCGCGTCGGTCTCGCCGTAGAGCATCGCGGTGGCCACCCGCATCCGCAGGGCCCCGGGTTCCTCGCCGAAGGCACTCGCGGGCAGCACCCCCATGCCGTAGCAGTGCAGCAGGTGGGTGGCCAGGTCGGCGCCGTTGCTGATGCCCCGGGTGGTGCGCAGGTGCTCGCGCCACGGCGCGAAGTCGGGATAGAGGTAGAACGCGGCCTGCGGCGCGGGAACGAGCAGCCCGGCCGCGGCGAACCGGTCGGCCACGCCCACGGCCACCTCCGCGTGCAGGACCCGGCTACGGGATATTCGTTCGAGAAGCTCGGGCGGCTCATCGAAGGCAAGCGCTGCGGCCTGCTGGATCGGTAGCGACGGGGCGGACCATATTTCGCTGCCGATCCCGACCAGCCGGTCCCGCAGGGCCAGCCCGACCGGGCTGCCGGGCAGCCGGGCCACGCCGATCCGCCAGCCGCCCAGGGCCAGGCTCTTGCTCAGCGCGGTCGTGACCACCGTCCGTTCCGGCGCGAACAGCACCGGGCTGGCGAAGGACTGGTCGGGGTCGTGCACCAGGTCCCGGTAGATCTCGTCGGCGATGATGATCAGGTCGTGCTCGGCGGCCACCTGGCAGAGAGCGTGCACGCTGGCCGGGCGGGCCAGCCTGCCGGTGGGGTTGTCCGGCAGCGTCAGCACCACGGCGCCGATCCGGCGGCCCGCCTGCTGCGCCGCGGTCACCGTGGCGGCCAGGCTCCCGGCGTCGCAGACACCCCCCTCGCCCGGCGGCACCGGCACGAAGTGCGGCCGGACCCCGAGCATGCTGGCCTGGGCGGCGTAACTGACCCAACTGGGCTGCGGCACGGCGACGTCAGTGCCGATGGCCAGCAGCAGGCCGAACAGCAGTGCCTTGCTGCCCGGGCCGCAGACCACGCTGGCCGGCCCGGTGGCGATGCCGCGGCGGGTCCAGTACCCGGCCGCGGCCTCCCGCAGTTCAGGCAGCCCGGCCACCGGGCCGTAGGTGTTGCCGGCGCTCGCCTCGGCCAGCGCCCTGGTCAGCAGGGGATGAGCCGGCAGTCCGGCCTCGCCGAACGCCAGGGGCAGCACGGTCTCTCCCGCCCGGCGTTTGCGGGCCAGGGCCTCGTTCGCGGCCAGGGTGGCGGAGACCGGAATGGGCGCCAGGGTCAGCCGGGACGGGGTCACCGGACGGGGGAAGGGAGCTACGGGAACGGAGACGGAAGCAGCCGGCGCGGTCGTGATCTTGGGGCTGGGGGGCGGTGGCGCGGCGAGGGTGCTGGAGGGTTTAGCGGGCAGGGCGGATGGCATGGCTGCGCCAGCCATGGACATGGCTTTCGACTCCTAGATTGAGGAACAGGGCGCCTATTCAGAAGGCATGAGGCGCCGCACTGCGCCACTAAGTGGGCTGCGATCGGTCAGGCCTTGCGTAGAACCCCTGACCACTCTGACCAGCATGCCTGTCCTCATGCATTAGGACAAGCTTCTATATCTGTTGTTGAGGGTAAGTTGAACTTATGCTGGATCTGCATCGGCTCCGCTTGCTGAAGGAATTCGCGGGCCGGGGGACGATCGCGGCTACGGCGGCCGCCCTGGGGTACACGCCCTCCGCGGTGTCCCAGCAACTGGCGGCCCTGGAACGCGAGGCGGGCGTGATCCTGCTCGACCGGACCGCGCGATCCGCCGAGCTGACCGATGCGGGCGTCCGGCTGGCCGGGCACGCCGAGCGCATCCTGGCCCAGGTGGAAGAGGCCGAGGCCGACCTGTCCGCGCAGGAGCGCGAGCCCACCGGCCGGGTCTCGGTCGCCGCCTTCCCCACCGCCGCGGCGGCCTTCGCGCCCGCGCTGGCCCGCAGCCTGCGGGCGCACCCGCGGCTGACCCTGCTGCTCCGGCAGACCCAGCGGGATGAGGGACTGAGCTCGGTCCGCTGGGGGGAGGTCGAGGTCGCCCTGGTCGACGACTGGACCGGCCGGCTGACCAGCACCGGGGCAGGCGTGCTGCAGTTCTACCCGCTGGTCCGCGACCCGCTGGTCCTCGTCGTGCCCCGCGGGCACCCGCTGGCGGACCCGGCCGAGCCGGTGGACCTGGGCCGGCTCAGCGAGACGAGCCGGTGGATGGCGGCGCCCGCGGGTGAGCCGTCGCGGGTGGCCGTGGATCAGCTGCTGGCCGCCGCGGGCGGCGCGCCCGCCATGCCCTGGGAGTTCGAGGGGCTGGGCACCATCCTGTCTCTCGTGTCCCGCGGGATCGGGGTGGCCGCCGTGCCACGCCTGGCCCTGGCGGCAGGCGAGGGGCGGGTCGTAGTGCGCGAGCTGCCCGGCTCGGACGCGGCCCGCGACGTCTACGCGGTGGCCCGGACGGCCAGCGTCCGCCGCCCCTCGGTCGCGGTCATCCTGGCCGCCCTGCACGACGGCGCCAAGCATCTTTCCGCCCGCCGCTGAAGTCGGCCCGAGGCTTCACCAGCCCGCGGGTACGGCTGACCGGGCCCGGAGACGAAGGCCTGGCGCAGCTGTGTGCAGGGCGGGAGCTGGGTCAGGACTGGGCCGGGGAATCGTGCACTGGGGTGCATGCTGAAGCGCGCAGCGGTCAGGGGCGGTTGTGACTCAACCCTGACGGATTTCACAGCGTTAGGTGAGTAGATGGCTCGGCCAAGACCGGGAGGCGGGCGTGTCTTTGAGGAATTCGTGCAGGGCTGCTCGCCGCGCCTGTCCGGACCGCGTTGCTGCTGGCCGGGCGGGACCGTGCGGCGGCCGAGGATCGCTGCAGCTGGCGCTGGAACGTGCCTACCGGCACTGGGGGCGCGTGAGCCGTTGGGGTGACCCGAGCGGTATGGCGGCGGCGCCTGGCGAAGCGGCGAAGACCGGTGGCGGCGGGCTGTCCGGCGGCCCGAACGTCTGCTTTCTCGTCACAGTGGCCCGGACGAAGCAGACCAGCCGGACTGTAGTCACCGCCATAGCTGGCTGGAACGCATCGCCGTATACGGCCTCTTCATTGCGATGGTGCAATTGTTCCGGTCGAAGCCACACTGCCCTGTCTGATCCTGGTCGCAGGTTGACTCGCTCTGCCGAAAGGGCCGAGGCGCTTCCGGCGGAACGGGCGCGCTCGGTTCTGCGGGGCTGCCGGGTCGCCGCTATCCTCATGACCGCCACCCTGGCCTCCTGCTGGATCAGCGTGGCAGTTGGAGCTAACCGGCCCAGTAAGCCGACCGACTGCCTCGGATCGTGGGTGCTTACCGGCGGATCACTGGCGAATCAGGGCGGACGGCATGACCTCTGCGCCGCCGCCGTCGTCGAGACGATCCGGACCAGCACCGCACAACAAGCGAGGCAAGACGATGCACGACAATGGTGGTCATCTCGCGATCGACCAGCACGGCAAGACTGCCTTCGTCGTGGGTCCCGTCGGTGCAGCCGCTGGCCTCGTCAGGGCCACGGTCACCCGGTCATGCTGGCCACAACACGCGCGGCAAGCCGACCGTCTCGGCTCCAACCACGGAGCGATCGCGTTCACCCCGGACGGGAAGACCGCCTATGTCACCTGCCCCTGGACGAGCCCGAGCACGGTGATTCCGGTTAACACGGCCACCAACACGCCCGGCCAGCCGATCCCGTCGGCCGCAGGCGACCGTGCCATCGCGATCACCCCGGACGGGAAGACCGTTTATGTCCTGGGGGCTCACCGTCGATCGCCCGCGGGAAAGCCGTTGGTTCGGGCCCTTCCGTTCCTTCGTGATGTCGGTCGTAGCCTGGTGCGACCGGATCGTCATCGCGCGCCTGCGCCAGCACCCGATCCTGGGGGCCGCGCTTGCCTCACTTGCGTTCGGTGCCGCAGTAGGCCTCAATCAGGGAATCCGGGAGGGGTACTTCCTCGCCTCGACATCAGGTGCCGTCACAAGCCGATGCGCAGCGCTCCGTCGTCAAGACCCCGCCGGAGGCTCCACGAGCCCGCCGCTGCTGCCCACGGCGCGATGGCGCCTGCTCACCGGCGGAGCGCTCGCTGAGGGCGGCGGCAGTTCCGTCTTCTGGATCGCGGCGGCAGTAGGCCTGGTCGAGGGTGCCGATGTCGGTTCGCGGCGGGAGGATCTGATCGATGCGGTCGAGGACATCGTCGGAAAGGACGACGTCCACCCCCGCGAGAAGGCCGTCGAGTTGCTCCATGGTGCGGGCACCGAGCAGCGCGCTCGTGACACCCGGGTGCGAGATCGCGAACGCCATCGCGAGGTGAGGCATCGACAGTCCCGCTTCTTCGGCGAGCGGGATCAGCCGCTCCACCGCGTCCAGGCGCCGCTCATCGCTGAACGCCGTCATGAATTTCGCGCGAATGACGTCGTTGTCCTGCCCGCGGCGGACCCGGCCGGTGAGCATGCCCTGGCCGAGGGGTCCCCAGGTAAGAATGCCCATGCCGTACTGCTGCGCGACCGGGAGGACCTCACGCTCGATGCTGCGGTTCAGGATCGAGTACGGCGGCTGCTCGGTCCGGAACCGCTGCAGGCCGCGCCGTTCCGCCACCCAGTGCGCTTCCACGAGGTTCGAGGCCGGCATGTTCGAGGTTCCGGATGCGCGGATCTTGCCGCTGCGGACGAGGTCGGTCAGCGCGGAAAGTGTTTCCTCGATATCCGTGCCGGGATCGGGGCGGTGGATCTGATACACGTCGATGTGGTCGGTCTGGAGGCGGCGCAGCGAGTTCTCGACTGCCGTGATGATCCACCGCCGGGAGGCACCCTGCTGGTTCGGGTCGGTACCCACGGGGCGGCCGACCTTCGTCGTGAGGACCACGCTGTCACGGCGGCCCTTGAGTGCCCGGCCGACTACCTCCTCCGAGTCTCCGTACGCGTCAGCGGTGTCACGAGGTTGATGCCTGCGTCGAGCGACTTGTGGATGACCCGGATCGAGTCCCTGGGGTCGGGGTTGCCGACCGGAGTGGCGAACATGAGCGCGCCGAGCGCGAAAGGGCTGACCTTGATGCCTGTTCGGCCGAGGTCTCGGTACAGCATGAGGGTTCGCCAGGCGTGAGGGTGACGTGTGCAGACGAGTCCGTCAGGCGTACAGTCACACTAAGCGGAAGCCCTATCCGGAACTAGAGGGAATAGCTTTGCGGTTAACAACAGGAGGACCGATGGCATCCGAGTCGGTCACGACGACGGCTCCGTCGGCGGGGCGGTGAACGGACCCATCACGGCGTCAGCGCTCTGACGCAAAGCGGAATGTCGTCGCACTGGTGGAGGCCGCAAAGACGGTGTTCGCGGGCAGTGGTGTGGACGCGCCCGCGAAGGAGATGAAGGATCTAGCGGGAGCGGGCGGCGGAACGCTCGACAGCGGCATCCGCGCGAACCGGCTTGATTGCCGATTGCTGCACCACGTCGCGGGTGTGCGATCATTTCCCGTGATCGTGATCCATCGGCAGGAGGTGAGACCCATGTACGCAGTATCCGTAATGGGTGCTCCCCTGCAGGGCAGGATCACGCGACTGAGGTAGTCGCAATTGGGAGCGCCGACAGGCAATCCGCGAAAGGCGGCTCCCATGAACACAACACCTTCTTCGACTCCGCGCATCAGCCCGGCGACCACTTCCGATGGCATCGCGGTGACGCGGACGCCACGGCACGGGAATTGGCCGATGCCCGACCAGCAGGTCGACGCTGCAAGACAGGCGGGCAACTCAAACAAGCGAGCCCTGGTTCTCGCCGGCGGCGGAGCGGCAGGCAATGCGTGGGAGCTCGGTCTCATCGCCGGCCTGTCCGATGCCGGGGTTGATGTAACCGAGGCCGATCTCATCATCGGGACGTCGGCAGGATCGACGGTGGCTGCCCAGATCACCAGCGGGACACGGCCGGCCGAACTGTATGCTGCCATCCTCGCCGAGGTGCCCCGGCCACAGGCTGGCGACGCCGGACCGGACCGGGGACGCGCTCCGAATTTCTCGGGGCCGACCTACCTGGAGTGGTCGGACGGAATCATCGGTTCTGCTGAGGATGCGTCCGACATGCGCCGCAGGATGGGCGCCGCGGCGCTCGAAATGGATGCTTCCGACGGCTCTGGCCAGACGCGCTGGCGCGACATCGTCGCGGCTCGGCTTCCCAGCCAGCACTGGCCGCAACAGCCTGTGCTTATCGCGGCTGTCGATGCGCATTCCGGGGAACCGGTCGTGTTCGACCGCCACAGCGGAATCGATCTGGTGGACGCCGTCGCCGCCAGCACCAGCAACGGCTTCGGTCCCTTCCCTCCCTACCGCATCGGCGAGAACCGATACATCAACGGCGGCTACCGGCGCAGTGAGAACGCCGACCTGGCGGCTGGATACGGGCGGGTGCTGGTGCTGTCACCGTTCGGCGGCAGGTCGCGGATGCCGCTGGAGTGGGGCATGGATCTCGCAACCCAAGTCGACGAACTGCGCGCAGGGGGCAGCAGGGTCGAGACCGTCTTTCCGGATGGCGGCGCGGGTGACGTGTTCGACGCCAGTGCGCTGGATCCGTCAACGCGTCGGCAGGCCGCGCGAGGAGGCTACGACCAAGGCCGGGCCCTCGCAGAGCAGCTCGCCGAAATCTGGCGGTGACGCCCGAAATTATGCGTGTGCTCTGTTGCCGGGCTCTTCGGAAAAGGCATGATGTCGATGGTTGTTGAGCACCGTTCCCTTCGGATGGGGAGGCGTGATGAAGCGCTGGATGGCGGGGGCCGTCACGGTGCTGGCTGCGGTAGCCGGGCTTGCCGCGTCCGGGCCGGCCAGAGCGAGCAGCAGTGCCTGGTACCAGACGTTCCAGGTGAGCAGGTCCGGGAACTTCTCACAGATCGCGGCCATCAGCCAGACCAACATCTGGGCAGTGGGCGACCTGTGGGGCAAGAAAGGCAACACCATTTACCAGCCCTTCATCCGGCACTACACCGGCAGCGGCTGGACGACCGTCACGATCCCAGGTTCCCCGAAGTTCGAGTCTGACCAGGTGTCGGCGTCGGCGGCGAACAACGTCTGGGTCTTCGGGCTCCGCCCGAGTTCGGTGGCCCACTCCATGGTGTACCGGTACGACGGCTCGCACTGGCACAAGATCCCGGTGCCCGCCGAGACGGCCCTGGAGGGCGCCGTCGCGCTCGGCCCGAATAACGTGTGGGCCTTGGGGTCATCCGCCACCATCTTCGCGCCGGGTAGCAGCGTCTCCGCCACCGTCTTCCACTGGAACGGCGCCAAGTGGCGGGGCTACAGCCTCGATAAGGGCGCCTTGGTGCCCGAGTCGATATCCGCGTCAAAGTGGAACAACGTCTGGATCGCCGGCGCCGTGCGGGCTGGCCCGGCTGAGCGGGCGGTCGCCTACCGCTGGAACGGCACCGGCTGGCACAACGCCGGCCTGCCACGCGTGCTTAACGACAACCCACGCGTTTCGGTCTTCTCTCGCGCCAACGTCTGGATCGGCTGGAGCGCCGCTGACCGGTACCACGCGATGCACTGGGACGGCCAGCACTGGCACACCCTGGCCATCCCGGACGATGTCTTCGCCGACACGGGCAACGTGGTCCCGGACGGCCAGGGCGGCTACTGGTTCGGCGACGCCGCGATCCTGACCGGCAGCACCTGGACCAGCGAGCCACCCATCGAGGCCACCGGCGGTTTCGGCTCCGTGGTCCGCATCCCGGGCACCGAGTCCTTCCTGCAGCCAGCGGGTGTGGAGAACGCCAACTCCACCATCCAGCAGCCAACGCTCTACCGATTCGACATGTAGATAGCGACGTCCAGGCCGGCCAGCGCAGGCCGGCCTGGACGTCGTGATCAGGCGCGGTCGAACCGGTCGAGGTTCATGACCTTGTCCCATGCCGCGACGAAGTCGTTCACGAACTTCTCCTTCGCGTCATCACTCGCGTAGACCTCCGCGACCGCGCGCAGCTCGGAGTTCGACCCGAAGACGAGGTCGGCGCGGCTGCCGGTCCACTTGACCCCGCCCGAGGCGTCGCGGCCTTCGAACGTGTTCTCGTCCTTGGACGTCGCCTTCCACGTCGTGCCCATGTCGAGCAGGTTGACGAAGAAGTCGTTGGTCAGCGACCCGGGGGTCGCGGTGAACACGCCGAGCGGTGACTGCTGGTAGTTCGCGCCCAGCACGCGCAGGCCACCGACCAGGACCGTCATCTCGGGGGCGCTCAGGGTCAGCAGGTTCGCCCGGTCGAGCAGCAGGTACTCAGCGGGCAGCCGGCTGCCCTTCCCGAGATAGTTGCGGAACCCGTCGGAGGCCGGCTCGAGCGCCGCGAACGACTCCACGTCGGTCTGCTCCTGCGACGCATCCGCGCGGCCCGGGGTGAAGGGAACCCGGACGTCGAAACCGGCGTCCCTGGCGGCCCTCTCGACGGCTGCGGCACCGGCCAGCACGATCAGGTCGGCCAGCGAGACCTGCGTGCCGCCCGTGTTGGAGTCGTTGAAGGCCTGCTGGATCCCCTCCAGGGTGCGCAGCACCGTGGCCAGCTGGTCAGGCTCGTTGACCTCCCAGCCGCTCTGCGGCTCCAGGCGGATGCGCCCGCCGTTGGCGCCGCCGCGCTTGTCGCTGCCGCGGAAGGATGAGGCCGCGGCCCACGCGGTGGACACGAGCTGGGGCACCGTCAGGCCTGACTCGAGGACCTGGCCCTTGAGGAAGGCGATGTCCGCCTCGCCGACGAGCTGGTGCGTCACCGCGGGGAGGGGGTCCTGCCAGAGCAGCGTCTCGGATGGGACCTCCGGACCGAGGTAGCGCACGACCGGGCCCATGTCGCGGTGGGTCAGCTTGAACCACGCCCGGGCGAAGGCGTCCGCGAACTCGGCCGGGTTCGCGAGGAAGCGCCGGGTGATCTGCTCGTAGACCGGGTCCACGCGGAGCGAGAGGTCGGTGGTCAGCATCGTCGGGGGGCGGCGCTTCGATGGGTCGTGGGCGTCCGGGACGGTGCCCGCCCCGGCGCCGTCCTTCGGCTGCCACTGGTAGGCGTCGGCAGGGCTCTTGGTCAGCTCCCACTCATAGCCGTACAGGGTCTCGAGGAAGCTGTTGTCCCACGTCACCGGGGTAGCAGTCCAGATAACCTCAATGCCGCTGGTGATCGCGTCGCCGCCCTTGCCGGTGCCGTAGGTGCTCTTCCAGCCGAGGCCCTGCTGCTCGAGCGGGGCGGCCTCGGGGTCAGGGCCGACGCTGTCCGCCGGGCCCGCGCCGTGGGTCTTGCCGAACGTGTGACCGCCCGCGATCAGCGCGACCGTCTCCTCGTCGTTCATCGCCATCCGGCGGAACGTCTCGCGGATGTCGCGGGCCGCGGCCAGCGGGTCCGGGTTGCCGTTCGGGCCCTCGGGGTTGACGTAGATGAGACCCATCTGGACCGCACCGAGCGGCTCCTCGAGCTCCCGGTCACCGGTGTAGCGCTCGTCGTCGAGCCAGGTGGTCTCGGGACCCCAGTAAACGTCCTCGTCCGGCTCCCAGACGTCTGCCCGGCCACCGCCGAAGCCGAAGGTCTTAAAGCCCATCGACTCCAGCGCGACGTTGCCGGTGAGGACAATAAGGTCGGCCCACGAGATCTTCTGGCCGTACTTCTTCTTGACCGGCCACAGCAGCCGGCGGGCCTTGTCCAGGCTGACGTTGTCCGGCCAGCTGTTGAGCGGCGCGAACCGCTGCTGGCCGGCCCCGCGCCCCCGCGGCCGTCGCTGATGCGGTAGGTGCCCGCGCTATGCCAGGCCATCCGGATCATGAGCGGGCCGTAGTTGCCGAAGTCAGCCGGCCACCAGTCCTGTGAGGTCGTCAGCACCTCCGCGATGTCCCGCTTCACGGCCGCGAGATCCAGGCTGCTGAACGCCTCGGCGTAGTTGAACTCCCCGCCCAGGGGGTTGGCCACGGCGGGGTTCTTGGCCAGGATCTTCAGGTTGAGCTTGTTCGGCCACCACTCACGGTTGGCGTCACCCATGGTGGGGTGCGTCAGGCCGTGCGCGACCGGACATTCCCCCCCGCTCTCCGGAGTCGCGTCTTCGACGACTACTGGATCATGGTTCTCGGTCATGGGAATCCCTCCGGATTAGGCGGATCACGGTGTGCGGATCATGGTGTGCGGATCACGGTGCTCAGGAACTGCGGGCGGTGGAACAGTCGGGGCACAGACTCCAGTAGATGACCTCGGCCTCGTCGATGGAGAAGCCGTGATCGTCGGACGCGGTCAGGCAGGGCGCCTCGCCGACCGCGCAGTCGACGTCAGCGACGGCACCGCACGACCGGCACACGACGTGGTGGTGGTTGTCGCTGACCCGTCCCTCGAACCGGGCCGGGCTGCCGGCCGGTTCGATGCGCCGGACGAGCCCCGCCGCGGTGAGCGCGTTGAGGGCGTCATACACGGCTTGCATGGAGACATGGCCGATGCGATCACGTACCCCGGAGGTGATCGCCTCGACGCCGAGGTGATCGCCACCCCGGACCGTCTCCAGCAGCGCGACGCGGGCGGCCGTCACGCGCAGGCCAGCGCCGCGCAACTCCTCCGCGATGGTCGGAGTCGGGGATGCTGTCACGACGCCAAACTTACCTGCCTAAACACGAACCCCTCAAGACAACTAACTGTCCAAGTTTGAGACCGTGTGACGCCATCTGGATGGTCTTGGGGTGGGTCCCGGCCGGGTGAGTTGGCAGCAAACAAGCACGTCTTGGCGAGATCGATGTGAACGGGACGCGGGGACTGTGCCGAAACCGAGGCTCGGCCTGGCGGTGGCTGACCTGAAGGCGCGGGCAGGCTGCTGGCCTGGCCGCTCGGCGAGCGAGAGGGCACCGCCGGCACGGCGGTGCCCTCATGCGAGCCCATCAGCCGCCGTGCGGCTCAGCCGATACCGGACTCTCCGCCGCGCAGTCCTGCGGTGAAGGTGTGCCAGTCGCCCAGGGTGAAGACGAGCGCCGGGCCAGCAGGGTCCTTGGAGTCGCGGACCGCGACGACGCCGGGCAGGTTTTGGCGACTTCCACGCAGTTGCCGCCGTTGGTTCCGCTGTAGCTGCTTTTGCGCCAGTCGGCGCGGGTCAGGTCCATGTCCGCCGTACTTCCTTCAGCTTGTCCAGGGAACCGGAACGCGACAGCGCCTCGCCCGCAAGGTCTCATAGCTCAGCGTGACGGCCGCCACGTCTTCAGGCCGCTCAACGACGAGTCCCGTTAGTGCCGTCTCCAGGTACACGATACTGGGCGCATCAGCGAACTCCGCGATGACAAACGCGCCGTTCACGCCCTCGTGCGCGCCACGTCCAGCGGGATCAGCTCGATCAGCGATGCCCGGCCGCTGGGCCATCTCCACAGGTGATCCAGCTGCTCAGCCATACCTTCCGGCCACCCACCGGCCGGCGCAGCGCGTGCTCGTCGACGACCACCCACAGCAACGGCGGATCGGCCCGGTCAAGGATCACCTGCCGCTCCATCCGAGCGGTGACCAGCTGCTCGGTCTCATCGTGGGTTGCGCCCATCCGGGTGCTCAGCAGGGCACGGGCGTACTCCGGTACCTGCGGAAGACCAGGAACCAGCGAATGCTCGAAGGTACGCAGCGCGGTGGCGTCCTGCTCGTGCTGGGCGAAGGGCCGGAACCACGAAGGGACGGCGCGGACCGCAGGTGTAACTGCATCCGCGCGAACGTGCCCGGGGTCCCTACGCCGTATCCACGCGCTGGGCGAACTCAAGGCTCGGCACCCGGGCCATGCTCTCGACCATCCCGACCAGCGACCCGCTGTAATTCAGCTGCGACGCCAGCTCGTTGCGGGACAAGCCTGCCTTGGCCCGCCCCGCCCGCAGCTCCGCGGCGAACATCGCCAACGCGGACTGATCACCATTGTCACGACCAGACGCTGCCATGTCACACTCCTGCCCGAGTCGCTACACGGCGCGTGTTTCCCTTCCGCAGCGTAGCCCCGGGGGACGACGGTAGACACCAGGCCGGGCCAGCCGACGCCCGTCAGCAAAGCCGTCGGCTGGCCTGGCTCCCAGCGCCGCAGGTACACCAGGGGAAGGACCAGGGATGACACCAGCCGCCAGCCCGAAAGGCGCAGCCCTGTCACCCACGGTGCAACGCGAACAGATGCTCCCAGCTCGCCGCGACCAGATCCAGGTGGCCCGCGCATTCATCTCCGCCATCCTCGATGCCTGCCCGGCAACCGACGACGCCGGCTGTGCGTCTCCGGTTGGCCACTGACGCCGTGCTGCACTCAGCCAGCCGCAACCCCGGCGGCACCTTCACCGTCCGCGCCGCGATCTTCGACGACCACGTCCGGGTCGAAGTCGAAGACAACGGAGGCACCTGGGACGAACATCCGCACCGCGACAGCCGATCACACGGACTAAACGTCGTCCGTGAACTCGCCGCTGACTGCGGCAGGGACGGCAGCCCGTTAACCGGCTGGGTGGTCTGGGCCCGGCTCCGATGGTGACGGCCATGACCGGCCCCAGCGTCGCCCGGACTCCCGCCCAGCGGTCCCAGCGATGGGTCACCGTCCTGGACGGCACCCGGATCCGGCAGTTACGCCGCCAGCATGGCCTGTCCCAGCAGCAGCTAGCCGTCAAGGCCGGGATCAGCCGGTCCACAGTCGCCCGGCTCGAACCCTCCTCACGGACAACCTGCTGCTCACGCACCCTGGCCCGCCTCGCCGCCGCCCTGCAAGTACAGCCCGCCATCCGACCCCCGACATCCCGCCGGCTCCCCGGCCCGGCGGCGGCGACAGGACGCGAGACATCCTCTGACCCCGGTGCGGCAACATGAGTCGGGCGGCGCGCCTACTTGGCGCGGCGGCGAAGTCCGGCGCCACCCCAGCGAGGTCACCACGACGATCACCCGCGCCCTCGCGGTGGTCACCGCCGGGCCCGGGACCTGAGCAGGCCTGGGACCTGAGCAGGCCCGGGAGGCCTGAAGCGCGGCCCGGACGGTCAGGCGTCGCGCTCGATGGGGCAGCTCATGCAGCGCGGGCCGCCCCGGCCCCGGCCCAGCTCGCTGCCGGGCACCGGCACCACCTCGACGCCGTTCTGCTCCAGGTAGGCGTTCGTGGTGACGTTGCGGTCGTAGGCGACGACCACGCCCGGCTCGATGGCCAGCACGTTGCAGCCGTCGTCCCACTGCTCGCGCTGCGCGGCGGCCGGGTCCTGGCTGGCGGTCAGCACCTTGATGCTGGGCAGGCCGAGCGCGGCCGCGATCGCGCTGTGCATGTCCTCCGGCGGATGGTCGGTGACCTTCAGCTCGCGGGCGCTGGCCCCCGGCTCCACCGTGTACGACGGCAGCATGCCCAGATTCATGTACTTGGTGAACACGCCGTAGTCGCACATGGTCATCACGGTGTCCAGGTGCATGAACGCCCGCGCTTTCGGCATGTCGATGGCCACCAGGCAGCGGGCCGCCCCGGCCGAGAACAACCGGTGCGCGATCAGCTCGACGGCCTGCGGGGTGGTCCGCTCGCTCATCCCGGCCAGCACCGCACCGTTGCCGATGACCAGGATGTCGCCGCCTTCGATGGTGGCCGGGGCCGCGTCCGCGCCGTGGTACCAGACCTCGAAACTGTCCCGGGCGAACATCGGGTGCCAGCGGTAGATGGCCTCGTCGTTCACGGTCTCGCGCATCCGGGCTGGCATGGCCATGGCGTTCACCGAGACCCCGCCGTAGATCCAGGACGAGGTGTCCCGCTGGTAGAGAAGGTTGGGCAGCGGCGCGAGCACGAAGCTGCCGGCCTCCAGGGAATGGAACGCGATGCTCTTCGGCTCCGGGGTCAGCTCCAGGATCTCCTGCTTGGTGATCCCGCCGGTCAGGGCCTGGGCCAGCACCGGCGACGGGAGCCCCTCCACCGCGGCCCGCAGCGCCGCGCAGGCCAGCGGCCCGTTCAGCCGGGAGTCGAACACCCGGTCCATGATGTAGTCCCGGGCCTGGGAGATCTCCAGCGTCTGGGTCAGCAGGTCCCCGTAGTAGTGCACGGCCACGCCCCGGGCCACCAGCGCCTCCGCGAACTCGTCGTGCTCCGCCTGGGCCCGCTCGGCCCACAGCACGCCGTCGAACAAAAGCTCGCTGGCGTTATCCGGGGTGAGGCGCTTGAGCTCCAGTTCGGGACGGTGCAGCACGACCTGGCGGAGCCGGCCGACCTCCGAGTCAACGTGGAACATGAGCTCTCCGTTCAGCGTGGGCGGTGCTGGTCTGGCCATCATGTCCGGCTAGGCTCCCCGCGTGGACCTAGACCTTGACCTTTCCCAGGATCCGGCGGCCCTGACCGCGGCCTTGGTAGATATACCCTCGGTCAGCGGTGATGAGGAACGCCTGGCGAACATGATCGACGCCGCGCTGCGGCGCCTCCCGCACCTGGAACTGTTCCGGGACGGCAACGCCATGGTCGCCCGGACCACGCTAGGCCGCCCGGAACGGGTGGTGCTGGCCGGGCACATCGACACGGTGCCGATCGCCGATAACCTCCCAGCCCGCCTCGAGGGCGATCTGCTGTACGGCTGCGGCGGCTGCGACATGAAGTCCGGGGTCGCGGTCCAGCTGCGCCTGGCCGCCTCCCTGCCCGAGCCCCGCCGCGACGTGACCTACGTGTTCTACGACGGCGAGGAAGTCGAAGCCGAGCGCAACGGCCTGCTCCGGCTGTCCCGGAATTCCCCGGAACTGCTGGACGCCGACCTGGCGGTGCTGCTGGAGCCGACCAGCGCGATCATCGAGGGCGGCTGCCAGGGAACCATGCGGGCGGAGGTCCGCGCGACCGGCAAGCGCGCCCACAGCGCCAGGTCCTGGAATGGCACTAACGCCATCCACCAGGCGGGACCCATCCTGGATGTGCTGCGCAATTACGTGGCCCGGCAACCAGAGGTCGAGGGCCTTAGGTACCACGAAGGGCTGAACGCGGTCTATATCCGCGGGGGAGTGGCGGGCAACGTCATCCCGGACGAGTGCGTGGTCTCCGTGAACCACCGGTTCGCCCCGGATCGCACCGTGGAGCAGGCCCAGGACTACGTGCGGGAGATCTTCGCGGGCTGGGACGTGACCTTCACCGACTGGGCCGCCGGGGCCCGCCCGGGGCTGACCGACCCCGCCGCCGCCACCCTGCTCGCGGCGGTGGGCGGCACCCCCCGGGCCAAATTCGGCTGGACCGACGTGGCCCGCTTCTCGGAACTCGGGATGCCCGCGGTGAACTACGGCCCCGGCGACCCAGAAGTCGCCCACTCCCGCGCCGAACACGTCCCCATCACCCAGATCGCCGAAGTAGAGTCCCGCCTCCGCGCCTGGCTAACCACCTAACCGGTGGGCGCTGTCGCTCCGCGGCCCGGTTCAGCGCAGCGACACGGCGAATTCGGTGTCCGGCCCGGCTCCCTGGCTGGCAGGGTTGAAGACCAGCACGCTGCGCACGCCCCCGGACGGCTGGCGATGCTGGTCCGACGTCCAGGCGAACAGGGCCTCGATGGCGATTTCGGCCTGGGCCCCGCCGCCCCCCATTCCGGGGGCGTCGGGGCGGACGAATGCCTCCTGATGTGCGGGCTCGGTGCGGAGCGTGAGGTCGGGAAACCTGGCCGCGATCTCCTCTGCCTGGTCGTCAGGGACGGGCCAGCACCACTCGACCGGGCCGTCGCTGTCCCCGCTCACCTCTCCGTAGAAGATCGTGAAGGGTGCTCCGGCGATCCCCTCGATCCGGGGGACGCCACCACGGGCGAGCCGGTGGATGAACAGCTCCCGGCCCATCGGAATCAGGTCGTCCTCGTGCAGCCTCTGCATGAGGCTGAGCAGGGAGCGCGCGGGGATGTCGCGGACGGTAACCTCGTACATGGCGGACTTCTTTCCGTGAAGGCGGTCAACGAGGTGGCCGACCAGTACTCGCTGGGCGGCATGCTCGGCCTCGGTCCCGGCCCAGTAGGCGCGGATCTCCTCGGCAGCCGTCGCCGAGTCCAGGGCCAGGATGTCTCTGATCCGGGCCAGCGGGACGCCGATCCGGCGCAGCGAGGCCACCAGGCGGGCCTGGTCCAGCTGGGTGGCCGCATACCAGCGGTAGCCGGTATCGGGGTTGACGCGGGCAGGCAGCAGCAGCCCGAGTTCGTCGTACAGACGCAGCGCCTTGGGCGACAGGCGCGACAAACCCGCGAACTCACCGATACTGACGAGGCTCATGACGGCTCCCTCGTTCCGGGCGGCTGCCCGGTCACGACCACTGTGCGGCTTCCCCAAGGGTGAAGGTCAACAACACAGCGGATGAGACAGCGCAGCCATAACGCGCCGGGCGCCGGCCAAGCGCCCTACTTCACCGGCCCAGTGATCAGCGTCAGCGACGAGGTGTGGCTCTGCTTCTGCGCGTCCACCCAGGTCAGCGAGACCGTGGTGCCCGGCTTGTACTTGAGCATCACGCCGGTCAGGCCGTTGGCGGTGGTCACCGTCTGGCCGCTGACCCCGGTGATCACATCGCCAGGCCGGACGCCCGCCTTGTAGGCCGGGGTGCCGGGGTAGGCATAGCAGACCAGCGCACCGGCCTGGGTCGGCACCTGGTAGCCGGCCTTGACGCCGCTCTGGGCCAGGCACTGGTTGGCGTCAGTGACCGCGTCCACGCCCACGCCCATGAAGCCCTTCGGGCCGATCAGGATGTGCCCGCTGGCGTTCCCCGCGGCGATCTGCCTGGCGATGGCCAGCGCCCGGTTGATGGGGATCGCGAACCCCATCGAGGTCCCGGTCCCACCCAGCGACTGGCTGTTTGCCGCGGTGTTCATGCCGATCACCTGGCCGGCCGCATTGGCCAGCGCGCCGCCCGAGTCGCCCTCCGCGATCGGCGCGTTGGTCTGCAGCATGTTGTGCAGGGTCTCGGTGTTCTGGGTGCTGCCTGAGTCGCTGGCGGTGATGGTCCGGCCCTTCGCCGTGATCGTCCCGCTGGTTACGGTGGGGGAACCACCCCGGCCGCCGGCGTTGCCGATGGCCACGACTGCGGTGCCCAGGCCAACCTTGGACGAGTCACCGACCTGCACCGTCTTCAGCCCCGAGGCGCCCTGCAGCTTGATCAGCGCCACATCGTCGGTGGGATCCACCCCGAGCACCGTGGCCTGGTACTTCTTGCCACCTATCACGGGCGTCGCGGTGAGGTGCGTGGACCCCTCGACCACGTGGTTGTTGGTCAGCACCACGCCGTTAGAGGACAGGACCATGCCGGTCCCCGCGGCCGCGCCGTCCTGGTACTTGAGCGTGGAGTTGATGTCCACCACGCCCGGCTGGACCTTGTTCGCCACCGACTGGACGTCGATGTTGGTGGTGTTGGCGCCGGGCCCGTTGGGGTTCGCCCTCGGTATCTGCTGCGCAGAGACGGTGCTGCCGGGGGACTGGGAGTTGTGGTTCAGCGCCACCACGGCGCCGGCCCGGCGCCCGCGGCCAGCGCGGCCACCACCACGTAGATCAGAGCCCGGCTACCGCGGCGCCGTGGGGGTTCCGGTCCCTGGCCGCCGTAGCCGATGATGTCGCCCGAACCCCAGCCGCTCCCGGACCCGCCCGGCGGCGGGCCCCAGGGGTCTTGGCCGCCGTACCCGCCCTGCTGCCCGTACCCGCCCTGCTGCCCGTAGCCGCCCTGCTGGCCATAGTCCCCGGCCTGGCCGTAGCCGCCTGGCTGGCCGGGCTCACCTGGCTGGCCGTAGCCGCCCGAGCCTGCGGCCTGGCCGTAGCCAGGCTGCCCGTACGGAGGCTGTCCGTATCCAGGCTGCCCGTACCCGGGCTGGCCGAACGCGGCGGTCGGCTGGTTGTGTCCCGGCTGGCCGTACCCCGCGGTCGGATCCGTGGGGCCGGGCTGGCCCGGCCCGGCCTGCGGGTAGCCGCCCTGCGGGTAGCCGGCTTGCGGCTGTCCGCCCTGCCCGTAGCCTGGCTGGCCGTATCCCGGCTGGGTGTACCCGCCGGGCTGGTCGTAGGCCTGCTGGCCGGGGGCCGCAGGCGGCTGCGGGGCGCTGGCCGGCGTCTCCCCGCCCTGGCCGCCGAAGCCCAGGCTCGCCAGGCCGTGCTCGGGCTGGTCTCCTCCCGCACGGTCCTGCTGCTGCAATCGGGGCTCCTGAGGCTCGTGCTGCTGAGGTACGGGCCCGGCGGCGCCGGTCCCCTGGATGCCGGTCCGCTGATCACCCGCGGCCGGGATTATCCAGGTGCCCTCCGGTGAGGCGGGCTCATCCTGCTCAGGCAGGCTCCCCGCAGTGACCGGCTCTTCGCCAGCGGGCCGGTCCGGCTGGTCCCCGGCCGGGATGGGTGACCACGCACCCAGGTACTCCGGCGGCTGGTCCCCACTCCGGTCCTGACCTTCTTGCATCCGTATCACCTTTGCCCGGAAGTCAGCCTACGTTGCGTCCTTGCCCCGATGAGCGGCCGGGCTCGTGGCCCGCCGTCCTCAGGCAACCTCCAGTAAGCACTACGAGCCTGGATGTGAGCTGAAGATGCCCTGAGGATTTCTCAGCCCGGTGTCACCCCTTACTTCCCGCATACGATTGCTTTAACTTCTGCTGAGCCCGTGGTCATCTCCTGAGCCCCGGGTGTTCACCCAGGCTGGGACCGTCACCCAGATGCTCAGTGAGCGGGCCGGCCCGCAGCCCGCGGCGGCCGCACTCGTCCAGCAGCCAGGGCAGCGCGCCCAGGGCCGCCGCCGCCGTGCCCGCCGGGGCAGCGGCCTCGGAATCGTGCAGGAGCACCGTCACCCCGCCGTCCAGGGTGCTGGCCAGGGTCGCCTGCACTGATCCCGGCGTGGCCCCCGGAGCCCATTCCCGTCCCCAGGAACTCCACAGGATCGGCCGCAACCCGAGGCGGCGGGCGGCGATCAGGGCCCCGGCGCTGAGCACCCCGTACGGCGGGCGGTACAGCGCAGGCACCGCACCGGTCGCCGCCGCGATCGTGTCGCAGGCCCGGGCCAGGTCGTCGTGCAGGGCTCCCGGCCCGCGCACCGTGGCGTAGCGATGCTCCCAGCCGTGCACGGCGATCTCGTGGCCGGCCGAGGCGATCTCGGCGGCGAGCCCGGGGGCGGCCTGCACCATCGGGCCGAGCAGGAAGAACGTCGCGTGCACCCGGCGGGCGTCCAGCGTGGCCAGAACCCGCGGGGTGAAGCGCGGATCCGGGCCGTCGTCGAAGGTCAGCGCCACATGATCAGGCTGCCCGGCGCCCGCCAGCCGGGGGAACAGCCGCCGGACCGGGGCCAGCGCGGTCAGGCCGGGGCTGCCCTGGGCGACCGCGAGCGCCGCGCCGGCGAGCAGCGCACCGCTCAGCATCCCGCTCTTATGGAGCCCGCTCATCCTGCTCAGATTCCCCGCGGCCCTGATTTCAGTCCGCCGGTCCCGGGCGGCGGCTCTGGCTCGCCGGTTCCCGTCAGCCCGGATCCGGTCAGCCGGGCAGGTACGGCGGGCTGGCCTTGGCCCCGGTGGCGTTGATCGCCTTCAGGAGAATCCGGTCGATTTTGGCCCGCTGCCGGTTCAGGTCGCCGGTGTCGCGCTGCAGGGCCGCGGCGAACTCCTGGCGCTTGGCGGCGTCGCGGCTGCCGAGCTCGTTGGCCACGTCGTTCTGCACCCGCTGGGCGTACGGGAACGCCCAGGTGACCAGCCCGTTGACCGCTGGGTCCAGGTGAAATCCGGCCAGGGACTCCGTGACCTGGTACTGCGTGAGGTCGTCGAGGAGCTCGTTATTGGCCGGTGAGCAGTTGAGTGCGCCGGCCCGGGCGATCTTGATCGTGTCCTGGGTGTTATTCGCGGGGTTCCCGCCCGAGTTGATCTGATGCAGGGCCTGGAGGGACTCGTGGACCCCGCCCGCGCAGGACTGGATGTCGGTTCTCATGTCCGTCAGGAAGCCCTTGAGGTCACCGGCCTGCTGCGTCTGGCTGGGCTTGTGCACCAGGGCGACCAGGACGGCGCCCACCACGATCAGCGCGCCGGCCAGCAGCAGCCAGCGCGGGGCCTTCTGGTGCGGGGCCCACCGGTTGGTCCGGATGGGCACATACGGCGGGTCGGTGCGGGTCGGGGCGTCCACTCGGCTCAGCTCCGTGCGCTCTGCTTGGTCATGATGGCTACTCCGCTGTCCAGGTCGGTGAGAGTCACCGCGCGGATCACCCGCTTGACGATGCGGTGCTGCGCGTTGAGGAAGAAGGTCTGCGGCAGCGCGGACACCCCGTAGTTGAGCGCCATGGTCATCGGCGCCGGGTCCGACGCGACCGGGTAGGCCACGCCCATTTTCCGGGCGAAGGCCAGGCCCGCCGAGCTGGTGTCGTTCACGTCGATGCCGATGATGATGACGCTGCGCCGGTGGCTGCGGTAGAAGCGGGCGATCAGCGGGGTCTCCCGCTGGCAGGGCTCGCACCAGGACGCGAAGAAGTTCAGGATCAGCGGGTGGCCGGCGTACTGGGCCAGCGAGATGTGCTGGCCCGGGTGCCCGAGTTCGGACAGGGTGAACGCCCCGGCGCGGGGCGGGGGTGCGTGCTTGGGGGCCGAGCCGGAGGTGGCACCGATGGCGAGCAGCGCGACCACGACCGCCAGGACCGAGGCCGACCAGGTCAGGGCCAGCTTGCGGCCCCGGCTGAGCCCGCCGAACCAGCCGGCCGCGCGGCGGGCAGCCGGCCCGGGCGGGCCGGCGTTCAGCTCGTCGTGGTCCTGGGTGCGCGTTGGTTCCTGGGTCATCGGTTCCTGCTCGGCCATGGGTCGTCCTTCAGGGTCCGGTCCGGCGCGGGCTCCGGCGGGCCCCCGGACCAGCTCAGCGGCAGCGCGGGGTACATCGCGCCGGTGCTGACCGCCGGGGCGGGCAGGACCATCTCGAACTCGCTGCCCACGCCGGGGGTACTGCGCACCCGCACGTCGCCGCCGTGTGCATGGGCCACCGCCCGCACCAGGGCCAGGCCCAGGCCGGTGCCCTTGGACCCGGTGCCCGCGGCTCCGCCGGGTGGCGACCCGGTCCGGAAACGGTCGAAGATGTGCTCGAGTTCGCTGGGCGCGATCCCCTGGCCGGTGTCCGCGACGATCATACGCACCGGCAGGTCCGGCCCGCTCACCAGCACCGAAAGCTGGATCGTGTCGCCGCAGCCGGTGTGCCGGACGGCGTTTTCGAGCAGCGCGTCCACGGCGAGGCCCAGCCGCTCGCGGTCGGCGCCGATGGTGACCGCGTCCAGCCGGCCGAGCTCCCACTGCCGGTCCGCGGTCGGCCGCCAGCGCCGGATGACGTCCATCGTGAACCGGTCCAGGGCGACCGGCTCCGGGCGGAGGAAGTCGGGGTCCTCGGAGGCGGCGATGACCAGCAGCCGCTCGCCGAGCCGCCGCAGCCGGGTGAGCTCGCCCACCACCACCTGGATATCCCGCCGCTCGGTCCGGTCGGTGAGTTCCCGGGCCAGCAGTTCCGCGTGGCCGAGAGCGATGGTGATGGGCGTGCGCAGCTGGTGCGAGGCGTCCTGCAGGAACCGGCGCTGGGTGGCCAGCAGCCGCGCGTTCTCGTTGCTGACCAGATCCCGTTCGTGGTCCGCGTCCAGCCGGCGCTGGGCGTGCCAGACCATCAGCCAGAACATCATGGCCATCAGCGGGACCTCGTTGAGCTCGTCCACGGACTGGGCGCCCTCGTAGACGTCCCAGCCAATCGCGGCGAACGTGGTCATCATGACCACGGCGAGGACCCACAGCGTCGGGCGGGTAGCCCAGACCCGGAACCCGTAGAGCAGCGTCAGACTGATCCAGATGAAGTGGAACGGGATCGTCTCCCAGTGCGAGAACACCAGGATGAAGATCAGGTTCACCACGGAGAACAGGGCCCACGCCACGTCGACCCAGGCCACCCGCCACGGCCAGCTGAACGTGCCGCGGGCCCAGGCGGCCCGCGCGCCGGCGCGGCGGCTCGCGCTCCGGGTGAAGGCCAGTCCGGCCGGGAGCGAATGCCACAGCCCGGCGGGGAGCGGGGAGCGGGGCCGGGGCCGGCTCGTCTCGCCGGGGTGCCCGCCCGGGTCCGCTGGCGTGGCGTCCAGCGGCGCGGCGGCCGGTGGCGCGGGGGCCAGTGGTGCGGGGGGCAGTGGTGCGGCGCCGGGCACCGCGGTATCGGGGGCCGTGCCCGCGGGGGATGGCTCCGGGGCCAGGGTGCTCCCGGGGGCCTGCTGGCGCAGCCGGACCCAGGCGTTCTCCCTCAGGCCAGTGGCCACGGTCTGCCGGAGCCGGCCGGCTTTCCCGTCCCTACGCGGTGAGCTGGTATCCCTCACCACGCACCGTCTTGATCAGATCGAAACCGAGTTTCGAGCGAAGCCGGCGGACGCAGACGTTGACCACGTTGGAACCGGGATCGAAGTCATACCCCCATACCGAGGCGAGCAGCTGCCCTTTGGGCACCGACTGCCCAACGTGTTCCATCAGCTCACGGAGCAGCAGGAACTCCAGGCGGGTGAGCGGCACCGGGCCGTGCCCGAGGCTGGCTTCCAGCCGGCCGAAATCAAGCACGAGCTCTCCTGCCCTGAGGACCTCGTTCACCGGATGGCCATCATCGCGGAGCCTGACCCGCACCCGGGCCAGCAGTTCGGCCAGGGAGAACGGCTTAGTCAGGTAGTCCTGGGCCCCCAGTTCCAGGCAATCCACCTTGGTCGTGACGTCCGCCAGGCAGGAGAGCACGAGGACGGCCTGGTCAGGCCGCTCGTGCCGGAGCCGGGCGAGGATCTCCCGCCCGTCCATGTCCGGCATCACCAGGTCCAGGATCACCAGGTCATAGTCCCCGGCCGTGGCCTGGCTTAGCCCTTCTTTACCTGATCCTGCGAAATCGATTGCATAACCGGCCGCCGTCAGGGCGCGGGCAATGAACTCCCGGATCTGCGGCTCGTCGTCGACCACGAGGAGCCGCGCCGCCGTGGGGTACGCCCCCGGCAGGGGAGCCATCTTCGCAGGTGGGTTACGTTGCATGGGCTATATGGGCGACGCGTCAGCGCGGCGCGGTGGCGGGCCACCGCCTGGACGATCCCCTCAGCCGAGGATGTACCGCCTGGAGGGGTGTGGTCAACCCTAGAGGGCTTTGGCAAACCATTGCAGCACCCGTTCTGTTATCAGAGGTGTTGCAGGGGCCCTGAGCGGTAACAATCAGTCTCGAGATCGGGACTCAGTGTGATCGCACGGCAGGCGTAGGGCGGATGTTACCCGGACGGACCACCCTGATCATGACAATTTCGTCATTCAGGGCCAGCCCTGTTGCCGAGCAAGGCGAACGATCGCAAGATCAGGTCCAGACGAGACCTCCGGCCCGCAAGTTCTGGGGACATTGCGGCCGGCCCAGTCGTGTGCGCGAGGCGCCGCGAAGAAGCGAGGTGGTGACTGGTGTCTCTGCCGGCCCGTATCGTGACCCTGCTGGTGGCGTTCGCCGCCGTGGTCGCCGGTGCGGTCTTCATCGTCATCCACTATCTGGGCAGCGACCTGCCAGTGGTGAACTACGCATCCGCGGCGTCCGGGGGAGTCGTGAACGTGGTCCTCCAGGAGGACCCGCAGAACTCGGTGTCATCCCGCCCTGAATGGGTGAGCTACTTCGTCCAGGACCCGAAGACCAAGGCCTGGGTGCACACCACGCTGTTCTCGGTGCCGAAGAACACCCGGGTAAACATGACGATCCTGGGCTACGACGGCTGCACCCCGGCCCGCAACAACTTCTGGAGCCTGGTCCAGGGCACCATCGGCAACTCGATGACGGTGCAGCAGTTCAAGACCGTGGGCCAGCCGCTCGGGCCGCCCCAGCGGGCCTCGGTGCGCAATACCTGGTCGGACTGCAGCGTGGGCCATACCTTCGCCATCCCCAGCCTGCACCTGTACGTTCCGATCGCCTCGCCGGTCACGGCGCTCTTCAACAAGAACGGCTGCGGCGCTTCGCCCTGCACCGCGGGACCGCATTCGATGGTGAAGTTCAGCTTCATGAGCCCGAAGAACTCGGGGACGTTCCGCTGGCAGTGCTTCATCCCCTGCGGCGGCGGGTTCCTCGACGGCAACGGCGGCCCGATGCAGACGCTCGGTTTCATGATGGGCAACATGGAGGTGTCAGCCTGATGGCCGAGTCCCAGGCCCCGGCGGCTCCCGCCAAGGCCGAGCCGAACCACGCTCTGCGGATCTTCGTGATCTGGATCGTGCTGGCCCTGATCGCGGATCTGCTCATCTGGTTCGTCTGGTATCCCCACCTGCCCCCGGGCCGGATGTCGACGTCCGCCCGGCATCAGCAGTTCGACATCGCGGTCCTGGGCCTGGCCGCCGCGCCGGTGATGCTCTTCGTGTGGACCTACTTCGGCTACACCCTGGTCAACTGGCGGCACCGGGACGGTGACGATGACGACGGGCCGCCGATCTTCGGGCACACCGGGATCCAGGCCACCTGGATCGGCGCCACCGCCGTGATCGTCCTGGCCGCCTTCGTGTTCGGCACCGTGGAACTGATCGTGCCGGCCGGCGCGGGCGCGGGTGAGGGCCCGTCGCCGGTCTGGAAGCCGTCCGGCCACAACTACCTGCAGGTCCAGGTCATCGGCCAGCAGTGGCAGTTCACCTTCCGCTACCCGCAGTTCGGCGGGATGGAAACCACCCAGCTGGTCCTGCCGGTGAACCGGCCGGTCGCGTTCCACGTCACCTCGCTGGACGTGATCCACAGCTTCTGGGCCTACCAGCTCGCGGTGAAAGCTGACGCGAACCCGGGCGTGGACAACGTGGCCTACACCACCCCGCAGCACCTCGGCGGGTTCACCGTGCGGTGCAGCGAGCTTTGCGGGATCTGGCACGGGGCCATGTTCGACTACGGCCGGGTGATAACCCCGTCCGCCTTCCAGACCTGGGCCACGACCAACGAGGCGATTCAGCGGCAGAAGGGCGTGCTAGCGGCGCTGCCGCCGTACGCGCCGACCTACGACCCCACCGTGATACCGAACATGGGCAAAGTCCTGATCGCGAACGGGATCACCGGCGCAGCCGGCTACTACTACCCGCCGAGCGATCCGGTGACGCCGTGACCCGCGGGCTAGCGGCCGGTAGGTCGCGCACTAACCCGGATTCGCCGGGCACAGATCGCCAGGTCAACACTGCGATGGAGAGGTGACCGGATGTCCATCGAGATAGAGCCGGGGACGACGGCGCAGGAGCCGGCGGGATCCGGACCGGTCGGACCGCGCCTGGCCCGGCCGTGGTGGATGCGGCCGGCCATACACACCGGGATCATCGGCGCCATCATCGGCTACTTCATCGGGCACTGGCTGGGCAATTTCCTGTCCTGGGAGTACGCCCGGAACGCACTGTCGGACATGAACGACTTCCCGCTGGTGCTGGGCTACGTGCTCGCCATCATCGGCTGGCTGGCCGGGCTGGGCATATTCAACGACCTCGGCCGGCAGATCCTCGGCAAGCCGGTCCCCGTGGCGGAGGAAGAAGAGGAAGCCTTCGGCGGGGTAGCCCGGTACTTCCGGTACTCGCTGGACCACAAGGTGGTCGGCATCCAGTACCTGGTCGGGATGATCATCTACTTCTGCACGGCCGGCCTGTTCGCCATGGCCATCCGGACCGAGTTGCTCTCGCCGACCTACCACATCATGAGTGCCTCCACCTACCTCATGGTGGTCGGCGAGCACGGCACGATGATGATGATGCTGATGTCGTCGGTCGTACTCGGACCATTCGGGAACTTTCTGATGCCGCTGATGATCGGCTCCAAGCGGATGGCCTTCCCGCGGCTGGAGGCGCTGTCGTTCTGGCTCACCCCGGCGTCGTTCATCATCCTGCTGTCTAGCGTGCTGATCGGCGGGTTCCCCACCGGCTGGACCGGGTACGCGCCGCTGAGCGTGCAGGCCACCGAGGGCATGGACGCTTATGCGGTGGCCTTCGGCCTGATGGGGATCTCGATCTGCCTGGCCGGGTTCAACATCATCGTGACCGTGATCAACTACCGGGCGCCCGGCATGCGGTGGAGCAGGCTGCCGATGTTCGTCTGGTCGATGGTCACCGTCTCGTTCCTGATGGTGCTGGCCACCCCGGTCCTGGTCGGTGGCCTGTACCTGCTGATCCTCGACCGCACGGCGGAGACCGCGAACTTCGTGAACACCCTCGGCGGCAGCAGCTACCTCTACGAGAACCTGTTCTGGTTCTTCGGCCATCCCGAGGTCTACATCCTGGCCTTGCCCGGGTTCGGCATCGTGTCGGAGATCATCCCGGTGTTCTGCCGCAAACCGCTCTTCGGCTACCGGGTCGCCGGGGCCGGCATGATCGGTGTCGCCCTGCTCAGCTTCTTTGTCTGGCAGCATCACCTGTTCGTCAGCGGCATCAACCCGGAGATGCGGCCGCTGTTCATGCTGACCACGGAGCTGATCTCGATCCCGACCGGGTTCATCTACCTGGTCGCGATGGGCACGTTCTGGAAGGCCAAAATACGGTTCACGGTGCCGATGTGTTTCGCGCTGGCGCTGTACTTCAACTTCCTGATCGGCGGTATCTCCGGCGTGCTCCTGTCCGACGTCCCGGCGGACACCACGGAGCACGGCAGCTTCTTCGTGATGGCGCACTTCCACTACACGATCATGGGCGGGATCATCTTCGCCTTCTTCGGGGCCTGCTACTACTGGCTGCCGAAGATGATGGGCATCAGGCTGAACCAGAAGCTGGGCTACCTCCACTTCTGGACCATGTTCATCTTCTTCAACTCCACGTTCCTGCCGCTGTTCGCGGTAGGCATGCTGGGCCAGCCGCGCCGGGTGTTCGAGTACGCGCGGAACCTGGAGACGCTCAACGACTGGGTGTCGATCTCCTCGTTCCTGCTCGGCGGCTCCATCTTGATCTTCGTGATCAACTTCATCTGGTCCACGGTGATCGTCCGGGAGCGCGAGGTGGCCAACCCGTGGAATTCCCGGGGCCTGGAATGGCAGGTCGCCTCGCCGCCGCCGCCCGGCAACTTCGAGCACATCCCGGTGGTGCTCTCCGGCCCGTATGACTACGGCGTGAAGGATGCGCCGGCCGTGGCCGACCTGCACCCGCCGGTGGGCGTGGTCAGCGCGGCGTACGCGAGTGCCGGCACCGCCAGCACCGGAGTGGAGGCATAGCCATGGCCGAGCAGACCACCCAGCCCCCGAATGAGCTGGACCGGGCGGCTGAGGAAGCGGGCTTCTACCACGAGGCGGCGCTCAACGCGGCCTGGACCGGGGCGCGGTTCGCGCTCGGGGCCCTCGCCTTCCTGTACGGGTGCTTCGCGTTCGCGTACTTCTATCTCCGCTCGATCAACTCGAGCGGCCGGTGGAAGGGCTCCGGGTTTCACGCCCCGCAAATCGGCTACGGCGTGGCGATCCTGATCCTGGTCCTGCTCAGCGCCGTCGTCCAGTACGTGGGACTGCAGCGGATCAAGGCCGGGGCCAAGGGAGCCTGGCAGGCTGCGGCCCTGGTGGCGCTGCTGCTCGGGCTGGCCGCGGTGGCGTTGCAGATCATCCAGCTGCTGAACCTGCCCTTCCAGCCCGGCAGTTCCGGCTTCTCCAGCGTGTTCACCGACACCTACCCGGCCCTGCTGGTCAGCTGGCTCGCGGCGATGATCTGGCTGGAGATCCTGGTCATGCGCGTCCGGCCGCTCACGTCCATCTCGTTCGTGGAGCAGCCGCCCACCTACGCGGAGGCGTTCGCGGTCCAGCGGTTCCAGTCATCGCTGAGCGCGTTCACGCTGATCTGGAACTTCATGGGCGTGGTCACGCTGTTCTTCTTCCTGCTGTTCTACGTGCTCTGAGCGGAGCACTACCGTCATGAACCTGGTTGTCTCGCACTGGTCGGCCAACGTGGCGGTCCTCGCCGTCGGCCTAGCCGTCGCGGCCGTGCACCTGGCCGGGCTGTACGGCCTGCGCTCCGACGCGCGGCGCGGCGGGGCCGCGCGGCCGGCCGGGCTGACCCGCGAGGCGGTCGCCTTCTACTCCGGGCTGGTCCTGATCGCGGCGGTGGTGGTCTCGCCACTCGGCTACTGGGCCGGGACGTTCATCTGGCTCCGGGTGCTGCAGGACATCGTGTTCGGTGTGTATGCCCCGTCGCTGCTCGTGCTAGGGGCGCCCTGGCTCGTGCTGTGGCGCGGGCTCGGGCGGACCTGGCGCCCCCGGGCCACGATGGCGGCCGCGCCGGTGCCGCCCAGGCTGCGCAGCTGGCCGGTCGCGGTGACCGCTCTCTTCATCCTGGTCTGGTGCGGCTGGTACGTGCCCGCGCTGTATGACGCGGGGGTGCACCACCCGGTGGTGCTGGCGGTGCAGGCGGTCACGACGCTGGCGGCGGGGACGCTGCTGTGGCTGCAGCTCATCGGCTCCCGGCCGTTCAGCCCGCAGTTCGGGCCGCTGTACCGGGTCATGCTCCTCGCCGCTATCGTGCTGTGCGGCACCATCCTGGGCATGGTGCTCAGCTTCGGCGCCAATGTCCTTTATCCCGTCTACCTCGGGGTAGGGCATCACCACCTGCTCTCCGTGGTCTTCGATCAGCAGGCCGGCGGCTCCGAGCTATGGGTCCTGGTGCTGGTGCCGTACATGATCGCGGGAATCGCGCTCCTGGTCAGATGGCTGAACGAAGAGGAGTCGCAGGCGCTCTCCCTAGGCCTGGATCGGATGCTCCGGGCACCGAAGTCCACCTGGCCCACCCGGACCGGGTCGCGATGAATAAGTCATTGGCTCCCAGCTGGAGGCTAGAGTGCAGGGCGTGATTTCGGCAATACAGGTGACCTACTACCCAGTGGGGGCGCAGGTGATGACGCTCGTGCTGCCGCTGGGCTTCTTCATCGTCGTGATGACCGCCCTGTACTTCGTCTTCACCCGGCCGCACACTGTGCCGGGCCGCCGGCCCATCCGCGGGGCCAGGCCAGTGGCCCCGGCCGACGCGGGGCACGCGGCTTCGCTGGCCGCGGCGACCGGCCTGCCGACCGCGACCGCGGCCGGTGGCGCGGAGCCGCTGGCCGACCGGGGTACCCCGCCCCCGGTCGGCGTGCGGACCGAGGACGCGATCAAGCAGGCTGGCCAGGAGGCCGCTGCGGAGGCCAAGGCGGCGAAGGATAAGGTTACCGGCGAGTCTGGCAAGGACCAGGACGCTGCGACTGAAGGCTCGGAGGACCAGGAGTGACCCCAGCGACCGACGCGCTACCCGCCATCGCGGGGCGGCGCTCCGCCCGGGTGGTCGCCCGGTCGCTCTTCGCCCTGACCAAGCCCCGGATCATCGAGCTGCTGCTGGTCACCACGATCCCGACCATGCTGCTCGCGCAGCGCGGCCTGCCCTCGATCCGGGTGCTCCTGGTCACCCTGGTCGCGGGGGCCTGCGCCGCGGGCAGCGCGAACACCATCAACTGCTACATCGACCGTGACATCGACGCGATAATGCGGCGCACGGCACGGCGGCCGCTGAACGGCAAGGGCCGTGAGGCCGCCGTGATCAAGCCGACTGAGGCGCTGGTGTTCGGCATCCTGCTCGGCGCCGTGTCCACGGTCCTCCTCGGCACGCTGGTGAACTGGCTGTCCGCGGCGCTGGCCGACACCGCGATCTTGTTCTACGTGTTCGTCTACACACTCGGCCTGAAGCGCCGCACCCCGTCCAACATCGTCATCGGGGGCGCGGCCGGTTGTTTCCCGGTGCTCATCGGCTGGTCCGCCGTGACCGGCCGGGTCAGCCTGCCTGCCGTGGTCCTGTTCGCGGTGATCTTCTTCTGGACTCCGCCGCACTTCTGGGCGCTGGCCATGAAGTTCCGCGACGACTACGCCGCGGCCCGGGTGCCCATGCTGCCGGTGGTCGCCTCACCCGCCGTGGTCGCCAGGAAGATCCTCTTCTACTCCTACGTGATGGTGGCCGCCACCCTCGCCCTCGCGCCCTACGCCGGCTGGCTGTACACGGCCGCGGCGCTCGCGCTGGGCGGCTGGTTCCTCCTCGAGGCGCACCGGCTGCGCAGCCGGGTGGCCGCGATGACCTTCGATGCGGGGCCCGCGCCCGCGGCAGCGGCCGGATCAGCCCCGGCGGGCGGTGCGGCTGGCCCGGCAGCCGGCGGGAACGTCGCCGTCGCTACCGCGGTGCAGGTCGAGACCACGACGGATATCGCCGGGCAGCCCGCGGCCAGCGGGGTAGCCGAGGGTGCGTGCGCCGGCCTGGCCCGGCCCAGTTCTAACCCGGCGCCGATGCGCCTGTTCCACCTGTCGATCGCCTACCTGACGCTGCTGTTCGCCGTCATCGCCGTCACGGCGCTGCTGCCGTGGGGGGGTTGGTAGAAGCGGAGCTGGCTGGCCGCGGGCTGGCGGCCGCGGGCAGCAGCACCATGGCCCGCAGCCCCGGCTCGGCATCCTCCAGCCAGGCTGAACCGCCGTGCGCCTGCGCGGTGGCCCGCACGATGGCCAGGCCCAGCCCCGCACCACCGGCGTCGTCGCCGTCCCGGCTGCGGTCCGCCTCCAGCCGGCTGAACCGTCCGAAAGCGCGCTCCCGGTCGGCTGCGGGAATGCCTGGTCCGTCGTCGGTGACCGAGAGCCGGGCGTTCTTGCCTGTCGTGCCCACCGACACCGCGACCTGCGATCTCGCATAGCGCGTCGCGTTGTCGATCAGGTTGCTGAGCATCCGGTGCAGCCCGTCGGCGTCCCCGGTGACCTCCGCGGGCCCGGTTCCGGCCAGCCTGACCGGGACCCGGGCGTCGGCGTACCGGCCGACCTCTTCCCGGACCAGGCCGGCCAGGTCTATCCGGCGCTGCGCGGGGCGCCGGGGGTCCCGCTCGTCCAGCCGGGCCAGCGCCAGCAGGTCCTCGGCCAGCCGGGCCAGCCGGAGGGTGTCCGCGAGCACGTCGCCGGCGGTCTGCCGCCAGTCCTGGCTGTCCGGGTGGTCCAGCGCCACCTCCAGCTGAGCCCGGATGCTGGCGATCGGGCTGCGCAGCTCGTGCGCGGTGTCGGAGATCAGTCCGCGCTGGCGTTCCTGGGCCGCGCCGAGCCTGCTGAGCATGTCGTTCAGGGTCAGGGCCAGGTTGCGTACCTCGTCGCGGGCCTCGGGCACCGGGAGGGCCCGTGGCCGCCCGGTCCGGGTGACGTCCTGGGCGCCCCGGCGCAGTTCGGTGATCGGCCGCAGGGTGGACCCGGCGATCAGCCAGCTCGCCCCGGCCAGCAGGACCAGCAGCAGCGGGGTGCCGATCAGCAGCGCCCGGGTCAGTGTGGCCAGGCTCTCGCCGACCTGGCCGTAGGCGACCGCGGCGATGACGGTCCCGCCATCCCGGGTGGCCGCGGTGGCCACCCGGACCGTGTCGGGCAGCCCGAAGGGACGGCCGTTCAGGAACACCGCCCGGCCGTCCCGGGCGTTGGCCGCGGCCACCGCGGGCGGCAGCAGCGGGACGAGCCGGTCCGCGTCGGGGGACACGTTCACGATCCGGCCTGACGGGGCCAGGACCTGCACGGTGATGGTCCCCGGCACGACCGGGACCGTCCCGGGCAGCCGGTTCTGGTCGGACAGGGTGGCGACCTCCCGCGCGCCCTGCCGGGCCGAGTTGTCCAGGCTGCGGATCAGCGAGACCCGCAGTGCGCTGCTGAGCAGCACCGCCGCTGCGGCGAGGGCCAGGGCCAGGCCGGCCGTGGAGGCCAGCGTGACCCGGGCCCGCAGGCTGCGCCGCCGCCACCAGCGGGCCGCGGGGCCCGGCCAGGATCCTGTGTCGCGTCGCACCCCGGCTCCCGTGGCTCACTCACCCGGCCGCGGGGCGAAGCCCGCCAGCAGGGCCCGGACGGCCCGGCCGACGCTCTCCCGGGTCGCGGCCGGGTCGGCCGAGCCGGCGATGAGCATGCTCCCGCGCACCAGCGCGCCGAGCAGCAGCCGGGCGATGGTCTCCGGGTCGTCGGCGTGCAGCCGCCCGGCATCGTCCGCGGCCTGCAGGGCCGCGACGATGGCCGACACGGCGTACCGCTCGTCCAGTTCGGTGAAGCGGGCCAGGCCGAGCACCGCTGGCGCGTCGGTGATGATGATGCGCTGCACGTCCGGTTCCAGCACCGCGTCGAGGAAGGCGTCGAACCCCCGGGCCAGGGCGTCGAGTTCGTCGGCGGCACCGCTGGCCGCGCTCGCCGAGGCCGTCATGAGCTCCAGGTGCACCGCCTCGAAGACGGTCTCGAACAAGGCGGTCTTGGTCGGGAAGTGATGGTAGAGGGCCCCGGTGGTCACCCGGGCCGCCCGGGCCAGGTCGTCTACGGACGTCGCGGCGAAGCCCTGCTCGCCGAACAGCCGCCGGCCCGCGCCGATCAGCGCCGACCGGGTCTGGGCCACCTGCTCGGCGCGCAGCGACCTGGCTGGCCCGCCCGGTCCGGCAGGCCCGTCCGGTCCGCCCGGCGCGGAACGCGCTGCGGACCCGGGGTCCGCGCGAGGTGAAGGCAGCTCAGCCACGTCCTCTGTATAGCCCGTCCGCTTGCCTCTTGTGCCCATACGCCTCTTCACATAGTGTCGCTATGTCAAGTAATTACGATATCCAAGATCGTAGGAGGATGGAAATGACCACCGGGGCCATGGACGCACTGCATGCGGACCGGGAGGCGATCCTGAAAATCGGGGCCGGGCTTACCGACGCGGAATGGGCGGCCCCCAGCGGCTGCCCCGGGTGGTCGGCCAAGGATGTGCTGGCCCACCTGGGCGCGCTGCTGAGGCTGGTGATCGATCCGGCCTCACTGCCGGACGCGACCGGGCTGGAGACGGAGCGGGCTCAGGAGATGTACGTGGAGTCCAGGCGGTCCTGGGCTCCCGCCCGGGTGCTGGCCGACTACGAGTGGGTCAGCCTGCCCGCGTTCGAGGCCCTGGAAGGTCTGGCCGGCCTGGACCTCGAGATGCCGCTGGGGGATTTCGGCACCTATCCGGCCTCGCTGATCCCGACCGCGTATGCCTTCGACCACTACACGCACATCCGGGCCGACCTGTTCCCCCCGCGTGGGCTGCTGGCCGGGCCGCCGCCCCCGTCCGACGAGCTACGGCTGGTGCCCGCGCTCGACTGGGTCGAGGCCGCCCTGCCGCAGCAGAACGCCGGGCGTATCGCCGCCCTGACCGGCGGGGTGCGGATCAGCGTGACCGGCCCAGCAGCCCGGACCCTCCGCCTCGGCCCGGGCGACCCGGTGGCGGAGATCAGCTCCGACGCCCCCGCGTTCATCCGGTGGGTCACCCAGCGCGGCAGCTGGCCGGAGCTGGGCGTGCGGGCCCAGGGCGACGAGCGGCAGCTGGGCATCGCGGCCGGGCTGAAGGTGTTCTGAGCTGGGCTGCGGCTGACCGGGCCCGCACCGGGGCCGGCCCGGTCAGCCGGCATCGCCCTGCAGCGGGCCAGCCGTTCAGAGGGTCAGCGGGTCAGCCGCCGCCGGCCGCCAGCCGGTAGCCCGCGCCCCGCACCGTCTGCAGGGCGGAGCGGCCGAAAGGCGCGTCGATCTTGCGCCGCACGTACCCGGCGTACACCTCGACCACGTTGAGGTCCAGCGAGTCGTAACTGTCCCAGACGTGCTCCAGCAGCTCCGTCTTGGCCACTACCTGCCCGGCCCGCCGCATCAGGTACTCCAGCAGGGCGAACTCCCGGGCGGTCAGCTCGATGTCGGTGTCCCCGCGCCGGACCCGCCGGCTCGCCGGGTCCAGGGTCAGGTCGCCCGCCCGCAGTTCCGCGGGCCGGGGGATCGCGCCGCGCCGGAGCAGCGCCCGCAGCCGGGCCGCCAGCACCACGTACGAGAAGGGCTTGGTCAGGTAGTCGTCGGCGCCCAGATCCAGGCCGTCCGCCTGGTCGTACTCCCCGTCCTTGGCGGACAGGATGAGGATCGGTACCCAGTTCTCCTCGGCGCGCAGCTGCTGGCAGACCTTGTACCCGGAGATCTTGGGCAGCATCAGGTCCAGCACCACGGCGTCATACCCGCCCTCGCGCGCGGCGTGCAGGCCATCCTCCCCGTTATGGGCTAGGTCGACCGCGAAGCCCTCGGCGGCCAGGCCGCGCCGCACGGCGGCGGCCAGCCTTCGTTCGTCTTCCACGACGAGCACCCGCACGGCCCCGAGGCTACCCGGATCCGCTCACAGTGCTGGCCTCAGAAGTTCGCGTTACCCAGTCAAACCCGCACCCGGCCGCTCGCCCGGGCCTGGCGGCCCAGGCTCCCTGGCCGGGCTGGGTAACGCTCACAGGATTCGCTCAGGCGCGGTGCGGCAAGATGGTGGATGGCAGGGCCCAGGCCGGCCGGCGGAGCCGGACGGTCGGGCCCATACGGGGCCAGCTGGGGATCGCGCCGCCCGGACCGGGCGGCTGCGGTCCACGCCGGACCGCTCACGGCACGGTTCGTACCGGGCCGCGCGTGGTCCATGGGACGAGCCCGTGCGGCCGACCCGCACGGGGGCGAGTGAGGTTGAGCGATGAATACGCTGCCGAGGATCTCCCGGCGCGCTAGGTGGGCGGTACCCGTCGGCGCCGTCGCCCTCGCGGGTGCGGTGACCGCCGGTACCATGATCAGTTCCGCCCAGGCCTCGCCTGAGCTGCCGCTGCGCACCCCCGCGCAGCTGCTGGCGTCGGTGGCTGGCCGGACCGCACCGCTGCCCGCGCTGACCGGGACCGTGGTGGAAACCGCGTCGCTCGGCCTCCCGCAGCTGCCCGGGGGCAGCGACCCGACCTCCATCACCTCCCTGCTGGCCGGGTCGCACACGATCAAGGTCTGGTACGCCGACCCCACGCATATCCGGCTCGCGGTGCCGGTGCAGATGAGCGAGACCGACCTGATCCGCGACGGGAGCCAGGCCTGGGTCTGGCAGAGCAACTCGAACACCGTGACCCGGATGCAGCTGCCGGCCAAGGACGGCCGGTCCGCCAGGCACGCGGCCGCGGTACCGTCGCAGGTGCCGCTCACCCCCCAGCAGGCGGCCAGCCAGGCGCTCAAGGCCGTCGGGCCGAGTACCCGGGTCAGTGTCGAGCGCAACGTGACGGTGGCTGGCCAGCCCGCCTACCAGCTGGTCTTGTCACCCAAGGCGAGTGGCTCGCTGGTGGGGCGGATCGCCATCGCCGTCGATGCCGCCAAGAACGTCCCGCTGCGGGTTCAGGTGTTCGCCAAGGGCGCGGCCAGCCCGGCGTTCCAGGTCGGCTACACGTCGATCTCGTTCGTCAAGCCGGCCGCGGCCAACTTCAGCTTCGCCGCTCCGCCCGGCGCCAAGGTCAAGGTGGTCAGCCCGCAGCGCGAGGCCTCCGGGCCGATGTCGGCCAGGGATAAGAAGGCCAGCGGCGAGCCCCAGGTGATCGGCAAGGACTGGCTGTCCGTCGCGGTGCTCCCCGCGTCCGCGCTGGGCGATGTGATGGGTGCAGGCAGCACGTCGAGCATCGCCGGCCCGGCCGCACAGTCGGCAGCGGGCAGCCCGGCCGGCGGGAGCGGTGAGGACGCCGCAGTGGCGCACGCGCTGCTCAGTTCGGCCACCTCGGTGCACGGGGCGTGGGGCAGCGGCAAGTTGCTGCACACCAGCCTGGTGTCGGTGCTGATGACCAGCGACGGTCATGTGCTCGTCGGGGCGGTGACGCCGGCGGTCCTGGAAAGCGCCGCGGCCCAGATCAAGTGAGCACTGGTCCAGTGAGCGCGAGCCAGGTGAGCACGGGGCAGGTGAGCACCGGTCCCCAGCACGGGGCAGGTGAGCACGGGCTCCGCGGCGGCGGCCCGCCCGGAAGCGGCCGCCGCCGCGGAGCCCACCCCCGCGATCGTCACCACGGGGCTGACCAAGCGGTTCCGCAGTGGCCAGCTGGCCGTGGACGGCCTCGACATGCTGGTGCCCCCGGGCAGCGTCTACGGCTTCCTCGGCCCTAACGGGTCCGGCAAGACCACTACGATCCGGATGCTGCTCGGCCTGGTTTACCCCACCCAGGGCAGTCACGAGCTGCTCGGCGTGCCGATGCCCGCGGGCACCGTCCAGGTGCTGCCCAGGGTCGGCTCCCTGGTCGAGGGGCCCGCGTTCTACCCGCAGCTGTCCGGCCGGGACAACCTGGCCCGGGTGGACGCGGCCGACCGGACCGCCGACCCGGGCACGGCGAAGGCGCGGATCAGCGAGGCGCTGGAGCGGGTCGGCCTGCTCGCCGCGAAAAAGAAGCACTACCGGGCCTACTCCCTCGGCATGAAGCAGCGTCTCGCCATCGCGGCCAGCCTGCTCCAGCCGCGGGAGCTGATCATCCTGGACGAGCCCACCAACGGGCTCGACCCGCAGGGCACCCGCGAGGTGCGCGGGCTGATCCGGGAGATCGCCACCGGCGGCATCACCGTCCTGGTCTCCTCACATCTCCTCGCCGAGGTCGAGCAGATCTGCACCCAGGTGGGCGTCATGCGGACCGGGCGGCTGGTCTTCCAGGGACCGCTGGAGGAGCTGCGGGCCCGCGGCGCGGCCCGGATCCGGGTCACCACGACGGACGCCACCCGGGCCGCCGAGGTCCTCGGCAAGCTGGGGCTGGCCGATGTGGCGGCCGCTGAAGGAGAGGCGTCCGCGACGCTCGGTGATCAGGCGCCGGAGCAGATCTGCCGCGAGCTGGTCTACGCGGGCGTCCCGGTGGCCGGCCTGGACACGCCGCGGCCGAGCCTGGAGGAACTGTTCGTCGGACTCACCGGGGAGGGATTCGATGTCGACGGCTGAACTGTCGGCTCCCCGCGGGGACGTCCCGGCGGGTTCGGGCGCGGCACTGGCTGCCCACGCCCGGCCGCGCAACGGCGTCCTGACCTGGCTCCGCTTGCTGGGCAGCGAGCTGCGCCTGATGTTCCGGCGCTGGCGCAACCTGGCCCTGCTCGGGGTGCTCGTCGTGCTGCCCGTGATCCTGGGCATCGGGCTGCGGGTGTCCATGCCGCACGGCGGTGGCGGCGGCGGTGACGGACCGGCCGCGTCGTTCTTCGCCCAGCTCGCCGGGAACGGGGTGTTCCTGTCCTTCCTGGCCCTGACCATCCTGCTCACCCTGGTGCTGCCCCTGGTGGTCGCGGTGGTGTCCGGGGACTCGATCGCCGGCGAGGCCGGCCTCGGGACGCTGCGCTACCTGCTTACCGTGCCGGCCGGCCGGGCCCGGCTGCTGTCGGTCAAATACGTGGCCGTGGTCATCTTCGGCCTCGCGGCGTGCCTGCTGGTGTCGGCGGTGTCGCTGATCATGGGCGCGATCCTGTTCCCGATCGGGCCGGTGACGCTGCTGTCCGGGACGACCGTGTCCCTGGGCGACGGGCTGCTCCGGCTGCTGTTCGTCACGCTGTACGTGGCCGCGGCGATGGCCGCGCTGGCCGCGATCGGGCTGGCCATCTCGACCCTGACCGAGCACCCGATCGGGGCGATCGCCGCCGTCCTGGTCCTCGCGGTGGCCAGCGAGGTGGCCGACAACGTGGCGCAGTTCGCGGTGATCCACCCGTACCTGCCGACGCACTTCTGGTTGTCCTTCGACTCGCTGCTGCGCGCGCCGGTCGACACGACCACCCTGCTGCACGGGCTGCTGTCGTTCGCCGCCTACATCGTGATCTTCGCCTCGATCGCCTGGGCCCGCTTCACCAGCGCCGACGTCACCAGCTGAGCGCGGACCTGCGGGCGCCCATCCAGCCGGGCCGCAGCGTCAGCCCAGGCTCGGCGGCGGCCCCCACGCGTTGGGCTCCAGGGTGCCGTCCACGGCGGCGTGGGCGACGTCGGTGAGGCGCTGGTTGGTGTTGCGGGAGTAGGCCCGCAGCCGGGTGAACGCCTCGGCCAGGTCGATGCCGGCCCGCTCGGAGATCACGCCCTTGGCCTGCTCGATCACGATGCGGCTGGTCAGCGCGGCGGACAACTGCTCGTTCAGGCGCTGGGCCTCGGTGCTGGCCCGGTGCTGGAGGATGCTGAGGGCGGCGAGGTCAGCGAAGGCGCGGGCGACGACAAGGTCCGCCTCCTCGATCGGGGTGCGGGTCGCGCTGAGCAGGTTGAGTGCGCCGAGGGTCACATCCCGTAGCCGCAATGGCAGCGCGACTGCCGACTGGAAACCGGCGCGGACAGCATGCGTGGAGAACAGCGGCCAGCGGCCGGACCCCGCCCGGAGGTCCTCCTGGCCGACCCGCTCGCCGCTGCGGAAAGCGTCCTGGCAGGGACCTTCCTGCGCCTGGAGCTCAAACAGTTCCAGCAGGCGCATCGCCTCGCTGGAAGAGGCCACCAGGCTGAGGCCTCCTGAGGGGGAGGCCAGCATGACCCCTGCGGCGGAGACCGCGAGCAGGCTGACACAGCGGTCCGTGAGCCCGGTAAGCAGATCGACGACGTCATAGTCGTCCACCAGGGTGTCGGCCATCTCGACCAGCGAGCGGACCACGTCGGATTCCCGGCTCATCCCCATCCCTCCCTTCTGAGCGAGCCCCCTCGCGGGGGCCGGGCGGCCCGGTTCATCCGAGCCGGAGCCTGTGGGCGATAACGTCCTGGGCCACGTCGGCGAGCGGCCGGTCGTTGCTGTAGGCGAACGCCCGCAGGCGGATGAGTGCCTCGGTGACGCTGATGCCCTCCTGCACCGAGACTATGCCGGCCGCGTTGTGCACGGCGAAGTGGAAGTCGGCGCTGGCCTCCAGCTGCTCAGCCACCACGCCGGACGGCGCCCCCGCCTGCGCGTCCAGTACCCAGTTGGCGGTCACATCCGCCAGCACCAGCGCATCAGCGTGCTGCTCGGTGGTGAGCTCGCCGGGCTGGTCACGGTAGAGGTTGAGCGCCCCGAGGCGTACCGTGCCGACCCGAAGCGGGAATCCGAACACCGCCCGCACGCCCGCTTCCAGCACCGGCGGGGTAAACGCGAACCAGCGGCGCGTCTGCGGGTCCGCCAGGTCGGGCTCGGTGACGATCTTGTCTTGCTGGTAGGCGTCGACGCAGGGACCCTCTCCCAGGGTGTACTGCAACTCCTCGATCAGCTCGCTGACCTCGTCACTGCTGCACAGTGACCCGCTGGGAATGTCACCGGACATGAGCATGACCCCGACGCCATTCGACCCGGTGATCTGAGGGCCGACCGCGCACAGCCGGGCGGCCGGCCACATGCTCTCGCCGTCGGACAGTTCGGCCAGTATCCTGCGCAGCCGCTCGCCGGGCATGTCAGCGATCCGATCCCAGGCCCGGACGACCCGGGCCCGCGGTACCGCGGCAAGCGCTCACCGGCTGACTCCCTCGCCTGTGGAAAGCGTCAGCGGGGACCGGACTCGGCGACTTTCCGGGCCCGGAGCTCCGGGCCTCTCCCTCACGCTACCGCCACCAGGTGGTATCGGCAGCCCCGCCGGCGGCTGCGTGCCCGCCACCGGGGCCGTCGAGCGGGGGTGAAGCCCTGTACACCAAAGGCCCGGAAGCGTAACCTGACTCCCACTGCTCCGGACCCAGGCAGGCAAAACCGCACATTTTGTGGGGTGGCGAAGCCGGGGGCCGGTTTTTTTGTGCCCAAAACCCAAAATTCAATAGCAGGCGCCACAGACCACACGGGCCTAGTCCTGGGCCGGGGCCGCCGGCCGCGACGCTAATCCCGGCAGGAGATTGCGGGGGCTTCTCCTCAACCGAGGGATAGGCGGCGTCGTGCTGGCGGCTCCCACCGTGGCGGTCGCCGGGTCCGGCTGGTTCGGCCGGGGCGGTGACCGGAACCGGGATCTGGCCAGACGATGGCGGCTGGCGCGGAGGAAGGGTGAGCGGCGGAGGGGGTCGCTAACCCTTCGGGCCGGGGAAGTCCCCGACCCAGAACTCCGCGTGGCCGCGCGGGCCGATGGGCGCGGCGGGACCGGGGACCCGCCGCGCCCGCCGGGCCCAGCCGCTCGGTTCGCGGTGATCCACCCCTACCTGCCGACGCGCTTCTGGTCCCGGATCCTCAGCGGCCGGCGGGCACCAGAACTGGCTGGAGCTCGTCGTCGAGTTCGGCGTCACCGCCCGGGGGCGGAGGCGCTGGGGCTGGTTCTCCGGGGCCACCACCACCGCCGCCCGGTCGCGGACCGGGCCGCTCTGCTGCGCAGAGCCCTCCCCAGGCGCCCAGGCCGGCGCCGAGCAGCGGGAAGAAAACCAGGACGAGAAGGTAGCCCGCGGCGCTGCTGCTGACGCTCGACTCGAACGCGTACACGGTGCCGGGTGGCAGTTGGTGAGTCGGGAGAGTCCAGGACAGACGCGCCAGCTCATGGGGCACCAGCGCGATCGTGCTGATGCCCAGAACCGAGACCGTCAGCGCTCCCGCCATGCCAGCGCACAGTCCGGCCGCGATAGCTTGCCGGACCTGGGCGCCGGCCTGGGGCCGCAGGACGCCCCGGAGCGAGGTGCGCCGGGCCGCCGCCCATCCCGCCACGACGACCGCGCCCGCCGTAAGCGGTACCGCGAGCACCCGCGCCGCGCCGTCCATCGCCAGCCAGCCGTTCGCGATATGCGGCTGGGTGCGCAGCGGCAGCGCGTACATGACCAGCCCCGCCAGGGCCCCGGCCCCCGCCTCCACCGCCAGCGCGGCCGGGCCGGCGGGCAGCCGCCGGGCCGTCACGGCGAGCAGCCCGGTCACGTAGGCCGCCACCACGACCAGGTAGAGGATCTCCCCGGCCCACACACCCGCGAGCATCGGATGTCCGGCCACCGCCGTGTATCCGAGCCGCCCCACGTGAGCCTTCACCAGCGCCAGGGCCAGCACTGCCGCGTAACCGGCGAGCCGGGCGATCCGGGCCGGCCGGCTGCCGCGCACCGGGCCGAAGACCTTGCGGGTGGCCCACGGCAGCCCCGCCAGCAGGACCACGGTCACGATCACGTCGGTCCTGTTGATCAACGTAGCGAGGTGATCTGGCGCCCCCGCCACCCGGCCCACACCAGACCCGCGGCGGCCGCTCCGAACGCCAGCCAGTACCCGATTCTGCGAGGCATCCGCGCCTCCCTCGCTACCGGCGATGACCCCGGATCCAGGGTAGCCGCCGTCCGCTGGCCGCACCCTGGCGGCCAGCCTGGGGGGATGGCCTGACCGGCCCACGCTCCCGGCCGTGAACGGCGCCAGGCCGCTATTCGATCCGGAAGTCCTCTTCCCAGAACTCCGTGCTGCCGCGCGGGCCGGCCGGGGCAGCGGGATCCCGTCCCGCCGCGCCCGGCTGGCCCAGCCGGTCGGTCTCCTGGGCCCGCAGTTCCACCCGGCGGATCTTGCCGGAGATGGTCTTGGGCAGCTCGCTGAACTCCAGCCGCCTGATCCGCTTGTACGGGGCCAGCCGCTGCCGGGCGTAACCAAGGATCGCGGCGGCGGTCTCGGCGGACGGCTCGAACCCGCCCGCGAGCGTGACGTACGCCTTGGGCACCGCGAACCGCATCGGGTCCGGCGACGGAACCACGGCCGCCTCCGCCACCGCCTCGTGCTCGATCAGCACGCTCTCGAGCTCGAACGGGGAGATCCGGTAGTCCGACGCCTTGAACACGTCGTCGCTCCGCCCGATGTAGGTCAGGTACCCGTCGGCGTCCCGGCTGGCCACGTCCCCGGTGTGGTAATAGCCGCCGCGCATGGCCTCGGCGGCCCGCTCGTCGTCCCCCCGGTACCCGGTCATCAGGCCCAGCGGCCGCCGCTCCAGGTCCAGGCAGATCTCGCCCTCCTCGCCCAGGACGCCGGTCAGCAGGTCGACCAGGGCCACGCTGTACCCGGGCAGCGGGCGGCCCATCGAGCCGGGCCGCAGCGGCTGCCCCGGGGAGTTGCCGACCTGGGCGGTGGTCTCGGTCTGCCCGTAACCGTCCCGCACCGTGATCCCCCAGGCCCGCCGCACCTGCTCGATCACCTCGGGGTTCAGCGGCTCGCCCGCGGCCACGCACTCGCGCAGCGCGGCGACGTCGCACACGCTCAGGTCGGCCTGGATGAGCATCCGCCAGACCGTGGGCGGGGCGCAGAACGTGGTCACCCCGCAGCCGCCGATGGCGTCCATCAGCGCCTGGGCGGAAAACCGCTCGTAGCCGAGCACCAGCGCGGTCGCCCCCGCGTTCCACGGCGCGTACACGTTGCTCCACGCGTGCTTGGCCCAGCCCGGGGAGGAGATGTTCAGGTGCACGTCGCCCGGCTGCAGCCCGATCCAGTACATGGTCGACAGATGACCAGCCGGGTAGCTGGCGTGGGTATGCTCCACCAGCTTGGGCTGGGCGGTGGTACCGGAGGTGAAATACAGCAGCAACGGATCGGCTGCCAGCGTCACCCCCTCCGCGACGTAGCGGGTGCCGGCCTGGGCCGCCTCGGCGTAACTGTGCCAGCCGCCGGGCGGGGGTGCCCCGGGGCTGACGCTGACCGCTACCCGGGTCCAGTCCCCCGGAACCTCAGCGAACCGCGGGGTGTGAGCGTACTCGGTGATCACGTGCCGGACGTCGCCGCGGGCCACCCGGTCGGCCAGGTCCTCCGGGCCGAGCAGGGTGCTGGCCGGGATGATGACCACGCCGAGCTTCATCGCGGCCAGGATGATCTCCCATAGCGGCGCGATGTTGCCCAGCATCAGCAGCAGCCGGTCACCCCGCCGGGCGCCGAGGCCGCGCAGCCAGTTGGCCACCTGGCTGGAACGGGCGGCCATCTCGCCGTAGCTGATCCGGGCGGCGGCGTCCCCGTCGGCCACGATGCGCAGCGCGTCGCGGTCCGGGTGCTCGGCCGCGATCACGTCGAACCAGTCCAGGGCCCAGTTGAACTGATCCAGCTGCGGCCAGGCGAACTCGGCCCGCGCGGCCAGGTAGTCCTCACGGTGGCGCAGCAGCAGGTCCCGGGCATCGCGGAAGACCCGCGTGGGCGATTGCACGTCGGTCATGAGGCCATCGTGGCAGTTGGTCCCCGGCAGGGGGAATGGGGCCTGGCCGGCCCGTCAGAAGATCCGGCGGCTACAACGCGCCTGGCCTGGAGGGCCTGGATCCCGGAACGGGGCGCTGTAGCCACCGGGCCGGCCTGTGGATCGCCAGCGACAACCTGGACGGCAGCGATACCTGCGGTGGCCAGAGCGGACACGCCGGTATCTGCTTCCTGCCCTACGGCTGACGCCTGGATCCCGGGGACGACCGTGGCCTGAGTGCCCCGCGTTGCCGTGCGGCGACCGTCACCCCCGCACGGTAGGTTTCCAGACGTGGCCCCCGGTGAAGAACTCGCGCAGGCTGGCCCGCGCCCTGGTCCCACCCTGGCCAAGGTGGATGCCCGGGCGCTGCCTCCCGTGCCTGACCTGCTGGCCGCGGCCGTGTCCGGGATCGGCGGGGCCGAGCGGCCAGGGCAGGTCGCGATGGCCGAGGCGGTGGAGCGGTCCCTCCGGTCCGGTGAGCACCTCGCGGTCCAGGCGGGCACCGGCACGGGTAAGTCCCTGGCCTACCTGGTCCCCGCGGTCGCCCACGCGCTGGCCAGCGGCAGCGCCGTGGTGGTGGCCACCGCCACCATCGCCCTGCAGCGCCAGCTGATCGACCGGGACCTGCCCCGGCTGGTTACAACGCTCAAGCCGCTGCTGGGCCGGGAACCTGACTTCGCCATCCTGAAGGGCCGCCGCAACTATCTGTGCCTGCACCGGCTGAAGTCAGGCGCGCCCGAGGACCCCCGCGACGTGCTCTTCGACCGGGGCGCGACCTCCGCGGTCGGCCAGCAGGTCGAGCGGGTGCACGAGTGGGCGGCCGAGACTAAGACCGGAGACCGTGACGAGCTGGTGCCGGGCGTCGATGACCGGGCCTGGCGGCAGGTATCGGTCAGCGCCCGGGAATGCCTCGGCGCCCAGCGCTGCCCGTTCGGCCGTGACTGCTACGCGGAGCAGGCCCGGGTGACCGCGGGGAAAGCCAGCATCGTGGTGACCAACCACGCGCTGCTCGCGATCGACGCGCTGGAGTCCTTTCCGGTCCTCCCCGAGCACGACGTCGTCATCATCGATGAGGCCCACGACCTGGTGAACCGGGTCACCAGCGCCGCGAGCGGCGAACTGTCCGCAGCCGGGGTGGACACCGCGGCCCGGCGGGTCGGAAGGCTGCTGTCCGCGGACGCGGCGGGACGGCTCCGGGAGGCAGGCGAGGCGGCGGCCCGGGCGTTCGCCGAGTCCCGCGACGGCCGCCTCGACTTTCTGGATCAGGATCTGTCCAGTGCACTGGCCCTGGTGCGGGACGCCGCCGCCGGGTGCGCCACCGAGATCCGGTCCAGTGCCAGGCAGGCCGGCGAGGAAACGCCGGCCGAGCAGCAAGCCGCGACACGCTCGGCCCTGGCTGGCCTGGATGACCTGGTGGGCACCGCGGACCGGATCCTGGTCTCGTACGTCCCGGACCTCACCTCCCGGACCGATGTGGTCTGGATGGACCGGCCGATGGTCGAGGATCCGCGCCGGCCCGCCACGCTCCGGGTGGCCCCGTTGCAGGTGGGCGGGCTGCTCGCCGAGCACTTGTTCCGTCGCCAGACCGTCGTGCTGACCTCGGCGACGCTGGCTCTCGGCGGGTCGTTCGAGCCGCTGGCCAGGCAGTGGGGACTGCCACGCCCCGGGGCCGAGCTCGGGCCGCCCGGGACCGAGGACGCCGGGACCGAAGGGTCTGGGACCGAGACGCCTGATCCGGAGCAGGCCAGCACGCAAGCGGCCGAGCCGGAGACCGGCGCCAGCGCAGCTGACGCGGGGGAGTCACCGCAGGAGCCGCCCCGGCACGGACTGGCCTGGTCCGGCCTGGACGTCGGCTCGCCCTTCGACCATCCCCGCCGCGGCATCCTGTACGTCGCCAAGCATCTGCCCCCACCCGGCCGGGACGGGCTCCCGCCGGCCTATCTGACCGAGCTCAGCGAGCTGATCACCGCGGCGGGCGGCCGCACCCTCGGCCTGTTCTCGTCCATGCGGGCCGCGCGGCAGGCCGCGCTCGAGCTCCGCGGCTCGCTCAGCGTGCCCCTGTTCTGCCAGGGCGACGACGCGACCGGCCAGCTCATCCGGCAGTTCTCCGAGTATGAGTCGAGCTGCCTGTTCGGCACCCTGTCCCTGTGGCAGGGCGTGGATGTCCCGGGCTCGGCTCTGCAGTTGGTGGTCATCGACCGGATCCCGTTCCCGCGCCCGGACGACCCGCTGGCCTCGGCCCGGCAGCGGATGGTGGGGGCCCGCGGCGGCAACGGGTTCATGGCCATCGCCGTCTCCCACGCCGCGCTGCTGCTCGCGCAGGGCGCCGGGCGGTTGCTGCGCACCATGGACGACCGGGGCATGGTGGCCATCCTCGATCCGCGGCTGGCCACCGCGCGGTACGGCGGTTTCCTCAGGGCGTCGCTGCCGCCGTTCTGGGCCACCACCGACCCGGCGGTAGCCCGGGACGCGCTGCGCCGGCTAGCTGCCCAGAACTCCTGACGCCGTCGCGCCCGAAACCCGGTCGCTTTGCCTGGCATTGCCGTCAAGGCCACGGCCGGCAACCGATTTCCGGCAGACTTGCGTATGTGGATCACTTACGGGAGTCATCGGTCGTCGGGGGCCGATTCCGGCTGATCGAGCCGGTCGGGACCGGGCGACCCGCAGGGGTATGGCGGGCCGCGGACCTGGCGTCGGGCCCGGACGTGGCGGTCAAGGTGCTGGACGCCTTTCCTGCCGCGGACACCGCGGCGCAGGCCAGGTTCCGCCTGGTCGCGCAGACCGTAGCCCAGCTGTCGGTGCCGGGGCTGGCTGGGGTCCGGGAGTTCGGCGAGGCGGAACTCGATGGCGGCCGTACCGTCCCCTACCTGGTCCGCGACCTGGTCAGCGGGCCGACCTGGACGAGCGGCTGAATCAGGGAGCGCTGCCGGCCGGGGTGGCGCTGCGGGTGGTGGCGGAGGTGGCCGAGGCGCTGGCCGAGGCCCACCGCGCGGGCGTGGCTCACGGTCACCTGGTGCCTGGGAACATCGTGTTCGGCCCGGACCAGGTGAAGGTCACCGACGCCGGGCTATGGCCGCTGCGCCCACGTCCCACGGGCGGCCCCGTTCCGGGTGGGCTCGGCTACGCGGCACCGGAACTCACGTATGGCCTACCTAACCCGGCCGCGGACATGTACGCGCTGGGTGTCGTCTACGTGGCCTGTCTGGCAGGCATCGCGTCGGGTGGTCCGCGCTCTCCCGCAGAGGGGGCCGCCACGGCGGAGGATATGGCCGGGGCGGGCCTGGCCGGGACAGGTGAGCTGCCCGCGGGCGCACCGCTGGACCCGGTGCCCGCCGGCCTGGCCGCGCTGTGGGCGGCCTGCCTGGGCCCAATCCGCAGGATCGGCCGAGTGCCGCGCACGCCGCGGTGATGTCCGGCAGCTGATACCCGGGAGCGGCACGTCCGCACGGGCCACCCGCGCGGGCTGGGTGCCGGCCCCGCGGACCGAGCCGACCGCAGCCGAATTGGCCTCGTCCGGGCTGGCCTCGTCCGCGCCCGGCTCCCTAGTTCCTGGTTCCGCCGGGCCTGGTTCCGGGTCCCGGTCCGGTGACCGTGGTCCAGGCGGCCTGCGGGGCCGCCAGCCGCCGGCCGGGGGCGCAGGCGCCCGGTCCTGGCCAGCCGGGTCACGGCCACGGTCACGGTCGCCGCGGCGGCCGTAGCTGTGGTGCTGGTCGCCTTGCTCGCGTCCTCACCCGGCCCCCGGCCGGGGAGCCCGGCGTCCGCCGCCACCGACACCCAGGCCAAGACCACCGTGGCGGCCGGGCCGTCCACGTCCGGCCGGGGCCCCACCCCCGAATCGACCGTGTCGGTGCTGGAGTCGTCGCCCTCACCCTCCCCTGCCGTCGCCGTCCGGCTGTCCCCGCTGGCGGCCATCGACCAGCTGTCCGTGACCATCCACGACGACGTGGCGGCGGGTCAGGTCCGCCCGGATGTCGGGGTGGACTTCGGCAACCTCATCGGCCCGGTCAAGACGGAGCTGGCCAGCGGCCAGCAGGCCCGGTCGCCCAGCTCGCGGGGGAACTGCGCGCGAAACTCTGGACCCGGGTCAGTGAGGGAGCCGTGACGGTGACCGCCGCCACCGTGCTGAGCAGCGAGCTCACCGCGCTGGCGGACAGCGCCGGGTAGCGGAATCACTGGTCAGTTGTTCGCGCAGGCCGTCCCGTTGATGGACAAGACGGCCGGGGCGGGGTCCTGGCCGGTGTCTGTCGCCGTTGAATCCGATGCTGACCGATCCGCCGCTGGCGGCGATGCTCGCAGTTCCAGCTGGCCGCGTTGACGGTCACCTGCTCGCCGCTCTGCGACCAGGTGCCGTCCCAGCCGCCCTGCACCGACTCACCCGCCGCCGGGAAGGTGAACGTGAGCGTCCACGGGTTGATGGCGGTGCGTGCCCTTGTTGGTGATGGTGATCGCGGCGCCGAACCCGCCGGGCCAGGAACTGTTCACCACGTAATGGACGGCGCAGCTGCTGTTCGCCGGGGGCGGGACCGTGAAGGTGACCGGCGGCGAGGGCAGCGACTGGTTGCCCTGGCTGTCCACCGCGACCACGTTGTAGGTGTAGGCTGGTGCCGATGGTCAGCCCGGTGAGCGTGATCGAGGTGCCGGTGGTGCTGCCCGCCAGCGTGCGTGCTGCCGCCGCTGCCCTGCTGGTAGAGGTTGTACTTGGCGACCGGGTAGGTGCCCGGGGGCCGAGGCGGGCCAGGACAGGGTCGCGGTGCCGGTGTTGCTGCCCGAGGTGCTCGAGCTGACAGGCCGGACGACGGTCGGCTGGCCGGGCGCGCCCGGGGCGGTGACCCCGGTGCCGCCGCTGCCGGGCACGTGGACGACGGTCAGCGAGTACGGCGCCACCGTGACCGACGAGGCCGAGCTCTGGCTGCGCCGAGGTGATCGACGTGGCGTTGGCCGCGAACGTGTAGACGGTCGGCGAGCCCGACGGCGTGAACCCGTTGTAGGTCAGGCTGACCGTGTAGGAGTTGGCCGGATCCTCGTTGTCGATCAGGACGTTGAGCGCGCCGCCCGCGGTGCGGACCGCGTGCACCCGGACCAGGGCGTTGCCCGAGGTGGAGGTGACCATCTCGTCGCCGGGCGCGCCGAGCTTGGAGAGCATCTCGACCGCGTAGTACGGGCGCGAACGGCGTGTCGGCGGCCGGCTCGGCGGTCCCGCCGTAGTTCGTCGCTGTTGGAGAACATGCCCTGGTCGCCGAAGTCGGTCGCGCCGTCGACGGTGCTGACGGTGCCTTCGCCGTTGTGCTCGTTCCAGCAGTCGACGTTGGCGGCGCCGTTCTCGAGCCAGGTCATGTACATGTCGGCGGTGAACAGCGCGCCCGGCTGGGTGTCGAGGTCAACGGTGGAGTTCGTCTCGGTCACGAGGATCGGGACGCTGGCCGGGTTGCTGATGCCCGGCGTACTGGCTGATCTCGCTGTGCAGCGAGGAGACGATGCCGGCGATGTCCTGCGGGTCGGTGAGCATCCCGGCGGCGGAGGAGCCGCCCGGGTAGTAGTGCACGATCACGCACTGGGTGTGCGGAGCCGAGCGCGGTCAGCACGGTCTGGTTCCAGGATTGCGGGTACTGCGAGTTCGTGACGCCGTCCGGCCAGAAGCCAGGGGTGGTGAGCACGGCGCACACCTTGGCGCTGCCGTCCGCGGCTTGCATGGCCGAGACTGGTACGGCTAGGAAGTTCCTTGGCGTAGGCGGTCGGGCCGCAGTCATAGGTCTGGGACGGCTCGCTGCCGATCGTGACCGGGCTGCCGCCGGCGCGAGGTGTCGCAGTGGGAGTCCGCTTCCCAGTTGGCGCCGTAAGTCCCGTTGCCGTAGACCTCGTTGCCGACCTCCCAGAACTTGACGTTGTCGCCGTTGGTGACTTGGCGTTGCTGGACCCAGGCGGCGGCGAGCGCCGGGGTGCCGGTCCCGTAGTTCACGGTGATGATCGGCTGCCGCGCCGACGCCCTGGGCGGTGCTCATGAAGTTGGCGAAGCTCGGTGTTGGGGGCGACGTAAGCCGCCGCCGGCGGCGGTGTTGGTCTGCCAGTTGAAGATGTCGGAGTAGGACCCGCCCGGGTAGCGCATCGCGTCGACGCCCGGCCGCCTTGAGCAGGCCGGGGATCGGCGGTGTCGTTCATGTCGCCGTCGTAGACGGCGGTGTTCAGGCCGATGGCGCCGGACGGGATCGTGCCCAGCCCGGACGTGGCGTTCACGGTCACCGCGTCGGTGGCGGTAGCCGCCGCGGCGTGCTGGGCAGCTGGGGCGGCTAACCCGGCCGTGGCCAGCACGGCAACGGCCGCCACCGTCAGCCCGTGGTTGAACCATCGGTGCTTCAGGAGCTGGCGCCCCGGGAACCGGGATCTCATGAGTCCGTGTCTGGCCAAGCGGACCAGGCCTGCCCGCACGTGCATCGTGGCCTCCCTCAGGTCAGTGAGTCAGCTGCGACGCCGGATGCGGCAGGCAGCCATCAGGCCTTTCGTACGAGGGTGGCCAGCGTCCGTCCAGGCACCCCGGCCGGGCACCGCCGCGAGCTGGCGGCCCGGCAGGCGGAAGCGCAGGTCAGAGCCCTGGCGTGCGGTGCCGGGGGAGAGGCGTACCGGCGGCATGAAATGTAATCAAGCGCCCTGGCCTGGGGCCGCAACCCCTGGCAGATCACCGTGATGACCGGATCCAGCGCGGCGGTGTCGGCGGCGCCCGGGCCAGGCACCCGGCCAGCAGCGCTTTCACGTCCAGGTATCCGATGTCGGGGCGGACGTCCCCGGCCTGCTGGGCCCGGGTCAGCATGGTGCGCAGCCGTCCCGGCACGTCGAACCCGGCCTGCACCCCGGCCGCGTCCAGGTCGTAGCCCGCCCCGGCCAGGGCCTCGGCCAGCCCTCGGTTCGCCGCCCCTTCCGCGGCCACCAGCGCGAAGAACGCGAAGAACGCGGCGCCTGGCCCGCCGGTGGCGGCCAGTTCGTCGGCTTGCCGGGTGAGGTACTCCATCCGCTCCAGCAGGATCGCCGCGAACAGGTCCTCCTTGGTGGGAAAGTGGCGGCTGACGGTCCCGGTGCCCACCCGGCCCGCCGGGCGATCTCGTGCACCGGCACGGACAGCCCCTCGGCGGCGAACACCTCGGCGGCCACGGCCAGCACCCGCGCCCGGTTCCGCCGCGCATCCGCCCGCAGCCCCCGCCCAGGCGCACCGTTCCCTCCGGGGGCCGCGCTCCGGTCGCAGGCTCATCCGCCGTCACGCGCCACCTCACCTCCGCAGCCCACCGTGTGCCAACACTGGCCCGTTGACAAACGGGACGCCCGTCCCGTATTTTCCGGATAACCGGGATAACCATCCCGATTATAGCCACTGGGGTGTCGAGCGCGGGGCGAGGGCTGAGCGCGCCGCGGGACGCGGAAGGGAGATGGCCAGGGTGAGCAGGTGGACTGAGGGCACGGTGCCCAGCCAGGAAGGCCGGACGGTGGTGATCACCGGCGGCAACACGGGGCTCGGCTTCGAGGCGGCCCGGGTGCTGGCCCAGGCCGGTGCCACGATCGTGCTCGCCTGCCGGGACCCGGCGCGCGCCGCGGCCGCCGCCGCCCGCATCCAGGCCGCCACCTCCGGCGCCGCCACTTCCAGCACGGCGGGCTCCGGCACCACGGGCCCGGCACCGCCGGTTCCCGCACCGCGGGCTCCCGGGCCCGGATAGATCTGGTCCGCCTCGACCTGGCCTCACTGGCCTCGGTACGGGAGGCCGCCGACCAGTTGCGGTCCTCCTACCCGGCCATCGACCTGCTCATCAACAACGCAGGCGGGGTGAACCCTCGCTACCAGCGCACCGAGGACGGTTTCGAGCGCACCCTGGCCACCAACCACCTGGGCCCGTTCGCGCTGACCGGGCTGGTGCTGGACCGGCTGCTGCCGGTGCCCGGCTCGCGGGTCGTGACGGTCAGCAGCATCGGCCACCGGCGCGGGGTGATCAACTTCGATGATCTCCAGGCCGACCACGGCTACCGCTTCCAGCAGGCTTACTTCCAGTCCAAGCTGGCCAACCTGCTGTTCACCTACGAGCTCCAGCGCAGGCTCGCGGCGGCCGGGGCGGGCACGATCGCGGTGGCCGCCCACCCCGGCAACGCCCGCACCGAGTTCGGCCGGGACATGAACCGCGCCGTCCGGATCGCGATGAGCCCCCGGCTGCGCGCACTCACCTGGTGGCTGATGCAGAGCCCGCAGGTCGGCGCGCTGGCCACGGTGCGCGCCGCGACCGACCCGCAGGCGCGCGGCGGAGACTACTTCGGGCCGCCGGGCCGGTCCCAGTTCACCGGCTATCCGGTCCGGGTGGAGTCTTCCGCGCGCTCCTACGACCTGGAGGTGGCCCGGCGGCTGTGGGACGAATCGCAGCGGCTGACCGGCGTCAGCTACCCGATCGGGGCGGTAGGCCGAGCCCGGATAGGCGGTCAGGCCGAGTCGCGGATGACCAGTTCGGTGTCCAGGATGACCTGCGCGGGCTGCTGGCCGCCCCGGGCGATGAGGGCGAGCAGTTCGCTGGCCATCCGGGCGCCCATGGCCTCGACGGGCTGGCGGACCGTGGTCAGTTTCGGCTCGGTGTGCTGGGCGAGCGGTGAGTCCTCGAAGCCGATGACCGCCACGTCGTCAGGCACCCGGCGGCCGGCCCGCCGCAGCGCGCTGAGCACGCCCGCGGCCATCAGGTCGGAGGCGGCGAACACGGCGTCGATCCGGGGGCGGCGATCCAGCAGCCGGTACAGCCCGTGCTCGGCCGAGACCCGGCCGAAGTCACCGAAAACGATCAGGTTGGGGTCGCTGAACTCAGCCTCGGCCATGGCGGCCTTGTATCCGCTGAGCCGGTCGGCCCCCGGGGCCATGTCGGGCGGGCCCGCGATGGTGGCGACCATCTCGCGGCCGCTCTTGAGCAGGTACTGCACGGCCATCCGGGCGCCGCCGGCGTTGTCCGCGTCGACGTAGGAGATGCCGTCGTCCTGGCCGAACGAGCGGCAGGCCAGCACCACCGGCACGCCCAGGCTGCGCAGGTCCAGCGGCCGCTTGCCGTGCATGCTGACCAGCAGCGCGCCGTCCACGTGGCCGCTGCGCAGGTACCGGGAGGCGATCTGGTAGTCCCGCGGGGAGTGCGCGGTGAGCAGCACGAGCTGGATGCCGCGGGCGGACAGCTCGCGGCTGACGCTCCGCAGCATCAGCGGGAAGAACGGTTCGGAGAACACCCGGGCGTTGTCCTCGCAGACCATGAACGCGATGGATCCGGTGCCCGGGACGACGACGCCCGCGGCGCCCGGTTGCGCACGTACCCGAGGTACGCGATGGCCGCCTCGACCTGCTGCCGGGTCTCCGGCCGGACCCGGGCGACCCGGTCAGCACCCGGGACGCGGTGGCGGGCGAGACGCCGGCCTGCAGCGCGACGTCAGCTAGTTTGGGCCGTAATTTTGTCTCCGCACCCGGCACGCCAGCCTCCTTGCCAGCCATTTTCCGGTGGCTGCGGAAATAGGCGGCGTCAGGCCATCAGATGTGGCAGGGTGCCTATGTCGCGCACCGGGTTTAGTATCGAGAGTGTTACAGATTCGCAAACTCTCTGCTGAATATTCCGGCTAAATTCGCTGGTCTGTCAAGGGGCAGAGCCCGCGGTCGTGTCCTAAAGCCAGGTTTCCCGCGGAGCCCGCGCGGCCATGAAACTTTCATTTCCCTGCGTCACCCTGCGCGCTTGCGGCGGGACCTGGGAGCTTACGGCCAGGACGGCCGCGCGCGGTCACAGCGCGGCGAGGATGTCGACCACGAAGATCAGCGTGTCGTGCCCGTCCACATCGGCGGGTCCCCGGCCTGCCCGTAGCCGAGGCTGGGCGGCAGGACGAGCAGCACCCGGCTGCCCACCGGCAGCCCGCCGAGGCCGCTCTCCCAGCCGGGGATCACCTGGCCCGCACCGAGCTGGAACGATTCGGGGAACCCCCGCGCCCAGCTTGAGTCGAAGACCTTGCCGGTGCGCCAGACCACGCCGGTGTACTGCACCACGACGGTCTGGCCGCTCCGCACCGGCCGCCCGGGCCCGCGCACCAGGATCCGGCGGACCAGCGTGCGCGGCGGCCGGGCCGTGGCTGGCGGGCTGATCACCGCGCCGCGCGGGCCCCAGCTCACCCGGGGCAGCCGGGGCCCGGGCTGGTACGGCAGCACGGTGCCCGTGGCGTGCGCCTTCTCGCCCATGGCCCGAGCAGGTCGAACACGAAGACCAGGGTGTCGGTGCTCGTGATGTTGGCTTGCGGGTCGCCCCGGCGGCCGAACCCGTCCCCGGGCGGCACGACCATCAGCACCCGGCTGCCGACCCGCTGCCCGGCCAGATCCCGCCAGGCGGCAGGGTGGACCGGGACCGCAACGGCAGCCCCTGGGGCTGCCGGTTGGTGTAGCTGTCCACCACCTCCCGGTCCCGGCCCACACCTTCCCCTCCACGTTGAAGAGCACATAATCGCCGGATCCGACGACGGGCCCGCGCCCCGGGATGACCGTCTTGACGATCATGTGCGGCGCGGGAGATCCGTTAGGGATAGTAATGACCGGATCTATGCCGAAGCGGCCGGTGACGCCGGGCACCGGGCGGGACCGGGGCCGCAGCCGGTCACGGCCACGGCGGCGAGGAGCAGGGCAGCGAGCATGACGAACCGTCGGAACACCGTCATCATTTCCATCCTCCAGCGGGCGCGCCCGCGGCATTCCCGCGTGCGCGCCCGCCCGTTATTACCTCGCTACTGTGATATTGGCGGTTCGCCTAGAAGCCGGACGGGGGCGGGACCGACGGGAAGAGGTAGGCGAACGTGGCGAAGGCGGTAGCGATGTCGCTTTCCGCCCAGAACCGGTGGTAGTTGAACACCGGCGCGGCACCGCCGTCCAGGTAGGCCTGGACCTTAGGCCACGCGGGTCGCTGGTGTACCACGGCCGCAGCGACAGGAACGTGTTGGTGGACGAGCTGAGCTTGATGCCGCCCGGGTAGGTTCCGGTCCAGCTGGCCGGGATGAAGACGCCTTCCTGGCCCGTGGTGGAGTAGGAACGGGTGAAGTTCTTGTAGTCCGTCCGGGTCTCCGGCGCGGAGAAGCCGAGCGAGTCGGCGTAGAACTTGTGGATGACGTCGAGGATGTTCTGCGCCGCGGTCTCCGCCGTGGTGTTGCCGGACTTGGCCGCGTAGTACGCGTACACCTTCGCCAGCGAGGCCGACACGCCCAGGTCCGACTGAGCAGCCGGAGACCGAGACGCGACAGGCCTGGGTTGGCGGCCGGCGGAGTCGAGCTGGAGGTGTAGTCTCGCCGACGGCTGCCCGGTCCAGGACAGCGTGCCAGGCAGGCAGATCGCCCCGGTCGTGGTGTTGAACGTGGCGACCGACTCGGCCCAGGTGACCCACTTGTCGAGGATCGCCTTGGCCTGCGCGTTGCCGGTCTCGTAGTAGTACTCGGCGACCCGCTCCATCGGCCAGGTCTGGTACCCGAACCACTGGTTGCTCGGCGGGTTGTGGTACTGCGGCTCGGGGTCGTAGTACATGCCGTCGAAGGTCGGGTCACCGGCCGGCGGCTTGCCCGCGTCGCCGTAGTTGCCGCCCCAGTTGTTGGTGACGCCGCCGGCGATCCCGCCCTGGCAGGACTGCAGCCACTGGAACAGGTTGAGCTGCGTGGTCAGGCTCGTCGCCCAGTCGGCCTTGGCCGTCGGCGACAGCGGGATCAGGTCGGGTCAGTGGACAGCGCGTAGGCGGCCAGCGGGTTCTGGTAGCCCTCGTGGATCTCGGTGCCGCTGATCCGCCAGGACCAGGCGCCGGTGGTCGAGCCGCCCCAGGCGTCGAACCAGGACAGCAGGTAGGTGTCCTCGTTGGCCTTGCCGGTGCCGGCCGGGCACGCGACCGAGCCGACCTGGCTGCAGTTGGCGCTGATCTGCTTGAAGTACTTGTCGAACATCGAGTACCGCAGGTAGTCGCCGAGCTTGGCGGCCTTGGCCAGCGGTCGCGGTGATCGCCGACGACTTGCCCTGGGCCTTGGCGTAGGTGTCGGCCCAGAAGGCGGCCTGGACCAGCCGCGCGTCGGCGTCCGGGGCGTCGGTGTACTTGTACTGCGGCGGCGAACGAGCCGCCGCCGTTGTTGAACAGGTCAAGGAAGCCGTTCGGGCCGCCGAACTTCAGCGCGTCCCAGTCGGGCTGCGGGAACGGTGTCCCACACCGACTCCTCGGGCCCGCGCTGGAAGGTGTTGATCAGCGACGGCGTGGAGGTGCCGTCCTCGTCCTGGCCGAAGCCGTAGCGGTTGTCGGTGTCCATGATCCAGACCGGCTGGTACATGTCACAGGTGCCGTAGGTGGCCTTCAGCTCGGCGGACAACGGGTCAGAGCCGACCGGGACGCTCGAGTTCAGCGCGACCGGGTACTGGCTCGGCGTACGGCTCCTCCGGCCCGTACTGGGCCGGCGCTCGACGGGTTGTAGGTGCACTGGCCGGGCTGCTGGGCATCGCTCGGGATCATGTAGGTCTCCATGTTGGTCCACGCGTTGTTGAACTTCGTCCAGTCCCCGGTCACCCGGCCGTAGTCGGCCTCCAGCCACAGCCAGTAGCTGTAGGTCTCCGACGTGGTCTCGTGCCCGTAGTCCGGCGCCTCGACGATCAGCGTCTCCACCGAGTGGTAGGGGATGCCCTTCGGGCTGAAGTAGCCGTTGGCCGGGTTCTTGATCGTGTCGTACAGGTTCAGGAACCACTGGTCATACCTGGACTGCGAGCCGCCTGGCGCGCCTCGGTGACGGTGGCCGAACCGGACGCGTAGCCGGTGGCCGAAGCGGTGAACACGCCGTTGCCGCCGACATCGGCCGCGTTGGTGCCGGCCGTGAAGGTGACGTTCTGCGGCGTGTTCCAGTTGGCCGTGGTGAAGGTCAGGCTGGCTCGCGAGGAGACCGACAGGTCGGGGTCGCCGCCGCTGTTCTCCGCGATCGTCACCGTGACGTTCGCGCTCGGCTGGGCGGACAGCGAGACGCCGAAGGCCTGGGTGCTGCCCTGCTGGACGGTGACCGCGCCGGGGTTGACCACCACGGTCGGCGACTCGACCGTGATCGCGACCGGGTTCGAGGTCAGGCTCTCCGGCCCGTTGCTCGCGACCGCGGTGATCGAGTAGCTGCCCGCCGGGACGTTGGCCCACTGCACCGCCCACGGGCTGGACGTGGCCACGCCGATCTCCGTGTCGTTCGCGGCCGACGTGCTCTGGTAGAAGGTAACGGACGTGACGGGGCCGGAGCCGGTGACCGGGCTGGCCTGCAGCGTGATGGCCGAGCCGGGGCTGAAGATCTCCCCGGCGGTGGGGCTGGTGATGGAGACCACGGGAGCCGCGCCGGGGGTCCCGCCACCGCCTCCGGTCGAGGTCGGGCTGGGACTCGGGCTCGGGCTCGGGCTCGAGGTGGGGGACGTGGTGGGGCTCGGTGAGGGGCTGGGGGAGGCGGTGCTGCCGCCGTTGCAGGCCGTCCCGTTGAGGGTGAAGGCGGTGGGGGCGGTGTTGGTGCCGCTGTAGGCGAAGTTGGCGCCGATCTGGGTGGAGGCGCCGGTGGCCAGGCTGCCGTTCCAGCTGGCGCTGGTCACGGTGATGGCCTTGCCGCTTTGCGACCAGGTGCCGCTCCAGCCCTGGGAGAGGGTCTGGTTGCCGGCGTAGGAGTAGCCGAGGGTCCAGCTGGTGATGGCCGGGCCGGTGTTCTGGATCGTGATCGCGGTGGTGAAGCCGCTGCCCCAGTCTGTGCTCACCGAGTAGGTGACCTGGCAGGACGTCACGGCCGTCGCCGCCGGCTGGAGGGCCGCGGCGGCCCGGGCCGCCGCGGCCGGATCGGCGGCGGCCGCCGGGTGAGCGGCCGCGGCGGGGTGGCTGGCTGCGGCCGACGCGCTGGCCGCGCTCACCAGCAGTCCGCCCAGCACCGCGCCACTGGCCAGGCTGCTGGCCAGCACGCGGAACAGGGATCTTCGCGCTAACCTTCGCATCCGCATCCTCCTCGCGGATCGGGCTGCCGCAGCGGGCAGGGGGGACCAGGCAGCCGGGTGGGCGCTCCCCGCGTCCGCGCAGGAAAGCGCTTCCAGATTTGGCCGGAGTCTAAATTCGGCCCGGTACGCCGGGAAGGGAGCGCCAGGGTCGCTGGCGGGCAGGCACGGTGCGTGAGCGTGGTGGCGATCGCCCCGACCGCCGGCGTGGCCTGCGGCGGGTTCGCCGGATCCGGGCCGGCCGCTGGGGCCCAGGCCCGCTGGCCCCCTGGAAAGGCCGCCGCCGTGACCGTGCGTCACTGAACCTTTCAGCCCGGGGCGGAGCCTCAGCCTGGGGCGCGGGCCGCGCCGCGGTGTCCGCCTGGACGATCCGGATGTCCGGATGGAGTCGCTCGTACTGTGCGTACAGCCCCGACGACTGGTACCCGGGGTCGGCGTAGACACCGATCCGTAAGGTGATCAATGGGGCGGCCCGCTTGAACAAGGGCTGGCCGCGACCTCCCGGGCAGCCAGCCAGCAGCGTGACTAATGTGCACGCCGTTGGCCGGGGCCGGGCGAATGTGACCATGGCAGGGGAGTAACTGGTCAGGTCCATTTGACCTGAGTTGGGCTAACTTGGTGCACACTTTAATGCCATTGGATTCAGGCTTGCGGAGCATGGGTTCCGCGCGTTCTCTGGTTGCCTGTTTCGCGCCCGGTCGCGCGGAAATCTGGTGCGGGCTAAGACGTAAGGCCCGGCCTGGGCAACCGGGGAGGCACCGGTCCCGGCGCTGGTTTGCCGGCGTCAGATCGTGCCTGGCGCCGGCCTCACGCCACGGGATGCCCGGCCCGCCCGGGTGGGAATATGCCGTTGGCGCTGCGGTGACTTGTGAGCCCGCAGGTCGGCCTGGGCCTGGTCGGTGCGGGGGCCGGGGGGAACCGGGCCATGGCCGGTGCCGCCGCGCCGCTCGGCTTCCTGGGCGTGGCCGCCCGGCCGGGGCGGCAGCTGCCCTCGGGAGCGCCGCTGCTCCAGCGAGGTGGCCACCGCGGTCCCCACGATGCCGATTGCCGTGCCTACGGCGGCAAGGGCCAGGAAAAGCGGCAGGGGAGCCCAGGACTCATAGGAAGGATTGGCGCCCGGGATGCCGTGGTAGTGGCCGTCGGCCGAAACGAGGAGAGACCAAGACCCACGTGGCGGCGGCCGCGATGATCAGGCAGACGCCCGACTTGGCGGCCGCCCTGGCCAGCGGCCGACGGCGGACCGGGGCGGGCGGGCGCGCCGGCCTGGCCGCGGGCGGGCGGGGCGGGATGTCGGCGGTGAGCGCGGCCAGGTCGGCGTAGGTCCGCGCGGCCAGCGCCTGGCCCGCTCGCGCGTCGAGTTCGTCCTTGGTCAGCTGGCCGTGCACGAACGCGGTTTTCAGCGTGTCGATCGCCTGTTCGCGGTCGGCGTGGCCCGCCCTGAACCGGCCGCGGCCCGCCGCTGCAGGGTCTTGCGGTCCTGTCGTCACCGGCACCTCCCCACTCGGACAATGCAGGTCAAGCATAGCGGGGCTGCTTTCCGGCGGCCATGCGCAGCCAGAGTCCTTGCCCGTCAGGCGGCATATGGGCCGCCGCCTTGACAGGAGCCAGCTTTGGGCGTGGCGCCATTTGCCGGTGCTGAGCTTGAGGCGCGGCTGAGCAGAGTCCGCGGAATTCGTCTAGGCCGCCGTCCAGTGAGGGGCTGGATAAGTCGCCGCCACGGCCACGGCCGCGGTCGCTGCGGAAGAAAACCGGCCGCAAGCCGGGCGGCCAGGACGGGCATGAGGGCAGCACGCTGGCCCAGGTGGCCCGGCCGGACCGGGAGCTGCGGCACGCGCCGGGCCGTTGCGCATGGTGCGGGGCGGGCCTGGCCGGGCGGCCGGTCACCGGGGTGGAGCGCCGCCCGGTCTTCGACCTGCTCGAAGCCGCGGTCGCGGTGACTGGGCATCAGCTGATCGAGCGGGAATGCGGGTGCGGGCAGCGGACCAGGGCCGCCGCGCCGCCCAAACACGGCATCGGCTTCTTCGACGCCCTCGTCATGCTCACCAAAGGTGAACCCTGGATGCCCTGCTAGCACCTGATCAAACCACGACGATTTCAGCCATCTGACCGGTTACGCGGGGGATAGGTTGTTTATTGGTGGCCTGACTCTCTGCGGACATGGCTGCGTCCTCGATCAGAAGATGAGAGTTGTCCCGTTGCCGCACTCCGTCAAGGCGCCGGAAAAGCGTGGCCAGCCAGCATGAAATTTTCATGCCCCGAGGCCTGCGCGCCGGGTTGCTGGCCGGCGGCTACCTTTCTTTCTGTCCGGCGATCCTCAGGCCGGGCCCGGCGGCGAACTTGTCGCCACTGGAGGGGCCATGACCTGCCCTTGCGCAGATAATGGCGGAGCCGCCGGCCATGAAATTAGTGTCTCTATTTTCATTATCTCTCACCTTCTTGACCGGTTTAATTAAGCGCCGATACCGTCGGCCGGTCATGTTTCCCCGTGGCTGCCGGCCGGTGTCTGGCAGACTGCGTGCCACGATCCGTGCGAGCCGCCAGGAGGCATTTCCCTTGGCCCCGATAAGGCGCCAGGGTATTTGCGGCGACGCCGCCGCCGGGCTGTGGCCCGGCCTTTCAGGGAGGTGTATGTGGTGCAACTCCACGTCATTGGCTTAACCAGGCGTGCCCGGTACCTGACCTGCGCGGTGGGCGTGGCGGGCCTGGCCGCGGGCGCGGCGGTGGCCATCAGTCCCGGCGTCGCGCAGGCCGCGTCCGCGTGCCAGGTCAGCTACTCGGTGAGCAGTGACTGGGGCAGCGGCTTCACCGCCGCGATCACGATCCAGAACACCGGCCCGGCCATCACCAGCTGGACCCTGGGCTACTCCTACGCCGGCAACCAGAAGATCAGCCAGGGCTGGTCGGGTAACTGGTCCCAGTCGGGTGCCATCACCGTGACCAATGCCAGCTGGAAGCAGCCTGGCCACCGGCGCCTCACCCAGATCGGCGCCAACTTCACCTACAGCGGCACCAACACCGCCCCCACCGCCTTCACCCTCAACGGGACGGCCTGCAACGGCGGCAGCACCGCTTCACCGAGCCCCTCACCCACGTCCCCGTCCTCCTCACCCACGCCGACGCCGACCCCGTCGCCGACCTCGTCGGGCGCCACCACCGCCCCGCAGCTGCACGTGTCCGGGCAACAAGCTGGTCAACGCCAGCGGCCAGCACGGTCGTGCTGCACGGCGTGAACCGCTCCGGCGGCGAGTACGCGTGCGTGCAGGGCAACGGCATCTGGGACGGCCCGATGGACGAGGCGTCGATCACCGCCATGAAGAGCTGGGGCGGTCAACGCGGTGCGGGTGCCGCTGAACGAGGAGTGCTGGACGCGGAGTCCTACGTCAGCTCGGCCGTACGCGGGCGCCACCTACCAGCAGCGCCGTCAAGGCCTACGTCAGCCTGCTGAACGCCAACGGCATCGTCGCGATCCTGGACCTGCACTGGACCGACGGCGCTCTACACCGGGAACTCCTCCGGCTGCTCGTCGGCCCAGGCGACCTGCCAGAAGCCGATGCCGGACGCGGCGCAGGCGATCCCGTTCTGGACCTCGGTCGCGACCGCGTTCAAGGGCAACAACGCGGTCGATCTTCGACCTGTTCAACGAGCCGTACGCGGCCCGGGCGACCGGCAGCACCAGCCACCGGCTGGCAGTGCTGGCTGAACGGCGGCACCTGCGCCGGCATCGGCTACCAGGTGGCCGGCATGCAGAGCATGGTCAACGCGGTCCGCGGCGACCGGCGCGACCAACGTGCATCATGCTGGGCGGCCTGGCCTACTCCAACGACCTGACCGCGTGGCTGCGCTACGAGCCGACCGACCCCGACCACAACCTGGTCGCGTCGTGGCACTCCTACAACTTCAACACCTGCACCACCTAGTCCTGCTGGACTAGCAGGTCGCGCCGGTGGCCGCCGCGGTGCCGGTCGTCGCCGGCGAGATCGGCGAGAACGACTGCGCGGACAGCTACATGGACCCGCTGATGACCTGGCTGGACATCCAGGGCATCAGTTACCTGGCCTGGACCTGGAACACGGACTGCGACTGCTCCAGCGGCCCCGCCCTGATCAGCGACTACACCGGCACGCCGACCGGCTACGGCGCGGGCGTCAAGGCTCACCTGCAGTCCCTCGCCGGAGGCTGACCACCGCCGGGGACTGACCATCGCCGGGCCGCCGGGCCGCCTGCAGCGGGGCGTCCCGGTCGGCCCGGTCCCGGACGTGGCGGGGCTCCCGCAAGTGCCGCGGGAGCCCCGCCGTGAGCCCGGCTTGGGGTCCGGCCGCAGTCACCCACGGTTGGGCCTGGTCAGGGGATGACGGGCAGCCCGAACACCGGGAACAGCTGGGGGTCGGCGAAGCCGGTGATGGTGGCGACCTGGTCGTCCGCCAGGGTGACGACCATGATCCCGTAGCCACGGCAGCCTTCCGTGCTGTCGTCGGGCAGGTAGGCGGCCAGGGCCGGATGGCCGTTGGCCCGCGTGGCGACGAGGCGGATTAGGTCGAGCCGCCCGGCGGCGGGCACGGTGGCGAAGAAGTCCGCGACGTGGCCGCGGCCCACGATGTGAATCTGCTGGGGTGGCATGGACAGGGTGGCGTCCTCGCGGAGCAGGGCGGCCAGGGCCGGGATGTCGCAGTCCTGCCAGGCGCGCATGAAAGCATCCACGACCCGGTGCTCGCGCTCGCTGAGCGGGCGCGGTACCGCAGCGCCCGGGGCGCCAGTGGTCCGGGCGCCAGTGGTCCGGGCAACAGTGGCGTGAGCACGCTGCAAGGCGCTGTTCACCCCGGCGACGGTGGTGCCGAGGAGGTCCGCGACATCACGGCTGGGCCATTCGAGCACGTCACGCAGGATCAGCACGGCGCGCTGGCTACCGGGCAGCAACTGCAGGGCGGCGATGAACGCTAGCGCCACACTTTCGCGGTGGTCCACGATCGCGGCAGGATCCGCGTCGGTATCGATGAGCCGGTCGAGCAGGCTGTCCGGGTAGGGCTGCAGCCAGGCCACGTCGGTGGTGGTGATGGGGCTGCGGTCTCGCCGGCTGATCATCTTGAGGCAGGTGGTGGTGGTGATCCGGTACAGCCAGTGCCGCAGCGGCGCCCGCCCCTCGAACCCGCTGAGCCCGCGCCAGGCGCGCAGCATGGCCTCCTGGACCGCTTCTTCAGCCTCGGTGTAAGAGCCGAGCATCCGGTAGCTGTGCAGGTGGAGAGCCCGCAGGTGCGGGCTGATCAGCACCTGGAACGCGTCGCCGTCGCCGCGGCGGGCGGCGTCCAGCACCTGCTCGGAGCCGGCACCGGCGTCGCGTGTCATGGTCACCGGCACACAGTAACGCCGACGTGTGACAGACCGATGAGCTGGACGCCCTACCGGGATCAGACAGAGGTGAGCGGGCCAGTCCGGCCCGGCGAAGCGAGTTCGGCAGGAGGATGGCTCATGGATGCACCGTTCGTGTGGTTTGACCTGACCGCGGCCAACGGCGGGACAGTAGGGAAGTTCTACGCGGAGTTGTTCGGCTGGACGGTCGGCCCGGGGGCAGGTGGCTACGAGGGGTGGATCACGGCCGGCAGTCAGCCGTGGGCCGGGATCACGCCGGCTGGGCCGGCGCCGGCCGGCCGGTGGATACCTTACGTAGTGGTTGAGGACCTCGACGCGGCCGCGGAACAGGCCGTCGCTCTGGGTGGCCGCGTAGTGCAAGCCAAGACAGCCGGCCCGGCTGGCACATCGGTCACCGTGGCCGACCCGGGCGGGGCTCTCGTCGCCCTCTTCATCCCCGCCGGCAGATGACGCTCAGGCCGGTAGCCGCGGGAGGGTGGCCCCAGCCGGGCTCCCGCGGCCGGCGGCCCGGGCCCGGCCAGCGGCAACCCGGGTGGCAGCCGCCGGCAGAAGGGCAGGGCACCGATGACTGGTGAGGAACTGTTCTGGGACCTCGTCGAGCCGATGTATGCCGACCCCGCGGTGCGGCGGTCAACCATGATGGGCCTGCCGTGCGTCCGCCTCGACGGCCGGTTCTTCGCCTCGCTCGACCGCCGCACGGGGGCGCTTCTGGTCAAGCTGCCGCACCAGCGGGTGAGCCAGCTCATCGCGGACGGGCACGGTGAGCCGTTCGCCCCGGCCGGGCGGGTCTTCCGAGAGTGGGTGGCCATTCCGCAGCCGGAGCGCAGCCAGTGGCGGGATCTGCTCGCCGAGGCCAGGAGCCACGCGGCGGGGCCTTCCGCATCCGGTGGTCCCGCTCGGCGGGCTCTTGACCGTCCTGCGGACACCGCCTCCTGACCCGGCCGCCGTACCTGAGGCGGGGGCTCCGGTTTCAGTTATTTTCACGCTCGGGTTCCCCCGTACCCGTTCTGGCCAGGGCGGGACCGCTCCGGGCCAGCCGGCCCCGCTGGCTCGCTCGGGCCGGCCTGCTCGGACGTGGCCGGCTGGCTCACCCCGTACTTCGTCCGCGCCGACGTCCTGGCCACGCGCCTGGAGCGGATCTTCCGGCTGACGAACTGGACCATGTTCCTGGCCGCGGCGGCCGCGGTCGTGGTGGTCGCGGTCCAGGTCATCGTCTGGCCCCAGCTGACCTGGATCGCCGCGGCGGAAGTGGTCCTGCTCCTGGTGCTGGTGGCCGCCCCCCTGGTCAGCCGGAGGCTGCGGGTCCTGGACCGGTGGATCTCCTACCGTTTCCTGGCCGAACGGCTGCGCTCCGGCTATTTCCTGGCCCTGGCCGGGACGGATGACCAGACCAGGCCCGGCGAACGGCGCGAGCGGTCCGCGTACCTGTCCGACCCGACCGAGGTGTGGATGGAGCGGGCGCTGGACGAGATCGCGGCCCGCCGCCCGCCGGTGCGTTTCGGCCCCGCCGATGTCGTGCCGCTCCGCGGCTATCTCAGCGAGCACTGGATCAGGGCGCAGATCCGGTACCACGAGAACACCGCCCGCCGCCAGGGCGCCTGGGACTCGCGCCTGTTCGCGGCCACCGGCGTGCTGTTCCTGATCACCGCGGTGGCCGCGTTCCTGCACCTGCTGGGGTGGGGCGAGCACCACGACAACCCGACCGAGTTCGGCTCTGCTGATCGTCTTGTCGATCTGCGTGCCGGCCATCGGCGCCGCCGTGCACGGGATCAGGACCCAGTCCGAATTCCGCCGTCACTGCCAGCGCTACCAGCGCATGGCCGGGCTGCTGCGGCAGCTGGACGCCGACATGAGCCGGGCTGATTCGATCACGGTGATCCACGAGATCGCGGCGGACGCCGAGCACCTGATGCGCGCGGAAAACAGCGACTGGTTCGGCGTGATGCGCTTCCACGACGTGGAACTGATCACCTTAACCCCGGAATCTGGCGCCTGGCCCGGGCGCCTATTCCGGCCGGCCTGTTTGGGCCCGGGAAATATCTACGCGGCAGGGCGCGCTTTAACGGGTGAAGGACCTCATGCGAAGGCGGGCACACTGCATGGGCTCAGGCCCAGGTCCGCCGGTCATCGCGGCGTATGCGGTCGCTCCGGACGGATCCCATCCTGGTGATCGTCCGGACTATGTCTTCCTTCCGTGCACCTGCACGACGGCTTAGCGCGGCTGCCCTGGACCTCGGCGGTCACTTTTCGACTTATTGGAGCCGAGGCTGGCATGAAACCAACTGGACCACCGCCAAACCAGCTGAACCACCGCCCCAAGGCGCCCACGCCTGCGCCGAAGCCGACTCCACGCTGGCCGCTGTGGCTGCTACTGGGCGGGGCGGTGCTCGCCGGTGTTCTCCTCTTCCATCCGGGGTTCGGCGGTACGACGACCCGGGACTTCAGCTACAGCGGTTTCGTCAGCGAAGTGACGGCGAATAAGGTCTCGACCGCGACGATCAGCTCGACCGGGGTGGTGACCGGGACGCTGCATAACGGCGTGGCCTACACCTCCCAGATCCCCACGGCGCTGAACGACCAGGCGCTCTCCCCGCTCCTGCTCAAGCACAAGGTCCAGGTGACCGGAGGCAGTGCGGGCACGTCCGTCGTGGCCAGCCTGCTCTTCTCATTCTTGCCGCTGCTGCTCATAGTGGGCGCCTTCATCTGGTTCGCCCGCCGCGGCCGCAAGCAAATCGGCGGAATCATGAGCATCGGCAAGTCAAAGGCCAAGCTCTACGACGAGGAAAGGCCGACCACCCGTTTCTCGGACATCGCCGGCTACGAGGGTTCCAAGGCCGAGGTCATGGAAGTCGTCGACTACCTGAAACACCCCCAGCGCTACGCCCATGCGGGCGCGGTCGGGCCCAAGGGCATACTCATGGTCGGGCCGCCCGGGACCGGGAAGACGCTGATGGCCAAGGCGGTCGCCGGCGAGGCGGGTGTCCCGTTCTTCGCGCTCAGCGGGTCGAGCTTCGTGGAGATGTTCGTCGGCGTGGGGGCATCCCGGGTGCGGAGCCTGTTCGAGGACGCCCGCAAGCATGCTCCCTCGATCATCTTCATCGATGAGATCGACGCTATCGGGGGCCGCCGGGGTCCCGGCGGGTTCGGCTCGAACGACGAGCGCGAGCAGACCCTCAATCAGCTCCTGTCCGACATGGACGGCTTCGAGCCGGGGGCCAGCGTGGTGGTCATGGGTGCGACCAACCGGGCCGAGATCCTCGACGCCGCACTGCTGAGGCCCGGCCGCTTCGACCGGATGGTGGACATTCCGCTGCCCAACCAGAAGGAACGGACGGCGATCCTCGCCATCCACGGGCGGGGCAAGTCCCTCGCGCCCGACGTGGATCTGGACGCGGTGTCCCGGGGAACGCCAGGGTTCTCGGGCGCCGATCTCGCCAACCTCGTGAACGAGGCGGCGATCAATGCCGTGCGCGACCAGCGCGGGGTCCTGTCCGCCGCTGACTTCGCGGCAGCACGGGACCGGCTGCTGATCGGCCAGCGCGACGCATCCAACGCGCTGCTGCCCGAGGAAAAGAACTCTGTCGCCGTGCACGAAGCCGGCCATGCACTGGTCGCCGTCCTGTCGGAGCACGCCGACCCGGTGGCCAAGGTCACCATCCTGCCCCGGGGCGCGGCGCTCGGAGTGACCGAGCAGTTGCCGGAGTTCGAACGCCACCTATACCGCCAGAGCTATCTCACCGACACGCTCGCGGTCCGGCTGGGCGGCCGCGCAGCCGAGATCATCGTCCTCGGAGAGCCCTCGACCGGTGCCGCGAATGACCTCGCGGGCGCCACCGACCTGGCCACCCGCATGGTCCGGGAATGGGGCTTCTCGACTGAGGTGGGACCCATCGGATATGGCCCGGAAGGGCCGAGCCGGGACAACCCGTTCGCGGGCCGCCCCTACGCCGAGGAGACGCAGCGGGCCATCGACCGGGAGGTGGCCACGCTGCTCCGCGAGGCCGAGACCCGGGCGACCACGCTGCTGCGTACGAACCTGGACAAGCTCGGCCGGGTGGTCGATCTCCTGCTCGAAAGAGAGACCATCGACGGTTCGGACCTGACGGCCATCGCCGGGACGCCGGAACGCCATGGCACGCCCGCAGTGACCTGGGCACCCCAGGCAGTGGCGATGGCCCCGGCCGAGGCGGAGCACGGCGGGACCAGCGCGGCCAACGGGAAGGCCGCGCCGGTCAGCTGAGCAGCCGCGCCGGACGGGGTTAGCGGGATCTGGGGGTCGGGGTGCCGGTCGGCGACGGCACCGGCGCCGGGAGTCCTGAGCCGGAGGGCACCGGCACCGGGGTGCGTGCGCGGGTGGGTGACGGCACCGGGCTGGGCATCGAGGTGCGGGACGGCACGGGCGCCGGGAGGGCTGAGCCGGAGGGCACCGGCACCGGGGTGCGTGCGCGCGTGGGCGAGGGCACCGCGCTGGGCGCCGAGGTGCGGGACGGGACCGGCGAGGGTGCCGCGGAGCCCGGCCCGGGCGTGGCGCGGGACACCGCCGAATCGAGCCCGGCCCGGGCCGGGTGGCCGCCGCCCCCGGCCGCCAGGGCCAGGCCCGTCCCGCCGGCCAGCAGGGCGGCCACGGGCACTCCCAGCCAGGCCATCGCACGCTTGCTAGGTGTCCTCATCTGACCTCCAGTTCAGGCCGGCCGGAACGGCCGGCGGTCGCCGTAGGTACCTGCGGGAAGCGCGTCTGGTTGCATGACGGCCGGGTGAGATATGCGACGCCTGGATCCCGGCCGTGCCGGGCCGGAACTGGCCTATGGTGAGCGGACGTGAGCGGACGTGATCGGGCCGGGAAGGCAACCAGGGAGGCTCGTTGAGCCCCGAGGAATTCTCTGATTTCTACGCGGCGTCGTTCCGCCGGCTGGTCGGCCACCTGTACGCGATGACCGGGGACCGGGCCGAGGCGCAGGACGCGGTGCAGGAGGCTTTCGTGCGCGCCTGGTCGCACCGCGGGCAGCTGGACCGCCACGGCGCGCCGGACGCGTGGGTCCGCGCGACCGCCTGGCGCATTGCCGTGTCCCGCTGGCACCGGGCCCGCCGCGGCCGGCTCCTGCTCCGCTCACACCCCGGGCCGCAGGTGACCGACGGGCCGACGCCCGACCGGGTGGCGTTCATCGACGCCCTGCGCAAGGTGCCCGCCGAGCAGCGCCGGGCGCTGGTCCTGCACTACGTGTGCGATCTGAGCGTGGCCCAGATCGCCACCGAGACCGGGGTGCCGGACGGCACCGTGAAGGCCCGCCTGGCCCGGGGCCGGGCCGCGCTCGCGCCCCACCTGCGTGAATCAGTCGGGCAGCACACAAGCGGGCGGGCCGCCCGCGGCGGACCGGAGGAGGCGGGCCATGTCTGAGCTGGGCGATGAGCTGCACCGGCTCGCCGATCAGGGCGCTGAGCAGGCGCGGCCGCGGCCGGCGGCCGAGATCATCCGGCGCGGCGATCAGCGCCGGCGCCGGCGGATGGTGGGCGGCACGGTGGCCAGCCTGGCCGTGGCCGGGGCGATCACCGGGGGGATCCTGTCCGGCGTGGCCGGGGGCGGGGGTCCGGCCCCGGCGCGGCCGGCCAGCCGTCCGGTCCCGGCCATCACCCACCCCGCGCCGCGGCCGGCGGTGAGCACGCCGGTGCCGGTGCCCTCCGCCACCTCGCCCTCGGCCGTCCCGAGTCCCAGGGCCTCAAGCCTGCAGCCGGTGCCCACCAAGAGCCGGCTAGCCCGGGCGCAGGTGACGAGCCCGCGCCCGGGCGTGGCCGGTCCTTCCTTCAGATCATGCGGTTACTTTCATCCGCCAGACGGGCTGCTGATGCCCTGGCTTGAAGTCTGGGTTCGGCTGGCCGATGAGAAATGCCGCCCTGCCCGGTCTTACAGCACGTTGAAACTAGTTTGGGCCGAGACCGCGGGAGGCCAGAGTGTCTGCATCAGTGCTCTACATGTCGATGTCACTCGACGGGTACATCGCGGGCCCGGACGACGGACCGGACAACCCCGGCGGCGACGGTTTCATGCGGCTGCACGACTGGTTCGCCACCGCGGACGGGGAGTCCGGCCGCCCGCCCGGACCAGCCGGAGAGGTATACGACGAGATGGAGGCGACCGGTGCGGTGCTGGTGGGCCGGCGTACCGCGGAGCAGGCCGGTCACTACAACGGCAATCATCACGGCGTGCCGATCGTGGTGATCAGCCGGCGGCCGCCGCCTTCCTCGGTGGCCAGCTATCCGTCGGTGACGTATGTGACCGACGGGATCGAAGATGCGATGGCGCAGGCGAAGGCGGCCGCCGGGGACCGGGACGTGCTGGTGCATGGCGCGTACACCGCGCAGCGGGCGCTCGAGGCCGGTGTGCTGGACGAGTTGCAGGTCCACCAGATCCCGGTGCTGTTCGGCCAGGGGCTCCGGTTGTTCGACGTGTTGCCGTCTCGCGTCGAGCTGGAGATCGTCCGGGTGATCGACACGCCGGAGGCCACGCACATCCGCTACCGCGTCCGTCGCTGAGCCGGACGGTCCGCAGACACGCCAGCGCGGTGCGTTGTGCCCGGGACGGGCACAACGCACCGCGCTGAATGATCTCGGTTGGAGTGGGTTACAGGACGTCGTGGCCCGGGTGGGGATTCGCCGGAACCTCGGAGTGCTCGGCGGGGATGCTGCCCAGCCGGCCCGCCTGGAAGTCCTCGAACGCCTGGACCAGCTCGTCCCGCGTGTTCATCACGAACGGGCCGTAGGCGGCGACCGGTTCCCGGATCGGCTGCCCGCCGAGGACCAGGATGTCCAGCTCGTGGCCGGGTCCCTCCTGGGTCCGGGCCGCGTCCACGGTCAGCGCGTCGCCCGCCCCGAACACCGTGAGCTGGCCGGTGCGGACCGGACGGTGGTCCGGGCCGACCGTGCCGGAGCCGCCCAGCACGTAGACCAGCGCGTTGAAGTCGCTGCGCCAGGGCAGATGCAGCTGGGCGCCGGGCTGCAGGGTCACGTGCAGCAGGCTGATGGGGGTGTGCGTGACGCCGGGGCCGGGATGCCCGGCCAGGTCGCCGGCGATGACCCGGATGAGCGCGCCGCCGTCGGCTGAGGACAGCAGCGAGACCTGCTGGGCCCGGATGTCCTGGTAGCGCGGGGCCGTCATCTTCAGGCTCCGGGGCAGGTTCACCCACAGCTGGAAGCCGTGGAACAGCCCGCCGCTCATGACCAGCTCCTCGGGGGGCTCCTCGATATGCAGGATCCCGCCGCCTGCGGTCATCCACTGGGTGTCGCCGTTGGTGATCAGGCCGCCGCCACCGTTGGAGTCCTGGTGCCGGAACACGCCGTCGATGATGTACGTGACGGTCTCGAAGCCGCGGTGCGGGTGCCACGGCGTGCCCTTGGGCTCGCCGGGCGCGTATTCGACCTCGCCCATCTGGTCCATGTGGATGAACGGGTCCAGCTGCCGCAGGTCCACCCCGGCGAAGGCCCGGCGGACCGGGAAGCCCTCACCCTCGAACCCGGACGGCGCGGTGGTCACCGACACGACCGGCCGCTCGGCCGCGGTCGCGCCGTCGGGCTCGGGGACCCGGGGCAGGACCAGGATGTCCTCTACAGTCACCGCTGGCATGACATCTCCTCTGTTAAGCCTCGTCGACCAGCCTAGATGGCACGTTCAATGCTCCCGGCCGGTGCCGTTCCCGGCCTTCCGCGGGCCGTATTTTCCCTAACGATAGTTGATCGTTCAACATTCCCGCCAGCTGAAGGTGGCGTGGATGCGCAGCGCGGGCGGGGTCGCACGACGTACCGGCCGCCGGGTACCGTGAGGGGCGGCGACCGTCCGCGCCCAACCTCCGGCGACCCGCCCAGCCGGGTCACCCGACGGAGGCAAAGGGAGGCCTACCTCTCGGCCGGGGCGTCATACGTCGATCGTGCGCCCGCCGCAGCGATCGCTGGGGATCCGCGGACGGGACGCGGGAGACGATCATGACCAAGCAGGCGGGATTCAAGCGGCGCGTGCGCGCCCGGATGGCCAAGACGGACGAGTCGTACGCGACCGCCCGCAGCAGGCTCCTCGCCGAGCACCCGGGCACGACGCCGGACGACTCCCCGCTCGACTGGATGCCCGAGGCGCTTCACATCAGCAACGGCGACGCCACCGACGTGCCGGGGACCGGGCTCGCGCGGCGCGTGGTCTACTGGCGCGACATCTTGCACGAGGGGCCGGTGCCTGAGGTCGGGCCGGCCGGGCTGCGCCGGATCAGGGCCGACTATCTCACGGGCTACGAGGGCGTGGAGCGCGCCGAGGCGATGCGCCAGTTCACCGAGCGGGATCAGGCCCTGGAGGCCAACCGCGACGGGGAGTACGTGCTGTGGTTCGAGGCGGACCTGTATGACCAGCTGCAGATCGCCGAAATCCTCGCCCGCCTGGCCGGTCTGGGCGTTCCCGCCGAGTGCATCACCTTGATCTGCATAGGCGAACATGCGGGCATCGCCCGCTTCGGCGGCCTCGGGGAGCTGACCGCCGAGCAGTTGCGCGAGCTGCCGCACACCAACGCGTGCGCGCGGCTGACCCCGGCAGCGCTCGAGCTGGCCACCCGCGCGTGGGCGGCCTTCCGCGCGCCCACCCCCGGGGCCCTGGGCGCCATCGCCGCCGCGCGGCTGGGCGAGCTGCGGTTCCTGGGTGAGGCGTTCGACCGGCTCAGCCGGGAGTATCCGGCGGCGCGGGACGGCCTGTCGCTGACCGAGCGGCGGGTGCTGGCCGCCGTCGCCGACGGCGCGCCCGACGCCGGGACGGCTTTCGTGCGGGCCGGGTCGCGGGAGACGCGACCGTACATGGGGGACATCACGTGCTTCGGCCGGATGGACCGGATGGCGGAGGGGCCGCACCCGCTACTCCGCCTCGACCCGCCCGGCCGCCCCGTTGAGCGGACCACGGGCGTACGCCTGACCGACACCGGGGTGCGGGTGCTGGCCGGCCAGGCCGACCAGATCGCCCTCAACGGCATCGACCGGTGGATCGGCGGCGTGCACCTGCAGGGCCACCACGTCCCGTGGCGCTGGGATGACGGCACCGAAACCATCATCCACCTCCCCGGCAAGAGATAGCAGCCCCCGGCCGGCCTTGGCCAGGCTCGCTGGGTGCAGGAGGCGGGGCTAGGGGAGTTTCCAGTCGATGCCGCCGGCGCCCTGCTCCTCCAGCAGTGCGGAGGCCCGGCTGAACGGGCGGGAGCCGAAGAATCCCCGGTCGGCCGAGTTCGGGCTGGGGTGCGGCGACTCGATCAGCGGCACCCCGTCGAGCAGGGGGGCCAGGTTCCGCGCGTCGCGGCCCCACAGGATCGCCACCAGCGGCGACTGCCGCGCGGCCAGGGCCCGGATGGCCTGCTCAGTGACCTCTTCCCAGCCCTGGCCGCGGTGCGAGCCGGGCTTGCGCGGCTCCACGGTGAGGACCCGGTTCAGCAGCAGCACGCCGCGCTCGGCCCACGGGGTGAGGTCCCCGTTCGAAGGTGAGGGGTAGCCGAGGTCCGCGGTGTACTCACGGAAGATGTTGATCAGGCTGGGCGGCAGGCGGCGCACGTCCGGCGCGACCGAGAAACTCAGCCCGACCGGATTCCCCGGCGTCGGGTACGGGTCCTGGCCGACGATCAGCACCCGCACGTCGGCGAAAGGCTGCTGGAACGCGCGCAGCACCCGGTCGCCCGCGGGCAGGTAACGGCGGCCCGCGGCCACTTCGGCCCGCAGGAAGTCACCCATCGCGCTGATCCGGTCCGCCACCGGGGCCAGGGCCTCAGCCCAGCCCGCCTCGACGATCTTGCTTAGCTCTCGGCCTGCCACGCAAACACTCTAGGGCGCACGGGCGTCCCACCGCGGCAGGCCACGCGATTTGCTTTCGAACATATATTTCAATTTTTCCCCGCCGGGCAGCCCGCCCGGCCCGGCTCCCGGCGGGCTCCAAGGGCTTCCGCCGGCCACTCCGGGAGTGGCCGGCGGAAGCGAGGCCCGGCGAGCCAGGCTGGATCACGGCCCTGGCTGGACCACGGGTCCGGCTGGATCACGGGCCGGCTGGATCAGCTGTGGACGCTGAAGTCCGCGCTGGCCGTGGCCGGGGTGCCGAGCTGCACCTGGTAGGCGCCGGTCTCCACGGCCGGCGGGCTGTCGGACTCGATGTCACCCGGGGTCACGGCGAGGACCGAGACGGGGAACGACACCTGGACCGTCTTGGACTGCCCGGCGGCCAGCGTCACGCGGGTGAACCCCGCGAGCCGCTGATCCGGGACCAGTACCACGCTGACCGGCTGGTGGACGTACACCGGCACGATGTCGGTGCCTGCCGTGCTGCCCGTGTTCGCCACGGTGAACTGGGCGGTCACCGTGCCGTTGCGGGACACGCTGCTGGTCGCGGACAGCCCGCTGACCTTGAACGTGGTGTAGGACAGCCCGAAGGCGAACGGGTAGAGCGGGTTGTAGCCGCTGCCCGGGCCCGAGCCGGTGTAGGGCAACTGGTCGAATGTCTTCGGCTGGTCGCCCAGCGGTGACGGTGCCCCGGTGTTGAAGTCCGCGCCGGTCGTGGACGCGTCGGATGGCCACGTCACGGGCAGCTTCCCGCTGGGATCGATCTTGCCGAAGATGGTGTCGGCCACCGCGGTGCCCGCCTCGGTGCTGCCCTGGTAGGCCATCAGCACCGCGCTGGCGTTCTCGGCCGGGCCGAGACCCAGCGGCAGGCCCGCGATCACCACGACGATGACCGGCTTGCCGGTCGCCTCGAGGGCGCTGATCAGGGCCTGCTGATCGGGTGCCAGTTGCGGGGAGGGGTTGTCGCCCAGACCCTCGGCGTAGGCCTTCTCGCCCACCGCGACCACCACGGCGTCCGCCGATTTGGCGTCGCTCACCGCCGTGGCCTGGTCGGTCGCGTAGGTCACGTTCGGGTCCGCGGCCTGCATCCCCTTGAGCACCGTGGTGCCCGGCGGGATCTGGTCGGCCGGCCCGACGCAGCACGCGTGGCCGGACCCGAAGACGCCCTGCCAGCTGACGCTCCAGCCGCCGAGCTGGTTGGTCATCGAGTCCGCGCTCGGCCCGGTGACGACGATCTTGCTGGACGGTGACAGCGGCAGCGCGTTGTTCTGGTTGCGCAGCAGGGTCATCGACTCCTGGGCCGCCTTCAGCGTCACATCCCGGCCGGCCTGCACGGCGGCGTCCGCCTTGCTGGCGTCCACCGTCGGGTGGTCGAACAGGCCGAGCTGGAACTTCAGCGTGAGGATCCGCGAGACGGCCTGGTTGATCCGGCTCACGGACACGCTGTGGTCGGCCACGTCCTGCTGGACGGCGGTCTGCCACTGGTCGGCGCCGAACGGCAGCATGGCCATGTCGACGCCGGCGTTGATGGCGAGGGCGGCGGCGCCGGCCAGGCCGGCGGCCATGTGGTAGGTGGTGGCCAGGGCCGGGACGTCACCGTAGTCACTGATCACCACGCCCTTGAAGCCCATCCGGTCGCGCAGCTGCGTGGTCAGCAGGTAGTGCGACGCGGTCGCGGGAATCCCGTTGACCGAGCCGGAGTCCACCATGACCGTGCCCGCATTCGCGTCGATCGCGCCCGCGTACGACGGCAGGTACAGATCCTGCAGTTCGCGGATGGGCACGTCGGCCTGGACCCGGTCGTGGCCGTTGATCGACCCCGAGTATCCAGCGAAGTGCTTCACGGTGGCGGTGACCTTCAGCCCGCCCGCGCCGCCGCTCTGCAGGCCGCGCACGTTCGCCGCGCCCATGGCGGCGGCGAGCGTCGGCTCCTCCGACCAGGTCTCGTAGTACCGCCCCCACCGGTTGTCCCGGGCGATGTCCTGCACGGGAGCGAAGTCCCAGTTCCAGCCGGTCGCGCGCAGGGCGTTCGCGGTGACCGCGCCGCCCGCCTCGGCGGCTGAGGGGTCCCAGGTGGCGCCCATGCCGATGGACTGCGGGAAGAGCGGCGCCTGATACGGGTGGCCGAAGCCGTGCACGGCGTCCACCCCGAAGATGACGGGGATGTGCAGCCGCGAGTGCGCGATCGCGTAACTCTGCATGGTGTTGTACTCGGTGGCCCAGTCCAGGCCGGTGTTACCTGGGCCACCCTTTCCGGTGGTATCGATAGGGATATCGGACCCGCCGGCCAGGATCGAGCCGACGTTGTCGTCCACGAAGATCTTCTGCTCACAGACGGGATTGGGCAGGTTGAACCCGCCCTGGCTGGTGCAGGCGCTGGTCGTGTCGGTGACCTGGCTCTGCTCGATCTGCACCATCTGGCCGATCTTTTCGGGCAGCGTCATCCGGCCAAGCAGGTCGCTGACCCGCGCCGGGACCGCAAGGCTGGCGTTCAGGTAGGCCGGCTTGCTGCTGGCCGAGGCGGCTGTCCTGGCCACGGCGGACGCCGATAGCGCGGTGGCCAGCGCAATGGCCAGTAATGAGGCGAAGATTGGCTTGCGGAGACGGGCTCCGGTAATGCCGTGCCTCCCCCGGGCAAGACCACGGATGTCGTGCATGGCGGACTCCTTCGTCGCGATTGCCGCTTACTTCCGTGCGATCACGACACTATTTCGATCACGTCTAATTTCAAGCAATGAACTATCAATAATGGCCGGGACGCCTGGCGGCCCAGGCGGGCGCCGGCGTGGGTGCCTGCGGATGCCTGGCCGTCGGCGTGGGTGCCTACGGATGCCCGCCGTAGCCGGGGGAGCCATGCAGGAAGGCCGGGCACCACGGTCCCGTCCCGCTTGAACTCCGCCCCGGCCACCGGTGCCCACCGGTGATGGTCACGCCCAGCGCGGTGACGGGCCAGGGCGCTGCGGGAACCTGGAAATGACGCGAATCTATGAACGCGGCCTGCGAATACGCCGGCCGGTGATGCGGGTAGGGAGGATGCGGATGAACAGGTCTTTCTCCCCGCCGGGCCAGGCCTCGACGCCCGACCGCATCACCTGGGCGCGCTCGTGGTCGGAATCAACGTGGTGCGCCGAGCCCTGGATGAGAATGCTCCACCCTTCCCGGCTGGCCTGGCTGATCTCGTCGACCTCGAACGCCACGATGTAATCGGCGTCGGCTATGCCGGTCCGCAGATCCTCCCCCATCGGGCTGTCCTGCCCGGTCCGGAAGACGACGGCCCGCTCCTGCAGCACGAAGTTGACCGGCAGCACGGTGGGCCCGTACCGGCCCGTGTATCCGATCCGGCCGATGCCGCCCGCCGAGATCATCTGCAGGCACTCCGCCTCGTCGAGCGGTTCCACGACCGCCGGCTCGAACTCCGCCATCTCGCTGTCACCTTCCAGTTCGCTGATCAGTGCCACCTTGCGCAATGGGAGTCTCCAGTACCTCGCTGACCGGCCGGCGCGGGGTGCCCGGCACCGGCAGCCGGTACCCGAATCGCACGATCATCTGCGGGTACTCGACGCCCGACCGTGGATCCCGGACCAGCCAGGCGTCGCCGATTTCCAGCGGCTGGGTGAGCGGGCTGGCCGCGAGGCCGCGGATCGTGGCGGTCAGCAGGAAGCGCTGCAGCGCCTGCCCGGCCCGCAGCCAGTCCGCGCGGCCGTTGAAGTGCGTGGACAGCACGGCCAGCTGCGGCTCTTCCTCAAACCAGGCGTAGCCGGCCGCACCGGGCCGGGTCGGGGTGAAGTCGCGCACCGGCGCGTTCCCGCCCGGGTCACGCGGGGCCATGACCTCATCGGGGATACCGTCACGGTCCCGCGCGCCGCCCGCCCAGCGGGCCAGTTCGTCGCGATACGCGGAATCGGCCAGCAGGATTCGCTCGGCGTCCCGGGCCAGCTCGAGCAGCCGGGCGGCTTCCTGGCGGTCCGGGACATGCAGGATGGCGCCCTCTGTGCGGGTGGCCTCGGCCAGCTCGGCGAGCACCCCCGGCGGCACCGGCCGGGTACTGAATGGCCGCCGGTTGGTCCTGCGGGCCGCCACGGCCGTGTGCAGTTCGAGCTCATCCGGCTGGGCCGGGTGCGGCCCGGCCAGGCGCACCGTGGCCAGCAGCAGCGGCTGCCCAGGGTCGGGCAGCAGCCTGACCACCGGCTGGCGGCCGGCCACCGCCACCGCAGCCAGGCGCAGATTGAACAAGGCCGCACCGCATCCGATATGCAGCGCCCGGCCATCGGGGTCCGCCACCGGCAGCATCCGGGCCGGATCTGCGTAGAGGTCGATCGTCTGGCTGGCGGCCGCGAAGCGGAACCGCCACGGCTGGGTGTTGTGCATGGAGGGGGCCCTGGTGGCCGCGGCCACCAGCCCGGCCACCAGTTCCTGCGTCAGGGCGTCTTCATCGATGTCGTGGCGGCTCATCGCGGCTCTCCCAGGGGGCGATAGCGGATTCTGGTCCGGCGGCCTGCTCAGCTCCGGGCCGGCACGCCGGCCTGCCGGGCGAGAGCCGCCCCCCAGTCCCGGGCCCGGTCGAGTTCGCCGTCACGCAGCGGGCCCTCCGAGCCGGTCACGATGAAGCCCTCGGCCTTCGCGGCGAGCTGGTAACCGTGCTTGTGCAGCTGACGTGCCACCGACCGGGCCGCGCCACCGGCCATCCGGGATCCGAGCCGGGTATCAAAGGCCGCGGCCCGGCTTCCGAATGGCGCGGGCGGAAGGGCCTTCAGCCATTCCCGCACCCCGGGACCGGCAGCGCCCGGTTCCGGGGTGCGGTGCGGGTGGCCCGTGGCCTTGCGGGTGGACTCCAGTCCCTGCCTGCGGGTGCGCGGCGAACTCATCCGCAGTATGTGGGTGGGGCCCCCGACCACCAGGAGGCAGGCCTCACCGACGTCAGCGAGTTTCGCCGTGCCCGCCCGCGCCACCGTCACCCGGGCCGATGGGTCGGACTCCCGGATTCCCGCCGCGATCGCCTCGGCGACCTCCCGGGTGTTCCCGAACATGCTCTCGTACACCACCGCTGCGTCCATGATTCCTCCCGGCCCTATCGGCCCACGGCTTCAGGATGGCAGCGGCCAGAACGGGCCGCCAGGGCAGATGGTCCCCGGAGCCCGGGCCGATGGGCCCCCGGTGGGGAGGCCCCAGGTCGATCGAACAGGTATTTGATTCCTGGCCTATGCTCGGTGTATGGAAAGTGCTCTGCAGGGTTCCCTGCTCGACCTGTGCGACGAGCCGGCTCCGGGGCCGCTCGGCGCGTCGGTGCACCGGACCATGCTCGATCGCGGCGCGTGGGTGGACATCAGGCCCGGCTGGATGGCGGGCGCCGACGTCCTGTTCGAGCGGCTGCGCGACGCCGTGCCGTGGCGCGAGGAACGGCGGCGGATGTATGACCGCGTGGTCGAGGTGCCCCGGCTGCTCTGCTTCTACGGCGAGGGTGCGGCCCTGCCCGACCCGGCGCTGGTGCAGGCGCGGGCCGCGCTGGACCGGCACTACGGGGACGAGCTGGGGGAGCCGCTCTGCACGGCGGGCCTGTGCCTGTACCGGGACGGCCGGGACAGCGTCGCCTGGCACGGTGACCGGATCGGCCGGGGCGCGAAGGAGGACACGGTGGTCGCGATCGTGTCTCTCGGCGCGCCGCGGGCCCTGCAGCTGCGGCCGCGCGGCGGCGGCCCGTCGCTGCGCCACGACCTGGGCCACGGTGACCTGCTGGTGATGGGCGGCAGCTGCCAGCGCACCTGGGAGCACGCGGTGCCGAAGACGGCCCGGCCGGCCGGCCCGCGGATCAGCGTGCAGTTCCGGCCGCACGACGTCCGCTGAGGCCGGCGGCCCGCGGATGGTCAGAGCGGGAAGCCGGCCTCCAGCTGGGCCAGGCCAGCGTCGATCGAGGCGAAGATGGCGTCCAGGTCGATCCGGCCCCGGTCCAGCACCGGCAGCGTGCTGGCCATGATCACTCCGAAGATCGCCCCGGCCAGGGCGCGGACCGCGACGCCGTCGGGGTCCCGCCCGCTCCGCCGGGCCAGGACCGCGGCCGTGCCGTCGATGGTGCGGGCGAACTCGTCCAGGGCCCGGGCCCGGATCTCCGGCACGGCCATGGTCAGCTCGGTGGTCTGCCGGAACCGCTCCCGCTCCTCGTCGGTGAACCCGGCCCGGGCGCTGGCCACGGCGCCCCGCACCGCGGCCAGCGGGCTCAGCCCGGCCGGCTGCGCCTCCAGCGCGTCCAGGGTCAGCACGTCCAGATCGTCCTGCAGGACCACGTCTTCCTTGGTCGGGAAGTACCGGTAGAACGTGGCCGGGGACACCTCGGCCGCCTCGGCGATCTGCTCGACCCGGGTAGCGGCGTACCCCTGCTCGCGGAACAGCCGCAACGCGTGCTCCCGGATGGAGGCACGCGTCCTGGCTTTCTTGCGCTCCCGCAGCCCGGGCTGCTCAGCGTCGTGCGTGCTCATGCCCTTGATCTTGCCCGTCCGGCTCCGGCGGCGCGAGCGGAGCGGCGGACCCGGCCGTCACGGCCTGGTCGGCGGGGCGGCCGCCTGCCCGCGCCCGGCGGGGCAGGAAGGCCAGGGCGAGCAGGGCGCTGAGCCCGGCGATGCCCGCGCACACGGCCAGCATGACGTCCAGGCCGTGCGCGAACGCGGCGCGCACCGAGTCGAGCAGGGCGGCTGAGTGCAGGTGCAGCGCCACGCCCACCCCGCCGATGACCCCGGTCCGCACTATCCCGGCGGCCGCGGCCGGGAGCCCGCCCAGGTCAAGCTGGCTGCGGTAGGCCGACAGCAGGATGGTGCCCAGGACCGCGACCCCGATCGTGGCTCCCACCTGGCGCATCGCAGTGATCAACGCCGACCCGGATCCGCTCCGCTCGGCGGACAGGGCGCCCAGCGCGGCGTTCATGGCGGCCGGCATGGCCAGTCCCAGGCCCAGCCCGGACACCGCGTACCAGGTCGCGGTGAACGCGGTCCCGCTGGCCGCGCTGGTGGTGGCCCCCACGCCCAGGCCCGCGGCCATCACCACGAAGCCCGCCGTCACCAGGATCTTGGGACCGACCGGGGGATCTCCCGCGGGGCGGCCGTCCGGGCCCTTCCGCGGCGACTGCAGCCGGGTGCCCCCGACCATGCCGATCACCATGCCGCCGATCATCGGCAGCATCCGCAGCCCGGTGGCCAGCGAGTCCAGGCCCCGGACCCCCTGGAAGTACTGCGGCATCGCGAACAGGATGCCGAACATCGCGAACGAGACGAACGTGGTCAGGATCGTGCCCCAGGTGAAGCTGGCCGACCGGAACAGCTCCAGCTGGACCAGGGCCGTCCCGTGCCGGCTGACCCGGCGCTCCCAGGCCACGAACAGGACCAGCATCGCGACCCCGGCCAGGATGGTGCCCAGGACGGCCGGGTCGCCCCAGCCGTCCGCGCCTGCCTTGATGCAGCCGTAGGTCAGCCCGGCCAGCCCCAGGCTGGACAGGATGATCCCGGGGACGTCGATCCGGCTGCTCCGGGCGCCGTGCGATTCGGGCATCAGCAGGCCCACGGCGACGAGGGCGAGCGCCACCACCGGCACGTTGATCAAGAAGACCGAGCCCCACCAGAAGTTGTCCAGCAGCCAGCCGCCCAGCAACGGTCCGACCGGGTAGGCGATGAACGTCGCGCCCATCACCACCGCGATCGCCCTGGGCTGCTCGTCCGGGGTGAACAGCACGGGGAGTACGGCGATCGACATCGGGAAGATCACCGCCGCGCCGAGGCCGAGCACGGCGCGGCCCGCGATCAGCTCAGCCGGGGACCCGGCGAAGGCGCACGCGGCCGAACTGGCACCGAACACCACCAGCGCGATCAGCAGCATCTTCTTGCGCCCGACCCGGTCGCCCAGCAGCCCGGCGGGCAGCAGGGCCGCGGCCAGCACCAGGCTGTAGGACGCCGAGAACCACTGCAGGTCCGTGGTGGACGCGTGCAGCTGAGTGGACAGGACCGGCAGCGCCAGGTTGAGCACGGTCAGGTCCAGCCCCACGACCAGCACGCTGGCCGAGATGGCCACCAGCGCCCACCACCGGCGAGCTTCTGCACCCATGAGTCACCATCCTGGATCGGGGGGTGTAGTTATCCAAGAGTTAGCTTCAAAAGAAAGCTACTCTCAGTTTGAAGTAAGTGTCAACATCCCGGGTGGCGGGGGCGGGGTGAGCGTGGGGTGTGAGCGGCGCGCATGAATCTGGGCGTGCCCTGTTAGGGAGGTGTCAGGACCCGGCCGGCCCCGCGATCCGCGCGGTTAGCTGGATAACACCAGATCTCCGCCCTGGAAGGAGCATTCCTGTGCACGGCGCGCGTCGGGTCATCATCGGCACCAGCGGTTCACCGGGCAACCTGCAAGCCCTGCGTTACGCCGCGGGGGTGGCGCGGGATTGCGACGCCACCCTCGTCCCCGTGCTGGCCTGGCTGCCGCCGGGCGGCGACCTGGCCGACCGCCGTCATCCCTCCGGCTACCTGCGCCAGATCTGGCGGGACCACGCATGGCTCCGGATGTGGACGGCGCTGGACACGGCCTGGGGCGGGATTGCCCCGGCGGGCCGGCCGGCCGAGCCGCAGGTGCTCCGCGGCGAACCCGGGGAGGTGCTGGTCGCGGCCGCCTGCGAGCCGGATGATCTGCTGGTGGTCGGGGCCGGCCGCCGCGGCGCCGTGCGCCATATGATCAGCTCCCGGGTGGGCCGGTACTGCCTGGCGCACGCGGCGTGCCCGGTCGTGGCCGTGCCCCCGGCGGATCTCGACCATGCGGCCGGCCACGGCCTGCGCGGCTGGGCCTTCCGCCACCGGGCCCTTCGGTCAGCCGCACGGAGTGATCAGGCCGGATTCGTAGGCCAGCACGACGGCCTGGACGCGGTCGCGCAGGTAAAGCTTGGCCAGTATCCGCCCGACATGGATCTTGACGGTTCCCTCGGACAGGTGCAGTGCCACGGCGATCTCCCGGTTGGACCGGCCGGCGGCCATCTCCGCGAAGACGGTTCGTTCCCGGTCAGTGAGCTTGCTGAGCAGAGCATCCTGATCATGCTGCCGGCCCGGATCGGGCAGCAGGGGGGCGAACTGGTCGATGAGCCGCCGGGTCGCCGAAGGGGCCAGGACCGCATCACCCGCGGCGACCGTGCGGACGGCGGAGATCAGCTCCTCGGGTGGCGCGTCCTTGAGCAGGAACCCGCTGGCGCCGGCCTTGAGCCCGGCGAACACGTACTGGTCCAGGTCGAAGGTGGTCAGGATGAGGACCTTGCTGGCCGGGCCCGCGGCGGTGATCCGCGGCGGTGGCCGCGATCCCGTCCATGCCGGGCATGCGGACATCCATCAGCACCACGTCAGGGTGCAGGGCGGCCGCCATGCTGACCCCGGTCGCCCCGTCTCCGGCTTCACCGGACACCTCGATGTCGGGCTCGGCCTCCAGGATCATGCCGGAATCCCATGCGGAGCAGGGACTGATCGTCGACGAGCAGGACCCGGATCATGCGGCATCGCCCCCGTCCAGGTCGCCGCCGTCCAGGTGCAGGCGCGCCGAGACTTTCCAGCCCCCGGGCGTGCGGGGACCGGCCTGCACGTCGCCGCCGTAGGCGTGGACCCGCTCCCGCATCCCGACCAGGCCGCCGCCGATGCTCGCGGTGGCCGGGGCGGTGGCGCCTGCGCCGTCGTCGTCGATGTCGACGCGGAGCTCGCCGGGCAGGTACTGCAGTCGCACGGCGGCGCGAGCCCCCGACCCGCCATGCTTGAGGGTGTTGGTCAGGGCCTCCTGCACGAGCCGGTACACGGTGAGCTGCACTCCGGCAGGCACGTCCCGGGCGGCCCCGTGGATCTCCAGCGTGGTGTCCAGCCCGGCCGACCGGACCTGCTCGATGAGCGCGTCGAGCTGGGTCAGGTCAGGGACGGGCTGGAGATTCTCGCCCGGGTCCTGGCCGGGACGGCTGGCGCAGGACGCCGAGCAGCCGGCGGGTATCGGCCAGGGCGCGCCGCCCAGTGGCCGACACGCTGCGCATGACCTCGGCCGCCCGCTCCGGCGAGGTGGCCGACGCGGCGACCGCCGCGTCGCTCAGGGTGACCATGACCGTGAGGTGGTGGGCGACGATGTCGTGCATCTCCCGGGCGATCCGGGCGCGTTCGGCGGCCGCGGCGAGGGCCCCCTGCTGATCCCGCTCGCGTTCCAGGCGCTCCGCGCGGTCGTGCAGTTCGGCGAGGTAGGCGCGGCGGGTGGCCGAGTACAGGCCGAGCGCGAGGGCGGCGGCGACCATGCCGGAGACGAAGATCGCGTCATACCACCAGCCGCCGCCCGCGAACAGGAGCAGCCCGATGACCAGGGTCAGTTCGAGCAGGCCGCGCGCAGGCAGAGCTTCCCGGCGCGGCCGCATCGCGGCCACGGTGTACAGGGCGATGATCAGGGCCAGGCCGTTGACCGCATGGACATGCCCCCAGAGCCCGGCCCCGGCGTTCAGGACCAGCACCACGCCGAATACCGGGACCGGCCAGATCCGGCGGACCAGGAGCGGCAGGGCCGACAGGCCCAGCACGACGCGTCACCGCGATCTGCGGATGGGGGTTGTCGTGCACGGCGGACGCCCGAGAACCGCCGATACCGCGGCTACCAGGGTGACCAGCACGTCGAATACCCAGCTGGCCGCTGAGCGGCGCGCTGGGTATCCGGTCGGCCGGAACATCCTCATCTGGGCATTGTCCCCGGGATCACGCGTCAGCGCGCCTCAGCCGCCACGCCCCGGCGGCGATGAGGATCACGGCGTACCCGCACAGCACCGCGAATCCCGGTCCACGGTGACAGCACGTTGGTCGACTCCGTGCGTCCCGCCCCACAGAGGCCTCCCCCGCGTTGGAGGGCAGGTACTGGGCCAGGTGATTGCTGACCGAGGCGGGCAGCAGCCCGGTCAGCGGCGGGATGACGAAGAACGCGGCGGCAAAGGTGGAGATCCCCGCCGCGGTGTTGCGGAGCAGTGCGCCCAGGGCGACACCGATCAGCCCGGCCACGGTCACGTACAGGGCGGCACCGATGACTGACCGCAGGGCGTCCGGGCGCGGTGATGGCCACGTTGAGGTGATGGCTGCTCAGCAGGGCCTGGCCGACGAAGAAGGAGATGAAGCTGGTCACGAGCGAGACCGAGAAGATCGCGCCCGCGAAGACGGCCAGCTTGCCCCACAGGACCGGCAGGCGGCGCGGGACGGCGGTCAGCGAGGAGCGGATCATGCCGGTGCTGTACTCACCGCTCATCAGGAGCACGCCCAGCACCCCGAAGGCGACCACGGCGAAGACTAATGCCCGTCAGGCTGGTGCTGATGGGGTTGAAGGCGGCCTGATCGGCCGCGCTGAAGGTGTGGTACTGGCTGGCGGTCACCGCCGAGAACAGCGCGCCGATGCCGATCGTCAGGGCGACGGCGGCCAGCAGGGTGTAGAGGGTGGACCGCAGCGACCGGAACTTCATCCACTCCGAGCGCAGCACCCGGGCCTGGGTGACCTTCAGCGCGGCCCCCGGAGGTGGGGGTAGCAGCCGGAGCGGTGGGGTGAGGACGGCGCTCATCGGGCTGCCACCGCCTCAGCGGCCTCGTGCGAACGGAAGTCCACAGAATCGTCGGTGAGCTTCATGAATGCCTCCTCCAGCGAAGCGTGCTGGGTGGCCAGTTCGAAGACGGGCAGGCGGGCCTGCCACGCGGTGGTGCCGATCTGCTCCGCGGTCAGGCCCTGCACGTACAGGACGCCGGACTGCGTGGCTGGTCACGCATGACGTCCGGGCCGAGCAGCAGGTCGCGCAGCTGGGCTGCCTCTGGGGTGCGCACGGTGACGGCGTTGCCCCGGCGCGGGCCACGAATTCCTCCACCGTGGTGTCCGCGATCAGCCGTCCGCGGCCGACCACGACCAGCCGGGTCGCGGTCAGCGCCATCTCGCTCATCAGGTGCGACGACACGAACACCGTGCGGCCCTCGGCGGCGAGGCCCTTGAGCAGATTCCGGATCCAGAGCACCCCTTCCGGGTCCAGCCCGTTGACCGGCTCGTCGAGCACCACGACCCGGGGATCCCCCAGCAGCGCCGAGGCGATGCCCAGCCGCTGGCCCATCCCCAGGGAGAACCCGCCGACCCTCTGGCCGGCCACGTCACTCAGCCCGACCATGTCGATCAGCTCATCGACCCGGCGCCGGCTGACGCCGTTGGTGTACGCGAGGGCCAGCAAGTGGTTACGGGCCGACCGGCCGGTGTGCATGGCCTTGGCCTCCAGCAGGATCCCCAGTTCGGCCATCGGGGCCGAGGCGGCCCGGTAACGCGGCCGTTGACCCGACCAGCCCGGCGGTGGGCTAGTCCAGACCGGCGATCATCCGCATCGTGGTGGACTTGCCGGCCCCGTTGGGGCCGAGAAAACCGGTCACGATGCCCGGCTGGACGGTGAAGTCCAGGCCGTCGACCGCCAGCTTGTCCCCGTATCGCTTGCTGAGGTTTTCTACCTCGATCATGGTCTGCCTTCCGTCGGTCACGCCGGTGAACTCCGGCACCGAGCAGGGCGCGGACCTGGCGGGCGATCTCGATGTCCTCCCGCGACGTGATCACCAGCGTGGCCACCGCCGACCCGGCCGCGCTGATGTCGGCGTCCGCGGCCGCGGCCTGGTTGCGCCGCTCGTCGAGGGCGGCGCCCAGGAAGCCGGGCACGGCCCGGGACCGGATGGCGGGCTGATGCTCCCCGATCCCCCCGGTGAACACGACCACCTCCACGCCGTCCAGGGCGGCGGCCATGCCGGCGATGAGCTGCCGCAGCCGGTGCAGATAGACGTCAAGGGCCAGCTCCGCGTCCGGCTGCCCGGCATCCGCGGCACGCATCACGTCCCGCATGTCCGGCAGGCCGGCCAGGCCGGCCAGCCCGGAGCGATGCTCCAGCCCCTCGGCCAGGTCGTCCAGGGTCAGGCCGCCGTCGCGGAGCAGCCAGAGCAGCAGGCCCGGGTCGGTGTTCCCGGCCCGGGTGGCCATCACCAGCCCCTCCAGCGGGGTGAAGCCCATCGTGGTGTCCACGCTGCGGCCGCCCGCGATGGCCGCGAGTGACGCCCCCGAGCCGAGGTGGCAGGAAACGATCCGGAGCCGCTCCGGGGCGGTGCCGAGCATCTGGGCCGCGCGCCGGGCCGCGTAGCCGTGGGACAGGCCGTGGAACCCGTAACGGCGCAGCCCGAACCGCTCCCGCCAGGCGGCGGGCAGCGCGTAGGTGCTGGCCGCGGCGGGCATCCGGACGTGGAACGCGGTATCGAAGCAGGCCACGGCGGGCACACCGGGCAGCAGCGCCGACACCGCGTCGATGCCGCCCAGGGCCCGGGGCTGGTGCAGCGGGGCCAGGTCGGTGGCCGCCTCGATCGCCCGGCGCACCGCGGCGCCGATGACCGCCGGACCCTCCAGGTGCGGGCCGCCGTGCACGACGCGATGGCCGACGGCACCGACCCCGGGCAGGCCGCCGACGAACGAGGCCAGGGCAGCGGGGGGCCCGCCGGAATCCCAGTGCTCGACCTCGGTGGCGGCCAGGACCGTATCCGCCGGGTTGAGCAGGCTCAGCTTGAGGCTGCTCGACCCCGCGTTGACGACCAGGACGTCCATCAGGCCCCGGCGGCCGGGGAACCGGCGGGCGCGGGTCCGGGCCAGGTCCAGTCGCGGACCTCCGGCATGTCCTCACCGTGCTCCCGGGTGTAGGCGCGGTGCCGGGTGCGGGCGTCGGCCATCTGCTGGCGCAGCCAGGCGGCCCGGTCGCCGAGCCCGGGCACCCGGTCGATGACGTCCATCACCAGGTGGTAGCGGTCCATATCGTTCATCACCACCATGTCGAACGGCGTGGTGGTGGTGCCTTCCTCCTTGTAGCCGCGGACGTGGATGTTGTGGTGGCCGTCCCGGCGGTAGGTGAGCCGGTGGATCAGCGACGGGTAGCCGTGGTAGGCGAAGATGACCGGCCGGTTGGTGGTGAACAGCGCGTTGAACTCAGCCTCGTTCATCCCGTGCGGATGCTCGGTCTCCGGCTGCAGCCGCATCAGGTCCACCACGTTGACCACCCTGATCCGCAGGTCGGGAAGGTGCTCGCGGAGGATGCTGGTCGCGGCCAGTATCTCCATCGTGGGCACGTCACCGGCGCAGGCCAGCACCACGTCGGGCTCGGTGCCGTCGCGGTCGCTGCTGGCCCACTCCCAGATCCCGGCCCCCCGGGTGCAGTGCAGGACGGCAGCGTCCATGTCCAGCCAGTCGTGGCAGGGCTGCTTGCCCGCCACGATCACGTTCACGTAGTCCCGGCTGCGCAGGCAGTGGTCGCCCACCGAGAGCAGGGTGTTGGTGTCCGGCGGCAGGTACACCCGGACGACCTCGGCCTTCTTGTTCACCACGTGATCGATGAAGCCCGGGTCCTGGTGGCTGAACCCGTTGTGGTCCTGCCGCCACACGTGCGAGGTGAGCAGGTAGTTGAGCGAGGCGATGGGACGCCGCCAGGCCAGCGTGCGGGAGGTCTTCAGCCACTTCGCGTGCTGGTTGAACATCGAGTCCACGATGTGGATGAACGCCTCGTAGCAGGAGAACAGGCCGTGCCGGCCGGTCAGCAGGTATCCCTCCAGCCAGCCCTGGCAGGTGGTCTCCGAGAGGATCTCCATCACCCGGCCGTCCGGGGCCAGATGCTCGTCCACCGGCAGCGTGGCTTCCTCCCAGGTCTTGTCCGTGACCTCGAGCAGCGCGTCCAGCCGGTTCGACTGCGTCTCGTCCGGCCCGACCACCCGGAAGTTCTGCGCCTGGGCGTTGAGCCTGGCCACGTCCCGGAGCCAGGTGCCCAGCACCCGGGTCGGCTCCGACATGGTCGCCCCGGGCTGGCTCACCGCCACCGCGTAGTCGCGGAAGTCGGGCAGGGTCAGGTCGCGCAGCAGCAGGCCGCCGTTGGCGTGCGGGCTGGACCCCATCCGGCGGTCGCCGGGCGGGACGAACCCGAGGATCTCGGCGCGCGGATGGCCGTCCGGATCGAACAGTTCCGCGGGCCGGTACGAGAGCATCCACTCCTCGAGCTGGCGCAGGTGCGCCGGGTTGGTGCGGACCTCGGCCAGGGGCACCTGGTGCGCGCGCCAGGTGCCTTCCACCGGGTGCCCGTCCACCTCGGCCGGGCCGGTCCAGCCCTTCGGGGTGCGCATGACGATCATCGGCCAGCGTGGCCGTGGCCCGCGGCCGTCCGGCCTGCGGCCGTTCCCGCCGGGGCCGGCCGCGCGCGCTTCGCCCTGGATCTCCTGGATCCTGGCCAGGACGTCGTCCAGCACGCCGGCCAGCTGGGCGTGCATGTCCTGCGGGTCGGACCCGGCGATGAACTCCGGCGCGTAGCCGTAGCCGCGCAGCAGCGCGTCCAGCTCCGGTTCGGGGATCCGGGCCAGCACCGTGGGGTTGGCGATCTTCCAGCCGTTCAGGTGCAGGATCGGCAGGACCGCCCCGTCCCGGGCCGGGTCCAGGAACTTGCCGGAGTGCCAGCTGGTGGCCAGCGGCCCGGTCTCGGCCTCGCCGTCACCGACGATGCAGGCCACGATGAGGTCGGGATTGTCGAACGCGGCGCCGTGCGCGTGGGACAGGGAATACCCCAGCTCGCCGCCCTCGTGGATGGAGCCGGGCGTCTCCGGGGCGACGTGGCTGGGCACCCCGCCCGGGAAGGAGAACTGGCGGAACAGCCGGCTCATCCCGGTGAGGTCCCGCGGGATGCTCGGGTAGATGTCGCGGTAGCTGCCGTCCAGCCAGGTGTTCGCGAGCGCCGCGGGGCCGCCGTGGCCCGGGCCGATCACGTACATCATGTTCAGGCCGTGGGTGACGATCGCCCGGTTGAGGTGCGACCAGAGGAAGTTCAGCCCGGGCGTGGTGCCCCAGTGGCCGAGCAGCCTCGGCTTGATGTGCTCCGGCCGCAGCGGCTCGGTCAGCATCGGGTTGGCCATCAGGTAGATCTGCCCGATGGACAGGTAGTTCGCGGCGCGCCAGTACCCGTCGAGGGCCTGGAGCTGATCGCTGGTGAGCTCGGGCCTCGAGGTCACGGTCATCTCGGTGGGGCTCCTTTCCGGGGGTGCGGGACTCGGGCGGCAAACAGGGTCGCAGGCGGTCAGGGGCGCTTGGCCACGGGCAGCTGGCGCAGGAACGGATCGGCTGCGCCGTGGCTGGTGACCCGGATCCGGGCGTCTACCGCGACGACCCCGTCCGGCCGGGCGATCACCGGGTTGAGGTCCAGCTCGGCGACCTGCGGCAGGTCATCGGCGAGCCGGGAGATCCGGAGCAGGGCGTCACGCAGCGCGGCCAGGTCGGCCGGCGGCTGGCCGTGGTGACCGAGCAGCAACGGCGCGGCCCGGATGGAGTGGATCAGGTCGTCGGCGTCGGCGGTGGTCAGCGGGGCCAGCCGCGCGGCATGGTCGCCGAGCACCTCGGTCGCCGCCCCGCCCAGGCCGAACACGACCAGCGGGCCGAAGATCGGCTCCTGGACGACCCCGATGATGACCTCGGTGCCGCCGGTGATCATGGGCTGGACCAGCACCCCGGAGAAGTTGTCCGCGAACCGCCCGGCCAGGGTGGTGAACCCGGCGCGGGCTTCGGCGGGGCCGTCCAGGTCAAGCAGGACGCCGCCCGCGTCGCTCTTGTGCACCAGGCCGCACGCCTCGGCCTTGAGCGCCACCCGGCCGCCCAGGCTGGCGGCGGCGGCCGCCGCCTCGTCCGCGGTGACCGCCAGCCGGGACGCCACCATCGGCAGCCCGTAGCAGCGCAGCAGCCGGTCCGCCTCGCGGGCAGGCAGCCAGCCTCCGCCCGGGACCCGGCCGGTGAACGAGGCGATCAGCGCGCGGGCCCCGGCGGTACCGATGCCCCCGATCTCCGGGACCGTGCCCGCGGGCCGGGACCGCCATGAGCCGTACCGCGCGGCCCGGCTGAGCGCCCTGGCCGCGCTCTCGGGGTAGGCGTACGCGGGGACGCCCAGGCCGGCCGGGCCGTCCCCGGGAGGCGGCAGCAGCTGGACCGCGTCCGGCTGGTCCAGCAGCACCGCGGCCAGCGGGACGGGCGGCCGGGCCGCGCGGAGCGCCGGGATCAGGTCGTCGGCCGCGGTCGGGACGACCAGCGCGATGACCGCGTCCACGCCGGTGTCCCCGGCCACCTCGGCCAGGGCGGCGCTGAACGCCCCGGCGCTGACCGCCGCGGTCGTGTCCACCGGGCCGCCGAGCGCGGCGCCGGCCGGGAGGATGGCCGCCAGCCGGGCCTGGGCGGCGTGGCTGAGGGTGGCGACCGTCAGGCCCGCCTCGGCACACGCGTCCGCGGCGAGCACGCCCGCGCCGCCCGCGTTAGAGATAACGCAGACCCGGCTGCCCGTGGGGACCGGCTGCGAGGCGAGGAGCACCGCCGCCTCCAGCAACTCACCGAAGCTGGTGGTGGCGATGATGCCGGCCTGCTCGAACAGGGCCTGCCGGGTGATCAGCGGCGCGGCGGCCGCGGCGGTGTGCGAGGCGGCCGCGCGCTGGCCTGGCGCGGACCGGCCAGCGTGCACGGTGAGCACCGGCATGGTGGCGCTGACCCGGGCCGCGGTCCGGGCGAACTTGCGCGGGTTCCCGAACGACTCCAGGTACAGCACGGCGAGCCGGGTGGTGCCGTCCTGGGCCCACCACTGGAGCAGGTCGTTGCCGGACACGTCCAGCTTGTCGCCGACGGAGGCGAACGAGGAGACGCCGATGCCCAGCCGGGACAGGTGCTCCAGCAGGGCCAGCCCCACGCCGCCGGACTGGACGACCAGCCCGGCCCTGCCCGCCGCGGGATGGTGCGCGGCGAAGGTGGCGTCCAGGCCGAGGCTGGGCACGGCCACCCCGAAGCAGTTCGGGCCGGCCAGGCGCATCCCCCAGCGACGGCACGTGCCCAGCAGGCTGGCGGACTGGGCCGAGCTCAGCCCGGAGGTGATCACCACCAGTGACCTGGCCCCGCGCTGGCCGGATTCCCGGGCCACGTCGAGCACGGCGTCCGCGGGGACCGTCACTACCACCAGGTCAGGCGCGTGCGGCAGCGCGGCCAGGGTGGGCACGCTGGGGATGCCCTCGATGTCGGCGACGTGCGGGTTCACCGCGTGCAGGGTCCCGGCGAAGCCCGCGTCCCGGATGTTGAGCAGGATGGACCGCCCGATCGAGCCGGGCCGGTGGCCCGCGCCCACCACCGCCACCGAGCGGGGCCGCAGCAGCGGTTCCAGGCTGGCCACGTCAGCCCGCTGCTCCCGGCCCGCCACCGCGTCCAGGTACCGGCTGGGCTCGCCGAGTGCGACGCTGCGCGGGACCGGCATGCTCAGCTCGATGACCCCGTAGTCCATCCGCCGGGTCACGGTCAGCCCGGCGTCGGCGAACACGCGCAGCATCGCGATGTTCTCGGGCAGGGTCGAGGCGGTGAGGACGCCCACCCCGCGCTCGCGGGCCAGCGAGACCAGGTGCTCGAGCAGCAGGGTGGCGACGCCGCGCCCGTGCATCCGGTCCGCCACCGCGAACGCGACCTCTGCGGACCCGGGGTCGGCGGCGGCCGGCTCGTAGCTGGCCACCCCCACCAGCTCATCGCCCAGGAAGCCGAGCAGCGCGCCGTGGCCGTGGTCCGGCCCGTCATCCCGGGATACCCGGCGCGCCTCCTGCTCGGCGGCCCGGGGGCTCATGCTGAAGAAACGCAGGTACAGGTTGTCCGGCGACATGGCCTCGTGCAGCTGCTTGACGGCCTCGTAGTCACCGGGGGCTGCGGGCCGGATGGTGATCGTGGTGCCGTCCGCCAGCAGGGCATACGAGCAGCCCGCTTCGGTGAGCGCGGTCAACTCCGTTTCTCCAGTTCTCGGCGGGGACGCTGGTGCCAGCCTGGCCGCGGCCGGCGGCGGCTAGAAGGGCCGAAGGTCCCGCAGCGCCAGGGCCGGTCCGCAATTCCCGGGCCCGATACGTCCCGGTGCCCGGCGGGTCATCTCGCGTTAACCCTACGGCGGCGGTCAGCCGTGGCCGGGAGGCGGTCCCTTGCCGTGCTTAGCCCGGCCGGGGGAGACAGGCTTACCGGCGGCCGTGGTCCTGGAGGCCGCAGGCGCGGGGGCCGTGGGACCGGCCGTGGAGGACGGCGCTGGCCTGCGCGCACCGGTATGCGCCGGGGCCGGTGTGGCCGCCTGATGGGGCGAGGCGAACGTGCTGCCGGGCTGGCCTGAGCGGGCCTGGCCTGGGTGACCCTGGCCGGGATCGGCCTGGGCCGTCGCCAGCAGCCAGCCGAGCAGGCCAGCGGCGACGAGGCCGGCGGCCAGCCCGGCGGGTGCCAGCCGGCGGCGCCGCGGCCCCGCGGGCGGCGTCAGGCCGGGCTCGGTTGACGGCGGCAGCGGGGCCTGGCCGGTCCCGGTGGGCGCGGGCAGGCCGCCCGGGGAGCCCGCCCGGCGGTCCGGTGCGTCCGCCCGGCCATCCCGGATGCGGCCCGCCCGCCCGGCCACCAGGGCCGCCGAGGCCGGCCGGGCCGCCGGGTCCCTGGCGGTCAGGTCGGCGATCAGCGCAGCCAGTTCGGTCCCGCCCGGCTGGCTCAGGCACCACGGCGGGAGGCCCGGCAGATCCTGGTCGAGGTGGGCCAGGGCGACCTGCAGCGGTTCCCCGCGGAAAGGAGGCTGCCCGGTCAGGCACTCGTAGCCGACGATGCCCAGCGCGTACAGGTCGCTCGCGGCCGTGGCCGGGCGCCCTGACACGCGCTCGGGCGCCAGGTAGCCCGTGGTGCCGATGAGCGCTCCGGTCTGGGTGAGGTGCCCGGTCCGGGACGACTGGGCGATGCCGAAGTCGGTCACCTTGACCCGGCCGTCGCTGGCCAGCAGCAGGTTGCCGGGCTTGATGTCGCGGTGCAGCACCCCGGCATCGTGGGCGGCGTGCAGGGCCGCGGCGGCCTGGGCGAGCACATCCGCGGTGCGCCGGGGATCCAGCCTGCCGCCCGCCAGCACCTCGGCCAGGGACGGCCCGTCCACCAGTTCCATCACCAGGTAGGCCGGCCCGTCCAGGCTCGCGTCCTGATAGTCGTAGACCTGGGCGATACCGGGATGGTTCAGCAGCCCCGCGTGCCGGGCTTCGGCGCGGAACCTGAGCAGCGTCACCTCGTCGTGCAGGTACTCCGGCCGGAGCAGCTTGACCGCCACGCAGCGGCCCAGCACCTGGTCCACGGCCCGCCAGACTTCGCCCATCCCGCCGATCGCGATGAGCTCTTCCAGGTGATACCGGCCTGCCAGCTCAGTGATCGGCATCATGGCCGCCACCACTACCCAGCAGGTCGCCCGCCATCCATGCTGTCGTGCACCAGCCTCGTGTAGGGCCCGGGGAAGACCAGCGCGATGTGCCCGTCGGCGAGCCAGCGGACCACGTAAGGCGGCGACCCGTCGACCCCCTCGAGGCCGATGATCAGGCATTCGCGCGGCCCGTCCGGTCCCTCGGTGACCAGGCGATCACCGACGTCGGCTTTCATCCGTGTCCTCCTCGCGGGCGTTGCGGCTGGACTGGAACCCGCCTCGCGGCCAGGCGGGATCGGCTCTTCCCAGCATGTGTCCTGGCCCTTAGGCCGGGCAGCGGGCTGATGTCCCCCAGGGCGGGGCCGTTTGGCCCTGAGCCACGGCCGCCTGAGGTCCTCAGACCCTGCCTCACCCCTCCCTGCCGCCCAGGTGCGGAGCCGTCTACCCTCGGAACGGTGAAATACTCGCCCAGCGGCCCATGAGGCCGGTCGATCCGCGGCTGCTCCGGCATGCGGCCGCGGCCCGGGGCTACCTGGTCCTGACCGTCGTCCTGGGGCTGGCCACCACGGCGCTGATCCTGGCCCAGGCCGGCCTGCTGGCCCACGCCCTGGCCGCTCCGGCGGCCGGGACCGGCGTGGCTGCGCTGGGCGTCACGCTCGCGGTGCTGCTGGCCGTGCTGGCCGGCCGGGCGGTGACCGCCTACGGCGGCGAACTGGCCGCGCTGCGAGCCGCCGCGGCGGTCAAGTCCCAGCTGCGCCGCAAACTCACCGCGCATGTCCTGCGGCTGGGACCGGCGTGGCTCGGCGGCCAGCGGACCGGGGAGCTGGCCACCTTGTCCACCAAGGGCCTGGACGCGCTCGACCCCTACTTCGCCCGGTTCCTCCCCCAGCTGGTGCTGGCCTTCCTGGTGCCGGTGGCGGTGCTGGTCCGGGTGGGGCTGGCCGACTGGATCTCCGCGGTGGTGATCGCGGTCACGCTGCCCCTGATCCCGGTCTTCGCGGTGCTGATCGGCTTGCAGACCCGGGCCCAGACCGAGCGCCAGTGGCGGCTGCTGGCCCGCCTCGGCGGGCACTTCCTCGACGTGGTCGAGGGGCTGCCCACGCTCAAGCTGTTCGGCCGGGCCAAGGCCCAGGCCCAGGTGATCCGCGAAGTCACCGACGCGCACCGGCACGCGACCATGCGCACGCTGCGGGTGGCGTTCCTGTCCGCCCTGGTGCTGGAGCTGTCCGCGGCCATCGCGACCGCGCTGGTGGCGGTGGAGGTCGGGCTGCGGCTGCTGGCCGGGCACATCCCGTACCAGACCGCGCTGCTGGTCCTGCTGCTCACCCCGGAGGCCTACCTGCCGCTGCGCGCGGTCGGCCTGCAATTCCACGCGAGCATGGAGGGGGTCACTGCGGCCGGCCGCGCCTGCGAGATCCTCGACACCCCCCTGCCCGCTGCGGGCCAGCCGCGGGCGGCCGTCCCCGCGGGACACGGGCCGGGGTCTGGCCCGCCCGCCCCGGCCGACCTGCGCCACGACCTTATTTTCCTTAACGGGGTGTCGCTGAGGTACCCGGGCCGGGACCGGGCCGCGCTGGACCGGGTGTCCCTGACGATCCGGCCCGGCGAGCGGGTCGCCATCACCGGGCCGAGCGGCGCGGGCAAGAGCTCGCTGCTGGCGCTGCTGCTCCGGTTGGCCGCACCGACCGGGGGACGGATCGAGGCCGGCCCGGCCGGGGCGACGGGGACCGATATCTCCGCGCTCGACCTGGCCGGGTGGCGCCGCCAGATGGCCTGGGTCCCCCAGCACCCGTACCTGTTCGACGCCACGGTGGCCAGCAACATCGCCCTGGGCCGCCCCGACGCATCCCCGGATGACATCGCGCACGCGGCGGCCCTGGCCGGTGCGGCGGAGTTCATCGGGTCGCTGCCTCAGGCCTACCGGACTCCGCTCGGGGAGCGCGGCGCGCGGCTGTCCGCGGGCCAGCGGCAGCGGATCGCGCTGGCCCGGGCGTTCCTCCAGGACGCGCCGCTGCTGCTGCTCGACGAGCCCGCGGCGCACCTGGACCCGCTCACCGCCCGGATGATCATCGATACCATCGGGCGGCTGATGACCGGGCGGACCGTGGTGCTGATCACTCACGGGCCGGGCTGGGCCGGCGGCGCGGACCGGACCGTCCTGCTTGACCAGGGCCGGCTGGTCCTGGCCGCGGGCTGTTTCGGGCCAATGCCTGGCCCGGGGCCTGGCCCGGAGACCGGCTCAGGGCCTGGCGCGCGCCCGCTGGCGGCCGCCCCATGACCGCCTCGCCGGCCGCCGCTCCGACGGCCTCGCCCACCGGCCCGGCCCGGACCGGCCCGGCCCCGGCCGCGCACCCGCTGGTGCGGCTGCTCCGGATGGCCCGGCCGCTGCGCGGTCAGCTCGCGGTGGCCGTCCTGGCCGGCGCGGTGTCCACCGGCTGCGCCGTGGGGCTGCTCGCGACGTCCGGCTTCCTGCTGGCCCGGGCGTCGCAGCACCCCAACATCGTGGCCATCTCGGTGGCCGTGGTCGCGGTCCGCGCGCTGTCTGTCGGGCGGGGGGTGTTCCGCTACCTCGAGCGCCTCAGCTCGCACGACGCGGCCTTCCGGGTGCTGGCCGACGTGCGGGTGCGCGTCTATCAGCGGCTGGAGCGGCTGGCCCCGGCCGGGCTGCGCGAGTTCCGGTCCGGCGACCTGCTGGCCCGGCTGGTCAGCGACGTGGACGCCACCCAGGACCTGTTCATCCGGGGCATCGTCCCGCCGCTGACCGCCTTCCTGGTCGGCGCGGCCGCGGCCGGCGTGTGCCTGGCCATCCTGGCCCCGGCGGGCGCGGTGCTGGCCGCCGGGCTGCTGGTAGCCGGCCTGGCCGTCCCGTGGCTGGCCGCGGTCCGGGGCCGCCGGGCGGCCCGGCGAACCGCGCCCGCCCGCGGCGAGCTGAGCGCCCGGGTGACCGACCTCCTGGCCGGGGCCGCGGACCTGCACGCGTTCGGCGCCCAGGACGGCGCGCTGGCCCGGTCCGATGCGGCCGACCAGGAGCTGACCCGGCTGGCCCGGATGTCGGCGGCCGGTGCCGCGCTGGGCAGCGGGCTGTCCCAGGCGGTGGCCGGGCTGACCCTGTGGGGGGTGCTCATCCTGGGCGTGGCCGCGGTCGGCTCGGGCTCGATGAGCCGGGTGCCGCTGGCCGTGATCACGCTCACCGCGCTGGCCGCCTTCGAGGCCGTGACCGCGCTGCCCGCCGCCGCCGTTGCGCTGGGCCACGCCCGGGCCAGCGCGGTCCGGGTGGGCGCGGTGCTGGATGCGCCGGACCCGGTGACCGCGCCGGCCGCGCCCCGGCCGCTGCCTGGCGGGGCGCTGCGGGTGCGGCTGCGCGGCGCACAGGTGCGCTACGAGCCGGGCGGGCCGCTGGCCCTCGACGGCGTGGACCTCGACCTGGACGCCGGCCGCCGGGTGGCCCTGGTCGGCCCGAGCGGGGCCGGCAAGTCCACGGTGGCCGCCGTGCTGCTGCGGTTCTGCGACCTGGCGGGCGGCTCGGCCACCCTGGGCGGAGCCGACCTGGCCAGCTACGACCCGGATGCGGTCCGCACCATGATCACCGGGTGCGCGCAGGATCCGCACCTGTTCGACACGACCATCGCGGAGAACATCCGGCTGGCCCGGCCCGGGTGCAGCCAGCAGGAGCTGGAGGACGCCGCCGGGCGGGCCCGGCTGCTGCCCTGGATCGCCTCGCTGCCGCGGGGCTGGGACACCCCGGTCGGGGCCCGGGGCACCGCCGTATCCGGGGGCGAGCGGCAGCGGATCGCGCTGGCCCGGGCGTTGCTGGCCGACCCGGCCCTGCTGATCCTGGACGAGCCCACCGCGCACCTGGACCCGGAGAACCGGCGGGCGCTGACCGCGGACCTGCTGGCCGCGACCGCACAGGCCAGCACCCGGGGCCGGGCCACCCTGCTGATCACGCACGAGATGGACGGGCTGGACCAGGTGGATGAGATCGTCGTGCTGGACGGCGGCCGGGTGGCCGAGCGGGGCACGCACCAGGCGCTGCTCGGGACAGGCGGCCTGTACCAGCGGATGCACGCGGCGGCGCAGGCCGCGGTGGTTTAGCGGGGCGTTACGGCCGTACCTCGCTCAGCCCCCGGGTCAGATCGGCGCGCCCGTCCGGGCTGATTTCCTCCAGCACCCGGAGCAGCGCCACCCGCCGCTGCTCGCGGATCCAGGCGGCGAGCCGCTGGCCGGACTCGGTCAGCTGGAGCAGGATTTCCCGGCGGCTGGCCACGGCGGGCAGGCGGTCCAGCAGCCCGGCTGAGGCCAGGCGGTCGCACAGCCGGCTGGTCGCCGAGGGGGAGGCGCCGAGCAGCCGGGCCAGGCCGGTCACGTTCAGGTCGCCGGTGGCCGCGATGATGAGCAGCGCGCGCACCTGGGCCGGCGGGACCATGGCGCCGAGCTCCTCGATCGCCCGCTGCCACGCCTCGAGCAGGACCGACAGTCCGGCTTCCGCGCGATCCAGGTCCGCCGGATCCACTCCCGGGCACTGGCACCCGTCCCGGTCCAGCGGGGTCGCGCCCAGCCGCACCGTGTCCTGGTTCATCAGCCTCCCGGGCCCGCCTGCTGCGACCCTGGCTCCAGGGCCTGCAGTAGTCGGTATCGTACTTTGCCCGGCCTGGCCTGCGGACGTGGATCAGGGCTGTGCGTCGCCTGCGTATTCGGTCGGGGCCTGCCCGCTGACCCGGGCCACGATCTCGGTCGCCAGGTCCCGGAGCTTCATCCGCCGGTTGTTCGACGCCCGGCTGAGTACCGCGAAGGCCCGCTGCGCATCGATCTTGGACTCCGCCATGATGATCCCGAGGGCCTGGTCGATGACGGCCCGGGACCGCAGCGCCTGGTTGAGCTGGTCGGCCAGGTCACGGGCCCGGGCATACCGGGTCATGGTCACGATGGCGGCCGCGGCGGGCGCGATGAACAGCGCGACCAGCCCTTCGTCCAGCTGGCTGAAGCCGTCGGTGTCGCGGCTGCTCAGGTTCAGCGCTCCGAGCCGCTGGTCCCCGAGACCGAGGCCGGCGGCGAGGTAGCTGCGCAGGCCCACTTCCTTGGCCAGGCTGGTGAAGTCGGGCCACTGCTGCTCCGCCTCGAGCAGGCTCCACCGGTTCACCTGCTGCCGCCGCGCGGCATCCATGCAGGGGCCGTCGTTCAGCAGATACTGCCGGCGGTCCAGTTCCAGGGTGTCCTCGTCAGTGGCCGCGATCGTGCTCGGCTGGCCCCGCTCGTCCAGCACCGTCACGCTCGCTGCGCTGCAGCCCGGGATGAGCTTCAGTGCCATGGCGAGGATGCTCTGCAACGTGTCATGAACCGATTCGTCTTCCGCCAGCGCCCCGCTGAGCACGGTGAACACCTCGATGAGGTCCTCGTACCGCTCGCCAGGCGGGACCGGCGGCATTTCCTGTCTCTCGCCGGGCGAGACCGGCGATATACCCTGTTCCACTGCGTACGTCCCCTGTCCGGACTGCGTACGTCCTGTCCGGCTGGCCGTGGCCAGGCGTGACGGCAGCCGCGGCTGCGGCATGCCTGACTTATCTGCCTCTGTGAGCCGGGTTCAAACCGGGAGCATTCCGGACGGCGCTGTCGGTGATCTCGGCCAGGTGAGGATGTGCTCCCGCGGTCCGTTCATGACGCCGTCCCCGCGCGCGTCATGAACGGACAGCGGGCCGCTAGTGCGGATCGGGGCGGTCGCGCAGTTCGTGCAGCCGGTGCTCGGCGTCGCTGGCCGGGAGGCCGATGATCGCCGCGATCAGGTCCCAGCTCATGCCCAGGTGCGTGGCGGCGCCGAGCAGATCAGCCTCGAGCGCGTCGAGGTAGAGCCGCAGGTTGCCCAGCATGACCAGGCCGGCCCCGAGATCCAGCGGCCCCGCGGGTGGCTGGGCCCCGTAACGGGCCGCCAGGCGTACCGCAGCCACGGCGCGGAGATCCTCCAGCACCCGCGAGAGCGACGGATCGGCAATGAGGCCGCCGTTCCGGGTGGACAGCCGGAACCGTGCGGTGTCCAGCACCTCTCGGTCCGGGCTGGCCGCCCAGCTGCTCCCGGCGGGCGGCTGGCTATCGGGCCCCGCCAGGCCTTCGTCCGGTTCGTGTGCGAGCACGACGTTACTCCCACTGCCACACGTGACAGAGGCAGCCGCGCTGCTGGGCTACATCCTGAGGCGCGTTCCGCCCGGGGGCGTTCGCGCGTTGGAATTATGGTCACCACAGCGACCGCCGTCAACCTGGCCCGGCCGGGGACGGCCGCAGGCCACCGGCGTCCTCCCCGGCGACGCCGGGCGGCCGCCCGCGTCGCGCAGGCGGCCGCCCGGGAATCAGGCCTGGTTCAGGATTTACCTGTGGTGGCGGTGCCGACCGGCCCGGATTTCCCGGTCGGGGGCGTCGTCCCGTCATCGCCGGGCCCGCTCCACCGGCGCCAGATCAGCCGGTGCACCGGGATCAGCCGCGGCACGTCCCGCAGGCCAGGGATGAACGGGACGCAGCAGCAGCAGCACCGTGGCCAGGCCGGTCATGTAGACGGCGATCATGTCGATGTTGGCCGAGTTGCTCCAGCCGGGGACCTGGTACCAGAGCGTGTACAGCCACAGCCAGGGCTGGCCCGGGTAGCTGCCGGTCTCGTTCATCACGCCCCACTGCTCGCCAGTCAGGTTCATCGCCTGGGCCTTGGTGGAGAAGTAGGCGCCGTCTTCCATGAACAGCAGCGGACCGGTGAAGTTGGTCCCGTAGAAGGGCTCCTTGGAGATCAGGCTCGCGTCCAGCGCCCCGCTGCGGGCCATGGTCAGCTCGTTGGCCAGCATCACCGGCACCGGCCCATCGGCCGCGGGCGGGACGACCGGGGTACCGTTGGCGAACTTCACCTTGGTGACCGCGGTGCCGTAGGCGTTGGCCCACTTCAGCCGCTGCGCCGCGGGAGCGGCCCGGTAGGTGGCGAGCGCGGCCGCCACGGCCGGGGTGGACGCCGAGATCGTGCTCAGCGGGTGCACAACGAAGTCCTGGGCCGGGTCGAGTGGCTGGCGGACCCCGGCCAGCTGGGCCGGCGAGAACAACAGTTTCTGGACGCTGCCGGTGCCGTGGTTGTAAGGCGGTCCGTAGGTGGCCGTCTCGCTGGTGCCGTTCAGTTCGGTGGCCGCGGTGGCCAGGAAGTCGGCCGGGGCCACCTTGGCCCACGACTGGACGGTGACCGAGGGCACGTCGGGGGAGGAAAGCAGGGCGGCCAGGCCCAGGGTGAGCGCCAGGACGACCAGGCCGGCGATGGTGCCCTCCTTGAGGATGTCGTAGCGGCGGGTCGCGCCCCGCCAGGGTGCCGCGTCAGCCTGGGCCAGCGCGCGACGGCGCTGCCGGGCCGTTCCCCGCCCCGGCGTGGCGAGGGTCGCGGGCAGCGGGTGCGAAACGCCCCGCACCCGGACCAGCAGGACGTGGGCCCCGATGAGGGCGACGAGCACGATAGGGATGAGCACGATATGCCACATCAGCATCTGGCCGAAGTTCATGATGTTGAAGAAGGCGCCGATCCCGACCGGGTTAAATGCGTCTTTCCCGCTGGCGGATATCCACTGCGAGTCAAAGTTCTGCTGGGAAACGTACCCGGTGAAGCACTCGACGACCGAGGCCACGAAAGCGACCACTCCGGTGATCCAGGTCCAGGCGCGCTTGCCGCGCCAGGCGGCCATCCAGAACTTGCCCCACAAATGGATGACCAGGAAGGCCATGAACAGCTCCACGCTCCACAGGTGCAGGCTGTTGAAGAAGTGGCCCAGCGAGTTGTAGTGCCACCAGTCAGGGCCGCCGAGGGCGAGGGCGAAGCCGGACACGACCGCCACGCCGAACGCGGCCAGGCTGGCCACGCCGAACACGTAGATCCAGGAGGCCACGTAGGCGGGCTGGCGGTCGGGCAGCAACTTGCCGGGCGGCAGGATCCGGGTGGCGAAGCGCCGGACCCGGTTCGTCCACATGCCGGCGTCCTCGTCGGCTCCGGCCGGGCTGGTGCCCTCAGCAGCCTCCACTGGTTCCTCGTCGGCTGGCGCGGGCGGATACGTGCGGCCTTTGGGGAAGGGCAGCAGCAGTGCCGCGCCGAAGATCACCACCATGGCCCCGATCAGGAAGAGATTGGCCACCGATACGGTGAAGATCGACCAGTGCAGATACGTTCCCGGATGATCAAGATTAATGGGTGCAGAAGCAATGGTGGTGGGCGATCTCATGGAGTCTCCTAGTGCAAGCCAGAAAGCTGATGGCCCCCACAGCATGATCCCCTGGGCCCGGGGCCGACAGGGATCTCGGTCATGGGCCGCGGGGACCTTGGTCCCCAACTGGTAAAGAAATAGTTAAGACCGGCACTGATGGTTAAGGTCGGCTGGGAAGTGCGTTGTTAAAGGCACCTGGTGACACAAACCAGCGGCCGGCCGGGATGGTGATCCCGGCCGGCCGCTGGGGCGGGGCCGCTTACGCGGTCACGGCGCTGCCGTGCGCCGTCTCGGCGAACGGGCCTTGGTCGGAAAGCGCTCAGTGGGTCCGTTTAGTCCAGAGCGGCTCGACGGCCGACCATTCCGTGGCCCACCTGGTCATCCGCCGGCGGTCCAGCAGCCGGCCGGTCAGCCAGGCCACGCCGAGCAGGATCACCGCCAGGACGGCCGGGGTCAGCGCGACCACCGCGATGACCCGGCTCGCGATCTGCCCCTGCCCGATCGGGCCGTAGACAAGATTCCCGTCCTCGTCAACCCAGATGTGCACCTGGCGGCCGGCCCGGCTGCCCACTTCCGCGGGGACCTCGCCCCGGCGCTGCCGCCCGTCCGGCGCGGTCCACTTGGCCTGCGTCCAGGCCAGCTGCGTCGTGCCGGCCAGCGGGTCATTGGGGTTCCGCGAGACTCGCTGCAGCAGCACGGCGGGGATCCAGTGCTCGCTCGCCGCCTGGGCCCGCGCCGCCCGGATTGACGCGTCGTTCGTGAGATGACCCAGGCCGATAGCGGCCAGCGGGCTGGCGACCAGGAAGACCACCACGAGCCCGAGCCGCACCCATCCCTCAGCCCGGTCACAGCCCCGGCGGAGGGGGTTGGCATCGACACCCATCCGGCGGGCAAGCGCTGTGACCCAGCGCTTGAGCGTCCGCGTCACGCTCACCATCATCACCTCTGGCCGGACCGCACCGAACCACGCCCCCGGCTTCATGTCCCGGGCTTACTCCCCGCGGGGGGCTTTTCTTGCCCCTCCGGGAGAGTTTTCCCTGGCAGGTCACGAGGCTAGGGGAACGCCAAGCCGCTACAGACAGCACAACGGCCAGGCGATACCGTTGGTTCAGAGATTACGCGTTACCCAATGTATATCTGGCCCAATGTATGTCCGGGGAGAGGCTGGTGGAGCCGACAGGTCCTCATCCGGCGCTGCCGCAGCTGCGCCTCGATGACCTCCTCAGCGAGCTCCAGACCCGGCTGCAGGCCGTGCTGGCCACCCGGGACCGGGTCTACACGCTCCTGGAAGCAGTGGTCGCAGTCGGCACCAACCTCGACCTCGAGATGGTGCTCGCGCAGATCGTCGAGGCCGCGATCACCCTGGTCCGGGCCCGTTACGGCGCGCTGGGGATCATCGGCGAGGGGGGACGCCTGGTCGAATTCGTCCCGGTCGGCCTGGCGGACGACGAGATCGCGGCCATCCATCATTGGCCGGAGGGCCGGGGCCTGCTCGGCGCACTGATCACCGACCCGCGCCCGCTGCGGCTGCCAGACATCTCGGACAGCCCCATGTCGAGTGGTTTCCCGCCCGGGCACCCGCCCATGCGGAGCTTCCTCGGTGTCCCGGTCCGGGTCCGGGACGAGGTCTACGGCAACCTCTACCTGACCGAGAAGGAGGGCGGCGCCGAGTTCGACGAGGAGGACGAGGCGCTGCTCGTCGCGCTGGCCGCGGCGGCCGGGGTGGCGATCGACAACGCCAAGCTGTACGAGGAGGGCCGCCGCCAGCAGCGCTGGCTACGCGCCAGCAGCGAGGTGACCAGGCGGCTGCTGTCCGGCGACCCGCCGGATGAGGTGCTGGCCCTGGTCACCCAGCAGGCGCTGGAAATGTCGGGCGCGGACCTGGTCGCGCTGGCCCTGCCGACCCCGGACCGCCAGCAGCTGGTCATCCAGCACGCGGCCGGGGCGGGCGCGCCGGAGGCCCTCGGGCTGGTGCTCCCGGTCAGCGCCTCAGTGTCCGGCGGGGTACTGACCTCCGGCGAAGCGGTCGTCCTGGAGGACTTTGGCCACGATGAGCGGGTGGCCGGGGCGGCCCGGGAGCACATGCCGCTCGGGCCGGCCATCGTCCTCCCGCTGGGCGCACCCGGCGACGTCCGCGGGGTGTTCACGGTGGGCCGCGACACCGGGGCCATGCCGCTGGCCCACGAGGCGGTGGAGATGGTCCGGACCTTCGCGGCGCAGGCGGGTATCGCACTCGAACTCGCCGAGCACCGCCAGGACGCGGAGCGGCTGGCCATCTTCCAGGACCGCGACCGGATCGCCCGGGACCTGCACGACCTGGTGATCCAGCGGCTCTACGCCACGGGCATGTCCCTGCAGGGGGCCATGCCGCTGCTGACCCGGCCCGAGGCCGCCACCCGGGTGAGCAGCGCGGTGGACGCCCTGGACGAGACCATCCGGGAGATCCGTTCGGCGATCTTCTCGCTCCAGTCCCGCGGCGACGCCAGGCAGCACGGACTCCGGGCGCAGGTGCTCGAGGTCGTGGACGAGATGACCGCCGCGCTCGGGTTCGCCCCGTCGCTGCGGCTGGTCGGGCCGCTCGACGAGGCCGTGCCCGCGGACGCGGGCGAGCAGTTGCTCAGCGCGCTCCGCGAGGCGCTGTCGAATGCGGCCCGGCACGCGGCCGCCAGCCGGGTGGACGTGACCGTGGAGATCGGGGACGAGCTGATCCTGCGGGTCCGTGACGACGGCACCGGGATGGGCCAGACCACCCGGCGCAGCGGCCTGGCCAACATGGCCGAGCGCGCTGCCGACCTGGGCGGCAAGCTCGTGATCGGCCCGGCCGAGGGCGGCGGTACCCAGCTCGACTGGCGGGTGCCGGTCAGCTGACCGATCCGCGGTCCGGCGGCCCGTGGGCGTCGCGGCCGGGATGCTGCCGGTCGAAGATCCGCGCGGCGTAGGCGGCGGCTTGGGCGCGGCGTTGCATGCCGAGTTTGGCGAAGAGGGCGGAGACGTAGTTTTTGACGGTTTTTTCGGCGAGGTAGAGGCGGTCGCCGATCTGGCGGTTGGTGAGGCCTTCGCCGATGAGGGCGAGGATGCGGCGTTCCTGGTCGGTGAGGGTGGCGAGGGGGTCGGTGGTGGTGGCCTGGTCGCGCATGCGGCGCATGAGGGTGGCGGCGGCCTGGGGGTCGAGGAGGGACTGGCCGGAGGCGATGGTGCGGATGGCGCCGATGAGGTCGGTGCCGCGGATTTGCTTGAGGACGTAGCCGGCGGCGCCGGCCATGATGGCGTCGAAGAGGGCGTCGTCGTCGCTGAAGCTGGTGAGCATGAGGCAGGCGAGGTGGGGCATTTTGGAGCGGAGGTCGCGGCAGACGGTGACGCCGTCGCCGTCGGGGAGGCGGATGTCGAGGACGGCGACGTCGGGTTTGAGGGCGGGGATGCGGGCGAGGGCGGAGGCGGCGGTGCCGGCTTCGCCGGTGACGGTGATGTCGGGTTCGGTTTCGAGGAGGTCGCGGACCCCGCGCCGGACGATCTCATGATCATCAACCAGGAACACCCGGATCATCGCAGCGTGGCCCCCTCATTCATCGGTGGCATGCTCCTCGGCCCGGCGAGCCGCGCAATGTGCCCGGCTGCGGACATATTCAGCTATTGCCGCGTACAGCGTACGCCTGGGCCCGCTGCCCGGCCTCGGCGCCACCAGCCGAAGGTCCCCCTTTCGCGGGGAAGGGCGCCCCTGTCCGGCCCGGGTGGGTACTCCTAACCTGAGGGTGTAAGGCGCACGGAAGAAACCGGGAAGGCCACAGGGAAAGGACAGAAGATGCCAGGCATCATCGTCGGAGTGGACGGCTCGGAACACTCCCTCAACGCCCTGGACTGGGCCCTGAACGAGGCCAACCTCAGGAAGACCCCGCTGACCGTGATCACCGTGAGCCCCATCGTGACTGGCATCTACGGTCCCGGATACGCGCCGGCCGACTACTACCCGGCCGAAGAGGAAAGCCGGGCCCAGGCGGAGAAGGCCACGCAGGAACTGGTGAACCAGGCGGTCGGGCGGCGCGGTGCACCGCCCGACGTGCCGGTGACCGTGCGCGCGCTCAGCGGCACGGCTGCCGACGAACTGATCAACGCGTCCGAGGACGCGGACCTGCTCGTGGTCGGAGCCCGCGGAGCGGGCGGTTTCGCCCGGCTGGTGATGGGCTCGGTCAGCACCCAGGTGGTTCACCACGCGCTGTGCCCGGTGGTGGTCGTGCCGGCCAGCCGGCCGGAATGAGCGCCGGGTCCGGGCCGGCCGGGCCGGGCGGCACTGGCTGGGTTAGCCTGAGGCTGGCTGGGCCGGCGCTGCCGCCGGGTCCCGGCTGCGGCGACTACGCAGGGAGGCCGGTCATGCCACAGCCCCAGGGAGCGGAACTCGAAAAGGTCCGGAGCCGCCGGGAGGAATTGCGCCAGCGATATCTGCGCCCGCCGGGCGAGCGGCCCGCCACTCCCGTCCGCGGCGTCCACCATGTCGCGCTGATCTGCCGGGATGTCGAGGAGACCATTCAGTTCTATCAGGAGTTCCTGGGCTTCCCGCTGGTCGAGCTGGTGGAGAACCGGGACTATGCGGGCTCCAGCCATTTCTTCTTCGACATCGGCAACAAGAACATGCTCGGCTTCTTCGATTTTCCCGGGCATGATCACCCCGCCTGGCAGGAGACCATCGGCGGCGTCCAGCACCTGGCCATCTCCATCCCGCAGGAGCAGTACGACGCGGCCCGGAAGAAGTTCGACGACACCGGGTTCGAGTACATCGGGCCGGATCGCGGGATCGAGGAGAGCATGTACTTCCGCGACCCCAACGGCGTCGGGCTCGAGCTCTACCGTGAGGACCTCGGCGAGTTCAACGGCACCCACCTGATCGACTGAGGGTGCCGGTTACCTCAACTCCTTGCGGATGACCAGGCGGACGGCGGACCAGGTTGCGTCGATCGCGCAGACTTTGTTGTCCACCAGGCCGGTCGGCAGGGCGACCTCCCGCACCACCGTGTCGCTCATGTCCGTGGGGACCTTGGCCGCACGCTTGGGCCAGGCGATCCACAGCCCGCAGGCCGGGGCCATGTGCTCGCGCAGGTGAGCAAGTTCGGCTTCCAGCTCGGTCCGCCACGGCGCGAAGAACACGATCACGTCCAGCCGGGCGCCCGGCTCCAGCTCGTCGCTGACCTCGGTGCCAGGCAGTTCACCGAGCAACGGGCGGAATCCCGGCGGCGCGCCGACCAAGGCGACGCAGTGACCGGGCCGGATGCCCAGCTTGTCCGGCAGCGGGGTACCGGAGTATCCGCTGGGCTTGCTGCTGCCCTGGTCCATGACCGCCAACCTAAGGCCTGGTCACGCGGGGCCGCGCCGCTTACCGCCGCTTCGGCGGCCGTCCCGCGCACGGGATGAACCGGGCCGGCCAGTCCTGGGACGGCCGCTGGTGCGGCTGCAGCGCCCCGCTGCTGTCCCGGCCCGCCAGAGCGCCGCAGGCGGAACACTTACCCTGGGCGGCGTGCCGGGCCGGGATGGCCAGCAGATGGCCGCTGCCGCGTGCGTATCTTTCCAGTAGGTCGGCCGGAGCCAGCTGGCCCGCGGCCAGCGCCTTCCAGGCGGGCCCGTCCAGCTGCCCGGCGTACCGCCAGTCGTTGTGTTCTAACCGGCCCTTCACCCGGGTCAGCCGCCACCAGATGAGTCCGTCAGCCCGGAGCGTCCACTCCCATTCCAGGTCCGCGGACGGCTGCTGGGTGCGGGCGGTCAGGCTGACGACTTCACGGGTCCAGAGCCAACCCTTGCTTTGCGGTCCCAAGCGTCACCGTCCTGGGCGAGAAACCAGCCATGACGTTCCCCCGCCACGCCCCTACCATGCTGAATCTAGCAGCGGAACGTGTCGCGGCGGGTGCGGACCGCGATGCAGGCCGGCCGTCCCGGTCAGGCGCTGGCTGCGGGTTACGTGATGGCCAGCCCGGTGGCCGGGTCGAAGAAGTGCAGCCGCTCGACGTCGACGGCCAGCACCGCCGGGGTGTGCGGGCGGATCCTGGCCCGCGGATCGATCCGGGCCACCCCGCTGGCCGCGGCGGCGGCGACGATTTCGCCCTGGGACTCTGCGGCCACGTTCGCGGCCTCCTGCGCGGCGCTCAGCTGGCCGCGCAGCTCGGATTCCTCGCGGACCCGCTGCGCGTCCAGGTGGAAGTGGACCAGTTGCTCGCTGCCGAGCACCTCGACCAGCTGGACATCGACGGTGAGGCTGGCCCCCGGCTCTGGCGCCGTCCCGCCGGGGTCGGCCAGGTCCTCCGGGCGGATGCCGGCGATCACGGTCCCGCCCTGGTACGCGGCCAGGCCGCTGACCCGCTTGATGACCGCCTGGGGCAGGGCCAGCCGCTGGCGGCCCAGGACGAGTTCCGCCACCTCCCCGGTGACCTCCAGGCCCGCCTGGTACAGGTTCATCGACGGTGAGCCCATGAAGGTGGCCACGAAGAGGTTGGCGGGCCGGTCGTAGAGTTCCCGGGGCGCGCCGGCCTGCTGCAGGACGCCGTCCCGCAGCACCGCTACCCGGTCTCCCATGGTCATGGCCTCGGTCTGGTCGTGGGTGACGTACAGCGTCGCGGCCCCGATCCGGCGGTGCACCCGCAGCACCTCGGTGCGCATCTGCACCCGCAGCTTCGCGTCCAGGTTGGACAGCGGCTCGTCCATCAGGAAGATGGCCGGCTCGCGGACGATCGCCCGGCCCATGGCGACCCGCTGCCGCTGCCCGCCGGACAGCTGCCGCGGCCTGCGGCCGAGCATGGGGGTCAGGCCCAGGATCGACGCGGCCTCGCGGACCCTGCGCTCCCGGTCCGCCTTCGGCATCTTCCGGTTCTCCAGCGCGAACGCGATGTTCTGGGCCACCGTCAGGTGCGGGTACAGCGCATAGTTCTGGAACACCATGGCCACGTCCCGCTGGCGCGGCGGCACGTCGTTGACCACCCGGTCGCCGAAGCGCAGGGTGCCGCCGCTGATTTGCTCCAGGCCCGCCACCATGCGCAGCGCCGACGTCTTGCCGCACCCGGACGGCCCGACCAGGACCATGAACTCGCCCGCGTCGACATGCAGGTCAAGGCCATGTACGGCGACGGTTCCGTTGGGGTAGACCTTGCTCAGGCCCTCCAGGGTCACGCTCTCAGGCACGGTGCCCCCTCAGTTCGCGATGCTGCCGAGCAGCAGGCCGCTGCGCCAGTACCGCTGCAGGATCAGGAACAGGACGATCAGCGGCACGATGGTCACCAGGCCGCCGAGCACGATGAGCGGGAAGATCTCGGCGTTGCCGCTGTTCTGGGCGCGCTCGGACCACAGGCCCAGGCCCACGGTGAGCGGGTACAGCTGGTTCTGGCTGAAGATGATCAGCGGCAGGAAGTAGTTGTTCCACACCGTGACCACGTTCAGCAGCAGCACCGTCATCAGCCCCGGCACCATCAGCGGCAGGGCCAGCCGGAAGAAGATCCGCAGCTCGCCGGCCCCGTCGATGCGGGCCGCGTCGATGAGCTCGGGTGGGACCGACACCTCGACGAACACCTTCATCAGGTACACGCCGACCGGGCTGACCATGCTGGGCAGGATCATGCCCCAGACCGAGTTGATCAGGTGCACCTTGGCGTAGCTCAGGTACAGCGGCAGGGTGATCGCCGTGATCGGCACCAGCAGCGCCCCGATCACCAGGTAGAACAGCGCCCGGTGACCCCGGAAGCGATACCGGGCGAAGCCGTAGCCGGCCAGCGCGGCCAGCGCGGTGGCCCCGCCCCCGCCGACCACCGCGTACAGCACCGTGTTGCCGAACCACTGGAAGTAGATCCCGTAGCCGTCCACGTTCTGGAACAGCAGGGCGAAGTTCCGGCCGAATACGAAGGGCGAGGCGAACCAGAAGCCGAACGACTCGAAGATGTTGGCCTGGGTCTTGGTCGAGTTGATGAGCAGCCAGGCGATGGGGATCAGGGTGAAGATCGCGAACAGCACGCACAGCACGGTGACCGTGGTGACCGTGCCGCGGCGCAGCCCGTAGTACTCGATCGGGATGCTGTCCTCGTCGGCCAGGCGGCGCTTCGGCCGGGGCGGTGGGGGCGGGGGAACCCCGGGCCCGGGCTCCGGTCCGGGCCGGACCACGGTGGTGGCGCTCATCAGACCTCACTCCTGCGGCGGCGGACGAACAGCGAGCTGACCGAGATGATCACGATCACCACGCCGAGGATCACCGCGGCCGCCGCGGCCAGGTTGTACTGGCCGCCCGCGATCGCGGTGTTGTAGATGTAGAGGGTCGGCGTGAAGTTGACCGAGATGGCCTGGGTCTCGAAGTACTGCAGGATCAGCGGCTCGGTGAACAGCTGCAGCGCGCCGATCGTGTTGATGAACACCAGCAGCACGATGGCCGGGCGGACCATCGGCAGCTTCACCTTCAGGATGATCTTCCAGAGCGGGGTGTCGTCCAGGATGGCGGCCTCGATGACGTCCCGGGGCACCGATCTGAGCGCGGTGTACAGGATCACCATGTTGTAGCCGGTCCACTCCCAGATCACGATCACGATGATGGTCGGGAGGATGAGGTTGCTGGAGAAGTAGTCGGTGCCGCTGAACCCGAGCGCGTTGGCCAGGTGCACGAACGGGCCGAACTGGGGCTCCAGCAGGAAGGACCACATCACCGCGCCCACCACCGCGGGCACCGCGAACGGGATGAAGAAGATGGTGCGGAACAGCGTCCCGTACTTGGCCACCCCGAGGTCGAAGATCGTCGCGAAGAAGAACGCGACGGCCAGCATGACCGGGATCTGGATCGCGGCGAAGATGATCACCCGGATGACGCCGGACCAGAACTCGCCCGACTGCAGGGTCTGGGTGTAATTGGCCGCGCCGGTGAACACGGTCCCGCCGATGATGCGCGTGGTGTACAGGCTGGTGTAGACCGCGTACCCGAGGGGGGCCAGCAGGAGGACCACGAAGAGGGTCAGGAACGGGGCGACGAACCAGAAGCCTGCGCGGTCCCGCCGCCGGCTCCAAGTCGACTGCACCAGCACGCTCCGCAGCGGGAGCGGGCGCCTGGGGGCCCCGGTGACGGTGCCGTTCACGGTGGGGTTCTCCTTCCTCGGCGGGGACGAGGCGGGTCGGGCCTGGGCAGGCAGGGACGGGGGGCCGGTCCGGCGGGCGCCCTCGGGGGGAGTGGCGCCCGCCGGCCCGGCGGTCGGCAGGCGGTCAGCCAGAGACCGTGAAGCCCTGCTGCTTGGCGTAGTTCACCAGGACATTCTGGAAATTACGGAACGCGGCAGCCAGCGTCTCCTTCCCGTTCAGCACGCCCGCGAACACCGTGGCCGACTCGGTGAGCGCCTCGGTCATGAACGGCGGCCAGGGCACGCCCTGGATGCTGCTGGCCGCCGCGGTGAACGCCTGGTCGGGGTGCGACGAGCCGGACACCGGGACGGTGATGTTCTTGTAGGACGGATCGTTCAGCAGCGGCAGGTAGGTGGGGAACAGCGAGGACGGGGCGGTCTTGGTGATGCTCCACGACGCGGTCGTCCCGTTCAGCCACTCGGAGAACGTGGCGGCCGCCGCCTTGTTGGCGCTCTGGCTGAACACCGGGTAGGTCGAGCCGCCCCAGTTCGCGGCCACGTGCGCGCCCGCCGTCCACTGTGGCAGCGGCGCGGCGCGCCAGTCGCCGACCGACTGCTTGGCGTCCGGTGCGAAGTACGACGGGCCCCAGGCCGAGCTGAGCCAGCTGGCGTCGATGCCCTTGTCCATGTCGGCGAAGGACGTGGCGGACACGTCCGTGGTCCCGTTCACCTCGTGCGCCGAGAGCAGCTTCTGCCAGTAGGCGGCGAACTTCATCTGGGCCGGGCCGGTCCAGTTGATGCCCACCGTGCTCCCGCCGGTGTAGGTGAAGGGCCACGCGTTGTCCTGCGCCATCAGGCTCATGATCCATTGCAGGTCGGTGGCGGAGAAGTTGGTGATGTACGCGGACGGGTCGGCCTTCTTCAGCGCGGCCGCGGCGCTGGCGAACTGGGCCCAGGTGGCTGGCGGGCTGATGTGGTACTTGGCCAGCAGCTTGGAGTTGTAGTAGAAGGCCATCGGGCCCGCGTCACCCGGCATGGCGTAGACCGCGGATCCCTGGCTGACTTCCTTCCAGGCCCACGGCACGAAGTTGCTCTTGTACTTGTTCGCGCCGTACGGGACGAGGTTGACCACGTTGTGCGTGACCTCGAAGGACGGCAGCTCGTCGAACTCGACCTCGGCCACGTCCGGGGCACCCGATCCCGCCTTCAGCGCGTCGGAGATCTTGACGTACTCCGGATCGCCCGCACCCACGTCCTCCTGGGTGACGCAGATGGACGGGTGGGTCTTGTTGAACTCCGTGACGGCCCGCCCCATCCCGGGAACCCAGGCCCAGAACGTGACTTTCGTTGCGGATGAATTTTTGCAGGATGCGCCGGCTTCCAGCGTGGCGCTGGAGCTCGCGCTGGCACTGGCACTGGACGAGCCGGCGGCAGCCGGGGCGCCGCTGCTGCCGCCGCACGCGGCCAGCAGGGAGAGCGCCGCAGCCCCGGCCAGGCCGGTCGCCGCGCGCCCTGCGATACGTCGGGCCCCCGGGGGGTGGGGCCAGCTGAATCGTGAGGTGGAGGGCATCTTCGCAGAACTCCTCAGGGTGAGCTGTGGTGTTTTCTCGGGGGGAGTCCGGACGGCCGCGGGGTGCGCCCGGCGGACGGTTAGCCACCCGTCGTCGCGGCCTCGACCACGGTGAACGACTGCGGTGGCAGGGTGAGGGTGAGCGTTGAGCCTTTCGGGGTGTCCGATCCCTCCTCCAGGTGCGCACCCTCGACATCGGGCAGGACACGGGACTGCCGCCCGCGTTCCGCGGTGACGGTCGCGATCTGGGCGTCGCGGTCGAACGCCAGGTCGCGCAGGACGACCTCGATGGTTTCCGGTTCGTCCGGGTTGCGGTTCACCAGCGTCAGCGCGAGCCGTCCCCGGTCGGCCGACGCGGTCGCGGCCGCGTCGATCATGGCGAACGGGCCCAGGTCCGCGACCCGGTGCGGCCACCGGCCGTAATTGGTATCCGGCGTCAGCGGATTGACCATGGGAGCGCTCACATGAACGTCGACCGCGACGTCCAGGGCGGCCCGGGCGTGCAGCAGCACCGGGTAGTAGATCGGCTGGACCGCGACCGCGCTGGCCGAGGTGACGATGGGCGCGATCGCGTTCACCATCTGGGCCAGGTTCGCGATCCGCACCCAGTCGCAGTTCCGGATGAAGATGTTCAGGTAGGTCGCCACGGCCAGCGCATCCGGGAAGTTGTAGCGCTCCTCCAGCGTGCCGTCGTCGGTACGGAACCAGACGTTCCACTCGTCGTAGGCGATCCGGGGCGGGCGGGCGATCTTCTTCACGTACGACACCCGCTCGATCAGCGCCCGGGCGCACCGGATCGCGCGCTCCGCCTGGTGCGGCTGGAGCACGTCCGTCCAGTAGTCGTCGGACCCGGTGTAGATGTGCAGCGAGTGGTAGTCGACCAGGGGGGCCAGCCCGTCGATGACCACCCGGTCCCAGTCGTTCCAGCCGTTCATCCCGCAGCTGACCAGCTTGGCCTGCGGGTCCAGCATCTTGATCGCCCGGGCCCAGCGGGTCGCGGTGCGCACGTACTCCTCGGCCGACACCGCGCCGACCTGCCAGTCCCCGTACATCTCGTTGCCCAGGCCCCAGTAGCGCACGCCGTACGGCTCGGGATGGCCGTTGTCCCGGCGGCGCTGGGCCCAGGCCGTGTCCCCCGCGCCGTTGCAGTACTCGACCCAGGCCAGCGCCTCTTCCAGGGTGCCGGTGCCCATGTTCAGGCAGACGTAGGGCTCGGTGCCGAGCTGCCGGCAGTAGGCCATGAACTCGTCGGTGCCGAAGCGGTTGGACTCCTCGGCGCCCCAGGCCAGTTCGGGGCGGCGGGGCCGGTCGTCCTGCGGCCCGATGCCGTCGGTCCAGTGGTAGTTGCTGACGAAGTTGCCGCCCGGCCAGCGCAGTACGCCCATGCGGAACTCGCGGAGCAGGCCGAGCACGTCGGTGCGGAACCCCCGGGCGTCGGCCAGCGGGGAGCCCTCGTCGTACAGGCCGCCGTAGATGCAGCGGCCCAGGTGCTCGACGAATCCGCCGAAGACGTTGCGGTCCACGGAGCCGATCTGGCGGGCGGGATCCACCACGATCCGGGTCACGAATCCTCCTTCTGCTGCTCGCGGTGCGCCGGGCTGGCGCCGGATGAGGTGAGGTCTGGAGGGCTGGTGCTGGCGCCCCGGCCGCCGCACGAGTCGCGGACGATCAGCTCGACCGGCAGCCGCACGGTGGACTCCGGCGCGGGCTCCCCGGCGATGCTGCGCAGGAGCAGTTCCACGGCCTCCCGGCCGGTCTCGGCGAACGGCACCCGCAGCGACGACAGCGACGGCGTGAGGTACTCGGCGAAGGGCATGTCGTCGCAGCTGACCACGGCCACGTCGGCGGGAACCCGCCGGCTGGCCGAGGCCAGGGCGGACAGCACGCCGATGGCCATCGTGTCGCTGTGCACGAAGATCGCGGTCATCCGGGGAACGCGTTCCAGCAGCAGCCGGGTGGCGGCGGCCGCGGTGCCCGGCGTCCAGTCGGCCTCCACGGCCAGGTCCTCGTCCGGCTCGATCCCGGCCGCGCGCAGCGCGTCCTCGTAGCCGTGCAGCCTGCTGCGGACCACGTGGCGGCGGAATGGCCCGGTGACGGTCCCGATCGAGGTGTGGCCGAGCCCGATCAGGTGCTCGGTGGCGGTCCGGGCGCCCGCGCGGTGGTTCGACCCGACCAGCGGGACCCCGCCGCCGGGCACGTGGTGCAGGCTGACCGCGGGCACGTACCGGCGGAGCATCTCGGCCACCTGAAGGTCGCCCTCGAGCTGCGGGGCGGCCGCGATCACGCCGTCCACCCGGCGGTCGATCAGCATCTGCACCACGGCGGCGCCGTCCTCGCCGCCCTCGGCGAGGTTGCCGACCAGGACGGCGTGCCCGTGGCCCCGGGCGGTCCGCTCCGCGGCCACCGCGAACTGCGACAGCGCGCCGTCGGTAATGTCCCCGGCCACCAGGCCGATGGTCGCGGTGGACCGCTGCACCAGGCTCCGGGCCACGGTGTTCGGCCGGTATCCCAGGCTCTCCGCCACGGCGATGATCCGCGCCGCGGTCTCGGCTGAGACCCGCACGTTCCCGCCGTTGAGCACCTTGCTCGCGGTCTGGAAGCTGACGCCGGCCCGGGCCGCCACTTCCTTGATCGAGACATACCGACGCGCCATTACGTCCTGCCGTGACCGGGTTCGTCCCCATGAACGAACGTTCGCCTAGAAAGTAGATTTTCCGGCCCCCGTCAGTCAAGACACGGTTCGATTACTTTTGCCCGAAGTCTCCGCACGTGGGCAGGTTGCACACGCCCGACCGTCCGACGTCACCACCCTGGCCTGACGATGGCAACCAGCCACCTCAGCTGGAACAAAGCCCCCAAAAAGGCTTATTTCGCACGCGAACGTTCGCGCACCAGCCGGAGAGGCCGCCGGGCAGGAGGACGGCGGCGAAGCGCAGCCCGTGCCCGGGCGACCAGTGCCGTGACGGTTGGCCTGTGTGCGCACGCCGGCGGTTGGCGTGCGCGCGCGGGCCGGGGGTTTGCCTGCCTGCGCAAGCCGCGTTCAGACCTGGACGAACTCGATGCCCGCCAGCTGGCAGAACACCTTCCAGTCCGCCGCGTGGTGCCCCAGGTTCATCACCTCATGGTGCGGCCCGCCCGCGGCCAGCCAGCCATTCAGGCAGGCCCGCACGCCCGAGGCCGGCCGGAACTGGCCGTAGGGCATCTCCAGCGCGGGCAGTTCCTGGCTGTCCAGGTTCTCGCCCTCGGCGCAGACCAGCCGGAACCGCGTTCCCTCCAGCGACACCAGGGTGGCCAGCGTGGCCGGGCCGGGCTGCAGCTGGAACAGGAACGTGGGCGGGTCGGCCAGCCGCCCGATCCCCAGCGGCCGCTTGATCAGCCTGACCGGCTTGTCCTTCCGGGCTACCTTCCAGTTGCCCTCGCCCATGTGGCTCTGCAGGATCGAGTCGGTCGGGAAGTCCATCGCGTACATCTCGGTGAAATGCGCGTCGCCGATGAGCTGATGCCCGGCGTAGACCATGCAGGCGGTCAGCACGTCCCCTTCGGCCGCGTAGCCGAACCCCTTGGCCATCAGCGACGAGGCGGCCGCCAGCGGCAGCCGGCTGAACCGGCCGTCGTCGCCGATCGCGTCGAAGTGGGCGGTGTACGCGCCGAATCCCCGGCCGGTCAGGATCTGCTCGATGGCTACCTGCATCCGGGCGTGGTCCGTGCGCTCCTCGGCGGACAGCCGCGGGTCGATCTCGAAGTTCTCGTCCTCGAACGCGATGACCTCGTTCGCCTGGGTGTCGGTGACCTCCAGCATGCCCCGGTACATGTCGCCCGGCGCGACCGCGAGAATTTCCGGGCCGAGCGATCTGACCAGCGCGGACTCGTCCACCCGGATGTCGCCCATGTCGTTCATGGCGTAGCCGAAGATCGCCGTCTTCAGCGACTTCCACCGGGTCACCGCCGCCGCCGCGCGGGCCCAGCGGGTCACGTCCCGCAGGAACGAATCGCTCTTCCAGTCGTCGGTGAGCACCGCGAACCGCTTGCCCCCGCGGACCATCGCGTTCGCGGTGTCCTGGGCGCCGTGCACTCCCTGGTTGTAGGTCATGTCGTCCATGTCCCAGGCCGGGGTGACGTTCGGCTCGGGCTGGATGTTGGCCAGCAGTACCGGCAGCGCGGTCTCCGACAGCAACCGGGCCACGCGCATCGCGGGCCCGTAGGTGAGCATCACGACCATGATCCCGTCGAGGTCGGAGTCCTCGAACTCGCGCATGGCGCGCTCGGCGTCCTCGCGGTACTTGACCGGCTTGCTCGGGATGAACTCGCCGGCGTCAGCGAGATGGGCCGCGAGTTCCGCCGCGTAGCCCTCCTGGCGCTGCGCGATGCCGGGGATCATGTCGTCGTAGAGATCCTGCATGATCCCCAGGATCCCGATGCGCGGCTTGCGTTCGCTCATCACATTCCTTTCGGCCGCTGGCCATATTCGTGCATGTACCGCCGGTGCAGTGAGTCCACCTGGTCCTGATCCAGCGGCGTGAGCTCGCCGTAGGCCCGGGCCAGGTGCACGGTGCGGGCCGCGTCCTCGCACATCACGGCGGCCTTGACCGCGTCACGCGCGGTCTGGCCGATGGTGAACACCCCGTGGCTGCGCATCAGCACGGCCGGGGAGCGGTGGCCGGTCAGGGTGCCCACGATGCCGCGGCCGATCTCGTCGCTGCCGATCAGCGCGAACGGGCCGAGCGGGATCTCGCCGCCGAACTCGTCGGCCATGGCCGTGATCACGCACGGCACCGCCTCGCCCCGGGCGGCCCACGCGGTGGCGTAGGTGGAGTGGGTGTGCACCACCCCGCCCACCTCGGGCATGTGCCGGTAGACGTACGCGTGCGTCGCGGTGTCGCTGGACGGGCTGAAGCCGTCTTCCACGGCGTTGCCGTCCAGATCGCACAAGACCATGGACTCCGGGGTCAGGTCCTCGTACGCCACACCGCTCGGCTTGATCACCATCAGGTCGGTGCCGCCCGGGCCCGCGCCGGCCACCCGGGCGGAGATGTTGCCTGAGGTCCAGGCGACCAGGCCGTTGTTGACGAGCGAGCCGTGCAGGGCGCAGACCTCCTGGCGGGCACGGGTGATCGCCGAGTAGCTCGCGTGATCGGTGGTCATCGCTGGCTGCCTTCCGGGCTCGGGGTCTGCTGACGGCCGGGCCCGGCCGGTTCGCGGGCGTCGAGCACCCGGTCGCGCAGGGCTCGCAGCCGGTGCATGACCTCGTTGGCGCCCCGGCCGAAGTAGTCGTGCAGCGCCACGTACTCGGCGTACAGGTCGTCGTAGACGTCGGCGCTGGCCGGGTCGGGGGTGTACACCGCGTCCCGCTTGCCGCCCATGGCCGCCGCGGCGGCCGGCACGTCGGGGTAGGCACCCGCGGCGACCGCGGCGTGGATGGCCGAGCCGAGCGCGGGGCCCTGGTCGGAGGAGATGACGCTGAGCGGGCGCCGCAGCACATCCGCGTAGACCTGCATCACGAACGCGTCCTTGAGCAGGCCGCCGGCCACCACGAACTCGGTGACCCCGCAGCCGGAAGAGGAGAACGCGTCGACGATGACCCGGGTGCCGAACGCGGTCGATTCCACCAGGGCGCGGTAGATGTCCGGCGGCCGGGTGGCCAGGGTGAGGCCCACGATCGCGCCGGACAGCTGGACATCGACCAGCACCGAGCGGTTCCCGTTCAGCCAGTCCAGGGCGATCAGCCCGTGCGCGCCGGCCGGCTGGGCCGCGGCCTCCGCCGACAGCAGCTCGAACAGGGACACGCCGCGCCGCTCGGCCTCGTCCCGGTAGTCGGCCGGGACGGCATGCTCGAGGAACCAGGCGAAGATGTCGCCGACCCCGCTCTGCCCGGCCTCATAGCCGTACTCCCCGGCGACGATGCCGCCGTCCACCACCCCGCACATGCCGGGCACCTCGGCCAGCGTCGCCGAATTCATCACATGGCAGGTCGAGGTACCCATGATGGCCACCATCTGACCAGGGGCGATGGCGTTAGCCGCGGGCGGGGTGACGTGCGCGTCCACATTGCCGACGGCGACGGCGATCCCCTCGCGCAGCCCGGTCCACCCGGCCGCCCGGGCGGTCAGCCCGCCCGCCCGGGCTCCCAGCGGCGAGACCGGATGGGCCAGCTTGTCCTCGGCGAAGCTGGCGAAGCCGGGGTTCAGCGCGCCGAGGAAGTCCGCCGACGGGTAGTGGCCGTCCTGGTAGATGCCCTTGTACCCGGCGGTGCAGGTGTTGCGGGTCTCGGTGCCGCACAGCTGCCAGATGATCCAGTCGGCCGCCTCGATCCAGCGGTCCGCCTGCTGGTAGACGTCCGGGTCCTCCTCCAGCAGCTGGAGTCCCTTGGCGAACTGCCACTCCGAGGAGATCTTGCCGCCGTACCGGCGGATCCACGGCTCGCCGCGCTCGTGGGCCAGCGCGTTGATCCGGTCCGCCTGGGGCTGGGCCGCGTGGTGCTTCCACAGCTTGGGGTAGGCGTGCGGGCGGCCCTCCAGGCCGGGCACCTGGCACAGCGGGGTGCCGTCGCGCCGGGCGGGCAGGACCGTGCAGGCGGTGAAGTCGGTCCCGATGCCGATCACCTGGCCAGGATCGACCCCGGCCGCCTGGATGGCCTGGGGTACCGCCTCGCGCAGCACGTCCAGGTAGTCTTCGGGGTCCTGCAGGGCCCAGTCCGGCGGCAGCAGCTCCCCGGTCGCGGCCAGCCTGGCGTCCATGACCGCGTGCCGGTAGGCACAGACCGCGGTGCCGAGTTCGGCGCCGTCACCGACCCGGACCACCACGGCCCGGCCGGACAGGGTGCCGAAGTCCACCCCTATGACGTAACGGTCCGCCTGGCCGCCGGGGCCACCGGAACCACCCGGGCCGCCGCCGCTACCGTGAGCGCTAACAGTCATCGTTGTCCTGTTCTGCCTGCTCGATCTGATCTGGGTGATTGACGTCCTGTCGGAGTGTCTGCCTGATGGCCTGCTGGGCCGGGCCGGATCGCGGCTCAGGTCGCCCGGGTCAGGCTAGCCGGGGGGTGCGGCGCTGGAGCGCACCACGAACTGCGGGACGACCGGCTCGGCGGGCGCGGCCACCTCACGGTCGAAGATCAGCCCGACCAGCGTGTCCAGCGCCCGCCGGCCCAGCTCGCCGAAGTCCTGCCGCACCGTGGTCAGCGGGGGCAGGAAATAGGCCGCCTCCGGGATGTCGTCGAATCCGACCACGCTGACGTCCTCTGGCACCCGCCGCCCACGTTCCGACAGCGCGCGCATCAGGCCCAGCGCCATGGGGTCGTTAGCGCAAAAAACGGCGGTCACGCTGTCATCCTGCGCTATCTGCTGTCCCATCGCGTAGCCGGACGCCGCCGACCAGTCGCCGGACACCAGGTCTGGTTCTTCGGCCCCCGCCTCGGCGAGCGCCTGCCGCCAGCCCTCCACCCGGGCCTCGGCGTCCAGCCAGGACGGCGGCCCGCTCAGGTGGTGCACGGTGCGGTGGCCCAGGCCGAGCAGGTACCGGGTGGCTACCGCCGCCCCCTCGGCGTTGTCCACCGCGACCGACTGCAGCGGCGGGCTGGTCCGGCAGCCCATCGCGACCAGCGGGATGTCCACCGGGCAGCTGGTCAGCGCCTCGACCGCGGACGTCTGCGGCACGATGACGATGACGCCCTCCACGCCCTGCCCGGCGAACCGGTCCACCGCGTCCAGCACCGACCGGCGGTCCAGGGTCGGCGCGCTGGCGATGGAGACGAAGTAGCTGTCCTGCGCCGCCCGCTCGATCCCGTAGAGCATGGAGGCCGGGCCGTACAGGGTGGTGTCGAAGCTGATCACGCCCAGGGTGTGGGTGCGCCGGGTGACCAGGGTCCGGGCTGCGGCGTTCGGCCGGTAGCCGAGCTCGGTGATCGCGGCGAGGACCAGTGCCCTGGTCTGCGGGCGGACGTTGGGATGATGGTTGAGGACCCGGGACACGGTCTGGTGAGAGACGCCGGCCAGCTGGGCCACGTCGGTCATGACCGGCGGGCGGGTTCGCCCGCGATCCGGAAGTGCCACGTACCGCCTCCTTCCGCCGTCTCGTCCCGCCGCCCGGGGCTCCGCTGCCTCGACCCGCCCGGATTCCGCCGGCCGTTCTGCCTGCTGTTCACTTGTGGGGACCGCCACGTGCCCGGCGCCGGGGGCGGCCGCCGCACCAGCCTGGGCGGACGTTTTCGTGCCCGGTTTACCGTATACAGCCATGGCCAGACTCAATAGCCACAGATAACACCTTGTGTACCCATTTGCCAGATACAAGTATGCGGGCTCCGGCCCGGTGCCCGGGGGGATTGTGACCGCTCACATCCCCGCAGGTCAAGCCGGCTGCGGGGAGGGGCGCCCGGGTGGCCCTGCGCCGCGCCGGGAGCGCGCCGCTCATGGCGTCCCCGGGCTGGTCGAGCCGCGTTCGACCAGGCGGCAGGGCACGGTGTGCGGGCCATGGGTGGGTTCGCCCTTGATGGCCAGCAGCAGGTGTTCCGCGGCCACCCGGCCGATGTCCTCCAGGCACATGTCGACGCTGGTCAGCGGGGGATCGGCGCCGAGGACCATGGGACTCCAGTTGTCGAAGCCGACCAGGGCGATGTCTTCGGGTACCCGGCAGCCGATCAGCCGCAGGGTGTCAGAGACGCCGCGGGCGATCTGGTCGCTGCCGCAGAAGATCGCGTCCACCCCCGGTGTGGTGCGCATCACAAGCCGGGCCGCCTCCCGTCCCCAGGCCTCGCTCCACTCCCCGTACAGCACGTCGTTGGCGGTGAAGGGCATGCCCGCTTCAGTCATCGCGTCGCAGAAGCCCCGCGCGCGCATCCGGGCGGCGAGGAAACGCGGGGGGCCCGTGATATGGCCGAACCGGCGGCGCCCCAGGGCCAGCAGGTGCTCGGCGGCCAGGCGCCCGCCGCCGGCGTCGTCGGGCAGGATCGCGGGTTCGTCGCTGTCCATCGACTGGGTCATCGCATACACCACCGGGACGCCCAGGGTCGGGCCGATGCTGGGGCGCGGCTCGATCCGCCGCCCGGCCACGATGAGACCGTCCACCCGGCGGGACAGCAGCATGTCCAGGTACTGCCGCTCCCGGCCCGGGTCATCCCGGGTGTCGCACATGAACACCGAGATCTGGCCGGCCCCGAGGGCATTCTCGGCGCCCAGCATGACCGGGATGCTGAACCGGCCGAAGCTGTCCGTGGTAATCACGCCCACGGTGTAGGTCCGCCCGGCCAGCAGGCCGCGGGCCAGCACGTTGGGGGCGAAGCCCAACTCGCGGGCGGCGGCCGCGACCCGGTCCCGGGTCGTGGCGCGCAGCTTGCCCTGGCCGTTGAGGGCCTTGGATGCGGTCCCGATCGACACGCCAGCGAGTGCGGCCACGTCCCGGATGGTCGCCCGCTTGAGGTTAGGCCCCGGCGCGGGCAATCCCTTGCTCCATTGTCTTCCTTGTCCTCCGGGTCAGCGATCGTCCGAGACGAGGCGGTTTCACCAGTCTTGACGCTGTCCCTCGTGGGCCCTAGCTTACGAAGGAAAACGTATTCCTAGAAAGGGCCCAGGGCATGACGGCCTCCGGTGAGTCCCTGGCTGGCCGCGGGCCGGCCGTTCCCTCTGCGTCGGCCGCGGTCGCGCACCAGCCGCTGACCGGCGGGGGGGCCCGCCTGTCCGGCGGGCTGCTCCATGCCTGGCAGCAACGCAACGCCGAGGCCAGCCTGCCGCTGGCGCTCCGTCAGCTCGAGACGGCCGGGAACCTGGCCAACGTCCGCCTGGCCGTCTCCGGGGCCCGTGAGGGCTACCGGGGCCCGGTGTTCATGGACTCCGACATCTACAAGGTCCTGGAGGCGATCGGCTGGGAACTGGGCCGGTCGCCGGACGAGGGGCTCTCCAGCTTCCTGGCCGAGACGACCACGCTGCTGGAGAAGGCGCAGCAGCCGGACGGTTACCTGAACTCCTGCATCCAGGTCACCGGCCGGGCCCGGTACAGCTCCCTGGCCTCGAGTCACGAGCTGTACTGCGCGGGCCACCTGATCCAGGCCGGTCTCGCCTGCCAGCGCGGCGCGGGGGATCCGGCGCTGCTCGCCGTGGCCCGCCGGTTCGCGGACCACCTCGTGGATCACTTCCTGGACCAGCAGGAGGGTATCGACGGCCACCCCATCGTGGAGACCGCGCTGGCGGAGCTGTACCGGGAGACGGGCCACGAGCCGTATCTGCGCCTGGCCAGCCAGTTCATCGAGCAGCGCGGGCACGGGCTGATCGGGGATTCCGGGTTCGGAAGCCGGTACCTGCAAGATCACGAGCCGGTCCGGGACACCGTGACCCAGGTGGGGCACGTGGTCCGCGCGCTGTACCTGGACGCCGGCGTCGCCGACGTCGCCGCGGAGACCGGCGACGCGGCGCTGCTCCAGTCCAGCCTGACCCGGTGGGCCGACATGATCGCCGCGAAGACCTACCTGACCGGCGGGAACGGGTCACGGCACGAGGGTGAGAGCTTCGGGGACCGCTACGAGCTGCCGCCGGACCGGGCCTACAACGAGACCTGCGCGGCCATCGCCAGCTTCCAGTGGGCCTGGCGGCTGCTCCTGGCCACCGGGGATGCCGGGTACGCGGACCTGATGGAGCGCGTCCTGTACAACGGGTTCGCCGCGTCCACCGCCACCGGCGGGACCCGGTTCTTCTACGTCAACCCGCTGGAGCGCCGGGCGGACCACTTCGAGAAGGACGATCCCGGCCGGCGCCGGGAGTGGTTCAACTGTGCCTGCTGCCCGCCGAACATCATGCGCACGATGGCTTCGCTGCAGCACTACCTGGCCACGGTGTCCGGCGGCACCCTGTACGTGCAGCAGTTCACCAGCGCGACGCTCAACGCCCCCGTGGCCGGCGGGGTCCTGAGCGTCGAGATGGACACGGATTACCCCTGGGCCGGCGCGGTCGGGTTGCGGGTGACTAACGCCCCGCCGGAGGCCTGCGGGCTGGCCGTGCGCGTGCCGGCCTGGTCTGCGGTACCGGAAATCCGCCTTAACGAAAACCTCATCGAGGCGGATGCCGAAGGCGGGTACCTGGTGGTGCGCCGCCAGTGGCGCCCCGGCGACGTGCTCCGCTTCGAGCTGGACACCTCGCCCCGGCTGACCTACCCCGACCGCCGGATCGAGGCGGTGCAAGGGGCAGTCGCGATCGAGCGGGGCCCGCTGGTCTACTGCCTCGAGCAGGCCGACCAGCCCGCCGGGATCGACCTCGTGGATCTGGCCCTCGTCCCGGGCCAGCTCGAGGACGCCCGGGCCACCCTCCCCGGCGTCGGCGACACCGTCCTGGTCCGGGCCAGGGCCGTGCACCGCCCCGGGCCGCAGCACGCCGGGCTGCCCTACCACGCGGCGGCCGGCGGTGCTCAGGCCGGCGGTGCCCAGGGCGACGGGGCGCAGGCCGGCGGGGACTCCGGCGGCCGGGAGGTCACGGCCACGGCCCTCCCGTACTTCCAGTGGGACAACCGGGACGGACGCCGCATGCAGGTCTGGACCCCGGCGCCCAGTCCCCGCCCCTAGCCCGATGTCGATGACGCGCCACGCGCTTGCTGAGTAGGGGGGCGAGGATGAGTCCCAGCTGACGCCGCCAGCAGGTGAGCACTGCAGCCGCCCGGGCCTTGAGTCCTAGGTCTAGATCGTGCCCCTGCCGGCTGGTGAGGTCTCCTGTGATGGCTGGTGGGATGTCGTGCCTCGAGCACTGATCCATTAGGGAGCTGCTGGACTCCTCCGGGCTCGATGGCTTGGTGCCGGATCGGCGAGAGGAGCCAGATGATCTTTGTGGGAGTGGACTGGGCGGAAGCCCATCACGACGTGCACGTCGAGGACGAGGACGGCAGGCGGCTGGGCGGGGGCCGGCTGCCCGAGGGCGTGGAGGGGATCGCCCGGTTCCATGAGCTGGTCGGCGCGGCACGCCGACGATCCGGGCGAGGTGGTGATCGGGATCGAGACCGACCGGGGCCTGTTCGTCGCCGCGCTGGTCGCGGCGGGCTATCAGGTGTTCGCGGTGAACCCGATGTCGACGTCGCGTTACCGGGACCGGCACTCGGCCTCGGGCGCGAAGTCCGATCCCGGGCGACGCGAAGGTGCTGGCCGACCTGGTCCGCACCGACCGGCACAACCACCGCCCGGTCGCCGGCGACAGCGACCTGGCCGAGGCGGTCAAGGTCCTGGCCCGGGCGCACCAGTCGATGATCTGGTCCCGGCACCGGCAGGTGAACATGCTGCGCTCGGCGCTGCGGGAGTTCTACCCCGCCGCCCTGGCCGCGTTCGACGACCTGACCAGCGCCGACGCCCTCGCGGTGCTCCGCGATCGCCCCGACCCCGGCGCTGCGGCGCGGCGCTGTCGCGGTCGAAGATCGCCGCGGCGCTGCGCCGCGGCGGCCGGCAGCGCCGCATCGACGCAGCGGGCCGCGCGAGATCCAGGCCGCGCTGCGCGCCGCGCAGCTGCGCGCCCGCCCCGGTGATCGCGGCCGCGATGGGCGCCATCGGTCAGCGCCTCAGTGGCAGTGATCGCCGAGATGACCGCCCAGATCGCCGCGCTCGAGCGGCGAGCTGGCCGCGGATTTTGAGCAGCACCCGGACGCCGAGGTCGTCCGCTCCCTGCCAGGACTAGGGACGATCCTCGGCGCCCGGGTGCTCGGCGAGTTCGGCGATGACCCGGACCGCTATGCCACCGCCAAGTCTCGCAAGAACTACGCCGGCACGTCACCGATCACCCGAGCTTCCGGCACCAAGCGCGTCGTGCTGGCCCGCTACGTCCGCAACCGGCGCCTCGCCGACGCCATCTACCTGTGGGCCTTCGCCGCGCTCACCGCCTCACCCGGCGCCCGGCGCCTTCTACGACCACCACCGCGCCGCCGGCGACACCCACCACGCCGCGCTCCGCGCCCTCGGCAACCGCCTCGTCGGCATCCTCCACGGCTGCCTGGCCCACCACACCCCCTACGACGAACACACCGCCTGGGCCCACCGCACCAGCACCAGACTCACCCAGGCCGCTTGACACCTTCCAGCCGTGGGATGTCTAGCCCCGCGCGACCAGGCCCTGCGTGACCTCGCCCCGCGCCGTCCCACGTCCCGCGTCCCGTGCCAGGCACCCAAACCCCAGCCAGCCCACCTGACCTCTGAATCCCAGCAAACGCTCGCCCCCGGCGTGATCAACTGATTGGTGTCGTCACAGCGACACCAATCAGTTGATCACGAACTGCTCGGGCCCGTGCCTCAGCAGGCTTCCCGCTCGCGAATGACGTGGAAGGATTCAGAAGGAGAAGCCGCCGGGACGGCCGTTGCGGTCCGCGATCAGCCCGGCCAGGGTGGAGATGGCGATCTCGGGCGGGGTGCGGGAGCCGATGTTCAGCCCGATCGGCCGGTGCACCCGGGCGATATCCGCCTCGGCCACGCCTAGGTCGGCCAGCGCCTCGACGTGCGGCCCCTGGTGCCGCGGGTTGCCCATGATCCCGACCCAGCGGGCCGGGCTGGCCAGCGCGTCGCGCAGCACGACCCCCAGCTCGGGCCGGTGGTGGTCGGTCACCACCAGATCGGCGGTGGCATCCAGGTACTTCGCGGCGTCTCCGGTCACCTCATAGCCGGTGGTCCGGGCGCCAGCCGCGCGGTCCGGGTCGGGTTCCAGCAGCACCACGCGATACCCGGCGTCGCCCGCGAAGTGCAGCAGGTACTCGGCGACGGGGGAGGCGAACGCCGCAACCAGGGTCTGGTCGGTGCCCGGTTCGGGGGCGTGACCATGGGCGACCGCACACGCCGCGCTCTCGTCCAGGCTGTCCTGCTCGTTTCCCATACTGCCGAGCTTGCCACGGCGCCCGATGCTTTGGCGACGCCGGGCGGGGGGAGATACCTGGTCGGGCCGGTAGCAAGATCACGAAAGACATCCCAGGAGCTTAAATGTCAAGCCGCAGCCTCTTTCGGGGTTACCGCGTGCTGGGGCCAGGCGGTGGCCTCGTCGTAGAGGGTGCGGGTCTTGAGGCAGCCGTGCAGGATACCGATGAGGCGGTTGGCGAGCTGGCGCAGGGCGGCGTGGTAGTTCAGAGCCGCGGGCGCGCTGGCTAGTCGTAGTAGGCGCGTGCGCCGGGAGAGGCGCTGGAGGGCGGAGAAGGCCTGGCTCATGAGGGCGTCGATGAGCCGGTCGTTGTGGACGTACCGCGCGGTGACGATTTTCTTCTTGCCGGACGGGCGGGTGATGGGGGTGGTGCCGGCGTAGTTCTTGCGGGCCTTCGCGGAGGCGTAGCGGGCTGGGGTCGTCGCCGAATTCTGCGAGCACCCGGGCACCGAGGATCGGTCCCAGCCCGGGCTGGGACGGCGAAGATCTCAGCGTCCGGGTGCTGGCCAAAATAGGCTTCGACCTGCCCTTGCAGGGCTTGATCTGCTCATTCAGAGTGCCCAGGATCGCGACCAGGGCGCGGATCGACGGCGGCGTAGGCCGCGGTCACGACGGCGGGCTGACCCAGGTGCTCGGTGCGCAGCGCGGCCTGGATCCGCTCCGGCTTTCGCCGCGATGTCGCGACGACGGGCGCGCTTGAAGGCGGCGATGATCTGCGTGGTCGTCAGCCGGGCCGCCGATGGCCGGATCCGGGGCGCTTGGCCAGCAACTCCAGGGTGTCGGGGGCGTCCAGGTCCTCGAAGGCCGCCAGGGCGGCGGGGAAGTACTCGCGCAGCGCGTGCCGCAGCCGCTGGGTGTGCCGGGTCCGTTCCCAGATCAGCGTCTTGTGCGTGCGCGTGACCACCTTGACCGCCGCGGCCTGCGCGGTGTCACCGGCCACGGTGCGCAGCTGGTGGGAGTCGGTGCGGACCATGTCCGCCAGGAGATGCGCGTCACCCGCGTCGCTCTTGGCCCCGGACACACCGTGGCGTTCGCGGTACCGGGACGCCTGCAGCGGGTTGATCGCGATACACCGTGTAGCCGGCGGCGATCAGCGCCGGCCACCCACGGGCCCGCGGTCGGTCTCGATCCCGATCGGGACCTGCCCGGCGTCCTCCAGATCAGCGTCCTCGCCGAGCTGCTCAGCGATCATCGCGTGGAGCCGGGCCATGCCGGCGACGCCCTCGGGCAGCCGGGCCTTCGCCACCCGGCGGCCCGGCGGCGTCCATCAGCTCGACGTCATGATGGTCCTCGGCCCAGTCATCGCCAGCGAAAAGCTGCAACGTCTCTCCCGTCCTGGTCACCGGTCACGCCAGCAGCCTGCGGGAGAACTATCGCGACCTAATGACACAGTGCTCACGCCACACCAGGGCGGGCACGACATCTCATCAGCGATCAACTCTCCCGGCCAGCCGGCAGGGGCACGCTCTTTCGTCAGGACTCAACGTCCAGGAACGTGGAGTGCTCACCCGCCGCGGCTACCAACCCTGAGTCTGCCGGATAGCCGATCACTAACTCTCATTAGGATTAGGCCGATGCAGCTCAGTGCGCGCAACCAGATCAGGGCGACGGTCACCGGCGTGAACGCCGGCGAGGCCACCGCTAACGTCGTGCTCGACGCGAACGGCGTCCGGCTGGTCGCTTCCATCACGGTCGAGGCGGCCCGGGAGCTCGGCCTGGCCGAGGGCCGGGAGGTCATCGCCGTGATCAAAGCGTCGGACGTCATCGTCGCGATCCCGGACTGACCGCGGCCACGTCCGCGGGGCTGGCCCCGCCATGCGAAGTGCCGTGCGTCGGCCGGGTGACCCGCGGTCAGTTGCGTCGTGACCAGCTTGTTCGTCGTCAGGCACTGGGTTGACCTCTCGGTGTTCCGCCTGCCGTGATCGAATAGCTCAGCCCAAATCGGGAGAGCCGGTGTAAACAAAATGCTTTACTATGGCTTTTGTTTTGCGTTGGCCGACTTGAACATTGCATTACGAAAGTGATGTCTGGCCAATCCGGCGGAGCGTTATTTCCAGGAGAGTACTTCGCGCTGCCCTGGATTTCTATCTGCCTCGGCAGCCCGAGTGTCGCGATCTACCTGGGCTTTCGTGGACGACCCTGAGGGCGGCCCGCCGCGAGGGCGATCAATGATCACACGGAATTCGCCAGCCTTGTCCGGGCTCGGATATCGGCGATCATGAAAGGGTGTCCCGGACGCGGCCGCGGTTACGGTGAGGCGGGCCTGAATGTCTGCGCCAGGACCTTGAAGGTGTGCCAGCCGTGGCTCCACTCGCTCTCAGGTGTGGACCAGTACAAGGCGTAGGCGTGGCGGGAGTTGGCCAGGATGTTGCGATTGAGAACGTGGGTCAGGACACCCTGGTGGTAGTAGGTAAATTCCCAGTCCGCAGCCTTTTCTGCGGGCGGATAGTGGACGGCCTCCAGGCGGATCCGGTGGTAGCCGGGATACGTGCTCTCCCGGTTGGCCTCCTGCTGCTGCCAGTCCCTGAGCGGATTGGGCTGGGGGTGATCGCTCTGGTCGATGAGCAGGAACTCCGCTCCCGATGGCGGCAGGAGATAGACGTAATGGCCCTGGTGCGATACCCGCCATCCGTTGGGCACGGCGATCGAGAAGCCGGTCGAATTCACGAACTTGTGGTAACCGGCCGGGATGACGGCTGGGCCGAGCAGGCCGGATCCCGATGTTGATGTCGAGATCGGTGTCGCCGCCGGCGAGGACGACGGTGCGCTCGTCGGGCCACTGGACTTCGCGCTCGGCGTGGGCGAGGCCAGATGCGAGGACGTGGGATGGCCCGTAGCGTGGCCCGGATTCGGCCCAGCCAGGGCCGTGTGGTGACTGGTCACGATCATGCTGATCACCACGCCCGTGACCACGGCGGCCGCGGCCGCCGCGGCCGCCACCCAGGTGAGCGGCTTCCGGCGCCGTGAGGTGCGTGTTTCGCGGGTCTCCTCCCCGGGACGGAACCAGCCGGCCAGGCCGGGGATGAGCCCTGGGGCGGTAGCGCTGGGCTCAGGGGCCCGTCCCGGTTCCGGCTGGGGCGCCTGGCCCTGCCTGGTGGCCACGGCCGCTTCCGCCGCCGCGTCCGGGGCCTCCGCCAGGACGGCGGGCTCGGCTTCCCTGGCCCGCGGGCCGGACTCGGGCTCACCAAAGGACTCGGGCTCGTCCGGGAGGGCCCGCGGGTCGGGCTCGTCCGGGAGTGGCCCGGGGTCAGGCTCCTCAGGAACAGCATGAGGGATCAGGCTGGTCAGGAAGGGCGTGGGGATCGGGCTGATCGGGGAGCGCGTCGGGCTCAGGCTGGTCCGGCACGGCGTCCAGAGCGGGTTCCTCCAGGAACGCATCGGGCGTCGGCTCATCCGGGCCGGGGTCAGCTTCGGGAGGCGGGAGGGGGTCCCAAGGCCGGAGCGTGCGGGTGTGCTCGGCGCTTTCGAGGCTGCTGTCCATGCGGGTCTGGCCGGTGTTCCCGTCGCGGGCCGCTTCGGGTGCGGTGGCGGGCAACCCGGTGGTCGTGGACCCGTCTGCGGACTCAGCGATCTGGCGCAGCATCCGCCCGGCCTCGGCCGGGCCCAGCCGCCGGGATGGGACGTGGTCCAGCAGTCCTCGGATGACCGGCCACAGCGCCCCGGCCCGGCTTGGCGGATCCGGATCCTCGTTGACCACCGCCATCAGGGTGGCCAGTGCCCCGGCGCGGTCGTAGGCCGGCCGTCCCTCCACCAGGGCGTACAGCGTGGCGCCCAGAGACCACAGGTCCGACTCCGGGCCGCCCGGCTCGCCGCGGGCCCGCTCGGGGGCGATGTACGAGGGGGAACCCACGAGCACGCCGGAGGTGGTGAGCGCCGGGCTGTCCTGCGTCCGGGCGATCCCGAAATCGGCCAGGATCGCCCGGCCGTCCTGCGTCGATCAGCACGTTCCCCGGCTTGACGTCCCGGTGCATGATGCCGAGCGCGTGCGCAGCGCTTAAGGCCGCCAGGATCTGGAGCCCTACCCTGGCCGCCTGCTGGCGCCGTCAGCGGGCCGTCCGCCTCCACGACCTCCCGCAGCGACCGGGATCGGGACTCAACTCCATGACAATCCACGGGCCGCCCGTCGTCTTCGACGACGTCGTAGATCGTCACCACGTTCGGGTGGCTCAGCCGGGCCGCGGTCCGCGCCTCGCGCAGCGTCCGCTCCCGGAGCATCTCACGCTCATGCTCGGTCATGTCGGCGGGAGGGGATACCTCCTTGACAGCGACCTGGCGGGAGAGGATGTCATCGTCGGCGAGCCACACGGTGCCCATACCGCCGTTGCCGAGCGCCGAGATCAGGTGATAACGGCCCGCGACGACATGGCCTGTAACAATCGGCGCTCCCACGCTGTGCCGAGCTACCCGCTGCCCGGGGATGAAACCATCCGGGCCGGTAGCTCGATGGCGGGCCGGCGTCGCGGACCCGGCGGGCGGGTCCAGGCCGCGCGGCCTGGCGGGCGGCGTCCGCCAGGACCGCGCGGTACTCCGCTGTGCCGGGCTCAGCCCTTGACCTGCGGTATCGAGGAAATAGTGGATTGCGCCTGGGTCAGCGCGGAACTGACCGATGACGTGCCGGTAATCGCGGACTGGATCGCGGTCCACAGCGCCTGCGACACCTTCGGGTAGTTGGCGCCGTACTGGGTCGTCCGTGACCGGGCCGTCGCAGTCTCCTTGGCGAAGACCGTGTACTCCGGGCCGCCCTTGAGGTACTGCGAGATCACCGCGGGCTTGGTCGGCAGGTAGTACATCAGCGACGTCACGTGCGTCATCACCGACGGCACCTGCGCGCCCTTGATCCAGTCCCAGGCCGCGCTCTGCTGCTGGGCAGAGCCGGAGTTACCGATGTTCCAGGTCTCCCCGCCCAGCGGCGCGACCACCGTGCCGCCGGCCGTCTGGGTCGGGATCTTGACGATGCCGTACTGCTTGTTGTACTTCCAGCCCGCCGCGTTCAGCTCGGGGAAGATCCACGGGCCGTCCTCGATCATCGCGGCCGTCTTGTGCAGGAACTGCTGGGTGAGGTCCGGGGTCCTGGCCCCACTGCAGGACGGACTTGGACGCGGACCCGTCCTTGACCATGTTGACCCAGAGCTGGAGGGAATTCGAGAACGCGGGCGTGTTCACCTTGTTGAGGTTGCCGCCCTGGCTCCAGAAGAACGGCTCGAGCTGCCAGGTGGACTGCTCGTCGGCGGTCGCGTCGAAGGCGATGCCGTACGTGTGCCCGGAGGTGAGCGCCTTCGCGTCGGACTGCAGCTGGGCCCACGTGGCCGGCGGGGACAGGTGCTTCGCCGCGAACATGGCCTTGTTGTAGAAGAGGCCGATGGTGTTGGTGCCGATCGGGTAGCAGTACTGCTTGCCCTGGTAGGTGCACTCGCTGGTCGCACCGGGGATGTAGCCGCTGGTGGTGAAGCCGGGCAGGCCGTTCAGCGGCTTGAGCTGCCCGGTCGCCGCGACCTCGGGCACGTTGGGGTTGTCGAGCATCACGATGTTCGGCAGGTCGCCGGCGCTGGCCTCCTGCAGCACCTTGGTGATCAGGTTGGCGTAGGGGACCACCTCACGCTTCACCGTGATGTTGGGGTGCGCCGCCTCGAATTTCTGGTTGTACCAGTTCACCGCCGCGTTGCCGCCGCTGGAGGTGAAGTAGTCAAGCTCGGTGATCGTGACCTTCCCGCTGCTGTTGCTGCCCGAGGATGAGCCGCTGCTGCAGCCCGCCGCGGCCAGTGCCGCCACGACCACGCCGACCGCTACGGCCCCCCAGCGGCGTCTGGTGCCCGGCCCGGATCTGCCCCGCGGCCCGGGGCTCTTGGTGATCTGCATGTGTCCCTCCTGATCCCTGGCCGGACCGGCGATGGGTCCAGCCGATTTCGTGACCGGCGAAGCCGGCGATTCTCGAGGCAGGCCGCCGGCCAGGCGTGGCCGGCGGAATGGGCAGGTGCTATCCCTTGACCGATCCGACGGTGAGGCCGGCGGCTATGTAACGCTGTGCGGCAATGAGCAGCATCGCTGCGGGCAAGAGGCCGAAGACGCACAGCGCCATGGCCTCGCCGAGGTTGGAGGAGAACTCCCCGATGTAGGAATAGATACTGAGGGTGAGTGGCTCGAACGTGCTTCCGGACAGCAGGGTGAGCGCGAAGATGAAGTCGCCCCAGCCGTTCAGGAAGGCGAATACCGCCACCGTGATGACGGCGGAACGGCTCATCGGGAGAACGACGCGGAGGAATGTTTTCCACTCCGAGGCACCGTCCACCCTCGCGGCCTGCAGAACGTCATTCGGCAGGCCGAGCATGAAGGCCCGCAGCACCAGGATGCTGAACGGGATGGCGTAACTCGCATCGGCCAGGATCAGGCCCGGATACGAGTTCAGCAGGTGCAGCTTGTGATAGAGGAGGAAGAGAGAGTTAGCGATCACAATTGACGGCAGGATCTGTGCGATCAGCAGCCCGCCGACCAGCAGCGCGGTCACCCGGAACCGGTAGCGGGCCAGGGCGTGCGCGGCAGGCACGGCGATGGCCAGGGTCAGGATGGCCGTGCCGACCCCGATGATCAGGGTGCTGGCGATGTGGCCGCCCTGGGCCGAGATGACGGCGCTGTAATTGGCGAAGCTCGGGGTGGGCGGCAGGAAGTTGTAGTGCGTGCCGAGAAGCTGAGAGTTGTTCTCGAACGAGGCGACGATCACCGCGTACAGCGGGAAGAGCAGAATGACGAGCGCGACGAGGGCGCCGAGTGCGGCCAGGAGGCCGGTAAACCTGCGCTGCCGGGACATGTCACGTCCTCCGGAGTGATTCGCGGTTGAGCCAGATGTAGACCGGTGCGGCTATCAGGGCTATGACGAGCAGAATGGTGTTGAGGGCGGCCCCCTGGCCGTACTCGAACTGCTGGAACGACAACTGGTACGCCCACGGGGCGAGGATCTGCGTCGAGTTCGCCGGGCCGCCCTGGGTCAGGCCGATGACCACGTCGAACACCTTCACGGTGAAGACGAAGCCCAGGACGAAGACGACCTCGATCACCGGCCGGATGATCGGCAGGGTGACCCGGATGAGGCGCTGCCACGCGCTGGCCCCGTCGATCATCGCCGCTTCCTTCAGTTCCACCGGGACGTCCTGCAGTGCGCTGTAGAGGAGCACGGTGAAGAACGGGATGCCGATCCAGACGTTGGCGATCAGGATGGCGAGGAACGCCCATCCCGGCGAGGTCAGGAAGCCGATCGGATGGCTGATGAGGTGCAGGTCACCGAGGATCTGGTTGATGGCCCCGGCCTCGGACTGGAACAGGAACCGGAAGATGAAGCCGGTGATCAGCAGCGGCAGCAGCCAGGGGATGATGATCAGGGAGCGGGCCAGCCGGCGGAGCGGGAACCGCAGGTTGAACAGCAGAGCCAGGCTGAAGCCGATGATGAACTGGAAGAGCAGCGAGCCGGCCGGTGAAGATGAAGGTACGGGCGATGGCGCTCTGCGTGACCTGCTGGATCAGCGTGGCCTTGTAGTTCGACAGGCCGGCGAACGGGGCGAACAAGCTCGAGATCGTGGCCGGGGACGTCTGCTCGAAGCTCAGGATGAGGTTGTAGACGATCGGCACCACGAACGCGAAGAGCACGTAGAGCACGGCCGGGATGAGGAACGCCAGGCGGGCGTAACGGGTCCAGGCGGATGCCCGGCTCACCTCGGCGGTCGCTGGGCCGCGCCGCGGCGCGCGGCGGTCAGGGGCCCGGCGGGTCGGGGCTGCGGTCCTGGCCAATGGGCGTCACTCCCCGGAATTCTCGGCGGGCCCCAGGCTCGCCGGGGACCCGAACGGTTCGACTTGACCGCCACCCCGAAGGAACACGGGGATGATGTCCAGCGGGGCGGGGGCGGTGATCCACGCGCCGCCCTGGTGCTCGGCGCCGGTCCATGCGTCCCGCCAGGTGGTGCCCTCCGGGCCCGCGGGCAGGTAGACGCGGCGGGTACGCGCCCCCTCGGTGTAGACCGGGGCCACGAGGATGTCGTCGCCGAACAGGAACTGGTCCTCGACGTCCCAGCTCGCGGGGTCGGCGGGGAAATCGACGAACAGCGGGCGCATCGGCGGCAGGCCCGATTCGCTGGCCTTGCGCATCTGGGCCATCACGTAGGGGCGCAGGCGTTCGCGCAGGAACAGAAGCTGCCGGATGATGGTGTACTGCTCGTCGCCGAACGACCAGACCTCATTGGCCGCGCCGGTCTGCTCCGACCCGATCATGGTGCCCGGCTGGCGGACCCCGTGCAGCCGGAAGACCGGGCAGAACACGCCGAACTGGAACCAGCGGACGATCAGCTCGCGGAACGATGGGTCGTTGATGTCGCCGTTCTTGAAGCCCCCGATGTCCGTCGTCCACCACGGGATGCCGGACAGGCCGATGTTCAGGCCAGCAGGAATCTGGCGCCGCAGGTCCTCGAAGGTCGAATCGATGTCACCGGACCAGACCAGGGCCCCGTAGCGCTGGCTGCCCGCCCACGCGGACCGGCACAGGCTGAGAATCTCCTCCTCGCCTTCGGCCCGCATGCCGTCGTAGAAGCCCTTGGCGTGCAGCATCGGGTAGATGTTGCTGACCTCGGCTCCGGGGCCGAGGTGGTAGCGGAGGTTCTCCGGCTGCTCCGGCCGGAGCTCGGGCTCGCAGGCGTCCAGCCACCAGGTCCTGATGCCGTGCTTGAAGTAGTTCTCCCGGACCTTGGCCCAGATGTAGGCGCGGGCCTGCGGGTTGGTCGAGTCGTAGAAGGTCATCAGCGCGCGTCCGGCCGAGCCCCGGTCCCAGATGGGCAGCTGGACGCTGATGCCCCGCTCGTTGTCGACCAGCAGGCCAAGCTCCTCCATCTCCGCGTAGTTCTCGCTGTCCGGGTTGACCGTGGGCCAGATCGACACCATCAGCTTCACGCCGAGCCGGTCCAGTTCCGCGACCATCGCCCCGGGGTCGGGCCACTCCTCCGGGTCGAACTTCCAGTCGCCCTGGCGGGTCCAGTGGAAGTAGTCGGCGACGATGACCGAGAGCGGCAGCCCGCGCCGCTTGTACTCACGGGCGACGCCGAGCAGCTCGTCCTGGGTCTTGTAGCGGAGCTTGCACTGCCAGAAGCCCGAGGCCCATTCCGGGAGCATCGGGGTGCGCCCCACCGCCTCGCCGTACTGGCGGAGCAGGTCCGCGGGATCATCGGCCGCGGTGATCCAGTAGTCCCACTGCCGGGTGGCCTCGGATACCCAGCGGGTGGCCGTGACGCCCAGCTCGACCCGGCCGGTCCCCGGGTGGTTCCAGAGCAGGCCGTAGCCGAGGTTCGAGACGAGGAACGGGATGCTGACCTCGGTGTTGCGCTGCACGAGCTCGACGACGGCGCCCTTCTGGTTGAGCAGGCCGTGCTGGTGCTGGCCGAGCCCGTAGAAGCGCTCCCCGTCCCGGGCGTTGAACAGCACCTCGAAGTGGTGCGTGCCGCCGCCGGTCGTGACGTACCTGCGGGTCGGCGGCCCGGTGAAGTGCGGCGTCGTCTCGGACAGCAGCTCACGCCCATCGGGGCGGAGGAAACGCAGTTGCCCCGATCCGGAAATCTCGGCGATCAGCGCGCCGTTGGTGATCGTGGCCTGCCCGTCCGAGATCTGGATGTCGCAGTCCGAGGGCGGCGCCGTCAAGAGCGCCCCGGGAAGATCATCATGGATCGACTGCCACAGCGTTCCGCGTATCCGCAGGCTGTTGCGGCCCCAGGGCTCGATGCGGACGATTTCGTGCCCGCCCCGCCACTCCAGAGCCGTATCACTCTGCGTGAAGGAACCCATCCGAAGTAGCCTCCTCGGTGAGACTCGGATCCGCATCGATCGCTAAGGCAAAGGTTTTCGCAATGCGATGCTAGGCTCCGTGACCAGACAGGGTCAACAGGTCCGGCAAGCCTCACATGTCGTCAATTTCCACCACTCGTGGTGACCAGCCGGGTGGTCCAGGGCTGCCCGGGCCCGGGCCGCCGCGCCGCTAGCGCGGCCGCGGCCGTCGAAGGAGGCAGCGGCGATGGTCACGGGCCAGGGACCGGTGACGATTACCGACGTGGCCCGTCTCGCCGGTGTCTCGCCCGGTACGGCTTCCAAGGCCCTCAACGGGCGCGCCGGCATCAGCGCCGGCACGGCCACGCGGGTGCAGGAGGCCGCCGAGCGGCTCGGCTACCAGCCGAACGCCCTGGCCCGCGGCCTGCTGACCGGCCGGAGCTTCACCGTCGGGCTGATCACCACGGACAGCTTCGGCCGCTTCAGCATCCCGGTGGTGCAGGGGGCGGAGGACGCCCTCGGCCCCGGCCGCATCCTGGTTTTCCTGTGTGAGAGCCGCGACGACCGCCTCCGCGAGCAGCACTATCTCCAGGCCCTGCTGGAACGCCGGGTGGACGGCATCATCGTCACCGGGCGCCGCCAGGACCAGCGCGAGCCGATCGGCCGGGACCTGCGGGTCCCCGTGGTCTACGCGATGGCTTACTCCAGCGACCCGGCTGATCTCTCCCTGGTGCCCGACGACGAGGACGGCGGTGCCCTGGCCATCCGGCACCTGCTCAGCACCGGGCGGACGACCATCGGTCATGTGACGGGGCCGCGCCGGTTCCGGGCGGCCGTGCTGCGCGCGGCGGGCGCGGAGCGGGCTCTCGCGGCGGCGGGGCTGGGCCTGGCCGGCGGTCGGGTCCGGTACGGCGAGTGGACCGAGGAATGGGGACGCCGTGGTGTGGACCTGCTCCTGCGCGACGCCCCCGGGCTTGACGCCATCTTCTGCGGCAACGACCAGATCGCCCGCGGTGTCGCCGACCGGCTGCGTGAGACCGGCCTGCGGGTTCCGGAGGACGTGGCCCTGGTCGGCTTCGACAACTGGGGGGTCATCGCGACCGCGTGCCGCCCGCCGCTCACGACTCTGGACATGAACCTGCGCCAGCTGGGCCGCGCGGCGGGTGAACGGCTGCTCGCCGCGGTGGACGGGCACCCGGGCTCGGGCCTGCAACTGCTGCCGTGCAGCCTGGTGGTCCGCGAATCGAGCCGTCCCCGCGACCGGGGCACCCTCCATGGTCCCGGTCAATAAGGGGCCGCTATGGGGGACGCGGAGAATCCGATTTGCGGCAGCGAGCGGTCGGATCCCGGCCGAGCACTAGTTTGCGGTGGCCGTGGCGGGTTCAGGCGATAAGCAGGCGAAGGCCAAGCTCTGCTGCGTCGAGATCGAGGAGGTCGCGGTTCCGTTCGGTCCACCGGCCGGAGGCGAGGTCATCACGGAGGCGGTGCACTGCCCTCTGCTCGGTGTCCGGCCCGACTGCGCCCCAGACCGATATTCCGCGACGGACATTCACGTCCAGGTAGGCCTCGGGCCGGCGCCAGTAGGCCTCGAAGAAGCCGTCAGCGCAGTCCCACGGGATGAGCACCGGTTCCATCCGGGCTCCGATCGCGCGGGCCAGCTCGGTCAGCGAGGCCAAGACTCTGCAGGCTCTCAAGGCAGCGAACTCGGGCAGGTAGTCGCGAGTCAGCCAGAACTGGCTAGGGTCACTGGTGTCGCCGGCGAACACCACCACGCGGCGAGCAACGCGCCGCATCTCACGCAGGCCGGCGATCGGGTCCTGCCAGTGATGGATGGTGGAAAAAGCCATCGCGGCGTCGAAGGACTGGTCATCGAACGGCAGGTTCTCGGCCGATCCAGCCAGGCACGGCGCCGCGTCCGGGAGGCGCTGCGAACGCATGAGCGCCGACGGTTCCACCGCGAGGACGTGGCGGTCGGGGGGCTCGTAGGAGCCGGTGCCCGCCCCGACGTTCAGTATGGTCCGGGCGTCGCCGAGCGCAGCCCAGATCCGCGCGGCGATCCGCGGCTCGGTGCGCCGCGTCACGGTGTACGTGGCTCCGATGGTGTCGTACAACTGCGCACTGGACATTGACCCTGCCTCTCTGGCCGGTCACCACCGTCGCCCCCGCACTCACGCATGTCAACCGCTGGAATGGCCAGGTCATTACAGCAAAGCCGCGGCGGTAAGCTTCCGCGCCTCGTGCAGTGACCACACTCGTGGCGAACAGTCACCTATCCCGGCGCGCACCCGCTCAGTCCCTCATATCCTGCCGGGGTGAGAGCGGTCATCCGGGCCAGTCTGATGGCTGCGCTGCTGGCGGGAGTGCTCGCGGCGGGTGGTTGTTCCTCCCCGCGCTGCCCCGCTGGTGCGTTGTGCCCGGCGGCACCGCCGTTCAGGGTGACGTTCACTGTGGCCGTCAACGGGCGACCCTCGTCACCCTCAAGAAATCTGCCCCGCCTGAACGTCCGGGCGGGCCGGCTCGTGGTGATCACCGTCGCAGTGAGCGTGCCGGGGCGGGCCCGGGTGTCGGCGCTGTGGCTTGGCGTCTCCACGGGTACCGTCGGCGGCAGCCCGGACGGCCCCACGGGGATCGATCCGGTCCTGGTTCACTCCCGCCAGACGCTCACGGCAGGGCTGCATTCGTTCAGGCTGCGCTGGCGCGCCCCGGCGCAGACCCGGCCGGGATCCCGGCTGTACCTGGCCGCCGCGTGGGCCAGCCGACAGCCGCCGGGCTTCAGCGAGGAGCAGCTCGTGGCCCACTTCGTGCTGGACTGACTCACGATGGGGCCGGGGCCAGGAGGGCTTCGACGGCGGCGCGGAGCGGGATCATCCGGGACTCGGCGCGGCGGCGGGCCTCGGCCAGGCCGCCGGGCGCGACCGGCTCGGTGACTTCCAGGTAGGCCTTGAGCTTGGGCTCGGTGCCGCTGGGCCGCAGCACGACCCGGGCGTCGTCCAGCCGGAGGATGAGCGCGTCCGTGGGGGGCAGCTCGCCGCCCTGGGCCAGATCGGTGACGCTGCGGACCGAGGCGTCGCCCAGGGTGCCCGGCGCCGTCGCCCGCAGCCCGGCCATGATCTCCCCGGGCGCCCGGGTCGGCAGGGTGAGCTGCGCGGTCAGGTGCACCCCGTGCGCCTGTTCCAGTGCGTCCCAGCGGTCCAGCAGCGACTGCCCGGCCGCCCAGGCCTGCGCCGCCAAGCCGAGCAGGGCGATGGCGGCGCTGATCCCGTCCTTATCCCGCACCACGTCACCGACCGCGTACCCGAGCGCTTCTTCGTATCCGTATACGAACCGCGTCCCCGGCCGCTGATCCGCCGCGCGGACGATCCATTTGAAGCCAGTAAGCGTCTGCGCGTAATGCACTCCGGCTGCTGCGGCGATCCTGGACAGCAGCGACGACGACACCACGGTGGTCGCGGCCAGCCGCCGGTCCGGAGCCGCCTGTTCTGGATTCCCTGAGCCTGAATCCGCCTGGCCTGCATCCACCGGGCCTGGGGTCGCGTCGAGCACGAACGCGCCGAGCAGCCCGCCCACCTGGTCGCCGGTGAGCTTCCGCCAGCCGCCGCTGGCCGCCGGGTCGGGTACCGCCACCGCGAGCCGGTCCCCGTCCGGGTCACTGGCCAGCACCAGGTCGGCCTCCAGACGGCGGGCGTCGGCCAGTGCGAGGTCGAGCGCCCCGGGTTCCTCCGGGTTGGGGAAGGACACCGTCGGGAAGTCCGGGTCCGGCTTGGCCTGCGCGGGCACCACGTACGGGGCCGGGTACCCGGCCCGGTCGATGGCCCGCAGCATCAGCGGGCCCGCCACCCCGTGCAGGGACGTGTAGACCACGCGCACGTCCCTGACCCGGCCGCCGGGAGGCGGCACACCGGGGGAGGCGGCCAGGATCGCGTCCAGGTAGGCCTGCGCGATCTCGTCCCCGTGCTGGGTGATCAGCGGCCCGCCAGGTGGCCCCAGCGGGATCCCGGACAGCGGGCCCAGGCCCTGGATCGCGGCCTCGATCTCGGCGTCCACCGGCGGGACGATCTGCACGCCGTCGCCGAGGTAGAGCTTGTAGCCGTTGTCCGCGGGCGGGTTGTGGCTCGCCGTGATCATCACCCCGGCCGCGGCGGACAGATACCGGATCGCGAAGGCCAGCAGTGGCGTGGGGCTGCGGCCGGGCAGCAGGTGCACCGGGATGCCCGCCCCGGTCAGCACGGCCGCCGCCTCGCTGGCGAACTCCGCCGAACGATGCCGGGCGTCCCAGCCGAGCACCACCCCGGTTCCGGGCGGCCGGTGCTCGTGCAGCCAGCGGGCCAGCCCCGCCGTCGCGGCCCGGACCACGGCGCGGTTCATCCGGTTCGGGCCCGCAGCCATCGCGCCGCGCAGGCCCGCCGTGCCGAACTCGAGCCGCCCGGCGAACCGGTCGGCCAGGTCCGCGGCGGCCGCCTGGCCCGACGCGCCGCCCGCGGTGTCACCACGGGCGGCCGCGGCCAGCAGATCCTCCAGTTCGGCGCGGTCTGCGGCGTCCGGATCGTCGCCGATCCAGGCCCGGGCCCGCTCCGCGAGTTCGCCCGGGACAGGGTCGCCGGGAACCGGGTGGCCGGGGATCATGTCACCCGGGGCAGCACCTGGGCCAGCAGGGCGCCCATCCGGCCCGCGGCGGCCTGCCCGGCCGCGACCACGTCGGCGTGATCGAGCCCCGCTGCGGCCAGGCCGGCCGCGGGGTTGGTGACCAGCGAGATGGCCAGCACCTCCGCGCCGAGGTGGCGGGCCGCGATCGCCTCCAGCACGGTGAACATGCCGACCAGGTCCGCGCCCAGGGTGGCGAGCATCTGGATCTCCGCGGGCGTCTCGTAGTGCGGGCCGGGCATGGCCGCGTACACCCCCTCGGCCAGGCTGGGATCGGCGTCCCGGGCCAGCGCCCGCAGCCGCGCCGAGTACAGGTCGGTGAGGTCGGTGAACCGGGACGGGTATCCCTCCGGCGGCGCGCCCGGCCCGGCGAGCGGGGACCGGCCGGTGAGGTTGAGATGGTCCCGGACCAGCACCGGCTGGCCGACCCGGAAGTCCGCGGCGATCCCGCCCGCCGCATTGGTCAGCGCGACGACCCGGCAGCCAGCCGCCACGGCGGTCCGCACCCCGTGCACGACCACGCTGGGCTGATGCCCCTCGTACAGGTGCACCCGGCCGACCAGCGCGAGCAGCCGCAGCCCGGGCGTCACCATGGACAGGGCCAGGCCGGCGTGACCGGGCACGGTGGACGGCGGGAAGCCGCCCAGGTCGGCGACCGGGATCTCGGTGACGGTGGCATCCAGCCCGCTGGCCAGCGCGTCAGCGGCCGGGGACCAGCCGGACCCGAGGACCACGGCCACGTCGTGCCTGGCCTGCCCGGTCAGCTCGGCGAGGCGGGCCGCACTGGCCGCCGCGGCCGCGAACGGATCTGTCATCCGCTGTTCCCCGCTCGACTCAAGATCTCCTGCTCACTCATGCCTTCACGTACGGTTGCCCGTCGGCCTTGGGCGGGCGGACCTTGCCGACCAGGCCGGCCACGGCGACGATCGTGACCAGGTACGGGGCCATCAGCAGGATGTTGGACGGGATGGGGACGTTGAGCGTGGCCAGGATGGACTGCAGCGAGGTGGTGAAGCCGAACAGCAGCGCGGCCGCGGTCGCGCCCAGCGGTGTCCACCGGCCGAAGATCATCGCGGCCAGCGCGATGTAACCCTCCCCGGAAGACATGTCCTTGCCGAACGAGCCCACCTGCCCGATGGTCAGGAACGCCCCGCCGATCCCGGCGATCAGCCCGCCCATGAGCACATTCCGGTACCGGGTGGCCAGCACCTTGATGCCCACGGTGTCGGCCGCGGTCGGATGCTCGCCCACCGCCCGGACCCGCAGCCCCCACCGGGTGCGGAACAGGCCCACCTGGACCAGGGCGATCATCGCGTAGGTGATGTACAGGAAGATCGTCGAGTCGAAGAACACCGGGCCGATGATGGGGATATCACCGAGCAGCGGGATCTTCACGCTGCTGAACGTGACCGGCGAATTGAGCCGGTTCTGGTACGGAACCAGGGCCCGGTCGTACAGATAGCCGGTCAGCCCGGACGCGAACACGTTGAGCACCACGCCGAGCACGATCTGGTTGACCAGGAACTTGATGGCGAACACGGCGAGCACCCCGCCGAGCAGGCCACCGGCCAGCGACCCGGCGATCAGCCCGAGCCAGAGCGAGCTGAAGGCGCTGGTGATCACGGCCGCGGCGAACGCGCCGACGAGCAGTTGCCCCTCGATGGCGATGTTGATCACCCCGGACCGCTCGCACATGCAGCCGGCCAGGGCGCCGAGGATCAGCGGGATCGAGTAGACCAGCGTGCCCTGCAGCAGGTTGATGACGTTCAGCGCGGTGGAGTTTCCCGCGTCAGCCCAGCACAGCAGGGAGACGATGAAGCACAGGACGGCGCCGGCGATGCAGGCCCGGCGCCCGGCCCGGGACAACGGCACCGCGGCCCGCAGCACCCCGATCGCGATCGAGACCGCACCGAGCGCGTAGCACACCGCGGCCGCGGGCAGCACCAGGTTGGGCACGCCCACCTTCGCCCCGTACTGAGCGAACGCGAACGTCGCGTCGCCGTGACTGAACAGGCCGAACAGCAGGATGTCGGCCAGGCCGAAGGCCACGTAGGTGGCGGAGGCGATCAGCGTCCGGTTGACCGCCATCGTAGAGCGGACGGTCGTGGTCAGCGTGGTCATGCGTTCCACCCTTTGGCGGCGGTCTGGCTGAGGCCGGCGGCCCGGGTCCGGCGCAGCCGGAACATGGCCCGGATCAGCGGTGGCGCGGCGACGAACAGGACGATGAGGGACTGGATGACGATGACGATGTCGACCGGGATCTGGGTGGCCGCCTGCATCTGCACGCCGCCGGCGTGCAGCGCGCCGAACAGCAGCGCGGACAGCACGATGCCGAGCGGCCGGGCCCGGCCGAGCAGGGCCACGGTGATGCCGTCGAACCCGTAGGTGCCATAGCTCTGGAAGTTCAGCTGGTAGTCGGTGCCCTGGATGACCGAGGAGGCGGCCAGCCCGGCCAGGCCGCCCGCCAGCAGCATGACCAGCACCCAGCTGCGCTCCACGCTCATCCCCGCGGTCCGGGCCGCGCTCGGGTTGGCGCCGACCGTGCGGAACTCGAAGCCCGTGGTGCTGCGCTCCAGCAGCCACCACACCCCGGCCGCGGTGCCCAGCGCGAGCAGGAACCCGGCGTTGACCCGGAGGCTGGGGCCGGCGATGTGCCACAGCCGCGAGTCGATCGCGATCACCGGGCTGATCAGGTTGGTGCTGTGCGGCTGCTGCAGTGAACTGGTGCCGAGAATGTAGGCCAGGAAGTAGTACATGACGTAGTTGAGCATGATCGTCACGACGACCTCGTGCGCCCCGGTGCGGGCCTTCAGTTCCCCGACGATCCAGCCGATCACCGCCCCGCCGGCGAACGCGCCGAGGACACAGACGATTACGTGGATGACCGGCGGCAGGCTCACCGCGAAGCCGAGCCAGGTGGCCACGATCGCGCCGCCGATCCACTGGCCGGCCGCCCCGATGTTGAACAGGCCGGCCCGGAAGGCCAGGCCCACCGACAGGCCAGTGAAGATCAGCGGGGTGGCGTTGACCGCGGTTTCGGACAGCGGGCTGAACACGGCGCTGATGTAGCCGTTGTGCAGGGCGGTGGCCAGGGACGCCTGGTCAAACACGGCCGCGACCGTGTGCGGGTTGATGATCGCGCCCTCGAACATGGCCACGTACGCGCCTGCGGCAGCATCCCAGGCCTGAGCGATGGCGTTGCCGGGGTCGGAGAAGAAGGAGCCCCACGCCTTCAGCACCACCGGGTCGGTGAACGCGATCAGCAGGCCGCCCAGGACCAGGGCCACCGCGATGGCCAGGATCGTGACCACCGCCGAGTTGCCCTCGAGGATGGCGTCGAGCACGGTCCGGCCGAACTGCCCCCGGCCGCGCGGGGCCGGACTGGCCTGGCCGGCGGCGGGCTCTGCGGGCGCCGGCGTCGGGGGCGATGCTGGCTCGCTCATTCGGGCTCACCTCCGTCGTCCGCCGGGTCGCCGTCCCCCGTATCAGCGGGCGCTGTATCAGCGGGCGCCGTATCAGCGGGCCCTGCATCGGCGGGCGGCCCGGTACCCGGGACGCCGATGCCGAGCAGCCCCGAGGCCATCAGGCCGGTCTCGGCGCCGGCCGCGCCCAGGCCCTCGCCGTGCCGGGACGCGGCCGCGTCGGCGTCGGTCGCGCCGGCCATCAGCATGCCCAGTTCCTCGGCGGGGACGTCCGGGTCCCGGAACCCGGTGATCTTCCCCTCGTACATGACCGCGATCCGGTCGGACAGGGCGTAGATCTCGTCCAGTTCCGACGAGATGATCAGCACCGCCACACCCTGGTCCCGCTCCTCCACGATGCGCCGGTGCACGAACTCGATGGAACCCACGTCCAGGCCACGGGTCGGCTGGCTGGCCACCAGCAGCCGGACGTCCCGGCCGATCTCCCGGGCCAGGATGACCTTCTGCTGGTTGCCGCCGGACAGCGTGCCCGCCTGGGTCGCGGTCGAGGTGGTCCGGATGTCGAAGTCGGCCACCCGCTCGGCTGCGGTCGAGTGGATCGTGTCGAGGTTCAGCGCGATCCCCGACGAGTAGGGCGGCTGGCTGTACACGTCCAGGACGAGGTTGTCGGCCACCGAGAACCCGGCCACCAGCCCGTCTTCCTGCCGGTCCTCGGGGATGTACCCGATCCCCGCGCGCAGCCGCTGCTTCGGGGTGGCGTGGGTGAGGTCCCGGCCCTCCAGCCGGACCGACCCGCCGGCCGGCGGCAGCAGGCCGAGCAGGGCCTCGCACAGCTCGGTCTGCCCGTTGCCCTGCACCCCGGCCACGCCGAGGATCTCACCCGCCCGGACCTGGAACGACACCCCGTCCACAGCGGGCTTGCCTTCCTCGCCTGCCACCGTGAGGTCCTGCACGTCGAGCCGGACCTCGCCCGGGCTGGCCGGCGGCTTGGTCACCCGGAGCTGCACCGACCGTCCCACCATCAGCGCGGCCAGCTCGGCGTCGCTCGCGGTCGGCGGCCGCTGGCCGACCACCTGGCCGCGCCGGATGACCGTGATGACGTCGGCGATCTCCTGGACCTCTTTGAGCTTGTGCGAGATGAACACCAGGGACCGGCCGCCGGCCCGCAGGTCCCGCATGATCCGGAACAGTTCCTGGGTCTCACCCGGGGTCAGCACCGAGGTGGGCTCGTCCAGGATGAGCACGCTCGCCTCGCGCAGCAGCGCCTTGACGATCTCCACCCGCTGCTGGACACCCACCGGCAGGTCTTCGACCAGCGCATCCGGGTTGACCTGCAGCCCGTACTGCTCGGACAGTTCGCGCACGTCCCGGCGGGTCCGCCGCCGGTCGAGCAGGCCGAGCACCCGGGTGCGTTCCATGCCCAGGGTGACGTTCTCGGCCACGGTGAACACCGGGACCAGCATGAAGTGCTGGTGCACCATGCCGATGCCGGCCCGGATCGCGTGGCTCGGCGAGCCGAGGTGCTGCGGCTGGCCGTCGATCAGGATCTCGCCCTCGTCCGGCTGGGTCAGCCCGAACAGGACGTTCATCAGGGTGGTCTTGCCCGCGCCGTTCTCGCCGAGCAGGGCGTGGATCTGGCCCTGTTCCACGGTCAGGTCGATGTGGTCGTTGGCCACGAGGCTGCCGTAGCGCTTCGTGATCCCCTTCAGCTCAAGCTTCACCGACCGCCTCCCGGAGCGTTATTCAATACCGGCTAGCGAGCGCAGGCCAGAGCCTGCGCGAGCGGTCGGTGCGGGTGGATTGAATGGCGCGGCTCCTCAGGTAAGAGCGCGTGACCCGGGCGAACGCCCAGCGTGACCCGGACGGGATCCCCGCCCGGGTCACGCGGAGCCAAACTACCCGTCCGGGTTACACCGGGCTCTTGGTGGGTGTCTTGATGCTGCCGTTCTCGATCCCCGCCTTCACCTTGGCCAGTTCCGACTGCAGCGCGGCCGGGACCTTGCTGGCGAAGTCGTGGTACGGGGCGAGGGTGACCCCGCCGTTGGCCAGCGTGCCGATGTAGTTGCCGCCCTTGAAGGTGCCGTGCGCGGCGCCCAGCACGGCGGTCTTCACCGCGGTCTGGATGCCCTTCTCCACGCTGGTGATGAAGTACTTGCAGTACTGTGCGGCGCTCACGCAGCCGTCGGTGTCCACCCACATCATGTTGACGTTGTGGCCCTGCTGGTCAGCGGTCTGCACCGCCTTGGCGGCGCCGAGGCCGACGTTCCCGGCCACCGGGAAGATGATGTCCGCGCCTTCCTGGATGAACGTGTTGGTCAGGGTCAGGCCCTTGGTCTGGTTGGTGAAGTCCCCGGTGAAGTTCCCGTTCTGGGTCTTCTCGTTCCAGCCGAGCACCTTCACGTTGGTGTGGTGCTGGGAGTTGTAGTACTGCACGCCGTCCCAGAACCCGTCCATGTAGATGGTGACCGTGGGCAGCTTGATGCCGCCGAACGTCGCCACCTTCTTGGTCTTGGTCATCCCGGCGGCCAGGTAGCCGCCCAGGAAGCCGTCCTGGACCGTGTCGAACAGCAGCGCGTCCACGTTCTTCAGCGGCGGCGTGTAGTTGAAGTCGACGATCGCCATCTTCTGGCTCGCGTGCGCCTTGGCCGCGGACTGCGTCGCGCTGCCCATCAGGAAGCCGACGGTCACGATGATCCCGCACTTCTGCGCGATGAACGCGTTGATGTTCGGCACGTAGTCGCTCTGCGAGCTGGACGACAGGTACTTCACCGCGACACCGCTCGGGTCCGCGGCCGCGGCCTGCTGCATGCCCTGCCACGACGACGCGTTGAACGAGCGGTCGTCGATACCGCCGGTGTCAGTGACCATGCAGCCCTTGAAGCTGGCCACCTTCGCGCTGCTCGATGCGCTGGACGAGCCAGAGGGGCCGGACGTGTTGCTGCCACACGCCGCGGCGAGCAGCGCCAGCGCGCCGAAGGCCGCTATGGCCGGAATCGTGCGTCTCACGAAAACCTCCTGATCCGGGGCGGTTGACACCGCCTGCATCTTCCGGTGCGGCTGCGGCCGCCTCTCCGGGGGGTGGCTCGCGCCACCCGCAGGGCCGCGGTGGCCCCCCATTTCCGCCCGGTACGCGGGACCTTGGAAGATCCCAAACGCCCCGCTCTGGGATGTCCGCAGGTTAGACCTGGTAGCGCAGCCAGGGAAGCGGTGACAGGCGGCCGCAGCCGTCCCGTTGCCAAATCGAAATCCGCCCGTCCTGCCGTGCGGCTCGCGGTGATCATTTGGCCCGGTACGCGGCAGCCATGGCCACCGGCCACCAGCGCCGCAGGTGACCGGCGCGCGCCGTCCACGCCGGGGGTGAATGGGTACCGGCTGCTGGGTGAACGGGTGGCGGCCACTTGGCAAAACGGGCACCCGGCCGTGGCGCGGGTAAATTGGCGGGATGGATGAGAACCGGGCCCGACGGGTCGCCGACGCGCTGCGCGAGCGGGGTATCGACGCGCATTTCGAGAATGCCGGGATTGACGTCTACGGGGTGCGCGTCGTGCTGCCCGACCGCCGCGAGGCGATCTGGGGCAACGAGGGCACCGCGACCCTGGAGGCCGAGGTGCTGCTCGACGGGGACCTCGTGGGCTTTGTTCCAGAGATTCCCGGTTCGGAGGATTTCGACGACGACCAGGTCGTGGACGCAATTGCCCGGGCCGACTACGACCAGCCGGTCGGGCAGGAACTGCCCACGGCCCCGCCACCGGGGAAACCCCTGCCGCGTGAGGGTGGGCTGTTCCGCCGCTTCCTGGGCGGCTTCCGGTACGACTCCGAGTCATGAGAGCCGCCCGGCCCGGGGCGGACCGCCCCGGGCCGGATCACCCGCCATGCCCCCGCTGGCTGGCGGCTACTGGTTGGCTGCGGAACTCACCTGGTGATAGCCGGGCGGGATGGTGACCAGGGCCTTGGCCCGGTTGGCGGCGGTTGGTGGCAGCCAGCGCACGCTGGTCGCGGACGCGAAGCGGGTGGGGCCTCCTGAGCCGCCGAATGTCTCGGTCACCCCGATCATGCGCACTGGCAGGTACGTCTGGGGGTCCACGTACAGGGTCCATAGGACCCGCGCGTACTTTTCGTGCACCACCTTCCCGTATCCCCGGGACAGGCGGACCGTGACCGGCTTCCCGGTGATCTTCGTAGTCGGCACGCCGTTGATCCGCACGTGCCCGGTCACCCTGGCGCCCCCGCAGGCCAGGGTCGCCTTGACGAAGGCCGGCCAGTCGCTGCTAGCCGGCGCCGGGCCGCCCATCTCCATCGCCGCCTTCCCGCAGGCGCTGGAGGGTGGGGTGTACACGTACCTGGACAGGCTGTACCGCTGGTCGAAATAGGTCACGTAGGCCTCGGTCAGCTTCCCCTTGACGAGAGCCGTTCCCTGGGCCAGGTAGCGTTCGGATCCGCCGGCGTGCGTGCACTCCCCGCTGGGCGCCAGAACATGACCGCATTGCCTCCCGGTGAACTCCTCGAACCGGCTCCGCCGGCCATAGGCCCAGGTCACGCTCGGCTGGCCGTCCGTGCTCATGGTCACCCCGTGGTAGACGCCGTGCTCGCTGGCCAGCGCATTCTCGACCCGGGTGACGATGTACGCGGTTTCCCGGGCCTGAGCCAGGCTGCTGCCCGTCCGCGCGGGGGTGCCACCCGCCGCGGCGGTGACGATGATCACGGCCGCCGCGGTGGCCGTCACCGCCCCGCCGGCCACCATGGCGCGCCGGGCCATCCGGCGGCGCCGCAGCCCGCCGGCCGCGCTGCTGACTAGACCCTGCGGAGCGCGTACCTCCGCGGTAAAACGCTCCATGCCGTCCCGGAGCAGTTCTTCCACCTCTACGTTCATCTGCCTGGTCCCCTTAGGCCGGTCTGGGTAAGTCCTGTGTGGCTGGGCTCGGTCTCGGGCCAGCTGCGGGCGAGCTCCCGAAGCCGCCGCAGCCCACGGGACGTTGCCGATTTGACGGTGCCTTCCGGCCAGCCGAGCGCCGCCGCCGTCTCCGCCTCGGTCCGCTGCTCCCAGTACCGGAGCACCAGGACGGCCCGCTGCCGCGGCGGAAGCTGGAGCAGCATGCGCACCAGCGCGTCGCGCAGGTCCACCCCGGCCGTGGCGTCGGCGGGCTGCTCTGGCGCCGCCCGCAGCAGCTGCAGCTTCCGCTGCAGCCGGCCCTGGCGCCGGAAGCCGTCCGCGGCCAGGTTGTAGAGCGTGCGGCGCAGGTACGCCTCGGGGTCACCGTCGAGCGTGCGCCAGTGCCGCAGCAACCGCTCCAGCGCGGTCTGCAGCAGGTCCTGCCCCGTCTCACGGCTCCCGGTGAGCAGCACCGCCGTGCGCATCAGCTGGTCGGCGCGCTCGATGAGGAAGCGCTCCAGTTCCCCGGCCGCCCGGTCATCTGCCATTGGCTATCCTCCCTTCGCCCATCAAGCACGAAGGAGCCGGCACGCACGTTCCGCTGCCGTCGACGAATTTATCCGCCTGCTAGCTTCGGGGGCAGGCACGATCTTTATGGGCAGGCACGATCCCGACACGGAGGCTGCTGCATGATCGACTGGGCGCAGTTGCGGGCGGCGGCCACCGACGTGGCCGGGCGGGCCTACGCGCCGTATTCGCGGTTGCGGGTCGGCGCGGCTGGCCAGGCCGAGGACGGGCGGATCATCACCGGCTGCAACGTCGAGAACGCCTCGTTCGGGCTCACCCTGTGTGCCGAGTGCGGGCTGGTCAGCGCGCTGCATGCGACGGGAGGCGGCCGGCTGGCCGCGGTCAGCGTGGTCGCCGGGGACGGCGAGCCGCTGGTGCCGTGCGGGCGGTGCCGCCAGCTGCTGCTGGAGGCGGGCGGCCCGGGCCTGCTGCTGGACACCGAGGCCGGCCCCCGGGAGCTGGGTGAGCTGCTGCCGGGCGCGTTCAGCGGTACCGACCTGAGCGCCCGCCGTGACTGAGTCCGCCGGAATTGAGTCCGCCGAAGCCGAGGTCGCCGCAGCCGAGCACGACGCGGTGGAGCTGATCCGGGCCAAACGGGACGGGCAGCGGCTGACCGACGCCCAGATCCGCTGGCTGTTCGACCGCTACCTGGCCGGCGGCGCCGTCCCCGACGAGCAGATGTCCGCCCTGCTCATGGCCATCTACTTCCAGGGCCTGGATACCGCCGAGCTGCGCACCTGGACCGCGGCCATGATCGATTCGGGGGAGCGGCTGGACCTGTCCGGGGTAGGCCGCCCCACCGTGGACAAGCACTCCACCGGCGGCGTCGGCGACAAGGTGTCGCTGATCCTGGCGCCGCTGGTGGCCAGCTGCGGGGCCGCGGTCCCGCAGCTGTCCGGGCGCGGTCTCGGCCACACCGGGGGCACCCTGGACAAGCTGGACGCCATCAGCGGGTGGCGGTCTTCGTTGCGGAACGACGAGATGCGCGCGGTGCTGCAGACGGCCGGCTGCGTGATCTGCGCGGCCGGGCCCGGGCTGGCCCCGGCCGACCGCCGCCTCTACGCGCTGCGCGACGTGACCGGGACCGTGGAGTCGATCCCGCTGATCGCCAGCTCGATCATGTCCAAGAAGATCGCCGAGGGCACCGGCGCGCTGGTGCTCGACGTGAAGGTGGGCAGCGGCGCGTTCATGCGCGAGGAGCCGCAGGCCCGGTTGCTGGCCCAGACCATGGTCACCCTGGGCGCGGAGAATGGGGTGGCCACCTCGGCGTTGCTGACCAGGATGGACACGCCGCTGGGGCGGGCCGTGGGTAACGCCGTGGAGGTCGGGGAGGCGGTGGCCACGCTGCGCGGCGAGGGGCCGCCGGATCTGGTCGAGGTGACCCTGGCCCTGGCCCGCGAGATGCTCCGGCTGGCCGGGATCGACGCGGACCCGGCGGCGGCGCTGGCCGACGGCCGCGCGCTGGCCGCCTGGCGGGCCATGGTCCGCGCCCAGGGCGGCGACCCCGACGCGCCGCTGCCCGCGGCCCGGCACACCAGGCTGGTGCTGCCCGCGCCCCAGGATGGCTGGCTGCAGCGGCTCGACGCCCGGGCGGTCGGGGTGGCCGCCTGGCGGCTCGGCGCCGGGCGTGCGGTCAAGGAAGATCCGGTCAGCCCGGCCGCCGGGGTGCGCTGCCTGGCCAAGCCGGGCGAGCGGGTCGAGCGGGGGCAGCCGCTGCTGGAACTGCTGACCGACGAGGAATCCCGGTTCGGCCGGGCCACCGCCGCGCTGGCCGGTGCGGTCACGGTCGGCGAACGGCCACCGGACGTCCCGCCGCTGGTCATCGATCATCTGTGACAATGGGGGGCATGGCTCCGACAATCGAGGAGATCAGGGCCGTTCCCAAGGTGCTGCTGCACGACCACCTGGATGGCGGCCTGCGGGCCGCCACGGTGGTGGACCTGGCCCGTGAGATCGGTTATGACCGGCTGCCGTCGCAGGACGTGGCGGAGGTCGAGCAGTGGCTGCGCCGCGGGGCGAACCGCGGCCACCTGAAGTACTACCTGGATGCGTTCCAGCACACGGTCGCGGTCATGCAGACCCGCGAGGCCCTGATCCGGGTCGCGGCCGAGTGCGCGGAGGATCTCGCCGCCGACGGGGTGGTGTACGCGGAGGTGCGGTTCGCCCCCGAGCTCCACGTGGCCGGCGGACTCACCCTGGAGCAGGTGGTCAGCGCGGTCCTGGAAGGCTTCCGCCGCGGCAGCGCCGGGCGGGGCATCACCGTGTACGCGCTGCTCACCGCGATGCGCACCGCGGCCCGCTCGCTGGAGATCGCCGAGGTCGCGGTGCGGCACCGGGACGAGGGCGTGGTCGGTTTCGACATCGCCGGCGCCGAGGCGGGCAGCCCGCCCACCCGGCACCTGGACGCGTTCCAGTACGTGGCCCGGGAGAACTTCCACATCACCATCCACGCCGGGGAGGGCTTCGGGCTGCCGTCCATCTGGGAGGCGCTGCAATGGTGCGGGGCCGAGCGCCTCGGCCACGGCGTGCGGATCGTGGACGACATCCGGATCGGCGCGGACGGTCACGCCACGCTGGGCCGGCTGGCCAGCTACGTCCGGGACCGCCGGATCCCGCTGGAGATGGCCCCCTCCTCGAACGTGCAGACCGGCGCGGCCCCGTCCATCGAGGCGCACCCGATCGGGCTGCTGCGCCAGCTGTCCTTCCGGGTCACGGTGAACACCGACAACCGGCTGATGAGCGGGGTCAGCGTGTCCTCGGAGTTCGAGCGGCTGGTGGAGGCGTTCGGCTACGGCTGGTCGGACATCGAATGGCTCACGATCAACGCGATGAAGAGCGCGTTCGCGCATTTCGACGAGCGGTTGCGGATCATCGACACCGTGATCAAGCCAGGATTTGCCACCGCCCGCGCCGCGAGTAATGCTGTGGTCCGGATACCGGGGCGGCCGTGAGCGCGGTTCACCGGTGAGCCACCCGACCAGCAGGAGCGTGGGGATGCAGCGCGATACGGCGGTGGCCGGCCAGGCCGGGGTGGCGTCCGCCGCGCCGGGCGGGGCGGACCTGCTCAGCCTCAACCCCGCCGAGGTGGCTACCTCGGACGCCGCGCTCCGCCAGTTGCTGCACGGACTGCCCGGCGTGGACCAGGTGGGCGCGGCGCAGCGCGCCGCCACCCTGGCCACCCGGTCCATCAAGCGGGACGCCAAGCTGTGGGCGCTGGACGCCGCGGTCGCGATGGTCGACCTGACCACGCTGGAGGGGGCGGACACCCCGGGCAAGGTCCGGGGGCTGTGCGCCAAGGCCCGCCAGCCCGACCCGGCCGACCACGCGGTGCCGCCCGTCGCCGCCGTGTGCGTGTACCCCGACCTGGTCACGGTGGCCCGCGGCGCGCTGGCCGGCAGCGGCGTGAAGGTCGCCTCGGTGGCCACCGCGTTCCCGTCGGGCCGCGCCTCGCTGGCGGTCAAGCTGGCCGATGTGGCCGACGCGGTCGCGGCGGGCGCCGACGAGGTCGACATGGTCATCGACCGGGGGGCGTTCCTGGCCGGCCGGTACGGGCAGGTCGCCGAGGAGATCCGGGCGGTCCGCGACGCCTGCGGCCCGGCTCACCTCAAGGTCATCCTGGAGACCGGGGAGCTGGCCACCCTGGATAACGTGGCCCGGGCCTCCTGGCTGGCCATGCTGTCCGGGGCGGATTTCATCAAGACCTCGACCGGCAAGGTGTCACCGGCCGCGACCCCGCCGGTCACCCTGGTCATGCTGGGCGCCGTGGCCGACTTCGCGGCGGCCACCGGGCGCCGGGTCGGGGTCAAGGTGGCCGGCGGGGTGCGCACCGCCAAGGACGCGGTCCGCTACCTGGTCCTGGTCAACGAGACCGCCGGGCCGGACTGGCTCACCCCGGCGCTGTTCCGGATCGGGGCCTCCAGCCTGCTCAACGACCTGCTCATGCAGCGCCGCAAGCAGCTCACCGGCGTCTACCCCAGCCCCGACTACTTCTCCCTCGACTGACCCCCGGGTCAGGCGCGGATCACGCGGCGGATGATCGCAAAGAGGATCGCAGCGGCCACCGCGGCCTTGAGCCAGCCTGAGGCGACGAGGCTGGGCCCTGCTGCCTGCGCCTTCACCTCCACCCGGATGCTCGCCGGATCTGCGCCGGTCATGAGCGCGACGAGGTCGGCCACAGTGGCGGGCACGTCGTCCAGGCGCCGGGCCTGGGTTACCTCGTCCAGTTCGGGCACCGTGATTTCCCACCACTTGCCGGCTCGCTGGCACACCGCTGTATAGGTCACCGGGGCGCTGGTGCTGGCCGCAGTCACTGGAGCCATCCTTCCGGCAGGCAGGCCATATGCCGTTCGATCTTGCGGACCACACCTGCGGTTATCTCACCGTGACGTGGTACCGCGGTCGAATGCTTCCCGCAGGGACACCGCCACTTTTCATGGATACCCCGCTCGCTCTCTTTGTAGCAACCATGCGTGGATAAGGCCTTGATTAACAGCCTTTTGGCCATCGACTTCACGTCGAACACTGTCCCACCGCACTCCGACAACATGCGGTCAGCTGCCGTCGGGGTAGCCGCCGCGGTGGGTCACCATGGGGTAGTGGGGAAGGGTCCCGGCGGGGTCGGCGATCATGGCTTCAGTCAGCCGCTGGTACGGCGGGTGCGCCCGCCAGCCGTCGGGGTACGGCACCAGCCCGCCCGCGATGAGCGGGTGCTCCTGCCCGTCCGGCTGGGCGTACAGGGCCCGCAGCGCCGCGGCCAGCCCGCCGATCACGCCGTCCCCGGACCGGGCCCGCCAGCCGTCGCCGATCTGGTCCGCCCGCCGGTGGTAGTCGTCCTGGGCCTGCTCACCGCGGGGCGTGAGCCGGAGGTGCCGCCCGCGGCCGCCCGCCGGGTCCGGCTCGTTCACTACATAACCGTGCCGTTCCAGCCAGCCCGCGGACACGCTGACCGCTTCTTTCGAGATCCCGGCCCGGCGCGGCACGTCCCGCAGCGCGAGCCCGCCCGCGCTGAGTACCCGCAGCACGTTGGCGCTGACCGGGAGGGGCACGGCGGACCCGGGCTCGAACTCGGCCCGGAAGCTCATCAGCGCGCGGGCCATCAGGGTGGGCAGATCCGTGCTGGCCACGCGGTGCTCCAGCGACACGGCCGGCCGTTCGCGGCCCGGCCCGGGCGGGTGCACGCCGGAGACCGGCAGGAACGGCGGCCACCCGCCGCCGGACGGATCGGTGATGGCGCGCAGCGCCCCCGAGAGCCCGTCGACCACGTCCGCGCCGAACCGCTCCCGCCAACGCTCCCCGATCACACCGGCCAGCGGCGCCCAGATCTGCTGGGCCCGGCGGCCCCACCGGGTGGGCCGGACCACGTGGTCCCTGCGGGGCGGCGCCGGCCGGCGGTCCGCCGGATCGGGCCCGACCGCGACGTACCCCCAGCGCTCCAGGCCCGCCAGGTTGGTCAGCGGGACCAGGTCGGCCACCTCGCGCAGCGGTACCCCGTCTGCGGGCAGGAACCGGATGAAGTCCGCCCACATGGCCAGCGACACCAGCCACGGCCCGCGGCCGGAATGAGCCGCCGGGCCCCAGGTCGTCCGGTGCGGGAGCTGATGCTCGGATTCGTTGTCGAACTCGATCGTGAACGCGACGAGGGCCTGGGACAGCAGGGCTGAGAACTGAAGATCCGCAACGAGGACCGTCTCCCGCTGGGCCCGCCGCCCCGGCGTGCGGGGCCGCGGGGCTGATGCTGCCCGTGGCCGCCGCCGCGCCGGTGCCGCGCCGGACGGCTCGTCGGGGCGTTCTCCCGGCGGCTCGTCGGGGCGTGCTCCGGGCGGCTCGCGTCGCTGGTCCAGGGTGGCCCGGATCAGCAACGCCTTCGGCCGGACCTCGTCCTCCTGGCCGGCCTGGTCAGGCTGTGCCCGTTCAGCCCGTGCCCGGTCAGGCTGTGCTCGTTCAGGCAGGGGCCGGCCGTGCGCGCGGAGCACCTCACGCGGGCCGGTGATCTCCGCGGCCCAGCCCCGGGCGCCCAGCCAGCCAGCCGGGTCGTCTGGGGCCTGGGACTGCCGCAACGTTTTCAGCCGGGTGCCGTCGAACGAGCCGGCCTCCCGGGTCGTCATGGTCAGCCCCAGCCAGCTGCCCGGGGCCGAGAGCCCGGTGATCGTGTCCAGCAGCCGGTCCACGTCCGCCGGGGCCAGGTAGACGAGCAGGCCCTCGGCGATCCACGCGGTCGGCCGGGCCGGGTCCAGGCCTGCGGCGCGCAGCGCGGCGGGCCAGTCGTCGCGCAGGTCGCAGGGCACCACGAGGCGCTCGCAGCCGGGCGCGGCATCCTCGGCGGTGAGCACCTGGTCCTTGGGGCCGAGCACGTCCGGGGTGTCCACCTCGAAGCAGCGGATGCCCGGCGGCCAGGGCAGCCGGAAGGCCCGGGCGTCGAACCCCGCACCGAGCAGCACGACCTGACGGCAGCCCTGCTGGCCGGCCTCGGCCAGCAGGTCGTCCAGGAACACGGTGCGGGCCACTACCCAGACCCGGAGCGCCACCCCCGCCGGCCTCCGGGACCAGCGCCCGGCTCCAGTCCTCCGGCCGCGGCGAACGCCGCGGCCATCGGGTCGGCGAAGAGGCGGTCCGGCCGGGCGGTCTCCTCAGCCCGCACGGCCGCGACGGTCAGCCCGGTGCCGCCGACGCCCTCCAGCGAGACCGGGCCGCGCGGCGGGGGCGCCGGGGTCCCGCCCGCGGCCGGGGCCGCCCGGAAAGCCTGGGCGGCGTGGGCCGCGAAACGTTCCGCGAGCTCGCGGTCGGCGGCCAGCTCCGCGACGGTCTCGGCCAGGCTTTTCCGGCCGGCCAGGACCATCCAGCAGGCCAGGATCAGCGGGCGGGCCCAGATCGCGCCAGCCAGCCGCCCGATCTCGTCGTCTCGCGGCGTGAGGTGCTCGCGGTAACCGGCCACCACCGCGTCCAGCCGGGACGGCCCGTGGCAGCCGGCCGCCCAGAGCAGGAAGGCCAGCGGGTACAGCCGCGGGCCGCGGCCGGCTCCGGTCCAGTCCACCAGGATCAGGCCGTCGTCCGGGGTGAGGATCGCGTTTGCTGGCCCGAAGTCGGGGTGGATCAGCGCCTGCGGCAGGTCCGCGCAGTCGTCCGCGCGGTCCAGTTCGGCCAGCAGCGCCGTCAGCAGCGGCCGCTGGTCCGCGGGCAGGTCCGCAGCCGACGCCTCCAGCCGGGACCGGGCCGCCGCGATCTCCGCGGCCGGGGAACCCTGATGGATCAGGTGATGCCAGCCGCCGCCGTCCCGGGCATGGTCGGCGGGCAGCAGGTGCAGCCGGCCGAGCAGGCCACCCAGCCGGCCGAAGGTTCGCCGGCTGCCGTCCGCCCGGGTGCCCGGCACGTACCGGGTGACCAGGACGCCCTGTCCCTCATGCACCGAGACCGGCTCCTGCGCCGCGCACCGCTCGGCGGGGAACTCCTGCTGCTCGAGGCGCCGGAGCAGGGCCGCGTCACCCTCTGCGGCCGCCAGTGGCCGGTCCGCGGCGAAGACCCGGGCCACCCAGTCCGGGCCATCCCGGCGGTCAACGCGGTACACGCCGAGATCGAGCTCGGTCAGCCGGGCCACCTGTATCCCGTACCGCGCTTCCAGATGGGCGGGCAACGTATCTTGCCCTGACCTGGGCGGGATCATCCGGCTGGGGAACGGCTCGGCCACGAGGGCCACTGTAGAGGAGGCCGGCGTTACGACTCGCGGGTGGACAGCGTGGTTCCGGGAGACGCCGCCGACCCGGGAGCCATCGTCGTCTCCGAAAGCCGGTCACAGATCGGGATCCTGTTCGGCTTCCTGTCGCTGGCCTTCGCCGTGGCGCTGGCCAGGGGGGTGACCGGCGCGCAGAGCACGCCGGGGCGGGCCGCCGTCGCGGTCATCTTCGGCATCCTCGTGCTCGTCTGCGTACGGGCCTGGATCATGATGGCCCGGCGTCCCGCGCGCCTGGAGGTGGCCGGGGACGTGATCAGGTACGTGCCCCGCAATGGCCAGGTGTCTACCCTGTCGCGCCAGCAGGGAGATGAGCTCCGGTTCGTGCAGCGGCGGCGCGGCCCCCGGATCTGGACCATCGAGCTGACCATCGCGGGCTCAGGCACCGGCATCGTCCTGGGCTTCTTCTCCCGGAACGCGGTGCGGCAGGCCTGCCTGGCCCGCGGCTGGCGCTTCGACGGCCAGATCGGCCGCGGCCGGGCCTAGCGGCCCCCGCCCGGGTCACCCGCCGAGCAGTTCGACGACGTCCAGGGAGCTCAGCGAGGGCCGCCAGTCTCCCTTGCCGAGGGCCCGCGCGATCTCCACCTCGATGGCCGGCCGCACCAGCCGCGCGGCCTCGAGGCGGCCTGGTGCGGCCTCCCGCCGGACCTCGATCGTCACTGAGGAACCGAACCGGACGTCATGGTCGTAGAAGCCGGCCGTCAGCCGGAACCGCCGGGCCGGCCCGGCGGCTTCGGGCGGCTTCGGCGAGCCTGTCCGCTCGGCGTACTCGCCGGGGGTCTCCTGGCGGCTGGTGAACGTGTAGCCGAGGAAGTCATCGAGCGTCTGGACGTGGCCGGAAGACAGTTGCCAGGGCTGAGGTCCTGCTCCGTGCAGCACCAGGTCCAGCAGCCCGGTGAACACCGTCTCCTCGGCGGCGGCGGGGCCGGCCGCGGCGGGGCCGGCGAACTGGCGGTGCCCGGTGAACTGGAAGCTGACCCGCAGCCGGGGCGGGTCCGCGTCGGCCTCCAGAGCCCAGATCCCGATCTGGGTCACGGCCGGGCCGGGGGCCACCTGCCAGTTCTTCCGGACCGGATGCAGCAGCCAGTGCGCGGCCTCCGGCTGGGCCATCGCCGTCAGGGCCGTGTCGTCACCGTCAACGGCCAGTACCCAGGCGGCGACGGCCAGCCGCGCCGCCTGGGTAACATGCCCGGCGTCGAGCCGGTCATCGCGGCTTCCGGCGGTCCGCATCGTCTCGGCCACCGCCGCGCTCACGTCCAGGCTGGCCCTCTCGACCACCCCGCCGTTCTCACCCTCGCTCATCGAGCTCACGGGGCTCACCGTAGCCGCGTGGGTGCCACATTCAGGCTGCTATGGCGACACGATTGCCACACCGGCGCGGGCGCGGGTAGGAAGACAGGCATGAGCGCGGCAACGGATGGCTACATCGACCTTCGCTCGGACACCGTGACCAGGCCCACGCCGGAGATGCGCCGGGCCATGGCCGATGCCGAGGTCGGCGACGACTGGTATGGCGACGACCCGACCGTCAACCGACTGCAGGAGGCCGCGGCCGGGCTGACCGGCCACGAGGCTGCGCTGTACCTGCCCACCGGCACCCTCTGCAACCAGATCGCGCTGCACGCCTACGTCCGGTCCGGCGGATTCGTGGCCTGCGAGGCCACCGCCCACGTGGGCGGGACCGAGTCGGCGTCGGCCGCGGCGCTGTCCGGGATCGCCTTCCGCCTGATCCCCGCGCCGCGCGGGCTGCTGTCCGCGGAACAGGTCGCGGCGGCTCTGGAGCCCGATCCCTACGACGTTGACCAGGTCGGCCTGGTCGCGGTTGAGAACACCCACCAGCGGGGCGGCGGGTCGGTCCTGCCGGTCGCGGACCTGGCCGCCATCGCCAAGATCTGCGCCAGCCGGGATACCCCGCTCTACCTGGATGGCGCCCGCATCTTCAACGCGGCCGTGGTGGCCGGGACGACCGTGGCCGAGTACGCCCGGCACGTGGACGCGCTGATGTTCTGCCTGTCCAAGGGGCTGGGCGCACCGATCGGGTCGTTGCTGGCCGGGAACCCTGAGTTCATCCGGGAAGCACGCCGGCTGAAAGTCCTGTTCGGCGGGGCCTGGCGGCAGGCCGGGATCATGGCCGCGGCCGGCCTGATCGCGCTCCGGGACGGCCCCGGCCGGCTGGCCGAGGATCACGCGAACGCCCGGCGGCTAGCCGAGGGCGTGGCCGAGATCGTGCCGGGAGGCGTGGACCCGGCCAGCGTCCAGACCAACATGGTGTTCGTGGACGTGACCGGGACGGGCTGGCCGGCGCTGGAGTGGATGCGACGGCTGGGCGCGGCCGGGCTGCGGGTCACGATGGTGGCGGGGCGGGTGCGGATGCTCACCCACGCCGACGTGACCGCACGGGACATCGAGACGGCGCTGGGCGCCTGGCGCCGCGCCGCCATCACCTGAAGCTCCAGCCGCCGGAAAGAGGGAAGCGTTCTCATGATCGCTATCGCGCAGGTCAGCGACATTCACCTGGACGGCAGCCCGGAGCGGGCCGGCCGGGCCCGCGCGGTGATGGACCGCCTGCGCGGCGGGCGCGCGCCGCTCGACGCGATCCTGGTCACCGGGGACATCGCTGACCACGGCCGCCCCAGTGAGTATGCGGAAGCACGCGCCATCTTGTCCGCGCCGTGCCCGGTGCTGTTCCTGCCGGGAAACCACGACGAGCGGGACGCCTTCCGCCGCGGGCTGCTCAGCGGCCCGGGCGCGGGCGCGCCTGGCTGGGCTGACGGCCCGGAAGCGCCGCTCAACCAGGTGCACCGCGTGGCCGGGGCCGTCCTGGCCATGTGCGACTCCGTGATCCCCGGCCAGGACGGCGGGTACCTGGCCGACGAGACCCTGGCCTGGCTCGACGCAGTCCTCAGCGACGATCCCGGCGCACCCGCGTTCGTCTGCCTGCACCACTACCCCGTGCCGCTGCACAGCGAGGCCGCCGACACGATCCGGCTGGCCGGGGAGGACCGTCTGGCCGCGGTGCTCAGCCGGCATCCCCAGGTGGTGGCCGTCTTGTGCGGGCACGCCCACATCGCGGCGGCCACCACCTTCGCGGGCCGGCCCCTGCTGGTCGCCCCGGGCGTGCTGTCTACCGGCGTCACCCCCTGGGACGTGAGTGCCACCGCCGACTATGCGGCGCCCCCGGCCGTGGCGTACCACATCCTCGGCGAGGACGGTCGTCTCACCACTCACTACCGCCCCGTTGACCTGGCTGCGGCTGGTTAGCGGGCGGGCAGGGTGAGGGTCTGGGCGGCCCGGGCGTGCCCGGGGCGCTTGCCGGTGAAGATCCAGGTCACCCTGGTGAAGTAGCGATGCCCGGCGTGCCCGGGCCACGCCATCGGCCGCCACAGCACGGTCAGCACCGGGTACTTGATGTACTTGCCCTGGGCGCAGGTCGGGGTGCAGTTGTCGACCTTGAGCACGCCGTTGCCGTACGCGGTGCCGCGCCAGGTCTGCCAGTGCAGCGTGGCCAGCATCTCGTTGGCCGTGCAGCCGATGTCATAACCGCCCGGCCGGACCTGGCCCTGGCCGGCGCAGTTGACCATCACGACCGGGGCGGACACGGCGGACGCCGGGGCCACCGACAGCGCCGTGGCCGCGACCGTGCCGGACACCGCCAGCAGCCCGGCAGCCATAGTGATCCGCATGCGAGTAAGCCTCATCAGGTGCTCCTTCCAGCAGGGGCTGGACCCCCTCGTCACCTGCTAAGACGCCGGTACCTGAAAACTGGCTGAAGCCTGTTGGTCACAGTTGTGCATCGGCCCCACCGGTAAGGGCGCGGGTCTTCGTGACAAGGGCGGCCGGGGAGCCCGGTCAGGCGCCGGGGAGCCCCTGGGAAGCCGGCTCAGCCTCCGGGACCGCCCGGTCCGCCCAGATGCTGACCGGCGCACGCGGTCGTGATGGTGCGTTCGGTCGCGGCGGCGCGCCCGGCCGGGCCGGCCGGGCGGGCGCCGCCAGGGTCTCTGGCGATGCGGGTGGGCCAGCCGGGGCCGCGGGGCCTGGCGGCGGTAGCTGGCCGGGCGCGTTTGCCCCGGCGCGGTCCGTCACGGGATGCACGGAAAGTCCGGCCGTCTCGGTCAGGAACTGCCACCCGCCCGCGTGGTCGCCATTCGGGTAAATGGCGGTCCGCACCGTGGAGATGAGCTTGGCCACCGCGAGTTCCAGGTTCTCCTGGCTGATGGTCATCGAGGCCGTCACCCAGCCCTGGGCAAGTGAGGAGGTCAGGTCCACCTCCTCGATCGCCGGGTCGGTGGCCTCAATCTCGGCCAGCGCGTAGGCGAGCGCGTCGAAGCGGGAGCCGTCGAGGGGGCCGCCACCCTGGACCCTCATCTCGCCGTAGAACTTCATTCTGCGCCCCTTGCTCAACGGTCTTCCGGAGGATGCTAGCCCAAACCACCTGACCGTGAGTTAAGGGTGACCAAGCCGCCCGTGACCACCGCTAGGGCAGATCCAGCCGGCCCTGGCTCATCACCGCCACCCGGGGGGACCGGCGGGCGATGGCGCTGTCGTGGGTGACCAGCACGATTGTGAGGCCGCGCTCGGCGGACAGCTTCTCCAGCAGGGTGATGATCTCGTCGCGGGTGCCCTCGTCGAGGTTGCCAGTCGGCTCGTCGGCCAGCAGCACGTTCGGGTCCTTCACCAGCGACCGGCGATCGCCACCCGCTGCTGCTGGCCCCCGGACCCAGAGTCCCGGCCGGTTTCCGCGGCGGCCCGCCCGCTGGCCGCCTGCGGGAGGCCGGGCCAGCCGGGGATCCCGGATCAGGAGATGGCCTCCAGGCGGGCCAGCTCGCCGGGTGACAGGCGCAGTGCGGCGGCGGCCACGTTGGCGGCCAGGTGCTCCGGGTTGCCGGTGCCGGGGATGGCCAGCACGTGCGGCCCCTGCTGCAGCGTCCAGGCCAGCCGGACCTGCGCGGGTGTGACGCCGTGGGCCGCGGCCACGGCGCGGACCGCGTCGTGGTCGGCGCCCTCCGGCCGCCGCTCCCGCGCCTCGCCCGCGATCGCGAAGAACGGCACGAACGCGACCCCCTGCTGCCCGCAGGCCCGGAGGAACTCGCGGGCCTCCGGCGGTGCGCCGATCCCGTAGCGGTTCTGGACGCACACCACGGGCGCGATGGCCTGGGCCTGGGCCAGATGCGCGGGCCGGACGGCGGACACGCCCAGATGGCGGATGAGCCCCGCGTCCCGCAGTCCGGCCAGCACGCCGAAGTGCTCGGCGATCGAGTCGACCGGGTAGGCGCGCAGGTTCACCAGGTCCAGGTGATCACGGCCCAGCTGGCGCAGGTTCTCCTCGACCTGGCCGCGCAGCTGGTCCGGCCGGGCCCAGCCCAGCCACTCACCCGACGGGTCGCGGCCCGGTCCGACCTTGGTCGCGATGATCAGGTTGTCCGGGTACGGCGCGAGCGCGGTGTTGATCAGCTCGTTGGCGGAGCGCAGCGGCGAGAAATAGAACGCGGCGGTGTCGATGTGGTTGACGCCGAGCTCGACCGCGTGGCGCAGCACCCGGACAGACTGGTCCCGGTTGCTCGGCGTGCCGAGGTCGAAGGCGGCGCTGCCGGTCAGCCGCATGGCGCCGAGGCCGAGGCGGTTGACGGTCATGTCGCCGAGCTTCCAGGTCCCCGCGGCCGCCGCCGGTGTCGCCTCCGAAGTCACCGCCCCGAGTCTGCCAGACGCCTGCTTGACACGGGCCGGTCCCGATCGCCATTCTGTAACCTACGTGTTTTAGAACGAGGTGGTTATGGAAGCGTTGATGACGGCGGGACCAGACCGGCTCAGCACGGTGTTCGGGGCGCTCGCCGATCCCACCCGCCGGGCCATCCTCGGCCGGCTGGCCGCCGGGGACGCCACCGTGGCCGAGCTGGCCGCGCCGTTCACCGTGTCCCAGCCGGCCATCTCCCGCCATCTCAAGGTGCTCGAGCACGCGGGGCTCATCACCCGCACCCGGCGGGCCACCGCCCGGCTCAGCCATCTCGAGGCGGAGCCGCTGCGGGACGCGACCCGGTGGCTGGCCCCCTACCGGCAGTACTGGCAGGAAAGCCACGACCGGCTCGACGAACTGCTCGCGGCCCTGCAGGAGGAACGGCTGCCGGAGGAACCAGCTGGCCGGCCCGGTGACGACCGCGCCGGGCCACGGAAGGACGTCTCATGACCCAGACCGACATCGTCGCGGTGCCCGGGCTGCCGCAGATCGTGATCACCAGGGACTTCCGCGCGCCGCGGGATCTCCTGTTCCGGGCGTACACCGACCCCGAGTTGCTGGTCCAGTGGCTGGGCCCGCGGACCGTGCGGATGACCGTGGACCGGCTCGACGCCCGGGACGGCGGCACCTGGCGCTACGTCCACTACCAGCCAGACGGGGAGGAACACGCCTTCCACGGCGTGTATCACGGGACCCCGTCACCGGACGGGATCGTCCAGACCTACGAGTACGAGCGCATGCCGGGTCACGTGAGCCTGAACACGATCACCTTCGACGAGCGCGGCGGCATGACCGTGCTCCGCCAGAACACCGTGTTCCAGTCGGTCAGTGACCGGGACGGCTACGTGCAGTCCGGGATGGAGGATGGCGTCCGCGCCTCCATGGACCGGCTGGCGGAACTCCTCGCCACCCTGATCACCGCCGGCCACCGGGGGGCATGACATGTTGCTGGAAGGCAAGAACGCGGTCGTCTACGGGGGCGGCGGGAAGATCGGCGGGGCGGTAGCCCGCGCTTTCGCCCGGGAGGGTGCCACTGTTCACCTGGCCGGCCGGACCGCGGCTCCCCTGGACGCGGTGGCCGGGGAGATACGCGCCGCGGGCGGCGCAGCCGAGACCGCGACGCTCGACGCGCTGGACGAGGCCGCGGTCAGCGCGCACGCCGACGCGGTGGCGGCCCGGGGCGGCAGCCTTGACATCTCCATGAACCTCATCTCGCAACAGGACGTGCAGGGCACCCCGCTGGCCGAGATGTCCTTGGACGACTTCGAGCGGCCGGTGCACACCACGCTGCGGACCACCTTCCTGACCTCCCGGGCGGCGGCGCAGCACATGATCAGGCAGCGGTCCGGGGTGATCCTGATGTTCGGCGGTTACGGGGACCCGGTGCCGCGGGTGGGCGGGCTGCAGGTCGCGTTCGGTGCCCTGGAGGCCCTGCGCCGGAGCCTGGCCTGCGAGCTAGGGCCGTCCGGGATCCGCGTCCTGACCCTGCAGACCGGCGGGATCACCGAGACGCTGCCGGCGGGGTTCCCGGGCCGGCAGGCCATCGTTGACGGCATCGAGGACCGGACCATGCTCGGCCGGGCCGCCACGCTGGCCGACGTGGGCCGCGTCGCGGCGTTCGCCGCCTCCGACCACGCCCGCAGCATGACCGCGACCGCGCTCAACATCACCTGCGGTTCAGTGGTGGACTGACCGCCTCCCGGCCCGGCGCCCAGTCCCCCGGCCGGGAGGCGGAGCGATCAGCCTTTGGTGAAGGACTTCAGTAGCTCTGGTGAAGGACTTCAGCACCTCGGCGATGGATATCGCCGACCGGCCAGGGCCGCTAGGGGCAGATCCGTCAGCATATGTTGACGTTCCATAGTTGTCAGCATATGCTGACAACCATGGAACCAGTACTCGAGATCGCCGAGGGCGCGGCCAGCACCGACCCGGATGCCGGGCTCCGCGCCGTGGCGGCCCTCCGGCAGCTCACTGAACGGCTAGAGATCCTCCAGGTCGATAACGCCCGGGCGCTGGGGTGGTCCTGGCAGCAGATCGCCGAGCGTCTCGGCGTCACCAAGCAGACCGTGCACCGCAAGCACGGCCGGCGGACCGGGAGGCGATGATGCTCGAGCGCTTCACCGATGACGCCCGCACCGTCGTGGTCCATGCCCAAAGACACGCCCGCCGGCTCGGCCACCGCTACATCGGCTGCGAGCACCTGCTCCTGGCCCTGGTCGGCGTCGATCAGCCGGCCAGCGCGGTCCTGCGTGAGCGGGGCCTCACGCCCGGCCGCGTCGAGGAGGAAATCGTCCGCCGGGCCGGGATGGGGGCCGGGGCGGGCCTGTTCGCCGACCTGGACCGGGCCGCGCTGGCCTCGATCGGGATCGATCTCGACGCCGTGCGGGCCAGGATCGACGCGTCGTTCGGCCCGGACGCGCTGACCCGGGCCGACCGGGCCGTCCACCGGACGACCCGCCGCCGCCCCGGTCCCGCTCGCGGCAGGCTCATCCATCGCTGGCGGCACCGGAACCGGGTCCGGCATGTCCTGCCGGTACGGGCCGTGGCTCCCCCGCCCGAAGGGCGCTACGAGGCCGCGGACCAGCCTGCCGGGCACATCCCGTTCACGCCCGGCGCCAAGAAATGCCTGGAGAGCACGCTGCGGGAGGCGGTGGCCCAGCACCAGAGCCGGCATCGGTGTCGAGCACATCGCGCTCGGCCTGCTCGTCACGAACCGGGGGCTGGTGCCTCCCATCCTGGACGAGGCCGGCCTGTCCGCCCCGGAGCTGCGGGCCGCGATCCTGGACCGCTACCGCCCGGCAAGCTGACCAGCCGGGCCGCGATCGTAGCCCCCGGCCCCGCTCGTGGTTCACTTCTGTTCATCCGATCGGGAGACGCAGAGTGACCCGCCTCGTGGACGGCAGGACGATCGCCGTGACGATGGCCACGGCGACCGCCGCGGCCGCCGCCGTGCTGCGCAGCGGCGGGATCACGCCCACCCTGGCGGTGCTGGTCCCCACGGATGACGCGGGCGCGGCCTGGTACGTGCGGTCCATCCAGCGCACCGCCGCCCGGACCGGTATCGCCTGCCAGGTCCACCGGATGGGCGGCCCGCGATGTGCTCTGCCCAGCGCCGCGGAGATCGGTGACCGTCTCGCGGAACTGTCCCGGGATCCGGCGGTGCACGGCGTCATCTGCCAGACCCCGTTGCCGGCCGGCGCCGAGCTGGCCCAGGTGGGCGCGGCCATCCCCGTCAGCCAGGATGTCGACGGGGCGAACCCGGCCTCGCTGGGCGGGCTGGCGGCCGGGCTGCCGGGCGTGTTTGCCCCGGCCACCGCCGCGGCTGTACTGCAGATCCTGCGGCATGAGCGCATCCCGCTCAGCGGCCGCCGTGCGGTCGTGGTCGGCCGGTCCACGGTGGTCGGCAAGCCCGTGGCGCTGCTCCTGCTGGCCGAGCACGCCACGGTCACCGTCGCTCACTCCCGGACCGTGGATCTCCCGGCCGTCTGCCGGGAGGCGGACGTCCTGGTCGTCGCGGCCGGCCGCCCGAAGCTGATCGGGGCGGATCACGTCCGCCCGGGGGCCGTGGTGATCGACGTGGGCACCACCCCGATAGGAGGCACGGATGGCGGGGGACTGGCCGGCGACGTGGACGCGGCGGCTGTGACGGGGATCGCCTCGGTGCTCACCCCGGTGCCGGGCGGCGTCGGCCCGGTCACCACCGCCGTGCTGATGCAGCACACGCTCGCCGCGGCGGCCCGGACCGCCGGGCAGGATTAGCTGACCCGGGCCGACCGTCTGCTGGTGATGGTCAGGTCCAGCTGGGCGGGCAGCGACATGTTGCCCAGCGCCTGGCGGGCGTGGGTCAGCGCTTCGGTTTCTATCCGCTGCCGCAGCGCGGTGAGGTCCGCGGTTTCCTCGAGCGTGGCCCTGACCACGAGCTCCGGATCATCCGGGTCGCCGATCAGCCGGGCCTGCGCCGAGTCCACGCCCCGGTAGCCCTCGATTTCCCCGATGACGGCATCGGTCAGGGCCCGGTTGGCCAGGGTGGTGCGGCCTGCGCCGGTACCCGGCTGGATCAGCAGGTCACCCGAGCGGTCGGTGGAGAAGAGCAGCGCGATCAGCCAGCGGAGCGCGAGCACCCCGATGATCAGCGCCGCCACCGCGATGACGGGCCACAGCCAGACACCCTGGGCCCCGAAGTAGCGCCCGGTCGGATTGTCCATGAGCGTGCTGTTCTTGGTGGCGGTGCCGTACCCGCCGATGGATGCGGCTCCCGCGTCGAGGCCCACGGCGATCAGCAGCAAGGCGAGGACGATCAGCATGACGCGGTTGGTGCGGTCGGCGTGCATCAGTGGCTCCTGGGTGCGACCCGGACCGACACCGACAAGGTCCGGCGCAGTTTCAGCGCGGCGAGCCGCTGCCGGACAGCGTCGGTTATCGGGTCCCGCAGGCTCCGTGCGGCGGTCCGGTCCTGGGCGGACGCGGTGGCCGTGATCTTCACCTTGCGGCGCTTCACCTTGACCGAGGTGCTCCGCACGCCGTCAACCGCGCTGACCGCGGACCGGATGGCCGCAGCGAGGCCCCGGCGGGTGTAGGCGGTGTCAATCGCGTCAGCCCCCGCCTCGGCGGGATCGGCGGCCAGCCGGGACACCCGGGCCGGTTTCAGCTCCGCGATCAGCAGCATCAGCCCGGCCAGGATCAGGATCCCGGAGATCACCCGGATGCTGTCTGCCGCCCAGGCGTGGTGCTGAGCCCAGTGATAGGCGGATCGCCAGGGCACGATCCCCTGGTGATGGCTGGTCCGGTCGGCCACGACGGTGGCGATGAGCAGCACCGCCGCGGCCAGCAGCGCCAGGCTCAGCAGGGCGGCCAGCACGCGATTCACAAGTCTCATCTGTCTGTCCTTGCTCCTGTCACTGCACCCGGGGCGGCGCTGGCAACTGGGTAACCAGGGCAGTGACCGAGATGGATACTTCACTCACGGTGAGGCCGGTCAGTTCACTGACCCGGCGTTGTACGTTCTCCCGGACCGCGCTGCTGACCTCGGGGACCGACGCGGGCCAGCGCACGCTGATCGACAGGTCCAGATTCACGAGCGAGCCGTCAACGTCGGCCGAGGCTTTCGGCAGGGCGGTCAGGCTCGTCTGCCGGGCTCCGAGGGCCGAGGCGCCGGCCATGGAACGGCCCAGGAACCGGGACGCGGCCGCGCCCGCATCAGGGATCTCGATCGCGGCGCGGGCGGCCATCTTCTCCACCACCCGGTCGTTCATGCTGATCAGGCCCAGCTCGTTACGGCCAGGCCCGGAGGCGGGCCCCTGCGGGCTGGATGGCCGTGCTGGCCGTCATCGGCTGTCGCGCCGGCGTGACAGGTAGGGACCCAGGTCCAGGTCACCCTCGAGCACCTTGGCCACGACGAAGCCGACCACGCCGAACAAGGCGACGATGAGCATGTCGCCGAAGTTGCCGAACGCCACGGCCAGGCCGAGGGCGAGCCCGATCAGGATGCCCATAGCAGTGGTACGTGTCATGTCATCTCACACTCAAATCTCACGAGGTCGTTACTTGGCCCGAGGTGGCGGACGCCGCCGGCCTATCCGGCGCAGTACCGGCCTCAGCAGGCTGACCAGCCACGGCGTGTCCGGGACGATCACCACCCTGGCGGCTGGCTCCCCGTCGGGACGCCGGTCATAGGCGGCGAGGCCAGCGGCGAACGCGGCGGGGTCGCCGCCCCGGTCGGGGTGATGGGTGCGGATGAACTCGCGCCGGGCGCGACGCCAGGACTGCTCGTCGGCCATGAACTCACCTCTTCGCGTGGCCCGCCAGCCGGGCCTTCTCCAGGAGCGCCGGCCAGGTCGGCCACCTCCAGGTCCACCCGGCGCGGCCCCGCCAGCCCGGCTACAGCGGTCCTGACCTGGCGGGCCATCTCCGCGACCGGGACCCCCCACCGGCCGCGAACGGAGATCAGCACGTGGTCGGAGGCTACCCGTACCCCCGCTAGCTGGCGTCCGGGCAGGTAGGACACCACGCCGCCCCAGGGGCCGGGGGAAAGGTCAGCGATGGCCGGGCAGCCGCGGACCGCCGCGGCCACGGCGTCAAGGTCGACGCCGTCGACGACCGCCCGGGCCGGCTGGGTCATGACACCCGCGAAGGCGCGTCATCGTGGTCGTCGTCGGTGCCCGGCATCCAGAGGTCATCGACGTTGACGTTGACCTCCACGACATCCAGTCCGGTCATCCGCTCGACGGCCTGCTTGACGTTGCGCTGGATGCTCCGGCCCAGGTCAGCGATGCTAACGCCGTACTCTACGACGATGTCCAGGTCGATCGCGGCCTGAGTCTCGCCGACCTCCACGCCCACGCCCTGGGCGACGTTGGGGCCGCTGCTGCCCGGGATCCGCTCCCGGACCGCGCCGAAGGCGCGGCTGGTGGACACGCCCATGGCGTGCACGCCGCTGATCTCACGGCAGGCGATCCCGGCGATCTTCTGCACCACGCTCTGCGCGACGCTGATCTTGCCGTCGTCAGTGGACAGGCGCTCGGCGGTACCGGGGCTGAGCTCGCTGGTCCTGGCGGCCGGCTTGGCCGGCGGTGCGGTGCTGGTCTGCGTCATAGGGTGAAGCTCTCTCTGTCGAGATGTACGAAGGTCGAGCGAGGAACGGCCGCATCGGCGGCCGTGCCCGGCTCGGTCCACCGGTCCGCTCTACACTGCTTAGACACACGCCCGCGCGAAACGTCGCACATTAATTGTTCATAGCCGGGCAGTGGGTGCCTCGCGGACTGATGAACGGCCTCCGAGCGGGCCGGGGTCCTGAATCAGGGGGAGGGGCGGTGGGATCCGACGTCGACGACGACTACCTGGTCCGGCGGGCCCAGGAGGGGTACGTTGACGCCTACTCCGATCTCGTTGACCGCCATGGCCCGCTCGCCTACCGGGTCGCGCTGCGGCTGCTCGGGAACCACCAGGACGCCGAGGACATCGCTCAGGAAGCGCTCGTCACCGCCTGGCAGCAGCTGCCCGGGTTCCGGGCGGATTCCAGCTTCCCCACCTGGCTGTACCAGATCGTCACCCGCCGGGCGCTGAACCGGATCACCCGGAGCCGGATCACCCAGTCCATGGACCTGCTGGGCGACATTAGTGACGCGAGCGCCGGACCCGGCCAGCAGGCGGAGCGGAATCTCACCGTCAACGCGGTCACGGACGCCGTGATCGCGCTGCCGCCCCCGCAGCGGGTCGCCATCGTCCTGCGCCATTTCGAGGGCCTGCCGCTCGCCGAGATCGCGGACATCACCGGCAGCACGGTCCCGGCCGTCCGTAGCCACTTGTTCCGGGGCAGGCGCACACTGAGTAAGACGCTAGCGGAGTGGAGGTGAACGGGATGAGCGGCCCGGGCCAGCCGATCCATGACGTCAGCCTGCTGCTGAGCGGCGCGAACCAGCACCTGGCCTGCGGCGCCGACGTCGATGAGCTGCTGGAGCAGGCCGCCGACGGGTACGCGAGCCAGTTCACCAGCCACCAGCGGGACTGCTCTTACTGCCAGGCCGCGCTGCGTGAGTTCGGCCAGGTCTGGGAGCCCGTGCGCCGCCTGGCCGCGGAGCGGGTCGCCGTGCCCGCCGCGCTGAAGATCGCGGTCGCCAGCCAGATCCGCAAGCTCGTCGCCGATATCTGGTACACCCTGCAGCTCAGCGACGGCGGGGCCATCCGCGTCGCCGCCCGGGTAGTGGCCAGGATCGCCCGCGAGGCCGCCCGCGATGTCCCTGGCGTCCGGGTCGCCTTCGGCCGCAGCACCCACAGCCGGATGGCCGGCCTGGTCGAGCGGGCCACCCTGCGGCACCGGCATCCCAACGCGGCCGTCGGCGTCCTCGGCCGCACCGCGGTGGTCGATCTCGCGATCGCGGTCCAGTACGGGGACCAGCTGGACGCGATCGCCCGCGAGGTCCAGCGCCGGGCCGTGGCCGAGCTCCGCCGCCAGGTCGGCCTCAGGGACGTCACCGTGAACGTCACCGTGGACGACGTCATCACCTGACCTGGCCCCTCGGCCCGGCCACGGCCGGGCGCGTCCCTGCTCGGCCCGGCTACGGCCGGGCCGAGGCGAGGTAGGTTAACGCCATGGTCGCCACCTCACCCCTGGCCGCGCCGGACTGGGACTACGCCCCGGCGCCCGAGTCCACGGACATCGTGTCGATCGCGCCCCGCAATGGCCTGTTCATCGGCGGCGAGTTCGTCCCGCCGGCCCGGGACCAGTACTTCGCCACCCTGAACCCGGCCACCGAAGAGCCCCTCGCCGAGGTGGCCCAGGCCGGGGAGCAGGACGTGGACCGCGCGGTCGCCGCGGCCCGCGCGGCCTACGACGGCCCCTGGGGCGCCACCCCGGGCCGGGAGCGGGCCAAGTACCTGTACCGGATCGCCCGGGTCCTCCAGGAGCGGGCCCGCGAGTTCGCGGTGCTGGAAAGCCTGGACAACGGCAAGCCGATCCGGGAGTCGCGGGACGTGGACATCCCGCTGGCCGCCGCGCACTTCTTCTACTACGCGGGCTGGGCGGACAAGCTGCAGCACGCCGGGTTCGGCCCGGACCCGCGTCCGCTCGGGGTGGCCGGCCAGGTCATCCCGTGGAACTTCCCGCTGCTGATGGCGGCCTGGAAGCTGGCCCCGGCCCTGGCGGCCGGCAACACGTGCGTGCTCAAGCCGGCCGAGACCACGCCGCTGACCGCGCTGCTGCTGGCCGAGGTCATCGCGGAGGCGGGCCTGCCGCCCGGCACCGTGAACATCCTGACCGGCGACGGCGCCACCGGGCAGGCCCTGGTCGCGCACCCCGGCGTGGACAAGATCGCGTTCACCGGGTCGACCGAGGTGGGCAAGGAGATCCAGCGCGCGGTCGCGGGGACCGGGATCAGGCTCACCCTGGAACTCGGCGGCAAGGCCGCCAACGTGGTCTTCGACGACGCCCCGCTGGACCAGGCGGTCGAGGGCATCGTCAACGGGATCTTCTTCAACCAGGGTCACGTGTGCTGCGCCGGCTCCCGGCTGCTGGTCCAGGAGTCGGTCGCGGACACCGTGCTGGACCGGCTGAAACGGCGGCTCGGCACGCTGCGCCTGGGTGACCCGCTGGACAAGAACACCGACATCGGCGCGGTCAACTCCCGGCAGCAGCTCGACAAGATCACCGAGCTGTCCGCGGCGGGCGAGCAGGAGGGCGCGCAGCGCTGGTCACCGGCCTGCACGCTGCCCGAGCGGGGTTACTGGTTCCCGCCCACCGTGTTCAGCGGGGTCAGCCAGGCGCACCGGATCGCCCAGGAGGAGATCTTCGGGCCGGTGCTGTCCGTGCTCACGTTCCGGACCCCGGAGGAGGCCGTGGCCAAGGCGAACAACACCCCGTACGGGCTGTCCGCCGGGATCTGGACCGAGAAGGGCAGCCGGATCTTCTGGATGGCGCAGCGGCTGCGCGCCGGGGTGATCTGGGCCAACACCTACAACCGGTTCGACCCGGCCAGCCCGTTCGGCGGCTACCAGGAGTCGGGGTTCGGCCGGGAGGGCGGCCGTCACGGGCTGGCGGGGTACCTCGATGCCTGACCGCCGCGCTCCCCGGGAAAAACCCGCAAAGTCTTCCGCAACGAAAACCACCCGAAAGACTCCCTCGCCCCAGACCGGCGGCCAGGGCGCGGAGGCAGGCGTGACCCGGCGCCGGCCGGCCCCGGGCGGCGACGGCCGGCTGGCGGTCCGCAAGACCTACAAGCTGTTCATCGGGGGCGCGTTCCCCCGCTCGGAGTCGGGCCGGTCGTACCCGGTCACGGCCCCGGACGGCACCCTGCTCGCGCACGCCGCGCTGGCGTCACGCAAAGACACCCGGGACGCCGTGGTCGCGGCCCGCAAGGCCTTCCCCGGCTGGTCCGGGGCGACGGCCTACAACCGGGGCCAGGTCCTGTACCGGGTCGCCGAAATGCTCGAAGGCCGGGCGGAGCAGTTCACCGGCGAGGTTGTCGTTGGGGAAAAGAAGAGTGACCGGGCTGGCGCGGCCCGGAACGTGGCGGCGGCCATCGACCGGTGGGTCTGGTACGCGGGCTGGCCGGACAAGGTCGCCCAGGTCACGGGGGGCGCCAACGCGGTGGCCGGCCCGTACTTCAACCTCAGCGTGCCCGAGCCGTCCGGGGTGGTGGCGGTGCTCGCGCCACCGGAGGCCGGGCTGCTCGGGCTGGTCAGCGTGCTCGCCCCGGTCATCGCCACCGGCAACACGGCGGTGCTGGCCGTCAGCGGGCCCGCGGTGCTGGCCGCGATCAGCCTGGCCGAGGTGCTGGCCACCTCGGACGTGCCGGGCGGCGTGGTCAACGTGCTGACCGGGCGGCTGGCCGAGCTGGCCCCGGTGCTGGCCGCGCACCAGGACGTCAACGCGATCGACCTGACCGGCGCGGCCCCGGCGGACCGGGCGGACCTGGAGCGGCTCGCGGCCGGGAACGTCAAGCGGGTGTTCGCCGCCGGCCCCGCCCGTGCTGACGAAGCCCGTGCTGACGAAGACTGGGCGGCGGACCCGGGCCTGCGGCGGTTGCTGGCCTACCTGGAGACCAAGACCGTCTGGCACCCGGTCGGCACCTGAAGATCTCTGATGGTGGGGATTAACCCAAGGGCAGTGCGGTAACCCGCCGGGCAGGCTGGAACGTCTTACCGGTGAAGAGGTCTGCTCCGGTAAGAGCGCGCCGGCCATTCGCGGTTCTGGCGCTTTCTGGCACCGTGTCGCGGGCAGCTGGAGGAGCAGGCGATGAGCGTACGTCGGCCAGGGGCAGGTACCTCGCGCTGGACCACCTTGACCAGGGCAGGAGTGCGGAGAAGGTCGTTGCCGGGTCTGGCCGTCGCTGCCTGTGCGGTGGCCGCCTTGATCGTGGGCGCGAACGGCGTGGCGGGCCCGGGTGGCGGTGCTCCTGGCGCGAGCCGGGCCGGCGGCCCGGCGATCGGGGTCGCCACCGCGCGGCTGGCCAGCCGCAGCTATCCGGGCCGGGCCTCCGCGCCCGGGTGCAGCTGGGCCGTGGTCCAGACCCCCAGTCCCCCGGCCAACAGCATTCTTCGCGGCGTTGCCACCCGATCGTCTGCTGACGCGTGGGCCGTGGGCAGGTCCCTGAGCGCCGGAGGCGATGTCAGTGCGTTCATCGAGCGCTGGAACGGGACGGCGTGGCAGGTGACACCGAGCCCGCAGGTGGGCCACGCTAGCGCGCTCAACGGAGTGGCCATCGTCTCGGCCAGGAACGCCTGGGCGGTGGGTTCGTACGAAAGCGGCCCGCCTGGTGAGGACACGGCCCTCATCGAGCACTGGAACGGAGCGGCCTGGAAACGGGTGCCGAGCCCGCATCCGGGCGCCATCAGCTGGCTGAACGCGGTGGCCACGATCTCGTGGCGCAATGTCTGGGCGGTGGGCGGCTACGCGGACACCGCAGGTGGCCACGACAAGACCTTCATCGAGCACTGGAACGGCCGGTCCTGGAAGCGCGCGCTGACTGCGACGGTGATGATTCCCCTGTCCGCAGTGGCGGCCATCTCGTGGCGCAATGTCTGGGCGGTGGGCTACGTGCGAGGTGCACAACCACGTGATGTGATCTTGCACTGGAACGGAAGGGGCTGGAAGCGGGTGGCCTACAGCCACCCGGCCGGCGGCAGCCTCCTGGCCGGCGTGGCCGCCGTCTCGTGGCGCGATGTCTGGGCGGTGGGCTCCACCACACGCCGGCCAGGCTCTCGTCGAGCACTGGAACGGCCGGAATTGGAAGCGGATGCCCACCCCGGACGCTGGACTGGGTGTCCTGAGCTCAGTGGCCGCAGTCTCCTCGCGGAACGCCTGGGCGGTCGGCGAAAGCGACAGCCAGGGCCATCCCTTCATCCAGCACTGGAACGGCACGAACTGGAGGGGCGCGTCAAGCCCCGGGTTGGGCGGCACCAGCGGAGTGGGCAGCGTAGCGGCCGGTTCCGCCAGCAACGTCTGGGCGGTGGGCAGCTACGACAACGCCACCAATGACTTCACCTTCGCCCTGCATTGCGGCTAGCCGAACCCCGCAGCCCGGCTCTGGCCGGGCAGTCAGATCTCGCCGAACAGGCGGTCGCCGGCATCGCCGAGGCCAGGCACGATGTAGCCGCGCTCGTTCAGCCGCTCGTCCATGGCCGCCGTGACCACCCGGACCGGCAGCGGCTCGTCGCCCGGGAAGGTGGCCTTGATCCGGTCGATCCCCTCCGGCGCGGCGAGCAGGCACACCGCGGTGACCGACGCGGCCTCACGCTGGCTCAGCATGGTGATCACGGTCTCCAGGGTCCCCCCGGTGGCCAGCATGGGGTCCAGCACGAACACGTCGCGGCCGGCCAGGTTGGCCGGGAGCCGGTTGGCGTAGGTGGCGGCGACCAGGGATTCCTCGTCGCGGGCCAGCCCCACGAAGCCCACGTCGGCCGTGGGCAGCAGCCGGATCATGCCGTCCAGCATCCCGATCCCGGCCCGCAGCACCGGGACGACCAGCGGCGGCGGCAGGGCCAGCTTCACCCCGCGGGCCTCGCCGACCGGGGTCTGCACGACCTCAGGCTGGACCCGCACCTCGCGGGTCGCCTCGTAGGCGAGCAGGGTGACGAGTTCGTCGGTGAGCCGCCGGAACGTGGGGGAGTCGGTGCGCTCGTCGCGCAGCGTGGTCAGCTTGTGCGCGATGAGCGGATGATCGACGACCAGAGTTTGCATGATCGCTAGTCTTTCACTGCGGACCGGCCCCGCGCCGGCGGATCAGCGCCAGGTAGCCGTCTTGCAGCAGTGGCCGCAGCGGCTGTGCGGACGGCAGCGGCGGCGCCGGGGCCAGCACCCGGTACACGGTGCGGTCCGGCAGCCGGATCGCGGACACCACGGCGGCGGCCTGCGCCGCGCTCAGCGGCCGGTTCGTCTGCACCGACCAGACCAGGCCGTCCGCGGCGCGGGCCAGCCCGGCCGGGTCGCCCTGGAAGATCACCCGGCCGCCGGCCAGTACCGCGCAGCGCCCGCAGGTGCTCGACACGTCCGCCACGTCGCGGGTGGCCAGCACCACGGTGCGCGGCCCGGCCAGCGAGGCCAGCAGCATCCGGATCCGGGTCTGCTCCTGCGGGTCCAGGCCCGCGGTCGGCTCGTCCAGCACGAGCACCGCCGGGTCGTTGAGCAGGGCCTGGGCCACGCCGAGCCGGCGCCGCATCCCGCCCGAGTACCCGCCGGCGGGCCGGTCCGCCACCGCGTCCAGGCCGGCCAGGTGCAGCACCTCATCCACCCGGCGGTGCCGCCGCCGGGGGCTGGACATGCCCTTGAGGGTCCCCGCGTAGTCCAGGAACCGGCGGCCGGACAGGTCCGGGTACAGGCCCAGGTCCCGGGGCAGGTAGCCGAGCCGTCCCTGGAACTGCCGCCGCTCCCGGGGCCTGGCCAGGTCCCAGCCGCCGGCCCGGACCGACCCGTGGTCCGGCTGCGAGACACCCGCCAGGAGGCGCATCAGCGTGGTCTTGCCCGCGCCGTTGGGCCCCAGCAACCCGAACATGCCCGGCGGGATGTCCAGGTCGAGACGGTCCAGGGCGGTGATCCCGCCCCGGTAGGTCTTCCGGATCTCCCGCAGTGTCAGGTCCATCCTGGCCCCCGGCCCCGTCAGCCGGCCCGGGCCAGGCGGGCCTCGGCGAGTTGCAGCACGGCCACGGCGGCCAGCGCCGCCACCAGCAGCAGCCCGATGCTGGCCCCGGCCTGCGCCGCCGAGCGTGCGTCCCGCAGCAGGTAGGACAGCCCGGCCAGGCCGCCGGGCAGGCCGCGGGCGAAAAGCCCGTCCGCCGCGTACGAGCCCAGCGGCAGCAACGGCGTGGCCGCCAGCGTGGGCATCAGCCGGGGCGGCATCAGGTTGCCCCAGAACCAGTAGCCCGCCAGCAGGACGCGGTACACCGCGGGGGTCAGCACCGCCGCGCCGGCCAGGGACACCGCCGTCACGAAGATCAGCCCGGGCAGCAGCACGGCGGCAAACGCGGCCAGCCCCCAGGCCAGTGGCAGCCCGGAGCGCCGCTGCACCGCGATCACCAGCAGCACCACCAGCCAGCTGGCCAGGGCCTGGGTGCTCACCGCGGCGGCCGTCCCCAGGAACCTGCCCCACAGCCGCGCGCCCCGCCGGGACCCGGTTGACTCCAGCAGCTCGGCCAGCCCGAGGCGGCGGTCCCGTCCGGCCCGGCCGGCCACGGCCAGCCCCGCGATCAGGGGGACGACCAGGTTGAAGTTCACCGCGTAGACGCCGACCTCGGCCCGGGCCGGCCAGATCAGCTGGGTGCTCAGCGGGATCCCGGCCAGCCGGGTGCCCGCGATCCCCGCGACCGCGATGGCCGCCCACAGCCACCAGGCCCGGATCAGCATCCGGTATTCGCAGGCGGCCGAGCCGAGCAGCGCGGGCATCTCAGCGGCCGCCATGGACAGCGCCATGACCGGGCGCCCCGTCGTGGGGCACGCCGTGCAGCAGGCGAACGGGACGGCCCAGCAGCAGCCATCCGGCCATCGCGGCGACGGCGGCGACCAGCAGCAACGCCAGCCGGTTCGGCCAGTAGTCCGCCGGGTCAGGGCCGGGGCGGCTGGTGGCGAACAGGTAGAACGGGCGCAGCGCGGGATGACCCGCGAAGCTGCGGGCCAGGCCCTCCTGGATGACCCAGATCAGGGCGGCCACCGCGGCCCCGGCCCGGCCGTCCGCCGCGGCCGCCCCGGCGGCCACCGCGATCGCGGTCAGCACCGCGGTGGGGACGAGCCAGGCCAGTTCGGCGCGGGCCAGGCCGGGCGCCCACAGCCCGGTCAGCTGGACCGCCGCGGTGCTGGCCGCCGCGAACGCGCCGGACCAGCCCGCGACCAGGGCGGCCCGGCGGAGCAGCGTGCGGCGGTAGGCCGCCGGGTAGCTCAGCTGGAGTTCCAGCGCCGGGTCGGTGCCGAGCAGCCGGGCTACCGCGATGGCGGTGCCGAGCGGCAGCACCCCCTCGACCAGCGAGGCCGCGAACGGCCCAGCCGGGTGGCCAGTGATCCGGAGCACCACGATCACGGCGGCCCCGCCGCAGGCCAGCAGCGGGGCGATGGCGAAGCTGGGCCAGCCGGCCAGGCCCGCCTCGACCCGCCACCGCGGGCTCGGGCCGGGGACGGCGCGGGATGAGGTCACGGGCGTGGCCCAATCTGGGGAGGCGGGGGCGGGCGGGCCGGTCACCGCAGCTTATTCGACATGCGCTCTACCTGCAGGAATGTACGAAAGTGGACGCTATGCGGCGCCCAGGTGGATACCAGGCCGCGGGCGCCGGATAGATGTCACCGACAGTTCTTGCCCTGGCCACGGCGCAGCCAGGGCAGCTGCCATTACCGCGTTGCATGGTGGCAGCGTGCGGATTGGGATCGTCACGGAATCTTTCCCGCCCGAGGTGAACGGCGTGGCGCACAGCGTGCTCCGGGTCGCCGAGCATCTCGTGTTCCGGGGACATCAGCCTCTCGTCATCGCCCCCCAGCCAGCCACCGGTCAGCTAGCCACAGGGCAGCCGGCCACCGAAGTCGCGGCGGACCCCCAGCACGGTTTCCCGGTGGTCCGGGTGCGCTCGGTGCCGTTCCCGGGGTACCGGAGCGTCCGGCTCGGACTGGCCTCCCCGGCCATCCAGCGCGCGCTGCTCGCGCACCGGACCGAGCTGGTCCACCTGGCCAGCCCGTTCTTCCTCGGCGCGCTGGGCAGCCGGGCAGCCCGGCGGCTGCGGCTGCCGGTGGTGGCCGTCTACCAGACCGACGTGCCCGGGTACGCCCGGGCCTACCACTGGGGCCGCCTGGCCGAGGCGGCCGCGTGGCGCTGGCTGCGCGACATCCACAACGCCGCGGACCGGACCCTGGCCCCGTCCACCGGCAGTATCGAGCGGCTCGCCGCGCATGGCGTGCAGCGCATCTGGATGTGGGGCCGCGGGGTGGACACCCAGCGGTTCAGCCCGGCGGCCCGCAGCGGCCCGCTGCGCCAGGCCCTGGCGCCGGACGGCGAGGTGCTGGCCGGGTACGTCGGCCGGCTGGCCCCGGAGAAGCAGGTCGAGCTGCTGGCCGGGGTGGCCGGGCTGCCAGGGGTGCGCCTGGTCATCGTGGGCGGCGGGCCCGCCGAAGCCCGGCTGCGCCTGCTGCTGCCGTCCGCGGTGTTCCTCGGCCAGCACCACGGCGACCAGCTGGCCCGCATCTTCGCCAGCCTGGATGTGTTCGTGCACAGCGGCTGCCACGAGACGTTCGGGCAGACCATCCAGGAAGCTGCGGCCAGCGGCCTGCCGGTGGTGGCCCCGGCCGTGGGTGGCCCGCTCGACCTGGTCAACGACGGGGTCACCGGCTACCTGGTGCCGCCCGGCGACGCCCGCGCGCTGACCGCCGCCACGCAGCGGCTGGCCGCTGACCCGCCCGGCCGCACGGCCATGGGCCGGGCCGCCCGGCAGCGGGTGCTGGCCCGCAGCTGGACCGCGCTCGGGGATCAGCTGATCGGGCACTACGCAGCGGTCCTGGGGGAGCGGTGCCCCCTAGCCGGCGAGCTGGCGGGCGATCAGGGCGATGCCGTGGCCCCACGCGATCTGCTGGCTGGCGGGCAGGTACGCGGTGCCCGACTTGGTGTGGTCAACCTCCGGTGAGGCCAGGTACCGTTCCCGGCCCTGCGGGTCGATGAAGTACACGGCGGAGGTGTGCTGGACGTCGGCGTTCGGGTTGGGCGCGTAGACCTGGATGTTGTAGCCACGCCACACGGCCTTCAGCGCGGGCACCGGCCCGGTGAAGAAATGCCAGCTGGGAATGGTGTTCAGCGCCTGGGCCCGGGTGTACTTGGCCATATCCTGCACCCGCGCGTGGTAGGCGTTGACGTTCACCGCCGCGAACACGACCTTGCTGGCCAGCGGGCCCAGGTCGTGGTAGGCCTTCACGAACTCCGCCGACACGATCGGGCAGATGTCGGTGCAGTGCGGGTCCATGAACTGAAGCACCACGACCTTGCCGTGCAGGCTGGCCAGGCTCATCGTGTGGCCGCTCTGGTCGGTCAGGGTGAAGCCGGGAGCCCGGTCCGCGGGCACCGAGCTGAGCACCATGAGGTTCGCCAGGCTGGTGGACACGCTGGCCGGGATGCCGGACACCCGGGTCTGGGCCAGGGACGAGGCGTGGCCCCGCCGGAGAACCAGGTATGAGGGGATGGCCACGGCCGCGATCACCAGCACGGTGAGCGCGGTGGCCAGCAGCAGGAGCCGGTACAGGCCGCCGCGCCGGGCCGGCGGCGGGGGGTCCCCGCCGGGCCGCGCCGCCTGCACCTGCTCCGGGGTGCTCGAACTCACCGGGAACGCCTCCTGCCTGGTGACGGCCTCGTGCTGCCGAGTGGTGCTGCGGTGTTGGTGCTGCCGTAGCCGCTAGCTGCCGAGCATATTCCCGGTCCCGCCGCCGCGGATACCGGCGCGGGGTACTCCGGCCCCGTTCTGCGGTCCGGCCGTCAGTCGTGCTCTGGCTCGATCGCCAGGCGGCGCGAGATCCAGGGCCCGTACCTGCGTGAGTACTTCGCGTCCCGCGAGCGGGAGTAGGCGCCGCCGGGCGCCGGAAAACGGGACGTAACGACTAGGGGAATGGCCGGTAAATGTTGCCGCCGGGGCCGGCCCTGGGCCAGGATGTCCCGTGTCGTCTGGCTATTCTGCAGATGCTTTTCCGCGTCCCAGTCTCTGACTCGTGCTGAGGGGGTCAGGTGCCCGCTGACGTGCGGCCCGCGCGTCCCCAGCCATTAGCTCACCGGATGCTGGCCGGGCTGGCGCGCCCGATGCTGGCCCGCCGGATGCTGGCTGGCCCCATGCTGGCCGGCCCCGTGCTGGCGGTCACGCTGCTGGCGGCCGGGCTGTCCGGTTGTGGCAGCCAGACAGCGGCCGGAAACGTCATCACGGTCTCCACCGGCGCGTGCGGCACCGGCTGGCACCAGGTCACCGCCGGGATGCAGACCTTCCGGGTTCGTAACTCCGGCACCGCCGGCGCGGAGGCGTACCTGATCAACCCGGCTACCGGGGCGGTCTTCGCCGAGGTGGCCGGCCTCGGGCCGGGCACCACCCGCCCGATGCGCCTGGACCTGGGGTCAGGCAGCTACGCGTTCCAGTGCTTCATCCAGGACACCGGCACGCTCACCGGCCCGACGGTGCGGGTCGGCGGCCATCATCAGGGAGCGCCGGGCATCCGGCCCGTCACCACCGATGATCTGCTCGGCCCGGCCCGCGTCTATCACGCCTACGTCAGCGCCGGGCTTGACACGCTGGCCCGGCAGGTCGGCCTGCTCACCAGGCTGATCCGCGCGGGCCGCCTGATCGCGGCCCGGGCCGCGTGGCTCCCCGCGCACCTGACCTATGAGCGGCTGGGCGCGGCGTACGGCACCTTCGGCAACTACGACACCGAGATCGACGGCCGCCCGGACGGGCTGCCCCGGGGGGTGTCCGACCCGGCCTTCACCGGCTTCTACCGGATCGAGTACGGGCTGTGGCACGGGCAGGGCCCCCGGCAGCTGCGCGGTCCGGCCGCCAAGCTGGGCCGCGACGTCGCGGCGCTGCGCCGGTTCTGGCCGGGCATGGAGGTCGACCTGCTCGATCTGGGCCTGCGCACCCACGAGATCCTGGAGAACGCGCTGGAATTCCAGCTGACGGGGCACGACGACTACGGCAGCGGGACGACGCTGGCCACCACCGCGGCCAACATCACCGGGACCCGGGAACTGCTCACCATCCTGCGCCCGCTCCTCGTCGCCCGTTACCCGGGCCTGCCCGCGGTGTACACGGGACTGGACAAGCTGGACAGCCTGCTCGTGGCGGAAAAACGGCCCGGCGGCCACTGGACGCCCGTGCGCGCGCTGGGCACGGACCGGCGCCTGCAGATCGACGCCGCCGCCGGGCAGATCCTGCAGGAACTCGCCCCGATCGCGGCCATTAGCGAGCCACGGAGGTGATGATGCCCGCGTCCGGCGACCCAGTCCAGGGAGAGGGTGTGGCTGACGACCCTGTGGTCAACGAGCCCGCGAGGAACCATCCGGCGCTGAATGAGTTCGAGCGCGACGACGGCCCGCACAACGCGGACGCGGGCTCGTGCCCGGTCCGGCCGCCCCGCCGGGCGTTCCTGCGCGGCGCGCTCGGCGCCGGGGTCACCAGGGGTCGTCGCGGGCGCCGCGGCGGGTGCCGGGGCCGGGTACGCCTACGGCTCGTCGCAGGCCGCCGCGCCGGGCCAGATCCTCGACGCCGAGATGCTGGCGGGCCGGCTGCCGGCCGTCCCGTTCCACGGGCGGTACCAGGCGGGCATCCTGCCCAAGCCGTCGCGCCAGACGATCATGCTCTCGTTCAACGTGACCGCTGACGGCCGGGGAGAGCTGACCGACCTGCTGCGCACCATCACGGCCCGGGCCCGCTTCCTCACGGCGGGCGGGATCCCGCCGCAGGTCGGCATCGGCGGCCCGCCTTCCGATTCCGGGGTGCTCGGGCCGACGGTGGTCCCCGACGGCCTCACCGTCACGGTCGGGGTCGGGTCCACCCTGTTCGACGACCGCTACGGGCTGGCCGCCCGCAAGCCCGCCGGCCTGACCTCGATGACCGCCTTCCCCAACGACGACCTCGACCCGGCGCAGTGCGGCGGGGACCTGAGCCTGCAGCTGAGTGCGGGCAGCCAGGACACGGTCCTGCACGCGCTCCGGGACATCGCCCAGCAGACCCGGGGCGGCATGCAGGTGCTGTGGCGCATCGACGGATTCGCCAGCCCGGCCCGCCCGGCCGGCACCACGCCCCGGAACCTGCAGGGCTTCATGGACGGCATCGCCAACCCCGACCCCAGCCGGCCCGAGGTCATGAACAACCTGGTCTGGGTCCAGCCGGGCGCCCACGGCGAGCCGGCCTGGACCGCGCACGGCAGCTACCAGGTCGTCCGGCTGATCAGGATGTTCGTCGAGTTCTGGGACCGGGTCGACATCATCGAGCAGGAGAACATGATCGGCCGGCGCAAAGACACCGGCGCGCCGCTGGACGCCAACGGGGAGTTCGCCCGCCCCAACTACACCCTCGATCCCACCGGCGACGTGATCCCGCTCACCGCGCACATCCGGCTGGCTAACCCGCGCACCCCGCAGACGGAGCGCAACCGCATCCTGCGCCGCGGGCACAACTACGACCGGGGTATCGACTCGGTGGGTGACCTCGACATGGGGCTGATCTTCGTCTGCTACCAGCAGGACATCGCGCGGCAGTTCGTGACGGTGCAGACCCGGCTGATCGGCGAGCCGCTGGTCGACTACATCAGCCCGTTCGGCGGCGGCTACTTCTTCGCCTTGCCCGGCGTACGGGACAGCCGCGACTACCTCGGCCGCGCCATGCTGGCCTGACGCGAGCTGGCCTGACGGGGCTGGCCTGACCGGCACCGTTCGCGACCGGCCATTCTTGTTCGCGCGTTTGCCTGCCGGTAAACATTCAGACGCCGTTTGGTCACGCCCTTCCGGAAGCTTTGGGTCTGTTGTGCGCGATGGTGCTACTCGCATGTGTGCTGTGATAGCGCCATGACCAGCCCCAGACTCAGGAGGGTGAAAATGGGCGAAGGCCCACGTAATGGCACCGGGAATGGTCCGGGCCGGCGACGCTGGATGCGCCGTTACTCGGCCATCCTCGCTGCGGGGGTGCTGGCCGGCGGCGCGGCAGTCGGCGCGACGGTAGCCAGTGCGAGCACGTCCCAGACCGGATCGGACACCGCCAACTCGGCGGCCACCCCCGCGACGGCCCCGGCCAGCTACTACAAGGTAGTGGCGGGGACCAGGACGCCGATCAAGCACGTGGTCGTGCTCTTCGACGAGAACATCTCGTTCGACCACTACTTCGGCACCTACCCGCACGCGGCCAACACCGACGGGTCGCCGTTCCACGCCAGGCCAGGCACGCCCAAGGTGAACGGCCTGTCCAAGCACCTGCTCAAGCACAACCCAAACAGCTACAACCCCGAGCGGCTCACCCACGCCCAGGCACTCACCTGTGACCAGAACCACGGGTACCTGCCTGAGCAGCAGGCGTTCAACGGCGGGAAAATGGACATGTTCGTCCAGTTCACCCAGACCGACAACTGCACCGGCGAGTACGGCCCGCCCGGCATCGTCATGGACTACTTCGACGGCAACACGGTCACCGGGCTGTGGAACTACGCCCAGAACTACGCGATGAGCGACAACAACTACGACACGAACTTCGGGCCGTCCACGCCCGGCGCGCTGAACGTGATCTCCGGCAGCGACGGTGACGGGTACGCGGTCAGCCCCAGCACCGGCCAGCCGGTCGCCGATCCCGGCACGGTCAGCGACCTGAACAGCAAGGGCCTGGGCACCATCTACGGTGACCTCGACCCCGCGTTCGACGACTGCTCCGACGCCAGCCACACCTCCACCAACCCGGTCGGCGTGATGACCGGGAAGAACATCGGTGACCTGCTCAACCAGCGGCACGTCACCTGGGGCTGGTTCCAGGGCGGGTTCGCGCCCACCTCGACCAACAGCGCCGGCTACGCGGTCTGCGGGTCCTCCCACACGAACATCGGCGGCGCCACGGTGGCGGACTACTCCCCGCACCACAACCCGTTCGAGTACTACAAGTCCACCGCCAACCCCAAGCACCTCCCGCCGTCCTCGGAAGCCATGATCGGCCGGACCGACCAGGCCAACCACGAGTACGACCTGTCCGACTTCTACACCACGCTCAAGGACGGGAACATGCCGGCCGTGAGCTACCTCAAGGCCGCCGAGTACCAGGACGCCCACCCCGGCTACTCCGACCCGCTCGACGAGCAGAACTTCATCGTCAACACGGTCAACCAGATCGAGCAGTCGAAGTTCTGGAAGTCCACCGCGATCGTCATCACCTACGACGACTCCGACGGCTGGTACGACCACCAGAACTCGCCCCGGGTCAACGGCTCGAACACCACCGAGGACGCGGCGGTGTGCACCACCGCCCCGGTACGCATCGGTGACACCCCGGACCGCTGCGGCTACGGCCCCCGGCTCCCGCTGGTGGTCATCTCGCCGTACACGCGGGAGAACTACGTCAGCCACAACCTGACTGACCAGTCCTCGGTGGTGAAGTTCATCGAGGACAACTGGGTCGGCGGCCAGTCGGTCGGCCCGGGGTCGTTCGACAAGATCGCCGGCAGCCTGGACGGCCGCGGCGGCGTGCTGGACTTCTGGACCCGGCCGCACTTCGATCCGGTCATCCTCAACCCCACCACCGGTGAGGTAGTCAGGCACTAGCCACCCTGGTCCGCGGTGAGGAAGAGCGGGCCGTCGCAGGATGATCCCTGCGGCGGCCCGCTCCGCCCTTTCTACTCGCCGGCTACCACTCGGCCGTGCTTCTATTCGCCGGCTACCACTCGGCTGTGCTCCTGTTCGTGGCTACCACTCGGCTGTGCCCCTGACCGTCTCGCTACCACTCGACGAGGGTCCACACCTCCGGGCGGGGCGTGCCGCCGGTGTCTACCGAGGCGAAACCGCGGGCCGCCTCCTTCAGGTGGGCCAGGGCGGCCTCGCGCTGCCCCGCCGCGTGCAGCAGGTCGGCCAGGTTGGTGTGCAGCGCGGCGACCCGGTGCTGGTCGCCTAGCTCGCGGCCCAGCGCCAGCGCCTCCTGGGCCAGCGGCAGGGCCTCGCCCGGCTGGCCGCTGTCGGCCAGCAGCCGGCTCAGGTTGTTGAGCGCGGCCACCGCCGCCCCTGGGTCGGGCAGGCCGCGGGCGTGCTCCAGGCTTTCCCGCAGCCGGGCCGCGGCCGAGGCAGCGGCCCCCCGCCGGGCGTCCAGCATGCCCAGCACGTTCAGCGCCTGGGCCACGGCGGCCGGGTCAGCCGCCCGCCGGGCCGCCTCCAGCGCGCCCTCGGCCAGGCCGGCCGCGTCCTGCACCGCCCCGCGCCGGTAGGCCAGCACCGCGCGGTCGGCCCCGATCCGGGCCCGGCGGCTCGGGTCACCGGGACCCAGCAGGTCGAGGGCGACCTCCAGATGCGCCTCGGCCAGGGCCCAGTCACCCAGCCGGTGATGCACCTCGGCGAGCTTGTGCTCGATGCCCGCCGAGCCAGCCTGCTGCCCGTCGATGGCCGACGCGGCCCCCTCGAACTCGGCCAGCGCTTCCCGGTACCGGCCCAGCACGGTGAGCACGTCACCCAGTGCGACGGCCACCTCCACCGGCGGGTAGCCCAGCGCCTCGGCCCGGCGCAGGTACGCGTACTCCTCGGCGTGGGCGTACAGGTCCCGGGCCCGGCCGGCGGCCCGCCACCACCAGCCGGCCGCCTCGGCGTCCCGGCCGGCGCGCTGCAGATGCTCGGCGATCGGCGCGGCGCGGGTGGTCACCGGGTCCCGCTCGTACCGGCGGATCAGCACGCCGGCGGCCCGGCCATGCAGCAGCCTGCGCCGGGCCAGGGTCGAGGAGTCGTAGACCACTTCCCGCAGGGCCTCGTACGGGAACTCATAGGTCGGCCGGCCGCGGTCCCCGGCCGGCGGTGTCTCGGTCAGCAGGAACCGGCGGACCGCCTCGTCGAGCGCCTCGACCGTCTCCCGCTCACCCCGCCCGCTGACCGCGCGGAGCAGGTCCGCGTCGCAGCCGCTGCCCAGGACCGCCGCGGTGGACAGCATCTGCAGGGTGGGCTCGCTGGCCGCCTGCAGCCGCCTGTGCAGCAGTTCCCGGACCGAGGCGGGCGGCCACCAGTGCTCGCCGCTGTCGCCGGCTCCCGAGCGCAGCCCCTCCACGTACTCGCGGACCAGCATGGGCAGGCCCCGGGTCTGGGTGAGCAGGCGGCCCACGTCGGCATCCCGCACCCCCGCACGCAGCAGCAGGTCGCGGACCTGCTCCTCGCGCAGTGGCGTGGGTTCCACCACCGTGGCCCGGCCGGCGTCGGCCGCCTCGCTGAGCGCGGCCCGCAGCCCGCGGAGCCGCTCGGCGTGCTCGGTGGACCAGGTGATGACGAGCAGCAGTGGCCAGCCCGGGAGCCTGCGCACCAGGTAGGCCAGCAGGTCCAGGGACGGGCCGTCGGCCCAGTGCGCGTCCTCGACCACGATCACGCCGGCCGGCGGCCCGGGCCGGCCGGGCGTCGCCGCGGTCCGCAGTGCCTCCCCGATCGCGCCGTAGAGCCGGGCCAGCGCCATCGGGCTGTCCAGCGGAGCCGGGTCGTCCGGGTAGTCCATGGCCAGCTCTGGGCAAAGGCGCCCGGTCATGACGGCCGTGTGCGCGGGCAGCCGGGCCGGCAATTCCGGGCAGACCGACAGGGCCGTGCGGAGCAGATCCGTGGCCACCACGAACGGAAGCTCGCTCTCGCCGTCGTGGCACCGGCCAGCCAGCACCACGCCCCCAGCCGCCTGCGCCTCCCTGCGGAACTCTTCCAGCAGCCGGGTCTTCCCGCAGCCGGCCGCGCCCAGCACCGTCACCACCCGGCCCGCCGCGCCCACCCCGCGCCAGGCGGCGTGCAGCGCCTGCAGTTCGTCCTGCCGGCCCACCAGCGGCCAGCCCGCCGGGCCGGGCGCGCCGCCGGCCCGGCTTGGCGCCGGGGGCCGCCCGGGCGGCGCCCGGTTTGCCTCCGGGGGCCGCCCGGGGGCGGGCGCCAGCCGTCCGGCCCGGACATCGTCATAGAGCTGGGTGGTCTCCGGCAGCGGCCGCACCGCGAGCTCGGTGTCCAGGATCCGGACCAGGGCCCGGTACTGGCGCAGGGCCGCGGACCGCTGCCCGGCCCACCCCAGCAGCCGGATCAGCACCTGGTACGCAGGCTCGTGCAGCGGGTCGAGAGCCTGCCAGCGCTGCGCGTGCGCCACCGCGCGGTCCAGGTCACCCGCGGCGGTGCACGCGGCGACGAGCCGTTCCAGCACCGCGGCCAGCCGCTGCCGGAGCCGGTCCGCGGTGGCCGCCTGCCAGTCGTCGAACTCGGGACAGTCGCGCAGGGCGAACCCGGCCAGGAAGTCGTCCCGGTACAGCCGGGCCGCCCGGTCCAGCGCACCAGGGTCCGGCCCGGCCGCCAGCGCCTCGAAGTCGGTCACGTCCACCTGGACCCGGCCTGGGTCCAGGGCCACCGCCGTCCGCGTGACCCGCAGGCCCGGGCCGGCCGCGGCCGCCGTGACCGACAACGTCCGGCGCAGCGAGGCCCGTGCCCGGGCGGCGTCCGCCTCCGGCCAGAGCAGTGCCGCCAGCCGCTCCCGGCTCAGCTCGTGCGCGTGTACCGCCAGCAGGGCCAGCACCGCCGTGGCCTTGCGGGTGTCGAAGCTGACCGGCCCGCCGTCCCTGGTCACCGCGGGCGGCCCGAGCAGGGCCAGGTCCAGCTCCGCCATGCCGCCTCCCCCGGGTGGTGCTTTCCATGACCTCCGGAAGACACCGTAACGCAGCAGCGTGAAATTCTCCCCAGGCCGCGGACTTGCCGTAACGATCTCGTATCGCCAGCTCCCTAAGCTGGCCCTGAGCTTGGATAACCGGGACGGACACGGAGCGTGCCATGGCAGAAGGGCTGGAGCAGACCAGCGCCGGCGGCAGCGGGGGCATCGCCGGCACCGTCGCCGAGGCGCGGGACCCGGCGGGCAGGCCGGCCGGACCCGGCGCCGGCCAGGTGCCGGAAGACGCGGACAGGCCCGCCGTCTCGCCGGCCGCCAACGGTGCCGCGCCGGGCCAGCCAGCTACCGGCCAGCCGGGCCCGGGCGCGCTGCTGACCGCTAGGCCGCGGACCTGGCGCCGGGGCTGGCGGCGGAGCCAGCCGGCCGCGGCGGCCACGGCGCCGGTACCGGCCCCCGGCCACGTCATCCAGGGACCGGACATCGACCTGGCGTCCAACGACCCGCTGGTCGGCTACCTGCTCAGCGCGGCCGGCGCGGTGGACATCCGTGGCCTCGAACTCGATTCCCCCGCCCTGGCCGCGATGAAGGCGGCCGGCGTGGTGCTCACCGTCCCGCTGATCTCCTCGGGCAACCTGATCGGCCTGATCAGCCTGGGACCCCGGCTGTCCGAACGGGACTACTCCTCCGAGGACCGGCGGCTGCTCAACGCGCTCGCCGGGTACGCCGCCCCGGCCATGCGGGTCGGGCAGCTGGTCCGCCAGCAGGAAGCTGAAGCCCGACAGCGGGAGCGGATCGAGCAGGAACTGAAGATCGCGCAGATCATCCAGCAGCAATTCCTGCCCAAGAGCGTGCCGGACCTGCCCAGCTGGCATGTGGCCGCGTTCTACCGGCCGGCCCGCACCGTGGGCGGCGACTTTTATGACTTCATCCCGCTGCCGGACGGCCGGGTCATGTTCGTGGTCGGTGACGTCACCGACAAGGGCATTCCCGCCGCGCTGGTGATGGCCAGCACGCACGCCCTGCTGCGCGGGGCCGCGCCGCGGCTGATCGCGCCCGGCGCGGTCCTCGCGCACGTGAACGACCTGCTCTGCGCGGACATCCCGGCGCACATGTTCGTCACCTGCCTGGCGCTGGTGCTGGACCCGCTGAGCGGCAAGGTCGAGTTCGCCAACGCGGGCCACGACGTGCCCTACGTGCGCACCGCGGACGGTGTGGCCGAACTGCGGGCCCGCGGCATGCCGCTCGGGCTCATGCCCGGCATGGAGTACGAGGAGAAAACCTTCCAGTTCCAGCCGGGGGACTGTGCGCTGCTGCACAGCGACGGACTGGCCGAGGCGCACGCGCCGGACCGGGAGATGTTCGGCTTCCCGAGGGTGGCCGACCTGGCCGGCCGCGGGCCGTCCGGAGAGGAACTGATCGACCTGTGCCTCACCGAGCTCGCCGCGTTCACCGGGCCGGACGCCGAGCAGGAGGACGACATCACCCTGGTGTGCCTGGAGCGGTCTATGTCCGCCGTGTACGCGGGAGGCGGCCGATGACCTCCCTGGCCCAGCCGGCCCCGCGGCGGCTCGCGGCGTTCGAGGTGGCCAGTGAGCCAGGCAACGAGCGCCTGGCCCTGGCCCGGGTCGCCGAGGCGGTGGCGGCCAGCGGGCTCGCGCCGGCCCGGCTGGAACGACTGAAGACCGCCGTGGCCGAGGCCACGATGAACGCGATCGAGCACGGCAACCGCGGGCAGCCCGAGATCCCGGTGGACGTGGAGGTCACCCAGGACGGCGACGACATCATCGTGGCCATCACCGACCTTGGGGGAGAGCACGAGCCGCCCGGGCCGGTGGAGGAGCCCGACCTCGAGCTGAAGCTGGACGGAGAGCAGCGGGCCCGCGGCTGGGGCCTGTTCCTCATCCGGAACATGGTGGACGCCATGCAGGTGCGCACCGACGGCCCGCGGCACACCATCCGGCTCACCATGCGGGCAGGCGGCGGCCCGCCCGTCCCACACACGGGGGGACATGAAGGAGACGGCGATGAAGAAGACGTGTGAGGCAGCCGTGCATGCGGTCGGCGGCGCGGCCGTCATCGAGCTGGCCGGCGAGGTGGACGGGGGTGCGGCGGGCGTCCTCAACGCGGCCTACGAACAGGCCGTCACCAGCGGGGAGCCTGGCACCGTGGTCCTCGACTTCGCCCGGGTCGATTACATCAACTCGACCGGGATAGCGCTGATCGTGAGCGTGCTCGCCCGGGCCCGGGCCGAGCGCCGCAAGGTAGTCGCGAGCGGCCTGTCCGAGCACTACCGGGAGATCTTCGACATCACCCGGCTGTCGGATTTCATCGAGGTCTTCGGGGATCTCGACGCGGCGGTGAGCCAGCTGGCCGGGCCGGCCGCCTGACCACGCAGGACCACCCAGGCGCCGGGTCAGCCGGGCGCCGGTCAGCAACGCACAGGGTCACAAGAAGCGCAGGGTCACAAGGGGAGGGACGTCATGGACGGACCGGTAGTCACGATGGGCGTCCGCCATATCGGCGGCGGCGTGGCGGTAGTCGATATCAAGGGCGAGGTCACCGCGGCCTGTGAGCCGGTGCTGATGTCGGCGTACGAGGAAGCCGGAGGCCAGGGGACAAGCCGGCTGGTGCTCAACTTCGCCGGCCTGGAGTACATGAACAGCGGCGGGATCGGGATGCTCGTCACCCTGCTGGTCCGGGCCAACCGGCAGCGGCAGCAGCTGGCCGCGTACGGCCTGAGCAACCACTACCGGGAAATCTTCGAGCTCACCCGCCTCGACGAGGCGATCACCATCTACGACGACGAAGCATCGGCGCTCGTCGGTGCGGCCACCTGAGGAGGCCGGCGTGACTGAGGCAACGGGGCCGGAGCGCGTCCGCTCGGCCGAGCAGATTGAACTGAGCCACCGGGAGGCCGGCGCTGGTGTGGCGCCGCGGAATGACGCGGGACGCTGGGCAGCCAAGGTGGACCGGCTCGACGTGGTGGCGCGGGACGGCGTGCGCGGGACCAACGTGGCCGGCCGCCGGCTGACCGGCCCCGTGCAGGGCTTCGGCAAAATGTGGCAGAAGACCTACCGGCTGACCGTCGGTGAGGCCGTCTCCCCCCAGCAGGCCATCGCCACCTGGAAGGCGCACTTCCCCGAGTTCTGGCCCAAGGGAAACCGGTTCGCCGGCGCGCTCACCGGCATCAGCCCCGGGGACGTGGCCCTCCTCGACCTGGCCATCGGCGGCGGGGTCAAGCTGTCCACCGGCGTGTTCGTGCTCTACGCGGACGAGGAGTCGTTCACGCTGATGACCCCGCAGGGACACATGTTCGCGGGCTGGATCACGTTCTCTGCCGAGGGCACCCCCGCCGGGACTGCCATCCAGGCCCAGGTCCTGATGCGTGCTAACGACCCTCTGTACGAAGTGGCCATGACGCTGGGCGGGCACCACAAGGAAGACGTGTTCTGGGTGCAGACCCTGACCGCGCTGGGCCACCGGCTCGGCGCCGCGGACACCACGGTAAGCACCCGCAACGTGTGTGTGGATTCCAGCCGGCAGTGGCGCAACGCCAGCAACGTCTGGCACAACTCCATGGTCCGCAGCGTCCTGCAGACCCTGGCCGCCCCGATCACGGCGCTGCGCCGCCGCGGCTGAGCCGGCCGGCGTCCGGGGGGGACAAGCATGTCTGGTACCGACGATGCCCGGTGATGCTGACGCCGTGGTCGTGGGCAGCGGGCCGAATGGCCTGGCGGCGGCGGTCACGCTCAGCGCCGCCGGCCTGCGGGTCCTGGTCATCGAGGGTGCCCCCACGATCGGCGGGGGCTGCCGGACCGAGGAACTCACCCTGCCCGGCTTCTGGCACGACGTCTGCTCGGCCGCCCATCCGCTGGCGGTGACCTCGTCATTCTTCCGCCGCTTCGACCTCGCCGCGCGTGGCGTCCGGTTCGCCGGCTCCGATGTGGTGTTCGCCCAGCCGCTGGACGGCGGCCGCGCCGCCGTGGTCAGCCGGTCCGTGGACGCGACCGCGGAGCGCCTCGGCCGCGACGCCGCCGCCTACCGGCGTCTGCTCGGCCCGCTGGCCCGCGACTGCGCTGCCGTGACCGACCTGCTGCTGTCACCGATCCGGCGGCCGCCGGCGCACCTGAACGCCGGGCTGGCCGTGTTCGGGATGAACGGCCTGCGGTCCGCGGCCGGGGTCGCGCATCGCTTCCGCACGGCCGAGGCCCGGGCCCTGTTCGCCGGGGCCGCCGCGCACGGCATGATGCCGCTGGACAGGCCGCCGACCGGCGCGGTCGGCCTCATGCTCACCGGCCTGGCCCACGCGGTGGGCTGGCCGGTCGCCGAAGGCGGCAGCGCCCGGATCACCGGCGCCATGGCCGAGGCGGTCGTCGCGGCCGGCGGGGCCATCGAGACCGGGCGGTGGGTCCGCTCGCTCGCCGAGCTGCCCCCGGCCCGGGTCGTCCTGCTCGATGTCGCGCCGCGGTCGCTGCTCTCGATCGCCGGTGACCGGCTGCCGTCCCGGTACGCGCGCGCCCTCCGCCGGTTCCGGTACGGCGCGGGGGTATGCAAGGTCGACTTCGCCCTGTCCGGCCCGGTGCCGTGGGCGAACGAGGCGTGCCGCCGGGCCGGGACGCTGCACCTCGGCGGCACCTGGGAGGAGATCGCCGCGGCCGAGGCGGAGATCGCCGCCGGGCAGCACCCGGACGCGCCCTACGTCCTGGTCACCCAGCCGGGTGTGGCCGACCCGACCCGGGCGCCCGCTGGCTGTCGCACGCTCTGGACCTACTGCCACGTGCCCGCCGGATCGACGGTGGACATGACCGGCCGCATCGAGGCGCAGATCGAGCGCTTCGCCCCCGGCTTCCGTGACCTGATCCTGGCCCGGCACACGCTCACCGCCGCGGAGGAGGAAACACGGAACCCGAACTACGTCGGCGGTGACATCGCCGCCGGGATGCAGGACATCCGGCAGACCCTGTTCCGCCCGGTGGCCCGCTGGAACCCCTACCGCATCCCGGTGCCCGGCCTGTACCTGTGCTCCTCGTCTACCCCGCCGCTGCCCGGCGTGCACGGCCGCTGCGGCGAACTTGCCGCCCTGACCGCGCTGCGCGACGTGTTCGGCATCCGCACCCCACCGGAGCTGGGGCCGTCCCGGCCGCGCCCGGTGGTGCAGGCGGGATGGGGATCGTGACGGCCGGGCCTGCGGACCGCGCGGCCGCCAGCACCCGGCTTTCCCCCCGGGTGATCGTTGTCGTGCTGGCCGGCCTGATCGTCCTGCTGACCGCCGCGATCGCGGCCGAGGCGGTGCTGGGCCACCAGCACCAGGACGACCGGATCGGGCTGGTCCTGACGCTGACGCTGTGGAGCATCGCGGCCGTCGGCCTCGTGGTGGCCTTTGCCGCCCGTCTGACCGGCGCCGTGGCCCTGCCCGAGGTCCGGGCCGATCTGGTCGCGGTGGTCGGCCAGGCGCTGGAACCAGCCCACCTGGCCGTCTGGCTCGCGGACGGTGCGCGGTGACGGCGGCCCTGGCTGGGTGGCGCCCGCGGGGCGGCCGGCCCAGAACCTGGCTGGCGGTGCTGGCCGGGGTGCTGGTCTTGTCCGCGCTGGCCATGGCCCCGCTCGCCGCCCTCTCGCACCTCGGCTTCAACAGCCTCAATGCCCTGGTGATCGGGCTGCCCTGCGGTCTGGTCGGCATCCTCGTGGCCCGCCGCCAGCCTGCCAACCCGCTGGGCTGGCTGCTCCTGGCCATAGCGCTGTGCCTGACCGTCTCCACCGACGGCTCGGAATACGCGCTGCTCCGCTACCGCCTGGGCTACCACCAGCTTCCCCTCGGCGTAGCCGGGCTCGCGCTGAACCAGCTCTGGGCCGCGGGCCTGGAACTGCTGGGCCTGGTCGTCTTGCTGTTCCCGGACGGGAGGCTGTCCTCCGCGTGGTGGCGCGGCGCACTCTGGGCCTACGTCGGGGTCTATGTGTTCAGCATGGTCATCCTGGCGGTGGCGACCGCGCAGGCGGTCATCGGGCGTCCCTTCCAGGTGGACGTCAACGGCGGGCTGAAGATCACCGATGACGCGTCCGGCTGGTACGGGGCGGTCGCGAACCCGCTGCAGCTCATCATCCTGCTGTTCATCGTGGCCTTCATCGGGCGCCAGGTCCTCAGCTGGCGGCGGTCCTCGGGCGAGCGCCGCCAGCAGCTGAAATGGCTGGCCAGCGGGGCCGTCGTCGTCGTCGCGAGCGCTTTTCTGACCAGCTCCCATTCGGCGTTCCCGGCCGGCGCCTGGCAGGTCGTGACCAGCCTGGCCTGGTTCGGATTTGCCGCACTGCCGGTGTCCATCGGCGTGGCGATCCTGAAGTACCGGCTGTATGACATCGACCGGATCATCTCGCGGACCCTGGCCTATGCGCTGGTGACCGGGCTGCTGGTGGGGGTGTACGCGGGGCTGGTGCTGCTGGCCATCGAGGTGCTGCGGTTCTCCTCACCCGTGGCGGTCGCCGCATCCACGCTGGTGGCGGCGGCGCTGTTCGCCCCGGTCCGGAGCAAGGTGCAGCGCGCGGTGGACCGGCGGTTCAACCGGGCCCGCTACGACGCGGACCAGATCGTGGCCGCGTTCAGCGACCGGCTCAAGGACGCGGTGGACCTGGCCGCGGTCCGGGCTGACCTGGCCAGCGTCACCTACCAGGCGCTCGAGCCCGCGCACGTCTCGGTATGGCTCCGGGACGGTCAGCGGTGACCGGCGCGATGGCGGTGCGGCGCGTCCGGCTGACGCCCCTGGCTCTGGTGCTGGTGACCGGCAGCCTGATCCTGCTCCTGATGGCGGCCGAGCCCCTGCTGGCCGGCCTGGCCCGGCAGAGCGTGCTGGCCAGCGGCGGCTCCCTGCCCCTGCCGTTCTCCGTGGCCTTCGCCGTGGTGGGCTTCGTGGTCGCCTGGCGTAAGCCGGGTAACCTGCTCGGCTGGCTCATTCTTGGCGTCGCCGGATTCCTCGCGGTCAGCGAGGATGCCAGCTTCTACGCGGTGGCCAACTACCGGCTGCGGTCGGGCGGGCTGCCGCTCGGCTGGCTGGCGCTGCTCACCCAGCCCGGCTGGGCCCCGGCCATCGCGTCCATCGGGCTGATCGTGCTGCTGTTCCCCGACGGCCGTCTGCCCTCGCAGCGGTGGCACTGGGTGCTGTGGCCCTATCTCGCCCTGGCCCTGCTGTGGATCATCGGCGCGCTGGCCTTCACGGCCGGCGCGATCGCCTCGCACGATGTCCGCGTCGATTCCGGCGGGAACCTGCTGGTCCTCAGCCATCCCTCGGGCGGGGCAGCGTGGTGGGCGGTAGCCCAGTCCCTGTTCTTCATCGCGCTGTTCGTGAGCTGGCTGGTGGCCCTGGCGGCGCAGGTCATCAGTTACCGCCGGGCCTCGGGAGAACGCCGCCAGCAACTGAAGTGGCTGATGAGTGGGGCCGGGGCCTGCCTGGTCGCGGTCCTGCTGATCTCCGGGCTGCTGGACCGGGTGGGGGGTGCCCCGGGAATCGTGATCGGGGTGGTCAGCACGGCCGGGTTTCTGGCCCTGCCGGTCTGCATCGGGGTGGGCATCCTGAAGTACCGGCTATTCGACATCGACCGGATCCTCAGCCGGACGCTGGCCTACGCCCTGCTAACCGGGCTGCTGATCGGCGTGTACGCAGGTTTGGTCCTGCTGGCCACGCAGGTGCTGCGGTTCTCCTCGCCGGTGGCGGTGGCCGGGTCCACGCTGGCCGCGGTGGCGCTGTTCACCCCGGTGCGGCGGCGGGTGCAGCGGGCGGTGGACCGGAGGTTCAACCGGGCCCGTTACGACGCGGATGCGGCGGTGGCGGCGTTCGCGGCCCGGCTGAAGGGGGCGGTGAACCTCGACTCGGTCCGCGATGACCTGGTCCGCACGGTGGGTGCGGCCCTGGAGCCGGCCCAGGTTTCGGTGTGGATCGACGGAGGCAGGCGGTGAACGGGGGGCCGGCGGACCGCCGGGTCCGGCTGGCCTCCCCGGCCACCGCCCTGGTCCTGGGCGCTGTGGTACTGGTGCTGCTGACGGCTACAGTCCCGCTCGGCATCCTCGATCATTCTCCGGTGAGCTCAGGGAGTGGGAGCCTGATCCTGGCCCCGGCTTTCGGCGTGGTCGGCTTCGCCGTGGCCTGGCGCAGGCCGGACAACCCGCTCGGCTGGCTCCTGCTCGGCGCGGTGGGCTTCCTGGTGCTGAGCGGCGCGGCAGGAGCGTACGCGGTTCTCGACTACCGGCTACGGCACGGCAGCCTGCCGCTCGGCTGGGTGGCCGTGCTGCTGCAGCCTGGCTGGGCCCCGGCCATCGCGCTGTTCGGGCTCAGCGTGCTGCTGTTCCCGGACGGACGGCTGCCCGGCCCGCGCTGGCGCTGGACGCTCTGGGCGTACCTGGCGGTAGCCGCCTTGTGGATCGCGGGGACCGTCATCATCTCCGTGTGGGCCATCGCCGGGCACCACGTCCAGGTGGACTCCGGTGGGAATCTGCTGGCCATCGACCATCCCACCGGATGGGCAGCATGGTGGGGAACGGTGCAGGGGCTGTTCTTCCCGCTGCTGGGCGCCTGCTGGCTGGCTTCCCTGGCCGGCCAGGTGCTGAGCTACCGGCATTCCTCCGGGGAGCGGCGGGAGCAGCTGAAATGGCTGATCGGGGGATCAGCGATCGCCGTGACCGGCGGTCTGCTCACCGTCCCCTTCTCGAACAGCCCGGACCGGGCCCTGCACATCGTCGGGTCCGTCGCCCTGGTCGCGGTGCTCGCGCTGCCGCTCAGCATGGGCGTGGCCATCCTGAAGTACCGGCTGTACGACATCGACCGGATTCTCAGCCGGACCGTGGCGTACGCGATCATTACCGGGTTGCTGGTCGGGGTGTACGCGGGGCTGGTGCTGCTGGCCACGCAGGTGCTGCGGTTCTCCTCGCCGGTCGCGGTGGCGGCGTCCACCCTGGCCGCCGCGGCGCTGTTCACCCCGGTGCGCCGCCGGGTACAGCACGCGGTGGACCGGCGGTTCAACCGGGCCCGCTACGACGCCGACCGGACGGTCACCCTGTTCGCGGCCCGGCTGCAGGACGCGGTGGACCTGGATTCGGTGCGCGCCGATCTGCAGGCCACCGTGAGCGCTTCGCTGCAGCCCGCGCACGTGTCGGTGTGGCTGGGGAGGGGCAGCCGATGAGTACCCAGGCCGCCAGCCGCTGGTCCCGGCTCGCCTCGCCGCGCACCGCGTCGATCCTGGCCGTCCTGGTGGTGATCATGATCGCCATCGTGCCGGTCATCGGGGTGATGTCCCACCACGTGAGCTCGACCTCGGTCACCGCGGTGATCAGCCTGCTCGTGGTGATCCTGGTGGTCGCCGCGGTGGGCCTGGTCGTGGCGCGCCATCAGCCGGGTAACGCGATCGGCTGGCTGCTGCTCGGCGCGGCGCTCTGGATCCCGCTCACCATCGCCGCCTCCGGGTACGCGGCGCTCGTCTACGACTACGGGCACCGCGGCGTGCCGGGACTGGGCCCGGTGGCCGTCGTTCTCAGCGGGCTGTTCACGTTCGTGATTGTCGTGTTTCCCCTGGTGACCCTGGTCTTCCCGGATGGGCGGCTGCCGTCGCCGCGCTGGCGCTGGGCGCTCTGGGCCTACCTGGCCCTCAGCCTGATCCTGCCGGTGAGCTACACCGCCGCCACGGTGACCGCCGTGGCCCGGCACCACCTGGTCTACCTGGCCAGCGGCCAGGTCGCCGCGGCGGACGCCCCGCCATCCTGGACGGAGCTGGTGTTCTTCGCCACGGTCGGGCTGGCCTGGCTGGGCGCGCTCGGCCACCAGGTGGCGAGCTGGCGGCGCTCCTCGGGGGAGCGGCGCCAGCAGCTCAAGTGGCTGCTCAGCGGGACGGTGGTCTGTGCGGTCCTGGGCATCTGGGCGCTCGCCACCAACTCGGCCATCTGGGAGGTGGCCATCCTCGGCCTGTGTGCCCTGCCGGCCAGCATGGGCGTGGCCATCTTGCGCTACCGGCTGTATGACATCGACCGGATCATCAGCCGCACGCTGGCCTACGCGGTGGTGACGGGGCTGCTGGTCGGGGTGTACGCGGGGCTGGTGCTGCTGGCCACGCAGGTGCTGAGGTTCTCCTCCCCGGTCGCGGTCGCGGCCTCGACGCTGGCCGCGGCGGCCCTGTTCAGCCCGCTGCGGCGGAAGGTGCAGCGGATCGTGGACCGGCGGTTCAACCGGGCCCGCTACGACGCAGACGCCGCCGTGACCGCGTTCGCGGGCCGGCTCCAGGACGCCGTCGACCTGGACGCGGTCCGCGCCGACCTGCTCGGGTCGGTCATGGCCGCGCTGGAACCCGCGCACGTCTCCGTCTGGCTGGACCTGGACCGGCGGTGAGCACCGGCGCCGCTCAGGCGGCCTGGCGGCGCAGCAGCAGCATGGCCGCGTCGTCGTCCAGGGCGTGCCCGACGTGCATCAGCACATCCTCCTGCAGCCGGTTCAGGGCACTGTCCGGGTCCGTGGCCTCGGCGTAGATCGCGCGGTCCGGCAGCGGGTAGAACTCACCGGCCCGGTTCCGCGCCTCGCTGACTCCGTCCGTGTAGAACAGCATCTGGTCATCCGGGGCGAACGGGACGGTGATCACTTCGCGCGGCACGACCCCCAGGCTGGCCAGGCCCAGGGGCAGGCTGGGCGCAGTCGATTCCACGAAGCGCCCGACGTGACCAGCGATAAGCAGGGGCGGGGGATGGCCGCAGCTGATCAGCTTGATCCGGGATCCGTCCGCGCTGACCTCGGCCAGCACCGCGGTGACGAACTGCTCGTCGTCGAGCTGGCGGGCCAGGGCGATCTCGATCCGGTCCGCGATCACGGACAGGCTGGGCGCTTCGGGTGCCACCTCGCGGAACGAGCCCAGCACGGTCGCGGCCGTCTTGACCGCGACCAGGCCCTTGCCCTGGACGTCGCCGATGATCAGCCGCATCCCGGTGGCCCCGGTGACGACCTCGTACAGGTCCCCGCCGATGCGGGCATGCGAGGTCGCGGACATGTAGCGCACCGCCAGCCGGACGCTCCGGGCCGCGTCCGGCACCGGGCCCAGCAAGACCTGCTGGGCCACCTCGGCGATGGCCCGGACCTCGGCCAGCTCATGCTCTCGGCGCTGCCGCACCGTGCACGCGATCACCGCGGCCACGGTCACCCCGACCACGACGGCCGAGTCACGCGCGTAGTCACCCCAGGTGCTGATGACCTGGTCGGCGGCCAGCAGCGCGTTCAGGACCAGGGCCACCACTCCGGCCGCGATGGTCTTGCGCAGGCCGCCGGAGACCGCGGCGAAGGCCGGGCCGAGTGCGAGCAGCTGGAGCAGCCCGGAGCGCGGGCCGAAGGCCAGGCTGGCCCCGGCCACCGCCCCCATGATCAGGAACGGCAGCACATCGAGCAGGCGTTGCAAGCTGGACCGGGTAACCGGCTCCACCCCCGTGGACCGCAGATCATGACCAGCCGCCCGCCCCCGGCCGGTCATCCCCCCTGCTCCCTGAATGACCCCGTACGCCCCCGACAAATCACTCTCCCGTGACTTCGGGCACCCCGGTACCCGCCGCTGAGCTAGCCCTCTGAGTACGGCCCCCTGATTCGGGCCCCGTAATTCAGGTCCCCGGGCAGGCTCGGCGCGGCAAGGCAACGAAATGCTACCAGTAGTGACGACCCGTATTCGGTCATGCGGTATCAGATCGTACCGGCTCTCTTATTACTCTTAGTAGCAGGGTGGCTACTTTAGCGTGAACAGATGGTGACCTGCTGCACTGTGGCCGCGGGCTGCCCCGGGCGGCCCGCGGCCACGCCCTCGGAAACGGCTGCCGCGGCCTGCCGGTTCAAGGCCCGGAAAGCGGGCGGCGGCGGCATCTTGACGCGGCCGGCGGGCGATGCCTGAATGAAGGCAGCTTTCAACGCTTCCGACCACTTTCCATCAGTTCCAATCACCATGCCCGCTGGTCGAAGCGCCGGGACGACCCGCGAGGACGCGGGTCAGGAAGGGGTACCGCCGTGCGTACCATCCGTCTCGCAGGCTTAAGACACGCCGTGGTCCTCGCCGCCGCGGCCCTGCTCGGCTCCGCGTTCTGCCTCGCGGCGGTGCCCCTGACCCAGGCCGCCGCGGCGACCGCCATCACCGTCAGCGGTACCAGCGCCGGGCGGACCTTCGACGGCATCGGCGCGATCAGCGGCGGGGGCGGCAACTCGCGGCTGCTGACCGACTACCCCGCGGCCCAGCAGACGCAGATCCTCGACTACCTGTTCAAGCCGGGCTACGGCGCGGACCTGCAGATCCTCAAGGTGGAGATCGGCGGCGACACCAACTCCACGGACGGCTCCGAGTCGAGCATCGAGCACGCCTCCGGTTCGATCAACTGCAGCGCCGGATACAACTGGTGGCTGATGGAGCAGGCCAAGGCGCTGAATCCGAACATCAAGCTGTACGGGCTGGCCTGGGGCGCACCCGGCTGGATCGGCGGCGGCAACTTCTGGTCCACCGACATGATCAACTACCTGGTCAGCTGGCTGAACTGCGCGAAGTCGCACGGCCTGACCATCAACTACCTCGGCGGCTGGAACGAGCGCGGCTACAACATCTCCTGGTACGAGCAGCTCCGGTCGACGCTGAACGCGGACGGCTACTCGGCGGTGCAGATCGTCGGCGCGGACAGCGACTGGAGCATCGCCAGCGACATCGCGTCCAACTCCACCTTCGCCAGCGCGGTGAACATCATCGGGGTGCACTATCCCTGCCAGGGCGGAGACGGCGGCAGCGCGGACACCTGTGCGGCCAACTCCACCGCCATCGGCACCGGCAAACCGCTGTGGGCCAGCGAGAACGGCTCCCAGGACCTGAACTCGGGCGCCCCGGCGCTGATCCGCTCCATCACCCGCGGTTACATCGACGCCGACCTGACCGCCTACATCAACTGGCCGCTGGTCGCCGCGATCTACCCGAACCTGCCCTACAACACCGACGGGCTGATCCTGGCCAACCAGCCCTGGTCCGGCGCGTACAGCGTGGGCGAGAGCCTGTGGGCCACCGCCCAGGTCACCCAGTTCACCGCGCCGGGCTGGAAGTTCCTCAACTCCGGGTCGGGCTACCTGGGCGGCAGCGAGTCGAACGGCAGCTATGTCTCGCTGAAGTCCACCAACGGCACTGACTACTCCACGATCATCGAGACCACCACGGCCAGCGCGGCCCAGACCGTCAACGTGACCGTGTCCGGCGGCCTGTCCACCGGCGCCGTGCACGTGTGGGCGACCGACGTCAATACGCCGGGGTCGGGACCGCAGTTCGCCCAGCAATCCAGCATCACCCCGGTGAACGGCGCCTACTCCCTTACCGTGCAGCCGGGCTACATCTACACCCTGACCACCACCAGCGGCCAGGGCCAGGGCACGGCGGCCAGCCCGGGCCAGGGCACCCTGACCCTGCCGTACTCCGACAACTTCGACAGCGACCCGGCCGGCCAGCAGCCCCGGTACCTGTCCCAGATGCAGGGCGCCTTCGAGGTCGGGCCGTGCGCGGGCGGCCGCTCCGGGCAGTGCGTCCAGCAGCAGGCCGCGGTCCAGCCCATCGAGTGGGACGGGAACTCCAACCCGTACACGATCGGCGGCAACCTCAGCTGGGCCAACTACACCGTGTCGGCTGACGCACTGATGTCACAGGCCGGGGCGGTACAGCTGATCGGCCGGGCGGGTCCCCAGCACGCATTCGGGCCGGCCGGCATCGACGAGTACTACCTTCAGCTGAGCAACACCGGCGCGTGGTCGATCATCCGCAACAACACCAGCGACAGCCTGACCACGCTGGCCAGCGGCACGGTGACCGCCCCGGGCACCGGTACCTGGCAGCATCTGGCCCTGACCTTCAACGGCAGCAGCATCTCGGCGGCCATCAACGGGACCACCGTCGCTACCGTCACTGATGCCACCTACGCCTCGGGAATGGTCGGTTTTGGCACGTCCGGGTACCAGACGGACCAGTTCGACAACTTGTCGGTGACCCTGGCCGGTTCGGCCACCCCGACCGGGCATATCATCGCGGGAGACGACACCGCCGAATGTGCCGACGTGAACAACGGGTCGGCCACCGACGGTACGAAGGTGCAGATGTGGGGCTGCGACAGCGATGCAACGGCGCAGAGCTGGACCATGGAGTCCAACGGCACCGTCGGGATCAACGGCAAGTGCCTGGACATCACCGGCGCCAGTAAGGCCAACGGCGCCCTCATCGAGGAATGGACCTGCAACGGCGGAGCCAACCAGCAGTGGCTGGCGGTGAACGGCGAACTGGTGAACCCGGTCTCCGGCAAGTGCCTGGACGACCCGAATTTCACCACGACGCAGGGCACCCAGCTCGACCTGTGGACCTGCAACGGCGGCAGCAACCAGCAGTGGTCGGTGCCGTGACCGGCCCCGGCTGACCCGGGCCGCGCAAAGATCCCCGTCCCCCCGGTAACCCCCCCACCGGGGGGACGGGTCTTTCCCGGGTCACGAGGGCCTGGCCCTAGAGGTGCAGCTCCTGGCGGTGACCGGTCCTAGGGGTGACGGTGCCCGGCGGCCACGTCGTGCGGGTGATGGTGCGGGGTCTGCGCCAGCCCGACCTTGTCCGCGAACCCAGGCATCGCGATCCGGTACGCGCACGTGTCGCAGTTCATCCTGATGTCGCCCTGGAGTGCCTCCGCGTACCGCTCGAGCACCAGCCCGGCCAGTTCATCGCAGGCGCCGATCAGCCCGCTCACCCGCACATCGATCTCCGGGTGCTGCTCCTCGAACGCGCCCGCCTGGGCCGTGACCCGGTCCGGGAGTACCCCGGCGAACAGGAAGTACGGCGCGACCACGATCCGCTCCGCACCCAGCCGCCGGGCCCGTTCCAGGGCAGCCGGCACGGACGGCCCGGTCAGTGAGATGAAGCTCAGCGCTACGTCGGCGTAGCCGCGCCCCTCCCACAGCAGCCGCGCCACCTTGGCGACCTCAGCGTTCCCGTCCGGGTCGGTGGAGCCCCGGCCGACCAGCACGACGTGGGTACCGGCCCGCGCCTCCTTACCCCGTGCCTTCCCGCCCGGTACCTGCTCACCCCGGGCCGCCCCGCCCAGGGCCTCGTCGATCCGGGCCTCGAGCACGTCCAGCAGCACCGGGTGCGGGCCGAGCGGCCGGCCGTAGCGGTACCGCAGCCCGGGGTGGCGCACCTGCTCCCGGGCCAGCGCGGCGGGGATGTCTCCCTTGCCGTGCCCGGCCGCGCTGAGCACCAGCGGCACGGCCACCAGTTCCGCCGGCCCGCCGTTAGCCAGCTTGCCACCAGCCAGCCGGGGCACCACCTCGCTGACCGATGGCGCGGCCAGCTCGATGAAGCCGCCGTCCACGGCCGGCAGCCACCCCGCCGACTGGTCACGGACCCGCCCGATCAGCTGGCGGAATTGCGCCACGCCGGTGGCGTCGCGGGTACCGTGCCCGATGATCAGCAACGGAAGACCGCCCGCGGCTGGTCCCGCCGTCATCACCGGGCCTCCTCGAGGTACAGCAGGGCGTTGAGCGCGGCGGCGGCCACCGCGGCCCCGCCCTTGTCGCTCTGGTTGGTCACGGCCGGCCAGCCGCTGGCCCGCAGCGCGGCCTTAGCCTCCGCGGCCCCCACGAACCCGACCGGCAGGCCGATGACCAGCGCCGGCGCGGCGTCCAGGGTCAGCAGCTCGAACAGGGCCGTGGGAGCGGTGCCGATCACCCACACGGCGCCGGGGCCAGCGTCCCGGCAGGCGACGTGCATCCCCGCGGCCGAGCGGGTGATCCCGGCCCGCGTGGCCAGCGACCGGGCCCGCGGGTCGCGGACCCGGCAGACGACCTCGCGGCTGGTGATGCCGGCCGCGACCATCGCGCTGTCGGCCACCACGGGGGCACCCCGGCGCAGCGCGACCGCCCCGGCGGCCAGCGCCTCCTCCACGCAGACCAGGTCCGTGAGGTAGTCAAAGTCGGCGCTGGCATGCACCACCCGCTCGGTGACCGCCCGGGTCAGCGGGGCCAGCGCCGCGGTGTCGGCCCGGGCCCGCAAGATCGCGTACGACTCTTCCTCGATGGGGTGGATGACGCGGCTCACTGGGCTGGACTCACTGGGCTGGGGCTCCCTTGTTTCACTGGCGCTGTTCTCGCTGGCGCTGTTTTCGCTGATGCTGATCACGCCCACCGGGCAGATCTCGACGCATTCCAGGCAGCCCGTGCAGCGGCCGGGCAGCACGTGCAGTGTCCCCCCGGCCGGCCGGATCGCGTGCTCTGGGCAGGTGAGCAGGCACGCGCCGCAGCCTTGGCAGGCGCCGATGGTCACGGCTGCCACGGGTACCCCCGCGGGGTCACCATGCGTCCGGCCACCAGCTGGGTCGTCGAGCAGCCGACGAGAACCAGGCTGAGCATGTCGACGGCGGCCGTATCGAGCTTGCCCAGTGTGGTCACGGTGATGAGCTGGCCCGGCCGGTTGGCGTTGCGGATAATCGCGGCGGGCGTGCTGGCCGGCCGGTGCACGCCGAGCAGATCCAGCGCGGCGCGGAGCTGCCAGTCGCGGGCGCGGCTGCGCGGGTTATAGAAGGTGACCACGAAATCGCCGTCGGCGGCCGCGCGCACCCGGCGCTCGATCATCTCCCAGGGGGTGTTCAGGTCGGACAGGGAGATCACCGCGTGGTCATGCCCGAGCGGCGCGCCGAGCAGGGCCGCCGCGGCCAGGTTCGCGGTGATGCCCGGCACCGTGACCACGTCAATGTCCTCGCCGGCCAGGCTGAGCGCCGGGCTGGCCATCGAGTACACGCCGGCATCGCCCGAGCCGACCAGGGCCACGGCGTGGCCCTGCTGGGCCTCGGTCACGGCGGCCCGGGCCCGCTCCTCCTCGGCGCCGAGCCCGGAGGACAGCAGCCGGGTGCCCGGCCGCAGCAGGTCCCGGACCTGGTCCAGGTACTGGTCCAGGCCGGCCACCACCGACGCCCGGCGCAGCTCGGCCACGGCCCGCGGCGCGAGCAGGTCCCGTGCGCCCGGCCCCAGCCCGACCAGGGCCAGCCGCCCGCGGGGCCGGATCCGGGCTACGGCCACGGTGGCCATGGCCGACTTGTGCTTACCCGCCACGAGCGCGTCGCCGCGGGTCAGCGCGGCCGCCTCGGCCACGCTGCGGGTGCCCACCGCCGCCAGGGCCGCGGCGCTGGGGTTCGGCACGGCCACCGCGGCCAGCACCGCGGCCGGGTAGCTGACCAGCGGCCAGCCGCGCCGGGCCGCCGCTTCCGTGATCCCCGGCTCGTCCGCCTTGGCGTCCACCGTGGCCAGCGCGGCGACCGAGAGCGGCGACAGGCCCGCCTCGTCCAGGACCGCGTCGATCAGGCTGAGTACCTCGGCCGCGCTGACCCCGCGGCTCGCGCCCACCCCGACGACCAGCGAGGGCGGACGGAGCAGCACGGTCCGCCCGTCGACCGGGGCCATCCGGTCAGTGACGAGGATCCGGTATCCGTGGCCGGTACCGTCCGCGTGGCCGGTCTCACCCGTGTGGTCGGCACCACCACCCACGGGGTCGCCATTACCCGCCCCGTCCTCATCAGTCCCATGGATCTCACAGATCCCGTCAGCCTCAGGAGCGGGATGACCGGGACCCGGGGTGCGGCGGACGTTGGGCGGGAAGGCGGGCAGCGGCCAGGTGGCGTCGCTGACCAGCCGCACCGGCTCGCCGTCCAGCATGGCCCGGCTGACCGCGGCGACCGCGCCCTCCACCGGCCAGCCCAGCGTGTCCAGGCCGGGCAGCCCGGCCTGATCGGTCGCGGTGCTGAGCACGGGTTCCGCGCCCAGCACCTCGGCGACCCGGGCCGCCAGCCCGTTCGCGCCCCCGCTCCCGGTTGCGGCGGGCGCCGTGCCCCGGCCGGGGAGGTGCTCCCCGCTCCCGCCGGGCGGCGTGCCCGCGCGAGCGTTGTTCTCGCCGGGCGGTGTCCCCGCGCCAGCGCCATGCCCGCCGAGCAGGGCGATCGCGTGCCGGGAGGCCTCGTCCACGCAAACTACGGCCGGGTCGGTGTGCTTGCTGGCCAGCAGCGGGGCGAGCAGCCGGATGGTCGCGCCGGTGGCGAGGAAGCAGACCAGCGCGTCGCACTCGGCCCAGGCCCGGGGCAGCGCCGCCGCCGCGGGCCCGGGATAACTCCGGGTCTCCCCAGGCCACGCCCGGCCCAGCCGGGCCGCGGCCGCCTGCCCCGCCGCCGTCACGGCGATCAGCCCGATCACGCCTGCCCCCCGAGTCCGATCACGCCGGCCCTTGCACCCGGGCGGGCCGGGTGCGGGCTGGGCTGGGGGAGGGTGGCCCAGAGGAGGAAGACCGGGTTGGCGGCGGCCAGGCGGTGTGCACCGTCCGGCAACGGGGTCAGGCGGCTGGCCTGCAGCAGCGTGCCGTCCACCGTGTACCCCGCGCCCGCCAGCGCCTCCAGAGCCGGGCCGGTCCGTTGCACCGCCGCCAGGGCTACCACGACCCGGGCGGGCCGCCGGGCCGCCACCGCGCTGATGACCGCCAGCCCGCCGCCGCCGACGAACACCGCGTCCGGGTCGGGCAGGGCCTCCAGGGCCTCCGGCGCGGCACCCCCGACGACCCGCACCTCGGCCCGGTGCCGCCGGGCGTTGGCCGTGATCCGGGCGCATTGCGCCGGATCCCGCTCCACCGCGATGACCGCCGCGCCGAACCGGGCGCACTCCACCGCCACCGAGCCCGAGCCCGCGCCGACGTCCCAGACCAGCAAGCCGGGCCCGGGGCCGAGCCGGGCCAGCGCCAGCGCCCGCACCTCCGGCTTGGTCACCATCGAGTCCCGGTGCTCGAACGCCTCCTCACCCAGCGCCCACCCCTCGTCCCCGATGCCGGACCCCAACGGCCAGCACCAGCCGGGCCCCGGCGCACTGGATCCCGGCCCGCTGGGGCGTGTGTGACCCGCGAGGCTTGTGGGTCCACCACCCGCTTCGTGATCAACCGATTGGTGTCGCTGGGACGACACCAATCGGTTGATCACGAACTCGCCGCCTCCGGGGGGTGGGGCTGGCGCCTCGGGAATTGGGGCCGGGGACGCTGGGGATCGGCCTAGGGCCGGGGCTGGGGGCGCTGGCGGTCGGTCGAGGCTGCCGGGGACCAGGGCGCCGAGAGACAAGACCACGTTGGGGTCGGCCCACTCGCGCTGAGCGGCGGCGGCCGGGGTGCACTCGGTGAGGCGCTCGCCGGGGCCGCCCAGGTCCTCGGCTACCAGCAGCCGGCGTGGCCACCCGGCCAGCGCCGCGCCGATCTCGGCTGGGCCCTGGCCCGGCCCGGTCAGCACGGCCACCTTGGGATAAGCCCGGCACACGTTGACCGCCGCGCGCAGTTCACGGCCGTGCGCGCTCACCACCACGGCATCGTCCCAGGGCAGCCCGGCCCGGGCGAAGGCCAGCGCGACGCTGGAGGTCGCGGGCAGCACGGCACAGTCCAGCCCCCGTTCGCGCAGGGCCCGGACGATGCCGAAGAAGCCAGGGTCGCCGGAGGCCAGTACCACCGCGTCGCCGTCGTGCGCGGCGAGCGCGTCCAGCGCCGGCCGCAAGGGCCCCATCACCACCACGTCCGGCGTGGTCACAGCGGCAGGGGCGGGCTCCTCAGCGGACCAGCCAGCCGCGGCCAGGTGGCGGCGGCCGCCGACCAGCAGGGTGGCGCCCGCCACAGCCTCGGCCGCCACCCGGCTCAGCGGTGACCCGTCCAGCCCGATCACGGTGATCATGGCGTGCCCGCCCACTCCGGCCGGGTGCCGGCGATCACGGTCTGCCCGGAGAAGTCGACCAGGGCCACGTCCGCGTCCAGCCGCCCGCCGGCCGCCCGGATGAGCACCGACCGGACCCGCCGGCACAGTTCGTCCCCGGCTGGCCGGAGCAGCCCCGCGCGGGCCCAGATCTCGTACGCGTGGCGGCCGGTGTTCGCGGCGGCCACCTCGCGGGCCAGGTCGGGCGGCCCGCCCGCGGCCGTGGTCACCTCGCCGAGCAGGCCCAGGTCGACCTTGGACCGGGTGTAGTGCGTCATCAGCACGCCCGCGGCGAGCTTGGCCAGCTTGCCCGCCATGCCCACGAAGATCACCGTGTCCAGGCCGGCGGCCGTGGCCCGGCGCAGCGCGGCGCCGGTGAAGTCGCCCACCTCCACGAAGCACACCTCGGGCAGGTCCGGCCGCAGGGCCATGGCGGCCTTCTCGGTCCGGCCGCCGGTGCACAGCACCACGGTGCGCTGGCCCTGCGCGGCCAGCACCGACACGGCCTGCTCCACGCTGGCCCGCCAGGACGCGGTGGAGAACGGGCGGACGATCCCGGTCGTGCCCAGGATCGAGATCCCGCCGAGCACGCCGAGCCGGGCGTTCGTGGTCTTGCGGGCCATCCGTTCCCCGCCGGGCACCGAGATGGTCACCAACGCCCCCCGGCGGTCGGTCACCTCGGCCACCGAGTCGGTGATCATGGCCCGGGGCGTCGCGGTGATGGCCGGCTCGCCGACCTCGATGCCCAGCCCCGGCTTGGTGACCACGCCGACGCCTTCGCCACCCTCCAGCACCAACCCCGGTTCTGCCCGCCAGCGGACCGTCGCGGTCAGGTGGGCGCCGTGGGTCACGTCCGGGTCGTCGCCGGCGTCCTTGACCACGACCGCCGTGCCCTGCTGGGGGGAGTAGGCGCAGGACTCGACCGGGAAGGCCACCCGCCGGCCGCTGGGCAGGCCGATTTCCACCCGGTGTTGCGGGGCCTGGTCGCGCAGGGCGGTGGCCGCGGCCTTGGCCGCCGCCGAGGCGCAGCTGCCGGTGGTCCACCCGGTGCGCAGGGCCCGCGGCCGGACCTTGGCCGTCCGCGGCAGATCCGGCTCCCGCAGTTCAGGCTCCTGGAACTCCTGGGGCTTCTGGGATTTCTGAGACTGCTGGGGTTCCTGGGGTGCGTGGGGATGGAGTGGCCGCGCTCACGGGCTGGCTGTGTTCCCTGCCCGGCCCATTCACGGGCCGGCCTCGCGCAGCGCGGTGCACGGGCCTGCGGGTCGGCCCGGCGGAAACCGTGGAAGTGGCCGGGGTGATACAGCCGCGACCGGGTGCCATGAGCGCCCAACGCCGGCCCGACCAGGAACAGCGTGTGCTTCCAGAGCTTGCGGGCCCGGACCGTCTCGGCCAGCGTGCCGACCGTGCACTCGGCCAGGAGCTCGTCCGGCCAGGTCGCCCGGTAGGCCACGATCACCGGCGTCTCGGCCGGATAACCGCCGGCCAGCAACTCGGCCTGCAACTGGCTGGAGCGGGCGGCGGACAAGAACACGGCCATGGTGGTGCCGTGCCGGGCCAGTTCCCGGAGCTCCTCCCCGGGCGGCATCGGGGTCTTGCCGCCGCCGAGGCGGGTGAGCACCACCGACTGGGCGACCTCGGGGACGGTGAGTTCCCGGCCGGCCAGCGCGGCGACCGCCGCGTAGGCGCTGACCCCCGGGATGGTCTCGTGCGGCAGGCCGAGCTCGTCGCACAGGTCCCGCTGTTCCTGCACCGCGCCCCACAGCGCGGGATCCCCGGAATGGATCCGGGCCACCACCAGGCCGTCGTCGCAGGCCCGCTGGTAGAGCGGGCGGACCCCCTCCAGCGGCAGCTGGGCCGAGTCGATCACCTCGGCGCCCGGCCGGGCATGGCCGAGCACGTCGGGGTGGACCAGGCTGGCCGCCCAGACCACCACGTCCGCCTCGCCGATGACCCGGGCGGCGCGCAGCGTGAGCAGGTCGGCCGCCCCGGGCCCGGCCCCGACGAACCAGACCTTGGCCCGGCTCCCGGCCGGTTCGGTGGCGGTCACAGCTTCCCCCCGCGGATGGTCCGCCGGGCCGGCACCAGCAGCGTGGACAGGTAGGGCGCCGGGCCGGTCATCCCGGCGGCCGGCCGGATGTCCTCGCCGGGCAGCCCGAGGCTGGACCCGTGCACGGCGTCGTCGAGGCGGCCCGCGTCCCTGACCGCCGCCAGGACCTCGGGCAGGTGCCGCCCGCTCTTGTAGCCGACCACGGTGTCGAAGCTGGCCAGGGCGGACCGGAAGGTCGCGATCCCCGCGGTCAGCGGGAGCAGGGCCAGGCTCTCCCGGCCCTCGCACAGCACGGTCCCGCTCCGGGCGGCCAGGTCCTGCATGGCCGTGATGCCGGGCACCGTGGCCGTGGTCAGCCCGGGCACCCGCTCGCGGACGCCGCCGGCCAGGTAGGTGAAGGTCGAGTACACGTTGGGGTCGCCGATGGTCGCGAACGCTACCAGCGCCGCGCCCCCGTGGAACGCCGCGGCCGCCGTGTCCGCGGCCGCATCCCAGGCCGCCACGCGACGCCCCCGGTCTTCCCGCTCGTTGAGGGCGAACTCCACCCGGCGGATCCGGTCGTGCCGCAGGTGGGCCCGGACCGTGGCCTCCGCCCGCCCGGGCCCTGGGTCGTCGGCCAGCACCGGGACCAGCACCAGGTCGGCCTCGTTCAGCACGCGCACCGCCTTGACCGTGACCAGGTCCGGGTCCCCGGGACCGACGCCCACGCCGACCAGCCGGGGGCCGCCATCCGCTGGCCCTGTCATGCCGCGGCCGCCTCGACGACCCGCCGCGCCAGCTGCGGGTATCCCGCCCAGTGCAGGTGCAGATAGGACGCGTGAATATTTCCCCTAACGAAACCCTCCGGCCGGCCCCCCACCATCCACGCGGGATCCGGGGAGTGCGGGGGATCGACGGCGGTGCGGTGGAACTCGTGACCGCGCACGGCCGTCCCGGCCGGGGCCACCACCGAGCCGGCCGCGGCGGTCGCGTCGCGGTAGCCGAGGGTGAGCCGGGCGGTCATCCCGGCCGTGATGTCCAGCACCCCGCACATGGGCTGGCCGTCCAGTTCGCGGGCCAGGTACAGCAGCCCGGCGCACTCGGCGATCACCGGGCTCCCGGCCCGGGCCAGCCGGGCCACGTCCGCCCGGAGCCGCTCGTTGGCGGCCAGGTCGGCCACGTGCACCTCGGGGAACCCGCCGCCGAGCACCAGCGCCGCGGTCCCGGGCGGGAGGGCCTCGTCGCGCAGCGGATCCACCCGGGCCACCTCGGCCCCGGCCGCGGTGAGCAGTTCGGCCGTTTCGGCGTAGCTGAAGCTGAACGCGGCCCCGCCGGCCACCGCCACCACCGGCCTCCGGCCGGGGTGGTCTGGCCGGCCTACGGGACCCGTGGGGTGAGTAGGGTGCCCGGTGCCCGTGGGGCGTGGCTGGCTGTCTGTGGGGCTGGGGCTAGCGAGGGCCGCGTCCGGCGACCAGGCTGCCGTGGGCAGCGGCCCCGCCGAGGCGGCCAGCCTGAATACCGCGTCCAGGTCCACGGCCTTGCCGACCACCGTGCCCAGCCGGTCCAGGGCCTGCCGGGCCGGCCCCTCCCGTTCGGCCACCGGGACCAGCCCCAGATGCCGGGACGGGACCGTCACCCCGTCGTCGCGCCGCAACGCGCCCAGCACCGGTACGCCCAGATCGTCCAGGGCGGTGCGAAGGATCTGCTCGTGCCGCGACGAGCCGACCCGGTTCAGGATCACCCCGCCCAGCCGCACCCGCGGGTCATAGCCGGCGAACCCGGCCACCAGCGCGGCGACCGACCGGCCCTGCGCGGCCGCGTCCACGACCAGCAGCACCGGCGCGCCCAGCAGCCGGGCCACATGGGCCGTGGACCCGAACGACGTGGTGCCGCGCCCGTCGAACAGGCCCATCACGCCTTCTACCACCGCGATATCGGCCCCGGCCGCCCCGTGCACGAACAGCGGTGCGATGAGGTCCTCGCCGCACAGCACCGGGTCGAGGTTGCGGCCGGGCCGTCCGGTGGCCAGCGCGTGGTAGCCGGGGTCAATGTAGTCCGGGCCGGCCTTGTGCCCGGAGACGGCCAGGCCCCGGGCGCGCAGCGCGGCCATCAGCCCGGTGGCCACGGTGGTCTTACCCTGGCCCGAGGCGGGCGCCGCGACGACCAGCCGGGGCACGATCACCATTCGATGCCGCCCTGGCCCTTCTGGCCCGCGTCCATCGGGTGCTTGACCTTGGTCATCTCCACCACCAGGTCCGCCGCCTCGACCAGCCGGGGGTCCGCGGACCGGCCGGTGATCACGACGTGCTGGTCCCCCGGGCGGGATGCGAGCGTCTGCACCACGTCGTCCACATCGACCCAGCCCCACTTCATCGGGTAGGTGAACTCGTCGAGCACGTAGAAGCGGTAAGCCTGGGCGGCCAGGTCCCGCTTGACCTGGGCCCAACCCTCGCGGGCGTCGGCGGCGTGGTCAGCCTCGGTGCCCGGCTTGCGGATCCAGGACCAGCCCTCGCCCATCTTGTGCCAGGTCACCGGTGCTCCCTGGCCGGTCTCGGCGTGCACCCCGCTCAGCGCGCGCAGGGCTGACTCCTCGCCGGTCTTCCACTTCGCGCTCTTGACGAACTGGTAGACCACGATCGGCCAGCCCTGGTTCCAGGCCCGCAGGGCCAGCCCGAACGCCGCCGTGGACTTGCCCTTCATATCGCCGGTGTGCACCACGACCAGCGCGCGCCGCCGCCGCTGCCGGGTGGTCAGTCCGTCGTCTGGCACCGCGGCGGGCTTGCCCTGCGGCATCAGGCCACCTCCCCATTGAGCAGAGCCGAGGCGGGCCGGGCCGGGTGCGGCAGCCCCGAGAGTTCACGTACCGAGTCGGCCAGCGGCCCGGCCGCCAGTTCGTCCAGCCGCAGCAGGGCGCCGTCCAGCGCGCGGGCCAGCCCGGCCGCCAGGCCCAGCCGGATCGTCCCGGATTCGCAGTCCACCACCACCGAGGTCACCCGGGCCGCGGCGAGCAGGCCGGCCTGGTGGGCGGCGGTCACCGGATCCGGGCTGGGGCTGAGGGGGCTGGGGCTGGGGGAGGCGCCGGGCGGGCCGAGGCGGTGGGGGATCCGCTGGCTGTGGCTCCGCTGGACGTGGCGCGGCCGTCGGTGACCACGACGAGCAGGGGCCGGCGGTCGGGGTCGCGGAGCCGCTCGGTCCGCAGCACCTCGTGCGCGCGGAGCAACCCGGCGGCGAGCGGGGTGCGGCCGCCGGTCGGCAGCTCGGCCAGCCGGGCCGCGGCGGCCTCCACCGAGGAGGTCGGGGGCAGCAGCACCCGCGCGGCCGACCCGCGGAACGTGATCAGGCCCACCTTGTCCCGGCGCTGGTAGGCGTCCAGCAGCAGGGACAGCACCGCGCCCTTGACCGCTCCCATCCGGGCCCGGGCCGCCATCGAGCCGCTGGCGTCCACCAGGAACAGGATGAGGTTGCCCTCGCGGCCTTCCCGGCGGGCCTCGCGCAGGTCCTCGCGCCGCAACCGCAACCCGCCCGGCCCGGTCCGGCCCCGCTGGACCTGGTAGGGCGCGGCCGCCGTGAGGGTGGCGGTCAGGTGGACCTGGCGGACCGGCCCGCGGGGGCGCCGCGCCCCGGTGACCCGCCCGGCGGATCCCCGGGCCCGGGAACGCCGGCCCTCCGCGCCCGCGCCGACCCCGGGCACTTCGAGCCGCCGGACCCGGAACGTGGCTCCCGGCGCCGCGGCGGGCTCGGCGGGGGCGGGACCGTCCGCCCCGTCCTGGCCCGCACCGTCCGGGCCGGCCGCACCGTGGCGGGCCGTGGAGTGATCCTGACTCCCGGGGCTGTCGGGGCTGGAGTGGTCGGCTGGGAGTAGGGCTCGGTGGGGGCGGGGCTCGTGGGGTCGGCGGGGTGGCGGCCCGGCGGAGCTGGCCGGGCCTGGGAAGTCTTCGGGTGGTGCGGAGCCGCCCGGACCGCCGGGGCCGTCCCCGCCGCCCGCACCCCCGTCGCCAGGACCGGGGTCATCGTCATCGGACGCGCCGGCCGCGAGCGCCTCGTCGAGTTGCTGCTCGTCAAGCTGCGGCGCGTCGAACGGCTGGCGCCGGCGGCGGTGCGGCAGCGCCAGCCGGGCCGCGGCCCGGATGTCCTCGGCGTCCACTTCCAGCCGGCCCTGCCAGGCCGCATGGGCCAGCGCGGCGCGCGCGATGACCAGGTCGGCCCGCAGCCCGTCCACCCCGAACGCGGCACACACCGACGCCACCTGGCGCAGCGCGGCGTCCGGCAGCACCACCCGGGGCAGCGCCCGCCGCGCCGCCTCGATCCGCCCGGCCAGCGCGGTCTCGGCCACCTGCCAGCGGGCCCGGAACCCGTCCGGGTCCGCGTCGTAGTCCAGCCGGCGGCGCACCACCTCGGCGCGCGGCCCCGGGTCACGCGGCGCGGCCGCCTCGACGGTCAGCCCGAACCGGTCCAGGAGCTGCGGGCGCAGCTCCCCTTCCTCCGGGTTCATGGTGCCGACCAGCAGGAACCGGGCGGCGTGCCGCACCGACACGCCGTCCCGCTCCACGTAGCTGATGCCCAGCGCCGCCGCGTCGAGGAGCAGGTCGACCAGGTGGTCGTGCAGCAGGTTGACCTCGTCCACGTACAGCACGCCGCGGTGCGCCGCGGCCAGCAGCCCTGGCTCGTACGCCTTGACCCCCTCGGTCAGCGCCCGCTCGATGTCCAGCGCGCCGAGCAGCCGGTCCTCGCTGGCCCCCACGGGCAGCTCGACCAGCCGGGCCGGCCGGGTCCGCGCCCCCGACGCTCCAGGGAGCCGGCCTCGTGCGGGCCGTCCGGGCAGTCCGGGTCGGGGTCCGCGGGGTCGCAGGAGAACCGGCAGCCCGCCACCACGTCCACGTCCGGGAGGACCGCGGCCAGCGCGCGCACCATCGTCGACTTCGCGGTGCCCTTCTCGCCCCGGACCAGCACGCCGCCGATGGCCGGGGACACGGCGTTGAGCACGAGCGCCAGCCGCAGCTCGTCCATGCCGACCACCGCGCTGAACGGGAACCCGGCGCCCCGCAGGCCCGTGCTGGAAACGTTGCTGCTCATTCCCCGTCTCCTTCCAGCTGGCCCTCGAGCTCCAGATAGGTAGCGCGCAGCTGGTCCAGGGCGTCTGGCGGCGGCTCGGCCCACAGGCCCCGGTCGGCCGCCTCGAGCAGCCGCTCGGCGATGCCCCGCAACGCCCACGGGTTGGACTGCCGCATGAACGCGCTGACCCCGGCGTCGAACACGTACGCCTGGGCCAGCTGGGCGTACATCCAGTCCTCGACCACCCCGGCCGTCGCGTCGTAGCCGAACAGGTAGTCCACGGTGGCAGCCATCTCGAACGCGCCCTTGTAGCCGTGCCGCTGCATCCCTGCGATCCAGCGCGGGTTGACCACCCGGGACCGGAACACCCGCCGGGTCTCCTGGGCCAGCGACCGGGTGCGGACCTGGTCCGGGACGGCGGAGTCGCCGATGTACGCGGCGGGGGAACTGCCGGTCAGGTGCCGCACCATGGCCACCATGCCGCCGTGGAACTGGAAGTAGTCGTCGGAGTCGGCGATGTCGTGCTCGCGGGTGTCGGTGTTCTTGGCCGCGACCGCGATGCGCCGGAAGCTGGATTCCATGTCCGCCCGGGCCGCCCGGCCGTCCAGCCCCCGGCCGTAGGCGTAGCCGCCCCACACCGCGTAGACCTCGGCCAGGTCGGCGTCGGTCCGCCAGTTCCGCGCGTCCATCAGCGGCAGCAGGCCCGCCCCGTACCCGCCGGGCTTGGACCCGAAGATCCGGGTGGTGGCCCGCCGCCGGTCCCCGTGCGCGGCCAGCTCCTCGCCGGTGTGGGCCCGCAGGTAATTGTCCTCCGGCGGCTCGTCCAGCCCGGCCACCGCGCTGATCGCGTCGTCCAGCAGCGCGATCACGTGCGGGAACGCGTCCCGGAAGAATCCGGAGATCCGCACCGTGACGTCGATCCGCGGGCGCCCTATTTTCTCCAGCGGCACCACCGCGAAGCCGGTGACCCGCCGGGAGGCATCATCCCAGGTGGGCTCGCAGCCGATCAGCGCGAGCACTTCCGCGATGTCGTCGCCCTGGGTGCGCATGGCCGAGGTGCCCCACACCGTCAGCCCGACCGCGCGGGGGTAGCTCCCGGTGTCGGCCAGGTGCCGGGCCAGCAGCGAGTCGGCCAGCGCGGTCCCGGTCGCCCAGGCGTTGCGGGACGGGATGGCCTTGGGGTCCACGGAGTAGAAGTTGCGGCCGGTGGGCAGCACGTTGACCAGCCCGCGGGTGGGCGACCCGGACGGCCCGGCCGGGACGTACCGGCCGTCCAGCGCGTGCAGCAGGTGGGTCACCTCGTCGGTGGTCCGGGCCAGCCGCGGCACCACCTCGGTGGCCGCGAACTCCAGGACCGCCACCACGTCCTCCGGGGCCTCGCCCAGCACCTTGGTGCACACCAGCGCGGCCTGGCCCGGGGGCCAGCCGAGATCGTCCAGCGTGGTCACCAGCTGGTGCGCGGCCGACTCCAGCAGGTCGACGGCGTCCCCGGCGGTCCGGGCCGGCCCGTCGGCCACGCGGGTCAGCGCGTCGGGGACGGTGACCGCGCCGCGGAGGTTTTCGTTGCGGAGAATTTCTTCGTCCAGGCCCGCCCAGCCGGCCAGCGCGCTGCGGAGCCCGGGCAGCGCGGCGGTGCGCCCGCCCCAGACCTGGGTCGCGCGGAGCACGGCCAGCACGGTCGCGGCCCGCTGCTCCCCGTCCGGGGCGCGGCCGAGGATGTGCAGCCCGTCGCGGATCAGCGCGTCCTTGACCTCGCACAGGTAGCCGTCCACGTGCAGCACGAAGCTGTCGAACTCTTCCTCGCCCGGCGCCGCGGCCAGCTCCAGGTCGTGGTGCAGTTCGGCGGCCTGGATCAGTTCCCAGATCTGGGTCCGCAGCACGGGCAGCTTGGCCGGGTCGAGGGCGCTGACCGTGGCGTACTCGTCGAGCAGCTGCTCCAGCTTGGCCAGGTCGCCGTAGGTGTCGGCGCGGGCCATCGGCGGGATCAGGTGATCGATGATGGTGGCGTGCCCGCGCCGCTTGGCCTGGGTGCCCTCGCCCGGGTCGTTGACGATGAACGGGTAGATCAGCGGCAGGTGGCCGAGGACCGCGTCGGGCGCGCAGCCGGCGGACAGGCCGAGGCCCTTGCCGGGCAGCCACTCCAGCGTGCCGTGCTTGCCCAGGTGCACGACGGCGTCCGCGCCGAAGGTGGTGTCCAGCCAGCGGTAGGCGGCCAGGTAGTGGTGCGAGGGGGGCAGGTCGGGGTCGTGGTAGATGGCCACCGGGTTCTCGCCGAACCCGCGCGGTGGCTGGATCATCACGATCACGTTCCCGAACCGCAGCCCGGCCAGCACGATGTCGCCGTGGTCGGTGTACAGCCCGCCGGGCGGGTCGCCCCAGTGCTCCCGGACGGACGCCTGCAGCGGGGCGGGCAGGGCCGCGAACCACTCCTCGTAGTCGTGCTGCGGCACGCGCAGCGCCGCGGCCGCGAGCTGGGCCTCGCTGAGCCACTCGGTGTCCTGGCCGCCCGCCTCGATGAGCTGGTGGATCAGCGTGTCCCCGTCCTCGGGGAACCCCTCGCCCAGGTCGTACGCCGGCCTCGCGGAGCGCCTGGAGCAGGATCACGGCCGAGGCGGGCGTGTCCAGCCCCACGGCGTTGCCGATCCGGGCGTGCTTGGTGGGGTAGGAGGACAGCATGATGGCCAGGCGTTTGCGGTCCGCCGGGATGTGCCGCAGCCGGGCGTGCGCCACCGCGATCCCGGCCACCCGGGCGGCCCGCTCCGGGTCCGCGGTGTAGACACCGATGCCGTCCGGGCCGGCTTCCTTGAACGAGAACGGGACCGTGATCAGCCGGCCGTCAAACTCCGGTACCGCCACCTGCATGGCCGCGTCCATCGGGGTGAGTGCCGCGCTGGATGCGGCCCAGGTCTTGCGGGGGGTGGTCAGGCACAGCGCCTGGAGCACCGGGACGTCCAGGGCGGCCAGCGCGGCCACGTCCCAGGCGTCGTCATCGCCGCCCGCGGCCGCGTCGGAGGCCACCGTCCCGCCCGCGGCGAGCACCGTGACGATGACCGCGTCCACGCCGTGCAGCAGGTCGTAGAACTCCGGCGGTGCGGCCCGCAGCGAGCCGCAGAACACGGGGACCGCGTTGCCGCCGGCCTTCTCCACGGCGTCGGCCAGCGTGTCCACGAACGCGGTGTTCCCGGCCACTGCGTGCGAGCGGTAAAACACGATGCCGATGGTGGGGCGGGCGCGGAGGCGGGGCCGCTCGCCGCGCGGGCCGGGGTGGTGGCCGTAGGCGGGGAGCACCTCGGGGGGCTCGAACCCTTCCCCGGTGAGCAGGATCGTGTCGGACAGGAAGCGGCCCAGCTGGGCCAGGTTGGCCGGGCCGCCCTCCCGGAGGTAGGCGAGAGCCTCGGCGGCCACCCCGCCGGGCACCGTGGACAGCGACATCAGCTCGGCGTCCGGGGACGGCTCGCCGCTCAGCACCACCGCGGGCAGGCCGCTGGCCAGCACCGCGTCGAGGCCCTCGGGCCAGCTGCGGCGGCCGCCGAGCAGGCGCACCACCACGCAGAACGCGCCATCCAGCAGGGCCGGCACGTCGGCGGGTGCGGTGCGGGCCGGGTTGGCCAGGCGCCAGGGGGTGCGGTCTGGCCCGGGTGACCGGGCCTGGGCGGCCTGGGCCGCCAGCAGGTCGGTGTCCGAGGCGGAGATCAGCACGATGCCAGCTGACGGCATCATCAGGTGAGCCTTCCTCGGGGTAACCACGCCCCGGGACGAAGGATCGGCGGCCGCAGTTTCCTGGCTCCCGGATCGGCGCTTCCCTCAGCCTTCCCACCGCAGCGCGGTAGTGGCATCCTTGCGGGTCGCTCCCCGGTGACAGTGGCGGGACCGCGCCGGATTCACACCGGCTTCCTGCCTTGCCGTCGATGGACGGCAAAACCTCACCACACCCGCGCCCCCCGGTCAAGCGGACACGGGCGCCCCAGGCCCGCAGGACCAGGCCCGGCCGGGCGCAGCCGGCCAGGCGGGGCCGCAGCGCGGGGGCCCGGCGCGGGGGCCCCGCATCCGCGTTCATGATCATGGGGTTGCTGGGCGTGGAGGCCCAGCAACCCCATGATCATGAGTCGTGGCTAGCGGCCGGCCTCGATGGAGTCGGTGATCGCGTTGAACTCGTCCCCGGTGAGCTCCAGGCCCGCGGCGGCGATGTTGTCCGCCACGTGCTCGGGCGAGCCAGACCCCGGGATCGGCAGGACCTGCGGGGACCGGCCCAGCAGCCAGGCCAGCGCCACCTGCCGCTCGCTGACGCCCAGGCGCTTCGCGGCGGTGAGCACCCCCGCGATCTTCTCGGTCTCCTGGATCGGCGCCCAGGGCAGGAACGCGAGACTCTCCTGCAGGCACAGGTCCAGGACCGACTCGGAGGAGCGGTCGTTCACGTTGTAGCGGTTCTGCACCGATACCACGGGGACGATCCGCTGGGCCTCCTCGACCTGCTCGGGGGAGAAGTTCGATACCCCTACGTGCCGGATCTTCCCCTCGGCCTTCAGCTCGGCCAGGGCGCCGACGGAGTCGGCCAGGGGCACCTTGGGGTCGGGCGCGTGCAACTGGTAGAGCGGGATCTGGTCGAGCCTCAGCCGTCGCAGGCTGCCCTCGCAGGCCTCGCGGAGGTGCTCGGGCCGGCCGTCCCGGTCCCAGCGGTTCGGGCCAGGACGGACCAGGCCGCCCTTGGTCGCGATGACCAGGTCCTCGGGGTAGGGGTAGAGGGTCTCGGCGATCAGGATCTCGCTGACGTCCGGCCCGTAGGAGTCCGCCGTGTCGATGAAGTTGACCTCGAGCTCCCGCGCCCGGCGGAGCGCGGCCTTGGCCTGCTCCCGGTCCGGTGGCTCGCCCCAGATGCCGGGGCCGGTGATCCGCATCGCGCCAAAGCCCATCCGGTTGACCGTGAGGTCGCCGCCGATGTCGATGGTGCCGGCCGCCGCGGCCGTCGTCTTACTCGCCATGAGTCCTCCTCGCGCGTCAGGTCCAGCCTTTCAGTTCCGCATCAAGATCGTGCGGCGGGGTAGGAACTCCCGCCCTCCGGCCCAGGCCCCCGGAGGGTGATTACGGGGAGTAAATGTACAATGCTCTGAGTAATCGGATTCCGTCTGTTCTGAGACGAGGTCAGATGACGGCACGGGGGGCAGCCACGGTGGGCCAGGCCGACCTGGCCAGCCTGGCGCGGGCGTCTGGCCTCGCTCTGCAGTCCTACCGGCAGCCCCGGATCAGCTGCTGACCCGGGTCCGGGACGTGCTCAGCCGCGGCGCCGCGTGATCACCAGATCATCCGGGCCGGAGCGGGCGTGCTGGCCCGGACGGTGAGCTGCGGGGCGAGCAGCGTGGCCGCGGGCACCGGCTGGCCATCCAGCTTGGCCATCAGCAACCCCACCGCCTGCCTGCCCACGTCGTCGGCCGGGATGGCAATCGAGGTCAGCGGCGGGGTGGCCTGCTCGGCCAGGGCGTCCGGGCAGATCGCGAGCACCGAAAGGTCCTCGCCGACCCGCCGTCCCGCGATGCGGAGCGCCTCCAGCAGCGGCCCGAGAGCAGATTCGTTGTGCACCACGATCCCGTCCAGGTGCGGGCGCTGGCCCAGCAGCCTGGCCACGGTGGCCCGGACGGCGCCCGGTGCCGGGTCGCAGGGCCAGGTGGCCGGGTGCAGCCCGTGCGCCTGGGCCGCCCGCTCGAAGCCGGCCTGGGTGCGCTGGGCGAAGCCGGTGCCCCGCCGGTAGACCTCCGGCGGCGCGCCGATCAGCGCGACGTCACGGCAGCCGCCCGCGGCCAGGTGCTCCACGGAGGCCCGCCCGGCCGCCTCGAAGTCCAGGTCGATGCAGGTCAGGCCGGCCGGGTCAGCCGGGAAGCCGATCAGCACCGCGGGCAGCCGCAGGCTGCGGAGCAGCGGCAGCCGCACGTCGCGGGCTTCCACGTCCATCAGGATGATCGCATCCACCAGCGAGGCGGCGGTGACCCGCCGCAGCCCCGCGACGCCCTCGTCCTGGGTCAGCAGCAGCACGTCGTGGCCGTAGCCGCGGGCCGCGGTGACCATCGCGGTGGCGAACTGCATGAGCACCGGCACGTAGTGACCGGCCCGCAGCGGCACGACCAGCGCGATGATGTTGGACCGGCTGCTGGCCAGGGCCCGCGCGCCGGCGTGCGGGTGGTAGCCGAGCGTGGCGATGCTGTCCAGCACGCGCCGCCGGGTCTGCTCCGAGATCGTGCGCTTGCCACTGAGCACGTAGGAGACGGTGCTCGGCGAGACATCCGCGTGCCGCGCCACGTCAGAGATCTTGACCAAGGGCCCGTCCGGGGATGCGAAGCGCTTCGATTCCCTGGATGCTAGCTCTGCGAGGCGGGCAGGTACAACGTCGAGTTACGGTCGCGATACAGCCCGGACACAGCGGGGGGCCCACGAGCCCGCCCGCCCGGACCGGGGGGCGGCCGCCGGTCAGCCGCGCGCGAGCTGCTCCAGCCGCTCGTGCAGGCCCGGCAGGGCGGCCTCCGCTTCCGGTTTCATCAGTACGCTGCGCAGGATCCTGGCTCCGGCCGCATCCTCGATTACGGAGGGGTGCCGGGCCCGGAACGCCCCCGCGTCGGCCTTCAGGGTGCTGAGGAACACCGGGTCGGGGCTGCTCATCCCGGCCTGCAGGATGCGCTCCGAGGCCAGGTCGATCCGGGACAGCGCGGCCGGCTCGGTGACCGGGAAATAGCTGACGATGTCCAGCTCAGGCTCCTGGTACAGATCCAGCACGGCCGACTTCCCGATCAGCTCCGCCCAGGCCATCGCCGCCCGCCGCCCGGCGGCCAGCACCTGCCCCAGCCCGTCCGGGGTGGGCGGCAGCAGCCGGAACGTGAGCCACAGCGCCGCGGCGGCCGCGCCGGGCCGGGAGCACTCCAGGCTGATCTCCCCGAGGTGCAGCTCCGCCGAGGTGAAGTAGGTGTACGGGGAGTCGTGCAGGTAGTACCGGGCCACCCCGGGATCGCGGAACAGCACGGCGCCGCAGCCGTAGGGCTGCAGCCCGTGCTTGTGCGGGTCGACCACCACCGAGTCGCATTCAGCGATGGCCCGCCACGGCGCGGCCGGCAGCCTGAGTTCCTGCTCCGCGGTGATGTCCTGAGCGAGGATCGTGAAGAACCCGCCGTAGGCCGCGTCCACGTGAACCCGGGCGCCGTGCCGCCGGCACAGCCCGAGAGCGTCGTGCACGGGGTCGATCGCGCCCAGCCCGGTCGTGCCCGTGGTCAGCACCACGGTGCCCACCCGGCCGCCGCGCAGCAGTTCCTCCAGGGCGTCGAGGTCCATCCGCCCGGCGCGGTCCACGGGGACCGGGTGGCCCTCGATGCCCAGCAGACCGCACATCCGGCTGTGCGTGTAGTGCGCGTCCGCGCTGAACGCGACCCCCCGGCCCGGGTGCAGTTCGCGGGCCACGAACAGGGCCTCCAGGTTGGCGATCGTGCCGCTGGTGGTGAGGTGGCCCAGGTGGGTGCCGAAGCCGAACATGCCCGCGAGCTGCGCGGTCACCTCGCGTTCCATCCGGGCGGTGGCCGGGCCGCCGTCCAGCGCGTGGTTGTTCGGGTTGATCAGCATCGCCGCCAGGTAGCCCGCCACGGCGGCCGGGTGCGGGGGCTTGAGCATCTGCCCCGCGTAGCGCGGGTGGAAGAACGGGTAGTTGTCCGCCAGCCGCTCGGTGAACTCCGCGAACGCCGCCCCGAAGGCCTCGTCGCTGACCTCCAGCGAGGGATGCGGGGTGTACGGCCCGAACCCCGCCGCCCACTCCTGGTTCGCCGCGACCGCCTGCCCCACCCACCGCTCGAGATCCACATCGCCACCCTAGGCGCTGCCCCGCGGTGGCCCCTATCCGCGGCGCGCGCGGCGGCGGAGGTGGTCCAGGACGGCGGCGCCGTCGCTGGTGCCGAACCAGGCGGTGTGGCCGAGGAGGTACCCGTCGTAGGCGAGATCGGCGTTGGCGGGCGAACTGACCACGTGGGCGAAGTACTCGACCTCGGACAGTGCGTACTCGACGTGCACCACCGGGAACACCTCGGGCAGCGCCGCGGCTTCGGCCGGGGTGAGCGGGCGGACCGACTCATAGCCGTCCAGCAGCGCGTCGATGGCGTCCAGGTCCGCCTCGGCCCGGCCCAGGTCGATCAGGTCGAGCCAGGACACGGTGGCCCGTTCCAGGGCGGTGGCCAGGTCGTGTACCGCGAAGGTCCGGTTGGCCAGCCCGAAGTCGAACACGCCGGCCGCCGCTGCGTCCGGGCCCGCCGACGTCCAGGTCAGGTTGGACGGGTGCCAGTCGCCGTGTCCCCACTGCCGGGGCAGTCCGGCCAGCAGCGGCGCGGCCTGCCGGATGGCGGGCAGCACGTGCCGGATGAGGTCGTCCGGCCAGGCCCGGCCGTCCAGGTACGCCGCCAGGCCGGGGCGCCGGCGGCCAGCCATTTGACCTCCGCGAGCGGGTCCGCGGCGACGATCGTCTCGCAGCCGCTGGTGAGCACGGCCGGAGCGCGGGCCGGCAGCGGGAAGCGCTCCGCCGCGCCGTGCAGCCGGGCCAGCGCCACCCCGGCGGCCCGCGCGTGGCCGAGGCTGGTGTACGGGGTCCAGGACACCGCGTCCCGGTACAGATCGAGGCCGCCGGCCACCTCGTGCACCTCGTAGACGAAGTCGCCATGCTGGGTGGCGGTCGCGCCGTCCGTGGCGCGCAGCACCGCGGGCGCGGGGATACCGCGCGCCCGCAGGTGGCCGATGAACGCGTGCTCCACGGCCAGTTGCGCGGGGGTGCGCACCCGGATGTGGTGCCGCTTGACGAACAGGTCCGTGCCGCCGCGGCGGATCAGGCCCGCCGCCGACATGGGCCGCGGGCTGCGCCAGGTGATCATCTCGTCGCCGGCCGCGGGGCCGGCCGGGGCGGCGCCGGGGATACGGTCCGCGGCGGCCGGGATCGGGGGCCTAGCCCCGGGCTGGGGGTAGCGGGCCAGCACCGTGCGGACCTCCGCGCTGGTGAGCGGGCTCCAGTCCGGCTCGGCCAGCTCTTTGCCCATGCCGTGGACGAGGCCTGCGGGCGCGGGCATGCCGATCACCCCGCTCACCGGGACACGCTCGCCGGGCCGGGTGACGGGTACACCGGCCTGGTTCCGTTAGGGAAAAACGAGGGCCGCGGGGCGCGCGATGACATAGCAGGTTCAGTGGCTCTCGCCACAGGGTCCTCCCTACGCCGGCATTACCCGGTCAGGTTCAGACGGTCGGTGGCGCGCGGCCCGGTGGGCCAGCCACCCTCTCAGCCCGGTCAGCCCGAGCTCCCGTGTGGGTTGCTTGATGTTACCTCTGGGCCAGGGTCACTTAAGGGCCGCGGGGCCGCGCTGCAGCCCATCGCCGTGTTCCAGGATCTCCGCCGCCCCGCGCGCGACGCAGCGCAGCGGGTCGTCCACCACCACGGCCGGGATCCTGGTGGCCGCCTCGATCCGGTCGGCCAGGCCGGGCAGCAGCGCGCCGCCGCCGGCCAGCCGGATCTTCCCGCGCACCACGTCCTCGGCCAGGTTGGGCGGGATATCGGAGAGCATTTCCTGCACGCAGTCCACGATCGCCCTGACGATGGGCTCCAGCGCCCGGGCCACCAGCCGCCCGGGCACGTGCTCGACCCGCGGCGTGCGCCGCGCGGCGTCCACGCCCACCGCTTCCACCCAGCTGGTCCCGTCATCGGCCAGGCCGAGCGTGGTCTTCAGGCCGCGCGCCGCGTTGCGCCCGAGCATCAGGCCGAGTTCCGCCTTGACCGTGCTCACGATGGCCTCGTCCATGGCGTTGCCGCCGAGCCGCAGCGACCGGGCCCGGACGATCTGCCCGCCGGCCACCACCGCGCACTCGGTGGTGCCGCCGCCCACGTCCACGATGAACACGCCGGCGCCCTGGGCCAGGTCGAAACCGGCTCCCGCGGCCGCGGCCACCGGCTCGTCCACCAGCTGGACCGTGCAGCGCGGCCGGACCACGCCCAGGGCGGCGGCCAGCGACCGGCGTTCCACCCAGGTGGCGCCGCCCGGTACGCACACGACCGCCGCGGTGCGCAGCAGCCCCCGGCGCAGCCGGGCCCGGCGCAGGAAGCCCTGCAGCATGGCCGACGCGGCCTCGAGGTCCGCGATCACCCCGTCGCGGAGGGGGTGGAGCACCTCGACGTCCTGTGGCTCCTTGCCGGCCAGCGCGTCCGCGGCCTCACCGACGGCCGCCACCCGCCCTGTCGCCCGGTCCAGCGCGATCGCCGACGGCTCGTCGATGACCAGCCCCCGGCCGGCCACCGAAACGAGGGTATTGACCGTGCCCAGGTCGATCGCCACACCCGACCGGAACCGCATGAGAGCCGCCCTTGCCCCGAAATGCCGTCAGCTATCCCAAGTATTGCGCCCCCCCGACGGCCTGAGGTGGCGGGGCAGCGCCTCCGCCACCCGCCAGCGAAAGGAATCTAGCGGGCGGCATACCGTCTTGCAGACTAAACGTGCCGGAAGCCCCAGTCGAGGATCTTCGTGGCATCGGCGAAGCTGGCCGTGTCGTTGGTCCGGGAGCTGTGCAGGACCACCCCGATAAGCGCGTGGCCGTTCTGGCGGGCCTCGAACAGCAGGCAGTACCCGGCCGCGAGGGTGGACCCGGTCTTGATCCCGATGGTGCCGGGGTAGTCGCGGAGCAGCAGGTTGGTGGTCCGCCAGACATAGGCGTGATGCCGTGGTGACGCGGCCAGGCGGTAGGTCCGCTGGTCCACGATGGCGCGGAGCACCGGGTACCCCATGGCCGCCCGGCCCAGCGCGATCAGATCGCGGGGCGTGGAGTAGGTGGAAGTCTCGGTCGGCCAGGGCAGCCCGTCGAAGTTCGAGAAGTGGGTGTGCGCCAGGCCCATCGCCTGGGCGGTCGCGTTCATCTTGGCGATGAACGCGGTCCAGCCGGGTCCGTACGCCTTGGCCAGCGCGTAGGCGGCGTCACAGCCGGACGGCAGCAGCAGGGCCTCCAGCAGTTCCTGCGCGGTCAGGTTGTCGCCGGGGCGCAGGCCCGCGTTGCTGGCGTCGTACTTGCGGTCATACGGGATCACGCCCTTGGGGACCACGATCCGCTGGTGCAGGTTCCCGGCCCGCAGCACCACGATCGCGGTCATCACCTTGGTGATGCTGCCCATCGGTAGCTCGGTGCGCATGCCCCGGCTCCACATGACCTTGCCGGTGGCCGCGTTGACCAGGGCGCCGCCTTTGGCCTGCACGCCGCGGGGGGCGCCGGCGCGCGCGGGTGCGGTGGCCAACGCCAGCCGGGCTGGGGCGGCCGTCGCAGCGGCAGCGGCCTTCGCGGCTGGCGCGGCGGGGGCAGCCAGCGCGGGGGCGGCCTCGACCGGCACCAGGAGCAGCGCCCCGGCCAGGGCGAGCGCGCTGAGACGGGCGGGCAGGTGCATGGCACTCCTGTCGGTTGACACCGGCCGGTGGGGGTGCCGCGCGCGACGCCAGCCGCTGGAGGCGCCGGCGCAGGCCACGACCACCTGAAGCCTGACAGCAACGCCCAGCCACATCAAGCCGATCCTGGGTAGCCGTGGCCGAGTTGTGGCCGGGACGGCACAGAAGGTTACGGTCCACCCGGTATGTCCGGCGGGCTGGTCAGGCGGGCGGGCTGGCCGGTGGGCGGGCGGCCTGGCGGGTGGGCGGCGGCCTGGCGGGTCCGGTAGGCGGCCACGTTGACCCGGTTGGCGCAGGCGGTGCCGCAGAACCGCCGGGACCGGTTCTTGGACAGGTCAACGTGGACGTGGTCACAGTCATCGGCGGCGCACCGGCGCAGCCGGTCCAGCTGCCCGGTCCGGATGACGTCGGTGAAGGCCATCGCCGCGTCAACCGCGATCCGGTCGGCCAGCGGGGCATCGGCGGACGTGGCGTGCAGGTGATAGTCCCAGCCGTCGTGCTTGACCAGCTGCGGCAGCGCGCGGGCCTCCCGCAGCAGCGCGTTGACCAGGGCGGCGGCGTCGTCTTCGGACAGCTCCCAGAGCCGGGCCAGCCGGGGCCGCAGCTGCCGGACCGCATCGAGCTCGGCCCGGTTCCGGGTGCGCTGGCCGGTCCAGCGCCACTCGGTGACGAAGCGGTCGAGGGCGGCCTCGTCCGGCAGGCCCTCGGTGCCGCCGCGGCCGGTGTTGACCAGGGCCGCGGTCGCGGCCAGGGATACCTCGGTGTCATGAGCAAAAAGCACCTTGACCCCTTTCAGCCGGAGCGGCTAGTGTCATCAGTGTAGAACAGTTTTGCCACTTACATCTGGTCTGCCGGGCCGCGGCCGATTTCGATCTCGGCCCGTCAGATCCTCCGCCCGATTGTGCCCAGGAGTGCCGCAGTGACTTACGCCCGGACCGATGCCGCGCCCCGTCCAGCCCTGGACGGGGCTGGTGCCGCTGGCGGTCCTGGTGCTGCTGGCGGGGCTGGTGGTGGCGGGGCTGGTGCCGGCGGGGCTGGTGGCCGGGTGCGGCGGGGGAGCACGGGCCTGTCGCTCGGCATCCTGTCCGCCGCGGCGTTCGGCACATCCGGGGCGTTTGCCTCGTCACTGATCGGCGCGGGGTGGAGTCCCGCCGCGGCGGTGCTGGCCCGGATCACCCTGGCCGGCCTGATGCTCACCGTCCCGGCGCTGCTGCAGTTGCGCGGCCGCTGGACGATGCTGCGCCGGGCCGCGCCGCGGGTGGGCGCCTTCGGCCTGGTCGGGGTGGCCGGATGCCAGCTGTTCTACTTCAATGCGGTGGCCCGGATGCCGGTCGGCGTGGCCCTGCTGCTCGAATACCTCGGCACCGTGCTGGTGGTCGGCTGGCTGTGGGCGCGGCACGCCCAGCGGCCGCGGCGGCTCACCGTGATCGGCGCGGCCGCGTCGATCGCCGGGCTGATCCTGGTGCTGAACCTGACCGGGGCCGCCGGGATCAATCTGGTCGGGGTCATGTGGGGACTGCTCGCCGCCGTGTCCCTGGCCATCTACTTCCTGCTCTCGGCCGCGACCGACGCCGAGCCGGTGCCTCCCATCGTCATGGCCTGGGCCGGGATGTGCGTGGGTGCGGTGGTGCTGGGCCTGCTCGGCTGGATCGGCGTGCTGCCCATGGCGGCCAGCAGCCGTCCGGTGGACTTCCTCCATCACCAGGTCAGCTGGGTCGTGCCGGTCCTCGGGCTGTCGCTGGTGGCGGCGGTGATCGCCTACGTCGCGGGCATCGGCGCCGCCCGGCGGCTGGGGGCCAAGCTGGCCTCGTTCATCGGCATGGCCGAGGTGCTGTTCGCCATCGCGTTCGCGTGGGTACTGCTCGGCCAGCTACCGTCCGCGATGCAGTTCCTGGGCGGCGCGTTCATCCTCGCCGGGGTCACCCTGGTCCGGGTGGACGAGATGCGTGAGCCGGATGACGTCGTCGAGGAAGCTCAGCGTGGCCGCGGTGGTGGCCTGGCGCCACGCGAGCAGCGTCGCGTCGAACCCGTCCCGTCCGGGTCGCTCAGCCTGGATGGCCCGGGCGATGGGCTCCAGGGCGGCCCGCTGCCGGCGGAGCAGATCGCTGGGGTCGCGCCCGGCGCGGTCCAGCAGGGCCAGTTTGAGTAGCAGGTGGGAGCGGACGTCCCGGACGTGCTCGACCGGGGTGTCGAGCCACTCCGCGGCCAGCCGGCGCCCTTCCGGGGTCACCGCGTAGAGGGTCCGCTGCGGGCCCCGGCCGGACTCGACCGCGTCCTGGGTCAGCAGCCCGGCATCCAGCAGCCGGGTGATCGAGCGGTAGATGACCGGCCGCGGGATCTGCCAGATCCGGCCCAGGTCACCGCCGGGCGCGGTGAGCCGGGCGATGGCGAAGCCGTGCACCGGCCGCTCGCTCAGTATCGCCAGGACGGTCAGTTCCGCCAGCGACAGTGATGGCTGCGCGGTCATGATCCTGAGCGTACGCGGGGTGGCGGCCGGATGACCGCCGGGTGGCCGTGACGCCAGGCCCGGCATTCGGTAGTCTCGTTGTGACTAGCTTTTGGTCTCAGCCCGGAGGGCTGGTCATGTCCGCCGAGACGAACAGCGTGCTACCTGCGGCCCGCAGGCCTGGTCCGGCGCTCGCGCCGGTCCTCGCCGTGCTGGCGGACGGCACCCCGGCCTTCGCCCCGATCGGCGAGGTGGTCATCGTCGATGGGCGGGTGGTCTGCCACCTGTGCGGACGGGCGCTCCGGTCGGTCACCGCCCACCTTCGCGTGCACGGCTACACCAAAGAGGCCTACTGTGCGGCCTTCGGCCTGGAACGTGGCCAGTCGCTGGAGGGCCCGGACACCCGCAAGCTCCGCGCGGCCGCCCTCACCTCCCGCCTGGTGTTCGACGTCGCGTTCCGCACCGGCAGCGCCGCGGGGCGGCAACGGGCCCGCGCCGGGGACCTCACCCGGGACGCGGCCGCCGCGGCCACCGGCCGCCGCTATCCGGAGCAGCGCCGCCGCAAGGCGCGGCGGGCCCTGGCGGGCATCCCGCCCGAGGCAGTAGCGCAGGCCAACGCCGAGCGGGCCAGCCGGCACGTCGCCCGGGTCGCGGACGAGGTGGCCCGGCGGTCCGGGTATCCGGACCTCGGGGCGTTCGTCCTGGCCCGGCTGGCCGCCGGGGCCAGCCTGGCGGCGATCAGCCGCGAGGCCGGGCTGCATAAGGACTGGCTGTCCCGCCACCTCGCGGCCATCGCCCCCGCGGCGGCTGCCGCCGTGCCGCGGCAGCGTCCGGCCCGGCCGGACGCCCACTGGCGATCCGCGCTGCACCGGCTGGGGTTCCCCGACGTGCCCAGCTACCTCCAGGAGCGGCACGTCAGGCAGCACCGGACGGTCAACGCCATGGCCGCCGAGGTCGGCGTGACCCATCACGCGATCGAGTCTGCGCTGCGCCGTCACGGCCTGGACCGGGTCGCGCACGCGGCCACCAGGCACGCTGCGGACGAGCGCGCCGCTCAGGTCGCCGCCCGGCTTGGCGTCGACAGCCTGGGCGGGTACCTGGGCCAGCGCCGGGCGGCCGGCTCGACCTGGCGGGCCCTGGCCGCCGAGTTGGGCCAGCCGGAGTCCTGGCTGCGCCGCCAGGCCGCCCACTGACCCCGCGGGTGCCGTCGTCCCTGGTCAGGGCCGCCCTCCCCGTCGGCCCAGCCTCCGGGCTAACTCGCACCACCAGCACCATGGGTCACATTGATCATGATCGGCGCCATGTCACCGATCGTGGGGGGCCGGACCGGCCCCCCACGGTGCGGCTTGGTTAGAGCTGGGTGGTGACGGCCTTGACCTCGGTGTAGTTGTTCAGCACCTCGTGGCCCATCTCACGGCCCCAGCCGGACTGCTTGTAGCCGCCGAACGGCAGCGACGCGTCGAACACGTTGTAGCAGTTGATCCACACCGTGCCGGCCCGGAGCTTCTTGGCCAGGGCGTGCGCCTTGGAGATGTCCCGGGTCCAGATGCCGGCCCCGAGGCCGTAGTCGCTGTCGTTGGCGATAGCGGCGATCTCGTCCAGGCTGCTGAACGGGGCGGCCACCACGACCGGGCCGAAGATCTCCTCGCGGACGACCTTCATGTCGGGCCGGGTGTTGGTGAGGACTGTGGGCTCGATGAAGTAGCCGCGGTCGCCGTGGCGGCCGCCACCCGCGAGCGCGGTGGCACCATCGGAGCGGCCGGACTCAAGGAAATCGCTGACCCGGCGGAACTGCTCGTCGGAGACGAGCGGGCCCATCTGGGTGTCGGCCTCCATGCCGGAGCCGAGCTTGATCCCCTTGGCGATCTCGGCGACCCCGTCCACGACCTCATCGAACCGGCTCTCGTGCACGAACAGGCGCGAGCCCGCCACACAGCACTGGCCGTGGTTGAAGAAGATCGCGTTGGCCGCGCCCTCGACCGCGCCGTCCTCGGCGTCATCGAACACGATGTTCGGGCTCTTGCCGCCGAGTTCCAGGGTCAGCTTCTTCAGGTTGCTGGCCCCGGCCGCGCCGACGATCAGCTTGCCGACCTCGGTGGAACCGGTGAACGCCACCTTGTCCACGTCCATGTGCCCGGCCAGGGCCGCGCCAGCGGTCTCACCGAATCCGGGCACCACGTTGACCACGCCCTCCGGCACGCCAGCCTCGGCGATGAGCTCGGCCAGGCGCAGCGCGGTGAGCGGGGTCTGCTCGGCTGGCTTGAGCACCACGCAGTTGCCGGTGGTCAGCGCCGGCCCGAGCTTCCACGCGGCCATCAGCAGCGGGAAGTTCCACGGGATGATCTGCCCGACCACTCCAATCGGCTCGCGCAGCGTGTACGAGTGGAAGTTCGCCCCGGGCATGTAGGGCACCGAGATGTTGATCGTGTTGCCCTCGATCTTGGTGGCCCACCCGGCCATGTAGTGGAACAGGTCCGCGGCCAGCGGCACGTCCGCGGCCTGGGCCACGGCGAACGGCTTGCCGTTGTCCAGCGACTCGAGCTGGGCCAGTTCGTCGGTGTGCTCGAGGATGAGGTCACCGATGCGCCAGATGATCCGGCCGCGCTCGGACGGGGTCATCCGGCTCCACGGGCCGTTCTCGAAGGCCTGGCGGGCCGCGCGGACCGCACGGTTGATGTCCTCGGCATCGCCCTCGGCGACCCGGGCCAGGATCTCGCCGGTGGCGGGGTTAGGGGTCTCGAAGGTCTTGCCCGATGCCGCGTCTGACCACTGCCCGTTGATGAACAGCTGCCGTGGGGCGGCGATGAACTCTTCGACCTTGCGATCCAGGGTCACTGACATGTGGATGCTCATCTCCCTTGCCGGCGCGGGGGAGGCGGCCACCCCGTTGCGACCACCCTGCGGGAAACCCGCGCGGGGTCCAGTCCATGGCTGTGACCCCTCGGTAGTCACAATGAGACAACACAGCGGGAGCTGGCACAAGGGCAGTCGGTAGTCACAATGAGACATCACATTGGGGAGCCGGCACCAGGGCAGGCCTGATGGGATCACGGGCTTCCGGGGGGCGGGCCGGGCGAGTTAAGGGGTGGCCGGGCCGAGGTCGGCGGGGGTGCTGCCGTCACCGATCGAGAGCTCGTCGAACCAGCCGCACGCCGGGTCGCCGGGCGGGCGGTCGAACCGGGTGACGTACGGCTTGAGGTCGATGACCGGGGTGCCGTCCAGGACATCGACCCCCGCGAACTCGACGGACTCCGGGGTGACCGAGAGCAGCTGGATGAGGCTGAGCCCGATCGGGTTCACCCGGCGCGGGCCCCGGGTCGCGAAGATCCCCATTTCCCGCCGCTGGCTGCGCAGCAGATAAGGCACCTGCCTGAGCGGCGGGTGCCCGCCCGGCCCCCCGCGAGGCGGGCCGCCCGGCCGGTGCAGCCAGGTCAGCAGCCACGCGTACCCGAAGCCGTCCAGGCCGGCCAGGCCCTCGCGGTAGGGCTCGGCGATCTCGATGGTGCCCCGCCCGGCACGGTTGAGGGCGGCCTGGATCGGCGTGGTCTCCGGCTCGGTGTGGGCGCTGCGCACCACGCCGATGACCGCCAGGGGCACATTCTCCGCGGGTGCGGGCGGGTTCTGGCGCATGGCGTCATGCTCCCATGCGCCGGGGCCGTGGCAGCATGGGCGGATGCGCGTGCTCCGCACCCCTGAGGACCGATTCGCGGACCTGCCAGATTTCGCCTACCCACCGCGGTATGCGGCGGTCGGGGGAGTACGGCTGGCCTACGTGGAAGCAGGTCCGCCCGACGGCGAGCCGGTACTCCTCCTGCACGGCGAGCCGAGCTGGTCGTTCCTGTACCGGACCGTGATGGCCGTACTCGCCGACGCCGGGCTGCGCGCGATCGCGCCCGACCTGGCCGGGTTCGGCCGGTCGGACAAGCCCGTGAATGCCAGTGATCACAGCTATGCGCGGCACGTGGAGTGGATCCGCGCTCTGGCCTTCGACCGGCTGGACCTGCGCGGCCTCACGGTCGTCGGGCAGGACTGGGGTGGCCTGATCGGGCTGCGGCTGGCGGCCGAGCATCCCGGGCGCTTCGCGCGGGTGATTGCGGCCAACACCGGGCTGCCCACCGGGGATCAGCCCATGCCCGACGTCTGGCTGCGGTTCCGTGAGGTGGTCCAGACCGCCCCGGCGCTCAGCGTGTCCCGGCTGGTGCAGTCGGGTTGCCAGACCACGCTGCCACCGGCGGTGCTGGCCGCCTACGACGCGCCCTTCCCGGACGAGAGCTTCACCGCGGCCGTCCGGGCGATGCCTGGCCTGGTGCCCACCACCCCGGATGATCCTGCCTCGGCGGCCAACCGGGCCGCCTGGCAGCAGCTGTCCGCGTGGGACAAGCCGTTCCTGGTGGCGTTCAGCGACCGGGATCCGATCACCGGCGCGATGGGGCCCGTGCTGAGGGACGCTGTTCCAGGGGCCGCTGGACTCGATCACCCGGTGCTCGAGGGAGCGGGTCATTTCCTCCAGGAAGACGCCGGTGAGCGGCTAGGACAGCTGATCGTCGACTTCATCCGGGCCTCGCCGGGGCCCGGATGACCGGGACCACCGTCCTGTCCGGGGTTGTCCGGCCATTGGAAGTCCGCCCCGAAAGCGGCTGTTGCCCTGTGAGAGTAGCGACCGCATACCCAGGGCCTCGGGAGGACAACCTCGATGATCAGCCTTACCTGCGCGAAGGCAGACTGCGGGAAGCGGCTGCTGACCTGTCAGGCCTGCCGAGGCAGGCCCGGCAAGGAATGCCGCCAGTGCAACACCACCGGAATGGTGTGCACGTCGCATGACGGTCACTGGAGAGACCGCTGAGCAGACCTTGCCGTACCCGCAATGAAGCTTGCGCCGGCACCTGCTCGACCCAGGGGACTGCAGGTCATCACCGGCCAGGCGCGCAGCGCTCGGCCCCCGGCCACGCCGGGCCTCCCGTCATGATCAGGGACACCGTGTTTCGGGCTCACCGCGGCGGCTAGAGTCCAGGCGGGTACTTGACCAAACGGGAGGGAGACCCGATGCCCACACGAACGGCGCGGACCGGCTGGACCGGAACGCTGGAAACTGGCTCTGGCCAGGTCGAGATGACGAGTTCCGGGGTTGGGACCTATGAGGTGTCCTTTCCCCGGCGGGCGGCGGAGGACGCCGGAGGGTTCACCAGCCCGGAAGAGCTGATCGCAGCGGCGCACTCGGCGTGCTATGCGATGCAGCTCTCCGCGCTGATCGGCCAGGCCGGCGGCACGCCGCAGGCGCTCGATGTGCAGGCTGATGTGTCGCTCGGGCCCGACCCGGCGGGCGGATTCCGGCTGACCGGTATCAAGCTCACCGTCCGGGGTGAAGTCGAGGGCCTGGACGCCGCCCAGTTCGCTAAGGCGGCCGAGGACGCGAAGGCTACCTGCCCGGTTAGTAAGGCACTCACCGGCGTGGACATCACCCTCGACGCCCAGCTCGAGTCCTGACCACCCGAAAGCTAGCCCCCAAGAACTGACCATCCCAACAACTGACCCCCAGGAACCGACCACGGGGCCGCTGGATACCGCGATCCCCGGACCCGACGAACGCCCGCCTGCTGGCCCTCAGGCCGGCGGCCGGGCGTTCGTCGCCGGTGCCACTGGTTTGCTGCGTCAGCGGACCGGCTGATCCTGCGGACCGGCCGAGCCACGTCCGCGGGACTAGCGGCTGCTCAGGTGGGCGGCCATGGCGTGCTGGACGAGGGTCATCAGGGTCATCTTGGCTGATTCCCTGGTCCGTGCGTCACACTCGATGACCGGCACATCCTCGCTGACCGACAACGCTTCCTGCACGTCGGTGAGCGTGTGCGGAAACTCGCCGTGGAACCCGTTGACGCCGACGATGAACGGCAGGTCGGCCGCTTCGAAGTAGTTGACCGCGGGGAAGGAGTCAGCCAGCCGCCGGCTGTCCACCAGGACCACGGCCCCGATGGCCCCTTCGATGAGGTCATCCCACATGAACCAGAACCGGTGCTGGCCCGGCGTGCCGAACAGATACAGGATGAGCCCGGCGTCCAGGGTCACCCGGCCGAAGTCCATGGCCACCGTGGTGGTCGTCTTGTCCGGTACCCCGGACAGGTCATCCACGCCGCCGCTGGCCGCGGTCATCAGGGCCTCGGTGGTCAGTGGCGTGATCTCCGAGACCGCCCCGACCAGCGTGGTCTTGCCTACGCCGAAGCCGCCGGCTACGACGATCTTGACCGACGTCATCGCTGTGCTCACGTGATCGCCCTCCCGCCCCGGGGTTCGGGCGTGAGGGCGCGCCCTACCCTTTCCACGAGCAACGCCATCTCGTAGGCGACCAGGCCCATGTCGCAATCGTCGGACGCGAGCACGGCCAGGCTCGAGCCGTCGCTGATCGCCATCACGAGCAGCACGCCCCGCCGCATCTCGACGATCGTCTGGGTGACCGGGCCGCCTTCAAATACCCGCGCGGCCCCCTGGGTGAGGCTGGTCAATCCCGAGGTCACCGCGGCCAGCTGGTCCGCGCGGTCCTTGGGGAACCCCTCCGAGAAGGCCAGCGGCAGCCCGTCGGCGGAGACGACGATGGCGTGGGCCACCGACGGCACGCGCCCGGCAAAATCCGTGATAATCCAGTCCAGATCCTGGACCGGAGAGCTCAGCGGGCTCACGATACGCCTTCCTTCCTGGCCTCCGGGGGCCAATGGGAGCTGAATGATCGCAGCCGCTGAGGGCACGGTGCTGCGTCACGAGGCACGGTCGGCCTCGTCGCCCAGGTCCGTTTCATCCCCGGGTGCGGTCGCGCGGGCTTTCCTGATGCCCTGCTGGAAGCTCGACAGGCGCTGCCTGGTCTGCGAGGCGGACCGGCCGGGCACCGGCGGCGCCGGCGCCGCCGCCGGGCCCGCGCCCCCGGGCACCAGGTTCGCCTTGGGAACCCGCTTGGGCAGTCCTGCCTCCGTGGTGTCCGCGAACACCGGCGCCCGGGCCACTTCCGCGGCCTGCCATCCCGCATCCGCGGGCGAGGACCAGCCAGCCTCCTCAGGCTCCGCTGGCACGGCCGTCCGGCTGACCGGCCGGCCGCCACGCCGGAACCAGTCGGACTCTACCGACTCGAAAATGGGCAGGCGGCTGGCTGGCCCGGTGCTCTCCGCGGGCGGGATGACCACGTCACGGCCGCCCCGGGCGGGTCCGGGAACGGCGATCCCGGGGCTGACCGCGGTCCCGTTAGCGGCCGGCCGGACCGTCTTGTCCGCTGGGCGCGACCGGGCCGCATCGCCGGCCCCGTTCTGCCCCGCCCCGGGCTGGCCAGGCCAGGACTGACCGGCCCCGGGCTGGCTGGGTACAGGCTGGCTCGGCCCGGGCTGGCTGGGCACGGGGTGAGTTGCCGCGGGGCGCAGCGGGCGCACGTCCCGCGCGGGCGGGGGAACAGCCGGAGGCTCGTCGGTTCCCTCGACGGCCAGACCGGTCTCCATCCATGGAGTCGTGGCCGCCGGGCTGACCGCCCCGAGCGGGCGCAGATCCGCGACGGAGGCCGGGGTCTCCCGGGTGACCACCTCGTCGGGCAGCCACACCAGCGCGGTCAGGCCGCCCTTGGAAGCGGGCCGGAGCCGGACGTGGATTCCGTGCCTGGCCGCCAGCCGGGCCACCACGAACAGGCCCATCCGGCGGGAGACCGCGACGTCCACGACCGGCGGGTTGTCCAGCCGCCAGTTCGCGTGCGCCATCTCCTCCGCGCCCATCCCGACGCCCTGGTCGGTGATGTCGAGCAGCACGCCGCCGCTATTGAGCGAATACCCCGACACATGCACCAGGGTTTCCGCCGGTGAGAACGTGGTCGCGTTCTCGGCCAGCTCGGACAGCAGGTGAACGACGTCGTTGACCGCCTGCCCGCGGACCGAGATGCCGGGCTGCATATCCGGGATGACCCGCTCGTAGTGCTCGATCTCCGACACCGCCGCCCGCAGCACGTTCACCAGCGCCACCGGCTCGCTCCACCGCCTGGAAAGCTCGTGGCCCGCCAGGACCAGGAGGTTCTCGGAGTTGCGGCGCATCCGGGTGGCCAGGTGGTCCATCTGGAACAGGTTCGCCAGCCGCTCGGAATCCTGCTCGCCCTGTTCCAGGTCGTCGATGAGGCGGATCTGGCGCTCCACCAGCGTCTGGCTCCGGCGGGAGAGGTTCACGAACATGGCGTTGATGTTCCCGCGCAGCGCCGCCTCGTTGGCCGCCAGCCGCACCGCCTCGCGGTGGACCTGGTCGAACGCCCGGGCGACCTCACCGATCTCGTCGGTGGAGTCCACGTCGATGGGGGTCACTTCCAGCGGCGTCTCGCCGCCGCCCCCGCTCATCAGGCGGACGGTTTCCGGCAGCCGTACCCCCGCCACCTCAAGCGCGCCGGTCCGCAGCCGGTGCAGCGGCCGGGTCATCGAGCGGCCCAGGGCCAGGGTGAACAGCAGTGCGAGCGCCAGGACCAGGATCACTGCGAAGCCCTCGAGGAGCGCCGCCGTGATGGCGCGGCCCCGCAGCCCGCCACTCTGCCCGATTACCGAGGACATCAGTCCCTGCTCGACCGCGTGCAGGCTGGATACCAGGTACACGGATCCGCTGGCCGCGTTGGTGAACGCCGGGTTCTCCGCCGAGGAGCCGCCGTCGAGCGCCAGCGTGATGGCCTGCTGCACCTGCGCCTGGGCCCGGTCGGCCTGGGCGGAGGACAGGTCGCTTTCGTAGAGGTGGCGCTGGCTGCTGGTGGCGGTCAGGCTGAACTGGGCCAGGTCGGCCTGCTGCTCGGCCTGCGCGGCGTTGATGGCGGCCAGCTGGCCGGGCTGGAACTGGTTCGCGCCCACCAGGTCCGGGGTGAGGGCCGAGGTGAGGATGGCCTGCTCCTGGGAGACCTGTTCCTTCGTGGCCGAGATGAGCCCGACCACCCGGGCGTTGTCGGCCAGCACCGCGTCGTTGCTGCCCGTGGCGATCTCGTCCTCGAGGGCGAGGAGCTGGGTGATCGTGGCGGCGTACTCCTGGATCACGGCCAGCGAGGGAAGCTGGGTGCGGGTCGCGGCGTTCCGGAGAGCCGGCAGGCCGTTGATCGCGGTGATCGCTCCCTGGGCTTCCCGCTGGGCCACGGCCGGGTAGGCGGTGCCGATGGTGGCAGCCCCGCTCCGGACCCGGGCCGCGAGCCGGTCAGTGGCGTGGCGGTCCTGGGTGAGGACCGCCAGCTGCGCGGCGGCGGTCGCGGCGGGCGAGCCCCGGCCGCCGCCTGCCGGGCCCATGGTGATGTACCTGATGGTGTCTTCGCGCTCGACCTGGAGGGCCTGGACCAGGCTGGTGATCTCGCCCCCCAGCCGGGAGAACTGCTCGACCCGCTGATACGCCAGGGCGCTGCGCGCGGACGCGACCACGCTGAAGCCGCCGAGGATCAGCGCCGCCAGCGTGGGCAGCAGAACCAGCAGCAGCAGGCGCGAGCGGACCCGCAGGTTCTTGAGCGCGAACCGGCCGGCATTCTGGGCCGGTGCGGGCGGGCTGAGCTGCGGGAGCACGGCGCTGTCCGCTGCCTCGCCGCCGCCCGGGCCGCGGGCCTCACCAAGCTCGCCCGCCTGGCCCAGCTCGCCCGCCGGGCCCAGGCCACCCGCCTGCCCGGGGCCGCGATCGTCGCCTAAGTAGGTGCGGCTCCCGTTGAGAGTCGCGCCTGGTGCCGTGAGGTAAGGCGCCGGCGGGCGGCTGGCTGCGTCATACGCCGCGCTGTCTGCTCTCCCTCGCCTGGATCGCACAGTTTCTGCACCTCTCAACCCGGAAACGGCAGGCGCCCACCGAGCCGCAGGCACCGATATGGACCAAAATGGCAGCTCCGGTCTCTGGCCAACCATTCTGAGCGCAGGACCCTGGCCACAGAGTCAGGAGCCAACTCTAGCCCTGACCGGATCATCTCGCGCTAATTGTTACCACTGTTGTCAAACTACGCTATCAGGACAGCCGGGTCTGTAGTAAAGCCTGCCAAATCGGGCCCGCATGCCGCCTGAGCGGGCTAGCCTAAGCAGCGAGTGCGGCAATATTACTACCTTTCTTCGGAAATCCCTGGCGCTGCTATAGCACTAAGGAAATTACCATTTCCTTCCGGGTATTTATCGCGCTCCCCGGACTCTTCTAGGGAGGCACCATGAGGCTTGTTCGGCTCAGGACCCGCAGCGGGCGGGCGCGGCTCGCCCGCCGGTCGCGCGGGGTGCTGGTGGCCGCCTCGCTCGGGCTGCTCGCGACCGGCTGCCACGTGCCGGTCGGCTCGGGGGGCCAGGCGGCGGGCAGCCAGCAGATCACGGTGGCGGTCGTCCCGGGGTTCGCGAACGCGCCGCTGCAGGTGGCCGTGGAGCACGGGCTGTTCGGCCAGCGCCACCTGGATGTGACGGTGCAGACCTACCAGAACCTGCAGCAGGCGTATGGCGCGCTCACCAGCGGTCAGGCCGACGTCATCAGCGGTGACTACGCCGGGCTGCTCTACGCTCAGGCCGATGAGGGGCGGGCCCGGCTGCGGCTGATCGCGGACGGGTACGACGCCACGCCGGGAGTGATGGAGGTTCTCACCCTGCCCGGCTCGGCCATCACGGCCCCCCAGGATCTGCAGGGCAAGGCGGTCGCCACGCCACCGCGGGAGCTCGCCCCGTTCTCGGCCGACGCCCCCTACAACGTCGAGACCCTGGCCACCGAGGCCGTGCTGCAGAGCGACAGCGTGAGCCCCTCCAGTGTGCTGTGGACGGCCATGCCCCCGGCGGATATGGTCACGGCACTGCGCGATCACCAGGTCAGCGCGATCGTGGCCACCCAGCCGTACATCTTGCAGGCCGAAACGGAGCTCGGTGCCGTCGAGCTGTTCGACGTCTGCAGCGGCGTGACCGCCAGCCTGCCGCTGTCCGGGTACTTCACCACCGCCGCCTTCGCCAGCAGTCATGCCGCGGCCCTGCGTGGCTTCCGGTCCGCGCTCACCGCCGCGAAGGCCAGCACGGCTCAGCTCGGCACCGTCCGCTCGGCGCTCGGGACCCTGCCGGGGATGTCCGCACAGGAAGCCGCCCTCGTGACGATCGGGCAGTACCCCACGTTCCTGAGTGTCGGGCAGGTGCAGCGGGTGGCTGATCTCATGTACGGCACCGGGATGATCCGGACCACGATCCCGGTGAAGAGCCTCGTGCTGCGTTAGTCCGGGGGGACGACCCCCCTGGACCCCCCGCTCGCCGCTCCGCGCCGAACGCCGGCTCGGCGAGCACCCGCCTTCGGCGGGCCCCGCCTCCCCGGCGCGTGCGTACGTTATGGCCCCTGGACCGCCTGCCATTGTCGGCTCGGCGGGAACGCGCCTGCGGCATGCCGCTCCGCTGGGTCGGCATGCTGCACGCCGGAAAAGGACCCCGTGGCCTCAGTTGGTGAAGGCGAAGTGCTCGAAGTCGAAGTTGGATAGCGGCTGGCCGACCTTGCCGGCCGTGTACCCGGTTATCGTGTCGCTGTAGGCGTCCAGCACGTCAATGTAGGCGGGGACGATGTAACCGCCCTCGTTGAAGTCGAAATTCTGCATCTCGGTGATGATTTCCTTGCGCAGCGACGGGCTGGCGGTCGCGTTCGCCTGGTTGTAGAGGTTCGCGTAGTGCGGATTGTTGGTGTGCGTCTCGTTGAACGGTGACGCCTTCAGCATCGACTCGGCGACCTGGGCCAGGTACGGGTAATAGTTGTAGTAGTCCTGGCTGAACGGCCACTTGAGGTAGTTCGGGCCGAAGAAGGTCCCGGCCGGGACGTTGCTGAGCTTGACCGTGACGCCGGCCGCCTTGGCCTGGGCGGCCAGCACGGTCGCCATGGCCACCGTGCCGGTGGCCACCGCCGAGGTGGTGAGGGTCACGGTGAGGCCGTCCTGGCCCGCCTTCTTCAGCAGGAACTTGGCCTGCTGGATGTCGCCTTGCGCGGGCCGGACCAGCGAGTGGTCGAAGTCCGGGTCGTACGGGGAGAAGAGATCGTTCGCGACCACCCCGTACCCGTCGAGGGCCGAGTCGATCAGCTGCGGGCGGTCCACCAGCAGCCGCATCGCCTGGCGGACGTGGACGTCGTTGAAGGGCGCCTGATCGACGCGCATCGTGAACGGCACGATCTCGCCGGAGTGCGAGACGACCGTCTTGATGCCGCTGCTGGTGGCCAGCGACGCGATCTGCGGCCCGTCGAGCGCGCCAGCCCCCTGGATGACCCCGGTGGTCAGCGCGTCCTGCAGGGTGGTGTTGTCGCTGAAGTCGATGATGGTGAGCGTGTCCACGTGGGGCAGCCCGGACTTCCAGTAGTGCGGGTTGCGGGTGAAGACGCTGCGCTGGCCGGGCGTGAAGCTCTGGTACACGAACGCCCCGGTGCCGACCGGCTTGGCCGGGCTGAATCCCTCCGGCGCGATGTACAGGTTGTACCAGAAGGCCGCGAGTTGCTCGGCGAAGCTGGAGAAGGGCTTGGTCAGCCGGACCAGGACGGTGTGCGGGTCCAGGGCCTTGGTGTGCGCCAGGTCGATCGGGCCGAGGCCGAACTTCCCCGTGAACCCGTTGGAGAACACCCGCTGGAAGGTGAAGAGGACGTCGGCGGCGGTGAAGTCCTTCCCGTCATGGAAGGTCACGCCGGGCCGCAGGCGGATGACCCACTCGGAGAGCGATCCCTGATGCGGGGTGATCGACTCGGCCAGCACGTACTCCACCTGGGCCTGGGCATCGAGCTGGACCAGGGGCTGGTAGAGCGACTGCAGCCGGGACGTGTCGACGTAGGTGAGGCTCTTGTGCGGGTCGAGCGTGTCTGAGCTCGAGCCGCCGGTGAGGCCCAGCTTCAGGTTCCCGCCCCGCCGCATCCGGCGGCTGGCGTCTAAATGCTGGGTCTGGCCGGAACTGGAGCCGCCGCAGGCCGCCAGTAAGCCCCCCGTGCCCGCCATGGCGCCGGCGGCCGCTATCCCGCGCAGGAATTGCCGTCGCCCGAATTCTGATACCGGCCGCGGCGTGCTGCTCTGATCCGGTCGATCCACGGAACTTACCTCCACGAAGTTCGGCATAGGAACACTAAACGTATTCAGGGGACATGATCGAATAGGCGCATGGCGGCCCGGGCCCGGGGCGCGGGGCCAATCCTCCTGGTAAAGCGCCCTATGCGGATTACTGGCCATAATGTCACAGGCCGTCTGGTCGCGCTACCCGCACGAATACGCTCCGGCAGCGACGGGTTACTCGGCCACAAGGAGCACCTTTCCGACGTGCTGGCGGCGCTCGAGGAAATTATGCGCCGCAGCAGCGTCACTGACGGGGAAGGTGGCGGCAATGGGCACCTTGATGGACCCGCGCCGGATGAGGTCCAGCGACGTGGCCAGCTCATCGGGGGGCGCCAGGCGAAAACCAATAATGCGCCAGCCGTTCCGGAACACGGGAATCAAGTCGAGCGGCACGATCTCGCCCGCGTGCGCGCCGCAGATGACCAGCGTGCCTTCCTCCCGGAGCAGGGACAGATGAGCCTCGAACAGCGGCCCGCCCACGGTGTCGAGGACGGCGTCGAAGCGGCGCCCGTCGGTGGCCCGCATGAGGTCCGTGGCCAGGTCGCGCTCGCCCCGGACGATGATCACGTCGGCGCCGAGCGAGGCGACCTGGGCGGCCTTGGCGGCCCTGCCGACCGTCGCGACCACGGTCGCCCCGGCCAGCTTCGCGCACTGGACCAGGGCGCCCGCCACACCGCCCGAGGCCGAGGGGATCAGCACCAGGTCACCCGGCCGGATCAGGGCCAGGCGGTTGACCATATGCCAGGCGGTGCTGACCGCGCACTGCCCGGCGGCCATGGCCAGCAGGTCATCCTCGGGCTCGAGGGGCACCACCACCTCGGAAGGAACGCAGACCAGCTCGCCGTAGCCACCCCACCGCGTGGTGCCGAACACCTCGAACGACTCACACAGGTCGGGGCGCCACCGGGCGCAGCGGGCGCAGTGCCCGCAGCTGTACTGCTGGAAGGCGGTGACGCGATCGCCGGTGCTGATCGGGCCGCTGTGGTCGCCCACGCCGACGACCGTGCCGGCGAATTCCGCCCCCAGGACCATGGGCAGCTCGAACGGCCAGCGGGAGGTCCCCGCGCGGGAGTCCAGGTCAGAGTGGTTGACTCCGCAGGCCTGCACCTGGACCAGCACGTCGCCCGCGCCGATCACGGGATCCGGGATGTCCGCATACTGCATCGCCTCAGCGGGCCCGTACTCATAGAACGCTGCTGCCTTCACCGCCCGCAGCCTCCCCGGCCGGCCATTCTGCGGCACGGAATTACGTAGTAGTTTCGGGGACTTGCCTTATCGGCCACTCTCCGCCGGCCCCATCCCCCGGTAACAACGCAACCGGTAACAGTGCGGCCGGAAACGGGGCGGCCGGAAGTGCGCAGGCAGCACCGCTGGGTCACATTAGTTTCACCCGTCACCAGGTGCGCACAGGAATCACGATCAAAGCCTGACATGGGCAGTCCCAAGCTTCATTGGCCTGACACGGATTTACTAAGGTAATTCGCAGATAAAACGGTGTGATCTTGGTCGTGCGGCCCGCCGGGGTAACGGGGCCGCCCGCCACTTGAGCGGCGTTTCGAGGAGAATATCCCCGCGAAGAGTAAGATTCAGGCTGATTCCGGTAAATGGCATGGGAGCCACCTCGTTGTCCTGGCTGTGGCGGCCCGTTACGGTAGAGATCGATTAGCCACCAGGATGGCTCGGAGGATCGGCAACGTGGCAGATGCCCGCGCGGTTCGGCAGCCGGGTCAGGCCGCGGGCTCCCCGCCCCCGGCGCGCCCGCGGGCGGGCCGGGATACGCACCCGGTCCGCCGGCTTCTCGGGCGGCGGGCCGCGGCCGGGCTGTTCACCTTATGCGTGGTCTCCGTGCTGGTGTTCGCGGCCACCGAGGTGCTGCCCGGTAACGCCGCCAACGCCGTGCTCGGGCGCACCGCGGCCAGCAGCCCGGCGGCGCTGCACCGGCTGGAGGCGGCCCTGCACCTCAACCGGGGCCTGCTGGACCAGTACTGGCTGTGGTTGTCCGGCCTGTTCACCGGCCACCTCGGCCACTCACTGGTCAACGGGCAGCCGGTCTGGGGTTACGTGGCGCCCAGGCTCATCAACTCCGCGGTGCTGATGGGGGTCACCGGGCTGATCGGGACCGTGGCCGGGGTCGCGCTCGGTGCCCTGGCCGCGCTGCGCCGGGACGGCTGGTTCGATCACCTCAGCGCGGTCGCCGCGCTGGCGGTGACCGCGCTGCCGGAGTTCGTGGTGGCGATCGGCCTGGTCATCCTGTTCTCGACCGTGGTCACCCACTGGCTGCCCGCGGTGTCGCTGCTGCCGCCGGGCAGCTACGCCTGGGACGCCCCCCGGCTGCTGATCCTGCCGGTAGCCACCCTGGTCATCGTGATCGTGCCGTATATCCAGCGGATGACCCGGGCGGCGATGATCGAGGCCCTGGAGTCCGACTACGTGGAGATGGCGCGGCTCAAGGGCGTGCCGATGTGGCGCATCGTGGCCACCCACGCGCTGCCCAACGCCACGGCGCCGGTGATCCAGGTCATCGGGCTCAGCTTCCTGTACCTGGCGGGCGGCGTGGTCGTGGTGGAGTACGTGTTCGACTTTCCCGGCATCGGCCAGGGACTCGTCTACGCGGTCGAGAACCGCGACATCCCGGTCATCCAGTTCATCGTCGTGCTGCTGGCCGCGTTCTACGTGTTCATGAACATCGTGACCGACGTGATCGCGCTGCTGGTCACGCCGCGGCACAGGATCCCCAGGTAGGACGGAGGGCGGGTACCGATGACCGCTGACGGGCCCGGCACGGAGCGGATCCGCCGCCACCAGTGGCTGGCCTCGGCAGGCTCGGCGGTGCGCACCCCGCGCGGGGGCACCGGGCTCGGGCTGGCCGGCTTCGTCGTGGCGGTCGCGGTGGCCGGCCCGCTGCTGGCCCCCCATTCGCCGACCGCCCTGCTCACCTTCCCGTTCGGGAAGCCGTCCGGGCATTTTCCCCTCGGCGCCGACTTCCTCGGCCGCGACGTCCTGTCCCGGGTCCTGGACGGCGGCTGGCTGCTGCTCCTGATGGCGGTGTCCGCGACGGTCCTCGGGATCGCCGCGGGAGCGGCCGCCGGGATCAGCGCCGCCTACCTTCGCGGCCGCTCCGACGGGCTGATCATGCGCACCGTCGATGTGATCCTGGCCTTCCCCCAGCTGGTCTTCGCCCTGCTGCTGCTGAGCATCCTGGGCCCCAAGCTGTGGCTGATCGTGCTGGCCGTCGGGCTGACCCACGCGCCCGCCGTGGCCCGGGTGCTGCGGTCCGCGACCCTGGACATCTCCGAGCGGGATTTCGTCAAGGTGGCGGAGCTGCAGGGGATGCGCCCGGCCGCGGTGATGACCAAGGAGATACTGCCCAGCCTGAGCACCCCGCTGATGGTGGAGGCGGGACTGCGGCTGACCTACTCGATCATCATCATGGCGGGCCTGGCCTTCCTGGGCTTCGGCCAGCCGCCCCCGTCCCCCAGCTGGGGGACCATGATCAACGAGAACCGGGCCGGGCTGGCCCTGAACCCGTGGGCCGTGATCGTCCCCGCGGCGCTGATCGCCCTGCTCACCATCGGCACCAACCTCCTGACCGACGCCATCGGGCGGGCCGCGCTCGGCGTGGACCGCAGGCCAGAGGAAACGGCCCTCGTGGACGACCTGGGCCCGGCCGGGAGCCCGGTGGCATGAGGCGAGCGGGAGAACTAGCCGGCCACAGCCCGGCCGCCGACCCGGACGGGTTCCGGCTGGCGGTGCGTGACCTGGAGATCCGCACTGGCCGCCAGGGGCCCGCCGGTGGTCAGCGGGATCTCCTTCGCGGTGCGGCCCGGCGACGTGCTCGGCCTGGTCGGCGAGTCCGGGTCCGGCAAGACCACGGTCGCCCTGGCCTTGCTGGGGCACACCCGGCGGGGCCTGTCCGTGCACCGCGGCGAGATCCTCCTGGACGGCCTGGACCTGCTGCGGCTGCGCCCGGCTGGCCTGCGCCAGGTGCGCGGGGCCAGGGTCAGCTACGTGCCCCAGGACCCGTCGGCGGCGCTGAACCCGGCGCTGCGGATCGGCTACCAGCTCCGCGAGGTGCTGCGCGTGCACCAGCCCGGACCGGCTTCGTACCCTCGCCGGTCCGGCACCGGCCTCGCCGGTGACCCCGGGAACCGGATCCTGGAGGTGCTGTCCGAGGTCCGGCTGGAGGCCAGCCCGGCCCTGCTGCGGCGCTACCCGCATCAGCTCTCGGGCGGCCAGCAGCAGCGCGTCGCGCTGGCCATGGCCTTCGCCTGCCGGCCCTCGCTCATCGTCCTGGACGAGCCCACCACCGGCCTCGATGTCTCCACGCAGCGCCATATCCTCGACACCATCCGCAGCCTGTGCCGGAGCTACGGGGTCGCGGCCGTCTACGTCAGCCACGACCTGGCCGTGGTCAGCGAGCTGGCCGCCGAGGTCGCCGTCATGTACGCCGGCCGGATCGTCGAGGCCGGCCCCGCGGACCTGCTGTTCAGGCGCCCGCTGCACCCCTACACCCGCGGGTTGCTCGCGTCCGTCCCGGACCGGGGCGGCCCCATGGCCGGCATCCCAGGCCAGCAGCCGCCGCCCGGCGACCGCGGGCCCGGGTGCGCGTTCGCTCCCCGCTGCGGCCTCGCCCTCGATCCGTGCCGGGCCCGCGTGCCGGAACCGGCCGCGGTGGCCGGGCGCACCGTGCGCTGCCTGCGGGCGGCCGAAGTGGACCGCGCGGCCGGGGCCGCCCGGTCCGCGCCCCGCCCGGCCGCGCCCGCGGCCGGCCCGCCCCGGCCGTGCCCGTGCTGTCGGTCCGGGGACTTTCGTTCAATTACGGCCCGGTGCCGGTCCTGTCCGGCATCGATCTGGACGTGCCGCCCCGGGCGTGCGTCGCCGTGGTCGGTGAGTCCGGCTCGGGTAAGACGACGCTGGCCCGCTGCATCGTCGGGCTGCACCGGAACTGGACCGGCGAGATGACCCTCCAGGGCGCCCCGCTCGCGCCCAGTGCCCGGCACCGCCCGGGGCCGGTCCTGCAGCAGATCCAGTGCGTCTTCCAGAACCCGTACACCTCCCTCAACCCCCGCAAGACGGTCGGCCAGATCGTGGCCGAGCCGCTCCGGCGGTTCCTGCGGGTGCCCCGCGGCGAGCAAGCCGAGCGGGTGGTCAGCGTGCTCGAGGACGTGGCCCTCGGCGGCCGCTACCTGTCCCGCTATCCCGATCAGCTGTCCGGCGGGGAGCGGCAGCGGGTCGCGATCGCCCGCGCCCTCGTCGCCGAACCGGGCCTGCTGGTCTGCGACGAGGTGACCTCGGCCCTGGACGTCTCGGTGCAGGCCGTCGTGGTCGAGCTGCTCCGCGCCGCCGCGGCCCGGCGGCACCTCGCCATGCTCTTCATCACCCACAACCTGGCCCTGGTGCGCAACGTCGCCCAGTTCACGGTGGTGATGCGGCAGGGCGAGATCGTCGAGGCCGGACCCGCCGGCCAGGTGCTCGCCAGTCCGGCCAGCCGCTACACCGCGCAGCTCATGGCCGACGTGCCCCGGCTGAGGTCATGAGCCGGCCGTGCCGGCCGGGATCATGACCCCGCCGGGGCGGTCACCAGGGCAGCGGCTGGCCGTCCCGGTAGAAACCGCCGGTAGGCCCGTCATCCGGAAGCAGGGCGGCCCACATCACGCTGGCCGCCCCGGCGGCCACGGGCCGGCCGCCCTGGCCCATGTCCGTGTCGGTCCAGCCCGGGCAGACCGCGTTGACGAGGATGCCGTCGGCCCGCAGTTCGCCGGCCAGCAGCCTGGTCAGGGCGTTGAGGGCGGCCTTGGACACGCTGTAGGCGGGGGTGCCCCCGGTCATCTCGGAGATGGATCCGCCTTCGCTGCTCACGTTGACGATGCGGGCGTGCGGGCTGCGGCGCAGTAGCGGCAGGAAGGCCTGCGTAGTCCGCCAGGCGCCGAGGAGGTTGGTGTCCAGCGCCTCGCCCACCACGCCCAGATCGGCATTCTGCGCCTGCTGCCAGGTGTCGTAGGCAATGGCGGCGTTGTTGACCAGCACGTCGGCGCGGCCCAGGTTTTCTGCGGTCCAGGCCGCCGCGGCCGCAATGGTGGCCGGGTCGGTGACGTCCAGCCGCAGGGCGATGACGGTGCCGCCCGCCGGGTCGAGCTGGCGGGCGGTGCGCTCGCCCTGGCCGGGGTCGCGCGCGCCCGCGATGACCACGAACCCGTGCCCGGCGAGCTGGCGGGCGACGTCACGGCCGATCCCGCGGTTGGCGCCGGTGACTACGGCGACGGGGCGGTCAGCACGCCCATCGCCGGGTGGGCTTGGTTCAGTCACCGTCATGGGGTGACTGTGGAGGACAGGGACGGCGGGCGGAACGCGGCGAAGGGATTGGTGACGACCAGGGTCCGGGCCGCGAACCGGTACAGCGTGGCCGGCCTGCCGCCTACGGGCGTGGGCCGGGCGGCCGTGGCCGTGGCCTCGATCACGCCGCGGCGGGTCAGCACCCGCTGCAGGTTGGTCGCCGAGACCGGATGGCCGGCCGAGGCGGCGTAGATGTCGCGGAGCTGCGCGATGGTGAAGGTCTCGGGGGCCAGGGCGAAGCCGATGTTGGTGTAGGACAGCTTGGCGCGCAGCCGGTCGCGGCCTGACACGGCGATCGACCCATGGTCGAACGCGGTGGGCGGCAGGTCCTGGACCGGGTGCCACGCGGTGTCCGGCGGGATGCGCGGCTGCACGTCGGCGGCCACCAGGGCCAGGTAGGCCGTGGCCAGGACGCGGCCCCGCGGGTCCCGCCGCGGATCGCTGCGGGTCTCCAGCTGCTCCAGGTACGCGATGTCGGTGAGGTCGACCTTGGTGGCCAGGTGCCGGCCCAGGGAGGTCCCCAGGCGCTCGTCGGCCCCGAGCGGGCCGCCGGGCAGGGCCCAGCGCCCTTTGAACGGGGCTGCCCCGCGCCGCCAGAGCAGGACGTTCAGCTGCTGGTCGCGGACCTGGAGGACCACGGCCAGCGCCTCGTGGGAGAACCGCGGCGCCTCGCTCGCGGTCGGTTGTGGCGTTTCCTTCACAGTGGCCAGCGCCCCGCCCGTGGTCGCCTGCGCCCTGCCGCTCGCGGTCGCTTGCGGCGCCCCGCTCCCAGTTGCCTGCGGCGCCCTGCTCATCGTCGCCTTCGGCGCCCTGCTCACGGTCGCCTGCGGCTCGGTGTCTGGCACGTTCGCATGGTACTGAGCCTTCCGGTTTTCGGCCATCAGGTTTTAGACTACGAGGCGAAAAGGTTTTATACTCTGAGTCTAAAACCTCCCACGGGAGATTGGGGCCGGACATGACCAGGACTGATGCAGGCGCAGCGGCAGGCGGCCGGGGCGGGCACGGCGGTCGGCCGGGGCGGGCACCGAGCAGGCCGGGAAGGACTGGGCGGCGGAGGTCCGGCGGCTGGCCGCGGAACGCGACGCGGTGATCCTCGCGCACAACTACCAGGCGCCCGAGATCCAGGACGTCGCCGATCACGTCGGTGACTCGCTCGGGCTCTCGCGCCTGGCCGCCGCGAGCACGGCGAGCGTCATCGTGTTCGCCGGCGTCTACTTCATGGCCGAGACGGCCAAGATCCTCGCCCCGGACCGGACGGTGCTGATCCCGGACTCGCGGGCCGGCTGCTCGCTCGCCGACACGCATCACCGCGGAGCAGGTCCGGGAGTGGAAGGCCGAGCATCCGGGGGCCGCGGTCGTCGCGTACGTGAACACCAGCGCCGAGGTCAAGGCCGAATCGGATCTGTGCTGTACCTCGGCCAACGCGGCGCAGATCGTGGCGTCCCTCCCGGCGGACCGGGAGGTGCTGTTCCTGCCCGACCAGTTCCTCGGGGCCTACGTCCAGCGCGTCACCGGCCGCGCCAACCTGCACATCTGGCTCGGCGAGTGCCACGTGCACGCCGGGATCAGCCCGGCCGAGCTGCGCCGTAAGGCGAGCGCCGACCCGCAGGCCGAGCTGTTCATCCACCCGGAATGCGGCTGCTCGACCGCCGCGCTGTGGCAGGCGGGGGAGGGCGACCTGCCCGCCGGCCGGACCCGGGTGCTGTCCACCGGGGGCATGCTCGCCGCCGCCCGGACCACCACGGCGCCCACCGTGCTGGTGGCCACCGAGACCGGCATGCTGCACCAGTTGCGGCGGGCCAATCCCGCGGTGCGCTGGGAACCCGTCAACGCCGATGCGGTGTGCCGTTACATGAAAATGACGACACCGGCCGCCCTGCTGCGCTGTCTGCGCGAGGGGGTGGAGGAGGTGAACGTCGCTCCCGGCGTAGCCGACCGGGCCCGGCGGGCCGTCCAGGCGATGATCACGGCGGGGGCCTCGCCCGGGCCGGCCTCGCCCGCGCCGGCCGGGTGAGGGCCCGGTGACCCGCCCGGTGATCAGTACTGGGACCAGTGCCGCGACCGGTACTGCGACCGGCGCGGAGCTGCGCCGCCTGCCCCGGTCGCCGTTGCGCTGGGCCCTGGAGGCGGACGTGGTGGTCGTAGGATCCGGGGCCGCGGGCATCACTGCGGCGCTGACCGCGGCCGGCCGCGGCCGCCGGGTGCTGCTGCTCAGCAAGGACGGGATCGGCGGGGGTGCGACGCCGCTGGCCCAGGGCGGCCTGGCCGCCGCCCTCGGTCCGGGGGACACCCCGGCGCTGCATCAGCGGGACACGCTCGACGCGGGCGCGGGCCTGTGCGATCCGGCGGCCGTGGCGGCGCTGGTCGCCGAGGCGCCCGGCGAGATCGCCCGGCTGGCCGCGCGCGGGGCCCGGCTGGAGCGCACCGTGCTGCACCTGGAGGGCGGGCACAGCCGCAACCGGATCGTCACCGCCGGGGGCGACGCGATCGGCGCGGAGGTGCACCGGGTGCTCCGCGCCGCCCTGCAGGCCAGCCGGGTCCAGGTGCTGACCCGCTGCGTCGTGCTGGACGCCCTGACCGGCGACCAGGGACCGGTGGCCAGGCAGGGTGGCGTGCTGGCCGGGATGGCCGGTGACTACGGCGGCCCGGTCGGCGGGGTCCTGGCCGGGATCGTCGGCCAGGACGGGGTCCTGCGGGTCGGCGCGGTGACCGCGGCCGCGGTCGTGCTGGCCACCGGCGGCTTCGGCCAGGCCTACGCGACCACCACCAACCCGGCCGGGCTGACCGGCGACGGCCTGGCGCTGGCCGCCCGGGCCGGCGCGGAACTGCGGGACGTGGAGTTCGTGCAGTTCCATCCGACCGTGCTGTGGCAGGACGGGGCCCGCGGCCAGTGCCCGCTCATCACCGAGGCGCTGCGCGGGGCCGGCGCGGTGCTGGTGGACGCGGCGGGCCAGCCGGTCATGGCCGGGCGTCATCCGCTCGGCGACCTGGCCCCGCGGGACGTGGTGGCGGCGGCCATGCAGCAGCGGATGGCCCAGTGTGCCCAACAGCGCGGGGACGGCCCGGACGACCATCTCTGGCTGGACGCCACCGGGCTGGGCCGCGCCGTGCTGGATCGGGATTTTCCCACGGTGGTCCGGCTGTGCCGGGCGCGCGGGATCGACCCGGCGGCCGAGCCGATCCCGGTCGCGCCCGGCGCGCACTACGCCTGCGGCGGCATCCGGGCCGGCCTGGACGGGCGGACCTCGGTCCCCGGGCTGTACGCCGTCGGGGAAGCCGCCTCGACCGGGGTGCACGGCGCCAACCGCCTGGCCTCCAACTCCCTGACCGAGGCCCTGATCACCGGACGGCGCACCGGGGAACTGCTGGGCCGGGATCTGCCGGAGCCGCCGGCCCGGCTGCGGCTGCCTGCCGCTGGCCCGGGGGCGAACCCCGCCGCCCGGCCGGTCCTGGCCGCGGCCATGTCCCGGCACGCCGGGGTGGCCCGTGACCACGAGGGCCTGGAAGGCCTCCGGCAGACGCTGGCGCAGGCCCGGCCCGCCGCCGGCCGGCTGGACCTGGCCACCGCCGAGGCGACCAGCCTGCACGTGGTCTCGGTCCTGGTCACCACGGCCGCCCTGGCCCGCACGGAGAGCCGGGGCTGCCACCGGTGGCGCGATGCGCCGCTGGCCGGGTCCGGGCGGCCGGGCCCGGCACACCCTGGTCCGCGCGGAGGCTGGCCAGCGGTGGGCGGCCGGGGCCGTCCAGGCGGGAGTGGGGGCCGGAGCATGACCTTGAACGTGGACGTGACCAGGCGTTTGCTGGCCGCGGGACTGGATCCCGGGGAGACCGGGCGGCTGGTCCGCGGCGCGCTCGACGAGGATCTCCGCTACGGTCCCGACGTCACCTCGGCCGCGACCGCCGCGCCGGGCGCCCAGGCGGTGGCCGGGGTCGTGGCCCGGGAGCCTGGCGTGCTGGCGGGCCTGCCGGTCGCCCTGGCCGTGCTCGACGCGGCCGGTCTCGCCCCGGGGGTCGCGCAGCCGCGGCGGGCGGACGGGGACCGGATCGACGCGGGGAGCGACGTACTGCGGATCCGGGCCCCGCTCCGGGAACTGCTCGGCGCCGAACGGACCCTGCTGAACTTCCTCACCCACCTGTCGGGCATCGCCACGGCCACGCGGGCGTGGGCAGACGCCCTGGCCGGCACGGGATGCGCCGTCCGCGACACCCGCAAGACCACGCCGGGGCTGCGCCAGCTGGAGAAGTACGCCGTGCGGTGCGGCGGCGGCCAGAACCACCGGATGGGTCTCGGCGACGCCGCGCTGATCAAGGACAACCACGTGGCCGCGGCCGGTGGGGTCGCGGCGGCGATCGCGGCCGTGCGCGCCGCCGCGCCTGCCGTGGCGCTGGAGGTGGAGTGCGACACCCTGGCCCAGGTCCGCGAGGCCCTGGACGCCGGCGCGGTGCTCATCCTGCTCGACAACATGGGGCTGGCCGAGCTGCGCGCCGCCGCCGCCCTGGCCAGCGGGTACCCCGGGACCCGGCTGGAAGCCAGCGGCGGGCTACGGCTGGAGGAGGCCAGGGCGGTCGCGGAGACCGGCGTCGATTTTGTCTCCGTCGGCGCCCTCACCCATTCGAGTCCCGCGCTCGACCTGGGGCTCGACCTGCTGGGCGGCTGACTGCCGGGCCGCTGGTTGCTGTGCGGCTGGCTGCTGGGCCGCGGCCTGGTGCGCCGCGGCCGCTGCACCGCGGCCGGCTGCACCGCCGGGGTCTCGCCCCGGCCCGCGGCCGTGTTGAGGTGCGACTCGGCGTCCCGCAGGGTGTTCAGCTGCCCGCCGGCGGTCCAGTATTTGCGCCCGGCGACCAGGAGATCCTCGGCCGGGAACTTGGTGATCAGCTCGCAGCCGTCGGCGGTGACGACGAGTTCTTCCTCGATCCGGGCCGCCGACCAGCCGTCGCTGCCCGGCCAGTAGGTCTCCAGGGCGAAGACCATGCCTTCCTCCAGCGTCTCCGGATGATCCAGCGACACCAGCCGGCTGAAGATCGGCTTTTCCCAGATGGACAGCCCGACACCGTGGCCGTACTGGAGGCCGAAGGCCGCCGTCTCATCGGGGAAGCCGAACTCCGGCGCCTGGGGCCACAGCGAGACGATGTCAGCGGTGGTCGCGCCCGGTTTGACCAGCGCGATGGCCTGGTCCATGTAGTCGCGGCAGCGCACGTACGCGTCGCGCTGCGCCCGCGAGGCACTGCCCACGGCGAAGGTCCGGTAGTAGCAGGTCCGGTACCCCAGGTGGCTGTGCAGGATGTCGAAGAAGGCGGGGTCGCCGGGACGGATGAGCCGGTCGGAGTACACGTGCGGATGCGGCGAGCACCGCTCCCCGGAGATCGCGTTCACTCCCTCCACGTACTCACTGCCCAGGTCGTAGAGGACCTTGCTGACCAGGCCCACGCACTCGTTCTCGCGCACTCCGGGACGGAGGAACTCATACAGCTCGTCGTAGGCCGCATCCACCATGGAGCACGCCTGGGCCAGCAGGCTGATCTCGTCCCGGGTCTTGATGCGCCGGGCTTCCATGAACACCTGCTGCCCGTCCACGGCCGTGATCCCGGCCGCGGCCAGCGCGGCCAGCACCGGCATCTCGGCCACGTCGATGCCCAGCGGTTCGCCTGCCAGGCCATGCTCGTGCAGCACGGCGGCGATCTTGCCGGCCACATCCTCGGCAATGCCCGCCGCGGGGTGGAACGCCCCGCGGAGCGTGGAGATCCCGGCCCGGGCCCCGGTGCGCGCCGCCCCTTCGGGGGTGGGGGGACCCTCGGTGTGATCGAGCCACGGGTTGTAGAGCTGGTGGTGCCGGGCGGCAGAGCCGAAGTCCCACACGATCGGCTGCCCGCCGCGGGGCAGCAGCGCGAAGCGGATCAGCTTGTCCATCGCCCAGGTCCCGATGTGGGTCGAGGTCATGTAGCGGATGTTCGCGAAGTCGAAGCTCAGCAGCGCACCGAGCTCGGACCGCTCAAGTTCCGCATTCAGCTTGGCCAGCCGCTCCTCGCGGAGCCTGCCCACATCAACACGGTTCTCCCAGTCAACACTGTTCGGGCCGAAGGTCTGAGAGATTCTCATGGACATGGCCTGCCGCTCCTCGCCACCATCCCGGGCACCCCTTCACGTCAGCGTCCGGGGAAGGTCAGGGGCTCCCCGGCGGGTGCCATCCGTAGTACCGTTCGTGAACACCTGATGTCAAGAGATACTTAACAACCGTGACCATGTATAGTTCCGGTTAATCGCCGTCAGACTCAGATGGGGCACGCATCGTTGAACGTTAATGTGGGCAGCCTGATCCGGCGGGAGCGTCAGCATCAGGGGCTGTCGCTGCGCGAGCTCGCCCGCCGGGTCGGGGTCTCGGCCAGCATGCTGTCCCAGGTGGAAACCGGCCGCACCCGCCCGTCAGTGAGCACGATCTACGCGATCGCCACCGAGCTGGGGCTGTCTATCGACGCGTTGCTGTCGGACAAGGAAGCGGCGGTCGCGACCGCGACCGCCGCCGCGGCCGGCGAGGGCGCGGCGGACGGGTCCGGCGCGGCCGGCCCGCGGGTGCGCCGTGGGCCGGTGGGCACCGCGGCCGCCGCCGATCTGGCCAGCCAGCTGGTCCGGCCGGAACAGCGCCGCAAGCTGGAACTCGAGTCGGGCGTCACCTGGGAATTGCTCAGTGATCTGCTCCCGCACCTGGTGGACTTCATGTTCGTCACGTACGAGCCCGGGGGGCGGTCGAGTTCCTCCGGCAAGCTGATGCGGCACACCGGCACCGAGTTCGCGTTCCTGGTCCGCGGCAAGCTGAAGATCCAGGTGGGTTTCGACGAGTACGTCCTGCAGGCCGGGGACGCCCTGGCGTTCGATTCCTCCGAGCCGCATCTGCTGGTCAACGAGGGGACCGAGCCCGCCGAGGGCATCTGGTTCGTGCTGGGCCGGCGCATGACGCCGGAGACGCACGCGGCCCGGGTGACCATGACCGGTGAGGGCACCGTGCTGCGGTATCCCGAGGGCCGCGACTAGCCTCCTGCGGCCTGCGCTGATCCGGCCGTCCCGACCCCCTGTTACATGAGCGTTGCCGAACCGTGCTCTTTCTGGACTCTTGTGCCAGACTGCCTGTCGCGTTAATCTCACTGAACATCGCGTATGGCACTGCTGAACACTGGCGGTCCCAGACGGGACCTGAGTCCAGGAAACTCGATGGGGAGAGACATGGCGGATTCCTTTCACGTAGGCGTCGGCAACGTCCCGCCCGTGCCGAATCTCGGGCCCGACCAGGGCTGGGTAGGCATGAGCGTGCAGTTCCTGGTGGATGCGGCCGAGGCCGGCGCCGAGCACGTGGTGTTCGGCCGGGCCGTGTTCGCGCCGGGTGAGTCGGAGCACCAGTGGCACCGCCACCCGGGCGCCGAGGAGTTCGTCCTCCTCGTGCGCGGCCAGGGCATCGTCCTGGACGGCGACAACGAGATCCCCGTCTCCGCCGGGGACGTCGCGTTCCACCGCCAGGGCGCCTGGCACGGCTTCCGCAATACCTCCGCGTCCGAGGAGGCGGAGATGATCTGGGGCTGGGCCGGGGCGGCTTCTCGCGCCGAGGCCGGCTACGAGTTGCGTTACCCGCCGAAGTAACGGGACCGGGCGGAGTACGTCATGGCTGAGATAGTCGGTCCCCGCCGGGCGGGCGGGGCTGGCCTGTGGCACTGGCGCGCCGGGCCGGTGTGGCCCCGGTGAGCGGCTTCGGGGCGGCGCGATGGCGCCGGTCGGCGGGCATCTGGGTGGCCACCGGGCTGCTCTTCGCGATCAGCGCGGTCTTCCAGCCCAAGAGCCTGGGCGGCAGCGCACTGGCCGCGCTGTGGCCCTTCGCCGCGGTGCTCATCCTGGCTGCCGTGGGCCAGACCCTGGTGGTGCAGCAGCGGGGTATCGACCTGTCGGTCCCCGGCTTCATCTCCCTCACCGTCGTCCTGGTCACCCACCTGCCGAACGGGAACTCCAGCAAGCTTCTCCCGGCGATCCTGCTGGCCTACGCGATCTGCCTGGCTGCGGGGCTGGTCAACGGGCTGCTGGTCACCCGGGTCGGCATCACACCCATCGTGCAGACGCTGGGCATGAACGCCGTCCTCTACGGGATCAACCTCGGCATCTCGCAAGGAACGCCGACCCAGACGACCAGCGCCCTGCAGTCCTTCGCCAACGCCTCACCGGCCGGCATCCCCCTGCCGCTGCTGATCGCCGTGGTCGTCGTGGTGGTGCTCGAATTCGTCATCAAGCGCACCAGCTTCGGCCGGCGGTTCGAGGCCTCCGGGGCCAACGCGGCCGCCGCGCGCGCGGCCGGCCTGCGGGGGAACCGCTACCAGATGTCGGCCTACCTGGGGGCCCCGGCCCTCTACTGCACCGCGGGCGTGCTGCTGGCCGGGATCGTCTCGCAGCCGGACCCGTTCCAGGGCAACAACTACCTGCTTCCCTCGGTGGCCGCGGTCGCCCTGGGCGGCACCTCACTGCTCGGCGGCGTAGGCAGCGTGGTGGCCAGCGCGATGGGCGCCCTGTTCCTGAGCCAGCTCCAGAACTTCGTGCTGGCCACCGGGGCCAGTGCCGCCGTGCAGAACCTCGTCCAGGCGGGGGCGCTGGCCCTCGCGGTCACGGTCTACGGCTTGCGGCTGCGGCCACGCCGGCTGCTCACCCGATTGCGGGCGCATCCGCCAGCCGACGACGAATCCCGTGACGGCACCGCTGATCCCAGGCCCGGACCGTACAACGACCACCGGGCCCCCGTGACCTAGGCCGGACATACCAAGGCCTGCCCATCCCTCCGCCGTAGCCAGAAATAGATCACGACCATCTGGCCGCCCACTCATCCACGCTCGACGCGACGAAGCGGCACATACCTAGGAGCGACGACCATGAAACAACAGCCAGCCGGCGGGACCAGACGCGCACGCCGCCGCCTCACCGTCGGCGCCGCCGCGGCGGCCGCGCTTTCCCTCGCCGCTGGCCGCGTGCGGCAGCAGCGGCGGCGGTACCAGCAGCAGTGGCAGCAGTTCGTCGGGCGGCCAGGCCAGCGCCGTGTCCAGCAAGTATCCGTGGTGTGGTCCCAAGCAGGCCTCGATCGCGCTGGCCGACGGCTTCGGCGACAACACCTGGCGTGAGCTGACCCGCTACTCCGCGGTCACCGTCGCCGCCCAGTGCCCCAGCGTGACCAAGTACGTGTACACCAACGGGGAAGGCAACACCCAGAAGGCGATCTCCGACATCAACTCGCTGGTCGCGCAGGGCATCACCGGGATCGTGGACTTCCCCGACGCGGGCAAGGCCATGCTGCCGGAGCTGACCAAGGCCTACCAGGCGGGCACCATCGTGGTCCCCTACCGCGTCTTCCCGGGCGGGACGGCCGGGCAGAACTACAACGCCTACCTGTCCACCAACTTCACCTCCGCCGGGGTGCTGTGGGGACACGATGTGGCCACCGCGCTGCACGGCAAGGGAAACGTGGTGTTCCTCGGCGGCCCGCCCGCCAACTCCCAGAGCCTCGAGGAGTACCAGGGGCTGCAGAGCGTGTTCAAGAACTATCCCGGGATCCACATCATCGGCCAGAAGCCCTACAACGTGACCAACTGGGACCCGGCGATGACCCAGCAGGTCGTGGCGTCGCTGCTGTCCAAGTACCCGAAGATCGACGCCGTGGTCAGTGACTTCGGCACCGCGCTGGCCGCCTCCTTCCCGCAGTTCCAGAAGGCCGGCCGGAAGATCCCGGTCATTGCCACCGAGGACGGCAACTCGCTGGGCTGCGACTATGCATCGATGCACCAGGGCGATGCGGGCTTCAAGCTGTTCACCGTGTCCTCGCAGACCTGGATGGTGGAGTACGCGATGCGCTACGCCATCGCCCTGGCCACCAAGGGCAAGGTGCCCTCGTCCACCGTGGTCCCGCAGCAGAACTTCGAGAACTCGGTGACCGGCAGCCCCAACAAGCCGGTCTGCAACCAGTCGCTTCCGGCCACGGCCATCATGTCCAGCGGCCTGACGGCTACCGAGCAGCAGGCGGCGCTCAAGGGCGTCATCCCCAGCCTCACCTCGCTGCGCTGAACGCGGCCGGCCGGGTGAGCGGGCTGCCCGCCCGCTCACCCGGCCGCCGCGCTGTCCCAGACTTATCGAGGAGTAAGCGTCATGGCGTTGACGGCTCAGGGTGTCCAGGTGCTCCGGCTGGCTGACGTATGGAAGAGCTTCGACGGCGTGGACGCCGTCAAGGGAGTCACGTTCGAGGCCCAGGCGGGCGAGATCCATGCCCTGCTCGGGGAGAACGGGGCGGGCAAGTCCACCCTGATGGCCATCGCCGCGGGTTCCCTGGCCCCGGACCGCGGCCACCTGGAACTGAAGGGCGAGCCGGTCGGGGCGGCCAGCCCGGTGGCCATCCATCAGCGCGGGCTGTCCATCGCCTACCAGCATCCCGCGCTGGTACCGGATCTCACCGTCTACGAGAACATCGCCATGTGGCTGCCCGGCCAGGTCCGGACGGCCGGCAAAGACGCCACGTCCTGGGCCAGGTCACAGCTGGCCCGGGTCGGCTGCCGGGCCGGCCTCGGCCAGCGGGTGGGCAACCTCACCGTGGCCCAGCGGCATCTGCTCGAGGTGGCCAAGGCGCTGGCCTCCGATCCGGCGGTGCTGATCCTGGACGAGCCCACGGCCGCCCTCGGGGCCGATGACTCCGCGACGCTGTTCGCCGAACTGCGCCGGATGGCCGCCAGCGGGGTGGCCGTCGTGTACATCACGCACCGGCTGGCCGAGGTGCGCGAGCTCTGCCAGCGGGTCACGGTGCTGCGCGACGGGAGCGTCCGGGGCACGTTCGCGGTCCAGGACGTCTCCGACGCCCAGCTCCTCGAGCTCATCGTGGGCCGGGCCGTGCGGGCCGAGTTCCCGGCCAAGGCCGCCGGCCAGGCCGCCGGCGCGGAGGCCCCGGTGCTGGCCGTGCAGAATTTTTCCGCCCGCGCCTTCCACGACGTCACGCTGACCGCGTCGGCCGGGGAGATCGTCGGGCTGGCCGGGATCGTGGGCAACGGGCAGAGCGAGTTCCTCCGCGCGCTGGCCGGGCTGGGCCGCGCGACCGGCCGTGCTGATCTGCGCGGTGTGCCGCTCAAGCCGGGCCGCCCGGACGCCGCGCTGCACGCCGGTGTGGTGTACCTGTCGGCGGACCGGCTCAGCGAGGGCCTGTTCGGGACCCTGTCGGTCCGGGAGAACGCGCTGGTGTCCGCGCTCGGGCAGTTCAGCCGCTGGGGCGTGACGAACCAGCGGGCCGAGGCCCGCGCCGTCGAGACGCAACGGGACAACCTGTCCATCCGGGCGTCGTCGATCGACGCCAACGTGCTCAGCCTGTCCGGGGGCAACCAGCAGAAGGTCCTGCTAGCCCGGGCGCTGCTCAACCAGCAGGTCACGCTGCTGCTGGCCGAGGAGCCCACCCAGGGGGTCGACGTCGGCGCGCGGGCCGAGATCTACCGCATCCTGCGGCAGGTGGCGGACGCCGGCGCCAGCGTGGTCATCGTGTCGTCTGACATCCGGGAGCTGGAAGGCCTGTGCGACCGGGTCGTGGTCTTCTCCTCCGGCCAGGTCGTCGCCGAGCTGCGCGGCGACCGGGTCAGGGAGGACGCCATCGCGCACGCCATGCTGACCTCGACCCGGCGGCGTAATGAGGCCGCCCGGGCGGCCGCCGCTTCGGCGGGCGCAGGGACCTCGGCGCGGATGGCGGCGCTGGGCCGGGCCGGGTCCTGGCTGCGCGAGGCCGGCCGGAGCGACTATGCCGCCTCCGGGGTGCTGGCCATCGCCATCGTGGTGCTGGCCTTGTACACGCAGGGCCACAACTCGCGCTTCCTGTCTACCTTCAACCTGACCTCGCTGACCGTGCTGATCGCCGCCACCGCGTTCATCTCGTTCGGGCAGGAGTGCGTGATCCTGACCGGGGGCATCGACCTGTCCGTGGGACCGCTGGCCGGCCTGGTCGTGGTGATCGGCTCCTTCTTCGAGAACAGCGGGCGCAGCGCGGTCATCATCGTGGCCGGCTTCCTGGTCATGATCGCCGCCGCCGCCGCGGTCGGGCTGCTGAACGGCAGCATGGTCCGGTTCGCCAGGTTCACGCCCATCGTGGCCACGCTGGTCACCTACATTGCCCTGCAGGGCATCTCGCTCGTGCTGCGGCCGTTCCAGGCGGGGTACATCTCCTTCTCCATCCTCAACGCCATCAACCACAGCGTCGGGCCGGTCGCCATCGCGTTCCTGGCCGCAGTCGTGGTCGCGATCGCGATGGAGTGGGCGCTGCACCGGGCACGCTGGGGGCGGAGCCTGCGGGCCATCGGCTCGGATCCTGCGGCCGCGTTCCGGCTCGGGGTCCGGCCCGGGATCACGGTGATCGGCGCCTACGTCGCCTCGGCCCTGTTCGCCTGCGTCGGCGGTGTCCTGCTGATGGCGCAGGTGGGGGTGGGCGACCCGACCCAGGGAGTGAACTACACGCTGGCCTCGGTCACCGCGGTGGTCCTCGGCGGCACCAGTATCTTCGGTGGCCGGGGGTCGTTCATCGGCGCGCTGTTCGGCGCCGTGCTGGTCGAGGAATTGCTCAACGTCACCACCTTCCTGCAGCTGTCCCAGGCCTGGCAGTACTGGTTCCAGGGAGTACTGGTCATGGTGGCGGTCGGCATCTACACCCAGGCCCGGGCCCGGTCCGGCGGGCTGGCCCAGGTCAGTGCCACTTGAGGTCAGGGCCGTCCGGCCGGCCACTCACGGATAGTCGCGAGGGAGCGAAACAGAGCATGCGAGCACTGGTCTTCTCAGCGCCCGGCCAGGCGGAAGTCACCGAGGCGGAATGCCCCGTACCCGGGCCCGGTGAGGTCCTGGTGCGGTCGCGCACGGTCGGGATCTGCCACTCCGACCTGGAGCTGCTGGCCGGGCGGTACATCATCCCGATCCGGTACCCGGTCACCCCCGGCCACGAGTGGGCCGGCGAGGTGGCCGAGGCCGGGCCCGGGGTGGACGACGTCAAGCCGGGTGACCCGGTGGTGGGGGAGTGCGTCGTCGGCCCTGGGGGCCGGGACCACTTCGGCTTCTCGATCTCCGGGGCGGCCGCGGAGTACTTCGTGGCCCGGGCCGAGTGGCTGCACAAACTCCCCGCCCAGCTCACGTGGACCCAGGCGGCCCTGGTCGAGCCGTTCACCGTGGCCTACGCGGCCGTCCGGGCCGGGGTCATCGATCCCAGCGACCGGGTGGCGGTGCTGGGCGGCGGCCCCATCGGCCTGCTGTCCGCGATGGCCGCGGTCGGCCGCAACGCGGCGGTGACGCTGATCGAGCCGCGGCCCGACCGCCGGGCCAAGGCCGCCGAGCTCGGCGTCTCCTCCGTCCTCGACCCGGGCGCCGGGGACGTGGCCGAGCAGGCCCGCGAGCTGACCGGGGGCGAGCTGTTCGACGTGGTCATCGAGTCGGCCGGCCACCCGGGGGCCATGGCGCAGGCGCTGACGCTGGCCGGCAACCACGGCCGGATCGTCTACGTCGGCATCGACGTCGGCAGTACCGTCCCCGCCGAACTGGGCCTGATCCAGGCCCGCTCGCTGCGCATCCAGGGCATCGTCGGCTCGGCGGGTATCTGGCCGCAGGCGATCCGCTTCCTGGCCAGCGGGGTGGTGGATCCCACCCCGATCGTCACCGCCCGCTACCCGCTCGGCGCGGCCACGGACGCGCTCGGCGCGGCCGCCCTGGGCTCGGGGAACATCAAGGTGCACATCGAGGCTCCGGCGTGAAGGCAGCCGTCTTCCACGGGCCCGGCGACGTCCGGATCGAGTCGGTACCCGAGCCGGGGGCGCCCGGCCCCGGCGAACTGCTGATCCGGGTGTCCAAGGCCGCGCTCTGCGGCACCGACTCCGCCGAATGGGACCACGGGCCGCTGCTGGCCCAGCCCCCGGTGGTGCTCGGTCACGAATTCACCGGCACAGTGATCGCCGCGGGCCCGGGAGCCACCGGTTTCCCGCCCGGGACCAGGGTGGTCAGCGGGGCCGGGATCTCGTGCGGGACGTGCGAGTGGTGCACGGCGGGCCGGACCAATCTGTGTGCCCGCTACCAGACCCTCGGCCTGCACCTGGACGGTGGTCTGGCGGAGCTGGTCCTGTCGCCGGCGTCCATCTGCCGGCCGGTGCCGGACGGTCTGGATGACGCCAGCGCCGTCATGGCCCAGCCGCTGGCGGTCGCGATGCACGCCGCCCGGCGCGGCCGGGTCGGGCCGGGGCGGTCCTGCGCCATCATCGGGACCGGCGGCATCGGCGCGTTCATCGTTGCCGCGGCGGCTGCGCTCGGCGCCAGCCCGCTGATCGCGGTCGACATCGCCGACGGCCGGCTGGCCACGGCGGCGGCCCTGGGCGCGACCCGCACCGTGAACGCCGGCCGGGACGATGCCGCCGACGTGGTCCGGACCGCCACCGGGGAGCAGGGCGCACACGTCGTCATCGAGGCGTCCGGGGCCCCGGGCAGCCCGGCGGCGGCGCTGGCCATGGTCCGCCGGGGCGGTGATGTGGTGATCGTGGGGCTGCAGCCCCACCCGGCCGGACTGGACCTGTTCTCCGTGTCCACCCGCGAGGTGGACGTGCACGGGACGCTGGCCCACGTGTGCGGTGAAGACCTGGCCGAGGCGGTGGCCGTGCTGGCCAGCCCCGTGGTGGCCAGCACAGGGCTGGCCGCCGCGGTACTCGGCGACATCATCAGCCTCGACGACCTGGTCGAGGCCGGGCTGCGCCCGCTGGCGGAGCGGAAAGCCCACGGCAAGATCGTCGTGGACGTGGAGGGGTCGGCCTGATGAGCATAGGAGGGCGGGGCAGATGCAGCTGATGCGGGCACAAAGTCATGTCGGGATAACCGTGCGCAACCTCGACGCGTCCGTGTACTTCTACCACGACCTGCTCGGCCTGGAGATCGCCACCGAGCCGAGTCCCTGGTTCGACGGCCCGGAACTGGGTCGCGGCGTCGGGGTGCCCGGCGCCGCGCTGCGCCAGGTCTGCCTGAAGCTCGGCGGCACCCAGCTGGAGCTGCTGGAGTACCGGACACCGCCGTCGCAGACCCAGGGCCCGCTGCTGTCGCACAGCATCGGGGCCAGTCATGTCGCCTTCCAGGTCGACGACATCCAGGCCGCCCAGGCTGAGCTGGAGCGCCACGGGGTGCGGTTCTACTCCGCGATCAACGTGGTGGATGACGGGGTGCTGGCTGGCTGGCGCTGGGTGTACTTCGCCGACCCGGACGGCTACCCGCTGGAACTCGTGGAGAACGCTTACGAGCGGCCGGGCGGCCATGGCGCGGGCATCGCCCGGTACCTGGAGACCCGGCCCGCGGGCACGCCCGGAAAGGTGAGGTGAGGCATGCGCGCCCTGAGGTTCCACCAGGCCGGCGAACTGTGTGTCGAGAAGGTGCCCGAGCCCGGGCCGCCGGGTCCCGGCGAGGTGCTCCTGCAGCCGGTGATGTGCGGGATCTGCGGTACCGACCTGCACGAGTACACCGACGGGCCGATCGTCACCCCCGCGAGCCCGCACCCGCTGACCGGCGCCACGCTGCCGCAGATCATGGGGCATGAGTTCTCGGCCGTGGTGGCGGCCGCCGGGGCGGGCGTCAGCCACGTCCGGGAGGGCGACCTAGCCACGGTGATGCCGCTGATCTCCTGCGGCCACTGCCACGAGTGCGTGCGCGGCCAGGGTCACCTCTGCCGCACCATGGCCTGCACCGGCCTGAGCAGCGCCTGGGGCGGACTGGCTGATCTCGCGATCGTCTCCGCCCGGCAGGTGGTGCCGGCCGCGGCGGGCATGACCCCGCGGCAGGCGGCGCTCATCGAGCCGACGGCGGTCGCCGCCTACGGCGTGGACCGCGGGCGGCTGCAGCCGGGGCAGACCGTCCTGGTCACCGGGGCTGGCCCGATCGGGTCGCTGGCCGCGATGTACGCCCTCGCGGGCGGAGCCCGGCGGGTGGTCGTATCCGAACCCGATCCCTCGCGGCGGGCCCGGGCCGCCCGGCTCGGCGAGGGCCTGGGCGAGCTGGTCACCGCCGACCCGGCCGCCGGGCCGGTCACCGAGCTCATCAGCGAGCTCACCGGCGGGGTCGGCGCCGACCTGGCGGTCGAGTGCGCCGGCCACGAGAGCGCGCTGAACCTGTGCATCGACGCGGTCCGCCCGGCGGGCACGGTGGTGCAGACGGCGCTGCACATCCGGCCGGCCTCCATCCGGGCCGAGACGCTGGCCCTCAAGGACCTGACCCTGATCGGCACCTGGTGTTATCCCGTGCAGGACTTCCCGCGGGTGGTCGGGCTGGTGGCGAGCGGCCGGCTGCCGGTCGAGCGGGTGGTCAGTTCCGTGGTGCCGCTGGAATCCGCGGTCACGGACGGCTTCGAGCGCCTCATCACCCGGGGCACCGGTGAGGTCAAGGTCCTGATCGAGGTGGCCTCATGACCCGGCTGGGTGTCTGGTACGACTTCCGCAACCCGGCCCGGTGGCGGGTGCCCTGGCCGCAGCTGTACCGCGAGACGATGGACCAGGCGGCCTACGCCGAGGAGCTCGGCTTCGCCTCGATCTGGGTCTCCGAGCACCACTTCAGCGAGGAGGGCTACCTCCCCTCGCTGAGCGCCGTGCTCGGCGCGCTCGCCGAGCGGACCTCGCGGGCCCGGCTCGGCACCGCGGTGCTGCTCGCCCCGCTGCACCACCCGCTCCGGCTGGCCGAGGATCTCGCGGTGATCGACCAGCTCTCCGGCGGCCGGCTGGACGTCGGGCTCGCGCCCGGCTACAAGCCGGACGAGTTCGCGGTGCTCGGCGTGCCCAAGAGCCAGCGCGGTGCGCGCACCGACGAGGCCATCGAGATCCTGCAGCTGGCCTGGCGGGGCGAGCCGTTCTCGTACGCGGGCCGGCATTTCCGGTTCGACGACGTGGTGATCGGGCCGCCGCCGGTGCAGCAGCCCGGCCCGCCCATCTGGGTCGGCGGCAACAGCCTGGCCGCGGCCCGCCGGGCCGCCCGGCACGGCGTGTGCTTCATGCCCGACTCCGGCGCCGGCCTGGACCTCTATGACGCCTACCGGGCCGGGCTGGCCCCGGCCGCCGGGCCGCCCCGGGTGGCCACCAACCGGGTGCTGTTCGCGGCGGGCAGCCGGGACGAAGCCTGGGAAATCTGCGGCGACCACTTCCTCTACCAGTTCAACGCCTACCGGCAGTGGTTCTCCGCGGCCGGCGACGACGACACGCACGGCGCCGCGCTGACCGACCCCGCGGTCCTGTCGCCCGAGCACTATTTCGTCGGCACGCCCGACGACATCCTGGCCGCCATCCAGGCCAGCCAGCAGCGCCTCGGGTACGAGGAGCTGGTCTTCTGGGCCCGGCCGCCGGGTATGCCGGTCGAGCAGGCCACCGCGTCGCTGGAGCTGATCGCCAAGCATGTGCTGCCCGCCCTCCAGGAGGCGGCCGGATGAACGCCCCAGCAGAAAGCACCGCCGAAGGCCCGATGGCCGGGCTCGCGGGGAAGGCCGCGCTCGTCACCGGCGGCGCCTCCGGAATCGGGGCCGGGATCGCCCGGGTGCTGGCGGCCGCAGGCGCCGCGGTAGCCATCGGCGACCTGGACGGCGCCGCCGCCGCGGCCGTGGCCCGCCGGTTGCCCGGGCCCGCCGCGAAACTGGGCGTCCGGCTCGACGTGACCGACCGGGACGCCACGCACCAGGCGGTGACCCGGGTCGAGCAGGAACTCGGCCCGGTCCAGATCCTCGTCAACAACGCGGGCATCTCCAGCGTGGCGCCGTTCCTCGACATCTCCGACCGGGACTGGGACCGGCTGATGGGGGTGAACCTGCGCGGCGTGCTCGTGGTGACCCAGCGGGTGCTGCCGCCGATGCTGGCCCGGCGCTCGGGCCGGATCATCAACATTTCCTCTATGGCCGGCAAGGAAGGACTGCCGAATCTGGCGCACTACTGCGCGACGAAGTTCGGCGTGATCGGGCTCACCCAGGCGCTGGCCAAGGAAGTCGCGGAGCACAACGTGACGGTGAACGCGGTCTGCCCGGGGGTGGTGCGCACGCCGCTGTGGGACGACCCGGACACCGGGATCCTCCGCGAACTGGATGGGGAAACCGGCTGGCAGGCCTTCCTGGCCGGGATCCCGCTGGGCCGGCCGCAGTCTGCGGAGGACATCGGGCACGCGTGTGCGTATCTCGCATCCGACCTGGCCATGAACGTCACCGGCGAGGCCCTGAACGTGAGCGGCGGCCAGCAGATGCACTGATGGCCGCCGACGGTCATCCGGTCAGCTCCCGGCCGGGTCTAACGCGCATATCGGTTATCCCGGCATGTTCCGAACAAATTTCCGTGTAATTACTAATCATATTCGGAGTTCGGGCTCACCCGCCACTTTGCCCCGGTCGCGGAGCTGCCGGGCCAGCGCCTGCCCGGCCAGCGCGTGCACCCCTAGGCAGCCTCATCGATCGCGGCCAGGATGCCGGCCAGCCGGTCCCGGTCCGCCGCGGCCAGGGCGGAGAAGGGCGCCCGGGGGAGACCCACATCCTGGCCCAGGATGGTGGCGGCGGCGTGCATCAGCTCCAGCCAGTGAGGCGCGCCACGGCTATCCCGCCAGGCCGGGTCGAAGATTATCTTCACCAGCGGGAGGAGCCGGAACCACTGGTCGCGCAGCGCGGGGACGGGCTCGCCCGCCTGCACGCCGTCCCAGAGCCGCCTGGCGAGTGACGGGTAGAGCGCGGGCAGCGCGGAAATCCACCCGTCCGCGCCCATCAGCAGGCATTCCAGCGCGCTGCCGTCGTGGCCGCAGTAGACCGCCGCGTCGTCGCCGAGCGCGATCTTCGCGTCCCGGGTGTGGTAGGCGTCGTAGAAGGACTGCTTGACCGCGTGAATGACGTCGGCGTCGACCAGTTCGCGGAGCACCTCCACGGGCAGCTCGACGTTCGTGGTGGCCGGCACGTGGTACAGCATGACCGGCACGCTGACGGCTTCGCGGACGCTGGCCAGATGCCGCCACACCGCGTCAACGTGCGCGCCCATGTAGTACGGCGCGGACACCATGACCGCCGTGGCCCCCGCGGCCTGGGCGTGCCGGGCCAGCGCGACCGAGTGCTCGGTCCGGTACGCCGCGACACAGACGATCACCGGCGCGCTGCCGCCGACGGCCGCCAGCACCGCCTCGCTGAGCTGCTGGCGCTCGGGCACGTCCATGGCGATGAACTCACCGGCGCTGCCCGCCACGCATAGCCCGTGCGCGCCGTCGGCCAGCAGCCCCTTGGCGTTGCGAGCCGCCTTCGCGCTGTCCACCGCCCCGTTGCTGAAGGGGGTCAGCATGGGCGGGAACACGCCGCTGGGAAAGGTCATGGTTCTCCTCCTGCGAGATGGCCCGGTCGTTACTGCTTCACGGCGCCGAAGGTCAGGCCGCGGACAAAGCCGCGCTGGACGAGGACGGTAGCGAGCAGGGCGGGGACCACGAGCACCACGCCCGCGGCGGCCAGCTCGTTCCAGTTGGCGAACGTCGTGCCGATGTAACCCTCGACCGCCACCGGGGCGGTCTCGGTGTGCGGCCCGGTCAGGATCAGGGCCCCGAAGTACTCTCCCCACGAGGCCAGGCCCACCAGCAGGCCCACCGTGGTCAGCCCCGGCCACACGGTGGGCAGCACGACCTTCCAGAGGGCCCGCATCTTGCTGCAGCCGTCGATCCAGGCCGCCTCGTCAAGCTCGCGGGGGACCTCGTTGAAGTAGACCCGCATCAGCCAGATAGTGAACGGCAGCAGGCCGGTCTCGTAGGCCAGGACCAGCCCCAGATAGGTATCGAGCAGGTGCAGGTGCTGGTACATGATGTAGAGCGGGATGATGAACACGACCGGCGGCGCGACGTAGGCCAGCACGAACCAGGTGTTGAAGACCCTGGCTCCCCGGATCGGCGACCGCGAGAAGGCGTAGCCCGCTGGGACCCCGAGGAGCAGGGCGACCGCGGTAGCGCAGATGGCCACGATGACCGAGTTCAGGACGTAGTGGGCGAACTGCCCGCCGAGGATGACCTTGAAGGCCGACAGCGTGGGCCGGGCGACATATCTGGGCGGCAGCGCGAAGGCGTCATTCCCGCTCTTGAAGGCCGTCGACACCAGCCAGTACAAGGGCATCAGGACGAATATCGCGCCGAGCAGCAGCAGGACGAGCGTGACGACCAGGCCGCCGTGCCGCTGCAGGAACCGCCGTCGCGGCTGGACCGGCCGATCCACCGTTGCTGCCGTTTGAATCATCTCCTCGTTGCGCGATTCATCTGCCTGCGTTCTCCCGTCAGCGCCGGCGCATGAGCGCGAACAGGAGCAGCAGGGGTACCGCCATGATGACCACCAGCAGGACCCCGAGCGCAGCCCCGTAGCCGACGTTCCCGTACACGATGGTCTGCTGGTACACGTAGAAATTGATCACGGTGGTGCTCAGGCCCGGGCCGCCCCCGGTCAGGACCTCGAACAGGGCGAACTGCTGGAACGCGGCCACGGTGCGCAGCAGGGCCGCCAGCACCAGCGCGGGCATGATGGCCGGGAACGTGATGTAGCGGAACCGGTTCCAGGCCCCCGCGCCGTCGACCATCGCGGCCTCGATCGGGTCGCGCGGCGCCCCGATCAGGGCGGCCAGCACGATCACGGCGACGACCGGGACCCCGCTCCACATGTCGGTGATGATCACCGAGGGCATGGCCGCCGTGGAGGAGGCCAGCCAGTTTGGCTGGGGCAGGTGCAGCAGCCCCAGGTAGTAATTGACCCAGCCCTGCGAGGTGTTCAGCAGGGCCGCCCAGCTGATGGCCGCGGCCACGCTGGCCACGGTCAGCGGGAGCAGGAAGATGACCCGGAACCCGGAGACGAAGCGGTGCTTGCTGGCCAGCAGCACGGCCAGCAGGAGCCCGAAACCGGTCTCGAGCACCACCGAGGCGACGACATAGATCACGGTGTTGAGCAGGACCGTGTGGGTCACCGGATCGGTGATGATCGTTTTGTAGTTGGCCAGGGTGGGCGGGAAGATGTGGTTGTTGACGCTGTTCAGGCTGGAGAAGCTGAGCCCGAACCCGGCCAGGAACGGGATCACGGTGACCACGAACACGGCCAGGAACGCGGGGATGACCGCGATCCGGAAGAACTTGCGGTCGAAGGCGCTCCAGGTCCGCAGGGCGACCTGACGGGCGGGGCCGGGGCGGCTCGGTCCCGGGCGGCCGGCTGGCCCGGCGCCAGGCCGGCCGGCCTGACCGAGCAATTCGGGCTGGGGGCCCGGGCCTTCCAGGCCAAGCTGCCTGCTGATGGTTGCCCCCTCGTGGTCAGGGCCCGGCGGACGCCGCTGGGGGCGGTCCGGGCCGGCGGCCGGGGCTGGCTCCTTGCGGGAGCCAGCCCCGGCCGCGATTGCGCCGGCGGTCTTCCTACTTGAGGAGGCCCGCCTGCTTGAACACGGTGTCCTGCCCGTTGGCGGCGAACGTCATCGCCTTAGCGGCCGCGGTCCCGTTGATGAGCTGTGAGATCGCGATTTCCTCGTCCTGCTGACTCTGGTTGAAGGCCGTCGAGGGCGGGAACGGAGCCGGCTCGGCGTGTGCGGCGACGTAGGACAGGGCCTGCAGGTAGTCGCTGGGCACCCCCTTGATATCCGAGCTCGCCACCGACTTGTTGACCGCGAGCCCCGGCTCGTCCCGGGCCAGGATCTCGGCCTTGTTGAACGCCGGGGTGGACAGGTACTGCATCAGCTTCCACGCCGCGTTCTGCTGGTCCTGGGGGACGTTGGGGTTGATGAACATGCCCCAGGGGCCGAGCGGCATGCACGGGTTGCTGGTCAGGCACTGCGGGGCCTGGAAGCCGACCTGGCCCGCGATGGGCGAGCCCGCCGCGGGGGTGAATTCGTGGCCGGTGAAGGTGGTGATGCCGTCGTAGTCCATCGCCACCTTGCCCTGGTCGAACTCGTTGACGCAGTTGACTGCCGTGAAGGCTCCGACGCCCTTGGGGGCGTCCTTGGTCATCAGCTGCTGGTAGAGCGTGGCCCACTGGAGGGCGCCCGGGGAATCGAGCAGCGAGTTCCACTTCGGGCCCACCATGAACCCCTTGTTGCTGGCGCTGTAGGGGATGTAGTACGCCTCGCCGAAGTGGAAGGTCGCGATGGCGGCGCCGGCCTCACTGCCGCGGGTGCAGAAGCCGGGCGTGCCGGTCTTCTGGGTGACGGCGTTCGCGTCGGCCAGGATCTGCGGCCAGGTCGTCGGCGGGGTGGTGATCCCGGCCTGCTTGAGCAGCTTCTTGTTGTAGGCGAGGATCGCGCCGTCCACGAACTGCGGCAGGCAGTACAGGGTGCCGTTCAGCGAGCAGTTGCCCAGCTCGGACATGTCGTTCAGGTTGAACCCGCTCACCTTGAGCTTGCTGTTGGCGGCCAGCGGCTTCAGCGGCACGCCGCCCAGCAGCCCGACGTCCTGGCTGATCAGTGACGTTGGTCCCTCATACATCGCGAAGGCGCTCGACTTGGCGCGCTGGGCGATGGTCTCCTTGTCCAGGATGCCGGCTTCCGGGATGGCGTTCACCGTCACCTTGATCCCGGTCGCCTTGGTGAAGGGGGCCAGGTGGGACGACTGGTAGGTCCAGAAGTCCGCGTTGGTGGTCCAGATCGTGATCTGCTTCGCCACCGCGTCCGAGCCGCTCCCGGATGCTCCCGAGGACGACGATCCGCCGCACGCGCTCACCAACAAGCCGATCGTCGCGCACGCTGCGGCCAAGTATCTTAGGCGCACTTTCCCTCCTTGCCAGTGATGACGCTGACCGTTGACGAACGGCCAGATGAAAATAGCCCAAAGGCGACACGGTTGCCCATATTGTGCGATTGTGCGCCGGATTCGGACGTGGCTCGGGCGCCGGTGCCCTGCCCGCGCGGTCCAAGGGCCGCCTGGCGGAGTGGCGGAGAACCCGCGTGCTGCATCGTGCTCTCCCAGTGCGGAGCCGGTGGTCGCATACTCGGTCAGCACGGCGTATTCTGTCAACAACTTACGATAAACAGATATCGGTTATTATCGGCCCTTGCCCGATCGGCGGCCGGAACGCAACCTCACGGCGCGCGCCGGGCCTGTCCGGCCGCCGGGCTGTCCGGCCGGGTACAGCGGAGATCGCGGGTTAGCGCGGGGACTGCGGCGCAGCCCAGCGGCCTGATCGGGGGATGAGGCTTGACACTGCCGCGAGGCCGACCCTATGTTGACTTGCGCTCAAGTTAACTGGAGACTGTCAACATTGTGCAATGACGCCGGTGAGCTGAGTGGCCAGCATGCCTGCTGGTGATAATTCGTTGACGATAGTCGGCGAATGAGGAGTGAACTATGCCACCGCAGCGCAGCAGGAAGGTGCCGTCGGCGCTCACGCCGGCCAGCCGTAAGAGCCTGGGTGAGGACGTCGCGGAGCGACTCCGCGAGGCGATCCTGCACGGGGAGCTGAGCCCCGGCCAGCGCCTGCGGGAAGAGGAACTCAGCGTGCGGCTGGAGGTGAGCCGCGGGCCCGTGCGGGATGCGTTCATCCTGCTGGAACGCGAGGGACTGGTCCGGTCGTCGCGGAACCGGGGCGTCTCCGTGGTCGAGCTCACCCGCAACGACCTGCAGGAGATCTACACCCTGCGGTCCGCGCTGGAGCCAATGGCGATCACGCTGGCCATCCAGCGCAGCGACGCTGAGGATCTGGCCGAGATGGACGCGAGCCTGGCCGAGATGACATCCGCGTTCTCCAGGCGGATCACCGAGCGTGACGCGGCCCGCCTGGACGTGCAGTTCCACGACACCATCTACCAGGCCGCGCACCATCAGCGGCTGTCCAACGCCTGGGAGCAGATCAGGCTGCCCACCTACTGGTTCATGTTGTCCCGCAACGTGGCCAGCCCCGACTGGCGAGAAGGGACGGTGAAGGGACATGCCGAGATCCTCAAGATCATCAGGTCCGGGGATGAGCGTGCGGCCACCGCGGTGATCACCGAGCACATCTCGTTCGCGTACGAGCGGATCCTGCAGAGCTACCTCGACGCCAAGTCCGAGGAGCCCGGCCTCGCGGATATCGGCAGTCCCATCCCTGCCCCGCTAGCCACCAGCAAGCGAATACCCCTGTAACGATGATGAACGCGAGAAACGATGCGACTCGGTAGTTACTACACCGCGGTGGTGGGCTAGCGATGGCCACCGTGGTCATCGCCTATGGCCAGCGCGCGCAGACGGCACTCGAGACCGATCTGCTGGAAGGGATGGGTTATCAGGTCCGCCACCTGAGTGGCATTCCGGTGCCCGTCGGCGAGGAACTGGCCGACGCCGCCGCGGTGCTGGTCACCGTCCAGGAGATCACCGACGAGATGCTGGCCGCGATGCCGGCCTGCAGGATCATCGCCAGGGTCGGCACCGGGCTGGACAGCATCGACCTCGACGCGGCGGCCCGGCGCGGCATCCTGGTCACCAACGTCGCCGACTACTCGGTGGACGAGGTATCGACGCATGCCATCGCGCTGCTGCTGGCCTCCGCCCGGCGGCTGTCGCCGTACCTGGACCTGGTCCGGGCCGGCCAGTGGGATTCGGTCGGCGGGGGGACCATCCGCAGGCTCCGCGGCCAGACTCTCGGCCTGGCCGGGTTCGGCCGGATCGGCCAGGCTACCGGGGTCAAGGCGCTCGGTCTCGGGCTCCGGGTGCTGGTCTGCGACCCGTACCGGCCAGCGGCGGAGATCGCGGCGGCCGGCGCGGAGCCGGCCGACTGGGCCACCCTGCTCGGCGAGTCGGATTATCTCTCGCTGCACGTCCCGCTGACCCCGGAGTCCGCCCACCTGATCGACGCCGGCGGCGCTGAGGGCGATGAAGTCGTCGGCCGTGCTCATCAATACCGCCCGCGGCGGACTGGTGGACGAGGCCGCGCTGGCCGCGGCCATCCGGTCCGGGGAGATCGCCGGGGCTGCGCTCGACGTGCTGGCGCACGAGCCACCGCCCGGCGATGATCCGCTGCTGCACGATTCACGAATCCTGATTACGCCCCACACGGCGTGGTACTCGCAGGAAGCCCAGCGGGATGTGGTGGTTCGGGCGTGCGAGGACGTGCAGCGCGTGCTGTCCGGTCAGCCAGCCCGCTCGCCGGTCAACGTGCCGGTCATCGCGGCGCCGGAGCCGTCGGCATGACCGGGCCCCTGGTGGACCTGGCGGGGCGGCACGCGGTGGTGACCGGGGCGGCCAGCGGTCTCGGCCGGGCCGTCGCGCACACGCTGGCGGGGGTGGGGGCCCGGGTCAGCGTGCTGGACGTCAAGGCGGACGACGCGGCGCAGACCGTGGCGCAGATCCGCGACGCGGGCGGCCGCGCCGAGCGCGATCAGCTGTGACGTCGCGGATCCGGGCAGCATCGCGGCCGCCTTCGAGCAGGTGTCCCGCTCCGGGCCGGCCGACATCCTGGTCAACAACGCGGGGGTCAACCCGCGGGCGGCCAGCCTGGAGGTAACCGACGAGATCTGGGCGCACACCATGGCCGTCAACCTGGCCGGCTACTTCCTCTGCGCCCGGCGTTTCGCCGAGCACCTCCTCGCGGCCGGTGCCCAGGACGGCGGAGTGAAGGGCCCCGTGGTGAAGGGCACCGTGGTGAACGTGAGTTCCATCGGCGGGAGCACGTCGCTGGGCCGGGGCAACTTCGTGTACGGCGTATCCAAGGGCGGCGTGGAGCAGCTGACCCGGGAGCTGGCCGTGGCCTGGGCCCCGCGGGGCATCCGGGTCAACGCGGTCGCCCCCTGCCAGATCGCCACCGACGGGCTCCGGGCCCTGAGCGCCAATCCCAGTGCCGAGGGGCGGCTGATCGACACCTTCCTGCGCGGCATCCCGCTGGGCCGGCTCGTGGAGCCCGCCGAGGTCGCCGCGGCCGTGGCCTTCCTGGCCTCGGACGCCGCCGCGATGATCACCGGCGTCATCCTGCCGGTGGACGGCGGCAACCTGGCCTTCAACGCCGGCGGGACGATCGGCGAATAAGGAGCAGCATGTCGAGAGTAGAACTGACCGTGCCGGTCTACGGCATGGCCGACACCGAGAGCGTGGTGCTGCGCTGGCTGCACCAGCCCGGCGAGCGGGTGGCCGAGGGCGAGCCCGTGGTCGACATCGAGACGGCCAAGGCCGAGGTCACCCTGGAGAGCCCGGCCACGGGCATCCTCGGCCCGCACCTGGTCGACATCGATGTCGAGATCCCCACCGGGACCGTGCTGACCTGGATCGAGGTGGATGGCGGGTGAGAGCCCACACGGACATCACCGAGGCGCTGCCCGGTACCGGCATCGACCTGGGCGACGTATCCCCGCCCGAGGCGGCTGGCTGGCTGGACCGGATGCTGCTGATCCGCGAGTTCGAATCGACCGCCGGCCCGCTGGCCACGGCGGGCACCATCCCGGGCGGCATGCACTCGGCCATCGGCCACGAGGCGGTCGCCGTCGGGGTCGGCTCGGTGCTCCGCCCGGATGATGTGGCCGCCGCGCCGCACCGCAGCCATCACATCGCGCTGGCCAAAGGGATGGATCCGGCGCTCATGATGACCGAGCTGTTCGGCAAGCGGACCGGCTCCTCGGGAGGCCGCGGCGGGCACATGCACCTGGCCGACTTCGGCGCCGGCTTCTTCGGGTCGAACGGCATCGTCGGGGCCGGGGTCGGGCTGGCCCTCGGCGCCGCCCTCGCTCAGTCCTACCGGGGCGAGCCGCGGGTGGCGGCCGGCTTCTTCGGCGACGGCGGCGCCAACACCGGCCGGGTCTGGGAGTTCGTCAACCTCGCCGCGGCCTGGCAGCTGCCGTTGCTGGTCGTCTGCGAGAACAACGGGTACGCGGTCGAGACCCGGATCGGTGACGCGATGGCGGGCGACTCTATCGCCGGGCGGGCCGCCGGGTTCGGCCTGCCCGCCGTGCAGGTCGACGGCCAGGATGTCGCGGCCGTGCACCGGGCCGCCGCGCAGGCGGCGGCGCTGGCCCGGTCCGGCGGTGGCCCGACGTTCATCGAGGCCCTCACCTACCGGCACCTCGGGCACGACATCGGTGAACGCGGTCAGTACCGCACGGCCGAGGAGGTCGCCTGGTGGGAGGCGCACCGCGACCCGATCGAGCGGCTGCGGACCGCCCTGGTGGCCCGGGGCGACCTGGACGACGCGGGCTACCAGCAGGCGGCCGAGCGGGCCAGGGACCGGGTCGCCGCGGCCGTGTCCGCGGCTGAGGCGGCGCCCCTGCCCGACCCGGCCACGGTCACCGACGGGGTCACCGCTACCGAGCTGAACATAAGGACCGGATCATGACCGCGCCCGCCAGCAACCAGGTCACCAGCCGCCGGACCACGTTGTCCCGCGCCTACCGCGATGGCCTGGCCGAGGAGATGGCGCGGGACCCGAGCATCCTGGTCATGGGCACCGACCTGTATGAGCGCGGCGGTCACTGGGCCCAGGTGACCGGGCTCGGCCCGCAGTTCGGCCGGGACCGGGTGCGCAACACCCCGATCTCCGAGGCGGCGATGGTGGCCGCCGGGGTGGGCGCCGCCCTGGACGGCCTGCGCCCCGTGGTGGACCTCAACTTCGCCGACTTCTCGTTCGGGGCCATGGACGAGATCGTGAACCAGGCGGCGAAGGTCCGCTACTGGTGGAACCGCCCGGTGCCGCTGGTCATCCGGGGCACGACCGGGTTCGCCGGCGGCGGGGCGCAGCACAACAACAGCCTGGAGGCCTGGTTCTGCCATGTACCGGGCCTGCTGGTCGCCATGCCGAGTACCCCGGCGGACGCCAAGGGCCTGATCAAGACGGCGCTGCGCGGCGAGGACCCGGTGGTCTTCCTGATGCACAAGATGCTGACCGGCCTGCGCGGCGAGGCCGGCGGCCCGGACGACCTGGTGCCCTTCGGCCAGGCCGCGATCCGGCGGCCGGGCACCGACGTCACCGTGGCGAGCTACGGGGTCATGGTGGGCAAGGCGCTGCGCGCCGCCGAGACGCTCGCGGCCGACGGCATTGACGTCGAGGTCATCGACATGCGCACGCTGATGCCGCTGGATCTCGATACCGTGCAGCGCTCAGCGCAGCGCACCCGCCGCCTGGTGGTCGCGACCGAGGCCTACCGGCACGGCGGCGTCGGCGGGGAGATCGCCGCGGCGATCTCCGAGAGCCTGTTCGGTGAGCTGGCCGCGCCGGTCGGCAGGGTTGGCGCGGGCTTCGCTCCCGTGCCGCACAGCCCGGTGCTGCTGGACGCGCTCACCCCCGGGCCCGCAGAAGTCGAGCAGGCCGTGCGCGCGGCGCTGCGGCCGCGCGGGGACGGGTAGCCGATGTCCCTGCCGGACCTGCCGCTCGACGAACTGCGCAGCTATCAGCCCCGGCTGGCCAGCCCGGCGGACGCGGCCGGGTTCTGGGCCGGCACGCTCGCCGACGCGGCCCGGTTTCCGGTGGCGGCCACGTTCGAGCGGGTCGCCACCGGCTTGCGCCTGGTGGACACCTTCGACGTGTGCTTCGCCGGCTACGGCGGTCACCCGATCCGCGGCTGGCTGCACCTGCCCGCCAGCCAGGCCGGCCCGCTGCCCTGTGTGGTCCAGTACATCGGCTACGGCGGCGGCCGGGGCCTCGCCCACGAGAACGTGTTCTGGGCCGTGGCCGGTTACGCGCACTTCATCATGGACACCCGGGGGCAGGGCGCCGCGGGATCGGTCGGTGATACGCCCGATCCGGAGCCGGCCGGGCCGTCTCATCCTGGCTTCATGACCCGCGGCATCCTCGACCCGGCGACCTATTACTACCGGCGGCTTTACGTTGACGCGGTGCGCGCCGTCGACGCGGCACGCGGTCACGACCGGGTCGACGGGGCGCGCATCGTGGTGGCTGGCGGCAGCCAGGGCGGCGGCCTGTCCCTCGCCGTCGCCGGGCTGCGCGACGACCTGTCCGGCGTGCTGGCCGATGTGCCGTACCTGAGCCATTTCCGCCGCGCGATCAGTGTCGCCGAGCGCGGACCGTACCTGGAGATTGCCCGGTACCTGAAGGCGGACCGGCGGCGGACCGACGACGTGCTGCGCACCCTGGATTACTTTGACGTCGCGGCGCTGGTCGCCGCGGCGAATGCGCCGGCCTTGTTCTCGGTGGCGCTGCAGGACGACGTCTGCCCGCCGTCCACGGTCTACGCGGCATACAACGCCTACGGGGGGCCACGGCAGATCGTCGAGTACCCGTTCAACGACCATGAGGGCGGCGAGGGATTCCAGCGCCAGGCCCAGCTGGAATGGCTAGCTGATCTGCTCGGGACGGGCCACGCCTAGCGGATCCGTGATCGTGTAGATCAGGTCGAGCACGCCCTGGCCGACCGGGATCCCGTCCGCCAGCCGCTCCCGGCGGGTCCGCGATTCCAGTTCACCGGGCAGCAGCACGGTGCCCCCGGTCGGGCCCGCGCCCGCCTCGGCCAGTTTCGCGCAGAACGCCGCCGCCTCCTCGCGGTAGGCCTGCTCGCTGGTGAACGCGGCGATGCTCACCGCGAGCAGCACCGTCCCGTTCCCGCCCGCGTAACCCGGTGTGGGGGCCGTGCCCATCCCGGTGAGCAGCCCCCCGAGCAGCTCGATCATGATGCTCATGCCGGAGCCCTTGTGGCCGCCGAAAGGCAGCAGGGCGCCGCCGGCGAAAAAGTCCTCCGGGCGGGTCGTCGGCTGCCCGCGGGAATCCACGATGAGCCCCGCCGCGACCGCACGCCCTTCCGCCCCGGCCACCCGGAGCTTGCCCTCGGCCACCCCGGCCGTGGAGAAGTCGAGGACAAGAGGGTCCTCAGCGGCGCCCGGTGCCGCCCAGGCGAAGGGATTGGTGCCCAGCGCGCGGCCGGTACCGCCGAACGGGGCGACCACCGCGCCCGAATTGCAGAACGCCAGGCCCATCAGCCCGGCCTGAGCCAGTTCCGCGACGTATTCACCCAGCCGCCCGACATGGTTGCAGTCCCGGATGGTCACCGCCGCGACGGCGCGCTCGCGGGCCAGTTCGGCCGCGGTCCGGGTGGCCAGCTGGGCCGCGGGCTGGCCGAAACCCCAGCCGCCGTCCACGACCGCCGCCGCCTGCTGGCGCCGGACGACGACCGCGTCCGCGGCCGGGCGGATCTGGCCGTCGGCGATCCAGGCCGCGTACTGGGCCAGCCTGATCACGCCGTGCGAGTCGTGACCGACCAGGTTGGACAGGACGAGCGACCTGGCCACCTGGCCGGCCGTCGCCGGGGGAGCGCCGAGACCGGTCAGCGCCCGTTCCGCCAGCGTGATCAGCTCGCCGGCCGGGAACCGCGCGAGGCCGGCCCGTTCACGTATCTCCGTCACTTGTTGACAGTAATCAGTTTTTCATGATGAAGTCAACAAAATGCCCGTTCTGGAGGTGAGCCGGTGATTTCCGGTGTCTTCGTCCCGCTGCTGACCGCCTTTGCCCCCGATGGCCGGGCCGACCCCGGGGCCAGCGCCGAGCACGCGCGCTGGGTGGTGTCGGCCGGGGTTGACGGGCTGGTGCCCTTCGGTACGTCCGGTGAGGGGCCATCGCTGAGCCTGCGCGAGAAGCGCGCCGTGCTCGACGCCCTGGTCGGCGCGGTCCCGGGGACACCCCTGGTACCGGCCATCACCGAGTCGAGCCTCGATACCGCCCTGCAGTTGGTGCAGGTGACCAACGACGCGCCGGTCACGGCCGTGATGCTGCTGCCGCCGTTCTACTTCCACCCGCTGGGCGAGGCGGGGCTGCGCCGCTACCTGACGGAGATCCTGGCCGCCAGCGTCCACCCGGTGCTGCTTTACCACATCCCCGAGTTCGGCCCTCCGGTACCGGTACCGCTGGTGGCTGAGCTCCCGGTCTGGGGCGTGAAGGATTCCGGCGGGGACCTGGGCTACACCCGGGCCGTGCTGGCCGCGGGCAAGCAGGTCATGGTCGGCGCGGAGCACACGATCGTGGACGCGGTCCAGGCGGGCGCCGCGGGCTCCATCCCGGGCCTGGCCAACATCCTGCCCGAGCATCTGGTGGCCGTGGTCGCGGCCGCCCGCGCCGGGAACACCGCGGCGGCCGGCCAGATCCTGGATCAGGCGCTGGCGTTCCGGGATGAGATGCTCGGCGCCCTCGGGCCGCTCGAATGGATGTCGGCGATGAAACTGCTGGCCCAGTCGCGGCACGGGGTGGACCTGGGCGGTGTCCGGGCTCCGCTGCCGGACGTACCGGGCGGCTTCGCCCGCCAGTTCGAGGGGCGCCTGGCCAGCCTGCTCGCCGAAGCCGGATCCGGTAGCCTCCTGCCCTGACCCAGGCTGCGCAGGTGACCGGCCTGCCGGCCGCGACCTTCGCCGGCTGAACTGCTAAAGGGAGATGAGCCGTGGCTGAACTGACCCGGCGGGTCGCCATCGTCACCGGCGGAACCCGCGGTATCGGCGCCGCCGTGGTCGACGCGCTCACCGCGGCCGGGCTGGCGGTCGCGAGCTTCGATGTCCAGCCGCCCGCGGACCCGGACCCGGACCGCGGCGATCGCGCGTACCTGACGGTCGATGTCTCGCGGGCCGGCGAGGTGCATGACGCGGTCGGGTCGGTCGCGCAGCGTTTCGGCCGGATCGACGTGCTGGTCAACAACGCCGGCCTGCTGGACGTCCACGCCGTGCACGACACCCCGGAAGACACCTGGGACCGGGTGATGGCGGTGAACGTGAAGTCGGTCTTCCTGATGTCGCGGGCGGTGATCCCGCACCTGAAGGCCGCCGGCGGGGGGTCGATCGTGAACATCTCGTCGGTCCACGCGATCGCGACCGTGCCGCGGCTGGCCGCCTACGCCGCCAGCAAGGGAGCCGTCCTGTCCCTGTCCCGGCAGATGGCGCTCGACTACGCCGACGACGGGATCCGGGTGAACGCGGTCGTCGTGGGGGGTGTGGACACGCAGATGTCCGCGGAGCACGGTGCGGCGATGGCCCGTGACGGGGTCACCGTGGCCCCCGGCACCGGGGCCATCGGCCGGACGGCGCAGCCTGGCGAGGTGGCCAGGGCCGTGGCCTTCCTCGCCTCGCCCGAGTCGTCGTTCCTGACCGGTGCCCCGCTCATCGCGGACGGCGGGATGCTGGCCCGGCTGTTCTGAGTGACCGTGCCGTGGGCCGCCGGGGCCACCGGGGCCGCCGGGGCCACCGGGGCAGGCGTAGCCTGATGACGGTCAACCATTAATTAATTGGCGAGCCTGAATTGATGGGAGTGCGGCGGGTGAGGCCTGCGGTGAGCGCCGGTGGAGACGGGTCGGCGCTGGGCCCTGCCGCCCGCCGGGTGCTGGCCGACGAGGTCGCGGACGCCCTGCGCGAGGCCATCATGACCGGCCGCTTCGAGTCCGGGCAGCGCCTGATCGAGCATGAGCTGGCCACCCAGCTCGCCGTCAGCCGCGGTCCGGTCCGGGAGGCCCTGTCCCGGCTGAGCCAGGAGGGCCTGGTGATCGTCGACCGGCACCGCGGGGCCTCGGTGGCCACCTTGTCCGGCGATGATGCCGATCAGATCTACAGCCTGCGGACCGCCCTGGAAGAGCTCGCTGCCGAGTGGCTGTGCCGCCTGGCGACCAGCGCCGACTTCGACCGGATCGAGCAGGTGCTGGCCAGGTTCGACGATCTGCCGCGCCCGCTGACCCGGCAGGCGATCGCCGCGCTCGACGTCGAGTTTCACGACGCTGTCTTCCAGGCCAGCCACCATGAACGGGCCTGCCGGGCCTGGGAGGGCCTGCGTTCCCAGGTCTACCTGTACCTGGTTCAGCTCGGCGCGCAGGATGGCGAGTTCACCACCGCGTGGCGCGACCGGCATGGGCGGCTGCTGCGCGTCCTGCGGACCCGCAAGTCGACCGCGGCCATCAAGGCGATCGGCGCCCACACCACCGGTATCTACGAGCTCGATGGGCGCGACGGGCCGGATAAGTCCTGCTGAGCCGGGGCGGGCCGGGCCGCCTGCGAGGGCCCGCCAGCCGGCCGGAGGGCCGGCAGCACCTGCCCGGCCAGCAGCTCCGCCGTCTGCGCATCCCGGCCGTTGACGGTGGCGAGGAAGTAGTGCACGCCCGCGTCGATGAGCCCCTGGTAATGCACGATCGCCTCGCCGACCGTGGCGAACACCGGGACGGTGCGCAGCCCGGCGTCCGGGATCCGCGCCCGGCTCCGCTTGCTCTCCAGCTCGCGCGGGGACTCGGCCAGCGTGAGCAGCGGTGTGTAGTGGCTGCGCAGGATCGCGTCGTAGGGCCGGCCGATCTCCTCGCAGTACCCGCGGAGCAGCTCGTACTTGCGCCGGACCGCGGCCAGGTCGTAGGCGCCGCCGGTCCACTCATGCGGCCCGAAGTTGGACACGTCGGCATACCTCGCCACCAGCCGCAGGGTGGTGCGCTCGCCGCCCCCGCCGATCAGCACCGGCACCCCGGGCTGCTGCACGGGACCGGGCCGGACGTGGGCGTCCGTGACCTGGAAATGCGGTCCGGCATGGGTAACCGGCCCGGCCCACATAGCGCGGATAATCCCGGCCGCCTCGGCCAGCGCCGCCAGCCGCTCGGGCGCCGCCGGGAAGCGCAGGCCCAGCTGGCCGAACTCGGCGGCGTCGTCGCCGGTGCCCAGGCCGAGCACCAGGCGGCCGCCGCTGATCCGGTCCACGTCGGCCGCCTGCCGGGCGATCAGCGCGGGACTGCGGTAATAGACACAGCTCACCAGCGCGATGAGGCGCAGCCGGGTGGTCACGGTGGCCAGGGCGGCCAGCTGGGTCCAGCAGTCCATGCTGCGGAGCGGATGGTCGTTGGCCCAGTACGCGTCGAAACCGAGTTCCTCGGCGCGGACCGCGAAGTCGCGCACCTGGGCCCACTCGGGCAGGAACGTGCCCACGATCGCGAAGCGGGGCCGCTGCTGGGCGTCGCGCACCCAGGGGTGCACCTCCGGGCGGGCAGCCCCGGACACCGGGGCGGTGTCCCGGGGCGAGGTGTCCTGGGCCGTGGAGTCCTGCGTCATTCGTGTGTCCTGTTCCTAGAGGTGAACATCACTGCGGCCTTCCGGGGGCGCGAAGCCAGCACCGGCCTGGACGCTGCCCGGCCGGCGGCGGGCCAGCTCGGCGGCGCCGAGGGCCGCGGCACCCGGGCCGGTCTGGCCGAGGACGACCGGGACCGGGCTGAGCACGGCCTGCAGCGTGTGCACCCGGGCCAGCTCCTGGCGGGCAGGATGCAGGATCAGGTCCCCGGCTGACGTCGCCACGCTGCCGCTGAGCACCACCAGATCGGGGTCGAGCACGGGCATCACGCAGGCCACCGCCTGCGCCACGGCCCGCCCGGCCCGGGCGAGCAGGCCGGCCGCCCAGGCGTCCCCGCCGCGGGCGGCCTGCACGACCTGCCGGGCGGTGATCTGCTCGGGCCGGCCGCCGGCCAGCGACAGGATCGCGGCGCCGTCCGGCTGGCCGGCGCCCATCCGGGCCCGGGCGGCCAGGGCCGGCCCACTGGCGTAGAGCTCCAGGCAGCCATGGCCGCCACAGCAGCAGGCCGGGCCAGCCGAGTCGACCGGAAGGTGGCCGAGTTCGCCGGCCAGACCGTGACTGCCGCCGGTCAGTACCCCGGACACGACGATCCCGCCCCCCACTCCGGTCCCGAGCGTGATCAGCATGAGTACCTCGGCTGACCGCCCGGCGCCCCGGACATACTCGGCGAACGCCGCCGCGTTTCCGTCGTTTTCCACCAGCACCGGGCAGTTCAGCCTGGCCTCCGCCAGCCCGGCCAGCGGAGCGGCGGCCAGGCCCAGGTTCGCGGCGGTCCGCACCTCCAGCCGGTCGCGGCTGAGCCAGCCGGCCACCGACAGCCCCACCGCCGTGAGCGCCCGCGCTGGCCCGGTGACGGCGAGCTCGCGGGCGGACAGCTCATCGACGACCTCCGCGATGAGGTCTACCGCCTCATCCGGCCCCGCGATCTGGTGCTCCTGCCAGACCTCGCCGCGGACCGCGCCCGAATCGTCGAGCAGGACCCCGGCAATCTTGCTGCCGCCCAGGTCCACCCCCGCCACGGTCACCCGCCGCCACCTGCTCCCGTTTAGTTTCTGTTGACTGTTTACAAGAAACGTGTCGAGTGTCATCGTACTGGAGTGAACCCGTCAAGGGCGGGCCTGGAGGAGATACCGGATGGATGCGTTCGTCTCGCTGTGGTCGGCGGATCTCCTGGCGCTCGGCGAGGATGTCCGGCGGATCGAGGATCTCGCCGCCGGTTTCCACATCGACGTCTTCGACGGTCACAACGTCCCCGAATTGCTGTTCGGCCCGGACCTGGTCGCGTCGCTGCGCGCGTTCACGGCCGCGCAGATCGAGGTGCACCTCAACGTCACCGAGCCCGGGTACTGGGTCGAGCGCTTCGCCGCCGCGGGCGCCGACATCATCACCGTCCAGTCGGGACCGTGCGCTGACGTCGCCGCCGTCCTGACCCAGATCCGGGCCCTGGGCTGCGTGGCCGGCCTGGGCATCGAACTGCACGAGCCGCCCGCCGGTGCCGCGGCCTTCTTCGGCCTGGCCGGCCGGCTGCTGCTGCTGGGCACCCCGATCGGGGTGAGGGGCCGGTCGCTCGATCCTGCGACCCCGGCCCGGGTCACCGAGCTGGTCCAGGCGCGGGAACGGTCGCCACACCAGCCCGCCATCGTCGTCAACGGCGGCGTCCGCCGGCATACCGTCCCGCTGCTCGCCGCCGCCGGCGCCGACGGCGTCATTCCCGGCTCGCTCGTCTACGGCGCGGATGACCCGCGGGCGGTGCTCACCGAGATCGCCGCGCTGACGCCGGGGACCGCCCCGCCCGCCCGGTCCGGCTTCTGGGCCAGCGAGGCCCGGGCATGAAGGCGGCCATCGTCCAGGCCCCCGGCGACCTGGCCATCACGGAGATCCCCGACCCGGCGCCCCGCGACCATGAAGTCGTCGTGGCCGTGGACACCTGCGGCATCTGCGGGACCGACGTGCACGTCCTGGACGGGGACTACGGCGTGGTCCGGTACCCCGTCATCCCCGGCCACGAATTCGGCGGCGAGGTCGTCGCGGTCGGCCGCGCGGTGCGCGGCCTGGCCGCGGGCACCCGGGTGGCGGTCGACCCCATGGACTACTGCGACGCGTGCTCCATGTGCCGGTCCGGCTGGACCAACATGTGCCTGAACGGGGGCGGGCTGGGCACTACGGCGCCGGGTGCCCTGGCCCAGTACGTCGCCGTCAACGGGGCCCGCTGCGAGCCGCTGCCGGACGAGCTGGGCCTGGGCGAGGCCAGCCTGGTCGAGCCGCTGGCCTGCGTCCTGCACGCGGTGGACCGGATCGGGCCGGTGCTCGGGCGGGACGTGCTGGTCATCGGGGCGGGGCCGATCGGCCTGCTCACCACGGCCCTGCTGGCGATGTCGGGTGGCCGGGTCGATCTCGTCGACCGGCAGCCGGCCCGGCTGGCCGCCGGCCCGCGCTTCGGGTCCCGGCGGACCGGCGCCGCGGTCCGGGAGCTGGACAGCACCTGGGACGTGGTGGTGGACGCCACCGGCAGTCCCGGCGCGGTCGCCGACGGATTCGCGGTCACCCGCCGGGCCGGCCGGATCGCCCTGCTGGGCATCAGCGGCCCGGGCCGGTCGTTCGCCCTCGAGCCGTTCGACATCGTGGCCCGTGAGCTCACCGTCGTCGGGGTCAACTCGGTACGGCATACCTTCGGCCGGGCGGCCCGGCTGCTCGCCGCGGGCACGCTGCCGGTGAACCTGCTGCATGAGCCGCCGCTGCCGCTGGCGGCCACCGCGCAGGCGCTGGAGCGGAGCAGGCGCGGAGCGGGCCTGAAGACCCGGGTGCAGCTCCGGGAGGAGGCGCCGTGAAAGCGATCGTCTACGACGCTCCGCGCCGCTGGCGCTGCGCCGACGTGCCCGACCCCGGGCCGGCCGCCGGGGAGGTGGTGCTGCGCGTCGCCGCGGCCGGGGTCTGCGGCACGGACGTGCACCTGGATGCGGGCGAGTTCGGGCCGGTCTACCCGCTGACGCCCGGGCACGAGATCGCCGGCGTCGTGACCAGCATCGGTGCCGGGGTCTCCGGGCTGGCGGCCGGGGACCTCGTCGCGCTCGACAACATGATGGCCTGCGGCCACTGCGCGCAGTGCCGCCGGGCCCGGCCCCAGTTCTGCGCCACCATGCGGGCGCTGGGCGTCACCGACCCGGGCGGGTTCGCCGAGTTCGTGGTGGCCGCGGCGGGCAAGTGCCACCCGGCGGGCGACCTCGATCCGGAGGTCGCCGTGTTCGCCGAGCCGGTCGCGTGCGTCGTCCACGGCCTCGACGTCCTGGCCCTGCGGCCCGGCAGCGACGTGCTGGTCGCCGGGACCGGGCCCACCGGGCTCATCCTGGCCCAGCTCCTGCGGGCGGCGGGCGCCAGCCGGGTGACGGTCGCCGGACGGAGCCCGTTCAAGCTGGAACTGGCCACCGCTTACGGCGCGGACGAGGTCGTGCTCATGACCGCGGGAGGTGACCCCGGCGATGCCGCGGCCACCCTGGCCCCGGACGGGTTCGACGTGGTCATCGACGCGACCGGGTCGGTCGACGTGCTGGCCGCGTGCACCCGGCTGCTCGGCATCGGCGGGACCTTGTTCGTCTACGGCATGACGCCGGAGACCGCCAGCCTGGCCATCAGCCCCTACGACATCTTCCGCCGGGAACTGACGGTCAAGGGCTCGTTTTCGCAGGCCTTCAGCTTCGACCGGGCCATGACCCTGCTGCGGGGCGGCCGGGTGCACACCGCTGGCCTGGTGACCCACCAGTTCGGGCTGCCCGACTACGGCGCCGCGATCAAGGCCGTGGCCGGGGACCCGGGTTGCCTGAAGGCGCTGATCCGGCCGTGACGCGCGAGCAGCCCGGCCCGCCGGGCACCCGGCCCTTCGGTGCTGCCTCGCCGGCCCACGCGAGCTGGCTCGGTGCACAGCTCGGCGAGCTGCTGGACTTCTGTGCCGCCGCGGCCGACTGGCGGGACGGCGGCTTCGACGGGCTGACCACCACCGGACAGCGGCAGCCCGGGCCCAAGCGGCTGTACGCCACGGCCCGGATGACCTACGGCTTCACGCTGGGCGCCATGCTCGGCCGGCCTGGCTGCACCGAACTGGCCGGTCACGGACTGCGGGCGCTGCGGACGATCTTCCGGGACAGCAGCGACGGTGGCTGGTTCGCCGAGCTCAGCGCCGACGGGCGCGAGGTCACGGTGACCCGCAAGGAGACGTACGGTCATGCCTTCGTGCTCCTCGCCGCCTCGACCGCGGTGCAAGCGGGGCTGCCTGCCGGGGACCTGCTCGAGGACGCAGCGGTGATCTTCGACCGGTGGCTCTGGGACGAGCCGGCCTGTGCGTGGACTCCTGGGACCAGGGCTGGACCGAGCCGGATTCCTACCGGGGCATGAACGCGAACATGCACGCCGTGGAGGCCTTCCTGAGCGCTTACTTCGCCACCGGGCGGCCCTCGTTCCTGCGCCGGGCGCAGTCCATCAGTGCCCGGCTGATCAGGTTCGCCGCTGCTGCGCAGTGGCGCATTCCGGAGCACTTCACCGAGGGCTGGGCGCCGCTGCCCGGCTATCACGAGGACCGGCCCGCCGATGGGTTCCGCCCGTTCGGCGCGACGCCGGGCCATGGGGTCGAGTGGGCCCGGCTGCTCCTGCAGCTGAGGCTGATCCCGGGCGGTGACCCTGCCGGCCTGCTGGCCGCGGCCACCGCGCTGTTCGGGCGGGCGGTGGCCGATGGCTGGGACGCTGGCCGGTGCGGCTTCGCCTACACGGTGGACTGGCAGGGCCGTGAGGTGTCATCGCAGCGGCTGCACTGGCCGCTGGCCGAGGCGATCGGCGCGGCCTGTTATCTGCACGCGGCGACCGGGGAACCCGAGTATGCCGGCTGGTACGCCACCTTCTGGGAGGTCGCCGAGCGCTGCTTCGCCGACCGCCAGGGCGGGAGCTGGTGGCACGAGCTGGGCCCGGACGGCCAGCCTGGCTGCACCATCTGGGCGGGCAAGTCCGACCTGTACCACGTGCTCAACGCCCTGTTGTCCAGCCTGCTGCCGCCCGGCCCGGTCTTCGCGGCCGGGCTGGACCGGCGCCGGTAGCGGTGCGCCCGCGCCCGCCGCTCACTGCCCGGCGTTCACCGCCCGCCGTTCACCGCACGGTGGGAACCAGTTCGGGCAGCTCGTCCTGGGCGGCCGAGCGCAGCCGGGTGACGACCTCCGCGGGCACCGAGCGGTAGGGCCAGCGCAGGCGGGTGCCGACCGGCGCCCAGGCTCCGATGGCCGCCAGCGTCTTGTCCAGGGCGGGGTTGCTGAAGCCGGCTGCCTGCAGCGGCAGCACATGGCGGTCCAGGAACGCGTTCAGGCGCGTCTCCAGCCTGGCCGCCCCGGCCGGATCGGTGCGCATGTCCCGGTACCAGGCCACCGCGCCGTGCGGGCTCAGGCACGCCACGTTGGAGTACGCGCCGCTCGCGCCCTGGCGCAGCCCGCTGGCCAGGTGGTGACCAGCCACGAAGATGGACAGGTCGCCTGCGCAGGCGCGCATCTCGCCGAACCAGGCCGCGTCACCGCCTGCCACCTTGATCCCGATGAGCTGGGGGAACTCGGCCGCCAGGCGGCCGAACAGAGCGGGCGTAAGTTGAGTCTTGGCGTGCGGCGGGTTGTACAGGACCAGGGGTGACGGGCCGGCCTCGGACGCCATCCGGTCGATCGCGGACCGGACCTCGTCTGCCGACAGCACGCACCAGTCCGGCAGGATCACCTGGATCGCGGCCGGGTCGTAGGCGGCCGCCACCCGGATCCTGCGCAGCGAGATCTGCCCGCTCATGTGGCTCGCCCCGAGCTGGCACGGCACGCCGGCCCGCTGGCACGCCTGCGCCACGACGTCCGTGATCAGGTCGTATTCGTCCTCCTCCAGGCAGTGAAACTCGCCTGCGGTGCCGTTCGTGTAGACGCCGTCCAGCCCGGCAGTCATCAGGATGGCCAGCTCGTCGGCGAGCCGCCCGAGGTCGATGGTCTCGTCCCGGGCGACCGGCAGCAGGACGGTGCCCCAGGTGCCGCGCAGGGTCTGGCGGGTCAGCACGCCGGGCCTCAGCGGGTGCCCGCGACGACCACGGAACCGTGCCGCAGCTGGCCGGTGCGCAGCCATTCGATGGCGTCAGTGATCGTCCAGATCTCAAGCCGCCAGGAAGACCGGTCTGAGTACCCGGCGCAGTGCGGCGACAGGACAGTGTTCGGCGCGCTCAGCAGAGGCGAATCGGCGGGCAGCGGCTCGGTCCCGAAGGTGTCCAGGCCCGCGCCGCCGAGCTGGCCCGCCGCGAGCAGTTCCGCCAGCGCCTGCTCGTCCACCTGGCCGCCGCGCGACACGTTGACGACCAGCGCGCCCTGGGGCAGGAGCGACAGCTCACGGCGGCCCAGGATGCCCCGGGTCTGCGCGGTGAGCGGAGCGTGCACGGTTACCGCGTCACTGCGGGCCAGCAGGTCATCGAGGTGGTCGAGCCGCACGGTGCCGGCCGGGCCGCCGCCATCCAGCAGCGGATCGTAGATGAGCACCTGCGCCACCATGGGGGCCAGCAACGCCGCCACCGCCGCACCGATCCGCCCGCACCCGATGATGCCCACCGTCATCTCGTCGAGCGGGCGCATCGGCGCCAGGCTGACCCGGCTTCCGGCGTGCCATCCCTGGCGCACGTGGCGATCCGCCGGGACCAGCTTGCGGCCCAGCGCCAGCAGCATCGCCACCGCGTGGCTGGCCACTTCGGGAACGCCGAAAGTCGGCTCGTTGAACACCGTCAGGCCGCAGGCGGCCGCGGTCTCCAGGTCTACGGTGTCGGTCCCGATGCCCATCCGCCCGATCACCCGCACGCCCGGGTCGATGGCCTCGATGAGCTCGCCCGGGAGCCGCTGCAGCGCCACCACCAGGCCGCTGGCTCCCGTGGTGGCGGCCTTTATCCCGGCGGGAGTCGAGATGTCCGCGACCCGGACGGCCGCATCGCCCCGGAAGTGCGCGGCGACGGTGTCCGGCGCATGCAGGGCGCCCGCGGCCACCACGATGGTGCAGGAATCTGGGCCCCCCGGAACCACGCCCAGGTCCGCGGCCTGGCCGTCGGTGCGATGCCCCCCATTTTTAGTCATCAGTTAACAGTCTACAGACTGTGGCGTCGTTACGACAGGGGTGCGTGAGTTCGGCCAGCTTCCCGCCGGCCGCTTCGCCCCGGTCGCGGAACGCCGGGGGTGGCGGGCGGACCTAGGCCCGGTAACTCGCTGAGCGAGGCCCGGATTGTCCCGGCCCCGGTCAGGGCGCCATCGCGGAACTTGCCCCAGGTGAGCGAGTCCAGCGTGCCATTGAACCAATGGCCACGCGGGCACCGGATTTTGGCACTCTCCAGTACCCCGTCGGTTGAGCTGACCGAGTAGCGGTGTTCTATCTCCGCGGGTAGCCCGCACCGGGCCTCGCCATGGTTATCCATATACGCCGGGCACTCCAGGAACATCACATCGGCTTCCATTGATAGCCCCCCGTTCGATGTCCGGCTCCACCGGCGGCAAAGCCGGACCACGGCCATGCGCCGCTGGCCGGCACCTGGTAGTCGGCACCAGACCGCAGGGAGCCTTTTAACCGACAAGAGCATCGAAGGGCGCCGCTGATACACCCCGGCCACGGCGTGCCGTCGGCGATCTCGTCAAGGCTCGGCCGGTGAGTTAGGGGTCGCTGAGCGGTCCAACCCTCAGAACGACGTCAACGACGAGAGAGGCGCCACATGGCTGAATGGGAGAAGCAGATCAATGCCATGAGTCTGGTAGTCGGGGATCTTGAGCGCTCGAAGACGTTCTACCGGGAAGTCTTTGGCCTGCCTCCGCTGGAAGAGAAGGAGGACTTGGCCCTGTTCGGCTTCAAGAACATGTACGTCGCGTTGCGGAAGGATCCGGCTCACCAGCCCCCAGGACGCGACGTACTCGCCCTGGCGCAGAAAGGTCTCGGGCAGTTCTCCATCTGGGTTGAGGACGTCGATGCGGTCCGCGCTGAGCTAGACGAGCACGGAGTGAGATTGATCAGTGGCCCGGCGGATCGTGACTGGGGCATGCGCACGATCACCTTCGCCGATCCGGACGGCTACATCTGGCAGATCGCGCAGGACCTGCCCTAGCAACGGAGGACCGATGGCTATCGCGTTTCCTGGAGAGTCAGCGGAGTACCGGGCTGCACGAAACCGGCTCCTGGAGCAGGAGATCGAGCTACGCCGCAACATGGAAGCGGTGGCTGCCGCCAGGCGGCGGTTGCCCCCCGGCGGGGTGGTGCCGCAGGACTACGTCTTTCACGGCCAAGGCCCAGATGGCGGCGTGGCCGAGGTGCGGCTGTCGGAGCTGTTCGCGCCGGGTAGGGACTCGCTGGTGATCTACAGCATGATGTTCCCGCGTGATTCGGAGGACGACCGCCCGGGCCCGGCAGGCGGGCAGACCGCGCTGCTGCCGCTGGCGCAAGGCCCGTGCCCGTCGTGCACCGCGTTCCTCGACCAGCTGGACGGCGCCGCCGAGCACGCCTCGCAGCACATCAATCTCGCGGTCGCCGGAAAGGCGCCAATCGAGCGCATCCTCACCTTCGCCGCCGAACGCGGCTGGCGGCACCTGCGCCTGTTGTCCTCGGCCGGAACCACCTATAACCGCGACTACCTGGCCGAGACCCCCGACGGCGAGCAGCAGCCGATGCTGAACGTGTTCCACCGTGACGGAGACACCATCCGCCACTTCTGGGCTTCGGAACTGTTCTACGCACCCTGGGATCCCGGGCAAGATCCCCGCCACGTCGGCACTCTCGAACCGGTCTGGAACCTTTACGACCTCACCCCGGAAGGACGCGGAATCGACTGGGATGAGCAGCTGAGCTACTGACCCTTCCTAGTACTCTCCGTCTTCCCCGTGAGTCGGCGCGTGCACGGCGGACGATCCCGCTACCGGCTCAGCTCGTGCACGCCCCGACGAGCCCGGGGTGGCGGAGCTGAAGGACCAGCAGGAGGACGGCGAATGAAGGCCGTTGCTGCTCGGCTGCTGGGCAGCGACCGCGGTGGGGAGTCAATCGGTGCGTGAGCTGGTGCGCCGCCAGGGACTCGAACCCCGAACCCGCAGATTAAGAGTCTGCTGCTCTGCCAGTTGAGCTAGCGGCGCTTGGAACGCAGTGATGCTAACAGTATCCGCCCACGAGAGCGAACCGGGACCTGGCCGCCGGGCGGTCCGCCGGCCCGGTGGCCCGCCGCGGCGGTTAACCCCGCACCGGGGGGCGAAACAGGGCATCGGGGCGCCGCAGAAGAAACTCACCGGAACCGCTCGGCGAACAGGAGGTCTCGACTGATGTGCGCCCCTATGGGATAAAAGTTCCGTGCTGTGGGTGGGAAGCCTGGCCGACCGGCCGGGCTGACGGTCTGGTCCCGGCCGCCTCGCCTCATGATGGCGGCGGCCGGGCATCTGCTGAGGAGGGTCATGTCAGTGAACTCCGGTGAGAAAGTCCGCGCCGCCAGGTCATCCGGGGGCAGATCCCGGGCCCGGCGGGCCGTGACCTGGGCTCTCCCGGCCGCAGCGGCCTTGAGCGTGGCCGCGCTGGCCGTGCCGGCCGCGCCCGCCGCGGTCAGCCACATCCGCCCGGCCACGCCGGTACCCGCGCTGGGCAGCCCCGTGCTGACCAGCAAGGCGCATCCGGTTCCGCTGACCACCTCGGACTGCCTGGCGCAGATCGGCATCCACTGCTACACGCCGCTGCAGTACCGGACCGCCTACAACCTGAACCCGCTCTACGCGCACGGGATCAACGGCCGGGACAAGACGATCGTGATCGTCAACTCCTACGGCTCGCCCACGATCGCCCGCGACATCAAGACCTTCGACAAGCAGTTCGGCTTCCCGAACCCCAACCTGAAGATCGTGAAGTTCGGCAACGTGCCCGCGTTCGATCCCACGAACGCGACCCAGGTCGGCTGGGCCGAGGAGACCACGCTGGACGTCGAGTACGCGCATTCCATCGCCCCCAAGGCGAAGATCGTCCTCGCGGAGACCGCGGTGGCCGAGACCGAGGGCGTGACCGGCCTCCCGGAGATGATGAACGCCGAGCAGTCGCTCATCAACGCGGGCGTGGGTGACGTCATCTCGCAGAGCTTCGGCGCGACCGAGAACACCTTCCCCGGCTTCAGCCAGGGCAACTACTCCAGCCTGCTGAACCTGCGCTACGCGTACAAGGACGCCCTGGCCCATCACGTGACCGTGCTCGGCGCGTCCGGTGACGCCGGCGCCACCGACTACGAGAGCGACGGCGCCACCCTGTACCCGTACCGGGTGAACTCCTGGCCTTCGACTGACCCGCTGGTCACCTCCGTCGGCGGCTCCCAGCTGTACCTGGACAACGCGGGTAACCGGCAGCAGCCCGACTCGGTGTGGAACGACCCGTACGGCTCGGGCGGCGGCGGAGTGTCGGCCGTGTTCTCCCGGCCGCTGTTCCAGACCGGCGTGCGCGGCGTGGTCGGCAGCCACCGCGGCACCCCGGACATCTCGATGAGCGCGGCGGTCAACGGCGGGTGCTGGGTCTACTGGTCCTTCGCCGGGACCGGCGGCGCAGGCTGGTACATCATCGGCGGGACCAGCGAGGCCTCGCCGATCTTCTCCGGCATCGTGGCCCTGGCCGACCAGGTGGCCGGGCACCGTCTCGGCCTGCTCAACCCGGCGCTGTACGCGCTGGGCGCGGCCAGCAAGCACGGCGCCCGGACCGGCCTGGTGGACATCACCGCGGGGAACAACACTTTCGCCGGTGTGACCGGGTACGACGCTGGCCCGGGCTACGACCTGGCCAGCGGCTGGGGCACGATCAACGCCGCCCGGTTCGTGCCGGCCCTGGCGTCCGCCGCGTCGCACTAGGAACGGGGGCCGGGGCCGCCCGCCGCGAGGGCGGGCGGCCCCGGCTCAGGCGGGCGGCCCCGGCTCAGCAGCCACCTGGCCAGGAGCCGGCCCCACCTGGCCGGCCCGTGGCGTCTACCGGCGGGACAGGTCGAACGGCCTCAGATACGGCGCCGGGCGGTACCGCACGAAGTCCGGCCCGGCCGCCGGGACGGTACTGCCCTCGGGGAAGATGTTGTACGCCGGCCCGAGCGCGGCCGCCTGGTCGTTGAGGCTGGCCGGGTCGAGCGCCCGGGGATTCCAGCGCCCGGTGCCGAGCCGGCCGAGCAGGACCTGCACGGCGGTGATGGTCTCGGCCGGGGTGAACGCGCAGTGCCCGGCCCGGTGCACAAAGATCTGGCGCAGCATCCCCCCGTCGCCCGCCCGGTCCACCACGCTCTGGTAGGCCTGCTCGTTCTCGGGCACCACCAGGCCATCGCCGGTGGTGTGCATGGTCAGCACCGGCACCGCCAGGTGGCCGTTGAAGGCGATGTTCTGCGCCAGGTAGCGGACCGCGGACGGGCGGGCGCTGATCCGCTCGGCCTGGTTGAGCTTCTGCAGGTCGGCGGTCAGGCTCAGCCCGGCCGCGTGATACAGCGCGGCCACTTCGCCGAGGTCGGCTGACCGGGCCAGTTGCGTGAAGTAGTTCACGCCCGTGTTCCAGGACGGGTTCCCGCCCGCCCGGGCTTCGAGTTCGGCCCGGAACGCGAAAATGAACGGGAAGTCAACCTGGGTGTCCCACTGGTACTGGTTGGCTTCCTGGCCGGCCACGTCGCCGGGAGCGGGCTCGGGGGAGAGCGGGGTGAACCAGCCCGGTGTGTCACCCAGCGCGGCGGCCAGGGCCAGCCGGGCCCGCCCCTGCGGGGTCTGCTGTGCGGTGGTCGCGGCTGCTACAGCGCCGGACAGGTTCGCGCTCGGGTTGGTGATGTTGACGACCTGCACTGACGGGTCGATCAGCTGCTGGAAGCCGAACGCCGCGTCCAGCGCGGTGTTCCAGGTGGCCACCCCGCCGGACAGCACACCGCACATCGGCAGCGCGGCACTGAACCGGCCGGGGTAGCGCTGGATCAGGCCCGCGGTGATGATGCCGCCCAGCGAATGCCCCCAGGCGATCGTCCGGTCCGGGGTGCGGTACGTCTGGTTGAACACATCGAGCGTGGCCACCTGATCAGGCAGCGCCTGCTGGATCGCCCAGCCGGTCGAGGCGTAGGAGGAGCCGGCCAGCGCGTACCCGTGGCTGAGCAGCCACTTGGCGGTGACCGGATCGCCGGCGTCCGCGGCCGGATTAGCCGATCCCGGCACCACATACCCGTGGCTGTAAAGGAAGAGTGTCCCATTCCACGCACCGGCCGGACACTGGAGCAGATAGGTCGCGCCGTCCGGCAGCGAGCCATTCACTGTGGTCACGGCGCCGGATGCGCCGCAGGACGTGCGGGCCAGCGCGGGCGCCGCCGGCGCCAGCCCGATCGTGAGGAGAACCGCGGACAGGGCAAACAAGGGCAGCCGGACCAGCTTTAACACGACCACGCTCCATTGCGTCAGACGCGCACCTATAAAGGACGGGATGGGAAGGACAATAACCCGAACTGCCTGGTTTGCGAAGTAGCGCACCGCGCACGAAACCGGGCCCGGCCCGGGCCGGCCGGGAAAGCGGGACGTCCCCTGGGCGGCCGTCAGCCGCCCAGGAAGCGGCCGGCCAGCTGGGCCAGCCGGGATGGCCGGCCGCTCCTGGCCTCGGCCCGGTCCGCCCAGCTCATCGCCTGCAGCCCCGCGTTCGCGCCGAGCCAGCGCAGCGGCTCGGTCTCCCAGGGCCGCGAGTGGTGCCCGACCCAGGGCAGCCGGGTGAGCTCCGTCGCGTTCCCCAGCACCAGGTCGGCCAGGGTCCGCCCGGCCAGGTTGGTGGTGGATACACCGTCCCCGACGTAGCCGCCGGCCCAGCCCAGCCCGGTGGCCGGGTCCAGCCCGGCGGACGCGCACCAGTCCCGGGGCACCCCGAGCGGCCCGCCCCAGGCGTGCGTGACCTCGACCTCGCCCAGGGCGGGGAACAGCTCCTGCAACGACCGGCGCAACGCCGCGAACACCTCGGGGGAGCGGTCGAACTCGGGCCGCACGGCCGAGCCGAAGTGGTACGGGGCGCCGCGCCCGCCGAAGGCCAGCCGCCCGTCCGCGGTGCGCTGGCCATAGATGATCAGGTGCCGGTAGTCGCCGAACGTCGGCCGGCTGGCCAGCCCGATCTGGTCCCACACGGACTCCGGCAGCGGCGCGGTCGCGATCATCAGCGAGTACACCGGCGCGATCGCCCGGTGCAGGCCGGGCAGTTCCGGCGTGTAGCCCTCGGTGGCCCGGATCACGTACTGCGCCCGGACCGTGCCCCGCGTGGTCCGCAGCCGGCCGGGCGCGATCTCGGTGACCGGCGTGTCCTCGAACACGCTGACCCCCAGCCGGCGCACCGCGTCCGCCAGGCCGCGGGCCAGCCGCGCCGGGTGGATCGCCGCGCAGTGCGGGGTGTACGTGGCGCCGAGCACCCCGTCCGCGGTGACCTGCTCCGCCGTCTCCGGAGCGGTCAGCAGCCGCAAGTCGTCCTCGCCGAACCCGTAGGACCGGGCCTCGTTGACGTCGTCGATGGCCCGTTCCAGCTGGGCGGGCGAGCGGGCCAGCTGGAGCGCGCCGCCCTTGGCCCAGTGGCAGTCGATGCCTTCGGCCGCGACCACCCGGCCGACCTCGTCCACCGTGCCCTCCATGGCCCGGTACATCGCGATGGCCTGGTCCCGGCCGGCCATCCGCTCCAGCTTGGCCAGGGACGCCGGGAAGTACGCGGAGCACCAGCCCCCGTTGCGGCCCGAGGCGCCGAAGCCGGCGATCTCCCGCTCGCAGACCGCGACGCGCAGTCCCGGGCTGGCGCTGGCCAGGTAGTACGCGGTCCACAGGCCGGTGAACCCGGCTCCGGCGATGGCCACGTCAACGTCGAGATCGCCGGGCAGCGGCGCACCGGGGGACAGGTCCCCGGGAACCGAGCTCAGCCAGTAGGAAAGCGACCTATAAGACGGCATCCGCCCATCGTGACATGCCCGGCCTGGTGCTTCGACTGGCCCCTGGGCCGGCCCGGGGTGCGTGAGCACTCCGGGGTTCGGGCATCCTGAAGCCATGCCCGCTGATGTGCCCACCCTCCCGCCGCCACGTCGTTCCTCCGGCCCGTACCGGGTCTGCCTGGTCTGCCTGGGCAACATCTGCCGTTCGCCCATGGCCGACGTGGTGCTGCGGGCCGAACTGGACCGGGCCGGGCTGGCCGGGCTGGTGGAGGTGGACAGCGCGGGCACCGGCGACTGGCACCTGGGTGAGCCGATGGCCGAGCAGGCCGGGGCCGAACTGGCCCGGCGCGGTTACGACGGGTCCGCGCACCGGGCCCGGAGGATCCAGCCGTCCTGGTTCGCCCAGCGCGACCTGGTGCTGGCCATGGACCTCAGCAACCTGGCGGCGCTGCGCGCCCTGGCCCCGGACGAGGAGGCGGCCGGGCCGCGGCTGATGCTGTTCCGGTCGTTCGACCCGGACCTGGCCGCCGCCAAGACCCATGACCCCTGGGACGGCGCGGTGCCCGACCCCTACGGCGGGCCGCCGGCCGGCTACGCGCAAGCCCTGGACCTGGTCCAGGGCGCGGTGCGGGGCCTGGTGGGGCGGCTGGCCGAGGTGGACCAGGTCCCGGCGGGCGGAGCGTGACCATGCCCGCGCGCGACGTGCCGGCGGACGACAGGCCAGCGGACGCACGGGACCGCGGATCCGCCGATCCGGGCCGGCGTCCCGGGTGCCCAAGCTCGCCCGGCGGGTCCCCGAACTCGCCCGGCGGCTGGAGCGGATCACCGGCACCGGGGTGCGCGACATCCGCGCGGCCGGGGCGGAGCACCAGTGGGCCCACTACCAGGTCACGCTGGCCGACGGCCGGCTGGCGTTTGCCAAGTCCGCCCGGGAGGATCAGGGCGGCGTCTTCGAGGCCGAGGCGCGCGGGCTGCGCTGGCTGGCCGACGCCCATGCGGTGCCGCTGCCGGAGATCCTCGGCTGGGACACGGCGACGCTGGTCGTGGCCTGGCTGCCGCAGCAGGTCCCGGACCAGGACATGGCCGAGCAGTTCGGCCGCGACCTGGCCTTGCTGCACGCGTCCGGTGCGGCGCGGTTCGGTACCCCGTGGCCCGGGTTCATCGCCACCCTGCCGCTGGGCGACCGCTCCGGGGACACGATCACCGTGGCCGCCGAGACGACCGTGCCTGGCCCGCTGACGGCCGGCGCCGGCCCGGGCAGCATGATCAGCGGCGCGGGCGGCGACTGGGCTGGCTGGTACGCGAGCAAGCGGCTGCTGCCCTACCTGCGCCGCGCCGCGGGCACCGGGGCGCTGACCGGATCCGACACCCGCCTGGTGGAAGAGGTCATCAGCCGGATCGCCAGCCTGGCCGGACCGCCCGAGCCGCCGAGCCGGATCCACGGCGACTGCTGGTCCGGCAACGTCGTGTGGTCGGGTGGCCGGGGCTGGCTGATCGACCCGGCCGCGCAGGGCGGCCACCGGGAGACCGACCTGGCCATGCTGGCCCTGTTCGGGGCCCCGCACCTGGACCGGATCGTGGGCGCCTACCAGGACGTGGCCCCGCTGGCCCCCGGCTGGCGCGACCGGGTTCCGCTGCATCAGCTGCATCCGCTGCTGGTGCACGCCTGCTTGTTCGGCAGTTCCTACCGCGAGTCGGTGCTGACCGCGGCCCGGGCCGCCCTCGCCGCGGGCTGAGGGAGAAGCCCGGAGGCGCGCCGCTGCGCGTCCCCGGTTTTCTCCGCAACGAACCCCATCAGGCGCCCGGCCCTGGCCAGTCGCCCGGGGTGGTGGCGGCCTCGGCCGGGCTGGCCTGGCCGGTCTGGTCGCTCTCGTCCAGCTCATCGTCCTGGGCCTCAGGGGCCAGCGGCAGCGTGATCCGGAAGGTGGCCCCCTGCCCCGGCGCCGTCTTCAGCGAGACGGTGCCGTCGTGCGCCGCGACCAGCGCGGCCACGATGGCCAGGCCGAGCCCGGTGCCGCCGGCCGTCCTGGTCCGGGCCTGGTCCGCGCGGTAGAACCGCTCGAACACGTGCTCCGCCTGGTCCTGGCGCAGGCCGGGGCCCTGGTCGGCGACCTCGAGCACGACGCTGGGCACCGGCTGGCGCGGGCCGGCCAGCACCCGGACCGCGACCGGCGTGCCCTCCGGGGTGTGCGTCAGCGCGTTGTTCATCAGGTTGCCGATGACCTGGCGCAGCCGGACCTCGTCGCCGAGGATCAGGAAGGCGGCGCCGGACCCGACGTCGAGGGTGATCTCCCGGTCCGGGGCGATGATCCGGGCGTCCTGCACCGCGTCGGCGGCCAGCGTGAGCAGGTCCACCGGGCGGTGCTCGATCGGCCGCTGCTGATCCAGCCGGGCCAGCAGCAGCATGTCCTCGACCAGCACGCCCATCCGGGCCGACTCCTGCTCGACCCGCTGCATGATCCGGTCCATGTCGGTCCGGGTCAGCTGCGCGTTGCTGCCCAGCTCGTCGCTGGGCTGGCCGCTGCTGGGCGCGTCTTCGTGCAACCCGCCCCGCTGCCGGTAGTACTCGGCGTATCCGCGCATCGCGGTGAGCGGCGTGCGCAGCTCGTGGCTGGCGTCCGCGACGAACTGGCGCATCCGCTCCTCAGAACGCCGCGCGGCCGCCTCGGACTGGGCCTGGGCGTAAAACGACGACTCGATCTGGGCTAGCATGGTGTTGAGCGAGCGGCCGAGCCGGCCGACCTCGGTGACCGGATCCTGGTCCGGCACCCGGCGGGACAGGTCGCCGGCCGCGATGGCCTGCGCGGTCTGCTCGATGTCGGTGAGCGGGCGCAGGCTGGCCCGGACGATGGCGATGCCCACGACGGCCAGGGCCAGCACGATGATGATCGCGCTGACCATCAGGTCGAGCCGCGGCCAGCCAGCCCAGGGTCTGGTTGAGGTCCCGAGGTCCACGCCCACGACCAGGATGACGTCTGCGGATCTCCGACTGGCCCGGCCGAGCACGTATACCTGCGCATTCGACCAGATTGCTTGGTGATGACCAGCCAGTTGTCGCCGCCCGGGAGGCCGGGCACCGTGGTCACCTCGCCGGCGTGGGCCTGGAGCCACGCCTGGCGGTGGGCACATTCGGGACCGACTGTCCCGCGCCGATGCTGGGCGTCAGCACCTGGCCCTGGGTGTTGAGTACCTCCACCACATCCGGCGGCAGCGTAGGTGCCAGTGATGTGGCCGGAGAACGGACCCGAGCCGTTCATGCGGTCCAGCGTCTGGTTGTACAGGGTGGTGACCTGAGTCCCGGCCTGTCCCTGCAGATAGCTGCGGAACACGGTGAGGCTGGCCACGCTGATGATGGTCAGCGCGATGATGACCAGCGCCAGCAGCGCGGTGATCATCTTGACCCGCAGCGGGGTACGCCCGGGCAGCTGACGCAGGTTCCCCCGCCAGCGGTGCAGCCCGGACGTCGTGGTCATGGCCAATCAGCTAGGAGGAAGGAAGGCGGAGCACGTAGCCGACCCCGCGCAGGGTGTGGATGAGCCGGGGCTCGGTGGTGTCGATCTTGCGGCGCAGCACGGACACGTACGACTCCACGATCCCGGTGTCACCGCGGAAGTCGTAGTCCCACACGTGGTCGAGGATCTGCATCTTGGACAGCACCCGGTTGGCATTGCTCATGAAGTAGCGGAGCAGCTTGAACTCGGTGGGGGAGAGCTGGACATGCTGCCCGGCCCGCCACACCTCGTGGCTCTCCTCGTCCAGCTCCAGGTCGGCGAACTTCAGCCGGGGCGTGGGCTCGGCTCCGTCCCCGTGGGTCCGGCGGAGCACCGCGCGGATCCGCGCGATGACCTCTTCCAGGCTGAACGGCTTGGTGACGTAGTCGTCCCCGCCCAGGGTGAGGCCGCGGACCTTGTCCTCCATGGCGTCCCGCGCGGTGAGGAACACCACCGGGATCCGGGCCCCGCCGCCACGCAAGCGGCGGACCACGTCGAATCCGTCCATGTCGGGGAGCATCACGTCGAGCACGATGAGATCGGGCCGGTGCCGCTGCGCGGCCTGAACGGCCTCGCTCCCGCCGGTGGCGGTGAGCACATCGAAACCGGCGTAGCGAAGGCTGGCGGACAGCAGCTCAAGGATGTTGGGCTCGTCCTCAACAACGAGAAGCCTGGCAGCCGGCTGGGTCCGCCCATTAGTCGAACGGCATGGTCATGGCCTGCATTTTCTAACCTGAACCTGAGGATTTCCTGAAGGTGCCCTGGGGCTGACCTGATGATCAGGAGAAACCGGCTGGTCAGTGTCGGGCGGCCGGCCTACGGGCCGGCCGTCATATCGCGTCCCGGTCGCCCCAGCGGGTGATGGCCGCCGCCCGGGACTGCGCCCCGAGTTTGGCGTAGATGCGGTTCACGTGATTCTTGACGGTCTTCTCGGCGAGCACCAACTGGGCCGCGATCTCCCGGTTGGAATGACCTTCCGCGATGAGCGTCATGATCTCGGCTTCGCGCAGGGACAGGCCGAGCGGGCGGGCCAAGCTGGGGATGCTGCCGGTCCTCAATCGAACCTCCAGGCCACGGCTACCACCGGTAAAGGATGCGACGCATGGTACGAAGGCGGCCACCGTAAGCGCAAGGGTTCTTTACGGCACAACTTGCACACGATTGCTGCACGCGGCGCCGGACGCGCCGGGCCGGGCGCGCCGGTCAGCCGACCTTCGAGCCCGTGATCAGGCTCTTGGGCACGGGCTGGCCGTTCTTCATCGCGTTGAACATGCGCAGCGCCTGGGCGTGGTCCCAGATCAGCACGTCGCCCACGGCCAGGGTCTCCGAGGGGCCGAGGGGCACCGTGGTGGTCTCCGGGTGGCGCAGCGCGAACGCGACCTGGATCAGCTGGTACAGCTGGGTGCCCTTGTCCACGGTGAGCGCATCCGTCGCGCCGAAGGCTGCGGGCACGGTCGCGAACGGGTTGACCAGTGTCCCGGGACTGGTCATCTTGCTCAGCAGCGCCCTGATGAAGACCCGCTGGTCCTGCTCGCGCTGCAGGTCCTGGGTGGCGAACAGGTGCCGGGTCCGGACGAAGCCCAGGGCCTGCGCGCCGTTCAGGTTCTGGCAGCCCTTCTTCAGGTGCAGGCCGGAGGCCGGGTCGTTGAGGTTCTGGGGGATGCACATGCGCACCCCGCCCACCGCATTCACCACGTTGACCAGGCCGCCGAAGCCAATCCCCATGTAGTGGTCGATCCGCAGCCCGGTGACGTTCTGCACGGTCTTGGCCAGCAGTTTGGGGCCGCCGAAGGAGTAGGCGGCGTTCAGCTTGTTCATGCCGAACCCGGGGATCGGCACGTAGGAGTCGCGGGGCAGGCTGACCAGCACGGCCGGGCCGCTGGACGGGATGTGCAGCAGCAGGACCGTGTCCGAGCGGTGGCCGCCGATACCCCTCCCGGTGGCCAGCTGGCGTTCCTGCTTGCGGGTCAGTCCCTGGCGGCTGTCGGAGCCGGTGATGAGCCAGTTCTGCCCGTCCGAGGCGGCCGGACGCCCGGCGTAGTCGACCAGTGCGTTGACCCGGGTCAGCTTGGAGTTCAGGTAGAAGTACCCGACCCCGCTGAGCACCAGGACGACCACGACGACCAGGGCGATGATGGCCAGGATCCGGCGCGGGCGCAGCCACCGGCGCCCTCGGCCGGAAGAACCCCCGCCCGGAGTAGCCCGCACCTGATCCCGCCGGGCGGCCGCCCTGGGACTGCGGGGCGCGCCTGGAGCCGCCTCCGCCGTGCACGGGGGGCTGCTCGGGCCAGGCGCCGGGGTTGCGGTAACCGGCCCCCGCGGGCTGCTGGCTGGCGGGTTCCCAGGCGGAACCCCGGCTCTGCGGCGCGGGATCGCGGAACCAGTCGTCTGACCTGTCGCTCACGCGGAACCCTCCCACCAGATCGTCACCACTGAGCGCCCGGAGGTGCCGAGGTCGAGAGGCTGGCCGAGGTGCCCCGCCTCGCGGAGCGCTGCTTCCACGTCGCTGGCGCGCTCGGGTGGCAGGCACAGCCGGCGCCTGGTGGTCTCCACCAGCTCACTCCCTGTCGAGTAATCGGCCTGAGCCGGACGATTCCATTCAGTGTGCCCTGCCCGAAGACCCATCGTGTCCAGGATGGCCAGGACGTCGGTGGCGGCAGGCCCTTCCGGCCGCTCCAGGCCGTGGAAGAGCAGCCACAACGGGTTGAGGGAAATCAGCGGATGCCTGGCGGTGAGTTCGACGACCACCTGCCGGCGCGCATGCCGGGTGAGCGCCTCGATGAACGGGACCAGGTCCGGCACGTTGTACAGCACATGGTGGCAGGTGACCAGGTCGGCCGGGTCCGCCTGGCCGGCCACGTCCGGCCAGCGGCCCTGCAGCAGCCGGGGCTCCAGGCCGGCCGCGCGGGCCCGGCCGGCCAGCAGGCCGAGCATGCCGTCGTCGGTGTCCACCACGGTCAGCCCGGTGGTCCGGCCGGCCAGCGGGAGACAGGCCGCGCCGGCCCCGGCGCCCACGTCGAGCACGCTTCCCGGCGGGTCGAGCACGGCCCGTTCGAGATCATAAGAAGGCCCGCCCGGTGCGCGGCGCAGGCGGTCAGCGCGGCGCGCGAACACGTCCCGGGGCAGCACCCAGGGGGACTCGGTGACGCCGGCGGTGATGGGCTCGGGAATGGCCCAGCCGGCCAGGTCTTCCCGCCACTTCCGCCGCAGGTCGGTCAGGGACGCCATGATGTCCGGCCTCCGGGCCGCCTTACAGAACTGGTCGCGGGGGGACCTGGGGTCCCCCCGCGGGGTGGGGTGAGTGATGGGATTCGAACCCACGACATCCAGGACCACAACCTGGCGCTCTAACCAACTGAGCTACACCCACCATCGCCGACGGCTGCATGAAGCATAGCGGCGCCGGGGAAGAAGTCTGAACCGGATACCGGACCAGGGCCGGGCTAGCCGCCGGATGGGCTGGCCGCCGGGGTGCCCGGACCGTCCCCGTCGGGAGCGGCATGACCGGCCGCCGCGACGCCGTAGTGACTGGCGATCTGCCGCGCCGTGGCCGAGTCGGGGCCCGGCTGCGGGACGAAGATCGCCTCGCGGTAGTAGCGCAGTTCCTGGATGCTCTCCCGGATGTCGGCCAGCGCCCGGTGCCCGCCGTGCTTGGGCGGGCTGGCGAAGTACGTCCGCGGGTACCAGCGCCGGGCGAGCTCCTTGACGCTCGACACGTCCACCATCCGGTAATGCAGGAAGGCGTCGAGTTCAGGCATGTCGCGGGCCAGGAAGGCCCGGTCGGTGGCGATGGAGTTGCCGCACAGCGGCACCTTCCGGGCATCCGGGATGTGGCTGCGCACGTACCGCAGCACCTGCTCCTGGGCCTCGGCCAGGGTGACGCCCGCTCCCAGCTCGTCGATCAGGCCGGAGGTGGTGTGCATGTCGCGGACGACGGGCAGCATCCCGTCCACGGCCTCCGCAGGGGGCTTGATCACGAGATCGACCCCCTCGTCGAGCACGGTGAGGTTACCGTCCGTAACCAGACAGGCGATTTCGATCAGGGCGTCGCGGGCAAGGTCAAGCCCGGTCATCTCGCAGTCGATCCAGACGAGCCGGTCAGTCATCCCCCAAGACTAGAGCCTCGGCGAAGTTCCCTCACCCACGTCCCCCACCAGGTCAGCGCCGTGGGGCCGGCCCGCCAGCGCCGCGATGTGCTCGGGGACGTCGATGCCCGGGGCCAGCGTGGGGTCGGGCTGCTGCTCACCGAACGTGAGGAACGCAGGCAGGACCCCAGCCCAGACGTCTAGACCGTAGTCCGCCGGGTCGTCGCCGGGCGGTCCGGTGCGCACTTTGACCGAGGCCTCGGTGAGCGGAACTTCGAGGACCGCGGTGGCCGCCATTTCTTTCCGGGATGGCGGCCGTGCCGCCGCCCACCGGCCGGGCACCAGTTGCTCCGTGATGATCCGCAGCCCGTTCATCCGCTCCTCGGAGTCCCGGATCAGCCGGGCCGTCCCGAAGATCACCGCGCAGCGGTAGTTCATCGAGTGGCTGAACACCGCCCGGGCGCAGACGATCCCGTCGAGGTGCGTGACCGTGACGCAGATTTCCTGGCCGTCGGCGGCCAGGATGCTCCGGTTGGCGGACGAGCCGTGCAGGTAGAGCCGGTCGTCCTGGCGGCCGTAGGCGGTCGGCAGCACGACCGGGGCGCCGTCGATGGTCACGCCCAGGTGGCAGATCAGGCCCGCGTCGAGCACGGCGTACAGGTCATCGCGGTCGGTCTGGCCGCGCTCCTTGTGCCGGTGCAGGGTGGTCTTCGGGGTGGTAGATAGCGGAGTCTCAGTGCTCATGATGGACTACCGTATCGAGGAAGTGGACTGTTGACTGTAGCCACTTCACCGGAAGATCTGATGACCACTTTTCTGTCCACGGCGGCCTCAGCCGCTCAGCAGGCACCTCCACGGCAGGCATCCCCGCTCCCGCCGCCGCGGTTGCCGGTGAAGCTGCCGGTGGAGCTGGCGCTGGCGGCCGACCGGCACGCGGAGCTGCCGCTGACCGAGCAGATCGCGGCACAGCTGCGTGACGTCCTCACCGGCGGCCGGCTGGCCGCCGGGGAACGGCTGCCCTCCAGCCGCGCGCTGGCCGCCGCGCTGGGCGTGAGCCGGACGGTGGTGACCGCGGCCTACACACAGCTCTTCGCGGAGGGCTGGCTGGAAGGACGGCACGGCTCGGGGACGTACGTGGCGCCGGGCGCCGTCGCGCCGCTGGGGGCGGGCGCGGCCCCGGCCCATGTCGCATCCGGGCCCGGCCCCGGCCCCTGTCCCGGCGGCCCCGGCCACCCTGGCGGCCAGGCCCCGGGCCGCAGGGCCGCAGCCGGACCCGGTGCCCCCGGTCAACCTGCGGCCGGGCATCCCGTGGCAGGCCGGCATCGACCCGGCGGCCTGGCGCCGGGCCTGGCGGCACGCGGGCACCGAGCCGGTCTCCGCCCAGCCCGATCCGCGCGGCCGCCCCGCCCTGCGCGAGGCCCTCACCGGCTATCTGCGGCGCGGCCGCGGCGTGTGCGTTACCGCGGACCAGATCCTGGCCACCCGCGGCGTGTCGGCCGGCCTGGGCCTGGTCACCGCCGCCCTGCTCCGGCCGGGAGACCGGGTCGGCGTCGAGGAGCCTGGTTACCAGGCGGCCCGGGCGGTCTTCGCTTCCCGCGGTGCGCAGCTGGTGCCGTGCCGGGTGGACGGAGACGGCCTGGTGGTGGACGAGCTCCCGGGTGATCTGCGGCTCGTCTACACCACCCCCGCGCACCAGTACCCGCTGGGCGGCCGCCTGCCGGTGCCGCGGCGCCAGGCGCTGGCCACCTGGGCGCGGTCCACCGGGGCGCTCATCGTCGAGGACGACTACGACGGGGAGTTCCGCTATGACGTCGCGCCCCTGCCCACCCTGTTCGGTCTCGACCCGGACGTCGTCATCTACCTCGGGACCACCAGCAAGACCCTGACTCCTGCCCTCGGCGCGGGCTGGCTGGTCGCCCGGCCGGACCTGGTCCCCGCGTTCACGGCGGCCGCCGTGGATCTGGGCGAGCGGGTGTCCGGGCCGGTCCAGCACGCCGTGACGGAGCTGCTGGCCAGCGGGGAGCTGGAGCGGCACGTGCGGCGGATGCGGCACGAATACGCCCGGCGCCGCGCCGTCATGGTGACCGCCCTGGCCGGGCGGCTGACCGGTGACACCGCCGGGATGCACATGGTCCTGGAGCTGCCGCCCGGCACGGCCACGGCCGTGGCCGCGGCCGCCCGCGAGCGCGGCGTCGAGGTGGCCACGCTGGACCGCTACTTCGGCGGACCGCCCACGCTCGAGGGCCTGATGCTCGGCTACGGCGCGGCCGACCTGGCCGCGGTCAGCCGCGGCTGCCAGGTCATCGCGGAGATCCTGGCCGGGCTGCCGGGCACGCGGGGCGCCGGGGCGACCCGCTGACCGCCGGTGAGCGGCCCGGTCAGCCGTTCGATGTCGATGGCACCCGGCCCGGAGCCACTGCAGCCGGGCACCTGGGAGGCGCCGAAATGGCCACCCCGGGCCCAGGCGCGGCGGCGCTGCTGCCCGGGCCGGGCGGAGCCGGGAAAGGGCGCGGGGTGCCCTGCGGGCCAGCCGCGGGCCACGTGCCACGAATCGAGCCAGCTGACGATCTCACGCGCGCGCCGCACCGGGCCGGTGGTGAACGGCGCCCACCCGTGGCCGACCACGCCGATCTGCGCGCAGACCCGCCCCTCGTTGTTCACGCCGGCCAGGCCGTCCCGCGCCGACGGCGCGATCGGTTCCTCCGGGGCCGGCCCACCGCCGCGACCATCGGCCGCCCGCCCGAACCGTGGGTCCAGCCGATGCCCTGCGTCCAGTCCGCCCCATGGGTCGAGCCGGGGCCCGGCGTCCAGTCCGGGTCCTGGGGCCAGTCCGGCTGCTGCGCCCACTCGTGGTTCTGCGTCCAGTCGCCCGGCTGCGTCCAGTCGCTGTTTGCGGCCCAGTCCTGGCCTTCCGCTTCTGTCCCGGGCACCCGGTCCGGGGGTTCCGCCCAGCCGCATCCGCTGCCCCAGCCCGGCTGGCCCGCCCCCGGTCCCCAGTCCAGGCCCGCAGACCTGGGCCCCTGCTGCGGGCCGTCGGCCCAGCCGAGCGCCCGCCCGGCCCGGATCACGGGAATGAGCTGGGCCACCTCACCGGAGAGCGGATTCCACACCAGATGGCAGGGCCGGCCAAGCTCGATGAGGCGCTCCGCCGCGTCGCGGGCGGACACCGTCACGGGGTCGGCGTGCAGCACCAGCCAGACCGCCCGCGGGGCGCCGCCCTTCAGGCAGCCGCCGTCGGCGGCCGCGGGGAGTCGCTGAGCCCCCGGCATCCACGCGTCAGTCACTACGATCCTTCCGAGGGGTCTAGACCTCTGCCTGATCTGGCTCCCTTTAAGTACCTACGCCAGGGCAGCCCAATAGTCCAGGGCACAGTTCCGGGCCCCGGCGGGCGGCCTGCGGCACGAGCGCGTGACAGGAGTGAGGGTTGTGGCGGATGACGGTGTCCCCGGGATCGACGATGTCCCGCGGCTCGGCCGGTGGCTGCAGGAGAACGGCATCACGGCCACCGGGGCGCCGCCCCAGGTGCGGCTGATCGCCGGGGGCCGGTCCAACCTCACCTACCTCCTGGAGCCGGGGGACGAGGCCACCCCGCTGGTGCTGCGGCGGCCGCCGCTGGGCCACGTGCTGCCCACCGCGCACGACATGAGCCGCGAGTACCGGGTGCTGAGCGCGCTGGCCGGCACCGAGGTCCCGGTGCCGGACCCGGTGGCCCTGTACCCGGACCCCGACGTCATCGGGGCGCCGTTCTACCTCATGCAGTACGTGCCCGGGCTGGTGCTGCGCAGCGCCGAGGACGGGGAGCGGCTCACCCCGGTCCAGGCCCGGCAGTTGTCCGGGGACTTCACGGACATGCTCGCCGCGATTCACGGGGTGGACCTGGCCGCCACCGGGCTGTCCGGTTTCGGCCGGCCCGAGGGGTACATGGAACGGCAACTGGCTCGCTGGCAACGGCAGTGGGAGCTGTCCGCCAGCCGGGAGGTGCCCGGGTACACCGAACTCACCCAGCGGCTCGCGGCCGGCCTGCCGGGCCGGGCCCTCCCGGCCCCGGAGGGGACTCTCGTGCACGGCGACTACCGGCTGGACAACACGCTGGTCGCGCTGGACCGTGACGCCAGTGATCCTGGCGGCACCGCCCGGCCCAGGATCGAGGCCGTGCTGGACTGGGAGATGTCCACCCTGGGCGACCCACTGGCCGACCTCGGACTGGCCCTCGTCTACTGGACGGAACCGGACGACGGTGACTCCCTGGACGTGCAGTGGGCCCCGGAGGTCACCATGGCCCCGGGGTTCCTCACCCGCGCCGAGATCGCCGGCCGCTATGCCGCGGCCACCGGGCGGGACGTGAGCGCGCTGGGCTACTACATGGCCTTCGGCTGCTTCAAGCTCGCCGTGGTGCTCGAGGGCATCCACGCCCGGTTCCTGCAGAACAAGACGGTGGGCGAGGGGTTCGAGCGGGAGGGGCCGGCCGTCCCGCTGATCATCCAGCGGGCGCATCGGCTGCTGGATGAGGGGGTCTGAGCCCTCTGGAGCCCGGGTCCGGCGTCCGGGCAAGGAAATGAGGCCCGGCACCCCGCTCTTGCCGGGCCTCATGTCCCGTCTCCGGCCAGTGGCCCGGTGAAAACTCGCGCCGGGCCGACCGTGCCGGAGGGCTACCGTGAGGTCCGGCACCCCGCTCTGGCCGGACCCCACGCCCTGCTCCCCGGCTGAAGCCCTGCGAACCTGCTGCCGAGGGCCCGGCCGGAGAAAATCCGTGAGGCCCGACGCCCCGCTCTCGTCGGGCCTCACATTGAAGACGCGGCGCTCCCCAGGGGGGTTGTCATAAAGGCGTAAGAAATTTTGGCCCGGACGGCGGGCGGGCCAATCGTGCCTGCTAGGCCCCGCAATTGGGAGAGCAGAGCCGGCGCGCGATCGCGCTGAAGAACACCTTGCTGATCTGCGCCGGATTGGTGATGTCGTACGCCTGGCCGCCGGTGGCGCTGGCGATCTGCTGCAGCGAGTTGAAGTCGCCGGCGTTGCCGAACTTGATGATGATGATCTCGACGCGGCGCTTGGGGTTGTACAGCGTCCGCAGCTGCCTGATCAGCTGCGGGGCGGAGATATCGCCCGGGGCGTTCTCCACCCCCGCCGTCATGACCAGGACGGCGTTGTCGTACCGGGTCTGGTAGGTGCTGGTCACCTGCTTGAAGCCGGCCAGGATCGACCCGTACAGGGCCGCGGGCGCCGGCACTGGCTTGGCCAGCCCGGTCTCCTGGGTGATCTGCTGCCTGCGGGTGATCAGGCCGAGCGGGGCCGGCAGCGGGCCGACCGAGACGAGCTGCTTGTACGGGAGCTTCTTGTCCAGGCCGGCGGCGAACGCCCAGACCCCCATCTGCGTGCCGTCCGGGAACTGGGACAGGCCCAGCCCGGCCGCCTTGGCCAGCACCTGCTCCAAGGTGGGGCCGCCCACCGCGACCGGGGTAGCCATCTGCTTCGACACGTCCAGCAGCACGAGGTCACGGGATCCCAGGCTGAGCCGCTGCCAGGCCTGCAGGCTGGTTACCGCCTCGCCGCTGGCGCTGGCCGGGGACAGGGCCGGCCGCCCGGTGTCCAGGCCGTACTGGCCGATCCAGGGCGGCGCGCTCCCGGTGCCAGACCGGAAACCCTCGTAGCGCACGTAGGACGTGGCGTAGCTCGACTGCAGGGTCTTCTCGAAGTCCCGGGCCGCCTTCAGCTTGAGCCGGTTCAAGGTGGTCAGCACGTAGGGGTAATCGAGCTCGGGTGCGCCCTGCACGGGGTAGCGCCCGGAGAGCGGATCCTGGGGGTGGGACCGGTCGAACTGCGCGACCGCCTGCTCGGAGGCGATGGTGACCGGCCGCTCGTCCCGCGGCGGCTGGGCCAGGCTGGCCAGCGTGGCCAGCGCCCCGTCGCTGCCGGAATCCTTGGTGACCTGCACGTTGAACACGAAGTCGGTAAACGCGGCCAGGGTCTTGGCCGTGGTGTGGAGCTGGCTCTGCAGCAGCCCCTGAAGCTCGATGAGGCTGGCCAGCCCGGCGGAGCTCTGCGCCGGGTCAGGGAACTCCACATGCAGCCCGAGTGCGCTGGCGGGGCCGCCGACGCGCTGGGGGAGGAGGAACTGCCAGCCCACCTCGGTGCCGAAGGCCGGCATCTGCGCCGCCACCGACCGCGGCATCACGATCATGAGCGGGGACCTGGCTACGGTGACCCCGGTGGACTGGACCAGCTGCGCCCCCGCCGGGGAACTGCGGGCCACGTTGACCCAGAGCGAGGAGTCCGGGATCCAGGCGTCGAAGGCCGCGTGGCCGGACGGCGACTTGAGCCCGGACACCTCGGCGGCCGCGGTGGACGGCTGGACGCTGGCCACGTGGACCACGGCGCAGTGCCCGTCCACACTGACGCGCTGCGCGTTGAAGTACTTGCTCACGTGCCTGATCGCCGGGGCGACCTCATCGGCCGCGGCCAGGTTGACCACGACCGGGTGATCCGTGCAGGCGGTGCGGGCCACGACGGCCTTGGCGCCGAGCGCGACCAGCAGCGTGGCGGCGATCAGGCCGGCCAGCGTCAGCGCGATCACCAGGGTCAGCCGGCGTGGGCGTCCGCGCCGGTCGCGGCTCTCCGGATGCCCGGTGACTCCAGCGTTCACGGTGTCCTTCGATCGGGAAATCCGTGGTGCCCCCACGGCCTCGGCTCCCGACTTTATCGGGGCAATGCGGGACAGATCAGGCGGTTCCCCGGTTTGTAATCTGTCAGGGTGACTGGCCCCATCGAGGTGCGCGACCCGGCTGATCCACGGCTCGCCGACTACGTCTCGCTGACCGACTCCGCCCTCCGTATCAGTATGGAGTCGCGGGACGGGGTTTTCCTGGCGGAAGGGGAAAAGGTCATCCGCCGGGCCCTGGCCGCGGGGTTCGCGGCCCGGTCGCTGCTGGTCACGGCCGGGCGGCTGGCCCGGCTCGGCGACCTGGCGCAGCAGTGCGGCGTCCCGGTGTACGTGGTGGCCGACGACGTCGCCCGCCAGCTCACCGGGTACCAGGTGCACCGGGGGGCGCTGGCCTCGATGGCCCGCCGCGAACTGCCCGCGGTGGCCGGCCTGCTGGCGGGCGCGCGGCGGGTGGTGGTGCTGGAGGACCTGGTCGACCACGGCAACGTGGGCGCCATCTTCCGCTGCGCCGCCGCGTTCGGCACCGACGCGGTGATCTTGTCGCCGCGCTGCGCCGACCCGCTCTACCGGCGGGCGGTGAAGGTGTCCATGGGCGCGGTCTTCGCCATCCCGTACGCCCGGATGAGCGACTGGTACGGCGGCCTCGCGCAGCTGCGCGAGGCGGGGTTCCGGCTGCTCGCCCTGACCCCGGCGCAGTCCGCGACGCCGATCGGCACCGCCCTGGGGCCCGGGAGCCGCCCGGATGAGCGGGTCGCGCTGCTGCTCGGCACGGAGGGCGACGGCCTGTCCTCACGCTGGATGCACGAGGCCGACCTGGGGGTGTGCATCCCGATGGCACCGCACGCCCGGGCGGCCGGCGTGGACTCCCTCAACGTCGTCGCGGCCGCCGCCATCGCCTGCCACGCCCTCGCCGCCCCGCCTGCCTGACCACAGCAGATCTACCTCAACGGGCTGGGGTCCGGCGGAGGGTAGGCGGCGCGGAGGCGGCGCTCCGCGGCGGGGCCGGCGCCGGCCCGGTCCAGGCCGAGCAGGGCGGCACCCGCGATGGGCGGTACCGCCACCACGCTGACCTGGGCCCGCGGCGCCTGCACCGCCAGCCGCTCGGTGATCCACCTGATCAGCTGCGGGTCCCGGGCGGTGAGCACCCCGCCGCCCAGCACGACCGGGACCACCTGGCCGGCCAGGCCGAGCCGGCGGAGCACCGTGCCCGCCATCGTGACGATCTCGTCGGCCAGCCGGCTGACCAGGTCGCGGGCCACCTGGTCGCCCTCGCGGGCGGTCGCCAGCACCAGGGGGGCCAGGCCCTGCAGGTCGTCCTCGTCGATTTTTTCCAGGTGGATCGCCACCGCGACGTCGCGGACCGCGGGCAGGCCGAAGTGGCCGGCCACCACCTCACGCAGCGCCGTCTGCGGGCCCCGGCCGTCCTCGGCGCGGATCGCCCACCACAGGGCGGCCCGGCCCAGGCCGTAGGCACCGCCCCAGTCGCCGGTGATGCCGCCCAGCGCGAGGAACCCTGTGGTCCGCCCGTCCGGGGCGACGCCCTGGCAGTTGATCCCGGCGCCACAGGTCACGGCCACTCCCCAGGGGAGGCCGCGGGGGGTGTCCAGGCCCGCCCGGAGCACGGCGAACGTGTCGTTGGCCACCACGGTGGTGGTGCTCCACCCGGCCGCCGTGATCATCGCGGCCAGCCGCTCCTCTTCCTCGGGGAGGTCGGCGTTGGCCATGCAGGCCACGGTGCAGTCCGCCACCGGCCACCCGGGCGGAAGTCCCGCCTCCTGCGCGGCTGCCGCGATCACCGCGCCGATCGCGGCCAGTATCTCCGGGGTGGGGAACGTGCGCACCCCGGGGCCGCGGCCCCCGGCCAGCAGCGTCCCGTCCGCGGCCACCAGGGCGATGTCGGTCTTGCTGTTCCCGCCGTCGATGGCGAGGACAGCGGGACGGCCGACCGTCACACCCGGGTCCAGGGCAGGAAGTCCTGATTCTCCGCGATGAGCCGGTCGGCCAGCCCGTCGGCCAGGTCGAGCTGGCCGACCAGGGGATGGGCCAGCAACGCGGCCCGGACCCGGTCCCGGCCGCCGCGCAGCGCGGCGTCCACCGCCAGTTCCTCGTACGCGGACACGTGCGCGACCAGGCCGCGCATCAGCGGGGGGAGCGGCGCGGCCAGCACCGGGCGCGCGCCCGCCGCGCCGATGACCGCGGGGACCTCGATCACCGCGTCGGTGGGCAGGAACGGCAACGTGCCCGCGTTCCGGACGTTGACCACCTGGGTGTCCCCGGTGTCGCCGACCAGCGAGGCGAGCAGGGCCACCGCCGCCTCGGAGTAGTACGCGCCGCCGCGCTCCGATAGCAGTTCCGGCTTGTAGTCCAGGTCCGGGTCGGCGTACATGGCCAGCAGTTCCCGTTCGATGGCCGCGACTTCCTCGGCCCGGGTCGGGCCGGTCCGCTCCTCCGCCACCACCGCGTCGTGCGCGTAGAAGTAGCGCAGGTAATAGGACGGCACCGCACCCAGGTCGCGCAGGACGGACGGGGGCAGCCCGGTGTGCGAGGCGATCTCGTCGCCGTGCGCGGCGATCAGCCCGGGCAGCCGGTCGGTGCCGTCCACCATGGCCGCCCGCTCCCAGGTCAGGTGGTTGAGGCCGACGTGGTCCAGCAGGACCTGGGCCGGGTCGGTGCCGAGCAGCCGGGCGAACAGCCGCTGGAACCCGATGGCCACGTTGCACAGGCCGACCGCGCGGTGCCCGGCGTCCAGCAGGGCCCGGGTCACGATGCCGACCGGGTTGGTGAAGTCGATGATCCAGGCACCGGGGTCGGCCCGCTGCCGGGCCCGTTCGGCGATGTCCAGCACGATCGGCACGGTGCGCAGCGCCTTGGCCAGCCCGCCCGCGCCGGTGGTCTCCTGGCCGATGCAGCCGCACTCCAGCGGCCAGGTCTCATCCCGCTGACGGGCGGCCTGGCCGCCGACCCGGAGCTGGAGCAGGACGGCGCCGGCCCCGTCGATGCCCTGATCGAGGTCGGTCGTCCAGCTGACCCGGGCCGGGTGGCCGTACGCGCGCATGATCCGGGCCGACACCGGCCCGACCGCCGCGAGCCGGCTCTCGTCGGGATCGACCAGGGTCAGTTCGGTGACCTTGAGCGCACCGGTGAGCCGGGCCACCCCGTCCACCAGTTCCGGTGTGTAGGTCGATCCGCCGCCCACTACCGCGATCTTCATCAGAAGGCCTTCACGTCCGCGCCGGCCTGGGCCACGAAGCACGCGGCCGCGTGCTCCGGACCCAGCTCAGCCAGTTCCGGGGTGGCCTGGTGGCACTGGTCGATGGCCAGCGGGCAGCGCCAGCGGAACCGGCATCCGGGCACCGGGTCGATGACCCGGGGTGGCTCGCCGCGGTCGGTCTCCGCGGTGACGTCCAGCGGGGCCCGCGGGTCCGGCACCGCGGACAGCAGCAGCTGGGTATACGGGTGCTTCGGGGCCCCCAGGACCTCTTCCACCGGGCCGGACTCCGCGATCTGGCCCGCGTACATCACGATGAGCCGGTCCGCGATGTAGCGTGCGCTGGCGATGTCGTGGGTGATGTACAGGATCGAGACCCCTTCCTCGTCACGCAGCCGGGCCATCAGGTTGAGCAGCCCGATCCGGATGGACACGTCCAGCATGGACACCGGCTCGTCAGCCAGGATCAGTTTCGGCCGCAGGGCCAGGGCCTGCGCGAAACCGACCCGCTGCCGCTGGCCGCCGCTCAGCTCGTGCGGATAGCGCTGCAGCACCTCGGCGGCCGGGGCCAGCCCCACTACCTCGAAGACCCGCTCGGCCTCGGCGCGCCGCTGCGCGGCGGACAGTTCCGGCCGGTGCAGCTTGAGGCCGCGCAGCACGCCGTGCGAGATCCGCAGCACCGGGTTGATGGAGCTGAACGGGTCCTGGAAGACCATCGGGACCAGCCCGGTGTAGTGCAGCGTGTCGGCCCGGGAGCGCAGCCGCGACACCGGCTGGCCCTGGAAGTAGATCTCGCCGCTGGTCGGCTTGTACAGCTTGGCCAGCAGCCGGGCGATGGTGCTCTTGCCGCTGCCGCTCTCCCCGGCGAGCGCGACGATCTCCCGGTCCCCGATCTCGAGGCTGACGTCATCGACCGCGTGCAGGGTGCGGCGCGACAGCGCGCCCCCGATCTTGAAGTTTTTGCTGAGTCCTTCGGTCCGCAGCAGCGGCCCGGCGCTGGTCTGGTCCGGGCCTTCCTGGGCTGGGGCGTCACTCATCGGCGCTGCCCTCCTCGGTGGCCACGCTCGCCGCGGGGCTACCGGCGGCCGCCACGCTGTTCACGCTGCCGGCAGCGGAGCCAGGCGGCGGGGTCCCGTTGCGGAGGTTGTGATCTGGGCTGTGCAGGAGGCAGCGGACCTGCACCGGGCCGGCGGGGTAGAGCTCGGGCGGCGTGGCCCGGCACACGTCCATGACCTTGGGGCAGCGCGGCGCGAACCGGCAGCCCGCCGGAGGCCGGGCCAGGTCCGGCGGGGCGCCCGGGATGCCGGTCAGCGGCAGCCGGGGCCCGCGGATCGAAGGGAACGCGTCCAGCAGCCCGATGCTGTACGGGTGGCGCGGGGCGTCGAAGACTTCCCGGGTCGGGCCGAACTCGGCCACCTGGCCCGCGTACATCACCATCAGCCGGTCGGAGAAGTGGCTGACCAGCGACATGTCGTGGGTAACGAAGATGATCGCGAACCCGAGCCGCTGCTGCAGTTCCTTGATCTGGACCATCAGCGACCGCTGCGCCACCACGTCCAGCGCGGAGGTCGGCTCGTCCATGATGACCAGGTCCGGGGTGAACAGCATGGCCATCGCGATCATCGACCGCTGCCGCATCCCGCCGGACAGCTGGAACGGATAGCTCCTGAGGTGCACCGGGTCGATGCCGACCATGCGGAGCACCTCGGCGGACCGCTCCGCGATCTCGGACGTGGACGTCACGCCGTGCGCCCGCATCGCGTCCTTGAACTGCGAGCCGATCGACTTGACCGGGTTGAGCGCGTTCATCGCGCTCTGCATGACCACGGACAGGTCCTTCCAGCGCACCGCGGCCAGCTGGCGGTCGGTCAGCCCGACCAGGCTGCGGCCCTGGAAGGTCACGCTGCCGCCGGTGACCTCGGCCGGCGGGACCAGCAGCTGGGCGATCGCGAACAGCAGCGTTGACTTGCCGCAGCCGGACTCGCCGACCACGCCGATGAACTCCCCGGGGTTCAGGTCGAAGCTGACGTCCTCGACCGCGCGCACCGGGCCGCGGTCCATCGCGTACTCCACGGTCAGGTCGCGGACCTCAAGAACAGGGCCCTGGAGGATCTCAGGCACGGGTCACCCGCTTCCTTCGCACCGGCCGCAGCGCGGGGTTGCCGATCTCGTCGAAGGCGTAGTTGAGCAGGGCGAACGCGGCCCCGAGCGCGGCGATGCAGGCCCCGGGGGCGAGCGCCCACATGGCCTGCCCGGTCTGCAGCGCCGCGTTGTTCTGCGCCCAGTAGAGCATCGTTCCCCAGCTCTGCGTGTTCGGGTCGCCCAGGCCGATGAACTGCAGGCTGGACGCGAACAGCACCGCGTACAGCGCGTTGGTCAGGAAGCTCGCCACGATCAGCGAGGTCATCGTGGGGATGACCTCCACCACGATGATGTAGAGCCGCCGCTCGCCGCGGACCCGGGCCGCCTCCAGGTAGTCCCGGCGGCGCAGCGACAGCGCCTGGGACCGGAGCTGCCGCGCGGTATAGGACCAGCTGGTCACGGTGATGACCAGGATGAGCACCAGCGTGCCGCCGCCGTGCGCGTACCCGGCGATGATGATCAGGAGCGGGAACAGCGGGATGACCAGGAGCACGTCGGTGAGCAGGCTCAGCGAGCCGTCCCACAGGCCGCCCAGGTAGGCGGCGGCCACGCCGATCAGGACCGCGATCCCGGTCGCGGCCAGGCCGACCACGAACGCGATGATCATCACGTTGCGGGTCCCGTAGACCAGCTGGGCCCACATGTCCTGGCCATACGCGGTGGTGCCGAGCAGGTGGGCGGTGGACAGCCCCAGCTTCGGGGTGTAGGCGTCCGCGCTGGGGCTGTCCTTCGCGATCAGCCCGGGGAACAGCGCGGCGAACAGGAAGATGAGCAGCAGGACGGTGCCCGTGGTCGCCTTGCGGTTGTGCCGGATCGCGCGGCCCATCCGGGCCAGCGCGTGATCGGCCGGCGGGCGGGTCCGCCCGGCCGCGGGGCCGGGCTCGGTGCCGGCCACCTGGGCGGTGGTGTCGGGGGCGGTGGGCATCCCGATTGGCAGCGACATGGCTACCCCGCCGTCCTGGTGCGCGGATCGAGCAGCGCGGTGGCGATGTCGGCGAGCAGGATGGCGAAGAGCACCGCGACGGTGATGAGCAGGAACAGGGCCTGCTCCAGGGGGTAGTCCTCGCCCTGCACCGCCTGCAGCAGGAGGAAGCCGACGCCCGGGTAGTTGAACACGTACTCGATGAGGATCGCGCCGCTGACCACGAAGCCCAGGGACATGGCGAACCCGGTCAGGTTGGGCAGGATGGCGTTGCGGGCCGCGTAGTCGGTCATGATCCGGCGGCCGGGCAGTCCTTTGGCCCGGGCCATCCGCACGTAGTCCTCGGCCAGCGTGGTGATCATCGTGTTCCGCATGGTCAGGATCCAGGTCCCGATCGTGGTGATCAGCAGGGTGATGGCGGGCAGGAACGCGTGGGACAGCACGTCCTGGAAGAAGGTGAGGTTCAGCCCGGGGGTGTCGGTGGACACGTAGTAGCCGCCCTGGGTGGGCAGCCAGCCCAGCGTGATCCCGAAGATCAGCACGAGCACCATGCCGACCCAGAAATACGGTATCGCGGAGGTGATCACGAATACCGGCGGGACCACGCTGTCCAGCCGCCCGCCGCGGCGCCACGCGGACACGATGCCCAGCCCGGTACCGAGGACGAAGGCCAGCACCGTGGTCACGCCGACCAGGCCCACGGTCCACCAGATCGCGCTGCCGATGACCGAGGTCACTGACGCCGGGTAGAAGTCCAGCGACGGCCCGAAGTTGCCGGTGAAGACCTGATGCAGGTAGCTGAAGTACTGAGCGATCAGGCCTTTCTGCGTGTTGACCCCGAACAGGACTTCCAGGGCGTGCAGGGTGCCCGGGCCGAGCTGCCCGTGGAACTTGCTCAGCATGGCCAGCGCCGGGTTTCCCGGCATCAGCCGGGGGAGCAGGAAGTTGAGGGTCAGGGCCGCCCACAGCGTTATCACGAAGAAGCCGAGGCGGCGCAGCACGAATCTCAAGCTCGTCTCCTCGCGATCATGGTCCGCTCCTCATCCAGGGTGTCCGGGCCGGCGGTGCTGCGGGCCCGGGGGCGGGGCCCCCGGGCCCGCAGCATCCGCTACTTCGCCTTGAGGTGGAGCAGCACCTGCTCCATGTCTGGGTAGGCGTAGGCAGCCGGCTGGGCGTAGGGGTTGCCGGGCGTCGGCCAGCCAGTCAGCGACGAGTCGTCGTACTGGTACCAGTCAACGGCCTGGACCACCGGGATGATGGGCAGGTCGGACAGCATGACCTGCTCCACCTGGCCAATGATCGCGTGCTGCTGCGTCACCGAGGTAGACGCCGCGTAGTCGGCGAACAGCTTGTCCGTGGCCGGGTTGCTGTACCGCTCGTAGTTGGTCGTCGCCGTCTTGCCGATGGGCGCGGTGCCCGCCGAGTCCAGCCAGTTCCGCAGCTCGTAGTACGGGCTCGGGCCGAAGGTCTGCTGGTCGTAGAAGGCGAGCTGGTACTTGCCCGTGTAGAGGGAGGCGGTGAAGTCGGTGTTGCTCAGGTTGTCCGGCGTTACCTGGATACCGACCGCCTTCAGGTTCTGGGCGACCACCTGCATCGAGGCGACCCAGTCGGAGTAGTCGCCGATGTTGATGACGGAGAAGGAGAGCTTCTGGCCCTTCGAATTCGCCATGATGCCGTCGGAGCCCATCTTGAATCCGGCCGAGGCCAGGATCTGCTTCGCCCTGGCCGGGTTGTAGCTGTAGTTGTACTTGCTGATCAGCGAGGAGTTCAGCCAGCTGGAGAACGTCGGGGTGACGATGCCGGCCTGGTTGGCGGGCGGCTCATACCCCGACTCGCCGATCGAGGAGACCTTGGCCCGGTCGATCGCGTCCGACATGGCCTGACGGACCTTGACGTTACTGAGCAGGGAGTTCTTCAGGTTCGGAACCAGTGAGACGTTGACCGTCGGCGGGAACCAGTAGTGGAAGTTGGGGCTCTTCGCCGTGTAGAAGGACTTGATCGACGGAATGTACTGCGAGCCCCACTGCGCCTGGCCGCTGGCCAGCTGGTCATTGGCCGTGTTGTTGCTGGTGAAGGCCGGATACTGCACCTTGGTGACCTTCGGCAGGCCGGGCTGCCAGTAGTGCGGGTTGGCCGTGTAGGTGATGTTCGCCTTCGTGCACGGGTTCACCTTGTACGGGCCGGTGCCCACCGGGTTGCTGTCCGCGTAGGCCACGGGGTTACTGATCTTCGACCAGATGTGCTGTGGCACGATCGGCGTCTGGCCGGCGATGTAGTAGAAGGCCGGCACGGCCGGGTGCTTGAACTTCATGACCACCTGGTTGGAGCCGGCCTGGGTCACGCTGGACAGCACCGCCCAGTCCCCGGTCAGGTCCAGGGCCGGGTACTTCTTGATCAGGTTGAACGTGTACACCACGTCCGCGGCCGTCATCGGGGTCCCGTCGCTGAACTTGACGCCGCTGCGGATGGTGAAGGTCAGCGAGCTGTTCCCCGAGCCCCACTTCCAGGAGCTCGCCAGCATGGGTGTGGTCTTGCCGTTCTGCAGCGCATTGACGTAGACCAGCGGCTCGTAGACGAACCCCACCGACAGCAGCGTGTCCGACCCGTTGAACGGGCTGAAGTTGCAGGTCCAGAGGGCACCGTTCTCGTTGGAGATGGTGACGGTGTTCGTCGCCTTGGTGCTGCCGTTGCCGTTGTTGCCACCGTTGCCACCGCCCTTGCCGGCGCTGCAGGCGGCCGCGAGCAGGCCGACCGCGACGAGGGCCCCGATTGCCTTGAGGCGTCTCATGACTGAAGCCTTTCGGTTTGTGGATGGGAATGTTGGGTTACCGGGGCGCCGTCGATGGCGCCATCTGCCCGGGCGGTGTCCGTCCGGGCGTTATCTGCGTGTGGGGCGTTGTCTGTGGTGCGGGCCTGGCCGGGTCGGGGGTCGTTGTCTGGGTGCGGTGCGAGGTCATCCAGGCTGATGTCCGCTCCGGCGGCGTCCGCGGCCAGGGCCACCGCGCCGATCAGCGGCGCGTCGGCGGGGAAGCGGGCCGTGACGAGTTCGGGCGGGAACGGGGTGCCCGCCTTCAGGGCCTGCTCCAGGCCCGGCCGCAGCCGCTCCCAGGACCGGACCAGGCCGCCGCCGACCGCGATCCGGGCCGGGTTCACGCTAATGGCCAGGTTGACCACATGGAATGCCAGTTCGGTAACGAATTCGCTGACCAGGCGGTCCAGCCCGGGCTCGGCCTCGGCCGCGCCGAACACGTCGGCGGCGGCCATCGGCTGGGGCGCCCGCCGGGCCAGGGCCTGGCCGCTGATCATGTCCTCCAGCGGGACCCGGGCATCGAGCGGGAGGCCCACATCAGACAGGGCGCGGAGGTTATAGCCGATCTCGCCGGCGGCGCCGTGCGCGCCCGCGACGACCTGGCCCCCGATGACCAGGGCGGTGGACAGCCCGGTGCCCAGGTTCAGGTAGAGCGCCGGGTCGTAGCCGGCCAGCGCGCCCCAGCGCACCTCAGCCTGGGCCGCTGCTTTGGCGTCGGTGGCCATCCGGATCGCCGCCCCCGGGAACGCGGCGCGCAGTTCGCGTCCGAACGGGAGGTCACCCCAGCCGCCGATGGCGGGGGCCAGGTCCACCCGGTCCTCGAACGGGATCCCGAACGTCGAGACGCCGGCGGCCGCGAGGGTGGCGCCGGGTGCCACGCGGTCCAGCAGGTCGCGGGCGGCCTGCACGCCCCGGCCGAAACTGGCCCGGGCACCGAGTTCGGCGCCGCTGCCCACGGTGGCGGAGCCCAGCCTGGTCCCGTCCAGGCTGCAGACCGCAACGGCGATTTTGGTGCCGCCGAAGTCGAGCCCCAGAATGACGGGGGACCGGAGCATGGCGCCTGCCTGGGATAACTCGGCTGATAGGACGTCCTTGCGGAAGATTGTTAGGACAGTATCCTAACTATCTAGGGGCCACAAGCCCGCTCTGAGAAGTTCGTCCGGCCACCCGCCCGGGCACCACCCGGGGGCTGCCGGGCCGGTCAATGCCGGCCCGGCTGGGCCGGTCCCGTCCCGCTGGCGGGCCGTTCCCACGGTCGCGGCCGGGACGGTTCCTGCCGCGGTGGCGGGCGATTCCCGCGGTGATGCGGGCGGTTTCGGCAGTGGTGCGGGACGATGATGCGGGAGGTGGCGGTGACAGTTACGTCGGCCGGCGGGCTGGATGGCGCGGCGCCTGGGCTGGATGGCGCACCGTCCGGCGTAGCCAGCTCGCTGTCCGCGGCGCGTCCCCCGCTCATCCGGGCCATGAACGAGCAGCTGCTGCTCGGCCACATCCGCGACCTTGGCCGCGTCTCCCGGGCCGAGCTGGCCCGGCTGTCCGGGCTGTCCAAGCCGACCGTCTCACTCGCGCTGGCCGCGGTGGAGCGGTCCGGCCTGGTCCGGGTGGCCGGGCAGCGGACCGGGGTGCCCGGGCGGTCGGCCCGGCTCTACGAGGTCCGCCCGGAAGCGGGCTACGTGCTCGGCCTCGATATCGGGCACAAATACGTGCGGGGTGCCCTGGCCGACCTGGCCGGCGGCATCATGGCCGCATCCACGATCCCCTCCCGGGCCTCCAGCGTGCGCGGCCGGGTCGGCGAGCTGATCCGGCTGGCCGACGACCTGTGCGCGCAGGCCGGGGTGTCCCGGCAGGCTGTCACCCAGACGGTCATCGGCAGCCCCGGCGTCTACGACCCGCGGCGCAACTCGATGGCCCTGACCGGCGGGCTGCCCGGCTGGGACCGGCCCGCGGTCCTGGCCGACCTGCGGGCGGCGTTCGGCCAGTCCCTGGTGGTCGAGAACGATGTGGACGCCGCGGCCCTCGCCGAGCGCACCCATGGGCACGGCCGCGACGCCGACAGTTTCGCGTTCGTCTCGGTCGGCAGCGGGATCGGCATGGGCCTGGTGGTCGGCGGCCGCCTGCACCGGGGCAGGCACGGCGTGGCCGGGGAGATCGCCTATCTGCCGATCTCCGGCGGCCAGGGCGCTGACCCCGGTGACGCCCGCCGCCGCGGGCCGCTGGAGGCCGCGGCTTCCGCCCCGGCCGTGGTCCGCGCCGCGCGCCGGGCGGGCATGCGGGGCCAGGTCTCCGCGCGGCGGGTGTTCGAGGCCGCGGCGGCCGGGGACGAGCGGGCCGCCGCCGTCGTGGCCGGGGAAGCCGAGATCGTGGCCCGGGTGCTGTGCTGCGTGGTGACCATCGTCGACCCGGCCCTGGTCGTGCTCGGCGGCGGGGTGGGCCAGGCCCCGGGCTTCGCGGCCGCGGTCACCCGCGAGCTCGAGCAGATCGCCCCGGTCATGCCGGAGGTCCGGGTCAGCGCGCTGGGCAGCGACGTGGTGGTGCACGGCTGCCTGGCGGCCGGGGCGGAGCTGGCCTGGAAGCAGCTCACGGCGACGCTGCCCGCGGTCCTCGGGCCGGAGAACGGGTCCCCGGTGCCGGCCCAGGTCACGAACGCCTGAGCGGGCGCAGGGGCCGCGGCGCCGGAGTGGGCCCGCAGCCCTAGGGCTGCGCTACTTGGGCTGCCGTGACGCGGCGAAGTAGGCGCTCGATATCTTCTGCCACAGCAGCACGATGGCGCCCAGCCCGGCCAGCCAGACCAGCAGCGAGACCACGCGGCTCAGCGCGGGCTCGGCCTGGCGGAAGCCGGCCAGTACCGACAGCGTGTCGAGGCCGAAGAACACGGTGGCGGTGATCCGCGCCCAGTTCTTCCCGGCCTTGTTCGCCCGGGCCATCCACAGCCACAGCCCGATCCCGATCAGGCCGAAGATGATGGCCACCACGACCGCGGCCACCTCGGCGGAGTGCAGCTTGGTCGCCGAGAGTGTGGGGTTCGCGTTGTGGATCGCGGTCTTCAGGCTGCCGACGGTCACCAGCGTGATGATCAGGCTGATCGCACTGATCGCGGCGCCTGCGTACATGAGCCGCACGGCGTTCAGGACCGGGGGCGGCGGGGCGGGGTGAACCGGCTCTGGCTCTGCTCCGCCGGTGGGATAAGGCTGATACATGACTGCTCCTGAATGAGCTCCCGACAGGGGTGCCGAACGGCTAACCACGGGTCACCGGGCCGGCAGCGCACTGAGCTTAGCCGGGTAGGTCACCGTGTGCCTAGGCCAAATGGCCGCGGCGCGCCCAGCCAGCAGCAAGGCCGGCTGGATGATGGGTCCTGATCAGGCGCGGGGCTCAGGCGTCGGGGTGCAGTAGCGCCCAGACCACCTTGCCGCCTTCGTCGAGCAGGTGCCAGCCCCACCGGACGCAGCACGACTCGACCACGTTCAGGCCGCGGCCGTTCTCCGCGCAGGGTTCGGGCTCGCGGAGCACCGGGATACCGGTGCCCGGGTCGGTGACCATGCACATCACGTAGGGGGCCTGGCCCAGCAGCCGCAACCGGACCGGGCAGTCGCTCGTGACCGGCGGCCCGGCGGGAACGCCATGGCGCAGCGCGTTCGTCACCAGTTCCGAGACCACCAGCCCGGCCGTGTCGGCCAGGTCCATCAGGCCCCAGTCGCTGAGCACCGCTCTGGTGAAGTCGCGCCCGGTCTTGACTGACTCGGCGACCGGCCACAATCCGCAGGTCGCAGAGGGCTGGGAGGCGGCCAGTTCGTCCAGCATGGGGACCGGAGGGCGCAGTGGGCTCGCGTAGTGCATCCCGGTGGGCTCTCCGGCGGAGAGGACCCACTCATGGCCCACGCTCATGACCTCCGTCTTGACTGGCGAGGCCGCCCGGTGTGGGGTCATCGGGTTCCCGTCTGTCTCCTGGCACTTGTCGTGCGTGTGGCGCGCAAGCGCTATCATCGCGTATGTACCTTGCAAGCGCAAGGGCGGATGCACGTGCAGATGAAAGTGCGGGACGCACGTGCGGACCGTAAGGAGGCCTCAACGGGAGGAGCTGCTGACGGATTCCTGAGACAGAAACCAGGGGGATTGGCGTGATCTCAGTTCAGCCGGGAAGCGGCCCAACGGTCCTTCGCATCCTTCTCGGTTCTCAGCTGCGGGGGCTGCGCGAGGCAAAGGGGATCACACGCGAGGACGCCGGGTACGCCATCCGCGCATCCGGTTCCAAGATCAGCCGCATGGAGCTCGGACGAGTCGGCTTTAAAGAGCGCGACGTTGTCGATTTGCTGGAGATGTACGGGGTCAGCGATGAGACAGAACGAGTCAGCCTTGTGGCCCTGGCCAGAGAGGCGAATTCGCCTGGCTGGTGGCATAAATACGGGGATGTCCTGCCGGACTGGTTCCAGGTGTACGTGGGCCTGGAGGAAGCCGCGGCACTCATCAGACTTTATGAGGTGCAGTTCGTTCCGGGCCTGCTCCAGACGCCGGACTACGCGCGGGCGGTCGTGGCCCTCGGGCAGCCCGGGCGCTTCGGCCGGGGAAATCGAGCGCCGGGTAAGCCTGCGGATCGCCCGGCAGGAACTGCTCCGCAAAACGGGGGCCCCGCGGTTGTGGGCCGTGGTCGATGAAGCGGCGCTTCGGCGGCCGATTGGTGGCGGGGAGGTGATGCGGGCGCAGCTCGAGCAGCTGATCGAGGTGACCAGAGAACCCAACATCACACTCCAGGTAGTGCCATTCAGCTCGGGGGGCCACGCGGCCGAAGGTGGTGCGTTCACGATCCTCCGGTTCCCGGAGGTCGACCTTCCTGACGTGGTGTACGTGGAGCAGCTGACGAGTTCCCTCTACCTGGATAAGCGCGACGACGTGGAACGGTACACCGAGGTCATGGAGCGCCTCAGTGTCGAGAGCGAGTCGCCTGAACACACCACAGAAATCCTGAGCGGAATGCTTAAGGAAGTCGATAGATGAACACATACAACGGAATGCCTGCTACCGACTTGATTGATGCTCGCTGGCGCAAGAGCAGCATCAGTAACTCGCAGGGGACCTGCGTTGAGCTGGCCCGCCTCACCGGAGGCGAGTACGCCGTGCGGAACTCGCGCAACCCCGACGGCCCCGCGCTCATCTACACGCGCGCCGAGATCGCCGCCCTGATCGAGGGCGTGAAGCGGGGCGAATTCGACGATTTGCTGGTCTAGGACCAGGCCGTTTTTCCGCGGGTAACGCCAGGCCGTTGGTGCGGCCGCCCGGCGCCGCGGAGAGTGGCCGCCGGCCGCCGTGTTCCTGCGCGACGCGGCGGCCGGCGCATTTACCGGGCCCGGCTCCGGACTGTCCCGTGGCCCGCGGCGGCTAGAGTCCCTCTCGTGGCTCAGGTGCAGGAGGAAGCCGGACCCGGCCAGCTGACCAGGCGGCTGATCGTCTGGGAGATCGTCATAGTCTTCGCCCTCTCGCTGGGCGGCAGCGCGCTGTTCGCGATCATCGACCTGATCGCGTCGCTGACAGTCAACAAGTCCCTGAGCAAGCAGCAGGCCCTGATCGTCGGCTCGCTCGCGCCCGGGCGTCCCCTGCTCGATCTCGTCCTGCAGCTGGCCAACCTCCTGATCGGGCTGGCCCCGGTCGCGCTGGTCTGCTACCTGCTGGTCCGGGAGGGCACCACCCCGTCCGCCGCGATGGGCCTCGACGCCCGCGAGCCCGGCCGCGACCTGGCCAAGGGCGCTGTCCTGGCCGCCGCGATCGGCGGCTCCGGTCTCCTCCTCTACATCGCCGCGTTCAAGCTCGGCCTGGCCCTGAACGTGGTTCCGGAGAACCTGCCCGCCGTCTGGTGGCGCATCCCCGTGCTCATCCTGCAGGCGGCGCGGGACGGGATCCTGGAAGAGATCCTCGTCCTCGGCTACCTGCTCCGCCGCCTGGGCCAGCTCGGCCTGTCACCGGCCCGGGCCATCGCGATCAGCGCCGTGGTCCGCGGCTCCTATCACCTCTACCAGGGCTTCGGCGGGTTCCTCGGCAACGCCGTGATGGGCGTGATCTTCGCGCTGCTCTATCTGCGCTGGAAGCGGGTCACCCCGTTCATCATCGCGCACGGCCTGATCGACACGGGTGCCTTCGTGGGCTACGCGGTCCTGCACGGCCACGTCTCCTGGCTTCCCTAGCGGGCGCGTTCCTGGCGGACGCGGGGTCGGCCGGCGGCGTCAGCGGGCCAGGCTGGGGATGACCCTGGCCCCGGGGAGGTGCGCGACCGCCGCGCCGGGCAGCACCAGCTTCGAGCGCCGCAGGCCGCTGCCGATCACCACCGCCGGGGTGGCGGCCACCCGCGCGTCGACCAGGATCGGCCACGCCGCGGGCAGGCCGACGGGGGTGATCCCGCCGTACTCCATCCCGGTCTCCGCCACCGCCACGTCCATCGCCGCGAACGACGCCTTGCGCACGTCCAGTTCGCGCCGGGCGGCGCCGTTGACGTCGGCCCGGGTGGTGGCCAGCACGACGCAGGCCGCGAACCTCGTCTCCCCGCCGCGGCGCCCGCTGATCACCACGCAGTTGGCCGATACCGCCTGGTCCACGCCGTAGCGTTCGCAGAACGCCGCGGTGTCGGCCAGCGCGGGGTCGATCTCCGCGACCCCGATGGCGTCACCCGCCGCTGGGTCGCCGCTGAACACGGGCCCGGTCAGCGCGGCGAGCGCGCTGGCCACGGCGGGGGCCAGCAGGTCCAGCCGGTCGCGGGCCGGGACTACCTCAAGATCACCCATCGTCAGTTGCACCCGGCTATCCTGCCACCATGTCCGAGCCCGGAGCCGCGCCCCGGGCCGGTAGGGCCGATGACCGCCCGGGCGCCTCGTCCGCGGGTACCCCCACGCCGGTGGCGCTCGCCACCTATTACCTGCAGCGCATCGCGGAGCTCAACCCGATCCTCGGCGCGGTCACCACGGTCAGCCCGGACGCCCTGAGCGAGGCCGCCGCCCGCGACCAGGAAAGCCCCGCCTCCCGCGGGCCGCTGCACGGCGTCCCGGTCCTGGTCAAGGACAACATCGACGTTCGCGGCCTGCCCGCCACCGCGGGCTCGCCCGCCCTGGGCGGCGTGGCGGACCGGGGCGACGCGTTCCTGGTCACCCGGCTGCGCGAGGCGGGCGCGGTCATCCTCGGCAAGGCGAACCTGTCGGAGTGGGCCAACTTCCGCTCCCCCCGGTCCACCAGTGGCTGGAGCACGCTGGGCGGCCAGGCCGCCAACCCGCACGCGCTGGACCGCAACCCGTCGGGATCTAGTTCCGGCTCGGGCGTGGCCGTGGCGGCTGGCCTGGCCCCGATGGCGATCGGCACCGAGACCGACGGCTCGATCGTGTGCCCGGCGAGCGCCTGCGGGGTGGTCGGCATCAAGCCCACGCTGGGCCTGGTCAGCCGGCACGGGATCGTCCCCATCTCCTCGGCCCAGGACACCGCGGGCCCGATGGCCCGGACCGTCGCGGAGGCCGCCGCGCTGCTCGGGGTGCTGGCCGGCCCGGATCCGGCCGACCCGGTCACCGTGGCCGCGGCGGGCCGGCCCGCCGACTACACGGCCTTCCTCGACGCCGGCGCGCTGGCCGGCGCCCGCCTCGGGGTGTGGCGGGACGGCTGCCACGAGGCGGGTGACACGATCATGGCCGTCCTGGACGCGGCCCTGGACGTGCTGCGGGATCTCGGCGCGACCGTTCTCGACCCGGTCGAGTTGCCCGGCGCGGCCGGTATCAGCGACCCCGAATGGGTTTCGTTGCTGCATGAATTTAAGCGCGAGATCAACGGATACCTGCGGGCGGTGCCCGGCCATGCTCCGCGGTCGCTGGCGGAGCTCATCGACTTCAATATCGATAACGGCCCGTCCGTGCTCGCCCACTTCGGCCAGGAAACCTTTATCCAGGCCGAGGCCACCAGCGGGGATCCCGCCGATCCGGCCGCCCTGGCGGCGCGGGCGGAGGCGGGCAGCCGGGCCCGGGAGGCGCTGGACGGCCCGCTGACCAGTCACCGGCTCGACGCCATCGTCACGCTGACCGCGAACCCGGCGTCCCTGACCGACTACGTGCTGGGGGACAACGACGTGTTCCACACCTCAGGGCCGTCCGCGGTGGCCGGGTACCCGGCCATCTCGGTCCCGGCGGGCCAGGTCAGCGGGCTGCCGGTGGGCCTGTCGTTCCTCGGCCCGGCGTGGAGCGAGCCGGCCCTGATCGCCCTGGCGTACGCGTTCGAGCAGGCGTCGCAGGCGCTGAGCTGGCCGTCCCTGCAGGCCACCGGGCCGTCCACCGGGCCGGCCACCCCGGCCGGCCCAGGGGAGCGGCAGAGATAACCTGCGCTCATGGACTCCTGGCGTGGCGTAAGCATTCCTGAGCTGCCGGGGCACGGCCCCGAGCCCCTTGTGTTCGACACCTCTTCCGGCGAGCTGGTGGTAGCCGCCGCCGGGCCGGACGCCACGCTGTACGCGTGCGGGATCACCCCGTACGACGCCACCCATATTGGGCACGCCGCCACGTTCATGGCCTGGGATCTGCTGGTCCGCGCCTGGCGGGACGCGGGCCATCACGTGACCTACGTGCAGAACGTGACCGACGTGGACGACCCGCTGCTGGAACGGGCGGCCCGGGATGGTGATGACTGGCGCGAGCTGGCCGACCGCGAGATCGACCGCTACCGCGCCGACATGGCGACCCTGCGGGTGCTGCCGCCCACCCGGCTGGTCGGCGCGGTGGAGGCCCTGGGGGTTATCGAGCGGTTCGCGGGCCGCCTCGCCCAGCGGGGCGCCCTGTACGACCTGGAAGCGGACCAGTACTTCGCGCGGGGCAGCGACGAGGCGTTCGGCTCGGTGTCCCGGCTGGACCGGGGCGAGATGCTGGCGCTGTTCGCGGAGCGCGGCGGCGATCCAGGCCGTCCCGGTAAGAAGGACCCGCTGGACGCGCTGGTCTGGCTGGCGGCCCGGCCGCACGAGCCGGCCTGGGGGTCCCGGTTCGGCCAGGGGCGGCCCGGCTGGCACGTGGAATGCGCGGCGATCTCGACCGAGTACCTGGGCACCACGTTCGACATCCAGGCGGGCGGCACGGACCTTATCTTCCCGCACCACGAGATGAGCGCCTCGCACGCCCGGGTGGCCCTCGAGCCGGACGCCTTTGCGCGGCACTACGTGCACGCCGGGATGGTCCGCCTGGACGGCGAGAAGATGTCCAAGTCGCTCGGCAACCTGGTGTTCGTGTCCCGGCTGCTGGCGGACGGCCACGACCCCATGGCGGTCCGGCTGGCCATCCTGGCGCACCATTACCGGCAGGACTGGGACTGGACGGACGCGGGGCTGTCCGCCGCCGCGGAGCGGCTGGCCCGCTGGCGGGAGGCGGTCCAGGTGGCCGGGGCGCCGTCCTCGCCCGGCGTCCCGTCGTCCCCGGGCCGCGGCGAGGCCGTGCTGGCTGCGGTGCGGGAGCGGCTCGCCGATGACCTCGACGCCCCGGGGGCGCTGGCGGTCGTGGACGGCTGGGCCGAGGACGTGCTCGCGGGCGCGACGCCGCCGGCGGACTCCGGGGCAGAGCTGGTCCGGGACGCCGTAGACGCCCTGCTCGGCGTGTCCCTCTAAGCCCGCTGACCGCGCCCCGCACCCTCCGTGATCACGGTCAATTTCTGGCTTGTGGCACCCCTTTCTGGCCGTGATCATGGAAGGACGCCGCGAGGCCGTCCCGGTCTGGCCGGGAGCGCGATACCGTGATATCGGTAGGCGATATCGCATGCCTCGCGTCAGGAGCCTTCGATGACCGGCATCCCCCCGGACCGTCCCGACCCGCCAGATCCCCTGGACCCGCCGGACCCGGTCGATCCGCCCGAGCCCCCTGAGCCCGCTGACCCGCCAGCGCCCCCCGGGCCCACCGAGCCTCCGATCCCGGCCGGCCCGCTCGAGCCGGAGGACCTGGAACCGTTCGTCCCGCCGGAATCCCTGGCCGACGCCGGGGCCGAGGACGCGTCCCGGCTGCTGGTCCAGGCCGTTGGTCAGCTGCCTCCCGAGGACCGCGACCGGGTATACGCGTGGCTGCTGCGCACCGGGTTCCGGTCGCAGCGGGCCGGGGTCCCCGGCCCGCTGGCCCGGCGGCTCGGCTGGGAGCTGGGCCACCAGCAGCAGGTCCAGACGCAGACCCGGGAGTGGGGGCAGGCCGTGGTGGCCGAACTGGTCCGCGGCTCGTCGTCACCGGCTCAGCAGATGGTGCCGGTCCGGTTCTCCGCCGACCAGCATGCGCGGCTGCGGGCCTGGTGTGGCGAGCACGGCTTCTCGATGGCGACCGTGATCCGCGGGCTGGTGGACCGCTTCCTGGAAAGCCAGCAGCCCGAGCGCGGCTGAGCCAGGCCGGGCTCAGCCGCGCGGCGCGATGTCCACCCGGCGGAGCGACGGCTGCCCCCGGTCCAGTTCCACGGCCAGGGTGAGCCCGGCGTGCTCGCCGTCGAGCTCGACCGCGGTGCTGGTCTGCCCGTTGCCGCCGCAGAACGCCCCGGGCCGGCACGCTCCGGCCCAGGCGCTGGCCATCCGCAGCTGGCGGAGCAGCAGGCCCGTGTCGACCAGCCCGGACACGGGCAGCTCCGCGGGCCAGGACGGCACGCCATCGGTCAGCGACGAGTTGAGCAGGTCGATGAGGGCCTGGGTCTGCCGCCAGAGCGGGGAATCGGCCGCGGGCGGCACGGTGACCGTCAGCGACTGGACCCGGGGCGGGTTCTCCGGGGTGAGCAGGATCTCGACCTGCGTGTCACCGTGCTCGCCGTGCAGCCACCAGCGGCAGTGTGCGGGCGAGTCGAACTCCGCCGGCCTCGGCGCACCCTGGGTGCTGGGGCGCGGCGCGCCCAGGCGCTCCCACATCCGGGCGATCCGCTCGCGGCGCCGGTCCAGCGGCTGGTCCAGCGCGACGTTGCCCGCGAACAACCGCTCCGCCACCTCGTCATCCCAGCGGGCCAGCAGCCCGGTGACCACCTGCTGGGCGCGCAGCGTCTCCGGCCAGGGACCGCCGGGCGCAGGGGCCGGCCCGTGGACCACCGCCGGCGCTCCGCCCGCCGCCTGGTCTCCCGCAGGTGCCCCGCGCCCGGCCGCCTCGTCCTCGGCCGCCGCGGCCTTCAGCAGCTCCTCCATGAGCCGGGCGGCCAGCACGGATGCGCCCGCGTAGGTGCTGTTGGCCAGCACGACCACGCCGAGGCCGGTCTCCGGGTGCCAGCGCATATGACTGCCAAAGCCCGGATAACCGCCGCTGTGGTAGACGAGCCGTCCCCAGGCGCTGGTCTCTTCGGTGAACAACCCGAACCCGTACCCGTACTGGCTGCCCGCGGCGGGATTTCCGGGGAACCGCGGCTGCGCCTCCGGCAAGGTCACGGCGGGCTGCTGCATCTCGCGCCGGGTGGCCGGGGCCAGTGGATGGGCATCGCCGCCCCGCTGGCCGCCCGGCGGGAAGGCCGCGGCAAAGCCGTCGACCCAGCGAGCCAGGTCACGGACACAACTGAACACCCCGCCCATGGGGGCGAACGCGCCGTGGGGCTCCGGGGTGAGCTCGGTCCACCCGCCCGGGCCGCGGGTGTATCCGCGGGCCAGCCCGTCCGGGTCGAACTCCGCCGCCTCGAACCCGGTCCGGGTCAGGGCGAGCGGGCCGAGGACCCGGTCGCGGACGAAGTCGGCGTAGTCGGCCTGGGTCACGGCCGCGATCACCCGCCCGAGCACCGCGTAGCCCAGGTTGGAGTACTCAAAGCGGGTGCCCGGCGCCCAGGCCGGGCGCACGCCCCGGGCCAGTATCGCCGCGAAATCGGGCAGCGGGGTGCCCTGCTGCCGGTCACCCCACGGGTCATCGGTCGGGAAGCCCGAGGTCATCGTGAGCAGATGCCGCAGCGAGATGGCCGGTGAGTCGGCCGTCGCCCCGGGCTGGCCACGCAGTTCGGGGACGAAATCCGTGACGGGATCGTCCAGCCGCAGCACGCCACTGTCACGCAGCGCCAGCACCGCGGAGGCGGTGAAGCTCTTGGTCATCGAGGCGATCCGGAACACCGTGTCCGCGCCGGGCGGCGGGCCGCCGAGCCAGCTCTCGCCCACGCCGCCGGCGTGGGCGAGCGATCCGCCGGCCACGATCCCGTACGCGACGGCGGGCTGGCCCTCGCCGCGCTGGTAACTCGCCACCACCTCGTCGGCGGCCGCGGCAGCCCCGGGCGGGAGCCTCCGGGGCGCAGCAGGGCGGCCGGGCTCAGCTGGCCGATCGGGCATATCTGTTCCTCCAGATCAACGCAGTCCTCCAGATCAACGACGAGACCGGGGCCAGGGCAGCCTAGGCCCGGAGAGGCGCTGCCACGTAATATGTCACCCGGTCCGGCGCCGACGGCTGGCGCACTGCCCTCGCCGCTGGCTGAGGGTCCCGTTCGCCGCCCGCCAGGGCCGCCACGGCCGGCCGGCGAGGCCCGGTCGATGAGGCGAGGGTAGGTGCGGTGACTGCGCGGGAGACCAACTGGGCCGGCAACGTCGTCTACCGGGCCGCCCGGGTGGCGCGGCCCCGCAGCATCAGCGAAGCCCAGGAGCTGGTCGCCGCGAACGCCCAGGTGCGCGCCGTCGGCACCGGCCACTCGTTCAACCGGATCGCCGACACTCCGGGCGTGCTCATCTCGCTCGCGGATCTGCCCCCGGTCATCGACATCGCCCCCGGCGGGGCTGCGGCCACCGTGCCGGGCGGGATCAGCTACCGGGAACTCACCGAACAGCTGAATGCGGCCGGCTACGCCCTGCGCAACATGGCTTCACTCCCGCACCTGTCGGTCGCCGGGGCGGTGGCCACCGCGACCCACGGTTCGGGGGACGCCAACGGGAACCTGGCCACCATGGTGTCCGGCCTGCAGCTGATCACCGCCGACGGCAGTGTGCGGACCCTGCGCCGCGATACCGGAGGCGAGGAGTTCCGCGGGTGCGTGGTCGGGCTGGGCTCGCTCGGCCTGGTCAGCGCGCTGACCCTGGACCTCGTCCCGGCGTTCGGCATCCGCCAGTACGTCTACGAGGGCCTGCCCGCAGCCATGCTGCAGAGCCATTTCGATGAGATCTTCGGCAGCGCCTACAGCGTCAGCGTGTTCACGAACTGGCGTGATGACCGGCACGGGCAGCTCTGGCTCAAGGTCCGCGACGACGAGCGTGGCGCGTGGCAGCCGGTCCCGCGGTGGATGGACGCCACGCTGGCCGACCGGCAGGTCAACCCGGTACCGGGCGGTGATCCTGCCCACGCCACCGAGCAGCTGGGTGTGCCGGGACCGTGGCACCAGCGGCTGCCCCATTTCCGGGCCGAGTTCACCCCCAGCAGCGGGCAGGAACTGCAGTCCGAGTACCTCCTGCTCCCGGCAGGTGGCAGGGGGCGCGTTCGACGCCCTGGCCAGCCTGGGCAGCCTGCTGGCCCCGGTCTTGCAGATCGCCGAGATCCGCACCGTCGCCCCCGATGACCTGTGGCTGAGCACGAGTTTCCAGCGGGACACGGTGGCCCTGCACTTCACCTGGATCAAGGACACCGCGGCGGTGACCCCGGTGATCGCCGCGATGGAACACCTGCTTACCCCGCTCGGTGCCCGCCCGCACTGGGCGAAGGTGTTCGGCATGCCCCCGCACGTGGTGCGCGCGCTGTATCCGCGGTCAGCCGACTTCCAGAACCTGCTGGGCCGCTACGACCCGGACGGCAAGTTCCGGAACGGCTTCCTCAGCAAGTACTTCCCGGCCAGGCACTGAGGGCTGTCCGCCCGGGCACCGGAGACCCCAGCCGGGATAATCCGCGGCCGGGGTCGTCAGCTACCGCTGGGCTTGGGCACGTGGCAGTCCACCTTGGGGTTCACCCCGACGTAGTTCAGCGGGCCGGCCAAGATCGTCACCAGGATGGTGCTGGCCTTCGTGCAGCTTGCGACGTTGCCACCGTAGTAGTGGCGCTGAGCTCCAGCGATGGCCCCGATGACCAGCCAGATAATGAGCAGGGCCGAGCCTAGGCGCACAGCTACCTCCGGTGAGCGAGTTCCGCTGGAGCGCGTGAGGCGCCGCCCAGATCCCGAAATGTCCGCGTCAGCCTATCGCTGCGGTGCACGGTCGTCCCGTCGTGTATCGAATAGTGACTTTTCGCCGGGAAATAGGCTTGGCGTCCGGTCCCGCCCTCCGCGCCACTCGGGCCGCGCCATTTGTCAAGGCGAGTTCCCGTGCGGTGGACAAGTGTGCGAATTTAACACTGGACGTGCCGTGTTATCCACAGAACGTCATTCTGTGCTGGCCGCCGGAAGGCCGCGCCCAGCAGCCTGGAGTCATGGACAACACACCGTCAGTCTCAAGCTCCAGCGCGTTCTCCCGTCAGCCCCGGATACGGGTCAGTGCCCCCGCTGACGTCCTGGCCGTCGTGCCGCACCTGCTCGGCTTCCATCCGGCCCGCAGCCTGGTCGTGATGGGGGTCGGGCGGCCGCGGGCCCGGGTCCAGCTCGCCTTCCGCTACGACCTTCCCGACCCGCCGGACACCGTCCACGCGGCGGACATCGCCGAGCACGCCGCCGGGGTGCTCCGGCAGCGCCGGCTGAGCACCGTGATCGGCGTGGGCTACGGTCCAGGTGCCCTGGTCACGCCCGTCGCGGACGCCCTGGCTGGGGCCGTGCGGCAGGCGGGGCTGCGGTTACACGAGCTCATGCGGGTCGAAGACGGCCGCTACTGGTCCTATCTCTGCGAGAACCCCGAGTGCTGTCCCGCGGACGGCGTGCCGTTCGACGTCCAGGCCAATCCCGCCGCGGCCGCCATGTCCGTGGCCGGGCTGGTCGCCTACCCAGACCGGGCGGCATTGGCCGGTACCCTCGCCCCGGTCACCGGCGCCGCGGCGCGGTCCATGGAGCGGGCCACCAGCCGGGCCCGGGAACGCGCGGCCGGGCTGATCGCGCAGGCGTCCGGGCCGGGTGCGGGCCGCCGGGAGCGGTTGCTGGTGGACGCGGGGCGGCGCGCCGTCCAGGAGGCCATCGCCACGTACCGGGCCGGTGGCCAGCCGCTGGCCGACGAGCCGGTGGCCTGGCTCACGGTGGTCCTGGCTCACCTCGCCGTCCGGGACGACGCCTGGTCCCGGATGGATCCCGGCTTCCGTGCCGCGCATTTGCGGCTGTGGACCGATGTGGTCCGCCGGGCCACCCCGGCCTACCTGCCCGCCCCCGCCTCCCTGCTCGCCTTCACCGCCTGGCAGTCCGGCGAGGGAGCGCTGGCCAACATCGCGATCGACCGGGCCCTGGCCGCAGACCCGGAGTATTCGCTGGCCCAGTTGCTGCGCGACAGTCATGGACGCAGGCGTGCCGCCCTCGGCGGCCCGGGTCCCGATGACACCCGAGCAGGTGGCGGCCAGCTACGACCTGCCGGACTCCGGGGCCGAGGCCGGACCGGCCGGGCCAGGCGGCCGGGCGCGGGCCGGGCGGGGCCGCCGAGCCGCCCGGAAACAGCCGTCGCGCTAGGCCGGTGCGGCCGGGACGGGTGCAGGACCTGGACGGGAGTTCAACCGGAGGGCTACCGCACGGTAAACTTCCCCCGCCGTTCGCCGGAGTCGGCCGGGAACTTGCCCACATGAGCCCGCTGCGTTCGTCCTCAGCCTCGAGGTCGGGCCGGCCTTGAGCGAGGAGAGGCAGAGTGACTGACTCTAGCAGTAGCGGTATCAGACCGCAGAGTAATCGTGGTGGCTCCGTGAGCGTGGATTCCGCGGGCGTGACGGAGGACCAGCCGGGGTCAGCCGGGGCCGCCCCCGCCACCGCGGCAGGGGCACTCGCCAGTGCGGCGGAGGCCCTTCCCGCCGGGGTGCGGCAGGCCCACGAAGCTGCGGTGGCCGCGATCCAGCAGGCTTACGCCGCCGTCCCGCCCGGCGCGAAGGTGAGGCTGGCCAAGCGCACCTCCAACCTGTTCCGGTTCCGCGATCAGTCGCCGGGGTCCCAGGCCGGTGAGCTGGACGTCTCCGCGTTCAGCCAGGTGCTGCACGTCGATCCCGCGTCCCGCACCGCCGTAGTGGGCGGCATGACCACCTACGAGGACCTGGCCGACGCGACCCTGGCGCACGGCCTGATGCCGTTCGTGGTGCCCCAGCTGAAGACCATCACCCTCGGCGGTGCGGTCACCGGCCTGGGCATCGAGTCCACCTCGCTGCGCCTGGGCATGCCGCATGAGTCGGTCCTGGCCATGGAGATCCTCACCGGGGACGGCCAGGTGGTGACGGCCACCGCGGACAACGAGCACGCCGACCTGTTCCGCGGCTTCCCGAACTCCTACGGCACCCTGGGCTACGCGCTGTCGCTCACGATCGAACTGGAGCCGGTGGCGCCGTTCGTCCACCTGCGGCACTTCCGCTTCGGCGACCCTGAAAGCTGCATGGCGGCGGTGGCGCAGATCGCGGCCGAGGGCAGCTATGCAGGGCCACCGGGCGGACTTCCTGGACGGCGCCATGTTCAGCCTGGACGAGATCTACCTCACCGTGGCGGCGTTCAGCGATGTGGCCCCGTGGACCAGCGACTACACCGGCGACCAGATCTTCTACCAGTCGCTGCGCGGGCCCCGGGAGGACTTCCTCACCGTCCGCGACTACCTGTGGCGCTGGGATACCGACTGGTTCTGGTGCTCCCGGCCGTTCGGGATGCAGAACCCGGTGATCCGCAAGCTCTGGCCGCGCCGGTACCGGAGATCCGACGTGTACCGCAGGCTGGTCGCCTTCGACAAGCGGCACGGCCTGTCCGGCCGGCTGGCCGCCCGCCGCGGTCAGCCGCCACGTGAGGACGTCATCCAGGACGTCGAGATCCCGGTCGGCCGCGGCGCAGAGTTCCTCCGGTACTTCGCCGCGGAGGTCGGCATGAGCCCGGTCTGGCTGTGCCCGCTGCGGCTGCGCAGCGACCAGGCCTGGCCGCTCTACCCGCTGGCGCCCGGTGAGGTGTACGTCAACTTCGGCTTCTGGGGCACCGTGCCGCTGCCTGCGGGCCGGGCGGACGGCTATCACAACCGGCTGGTGGAGGACGAGGTGGCCGCGCTCGGCGGGCACAAGGGCCTGTACTCGACGTCGTTCTACACCCAGGAGCAGTTCTGGGCGAGCTATAACGGGCCCGCCTACGCCGCGCTCAAGGAGAGGTACGACGGCGGTGGCCGGCTGGCCGGCCTGTACGAGAAGTGCGTGCGCGGCCATTGAGCGCGCAGCAGAAGGGATGGCAGGGATGGCGCTAGCCGACGTATTCGAGAAGGTGGCGGGCCCCGATGCCCCCGTGGAGTTCGTGGCCTACGACGGGAGCCGGGCGGGCGCCCCGGACGCTCCGGTGCGGATCACCGTGCGCTCCCCGGTCGCGGTGTCCTACCTGGCCCAGGCGCCGGGCGCGCTGGGCCTGGCCCGCGCGTACGTGTCCGGGCACCTGGACGTCGAGGGCGACATGTACGACGCGCTGTCCCGGATGGTCCAGGCCCAGCAGGTTCACATCGACCTGCCCGAACGGCTCCGGCTGCTGCAGGACCTGGGCGGGCCCAGGCTGCTGCTGCCCCGGATACCGCCGCCGCCGCAGGAGGTCCGGGTGAACCGCCGCTGGATCGCCGGGCGGCTGCACTCCAAGAAGCGCGACGCCACGGCCATCTCCCACCACTACGACGTGTCCAACACGTTCTACGAATGGGTGCTCGGGCCGTCCATGGCCTACACCTGCGCCTGCTACCCGCGCCCCGATGCGTCGCTGGAGGAGGCCCAGGCCTATAAGCACGATCTGGTGGCCCGGAAGCTGGGCCTGCGCCCAGGGATGCGGCTGCTCGACGTGGGCTGCGGCTGGGGCGGCATGGTCCGGCACGCGGCCCGGGAATACGGCGTCAAGGCGCTCGGCGTGACCCTCTCCGCCCAGCAGGCGGCCTGGGGGCAGCAGGCCATCGAGAAGGAGGGCCTGGGCGAGCTGGCCGAGATCCGGCACCTCGACTACCGCGACGTGCCCGAGGGAGAGTTCGACGCGGTGAGCTCGATCGGGCTGACCGAGCACATCGGCCGGGCCCAGCTGCCTGGCTACTTCTCCTTCCTGTACGGCAAGCTGCGGCCCGAGGGACGGTTGCTGAACCACTGCATCACCCGCCCGGACGACCAGCGCCCGGGCCGCGTGGTCGGCGGTTTCATCAACCGCTACGTGTTCCCCGACGGTGAGCTGGAAGGACCGGGCTACCTGATCTCCCTCATCCACGACACCGGGTTCGAGGTGCGGCACGAGGAGAACCTGCGCGAGCATTACGCGATGACCCTGGCCGGCTGGTGCGCCAACCTCGACGAGCACTGGGACGAGGCGGTGGCCGAGGTCGGCGAGGGCACCGCCCGGGTGTGGCGCCTCTACATGGCCGGATCGCGGCTCGGGTTCGAGCGCAACGTCGTCCAGTTGCACCAGGTGCTCGGGGTCCGGCTGGGTTCCGAGGGCCAGGCCGGGATGCCGTTGCGCCCGGACTGGGAGCCGCTGGCCCAGGTGTCCCCGGCCGGCTAGCACCGGAGAGGGGGCTCCGGCTGGCGCGGTGCTCTGGCTGGCCCGGTGCTCCGGCTGGCTGAGTGCGGTCGCCGGTGCGGCGGCCGGCCGGGTGCGACGGCGGGCCTGGCCCGCATGGCGGAGAATGGCGGCATGGAAACAGCGCAGCCCGGGCAGAGCGGCCCGGTCCGTGACATCGTCCTGCTCGGCTCGACCGGCTCCATCGGGACCCAGGCCGCGGACATCGTGCGGCGCAATCCGGGCCGGTTCCGGCTGGCCGGGCTGGCCGCGGGCGGAGGTAATCCCGGCCTGCTGGCGGCCCAGGCCCTCGAGTTCGGCGCCGAGGTGGTCGCCGTGGCCCGGGAGGACGCCGCCGGGGAGGTACGCGAGGCGCTGCGCGCCCAGGCGTCCGGGACCGGCCACACCCGGCCGCTGCCCAAGGTGCTGGCGGGCCCGGACGCGGTGGCGGAGGCCGCCACCTGGCCCTGTGATGTCGTGCTGAACGCCGTGACCGGATCGGTCGGCCTGGCCGCCACCCTGGCCGCCCTGGAGGCGGGCCGGACCCTGGCCCTGGCCAACAAGGAGTCCCTGATCGTGGGCGGCCCGCTGGTGGCGGGCAAGGCGGCCCCCGGCCAGATCGTGCCGGTCGATTCCGAGCACTCGGCCATCGCGCAGTGCCTGCGGGGCGGCCGGGCCGGCGAGGTGGGCCGACTGGTGCTGACCGCGAGCGGTGGCCCGTTCCTCGGCCGGAGCAAGGCGGATCTTGAGCACGTCACGCCGGCCCAGGCCCTGGCCCACCCGAACTGGAACATGGGCCCGGTGGTCACGATCAACTCGGCGACGCTGGTCAACAAGGGACTGGAACTGATCGAGGCGCACCTGCTGTTCGGCATCGGATTCGACCGGATCGAGGTGGTGGTGCATCCGCAGTCGGTCATCCACTCCATGGTCGAGTTCACCGACGGCGCGACCATCGCCCAGGCCAGCCCGCCGGACATGCGGATCCCGATCGCGCTGGGGCTGGCCTGGCCGGACCGGGTTCCGGACGCGGGTCCGGCCCTCGACTGGAGCCGCGCGCACACCTGGTCCTTCCAGCCGCTGGACCACGACGCGTTCCCCGCCGTCGGGCTGGCCCGCGAGGCCGGGAGCACCGGCGGCACCGCCCCGGCCGTCTACAACGCGGCCAACGAGATCTGCGTTGAGGCATTCCGGTCCGGCCGGATCGCGTTCCCCCGAATCGTTGACACCGTGGCGAAGGTAGTCTCTGAGCATGAGAGCGCGGCCCGGGACGCGGTCACCCTGGAGGACGTGCTCGCCGCGGATCGCTGGGCGCGGATCCGGGCGCTGGAACTGACTGGCGAAGGACGAGGCGGCGTGCGCGAGGCCCAGACCGGGTCCCACGGAGAGGGGGAGTCAGCCGGATGACCCTGCTCGGCTGGATCATCTTCATCTTCGCCCTGCTCTTCTCGATCATGCTGCACGAGTTCGGGCACTTCGTCACGGCGAAGAAGTTCCGGATGAAAGTCACCCAGTTCTTCGTGGGCTTCGGGCAGACGCTGTGGTCCATCGTCCGCGGCGAGACCGAGTACGGCGTCAAGGTCCTCCCCGCGGGCGGTTACGTCAAGATCGTCGGAATGACTGCCCTCGAGGACGTGGACCCCGAGGACGAGCCGCGCTCGTTCCGCAGGCAGCCCCCCTGGCAGCGGATGATCGTGCTGGGTGCCGGGTCGTTCATGCACTTCGCGCTGGCCTTCGTGCTGCTGTTCATCCTGGCCGTGGGGATAGGCCTGGCCAATACGAATTCCTCCACGATCGGGTCCATCGACCCCTGCGTGCCGGCCAGCATCAGCGCCGCCAGTTGCGCCAAGTCTGATCCCGCGTCGCCGGCGGTCAAGGCGGGCCTCCGTACCGGTGACAAGATCATCGCGCTCGGCGGCACGCGGGTGCACACCTGGAATGAGCTGGGCGCGGCGATCCGCGAGCAGAAGGCGGGCACGCCGGTCACGGTGACCGTGGTCCGCAACGGCCACGAGCTGACCCTGCATCCCTCGCTGGCCGTGGTGAACGGGCGCAAGGGCTCTTACCTCGGCATCTCCCCGGCCGTGCTGTACGCGACGGTGAACCCGATCCGTGCGGTCACCTATGCGGGCTCGGAGTTCGGCTCGATCGTGGTCGGCTCCGTGCAGGCCCTCGGGAGCATCCCGAAGGCCATTCCCGAACTGTTCGCCAAGAACCGGAGCAGCACCGCGGGCGGCAACGTGACCAGCGTGGTCGGCGCGGGGGAGTACACCGGCCAGGCCTTCGCGGCCAAGGTCGGCTGGCAGACCAAGGTCTCGATCGTGCTGTTCATCGTCATCTCGCTGAACATCTTCGTCGGCCTGTTCAACCTGCTGCCCCTGCTGCCGCTGGACGGCGGCCACCTGGCCGTCGTCATCTACGAGCAGATCCGGTCCTGGATCGCCCGGCTCCGACGCCGGCCAGACCCGGGACTGGTGGACATGCGCAAGCTCCTCCCGGTCAGCGTCGGGGTATTCGCCCTGCTGGTCGGCTTCGGGCTGCTGCTGATCATGGCGGACCTCGTGAATCCGGTGCACATACCCCAGTGAGGGTGATGCGGATCGGCCGGCCTACCCGGGATGCTTCAGCCCCCGGTGGTGGTTGGTACCAGCGGCAGTTGGTACAAGTGGGGCGAACGTGATGGACGCAGGTATCTGAATAACGGGACCCTTCGGCTAAGACACCCTTGGACCGGGACACAGTGAGGGAAACAGGATCATGAGCATTGATCTAGGCATGCCACAGCCCGCGGCCGAGCCCCTGGCGCCGCGGCGGAAGTCGCGCCAGATCATGGTGGGCAAGGGGAAGCACGCGGTCCCGGTGGGCGGCGGTGCCCCGGTATCGGTGCAGTCGATGTGCACCACGGTGACCGCGGACGTGAACGCCACGCTGCAGCAGATCGCGGAGCTGACCGCGTCCGGCTGCCAGATCGTCCGGGTCGCGGTGCCGTCGCAGGATGACGCGGACGCGCTGCCGGAAATTGCCCGTAAGTCCCAGATACCGGTGATCGCCGACATTCACTTCCAGCCGAAGTACGTGTTCGCCGCGATCGACGCGGGCTGCGGCGCGGTCCGCGTCAACCCGGGCAACATCAAGGCGTTCGACGACAAGATCGCGGAGATCGCGCGGGCCGCGTCGGCGGCCCAGATCCCGATCAGGATCGGCGTGAACGCGGGCTCGCTCGACAAGCGCCTGCTGGCCAAGCACGGCCGGGCCACCGCCGCGGCCCTGGTGGAATCGGCGCTCTGGGAGTGCTCCCTGTTCGAGGAGCACGGCTTCACCGACATCAAGATCTCCGTGAAGCACCACGACCCGGTCGTCATGATCGCGGCGTACCGGCAGCTGGCCCAGGCCTGCGACTACCCGCTGCACCTCGGGGTCACCGAGGCCGGTCCCGCCTTCCAGGGGACGGTCAAGTCCGCGACCGCGTTCGGTGCGCTGCTCGCCGAGGGGATCGGGGACACCATCCGGGTGTCGCTGTCCGCGCCCCCGGTCGAGGAGGTCAAGGTGGGCAACGCGATCCTGGAATCGCTCGGCCTGCGCGACCGGGGCCTGGAGATCGTGTCCTGCCCGTCCTGCGGCCGGGCCCAGGTCGACGTGTACACGCTGGCGGATCAGGTCACCGCGGGGCTCGAGGGGCTGGAGGTGCCGCTGCGCGTCGCGGTGATGGGTTGCGTCGTGAACGGCCCCGGCGAGGCCCGTGAGGCTGACCTGGGCGTGGCCTCGGGCAACGGCAAGGGGCAGATCTTCGTCAAGGGTGAGGTCATCAAGACCGTGCCGGAGTCGCAGATCGTGGAGACCCTCATCGAGGAGGCCATGAAGCTCGCCGAGTCCATGCCGGGCGACCAGCCCCCGGCCACCCCGGAGGTCACCGTCTCCTGACGGCGGTCAGGCATCGGCCGCCGCCGTAGGCCGACGGTCAGGCGTCGCCGCGCCCGTAGGCCGACGGGTCAGGCGATCAGCCGCGCCACGGCGTCAACCACGGTGGCGCGGCGGCGGTCCCGGTCCGGGGCGTCCTGGCCGAATTCCGGGTTCATCGAGGCCCACGCGGTCGCCACCGACTGGACCAGCGCGAGCAGTTCGGCCGGGGTGTACCGGCCCGGCAGCAGCGCCGACCGCTCGGCCTGCGCCAGCTGATCCAGCCGGGACTGATTGGCGGAGACCACGGCCCGCAGCGGCGCCCCCCGCGGGCGCTCGAGCCGGTACCAGATCGACAGCCGCAGGGCCGCCGGGTGGTCCTCGAAGTAGTCGAACAGGCGCCCGGCATAGCCGGGCAGGTCGGTCACGTCGAACGGCACCTGCTCCAGGAACCCGGCCACGTGGGCCGCGAAGGACGCCTCGAAGAGCCCGTCCTTGTTGCCGAAGTAGGCGTAGATCATCGCCTTGTTGCAGCCCGCCGCGGCGGCGATGCGGTCGATCCGGGCGCCTGCGATGCCCAGCGCCGCGAACTCGTCGGTCGCGGCGGCCAGCAGCCGCCTCCTGGTCCGGTCCGCGTCACGCGCCACCCGCCCAGGCTAGCAACTAACTGTTCAGTTGACAGCCGTCTCGGCTGCTGCGCTTTCATGGAGATATCCAACTAGTCAGTTAGTAACGCGCCACCCGGAGGCACCCATGGCCAAGACGTGGCTCATCACCGGCAGCTCCCGTGGCCTGGGCCGGGAGATCGTCCAGGCCGCGCTGGACGACGGGGACCAGGTGGCCGCCGCGGCGCGCCGTCCCGGGTCGCTGGACGACCTCGTGGCGCGCTACGGCGGCCGGATCCGGCCCGTGGCCCTCGACGTCACCGACCCGGTGGCGGCCCGCGAGGCGGTCCAGGCGGCGGTGACGGAGTTCGGGTCCCTCGACGTGGTGGTGAACAACGCGGGCTACGCCACCTCCGCGTCCATCGAGGACCTGCCGGAGGAGGAGTTCCGGGCCCAGCTGGACACCAACCTGTTCGGCGTGGTCAACGTGACCAGGGCGGCCCTGCCCGTGCTCCGCGCGCAGCGCTCGGGGCACATCATCCAGATTTCGTCCATCGGGGGCCGGGTCGGCGGGACCCCCGGGATGGGCGGCTACCAGACAGCCAAGTACGCCGTGGAGGGGTTTTCCGAGGTCCTCAGCAACGAGGTCCGGCCGCTGGGCATCAAGGTCACCATCGTGGAGCCCGGCGCGTTCCGCACCGACTGGGGCGGCTCGTCCATGCGCATCCTGCCGGTCAGCGAGGACTACGAGCCGACCGTGGGCGAGATGAACCGCTACCGCCGCGCGGTGGACGGGCAGCAGCCGGGCGACCCGGCCCGGGCCGCGGCGATCATCACCGAGATCGCCCGCCTGGACCAGCCGCCGCTGCGGCTGCTGCTGGGCTCGGACGCGGTGCGCATCGCCGGGGAATCGGCCCAGGCCCGGCAGGCGGAGGCGGCCGGGTGGGCACCGGTCAGCCGGTCGGCCGACTTCGGGGCGGCCCGCTCCCCACTGGCGGCCCGGGCCGACTAGCCGCTAGCTGACGCGGTTAGCCCGCTGGCTGCGGGGCTAGCCGGCTGGCTGCGGTGGCTAGCCGACCTGGCCGTCGGGCTGGCTCTCCGCGATGACCAGCTCACCCACCCGCTCGCCGAGCAGGACCCGGGCCTCCTCGTGGAGCAGGCCGTCGGTGATGAAGGTGTCCACCTCGTCCAGTTCGGCGAAGCTGCTCAGCCCGACGATGCCCCATTTCGTGTGATCCGCGACGACCGTGACCCGCCGCGCGGCCTGCACGAAGGCCCGGTTGGTCTCCGCCTCCGCGAGGTTGGGCGTGGTCAGGCCGGCCACCGGGTCGATGCCATGGCAGCCCAGGAAGAGCAGGTCCACGTGCAGGGAGCGGATCGCGATGTCCGCGATCGGGCCGACCAGCGCGTCCGAGGGGGTGCGCACCCCGCCGGTGAGCACCACCTGCGGGGTGGCGCCGAACTGCCCCGCGGCCCGGGGGACCCCGAAGATGCTCGCCACCCGTACCGAATTGGTCACGATCGTCAGCCCGGACACATCCAGCAGCTGCTGGGCCAGGGCGAACGTGGTCGTCCCCGCGGACAGGGCGATCGCGGTGCCGGGCGTGACCAGCTCGGCGGCCGCCCGGGCGATGGCCTCCTTCTGCGGCTTTTCCAGGACCGACTTGGCCTCGAACCCCGGCTCGTGGCTGCTGGGCGAGCCGGGCAGCACCGCCCCGCCGTGCACCTTCTCGATCAGCCCGGCCCGGGCCAGGGCTTCGAGGTCACGGCGGATGGTCATGTCCGACACGCCGAGGCGCTGCGTGAGATCGCTGACCCGGGCGCTTCCGGCTCGCCGGATGTCTTCCAGGATCAGCGATTGTCTATGTCTGGCGAGCATCCTGGACCCTCCTTACCCCCTGGGGCGGGATCGACGGTCAGCGCAGCCGACCTGTGATGACGCCGGAACCGGATCTTTATATCTTGTGCGTTGACGATCGAGTCTGTGTGTTTTAGCTTAAGGCTCCAACAAGGGGCAGTCGTTCTCGATCTTGAACCGGATTGAGAGCGCTAACCTGGGGGCGGAGTCAGCCATCCGGGCGCCCGAATGTGGCTGAGCACCGGAGCTCCGCGGCCGCCCAGCCTCGGAAAACGACAACGATTCGAGGACAGGCGATGCAGCGACTGCGGTCAGCCTCTGTTGCTGGGCCGCATTCTCCGGCATGGCCCGCGCGGCGGCGGCGATCCCGGCGCCCAGCGCGGGCAGATGCAGCCTCGCCGCCCCAGCGGTGCTTGCGGGGTGACCCGTGATGGCGCAGCATGGGCCGGCCCGGCCCGGGGGCCGGGTCCCTCGCCAGTTTTCCGGCGCGCCGCGCCGTGGCGTCACGCCGAGTACCGAGGCAATTCTCCTGGAGGTAGATACATGAAGATCGACCCCAAGGTCGATGAGGCTGTCGAGACCTTGAACATGAAGGACGGCCCGACCCGCCGTCGGCTGCTCAGCGGGGCCGGCCTGGTCAGTGCCTCCGCCGCCGCCGCGGGGCTGCTGGCCGCCTGCTCGTCCAGCGCCCCGGCTTCGGCCGCCAAGAACACGGTTGGTAACTTCCCGAAGACGCCCGCCTGGCAGTTCTGGTACGTCAACCACGTCACCACGAACCCGTTCTTCGTGCCCACCCAGTACGGCTTCCAGGACGCGGCCGCGCTGCTCGGCCTGCCCACCCCGAAGTGGGGCGGCTCGCAGAACTCGCTGGCCTCGGAGATGGTGAGCTACTTCAACACCGCCATCTCGGCCAAGGCGGCCGGGATCGCCTACGCGGGGATTGACGCCACCTCGTTCACCACCCCGGTGAAGAACGCGATGAACGCGGGCATCCCGGTGCTCAGCTACAACGCTGACGGCCTGGTCAAGAAGGGCGTCCCGGACATCGGCACGAACCGGCTGGCGTACGTCGGCCAGGCGCTGTACATCTCCGGCCAGCAGCTGGGCAACCAGATCAAGTCACTGGTCCCCGGCGGTGGCGACATCGCCATCTTCATCGCCACGCCCGGGTCCGGCAACATCCAGCCCCGCTACGACGGTGCGGTGTCCGTGCTCGGCAGCTCCTTCACCGTGCACGAGGTGGCCACTGGCGCGGCGACCGGCCAGGAGCTGTCGGCGGAGAAGGCGTTCCTGACCGGGCACAAGACGCTCAAGGGCGCGTTCGCGGTGGACGCGGGCTCCACCCAGAACCTCGCGCAGGCGCTGGGCTCGACCGGCCTGACGATCCCGAACGGCGGGTTCGACACCACGCCGACCACGCTGTCCAACATCCAGGCCGGCAAGACCAACTTCACCATCTACCAGGACCCCTACATGCAGGGCTTCCTGCCGACCCTGTACTTCTACCTGTACAACATCTCGGGCGGCACGGTCACCCCGGCCGACACCGACACGGGCCTGACGTTCATCACCAAGTCCAACGCCAAGCCGTTCACCGTGAGCAGCCGGTTCCAGGGCTCCACCAGCGCGCAGAAGTACCAACCCGCGCCCGTCTGGTGCGATCAGCAACCCGACTGCCACCACCAGCACCTGATATCCGGATATCCGGGGGACTGGTCGGCATGACCGGCGGCGGGGCAGACTGGCTAATAACTGCCAGCCTGTCCTGCCGCCGGTTGACGTGGTGAGCTGAGGGGAAACTGGAGTCGACATGAGCGAGATCACCGAGCGCAGCGCGCAGACCGTATCGCCGCCCGGGGGGCAGCCCGCGCGGCGAAGTCCGCTCGGCAGCGTGTTCGGGGTGCTGGCCCGGCAGCGTGAGGCGACGGTCTTCGTGGTGGCCGTGGTGCTGCTGCTCTACTTCGGCATCCGGTACAACTCCACGTTCGTCAGCCAGACGAACCTGGCCAACCTGCTGTCGGAGACCGCGGCTCCGATCATCATCATCGCCATCGGCGAGGTGTTCCTGCTGATCTGCGGCGAGATCGACCTGTCGGCCGGCTTCGTCTTCACGTTCGCGCCGTTCCTGATGCACTACCTGATCGACTTCTACGGGGTGCCGGTCGTGGCGGCGATCATCCTCTCGCTGCTGTTCGGGGTGGTGGTGGGCTGGGTCAACGGCTTCCTCACCGTCACCATGGGCCTGCCCTCGTTCATCACCACGCTGGGCACCGGGTTCATCCTGCTCGGCCTCACGCTGACCACGTCACACGCCTACCCGGCCAACGTCCCCGCCTCCTCGGTGGGCATCGGGCGCTGGATCGGCGCGGCGCCGTGGTCCCAGTTCATCTGGGCGGTCGTGCTCACCGCGATCTTCTACGTGGTGCTGAACCGGACCAAGTGGGGCCTGCACACGATCGCGACCGGCGGGAACGCGCTGGGTTCCCGCGAGGCCGGCATCAAGACCGGCCGGATCAAGTACGGCAACTTCATGCTCACCTCGACCCTGGGCGCATTCGTCGGGCTGCAGAACGCCTTCTACGTCAACACCATCGATCCGAGCGCCGGCGGATACCAGCCGATGTTCTACGCGGTGACCGCGGCGGTCATCGGCGGCACGGCGATGCTCGGCGGGCAGGGCACTATCATCGGCGCGTTCCTCGGCGGGATCGTGCTCGCCACCCTGATCAACGGCCTCAACGTCGCCGGGATCAGCGCCAACCCGCTGGACATCGTGTTCGGGCTGGCCATCCTGCTGTCCATGATCGCCAACGTCCGGCTCGCGCGGCTGCGGGCAGCGGGGAGGAACTGATGACGACCGAACCAGTCCCAGGCGAGGCGCAGCCGGCCACGACGGCCGACCCCAGTGGTGATGCGCTCCGGGTCGAGCACATCACCAAGCGGTTCGGCGCGGTGACCGCACTGCGCGACGTGAACCTCCACCTGGTCCAGGGCGAGGTGCTCGGGCTGCTGGGTGACAACGGCGCGGGCAAGTCCACCCTGATCAAGATCATGTGCGGCTTCCAGCCGCCGACCTCGGGCCGGATCATCCTGGAGGGCCAGGAGGTCACGCTGAAGTCGGTGGACCACGCCCGCTCGCTCGGCATCGACACCGTGTTCCAGGACCTGGCGCTGATCAACGAGCTCACCGTCTACCACAACCTGTTCCTGAACCGGGAGCGGACCCGCTGGACGCTGCTGTCCAACCGGAGCATGCGGCGCACCGCCCAGAAGGAACTCGAACGGATCGGGGTGGACATCCCCTCGGTCGACTCGGAGGTGGCCAAGCTGTCCGGTGGCCAGCGCCAGGCCATCGCGGTGGCCCGGGCGGTGACCTCGAACGCCAAGGTGCTGCTGCTGGACGAGCCGCTGGCCGCGATGGGCGCCAAGGAAGGGGCGATGATCCTGGAACTGGTCAAGGACCTGAAGAGCCAGGGCCAGGTCTCGATCATCATGATCATGCACAACTACGGCCAGGCACTCGAGGTCTGCGACCGGATCAACCTGCTGCAGCACGGCGAGATCACCTTCGACAAGCTGGCCAAGGACACCTCGGTGCAGGAACTGAACGACATCGTCATCGAGGAGTACCGGCGGGCCCTGGCCGAGCGGCAGCGGTCGGCCTGAGCGGTTGTCCCGGCCGCGGCCCTCGGCGTGGGGTCAGGCGGCCGGGGCGGGGTCGTGCATCGGGCAAGATGACTGTCATGCCATCGCCCCGCCGGATGAACCTGCCCCGCCGGATGTCCCCGCTGCGCCCGGCCCGGCCGGCGTGGCTGGCGGCCACGGCTGCCGTCGGCGCCGCCCTGCTCGCCGTGGCGGGCTGCACGGCCTCCGGAGGGGCCGCGACGGCGTCATCCCCGTCCACGGCGCCGGGCTCAGCCACCGGCGCGGCCGGAGCCTCGGCGCTGCACTGGCATTCCTGTTCCATCGAGGGCACCAGCCTCCAGTGCGCCCGCCTGTCGGTGCCCCTCGACTACGCTCACCCGTCGGGCCGGAAGATCACCGTCGCGCTGTCCCGGGTGCAGGCCACCGCGCCGCCCAGCCAGCAGCAGGGCGACCTGCTGGTCAACCCGGGCGGCCCGGGCGGCAGCGGCCTGTCCCTCGCGGCGTTCGTGGCGGACGGGCTGAGCCCCCAGGTGGCCGCCGACTACAACATCATCGGTTTCGACCCGCGCGGGGTGGGTTCCAGCCGCCCGGCCCTGACCTGCGACCCTTCCTTCTTCTCCGGGGAGCGGCCGGACTACATCCCGGCCAGTGCCGCCGCGGAGCAGACCCTGATCAACCGGGCGAAAAGCTACGCGGCGGACTGCCAGAAGCGCTACGGCTGGCTGCTGCCCTACATGACGTCCGTGGACGCGGCCCGGGACATGAACTCGATCCGGGCCGCGCTCGGCGCCCCGAAGATCAGCTACTTCGCCTACTCCTACGGGACCTACCTGGGACAGGTGTTCGCCACCCTGTTCCCGCACCGGCTGTACCGGATGGTCCTGGACAGCACGGTGGACCCCTCCGGGGCCTGGTACGCCGACAACATCGCCCAGGATTACGCGTTCGAGGGCCGGATGGAGGCGTTCTTCTCCTGGGTCGCGGCGCACAACGCGACCTACCATCTGGGCGCCACCCGGGCCGCGGTCGACCAGGCCTGGTACCGGGCCCGGGCCCGGCTCCAGGCCCACCCCGTGGAAGGCCGGATCGGGGCGGACGACTTCGACGACACGTTCTTGCAGGGCGGGTACAGCAACGCGCTGTGGCCCGGCCTGGCCACGGCGCTGGCCGCCTACCTGAACACCGGCGCCACCGGGCCACTGGTCAGCCAGTACCAGCAGGAAGGCGGGCAGAGCGAGAACGAGTTCGCGGTCTACAACGCGGTGGAGTGCAGCGACGTGAACTGGCCGCGGAACTGGGCGAAGTGGAACTCCGACACCCGCCGGGTGTACCGGACCGCGCCGTTCCAGGCCTGGGACAACGCCTGGTTCAACGCCTCCTGCGCGTTCTGGCCGGTGCGCGGGCCCGCGCACCCGCTGCGGATCAGGGGAGCCGGCCTGCCGGGCATCCTGATGATCCAGGGCACCCTGGACGCGGCCACCCCCTACGCGGGCGCGCAGACCGCGCACCGGCTGCTGCCGAGCGCCCGGATGGTGGTGGTGGTAGGCGGCGGGAATCACGGCCAGTCCCTCGCCCAGCCGCCCAATACCTGCGTCGATGGCTACCTGAACCGCTATCTGGCCACTGGCGCGCTGCCCAGCCGCCCGGGCCTGGTCAACGCCACCTGCCCGGCCCTGCCGCCGCCGTCCGCGACCGGCTGACCTGCCTGGGGAAGCATTCCTCATGAGGGACCGATACGCTGGGAGGGTGCTGCGCACTAAGGCGTCGCGGTCCTCATCGCTGCGCCTGCTCAACGACCGCGATCGCGACGACGTGCTCGAGTTGTGCGACCGCGACCCGGTGGTGAACGTCTTTGTCAGCTCCCGGGTCCATGAGGCAGGCCTTGACCCGGTCCGGCTGGGCGGGCAGATGTGGGGTTTCGTGCCGGGCGGCAGGCTGACCTCCGCCTGTTACGCCGGGGCCAACCTGGTCCCGGTCGGGGCGACCCCGGCCGCCGCGACCGCTTTCGCCGGCCGGGCCCGGCTCCAGGGCAGGCGCTGCTCGTCCATCGTGGGCCCGGCGGAAGCCGTCGGGCAGATGTGGGAACTGCTGCGCCCGTACTGGGGCCAGCCCCGGGAGATCCGGGAAGCCCAGCCGGTCATGGCCATTTCCGGGCCGCCGCAGGTGGCCCCGGACCCGCACCTGCGCCGGGTCCGGCCCACCGAGCTCGAGGTGCTGCTGCCCGCCTCGGTGGCCATGTTCACCGAGGAAGTCGGGGTGTCCCCGCTCGGCCCGGACGGCGGGGCCGCGTACCGGGCCCGGGTCGCTGAGCTGATCGCGCTCGGGCGGGCGTTCGCCCGGATCGAGGACGGCCGGGTGATGTTCAAGGCCGAGATCGGGGCGGTCACCCCGCACGCCTGCCAGGTCCAGGGGGTGTGGGTGCGGCCCGAACTGAGGGGCCAGGGGCTCGCCGTGGCCGGGATGGCGGCCGTGGTCCAGGAGGCGCTCCGGTCCATCGCGCCCGTGGTGTCGCTGTACGTCAACGATTTCAACGCGCCGGCCCGGGCCGTGTACCGGAAGGTCGGGTTCACCGAGGTGGCCACGCTGACGTCCATCCTCTTCTGACCGATCCGCCTCCGGGGATCGGAGGGGTAACCGCGCAGAGGTGGGCGGCGTGCCGCAGGGGCTTTCTTCGCCGAGGTCGGCGGATGGCGTGGGTGCGGGGGGTCGTCCCCCGGCATGCGAGAGCCCGGGAAGGGACGGGCCATGCCGACGGCGGCCCGTCCCCCCGGTCCCCCTGTCGCCGTCTCGCCCGTAGCCCGAACTTCCCCTCCCGGCGAGATACCCGTCGTACGCTAGACGGCATAGGTCGCAGTAAGTTCGCAATGAGTGAATAGGGCCCTGAGCACCTAAGCCCCGAGCACGTCGGCCCTGGGCAGCTCAGCGCCGGGTAGTCAGCACTGAGCGGGATAGAGCCATGTCGTGACGGAGCCGCAGTTCGCGGCGGGCCGCGAGGCCGCCGGGCGTTACCTGCGCGAATTACTGCTGCGCCCGGGCCGCTATCGCCAGCTCTGGGAATCTCACGCGCAGCGGTCCCGCCCCGGCGCCATCAACCACCTCGCCGTGGCCGACGTGCTGGCGCAGTACCTGTGGAATTCGCCGCGGGCCGCCGGTCATTCCGATGTGCTCCCGCATCAGCTCAAGGACACCGTGGGCCGGGCGCTGTCCGGCCGGCTGCTGAGCCGGTCGACGCTGTCCCTGTTCGTGGCCGCCTTCGGGTTCTCGGCCCAGGAAGAAGACCGGCTCTGGCGGCTGTGGCGCGGCACCGGCCGGATCACCGTCCTGGCCGGGCCGCGGGCCATGCGCTCCGGCGCGGCCGCTGAGGTGGCGGGCGTGCTGGGCCCGCGCCGGCACCAGACGGTGTCCCTGCACGACCACGTCTATGTCGGCGCCGACCGCAAGCCGGCCAGGACCCGGACCATGCAGGTCGTCGAGGCCGTCGTCGAGGGGCTCGACCGGATCCCGTACCTCTACGACACCAACGCGGTCACGCTGGAAGTCGGGCAGGGATGTGCGGGCGCCCCCGGCCCGTTCCGCCAGATCGGCGACCTGGTCTACGTGACCGACATCCCGCTGGCCCATTCGCTCAGCCTCGGCGAGACGCTGACCCTCGAGTACTGGACCTCCTACCACTACGACGCGAACCCGGCCGATCCGGAAGAGCGCGAGTACCGCCGGGCGGTCATGGGCACCCTGGAGAACTTCGACATGCGCATCGAGTTCCACCCCGACCAGGTGCCGGCCGCGGTGTGGTGGGCGGTCTGGGATGGCATGGAAGGAAGGGTGCTGGAACAGGAGCAGGTCATCCCGGACAGCCAGCATTCGGTGCACCGCTATCTCCGGTCGCTGGAGCGGTCGGTGGTGGGCTTCCACTGGCGCTGGGAGCCGGCCGGCGCCATGCCCTAGCATCGGCAGCGTGTCTGATGCGCAGAAGGCTGTGATCGCCGGCGGCGAAGCCGCCCGGGACAGCGCCGCGAGCCTCGCCCAGGCCAGCGGCGATGTCATCAACCAGGCGCTGCGGGAGATGGCGTCCCGGCTCACCGAGCGGGCCCCGGAGATCCTCGCGGCCAACGCCGACGACATGGCCGACGGTGCGGCCGCGGGCCTGGGCCAGGGATTGCTGGACCGGCTCCGGCTCGACCCGGGCCGGATGCAGGAGATGGCCCGCCAGATCGGGCTGCTGGCCGACGCGCCGTTCCCGCCCGAGACGACCCCGCTGGGGAACCTGCCCGGCGGCCCGTCCGGGGGCGGGCTCCGGCTGGCCGAGCGGCGCGTCCCGGTCGGGGTCATCGGGGCGAATTTCGAGGCCCGGCCCAACGTGACCATCGACATCGCCTCCCAGCTGCTCAAGTCCCGCAACGCGGGGGTGCTGCGCACCGGGGGCGCGGCCTTGCGGTCCGCCGCCGCTCTCGCCGACCACGTGATCGCTCCCGCGGCCCAGGCCGCCGGGCTGGATCCGCGGGTCGTGCAGCTGGTCCGGTCCGCGGACCGGGAAGCCGCGGTCGAGCTGGTCCGCCAGCCGGGTCTCATCCCGCTGGTCATCCTGCGGGGCAGCGGGGAGACCACGCGCAGCCTGGCCGCTGAGGCGGCCCGGGCCGGGGTGCGCACGCTCGCGCACGCCGACGGGGGCGGCGTGCTCTACCTGGATCGTGCCGCCGACCCGGCGCTGGCCGCCGAGATCGTCACCAGCAGCCTGGACCGGCTGGGCGTGTGCAACCGGCTCAATCTCCTGCTGATCGCCGCACCGGCGTGGGACCAGTTGCTCGAGGTGGTCCTGGAGCCGGTCCGCGCGCTGGGCATCACTCCCTCGCTGCCGCCGCACGCGCACCCGCTGGGCCACGAATGGGCCCTGGACAGCGGGCACGAGGCCACCCTGACCATCGCCCCGGCGGACAGCCCCGCGGCCGCGGCCGCGCTGGCCAACGACTGCACGTCCGGGCTCGCGGCCGGCATCGTCACCGCCGATCCCGCCGCGGCCCGCGAGTTCCTGGACGCCTACCGGGGGACCGGCGCGTTCTGGAACGCCACCACCCGGCTGCTCGACGGGTTCAAGCTGCGCGGTGTGCCGGAGACGGGCATCAACGTGGACCACGTGCCCGGCCCGCGCGGCCCGGTCACCTTCCACGATCTGTGCCTCCGGCAGTACGTGGTCGTGCCCGCCTAACCCGGGCGCCTGACCCCCCGACCTGCGGCGGATTCCGCGACAGTAGCCGCCGGCCCGGCCGGCGGTTATCGTGCGCTAGGAACACGGCCTATCCCGGCGCCGGGCCGGGCCGGCTGTGCGGCATGACGGAGACCCTGGTGAGCTGGTCCAGCCGGTCGGCGGAGCCCCGCGGTCAGGCCGCGCTGCTCGAAGTCAGCAGGCTCACCAAGAGCTTCGGCCCGCTCACCGTGCTCCGCGAGGTCAGCCTCCAGGTCGGCCCCGGTGAGATCGTCGCCGTGGCGGGCGGCAACGGTGCGGGCAAGTCCACCCTGATCGGGGCCATTGCCGGGGTGCTCGACGCCGACGCGGGCGAGGTGAAGTTCGCCGGGCGCCCCATGCCGGCCCGGCCCAGGCAGGTGCGCCGGGCCGGCGTCGAGACGGTGTGGCAGGAGCACGGGCTCTGCGACGACCTGGACGCGGTGGCCAACATCTTCCTCGGCCGGCCCGGCCGCTGGGTGGTCCCGGAATCGGCGCTGCGTGAGCAGGCCGCCGCGCTGCTGCGCCGGGTCGGGGCGCGTGACCTGCGCCTGGACGTGCCGCTCCGGGTCCTGTCCCGCGGCCAGCGGCAGCTGGTCGCGGTGGCCCGCGCGCTGCTCACGCCGCCCCGCCTGCTGGTGATGGACGAGCCGACCGCCTCGCTGGGCGTGGCCGAGACCGCGCTGGTGGAGTCGATCCTGCGGGAAGCCCGCGAGGCAGGGGCGAGCGTGCTGCTCGCCACGCACGACCTGGAGCAGGTCTTCACGCTGGCCGACCGGATCGTCGTGCTCCGGGACGGTGCCGTCGTCGCGGACGTGTCCCCGGTGGAGGTGCAGCGCAGCGATCTGGTGGCCCTGATGTCCGGGGTCGAGGCCGACTCCGTCGCCAGCCGCCAGATCAGGCGGCTGCAGAGCCTGGCTGACCAGCTGTCCGAGGCTGAGCCCGCCGCCTCGCTCCCGCTGATCGTGTCGGCCATGGCCGGGGCGCTCGAGGTGGACATGCTCTGCGTGCACCTGCTGGAGACCACCGGGAGCCAGCCGGTGCTGCGCCGCCTCGCCGCGACCGGGCTGCCCCCGCAACTGCTGGCGCTGAACGCGGCCCTGCCGGTCGGTGCGGAGGGCGGCCCGGCCGGGCTGGCCGCCGCGGGTGGCGCCGTCGTGGTGGTGGACGACCTGCAGACCCGGTCCACCTGGCCCGCGGGCACCGCGGCGGCCGCCGCGTCCGGCGTGCGGAGCGCCTGGGCCGCTCCCATCCTGGGCAGCGACGGCGTGCTGGGCACGGTGTCCGGCTACGCCGCCTCGCCCGGGAACCCCGCCCCGGAGCGGCTCGAGCTGGCCACCATCTACCTGCGCTACGCGGCGTCCGCCATCGAGCGGGAGCGGCTGCTCACCGAGGTGTCCCGGCGCAACCGGGTGCTGGAATCACTGCGCGGGCTGCTGGAGAGCCTGGCCGGGCCGGAACGGCTGCAGGGCGGCCTGGAGATCTCGCTGCTGGCCCTGGTGGACGGGCTGGGCGCGGACACCGCGGCGGTGATGGCCGCCAACGGCGAGGCCGCCGAGTGCCGGAGCGTGGCCGGGCCGAGCGGTCCCGGCGTGCTGCCCGGGCTCCGCACGGCCGCCGCGGCGGTGCTCTTCCCCGGGAGCGGGCCCGGGGCTGAGACGGACGCCGGGGCCGACATCCCGGCCCGGCTGGTGGCGCCCGGGCTGGCCGCGGGCTCGCTCCGGCTGCCCGGCCAGCGGGGGGCGCTGGTCGCCTGGTGGAGCCCGGGCAAGACCGTCACCGAGGACGCCCTCGAACTGCTCGACGACGCGAGCCGGTCGCTGGCCCTGGCCATGGAGCGGGAATCGCTGGAGACCGCGCGGCGCGAGGCGGCGGCGCTGCGCCGGTCGCAGAGCATCCAGCGGGACATGCTGTCCTCGCTCAGCCATGAGCTGCGTACCCCGCTGACCGCCATCCACGGCTACGCCTCCACCCTCTGCCAGCCCGACCTGACCTGGAATCCGGAGGCGACGCGGCGGTTCCTGGGCTCCATCGCCGCGGAGTCGGCCCGGATGGAACGCCTGGTCGGGGACCTGCTCGATTCGACCGCGATCGAGTCAGGCGTGCTGCGGCTGCAGCGCGACTGGTGTGACCTGGCCCTGGTCGTCAGCGCCGCGGCGAACTGCCTGACCCGGGGGCCGGCGGTGCGGGTCCGCGTGGCCGGGGACCTCGAGCCGGTCTGGGCCGACCACGACCGGCTCGAGCAGGTCTTCGTCAACCTGCTGGAGAACGCGGCCAGCCACGGCGCGTCGCCGCGGGGCACGGACGTCACCGTCCGGGCCGGCGGCGCGCCCGGCTGGGCCGAGGTGGAGTTCACCGACTACGGGGCGGGCATCCCGGCCGGGCTGGCCGAGAAGATCTTCGAGCCGCGGGTCCGGGGCACCACCGAGGTGGCGGGCACCGGGCTGGGGCTGCCCATCGCACGGGGGATCGTCGAAGCGCACGGCGGCACCCTGGTGGTGGCGCCGGCCGATCCCGGGGCGTCCTTCGTGGTCGCGCTCCCGGCTGATCCGCCACCAGATGCCCGGTCAGGGACGGCCGGCGAGCCGTCCGGGGCATCCTGGAGCGTGGTGGAGGAACCGGAGGAACAACGTGGTGGCTGACAAGACGGTCGTCCTCATCGTGGAGGACGACCAGAACATCGTCAACCTGGTCCGGTCCAACCTCTCCGCCCGCGGCCACGACGTGATCGTGTCCAAGGACGGGACCGGGGTCAGCGACGTCGTCCAGGCGCGGGGCCTCGACGTGGTGCTGCTCGACCTGATGCTGCCCGGGCGGGATGGTTTCGAGCTGTGCCGCGAGATCCGGGAGCAGTCCGGGGTCGGCATCATCGTGCTGTCCGCCCGCCGCGCCGAGACCGACAAGGTCCGCGCCCTCAACCTGGGCGCCGATGACTACATGACCAAGCCATTCGGCATCGAGGAACTGCTGGCCCGGATCAACGCGACGCTGCGGCGCAGCAAGCCGACGGCCGACGGCCGGCCGGAGCCAAGCGTGGTGCGGATCGGGGACGTCGAGATCGACCTGGAGCGGCGGCGGGTCACCAAGGCCGGCGGCCTGGTGCACCTGACCCCGACCGAGTTCGCCCTGCTCCGCCAGTTCGCGGTGAGCCCGGGGGAGTTGCTCACCCACGCGACCCTGCTGCGCCGGGTCTGGGGTCCCGGCTACGAGACGCAGACCGAGTACACCCGGGTGTACGTCGGGCGGCTGCGGGCCAAGCTGGAGCGGGACGGGGATGAGCCGCTGTTCATCACCGAGCCGCGCTCCGGCTACCGGTTCGCCACGGCATGAGCGTGCAGCGGCTGGCCTCCGTGCTGATGGCCGGGCTGGCTGGCGCCGTGCTGGCTGGCGGCGGCTTAGCGGGCTGCAGCCGGCCCCCGGCGCCCCGGTCGGCCGCCGCCCAGGGCGTGGTGATCCCCTCGGTTTCGGCCGGGTCCTTCACCACGGACTTCTCGATGATGCGCAGGCTGAGGACGCTCAGCCGCCTCGGCACCGGCAAGATCGGGGTGCTGCTCCCCGACACCATGACCTCGCCGCGGTACAGCGAATTCGACGCCCCGTACCTGGCCCGCGCGCTGCAGGCGGCTGGCCTCCGCCGCAGTCAGTTCTTTATCACTAACGCCCAGGGCAGCGACGCCACCGAGCAAGCTCAGGCGGAGTCCGATATGACCCAGGGGGCCACGGTGCTGCTGCTGGATCCCATCGACTCGGGGGTGGGCGCGTCGATCGAGTCGGCGGCGGCCTCCCTCGGCGTCAAGGTGATCGACTACGACCGGATGACGCTCGGCGGCACCCGGGCCTACTACGTGAGCTTCGACAACGTGGCGGTCGGGGCCCTGATGGCCCGCGGGCTGGTCAATTGCATCCGGGCCTGGCACGTGCGCCAGCCGGACGTGCTCGTCATGCGCGGCGCGCCGACCGACAATAACGCCACCCTGTTCGCCCGGGGCTACGACCACGTGCTCCGGCCGTACTTCGCCTCCGGGCGCTACACCGACGCGGGGCAGCCGCCCGGCAGCTGGGACCCCACGGCCGCGCAGACCACCTTCGAGGAGCAGTACACCGCGAACAACAAGATCACGGCCGTGCTCACCCCGAACGACGACACGGCCAGCGCGGTCATCTCCTACCTGAAGACGCTGAACACCCCGCCCCGCACCCTCCCCACCACCGGCCAGGACGCGACCCCGGCCGGGCTGGCCAACATCCTGGCCGGCTACCAGTGCGGCACCGTCTACAAGCCGATCTACCTGGAGGCGCAGGCCGCCGCGGCCCTCACCTTGTACCTGCGGGCCGGGCAGGTCCCGCCGGCCAGCCTGGTCAACGGCACCACCTTCGATCCGACCCGCCAGGTCCGGGTGCCCTCGGTGCTGCTGCGACCGGTCTGGGTGACCGCGGCCAGCATGGCGGCCACCGTGATCAGGGACCGGTTCGTGGCGGCTGCCCAGCTCTGCGGAGGCTCGCTGCGGGCCGCCTGCCGCCGGGCCGGGATCGCGAGCTGACCGCGATGGCCCGGGCCGAGATCACCATGCCCCGCCGGGCGGCCGCGGCCTGGCTGGCCCCCGGCGAGAGCGGCGCCATCTCGGTGATCACCGGCCTGATCGTGATCGGGGTCATCTTCCAGTCGCTGAACGGGCACTTCCTGTCCCCGGTGAACCTCACCGACCTGCTGGTCCAGGGCGCGGTCTTCATGCTGCTGGGGATGAGTGAGGTGTTCGCGCTGCTGCTCGGGGACATCGACCTGTCGATCGGTTTCGTCTCCGTGATCGGCGGGGTGATCACCGCGGAACTGCTCATCGGGTCCCGCGACTGGCCCTGGTGGGCGGCGGTCATCGCCGCCCTGCTGGTCACCACCGCGATCGGCGCGCTGCAGGGCACCCTGATCGCGCGGCTCCAGCTGCCCTCGTTCGTGGTGACCCTGGCCGGCCTGCTGGCCTGCAACGGGCTGGTGATCTGGATCCTCGGGTCCGGCGGGACGCTGCCCATCTCGGACAACGTCATCAACGACCTGGCCAACGGCTGCCTCACGCCCACCGCCAGCTGGCTGCTGATGGCGGCCATCGTCGCCGCGTTCGCGGTCGTCACCATCCGCCGTGACGCCGACCGGCGGTCCGCCAGTGCCGGTGCCAGTGCTGGTGCCAGTGCTAGTGACCGGGGCCCGGCCGGCCCGCCGGTCAGCCGGACCGCCGCCAAGGTCGGCGCCGCGGCCGCGGCCGGGCTGGCCATCGTCGCCGTGTGCAACACCAACCGCGGCGTGCTCAACCCGGTCCGCGGGGTGCCGTGGGTGGTGCTGATCGTCCTGGGCGTCCTGTTCAGCTGGTCCTTCCTGCTCAACCGGACCCGGTTCGGCCGGGACGTGCACGCGATCGGCAGCAATGCCGAAGCGGCCCGGCGGGCCGGGGTCAGCCTGGCCCGGATCCGCACCGTGTCCTTCGCCCTGGCCGGCCTGACCGCCGGGGTGGCCGGCATCGTCTACGCCTCCGAACTGCGGTCGGTCTCGTCCGGCACGGACGGCGCGACGCTCGTGCTGTACGCCGTGGCCGCCGCGGTGATCGGCGGCACCAGCCTGTTCGGCGGCCGGGGCAAGCCGCTGGACGGAGTGCTCGGCGGTCTCGTCATCGCGGCCATCTACAACGGCATCTACCTGCTCGGGATGAGCGCCGCCGCCCAGGACCTGATCTTCGCCCTGGTGCTGCTGGCCGCGGTGAGCGCGGACGTGCTGGCCCGCCGGGGACGCGCCGGCCTCCCACGTGTTGGCCTGCCCCGGGGCCAGCCGCCCGGATTGCCCTAAGCTGCGGGGGCGATGACCGCCCCCGTCCGCCCGGCCCCGCAGGCCCCCGCCCGTCCCGCGCACCGGCGCCCGGTGCTGATCGCCCTGATGACCGCGATGGCGCTGGCGGCCATGGACACCACCATCGTGTCCACGGCGATCCCGCAGGTGGTCCGGGACCTGGGCGGGTTCTCCCTGTTCAGCTGGGTGTTCTCCAGCTACCTGCTGACCCAGACGGTGACCATCCCGGTGCAGGGCAGGCTGGCCGACCAGTGGGGGCGCAAGCCGGTCCTCATCACGGGCACCATCATCTTCCTGGCCGGCTCGGCCCTCTGCGCGTCCTCGACCACCATGGTGAGCCTGATCTTGTTCCGCGGGCTGCAGGGGATCGGCGCGGGCGGCGTGCAGGCCACCGTGAACACGCTGGCCGGCGACCTGTACGACCTGTCCGAGCGGGGCCGGGTGCAGGGCTGGCTGTCCAGCGTGTGGGGCATCTCCGCGGTGATCGGCCCGGCGCTGGGCGGGAGCCTGGCCCAGTACGCGTCCTGGCGCTGGATCTTCCTGATCAACCTGCCGATCGGCGCGGTCACCATCGGCCTCCTGCTGCGCTACCTGCACGAGAACGTCCAGCGGACCCGGCACCGGATCGACGTGGCCGGCGGGGCCGCCATGTTCGTCGCCGCGGGCGCGCTCATCTTCGGCCTGCTGCAGGGCGGCCTGGCCTGGGCCTGGTGGTCGGTCCCGAGCGGCCTGGTGTTCGCGGTGGCCCTGGCCGCGACGGCGCTCGCGGTGGTGGCCGAGCACCGCGCCGCGGAGCCCATCCTGCCGCCGTGGTTCTGGCGCAGCCGGGTGCTGGCCGGGTCGGCGTCGGCCGCTTTCGGCCTCGGCCTCCTGGTCATCGGCCCGACCACGTTCCTGCCCACCTACGGCCAGGCCGTCCTCGGCCTCGGGGCCGTGGCCGCGGGCGGCGTGCTCGCCGCCATGAGCATCGGCTGGCCGCTGGCCACCTCCCAGTCGGCCCGGCTGTTCCTGCGCGCGGGTTTCCGCGCCACTCAGCTGACCGGCGCGGTGATCTGCCTGGCCGCGGTGGGGGCGTTCCTCGTCGGCCCCCAGCCCGCTCCCGTCTGGCAGCCGGTCGTGGAGACGTTCGTGCTGGGGGCGGGGCTCGGCCTGCTCTCGGTGGCCTCGATCGTGGGGGCGCAGTCCACGGTGAGCTGGGGCCAGCGCGGCGTGGTGACCGGGACCGTGATGTTCTGCCGCTATCTCGGCCAGAGCCTGGGCGCGGCGATCTTCGGGGCGATCTTCAACGCGGCCCTGAGCGAGCAGTTGCGCGCCGCGCCCGCCGCGCTGCGCCACCGGCTGCCGGGCCAGGTCAGCGGGGTGGCCACGGCGCTGGCCCGGCCCCAGGACCTGGGCCAGGCGGCTGAGGACTACCTGCGCGCCGCGATCTCCACCGCCACCACCCACGTCTACGCCGCGCTCACGGTGGTGGCCGCGCTGACCATCGCCGGGGCGTTGCTGATCATGCCGAGGCACTTCAGCACGGCCGCCGGGGAGAGCGCGTCCACCGGGCCCGCTGAGGCCAGCCCAGATGAGGCCAGCACCGATGAGGCCAGCCCGGATGCGGAACGCCCGGCTGGGACAAGCCCGCCGGGGGACCCGGCAGAAAAACCGGAGTGACCAGCCCGGGTTAGGTTGCTAGGCTCTTGGGCTCTTGTCCCCCCTTACGCCATCGAGGTGATGAGCCATGCCCGCGGCCAGCGGGACGCAGCAAGACCCGCCGCCCGATCCCCTCCTGACCTCCGCCCCGGACTCCGCGCATCCGGGGGACACCGGCCCCGATCCGGTCCTCGTTAGGGAACGCGAATACCTCAGCCAGTCGCGGCGGTTCCTCCGGCTGATGCGCGAGGACGTGCTCTCGCTCCGGGCCCTGGGTGGCGACCCCGTATCCGAGGAGTACCTGAAAGCCGACCTGTACCGGCGGGCCGAAGCGCTCAGCGACCTGCCGGACACGCCCCTGTTCTTCGGCCGCCTGGACTATGCGGCCGGCCCGGGCCGGGGTGGCGGCGAATTCGCGGGCGAGCGGTTCCACGTGGGCCGGCGGCATGTGCACGACCAGGAAGGCCATCCGGTCGTGGTCAACTGGCGGGCGCCGGTGTCCCGCCCCTTCTACCGGGCCAGCCCGGCCGACCCGATGGGCCTGGAACTGCGCCGCCGGTTCGGCTTTTCCGGCGGGGAGCTCACCGCGCACGAGGACGAGGTGTTCACCGGCGACCCGGGCGCGGCTGGCGCCAGCGCGGTCAGCCGCATCCTCATCCAGGAGATCGAGCGGCCGCGGTCCGGGCCGATGCGCGACATCGTGGCCACCATCGCCCCAGACCAGGACGACATCGTCCGGGCCGGCCCGGACCACACGCTGTGCGTCCAGGGCGCACCCGGAACCGGGAAGACCGCGGTCGGCCTGCACCGGATCGCCTACCTGCTCTACGCCTACCCGGCCCGGATGGCCCGGGGCGGGGTCCTGGTCATCGGGCCGAACCGCGCCTTCCTGTCCTACATCCGCAACGTGCTGCCCGCCCTCGGCGAGGTCGACGTGACCCAGACCACCCTGGCCGACCTGCTGGGCCGGGTGCCGGTCCGGGCCCGCGATTCCGCCCGGAGCGCGCAGGTCAAGGGGGACTCCCGGATGGCCGGGGTGCTGCACCGGGCGCTCTGGGCCGGGCTGCGCGAGCCCGCCGAGGCGGTCGTGGTGGTCCGCGGTTCCCGGCGCTGGCGGGTCGGCCCGGGCGAGCTGGCCGGCCTGGTCGCCGAACTGCGCGACCGCGGGGTCCGCTACGCCGCCGGCCGGGAGATGCTGGGCCACCGGATCGCCCACGTCATCCTGACCCGGATGGAGGCCGCCGGGGAGACCTGCGACGACCGGACCCACGAGGCGGTGCGCCGGACCCGGCCGGTGCGCGCCGCGGTGGACGCCATCTGGCCCAAGGCTGACCCGGTGCGGCTGGTGCTGCGGCTGCTATCGGACCGTGAGCTGCTGGCCCGGGCCGCCGAGGGGCTGCTGGAGGAGGCCGAGCAGCAGGCCATCGGCTGGGACCCGGCGCCGCGCGGGCCGGCCTCGGCCCGCTGGAGCCCGGCGGACGCGGTCCTGGTCGACGAGGCCAGCGACCTGATCGAGCGCATCCCCAGCCTGGCCCACGTGGTGCTGGACGAGGCCCAGGACCTGTCCCCGATGGAGTGCCGGGCGATCGGCCGGCGGTGCGCGACCGGGTCGGCCACGGTCCTCGGTGACCTGGCCCAGAGCACCGCCCCCGCCGCGGTCGGCAGCTGGCCCGGGATGCTCACCCAGCTGGGCAAGCCCGGCGCGCAGGTGCGCGTGCTGGAGACCGGGTACCGGGTGCCGCGGCAGATCCTCGACTACGCCAACCAGTTGCTCGGCGAGCTGGCTCCCGGCCTGGCCCCGGCCCGGTCGCTGCGCCAGGACCCGGGTGCGCTGACCGTCCGGCACGCACCCGCGGACGCGCTGCCCGCCGCCCTGGCCACGGCCGGCGCCGCTGCCCTGGGCGACCCCGGATCGACCGCCGTGATCGCGGCCGATGACCAGGTGGCGTCACTGACCCGGATGCTCGGCGCGGCCGGGGTGCGGCACAGCCTGCTGGACGGGTCGGTGGACGGCCTGGCCAGCGGCGGCCTGCTGGTGGTGCCGGTCACCCTGGCCAAGGGACTGGAGTTTGACCACGTCATCGTGGTCGAGCCGGGCCGGATCGCCGCGGCCGAGGCGCGCGGCCTGCACCGGCTCTACGTCGCGCTGACCCGGGCCGTGTCCCGGCTGACCGTGCTGCACGCCGAACCACTCCCCACGCTGCTGTGCTAGCCCCCGGGGGCCGCTCCACCGATCACTGGTCTTTGATGACCTGGGTGATCAGGTGGGTGGAGTCGGCGAAGGACAGGGCGGTGGCGCGCAGGTGATTGAAGAACATGTTGTAGCGGTCCACCTCCACGACGTTCTCCACGTAGAGCGCGCTGGTCAGGTCCTCGAGATAGACCACGTCCGGGTCGGCCCGCTCCGGGAAGGCCAGGATCACGAACGGCCGCCCCATGGCCGGGTGCGCGCCGGCCCCGAACGGCAGCACCTGGATGGCGACGTTCGGCAGGGCGCCCATCTCCAGCAGGTGCTCCAACTGCAGCCGCATCAGCCCGGAGCCGCCGACCCGGCGGTGCAGGGCAGCCTCGTCGAGCACGGCCCACAACTGCGGCGGGTCCTCAGTGAGCAGGGTGGGCTGGCGGGCCATCCGGACGGCGACGTTGCGCTCCACCGCTTCGGGGGCGCCGTCCACCGCCCCCGCGGCGATCACCGCGCGGGCGTAGTCCTCGGTCTGGAGCAGCCCCGGGATCAGCGTGACCTCGTAAATCCGGATCTCCGAGGCGGCGCTCTCCAGCCCGATGTAGGTCGCGAACCGCGGCTCGATGGCGTCGCTGTACGCGTGCCACCAGCCCTTCTGCCGTGACTCCCGGGCGAGTTGGACCAGGTTGTCCTGCTGTGGCCCGGGCACGCCGTAAAGCTGGAGCATGTCCCGGACGTCCCGGGGTGAGACAGATACCCGGCCGGTCTCGATCCGGCTGATTTTGGAGGTGGAGCACTCGAGGTGCTCGGCAACTTCCTCACAGGTCAGACCGGCCGCGTCGCGGAACCGGCGCAGCTCCAGCGCGAGCCGGCGACGCCGGACGGTGGGGCTCTGCTGAGTGGCCGTGGGGGTCTCCTTCTGTCTGGATAGCCGTGCCTTCAGTGTGGCACCTGGCACCGGCCCCCCCGGAGCCGCTTGGCCTGAGGGGCCGGTTACCGGCCGGAAACTTTGTGCCCGGGCGTACCCCGTTCGGGCCTGCGGCCGGGGTTGGTCCGGTTACAGTGCATTCATTGGGTATTCGTCGGGCTACGGTCCGGGGATTGCCCGATCGCCGGGTCGTATCCCGGCTGTCGGCTTGCGGGCCGGCGGCCCGGGTCCCGGTCGCCGGGCTCCAGGGCCGGCGACCTGCGCCCCGGATCTAGGCGGGCGGCTGACGTGCGGGGCCGAATCTGCGAAGTCCTGAATGCATATTGCAAATGGCAATCGTACGCGGCATCCTGGTCTAGATACTCTTCGCTGTCGTCTGATTACTAGAGGTGATTTTGATGGTCATGGGAGCTCCTCAGGTGAGTTCCCTGTCGCCGCCGGACCAGGCCTACCTGGACCAGCTGGACAGGTTGGCGCCCGTGCTGGCTCAGCACGGGATGGCCACGAACCTGATGGCCCCGGCGGGCCGGGTGCCGAGCCTGCGCGTGATCAATCCCGCCGCGCCGGCGCTGGCCGAGGACGTCTACGCGGGCTGCTGCGGGGACGGCAGCTGGTGGTTCTGGTGGTCCTGGGCCGAGCGGATCGCCGCCGCCACCGAGCTGGACCGCGCGGCGGAGCGGGTCGCGCACGTGCTGTCCGCACCACCCAACAGCTGACGAAGCGCTAGCCCGGGGCGAACCCGCCCGGGCGGACTGGCCCGCGTGAACTGCCCAGGGCGGACTGGCCCCGGGCGAATAGCCCCGCGTGGACTGGCTACCGTGTGAACTGGCCCATGCGGACTGGGACCGCCGGGTTACGGCGAGGCCGAGGGGCGCGCCGGCGCCGCCGATCCCGCGGTCAGCCCGGGAAAGGCCGCGGTCCGGCCCAGCCAGGTCGTCGCGCGCAGCGCGCAGGCCTGCGCCTGCCTGGCGCCCCAGGCCCGCAGCCGCGGGTCGTCCAGCGCGACGATGCCGAGGTAGGCCGCGGCGACCTGGTTCTCCAGGTAACCCGCGAGCGAGATCGCGGCGCGGGTGCCGTGCACCGGGAAAGGCAGCTGGTAGGCGGGCTGCGCGGCCACCGGCTTAACCCCGAGCGCGACCAGCATGGCTTCCAGCCGGTCCCGGGCCATCTCGTGCTGGGTCCAGTCCTGCACGGCCAGTTTCCGGCCGGCGGCGCCTAGTTGCGCGCCGGCCACGCCGTAGCCGTAGATGGCAGCGTTCACCGCGGCGAGCGCGGACTGCAGCGCCGCGGCTACCTGCCGGGTGCTGGCTGACCCGGTGCTGGCTGACCGCGCGCCGCCCGACCTCGTGCCGGCCGAACCCCTGGCCCCCGTCATCTGGCCGCCCCGTGGGTGCTCAGCAGCAGGGCGTGGCTGGCCTCGGAGGCCGCGATGCTCGCGAACAGCTGGGCGAGGGCCGGGGGAGCCAGGGCCAGCCACCCGGTCAGGGCGCTGGCCGCGTCGGTCTCGGCCGTCTCGAGCGCGGCGAGCGTCGCCGCCCGCGACGCCGTCGCGCCCGCCGTGGCGGAGGCCGACGGCCGCGGGGTGGCCCTGGGAGTGGCCGGAGCGATCAGCATCGACGTCAGCCGGGCCAGGTGCTCGCGGTGCTGGGCGAGCAGCGGCCCGAGCGTGCCCGCCAGTCCCGGCGACCCGGCCAGGGCCGCGTGGTACCGGGCGATCAGCGCCTGTTCTGTGGCGATCGCGTGGCGCAGCAGGGCCACGTCCGGCGCGGGTGTGGGCAGGGTGCCGAGCCCGCCCACGCCCTTGCAGCCCGCTGCCAGCAGCGGCACCGTCATCACGGTCGCGGCGAGCACGCTGCGCCGTCTCAGGTCTGCCCGCACCGCTCCTCCGCTCGCTGTCCCCAGGTGCTTCCGCTGAGCGTAGGGGCAGCCGGGGAGTGGCCGGCGAGCGCCACCCCGGATGGTCATCCGGGGCTTCCCGGATGATCGCCGGCCGGGCCGCCGGCCACTTCGCGGGTGGGCAATTATCAACTGCCGGGCGAGCCAGGGCGCGGACGGGCCGAGTCCCCGCGCAAGACGGTTAGGCTAGATCGCGCCAGACAACAGCACAGGTCGCGGACGAGGAGGTCGTGATGCGTGGTGAATCCCGTCACGTTCCGTCACGCCCGCGTCCCGCCGGGCGGGCCGACAGCAGGGCCGACAGCGCCGCTGACACTGCCCGGCTGACCCGGGTACTCGAGCCAGTCGTCCGGTCGGCCGGCCTGGACCTCGAATCGGTACGGGTCGCGGCCGCGGGCCGGCGGCGCCTGCTCCGGATCGTGGTGGACGGCGACGGCGGCCCGGGCCTGGACGACATCGCGATCCTCAGCCGCTCGCTGTCCGCGGAGCTCGACAACTCGGGCGTCATGGGCGAGACCGCGTACACACTGGAGGTCAGCTCGCCCGGGGTGGACCGGCCGCTCACGGAGGAGCGCCACTGGCGCCGGGCGCAGGGCCGGCTGGTGCGCGTCCCGCTGGCGCCCGGAGCGCCGGGCTACCCGGACACGGTCGTGGGCCGGGTCCTGATGGCCCGGCCGGACGGGGTGGTCCTGGAGATCGGCGGCCAGCGGCTGGAGTTCGGTTATCAGGAACTGGGACCCGGCCAGGTGCAGGTCGAGTTCGGCAGCGGGGGCGCAGCGCACGACGAGCCCGGGGACGAGGGGGAGCCAGATGGACATTGACTTGAACGTCCTGCGCAGCCTGGAGAGCGAGAAGGACATCTCGATGGACCTGGCCATCAAGGCCATCGAGGATGCGCTGCTGCGCGCCTATCACTCCACGCCGGGCGCCGCGCCCACGGCCCGGGTGGCGATCGACCGCGGGACCGGGCACGTGACCGTCTGGGCCAGCGAGCCGGCCGAGGAAGGCGCCGAGCCCCGGGAGTACGACGACACCCCCGACGGCTTCGGCCGGATCGCCGCGACCACCGCGCGCCAGGTGATCCTGCAGCGGCTGCGGGACGCCGAGGACGAGCTCACCTTCGGCGAGTACGCCGGCCGGGAGGGCGACATCGTGGCGGGCGTCATCCAGCAGGGCAAGGACCCGCGGGCGGTCCTCGTTGACCTGGGCAAGATCGAGGCCATCCTGCCCCCGACGGAGCAGGTCCCGGGGGAGCGCTACGCGCACGGTGAACGGCTGCGCTGTTACGTGCTGCACGTGCGCAAGGGATACCGGGGACCGTCGATCACCTTGTCCCGTACGCACCCGAACCTGGTCAAGAAGCTGTTCGCGCTGGAGGTCCCGGAGATCGCATCGGGCGCGGTGGACATCGTGGCCATCGCCCGGGAGGCGGGTCACCGGACGAAGATCGCGGTCACCTCGAACCAGCCCGGGGTGAACGCCAAGGGGGCCTGCATCGGGCCGATGGGCAGCCGGGTGCGCAACGTCATGACCGAACTGCACGGGGAGAAGATCGACATCGTCGACTACTCCGAGGACCCGCCGCAGTTCGTGGCCCATGCGCTGTCCCCGGCCCGGGTGCTGCGGGTCAACGTGGTGGACGCGCAGGCCCGGGTGGCCCAGGTCATCGTGCCCGACTACCAGCTCTCGCTGGCGATCGGCAAAGAGGGCCAGAACGCGCGCCTGGCGGCCCGGCTCACCGGGTGGAAGATCGATATCCAGCCGGACCGCCCGGCCGATCCGGCCGATCCGGGCGCTGCGGCCAGCACACGGGAAGCCGCCCGGGGCGAGCGCGACGACGCCTCCCCGGAGCCGGCGGACGCCACGGCGGAGCCCGGCCAGGAGGCGGCCGGCGGGCCGCCGGAGCCCGGAACCGGCCCCGCGCCGGGGGCACCGGGAACGGTGCGCGGTGGCGCCGACGCGCCGGCGAGGTAAGCTTGCACCGACAATGGCTAGACGGTCCCTGCGACTGGTGCGTTCCGCGCCTGCGATTCGCACCTGCGTAGGCTGCAGGGCCCGCGAAGCCAAGTCTGACCTGCTGCGCCTCGTGGCGGTCGGGGGTGACATCGTCCCTGACCCGAAGGCGCGGCTGTCCGGCCGGGGCGCGTATCTGCATCCCAGCCAGGAATGCTTTGAGCTAGCCCAGCGCCGCAGGGCACTACCGCGGGCGCTGCGGCAGCCGGCCCCGCTTGGTGCCGGACCGCTCGAGGACTACCTGGCGGGACGATGTGGCTGCGGCCCTGATGGGCGGGCGGGTGAGTCCCCTGGGACGGCCCCGGCAGGTGAGACGGTCGAAGCTAAAACGGCAGCAGTGCCGGGAAAGCGGGATCAGTTGTGATGAGCGCGCGATGAGCACTCGGCGATGAGAACCAGAAGCTGAGGCCGGCCGGAGCACGCGCTGCCCCGGATCGGCCACGATGGCCCGGCGGAGCCGGGCCGACAGAGGGAGCGCAGTGGCGAAGGTCCGGGTATACGAACTCGCGAAGGAGTTCGGGGTAGAGAGCAAGGCCGTGATGGCCAAGCTCCAGGAAATGGGCGAGTTCGTCCGTTCGGCGTCATCCACCATCGAGGCGCCAGTAGTCCGCAGACTTAAAAACGAGTTCTCCGCCCAGGGGTCCAAGGCCCCGGGCCGGGGATCGCAGGGTCAGGGCGCGCCGGCCGCCGGCCGGCCCGCCGAGGGCAACGGCAACGGCCGTCCGGTGCCCCGTCCGGGCCCGGCCCGGCCGCAGGCCCCGGCCGCGTCCGGCCCCCAGGTCAGTGACCGCCCGGAGGCCAGTCCCAACCCGCCGGCCGCGAGCCCGGCTGCGGGCAGCCCGGCGGCGCCCGCCCCGGGCGAGGTGGCCCGGCCGGCGGCCAGCACGGGTTCCGGTGCGCCGGCCCCGTCCACGCCGCGGGCCCCGGTTCCCCCGGTGCCCTCTGACGGCGGCCCGGCGGCCCGCCCCGCTGCGCCTGGCCGCAGCCCGGTGCCCGGGCCCCGGCCCGCTGGCCCGCGTCCCGGTGGTTCAGGACCTGGTAGTTCAGGACCCGGTGGTGCAGGGCAGGGCACGGCAGGACAGGGTGCCCCGGGCCAGGGCAGCCAGGGACCGGGCGCGCCCCGGCCTGGCCCCCGCCGCGGCCGCGGTGGCCCGCGGCCCGGCCCGCGTCCTGGTAACAACCCCTATGCTCCCGTCGCCTCCGGCATGGGCTCCGCCCCGCGTGGCGCGCCCGCCCGGCCGGGCCAGCCCGGCCCGGGCAGCGCCGGGCCCTCGTCGCCTGGCCAGGGTGGTCCCCGCCCCGGCGGCCCGCGCCCGGCGGGCCCCCGCGAGCCGGGACGGCCCAGCCCGGCGAACATGGCCCGCCCCGGCGGGCCGCGTCCCAGCCCCAGCAGCATGCCGCCCCGGCCCGCCCGTGGCGGTCCTGGCGGCGGCCCAGGCGGCCCTGGCCGTGGCGGTCCCGGCGGCGGGGCCGGCGCGGGCGGACGCCCCGGCGGCGGTGGCCGTGGCGGTCCCGGCACGGGCGCGCCCCGTCCCGGTGGCGGTGGCGGCGGTGCCGGCCCACGCCCGGGTATGACTGGTGGGCGGCCAGGTGGCGGCGGAGGCCGCGGCCGCAGCGGCACCCAGGGTGCGTTCGGGCGGCCCGGTGGCCGGCCCTCGCGCGCCCGCAAGTCGCGCAAGGCCCGCCGCCAGGAGTTCGACAACATGCAGGCGCCGGCGATCGGCGGCGTGTCGATCCCGCGCGGGAACGGCCAGACGATCCGGCTGTCCCGCGGCGCGTCACTGAGCGACTTCGCCGACAAGATCGGGGTCAACCCGGCCTCGCTGGTGCAGGTCATGTTCCACCTGGGCGAGATGGTCACCGCCACCCAGTCGGTGAACGACGAGACGCTGCAGCTGCTCGGGGCCGAGCTCAACTACAACGTCCAGGTCGTCTCCCCGGAGGAAGAGGACCGGGAGCTGCTGGAGTCGTTCGACATCGAGTTCGGTGAGGACGAGGGCGGCGAGGAAGCCCTGGTCGCCCGGCCGCCGGTGGTGACCGTCATGGGCCACGTCAACCACGGCAAGACCAAGCTCCTCGACGCGATCCGGCACACCAACGTGACGGCCCGCGAAGCGGGCGGGATCACCCAGCACATCGGGGCCTACCAGGTCACCACGGAAGTGGACGGCCAGGAGCGGAAGATCACCTTCATCGACACCCCGGGTCACGAGGCGTTCACCGCCATGCGGGCCCGCGGGGCGGAGACCACCGACCTGGTGGTGCTCGTCGTCGCGGCTGACGACGGCGTGAAGCCGCAGACGACGGAGGCGCTCAACCACGCCCAGGCGGCCGGGGTACCGATCGTGGTGGCGGTCAACAAGATCGACAAGGAGGGGGCGGACCCGCAGCGGGTGCGTTCCCAGCTCACCGAGTACAACCTGGTCGCTGAGGAGTTCGGCGGTACGACCCTGTTCGTGGACGTCTCCGCGCGGGAAGGCCGCGGCATCGAGGAACTGCTCGAAGCCGTCGTCCTGACCGCGGACGCGGAGCTGGACCTGAGGGCCAACCCGGAGCAGCAGGGCCAGGGCGTGGCCATCGAGGCCCACCTCGACCGGGGCCGCGGCCCAGTGGCCACCGTGCTGGTCCAGCGCGGCACGCTGCACGTCGGCGACTCCATCGTCGCAGGCGAGGCGTTCGGGCGGGTCCGGGCCCTGCTCGACGAGAACGGCGCGCCGATCCCGGACGCACCGCCCTCGCGGCCGGCGATGGTGCTCGGCCTCACCGCCGTACCCGACGCGGGCGACAGCTTCCTGGTGGTCAGCGACGACCGGGTGGCCAGGCAGATCGCCGAACGCCGCGAGGCGCGCGAGCGCAACGCCATGTTCGCCCAGCGGCGGCCCCGGGTCACCCTGGAGGACCTGGAGTCCGCACTCAAGTCGGGCGAGCGGGAAGAGCTCCTGCTCATCGTCAAGGGCGACGTGTCCGGGTCCGTCGAGGCCCTCGAGGACGCGCTGCTCAAGATCGATGTGGGCGAGGAAGTGCTGCTGCGGGTCATCGGCCGCGGCGTCGGCGCCATCACCCAGGACGACGTGAACCTGGCGATCGCGTCCGAAGCCGTGATCGTGGGCTTCAACGTCCGGCCCGCTGGCCGCGCCGGGGAACTGGCCCAGCGCGAGGGCGTGGACATCCGCTACTACTCGGTCATCTACCAGGCGATCGAGGAGATCGAGGCGGCCCTCAAGGGCATGCTCAAGCCCGAGTTCGAGGAGGCCCAGCTCGGCACCGCCGAGATCCGGGAGATTTTCCGGGTGCCCAGGGTCGGCAACGTGGCGGGCTCCCTGGTCCGCTCCGGCACCATCAACCGGGGCAGCAAGGCCCGGCTGATCCGCGACGGCGTCGTGATCTCCGACAACCTGACCGTGGACTCACTGCGCCGGTTCAAGGAGGACGCGACCGAGGTCCGCGAGGGCTACGAGTGCGGCATCGGCATCGGGTACAGCGACGTCCGGGTCGGCGACACGATCGAGACCTTCGAGATGCGGGAGAAGCCGCGGGCCTAGGCCAAGGCTCCCCGGTCCCGGTCACGGCCGGGACCGGGGAGCCCCGGACCACGCGGACACCGCCAGGAAGGGCGTCGTGTATCTGGGGGCCCTGACGCTGGATGTGCTGCTGGGTGACGTCCGTTCCCTCAAGCAGAAGAGGTCGGCGGTGGCCTCGGTCGTGGCCGAGGTCCGCCGCCGCTACCCCGGGGTTGCGGTGGCCGAGAGCGGGCACATGGACCTGCATCGCCGGGCGGAGATCGGGGTCGCGGTAGTGTCCTCCACCGCCGCTCACGCCGTCGAGGTACTCGACGCCTGTGAGCGCCTGGTGGCGGCGCGTCCCGACCTTGAGCTCCTGTCCGCGCGGCAACGGCTCCTGACTGAGGAGGAGTGAACTCATGGTGGACCAGGCCCGGGCGCGCAAGCTCGCCGACCGGATCGCCCAGATCGTGGCGGAGATGCTCGAGCGGCGGATCAAGGATCCCCGGCTCGGCTTCGTCACGGTGACCGAGGCCCGGGTCACCGGCGACCTCCGCGAGGCCACCGTCTTCTACACCGTCTACGGATCAGACGAGGAACGGTCCGCCACCGCGGTCGCGCTGGCCAGCGCGACCGGGGTGATCCGGTCCGAGGTCGGTCACCAGACCGGGCTGAAGCACACGCCCTCCCTGACGTTCGTGGCCGACACCCTCCCGGAGGGGGCCCGGCACATGGAAGACCTGGTGGCCCGGGCCCGCGAGGCGGACGCCCGGCTGGCCGCGGTGCGCGAGGGCGCGGTCCCGGCCGGTGACCCGGATCCGTACCGCGAGCCGCCGGGCGCCGCCGCGGACGACGAACCGGGCGATGACGAGGACAACCTGGCGGACGACGAGGCCGATCTTCTCGGCGGAACATCCGCCGCCGCCGATCGCGGCGCGGGATACTCACCTCCGTGACTGACCCAGGACCGAGTGACCTGGGCGTCCAGCAGGCCCGGGCGCTGGCCCTGCTGGACGCCGCGGACGAGGTGTGCCTGGCCTGCCACGTGCGCCCGGACGCCGATGCGCTCGGCTCCATGCTGGCCATCGCGCATGCCCTGCGCGCCCCCGGCCGGCGGCCCCAGCGAATCGTGGCCTCGTTCGGCGACGAACCGTTCGAGATCCCGGAGATCCTCCGTTTCCTGCCCGGGCTCAGCCTGCTCAGCCCGCCGGATGCCTACCCGCACCGGCCCGAGCTCATGGTCACCTTCGACGCGGGCAGCATCGACCGGCTGGGCATCCTGGCCGGGCACGCGTCCCGCGCCGACCAGCTGATCGTCATCGACCATCACGCGTCCAACACCCGGTTCGGCACCGTCAACCTGATCGACCCGGCCGCGGCGGCCACCGCCATGCTGGTCCTGGACCTGATCGATGCGGCCGGCGTCGGGCTGACCCGGGACATCGCGTTCGGCCTCTACGCCGGGCTGGTCGCGGACACCGGCTCCTTCAAGTACTCCGCGACCACACCCGCCGTGCACGAGGCCGCGGCGCGGCTGCTGGGCACCGGGATAGAGCCGGGCATGGTGGCCCGCGAACTATGGGACCGGGCCCCCTTCGGCTACCTGGGGCTGCTCTCGGCCGCGCTCGGCCGGGCCGTGCTGGAGCCGGACGCCGCGGGAGGCAACGGCCTGGTGTGGACCCTGGTCAGCCGCGCCGACCGGGCCGCGCACGGCCTGTCCCTCGACGCGGTCGAGTCCGTGATCGACGTGCTGCGCCGCACCGACGAGGCGGAAGTGGCCATCGTCCTCAAGCAGTCCGACGACGGGCTGTGGCAGGCGTCCGCCCGGTCCAAGGGCAAGGTGGACGTGGGCCGCGCCTGCTCCCGGCTGGGCGGCGGCGGGCACCGCAACGCGGCCGGCGTCACGCTGGCCGGCAGCGCCGAGGACGCCATCGCGCGGCTGCGCGGGCTGCTGGCGGAAAGCAGCTAGGCCCATGTCCCGGGACACCCGGGGGAACGCCCCGAGCGGGCTGATCGTGGTGGACAAACCCGGCGGCCTGACCTCGCATGACGTGGTGGCGCGGATCCGGCGGCTGGCCGGCACCCGCCGGGTCGGGCACGCCGGCACCCTCGACCCGATGGCGACCGGGGTACTGGTCGTCGGCGTGGAGAAGGCGACCCGGCTGCTGGGCCACCTGACCCTCACCGATAAGGAGTACCAGGCCACCATCCGGCTCGGCCAGGCCACCGACACGGGCGACGCCGAGGGCACGGTGACCACGGGCCGGCCCGCGGGCCAGCTGTCCCTGGCCCAGGTGCAGGCGGCCGCGGCCGCGCTGACCGGGGAGATCCAGCAGGTGCCGCCCACGGTCAGCGCGATCAAGGTCGCGGGCCGCCGGGCCTACCAGCTGACCCGCGAGGGAGCACCCCCGGTGCTCAAGCCGCGGCCGGTGACCGTCTGGTCCTTCACCGTCCAGGCCGTCCGGCCCGCGCCGGCTGGCTCCCCCGACACTGGCTCCCCGGGCGCTGGCCCCGCCGACCCCGCGCCGGGAGACCTGCTGGACGTGGACGTCGAGGTGCGCTGCTCCAGCGGCACCTACATCCGTGCCCTGGCCCGCGACATGGGCGAAGCGCTGGGCGTGGGCGGACACCTCACCAGGCTCCGCCGGACCCGGGTCGGCCCGTACGACCTGAGCGCCGCGCACACCCTGGACGAGCTGGACGCCCAGCTGACCGTGCTGCCGCTGGCCCAGGCCGCCGCGGCGGCCTTCCCGGTCCGCGAGCTCACCGCGGACCAGGCCCGCTCCCTCTCCCACGGCGGCCGGCTGCCCGGCACGGGCGGCGAGACCGGCCCGGTGGCCGCGTTCGGCCCGGACGGCACGCTCATCGCACTCGTGCAGGACAAAGACGGCCTGGCCCGGCCGCTCGCCGTGTTCGTCCCCTGACCAGCCGGGCCGGTCCCCCGGTGGGGAGAGTGGTGCGCGGGAGACGGTTTTCGTTGCGGCAACTGAATTTCCGCGCCAGGCAGTGCGGTCACGCGGGTGGCCGGGGCACGGGCTGCGGTCCCTGATCACGCCGCCCCGTCCGGCAGAATGGCAGATGCGGGCAGCCGCTCGCGGGAGGAGAGCGTGATGCCGCACACCAGCGATACCCGGATCCTGGGCTATGAGCCGCTGCTCTCGCCCGCGGCGCTGCTGGAGGAACTGCCGCTCGGGCCCGCCGAGGCGGACATGGTCGAGCGGTCCCGGGCCGAGGTGCGCGCCGTGCTGGACGGCGAGGACGACCGCCTCCTGGTGGTGGCGGGTCCCTGCTCGGTACACGACCCGGCCGCCGGGCTCGACTACGCGCGCCAGCTGGCCGCGCTGCGCGAGGCGCTCGGGGAGGACCTGCTGGTGGTGATGCGGGTCTACTTCGAGAAGCCGCGCACGGTGACCGGCTGGAAGGGCCTGATCAACGACCCCGGCATGGACGGCACCCACGACGTGCACCGGGGCCTGCGGCTGGCCCGCCGGTTCCTGCTCGACGTGGTCTCGCTGGGACTGCCGGTCGGCTGCGAGTGGCTGGACCCGATCACCCCGCAGTACATCGCGGACGCCGTGGCGTGGGGCGCGATCGGCGCGCGGACCACCGAGAGCCAGGTGCACCGCCAGCTCGCCTCCGGCCTGTCCATGCCGATCGGGTTCAAGAACGGCACCGACGGCGACGTGCGGGTGGCCGTGGACGCCTGCCGGGCCGCGGCCGCGGGGCACACCTTCTTCGGCGTCACCCGGGCCGGGGCGGCAGCGGTCGTCACCACCGCCGGCAACCCCGACTGCCATGTCATCCTGCGCGGCGGGCGGCCCGGCCCCAACTACGAGCCCGGGCCGGTGCGCACGGCGCTGGAGATGATCTCCGGCGCCGGGCTGGCCCGGCGGGTCATGGTGGACGCCAGTCACGGCAACAGCGGCAAGGACTACCGGCGCCAGCCCGCCGTGGCCGCGGTGCTGGCCGGCCAGATCGGCGCCGGCGATCAGGGCCTCGTGGGCATCATGCTGGAAAGCTTCCTGCAGCCGGGGCGGCAGGAGCCCGGGGACCCGGCCACGCTGGTCTACGGGCAGAGCGTCACCGACGCGTGCATCGACGTGGATGCCACCGCCGAGGTGCTGCGCGGGCTGGCCGCCGCGGTCCGCCAGCGCCGGGCCGGCCTGCCCCCGCGGGCCGCCGCCGGACGGGCCACCGCGCCCGCGTCCTGACGGGCGAGCGCCCTGACCCGGGCCCGGGCATGGCACCCTTGAGGTGAACGCGTCGAGCATCGAAGGAGCAGCACCGTGCAGCGCTGGCAGGGCCTGGATGACGTGCCCGGAGACTGGGGCTCCTCCGTCGTCACCATCGGCGTGTTCGACGGTGTGCACCGCGGTCACCAGCGCATCGTGGGCCGGGCCGCCGAGGCTGCGGCCCGGCTGGACCTGCCCGTGGTCGTGATCACCTTCGACCCGCACCCGATGGAGGTGGTCCGGCCCGGCTCGCATCCGCCGTTGCTGTGCACGGTCCGCCGCCGGGTGCAGCTGCTGGGCGCGCGAAGGCTGCGACGCGGTCTGCGTCCTGCCCTTCACGCTCGACTTCTCCCGGCTGGGACCCGATGACTTCGTCCGGGCCGTGCTCGCCGACCGGCTGCACGCCCGCTGGGTCGTGGTGGGGGACAACTTCCGGTTCGGCCACCGCGCCGCCGGCGACGTGCCGCTGCTGGCCGAACTGGGCGAGAAATACGACTTCGGGGCGGAAGGTGTCCCGCTCCTCGCCGAGCACGGAGTCACCATCTCCTCCAGCGGGATCAGGGACCTGCTGAACCAGGGAGACGTGGCCGGCGCCGCCGCGGACCTGGGCCGGCCGCACCGGGTGGAGGGGGTCGTGGTGCGCGGCCAGCAGCGTGGCCGGGCGCTCGGCTTCCCCACCGCCAACCTCGAGACCGCCCCGCATACCGCCATCCCCGCCGACGGGGTGTACGCGGGCTGGCTGGCCAGCCTGGACGCCGAGGGCCAGGAGGAGCAGCGCTGGCCCGCCGCGATCTCGGTGGGCACCAACCCGACCTTCGACGGGCGGGAACGGACCGTGGAGGCCTACGCGCTGGACCGGGACGACCTGGACCTGTACGGCCTGCACATGGCGGTGGACTTCGGGGCGCGGCTGCGGGGCATGGTCCGGTTCGACTCGGCCGGCGCGCTGGCCGAGCAGATGCGCCGCGACGTGGACGAAGCCCGCGACCTCGTCGGCGGCACCCGCTAGCGCCGCGCGGCCTGGCAGGCCCGCTGCGGCGGGTACGGCGTTTACGCACCGGCCCGCGTGATACCTTTAGGTAACGGCCGGCATGTTCCGGCCTGGTTAGCTGCACCCTCAAGCGGCTGGCCGAGGGGCTTCCCCGCACTTCCAGTGTTATCTGGGCCGCGCCGAGCCTCTTCCTGCCTCATTGACTGACACAAAGATGGGAAAGCCACGTGCCGCTGGACACAGCCGTGAAGAAGGAGATCATCGCGGGTAACGCGACCAGTGAGGGTGACACCGGTTCGCCGGAAGTCCAGGTTGCGCTGCTGACGCGACGGATCAACGACCTGACCGAGCACCTCAAGGTGCACAAGCACGACCACCACAGCCGTCGCGGCCTGCTGCTTCTGGTCGGGCGCCGCCGGCGCCTGCTGAAGTACCTCGCCAGCACGGACATCGAGCGCTACCGTGCGCTCATCAGCAAGCTGGGCCTGCGCAGGTAGGTCCGGACAACTCAAGAACGACTTCCCGCGGCCCCCGATCCCGGAGCGCTCAGGGCGCCAGGACCGGTCCTCGGTAGTGGTTCTCGGGTCGCGTGTGCGCGCCCACGGGCGCGTCGCAGGCGGGCCGAGGGCTTCGATCGAAGACCGGGCCGGCCGCGCACCACCGGCGGCGGGCGGAGCGGGACCTCACAAGGAGGTCTCACCCATGGAGGGTGTGTTTACCGCCGAGGCCGTTATCGATAACGGCACCTTCGGCACCCATACGATCAAGTTCGAGACCGGCCGGCTCGCTCGCCTGGCCGCCGGTTCTGCCGTCGCCACCCTGGACGACGAGACGGTGATCCTGTCCGCCACCACGGCGGGCAAGCACCCCAAGGAGGGGCTGGACTTCTTCCCCCTCACGGTGGACGTCGAGGAGCGGATGTACGCGATCGGCCGCATCCCCGGGTCCTTCTTCCGCCGGGAAGGCCGTCCGTCCGAGGACGCCATCCTCACCTGCCGCCTCATCGACCGGCCGCTGCGGCCCTTCGTTCGTCAAGGGTCTCCGCAACGAAGTTCAGGTCGTCGAGACGATCCTCGCGCTCAATCCTGAGCACCTGTACGACGTGGTCGCCATCAACGCCGCGTCCCTGTCCACCATGCTCGCCGGGCTGCCGTTCTCGGGCCCGATCGCGGGCGTGCGGGTCGCCCTGATCAAGGGCCAGTGGGTCGGGTTCCCCACCCACGAGCAGCTGAGCGAGGCCACCTTCGACATGGTGGTCGCGGGCCGGATGCTCCCGGACGGCGACGTGGCCATCATGATGGTCGAGGCGGAGTCCACCACCGGCACCATCGGGATGCTGGCCGACTCCTCCAGCGGCGCGGTCGCGCCCACCGAGGAGACCGTGCCGGAGGGCCTGGAGGCGGCCAAGCCGTTCCTCAAGCTCCTCTGCGAGGCCCAGCAGCGGGTCGCCGACCAGGCCGCCAAGCCGACCGGCGAGTTCCCCGTGTTCGCGGACTACCAGCAGGACGTCTACGACGCCGTGACCGCGGAGGTCTCCGACGAGCTGGCCCGGGTGCTGACCATCGCGGGCAAGCAGGAGCGCGAGACCGAGACCGACCGGGTCAAGGCGCTCGCCCAGGAGAAGCTGGCCAGCCAGTTCGAGGGCCGCGAGAAGGAGATCAGCGCGGCCTTCCGCGCGCTGACCAAGAAGCTGGTCCGCGAGCGGATCATCTCCGACGGCGTCCGCATCGACGGCCGCGGCCTGACCGACATCCGCCAGCTGTCCGCCGAGGCGCACGTGCTGCCCCGGGTGCACGGCTCGGCCCTGTTCGAGCGGGGTGAGACGCAGATCCTCGGCGTCACCACGCTGAACATGCTCCGGATGGAGCAGATGATCGACACGCTCAACCCGGAGCGCACCAAGCGGTACATGCACAACTACAACTTCCCGCCGTACTCCACCGGGGAGACCGGCCGGGTCGGCTCGCCGAAGCGCCGCGAGATCGGTCACGGCGCACTGGCCGAGCGGGCCCTGCTGCCGGTCCTGCCGAGCCGCGAGGAGTTCCCCTACGCGATCCGCCAGGTCTCCGAGGCGATCGGGTCCAACGGCTCGACCTCGATGGGCTCGGTGTGCGCGTCCACCATGTCGCTGCTGGACGCGGGCGTCCCGCTGCGGGACATGGTGTCCGGCATCGCGATGGGCCTGATCCACGAGGGCGGCCAGTACGTCACCCTCACCGACATCCTGGGCGCCGAGGACGCGTTCGGCGACATGGACTTCAAGGTCGCCGGGAACCAAGGACATCATCACCGCGCTCCAGCTGGACACCAAGCTGGACGGGATCCCGGCCGCCGTGCTCGGCGCGGCGCTGCGCCAGGCCCGCGGGGCCCGGCTCACGATCCTCGAGGTCATGCGCGAGGCCATCGACGCCCCGGGCGAGATGAGCCCGCAGGCGCCGCGGATCATCACGATCAAGGTCCCGGTGGACAAGATCGGCGAGGTCATCGGGCCCAAGGGCAAGATGATCAACTCCATCCAGGAGGACACCGGCGCCGAGATCACCATCGAGGACGACGGCACCATCTACATCGGTGCCACCGACGGGCCCTCCGCCGAGGCCGCGCGGACGACGATCAACGCGATCGCCAACCCGCACATGCCCGAGGTGGGCGAGCGGTTCCTCGGCACCGTGGTCAAGACCACCACGTTCGGCGCGTTCATCTCGCTGCTGCCCGGCAAGGACGGCCTGCTGCACATCACCCAGCTGCGCAAGCTGCACGGCGGGGCGCGGATCGACAACGTCGATGACGTGGTGAAGGTCGGCGACAAGATCCAGGTCGAGATCCGCGAGATCGACGACCGCGGCAAGCTGTCCCTGGTGCCGGTCGAGGTGGTCGAGCGTGAGGCGGCCGCCGGGAACGGTGACGGCGGCGGGTCCGGCTGCACCTGAGTCGTCCGATGGCGGCGCCGGCAGGCCAGGCTGGTGGCGGCGACAGCCACCGGACCCGGCACCGCGAGCGCCGGCACAGCAACAACTCGTGAGCAGCCCGGGCGTGGAGGCCGGACCGACGGAAGACGACCCGGGGACCGTCCGGCGCAGCGTGCTGCCCGGCGGGCTCCGGGTCATCACCGAGTCGCTGCCGTCGGTCCGCTCGGTCGCGTTCGGCATCTGGGCGGGGGTGGGGTCCGTTGACGAGGACCTCGCCCACGCCGGGGCCACGCACTACCTGGAGCACCTGCTGTTCAAGGGCACCAGGCGGCGCACCGCGCTGGAGATCTCGGCCGAGATGGACGCGGTCGGCGGTGAGCTGAACGCGTTCACCGGCAAGGAGTACACCTGCTACTACGCGCGGGTGCTGGACGCCGACCTGCCGCTGGCCATGGATGTGCTGTCCGACATGGTGACCAGCTCGCTCATCGAGCCGAAGGACGTGAACGCCGAGCGTGGCGTGATCCTCGAAGAGATCGCCATGAACGACGACGATCCCGCCGACACGGTGCACGAGGCGTTCGTGGCCAAGCTGTTCGGTGACACCCCGCTCGGCCGGCCGATTCTCGGCACGGTCAACTCGATCAACGGCATCACGCCAGGAACGGATCGCCGAGCACTACCAGGCCCGGTACACCCCGGACCACCTGGTCGTGGCCGCGGCAGGCAGCCTCGACCACGAGATGGTGGTGGAGGCGCGCCCGGCGCGAGTTCGCCCACGTGCTCGGCGGGGACACCGGGCCCGCCGGGCCGCGGCTGTTCACGCCCGGCGGCCCGCCCGTGGTGGGAGCCGATGTGGCAGACGGCGGGCCGGGCCGTGGCGTCCGCCTGGTGTCGCGGGGGATCGAGCAGGCCAACCTGATCCTCGGCTGCGAGGGGCTGAGCCGGACCGACGACCGGCGGTTCGCGCTGGGCGTGCTCAACGCGGCCCTCGGCGGCGGCATGTCGTCGCGGTTGTTCCAGGAGGTACGCGAGAAGCGCGGGCTGGCCTACTCGGTCTACAGCTTCACCTCCCAGCACGCCGACACCGGCATCTGGGGCGTGTACGTGGGCTGCCTGCCGTCCAAGGCCGACGAGGTGCTGTCGATCTGCCGGGACGAGATCGCCAAGGTGGTGTCCGGCGGGCTGTCCGACGCCGAACTCGACCGCGGCAAGGGCCAGCTGCGCGGCTCGATGGTGCTCGGCCTGGAGGACCCGTCCTCGCGGATGAGCCGGCTGGGCAAGTCCGAGCTGGTGTACCCGCGGCTGGAGCCGGTGGACGAGATCCTGGCCTCGATCGAGGCGGTCACGCACGACGACGTGCGCAGCGTGGCCGAGGAGATCCTGACCCGGCCCAAGGTGCTGTCCGTGGTCGGCCCGTACGACGACGACACGCCGTTCACCAGCGCTCTCGCGTAGCGCCGGCCACCCGGCTTCAGGGCGATCTTCAGGGCGAGGAGCAAATGATCAAGGTTGGAGTGCTGGGAGCCCGGGGCCGGATGGGCAGCGAGGTCGGCCGGGCGCTGACCGCCGCGGATGACCTCGAGCTCGCGGCCGAAGTGGACGAGGGCGATGCCCTCGACGGGCTGTCCGGCTGCGCGGTGGTGGTCGACTTCACCCACCCGGGCGTGGTCCTGGACAACCTGCGCTGGTGCATCGGCCACGGCCTGGACGTGGTGGTCGGCACCTCAGGGTTCGGTGCGGACCGGCTGGCCCAGGTCCGGTCCTGGCTGGCCGACGCGCCCTCGGTGCGCGTCCTGATCGCAGCCAACTTCTCGGTCGGCGCGGTGCTGATGATGAGCTTCGCGGCCCAGGCCGCCCGGTTCTTCGAGTCGGCCGAGATCATCGAGCTGCACCACGCGGGCAAGATGGACGCCCCGTCCGGGACCGCGTCCCGGACCGCGTCGCTCATCGCCGCGGCCCGGTCGGAAGCCGGGCTGGGCTCGATGCCTGACGCGACGTCCACCGCGCTGCCCGGGGCCCGGGGCGCCGAGATGGACGGGGTGCACGTGCATTCGGTGCGGCTGGCCGGGCTGGTCGCCCACCAGGAGGTCCTGCTGGGCGGGCACGGTGAGACACTGACCATCCGGCACGACTCGCTCGACCGGGCCTCGTTCATGCCGGGCGTGCTGCTGGCCGTGCGCGGGCTGGCCTCCCGGCCGCCGGGCCTGACCTTCGGCCTGGAACCTCTGCTGGGCCTGTAGCCTCGCGGTATGTGCCGCAGCATCAAGACCCTGCGCCCGCCCTACGCCGACCACGTGACCGACGAGGACGTCCGGGCCGCAGCACTCCAGTACGTCAAGAAGATCAGCGGGTTCCAGCGCCCCGCCAAGCACAACGCGGAGGCGTTCGAGCAGGCCGTGCAGGCGGTGGCCCATGCCACCGAGGTTCTGCTCGGCCAGCTTGAGATACGGTAAAGAAATGGCAAGCGCGACAGCGCGCAGCGAGTCCATCGGGGGACGGGCATGCTGAGAACGATCCTGAACGTGATCTGGCTGGTGCTGTGCGGTTTCTGGATGGCGATCCTCTACGCGCTGGCCGGGCTGGTCTGTTTCGTCCTGTTCTTCCTCGTGGTGACGATCCCCCTGGGGATCGCGGCCTTCCGCATCGCCGGGTACGTACTGTGGCCGTTCGGCCGGTCAATCGAGGTGCGCCGGGACGCCGGGCTGGGCTCCGTGATCGGCAACGTCATCTGGATCGTGCTCTTCGGCTGGTGGCTGGCGCTGGGTCACCTGACGACCGGCATCGCGCTGTGCATCACCATCATCGGCATCCCGCTGGGCCTGGCCAACTTCAAGATCATCCCGATCTCGCTGGTGCCGCTGGGAGTGGAGATCGTCCCGTCCGGCCAGCTGTACCCCGGCTACAGCAGCTGACCGGGCTCAGGGGCGGCCCATGGTCGCCGCGTGGGCGATCAGCATGGAGCCGGGCGGGGTCATGTCGACGCCGTCCGGGTTATTGAGGTAGCCAGGCTTGCTGCCCGCGACCCCGGTGTGCCCGTACTGCCAGACGATCCGGTTGCTGACCGGGTCGATGACGATGACCCGGTGGTTGTAGTCGTCGTTGACCAGGATGTCGCCGTTGGGCAGGGGCAGGGCCAGCGACGGGTGATCCAGCCCGCCGAACCGCCACCGCAGCTGCCCGCTCGCCGTGAACTCCACCACCTGGCCGGGCGTCGAGTAGTCCGCGGTCAGGTACAGCCCGGGGTAGACCTCGTTGGTGTCCGACGGGTAGCTGACCCCCGGCGGATTGGTCGACCAGGAGACGTGGCCGGACAGGCTGACGGCGTTCACCCAGCTCCCGTTGATCTCGGTGACCAGGTACTTGCCGTTGGTCATCGGGAAGGCGCCGTTGGGACTGCCGAACCGCCAGGGCGGGTCGTGCCAGCAGACGCTGCTGGTGTGGCCGATGATCCGCGCTGGCCAGTGCGCGGGCGGCCTGACCAGGATGATCCGGCAGTTCTTGATGTCGGCCGACAGTATTTCCCCGCCGGGCAGCAGCATCGCGTCATCGGGGTTGGACACGTGGTTCGGGCCCGAGCCGGGCACGCCCGGAGTGCCGTACCGGTAGGTGATCCGGTGCGTGGCGATGTTGATCACGCTGATGACGGCGTCGTCCTCCTCGGTGGCGATGATGTCCTTGCCGTCCGGGGAGAAGAACGCGTCGTCGGGCACCTTGAAGGTCTGGCCCCGGGCCAGGTCACCGGGCTTCGGGAACTGCCACCGGATGCGGCCCTGCGGGTCGATGACCAGGAGCCGGTTGTTGTGGTTGTCGGCGATCAGCACGTCACCCGGCAGGGCGGCCGGATCGGAGTGCGGCGCCAGGTGGCCCCGGCCGTGGGGCGGGCTGAGCCACGGCGCGCTGGCCGGCGCGGCCTCGCCGGAGCCGCTGCTTGAGCCGGTGCCGGGGCCTGAGCCGGGCCGGGCCCCGCCCACCACCCGGTCTGAGCGGGCGTCCAGCGGGCTGCCCGGGGTCGCCTGGGGGATGGCCGCGGCCGGGTTCACCAGCCGGAATTCGGTGACCGTGGGCACCGGGCGCTGCCCGTCGTCCCCGCCCACCAGGTACGCGGTACCGCCCAGCACCCCGGCCGCCGCGTTGGCCACCGGGACCGGCAGGCTGCCCGCCAGCACCGCCGGGTGGCCCGGCTGGTAGCGCAGCACCGCCCGGCTGGTGGTCAGCGCGGCGGCCGGGCTGGCCGTGGCCTGCCCCGGGCGGCCGGGGGCGGTCTGCCCGCCCGCGACGTACACCGCCCCGCCGAGCGTGAACGCGGCCGCCCCGGTGGTCGGCTCCGGCAGGTGCCCGGCCACCACAGCCTCCGGGCCCGTGCGACGGGCACTGCGACGCTGACCGGCGCCCCCGGGGCCCGCACCGGGGAGGCTGATCCGCTGGATGTCGTTCGTGATGCCGTGGCTGGTCTGGCCGCCGAAGACCCAGATCTGGCGGCCCAGCACGGCGACCGCCGGGTAGCGGACCGGGACCGGCAGCCGCGCCGCGACGGTGAACCGGCGGCCGTCCGGGGTGGCCAGGACCGTCGCGTCGTACGTGGTCCCGTCGTACCCGCCCAGCAGGTACGTAGTGCCGCCCTGGGTCACCGCGGTCAGGTCCGAGCGAGGGCGGGGCAGCCGCCCGGTCACCATGGGACTGCCCAGGGTCGTGGCCGCCCGTGCCCTGGCCGCTGGCCCGGTGACCTGCTGCACCGTGGCCACGCTGGCCTGCTCCCCGCCCCCGAACACGAACGTCCGGCCCCCCACGGTGGCGCCGGCCGCGTCGTGCGTGGGGACCGCGAGGCGCCTCATCCGGGTGGTGCTGCCGGTCGCCGGGTTGAGACGGCGGACGGTGGCGGTGGAGGTGCCCTGGACGGTGAGCCCGCCGACGATGAGCAGGTCAGGGCCGTGGGGGAGGACGACCTCCCGGGACAGCCCGGACGGGAGCTGATAGGGGGCGGGGGTCACCTGCAGACTGAGCGGTGCCGCTGACCGGGCCCCGGGCGGGTCGGCCGCGGAACCTGCCGCCGTGGCCGGGTGAGCCGTCCGTGACCCGGCGGAGGGACCCGCCTGGCCCGGGCCGCCGCCGGAGCAGGCGGCCACCAGCAGGGCCAGGCTGAGGCCCCCGGCTCCCGCGGCCTGCGCCGCCCGCAGGCGGAGCCGCCGGCGGGGCGGACGGCTGCGGCCCGGACGGCCCAGGAGGCCGGGCCGCGGACGTCCCAGGAGGGCGAGGCGCGCACGCTCCAGGAGGGCAGGGCGCGGATCCCCACGGGGCACGGCATCTCCTCCCGGTCGCAGTGGGCGGCAGGGCTGGTCTGGCCAGCCTCGCACCGTCGCCTCAGCGTGGCCGGCCGGGGCCGGAAATTCATCACCTGCCCCAGGCGATGCTCTTTTCTCCCCCTGAGCGGACCGGCCACACCTGCCCCGGCCGGGTCCGTTCCGCAGCGGCGCCCGTTCCGCACCGGCGGCCAGGCGCCGCGGGGCCCGGTGGCCGGCTCTCCCGGCGGCAGGGACGCGGTCTAGGCTCAGGTAAATGGAACTTCGCGTACTCGGTCACACTGGGGTCAAGGTCAGCCCGCTCTGCCTCGGGGCGATGATGTTCGGCGCCTGGGGCAATCCGGACCACGACGATTCGGTCCGGATCATCAAACGAGCCCTCGACGCGGGGATCAATTTCATCGACACCGCGGACGTCTACTCGGCCGGGGAGTCCGAGGAGATCGTGGGCAAGGCGCTGGCCGGCACCCGGCGCGAGCACATCGTGCTCGCCACCAAGGCCAACGGTCCCATGGGCCAGGATCCGAACGAGCGCGGCAACTCGCGCCGCTGGCTGATCCGGGAGTGCGAGAACAGCCTGCGCCGGCTCGGCACCGACTACATCGACCTGTACCAGATCCACCGGCCCGACCCCGGCACGGACATCGACGAGACCCTGGGGGCGCTCAGCGACCTGATCCGGGCCGGGAAGATCTGCTACGCGGGCAGCTCCACGTTCCTGCCCTCCCAGATCGTCCAGGCCCAGTGGACCGCGGAGCGCCGGGGCCGGGAGCGGTTCGTCTGCGAGCAGCCGCCCTACTCGATCCTGGTCCGCGGCGTGGAGGCCGAGGTATTGCCGGTCTGCCAGGACTACGGGATGGGCGTCATCCCGTGGAGCCCGCTCGCGGGCGGCTGGCTCACCGGCCGGTACCGCCAGGGCGCCGACTTCCCGGTCAGCCGCCGGGCGGAACGGATACCGCAGCGCTACGACATGAGCCTGCCCGGGAACCAGGCCAAGCTGGAGGCGGCCGAGCAGCTCGCCGTGCTGGCCGAAGAGTCCGGCCTGACCCTGATCCAGCTGGCCATCGCGTTCGTGCTGGCTCACCCGGCGATCACCGCGCCCATCATCGGGCCGCGCACCATGGAGCAGCTGGAGAGCCAGCTGGCGGCGGCCGATGTCGTGCTCAGCAGCGACGTCCTGGACCGGATCGACGAGATCGTGCCGCCGGGCACCAACCTCAACCCCCGGACCGCGGCTACGAGCCCCCGGCCCTCACCGACTCGTCCCGGCGCCGCAGGTAGCCGGCGGTCGAGAGGCGGAGGGCCGTCACGCACGCGGCGATGGCCGGATGGGTGCCCGCGCCTCCCCGGTAGGCGAGGCGGGTGCGCCGGAAGACCGGGAGCGGGACCAGGCGCACGCCCGGGGGCGGTTGCTCGGCCCCGAGCTGCGGGACCAGCGCGACGCCCTGCCCGGCGGCGACCAGCGCGAGCACGGCGACGAAGTCGTCCGCGTGGTGGCGGACCCTGGGCGCGAAGCCCGCGGTCTCGCAGATCCGGATGGCGAGGGTGTGGCAGAGCGTGCCCGGGCTGCCGACGATCCAGTCGCGGTGCCGGGCACCCGCCAGGGGACCGCCGGTGGCCCCGGCTGTCCCGTCTTCCGGCACGGCGAGGAACACGGCCTCGTCCAGCAACGGCACCGAATCCAGGGTGGGATCAGGCCCCGCGGGCGTGATGTCGTAGTCGTGCAGCAGGGCGACGTCGAGGCTCAGGTCGCGCAGTGCCCCGGGCATGGCCACCGGGTCCAGCTCGATGACCCGGAGGTCGAGGGCGGGATGGTCGCGGCCCAGCGCGACGAGGGCCGGGGGCAGCAGCGTACGCACGGCGCTGGGGAACGCCCCGATGCGCACTGTTCCGGACAGCCCGGTACGCGCGGCGGCGAGCGATGCGGTGGCGGCCTCCAGGGCAGCGAGCACCGTTTCGGTGTGCTGGACGAGAGCCGTGCCGGCGGGCGTGAGCGTGACGCCCCGGCCGATGTGCTCCAGCAGCGGCACACCCGCCTCCCGTTGCAGCGCGGCGAGCTGCTGAGACACCGCGGACGGCGTGTAGGCGTGAGACTGGGCCACTGCGGCGATGGTGCCCAGATGGGCCAGGTCCCGCAGCAGGCGCAGGCGGCGGACATCAAGCATTAGCTCAGCTTACGTGTGTGGTGAAGAACGTGAACTGGTCCTTGGCGGTAGGCCGGGGCAGGCTGGAGCCATGACCCTGACCGGCTTGTTCGTTCCGCTGATCACCCCGTTCGATCACCACGGCGCGGTGGCCCTCGATGCACTGGAGGCCCTGGCGCACCAGGTCCTGGACGCCGGGGCCACCGGGCTGGTCGCGCTCGGCACCACCGGCGAGCCGGCCACGCTCACCCCGGCGGAGCGGGGCTGCGTGATGGACGTGGCCGCGCGGGTGTGCCGCGAGCGGCAGGCCCCGCTGCTGGCCGGCGCGAACACCGCTGAAGACCTCCGTGCCCTGGCTGAGTGGCCGGAGGTGAGCGCGGCCCTCAGCGTGGTACCACCGTTCGCCCGTCCCGGCGAGGCTGGTGTGCTCGCCTATTTCACCCGGCTCGTCTCCGGCAGCCCCGTGCCGGTCGTCGTCTACGACGTCCCGCACCGGACCGGCCAGTACCTGTCCGCGGAGACCCTCAGGCGCCTGGCTGGCCTGCCGGGGGTGGCGGGCCTGAAGTACGCCCCGGGCGGGATCAACGGCGACACCGTCGCGCTGCTCGCCGCCCGGCCGTGCGGCTTCGCGATCCTCGGCGGTGACGACGTGTTCATCTCGCCGCTGCTCGCACTGGGCGCGGACGGCGGCATCCTGGCCTCGGCGCACGTGGCCACCGCCGAGTTCGCCCGGCTGCCCGGCCTGTGGCGCAGCGGGGACGTGACGGCGGCCCGGGCGCTGGGCGGCCTGCTGAGCACCCTGTCGGCCGCGCTGTTCGCGGAGCCGAACCCGACCGTGATCAAGGCCGTCCTGCACGCGCGGGGACGCATCCCGACCCCGGCCGTCCGGCTGCCCCTCCTGCAGGCCCAGCCCGGTTCCGCGGACACGGCCCTCCGCCACCTCGGCGCGCTCGAAGCCGCCGCGGCCGGCCGAGGCAGACCTCAGGTGGCCGCGGTGCGAGCCGCGAACCGGCTTACCCTGGATTGACCAGGACCTCGGCACAGGTCCCCGGCGATGTAAAGGAATCGGGACGCCGGTGCGTACATGGGTGTGGAACGTAAGCAGGCCGAGTTCACCGAGTTCTACCAGAGCACGCGGGACGACTGTTTAAGGATCGTCCTGGTCGCCGTCGGAGACCAGGCGGCGGCCGAAGACCTGGTGGCGGAGGCCTTCGCCCGGGCGTGGACGGCGTGGCACACGGTTCGCCGCCACCCAGCGCCTCGCGCGTGGGTAGTACGGACGGCGCTGAACGCGCACGTGTCGTGGTGGCGGCGGCGGCGCCGGGAGATGCCGCTGGAAGGGCATGACCTCCCGGTGCCTGCCGATCCCAGTTCCGCGCTGGACACCGCGGTCCTCGCCGCGCTGTGGCGGCTCCCCATCAGGCAGCGCCAGGTGATCGCGCTTCGGCTGCTGCTCGACCTGGACACCGAGACCACCGCGCAGATGCTGGGTATCTCACCCGGCACCGTCGGCGTCCACCTGCACCGCGCGATCGCTACCTTGCGGGGCGACATCGCTCTTATCCAGAGCCGGGCCTCACCGCATGCGGCTGCCACTACCCAGCGAAAAGGCGTCACGAGGCACGTGGAGGCTCAGGCATGAACGACGACGAGGTGCTCGCCGCCGCGCGGGCATCCCTCGCACACACGCGGGAGTTCCTCGGCCAGGTGCACATGGAGCGCCCGGCGGCGGCTCTCGTGGCCAGGGCCCGCGCCCGCCGGCGGCGGCAGGTGCTGTCCGGTGGAGCAGCCGTCAGCGCCGTCGCGGCCATTGCGGTGCTGCTGGCCACGGCCGGCCAGCCGGGTCCGGGTCAGGCGCCGCCGGTGGCGTCCGGCAGCACGCCCGGGGCGCAGACCACCGCGTACGTGGTCAAGCGGGTCGAAAGCGCGCTCGTCCACAACCGGATGGTCTTCCGCGGGACGTCGAACAGCATGGGCCAGCTGAGTGTGACCTGGGCGTATGGCCGACGGAGCCGGTTTGAGGAGTTCACGGGGAAAGAGTGCGGCCACTCGCTGACGTCGGGGGAGTGCACCCACCGGGGCGGGTCCGAGAGGTTCCTCGCCGACGGAACCACGTTCGTGCACGGCAAGCTCACCGGCGTTTACGTCACGTACTTCAACCGCAGATACAGCCTCTCCAAGGTGTGGAACTCCCCGCCGAACGCGTGCTCAGCCGAGGCTGCAATGGAGGTGGGAGGCCCGGGGGTGGCCACGGCGCACTGGTCGGCTTTCATCCGCGCGACGATCGCCTGCGGCGCCGCCCGCGTGACCGGGCACGTCCTGATCGACGGCGTGGAAACCACGAAGATCTCCGGGAAGCCGGTCACCGTCAAGCTGTCACCGGGATACGCCAAGGTCATCCACGAGAAGTGGGCGCGAAGCTACTGGACCCTTTACGTCGATCCCACGACCTATCTGCCGGCGCGGATGTTCGGCGCGACGTATATGTTCGGCGGCCCGATGGCCAGCTACACCTCATCCTCTGTCACTGACGTGCGGTGGCTGAAGCCCACCCGCGCCAACATCGCCAAGGCCACGATCACCATCCCGCCCGGCTTCCACCGGTGGTGGGGCTTGCCTGGCAACCAGTGACCGCTGGCAACCAGTGATCGCTGGGAAGCAGGGGCGTGCCAGGCGTGACAGCGATGCCCGGCCCCGGCGCCCGCTGGGGCCGGGGCCAGCATTCTTCCAGCACCGCCGTTTGGACGGCGGCGTCCTGCAGGTGGAGGACTCATGCGGCAATCTCGATGGAACCGGCCGGCTGCGGCGCTGGCCGGGGCGGCCCTGGCGGTGGCTCTGGTCGCCGTGCCCGGCTCACCAGCGACCGCCGCCGGCCAGGCGGCCGGGCCGGCGCTGAAGTTGGAGGCGGCCCAGCACAGCATCACGCTCGACAGCTCCGGCGGCCAGGTGTACCTCGACCCCGGCATCTGGGTCACGGTGCTGAAGTCACCGTTGCAGTTCGACGTGCGGCGGGTGTCGTATACCCGCCCCTTCACGATCTCGCAGATCATCCGCGCTCCGGGCGGGGGAGTCGTGCGCCGGCCGCTGCCCGCCTGGGTGGTGCAGTGGAACGGCGGACTGCGGGACTTCCTGACGCTGACCGCCCGGAACTCGGCCGGAAAGGTCGCCGTCTCGCAGACGATCCCATTCTGCCCAGACACCTACGACCCCGAGCGGGTGAGCCCAAGTGGGCCCGCCACCACACCGTTCCCACCGCAGTGCGACACCAACCCGTTCATGAAGGGAATGGTGTGGGGGGTGCAGACCGGCTGGGCGACCGATCCAGCGGAGTCCAACTTCCTCGGGCACCAGGTCAAGCTCGCGCCGGGCACCTACCATGTGACAGCCACGATCCGTCAGGTGTACCAGCGGATGTTCGGCATCTCCGCCCGCGACGCCACGGCGTCGGTGACGGTCAAGGTCGTCAAGGGCCCGAAGTGCTGCCCGGTCCCTGGGTGCTGTGCACCGGCCGCTACTCACGCGAATCACGCCACGGGACCACCGCCGGCTGAGGCGGCTGTCCGGACCGTGGCCAAGCCACCCGAGTCCGCGCTGCCGGACCTGGTAGCGCTGCCCGCGTGGCACATCGCGACCAGCCACGCGGCCAAGACCAAGACCGACTACCTCACGTTCGGCGCCACGGTATGGGTGGGCGGCAACGGCCCGCTCGACGTCGAAGGGTTCCGCTCGCACGGCTCGCCGGTCATGAAGGCATACCAGTATTTCTGGCAGGGAAAGCACCTCGTCGGCCGGGTCAGAGCCGGGACCATGGGATTCGACAACCAGCAGGGCCACCACCACTGGCACTTCGAGCAGTTCGCCAGGTACACCCTGCTCAAATCCACCAGGTCGGTGGCGGTGACCAGCCACAAGGTCGGATTCTGCATCCTGCCCTCGGACGAGATCGACCTGCTGCTGCGTCGCGCCGTGTGGCAGCCATCCCTGGCCGGTCCGGCGGGCCTGTGTGGCTCACCGACGTCGCTGTGGGTGGCGGAAGAGATGCCGGTCGGCTGGGGCGACACCTACTACCAGGTCGCGGGCCAGTCGTTCGACATCACGCACGTGCGCAACGGCACCTACTACATCGAGGTGACCGCCAACCCGCTGCGGGTTCTGCACGAAACCACCACCCGCAATGACGTCTCGGTGCGCAAGGTCATCCTGGGCGGCACCGCCGGGCACCGCACCGTCAAGGTCCCGGCCTGGCACGGCATCGACCCAGAACACTAGGCCCGCCGCCCACTCCATGAGCGGCGGCGGGCAGGGCCCCGCCGCCGCTCATGCTTGAGAAGCGCTGTGTAACTGTTCTCCCGGGATCAGGCGGTGGGGGTGCCCGCGGCGTCTTCCAGGCCCAGTTCGGTGATGGACGTCTCGCGCATCTTGAACTTCTGGACCTTGCCGGTCACGGTCATCGGGAAGTCCCCGGTGATCCGCAGGTACCGGGGGATCTTGAAGTGCGCGATCTGCCCGCGGCAGTGCTCCCGCAGTTCGTCTTCGGTCAGCGCCTGGCCCGGCCGCAGTTTGACCCAGGCGCAGATCTCCTCGCCGTAGCGGAGGTCGGGCACCCCGATCACCTGCACGTCCTCGATCGCCGGGTGGCCGTACAGGAACTCCTCGATCTCGCGGGGATATACGTTCTCGCCACCCCGGATGATCATGTCCTTGATGCGGCCGACGATGTTCAGGTACCCGGCCTCGTCCATCACGGCCAGGTCGCCGGTGTGCATCCAGCGCGCCTGGTCGATCACGCCGGCGGTCTGTTCCGGGTCGTCCCAGTAGCCGAGCATCACCGAGTAGCCCCGGGTGCACATCTCCCCGGTCTCCCCCCGGGGCACGCCCAGGCCGGTCTCCGGGTCCACGATCTTCACCTCGACGTGCGGGTGTACCCGGCCCACCGTGGACACCCGGCGTTCCATGTCGTCATCGGCGGTGGTCTGCGCGGACACCGGGGACGTCTCCGTCATCCCGTAGCAGATCGTCACCTCGGTCATGTGCATTTCGCTGACCACGCGCTTCATCACCTCGACCGGGCACGGCGACCCGGCCATGATCCCGGTCCGGAGGGTGGACAGGTCGTAGGACGCGAAGTCGGGCAGGGCCAGTTCGGCGATGAACATGGTCGGCACGCCGTACAGCGAGGTGCACCGCTGCTCCGCCACGGCCCGCAGGCTGGCGGCCGGGTCGAATCCGGGGGAAGGAATGATGATCGCGGACCCGTGGGTGGTGCAGGCCAGGTTGCCCAGGACCATGCCGAAGCAGTGATAGAAGGGCACCGGGATGCAGACCCGGTCGGCCTCGGTGTAACGGCAGCCCTCCCCGATGAAGAACCCGTTGTTCAGGATGTTGTGGTGGGAGAGCGTGGCCCCCTTGGGGAAGCCCGTGGTGCCGCTGGTGTACTGGATGTTGATCGGGTCGTCGAAGGCCAGCACGGCCTCCCGCTCGGCCAGCTGGTCTTCCCCGCCGGCCACGGGCATGGCGCCGACCACGAACAGCTCATCCCAGTCGGCCGAGCCCAGGTAGATCACCCTGGTGAGGTCGGGGAGATCACCGCTGACCTCCTCGACCATGTCCCGGTAGTTGCTGCTCTTGAACGACTCGGCGCTGACCAGCAGCCGGACCCCGGACTGGCGCAGCACATAGCCCAGCTCGTGACTGCGGTAGGCCGGGTTGATGTTGACCAGGATCACGCCCGCCTTGGCCGTGGCGTACTGCAGCAGCACCCACTCCGGGCAGTTCGGCGCCCAGATACCCACCCGGTCGCCCGCCTTGATCCCCGCCGCGATCAGGCCCCGGGCCAGCGTGTCGGTGTCCGCGTCGAACTCCGCATAGGTCCAGCGCCGTCCGGACGGCACATCGACGAGCGCTTCCCGGCCGCCGTGCGCGGCCGCGATGCGCCTCAGGTTCGCGCCGATAGTCTCGCCCAGCAGCGGCTGCGGTGAGGTTCCGTGACTGTAGGACAGCGTGGCTGGACTGGTCATGACATCCTCCGACGTTGGATGGCACCATAATCCCCGGTCCCGGGGCCGATGGGAACGATCACCCCCCGGGCAGGCCCGCCCGGGATCCGTAGACGGTCGCGGTGGCGCCGTCACGGGGTTACTGTCGGGTTAGAGGGCCGGGCGGCTGGTTCGTGCGCACGCCGCGCACGCCGCCGCTCCCGCTCCCGGGAGTAGCCATGGGGTCGTCGTGGATTGTCTGGCTGGTCCTCGCCGCTGTGCTCGGCGTGGCCGAGATCATGACGACCACGCTGGCCTTCGGGCTGATTGCGGTCGGCGCGGTGGTGGCGGGCGTGGTCGGCGTGGCCGGTGCCGGGCTGCCCTTCCAGCTGATCGCGTTCGGCGTGGCCTCCGCGGCCGGGCTCGGCGTGGTCCGCCCGATCGCGGTGCGGCACATCAAGCAGCCACCGCTGCTGCGCACCGGGACCTCAGCCCTAGTCGGGCGCTCCGCGAAGGTCGTCGAGGCCATCACCGACGACGGCGGGAAGGTCCGCATCGGCGGCGAGCTGTGGTCGGCCCGCCCGTATGACGAGTCCCAGGTCATCCCCGTGGGCTCCACCGTCAACGTCTTCGCGATCGAGGGCGCCACCGCACTTGTCCATCCGCGGGAGTAGACATGGAAATAGCCGCGCTCGTGGCCGCCCTGATCGTCGTCCTCCTCATCGTGCTCACGGTCGGCAAGACCGTCCGGATCGTGCCGCAGGCCCGGGCCCGGAACGTCGAGCGGTTCGGCCGGTACCGCAAGACCCTGGAACCCGGGATGAACTTCATCCTCCCGTTCGTGGACCGGGTCAAGCCCCTCATCGACCTGCGCGAGCAGGTGGTGGCCTTCAGGGGACAGCCGGTGATCACCGAGGACAACCTGGTGGTCAGTATCGACACGGTGCTGTTCTTCCAGGTCACTGACCCCCGGGCCGCCGACTACGAGATCGTCAACTACATCCAGGCCATCGAGCAGATCACCGCGACCATGCTGCGCAGCGTGATCGGGAACATGGACCTGGAGGAGACGCTGACCTCCAGGGACCAGATCAACATGCGGCTGCGCGGGGTCCTCGACGACGCCTCCGGCAAGTGGGGGCTCCGGGTGACCCGGGTGGAGATCAAGGCCATCGACCCGCCCAAGAGCGTCATCGACGCGATGGAGAAGCAGATGCGGGCCGAGCGGGAAAAGCGGGCCGCCGTGCTCACCGCGGAGGGCGTCCGCCAGTCCAAGATCCTCACCGCCGAAGGTGAGAAGCAGAGCAGCATCCTGCGGGCCGAGGGGGAGCGGCAGGGCCAGATCCTCCGGGCCGAGGGCCAGGCGCAGGCGATCGGCACCGTGTTCCAGGCCGTGCATGACGGGGACGCCGATCCCAAGGTGCTCGCCTATCAGTACCTGCAGACGCTGCCGCAGCTGGCGCAGGCTCAGGGGAACACGTTCTGGGTCATCCCGAGTGAGGTGACCACGGCGCTCAAGACGCTCAGCGGCGCGTTCAGCGGGACGGACAGCGCCGGGACGCCGCCGCCTGACCACGGCGGACGGCCGGCGCCGCGGGCCCGGACTGAGGCCCTGACCGACCAGGCGGTGCCGGAGATCACCGCGGCGCTCCCCGACGGCGCGGCCCCCGAGACGGTCGAGGGCAACGGGGCGTCAGAGCCCACCGGGACCCCCGAGGCCTCGCCCACTCCCAACGGCGTCGTGGACAGCCACTAACAGTTCGGATTTTGGCCCCGATAAGGGCCAAAATCCGAACAGTTCATGGGGTGCCAGGCGGGCCGGGCGCGGCCGGAACGTGGTGCCGGGCGGCCTTTAGAACCTGATGGCCAGGCCCAGGGTCAGCAGCGCGCCGAAGGCGAGCTGGAGCCGCCCGGTCATGCCGAGCGCGCCGATCAGGGCCGGGCCGGTCGCCCCGTGCCGCACCGTCCGGACCGGGACCAGGGCCAGCGGAAGCGCCGCGAAGGCCAGCAAGGCCAGCGGGCGGGCCGCGGCCATGGCCGCCGCGATCACGAACGGCCCGAGTACGCACGCCACGTACAGCGTGCGCGTCCGCGCATCACCCAGGATCACCGCGAGGGTGCGCTTGCCCGACAAGGTGTCCGTGGGGATGTCGCGGAGGTTGTTGATGACCAGCAGCGCGCAGGCCAGCAACCCCACGGGCAGCGCCGCGGCCAGCGCCAGCCAGGGCAGCGAGTTCATCTCCACGAACGTGGTCCCGGCCACCGCGGCCAGCCCGAAGAACACGAACACCGCGATCTCGCCCAGGCCGTGGTACCCGTACGGGTGGCGGCCGCCGGTGTACGTCCAGGCCGCGACCACCGCCAGCGCGCCCAGCAGGATCACCCACCAGGAGGTCACCGCGGCCAGGACGAATCCGGCCACGCAGGCCACCGCGAAGCAGCCGATCGCGGCGTCCCGGACCTGCCGGGCCGGCGCCACCCCGGCGGCCACGAGCCGGACCGGGCCCACCCGGACCTCGTCGGTGCCGCGGATCCCGTCGCTGTAGTCGTTGGCGTAGTTCACCCCGACCTGCAGCGCCAGCGCGACGATCAGGGCCAGGACACCGCGCCACAGCGAGAAATGGCCGTAGCCGAACGCGACCCCGGACCCCACCACGACCGGGACCACCGCGGCGGGCAGGGTACGCGGCCGGGCCCCGTTAACCCAGTCCCGTGCCGCGGCCACTAGGGCGCTGCTGACGTAAGAGGCCGGCCCGGCGCGATCACTGGCCAGGGCCAGCAGGAACGGGGCCAGCAGGAACGGGGCCAGCAGAGGCAGCGCCAGCGGGAGCCCGGAGGCGGCTGATGTCCCGCACCGCGCCGGTGGACGCCGACGTGGCCAGCGCCGCGTAGACCCGCAGCGCCTCGCTCACCGGCCGGTCCCGGTTCGCCGGCCGGTAGCCGCCCAGCGTGTCCAGCACCCGCTGGCGGCGCGCGGCCAGATCGGCCTCGGGGACGGCCAGCTCCAGGGACCGGGCCGGGATGTCGATCTCCACCCGGTCGCCGTCCTCGGCCAGCGCGATCATCCCGCCCGCCGTGGCCTCCGGCGCAGCGTGGCAGACGGACAGGCCCGAGGTGCCGCCGGAGAACCGCCCGTCGGTGACCAGGGCGCAGGCCCGGCCGAGGCCCTTGCCCTTGAGGAAGCTGGTCGGGTACAGCATCTCCTGCATGCCGGGGCCGCCGCTGGGCCCCTCGTACCGGATCAGCACCACGTCGCCGGCCTCGACCTGGCCGCCCAGGATGCCCTCGACCGCTGCCTCCTGGCTCTCGAAGACCTTGGCGGGGCCGGAGAAGCGCCACAGTTCCTCGGGCACCCCGGCGGTCTTGATGATCGCGCCCTCCGGGGCCAGGTTGCCGTACAGCACGGCCAGGCCGCCATCGCGGGTGTAGGCGTGCGGCAGGTCCCGGATGCACCCCTCGGACCGGTCCTCATCCAGGGTGGTCCAGCGGGCCTCCTGGGAGAAGGGCCTGATGGTGCGGACGCCTCCCGGCGCCGCGTGGAACAGCTCGACCGCCTCCTCGGTGACCGACTCCGACCGCAGGTCCCAGGCGTCGAGGAACTCCGCGAGCGAGGAGCTGTGCACCGTGTGCACCCCCGGGTTCAGCAGGCCGCCGCGGTTCAGCTCACCCAGGATGGCCGGGATGCCGCCCGCCCGGTGCACGTCCTCGACGTGGTAGCGCTCGCTGCTGGGCGCGACCTTGCACAGGCACGGCACCCGGCGGGACAGCTCGTCGATCTCCTTGAGCCCGAAGCCGACCCGCGCCTCGTGCGCCGCGGCCAGCAGGTGCAGGATCGTGTTGGTGGACCCGCCCATCGCCACGTCCAGCGCCATCGCGTTCTCGAACGCGTCCCGGCTGGCGATCGACCGGGGCAGCACGGACTCGTCGTCCTGGTCGTAATAGCGCTGGGCCAGCTCGACGACGAGCCGGCCGGCCCGCTCGAAAAGCCCGCGCCGCGCGGCGTGCGTGGCCAGCGTGGTGCCGTTGCCCGGCAGGGCCAGGCCCATGGCCTCGGTCAGGCAGTTCATCGAGTTCGCGGTGAACATGCCGGAGCAGGAGCCGCAGGTCGGGCAGGCGGCTTCCTCCATCTCGGCCAGCGCCTCGTCGGACACCGACGGGTCGGCCGAGGCGATCATGGGGTTGATCAGGTCCAGCTTGCGCGGCTCGCCGGAGGCGGTCACCTCGCCCGGCCGGGCCCGCCCGGCCTCCATCGGGCCGCCGGACACGAACACGGTGGGGATGTTCAGCCGCAGCGCGGCCATCAGCATGCCGGGCGTGATCTTGTCGCAGTTGGAGATGCAGACCAGGGCGTCCGCGCAATGGGCCTGGACCATGTACTCGACAGAGTCGGCGATCAGCTCCCGGCTGGGCAGCGAGTAGAGCATCCCGCCGTGGCCCATGGCGATGCCGTCGTCCACCGCGATGGTGTTGAACTCCCGCGGGACCGCGCCGGCCGCCTTCACCGCGTCGGACACCACCTGGCCGACTTCGCGCAGGTGCACGTGGCCGGGGACGAACTCGGTGAAGCTGTTGGCCACGGCCACGATCGGCTTGCCGATGTCCTCGCCGGCTACCCCGCTGGCGCGCATCAGCGCGCGTGCCCCGACCATGTTCCTGCCGTGGGTGACCGTCCGGGACCGAAGCGGTGGCATGACCTGCTCCCCTCAAGGCTGCTCGAACCCTCAGCGTACCGGGGGCGCGGTCCCCGGGAGGCGCTAGCGGGGCGTCCGGGCCGCGCCTATCGCGGAGGGAGCGCTTTGTCGGCGGCGGCGTGGATACGCTCGATCTCCTCGCGGGTCAGCCGCTGCTCGCGGCGGGCCCGGGCCTGGGCCCGCAGGTACTTGCGGAGCCGCCGCCCGCTGAACACGTCCACGCCGCTGATCCGGGCCACGGTCCACGGCACGGTGGGCCCGTAGATCACCATGGCCGGGCGGATCCGCTGCTTGCGCCCGAGGGCGTCGCTGATCAGCCGGCCGGCCAGCGCCGCTTCCAGCTGGGCGTGCTTGAGCCGGCCGGTCTGGCTGTAGGGACCGTGGTAGAGGTGGCCGCCCTGGGTGGCCCGGAGCGGCAGCCTGCGGTCCCACCGCTCGGAGTCCACCGCGAACACCCCGGCCGGGCCGACGACCAGATGATCGATGATGCAGCTGGTGCCGGGGATGGCCCGGCTGTTCAGGGTCAGGTAGCCGGACCGGCGGACCCAGAACAGGCGCCGCCGGGTGCGCCGCTGCGCGGACGTGACCCGCACCGCGGCGGGGATCACCGCGGTGGTCCGCGACCGGTGGACCGTGTCCAGGATGGCCACGACGGCCGCGGCGGTCAGGCCGACGCGCCAGTCGAGCAGGAGGCCGGCCACCAGGCCGGCCGCGGCGGCCAGGACGCCGCGGCGGATCCAGATCGGCATCCGGGGATCCGACGCGAAGCTGGCCAGCGGATGCTCGTCAGCAGGACGACGATCACCGGCGGTGACGATGCCGCCGTCGTCCGGAGCACTCGCGTCAACCGCGTCGTCCGCGTCGTCCGGGTAATCCGCGTCGTCCGGAGCACTCTCGTCGTCCCCGTCGGGAACTTCCTGGATGTCGGCAGGATCGGGCGCGGGGTCACCGGGGCCAGCAGGCCCTGGCGCAGCCCCGGACGTGCCCGGCCGCGTCATCCGATCCACGCGTCAGAGCGTAACCGATGCGATGCGTAGCTGTCTGGGAACATGACGTGACACACCGTGAATGCGCCGAACCTGGCTTCTGCCCCCGGCCAGACCGGGTTCTGCACCCGGCCAGACCGGGACCTTCTGGACCCGGTCGAAGCGGGAGACTACGGTGCGAAATCGTGACCGATATTCATGACCTCACCGTCACCGAGCTGGCCGCCGCGATCGGACGCAAAGAGCTGTCCCCGGTGCAGATAACCGCCCACTACCTGGACCGCACCGACCGGCTGAATGCGGACGTGGGGGCCTTCTTCACGGTCACCGCGGAGCTGGCCGCCAGCCAGGCCGCCGCGGCCGAGAAGGCGGTGGCCCAGGCGCCGGACCCCGCTGAACTCCCCCCGCTGACCGGGATCCCCATCCCCATCAAGGACCTGAACATGGTGGCCGGGGTGCGCCAGACCCTCGGCTCCGCCGTGTACGCCGACAACGTCCCGGCCATCGACGATCACGTCAGTGCGGCGCTGCGGGCCGCCGGGGCGGTGCTGACCGGCAAGACGGCCACTCCCGAGTTCGGCCTGCCCTGCTACACCGAGACCGCCGTCGGGCCGCCCGCCCGGACGCCCTGGGACCTGAGCCGCTCGGCGGGCGGGTCGAGCGGCGGCGCGGCGGCGGCCGTGGCGGCCGGCCTGGCCCCGGCCGCCCAGGGCAGCGACGGCGGCGGCTCGATCCGGATCCCGTCCAGCGTCTGCGGCCTGTTCGGGCTGAAGCCGTCCCGGGGCCGGATCTCCAACGGCCCGCTGGTGCCGGACCTGGCCGGGCTGGTCACCGAGGGCCCGCTGGCCCGGTCGGTGGCCGACGCGGCGCTGCTGCTCGACGTGATGACCGGCAACCAGCCGGGCGACATGTACACCCAGCCGCCGCTCCCGGCCGGGGAGACCTTCCTGGGCTACGCTTCGCGGCCACCCGGCCGGCTGCGGATCGGGCGGACCTTGCAGCACCCGATCGAGGGCGCGGCCGTGCACCCGGACTGCGTGGCCGCCTACGAGGACGCCAGCGGGTTGCTGGCCAGCCTGGGGCACGAGGTCGAGGACATCGCTATGCCGTTCGGCCCGGACGCGGTGCCGGCGTTCGAGACGCTCTGGTACGCGACGGCCACGCTGGCCCCGGTCGACCCGGCCCGCGAGGACCGCCTGCTGCCGTTCACCGCCTACCTGCGCGAGCGGGGCCAGCAGACCCGGGCCAGCGACCTGATCTTTGCCCAGGCGTACCTGCAGCTCGTGGTGCGCCAGGCGCTGGCCGTGCTGAACCACTACGACGCGGTGCTGATGCCCACGCTGGCCTCCCCGCCGGTGCCGGTCGGCTACTTCGAGGAGGTCCCGCCGCCCGGCAACTTCGAGCGGCAGAAGGCCTTCACCCCGTTCACCGCGCTGTTCAACGTGTCCGGGCAGCCGGCCGTGAGCCTGCCCCTGCACTGGAACGAGGCCGGCCTGCCGATCGGGGTGATGCTCGCCGGGCGTATGGGAGAAGAAGGGACGTTGATCTCGCTGTCGGCGCAGCTGGAGGACGCCCGCCCGTGGCGGGACCGGCACCCGGCCCTATGGTGAACAGGAGCCTACTGACGAGTAGGCGCCCGTTATAGTCCGGTATCGGTGATCAGATGACCCTGGAACAACGGCGCTCCAGGATCGCGTGGCGGGTGCTCCGCGTGGCGATCCCGCTGCTGGCCTGCGCCGCCCTGCTCGGCGTGCTGGCCGCCGGCTACGGCACGGTGCCCGCGCTGGGCCCGGCCCTGGACCCCGGCCGCGGGGTCTGGACCTCGGCCAGCGGCGGTGAGCTGCCGCATTCCCAGGCGCTGCACCTGCCGGGCCTGGCCCACCCGGTCCAGGTGTCGTTCACCAGCCACGGCGTGCCCTCGGTCCGGGCGGCCAGCCAGCACGACGTGTTCCTGGCCCTCGGCTACCTGCAGGCCCGGTTCCGGCTGGCCCAGATGGACCTGGAACGGCGGCTCGGCGAGGGCCGGCTGGCCCAGCTCGCGGGCCCGGCCGCGGTGAGCTCGGACCGGTTCGAGCTGCGCCTCGGCCTGGTCCGCACCGCCCAGCAGGAATGGGCGCAGATGCCCCGGTCCAGCCCGGCCGCCCAGGCCCTGCTCGCCTTCGCCCGCGGGGTGAACGACGACCTGGCCCAGCTCCGCAGCGACCGGCAGTGGCCGGCGCTGTTCTCGCTGGCCGGGGTGTACCCGGGCGACTGGACGCCGGTGGACAGCCTGGTCATCCAGGGCGATCTGACCCAGCAGCTGGACTTCACCACCACCCCGCTGGATTACGCGCTGCTGGAGCGCTCGCTGGGCGCGAAGCGGACCATGGCCTGGTTCCCGGTCCTGCCGCCGAACCAGCAGCACCCCTACGACCCCGGCCCGTACCGGAAGGCCGGCCTCGTCCCGCTCCAGGCCGGACAGTCAAATTCAACCGCAGCCGCAACGAAAACCGCCCGGCGTACCCCCGCACCACGCTCCGCCGGTGTCGTGGCCGCCGCGCAGGCGACCGCGGCGTCCGCGCTGCTGGCCCAGGTGAATGGCCTGCCCGCCGGGCAGATCCACACCTACCCGGACAGCAACGCATGGGCGGCCAACGGCCCGGCGGTGGCCGGCCACCGGTCCATGCTGGCCGGGGATCCGCACCTGCCGCAGACCATCCCGTCCGTCTGGTACCAGGTGGCGCTGTCCGCCCCGGGCTACCAGGTGAGCGGGGTCAGCGTGCCCGGCCTGCCCGGCGTCCTGCTCGGCCACAACCGGCACATCGCCTGGTCCCTCACCGACACCCAGAACCAGGCCACGCTGTTCTACACCGAGCAGACCAGCAGGACCCGGCCCGGCCAGTACTTCTGGGACGGGGCGTGGCGGCGGATGCGCCAGGTGCACTACACGATCGCCGTCCGGGGCGCCGCGGCGCAGCGGCTGACGGTGGACCTCACCGTGCACGGGCCGATCATGACCCAGGCCGGGCAGACCACCTCGGTGGACTGGATGGGCAACGTCCCGTCCCCCGACCTGGCCGTGCTGCTGGCCATCAACACCGCGCATGACTGGGCGCAGTTCCACGCGGCGCTGGCCGACTGGCGGGCGCCCTCGCAGAACTTCGTGTACGCCGACGACCGGGGCCATATCGGCGCGATCTCGGCCGGGTACTACCCGGAGGTCCGCCGTGGCCAGCCCTGGCTGCCGATGCCCGGCACCGGCGCGGACGACGTGGCCGGGGTGATCCCCTATTCGGCGATCCCGCAGGCCTACGACCCGCCCGGGCACGTGCTGGCCACGGCGAACCAGCGCCCGGTCGGGCCCTCCTACCCGTACTACATCGGGACCTCGGCCAACTTCTTCGACCCGGGCTACCGGGCCAGCCAGATCTACGCGTCGCTGACGGGCCGCCACGGGATGACCCCGGCGTCGTTCGCGGCCGTGCAGACCAGCCTGACCGACCCGCTCGCGCGCCGCATCCTGCCCCGGCTGCTCGCCGCGCTGCGGGCGTCGCCGCACGGGCCCGGGACGGGGCTGACCGCGCAGGAGCAGCAGGCCGCCGCGCTGCTGGACGGCTGGAACGGCGCCATGACCGCCGGTTCCGCGGCCGCGTCGGTGTGGTGGACGTTCTGGGGCGACTACCTGGACGCGGTGTTCCAGCCGTGGTGGCGGACCGCGGCGGTGCCGGTGCACAAGGACGAGGGCGGGCTGAAGGTCTCGCCGGGCCAGGCCAGCCTGGACGAGGTGCTGGAGACCTGGACCCTGCACGACCCGCACGCCGCGGCGTTCACGCGTCCCTGGCGGCCCGCGGCGCAGCGCGCCGCGGGTGATGCGGGCCGCGTTCGCCACCGCGGTGGCCCACCTGTCGGCCCGGCTGGGCGGGACTCCGTCCCAGTGGGCCTGGGGCCGGCTGCACAGCAGGCAGTTCCCGTCGCTGACCCAGGCGGACGCCCTGGGCTACGGCCCGCGGGCGGCCGGCGGGGACCCCTTTGCCGTGGACGCCGCCGACGGTGGCCTGGTGGCCAGCCAGGGCCCCAGCTGGCGGATGATCGCGGCCTGGACCGGCGCCGGCTCGGGGACGGCCGAGGGCATTTACCCCGGCGGCCAGAGTGAGAACCCGGCCTCACCGTGGTATGAGGATCAGGTGGCTGACTGGTGGAACGGGCGTTATCTGCCGATGCCGCCGGCTGGATCGTCGCCGGGGGTGATCCGGTGGACGCTGCAGCCATGAGTCCGGCCGCGACGAGGTGCGGCGCCCGGACCCGGGGGTGGCCGTGTCTGACCTGAACCGGCTGGGCAAGCGCGGCGCGTACCGGCTGGGACGGCTGGGCGCCCCGGCGCCCGCCCCCGCCGCGCCGCCCGCCCCGCACTACCCGTCGTGGGTCCCGGGGCACCGCGGACCCGTCCTGTTCTGGCTGCTGGGCTGCCTGGCCGCGGTGGCGCTGATCGCGCTGGGGGCCGTGGCGGGCTGGTGGTTCCTGCCGTTCGTGGCCGGCCTGGCGGGCGGGGCCGCGGCCCGCTACGGCCGCTGGCGGCTGCGGGTGGCGCTCCCGGCCGCCGCGCTGGTGGCGGCGGTCGGCTGGGGCATCCCGCTCGGCTGGCAGGCGGCTCACGGGGCCCCGGTCCGGGCGACGGCGCGGGTGGTCGCGGCGCTGGCCGGGCTGCCGCCGCACGCCTCGGTCGCCATCGCGGCCACCCTGCTGGTCGCGGTCCTCCAGGCCCTGGCCGGCCTCTGGCTGGCCTGGGCCCTGGTCCCCAGGTCGTAGCCCGGCCAGGGCGTTCTGCGGCGGCCAGTCCGCCCGATATGCAGCAAACTCTGCGCACAAGGAGGTAACTGGGGGCGTAAGGGTTGTGCGCTGCGCCGCCGGATGGGCCGATCATTGAAGGGTGACGAGCGACGAGACCAGACGGCGGGCCGCGGCCCAGGGGGTGGCCAGCAGTTACCGGGACTGGCATGGGCGGCAGGTCGAGGTGAGCCAGCGGACGCTCGACGCCATCCTGGACGCGCTGGGGAAGCCGCCGGATACCCCCGGGGCGGCCGGCCGGTCCGAGGGGCCCTTGGCCGAAGAACCGGTGGTCGAAGAACCCGTGGTTGAAGAACCCGTGGTCCCCGGGCCGGAAGACCGGTCCTGGGGCTTCGCGGTCCAGCTGTACTCGCTGCGCTCCCGCCAGTCGTGGGGGCACGGGGACCTGGGTGACCTGGCCGACCTGGCCGCGTGGAGCGCCAGCGACCTGGGTGCGGGGTTCATCCTGATCAACCCGCTGCACGCGGGCGAGCCGCTGCCGCCGCTCAGCCAGTCCCCGTACCTGCCGATGAGCCGGCGCTTCACCAGCCCGCTATATCTCCGGATCGAGGACATCCCGGAGTACGCCAAGCTCACCGCGGGGGACCGGGTCCGGATCGACTCGCTGGCCGCGCCGCTGCGGGCCCGCAACGCCACCAGCGAACTGCTCAACCGGGACGAGGTCTGGCAGGCCAAGCGCGCCGCCCTGCAGATCATCTACCGGCAGCCGATGACCGCGCAGCGCCGCGCCGAGTTCGACGACTACCGGCACCGCGAAGGGCAGTCGCTGCAGGACTGGGGCCTGTGGTGCGCGCTGGCCGAGATCCACGGGCCGGACTGGCGGGCCTGGCCGGAGCCGCTGCGCGCGGTGGGCTCGGCCGAGGTGGCGGCCGAGCGGGACCGGCTGGCCGGGCAGGCCCTGTTCCACGCCTGGCTGCAGTGGCTCGCGGACGGCCAGCTGGCCGCCGCCCAGGAGGCCGCGCGCGCCGCCGGGATGCGCATCGGCATCATCCGGGACCTCGCGGTCGGCTGCCACCCCGGCGGCGCCGACGCCTGGGCCTGGCACGACGCGCTGGTCACCGGGGTCAGCGTGGGCGCCCCGCCGGATGAGTTCAACCAGCGCGGCCAGGACTGGAACCAGCCGCCCTGGCATCCGCAGCGGCTGGCCGCCCAGCAGTATGCGCCGCTGGCCGACCTGATGCACGCGGCCCTGCAGCACGCCGGCGGCCTGCGCGTCGATCACGTGATGGGCCTGTTCCGGCTGTGGTGGGTCCCGGCCGGGATGGGTCCGGACCAGGGCACCTACGTGCGGTATGACCACCGGGCCACGGTCGGCGTGCTGGCCGGCCAGGCCGTCTCGGCCGGAGCGCTGGCCATCGGCGAGGATCTCGGCACCGTGGAGCCGTGGATCCGGGAGTACCTGGCCGAGCAGGGCGTGCTCGGCACGGCGATGCTCTGGTTCGAGCGCGGCCCGGACGGGGCCCCGCTCCCGCCGGGCAAGTGGCGGCGCAACTGCCTGGCCATGGTGGGCACGCACGATGTCCCGCCGATCGCGGCGTTCGTGACCGGGGAGCAGGTGGAACTGCGTTCCCGGCTCGGCCTGCTCACCCGCTCCTACCGGGAAGAAAGTGACGAGTCCGACGCCGTGGTCCGCGCCTGGCAGCAGGCCTTGGAGGCCGAGGGCCTGCTCCCGGCGGGCGGCCGGCCCAGCCCCGCCGAGTTCACGGTGGCCTGCTACGCGTTCCTGGCCCGCACCCCGGCCCTGCTCATCGGGGTGTCCCTGGCCGACGCGGTGGGGGACCGGCGGCCGCAGAACATCCCCGGGACCACGGACGAATACCCGAACTGGCGGGTCCCGCTCTGTGACGGTGAGGGCCGGTCGGTGTCCCTGGATGACCTGGCCGACTCCCGCACGGTCCGCGCCGTGGCCCGGGCGGTCGCCAGCCACCCGTGACCCGGCGCCCGCGCCCGCCAGCCCGGTCAGCCCCGCGGCGCAGCCGCCCATCAACCCCGCGGCGCAGCCGCCCAGATGCACTCTGGCGGGACCGGCGGTTCTGCGTCTTCCTCACCTCGCAGACGCTGTCCGTCGCCGGGGACTCGTTCGCCCTCATCGCCGTCCCGCTGCTGATCCTGCGGGCGACCGGCTCCGTGGCCCAGATGGGCTTGCTGACCGGGGCGGCCGGCGCCGCCGCCGTCGTGGCCGGGATCTTCGCCGGCATCCTGGCCGACCGGCTCGACCGCTGGATCCTGATGGCCGCCTGCGACCTGGCCCGGATGGTCCTCTACGGCCTGATCCCGCTGGTCTGGGCGGTACACCCGCAGGTCTGGCTCCTGTACGTGATCCTGCCGCTGTGCGCCGCCCTCGGCATGATCTTCCAGGTCTGCTACGTGACCGTGGTCCCCACCCTGTCCGGCCCGGCCCGGATCACCGAAGCCAACGGGCTGCTCTACGGAGCCTCATCGACGGCCGCGATCGCGGGACCGCTGCTGGCCGGCCTGGCCTCCGCCGCCCTCGGCCCGGCCAGCGCTATCGCGGTGGACGCCGTCAGCTTCGCGGCTTCTGCGGTCGGCGTGCTTCTGATTCGCCGGAGTTTTTCCGTTTCGAGGTCGGATACCACTCACCCGGCCGTGTCCGGGGGCCGCGTCGCGGATGGCGGCTCCGCAATGCCATCCGCGACGGGCACCCCGGACACCGCAATTGGACCCGACCGGGTCGGCACGAGCACCCCGGACACCGCTGGCGAACCTGGCCGGGAGAGCCACTGGCGGGAGATGGTGGCTGGGGCCCGGTTCCTGTGGCAGCAGCCTGTGCTTAGGGCCTTGACTGTGTGCCTGACCTTCTTCATCTTCGCGACCGAGGGGCTGCCCGACGTCCTGATCTTCTACATCAAGCACGATCTCGGGCGGGGGGATGGGGTGGTGGGGCTGGTTCTGGCCATCGCTGCGCTCGGCACCGTGTCGGCGCGCTCGTGGTGGCCCCGCTGCGCCGCAGGTTGGGGTTTGGGACGTGCTGGATCGGGGCCGTGTTGCTGTGCGGGCTGGCCGTGGGCGGGCTGGGGATGTCGGGGAGCGTGCCGGGGGTGGCGGGCCTGGCGGCGGTCTACCTGGGGTGTACCAGCGTGGCCGGGATCTGCTCCATGTCGCTGCGCCAGCAAATCACCCCGGATCATCTGCTGGGCCGGGTCACGGCTGCCTTCTGGACCATCCACTTCTCCCTGGGCCCAGTTGGCGTAGCCCTCCTGACCTGGGCTGCTGGCCGTTTCGGCGTTGAGTCAGCCTGCCTCGCCAGCGCCGCAGCGTGCCTCCTCCTCGGCGGGATCGCGCTGGCCACCCCGATCAGGCAGCGAGCCCCCGAACCGGTCCCGGCCGGAGCCTGAGCCCACTGGTGCCCTGGGTGTGGCGGTCCCGCATGACATTGCGGAGCAGTCATGCGGGACCGGCCACCCAGGGCGCCGACGACGGCGCGGCCGACCTAGAGCGCAGCGGCAGCGCGGCCGACCTCGGGTCGCGACGGCAGCAAGCGGTGCAGTCAGTTGTTGACGGTCAGGTTTTCGGCGCGGTCGCGAGCCTGGCAGCGCAGGGCCCGCTCGACGCTGTCCCGGCACTCGAGCAGCAGCCGGCGCAGTGCGGCAGGCGGGTCGGTCTCGGCGAGGTAGGCGTCGGTGAGCTCCACCGTCTGCTCCGAGATCTGGGTCAGCGGGTAGGCGTTCGAGGTGAACCACTGGGCCATGTCGCTGCTCCAGTCGCGCCATACGTCGCCGACCACCTCGAAGTACCGCTCGGCGTACGGCTTCAGCAACTCCACCTGATCGGGGTCGGCGAAGCCGGTCAGCGTGGCGCGGAACGTGGCGTTCGGCAGCGTGCCGCTGACGATCGCCGCCCAGGCCGCCTCCTTGGCCGCGGGCTCGGGGATCGCGGCCCGGCAGGTGGCGGCGCGCCGCTCGCCCGCGTCGGTGGCGTCGCGGCGCAACTCCGCGTCGATCTCGGCGGGTCCCGCCGCGCCCCGGCTGGCCAGCCGGTGCAGCAGCCGCCAGCGCAGCTCGGTGTCCACCACCAGGCCGTCCAGGTACGCCGAACCGTCCAGCAGGCCGGACAGCATCTCCAGGTCGCTGGGGGAGGTGGCCAGGCTCGTGAAGGCCTGGAGGTAGGCGAGCTGGCGGTCCGAGCCCGGCGCGGCCCGCTCGGCCAGGCCGAGCAGCACCCCGGCGGCCTCGTTGATCCCGTCCGCCCGCCAGGCCGGGTCGGTGAACCGGCGCAGCGCCGAGGTGGCCTGGCGGAGCAGGGTCTGCACGACGGAGATGTCCTCGGAGTGGTCGACCCCGGCCGTCACGAGCTGGACGTAGTCCCGGGCCGCCATCTCCGCGTCCCGGCACATGTCCCAGGCGGCCGCCCAGCACAAGGCCGCGGGCAGCGACTCGGTGAACTCCCCGATGCCGGTGATGAGCGTGGCCAGCGAACGGCTGTCCAGCCGCATCTTCGCGTAGGTCAGGTCGTCGTCGTTGACCAGCACCAGATCCGGCTGGCGCTCACCGGCCAGCACGGGCAGCACGGTGCGCTCGCCGGCGATGTCCACCTCAGCCTGGCGGCGGCGGATGAGTCCCGCGTCGGTCCGGTCGTAGAGGCCGATCGCGATCCGGTGCGCGCGGAGCACCGGGTGGCTGGCGGCGGCGGTCTGCACCACCGCGAACTCCGTGATCCGGTTCTCGTCATCGAGTTCGTACTCCGGGCGCAGGGTGTTGACCCCGGCTGTTTCCAGCCACTCCTTCGACCAGCCGGACAGTTCCCGGCCGGACGACTCCTGCAGGGCGCCCAGCAGGTCGCCGAGGGTGGCGTTCCCCCAGGCGTGCTCGCTGAAGTAGCGGCGTACCCCGGCCAGGAAGTGATCCCGGCCCACGTAGGCGACGAGCTGCTTGAGCACCGATGCGCCCTTGGCGTAGGTGATGCCGTCGAAGTTGACCTCGACCGCGGCGATATCGGGGATGTCCGCGGCGATGGGGTGCGTGGAGGGCAGCTGGTCCTGCTGGTAGGCCCAGGCCTTGTGCAGCTGGCAGAACGTGGTCCACGCCGTGGGCCACCGGGTGGCCTCGGCCTGGGCCAGCGCGGAGGCCCAGGTCGCGAACGACTCGTTCAGCCACAGGTCATCCCACCAGCGCATGGTGACCAGGTCACCGAACCACATGTGCGCCATCTCGTGCAGGATCGTGTCGCCGCGCAGCTCGCGGGCGAAGTCGGTGACCCGCGACCGGAACACGTAGTCCTCGAGGAACGTCACGCAGCCGGCGTTCTCCATCGCGCCCGCCTTGAACTCCGGCACGAAGACCTGGTCGTACTTGCCAAAGGCGTAACGCACCCCGAAGGCGTTATGGAAGAAGTCGAAGCCCTGCCGGGTCACCTCGAAGATTTCCTCGGGGTCCAGGTATCCGGCCAGGGAGCGGCGGCAGTAGATGCCCAGCGGGATGCCGTCGTGCTCGCTGGTGACCTGGTGATACGGGCCGGCCACGATGGCCGTGATGTACGTGGACATGACGGGCGACGGGGGGAAATGCCAGCGCCTGGCGCCGCTGGCGGCGGGCTCGCCATCAGCGGCGGCGGCCATGTTCGAGAGGACCACCCAGTCCTCCGGGGCGATCACGGAGAGCTGGAAGGCCGCCTTCAGGTCGGGCTGGTCGAAGCAGGCGTAGATCCGGTGCGCGTCGAAGGTTTCCAGGTCCGAATACAGGTAGGTGCCGCCGTCGGTGGGGTCGGTAAAGCGGTGCAGGCCCTCGCCGCTCCGCGAGTACGCGCAGTCGGCGGCCACGCGCAGTTCGTTTTCGCTCTGCAGCCCGTCCAGCTCGATCCGGTTGCCGTCGAACGCGCTGAGGCTGACCGGTTCGCCGTTCAGGACGATTTCCAGGACCGCCGGGGCGGTTAGCTCGATGAAGCTGGCCGCACCCGGAGTGGTGCACTGGAAGCGGACGATGCTGACCGACCGGAAGGTGTCGTCATTACCAGTCAGATCCAGTTCGACCTGATACGACCCGACATCGAGGAGTTGGCGCCGATCACGCGCTTCCTCGCGGGTGAGATTGTTCGCCACGTGCCTGGCACCTTTCCCATGTCCACGATGTGTGGTGTCCACGTTTCCGCCGTCCGGAGTTCATCCGGGCGGCCGCTGAGGCATTTTCCCATGGCCGGTAGCGGAATGCGGTCGGGCGCAAGCCGGTTGCAGGCTGAGTGAGGAGCAGCCGGCGCCCCCACGCCGGCCCGCGGTCCCCAGCAGCCCGATCAACTGGCCAGCACTGGTCTGGCCCCGCCGCGACGAGAAGGAGCCCCATGGCCGAGCAGGAGCCTACCCCTGTCGATTTCTGGTTTGATCCCCTGTGCCCGTGGGCGTGGATCACGTCCCGCTGGATGCTCGAGGTGGAGCAGGTCCGGCCGGTCCAGGTCAACTGGCACGTGATGAGCCTGGCGGTACTGAACGAGGGCAAGGAGGACATGTCCGAGCGGTACCAGGAGCTGATGAAGCAGGCCTGGGGCCCGGTGCGGGTCGCGATCGCCGCCGAGCAGAAGTTCGGGCCCGGTGTCCTCCTCCCGCTCTACACCGCGCTCGGCAACCGTTTCCACCTCGAGAAGGCCCCCAAGGACCGGGCCACCATCGAGGCCGCGCTCACCGAGGCCGGGTTGCCGGCCGAACTGGCCGACGCCATGGATTCCACCGAGTACGACGAGGCGGTCCGGGCCTCGCACGCGGAAGGCATCGACCGGGTGGGTTACGACGTGGGCACCCCCGTCATCTCGGTCAACGGCACCTCCATCTTCGGCCCGGTGGTGTCCCCCATCCCGCGCGGTGACGCGGCCGCCAAGCTCTGGGACGGCGTGATGCTGGTGACCCAGACCGACGGCTTCTTCGAGCTCAAGCGCAGCCGGACCCGCGACCCGATCTTCGACTAGCCGCGACATCTAGCCCGGTTTAGGACGGCGCGGCGGCGGATCAGGGCGACCTGATCCGCCGCCGCGCCGCCGTGTATTGATGCACTGCCTTCTGACACACTGATCTCCGTGCGCGTCTACTTGGGATCTGACCACGCCGGATTCGAGCTCAAGGCGGCCCTGATCGCGTGGCTGGGCGAAGCCGGCCACCAGGCTGTCGATTGCGGGCCGGCCAGCTACCAGCCGCAGGACGATTACCCCGTCTACGTGATGCGCGCGGCCAGCGCGGTCGCCGCGGACCCCGACAGCCTGGGCATCGTGATCGGCGGGTCGGGCAACGGGGAGCAGATCGCGGCCAACAAGATCCGCGGGATCCGGGCCGCGATCGCCTGGACGGATGAGACCGCCCGACTGGCCCGGCTGCACAACGACGCCAACATCCTGAGCCTCGGGGCCCGCATGTACCCGGTGCCGGACGCCGTCGGGTTCGCGCGGGTGTTCGTGGAAACGGCGTTCTCCGGGGAGGCACGGCACGCCCGGCGGCTGCAGATGATCGCCGAGTACGAGCGGACCGGCGAACTCCCACCCGACCCGGCCAGCAGCTAGCGGTACCTGGCCAAGTACAGCTAGCGGCCGGAGCGCCTCCGGGTCCGGTGCCGCTTGCCCCGCCCTCCGCTCTTGCCCCGCCCCGCGTCCCCGTTCTGCCCGAACACCTTCGGCTTCCGAGCCGTCTTCCCCTGCTCCGCCGCGCCTTTTTGCTGCTCCGCAGTGGCTTTTTGCTGCTCCGCAGTGCTACCTGGCTGTCCCGCGGTGCCCCTTGGCTGCTCCACCCTGCTCTTTGACGGCTCCGCCGTGGCTGGCCGCGGTCCGGGCGCGGCGGCCTGGGATACTGCAGGCTGAACTGGCCCAGGCGGCGGAGACGATGGCGATGCCGCAGGCGGCCGGGTCCGTACCGGCGCGGCCGGCGACGGTGCCGATCTGGATGGTTCGGGCCGTGGCGGCCGCGGCCGGGCGGACGGCTGGTCATTCGCGGCCTGCTCCGCAGCCGCCTCCTGCTCAGGCCGGGGCCGGGACACATCCCTGGCCCGCATGGCCGCGTTAAGCGTGATCTTCATCCCGGGCATCGGCACCCTCCACCGCTACCCCTTTCCCGCCAGGCCCTGGCTCAGTCCTGCGAAGCCCGCCCGATCGGCGCAAGACCCTCGCGGTGGCGGGGTGGGCGTCTGCGCCGCGGCGTTATTTCGCCGCGGTCAGATGCCTAGCCCGCCACCGCCCACTGGCGGGGCGTGGCCGCAGGCCGTGCGGATCCCTGGCCCACCACCCCACGGTCGGGGTAAAAGCGCCAGAAGACCCTCAGAAGATCGTGGGGCACCAGGGCGCAGGATCCCAGGACAGCGCGGCGGACAGCGCCGCCACCGCACCACCCCGTACCTCAGTGGCCAGCCCGGCCCGGGCCAGCACGCCGAGCGGCGTGCCGCCGAGATACGTCGCTCCCAGCGTGGCCGCAGGCAGGACGACATCAGGATCCGCCGAGGTCCGCTCGCACTCCGCGGTCCCGCCTCCCGGGGTGGTCCCGGTTCCGGCCAGCACCGGACCGGAGGCGCGCAGCCTCCACCGGCCCGCGTTCCACGGGCACATCTCGTCGGTGACCTCGATGACCAGGTCGACGGGGGCCGCGTAGCGCCGGGCGGTGAGGGCGGCCGGCACGTCGATGATCCTCACCCAGAGCCCGTCGCTGACCCGGGGACGCGCCCGCCGCGGGTCGGCCAGCAGGTGCAGCAGTGGGTCGTCGGCGGGCCGCAGCCGGGCCGTTACCTCGCTGACCAGGTCGCGGCTGAGCAGGTCTGACCACAGCGAGGCGGTCGCCGAGGGGTCGGTCGCCACCAGTTCGCGGATGTCGAGGGTGCTGTCCGGGAGAAAGGTGTCCTCGTCCCACCGCCCCCGGGCGGAGTACAGCGCGTACCCCCGGGGACCCGTATCGTCCTCAGCGAGCACGCAACGCACCGGGGCGGACCCGGGCCGCCCCTCGTCCGGGTCCTCCACAATGTGGTTCCACCAGGATTCGCTCCGGACGAAGAAGCCCGGCTGGGTGGGCAGCAGCGTGTCGTAGACCTTGGCTAGTTCGGCCAGGGCCGCCTGCGGCTCGGTGATCCGCAGCCGCAGCGCCGGATCCGCGGGAGCCTGGGAGCTGAGCACGCCCTCGCCGTTCTGGACGGTGAGGCTCGCGTGCCAGGAGGCGCGGCCGTAGCCGAACCGGCCGTAGATCCGCGCGTCCGAGGCCCAGAGCACCGCGATGGGCTCGCCCCGCTCGTGGATGTCGTCGATCTGCCGGCGCATCAGGCTGGACAGGATGCCGCGCCGCCGGTACGAGGGCATGACCGCGATCCAGGTCACCCCGGCCGCCTCGGCCAGGGCACCCGGCACGGCCATCCGGAAGCTCCATATTGCGGCGCTGGCTACCGGGGTGGCCCCGTCGAACGCGGCCAGGGTGCGGTCCAGTTCGAGGCGATCCAGCATCTCAGCCCGCTGCCGCTCGGTCGGCGGGCTGTCGTGAAACGCGTGCTCATTCGAGCGGCGGAAGGCGTCGAACTCGCTCTCTTCGACCGCCCTGATCGGGAAGTGCGCTGCCATGCCCGCATTCCTACCTGGTCTGCCCACCGGTGCGCCAATCAGTTTGGGAGCGTGCCAGAGCGGTGAGGGTGCGGATACAGTTCGCGGTTCAGCGCCCCGGTGGGGGATGCCGCCTCCGGCGGGAGGCAGTGCGGGCCGACGCGTCACCACACATCCACCAGCCCGCTGACCCACCTATCCCAGGAGCCGAACAACCCCGAACGGACCTGGCTGGGCCCGAATGCTCAGGGGCTGGTCAGAGGGCAGATGTCCAGGCAGGTAGGCGCGTTCTGGCTGCTCGCTACGTCCAGGGAAGTAGAGTTCGCCCATCATGGTTTCCCGGCCCCTCACCCGTTCTGCCCGGTTTGCCCGCTCGGTGGCAGCCAGGGTGACTGGCCAGATCCGGCTCCAGTTCATCACCCGCAACCGCCGGATGGCCTTCGTCCTGACCATCGCCACGCTGGCCATCGGGGTGGCGGCGGTGCACCTGTCGGAGTGGTGGTTCTCGCCAGGACTGATGATCCTGCCGGTGCTGGCGGGCGGCCTGCTGCTGTGGCCCCGCGCGCTGCGGATCCTGTTCGGCCTGGTCGCGCTCATGCTGTTGTACGACGTGCTGTACGACCGCGCCGGGGCCGGCATCATCGCCACGGTCGCGGTCACCGCGCTGTTCGCGGACGCGCTGGCCCGGACCCGGTGGAAGCTCGGCGTGCAGGGGCTGCGCGGGGACCGGATGCTGGTCGAGCTGCGGGACCGGATCCGGGCCCAGGCCAGGCTGCCTGAGCTGCCGGCCGGCTGGCAGTCCGCCGCCGTTCTCCGCCCGGCCGGGGGCTCGTCGTTCGGCGGGGACTTCCTGGTCTCGTCGTGCGACGGGAAGACCCTGGAGGTCGCGCTCGTCAACGTGTCCGGCAAAGGGGTGGACGCGGGGACCCGCGCGCTGCTGCTCTCCGGGGCCTTCGGCGGGCTGCTGGGCTCGGTGCCGCAGGGCGAGTTCCTCGGCGCGTGCAATTCCTACCTGCGCCGGGGCCCGTCCGTCGAGGGTTTCGTCACCGCGGCGCACCTGGCCCTGGACCTGGCCACCGGCGAGTACATGCTGGCCTCGGCCGGGCATCCGCCGCCCGCCCAGTTCGACGCGGGCAGCGGGACCTGGAAGGTGACCCAGGCGCACGGCATCGTGCTGGGAGTGGTCCCGGATCCCCGGGCCGTGCCGGTGCATGGTGCCCTCCGGCCCGGGGATGCGCTGATGCTCTACACCGACGGCCTGGTGGAGGTGCCCGGCCAGGACATCGACGCGGGCACGGACCGGCTGCTGGGGGAGGCGAGCCGGCTGGTGGCATCCGGCTTCCGCAACGCCGCGACCGAACTGGTCCGGGTGGTCAAGGCCGGCGGCGCCGGATCCGACGACTGCGCGCTGGTGCTGATCTGGCGGACGTGAGCCCGGCTACCCGGCCTTCCCGGGATTACGGGGCCGACGCTGAGGCGGCGGCCGAGGCCTGCTCCTTGCGGCGGCTCAGGACCTGAAGGGCGTGCTCGACCAGGGCGATCAGGGCATCCCGGCAGGACGCCCGCTGGCGTGCGTCACAGAGCACCACCGGGACGCCGGGATCCAGGTCCAGCGCCGTCCTGACCGCTTCGGGGCGGTACCTCCGCGCCCCGTCGAAGCAGTTCACGCCCACCACGAACGGGATGCCGCGCTGCTCGAAGTAGTCCAGGGACGGGAAGCAGTCAGCCAGCCGCCGGGTATCGGCCATGACGATCGCGCCCAGCGCCCCGCGGGCCAGCTCATCCCACATGAACCAGAACCGTTCCTGGCCTGGCGTGCCGAACAGGTAGATCACCAGGTTCTCGCGGATGGTGATCCGCCCGAAGTCCAGGGCCACGGTGGTGGTGCTCTTGCGCTCCACCCCGTCGAGCCGGTCCACCGCCGCGCCCGGCTCGCTCAGCGGCTCCTCGGTGCGCAACGGCCGGATCTCGGTCAGCGATCCGACCAGGGTGGTCTTGCCCACCCCGAAGCCACCCGCGATCAGGATCTTGATGGTGACCGGCAGGTGACCCGGGCGGCCGGCCCGGTCAGAGGCGGCGGAGTCCATCGACGACCTCCTTCAGGATCTGCACGTCAGGTAGCCGGGCCGGCGGGATGGGATGGTGAATCGCGACGAGAGAGCGTTCCTGCAGGTCACCTAGCAGGATGCGGACTACCCCCAGCGGCAGGTCCAGATCCGCCGCGAGGTCCGCGACCGAGGCGGGCAGCCGGCAGAGGCGGAGCACCGCGAGGTGCTCCGGATCCAGGGACGCCGGATCCACCTGCACCCCGCGGACCGCCGTGATGATCGCGATCAGGTCGAGCGTCTCCCCGCTGGGCCGGGTTCGGCCGCGGGTGAGCGCGTAGGGGCGTACTACTGGGCCAGCCTCCTCGTCCAGCCAGTGATCGTCGGGCGAAGGCATGCCCGGATCAGCCCGTGACCTCCCCGGCCGTGCCCGGCCGGGGGTTCACCGACAGGTGCTGACCCACTCGCTTGACCAGGATCGCCATCTCGTAGGCGACCAGGCCCGCATCCGCGCTGGCCGGGCTCAGCACCGCGAGGCAACTGCCCTCACCCGCCGAGGTCACAAACAGGAACGCCGTGTCCATCTCCACGATGGTCTGCCGGACGAAGCCCCCGCCGAAGTGGCGGCCGGCCCCCCGGGCCAGGCTCTGGAACCCGGACGCCACGGCGGATAGGTGCTCCGCGTCCTCCCGGGTCAGCGCGCTCGATGCGGCGATGGCCAGGCCGTCCCGGGACAGGATCACCGCCTTGTCCACGTCGGGAACTCGTACCACCAGGTCATCAAGCAGCCAGTCCAGGTCGCTAGCTGAACCTGCCCCCACGCCCTTCTCTTGCTCTGCCGCGCTCATCTCTCCCCTTGCCGTCACTCATCGCCCTGGGGGCCGGCCTCCCCAGGCTCCGGAGGACTGGGCTCCGCCGGTGACTGAGGGCCGGTCATCGTGTCCGTGCTCTTCTCCGGCGGGTCGAATAGCGAACGTCCCCGCTCCCAGCCCTGCTGGATGGCCGTGATCGTGCTCCTCGCCTCTTCGGGTGAGCGTTCTGCCACGGTCTCCGGTGCTGTCGCGGGGTCGCCGTTCGCGGCCGGGCGCTCGTGCATCGTGTTCTCCCGCAGTTGCGGGGCCAGGCTGGCCTGGCGGACCCGGCGGGGCAGCAAGTCCGCGTCGGCGAAGTCCCCCGAATCGTGATCCGGGTCGGGGTGCTCCGGGGAGTCCGCGTGGGCCGGGTCCGCTATCCGTGGCCAGCCGCCGTCGTCGCCGTAGCCCGTCAGCCCGTTCCGCCCGTTGCCGCTCTCCGCGGCGGCGCTGCCGCCGTTTCCGCCCCAGCCCGTCAGCGCGTCCGCCGTGGTCCAGTCGTCGCCCGTGCCGTAGCCCGTGCTGTTAGCCGTGCTCTGGCCCGTGCTGTGACCCGCGCTGGAAGCCGTCCAGGGGTCGGCTCCGCTGTCGGCCGGCCACCGTTCGGCCGAGGCCGGCCACCGCTCGCCCGCGGCCTGCGCCGCCGTGATCTCCGCCGCCGCCTCTTCTGCAGCCACGGCTGCGCCGTTGGTGGCCGGCGACCCGGCCCCAGCCGCGTCCTCGGTGACGGGCGCGAAGCGCTCCGTGTCGTCCCGGGCCGCGTGCCTGCCGGTCAGCTGCACGCCGGTGCCGGTGTCCGTCCCGTCCTGCTCGTAGCTCTCCTCGGAGACGACCAGCGTGTTCGGGATGAGCACGATCGCGGTGGTCCCGCCGTAGGGGGAGCCCCGCAGGGAGATCCGGATGTTGTGCTTCTTGGCCAGCTGGCTGGCGACGAACAGGCCGAGCTGGTCACTGCCGGACAGGTCGAACGCGGGCGGGTTCTCGAGGAGGTCGTTGAGCTGGGCCCGGCGCTCGTCGCTCAGCCCGAGGCCGCGGTCCTCGATCTCCACCGCGAATCCGCGGCCGACCACGTCGCCGCTGATCAGCACCGGTGTATTCGGCGGGGAGAACACGACGGCGTTCTCCGCGAGCTCCGCGATCATGTGAATGACGTCCGCGACGGCCGGGCCGCTGATGGCCGCCCGGGTATTCGCGGTGACCTTGATCCGGGTGTAGTCCTCCACCTCGGCCACGGCGGCCCGGAGCACGTCCACGAACGGGACTGGCCGGCGCCAGGCCCGGGCGGGCGCGTCGCCGGACAGGATGATCAGGCTCTCCGCGTGCCGGCGCATGCGCGTGGTGAGGTGGTCGATGCGGAACAGGTCCTCGAGTTCCTCCGGCTCCCTGGCCCGGCGTTCCATCGCGTCGAGCAGGGCGAGCTGGCGGTGCAGCAGCGACTGGCTGCGCCGGGCCAGATTCCGGAAGATGTCGCTGATGCCCTGGCGCAGCCGGGCCTGGCCCACGGCCGCTTCCACCGCGGTCTGCTGGACCGCGGCGAACGCCTGCCGGACCTGGCCGATCTCGTCCGAGGTGGCGGGCAGCTCGGGTGCCTCGGCGGTTACGTCGACGTCCTGGCCGGCGGCGAGCCGGTTCACCACGTCGGGCAGCCGCTTGTTGGCCAGTTCCAGGGCCGACTGGCGCAGGTCGGCGAGCTCACGGATCAGGCCACGGCCGATCACGATGGACACGATGATGGACAGGATCACCGCGAGCAGGCCCAGCCCGCCCGCCAGGAAGAGTTCCAGGTACGTGTTCCGGGAGTTAGCCGAGGCCCGGGTGGTGAGCTGGTTCGAGGCTTGCGTCGCGGCCTTGGAGAGTCCGGTGGCCACCCCGCCGACCGCGGCCTCCCAGGCCTGCGGCAGGACCGGGGGAGGGCTGCTGGCCCGGGTGTCGCTCATCAGCTGGTTTTCCAGCGCGGCCAGGGCCGTGGACGCCTGCGGGCTGATGTCGCGGGCGTAGTAGGCCCGGTAGCTCGGCTGCAGGTTCGGCAGCGTCTGGGCGAAGAGCGCCCGGCGCGCGCCGACCAGCTGGGTGAACTGCTGGCGGTCGGCGGCGGGGAACGATCGCGCGGCCAGGTCGCCCGAGATGACCGCGCTCTCCTGGAGCATCAGGTCCTCGGCCCGGCCCATCCGGACGAAGGCCTCTCCCTGGGTCACCAGCGCGGCGTCGGTCTGCTCGAGAATCGCCTGGTCGAGGACCGAGTAGCCGTCCGCCACCAGGGCGTTGTACGCGACCAGCGCCCGCGACTTGCTGATGATCTGCGAGTGCACCTGGGCGCGCAGCCCGGGCAGGCTCTTGACCTGGGTAAGCAGGGTCGCGATGGCCTGCTTCTCGGCCGGGGTGGCATTGTTCATCGTGTCCGGCGAGTTGAGCGCATTGCTCATGGCGGTGGCGGCGAGGCTGGTCTTGTTCTGCTGCACCTGGAGGACGGCCAGGTTCGCCCCGGTCGGGGCGGACAGGTAGACGACCGCGAGTGGCCGCTCCGCGTCGATCTGGGTCAGGAACCCGGCTATGGGCTCGCCGGTGGCGGACTTGATCGTGCTCGCCTGGCCCAGGTTCAGCGCCCCGCGGGCGGTGAGGAAGGTGGCGAACCCGTACAGCGCGATCAGCGACAGCACCGGAAGCAGGACGAGCAGGAAGATCCGCGTGCGGATGGACCGGAGACGCAACCCCATGGCTCAGGCCTTAAAATGTGAGTGTAACGGAATGTGATCACATGGCTACGAAGGAGCTTCGGAGACCCCCCCGAAGTTTGTGAGCGTAGCAGTCAGTAATCTTCTTTACCGGGAAATTGCGGTATCGGCCCAGGTTGAGCCGATTTATCCGTATTTCTCCCGAAACGCAGCGTGCTCGTGAGCCTGGTGAGTCACCGAGCCCGCCCGGCCATGAACTCTCCCCTGGTCCGGCGGGCCACCCGGGTCACCCGGCACCCCGACCTCCCGTGACTCTCCCGCCTGCGTCCAGCCGCGCACTCGCGATCCGGCCGGGCCCGGTCATCCATCCGGGCTAGGCTGCTCGGCCGTGAGCCGGGGCTGCAGGTACCGGGAGCGGGCCGCAAGGCCCGGACTACTGGCCGTCCTCGCCGGGCCGCGAATATGACATTCGTGTCAGTGAATGCGAGCCAGTCCCGGGCCGGTCCCGCGGCAAAGGCGGCCGCCCCGGGCGGCACTGTACCGTCGGGTAAACATTGCGTTCGGTAACCTTGCGTCCGCAAGAGGGTAGGCGGCGTGTCCGGCGCCGCTGATATCGCCGAGATGAATCCAGTTCGTAACGGACCTGAAACATTTCCCGGGGCGCCGTGACAATACCGTGAGCATGCATCTGAGCTGGGATGATGTCCCGCCACCCGGTCTGGCCTGGGCGAAGGCTTAATCGCGGGAACCTTAGTCAGACTGCGCGTTGCGAATGGCCCACGCAATGTGATAGCCCCGCCTTCGGGCGGCCCCGGGTGCGGGCCCGCGACCCGGCCGGGCATAATGAGACCATGCTGTTCAGGTGAAGGCCCTCTTGAACTAGCGGGGCTTCACCGGGACGATCAACGACACCCGTGTCAGGTGACGTCCATGTCATTGTTTGCATTTGTATAGCGAGTGTGCGGTGATAGGTGCTGTGAGCCAGGGGGTAACACGATTGGGTGAACCACGCGGCATGGCCGTGGTTTCCCCGTCCGCGGAAGCCATCGGTTCCGCTGCGGCTGCCCAGGCGTCAGCCGAGAACTTCCCGGTGGCGCTGCGGCTGCTGCCTGGCCGGTACCGGCGCCGCCTGGAAGCGGTCTACGGCTTCGCCCGCGCCGTGGACGACATGGGCGATGAAGCACCCCCGGGAGAACGGGTCCAACTGCTGGACGCACTGGAAGCCGACCTTGGTCGGCTTTACCAGTTTCAGGACCCGGCCCTGCGGGAGGGGCCCGCGGCGGAGCCGGTTCCCGCGCCAGCCTCAGCGCACCCGGGGCCGGCCCAGGCTGGCCCGCAGATCGGGGTGGTCCGCGCGCTGGCGCCGGTAGTCGGGGCGTGCGCGATCCCGCAGCAGGTGTTCGCGGACCTGATCAGGGCCAACCGGCAGGACCAGGTGGTCAGCCGGTATCCCGCCTTCAGCGATCTGGACGGCTACTGCCGGCTCTCGGCCAACCCGGTGGGCCGCATCGTGCTGCACGTGTTCGGGGCGGCCACGCCGGAGCGGATGATCCTCTCCGACCGGGTCTGCACCGCCCTGCAGCTCGCCGAGCACTGGCAGGACGTGGCGGAGGATTTCCGGGCTGGCCGCATCTACCTGCCGGCCGAGGACATGGAGCGGTTCGGGGTCGCCGAGGGTGACCTCGCCGCCGCCTCGGCCGGGCCGCAGCTCCGGGCGCTGATGGCGTTCGAGGTAGAGCGGGCCCGGCGGCTTCTCGGCGAAGGTGCCCCCCTGGTGGGGAATTTGCGGGGGTCTGCCCGGGTTGCCGTGGCCGGTTACGTGGCCGGCGGCCGGGCCGCCCTGGCCGCGATCACCAATGCTGGATATGACGTGCTGTGCGCGACCCACAAGCCGCGCCGCGGGCGCCTGGCCAGGGAGATGCTGAGGGCTTATGCAGCCGGGAGGTGATGCGATGGACGTGGCCGCGGCCTACCGGCACTGCGAGGAGATCACCTGGTCTCAGGCCCGCAATTTCTCATACGGCATCCGGCTGCTGCCGCCGGACAAGCGGCGTGCCCTGGCCGCCGTCTACGCGTTCGCCCGGCGAATCGACGACATCGGGGACGGCACGCTGCCCCCGGCCGACAAGCTCACCGCGCTGGCGGAGGCCCGGACCAGCATCACCGCCCTGGCTGGCGGGGCCACCCCGGCCAGCCTGGCGGACCCGTCCAGCGATGCCGATCCCGTGCTCGTGGCCCTGGCCGACTCGGGCCAGCGGTTTCCCATCCCGCTGGAGGCGTTCGGCGAGCTCATCGACGGGTGCGAGGCTGACGTGCGCGGCACCAGCTACGACACCTTTGACGAGCTGCGGAACTACTGCCGCTGCGTGGCGGGCTCCATCGGGCGGCTCTCGCTGGGCGTGTTCGGGACCCGGGACGTGGCCACGGCAGCCCCGCTGGCCGACGAACTCGGGGTGGCGCTGCAGCTCACGAACATCCTGCGGGACATCCGCGAGGACTACCGCGAGGGCCGGGTGTACCTCCCGGCGGAGGACTTCAGCCGGTTCGGCACCGCCCTGCGCCCCAACGGTTCGGGCTGGCCCGCGGCCGACCCCAAGCTCGTGAAGCTCGTGGTGTTCGAGGCGGAGCGGGCCCGCGACTGGTACTCGCGCGGGTTGCGGCTGATGCCGATGCTGGACCGCCGCAGCGCCGCGTGCACCGCAGCCATGGCCGGGATCTACTTCCGCCTGCTGCAGAACATCGCCGCCGACCCGGAGCTGGTGCTGCAGCGCCGGGTGTCCCTTTCGTCCGGCCAGAAAGCCATGGTGGCGGTCAAGTCACTGGCCGGCACGGCGCTGCGCTCCGGGCCACGGCCTACGACCACGGCGGGAGCAGCCCGGTGACGCCGGACCAGATGGGACCTGATCAGGTGAGCCCTGATCAGGTCAGCCCTGATCAGGTCAGCACCGGGCACGAGGAGATGGGGCAGCAGCAGGCCGGGCAGGCGAAGCCGGGGCGCCACGTGGTGGTGGTCGGCGGCGGGCTGGCCGGGATCACCGCCGCGATCGCGCTGCGCGAGACGGGCGCCCGGGTCACGCTGCTCGAGTCCCGGCCCCGGCTGGGCGGGGCGACCTGCTCGTTCACCCGGGGCGGGCTGGTGGTCGACAACGGCCAGCACGTGTTCCTGGGCTGCTGCACGGCCTACCGGGAGCTGATCGCCCGGCTCGGGATGACCGGCTCGGTGTCGCTGCAGGACCGCTTCGATGTCGCGGTGCTCGGCCCGCACGGCCGGGCCCGGCTGCGCCGGACCCGGCTCCCTGGCCCACTGCACATGGGCCAGGCCCTGGTCACCTACCCGCTGCTGTCGCCCGCCGAGCGGCTGCGGGTCACCCGGGCCGCGCTGGCCATGCGGTTTCTCGATCCGGCCCGGCCCGGCCTCGACGCACAGCGGCTGGGTGACTGGCTGGCCGCCCACGGGCAGAGCGAGCGCGCCCGGCGGGTGCTCTGGGACCTGTTCACGGTCTCCGCGCTGAACGTCGCCGGGGACGACGCCAACCTCTCCCTGGCTGCCACCGTGGTCCGCACCGCGCTGCTCGGCGCCCGGGACGCGGCGGACATCGGCACGCCGGCCATCCCGCTCGGTGACCTGCACGGCCAGGCCGCCGCACGGCTGCTGGACCAGCTCGGGGCCAGGGTGCGGCTCGGGGCCAAGGTGACCTCGGTTCAGCCGCTGGACGGTGGCGGTTTCCAGGTCCGGCTGGCCGACCGGGGAGTGAGCGCCGCGCCGCCCGGCACCAAACCGCCCGATACCAAACCGCTCGGTACCAAATCGCTCAGCACCGACCTGGCCGCCGTGGACGGGGTGGTCCTGGCGGTGCCGCCGGAGGCCGCGGCCCGGCTGCTGCCGGCCGGCGCCGCCGCGCCCGGCCCGGGCCCGGAGCGCTGGCGCGAGCTGGGCGCCTCCCCGATCGTCAACGTGCATGTCCTCTACGACCGGCAGGTGACCTCGCTGCCGTTCGCGGCCGCGGTGGACTCGCCGGTGCAGTGGGTCTTCGACCGCACCGGGCCCTCGGGGCTGGCCGACGGCCAGTACCTGGCCGTCTCGGTGTCGGCCGCGGATGACGTCGTGGATACGCCCGCGGCCCAGTTGCGGGAGCGGTTCGTCCCGGCGCTGGAAGAGATTTTCCCCGCCGCGCGCGACGCGCGGATCACGGACTTCTTCGTCACCAGGGAGCGCCGGGCCACGTTCCGGCAGGAGCCCGGCTGTGGCGAGAAGCGGCCGGGAGCCACGACCAGACTGGCTGGCCTGGTGCTCGCGGGCGCGTGGACCAATACCGGGTGGCCCGACACGATGGAGGGTGCCGTGCGAAGCGGACTGACGGCAGCGCGAGAGCTGCGGCGCGAGATGACCCAATCACGACACGGCGTGCCCGTGACCACGCGGGCGGCTGAGGTCGCCGGGGCCGCGTCGTGACCGCCGTGATGCCCGCGGGCGTGGAGACCGCCCGCGACCTCGTCGGCCCCGGGATCGCCGCGGCGGTGGACCGGCTCAGCCCGGAGGTCCGTACCGTCGCCGCCTATCACCTGGGCCTGGACGGCAGCGGGGCCGGCAAGGCGCTCCGCCCGGCGCTGGCGCTGCTGTCCGCCCGGGCGGCCGGGGCGTCGCCGGACCGGGGCGTGCCCGCCGCGGTGGCGGTGGAACTCGTGCACAACTTCTCCCTGCTGCACGACGACATCATGGACGGCGACACCGAGCGCAGGCACCGGCCCACCGCCTGGACGGTGCATGGCGTGGGGGCGGCCATCCTGGCCGGCGACGCGCTGCTCGCGCTGGCGCAGGACATCCTGCTCGAGGACACCGCGGCCCAGGGCATCTGGGCGGCGCGCTGCCTGTCCGCCGCGGTCCTCCGGCTGATCGCCGGACAGGGCGCGGACCTGGCGTTCGAGCAGCGCAACGACGTGAACCTGCCCGAGTGCCTGACCATGGCGGGGGACAAGACCGCGGCGCTGATGGCCTGCGCGTGCAGCATCGGGGCCATCCACGTCGGCGCGCCGCCCGGGCTGGCCATGGGCCTGGCCGGCTTCGGCGCCCACGCCGGGCTGGCCTTCCAGCTGACCGACGACATGCTCGGCATCTGGGGTGCGCCCGAGGTGACCGGCAAGCCGGTCCGGGCCGACCTGCGGGCCAGGAAGAAGTCACTGCCCGTGGTAGCCGCCCTGACCAGCGGATCCGCGGTCGCGGACGAGCTGGCCGGGCTGCTGGCCAGGACCGAGCCGCTGAGCGAGGACGACCTGCTGCGGGCGGCCCGCCTCGTAGAGGAGGCGGGCGGCAAGGACTGGACCGAGAACGAGGCTGCGGCGCAGCTGGCCGCGGCGGAGAAATGCCTGACGGAGACGGACATGCCCGACGACGTGCGTGCCGAGTTCGCAGGGATCGCCGAGTTCATCACGGCGCGCCAATGGTGATGGTGCCCGTGGTGAAAGTGACCGTGGTGGAGATGACCCGGATGGGACATCTGGGCTCACGGATGAGCCCCGGGGTCACGGCGATCGGGAGATTGACCGGTTGACCGCTGATGTGGGCCATCAGTGCTGAGGGCCCAGCGGTGCTGACGAGGCTCAGCGCCGACGTAAGTCCGGCTGCTGGTGTGACTGGTGAGCCGGATGCTGGTGCGGGGCAGTGTGGTGAAGGCGAGGCGAGACGATGACAGTGACGCACGCGCGATCTGGCGGTCCCTCAGCGCTCTCCGGCGCGGAGGCCGCTCTGGCCCGCGCCCGCGACCACCTGCTCGGCCTCCAGCATGAGCAGGGCTGGTGGCAGGGGGAGCTGGAGACCAACGTCACGATGGACGCGGAGGACCTGCTGCTGCGTCAGTTCCTCGGCGTCCGCACGGACGAGGAGACCGCCGCCGCGGGCCGCTGGATCGCATCCCAGCAGCGTGCCGACGGAACCTGGGCCAACTTCTTCGGCGGGCCGGGTGACCTGTCCACCACGGTCGAGGCCTACGTCGCACTGCGGCTCGCCGGGCATCTGCCCAGCGCACCGCACATGGCCAGGGCGGCCGAGTGGATCAGGTCCCGCGGCGGGATCCCCGCGACGCGGGTGTTCACCAGGATCTGGCTCGCCCTCTTCGGCCAGTGGTCGTGGGATGACCTGCCGGTGATGCCTCCCGAAATGGTGTACCTGCCCACCTGGTTCCCGCTTAATGTGTACGACTGGGCCTGCTGGGCGCGGCAGACGATTGTGCCGCTGACCGTGGTGGGCTCGCTCCGCCCGGTCCGGTCCCTCCCCTTCGGCCTGGACGAAATCCGGGTGCCTGCCCACGACGGGCCGGATACCCGGGCCCGCAAGCCGTCTGTGGCCGCGGACCGGACCGGTTGGGAGCTCGCCTTCGGCGGGCTCGACCGGGTGCTGCACGTGGTCGAGCGGCATGGCCACCGCACCCGGCCGGTCCGGGCCATGCGCCGGGCCGCGCTGCGCCGCTGCGCTGACTGGATCATCGCCCGGCAGGAGCAGGATGGCTGCTGGGGCGGGATCCAGCCACCCTGGGTGTACTCCCTGATGGCCCTGCATCTGCTCGGCTACGGGCTCAATCATCCGGTGATCAAGCGGGGGCTGGCCGGGCTGGACCGGTTCACCATCTACGAAGACACCCCCGACGGCCCGATCCGCAGGCTCGAGGCCTGCCAGTCGCCGGTGTGGGACACCGTGCTGGCGGTCGTCGCGCTGGCCGATGCCGGGCTGCCGCCCGACCACCCCGCGCTGGCCAGGGCGGGCGACTGGCTGCTCGACGAGGAAATACCGGGCCCGGGTGACTGGCAGGTGCGCCGTCCCTGGCTGGAGCCCGGCGGATGGGCGTTCGAGTTCGACAACGACGGCTACCCGGACATCGACGACACGGCTGAGGCGATACTCGCGCTCCGCCGGACCGCCCAGGGAAAGCCAGCCCAGGAGAGGCCAGCCCAGGGAAGGCCAGCAGAGCGCCAGCCCGCCCCGGGTGGCCAGCCCCGGCACCCCGCCATCGGGCGGGGGCTGCGCTGGATCACCGGCATGCAGTCGTCCGACGGCGGGTGGGGCGCCTTCGACGCGGACAACACCTCCACGCTGGTGACCAAGCTGCCGTTCTGCGACTTCGGTGCGGTCATCGATCCGCCGTCGGCCGATGTGACCGCCCACGTTGTCGAGGCGCTGGCCGCGGAAGGCCTGGCGGGCAGCCGGGCGGCCCGCCGCGGCGTGGTGTGGCTGCTCCGGGCGCAGGAGAAGGACGGTTCCTGGTTCGGCCGCTGGGGCGCCAACTACGTGTACGGCACCGGCGCGGTGGTGCCGGCGCTGGTCGCGGCCGGGGTGCCGCCGTCCAAGCCGGTCATCCGCCGGGCCGTCCGCTGGCTGGAAAGCCACCAGAACCCGGACGGCGGCTGGGGCGAGGACATGCGTTCCTATGACGACCCCCAGCTGGCCGGGCGGGGCACGTCCACGGCCTCCCAGACCGCGTGGGCCCTGCTGGGCCTGCTCGCCGCGGGACCGCCGGGTCCGGCCGCGGAGGCCGGGATCCGCTGGCTGGCCGAGCATCAGCGGGCCGACGGCACCTGGGATGAGCCGGAGTACACCGGGACAGGCTTCCCCGGGGACTTCTACATCAACTACCACCTGTACCGGCTCGTCTTCCCGGTGACCGCGCTGGGCCGTTACCTGGCGGCCGGGTCATGACCCGCCTCCAGGTCCGCGGCCCGCGGACCCGGCGCAGCCCGGTGACCGGACCCGGGCTGCTGGTGTGCGCTCCGCTGCGGCTGGAGGCCCGGGCGATCCGGCGCGGGCTGCGCGGTGCAGTCCAGGACACGGGCAGTCCGGGACAACGGTGCAGTCCAGGACCATGGCGCAGCCCCAGACCACGGTGCAGTCCAGGAGACAGGCCGGGGAGCGGCCCAGGTCGTGGCGACCGGATACGGGCCGCGCCGGTCCAGCGCCCGGGCAGCGATGCTGCGCGAGCAGCCGTTCGCCGCGATGGCGATAGCCGGCGTGGGTGGCGGGCTGGCCGCCGACCTGCGGCCGGGCGATCTCGTGGTCGCCAGCGAGGTCACCGACGGGCACACCGTCATCCCGTGCGCGTCCGCTGCGCTGCTGGCGGGCGAGCTGCGCCGGGCGGGCCTGCGGGTCCGGGTCGGCCGGGTCGTCACCGTGGACCACCTGGTCCGCGGGCCCGAGCGGGAGCGGCTGGCCGCGACCGGCGCCCTCGTCGCGGACATGGAATCGGCCGCGCTGGCCCGGGCGGCGGACGGGCGGCCCCTGGCGGTGGTCCGGGCCGTCTCGGACACCCCCGACCGGCCGCTGGTCAGCCCCGGGGTGCTCGGCGGCGGGCTGGCCGCGCTGCGCTCCTTGCGGGCCGCCGGGCCCGCGCTGGCCCGGTGGGCCGCGGCGGTGGGGGAGCGGCAGGTCCTGCTGGCCGGGCCCCGCTCGTTCTGTGCCGGGGTGGAGCGGGCCATCGAGATCGTCGAGCGGGCCCTGGACCAGAAGGGGCCGCCGGTCTACGTCCGCAAGCAGATCGTGCACAACTCCCACGTGGTGGCCGGGCTCGAGCAGCGCGGGGCGATCTTCGTGGAAGAGCTCAGCGAGGTGCCTGACGGTGCCAACGTGGTGTTCTCGGCGCACGGCGTGTCCCCCGCGGTCCGGGACGAGGCCGACCGCCGCGGCCTGACCACGGTGGACGCCACCTGCCCGCTGGTAGCCAAGGTCCACGCCGAGGCGCGCAGGTTCGCCTCGGACGGGTACCTGGTCGCGCTGATCGGGCACGAGGGCCACGAGGAGGTCGAGGGCACCCTCGGCGAGGCCCCGGACTCGGTGGCGCTGGTGCAGACCGCCGCGGACGTGGGCGCGCTCCAGCCGCCGGACCCAGGCAAGGTGGCCTACCTCATGCAGACCACGCTGGCCGCGGACGAGGCCGCGGACATCGCCGAGGCGCTGCGCGAGCGGTTCCCGGCGGCCCGCGCGCCGGGCAGCGACGACATCTGCTACGCCACCACGAACCGGCAGCGCGCGGCCCGCGCCGTGGCCGCCGAAGCCGACCTGGTCCTGGTGGCCGGGTCGGCGAACTCCTCAAACTCTGTGCGGCTGGTGGAGACCGCGCAGCGGGCGGGTACCACCGCCTACCTGATCGACGGCCCGTCCGACATCGAGCTGAGCTGGCTGGCCGGGGTGTCCACGATCGGCCTGACCGCGGGGGCGTCCGCGCCCCCGGCGGTGGTCCAGGACATCATCACCGCGCTGCGGGGCCTCGGCACCGTCGAGGTCAGCGAGCGTGTGATCACCACTGAGAACATCCGATTCAGCCTGCCCAAGGAGGTTAGGCAGTCATGAGCGTGTCCCTACGCCAGAGCCTGCGCATCGGCTCTTACCTGATGCGCCAGAAGCTGACCGGAACCAAGAAGTTCCCGCTGCTGGTCGAGCTGGAGCCGCTGTTCGCGTGCAACCTGAAGTGCGCGGGCTGCGGGAAGATCCAGCAGCCGCACACCCTGCTCAAGCAGCGGATGCCCGTCGAGCAGGCGCTGGCGGCCATCGAGGAGTGCGGCGCGCCCATGGTGTCCATCGCCGGTGGCGAGCCGCTCATGCACCCGCAGATCGACGTGCTGGTCAACGAGCTGATCAAGCGCAAGAAGTTCGTCTTCCTGTGCACCAACGCCCTGCTCCTGCCGAAGAAGATCGAAAAGTTCAAGCCGTCGCCGTACTTCGCCTTCGTGGTGCACATCGACGGGCTGAAGGAGCGGCACGACGAGTCGGTCTGCAAGGAGGGCGTGTTCGACGACGCCGTCGCGGCGATCAAGGACGCGAAGCAGCGCGGGTTCAAGGTCAACACGAACACCACCGTGTTCAACACCGACACCCCGCAGACGGTCATCGACGTGCTGAACTACCTCAACGACGACCTGGGTATCGACGAGATGCAGATCTCGCCCGCCTACGCCTACGAGAAGGCGCCCGATCAGGAGCACTTCCTCGGGGTCACCGAGACCAGGGAGCTGTTCAAGAAGGCCTTCGACAACGGCAACCGGAAGCGCTGGCGCCTCAACCACACGCCGCTGTTCCTGGACTTCCTGGAGGGCAAGGCCGACTTCGCCTGCACCGCCTGGGGGATTCCGTCCTACTCCCTGCTCGGCTGGCAGAAGCCCTGTTACCTGATGTCCGACGGCTACGTGAAGACGTACAAGGAGCTGATCGAGACCACGGACTGGGACTCCTACGGCCGCGGCAAGGACCCGCGCTGCGCGAACTGCATGGCGCACTGCGGGTACGAGCCGTCCGCGGTGCTGGCCACCATGGGGTCGCTGCGGGAGACGATCCGCGCCGGGCGCGGTATCTAATGGCGGGTAAAGCCAGCGCGGGATTAGGTCACGGCTCAGCCTAATTTCTCCTGTGGTATCACCAAAGCGATAGGTGAGCGCGAAAGGAACACTGCGGGCTCCCATATGTTGTGGGAATTCGGCGCAATTCCGGCCGTCCGCATGTTCTAGCGGGTGGCCCGCCGCTCTGGTGAGGACCACACATATTGTCCGGTTCCGGGCGCCCGGCTGCCGTCGACGGCCAGGGGGGGACGGGTTCCGCCGCGGCGGCCCCGCCGCCTGATCGGCCCGAACCCGCCCCGGCCTGGCTGCCCCTGATCCCGGCGCTGGTCACGCTGCTGGCCGGCCTGTACAAGATCACCGGACCGTCCTTCACCCGGGACGAGAGCGCGACGCTGGCCGCGGTGCACCGGAGCTTCCCCCAGCTGGTGCGCATGCTCGGCCACGTCGACGTGGTGCACGGCGCCTACTACGCGCTGATCTGGGTCGTCGTCCGGGTCGCCGGGAGCGGCGAGTTCGCGCTGCGGCTGCCGTCCGCGATCGCCATGGCCGTCGCCGCGGCCCTGGTCACCGTCCTCGGCCGGCGGCTGGTTTCTGCCTGGGCCGGGCTGGCGGCCGGACTGACCTTCGCGTTCCTGCCCCAGGTCAGCTGGTTCGCCGAGAACGCCAGGGAAGGGGCGGTGCTGACGGCGCTCGCCTGCGTGGCCAGCTACTGCCTGCTCCGCGCGCTCCAGCGCGATGCCGCCCGGGGCCGCTGGCTGGCGGGCTACGGCGTGACGCTGGTGGCCCTCGGCCTCGGCAACCTGTTCGCCCTGCTCCTCGTGGTCGCCCACGCGGTCACCCTGGCCTGGTCACGCCAGGAATACCGGGTCGACCGGGGCTTCGTCCTGCGCTGGGCCGCGGCGGTCGCCGCCACCCTGATCCTGGTCAGCCCGGTGGCGGTGGTCGGCTACAGCCAGCTGCGCCAGATCCACTGGATCAAGCCGCCCAGCGTGTATTCCCTGATCAGCGTGGAGCGGCTGGTCGGCGACACCCTCCCGTTCGTCGTCGTGCTGGTCATCGTCGCCTGCGCGGTGGTGGCCGGCGTGAGAACCGGCGGCGGGTCGCGGCGGTCGGCTCACTGGCCGCCCGGGCTGCTCCGGCTGGCCCTGCCGTGGCTGCTGCTGCCGCCGGCCATCCTGCTGACCGCCTCGGTGATCCATCCCGTTTACACCTTCCGCTACATCGTCTACTGCATCCCGGCCGCCGCGCTGCTCATCGGGGCGGCCCTGGCCGCGCTCGGCCGGTATGCCGGGCCGGTGGCGCTCGTCGTGATCGTGCTGGCCGGGCTGCACAGCCAGCTGGCCGAGCGCGACGCGGACGGGCACGACGTCAACATCCGCCGCGCCGACCGGCTGGTCGCCCGGTATGAGCGGCCGGGAGATGCGCTGCTGAACATCAGCGCCCAGACCGGGCCGCGGAAAGGCTCCGGGGAACGCACCCTCGAGGGGGCCTATCCGTACGGTCTGGCCCGGCTGCGGGACATCAGCGCCGGGGCCTCGCCGGAGCAGTCCGGCACCCTCGGCGGCACGTACGCGTCCGCGCCGGTCATCCGGCAGCGGCTGACCCACGTCACCAGGCTCTGGGTCGTGGAATGGACCACGCCCGAGCCCGTCCCGGCCCTGGACGGCCTGGGCTTCCGGCTGATTCACGCCTGGGACGTGAAGGGCCTGTGGCTTCGCCTCTACACCCGGGCCGGGCACTAGAACACTCCACCCCAACACCAGGCCCAGATTCCCTAACGCCCGCTGGGCGCGGCCGTCCCCGGGCTGAGCCCGGGGAAATACGGCGATCCCGCAGACCGCCTGCAGCAACCATTCAGGAATGACCGCCAGGATCTTGCTCGCACGCAATGCGGCGTCAGGTGCGCCGGCGCATTTCCAGGTTCAGCATCTGCCCGCTTGGTGATGCGGGCATTCCCGGAGGAGTTTCCATGTTCTTCACCTATCTCCGGCGTGAGTTGCGCCGGAGAATACGTCAGGCGATCTTCATCGCTCTCGGGCTGGCCCTGGGGATCGGGTTGGTGATCACGGTGACCGCGGCCTCGTCCGGGGTCAAGGACGCCCAGGCCACGGTGCTCCACTCGCTGTACGGGGTGGGCACCGACCTCACGGTGACCCAGGCGCCCACGGCAGGCTCCGGCGGCCCCACCGGTTTCGGGTTCCGGGGCCGGGTGGGAAACCAGAAGCGGCCCGCGTCCGGCACGAAGATCAACATTGACAACCTGACCAGCATCGGCCAGGGCACGCTGTCCGCGGCGTCGGTCACCAGCATCGGGAAACTGACCCACGTGGCCGGGGCGGCCGGGGCGCTCAGCCTCACCGACGCGGTCATCACCGGGAAGATCCCCGCCATCAACACCTCGGGCGGCAGCGGGACCGGCACCGGCGGCTTCGGCGGCGGTGGCAGCGGCGGCGGCGGGGGCGGCGGGTCCTTCCGCGGCAACTTCAAGTCCAGCTCGTTCACGGTCAGCGGGGTCGACCTGAGCACCGGCGCCCTCGGGCCGCTCAGCTCGGCCAAGCTCAAGTCCGGCCGCACGTTCGCGTCCTCCGACGGCACCGCCAACGTGGCCGTGGTCAACGCCGATTACGCCACCCAGAAGAAGCTGAGCGTCGGCTCGACCATCACCGTCGCCAAGACCAGCTTCAAGGTGGTGGGCATCGCCAGCGCGGGCAGCGACGCCTCCGACGTGTTCATCCCGCTGGCCCGGGCGCAGGCGCTGGCCAGCCTGAAGGGCAAGGTCAACACGATTTACGTGGCCGCTGACAGCGCCTCGAACATCAGCGGCGTGGCCAAGGAGATCTCCGGGATGCTCCCCAAGGCCACGGTGACCACCTCGAGCAGCCTGGCCAGCGAGGTGACCGGGTCGCTGTCCAGCGCGGCCAGCCTGGCCAACAACCTCGGCAAGTGGCTGGCCATCGCGGTGCTGATCGCCGCGTTCCTGCTGGCCAGCCTGCTGACCAGCGCCGCTGTCGCCCGGCGGGTCCGGGAGTTCGGCACGCTCAAGGCGCTCGGCTGGCGGAGCCGCCGGATCGTCGGCCAGGTGATGGGTGAATCGATCGCCATCGGCATCATCGGCGGCGTGGTCGGGGTCGCACTCGGCCTGGCCGGGGCGGCCCTGGTGGCTAAGCTCGCGCCGCCGCTGAGCGCGTCGGTGGGCCAGACGACCGGCTCAGCCACCCCCGGCGGGGCCCGGACCTTCGGCGGCGGCTTCGGTGGTGGCACCGGCGCTCCCGGGGCTGGCGGACCTGGCGGGTTCGCCCGGGCCGCCGCGAACGCGGCGCACACCGTGGCCGTTCACCTCAGCGCGCCGGTCACGATCGGCGCGGTGGTCCTCGCGGTGGTCCTGGCTATCGCCGGCGGCCTCATCGCCGGCGGCATCGGCGGCTGGCGCGCCGCCCGGCTCCGTCCGGCCGCGGCACTGTCCCGGGTCGAGTGAGAGGGAAGTCATGTACAAGCTGACGGGCGTCACCAAGAAGTACCAGAAGGGCCGGACCACGGTCGATGCGCTGGCCGGCGTGGACCTGGTCATCGAGGACGGTGAGTGGCTGGCCATCCAGGGCCCGACCGGGCACGGGAAGACCACCCTGCTGCAGGTCCTCGGCGGCCTGGACCGGCCGACCTCGGGCATCGTGGAATTCGACGGCCAGGACCTCGCCGCCCTGCGGGAAACCCAGGTCACCAAGGTCCGGGCGACGTCGATGGGGTTCATCTTCCAGACCTTCAACCTGATCCCGACGCTGAGTGCGCTGGAGAACGTGGAGGTGGCCCTGGTGCCGCTGGGTGCCGGGGCGGCGGAGCGGCAGGCCCGCGCCACGGCGGCGTTGGAGAATGTGGGTCTCGGCGAGCGGCTGCGGCACCTGCCCGGAGAGATGTCCGGAGGCCAGCAGCAGCGGGTGGCGATCGCCCGCGCGCTGGTCAAGGAGCCCAAGGTGCTGCTGGCTGACGAGCCCACCGGCAACCTGGACGAGGGCACCCGGGACGACATCATGGGCCTGCTGGAGAAGCTGTGGCGCGACACCGGGCTCACGCTCATCCTGGTGACCCACGACAGCTCCGTCGCCCGCCGCGCCCAGCGCATCGGGATCATGCAGAACGGGAAACTGTCGATCAAGCAGGACACCCGGGGCGCCGCGACCTGATCCGGCCCGTGCGTGCGGCAGTCCGGCCGGGCCCCGTCACTCAGGCGGCGGCCCGGCCGGCTCCTCAGTAGTGTCCCCGGGCGCCTCGTCGGGCGTCTCGTCGGGCGCGCTGGCCGCCGGTGCGGGGGGCAGCGCCTGCTCGCACCAGACGATCTTGCCCTGCGGGGTCCGCCGGGCGCCCCAGCGCTGCGAGAGCTGGCTGACCACCTCCAGGCCGCGGCCGCACTCCTCATCGCGCCCGGCGTGGCGCAGCCGGGGGAGGGCGGCGGAGCCGTCGAGCACTTCGCAGACCAGTGACCCCTCCAGCACCATCCGCAGCGTGACCTCGCCGGTCGCGTACCGGATGGCGTTCGTGACCAGCTCGGAGACCAGCAGTTGGGTGGTGGGCACGAGCTCGCTCAGGCTCCACCGCTGCAGCGGCTCGCGGATCAGGCTGCGCGCCTCGGACGCCGAGGTGAGCTCGGCGGGCAGGGTCCAGGTGACGTGATGATCAGCGGGGATCCGGCTCAGCCGGGCGATCAGGATCGCGATGTCGTCGCGCTGCTGATGGGCGTACACGCCGGCCAGCGCCGCCCGGCACAGATCGTCGAGCGGTGACTTGGCCGCCTCCCCGTTGAAGACGTCACGCAGGAAGTTCAGCCCGTCGTCGATATCCCGCTGCCGGTCTTCGACCAGGCCGTCGGTGTAGAGCACGAGCAGGCTGCCGTCCTCGATCTGGAACGTGCGGCTCTCGATCGGGAACTCGCCCACCCCCAGCGGCGGGGCGGGACTGGTGTCGAGGAACTCGCCGGTGCCGTCGGGCCGGACCAGCAGCGGCGGCAGATGCCCCGCGGACGCCATCTCGCAGCTTCCGGTCACCGCGTCGTACAGCGCGTAGGCGCAGGTCGCGAAGTGGGGTTCCCGTTCGCCGAGCGAGGTCATGAGCTCGTTGAGCTGCTGCAGCGAGTCCGCGGGCGGCAGTTCCAGGGTGGCCAGGGTGTGGATCGCGGTGCGCAGCCGTCCCATGGTCACGGCCGCACGGACGCCGTGCCCGGCGACGTCGCCGACCACCAGCGCGACCCGGGCCCCGGGCAGCGCGATCGACTCGTACCAGTCCCCGCCGACCTCGATCAGCTTGCTGCCCGGCAGGTAGCGGTGCTGCACGTCCACCGACGAGGGATGGGACAGCCCGGTCGGCAGCAGGCTCCGCTGCAGGGTCAGTGCGGTGGTGCGCTCCCGGTTGTACTGGCGCGCGTTGTCGATGAAGATCCCGGCCCGGGACGCGAACTCCATGCCGATCTCGGAGTCGTAGTCGTCGAATGGCCGGTACCCCGACTTGCGGGTGCAGACGAAGAAGCCGAGGCAGGCGTCCCTGGTGGCCAGCGGGAGCAGCAGCATGGACGCCTCGGTCAGCAGGTCGGCCACGGGCCGCCGCAGCCACGATTCGGCGATATTGACCGCCGCCTCGTGGTTCATCGTGGTCACCCGGACGGGCTTGCCGGTGTCCATGCACTCCACGTACGGCGTGCCCGGCGGGTACAGCAGTACTTCCCCGGTGGGGAACGTGGCGTCCCAGCCGGGGGAGCCATCGTCGGTGGCCACCGCGAGCCGGCGCAGCAGCTGCGAGCCATCCGGGGGGTTGACCGGGAACTCATCCCCGGCGGCCACGCTCTCCAGCACGAGCAGGCCGGCCGCCGTGCAGAAATGGGGTACCAGGATGTTGATCAGGCCCCGCGCCACCTGGTCCAGGTCGAGCGTGGCCCCGATCTGCCGGAAGGTGTCGTCCAGCAGCGAGTGCCGCATCAAGGCCGGGTCCACGAACCGCTCGTGCTGGGTCGGCGGCATCTTCAGGACGGCCAGGGCCGCCAGGCCGGGGGTCTCCCCGAGCATCGGCTGCACGCTGGCCACCGTCTCCACCCGGCGGCCTTCCCGGGTCCCGATCGGCAGCACCGCGGTGGCTTCCCGGCCGGCCCGGACGGCATCCAGCAAGGTGGTCAGGGCCGAGTCGGCCGTGGACGGGGTGGCGACCAGGTCGCTCAGGTGCGCCCCGACCAGTTCGGCCGAGTCCAGGGGCAGGATTTCCGGGGCGTTACGGTCATGCTGTATCACCCGTCCGGTCTCATCGATACCCAGGATGAGCGTCCGCACGGAGACGTTGGACAGGAGCGCTGTGATCTTTCCCACCGTACCCGATGTCGCGTTTGGTCCCTGGCTGGCTGACTCGTTCCGTTTTCACGCACTAATCGCTTAAGTTATGCCCCATTGGAGGCGCGCGGACCACCTATTTGCCCGCAGTCGTGCCGGGAGGTGCGTGGAGCCCGCTACTGGTATGGGAGAACACGTGCGGGGTGCACCGCCAGACAGGGTGGTCGTGGTCGGGGCAGGACCCACCGGCCTGGTCCTGGCGGCCGAATTGGCCCTGGCCGGGGTGTCCTGCCTGGTCCTCGAGCGGCGCAGCGGGCCGCGCGCGGACTCCCGGGCCATCTGCCTGCACGCGCGGACCATGGAGGTGCTCGACCTGCGCGGCCAGGCGGGCCGGTTCGCCGAGACCGGGCTGGCCGTCCCGACCTTCCCGCTGGGGCTGAAAGGCGCCGCGATCAACTTTGGCGGCCTGGATTCCGACTTTCCTTACCTGCTGGACATTCCGCAGAGCCAGATCGAGGCGCTGCTCGCCGCCCGGGCTACCGAACTGGGCGCCGAGATCCGGTGGTCCGCCCAGGTCACCGGCATCGAGCAGGACGCCGATGAGGTGCGGGTGCTGCTGGCCGACGGCGGCGTTGAGCGGGCCGCCTACGTGGTGGGCTGCGACGGGACACGCAGCTTCACCCGTCAGGCGGCCGGCCTGCCCTTCCCCGGTGCGCCTAACCCGGGCTCGGTCCTCCTGGCTGACCTGTTCCTCGACGGGCTGCCCATGACCGATGCCTACGGCGACCTGTCCGACCGGGGCATGCTGCTGGTCTTCCCATTCCGGGACGGCTCGTGCCGGGTGGTGCTGTACGACTACGCGCGCGCCGACCTGCCGGTGACCGAGCCGGTCACCCTGGAGGAGGTGCGGGCCAGCCTGGTGCGGATCACCGGCCAGGACTTCGCCCCCCACGATATGACCTGGTCCGGGCGGTACCGCAGCGAAAGCCGCCAGACCCCCGCCTACCGGAGCGGGCGGATCTTCCTGGCCGGTGACGCCGCGCACACCCACTCGCCCGCGGGCGCGCAGGGGATGAACACGGGCCTGCAGGACGCGGTCAACCTGGGCTGGAAACTGGCCGCGGCCGCGGCAGGCTGGGCCCCGGACTGGCTGCTTGACAGCTACCAGGCGGAGCGCCATCCGGTGGGCGCCGCCGTCCTGTCCCTGGCCGGCCGTCAGTTCCGGCTGAACACGGCCCAGACCGCGCCCCGGCGCGCACTGCGCTGGGCCGTGCAGCGGGTGGTCGCCCCGCTGCCCCCGGTCCAGGCCCGGCTCGCCCGCGGCTATTCGGGGCTGGCCATCCGGTACCCGCAGACCGCGGCGCCCGGCCGCCCGGCCGCCGCGGGCGCTGCCCACCCGCTGGCCGGTGCCCGCCTGCCCCGCGGCCACGTGACCGGGCCGGATGGGAGCCCGACCCGGTTGTACGACTTGTTCCATGATGGGCGCTTTGTACTGCTTGAGGCAGATGATGCTGGGACCGGTGGTGCTGGGGCTGTTGATGCCGAGGCCGGTGGTGCTGGGGCCGGTGGTGCTGAGGGGGCCGGTGGTGCTGAGGGGGTCGGTGGCGCAGCGCGGCCCGGCTTGCCGGACCAGGTCAGGCAGGTCCGGTACGTGCGGGCCGACGGGACGCGCCTGCCGGCCGCCGCTTTAGTCAGGCCAGACGGCTACCTGGCCTGGGCCTCCGACGAGCGGGACGGGCCGGCCCGGGCCGCGGCGGCCCGGGCCGCCGTCCACTGGTGGTGCGGTTGACTGTCCCGGTGACCGCGCCGGACCCGTCACCGTGAGGAGAACCTATGCCGCAGCCTCCGAGGATCACCGTGCTCGGCAGCCTGAACATGGACATCTCGGTCACCGTGCCCCGGCTGGCCGGGCCGGGGGAGACCGTGCTCGGCTCCGCCGCCCGGCTGCAGCCGGGCGGCAAGGGCGCCAACCAGGCCGTGGCCGCGGCCCGGCTGGGCGCCTCGGTCCGGATGGCCGGATGCTGCGGCGACGATGCGTTCGGCGGCACGCTCCGGTCCGCGCTGGAGGCGGCCGGTGTCGATATCAGCGCGGTCCGCGTGCTGGCCGGGGTCCCGTCCGGGCTGGCCCTGATCACCGTGGACGCGACCGGCGAGAACTCCATCACGGTCGCCCCCGGGGCCAACGGCCAGGCTGGCCCGGCGGAGGCCGCCGCGGCGGCCGCGGCGGCCTGTGACGCGCTGGTCCTGTCCGCGGAGATCCCGGTTCCGGTCCTGGCCGCCGCGCTCGACCGGGCGCGGGACGGGCATGTGCTGACGGTGCTGAACCTCGCGCCAGCCCCGCCGGATGCGTCCGGGCTCCTCGAGGCGGGGGTGGACTGGCTGATCGTCAACGCCCCGGAAGCCGCTGCGATCCTCGGCCGGCCGGTGCCCGATCCGGCTGCGGCCCAGGCCGCCGCCGCCGACCTGGCCGGGGCGGGCGCGGGCTACGTGGTGATCACCCTGGGGCCGGACGGGGCGGTGCTGGCCGGCCCAGTGCTGGCCGGCCCAGTGCTGGCCGGCCAGTGCTGGCCGGATCGGGCACCGCGCTGGCCGTGCCCGGGTTCAGCGTGCGCAGCGTGGACAGCGTCGGGGCGGGAGATGCTTTCGTCGCCGCGCTGGGTGTGGCGCTGGCGTCGGGAGCGACACCACCCGAGGCGGTCCGGCTCGCCTGCGCGGTCGGCGCCACGGCCGTGACCAGGCCAGGCGCTCAGGAGGGGCTGCCCACCGGGGCCGACGTGCTGGCCGCCACGGGCGTGCGATGGCCGCTTGGTTGACCAGGTCAGCCAGGAAAAAACAGCGCTGAGGCCCGCGGAGCGAACTCCGCGGGCCTCAGCGCTAAGCGCTGGTGTGCGGTCGCCTCTCGGCGAGTGGCACAACGCGGCTCCAGCCGGACGGTATTCCGCGAAGGCAGATGAGTTGCGGCCCGGGGGACACGAACACACCAGCGATGTCTAAGAACGCAGCCCCCCAGCCAGCTATTCCACCCCGCCACGGATTTTCTCCCGGCCGATTTCAGGATCCGGGCCCGCCCCTCCCAGCCTCACCACCTCGCCGCTCCGGGGGAGGGCGCTGGCAGGATGGGCGGGTGACCGACCTTGATCATGCTGCCGCGCTGGACGCGCTCGAGACGGGATACCGGAACGTCACTGACGTCGTCGCCGGGCTTAGCGAGGCCGACCTGATGCGGCCGTCGGGCTGCGCGGGCTGGGCCGTGACCGACGTGCTCTACCACCAGCTGCTCGACGCGCAGCGGGCGCTCGTGGCGTTCGCGACCCCGGTCACCGAGCCTGCCGACCGGGACGACGTGTCGTACTGGGCCGCGTTCGCGCCGGAGGGCGGTGAGGCCGGGGAGCGGGCCCGGGCCGGGGCCGCGGCCCACGCCCGGTTCGTCCGGGTGGCCGCCTCCGCCTACTCGCCAGGGAGCCTGGCCCGGGTGTGGTCCGAGACGGCGGCGGCGGTGTGCCGGGCGGCCCGGGCCTGCCGCGCCCCGGCCGTGGCCACCCAGGGATACGTGCTGCGCCCGGCGGACTTCACCGCCACCCTGGCCGTGGAGACCGCGGTGCACTACCTCGACCTCACGGTGAGCCTGCCGTCCGCCCCGCCACCCGGCGCGGCGTCGCTGGTCCTGGTCCGGCGGGTGCTGGAGGGTCTGCTCGGCAGTCCGCTGCCGGCCAGCTGGGACGACGTCAGCGCGGCGGTCAAGGGCACCGGGCGGGCCGCGCTGACGGACGAGGACCGGGCGCTGCTGGGCCCGCTGGCGGAGCGGGTCCCGCTGTTCACCTGACCCGCGGGGCCGCTCGCAGGTCTAGTGTGTGAAGTCATCAACCGGGTGATGTTGAGGAGTTGCGAGTGCCTGGGGACGCCTCCCTCATCGGCAGTATCGGCGTCCTGTTGATCGCGACGCGCGGGCAGGCGGGGCCGGGTGAGGTACTGCTCAAGATCCGGGGCGGCACGGAGGCCTACATCGCCTGGTCGGTCGAGCCGATCGCCAGGGGCCGGACTGTTCTCGTCATCGAATCACGCGGCCACCGCAACGTCGACGTCAGCGAGTGGACCGACCCTTTTGACCGGGAAATTGATCAATTGACCTAATTGTTCCGGTTCCATGACTGATGCCTGGACCGAGTTCGCCGTGATCCGGGCTATCGGCGCGCCGAGGGGCGAATCTGGGTAATACTCGCGATACTTTCACTGTGAATCGTGGTAGGCAGACCGCGCCGGAGCCGTACTGGCGGCGACGGGTTCTCGTGCTCGCGGGTGTTATTGCCGTTATCGGGGTATTGGTGTGGAGTTGCTCACCGCAAGGTCCCGCCCAGAAGCCGCCCCGGCAGGCGTCAGCCGCAGCGACGTCGAGCGTGACTCAGCCGACTGCGTCCAGCGCCGCACCGACGCCGGTGAGCCCAGCGGCTTCGGCACGACAGACGCCCAAGGCACAACACACCGCGAAGGCACGGCAGACGCCCAAGCCACGGCAGACGGCGAAGGCCCGGCAGGCCGGGAAAAAGCGCACGGGCATGCGCGCACATTCGGATGGCAGCGACTGCGCGCCCGGCGACGTAGTCATCACCCTCCATGGGGCCCAGCAGTCTTACCAGCAGCCGACGAAACCACGATTCACGATCTATGTGGTTAACACCGGCGGGCGGACGTGCACCTTTGATGCTGGCCCTCGATTCCTCAGGCTGGTAGTCGAGTCCGGCCCGGTGCACGAATGGAGCCCGGCGGACTGCGTGCACCGCTCCAATCTGGACACCATCCGGCTGGCGCAGGGCGTGCCGTTCACGAAGCGAATTTCCTGGAATCGCATACGTTCCACCCCGGGCTGCTCATCTTCAGGGCAGACCGCGTTGCCGGGGACTTACACGGCTACCGTCACCTATGGTGCCGTCCACAGTCAGACGGATGTGTTCCTGCTGCGTTAGCAGGACAATGGGATCCGTGGCCCGATCAGCCTCGCCACAAGCCAGCCTCGCCACAAAGCTAGCCGCTTCAAGCCAGCCCGGCGACCGCCCTTGATGTGACACTGGAGCACCGCGGGCACGCGCGATGTTCGCCGCACCGCGTGCGCTGGCCATGATCATTATGCGGCGGGCTGGAGCCGAACCGAGTGTCCGATATCGGCGATCGTCCTGCGCGGCCGCCATCGGGTCAATTCCTCAGCAGCGTGGTGCGGGCCCGCTATAAGTAGTTTTGCTCGGGGTGGCTACGTAATCGTCAGACACCCAGTGATTGTCCTGGAGTCTGTCCCATACCCGGGTCTTCTTGACCGCCGAGCCTGCCTTTTGGCAAACCACCCAGGCCAGGGCCCCGTCCGGAAGTTGGCCTACGACCCGGTACGACTTACCCGCGCCGGCTCGTTCATTCACAGTGGGGGAGGCCGTCACCTGGTAGGGATAACTGCAGCGGGGGAGGGGTGCGCTATAGCCAATCCTGGCCGGGGTGCTGACGTAGGAGTCGGTGACGTAGGTCCCGTCCGTGAGCTTGTCCCACACTCTGGTACCGGCGATCGCAGAGCCGGACGTCTGGCAGACGACCTGCAGCGTGGAACCGGGGCCGTGGACCTTGGCGATCGCGTGCGACGTGGAGGGGCCGGTGCGTGCGTTGAGCCCGTCCCGGCTGGCGACCTTGTAGCCATAGGCCACGGTGGCAGCAGGCGCGTTGAGGTTGTCGCGGTCAATGTTCATGGTGGTGCCGCCGTAGGTCTCCTTGCGCGGGCCGCGGTATTGCCTGGCCCGCTGGCGGACGGCCCACTTGCTGCCGGACACGCCCGCCCATCCCGTCAGCGACGGATTCTTGCCCCCGCTGACCCAGAGCGCGTCCGGGCGGGCCACGGACTTCCAGGTGTAGGCACGCGACAGATCCTGAGCACCGGAGCTGCGATCCACGTACACCCCGGCCACGAAACCGAGCCGGTGCAGCTCCCTGGTCCACGAGGATACAAACGCAAGGACGGCCTTAGTGCAGGCCGCATTGTGCGTCGAGTAGTTCCCAAGGTAGTCGTAGAAGGCGCTGCCCGGACGCAGGCCGAGGGCTCCGCCCTTCTTGGCTGCCCTATCCGCAGCAGCCGTGCCCTCGCTCGCCGCTAGGGAATGCCTGATCGTTCGTGGATTGGTCTTGACCGCCCTGCCCTGCCCGTTCTTTTTGAGGCACCGGGGCTGCAAGCCCACGTAGATGGGGAGCAGCCGCCATTTCTGTGCTGACACTGCGGTGACATAGCTTGCGGTCAGGCGGGGCTGGCCGCAGGCCCGGTTGGCCCCGCCGATGTATACGCCGAGGGCACGATACGGCGACTTGTTCCACGCCCTGATTGCTTTCAGCGGCGGTGCGGAACAGGTGTCGAACGCCCGCCCCTTGTACCAGGTCGCGGTCGCCCCGGCCGGGTAGGTGGCCGACGATGGCGACGGGCTTTCAGACCGCCGGACATCCAGGTAATCCTGGTCGATCTGCATCGTGGTGCCGCCATGGGTCTGCGTGACATTGCCGTTGTATTGACGTACCCGGCGGTGATGGGACCATTTGCCATGGCGAAGCACGGGATCGTACGTGTTGGGCTGGCCGTTCCACAGCGCATCGAAGATGATGTCAGGCATCGCATACTTGCCGGTTCCGTACTGATGAGCCAGGTCGGTGACTCCGGATGAGGAGCTGCTGTAGACCCCGGACGAGTACCCCTGCGCATGCAGCGTGGTGGTCCAGGCCGAGAGGAATTGCAGGACACGCCCCGCCCGCCTGGGCTTATAACCCTCCATGTCGTAGTAGAGCGTTGTTCCGGGCCCGAGGCCGAGCCGCTTGGCCTGTTGCACCGCATCTGCTGCCGCCCTGGCTCCCTGGCGAGCAGCTGACGCACTCAGTTCACCGAAGGCAGCCTGCGGTCCGACGTACATCGGAATGAAATGCCAGCCGACCGCAGCCTCGTCCCTGACCCAGGACTGGGTCAGGTTGGGCTGCGCGCACGCTAGATCCGAGCCGCCGATGTAGATCCCCACGGCCTGGTAGCGCGAATGGCGCCACCAGGCCTGCATCGCGGCTTCGCTGGGCGCAGCGCAGGTGTCGAAGCCGCGCCCTTGGTAGTTCGTGACGCTCGCTGGTACCTGCGCCCTGGCCGCCCGCTGAGCCTCAAGCGGGTCCTGCCTGGCCCCTGAGGTCCGCGCGGGTGCCGCCGGGCTGGCCGGGTCGGCGGCTGCCGCGTCGGCCGCGACCGTCACCGGAGGCGGCAGCCCCGCGCTCGCCAGGATCTGGTCGATCTCGGCCGGGTGGGTATCGAAGGTGGCCGTAACGTGGATCCGCGGCGCGGAGACGGTGATCCGCCTGGTCACTTCGTTCTTGACGGAGGCGGGCGCCGCATGACCCGAGACAGGCTGGATGAGCATGGCTTCGGTGGTCCCGACAACCAGGCTGGGACACCCCTGATTACGCGGGGGAGTGCCTACGTAGACCGTGTGGCGGTCGAAACGGACGCAGGTCCCCCGGTGATGAGTGAGGTTGATCACTGACCAGCCGCGGGGAACCTCGAACGAATACCCGAGATACGTCACCCGCTGGTGCCCAGGATGTGTCACAGCCGCAGCGGCAACCCCAGAGGCAATTGCCGGCAGCAGCCCCGCAATAACCATCCCCGCGCCTGCAATCGCCATCCCTGCAGCGACGGCGTGCCTCGCTCTCCGGAGGCTATGCCGCACCGGGACGGGCTCGGCTGGACGCCGGTCCGCCGCGTCCGCCCGCCTGCTAGCTGGGCCTCCAGCTGAGTGGTCCGGGTCGCTCCTGCGGCCTGAAAACACGTTTACTTCCCCCCGCGTCCGTGATGAGTGGCTTTCTTGCCTGTGGGTCAGCGCCCTGGCCTATATCTGGGGGGACGCGCCGAACGGGACCGGCGCTATCCGGAGTGCGTTGCCCGAGTGAGTGTGGCCAATTACCGATGCGGCTGTCGTGATCACGAAGGTGAGCGTAGTTGTCCTGATACATCCGACACATCACGACACGCGCAGGGCTCTGAGACTCCTTAAATCCGGCCAATTGTCAGCTCGACCGCGCTCTCGGCTGGTCGCGGGCGCCCGGCCAGCCAGCTGCCCGGGGCTGAATTCAGGCGGGCCCATTGGTCAATTCAAATAAGCCAGCACCGCTCGGTTACTGATAGCGCTCGAACTGGTGCGCTCAGCGATCATGAGCCGATGGTCCAGCAGGCGACGTCTGAGCCTCGGCGGACCCACCCGAAGCCTTCGAGGCCAGTTCCTGCGCTGGGTCTCAGGGTGGCCGGGAAGCACGGCATGGTGGCGGCCAAATGCGCGCGCTGTACTGGTCCGGCAGGCGTAGGTTGGTCGGTGTGGAGCGGGGGCGGGATCAGCTGATCCTGAGCTGCGAAGGCCTCGGTCAAACCGGAAGGTCCGACCCGCTCAACCCCTTCCCTGAACCCTTACCGAACAGTGCTGTCTGAAGGAGTTCGATCATGCTTGGCTACCGCGTCCCTGCACCCGACGAGGCCATGCTCGTTTCCGGGGGAAGATATGGCCGCAACGGCGCCCCGTTCAGGGTCGTGACCGGGCACGGCGCATTCATCGCCCCGTTCTTCCGGAAGGTCCGGTACCTGACCCTGGCCATGAACGAGGCCGAGGTGTCCGAGCAGTGTGTCACCAGGCAGGGCATCACGCTCAACGTGCGCTCGGTCATCGCGTTCAAGGTCGGCAACGATGAGGAAAGCATCATCAACGCCGGCCAGCGCTTCCTGTCCGACCAGGACCAGATGTCCACCCTGACCGGGCGCATCTTCGCGGGGCACCTCCGCTCGATCATCGGGTCGATGACTGTCGAGGAGATCGTGACCGAACGCCAGAAGCTGGCCACCGAGGTGCTGGACGGCTCGAAGGCGGAGATGGCCAAGATTGGCCTGACCGTCGACTCGCTTCAGATCCAGTCCATCGACGACCTGAACTCGGGCTACATCGACGCGATGGCCGCCCCGCACAACGCGGCCATCCAGCGCCAGGCGCAGATCTCCCAGTCCCAGGCCCGACAGGCGGCCGCCCAGGCCGAGCAGGAGTCACAGCGTAAGCAGGCCGAGTACGCGCGGCAGACCGCCGTGGTGCAGGCCCAGTACAAGGCCGAGATCGACCGGGCGCAGGCCGAGGCGGGGCAGGCCGGGCCGCTGATGCAGGCGCAGACCCAGATCGGGGTCATCAACGCCCAGTCGGATCTGGCCCAGCGCCAGGCCGAGCTGCGCCAGCGCCAGCTGGTGGCCGAGGTGGTCCGGCCGGCCGAGGCGGAAGCGGAGAAGACGCGCATCCTGGCCAAGGCCGACGCGGAGCGGATGACGATCCAGGCCGAGGCGGCCGCCTCGAACAACCGGGTCGCCCTGGACCGGATGCTCATCGACCAGCTGCCCCAGATCGTCAAGGAAGCGGCGGGCGGCCTGGCCGGCGCCAACGTCAACGTGCTCAACGGGGCGGAGGGGCTGAGCGAGATCGCGGCCGGCCTGGTCGGCCAGGGGCTGACCATCCTGGACTCGATCAAGAAGAACCTCGCCACCGGGCCCGAGGCCACGGCGGCCAGCGCCGAAGTGGTGCGCGTGCCGGACAGCCAGCAGGACGGCCAGGCCCGGGGCTGACCCACCACGATTGCGGCCGGGCCCGCGCCAGCGACGGCGGGCCCGCCCGGAAGATCAGCAGAAGATCAGTAGCAGACCGAGGGCAGAGCGGCCCCGCTGCGGGGCGATATGCCAGGCTTGGCGGATGCCGATCCTGGCCGGCGCCGCTGCGGTAGCCGCTCTCGCCTGGGCCTACCTGCTCGCCGCGCACGGCGGGTACTGGCGCACGGACCAGCGCCTGCCCCCCGGCGCCCATGACCCGTCGCGGGACCCGGCCCGGTGGCCGAGCGTGGTGGCGATCGTCCCGGCCCGGGACGAGGCCGCCATCCTGCCGGTCACCCTGCCGGGCCTGCTCGCCCAGGACTACCCGGGGGAATTCTCGGTGGTCCTGGTGGACGACGCCAGCACGGACGGCACCGCCACCACCGCCGCGGAGCTCGCCGCGACCACCGCCCGCAGGCTCCTGATTACGGCGGCCGAAGCGCCCCCGCCCGGGTGGGCGGGGAAAGTCCACGCGATGGCCGGGGGACTGCGCGCGGCGGGGGATTGCGACTACCTGCTGTTCACCGACGCGGACATCGGGTACGCCCCGGACATGCTGGCCGCGCTGGTCCGTGGCGCCGTCGCGGATGATCGCGCGCTGGTCTCGCAGATGGCCCTGCTGCGCGCGGAGTCGGGGTGGGAGCGTGTCATCGTCCCGGCCTTCGTCTACTTCTTCGCCCAGCTCTACCCGTTCCGCCGGGTCAACCGGCCGTCGGCCCGCACCGCGGCCGCGGCCGGTGGCTGCATGCTGGTCCGCCGCGACACGCTGATCGCCGCCGGGGGCCTGGACCCGATCCGCGGCGCGCGCATCGACGACGTGGCCCTGGGCCGGCTGCTGAAGCGCCCACCGTCCGCGGCCCGCATCTGGCTGGGTTTCAGCACCGGCGTGCGCAGCCTGCGGCCCTACCCCCGGCTGGCCACCCTGTGGGACATGATCGCCCGGAGCGCCTACACGCAACTGCGGTACTCACCCGGCCTGCTGGCGGCGACCCTGGCCGGCCTGCTGTGGCTGTACGCACTGCCGCCGGTGGCGGCGGTGGCCGGGCTGGCCAGCGTGGCCACCGGCGGGGGTGCCGCCGCGGGCTGGACCGCGGCGGCGGGGCTGGCCGGGTGGGCCGCGATGAGCGCCAGCTTCCTGCCCGTGCTGCGGCTGTACCGGCTCGGCTGGTGGCGGGCGCCCCTGCTGCCCCTCGTGGCCGGGCTCTACGCCGTGATGACGGCCGATTCCGCCCGGCGGCACTACGGCGGGCGGGGCGGCGAATGGAAGGGGCGGACCGTGGCCCCGCCGCGCGGGCAGAGCGTAATAAATCGCCCCTAAAGCCCGTCAATTAATCACCATAAAACATTCCAACCGGCTGCTTGCTGCGCCTAAAAGGCATGAGTAACAGATCGGAATGGAACGCCCTGGCGGCCTTAACTTCATTCCCCGCACTGACCAGATGAACCTGTGACATGCTTCATGTCGCACAAGGTGAGTTACTCACTACTCGTGGTAAGGTCACTGCTGGACTCGGCGGGGCGGGCAGTCAGCGTTTATCGCAGACCACTACGAAGCAAGACCCGGGCCTTCGGCCCGATCTACGATCACGCGGCGGCGCTGGATGACTTCACCGACAGCACGGGGACACCGATCGCGCTGCCGCCGTTCATCCACTCGTTCCGGATCAACCAGTTCCTGCAGGGCGCGCTGACCACCTACAGCGGCGCCAAGGGCTCCTTCACGGGCCGTGGACGACCAGCAAGGTGGTTGCCACCAGCAACGGCCTGCTGCCTCCGTCCGGGACGACCCGGGTCTCGCCGTCCGCGCTGTGGACGGACGGCCTGCCGGCCAACGGGGCGGTCCGCGCGAACGACGCCTTCGGCGTCTGGGCGCGGTAGTCCCAGCACCTTCAGGGGCTGCGGCCCCGGCCGACAAGCCGGCCGGGGCCGCAGCTCGTCCTAGCTAACCCGGCCCGGGCCGGCAAGCCGGGCCGGGCTGCGGTCTGTCCGGGCTGACCCCGCGATTTATTGAGGTGCCACGCTGCGTGGGCGCCCGGATAATCGGCGGCATGACGCTGACCCACTGGCCACTGTCCGGCTTGCGGCTGCGCACCCCGCGGCTGGAGATGCGCCTGCCCACCCTCGCCGAGCTGGACGAACTGGCCAGCCTGGCCGCCGAGGGCATCCACGATGCCCTCGTTCAGCCGTTCGCGGTGGCCTGGACCGACGTGCCGCCCGAGGAGCGGGCCCGCAGCGTCCTGCAGTTCCAGCTGTCCCAGTGGGGCGCGTGGTCCCCGTCGGACTGGTCGCTGAACCTGGTCGCCGATCTCGGCGGCGTGATCGTCGGGACCCAGGGTGTCTCCGGGCGCGACTTCGCGGTCCTGCGCGAGGTTAACACCGGGTCCTGGCTGGGCCAGCGTTACCAGGGTCAGGGCCTCGGCACCGAGATGCGCTCCGCCGTCCTGCACCTGGGCTTCGCCGGCCTGGGCGCGCAGTTCGCCGTCTCCGACGCGTTCACCGACAACCTCGCGTCCCTGGGCGTATCGCGCAAGCTGGGCTACCTCCCCGACGGCATCCGCCGGCAGGCCATCCGGGGCCGCCCCGCCGTAATCCAGATGCTGCGCCTGGACCGGGCCACCTGGCAGGCCCGCCGGCAGGTCCCCGTGGAGATCACCGGCCTGGCTCCCTGCCTGCCCAGCTTCGGCCTCCCCCCGGCCTAACCCTCCCTTCCTCGCCAGTCACACCAACCCCACCCCCCAGCCTCCGTTTCGTGATCAACCGCTTGGTGTCGCTGCAGCGACACCAAGCGGTTGATCACGAAGCACATGCCGTGGCTTGTGAGGCTTCGGAGACTGGCCCGACGGCACCCGTGACCGACAAGAGTAGCTGTCTTGACAAGAAAAGTTGTCGGTGTGAGAATGGGGATGTGGATGACGTCGCTGTGATCGATGACCCGGCTGCCGCCGAGGCCTCACTGGACCCGGTCCGGGCCCGGCTGCTGGCCGCGCTGGCCGAGCCGGGGTCCGCGACCACGCTGGCCGCCCGGACCGGGCTGGCCCGGCAGAAGGTCAACTACCATCTCCGGGCCCTGGAGCGGCACGGCCTGGTGGAGCTGGTCGAGGAGCGCCGCAGGGGCAACTGCACCGAGCGCGTGCTCCGCGCCACCGCGGCGTCGTACGTGATCTCCCCGGCCGCGCTGCCCGCGGTGGCGCCCGACCCGGCGCGGGCCCCGGATCAGCTGTCCGCCTGGTGGCTGCTCACCCTGGCCGCCCGGCTGGTCCGGGAGGTCGGCGAGCTGATCACGAAGTCACGGTCGGCCGGCCAGCCGGTGGCCACGTTCGCGATCGACAGCGAGATCCGGTTCGCCTCTGCCGCGGACCGGGCCGCGTTCGCCCGCGAACTCAGCGGCACGGTCAAGGACCTGGCCGCCCGGTATCACGACGAGCGTGCGCCCGGCGGCCGTGAGCACCGCCTGGTCGTCGCGCTGCACCCGAGCATCACCCGATGAGGACAGGAGAAGATCATGGCGCGTGAGTTCGAGATCCGGCGCGAGGTCGAGCTGCCGGCCACCCCCCAGCAGGTCTGGGCCGCGGTGGCCACCGCGGCCGGCATCGCTTCCTGGCTGTTCCCGACCGGGGAGGACGAGGCGCACGCGGTCGGCGACGTGGTGGCCGGCCATACCGTGACCGTGTTCGATCCGCCGCACCACCTGGCCGTCCGCGCCGCGGCGCCGGACGGGACCGTCATGAACGCCCTGGAGTACATCATCGAGGCGCGGGGCGGCGGCACCGCGGTGCTGCGGTACGTGCACAGTGGCATCTTCACCGACGACTGGGATAACCAGTACGACTCGGCCGGCCAGCACACCGACTTCTACCTGCACACCCTCGGCCAGTACCTGCAGTACTTCGACGGCCGCCCGGTGACCTACGTGGCGGCCGAGGGACCGGAGTCCGCCAAGGCGCCCGGCGCCTTCGACGCGGTCCGCCGCGGGCTCGGCGTGACCGGCCAGGGCGCGGCCGGCGACCAGGTGCGGCTGGCGCTGCCCGGGCTGGAACCGCTGGACGGTGTGGTGGACTACACCGCCCCGAATTTCCTGGGCGTGCGCACCGCCGACGGCCTGTACCGCTTCTACGGCCGCAACGCCTTCGGCATGCCCGTCGGCCTGGCCCATCACCTGTTCGCGCCGGGCGTGGACCGGGAGAAGACCGAGCTGGCCTGGCGCACCTGGCTCGACGGTCTCTACGGGTAATCAGCCGGTCATCTCGACCGGCTGGCCGGCGGCCGGGTGGCATCAGGGCGATGGGTGCCGGCCGGGCCGGCGCTGCCCCTATCAGCGCCGGCCCGGGTTTCATCCGGGCGGCGGGACGCAGACCGGGCCCGGAAGAGCTCCAGGCCGACCGGGATCAGCGAGACGATGACGATCACGGCGATGATCGGCAGCAGATACGTGTCGATGCTGGGGATCGTGGAGCCCAGGGCGTAACCAGCCAGGGTCACCCCGGCCGACCAGATCACGCCGCCGACAACCTGCCAGATCGTGAAGGTCCGGACCGGCACATCCAGGGCGCCGGCCATCGGGTTGAGCACGGTCCGGACCACCGGGATGAACCGGGCCAGCACGATGGCCTTGCGGTACCCGTACTTGGCCAGCAGTTCACCGGAGCGTTCCGTGCCCCGGCGGACGAAACGGTTGCTGGTGCGGCCGAGCAGGGGCCGGCCGCCCCGGCCGATGTAGTAGCCCGTCTGCGCCCCGAGCAGGGCGCCGCCGATCGCGGCCAGGATGACCACCGGCAGCGACAGGTGCACCGGGTGCGAGCCCTCGGTGCACAGCAGCCCGGCGGTGAACAGCAGCGAGTCGCCTGGCAGGAAGAACCCGATGAGCAGCCCGGTCTCGGCGAACAAGGCGAGGAAGACGCCGAACGCGCCGAGACTGGCCAGCACCGACGTGGAGCTGAGCGGGTTGAGCGCGGTCACCAAGTGAGCGCCGCCCTGGGACAGCATTCCGCGTGTCTCCTTTGCTAGGCGGCCCTGACTCTCTAGGCTGCTCGGTGTTTCCTCATCAGCACGGGTACTAAGCAGCACTGAGCAGGGCTGTTGCCGCGCAACTACCCATAACGGCGGGCCTCAGTGCGGCCCGCGAACCAAGATCTGGTTAAGGAACGCGTAGCAGCGTCGGCGCCGGGCTCGGGAGAGTCGCGTCGCGGTCGGGAAGGCGCCCCGGCTGAATTTCGGCTGACCGCATCCTGCAGAGTGCGTGGACGAGGGGCCGTCGGCGTGCCAGACTTCGGGAACGGTTGTTGAGTCGGCCGCGCACGGGGCTGGCTGTTTAGGGGTCCAGTTCCCGGGAACCCGGCCTATCGATCCCGGAGGGGGGCCGAACATGGCTGGTGAAGATCGCTCGAGCGTTTCCCTTGCGAATCCGGCCGTGCAGTCCTGCTGGTTGTGCGGGACCAGGTTGCCGGCCCGCGAGATGGTGTCCGACGGCGGCAGTGCCTGCCCGGACCTGCGCTGGTATTGCGCGGACACCCGGCGGTGCACGGAACGCTGGACTTCGCGCTGGTCAACAGGGGCAGGTGCGGGCAACGGCCGCGCCGCGCACAGCCACGCGGGCCAGGGGCAGTCAGGTCAGGGGCACAGCTCCATCCTGGGTCAGGGCCGCGGTACGGTCCCGGACTCCCGGGGCAGGCAGCTGGCCGGGTTAAACGACCGCTGAGCGGCCTCCCGGCATTACGGTCCCACGGCATTTCGGTCATGTGATCCGCAGGGTTGCCGGCCACGGCCCTTCTAGGCCAGCAGGCCCACCAGGGTGTCGTGCACGTCCTGGCCGCCCGGCGTGCCGGGCGCCAGTTTGCCCTGGTCGTCAGGATCCCGGTGGAAGACATGGAGCCGGCCCTGGTGGCGGGCGAGCACCAGGTCGGTGCTGTCGCCCGCGACCTCAGCCGATCCGTCCGTGGTGTACGGCGTGACGGTGACCAGCGCGGATCGCTCGGACGCCGCGAGTACCCCGTCGATGTCGCCGTCCGCGGCCTCGGCCTCCGCCCGGGGCCCGCGCGGCAGCAGGGCGTCGAGCAGGCGGAGGGACTCGTCGAACGTGTACAGCCCGAGTTCGTGCACGCCCAGCGCGTCGATGCGGACCACCAGGCAGATCCGCTCCGGCTGGGGGAGCAGCAGGATCCGCCACGGCTCGCCCGGTTCCGTGCCGGTGGCCCGGGCGTCCAGCACCATCCGGGCCCGCTGCTGGAACGCCACCGCGATGCCCAGGTCCCCGCGCACCTGAACCTGCGCCCCGGGCGGCCCGGCCACCAGGAGCTGGCGGGCGGCCAGCGAGCGGACGGCCTCGGCCAGCACCTCGTCCGACGGCCGCGCCTCCAGGAAGTCCACGATGGCGTCAACCGCGGTGAGCTCGGCGATGGTGTAGGCGCCGAGCAGCACCGGCCCGGTGCCGACCAGGCTGACGACCGAGGAGACCAGTCCCTGCGGGACAGACGCCTCACCTGGGACGGTGGTGCCAGCCTCGCTCATGATGCCCCCGCTTTCGCCCAGAGCGTCCCGGCCGGCCGCTGCTCACGTTGCTCGTTCAAGATCGCGGCCGCGGTCCGGGACGGTGTCTCGGTCACCCACACGTCGGAGTTCCCGAACAGGCCCCGCCCGGCCCGGCCCGGGAGGGCCTGGCCCAGTTCGTTCGCGGGGTCCGGCCGCTCCGGCGGCGGGAACCGCGCCGCGAGGTCCTGCGAGGCCGAGGTGACGTCATCCTCCTGCTCGATCCGGCGCAGGGCCAGGGCCATCGACTCCGCCACCGCCGGCGGCAGTGAGGTGGGCAGGCCCAGGTCCGGTGACAGGTACATCGGCCGCCGCTCGGTCAGCCGGGACAGTCCCCACGGGCCGACGTTGCTGCGGGTCACCCGGTAGACCACGTAGTCCATGAGGTGCCGGATGTCGGTCAGGGTGGGCAGCTTGCGCTGGCCGAAGGCGGCCGGTGTCTTTTCCAGCTGCACCCAGGTGCCCTGGGCCGTCCGCCCGTGCAGTTTCTCCCGGACCACCTGGCCCCGCATCCCGATGTCGGGATAGCGCGCCTTGTCGATGTCCTTGTGGTGGCTGGATACGCGCAGGTGGCTGACCTTGGCGAACCGCCAGTCCTCGTAGAGTTGCGGATCGTCGACCAGGACGTGGCCCCCGCGCAGCACGTCGCGCAGTTGCGGGACCTGCAGCCCGTGCCGCTCCAGATCGGCGATGATCGCGGCTTCTTCCGGGCTGAGGTGCGCCGCCGCGGCCAGCAGCCCCTTGCGGTATGAGCCGGCCCGGGCGGTGATCTCGATCATCAGCCGGACCCGGTCCCGGACTTCCTCGGTCCGCTGGGCGGTCAGCGGCGTCGCGGTCCCCTTGCCGTGCCGCCCGTGCCGCCTGGCCCCGGGGCTGCGCTGCTTATGCTCCACAATTCCAGTAGAACATAGGCCTCACCAGGGCAGGGACTTCCCTCCCGGGATCACGAGTCTGGCCGCTGCTGCGCCCAGCCCGCTAAGGAAGTCCAGCTCAGGGGCGGGTACGGCGGCCGGGGGCGCCGGCTGCCCTTTCGGCGGAAAGCGCCAGATAATGACCGTCTGGATTAGCCCGGAATCCCGGGCCGGTACGTTCGGGTCATGCGATCGCTGGACCACTGCGCGGCCGGTGAGATCAATCTGGCCGGCGTCCTGTACGCACTGGCCGACCCGATCCGGCTGCAGATCGCCCGCGTGCTGTCCGATGGGCAGGAGCACGTGCAGGCCGACTTTCCCGCTGACGTCACCCAGTCCACGCTGAGCCACCACATGAAACGCCTGCGCCGGGCGGGGGTGGCCTGGTCGCGGCCCGAGGGCACGCGGTGCTACGTCTCGCTCCGGCCCGAGTTGGAGGAGCGTTTCCCGGGCTTGCTCGCGACGATCCTGGCCGCCGGGGACGCTCCCAATTGAGATAGCCCGGCCTTGATATACATAGTTCAGCGGTATATAAAGTTCACATGGCACAGCGGGCGATGCAGGAAGCGACGTTCCTGATCCTGACCGCGCTGGCGACGACCAGCCAGCATGGCTACGGGATCATCACCGACGTCACGCAGATCTCCGGCGGGCGGGTCCGGCTGCGCGCCGGGACCCTCTACACCGCGCTGGACCGGCTCCGCTCCGAGGAGCTGATCGTGGTGGACCGGGAGGAGATCGTGGACAACCGGCTGCGGCGCTACTACCGGCTCAGCCCCAAGGGCTCGGAAACGCTGGCCGCCGAGGCTGCGCGGCTGCAGGCCAACGCCGCGGTGGCGCTGAAGCGGCTCGACGTCTCGCGGCCTGACCTGGCCGGGGGTGCCGCATGACCGGGTCGTCCGGCCTGGAGCAGGGGTACCGGCGGCTGCTGGCCTGCTATCCGCGGGTGTACCGCCGCGAGCACGCGGAGGAGATCCTCGCCGTGCTGATGGCGGGTGCGCCGCAGGGCCAGAAGCGGCCCCGGCTGGCGGAGTCCGCGGACGTGTTCTGGAGCGCGCTGAAGATGCGCCTGCGCGGTCCGGGTCCGGCATCGGAAAACCGGCCGTGGGCGGATGCGCTGGCCCTGTTCAGCCTGGTGGCGCCCCTGTTCTTGCTGCTGGTGGACATCCTGAACGTGGCGCTGCCGTACCGGCTGCGGCTGGATACCCGGATCCCCTTCTTCGCGCGGGCCTTCGGCCTGCATCCCGAGATCGGCGGCCTCCCCCTGCTCAGCGTGCATATTTTCACGATTACGGTTGGCGCCGAGGTGGTCATCGCGGCCCTGGTGCTGCTGGGGCTGCGGTGGGCGGCACTGGCCGCGCTGGTGGGGACGGCTGGCTACTGGGTCGCTGCCGGCCACTCGATGCCCTGGATTCCGTATCCGCTGCAGCTGGTCACGACGGGGGTCTTCATCGTGGAGGCGGCCGCGCTGGTCGCGTCGCCCGGGCCCCGCCGCGGCCGCCAGCTCGTGAACTGGCGTCTCGGGGTCATGCTGGTGGTGGTCGCGGCCGCGGTGCACGTGTCGACGCTTCGGTACGACACGATGACGTTCCCCGGGCGTTTGCTGGCCCCGCAGCCGTCCGTGGCCACGATCTACCTGGCCGGCAGCGTCGTGCTGGCGGTGGCCGCGGTGGTGCTGGCGGTGGTCTGGAAACTGAGCCCGTACCTCCTGCTGCTACTCGCCGCCATGTTCTGGCCCTACGCGATCCAGCTGGCCTTCGTCTCTACCGGGGGCAGCACGGATCTGCTCGGCAACCCCACCCCGCAGCACCTCGTGGCGCTCTATCTGCCGCCCGTGCTGTTCGCCTGCTGGGTCCTGCTCACCGCCGTCGCCCCGGGCCGGTCCCGCCTGCTGCCCTCCTGACGGACGAGGGCCGGCGCCTGGTGTGGCTGCGGGTAGTTCGCAGTCGCGTCGGGGTGGCTGTTGTTGACGTGCTGCAACCGGATGATCCGGGCATCCTGGATGTCATGCAGACCGGGCACGGGCATGAGCATGGACACGAGGCCGGGCAGCACCATCCCCACGAGCCAGGACGCCTGGGACGGCTCCGGCACCTGGTGCGGCCTCATTCGCATGAGGCGGCGGACAAGGTCGACCCGGCTATGGAGGCCAGCGCCGAGGGCATGCGGGCGCTGTGGATTTCGCTGGCGGTCCTGGGGGGAACGGCCTTGCTCCAGGCGGCCGTGGTGGCGGTCTCGGGATCGGTCGCGCTGCTGGGTGACACCCTGCACAACGCGGCGGACGCACTGACCGCGGTGCCGCTGGGCATCGCGTTCCTGGCCGGGAGGCGCCGGCCTAACCGCCGCTACACCTACGGGTACGGCCGGGCCGAGGACCTGGCCGGGGTGGTGATCGTCCTGATCATCGCCGCCTCCTCGGTACTGGCCGCCTATGCGGCGATCACCCGGCTCGCCCACCCCCGCCCCGTGTCGGACCTGCTCGCGGTGGCGATCGCCGCACTGGTCGGGTTCACCGGCAACGAACTGGTCGCCCGGTACCGGATCCGGGTCGGCCGGCGGATCGGCTCGGCGGCCCTGGTCGCTGACGGGCTGCACGCCCGGACGGACGGATTCACCTCGCTGGCGGTCCTGCTCGGCGCGGGCGGTGTCGCGGTCGGCTGGGACTGGGCCGACCCCGTGGTCGGGCTGGTGATCACCGTGGCGATCCTGGCCGTGCTCCGCGGGGCCGCCCGTGAGATCTACCGGCGCCTGATGGATGCGGTCAACCCCGCCCTGGTCGACCAGGCCGAGCACACCCTGCGCGCGACCCCCGGGGTCCTGGACGTGGGCCAGGTCCGGCTGCGGTGGATCGGCCATCAGCTGCGCGCCGAGTGCGAGGTGGTCGTGGACGCGGCGGCCAGCGCGGTCGAGGCCCACCAGGTCGCGGTGGCCGCCGAGCACAACCTGCTGCACGCCCTGCCGCGGCTGACCGCCGCGCTGGTGCACGCCGATCCCCAGCCGCAGGCGGGCGCGGACCACCATGCGATGCTGGCCCCGCACCGTTAACGGGTCGCGCCAGCATGCTGGCGGGTGAGGGAGAACGCAGTGATGCGCCAGCTGGCCGCCGCGGTGATGGTGGCGGCCGCCTGCCTGGCCGCGGGCTGTTCGTCGGCCTCAGGCCAGGATCCCGGTCCGGGCCGGGGACACGTGGCGGCATCGGCGGCGCCGCTTCCTCCCGACCCGCGGACCGCCTCGGCCCTGCTCAAGATCGCAACTGTCTTCAATAACGACTACGACAGCGGCGACTACGGCCCGGTGTACGCCCGCTGGGATGCGCGCAGCCAGGCGGTCATCACCCGGGCCCAGTACATCAAGCGCCATCAGGACTGCCCGAGCGCACCGCACGCCGCGGCACTCGTGCAGAGCGCCACCCCGGGCCCGCACGGGGCGTGGCTGGTGGACTATGAGATCGGTGGTCAGCGGCTGACCGACTACTGGTTCTACGTGCATCACCACTGGCTGTTTGACCTCGTGCTCAGCAACCCCGGCTCGGTCAAGCTGTACCGGATGACCCCCCAGGCCTACGCGACGGCGGTCGGCTGCTCCCATGGCTAGCGGGACCGAAGCCGTGATCCGGCGGGCTGAGGACGCCGACCTGCCCGCCATCGCCCGGTTGCGCCGCGAGTCCACGGTGGAGCAGGACGGCGACGGCGCCGATCCGTCGTTTGAGGAAAGATTTTCGGCCTGGTATGCGCGCTCTGGACGCCGGGCACGGCCGCGGTTAGTGCGCGGCAGGGGCCTCGACCGGGGGCGGGAAGGCCCGGGTCTGATTGGCGTCCGAGGGGTGGGTGAGCGTCGCCACCTGGCCGTCGGCGACCAGGTGCCGGTAGCTGGTCTGCCAGTCCGGCAGATCCGGGCTGGCCTGCTCCCAGTCGACGAACGTCGCCTCGTCGCAGTAATGATCCAGGCGTCCCTTGATGGTCAGGTGCGGTTGATTGTCCACGAAGGCCCGCATCGGGTCCCGGCCGCTCCAGGCGCTGACGCTCCACCACGCGTTGTTCGCGTCAGCGAGCGCATCGGCGCCGAGGTTGCCCTCCGACTTCTGCGCCTGCTCGATCGCCGCGACGGCGTCGGTGAAGAACTCATCCAGCAGCGCCGGATCCTTCAGCCGGAGCCGGGTCACAACGATAACTGGCATCACGATCTCCCAGGCTTGCCCGCAGCGCGCGGCTCATCCCGCTGGCCGCCAAGATCTTCCCGGGTTTCAGCATGCCAGATACGGGGCGGCCACGGTTAGAGCGGGACCCGTGCCGTAGCGGGGGAGCGTGTTCGAGGGATTCACGCTGGACCGGATCGATGTGGGACGCCTGCGACGATGGAAGGCATAGGGCCGGGGGTCCATCAGGCTCCGCTCAGGCATCGCGACCCGGGGGATGAATCGCATGGCAAACGAAGAGTTGATCAGGGCCCTGGATTCCAGCCAGGAGATCCAGCTCACCGTCACCGGCCGGAAGTCGGGCCGCGAGATCACCTTTCCGGTCTGGTTCGTCCGGGACGGCGGCGAGCTGAATCTGGTGCCGGTCACGGGAACCGATTCCAGCTGGTTCAAGAACGTGCTGGCGGAGCCGACGATCCGCGTGGTCGCCGGGGGCGCGCAACTCATCGCGAGGGCGACTCCGGTCACGGATCCGGCTCCGGTCAGTGAGATCCTCGGCATGTTCCGGGCCAAGTACGGCGCCCGGGATGTGGCGGCCTACTACCCGAAGCCGAATGTCGCGGTGCAGGTTCCGCTCTCCTGAGCGGCCTTCCTGGCCGGTGGCGTGGGACGAGACTTCGTTTAAAAGCATGACCCGGGGTACGGGCGGTTGCATGGCGCCCTGGCCACGGGAGAACGGCCGTGCTCCCGCATGGGCGTCCCAGGGAGAGATCATGACCGTCGGTGACGATCACTATGGCGGCTTCGGCGCCGACCCGGACGCACCGCCCGGACGGCTGCCGGACTGCCCGTCCTGGTGTGATGGCCAGCACGAGGTTGATGACCAGAGCGTGATCTGCCACAGCCGCATCGTCGCGCAGCACGACACCGCGGTCGTCGCCCTGTCCTGCGTGATGCAGCACGACCCGGCCGAGAGCAGCAGCGTGGTCATTCTGGACCTGGGCACCATGGCGGGTCCGACCGAGCTGGAAGAAAGCGACGCCATCCGGCTGCTCGGCACGCTGGAGGTCGCGGGCGACGGTCCGGCCTGGCTGACCGAGGCGCTGCGCTCCGCCCTGGAGCTGCTGGACCCGCACGCCGGGTGGGTCAGGCCACGTTAAGCCTGGCCGGTGTTGTGCTGGCTCTGCGCCAGGTGTTCCATAGGGGTAGCGGGGCTGCGCCCTGGCAGGTCATGGCGCCCAGGGGCTCCCTGACCTGCGGGGAAGGGGCGACGATGCGTCTGGTGATGCGGGTCCTGCTCTTCGAGTTCACGGTGTCGTCGGCGCTGCTGCTGGCCGGATGGATCCGTGTGGCCGTCCAGGTCTGGCCCTTCGCCATGGACAGCCTGAAAGCTGGTTTCGGGGGTCGAACCTGGGGGCGCACCTGGGCCCGCACCTGGCGTGCGGGCCTGGGCCTGCTGGTCGGTCTTCCGGTGGTGGCCGGCTGGCCCGTCCTGCTGTCGCCGGTCCTGGGGAAATACACGTCCGGGGACTGGCTGACCATAGCCGTCCTCTGGTGGGTGCTGGCTGGCGCAATTGGCGCTCTGCTGCTCGTGGCGAAGGTCGTCGAGTCCGGGCCCCGTACCAGACCCGGGACGGGGTGCCGGTGTGGCGTGTGCGTGGCCCAGGACGTACCCCTGGGCTTAGGACGCATCAACCCCTAATCCGGGCCTCACCCACTGAGGATGAGGCCCGGATTAGGGGCCGGGCGACATGCTGGCTGGGTCGTACGTGCCCAGTGGTGCTCCGGTCTCCCCAGCCTTCACGTCGGCGGCGGTGGTGGCCTGATACGCCAGTACTCCCCACGCGCAAGGGACATGATGAGCGATCTGCCGTTTGACGACCAGACCGATTTCGAGAACGCCGAACGTGGCCGCATTGATGCGCTTGATCCCTGTGTGGTGAAGGCGGCCGACGGCCGGGTGGTGTGGGATCTGACGGCGTATTCGTACCTGGACGCTGATTGCCCGGACACCGTGAACCCGAGCCTGTGGCGGCAGGCGCAACTGTGCGCCAAGCACGGCCTGTTCCAGGTCACAGACGGGATCTACCAGGTCCGCGGCATGGACATCTCGAACATGACGATCGTCGAAGGCGACACCGGCGTGATCGTGATCGACCCGCTGATCTCCGCGGAGACCGCGGCCGCCAGTATCGCGCTCTACCGCAAGAACCGCGGCGACCGGCCGGTGGCCGCCGTGATCTACACGCACTCCCACGCGGATCACTTTGGCGGCGTGGAGGGCGTGCTGCCCGGCGGCGCCGGCGGCGTCCCGATCCTGGCCCCGGAAGGCTTCATGGAGCACGCGGTGTCGGAGAACGTCTATGCGGGCGGGGCCATGAACCGCCGGGCGGCGTACATGTACGGCGCGATGCTGGACCGGAGCCCGGTCGGCCAGGTCAGCACGGGCCTGGGCATCGCGACCTCGGAGGGTGCGCTGGGCCTGATCCCCCCGACCGTGGATGTCACCCGTACCGGGCAGGAAGAAACGATCGACGGGGTGCGGATCGTCTTCCAGATCACGCCGGGCACCGAGGCGCCGTCGGAGATGAACTTCTACTTCCCGGCTCAGCGGGCGTTGTGCCTGGCCGAGAACGCCACCCATAACCTGCACAACCTGCTGACGCTGCGCGGTGCCCTGGTCCGCGATCCCCGGATCTGGGCCCGCTACCTGAACGAGGCCATCGAGATGTTCGGCGCCAGCACCGATGTCGCGTTCGCATCCCATCACTGGCCCACGTGGGGCACGGAGAACGTCACCCGGTACCTGTCCGAGCAGCGTGATCTCTACGCCTACCTGCATGACCAGACGCTGCGGATGCTGAACAACGGATCAACCGGCATGGAGGCCGCCGAGGATATGCAGCTGCCCCCGGCGCTGGAGGGCGCCTGGCACGCCCGCGGTTACTACGGGTCGGTCAGCCACAACGTCAAGGCCATCTACCAGCGCTACATGGGCTGGTTCGACGGGAACCCGACGTCGCTGTGGCAGCACCCGCCGCAGGCGGCAGCGACCCGGTACGTCGAGGTCATCGGCGGCCAGCAGGCGGTGCTGGACAAGGCCCGTTCCTACGCCGAGGCCGGCGATCTGCGGTTCGCGGCCGAACTGCTCAAGCACGCCGTGTTCGCCGACCCGGACGACACCGCCGCCCGGGAGGCTCTGGCCGGCGTCTATGAGCGGCTCGGCTACGGCTCGGAGAACGCCACCTGGCGGAGCTTCTACCTGTCCGGTGCGCTCGAACTCCGCGAGGGCAGCAAGCCCCCGCCGATCGGCGACCTGGGCGCAGGCATGGCCGGGGCGCTGACGATCGAGGAGCTCTTTGACACCCTGGCCATCCAGGTGGACGGGCCGCGCGCCGCCGGCCGAGTCCGTGGTCATCGACTGGAACTTCACCGACGCCGGGAACACCGTCCGGCTCGCCCTGTCCAACGGCGCGCTCATCCAGACCGTGAACCCCCAAGCGGAGGGGACCGCGGACCTCACCCTCACCCTGACCAAGGCGCAACTGCTAGGACTGCTCGCCGGTCGCGGCCTGGACGGAATCCAGCACACTGGCGATCCGGCCGCGCTCACCACGCTCATGGGCCTGCTGGACACCGCCGACCCGGCGTTTCCCATCGTCACGCCGTGAGCCCGGACGGGTCGGCAACCGCCACTACGACGGCGGCCGCCCGCGGTGATCGACGAGGCCGCCTCCGGGGCGGGGACCAGGCCGTCGTCCTGGACTGCGAGACCATGCCGTCCCTCGACGTGACGGCCGCCCGGATGCTCACCGCGCTGCCGCCGACCTTCGCCACCTGGGGGTCCGCCTGGTGCTCGCCGGGGAGATCGGCCAGGTCCGCGACATGCTCGCCGCCACCAGTCAGGATACGGCTCCGGAGTCCTACCGCCCAGACCGGCATCCCCGGCGGGCAGCAGGCCCTTGCCTACCTGGTCTTCGCGGTGATCGCCGCCCTCGGCGTGGGCATTCCCGTCGGCATCTACTTCGCCCTGGGCGAGCGCTCGGCGAGACTCCTGGCCGGGCTCAAGGACTGGATGAGCGAGCACAACGCCGTCATCATGACCGTCCTGTGCCTCATCATCGGGGCCAAGCTGATCGGCGACGCGATCAGCGGGCTCACCAGCTAAAGCTGCTCCTCATTAAGGAGAGCTCTTTAGCCGGCCGGCGCGTGATCTGAGCCCTTCGGCCCGGCCGCCTCGGCCAGGTCGTAATATCCGTCCTCGGAAACCACCGGCGGCACGGTCAGGGCCTGCCCGTCCCGCCCCGCGCGGTGCCTGGCGGAGAACATCGCACCGCGGGCGGGTGCGGCCGGGGCGAAACGGCCTATACCGAGCGGTTTGTCCACGTCGTCATAGATCGCGTCGATGCCGCCGCGCATGAAGTACGCCTCGTGCCAGAATCCGGTGCCGCCGGAGTCCTTCAGGAACTGCTGCCACCACCGTCTATGCGGTTCGGAACGGGTCCAGCGTTCGAGACTGTCCAGGTCGCGCCAGTACTGCCGCATGCCCAGGTGAAGCGGAAACAGCGACCAGATGAGGTCTTCGTGCAGCAGCAGGCCGTCAGGCTTGGCTTTCCATGACTTCTGGATCTGCGGGCCAATCCCGAGCAGGCTCAGCACACCGCGTGGACGCCGGACCCGCATCCCGAGATAGACGACAACCAGATCTGGATAGGCCGTGAGATCTACGGTCTGGCGTTCCGCTCGCATGCTTGTCCTCCCCGGTAACCCGGTGCCCGTCCTGGAAGGGCTCCTCCGTGAGGCTAAGCAGCCATCGGTGCAGGCGCGCTGCCATCCATATGGAGAATGGGTGGAGAAGCCGGATCCGGGTCAGGATTCCGGTCAGTCCGGCCGCCTGCCCGGCCCTTCCGGATCAGTCGGAGCTGGCGGAACGGGCTCCCAGTTCGCGCAGCCAGGAGATGACGTTCTCCTGCCTGGTACCCAGCCCGCTGGCCGCGTCGAGCGGCGTGCCCTGGGCGTAGTCCGGCTCCCAGTTGAGATCTGCGCCGCGGGACAGCAGATACTCCGCGGCGCGCCGCTGGCCGGCCGCGCAGGCATGCCAGAACGCTTGCGACACGTCCTCCGCGGTCGGGTCGCTGCCCAGGATGGTTTCGAGGCGGCCCCGCATGCCCAGGGCGGCCGCATGCCAGGCCCGGTCAACCCGGGCGCCGCGCGTCACCAGCAAGCGGGCGACATGCCAGCAGCCGTAGCCAACGGCGTTATCGAGCGGAGTGCCGATCGAGCCATCGGGCGTCTCGAGATCGGCTCCCGCATCGATCAGGACTTCGGCCACGTCAACGTCGTCGCTGCTCGCCGCGTAATGCAACGGCGTCTCTGAACCTGGTTCGGGCTGTGAACCTCGGCTGGTCGTCAGGGCGTTGGGATCGGCGCCCGCGTCGATCAGGAGCCGGACGATCTCTGGGCCGTGGGGGAAGTAGCCGGGCCAGTCAGTGACAAGATGCAACGGCGTCCCCGTGCCGCCGTCCCGGCCAACGAGTCTGGCCGACGCCAGCGCGGGGTTATTCCGCAGCAGTCTCTGGATCGCGCCGACGTCCCCTGCGCGAACCGCCAAGCGCAGCTCGACCGCGACTTGGCCGTCACTAGGGATCCAATTGCCGGACTGCTCACTCATCGTGGACATCATGCCAGGCGCCGGACCGCTTCCGTGGGATGCAGCCCGGCAGGCCTGCCGAACCGGCGGGCCCAGGCGCGACGTCACACCTGGTCGCTAGAGTCCTTCTGGTGCCGATGAAGGGTTCGACGTGGAGTACTTCTTCTACTGCAGGGACCGTCCAGGATCGATGGCGTTGCGCGAGGAGCTGATCGAGGAGCACTGGTCGTTCATGGACCGGTATGCCGACGCCATGATTGCGCGCGGCCCCACGCTCACGGCCGACGCCTCGGCCGCGACCGGCAGTGTGCACATCGTCAACCTGCCCGACGCTGATGCCGCCCACGTGTTCGCCTTCGAGGAACCGAACTACCGGGCCGGGGTGTACGGCGAGGTGCTGGTGCGCCGCTGGCGCAACCTGCTGGGCCGTACGATGTGGGACTTCGCCGGGGAAGCGGACGGCGATCATCGTTTCCTGATCCTGGGCCACGGCAAGCCGGGGATGACCGCGGCCCGCGACGAGCTCGCGATGAGTACCTTCCTTACCTGGCCGCCGGAGGCTTTGGTGACCGGCTCATCGCCTGCGGACCACTGCTATCGGACGACGGATCCGAATGGGCGGGCACCGCGATGCTGGCCGAACTGCCCGGCCGCGCCTCCGCCGAGGCCATCCTGGCCCACGATCCATACGCCCGGGCCGGCCGGTACGACAGCATCGAAGTCCACAGCTGGCAGTTCGGCGGCCGGCCGCCGAACTAGCTTCGGCGTCCTGCTGATCGATGCGGCACTAGTAGCTGAAGACGACGGACGACAAGGGCACCGCGGGCCGGGGGACTCCGACACACGACGGTGTACCCGCTGTGCAGACTGGCAGGTAAGTCAATGGGGCGATCTGCTGGTCAACAAAGTCCACCTGCGTCGAATGCCCGTTCGGTGTAGTGACGGTAACCTTCCACCAGCCCCTGGTGGGCTCGAATACGCATGGGAAACCCTGGTCAGCCGTCATAAGCTGGATCACATTTGCGAACGGCTCGGAATCCGTGGTGAACGAGCCTGAATACACCGATCCCAGGGTGCAGTTGGTCTCAACGGGCTGGAACGACACCTTGCTCCCCTTGGGGATGTTCCAGGTCGCGGTGATCGAGACGGGATAGCTGCCTGTCCCTGGAGGCCGGCCGCCGAGGCCTGGCCTGCAGCGCGCCTGCGGCCAGCAGGTATGCAGTTGAGGACTGCTCCACGCCGCCTTCGCCGAGGCTGCGGCGCTGCCCGTTGCGGATGCTCCTGCCGACATGGGGGCGAAAAACAGCACGGCTAGCGCGCTGAGAACAAGCGCTCCTGTGCTGCACCATGTGGCACGTCGCGCGTGTCCGGCGTTCCGCCACTTGGGAGTGCCCGGACCGGTTTTAATAGCTTGCATCTTTCCCCCCCGAGAAATATTAGCTCACGTTACCGGCATTAGCTGGTGGCGTAAAGGCTACCTCCGGACTCTATACTGATTCATTGCTTCCAATAAAGGTCACTAGCCAGAGAAATGTGACCACATAAACTATCTTTGCGGTATATTCAGCTGCTATCAGCGCCGGCCTGGAGGGTGCGTAGGGTCAACCCGCAGGCTGGTTACGCCGATGTGGGGGGCCGATGGTGGACACCGCGCCGGATGTCCGTGCGGCTGGCTCGGCCAGGCCGCGGCTGGTGGTGTCGGTGACTGCTTCAGTCGACGGGCGGGTCACGCTCAACCGCGCCAGCCGGTTGCTGGACCAGGCCGCAGGGAAGATGTGGGATTCCATTCATCCCGGCAGCGCGGACGCGATGGCCGCAGCGCGCGACGCGGAGATCGAGCGGCGGTACGCGCCCCAGGTGGTTCTGGAGGGAAGCGGGACATTCGTCGCGGATGAGGACGGCCCGGTCACGGGCTTGCCCGCGCCTGGTGGCGACATCGCGGCGCTCTATGACGACTTCCTGCCCGCCGGGGCCGACTGCCGGTGGTTCGCGGTCGTCGACGGCCGCGGCCGGGTCAGATGGGCAGCCAGGGAAGACGCGGGCAGGCGGTTGCTGGTCATCGTGTCGCACGCGACACCGGCGCCGTACCTGGCGTATCTGCGGAGCGAGGATGTTCCCTACCTCGTCGCTGGCGACGGGCCGGTCAACCTGGGCGGCGCCCTGCGCTCGATGAAGGATCAGCTCGGGGTGACGTGTGTCGTCTCGGAAGCCGGAGGCGGCCTCAACGGTGCGTTGCTGCGTGCCGGGCTCGTTGACGAGCTTCACCTGATGCTGCTGCCGTCCCTGGTCGGCGGCCTCGGAACGCCGACCATCTTCGACGGCGTTCCCCTTCAGCCGGGCCAGCTCCCGACCCCGCTGCGGCTGCTGGATGCACGTGTCACGGCAGACGGCATCGTCTCGCTGCACTATGAGATTGATCATCAGCCTGGGCCGGGCGGCACCTGACCGCGGTGGTCGACGAAGGCGCGGGCGATGATGGCGGTGGCGGTGGTGGTCACGCCGGTTCTGGCGATGACCGTGCGTTCGCCGATCAGCTGCAAGGCAGCCTGGCTGAAGATCAGCTCTTCGAGGACGCCGCCGTCAACGCCGGGGCCGATCCGGGCCACGGCCACGCCGTGGCGGCCGATCGCGTCCGTGGCGTGAGCTACCAGGATCACGCCGGGGATGAGGGCTGCGGCCCGGTAGAGCGCGGCGGCAACCTTGGGCGGTGCGATCGTGCTGCGGAGCAGGTCGCCGATGGTGACGAAGGCCTCCTGGGCCGGACCGGGACCGTGCCCGCGTTCCACCCGGTAAATCATCGCCAGCAGGGCATGCGGGTTGGTGGGCAGGGTTTGCAGCAGCCGGTAGGTCGGATCGTTCAGGCCGCCGGCGTTCGGGCACTTCACACCGGGCTGTCGCGCGGAAAAGGTCGAGCTGCTCGTGTGTCCCTGGGCGGTAATGCCGCGTTCAAGGCCAGTGCGGCACAGATTGTCAACCGGCACCCAGACCTGCGAGGTGACCATCTCCAGGTGGATATGGCGGGAGAAGGACCCGGGCTTGCCGGTCAAGGGCTTGGGCGAGGGGGGGGCGGCCGCCGTGGTCTCCACGTACATGTACTGGCTGTCCCGGACATGGGGGGTGGGCTGGCGCGCGGCGACGTCGGCGACCTTGGACAGCAGCCGGATGGCTCCCTGGTCGGCGGCCGGATGTATGAGGCTGCGGTGGGATGTGATGCCGATCGCGGTGGCGATGGTGACCAGGGCTAGCGCCCCGGCTACGGCAGCCACGATGGCTCGGCTCGGCCGGCGGGCGGCCGAGCCGTGATCTGGCCGCGGCCCGCTGCAGCATGCTTACCCTCAGCGGAGCCTGGTTCTTGATGTCGGCCATCGTGGCCGGGCGCACGCCGCGTTCCATCAGCTCATGAATTTGCCCGCTCAGGTCAGCCTTCATCGTCAACCCCCAGCAAACTGCGCAACCGGGCCAGCCCTCGGCTGAGATGGTTCTGCACGGTTGTCGGCCGGATACCGGTCAGCTCAGCCACCTCGCGCAGCGTGTAACCGTAGCCATGCACTAGCACCACGGCCAGCCGCTGCCGCTGCGTCAACGTGGCCAGCGCCTTGGGCAGTCCTGGCTCGAAGCTGTAATCGCTGCCTACACCGATATCGAATAGCTCGGCTACCGGCTGGCGCCTGCGGCGGCCCCGGGTCTGTCCGACTCGGAACAGGTAGCCCGGGAGGTTCGCGATGTGCTGCAGGCGTGGCCAGTTTTCCCAGGCGTAGGCCAGTGCTTCCGCAGTCGCGTCACGGCCATCCTCAAAGCCGTAAACCGCAGCCAGCGCGCGGCCGAGCCGCGGTCCGGCCTCTTCCACAAAGCGCTCGAATACCGCCTGGTCATCGCCGGCTGTGCCCGGCACTGGCCTCACGGCCGGTCGCGCGCCGCCCGCTGGGTGCATCTCATCGCCGCCCCGCTTCGGTCTCCTACCTACTTAGACCAGCGAAGCCGCCAGCGCTACCACAAGGCTGACCCGCTCGTTTTGCTCTTGTACGTCGTTCAGGCGGGACCGGACGCCAGCTACAGAAGCGGATACGAACAATCCGATTTTTGCGTCTGCCGCGTGTCATCGCCGTGACCGAGCGCCCGGAAACTGGCCCTGACGTGCTCTGATGCCGCCTCATCGGCTTCAAGTAAGCGGATATTTCATATCCATTACTCCCTTGACAGCACCGCTTGCGCGGCCGAAGCTGTTACCGAACGTTCGGTCAGCAATGCCAGAACGAAATCCAACGAAGGGTGCTTGTCATGACCGTCGCCTCTGCGCCCACCCCCTCCACAGCAGTCCCCACGCCCGCGGTGGCGCCGTCGGCGCGCACCGGTCACGCCCTGCCTGTCGGGGCCGCGGGCTTCGCCTGGTGCTCACTCGCGCTGGGGCTGTCCACCGTCGGGCTGATGAACACGCCAGGCAGCTCCGTGATCGTGAGCGGGACGTTCTTCTACGGCGGGATCGTCCAACTCGTCGCCGGGTTCTTCGCGCTGGCCACGGGCGCCACCTTCGCCGCCGCGTTCCTGACCGCGTACGGTGCGTTCTGGCTGGGATACACGGCGATCCAGGTGTACGTGGCCCCGCACATCGTGGCCACGGTGCTCTCCGCCGCCGCGCACGGCGCCCCAACGCCGGCATTGGCGGCCCAGGCGGGGCACGACGTCGTGCAGGCGCTCGGGGTGTTCCTGATCGCCTGGCTGGTTGTAACCGTGATCTTCACGGTCGTGAGCCTGGGCACGAACGCGGTCACGGTCGCGGCCTTCGGGCTGCTGGACCTGGTGATCGTGCTGCTGATCGTCGCGTATCTGGGCGCGAGCGGCGCGGGCGTGCCGATCGCCGGGGCGCTGCATGCGGCCGGCTGGGCGGAGATCGTGCTGGCGGGGGTCGCGTTCTACATCGTCCTGGCCGAACTGGCGAACGAGACACTGCAGCGGCCGCTCATCCCGGTCTTCCCGCTGCGCCGCCCGGCCACGCACATCGCCTGACGCGCACCACCGTCACTGGAGAGGCACATGAGAACACGCATGCACACGCTCCGTCATCGCCGCCCGCGCGCGCTGTCGGGCCTGGTGGGCGCCGGGCTGGCCGCGCTACTCACGGTTGGTCTCGTCCCGGCGGCCGGGGCCGCCGTCCCGGCCGTCCGCGGCGGCTGGCAGCCGGACGCGGCGGTGTACGGGGTGAGCACGCCGGCCACCACCCAGGTACGGATGGACGATGGGGTCCTGATCTCCGTCGAGGTGGTGTATCCCACCGACCCGGCTACCGGGGGTCGGGCGCGCGGCAGCTTCCCGGTGCTGCTGACGCAGAACCCGTACGGTGCTGGGCGCTCCGATCCGACAACCGCGGGCGACTACTTCGTGCAGCGCGGCTACATCTACGTCGCCTCCGCGGTGCGCGGCACCGGGGCATCCGGCGGGCAGGCCGACTGGTTCGGGCTGCGCCAGGGCCGCGACGGCGCCGAGCTGGTCAACTGGGCGGCCCACTCCCTGCCCGGCTCCAACGGCGAGGTCGGCCTCGACGGCTGCTCCTACCTCGGGGTGAACCAGTGGTTCACGGCCGCGGCCGTAGGCGCCCACTCCGCCCTCAAGGCGATCACACCGTTCTGCACGGACTCGAACTTCTACGACGACCTGACCGCGGACGGCGGGATCCCCACGCCGTTCGTCGCCGGGATCGCACAAGCCGAACCGCGCGGCCCGCAGGACGACCCGGCCACCGACCCGCAGTCCGTCACGATCGCGCAGTTGGCCGACGGCGGGCCGCGCTCCTACGACAACGCGTACTGGCAGGCGCTCGACGTGCAGCAGCTGATGCCGCGCATCGTGGCCAACGGCATCCCCGCGCTGACCGAGGCAGGGTGGAACGACCTGTTCCCCGGCGGCAACCTTGGGGATTACGTCGCCGCGCAGAACGCGTACTTCCACCGCCCGCTGACGGCGCCGATCACCGCGCACGAGCCGACCACCGGCCGCTACCAGGCGATTGTGGGCCCATGGACGCACGGGGAAAACGTAACCGGCACGACCCTGGAGAACCTGCGGCTGGAGTGGTTCGACATCTGGCTGCGGCACGAGCCCACCGGCATGGCCGACACCCGGACTCCCTTGCACATCTTCCAGAACACCGCGGCCCGCTGGGTGGACACCGCGGCCTGGCCGCCTTCGGCGCAGGCGGCGACCTACTACTTCGGCGACGGGACGCTGAGCATGAGCAAGCCGGATGGTGCCGGGCGCGACACCCTGGCCTGGGCGCCCGCGAGCACGGCGAACGCCCTGACCTACACCACCGCGCCGCTGCAGCGCGCCGTGGTCCTCGACGGACCGTCCGACCTCACCGTCTACGCATCGGCCACCGCAACGGAGACCGAGTTCAGCGCGACGCTCAACGTGCTGGCCCCCGACGGCACCGTGCGCAAACAGGCCGACGGGGTGCTGCTGGGCAGCCAGCGCCGGCTGGACCCGGCCAGCAGCTGGTACGGCCAGGACGGCGTGCTGCTGTCGCCCGGCCACCCGTTTACCCAGGACAGCCAGCAACCCGTGGTGCCCGGCCGCACCACCCGCTACGACATCGCGTTGCTGCCCAACTTCACGCTGATCCCCGCGGGCGCCCGCATCCAGCTGGTGCTCACCAGCCAGACCCCGGCCAGCTTCCACTCCCCATTGGCCCCCACCCCGCAGCAGCTGGCGCACCTGGCCGGCGGGCGCTACACGGTCGAGCGCGGGACGCTCGCCGCCTCCCGGCTGGACCTGCCCCTGGCGCCGGCCGACACGTTCACCACCAGCCCCACGAACTGGGGGCCACCGTCGTGACGAGGAGGCTCGATGACGAGCGGACCGATCGCCGTGACCGCAGCGGGGGTGCGCAACGGCCGGGCGATCCGCTCCCCGACGCGCTGCGCGACGGCAGAGAGCGGCAGTGCATGGCACGGATGATCGTGACGCTGGTCAGGCACTACGATGAAGCGGATCAGGCTTTACCGTTTCGTCGCCGAGGTAACCACTCCATGTCCGCTGAACGCGCCGTACGGCCGCGGCTGCGCAAGGACGCCGAGTTGAACCGGCTGCGCATTCTCGCCGCCGCACGCGAGGTGTTCCGCGACCGGGGAGTAGCGGCCACGCTCAACGACGTGGCGCACCACGCGGGCCTCGGGGTTGGCACCGTCTACCGCCGCTTTTCCGACAAGGAGGAACTGGTCGACGCCCTGTTCGCCGACATGGTCAACACTGTGGAGGCGTACACGCGCGAAGCGCTCGAACACGAGGATGCCTGGACAGGGCTGGTTACCGCCCTGGAGCAGGTGTGCGAGATCCAGGCCCTGGACCGGGGGCTGCGCGAGGTGATGCTCGGCACCGGACGCGGCCCGCAGCGTCAGGCCCAGATGGCCACACGGGTCGCCCGCTGGTCAACCAACTGGTGGACAAGGCCCAGCAGCAGGGGACACTGCGGCCCGACCTGCTGCCCTCCGACCTGCCGGTCGTGCAACTGATGGTCGCGGCGGTCACCGATCACACCGGCCAACCCGAGTTGTGGCGTCGCTACCTCGCCCTGCTGGTTGAACGGGATGCGCGCGTGCCCGGCCAGGCCCAGCACGGTGCTGCCTGCCCCGCCCGGCCTGCAGGACCCGGTGCAACAGGCACTGGTTGAACAGCAGCGTGCGGCAAGCCAACGACCGTCGCGAGGGACGCCCCGCGCGGCAACGTAACCGTCCTAATACTCAGCCGCACTTAGTAATCTGGTAGTCGTTGGTGCTGGTAGTGGCATCGTCGGGCGCGTTCTTGGTGGTGGTGGCGCCATCGTGACCAGAGGCGGACGTCCTCCTCGTCGGGTGGGGGTGCGCAGAGCGCTGTGAACATGCGGCGGATCTCGTTGGCCGAGCTGGTCCGGCCGGTGCTGTCGTCTGCGAGGCCCTTGACGTCGCGACCGCTGAGCCAGGCTAGGTGGGGCTGGCGGCGCGCTCTGGACACTTGATCTAGAGGTCGATGACGACCTTGCCTTTCACGTGGCGGCCGGCCTGGAGCTCGACCGCGGCGCGGATCTGCTCGACCGGGAAGCTCGCCGCGATGGGCACCCGGAGTTGGCCCGCCGCGACCAGGCGGGCGACCTCTTCCAGGGCGCCGGGGGCGGCGTTGGCGCCGTTGGCCGGGTGACACCCGTCGACTTGGGCGGCGATGGTGCAGATGCGCTCGTCCGGGACGCCGAGTTCCCGTGCGGCGTGCACTGTCTCCGTCCCGTGCAGGTCGATCGCGGCGGTGACACCGCCGGGAGCGAGGGCCCGGACCCGGTCGGCCAGGCCGTCGCCGTAGGCGACCGGCTCGGCCCCGAGGCCGCGCAGGAAATCGGACGATGTCGCCGATCCCGTCCCGATCACCCGCGCCCCCGCGAGCCGGGCCAGTTGGACCGCGAACACCCCGACCCCGCCCGCCGCGCCGCCGATCAGCACCGTGTCGCCGGGCCGGGATCGACAACGGCGAGGGCGGCGGCGGCCGTGCGGCCCGCGATCGTGAGGGTGGCGGCGGTGCGGTCGTCGACGCCGTCGGGGGTGTGATGGGCCTCGTTCGCCGCGATGCCCCCGGCTGCGTCGACCACCACGAAGTCGGCGACCGCGCGGGACAGGGCGCCGCCGAACACCCGGTCGCCGGGCGCGAACCCGGTCACCCCGTCACCGACCTGGTCCACGACCCCCGCGTAGTCGGTCCCGAACCCGGCCGGCAGGCTCAAGCCGAACCGGGCGGCGGTGTCCGCGTCGGCGGTCATGATCCAGTCCATCGGGTTCAGTCCGGCCGCGGTGACCCGCACGCGGATCTGCCCCGGGCCGGCTTGCGGCGCGGGTACCTCGCGGACGTTCAGGACTTCGGGGCCGCCGAAGGAATCGAGCCGGACCGCCCTGCTCCTGCTCGCCGGCATTTGATCGCTCCATTCCTGCATGCTCGCCTGCTTCCGCGAGGACGAGGGACATTGAAACGGACTATGCTCCGTTTACATGAGTCAACCTAGCACAACCGGAGCGTGATCCGTTTTGACGGAGGCGGAGACCCGCGCGCCACGGGCGGACGCGACCCGCAACCGCGAACAGCTGCTCGCGGTGGCGACCCGCGTGTTCGCGTCGGCTGACACCGAGCCGTCGATGCGCGCGATCGCCCGCGAGGCCGGGGTCGGCATCGCCACGCTCTACCGGCACTTCCCGACCCGCGAGTCGCTGGTCGACGCGGTCTACCGGGACCAGGTCGTGCGGCTCACGACCGGCGCCCGCGAGCTGCTCGGCCAGCTGCCCCCGGCCGCGGCGATGCGGCGCTGGATGGACCTGTTCGGAGACTGGATCGCGACCAAGAACGGCATGCTCGACACGCTGCTGGCGATGATCGAGTCGGGCGAGATCGCCCATGCCCAGACCCGGACCGAGCTGCTGGCGGCCATCACCACGATCCTCGACGCCGGCCGCGCGGCGGGCGACCTCCGCTCCGACGTCACCGCCGAAGACATCGCCGCCAGCCTCATCGGCATCTTCACCGTGGCCCCCCGGCCCGAGCACGAAGCCAAGGCCAGTCGCCTGCTGAACCTCCTGATGGACGGCCTCCGGCCCGCCGCTCGGCCGGCCTAAGCCCGGCTCGAGCGGTGGCCGCACTCTCTATCGCACCGACACGCACCCTATGTAACGAAGTGTCGCTGCCGTACTAAAGCTGACCGCCGACGCCGGGCGATCACGGAAGGGCTCACGATCGTGACGCGAGATAGGCGCGGTTCGGCCATTACCGCGTCACTCTTCTGGCAACGATCGCGGCCAGGTGGCTCAGCGAGTTGTCGAGATGGTCTGGAGGGAACGGCGGGAACTGAATGCGCTGGCGGGGACCCGGCCCTACCTCCGACCAGTCGTAGGAGAGTGTGACCTTGGTCTGGTCTGGGCCGAGCTGGGTCAGGTCGTACCGCCAGATCCAGCCGCCGAACTGCAGCTTGCCTGTCGCCGGTGACATATAGCCCGGCTTCCACGAAATGACGCGTGGCGGCTCGAAGGCGAGGACCTGGTTGGCCATCTCGTAGCTGCCGTCCGGGTGGTTCTCGTGGTACATGGCGATCCGGAAGATCTGACCTGAGCCGGTGAGCCGTTGGCCATCGAGGCAGTCGCGAACCCAGCCGGTGCCGTCAATGGCGGCATGCCGGGATGGGTCGGCAAGCACCGCGAACACGGTTTCGGCCGATGTGCTGATCGTGGTCGTCGCGCTGACGGTCTCCTTGGTCATGGTGGCTGGTCTCCGATTTGCATCTCCGACATAATAATTGAATCAGCAAAGTTGTCAGGCATTTACTTCATGGCATTAAGCTTCTAGAGCCAATTTCGTACTGGAGCATGGATTGGTTGATGCGTCATAGATGCACCGGAAATGGTGTTGTGCGCCTAGCCGCGGCGTCGGGCGCACCGCGATCTCGATGATCGTGATGCCGGACAGGCGCCAGCGGCGGAGACAGTCATATGCCCGGCCAGTATCCTGCCAGGGTGAGCGACCACCGATTCTGGGCGGTGCAGAGCCTGGTCACAGAACCGGGCCCCGCTGCGGCCGCGATCGACCGGCTACCGTCCGACCTCGGCGCGCTCCGCGCGGCGAGCCAGCAGCTGGTGTTCCACCACTGGGCCGATGGCGATTGGGCGGCGAATGGCATCGCGCCGGAGCGGATCAGCGAGGTCGACACCCGGTATGCGGCAGCGATGTTCGCCCGGCTTGGTGAACTCGCGGACCTCCCGCTGTCCGCTGCCCGCGAGCCCAGGCAGCGGCTGGTCGGTTGCTGCCGGGATTTCACCGTGCTGTTCGTCGCCATGGCCCGGCACAAGGGGATCCCATCCCGGGCCCGGGTCGGCTTCGCCAGGTACTTCTTTGACGGCTGGCTGATCGACCACGAGATCGCCGAGGTCTGGGACGGATCGGCTGAGCGCTGGCGGCTGGTCGAGCCAGAGATCGACGACGACCACACCGACCCGGTCGACGGGGCCAGCTTCGACGCTCTTGACGTCCCCCCCGACCGCTTCCTGACCGCCCCGCGCGCCTGGCAGCTAGCCCGCTCTGGTGCGGTCGACCCGGAGCGTTTCGTTATCGACCCTGACCTGGAGATCCCCGCCACCCGAGGCTGGCCCCAGCTCCGGCACAACCTGGTCCACGACCTCGCCGCCCTGAACAAGACCGAGATGCTGCTCTGGGAGGACTGGGGCATGCCGGACTCGCGCACGGCACCGGGGCCCGGCGAGCTGCCGGTCCTGGATGAGCTGGCCACCCTCACCGGGCAGCCCAGCCCGCCGCTGGCCGACCTCCGGTCGGCCTACCGCCGCCCGGAGTTCGTGGTACCGGACACCGTGACCAGCTACAGCCCCGCCCGGACCGATGTCCCGGCGGTCGTCGACGTCAGCGCGGTGGCCCGGGCAGCCAGCTGACTGGCGCTTTGGCAAGGCTGGCGGCGGCGTATCGCACGTATCGGGCACGACGCCAAGGGGCACGGCGCTTCTTAGTGATCTCGGGTGGCGAGTGGCACGGGCCGGTTGTCGATGATGCGTTTCATACGATGGTTGAGGTGAGGCGGTGACGCCTGGCAGCGTGGCCAGTTTCCGGTCCCGCAGTGTCGCGAAGCTGTCGAGGTCTCTGGCGGCGACCCGCAGCAGGTAGTCGGGGTCGCCGAATAGGCGCTCTGCGTGCCGGATCTGGGGCAGCTCGGCCAAGGCCGCTTCGAAGGAGGCGACGGTGCTGGCGTCGCCGCGTTCCGGGGTGACCTGCACGAGGGCCTCGAATCCCATCCCGACGGCGGCAGGGTACACAGGGCCCGGTAGCCGGTGATGACGCCGCTGCGTTCGAGTTCACGCAGCCGCCGGTGGCAGGGGCCGGGTGTGAGCCGCACTCGGTCGGCGAGTTCGGTGACCGTCAGCCGGCTGTCGGCTTGAGTTCGGCAAGGATCGCTCGGTCAACTGGGTCCATAGTGAAAGATTATTGCCGAGGATCGCTGGACTGCGGCAAAGGTCGAAGCATTCGTCTCACCGAACGACGTAACGTTTGAGCTGCGAGGTCTTCGCTGAGCGGAATCATGGAGAAAGTGCCATGCACGTGGTGTTCGCGTCGCTTCCGCTGGGGCAGCGTTCCTGGCGGTGCCGAGTTCCTGCCGCAGCTGGCCAGGGTCCGCCGCGCTGGCACCACGGCTGGGGTGTCGTGGTCGTGGGCGGCGCTGACGAGTGTGAACACCGCGGCTGGCTGGCCTATCGCGCTGTCGGGCTTCTGGACCGCGCCGTGCCCGCCATCTCGGCGACTGTCCCGGGCTGGCTCGCTCGTGCTGGCACACCGTGGGGCGGCGTGCCGAAACGGCCCAGGTGCTCGCCTCGGTGTGGGCGGTCGTGCTGCTACCGCCGCCGCGGTGTTCGGCCGCCCGGGACTGGGCTCGGCCCTGGCTGTCGCCTTCCTGCTGCAGGTCACGCCGTCGGTGTGGACGGTGTACCGGTCCCGGGACACGGCCGGTGTCTCGCGGGGCACCGGCTGCTGATCATCGGTGACCTGCTCTGCTGGGGCGTCTTCGGCATCCACAAGGCCGACCCCCGGCTGATCGTGCTCGGGCCAGCGGCGTCGTGGCCAGCCTGCTCGTGCTCGCCCGCGTGTCCGGTCTCGCGAAGGCCGGGTGCTCGGCGAGGTCTGGTGAAGGGCCGTGACCGCCGCTGCGGGCCCGGGTCCCCGTGTCGTGGCCGATGACAGCTACGCCGAGCAACCGGCGAGCGAGACATCGTCCTTATCTCGTTTGGAGCGGGCGAAGGGAATCGAACCCTCATGACCAGCTTGGAAGGCTGGGGCTCTACCATTGAGCTACGCCCGCGCGCCGCGCCCGCCTGGCCGTTTGAAGGGCCCGCCTGGCACGTCGTCACGGGTAGCGTACCGGCTTCCGGGGTCAGCCAGTCCACCGGATCGGGCCTGACCTGGCCGCCCGTCTTCGATCGCTACCCGAGTGTGCGGGACATGATCTCGGCCGCCGGGCCGTCCACCGCCCGGGAATCCGGCTGGACAGATAAGCTACGGTCGGCTTAGCGGGATGTGGCGCAGCTTGGTTAGCGCGCCTGCTTTGGGAGCAGGAGGCCCCCGGTTCGAATCCGGGCATCCCGACCAAACGTGCAGGTCACAAGGCTTGCTGAGGATAGTTAAGTGGCTTACAAGATCGTTTGACCGTCATTTGACCGTGGTGTGGAACGCCAGCCGGTGGCAGTGACCGTCACGGGCTGGACTCCGCTGGCACGCTGCCCTCTCGCCGGTTCCGTGCTGCATAGCTGCGGAGCGCGCGAAGGAAGTCGATCTCGCGGAACGCGGGCCAGTACGCCTCGCAGAAGTACAGCTCGGAGTAGGCGCCCTGCCAGAGAAGGAAGTTAGACAGGCGCTGCTCTCCGCTGGTGCGGATCACCAGGTCGGGGTCGGGACGGCCGGCCGTGTACAGGTGAGCGGTGATGTCGTCGGCGGTCAGGTTCGCTGCCAGGTCGGCCATTGACACGCCTGCTGCGTCCGTCTCAGTCAGCAGATCCGGCACCGCGTCCGGCGTATTCGTCTCTCATGCGGCCGGGTCGCGGCGGGCGAGGATCGCGTAGGCGGCCGCCATGACAACCGCCACGGTGGCGGCCTGCACGGCCAGGCCGAGGGCGAGCCCGCCGTCCCCGCCCTGGAACAGGCCCGCGTAGCGCGGCCAGTAGTGAACCGGCAGGATCACGACGAGGTCGTGCACGGATTTGACATTGTCGATAACAACGGAGCCGACGAGGAAAGCGAGGGTAATCCCCAGGGCCTCGGCGGACCTGGGCAGGAGCAAGCCCAGGGCAAGGGCGATGGATCCGATGCTCAGCAGGCAGCCGGCCATGTAGCCGCCCGCCTCGAGCACTCCGACGAGGGCCGTGGTCGCCGGCAGGGCAGCGCTGCCGCCGCGATGGTAGGGGTGCCATCCGAAGACGACGAGCCCGGTGACCAGCGCCAAGCCGAGGTAGACGACGATGGTCAAGGCGCAGCACACCACTAGCGCCCACCATTTTCCTGCGACAAGCCGCGCCCGGCTCACCGGCCGCACGTACAGGTAACGCAGCGTGCCCCAGTCACGGTCAGACCCCCCGATGATGCTGCCGAGCAGCGCTACGACCAGGCCGAACAGCACCGGATCCATGAAGTTCAGGCCGGATTCGGTGAAGTTCAGCGCGGAGAACGTCGCCGGGCCTCCCCGCCCGCCGGCCTTGGATGCTTCGGTCGCCCCGGCGAGTACAACGATGCCCGCGAGCAGGCCGAACAGCATCAGGCTCCGCATCCGTCGCAACTGCGTGGTCAGTTCAATTTGCAGCACTGTTTCGCTCCACCAATCCCAGGAATACGTCTTCGAGACTTCGCGTCGAGCGCACGGCTCCGACGCCCACGCCCGCCATGACCAGCACCTGGTTGAGCTCATTCACCGTGCGGCGCGGCGCGGAGACCACGAGCCGTTTGCCGTGCGGGTCGACCGATTCCACGCCGTCCACCCCGCGCAGTGCCTCTTCGGCTCGGCGGGCGTCGTCCACCTCGAACTCGTATGAACCGGTGCCGAGCAGGTCCTCCAGCCGTCCCGCTGTGATCACCGCGCCTTGGTTCATGACGACGCAATGCGTTGCGAGCAGCTCGATCTCGGCGAGCAGATGACTTGAGATGAGAACGGCCGCGCCGCCAGCCGCGCGCCGTCTCAGGTGCTCGCGCAGGGTGCGGACTTCGCCGGGGTCGAGCCCGTTGGCGGGCTCGTCGAGGATGAGCACCTCAGGATCGCCCATGAGGGCCTGGGCGAGCATAAGCCTTTGTCGCATCCCCATCGAGTAGCCCTTGACCTTCCGGTCGAGTGCCTCGCCCAGCCCGGCCAGTTCCAGGCTCGAATCGAGCGCGGGAGGAGGCCAGCGACGGCGACCCGCCCGCCATGCGAGCTCCAGGTTGCGACGGCCGCTCAAGTGCGGGACGAAAGCGGGACCGTCGATGGCCACGCCGACCCTGGCGAGCACCCCGGCGGCGAGTCGGCTCGGCTCACCGAGCAGCCGCGCGGTGCCCTCGTCGGGCCGCGACAGGCCGACTAGCAAGCGCATCGTGGTGGTCTTCCCTGCGCCGTTGGGCCCGAGCAACCCGCATATCTGCCCACGCTCGACCTCGAAGCCGACGCCCTCGATAGCGCGGCGCCGACCGTAGCTCTTGCTGAGCCCGTGCGCGGCCACGACGACCGTATCGATCATGATTCGCTCCGGTTCGGTGCATAGCCGATCACGGGGCCGACCTGATACCGGTCCCGACTGGAATGCATGTCAGCTTGTAATGACCGCGGGGTCGTGCGGGTCGGCCGGGTCGGTGTGCGACCTGGTGCGAAGTCGATCGGGTCGGCCCTCGGGAGTTACCGGACGCCGGCGTAGCGCGTCCACCCGCGCCTCAGGTGCCGGATCGCTGGCCGGGCCTTGCGGCCATACCAGACCGCCCCGGCCGCCGCGACGATCGCGCCGCTGAGGTACGTGCCAGGCCCCTCCGTGGCCTGGAAGCCGGTGAGCTGAGCCAGGGCCAGCCCCAGGACGCCAGCGCCGAAGACACCGGCGGCCAGCACCGGGAAGTAGCCGGCCAGCACCACCACCGGGCCCCGCCCCCGCCGCCGCTGCACGTAACGGACCACCCCATAGGCCACGAGCAGAGCAGCCCCCATCAGCCCGGCTCCCGCCCGCAGAACGACCGCGTCGCTGCTGGCCTCCAGCATGTGGGCGGTGGCGCAGGTATGGGCGCCCGGCCACAGGCTCATCCAGTAGGCGCAGTCGGCCCTGCCGAACGACACGCCAGCCGGGGCCTGGCCGGTGAACGCGCGGCCGAACCCGAGGTTCATCAACAGCACGACCAGCCCGCTGATGCCGACCGCGATCAGCCCGGTGGCCGCCAGCTTCCAGCCCGCCAGGATCAGGTCTCCGGCGATGGCCGCCGGCGACCTGCCCCTGAGGAAGTCGGCCGGCCGGGACGCGTGCGCACGCACTACCGCGGTAACCGACCCGAACGCCGAGATCGCAGCCAGCTGCGCCTCATGCTCGGTCATCCCCGTCGCCAGCCCGCAGGCAGCGGTCTCACGCAGGTGATCCTCGGCCTCGGCCACGACGAACTCGGCATCCTCCGGCGCGAGTTCAAGGCTGGCCCGCAGATCGCTCAGGTATTCCTCGATCAGGTCGCGCGGGCCACTCATGCCGGCAACCCCACCACGGCCGCGACACCGAAGGCGAACCTGCGCCACTCGGCCCGCTCGGCGGCCAGGGCCCCTGCTCCCTGGTCGGTCAGCCCGTAGACACGGCGCCGCCGCCCGTTCACATCAGCCCACGAGCTGGCCAGCAGCCCCGCGTCCTCGAGCCGGTGCAGCGCCGGGTACACGGTGCCCTCCGGCAGGTCAAACGTGCCGTCGCTGCGATCACGCAGCGCCGAGATGATCGCATACCCGTGCCCAGGCCCGGCAGCAAGCACCGAGAGCAGGAGCAGATCGAGATTCCCCTTCAGGCGTTCCCTGTTCATACCGAGGGACACTATGCCTCGCAATCCTAGGTGTCAAACGATCCGGGCAGTACAGCGGTAGGAGAAGAACGCGACCCACGACACAGGATTGGGTGATCTCGGAACAAGGGAAGGCCTTCGCCCTTCAGGCCAGCGCCGATCTAGTTGATCAGGTGTCGGCGGAGAGCGTCTTCATGGTGACGTAGCTGGTCACCATGGCCACGCCGGGCAGGCTGGCCAGCTGGTTGGCGTGGAAGTCCTCGTAGGCGGGCAGGTCGGCGACCTCGACCTGGAGCAGGTAGTCGTAGTTGCCGGTGACGTGGTGGCTGTGCACCACTTCGGGCAGCCGGATGACCGCACGTTCGAATGCGACCACATCGGCGCGGGCGTGCCGCACCAGCCTGACACCAGCGAACACCCGCAGGCTGCGGCCGACTGCGGCCGGATCGATCAGTGCCCGGTAACCGCGGATCGCCCCGGTCTTCTCCAGCCGGCGCACACGCCGGAGGCAGGGCGATGGCGACAGGCCAACCCGGGCGGCGAGTTCGGCGTTGCTGATCCGGCCGTGCTTTTCGAGCACGGCCAGTATTGACCGGTCCACCTCATCCATCTTGGCAGATTATTGCCCTGATGCTGGGTCTACCACAATCAAGTGCCCCAAGCTGGCGGCAACTTGCTGCCAAAGTTGCCGCCATCGGTTCGCGCCGGCGGCCGGCCGGCCAGGCTTGTGGTGTCACACCAGATGGTCCACGGGAAGGGGAACCATGTCGGGCAGCATCAGCACGCTTGCCATTCACGCCGATCGCGACGTCCATCCCAGCCGCGCCGTGGCACCGCCCATCTACCAGACGGCGACGTTCTGGGCCGAGGATGCGGAGCAGTTCGCGCAGGCCGCCGTCGACCGGCGGGGCCAGGGTTTCTACACCCGCTTCGGCAACCCCAACCACGCGCAGGTCGCGGCAGTGGTCGCGGAACTGGAGCACACCGAGGCGGCGATGGTCACCGCATCCGGGATGGCCGCACTCACCACCGCCGTGCTGGCCCTGGTGTCCGCCGGTGACCACGTGATCGGGCAGAAGTCCACCTACGGGGGCACGGCGTCGGTGCTGCTGAACCTGCTACCCCGGCTGGGCGTGTCGACTACCCAAGTGGACCAGGCCGACCCGGAGGCGTTCGAAAGCGCGCTGACTCCGCAGACCCGCCTGATTCTGGTGGAATCGCCGAGCAATCCGCTGTTGCAGATCACCGACCTGCGCGCCGTCGCGGACCTGGCCCGCGCGCACAACGTGCTGACCATAGCCGACAACACCTTCGCCACCCCGGTGAACCAGCGACCGGCAGACTTCGGCGTCGATCTCGTCTGGCACAGCGCGACCAAATACCTCAACGGCCACTCCGACGTGTCCGCCGGGGTGCTGGCCGGCCCGGCGGGGATCCTGGACCAGATCTGGGATGTCGCCCTGCTCACCGGGGCCGTACTCGGCCCGTTCGACGCGTGGTTGCTGCTGCGCGGCCTGCGCACCCTGCCGCTGCGCATGCCACGGCACAACGACAACGGCCAGGCGCTCGCGGAGGCGCTGAAAGACCACCCAGCCGTAGCCCGGGTGCACTATCCCGGCCTGGCGACCCACCCGCAGCACGCGCTGGCGCACAGCCAGATGAGCGGTTTCGGCGGGGTACTCGGCATTGAACTCGCCGGCGGTTTCGAGGCGGCCGACGCGTTCCTCGGCCGGCTGCGCTACGTCCGCCGGGCGGCCAGCCTCGGCGGCGTGGAATCTCTGGCCGTGCATCCGGCGTCCATGTGGCGCGGCATGCTCAGCCAGGAACAGATTGCCGCGTCAGGGGTGCCGCTAGGCCTGATCCGGCTGGCCGCGGGCACGGAGGACCCGGCCGACCTGGTTGCCGACGCGCTCGCCGCCGCCGACGCGGTGGTCGCCGCACCGGCGCGCACCTGAAGGCCCTTGATGCCCATGCCGCGCTCGCGTGCGTTTACGCAGGTCGATGTGTTCTCCACGGTCCCCTATCTCGGCAATCCGGTTGCCGTCGTCCACGATGGCACGGACTTGACCGACGAGCAGATGCAGCGCCTGGCGCGCTGGACGAATTTGTCCGAGACGACGTTCGTTTTGCCTCCCACCGCTCCGGCGGCGGACTACCGGCTGCGGATCTTCACCCCTGGAGGTGAACTGCCGTTCGCCGGGCACCCCACTCTTGGGTCCACACGCGCGTGGCTGGACAACGGCGGCACACCGCACCAGGCCGGCCGTATCGTGCAGGAGTGCGCCATCGGCCTGGTCAGCGTCCGCCGCGTCGAGGGCATCCTGTCCTTCGCCGCCCCGCCGCTGGTGCGCGACGGCGCGCTCGACGAAGAGTACGTCGGCCAGATCGTCGCCGCGTTCGGCATCACGCGGGACCGTGTCCTCGCCCACCAGTGGGTAGACAACGGACCCGGCTGGGCCGTGGTCCAGTTGCCCACGGCCGGGGAGGTCCTCGCCCTCGAACCCGATCTCTCCGTCATCCCGACCGCGATGGTCGGCGCGGTCGGTGCCTACCCCGACGGGTCCGAGCACGCCTTTGAGATGCGCACCTTCGCCCCCGGCGTCGGCGTGGCCGAGGACCCGGTATGCGGCAGCATGAACGCCTCGGTCGGACAATGGCTCACCACCACCGGGGCCGCACCCTCCGCCTACCGAGTCTCCCAAGGCGCGCGCGTGGGCCGCGCCGGGACCATCGAGATCACCGCCGATGCGGACGGCACCGTCTGGGTCGGCGGCGCTACCACCGGCTGCATCCGCGGCACCATCACCCTCTGACCAGTCCTGCGCCCGCGGGCGGAGCCCGACGCCGGGTCAAGGTCAGGCCGGGCCCGTGGTCTGTTCAGGATGGTTGTCCACTCCGGGCGGCACAGGCTTACCGCACCCATGGGCGGTCAGTGCGTTCGCTATCTCTTGTGTGGTCTGTTCCCAGCCGCGCAGGGTCGACCGCCGCTGTCGTGCGGCGGCCCGTAGCCGGTGTCGGTGGCGCTCGTCACCCAGCCAGTCTGCGAGCGCGGCGGCGAGGGCAGCCGGATCGCCGGGAGGGACCAGTTGGCCGGGGCGGGTGCCATCAGCGGTGGAGCCGAGCGCTTCGGGCAGCCCCCCGACGGCGGCAGCTATGACGGGCAGGCCATGGGCGAGCGCCTCGGTAACGGCCATGCCGTAGGTCTCCGAGCGGGACGGCGCGACGAGCAGGTCGGCCGTGGTGTACGCGTGGCTGAGCGCCGCGCCGGTCAGGACGCCGCTGAGCCGGACGCGGTGGCCGTAGCCGAGGCCCGTGATACGGGTCTGCAATTGGTCGACGAAGTCAGGGTCGCGGTCGAGCGGTCCGGCCAGCACGCAATCCCAGTCCCGCTCAGCGAGGTCGGCGAGCGCCTCGACGAGGAGGTCCTGCCCCTTGTGGCGGCCGAGGACTCCGACGCAGATCAGGCGGCCGCGGACGGGCCGGGCCGGGGCAGCGACACGATCGACGCCGGGCCGGGCGACGTGCACCCGGTGGGCCGGGATCGCGTATCGGGTCAGTACCTGCCGGCGGGTCCATTCGCTGGTAACGACCACGCCGGTGGCCGCGCGGAGCACGACCCGTTCGGAGCGCTGCGCGCTGGCATCATGGTGTGCGTCGAGGACGGTGGCCAGTGGCATGTGCAGCAGCACTGTCATTCGTATCCGGCCAGTGTGCGGCAGTAGCTGCGCGGCGGCCGGCGAGGCGATGAGCCCGTCGATCAGGACGGTCTCACCGTCAGGGATGGCGGAAACGATGCGGGCCAGCCCGGCCCGGGCGCCCGAGCCGGGCACCGGCCACGCCGCCGCGACGGTCGTGACCTGGACATCCCATCCGGCCTCGGCCAGACCGGCGCAGACGCGCCGGTCATAGACATTGCCGCCGGTAGGCCGGCCGGGATTGTCGAACCCCTCTGGGACTACTACGTGGACCCGCACGATGTTCCGGCCCTCCAGAGCGCCTGCCGCACCGAGCCAGCCTCCACCCTGCGGCCGAGCTGAACCACACCCGCCGCCAGTCCGTCATACCTGAGACAGGGTAGTACCTGGGTGACAGGAGCAGCGAGCACCATTCTTGACGGCGCAGAGCAGGCCCGGGCGACCGCCTACCCCGCGGGCGAGTATGTCGGCCAGGAGAGCTTCATGCGGGCGAGCGAGGTCCGGACGCTGGCGCACCGGGCCCGGGTCGGCCCCGGCGTCTCAGTGCTCGACCTGTGCTGCGGGGTGGCCGGCCCCGGCCGGATGATCACGGCGGAGTCGGGATGCCACTACCTGGGTGTCGATTGCTCCGCCAGCGCACTGGCGACCGCCCGGGAGCTGGCCGGGAATCTCCCCTGCCGCTTCGAGCAAGCTCACCTCCCGCCTCTGCCCGAGGGTCGCTTCGAGGTGGTACTCCTGCTGGAGACGATGCTGGCCTTCCCCGACAAGGAGGCCTTGGTGGGTGAGGTGGCGCGCGTGCTGGAACCGGGCGGGCGTTTCGCTTTCACGGTCGAGGAAGGCCGGCCGCTCACCCAGCAGGAGCGGGCGCGGATGCCCGGCGCCGATACAGTCTGGCTCATCGAGCTGGCGGAATTGACGGGCGTGCTGCGTGAGGCGGGGTTGACCGTGATCTGGCGGCAGGTGTACAGCTCCTCCCATCACGCGATAGCGACGGCGCTGCTTCGCGGTTATCGAGCCGATTCACCCCAGATCGCCGACCAGATCGGGATGCAGGCCACCGCCGAGCTGATCACAGCCCATCAGCTGTGGAGTGACTGGCTCGGCAGCGGGCGGGTGCGCAAGTTCGCGATGGTGGCCGAGAAGCAATGACTTGCTCCGATGAAGCCTCGATGACCCTCGACTACGCCCGCTACCTGGCCGCGAAGACGACCGTGGATGACCGGGCGCTTAACCGGTATGTGCTGGCCGAGTTGTGCCGCCTGATGCCCGCGGGTGCGCCGCGGGTGCTGGAGGTCGGCGCCGGCCTGGGGACGATGGTGGCCCGTCTGATGGACTGGGGCGCGGTCGGCGCCGGCGAGTACATCCTGCTGGATGCGGATCAGCAACTGCTGGATTGTTCTCGCCGGTGGCTGTGCGACTGGGCGGCCTCGCGGGGCCTGCGCAGCGACCTGCTGCCGGATGGGCTGCGGGTGGGTGATCTCCGGGTGCGCCTGGTGCATGCCGAGCTCGGCAGTTACCTGGAGGCCGCTCATGGGGCGGCGGCCGATGTGCTGATCGCCAACGCCGTCCTGGACCTGGTGGACGTGCCGGCCGTCCTGCCCGGGTTGTTGCGGTTGCTTGCCCCCGGCGGCGTCTACTGGTTCACGATCAACTACGACGGCGAGAGCATCTTCGAGCCCGGCCACCCCCACGACGACCAGATCATGCAGGCCTACCACCGCGACATGGATGAGCGCTTTCGCTACGGCCGGCCGGCCGGGGAAAGCCGAACGGGCCGCCGCCTGTTTCACTACCTGCGGGCCGCGGGGGCGCCCGCGCTGGCGGCGGGGTCGTCGGACTGGGTCGTAAGCGCCGGCCCGGATGGGAACTACCCCGGCGATGAGGCTTACTTCCTGCGCAGCATCCTTAACACGATCCGGAACGCGTTGCGGAATCGCCAGGACCGGGTAGAACCGGCGGACCTGACCGACTGGCTGGCCGAGCGCGGCCGGCAGCTGGCCGCGGGCGAGCTGGTCTACATCGCCCACCAGCTTGATTTCGCGGGCCGCTCGCCCGGCTAGGGCGGCAGGATCGTGGCCAGCACGAACAATGCCGACCGCGGTCTGTCATCTGCTCTCGGTTCCGAGGTGTGCCGGACCGGCGAGCGGGCTGGCGTGCCGGTGCGGCCCGGCGGCGCGTTCAAGACCCCGCGAAAGCAGATCATGCCCGCCGCGCCGGGCCTTAGTGGCCAGGTAGGCGGCGTTGGTCCCGGTAAGGTGCAGCGCGGTGGGGACCTGCCTGGCGATCGTGATGCCCAGGCGGGCCAGCTGAGCGCTCTTGTCCGGGTTGTTGCTCAGCAGCCCGATGCGGTTGACGCCGAGCGCGTGCAGCATCTGGGCCGCGCTGGTGTAGTCGCGCTCGTCGGCCCGGTGACCGAGCGCGAGATTCGCGTCGTACGTATCCAGACCGCGATCTTGCAGCGCGTAGGCGTCGAGTTTGTCATACAGTCCGATGCCGCGCCCTTCCTGCCGCAGGTACAGCACGTACCCGCCGTGCTTGGTGATCCGCTCGACCGCTTCGCGCAGTTGCGGCCCGCAGTCGCATCGCTGGCTGCCGAACACATCACCGGTGAGGCATTCACTGTGCAGGCGCACCAGCGGCAGCCCGGCCGCGGCGGGCCGGCCGAGTTCGAGGGCCACGTGCTGCTGCGCGTCGGTCAGGCCGGTGAAGCTGACGACGGTGGCAGTGGTTGAGTAGTCGTCAGCGAAACGCAGCGGGATGCGGATACGCCGGCGGATCGCTGCCGCCTGGACCGCCCCGGTCACGGGACGAGCCGTTCGGCCTCGCGCCAGGTCGAGGACGTGGCCGGCGACGCGCCGAGGCTGGTCACCGGGTGTAGCCGGTAAATCACGAACGGCCTCCAATGTCAGCGGCGCCGGATCGGGTCGTCTCGACTCGCCCAGTTGTCCCGGGTCGCGACGGCGGCGGACGGCGTCTCTCAGCAGCAGGCCCGCGCCCGGGGCCACCGCGGCCAGCATGAGTACCGCATAGAGAGTGGCGACCGTGACCCCGGTGGCCGCGCCGAGCGCGGCTGCGCCGAAGGCCCAGGCGGCGGCTCCTTCCCTCAGCCCCCACCCGCCGATACTCAGGGGGATCACCATGGCAGTCTGGACCACCATCAGCAGCGCGACCAGTTCGCCCAGGGGTGCGGTGCTGCCGGCGACCCGGGCCGCGATGACGAACGTGGCCGTGTGCCCGGCGACGACCAGCAACGAGGCCAGCGCGAGCTGGGGCCACACGCCTGGGGCCAGCAGGCCGTGACGAAGGTCAGCGGAAACGGCCCGGGCGGCGCGGGTCAGCCGCGACCGGCCGCGGCGAGCAGCGCCACGCACGACCAGCGCAGCACACCCGGCTAGGCCCGCGACGCCCGCCAGAACATACGGCAGCGCGGGCCGAACCGGCGAGGGCAGGGTCAGCAACACGACGGCCGTCACCACGGCCTGGATGACCTGGCCGCACAGCCGTTCCCACCCCACCGCGCGCAGCCCCCGCACCACGTCTCCAGCGCGCCGGCCGTGCGTAACCCCCCGGTGCACGTCGCCGAGAACCCCGCCGACGAGCACGGAGTTGAGGAACAGGGAACGGTAGTAGGCGCAGACTGCGTCGGGCAGGCCGATGTCAACGCCGAGTGCCCGGGCGACGACCCGCCACCGCCAGGCCGAACAGACCGTGGTCAGGACAGTGAGCGTGACGGCGGCCACGACCGCCTGCCAGGTGACCGCACGCAGCCCGTCCTTGAACGGCGCCGCGCCCACCTGCCGCGCGAGAAACCACAGCACGGTGACGCCGGCGGCCAGGCGCAGCAACGACGGGCCGAAGCGGCGGACGGCCGGACCGATCCCGGCGGGAACTGAGTGCAGGAACGCCACACCGGGTTATACGGGCCGGCTGGACACATAGTTCAACCGTCCGGCTGCGGCAGCATGGCGGGCCCGCGGCCGGTCGCGGTGAACCAGCGTGATCGCGGACCCGTTGTCCCCATCAGGGATGGGGCAGATGGCTACGGGGACGGAGGCGCGGTGCGGACGATTCAGCCTGCGGACGAAGGCACGCCGCCTAGGACTCCGCTCGCGGGCCAGGGCGCGCTGCCTACGATTCGGCTCGCGACGATCCTGGGGTTGCTCGCCACAGCCGCCCTGCTCGGCGTCGTGTCCGCCACGGCTGGTCTCGGCGTCGCCGGCTGGATCGCCGGGCTGGCCACCGGTTCGGCGGCGACCGCGCTGCTGGTCACCGCCCGGATGCGCAGCGACCAGCCGGCGATACATCCGGCGGACTGGGTCACCCTGACCCGGGCGGTGCTGATCGCCGGGGTCGCGGGCCTGGTTGCCGACTCGTTCGGCCGGCCGGTGTCGGTCACGGCGCTGGTCACCCTGTCCACCGTCGCGCTGGTCCTCGACGCGGTGGACGGGCAGGTGGCGCGCCGGACCGGCACCGCCACCCCGCTGGGCGCCCGCCTCGACGGCGAGGTTGACGCGTTCCTCATCCTGCTGCTCAGCATCTATGTGTCCCAGGACTACGGCAGCTGGGTGCTGCTCATCGGCGCCGCCCGCTACGCGCTGCTGCTGGCGGGCTGGCTGATACCGTGGCTGGCCGCACCGTTGCCACCCAGGTACTGGGGCAAGGTCGTGGCCGCGGTCGAGGGCATCGTGCTCACCGTCGCCGCATCCGGACTGCTCGACCGCCTCGTCGGGATGATTGCGGTCGCCGCCGCATTGCTGCTGCTGGCCGAGTCGTTCGGCCGCAACGTGATCTGGCTGTACCGCACCGGCGCCGGCCCGCGCACCCGCCGGGCTCTGCGGCTGGCCCTCACCGTGCTTTCGGTCGTGCTGGTGTGGGGTGTTCTCGTCGCGCCCGACCGTATCCTCCAGTTCACCCCCGCCGCCTTTGCCCGCATCCCCGTGGAAGGGCTGGCCCTGGTGGCTGTCGCGGTGCTGCTGCCGGCCTGGCCGCGGCGGATCGTGGCCGCGGTCGCTGGAATCCTGTTCGGCCTGCTTACTCTGGTCAAGATCCTCAACATGGCGTTCTTCCTGGAGATCGGGCGGGCGTTCAACCCGGTGTTCGGCTGGCTCGAGATCCCCCCGGCTATTGGCGTCGTACGAGACACGATCGGCCCCACGCGCACGAACATCGCGCTCGCCGCGCTCTGCGCTCGGTCTCATCCTGCTCGTCGGCGCAATCACCGCGGCAACGATTCACATCACCACCGTGGCCGCCCGGCATCGCCGCGACGCGGTCCGCGGACTCGCCGCCCTCACAGCGGTCTGGGCGCTGTGCGCGGGCCTGTCACTGCAACTCGTCCAGGGATCCCCGGTCGCCTCGACCAGCGCCGCCGGGCTGGCCGTCGCGCAGGTGCGCAACACCCAGTCAGCGCTCCGCGACCAGCGCCGTTTCGAGCAGGCCCTGCACCGCCCCGACCCTGAAGCCAGCGTCCCCGCTGCAGACCTGCTCACCGGATTGCGCGGCAAGGACGTCATCATCGACTTCGTCGAAAGCTACGGGCAGGTCGCCGTTCAGGGCACGAGTTTCTCCCGCGGCGTCAACGCCGTCCTGCGCCGGAGCACCGCCTCACTGGCCCGCGCCGGCTGGTCCACGCAGAGCGCCTGGATCACCTCCCCAGGCTTCGGCGGGATCAGCCAGCTTTCCCACTCCACCCTGCAGTCGGGGCTGTGGGTCAACACCGAACTACGGTATGCCGACCTGGTCACCAGCCACCGGTTCACCCTCAGCGCCGCCTTCGGCAAGGCCGGCTGGCGCACCGTGAGCGACAGCCCCGAGGACGACCCCGTCTGGCCGCCCGGCACGCGGTTCTATCACTTCGACAAGCTCTACAACCGGTTCAACGTCGGCTACCGCGGCCCGGCCTTCAGCTACGCCTCGATGCCCGACCAGTACACCTACGCCGAGTTCCAGCGGAACGAACTCACCCCAGGCCACAAGCCCGTGATGGCCGAGATCGACACGGTCTCCTCGCACACGCCCTGGGCCCCGTTGCCGACCATGGTGCCCTGGAACAAGGTCGGCAACGGCTCGATATTCGACTCCATGCCCGCGCGGAGCGAATCCCCGATCACGGTCTGGCGCAACGCCAGCACCGTGCGCCAGTTCTTCGGCCGGTCGATCCAATACTCGCTGAAGACCCTCATCTCATGGGTTACCGAGCTCCATGACCCGAACCTCGTGCTCATCCTGCTCGGCGACGAGCAGCCCGGTGGCGCCATCACCCGCCCCGGGGCCAGCCACGAGGTGCCGATCTCGATCGTCGCCCACGACCCTTCCGTGTTCCGCCAGATTGCTTCCTGGCACTGGCAGGACGGGCTGCTGCCCGGCCCCTCCGCTCCGCTCGAGGGAATGGGCGCCTTCCGCAACCAGTTCCTCGACGCCTTCAGCACGGCCTCCTCCCAAACGGCGTCGGCCCAAGGAACCGCGGCACCCGAACCGCCACGGTGAGCGGGGCCTCCGGGCGGTGACATCTTCTCCCGTGGCGCCGACGCACCTTCCCGCACATCGGCGGTTGGCGCCGGCCCGCCGGCTTCGACGGCAACTCGCAGTACGATCGGTTCCTGTTGCGAGCCACGTCACGCGATCCGGGACGGAGCAGATGCCGCAGCCAATCGGGGACGCCAGCGAGCAGGTCGTGAGCCGCCATCTGATGGCCGCTGCGCTAGGCCGGCTGACGCAGGAGCATCGGGACGTGCTGCGGGAGTGCTGCTTTCGCGGCAGCTCGGTTGCCCAGGCCGCGCATGCCCTGGGGATCGCACCCGGCACGGTGAAGTCCCGCACCTACTATGCGCTGCGTGCGCTGCGGCTGGCCATCGAAGAACTACGAGAGGTCGAATGACGGCCGACCCGTACGCGCGCCTCGACGCCGCCTACCTGCTCGGAGCGCTCGATGCCGACGAGCGCCTCGCCTACGAGGCGCACCTGGCCATCTGCCGACCGTGCCGGGCGGGCCTGGCCGAGATCTCCGCGATCCCGTCGCTGCTGGCCGGACTGGATGAGTCCGTCTTCGCCGCACCGCCCGAGGTGGTCCCGGCGCCAGTCCCCGACACCCTGCTGCCCCGCCTGCCGCGGGCCGCCGGACGGGAACGATCCCGTCGCCGCTGGCTCACCACTGGCCTGGGCCTGCTCGCCGCTGCCTGTGCGGTTGCGCTGATCGTCATCGTCGTGCCATCGGGCAGCGGCCCGAAACCGGCACCCCGGGCAATGGCCGCGCTCGCCGCTACTCCGGTCAACGCCACCATCGCCCTGCAGCCCAGATCATGGGGTACCGAGATCGACCTGACCTGCTGGTACCAACGCGGCGCTGCCGAGCCATCGGGTGACCGGTACGAGCTTGTCGCCCACGGCGCCGACGGTGCGACCTACGACCTGGGTAGCTGGCGACTCGTCCCCGGCCAGCGGGTCGTCTTCACCAGCGGCACCGCACTCACCGAGGCACAGATCAAGAACCTCCAGGTCACCGAGCCTAACGGGCCCGCGATCCTCGCCTTGGGGGTGCCCCGCCTTCCCCGGACTGCGGATCGCTAGTCAAGGCCGGCGGCCCGAGGCCCGGCCCCGGCATATGCGGACCTGCGTTCGCGGCGGGACGAGACGGGCCCGGTGAGTCAGGGAAGGTGGCTGGTGTCGTTGACGGAATGGACGGCGGCAAATCCGCGGCCGTGCCACTGGATCTCGTTAATGCAGGCGGAGCCGAGATACAGCCGGTAAAGGGTGCCAAGCGGGACGCTGAGAGCCCGGCACAGCAGGATCTTTATCGGGGTGATGTGACTTACCACCAGGACGGTCTGGGCGCCGTGGTCCCGCAGCAGCCGGTCACAGGCCCGGTTTACCCGGTGTGCGGTGTCGGCGAAGCTCTCCCCGCCCGGCGGTGCCTGTTCGGGGTCTTGCCGCCAGGCTGCCGCGGCTGTGGGCCATCGCTGCTGGATTTCTGCCAGGGTAAAGCCATCCCAGTCACCGAAGTCGGTTTCACGGAGATCATCATCGATGACTGCGGTCAGGCCCAGTTCGCGGGCCGCAATGGCGGCGGTGGCGACAGCGCGCTGCAACGGCGAGCTGATCACGGCATCGATCGGGGCACCGGTGGCCAGGCGGCAGGCGGCGGCCTGGGCCTGCCGGGTCCCGGTGGCGCTCAGCGGGAGGTCGCGCAGCCCGCTGAAGCGGTGTTCGGGTGACAGTTGAGTATCGCCGTGCCGAAGCAGGAGGGTGGTGGTGGGATCTGCTGTGGGGTTATCCCAGCCCAGTGTCATCTGGCTGTCCCCCCGAGGATGACGAAACGTTGTGTCAACTGTTCCCATGACAGCACTACGAGCATGTCAGCAGAACGGTTCAGCCGCCCAACCTTGGCCTCGTCACTGTACCCACGGTAATCAGGCACAGGTCAGCATCGTGCGTGGTATCCGCCGAACGCGGTGGGAGTTTCCCACACCCGCACGGCCAGTGCCTCGCCGCCTGCGGCGGCGACGGCAGGCGAGAGGCGGTCATGCACCCAGCGGGCGAACACCTCGACTGTGACCGCCTCGGCCCCAGCTGGGCGTATCTCCTCCAGGTTGCGGCCTTCGACCCGGCCGGTCAGCTCGGTCAGTGCCGCTTCCAGTACATCCAGATCGCAGACCATGCCCCGGTCGTCGAGCTGCTCGCGGTCCACCACGATCTCTATCCGGTAGTCATGATCATGCAGCTGCCCCTCGGGCCCGGGCAGTCCCGGCATGATGTGGAAAGCACGGACGCTTCGGCTCAACCCGACTTCACAGGTCACCGGCAGCACTCCTGTCGTAGTCAAGAACGGCGTGCATCAACCCGGGTATCCCCTGGTCCACGGCTCGGAACGCCTCGGCTGCGTGGCCGAAGGCGAAGACGTGAGTGCACAGCTGTGCCAACGGTAGTTCGGCCAGCAGCTCAACGACTCTCCCGGCGGCGCCGGGACCGGGTCCAGGTCCCGGACAGCCGGGCCGGCACCGTGGAAACTTGAGTGCTGCGGATGATCAGGCGCCGCCGGTGGAAGGCGCCGCCGAGCGGCAGCACCACTGGTTTGGTGCCGAACCACGACGCGATCAACAGGGTTCCCTCGTGGGCCAGCATGTTCAGCGCCATCGCTGGCGCATCCGGGTTGCCGCTGGCGTCAATGACCAGCGGAACCTTCTCTTTCACCAGGTCCTCCGGTGCTGCGGTGGTGGCGCCGAGGCTGCTGGCCATGGCGCGGCGCCAGGCCTGCGGCTCGGCAAGCACCGGCTGCCACCCGGAGCGCTGCAACAGCAGGCTGGTCAGCAGCCCGAGAACGCCGGCGCCGAGCACAATGACCCGGTCGCGATATCCGGTCCCGGCATCGAGCGTCACCTGCAACGCCGTCTCGACCAGCGGGAACAAGGTCGCGGACGCGGGATCGATAGCAGGCAGCGCAATCAGGTCACTGGCCCGCGCCGCGAATACGTCCTGGTGCGGATGGAACGCGAAAACCGCCCGCCCGGACTCCGCTACTTCGCCGACGCACGCATACCCATAGGTGAAGGGATAGGAGAAGGTACCGCCAAGCGCGTCGATCGTGTCGTCCAGCGCCAGCTCGGCAGGGACCTCGCCGCGGTACACCAGCCGCTCGGTGCCACCGCTGATGCCCGAGCACAAGGTGCGGACCAGGACCTCACCGGCCGCAGGCCGCGGTGTGGGCACTTCCCTGATATCCACGCAGCGCGGAGCGGTATGAAATAGCGCGCGGGCGGGCACTCAGCCAACTTACCCGCGATGCTCAGCCCACGGTCACTGATGGCCGTTCCCCGGCGGTCGTACACCGAAGGTTCCAGGGCGGCGCGACCCGGCAGCGAGGAATGCGGTTCCGAAGAACAACTCGGTCCAGGAGAGATCGGCCAGTTCTTCCTGCATGGCTGCGCGAATCGCCGCCCACGGACGGCGCATGACCCACTCATCTATCCAGGCGAAAGGCCGCACCGTTGCGGTTCCGAGCTGCGTTAGCCACCCTGGCGTGTTGTCGGGAACCTTGAGATCCAGCACCGCCCAGCGTCCGCCTTCGGAGAGGGCCGTGGCACCGTGGGCGATGACCGCTGCGCACTCGGGCACCTGTGACAGGGCGTACGTGGACAGGATCGCATCGACCTCGGCGGGGAAGTCGAAGCCGGCCGCGTCGGATTGCACGAGGCTGACATTGCTCCAGCCGTTCGCCTCTATCCGATGCTGGGCATGGGCGAGCATCGCGTCGGTCAGATCGACGCCGATGATCCGGCCGCCGGGACCAATCGCCTTCTCCAGCATCGGGAAGTTCAGGCCTGTGCCGCAGGCGACGTCGACCACCGTGTCACCTGCGCGAAGGCCGAGTGCTTGTACGGTCCGGAGGCGCTGTCCTCGCTGGGGGTAGCCGGGCACGGGGTAGAGCCGGGAGGTGATGTCGTAGTGCTTCGCCTTCTTGCGGTACGTCTCGATCAGGTGCTCTCGCCTGCGGTCAACCTGGCTCACGGTGTGCTCCTCGATCTCGGAAGCGTCGCGGCAGATCCGCGCGCCACCCACCTAGGACTCCGGGCCGCCTCGGGTAGCGGACTCGACCGCAGCCTTGATCGCCACCATCTCACCATCGCTTACGCGCTGAATTCTGCCTTGAAGAGAGCGGCCGGGGACCACGCGCATGATGCCCGCGAGGTCGACCTCAATCCACATCATGGCGTCGGTCTGCCTATCGTCCACCGGCTCGAGTTCCATCCCCCAGCGCGCCGTGGAAATACCCAGCGGCCCGGCGAACGCCACGTGGCGGGGCGCCTCGACAGCGGTCACCTCCTGGCTCCGGCTGCGACTCATCCCGAGTATCAGCTTCGCCCGCTGCTCCACCCGCGAGCCGGGCTGAAGCGGAGCTCCTCCGCGAACCCGGCATGCGAGAACCGTTGGCGCCCACTCCGGCCAGCGTCCGACGTCACAGACATACGCCCACACCTCACGGACGTTGCTGGCGATCTTTATGCGGCTCTCGGTTCTGAATGTCATCGGGCGGACTATTGATCACTTTCCGGTTGCGTGAGGTCTCCAGCGACGCTACATCCTGGCTAAGACGCCTGCAAGTGCGCTCCGACGGCGGGAGGATCAGGCAAAACTCGCCGCCCAGGTTACGAATCCGGTGTGCGCCGGTCTGGTTCCTGAGGGGCGGCCTGGTCCGGCCAGACGCCGATGTGGTCGGGCTCCTCCTGCAGCTGGACCCGGTGTCGCATGCGGAGGCGCCTGGTCATCTCGCGCGGGAGCTGAATCCGGCCCGCGCGGTCCAGCGTCGCGTACTCACGCGCGTGCAGCGCGGTCCGGCCGTGCTCGTCGGTGGCCGCGCGCCGGATGGTCTCGCTGCTCGTCCGGCCGTCCCGGATGGCGATCGTCCGGCGAACCTGCGATGACACGGCCGGGTCGTGGGTGACCACCAGCACGGTGACGCCGAGTTCGGTGTTGGCGGTCTGCAGGGCGGAGAAGACTTCGTGGGCGGTGGCCGAGTCCAGCTCGCCGGTGGGCTCGTCGGCCAGCAGCACCCTCGGCTCGTTCGCCAGTGCTGCGGCGATGGCGGCCCGCTGCTGCTCACCGCCAGACAGCCGGTCCGGTGTCCGGCCGGCGCAGTACGCGATGCCGAGGGTCTCGAGCAGGAAGCTGGCGCGGCGCAGCCGCTCCCGGCGGCCAAGACGGCCGAGCCGCATCGGCAGCAGCACGTTCTGCCGGGCCGTCAGGTAGGGCAGCAGATTCCGCGACGTCTGCTGCCAGATGAAGCCGACGGTACGCCGCCGGTAGGCCAGCCGCTCTTTGCCGGTCATCGCGCCCAGGTTGTGGTCGGCCACCCACACCTTCCCCGCCGTCGGCGTGTCCAGGCCGGCGAGGATATTCATCAGCGTGGATTTGCCGCTGCCCGCCGCGCCGATCAGCGCGGTCAGCTCTCCGTCGGCGAGCATCAGGTCCAGCCCTTGCAGGGCCTGCACTTCGAGGCCGTCTCCGGAGTAGATCCGGACCAGCCGGTCACAGACGATCATCGCGTCTGCGCCGGTGGGGGGCTGGTCGTCCGGGATACGTTCGGTAGGCCTGCCATCCCCGGTGGGTGGCCGGGCGGTGGTGCCGGATTCAGTCATATGCCTCGGCTCCTTCAATCAGCGATCCGCAGCGCCCTGGCGCTGCCGCGGCGGTAGGTGACCACGGCCTGGGCAGCCAGGACGAGCAGCGCGGCCAGCACCAGCCCGAGGGCGGCGGCGACCAGCGGGAATGGGGCGGACACCACCGCGATGCCCGGGCCGGCCTCGGTGAAGGCCGCCAGGTTTACTGACGGCCCGATCAGCGGCACAAGCAGCCAGGCGCAGGCGACGCCCCCGATGGCGGCGGCTACGACCGGGGGGAGCGTCTCGGCCGCCAGCAATAGCTGAGCCTGCCAGCGCCGCAGCCCCATCGTCGCCATCCGCGCCAGCGTCATGTCGCGGGTTCGCGCGCTGAGCAGCAGCGACAGCAGCAGGACCAGTGCGCCGAACCCGGCCGCCGCGGCCATCCCCTGCGCGAGGGCCACCTGTGCCGCCTGCGGTACCGGCGCTCCGGTGATCGCGGCGAGGGCGGTCGCGCGCAGCGTGACCGCCCCGCCGGGCAGCGCGCGGCTGACGTCCGCGCGCAGCTGGGCCCCGCCCAGCCCGGAACCGTCCACCAGCATGAGGTTCGGCGCGATCGCGGGTGACCCGAGGGCCGACAGGGGCAGCACCACGACGGCGCCGGCGCCGACACCGGGGACACCGCCGATCCGGCCGGCCACCCGGATCGTGATGATCTGGGTGCTGTCCAGGCTGAGCTGCGCCGGTGCCGCGCCGACAAGCTGGGCGGCCGCGGCGTTGGCGGCCGCGGGCACGGCCGCGGCACCGCGCGCGGCGGTGCCCGACAGCGCGGCCACCGGGAACCGTACGCCCGGCGCCTGGCCGGTCACTGCCGCATACCGGGCCGGGCTGACGAACACCGCGGTCAGCTCCTGCCCGGTGGCCGGCAGCGCCGCGGCGGAGACCACGCCGGTCGCGGTGGAGGCAACTCCCGGCATCGCGGCGATCTGGCGCTGCAGCGCCGGGGGAATCACCGCGCGGACGGGGGCTTCGATGATCGCGTCGGCGCCTACCTGCCGCCAGGATTCGGCCACCTGGCCACGGGTGACCGAAGCGCTGATCATGGCGGGGAACGCCACCATGGTGAGCACCAGCACGAGCGCGAACGCCGGCAAGGCGGCGCCGGGCGGGGTGCGGGTGGCCCGCGCCAGCCCGACGAACGCGGCCACCCCCCGCGACCGGCCCGCGACCCGGGCCAGGGCGCGGGCGGCGGGCGGGTAGCAGCGCAGCACGATGACGGCCACCGGGATGGCGAGGAGCACTGGCGCCGCGCTCGGGTACAGGGACGGGTTCCCCGCGGACACGCCCTGCTTCCGCAGCACGATGAGCCCGCCGATCGCCGCGGCGACCAGAACCACCTCGAGCACGATCCGCCGGGCTGCGCGCGTCCGCCCGCTGGCCCCGCTGGCCGGCCTGCCGGTGGCCGGAGCCGCCACACGTTGCGGGACCACGCTCATCAGCACGGGCCCGGCCAGCGTCACCGCGATCGTAACGCCAGCCAGCCACCAGCTCACGCGATTGCCGCCGCCGGGGGTCAGGCGGATGGCGAGCAGCGCGGCCAGCGCCCCGGCGGTCACGGCGATGACCACACTGGCCCGCAGGACCAGCCAGCCGAGCTGGTGCAGCGCCGCGCCGCGCGCCCGCATGAGCGTGAACTCCGCGGCGCGGCGCTGCGCCACCAGCCGGGCGCCGAGCAGCACCACCACCGCGCCCATGACGGCCAGGCTGACATACAGCAGCCCGAGCACCGGGGCCACGGCATTGTCCGCGGCGACGAACGGGGAGAGGATCGCCGGAATCTGCGAGTTGACCGTCACCGTGACCGGGGGAACCGCGGACGGGGACGGACAGGTCGTTGGGCACGTCTGACTGCCCGGGGAAGACCCCTGATTGCCCGGGGGAGGCGCGGTTCCGCCGCTGATCACCAGCCCCGAGGAGGCCAGGCCGCTGAGGCCCGCCTGCACCGCGCTCGCCTGGTCCGCGGTGAGCCGGCCGAGGTCGGCCGGGACCACCCAGGTGAGCAGCATGAGACTGTCGTTGAGGCCGGATACGACCAGCGGGAGCCCGCCGGCGCCGATGAACAGCGCCCCGGCCCAGTGCGCGGGCCTGGACGACGTGCCCGCGATCAGCGTCGGCCGGGCCACCGCGGGATCGTCAGTCCAGAAGTCGGCCGCCGGGTGTACCGGCCGGATGATCCCCGTGATCACCAGCCGCACCGTCGGGCCCATGCTGAGCCGGGTGCCGACCCGCAGGCCGAACCTGGCCGCGGTGGCGGCGGTCACCGCGGCTGGCACCATGGCCCCCTGACCGGCGGACGGCAGGCGCCCGGTCACGAGGTCGCTGTAGCGGGACAGCGCCGTCCGGTAGGTCACCTCGAACTGCGGCTGCCCGCGCCCGGCGGCGCGGGCCGCACCGGTGACCGGGCCGTAGCCTGAAGTCAGGCTGGACCAGGCAGGCGGGTCGCTGGCTATCGGCATCCCCGTCGCGGCCAGCCGTGACCGCAGGCGCGCGCCGATCGCGGCGATCACGGGGCCCGGACTCTCGCCCGCGCTCTGGCCGAATGTCTCCGACGCCGTCAGCAGGCCGATCGTCCCGACGACGGCGCTGTCGAGCGGCGAAGCCGCGACCGTGTGCCGCAGCGCCCCGGTGCGCAAGCCGGTGCTGTCCCGCGGAATCGCCAGGCTGGCCAGCACGGAGGCCAGCACGAGCAGGCCGAACGCGACGCTGGCGGCTGCCCCGGTGCCGGTCAGCGTGATCCAGGCGGCGCGCAGCCGCCGCCACGGCGTCCTCATCTGGCCTCCGCGCGCAACTGCGCGGCCGGGTCCGGCCTGCGTGCGACGGACAGGGCGGCTGCGGCGACGGGCAGCGCCGCGATGATCAGGGCCAGGGTGATGGCCGCGCCGAGCGGCAGTACCGCCAGGGCCGGCGGCACCGGGTACCTCGCACCAGTGCTCAGCGTGATCGCGGGCACCACCAGCCGCGCCAGGCCAATACCGGCGAGCAGGCCCACGGCCGCGGCCGGAACGCTGAGCGCGAACTGCTCCAGGCACAGCTGAGCGGCCTGGGCACGCTGGCCTACACCCAGCGCGGCCAGCACGGCGCTCTGCGTCCGCCGCGTGCGCAGGCTCGCCGCGACGCTGACCGAGAGTCCGAGCACGCCCAGCAGCAACGCCGCCGCCCCGATGGCCAGCATGGCCTGCCTGGGCGCCTTCAGCAGCGGATTGTGCAGCAGGGCCACCCGCTGGCGGGCGCGGTCGGCGACGGACAGCCCGGCCGGCACGTGCGGTACCCGGCCGTCACGGGTGCGCAGCCACATGCTGGTCACCGGCAAGGGCGCGCCCTGGCCGGCGGCGAGCACGTCACTGACGGTCCCGAGGTCAGCAATGAGCGCCCGGTTCTGCCCGAACACCGTCGGGAACCTGGCCACCGAGGCCACGATCCGGACCGGGACCGAGGATCCGCCGGCCGGGACCGAGACGATAGATCCGGTATGCAGCCGGTTGGCAGTCAGGTACCCGCTGGTGGCGATGGCCGGGACGATCCGGGACGGCGGCTGCGCCGTGATCCCGACCTGCCCGGTGATGGTCTGGGGATCGAGGAGCTCGTTGTTGATGATCGATACCGACGGATCGTGTCCGGTAGCGAACGTGAGTTGCCGGCTTCCCCCGGCGCCGCCGCGCCAGCTCAGGATCGCTGGCCGTGCGCCGTCCGATGGCGGAAACGTCTCGAACGTGCCCGCCGGCCCGGTCGGCACGTGCGGCGAGGATCCCGCGGCCTGCCACGCCGCCAGCGCGGCACCGTGGCTGAACGGCGGGCCGAACGGGCCGCTGGCCGCCCCGGCCACCGCGAGGGAGAAGATGCTGAGCTTGCCGGTGGGGGCCGCCAGCGGGCTCGCCGGGTGGTAGCGCGGCAGGACATACGTGAGGGAGAGGCTGAGCAGCCGCAGCGGGTAGCTGGCCTGCCGCGGGCCTGGCAGTGAGACGACCAGGGCACGCCGCTGGCCGTCGGCGGGCAGCACCCCGGCGGGCAGCTGGTAGCTGACGCCGTCGGCATCCTGGATCAAGGCCGTGACGGTGGCTGAGCCAAGCTCCCTCCGCAGCGCCGCCGCGCTGGTGTCCGGGCCCGCCCCGAGCGCCGCAAGGATCTGCAGCCGGTCCGGCAGGCCGGGGAGCGCCAGCCCGGCCGGCCGCCGCGGGATGATGCTCCGCCACAGCGAGCTCAGCGGAACCGGCGACAGGTCGGGGCGGAGCAGCATCACCTGGCCCGCCGTGGCCGCGCCCAGGGCGATCAGCTGGCCCCCGCTGCCGATGCTGGCGATGCTGGCCGGCGTCATGGCGATGACCCCCGGCTCCCCGGTGATCGCCCTGGGGTCCAGCGGTACCCCGGCCGTGGCGTCCACCCGCACGTCCGAGCCAACCGCGAACGCGGCCTGGTCCGCAGCCGACTGCTGCCAGCTCCTCCACCCGGCCAGCGCCAGCGTGGTGGTGGCCGTCGCGACGACGACGAGCAGGATCGGTCCTGCCTGGCGGATCGGCCGCCTGCCGATCTGCCAGCTCACCATGGCAGCGGCCAGCCGCCTGCCGCGCTCGGTAGCCCCGTCGGCCAGCCTGGCCAGCAGCGGCAGCGTACGGAGCGGCACGAGCGCGACTCCGGCCAGCGCGAGCGCGGGAGCGACGGCGACCACGGGATCGATCCCGAAAGACCCCGCCGCCGGACGCGCGACCGCCGAATAGCCGCGCAGTTGCCACACTGCGAGCGCCGCGAGCGCCACCACGGCCAGATCGCCGCCCGCCCAGGCGACCCCGGCGAGCTGGGCCTGCCGGCCCTGGCGGATCCTGGCCGCATCAGGGGTCCCGGCGCGCAGCGCCGGCCAGGCCATCACCGCGACGCACAGCGCCAGCATGGCCAGCGCCGACAGCCACGCCAGCCAGCTGATCCGGCTGGCCTGGTAACTATCCAGGCGCAGCTGGCCCGCGCTGGCCAGCACGCCGGTGAGGCGAACGCCGGCCAGCACGCCGGCCACGCTGGCCACGGCGCCGATGACCAGCGCCTCGGCCAGCACCGGCCGCGTCAGCTGCCACCTGGTGGCGCCGCGCGCCCGCAGCAGCGCGGACTCCTCGTCGCGAAGACTGGCCAGCAGCCGCGCGGCCAGCACCAGTGCCGCCCCCGCGACGAGCAGCAACTCCAGCGCGCCGATCGTGAACAGCGACCTGGCCAGCACGACGTTGCTGGCGATTCCGGCCAGCAGCTGCGGCAGGCGCGTGGTCACCTGCAGCCCGGACGGGAGGATCAAGGTGGTCAGCTTCGTCACCACCTGGCTGGTGCGGCCGGCCAGCGCGCCGATGTTCTGCCGGGCCATGACCGGCGCCGGCGGAAGCACGAACCACGAGGCCTGGCGCGCGGTGACGCCGCTGCGGAACGCCGCGGGGCTCACCACGGCGGGGCCGTATGTGACGAGGGAACCCGGGGCGCCGGCCCCGGGGATGGTATTGGCGGCGAAGCCGGAGACCGGCACCTGGTCCAGCGCCCAGTACGGCGACGCCGGGTTCCTGACCCGGAACAGGCCGGTGACGCGCAGTCCGGCCGCGGCCAGGCCCGACCGGGTGGCGGCTCTCAGCACCGAGCCAGGCGTCACGTGCAGCCGGCTGGCCACGGCCACCGGCAGCGCGACCGGGAGCGGGCTGCCGGGGTTCGGCGGGCCTGGCCATGTCCCGGCGGTCAGCGTCGTCTGGGCGCTGATTCCGGCCAGCGCCGCGACCTGGATCTGCCAGTCGACCGGGGGCGGAAGTCCCCGGACCGGGCTCGGCTCGGCGCGGACGGCCCGGGGCGGCGAGAGCGTGATCAGGTTCGCCCACAGCGCGCCTTCCATCTGGTAACCGATCCCCGGCCAGGCCTTACGCAGTGAGGCACGGATCTGGCGCGCGTCGGTGGCAGCCTGCCCGGCGTCGTCCACCACGCCGCTGAGCCCGATCACCCGGCCCTGCGGGGCGGCGAGGATGCGCTGCGCTCCGGGCGGGATGACCGCGGCGGCGAAGGTCCAGAGCACGGTCGCGAGCCCGGTGGCGAGCAGGACCGTGACCGCGACGCAGGCCAGGAGCAACCATGAGGATCTGGCCCGGCGGGCCAGGAAGGAGATTCCCAGACCAGGCACAGATCAGCTCCCGGCGTCCCCGGCCAGGGCCTGCTGCCCGGCAGTCTGTCCGGTCACGACGCAGCCATCCTCCAGAACCAGGACCTCGTCGGCCAGGTCGATGAGCGCCTCGTCGTGGGTGGCGACCAGGGCGGTGATTCCCTCGGAGCGCACCACGCTCAGCAGCAGCCCCATGATCTGCCGGCCGGTCTCCAGGTCGAGCTGGCTGGTTGGCTCGTCAGCGATCAGCAGGCCTGGCCGGCCGGCCAGCGCGCGGGCGATGGCGACCCGCTGCTGCTGGCCCCCGGAGAGCTCATTCGGCCGGTGTGCAGCATGGCTGGACAAGCCGGTCAGGGCCAGCATGGCCGCAATCCGCTCCCGGCGGTCGCTGGGCCGCGTGCCGGCGATGCGCAGCGGGATCCCCACGTTCTCGGCTGCGGACAGCATGGGAATGAGCCCGAAGGACTGGAAAATGAAGGCGACCGTGTCCCGCCGCAGCGCCAGCCGCTCCCGCTCGGTCATCCGGCTCACCTCGCGGTCATCCACCCGCACCTGCCCCGCCGTCGGGCTGTCCAGGCCGCCGATGATGTTCAGCAGCGTGGTCTTGCCGGAGCCGGATCGCCCGCGCAAGGCAGTGAGCTGACCCCGGCCTACTGTGAATGACACCTCCCGCAGGGCGTGCACGGCCGTATGCCCGCTGCCGAAGGTCCGGGAAATACCGTCCGCCGCCACCATGACCTGCGGCGGCTGGGCACCATCAGATGCGCCGGGCGCGGAGGCGAACTCGGCGTCGTCTTGGCTCACACCCGTTAACCCGCCAGTGACCGGAAACGCTTACCTCGGCCTGGCTGGATTTTGCGTTCTGGCACAGGCTGGCGGCCGGGTCATGAGTGCCCGGCTGGCGGGGGCCGGTCCAAGCGGGCCAGGCCGGGCGGCTCCTGGCCGGTGCCGCAGGTGTGGGAGCCGGTGTAGATGAGGTCCGAGAAGAAGGTGTGCCCGAGGTCGTAGAAGCCGATGAACAGCTCGGTCCCGGAGGGCATCGCCACAGGGTTGATCACTGCGGTGACGGGGTCAACGGACGGGGCCAGCTGACTGGGCTTTACCGGGAAGTTCGCGGTCATCAAGATCCTTTGGACACCGTGACCGTGCGGTGGCGTGGCTGAGCCGGGCAGTACCCCGCCGATGACCGGGTTGGGTACCGCAGGGCTGGACGAGCAGTAGGTGTCGTTCATGACCAGAGCCCGGATGCCGTGGTGCGCGAGGGCCCGCTGCAGCGCGGCGGGGTCGAACACCTGCCCCAGGCGCAGCGTGACGGTGCCGTTGACATAGCTGGTGAGGGTGAAGTCTGCGGCCTGGCCCGTCCCGGTCCCGCCGGCGGGGGACGCACCGAAAACGCCGGTCAGGCCGAGCACCAGCGCGATGACCGCGGTGCCACCGGTAACGCAGAGGCCCGCGAAGCCTGCCAGCCGCCGCCGCTTGTACACACGGCCCCGGTCGGTGATCGCGGCCAGCGGTGGCCGCCCGGGCACGGCCACTTCGGCCAGGGAATCGACCAGCTCCGCGGTCAGGGCGCTGTCGTCCAGGTGCTCGTCGTCGTTCATCGTCTGATCTCCGTGATCATGACGGGGGCCAGTTCGCCGCGCAGGGCGGTCATGGCCCTCGATAGGTGAGCCCGGACCGTTCCCGGCGCGATGCCGAGCTGCCTGGCGGTCGTGTCGATGTCCAGGTCGAGGAAGACACGCAGCACGATCACCTCCCGCTGGCGGGCCGGCAGGCGGCGCAGCGCGGCGAGCACGGCAGTGTCCAGGCCGGTCCCCTCGCTGCCGGCCGCCGCGATGTCCTGACTGGCCAGCGCCGTTTCTTTGCTGCGCCGATGCCACGCGGACGCCCCGGCGTTCAGCGCTGTGCGGACCACCCAGGCCCGGGGCGCTGGATGATGGCTGACCTTGGGCCAGGACGCCCACGCCCGGGCGAACGCCTCCGCGACCTGGTCCTCGGCCAGCGTCATGCTGCCGGTGCTGGCGGCCACCGCTCGCAGGCACGGCTCCCAGCTTGCCGCGAAGAACTCGGCGAACTCGGCGTTGTCTTGGCTCACATCCGTTAACCCACCAGTGACCAGAAACGCTTACCTCGGCCCCAGCATGATTTTGCACCCCCGGGTGACGTACGTTGACGACGAGCGGGGCCGGCTCGATGAACCTCGGCGGCGGCACGGCTAACGGTGAGGATGGCCGCCTAGCCGATGGCCATCCGGCGCCTGCTGATCAGCTTCAGGCCAGGTACGAGCTGAGGCACCTGCTGGCGATAGCGCGGATAGTCGTCGGGAAACTCGGCCTGCATCAGCCGTTCCTCGATGTGGAGCTTGATCTCCAGAAGCACGAGAAACACGGGGAAGGGCACGATCCATCGCCCGCCCCCGGCCACCAGCAGGCAGCCGAGGAGCATGCCCAGCATCCCGGTGTAGATGGGATGCCTGGTTACGCTGTACGGCCCATTGGTGCGGAGCTGGTGTTCCTGCTTGACTGCGGGCGCTCCGCTCCACATGTTGCCGAGCACGAGCCGGGCCCAGATCGTGAAGGCCGTCGCGGCCAGCAGGATCACCAGCCCCAGGATGCGAATCGGGGGAGCGTAAAACGTCAGCGAGCGCCAGTCCGCTTTGGGCACTGCGAGGTTGACCACGACCACGATGATCAGGGCGGGAGTGACGGCTGTTCCGAACCAGGAACGCGTCCGTTCCTCCGGGGCCCGTTCCAGGTTGTGATGCTCGGCCGCGAGCCAGGTGACTGCGAAAGCGCACCAGCACACGACGATGCTGACCGCGGCCAGCAGGCCCAGCTGTTGCTGCGTCACACCCCAAACGTTAGCCGTCGCAGGTGCCACGTCAACGGCAATCTGAGTCGTGCGCAGCGGCGCCAGCTACCTCGGCGGTTCGACGTAACGACGCTGCTCGGTCACCTCTGCCGCGCCCCGGTCGCGCCGCCGCATGAGCATCAGGCCGATGGCGACGCACAGGCCGGCCGCCCCGCCGATCATCAAGATCACTCCGATGACCTGCAAGTCGACGTTCTTGGGCGTCCAGGTGACAGCGAAGCGGAGAATCGCACCGATGATGATCAGTGCCGCGCTTCCGCCGATAGTCACGAGCGCCTTCCTCCCACGTCAGGCCACCCGTTACCGGGTCGCCGCGTCCTAGCCGGCGAACGTGCCATGCGGGCTGGGGCGCTGATATCTCTTGGCTGGACTATGGCTGCCGCGGGCCTGGGTTACCTCACCCTCCGCGGGTGAGCCGCGCTGGCCACCCCTTCACCTGGCCATCCGCCAGGGCAGCGTTCCGGGTCGCCGAAGACCCTGGCTGGGAGCGTGCAGGTCCGGACACGTCCGGACACAGCGACCGGGCCCGCCGCGGTGCCCTGGGTGGCCCCGGCGGAACTGGCCCGGCTTTCACCCGGTGCGGGGGAGGCGACCAGGGGGCTGCCTCAGCGACGGTGATCAAGCCTGCCGCCGAGGGGCACCCGCAACCGGGGGGCACAGGTGCCCGCGGCGGCGGGCTTCCAAGCGCTCCCAGTAAGGGGAGCAGGAGGTGGCCGGTGTCTGACGGTGATAATGGTGCGGCAAAGGATCGGCTTACGCACGACCCCGGTTCTCTCACCGCTGATGAAAAAGCGGAGCTCGAACAGCTCCGCGCCGAGGTCGCTATTTTGCGTGCCCGGCCTGTGCCGCCGGACGCCGCCTCTGGCGGCACGGTGGGCGGGGACTGGCCGGCGGCGCCGGCCCAGCTGGCGTGGCCCGGTCGCCACCCTGTGCATCGTGCTGGGCTGCATCCTCGCTCCCGTCTCGGTGCTCGCGGTCTGGACCGCCAACCAGGTGTCCGACACCAACCGCTACGTGGAGAACGTGGCCCCGCTCATCCACGAGCCCGCCGTCCAGAGCGCGCTGACCGACAAGATCACGCTTGAGATCAACTCCCGTATCCACGTGCAGGCGCTCACCAACCAGGCCGCCGCGGCGCTGAAAAGCAAGGGCCTGACCCGGGTCGGCACGCTGCTGCAGACCTTCTCGGGGTCGCTCGCGGGCGCGGTGGGCGGCTTCATCCACACCCAGGTGGCCAAGATCGTCGCGAGCCCGCAGGTGGCGAATTTGTGGGTGCAGGTGAACCGGAGGGCCCACGCACAGGTAGTCAAGGCCCTGTCCGGGCAGGGCAACGGGTCTATCACGATCAGCAACGGCCAGGTGGTACTGAACCTCGGCCCGTTCATCGACGTCGTCAAGAAGGACCTGACCGCGCGCGGATTCTCGATCGTCAACAGCATCCCGGCGGTCAACCCCACGTTCCCCCTGTTCTCCGCCAAGGAACTGGTCAAGGCGCAGACCGGGTACCGGGTGCTGAACGACCTGAAGATCGTCCTGCCCATCCTGGCCCTGCTCCTGCTCGGCGCCGGGGTCTACATCGCGCGCAGTCACCGCCGGGCGCTGATCGGCGCCGGGCTCGGCCTGGCCGCGTCCATGCTGGTCCTCGGCATCGCCCTGGCTATCGCCCGCAGCATCTACCTGAACAGCGTGCCGAACAGCGTGCTGCCCGGTAACGCGGCAGCGGTCCTGTACGACACCCTGGTCCGGTTCATCAAGGATGGGCTGCGGGTCCTGCTGGTCGTGGGCCTGATCGTGGCCATCGGAGCCTTCTTCACCGGCCCGTCGGTCACCGCGGTCCGGGCCCGCGGCGCGGTGACCGGCGGGCTGGGCTGGCTGCGGTCCAGCGGGGAACGGGCCGGGCTGCGTACGGGGCCAGTGGGGGGATGGACGTACCAGCACCGCCACGCACTGCGCATCGCCGCGGTGGCCCTGTTTGCCATCATCTTCGTGTTCTGGGGCCGGCCGACCGCCGTGGTGGCGATAGTCCTGGCCATCCTGCTGCTCGTGGTCCTCGGCCTCATCGAGTTGATCGGCAGGCCTCCGGCGGCGACTGCGGCCCTGCCGCAGACCGCCGGCCACGACGGCGGCTGAACCGTGCTCATCGAGCCGGCCGGTGCTGGCGTTCCTCGATCGCGCCGGAGCGAACGACACGGCGTCTTTTGGCCTTCAATGGCTGGCTGCGCCGCAATGGCCGGATAATCCTGGCTTGCACCCTGGGGGCGGCGGGCCTCATCGTGGCTACCGACGGCTGGTCGGGCTGATCAAGAGGGGCTGACGCGGGTGGACCCACTTCATGGCTTGCGCTCGATGGGCAAGCGCATTACCGATCCGGTCGAGCAGTTGGCCGAGAAGACCGCCGAGCGGGTGATCGACCTGGTGGTCCGCACCCTGGACGTGAACGCCGTGGTGCAGCGGGTCGACCTGAACGCCGTCTTGGACCAGGTTGACGTGAACAAGCTGGTGGACCGGGTCGACCTGGACAAGATCATGGACCAGGTCGACCTGAACCAGCTGCTGGCCAAGGTGGATCTCGACGACCTGCTGGCCCGGGTGGACGTGAACGCGATCGTCGACCGGGTGGACATCAACGGCATCGCCCAGAGCGTCGACATCGACGCCATCGCCATGCACACCGACATCGGCGCGATGATCGCTCGCTCGTCGGGCGGCGTCGCGAGCGACGCGCGGGACGCGGCCCGCAGCCAGGCGGTCGGGCTGGACGAGTGGATCGCCCGCTGGGTCGCCCGGCTGCTGCGCCGCGACCCTCCCGCACAGCGGCCGCATTTCGGGGGGGCGGTGTCCAGGTTCGTGGCGTACGCGGTGGACCTGGGCGTCAGCACCGGGGTGTTCATGCTGGCCCTCGCGGCGGTCTCCTTCGCGGCGAGCATTATCACCGGGCACTCCATCTCCTGGAGCCGCAATGATCTTCCGGTCGCGATCCTGTACGTGGTCTGGGAGTTCGTCTATTTCGCCTACTCGTGGGGGGCGAGCGGCAAGACCCTGGGCATGGCCCTGCTCGGGGTCAGGGTGGTGGCGGCCGACGGGACCGAGGCTGGCCCGCGCCGCGCGGTGATCCGGACGCTGGCCTTCCCGCTCAGCTTCCTGCTCCTCGGGCTGGGCTTCACCGGCATCCTGTTCCAGCGGGACCGCCGGGCCCTGCACGACATGATCGCCGGGACGGCGGTGGTGTACTACTGGCCTGCCCGCGCGGCCCGGCTCCGGTACCTGGACCGGCCATCCCCGGACCAGGCCACCCTGGACCAGGCGTCCCCGGACCAGGCATCCCCCGGCCCGGACACCCCCGCTGAGCTGGCCTGATCCGGCTCAGAGGGGGTGTTTCACCCACTCTGGGTGATGCTTGCTGAAAGCCTCCTCGGAAGCGTGGAAACCGGCCACAACGGTCTAGGGGGGCACGACCTCCGTTCACCGGCACGGCCGGACCGTCACTGTCACCACCTGCCCCCGCTACCGAGGGAGTGGATACGACATGAGCGATACGCAAGCCGAACGGACACCAGGAACCGACCGGCCCGCTGGCTACCGGGGCACGCGGGCGGCGGCCCGGCCTTCCGGCTGGGTGGGCTGGGTCATCTTCGCGGGCGTCGTCATGATCGTCGAGGGCGCTTTCCACATCATCGATGGCCTGGTCGCGCTCTTCGAGCGGGGCTACTACGCGGTCACGAGCAGCCACCTGGCGCTGCACGTGAACTACCTGGGCTGGGGCTGGGCGCACATGGCGCTGGGCGTGCTGTTCGTCCTGGTGGGCTTCGGGGTGCTGGCCGGGCAGACCTGGGCCCGGGCCGTCGGGATCGCGCTCGCGGTGATCAGCGCCGTCGTCAACCTGGCGTTCATCGCGGCCTATCCGGTGTGGGGAGTCATCCTCATCGCCCTGGACATCGTGATCATCTACGCGCTGGCCATGCACGGCCGGGAGATGAAGGAAATCTGACCCCGGGGGCGGCCCCGGGTACCGCCGCTCACGCGGTGCTCAGGGCCGCCTGGTTCAATCCCGCTCCATGGGGCGGGGGGAGGGGACCGGGCCTGACTCCCCGGTCCCCTTTCGCGCGCCGGGCCGATGGCCGGTTCCGCGTCCCCGCACCGCACCCGGGGGGCTCAGCCGGACCAGGCCGGCCGCGCCGGCCTTCCCCGGGCGGCCAGGACGGGGCGGCCGTTCCCCGGCGGGGAGGGACGGATCCGGGCCGGGGCCGGTGACCTCGGCCTGGTCACCCGGGTCGGTAGCCGCCTGGCGACTGCTGCGCCGGGCGGCCGCCTGGTCCGACCAGCGGAACCCGGCGACCAGCCGGGCCACCAGGGTGGCCAGGAACATCTGGCCGGCCATGGCCTCCAGCACGGCCACCGCCCGGCCACTGTCCTCGGCCGCGGTGAAATCCCCGTACCCCAGCGTGGTCAGCGTGGTGAAGCTGAAGTACTGGAACGTCTTGGTGTTGGCCGTCCCGTGCGACGAAGAACGGCTGGCCGCTGAACTTCCACATCGCTGCGTATACGGCGGCGAAGATCAGCCCGATGATCATGTAGGCGCTCAGCACGCCGTAGATGCTCTGCTCCGTGATCTGGCGGCCGGGCATGACCTGCCGCACGATGAGGAACACCGCCAGCAGCAGGATCAGGGCCGTCCACAGGCTCGCCAGCCCGCCCCCGGCGCCGTTGGGGTCGACGAGCCGGAGGATGACGGAGACGACCGAGCCGAGTAGCAGGCCCACCGCGAGGAATCGCACCGTCCTGCGGCGGAACCGGCCGTTGCGCAGGGCGATCAGCACCACGGCCAGGAACAGCACCACCTGCACCGCGCTGACCAGGCGGGCCACCGTGAACGCGGACAGCAGGTAGGTGACGACCAGGATCAGCAGCAGGGTGCCGTACCGCGGCCCGGACTCCGGGCCCGAGCGGAACAGCTTGAGCTGGCCCGCCGGGTTCGTCATGCCCGCCAGCCTAGGGTGACCTGCGCCGCATTTCGCCTCACCCGCGCCGGGTGGCGCGCCATGCGCTGATGCGCGTCAACGTCAGAGCCGGGGAAACCCGCGAACGTGACAGCCGGGAGAAGCCGCCGCGCGGGCCGCGCGGCCCACCGAGAGGGAACGAACATGAACATGCCTGTCAATGCCGATGTGGACGCGGCGACCGCGGACGCGCTGAGCGGCTTGTCCCTGGGCGACCTGGAGGTCCTCGGCGAGGCGCTGGAGCTGCGCGAGGCCGCGCAGGAGAGCAGCGGGCTGGACGCCCGCACCTTCTCGCTGGTCAAGATCGCTGCGCTGATCGCCCTGGACGCCCCGCCTGCCTCGTACCTGTGGCAGGTCTCCAACGCGCTGGACTCCGGGGCCAGCCCGGCCGAGATCCTGGGCGTGCTGCGCGCTGTCGCCCCGCAGGTCGGCGGGCCGAGGGTGATCGGGGCCGCCCCGGAGATCATGGTCGCTCTCGGGCTGGCCCTGCCCCCGGGTGAGGGGGCCTGAGCGACGGTTCTCCGCGGCGAAGCGGAAGCTGCTCGGCATCTGAGACGTGGGTGCAACATCCATGCACATCTAGGTGCATGGACGTTGCACCCACACTGTTCGTCTGGGCTGAGCCGGACGAGGGCCGGGCTTGATCTGGGGCTGGGCCGGACAAGCATGATCCTGGTCAATTAGTGCTGTGGAGCAGCACTAATTGACCAGGATCATGGTGGCGCGGATTCAGCTGGCCGGCGGAGTGTTCTGCCCGTGCAGCGCTTCCTGCAGGTCGGCCTCGCCGTCCTTGGACAGCGAAGACTTGAGCACGGTGCCGCCGAACTGGCTGAGCGCCTCGGTGGCCTTGTCGGGGGTCACCTTCTCCACCATGAGGAACAGCGCCGAGGTGCCCGGCTTGAGCAGGCCGCGGACCTGGTCCTGGAACTCGCGGTCGATGCCCGACTTGGTGACCTTCCCCATCAGGGCGCCCATCCCGGCGCCGATGGCCAGGCCGAAGAACGGGATGAAGAACAGCAGGCCGAACAGCAGCCCCCAGAACATTCCCCAGCTCGCCCCGGCTCCGACCGGATGATGGCTGGTGTGCACGTGGAACTTGCCCTCTTTGTCGCGGACGATGCTCGCGATGGCATCGGGCTCGATGATCAGGTCCTTGGCCAGTCGGCGAGCCTCCTCCGCGGCCAGTTCCGCGGTCGTCTCGTCCGGGTAACCGATGGCGATCAGGTCAGACATGGCGTCCTTTCCCCTTACAGATTTGGCTGTAGCGACCTAGTCCACCGCCGTACGCGGCGGAAGGGCTCCACCCGCAGCGGGTGAAGCAGGAACAATCGTGCTCCGCGGCGATAGCGCCGGTGCGGCCTGAACCTGGGGGCCGCGGGCGAGAACAAATAGCTCGATCGTTTCGGCCTGCATCTCCAGCTCGGTCCGGATCCGGCCCACGGCCAGCCCCGGCCCGGGCTGGGCCGCGTACACCGCGAGCACCGCGCCGCGGAAGCTCGTATGGATGGTGTCGCGGCCGAGTTGCTGGACCACCCCGGCACCGGCCAGGCAGTCGATGAGCCCGCGCGCGCTGGCGGCCAGCCGCAGCCGGGTGCCGATCGCGGTCAGCCGCTGATGCGCTAGCAGGATCGCCGCACAGGTCTCCGGCTCCAGGGTGGCGGCCGCTCCGAGGTCCAGGATCACGGTGCCGACCGGAGCGCCCGAGCGCAGTACCCGGTGCAGCACCGCGTCCGCCAGGCCGCTGCCCCGGCAGCCTTCCAGGGATGTGGTCACACCCAGATACGGAATCTGGACCCTGGCCCGGGCCTGCCGGGTTGCCGCCCGGCTCCGCAGCCATCCTGCCGTCCGGGATCTGGACTTCCCCGCGGGCCGGCCCAGTCGGCGTCCGGGTCCTTCCGGGGCGAGAAGCGGCATGAAGAACGGACGGCTCATTGTGTGTCAGGCCTCCCCGACCGGTGTGCGCTCCAACGGCCACCGCCCCGGAGGCGCCCGGGTCGGCTCGGGGTGGCCGCGATCTAGCGGTGTCCTGTGGCCGGCTCGTGCACATCACCCAGAAGAGGCGAAATGGCCGATCTGGGTAAGAGCCCGCGCGGTCATGATCAGGCCGATGTGCGAGCCGGCCAGCGGGTGGTTGCCGGTGAACCGCCTGCGCAGCGGGTCATAACCCTCGGCCAGCAGCCCCACGTCGTTGCGCAGGCCGAGCAGGGCCGTGTAGAGCCGGCGGGCCTCCTCGGTGCGGCCCGCGGCTGCGAGCACCCGGGCCAGCCAGAAGGAGCCGGGCAGGTAGCCGGCCTCACCAGAGGGAAGGCCGTCGGTGTCGCCCGGCGGGTGGGTCTGGTAGCGCAGCAGCACGCCACTGTCGTCCAGTTCCCGGATGATGGCCGCCACGGTGCCGGCCATCCGGGGATCGGCGGCCGGCAGAAATCCCAGTGGCGGGAAGCGAAGCAGGCTGGCGTCCACTCCGGCCGAGCCGTAGTGCTGAGTGAAGGTGTTCCGGTCCGGGTCGTACCCGCGCTCCAGCACGTCGGCGCGGACCGCGGAACGCAGCCGCCGCCAGCGCTTGACCGGCCCGCGATCCCCGAACGACTCGATCATCTTGACGGCGGAGTCGGCAGCGGCCCAGATCATCGCCTTGGTGTAGGTGAACTGCCGGGGCGGCCCGCGCATCTCCCAGAGGCCGGCATCCGGTTCCGGCCAGTGTGATTCCAGGAACGAGAGAATGGCGTCGGTGTCAGCTGCGCCGGTCTCGTCGGGGCCGGCCTCGGCCGGCCGGAGGCCGGCGGTCCGGGCGGTCAGCCGGGCCCGCAGCACGTCGCCGAACATGCCGAACTGGGGCATCGTCGGCGCGGCGTTGCCGATGCGGACCGGCTGGGCGTTCTCGTAGCCGGGCAGCCACTCGGCCTCGATCTCCGGCATCCGCCGGTCCCCGGTGACCCGGTACACCGCCTGGACCTGTGCCGCTGGACCGCTCACGGTGCGGGCCAGCCAGTTCAGCAGGCTGACCGCCTCCTCATCGGCGCCGGCCGCCAGGAAGGCTTCCACGGCGTCTGCGGCGTCGTGCGTCCAGCAGTAGCGGTAGTCCCAGTTACGCACCCCGCTGGTCTGCTGGGGGAGTGAGGTGGTCGGCGCGGCGACCAGGCCGCCGGTCGGTGCGTAGCAGAGCGCCTTGAGGGTGATCAGCGAGCGGATCACCGCGTCCTGCCACTCGCCTGCGCCCTGGTCGACGCCGCGCAGGCCGGCCACCCAGTCCTTCCACCAGTCGGTGGTCTGCTCCACCAGCGCGCTGGCTGGCGGCGGGTCGGGCGCAGGCAGGTGCGACGGGCGCCAGACTGCCGCCACCGGAACCCGGTCGCCCTGGCCGACCGAGAAGCGGGCGACCAGGTCCGCCTCGGGCGCGCGTACCTCGAGCGGGCTGAATATCCAGAGCGACTGACCGCCGGCCACGATCCGCCGGGCGGCATCCTGCCGCCGGACGCGGGGCAGGGTCAGCCCGTACTCGAAGCGCGCGGCGAGCGTCATCCGCATGTCAACCCGCCCGGACACCCCTTCGACCAGCCGGATCAGCACGGGGTCAGCGCCCCGTGGCGGCATGCAGTCGATGAGGCGGACCACTCCGGAGGCGGTGGTGAACTCGGTCTCCAGGACCAGGGTGCCGGGCCGGTACCGGCGCTGGACCCGGGTGATCTCGCGGGCCGGGGCGATCTGCCAGTACCCGTACCTCTCGTCGCCGAGCAGCGCGGCCAAGCAGGCCTCGGAGTCGAATCGTGGCAGGCACAGCCAGTCGATGGAACCGTCCCGGCTCACCAGCGCCGCGGACTGCAGGTCGCCGACCAGAGCGTAATCCTCGATCGGTCGGGACATGCGGCCCTCCGATGACGAGAGCCGCGTTCACCGAGCATGCGGCCCTCTGGGTGGCGGTTCGCTGCCCGGGCGGGTATGTCTCACTACGCAGATTCGCTGGCCGACGGGGCATCGTCGTCATCCCCGAGGGGTGATGCGACGAAGACAGCCAGCGGTCAGGGTGGATCGGATAAGGGCGGCGTCCGCCTCGCGCAGTCATGACACGCGTTCACGGCACCGGGCCCACCCGGGTTCACGGTCTAGGGAGGACAGGAGCTCATGGCACAGCCACCGAGCAGGACGTCAGGGAGTAAGACACCGGCCGCCAAGACCAGCGGCACCCGGGCCGCCGGGAGCCAGGCGACTACCAAGCCAGCGCGAGCCGGGACCAGCGCCGCCAAGAGCACGGCGGCCAAGACCACGGCGGCTAAGAGCGCGCCGGCCAAGACGACCGCGGCTAAGAGCGCGCCGGCCAAGACGACCGCGGCTAAGAGCGCGCCGGCCAGGACCACGGCGGCTAAGAGCGCGCCGGCCAGGACCACGGCGGCTAAGAGCGCGCCGGCCAGGACCACGGCGGCTAAGAGCGCGCCGGCCAGGACCACGGCGGCTAAGACGCGCCAGCCACGGCGGCTAAGAGCACGGCGGCCAAGAGCACCGCCGCCCGGCCCACGGCCAGCCGGGCCAGCGCCAGCCGCGCCGCTAACAGCCAGGCCAGCGCCAGCCGGACGACTGCCAGCCGGGCCAGCGCGAGCCCGAAGGCACCCGCGTCCGCGAACACGGCCCGCAGCACCTCGCGCAGCACGACACGAAGCACATCGCGAACCGCGACGGCGCGCACCACCACGGCGCGCACGGCGACGGCGCGCACGGCGACGGCGCGCACCACGACCGCGCGCCGCCCGGCGGCCCAGAACGGAGCCGTCTCCACGCTGCCCGCCGGGGTACCTGAGGGGGCACGCCGGAGTGTGGTGACGCCCCGCAGCGCGGCGACCGGGCTGGAGGCGCCGCGGCAGCGGATGACCCCGGCCGAGCGCCGGGTCCGCGGCAAGGCGGCGCGCGCCGAGGTGCCGCGAGAGAGCCACGCCGAGTGGCAGCCGCCGGCGAACCGGCCCGACCCGGTCGCGCTGCTGGAGTCGCAGGGCGCCGCGCGGGTTCCGGACCTGGTCCCGGTGCGGTACGGCCGGATGATGGAGACTCCGTTCACCTACTACCGCGGCGCGGCGCTGCCCATGGCCAGCGACCTGGCCCGCACCCCGGCCAGCGGAATTATCGTGCAGGCGTGCGGGGACGCGCACCTGTCCAACTTCGGCCTCTTCGGCTCGCCCGAGCGCAAGCTGCTCTTCGACGTCAACGACTTCGACGAGACGCTGCCCGCGCCCTGGGAGTGGGACGTGAAGCGGCTGGCGGCCAGCCTGGAGGTGGCCGCGCGGGAGAACGGGTTCAGCGACAAGGACCGCAGGAAGATCGTGCTCGCCTCGGCCGCGCGCTACCGGCAGGTCATGCGGCAGCTATCGGGGGAAAGCAACCTGGACGTCTGGTACACCCAGGTCGACATAAACGAGTTCCGGGCCCGGTTCGACAACCTGCTGAGGGAGCGCCAGCGCAAGGCGCTCGACAAGGGCCTGGCCAAGGCCCGGACCCGGGACAGCATGCAGGAGCTGCAGAAGCTGACCCGGATCGAGGACGGGCAGCCGCGGATCGTTTCCGAGCCCCCGGTCATCGTCCCGCTCCGCGACCTGCTCGGTGAGCTGGCCGGGGCGGTCGACATCGCGAAGGAACTGAAAGACCTCATCGCCCAGTACCGGCGGACGCTGCAGCCCGATCGCCGGGTGCTGCTCGAGCAGTATGAGTTCACCGACATCGCGCGCAAGGTGGTCGGCGTGGGCAGCGTGGGCACCCGCTGCTGGATCATCCTGATGCTCGGAAGGGACGAGACCGATCCGCTCTTCCTCCAGGTCAAGGAGGCCGAGGAATCGGTGCTGGCCCGCTTCGCCGGGGAGAGCAAGTACAACAACCAGGGCGAGCGGGTGGTGAACGGCCAGCGGCTCATGCAAGCGGCCAGCGACATCTTCCTGGGCTGGCAACGGTTCGCCGGGCTGGACGGCAAGACCCGCGACTTCTACGTCCGGCAGCTGCGGGACTGGAAGTTCTCGGTCGACATCGCCGCGATGATCCCGCGCGGCCTGCGGCTGTACGGCGAGCTGTGCGGGCTGACCCTGGCCCGGGCGCACGCCCGGTCCGGCGACGAGATCGCCATCGCCTCCTACCTGGGCGGCTCGGACGTGTTCGAGAACGCGATCGCGGACTTCTCCGCCGCGTACGCGGACCAGAACGAGCGCGACTTCAAGGCCTTCAACGCGGCCATCTCCTCGGGCCGCCTGATCGCCGAACGCGGCGTGTAGCGGGAGGTCACGGGACTGATTTCACGGGGCTGAGACGAGGGCGAGGAGAGTATCGAGGGCGGTCTCGAGAGGGCGGGTGTCGCGCTGGACCTGCGCGAGCAGGAGGCCGCCCTGAAGGGCCGCGAGCAGGGTCAGGGCGAGGTCATCGGGGTTGATGCCGGGCGGCAGATGACCGTCGGCGTGCAACGCTCGCAGTCCCTCGGTGAGGGCTGCTGACCACCGCCCGAACCCGGCGGCGACCTGGGCGCGGGCCTGGGCGTCGGTCTCGGCGAGCTGGCTGCCGAGGGATCCGAGGGGGCACCCGCCCTGGCCGCCGCGGCGGGCGGCCTCGGTGATGACCAGGTCACGCCAGGCCCGGAGTCCCTCCGGGGTGCCCAGGCCGGCCTGCTCGGTGGTGGTGGTGATGGCGTCGGCCTGGCGGTCGATGACCGCCTGCACGAGCCCGTCCTTGTCCGCGAAGTAGTGGGAGAGCTGTGAGCCGCTGACTCCGGCCGCCGCCTTCACGTCCTCCAGGGTGGTGCCGGCCACGCCGCGCTCGTAGATCAGCTGGGCGGCGGCGCCGACGATCCGGGCCCGGGTCCGCTCACCCTTGGGCGTCAGCCTGCCTGCCTGGCGTGCCGCGGTAACCATGCCCTCACGGTAACAGCAGTTTTGGGCTTGACAACCCATTTTTGAGTCGAGAAAGTGGGCTACACAACCCAATCAAGTTCAAGGAGAGCACGTCATGATCCTGGTCACGGGCGCGACCGGCAAGGTGGGATCCGAGGCGGTGCGCCTGCTCCGGCAGCGCGAGATCCCCGTCCGTGCGCTGGTACGGAACCCGGAGAAGGCGGCCGCGCTAGCGCAGGCGGGGGCGGAGATTGCCGAGGGAGATCTCGAGGCGCCGGGCACCCTCGATGAGGCGATGAAGGGCGTCACGACCGTGGTGCTGGTCAGCCCGGGCGTTCCGGCGCAGGAGATCAACGTCATCGACAGTGCGGTCCGCGCCGGGGCCGGGCACGTCGTCAAGATCACCAGCAACGCCTCGGCGGACTCGCCCATCGCCCGGCGGCGCTGGCAAACAGAGATCGAAGCCGCGCTGGCCGCCTCGGGGCTGGATCACACGCTTCTGCGGTCGAATGCCTACATGCAGAACACCCTGGTCCTGGCTCCGGCGATCGCGAAGACCAGCAGTTTCGGCTCATCAACGGGCGCGGGGCGGCTGGGCATGATCGATGCGCGTGACGTCGCCGCGGTGGCCGCCGTGATCGCCGCGTCACCCGCCCCGCACGTGACCAAGACCTACTGGCTCACCGGGCCGGAACTGCTGTCCTACTACGACGTGGCGGCGGTGCTGTCGACGGTGCTGGGCAGGCCGGTCACCTACCGCGAGCTCAGCTCTGAGGAGGACCAGGAAGCGATGGTCCGGGCCGGTCTCCCCGAGCCGGTGGCCGCGATGAACGCCCAGGTGTTCAGCATGATTGCCGACGGCGACGCAGCCTGGCTCACCGAGGATGTGCCGTCGCTCCTCGGCCGGCCGGCCCGTTCCTTCGGGCAGTTCGCCACCGACTTCGCGGCGGCCTTCTGCTGAGAGCCGGAGCGCGCCTGCCCAGCCGGGCCAGGCCGCGGTCACGTGTGGCTGACCGGGCGCCGGGCAGAATACGCAGCGGGGATGCCGGGGGAAACAAGGGAGGCCGCGTGCTCCATGTGCGCGTGGTGAGCCCGCAGGAGCTGACCCCCCGGCTGGTGACCGCGCTCACGGGCGAGCCGGGTGTGCGCAACCTGGTGGTGCTCGCTGGTGCGGCCCGCCGCCCGGAGGGCGATGCGCTGAACTTCGACCTGACCGACGAGTCGGCCAACCCGGTGCTGCGGCAGCTGCGCAGGCTCGACCTGAGCACCCGCGGCTCGGTCACGGTCAGCCAGGTGAACGTGACCTTCGACGACCCGCGGAACGCCACGCAGATGCGCCGGTACGCCCGACGGGAGCAGATCCCGGTCTGGGCCGTGGTGGAGGGCACAATCCGCGCTAACGCCACCTATCCGCCGAGCTTCTACGTCCTGCTGGTCGTGGCGGGGCTCATCGCGGCCGTGGGCATCCTGACCAACTCCCAGATCCTGGTGGTCGGGGCCATGGTGGTCGGCCCGGAGTATTTCGCGATCATCGCGGCCGCGCTGGGCTGCAGCAAGCGGGATGGGCCGCTGGTGCAGGAGGCGCTCACCGCGCTGAGCCGCGGCTTCCTGGCCGCGGTCATCGTGACCTTCCTGTTCGCGCTGGCGATCCGGGGAGCTGGCGTGGCCCCCGCCGCGTTCCTGAACGGGGCCCGGCCGGTGGCGGAGCTGATCAACTCCCCGAACGTCTTCTCCATCATCGTGGCCGTCCTGGCCGGCGTGGTCGGCGTGGTCTCGCTCACCGAATCCCGGGCCAACGCGCTGATCGGCGTGTTCATCTCGGTCACGACCATCCCGGCGGCCGCGTCGATCGGCGTGTCCGTCGCCTTCAGCAGCTGGCACGCCGCGGCGGGCTCGCTTTTCCAGTTGCTGCTCAACGTGGTGATCCTGATCGCCGTGGGCGCGGGTGGGCTCAGCGCGCAGCGGGCTCTCTGGCACCGGCTGGCCGGCCCGGACGAGGGCGCTACAGGATGGCGATGGGATTGACCGGCGACCCCGTCCCGGCGTGCAGCCGCAGCGGCGCGACGACGCACAGGAACGACCAGCGGCCGGCCTGCTCGCACGCCTGGACCAGGTCCCCGAACTGCAGGTAATCCAGCAGTTGCACGCCGAGGGCGTTGATGGCCAGCACATGCACCGGGAAGTCCACCGGGCCGGCGGCGTCGCCGGCCATGTCGCTGTTGCTGTCGCTGCCGAGCAGCGCGACCTTCCGGTCGGCGACGAACTCCATCGTGGTCGGGTGCAGCCCCGCCCGGGCGGCGGCCGCGTCCCACGGGCCCAGCTCGTTGCGCCGCCGCCGGTGCCCGACCCGGACGAACAGCAGGTCGCCCTGGCCCACCCGGACCTGCTGGGCCTGCTCCGCGGCGACGAGGTCGTCGGGGGTCACGTAGTCACCCGGCTCCAGCCAGGGCACCCCGTGCAGCCGCGGGATGTCGAGCAGCACGCCCCGGCCGACCACCCCGTCCTTAGCCACCTCGATGGTCAGCTCCGCGGCCCCCTTGGAGCTGACGGTGTCGGCCGGCACCCCGTTGTACAGGGTCCCGTCGTACATCACGTGGCACAGCGCGTCCATGTGGCTGTCCGCGTTGCCGTGCACGTTCATCTCGAGCCGGTCCATGGCGAACGACACGCCGCGGGGCTTGGCGTCATCGGCGGTTCCGGTCATCGGGTGGCGGGCCGGGTCGGGGTTGTCCTTGGCCACCCGGTCCTCGACTGGGGCCTCCAGGCTCACCGTGCGGCCCAGCCGCACCTCGCCCAGGGCCGCGAGTACGTGGGCCGGGGTGAGGTAGTTAAGGGCCCCGCGGCGATCTTCCGGCCCCCAGGGCCGGCTGGTCCGCAGCCGGTCATACAGTGCACGGAAGCTGGCCTCGGACATGGCAGGCTGAGCACGGCGGTTCGGAGCATTGCCGTTTGGTGTATCGCGTTTGGTGTTTCGCCGTTTGGTGTATTGCGGTCAGGCATCAGACCCCCACAGGCTGGACGTAAGGAAAGAGGCTCGATGGCCCACGAGCGGCTGGTAGCGGTGAGCTACCCGGTAGACGGCGAATTCACCTCGATCAACGCCGACGTCCTCGGCAACCTGGCCACCCTCAGCTACACCGACGGGATGCCCGAGGACGAGCGGGCCGAGGTGCTGCGCCAGGCGGAGGTGCTGATCGGCCTGCGGCTGCAGCGCGAGGTGCCGGCCGGCGCGCTGCAGAGTGCCCCGGGGCTGCAGTTCATCCAGATGCTGTCGGCCGGGCTGGACACGGTGGACTTCGACGTGATCGCCCCCGACATCATGGTGGCCGGGAACGTGGGCGCGTACGCGCACCCCATCGCCGAGCACGTCATGGCCATGGTGCTCTGCCTGGCCAAGCGCCTCCCTCAGGAGAACGCGGCCCTGGCCCGCGGCGAGTGGACCCGCGCCGAGGGGGACCGCGCCGCCGCCACCGCCACCCTGGACGGTGCGGTGTGCGCGATCCTCGGCTACGGCGGGATCGGCCGGGCCACGGCCCGGCTGATGCGGGCGTTCGGGGCGCGGATCCACGCGATCAACAGCAGCGGCCACACGGACGATCCCGTCGAGTTCTGCGGCACCCTGGACGACCTGGACCGGGTGCTGGCCGCCGCGGACGTGCTGGTCATCGGCATCCCGCTGACCGCGGGCACGCGCGGCCTGATCGGCCCCCGCGAGCTGGGCCTGATGAAGGACAGCGCGATCCTGATCAACGTGGCCCGCGGCGCGATCGTGGACGAGCGGGCCCTGTATGAGCACCTGCGGGCCACGCCGGGCTTCTCGGCAGGCATCGACGCCTGGTGGGACGAGCCGCGCGGCGGGGCGCCGTTCCGCACCAACTATCCGTTCTTCGAGCTGCCCAACCTGCTCGGCTCTCCGCACAACTCCGGGGATGTGCCAGGAATCATGTACTACGCGGCACGGCAGGCGGCCGCGAACGTGCGCCGCTACCTGATCGGCGACGCGGTCAGCGGGGTGGCCCGGCGCGAGGACTACGCGAAGCTGCCCTAGTCCGGCCCCCCGAAGGGGGCCGGACCGACAAGCAGAGTCGGCCCGGTGAATGGGGCCCGACTGGCCAGCAGGCATGAGAGGTGTCACTGGCGGCCACGGGCGGGTTTCCCTGGCCCCGCCGATCCCGCGGGATCGGGCGGCGCCGGCGGGCCGGCGGTGTTCGTTGCGGCAACCATGGTGGTCAGGTCCTCGCCGTAGACGTCGCGCACGACCCCGACGTCCCGGCTGGTGAAGGTGCGCTCGCGGCGCAGGTCCCGGGTGAACGCGAACCACCAGGACGCCACGGCCCCGAACCGGTTACGGAATCCGGTCATGAAGCCGATGTGGATGACCAGCCACGCCCACCAGCCCAGGAAGCCGTCCAGGTGCAGCCGGCCCACCGAGATCTCCGCGCGGCCGGGAATGGTCAGATCCGGCTGGACGACGATCCGGCCGGAGCAATCCTGCTGCGCCCCGGTCGCCGTGGCGATCGCCGCGGCCTCCGCGGTCATCCGCCGCCCCCCGCTCAGCATCGTCCGGTTGGCCCTCAACCGGCCGGATCGTGCCACAGGTCCCGGGCCGGCAGCAGCCGGTCGGCTTCCTTGGGTCCCCAGGTGCCCTTGGCGTACGGGTGGACCGGGACCGCGTCGCCGAGGATCGGGTCCACCACCCGCCACGCGGCCTCGACCGTGTTCTGCTGGGCGAACAGCCAGCGGTCCCCGTCCAGCGCCGCGCCGATGAGCCGGTCGTAGGGCCGCATGTCCGAGCCGGGCCGCTGTGCGAACGCCAGTTCCTCCACGCAGGGCTCCCAGCCGGCTCCGGGCTTCTTGCCCGCCAGGCTCATGCCGACCGCGGTCTCCGGCCAGACCCGGAAGCGCAGCGTGTTGTTGTCCGGCAGCGGGTCCAGGCCGAACACGTCGTACGGGGCTCGCTGGAAGCGCACCGTCACCTCGGTCGCGGTGACCGGCAGGCACTTGCCCGCGCGGATCAGTACCGGGACCCCGGCCCAGCGCCACGAGTTGACCGCCAGCCGGATCGCGGTGAACGTCTCCACGGTCGAGTGCGGGTCCACCCCGGCCACACTGGTGTAGCCGTCGTACTGACCGCGGACCGTGTCTGCCGGGGTCAGCGGGCGGATCGCGGAGATCAGCCGGGCTTTCGAGTCGCGCCAGGTGGACAGGCCCTGGCCGTCCGGCGGGTCGGCCATCACGGTCGCGAGCACCTGGAGCATGTGGTTCTGCACCACGTCCCGGGTCGCACCGGTGCGGTCGTAGAACGCACCGCGGTCGGAGACGTCGAACGCCTCCGCCATGGTGATCTGGATGCTCTCCACGAAGGTGCGGTTCAGCATCGGCTCGATGAGCGCGTTGGCGAACCGGACGAACAGCACGTTCTCCACCGGGTCCAGGCCCAGCCAGTGATCCACCCGGTAGATCGAGTCCTCCGGGAAGTACTGGTGCATCAGCTCGTTCAGCTCGATGGCACTGTGCAAGTCGGTGCCGAACGGCTTCTCGACCATGATCCGGTTGCCCTTGGCCCGGCCCGCGGTCGCGATGCCCTGCGCGATCCGGCCGAACAGCACCGGCGGCACCTCGAGGTAGAACAGGATCTGCCGGCCGGCGCCGACCGCGTCCGACATCGCGTGGTAGGTCGCGTCGTCGCCCAGGTCGCCGTCCACGTAGCGGAGCAGGCCGAGCATCTTGGCGGCCGCCGGGCTGGCCGGGTCCATCTGGTTCAGCTTGAGCGAGGCGACCGCGTAGTCGCGGAACTGATCGAGGCCCCAGCCGTTCTTGGCCACCCCGATCACGGGCACCTCCAGGACCCCGCGGTCCACCAGCCCCACCAGGGCCGGGAACGTCTCCAGTTTCGCGAGGTCGCCGGTCGCGCCAAAGATCACCAGTGCGTCAACCTGGTCTGATGCCATCTATCTGGGCTCCTTGTGGTCTGTGGGACTACTGCAGCGCAGGCGGCGCCCGGCGGGCATCGCCTGACGCGGGTGAAGGTCCGGCGCCACCCTAGCCCTCTTCAGCGCGCGCGCAGGAGCCAGACATCGCGCTGCTAATGGCCAGGCCGTACGCCCGGCCCGTGGTGATCGGCCCGTGGTGATCGGCCCGTGGTGATGGGCCCGTGGTGATCGGCCGGTGCTCAGGCCAGCGGGGTGGCGTGCTCCTGGGTACCGTTGCGCCACGTGGAGGCGCCGGCGACGGTCGCGGCCTTGGCCCGGGCCCAGTGCTGCCGGGCCAGTTCGGTCGGGGGAACCTCCTGACGGTTCGCCCAGTCACGGGCGGCCGACGCCAGGCTGGTCCCGCTGACCACGATCCCGGCCAGGCCCAGCACGCCGCCCAGCCCCATGAGCACCCCGCCTACGATCAGCGGCCTGGTGTTCAGCCGGAACGCACGCTCAGGGTCTCTGCTGTTCGTCATGGCTGCCACGTTCGCCGTCCCGGGATCGGCAGGCATCATCCTGGTCGGGTGATTGCCGGCGGTGCGGGTGCCCGCCCCGCGAACATTACTCACGACACCTGGTATGAGCGACGTAAGCTTCCAGTCCGGGGGACGACCCCCCTGGACCCCCCGCTCGCCGCTCCGCGCCGAACGCCGGCTCGGCGAGCACCCGCCTGCGGCGGGCCCCGCCTCCCCGGCGCATGCGGACGCTCGGCTTCCTGGACCTCCGGCTGATTCCACGTCACTAATAACCCTGCACGGGTGACGACGCGGGCGCGGGCAAGGGGCAGCGTTTCCGGTATGAGGGCTGGACTTGCTGGCGTGGTTCTCGTCGCCGCCGTCGCGCTGCTGGGCGCAGGCTGCTCGTCGGGCGGGAACTCCACCGCGACCACCCCGTCGGGCGCGAGCACCCCGTCCGGCGGGAGCGCCGCCGCGAGTGCCCCGCAACCCAGTCCTACCTCGGTGGTCTGCACCGATGTGGCCGCGCTGCGCTCGTCGATGGCCCAGATCGGACACCTGTCGGCCACCCCCGACGCGCTGGGCAAGCTCAAGACCGACGTCGCCGAGGTCCGGGCGGACGTGGCCCGGCTGCGGACGGACGCCGCGGGCGAGTGGACGGCCCAGATCGACGAGCTCAACTCGGCCCTGGTCAAGCTGCAGATGACGCTGAAGAACATCGGCAGCCAGCCCAGCGCCACCGCCGCCGCGAAGGCGGTCTCCACCCAGCTCGCCGCCGTTACCACCAAGGCGAGCGAGCTGCTGGCCAAGGCCAGCACGCGCTGCCCGGCCGCCTCGGCCAGCCCGTCTGCCTGACCCGTCCCGAACGCACCACCCTGGCCCCCTGCCAGCACGTCATGGGACGCCGGGCCACCAGCCACCACCGGCTGGTCCGGCTACTGCGGGTGGTCCGCGGATCGATGCGGTTCGTGGTCAACGTCAAGCCGCGTTTCGACTACGGCCGCCAGGAACACCACCTGGAGGTCACCGAGGAAGGGGCGATCTTCCACACCGGCCAGCTGGAACTGACCCTGCACTCGGTGGGCAGCCTGGGCACCTCCACGCGGGACCTCGGCGCCGAGGTCGAACGGATGGGCAATGACCTGCGGATCCACCGCACCCTGCAGGAGGGCGAGAGCGCCGGGATGGTGCTGGAGTCAGGCGGCGGGCGCCCGCGCCGGCTGCCGGACGGCGAGCTGGAGCGGCTGTCCGACGAGACCGCCGAGTTCTGGCGGGGCTGGCTCCGCAAGTCCACCTACACCGGGCGCTGGCGGGAGATGGTGACCCGCTCGGCGATGACCCTCAAGCTGATGACCTACGCACCGTCCGGGGCGCTGGTGGCCGCGCCCACCACCGGGCTGCCGGAGCAGGTAGGTGGCGAGCGCAACTGGGACTATCGCTACACCTGGATCCGGGACGCGTCGTTCTCGGTGCACGCGCTGCTGGGGCTGGGCTACGCGGAGGAGGCGGCGGCGTTCGGCGTCTGGGTCCGGGACCGGCTGGTCGAGCACAAGAGCAGCAACGGCGAGTGCCCGCTGCGGATCATGTACCGGGTGGACGGATCCTCGGATCTGACCGAGGAAACCCTGGACCACTGGGAGGGCTGGCGCGGCTCACGCCCGGTCCGGATCGGCAACGGCGCGTCGGACCAGCTCCAGCTGGACATCTTCGGCGAGGCGATGGACGCCTTCGCCCAGGCTGATGAGCACGGGCTGCAGGCCGCGCACGTGGGCTGGACCGCGATGGTGAACATGATGGACTGGCTCTGCGAGCACTGGGACCAGCCCGAGGAAGGCATCTGGGAGACCCGGGGCGGCCGTAGGACTTCATCTACGGGCGCTTCCAGTGCTGGGTGGCGCTGGACCGGGCGATCCGGCTCGCCGAGCGGCGGGGCCCGCGGACATCATGCGCTGGCGGTCCGAGCGGGACCGTATTACCGGCAGGTCATGGAGCGCGGCTGGAATGCCAAGGAACGCTCCTTCGTCCAGCACTACGGCACCGAGGTGCTGGACTCCTCGCTGCTGCTGATGCCGCTGATGGGGTTCGTGTCGCCGTTCGACCCCATGTGGCTGGACACGCTGCAGGCCATGGACAAGAAGCTGGTCTCAGACAGCCTGGTGTACCGCTACGACCCCAGCGCCTCGCCCGATGGCCTGCGCGGGCAGGAGGGCACGTTCTCGCTGTGCACGTTCTGGTACGTGGACGCGCTGGCCCGGTCGGGGCGGATGGAGGAAGCGGCGCTGACCTTCCAGAAGATGCACACCTACGCCAACCATCTCGGGCTGTACTCCGAGGAGATCGGGCTCACCGGCGAGCAGCTCGGCAACTTCCCGCAGGCGTTCAGCCACCTGTCGCTGATCAACGCGGCGATCAACCTCGACTACCAGCTGGACCACGGGGTGGGGGAGATCCAGCCGATGCTGTCCCGGGTCCGCCGGATCCCGGCCACCGGCTTCCGCTGAGACGGCCCGCCCAGCCCCGTCCCTCACCCGGCGCGGCGGCACCGCCTCACCCTGGGTCGCGGCGCAGCCTCACCCGCCACGGGTGAGGCTGCGGTTATGGCTAACCCTCAATTATGGGTTAAACGGAGCCGGAAGGCGGTGCGGTTGATAACAGTCGGCCCCGGGTATGACCCGCAAAGGCGTCTGACCTGCACATTCACCCCAAGGGATGAGAATGGCTGGGCGAGGGTGCCGCGGGTGTGGGGGTCTCGGGGGGGAATTCCATGACAAGCACCATGAACGGGGCGGAATCGCAGACGGCGGTGCGGGCCGACACGGCGGCGCCCCACGTTCGGGAGCACAGCGTGCGGGAGCAGAGCGTTCGAGAGCAGGCCGCCCGCGAGCAGAGCGGGCGAGACCAGGGCGCCCGTGAGCAGGGCGCCGGTGAGCAGAGCGGGCCGGTGCGGGCCCACGCCCAGGCGGCGATGAAACCGCCGGGCCAGTCTCCGCCGCGGTTCCTCGAGGGCAAGCTCCAGGTCCCGCAGTCGCACTTTCCGGTGCTGCGCCGGCGCCGGATCACCGGCCTGCTGGATCAGGCCGCCCGGAACCGGGTGACGCTGATCTCCGGACCGGCCGGGGCCGGGAAGACGGTGGCCTGCAGCACCTGGGCCGCGGCGCCCGCGCAGGCCCGCCGGGTGGTGTGGCTCACCCTGGACGCCGAGGACCAGCAGTCCTGGTTCTGGGCCTACGTCTGTGCCGGCCTGGCCCGGCTGCGGTCCATCCCGGCCGAATCCCTCCGGTCGCTGGAAGACGTGTCGCCGGACGGGTTCCCGTTGCGGCTGGTTGAAGTGGCACAGACCTTTACCGAGCCGGTCATCCTGGTGCTGGACGACATCCACGAGCTGACCGACGCGTCCGTGCTCGGTGGCATCGACCTGCTGATCCGGCACGCGCCGGCCACCTTGCGGCTGGTGCTGTCCGCGCGGCAGCCGCCCGCCCTGCAGCTGGCCCGGCTGCGGGTGGCCGGCGAGCTGGCCGACATCGGCGGCCACGACCTGGCCTGCACCAGCGAGGAGGCGGACGCCTACTTCTCCATGCTGGGCCTGGACGTCGACCCGGGCGCCCGGGACGCGCTGCTGCGCCGCACCCAGGGCTGGATGGCGGGCCTGCGGCTGGCCGCCATGCGGGCCCGCTCTGACCCGGAACCGGGCGCGACCATCACCGACCTGGCCGGTGACGAGCCGATCGTGACCGACTACCTGTGGGACGAGGTCCTGGTCAAGCAGGCCCCGGCCACGCGCATGTTCCTCCTCCGGACCTGCATCGCCGGCCAGGTGTCCGGCGATCTGGCCGACGCGCTGACCGGGCAGTCCGGCAGCGCGCGGACGCTGGACCGGCTCAGCCGGGAGAACAGCTTCGTGGACGTGGTCGACCGCGAGCGCGGCGAGTACGCCTACCACCCGCTGCTGCGCCAGGTCCTCACCGCCGAGCTGCACCGGGAGATCCCGCACGAGATCCCGGTGCTGCTGCGCCGGGCGGCCCGCTGGTACGCGGCGCATGATCATCCCATCGCCTCGGTACGCTGCGCGGCCGAGGCGCAGGACTGGGACTATGCGGCGCAGACCCTGGCCGAGGCGGGAGCCGGGGTGGCCAGCCCGGGATCGACCGCGGACCTGGAGAGCGTGCTGTCCCTGTTCCCCGCGGACCGCTCGTCCGACGACCCCGCCGTCGCGGCGGCCTGGGCCGCCGCCCGGCTCTGGGACGGTGACCGCGACGGGGCGGTCGCCTACCTGGACAGCGGGGAGCGGGCGCTGAGCCGCGCGATCCCGGCGATGCAGCGGATCATGGAGCCGACGCTGGCCGCGCTGCGGGTCATGCTGGCCGGCGGCCGGACCGACCCTGACCCGGCCCTGCTGGCCACGACCCGCTCGCTGGCCGAGCAGGCCCAGGCGGCCGCCAGCACCCAGCCCGAGCACCGGGCCGTGGGGCTGCTGTGGTTCGCGCTGGGGGTGGCCAGGCTGCGCCGCTGGGAGATCCAGCCGGCCCGCCACGCGCTGCGGCTGGCCGACCGGCAGCTCGCCGCGGGCAACCTGACCGGGCTGCAGGCCCGGGCCCGGGCCTGGCGGGCGCTGGCCGAGGCCTGGTACGGCGATCTCACGGCGGCCCGGCGGTCCGCGGCTGACGTGCTGACCGGGCACGGAACGCTGGAGTCAGCCCTGCCCGGGGCTGACCGGCCGGAACTGGGCCGGCCGGAGGCAGGCCGGCTGGAGCTGGGCCAGGCCGCCGAGCTCGCAGGCCTGGCCCAGGCGCTGCTCAGCCTGCGCCGCGACGACCTGTCCTCGGCGCAGCGGCTGCTGGAGGGCATCGACCCCGAGCTGACCGGGCAGTTCCCGGGAGAGCCGTCGGTGAGCGCGGTCGCGGCCCTGATCCGGGCCCGGGTCCTGCTCGCGGACGGTGACGCCACCGGGGCCACCGCGCTGCTGTCGCGGCTCCGTGAGACCTGGGGCCCCGCCCACCCGGCGCTGGCCGACGTGCTGACCATCGCCGAGGGCGAGGTGGCGCTGCGGGTCGGCAACACCGGCCGGGCCCGCGCGGTCCTGCTTCTCGTCGAGGAAGGCGAGCACTTCGACCGGGCCGATGGCCGGCTGCTGCGCGGCGGCCTGCTGATCGCCGAGGGTGACTTCAAGAGCGCGCTGGAGGCCGTCGAACCGTGCCTGGACGGCGCGGCCGACGGGGTGACGCTGCAGGAGCAGATCTCCGGGCTGCTCATCGCGGCCGCCGCGCAACGCCGCCTGGGGCTGGCCGACGAGGCCGGATGGCTGCTGGAGCAGGCGCTGACGCTGGCCGAGCCGGAGGGGGCCTACCGGGCCTTCCTGGACGCGGGGGCCGCGGTCCGCTCGGCCATGACCGTGCTGATCGCGCCGACCAGCCGTCACGCCGGCTTCGCCGGGCGCATCCTGGAGCGTTTCGACGCCCAGGCCCCCCGGCCGTCCGGGCCGGCCGATGCGGCCAGCGTGCCGCTCACCGACAGTGAGCGGGCGGTGCTGCGCTTCCTCCCGTCGCACATGACCAACGAGGAGATCTCCCAGGCGCTGTTCCTGTCCATCAACACGGTCAAGACGCACCTGCGCTCGGCCTACCGGAAGCTGGGGGTCAGCTCCCGCCGCGAGGCCATCGCCCGCGGCCGCCGCCTGGGCCTGCTGTAGTCCGGGCCGGTCCGCCCATCATCATGATCATGGGACCACTGGGGCCCGAGGCCCAGCGATCCCATGATCACGAACGTTTCCCAGGGTTTCCCCGGGTTTACGCCAGTGCCCGCTTGGCGATGTGGCGGATCTGGAAGGCCATCACGCCCAGCATCAGGCCGTAGGCCAGCAGCCAGATTCCCATCACCCAGAGCAGGATGGACAGCGAGATCGAGGGCCAGAACATCACGACCAGGCCGGCGGCCAGGCTCAGCACGCCGACGAGCGCGCGCAGCCCGCGCCCGGTGCCGGGCCCCGACGTGGCCGCCACGGCCAGGTCGACGATCCCGTGCAGGGTCCAGAACACGCCCACGATGAACGCGACCAGGACCACGGTGACGTCGAGGTGCCGCAGGCAGTAGAGCCCGGCCAGGGCGGCCAGCAAGCCGATGATGACGTAGGCGGCCCGGGTGCCGCCGCTGACGTTGTGCGCGGTGAACCCGCTGATCAGCCGGAACAGGCCGGTGACCAGCAGCGAGGCGCCGATCACCGCGGCCACGACGATGAGGGTCGCGTGCGGCCAGACGAGCAGGATCACCCCGGCCGCGAGCGTCAGCACCGCGGCGAGCATGACCACCTGCCAGCCCGACGCCCAGGCCGCTGCGGTCTCCCGCTCGTAAGGACCTGGTCCGGCGCCGTAGGCCAGGTCGCTGACGTCCGCGCCTGGGTCGCGATGCCGGCCGGCGCGTCCCGCCTGCCCGGCGTCCTGGGTTGTCATGAGCGCCTCCAAGGTTTCGCGGAACTCGCGCCACTGTGATCAAGCGTGGACAGCCGCGGCCGGGCGGGCACCACCCGCTACGGGTGAAGCGGGGGTAAAAGGCGGCACGGCGGGCACGGGCAGGTCGTTCACGCCTAGGAGCCCTCCCGCGGGCCACTAGACTGGCGCGCGTAGCCGTCAGCGGCTGCGCTGGGTCGCGCGTAACCGCGTACGAGGCGCGGCGGGAGCGGCCAGGCAGGGGACGCCCAGACTAGGGACGCAGCGCAGCAGCGCAGCCCATCACCGAGCGCATGGATCAGGGAGTGACGGCGACGTGAAGACCGACGTCGAGGAGCTTGGCCCAACGAGGGTGAAGCTGACCATCGAGGTTCCGTTCGAGGAGCTGAAGGGCAGCCTCGACAAGGCGTACCGCGAGGTGGGCCGGCAGGTGCGGGTGCCCGGCTTCCGGCCGGGCCGGGTTCCGCCGCGCATCATCGACCAGCGGTTCGGCCGCGGCGTGGTGCTGGAGCAGGCGGTCAATGAGGCGGTGCCGCAGCTGTATGGCCAGGCCCTGCAGGAGAACGACGTGTTCGCGCTCGGCCAGCCGGAGCTCGAGATCACCAAGCTGGATGACGGCAAGGAACTGGCTTTCACCGCCGAGGTGGACGTCCGGCCCAAGTTCGAGATCCCCGACCTCACCGGGCTGCCGGTGACCGTGGACACCGCCGTGGTCACCCCCGATGAGGTCGAGGAGTACATCGGCGGCCTCCGGGAGCGGTTCGCCTCGCTCAAGGGCGTCGACCGGCCGGTCGAGGACGGCGACTTCACCTCGATCGACCTGTCCGCCTCGGTGAACGGGGAGCCGGTCGAGGACGCCCAGGTGAGCGGCTACTCCTACCAGGTGGGCAGCGGCTCGCTGCTGGACGGCCTGGATGAGGCGCTGACCGGGATGTCGGCCGGTGAGTCCAAGACCTTCACCGCCGAGCTGGTCGGCGGAGAGCACGGCGGCGACCAGGCCGACGTGACCGTGACCGTGCACAGCGTCAAGGTCAAGGAACTGCCCGAGCTGGACGACGAGTTCGCCCAGTCCGCGAGCGAGTACGACACGCTCGGCGAATTCCGCGCCGGGACCCGGGCCCAGCTGGAGACCATGAAGCGGATGCAGCAGGTCGGCCAGGCGCGGGAGCGCGCGCTCGACTCGGTGCTCGCCAAGATCGACATCCCGCTGCCGGACAGCATGGTCACCAGCGAGACCGAGATGCGGCGCGAGTCGCTCGACGAGCAGCTGGAGCGGGCGGGCACCACCATGGACTCCTACCTGGAGTCGTCGGGCCAGACCGCCGGGCAGGTCGAGGCGGACATGGAGCAGAGCGCGCGGCGCTCGGTGAAGGCCGGTTTCGTGCTGGACCAGCTGGCCCGGCAGGAAGAGCTCGGCATCGAGCAGGACGAGCTGAACTCGTTCGTCATCGAGCAGGCCTACCGGATGGGCGTGCAGCCCGACCGGCTGGCCCAGGAACTGACGGACCGGGGCCAGATCGGGTCCGTGATCACCGAGGTGCTCCGGGGCAAGGCGCTCACCCTCATCACCGAGCGCGCGACCGTGACCGACGAGGCCGGCCAGCCGGTGGACGTCAGCGCGGCCCTCCAGCCGGACGAGACGGCCGAAACCAGCGAGGCGGGCGACGCGGAGGCCGGCTCCGCCGGGGCTGAGGACAGCCCGGCTGAGGACAGCCTGGCCGAGGCCAGTGCTCCCGAAGCCGGTGCTGCGGAGGCCGGTGCTGCGGAGGCCGGTGCTGCGGAGGCCAGTGCCCCGAAGAAGGCCAGGGCCCGGAAGCCCAGGGCCCCGAAGGCCAAGGCGGCGGCCAGCGCCGGTGACGCCGAGGAAGGCTCAGCCGATGACGAGCCGGGCGGCAGCACCGCGTGACGCGGCCGGGGGGCGGTGGCTGACCGGGCCCCGGGGCTGGCCCGCGGCCCGGGCGATGGCCTGCGCCGACAGCGAACAGACCCCGGGCGCGGACGATCTCGCCCTGGCCGGGAGTTATCGTCCATGTCAATGACGCAAATACGTGAGCGGAAATGGATGGAGAGCAGAGTGACGACTCCTCCGGCCTTCGAGGATCCGGCTGGGATCCTGGCGCGCACCGCGGAAGCGGCCCCGCCGCTGATCACCGAACAGATATTCAACCGGCTGCTCCGGCACCGGATCATCTTCCTTGGCCAGCAGGTTGACGAGGACATCGCCAACCGGATGTGCGCCGAGATGGTGCTGCTCGCATCCGAGGACGACAAGCGCGACATCAGCATCTACATCAACTCACCCGGCGGCTCCGTCTACGCGGGCCTGGCCATCTACGACGTGATGCAGTACGTGCCGAACGACATCGCCACCTACGCGATGGGCATGGCCGCGTCCATGGGCCAGTTCCTGCTGGCCGCGGGGACCCCGGGCAAGCGTTACGCGCTGCCGCACGCCAGCGTCCTCATGCACCAGCCGTCCGGCGGCATCGGCGGGACCGCCTCGGACATCAGGATCCAGGCCGAGCAGATGCTGTACATCAAGCGCACCCTGGCCGAGCGCACCGCCTTCCACACCGGGCAGAGCGTCGAGCAGATCGAGAGGGACGCCGACCGGGACCGCTGGTTCACCGCGGAGCAGGCCAAGGAGTACGGCTTCGTGGACCACGTGATCCGCAGCGCCCTCGAGGTCCCGACCATCGGGCCGGTCTCATGAATCGCTACGCCGGACCCACCGGACATGGAGCGGAGGAGCCGCAAGTGAGTACATCCAGCCGCGGGCTGGCCGGGCCGCGGCACCTGGTGCCGGGGTCGGCAGAGTCCCGCTACGTCCTGCCCTCGTTCGTGGAGCGCACGTCGTACGGCGTCAAGGAGATGAACCCGTACAACAAGCTCTTCGAGGAGCGGATCATCTTCCTCGGCGTGCAGATCGACGACGCCTCGGCCAACGACGTCATCGCGCAGCTGATCGCGCTGGAGTCGCTCGACCCGGACCGTGACATCACGATGTACATCAACTCGCCCGGCGGGTCGGTGACCTCGATGATGGCGATCTACGACACGATGCAGTTCGTCCAGCCCGAGCTGCAGACGGTGTGCATCGGCCAGGCGGCTTCGGGCGCTGCGGTGCTGCTCGCCGCAGGCACGAAGGGCAAGCGGCTGGCCCTGCCCAACGCCCGCATCCTGCTGCACCAGCCGGCCACCGAGGGCGGCTACGGGCAGTCCAGTGACCTGGAGATCCAGGCCCAGGAGATCCTCCGGATGCGCTCCGCGATGGAGCACATCGTCGCGGTGCACACCGGCCGGACCGAGGAGCAGGTCCGTGAGGACATCGAGCGCGACAAGTTCTTCACCGCCGAGGAGGCCAAGGAATACGGTCTGGTGGATGAAGTTCTGTCCAGCTTGAAGCGGCGTACCGAGGTAGGGTCGTCCTAACCAGGGGGATTCGTCCCTCCCAGGCGGGACGGCTCGGGGTCCAGCTATCGCGGCAGGTGCCCCGGAGGCGGTACCGTCAGAACTAGAAGGTCGGCCTGAGGGCACGGAGCGGCCCGACGGCAAAGACGAGCGTGGTGGCACGGCGGGAACGCCGCCGTCAGCCCTAGGCTGGGGCTGACGGCCCCAGGTAAAGGAGTAGCTGGGTGGCTCGCATCGGCGATGGTGGTGACCTGCTGAAGTGCTCTTTCTGCGGGAAGAGTCAAAAGCAAGTCAAGAAGCTCATCGCCGGACCCGGCGTGTACATCTGCGACGAGTGCATTGACCTCTGCAACGAGATCATCGAAGAGGAACTCGCGGAGCCGTCCGAGCTCAAATGGGACAGCCTCCCCAAGCCGCGCGAGATCTACGAGTTCCTCGACGCGTACGTGATCGGGCAGGAGAAGGCCAAGAAGGCCCTGTCCGTGGCGGTGTACAACCACTACAAGCGGGTCCAGTCGGGCGGTGACAACCGGCCCGGCGAGGACGGCGTCGAGCTGGCCAAGTCGAACATCCTGCTGCTCGGCCCCACCGGCTCGGGCAAGACCCTGCTGGCCCAGACGCTGGCCCGGCTGCTCAACGTCCCGTTCGCGATCGCCGACGCCACCGCGCTCACCGAGGCGGGTTACGTGGGCGAGGATGTCGAGAACATCCTGCTCAAGCTGATCCAGGCGGCCGAGTACGACGTCAAGAAGGCCGAGACCGGGATCATCTACATCGACGAGATCGACAAGATCGCCCGCAAGAGCGAGAACCCTTCCATCACCCGGGACGTCTCGGGGGAGGGCGTGCAGCAGGCGCTGCTGAAGATCCTCGAGGGCACCACGGCCTCGGTGCCGCCGCAGGGCGGCCGGAAGCACCCGCACCAGGAGTTCATCCAGATCGACACGACCAACGTCCTGTTCATCTGCGGTGGCTCCTTCTCCGGGCTGGAGAAGATCATCGAGTCGCGGGTCGGCAAGAGCGGGATGGGCTTCGGCGCGGTGCTGCGGGTCAAGAACGACCGGGCCTCGGGCGACGCGTTCGCCGACGTGATGCCGGAGGACCTGCTCAAGTTCGGGATGATCCCGGAGTTCGTGGGCCGCCTGCCAGTCATCACCAGCGTGCACAACCTGGACCGCGAAGCGCTGATCCAGATCCTCACCGAACCCCGGAACGCGCTGGTCAAGCAGTACCGGCGGCTGTTCGAGCTGGACAGCGTGGACCTGGAGTTCACCGAGGACGCGCTGGAAGCCGTGGCCGACCAGGCGATCCTGCGCGGCACCGGGGCCCGCGGGCTGCGGGCCATCCTCGAAGAAGTCCTGATGTCGGTCATGTACGAGGTGCCGAGCCGCAAGGACGTCGAGCGCGTGGTGATCACCGGGCCGGTGGTGCTGGAGCACGTGAACCCCACCCTGGTGCCCCGCGACGTCGCCCGCCGCACCCCGCGGGAAAAGTCGGCCTAAACGGGAGCAGCCCCGGCGCCGCGGCGCACGGGTTCCCGGCCTGGGCTCTCTGCACGGGCGGCCTCGCCAGCGGCACTAGACTCGGCTGTCGTGAGTGCAGATCTGAGCCAGCAGCGAACCCAGCTCCCGCCGCAGTACACGCCGGGCGAGGTAGAGGACCGCCTGTATCAGTCGTGGGACGCCCGCGGGCTGATGCACGCGGACCCCAAGGACGTCAGCCCGGAGCACCCGGCGTTCTGCGTGGTCATCCCCCCGCCGAACGTCACCGGCTCGCTGCACATCGGCCATGCGCTCAACCACACGCTGATCGACGCCCTGGTCCGGCGGCGCCGGATGCAGGGCTACACCACGCTGTGGGTGCCCGGTATGGACCATGCGGGCATCGCCACCCAGAACGTGGTGGAGCGGGAACTGGCCAAGGAGGGCCTGAGCCGCCACGATCTCGGCCGTGAGGCGTTCGTGGAGCGGGTCTGGCAGTGGAAGGCCGAGTCCGGCGGGAAGATCCTGGGCCAGATGCGCCGCCTCGGCGACAGCGTGGACTGGTCCCGCGAGCGGTTCACCATGGACGAGGGCCTGTCCCGCGCCGTGCAGACCGTCTTCAAGCGCCTGTTCGACGACGGGCTCATCTACCGCGCCGAGCGGATCATCAACTGGTGCCCGCGCTGCCTCACCGCACTGTCCGACATCGAGGTGGATCACAGCGACGAGGACGGCGAACTGGTCTCGATCCGGTACGGGGAGGGTGACGACTCCGTCGTGGTCGCGACCACCCGGGCCGAGACCATGCTGGGTGACACGGCGGTGGCGGTGCACCCCGACGATGCCCGGTACGCGCACCTGGTCGGCCGGGACGTGCAACTGCCGCTGTCCAACCGGCGGATCCCGGTGGTCGCGGACCCGCACGTGGACCCGGAGTTCGGCACCGGCGCGGTCAAGGTGACCCCGGCGCACGACCCGGACGACTTCGAGATCGGCCGCCGCCACGGGCTGCCCAGCATCACGGTCCTGGACGAGCACGGGCGGATCACCGCCCACGGCCCGTTCGAGGGCCTCGACCGGTTCGAGGCCCGGCCCGCGGTGGTCAGGGCGCTCCGCGAGGATGGCCGGATCGTGGCCGAGGTCCGGCCCTACGTGCACGCGGTGGGCCACTGCAGCCGGTGCGGCACGGTCGTCGAGCCGAGGCTGTCCCTGCAGTGGTTCGTCAAGGTGGGCCCGCTGGCCAAGGCGGCCGGTGACGCGGTCCGCGACGGCCGGGTCGGCATCCACCCGGCGGAGATGGCGCCCCGCTACTTCGACTGGGTCGATGACATGCACGACTGGTGCATCAGCCGCCAGCTGTGGTGGGGGCACCGGATCCCGGTCTGGTACGGGCCGTCCGGTGAGGTCGTCTGCACCGGCCCCGGCGAGGACCCGCCGTCGGGAGAAGGCTGGCGGCAGGACCCGGACGTGCTGGACACCTGGTTCTCATCCGCGCTCTGGCCCTGCTCCACGCTGGGCTGGCCCGACGACACCGAGGACCTGGCCGCCTTCTATCCCACCAGCGTGCTGGTCACGGCCTACGACATCCTGTTCTTCTGGGTGGCCCGGATGATGATGTTCGGGCTCTACGCGATGTCAGACCGCGAGCCGGCCCAGGCGGTGCCGTTCCGGGACATCGCGCTGCACGGCCTGGTCCGCGACGCCTACGGCAAGAAGATGTCCAAGTCGCTGGGCAACACCGTGGACCCGCTGGACTGGATCGGCCGGTTCGGTGCCGACGCCACCCGGTTCACCCTGGCCCGGGGGGCCAGCCCGGGCAGTGACGTGGCGGTCAGCGAGGAATGGGTCACCGGGTCCAGGAATTTCTGCAACAAGCTGTGGAACGCGACCCGTTTCGCGCTGCTGAACGGGGCGACCGTGCCGGGCACGCTGCCCGATCCCGGCCAGATGCCGACCGCGGCCCGCTGGATCCTGTCCCGGCTGGCCACCGTCACCGCCGAGGTGGACGCGCTCTTCGAGCGGTACGAGTTCGGCAAGGTGTGCGAGCTGCTCTACCACTTCGCCTGGGACGAGGTGTGCGACTGGTACCTGGAGCTGGCCAAGCCCGCCCTGTCTGGTCACCAGCACTGAGGCGACGGCCCAGGTCACCCGCGAGGTGCTCGGCTACGTGCTGGACCGGCTGCTGAAGCTGCTCCACCCGGTCATGCCGTTCGTCACCGAGGAGCTGTGGACCGCGCTCACCGGCGGGGACACCCTCATGGTCGCGCCGTGGCCCGGCCAGCGCCCGGCAGCGCTGGCTGATGACGCGGCGGGCTTCCGGGACGCGGCGGCGGAAGCGGAGATCGGCTCGCTGATGCGGCTGGTCACCGAGGTCCGCAGGTTCCGTTCCGATCAGGGCCTGCGGCCCGGGCAGCAGGTGCCCGCGGTGCTCGCCGGGATCGAGGGCAGCCGCCTCGCGCCGCACCAGACCAGCATCCGCTCGCTGCTGCGGCTGACCGCGCCCGGCGACGGCTTCACGGCGACCGCGTCCGTGCTGGCCGAGGGCATCACCGTGGAACTGGACACCGCCGCCGGGATCGACGTGGCCGCCGAGCGCCGCCGGATGGACAAGGACCTCGCCGCCGCCCGCAAGGAGGCGGACCAGGCCGAGCGGAAGCTGGCCAACGAGTCGTTCCTGGCCAAGGCCCCGGCCGAGGTGGTGGCCACGACCCGGGAGCGGCTCGACGCGGCCCGCGCAGACATCGAGCGGATCACCGGCCGCCTGGCCGCCCTGCCGGGGGCGGACGGGCAGCCGCAGGAGGACGCTTGAGCATCGCCGGCGAGCTGCGCGAAGCCGAGGGCGAGATCCTCGCGCGGCGCCCTGAGCACGCCATCGAACCGACCCTGGACCGGATGGCCGCGCTCGTCTCGGTGCTCGGCGACCCGCAGCGCTCCTATCCGGTCATCCACGTCACCGGCACCAACGGCAAGACGTCGACCGCCCGGATGATCGAGAGCCTGCTGCGGGCGCGGGGCCTGCGTACCGGCCTGTTCACCAGCCCGCACCTGTCCTCCATCCGGGAACGGATCGTGGTGGACGGCCAGCCGGTCTCGGCCGAGACCTTCGTGGCCGCCTACGACGAGCTGGCACCCTACCTGGCCCTGGTCGACGGGCAGCAGACCACCCAGCTGTCTTTCTTCGAGGTGCTGACCGGCATGGCCTTCGCCATCTTCGCCGACGTCCCGGTGGACGTCGCGGTGATCGAGGTCGGGCTTGGCGGCACCTGGGACGCGACGAACGTCGTGGACGGCGCCGTGGCGGTGGTCACCCCGGTCTCCCTCGACCACACCGCGTACCTGGGCGGCACGGTGGAGGAGATCGCGACCGACAAGGCCGGGATCATCAAGCCGGGCGCGGTGGCGGTGCTGGCCCAGCAGCCGCTGCCCGCGGCAGAGGCCCTGCTGCGCCGGGTCGTCGCGGTTGGTGCCTCAGTGGTCCGTGAAGGGCTGGAGTTCGGGGTGCTCAACCGGGACCTCGCGGTCGGCGGGCAGCGGCTGGACCTGCGCGGGCTGCGCGGCGACTACACCGATATCGTGCTGCCGCTGTTCGGCGCTTATCAGGCCAGCAATGCCGCGGTCGCGCTGGCCGCGGTCGAGGCGTTCGCGGCGGGGACGCCGTTGTCCGGGCAGTCGGCTGAGCAGGAGGCGGACCGGGCCGACGAAACCGCGGGCTGGCCCGCGGAGGAGGAAGGTTCGGAGTCTTCGGCTTCCGCTGATTCCGGGCTGGCTGAGCTTGATGACGGTACGCCCGCCGTTCCATCGGCCCGGTCCGCTGCCGACGATGATCCGGACGCTCCCGTCGGCGCGCTCGGGCAGGACTTGGTGCGGGAAGGGTTCGCGCAGGTCACGTCGCCGGGGCGGCTCGAGGTGGTCCGGCGGAGCCCGGTGGTAATCCTGGACGCCGCGCATAATCCGGCGGGCATGGAAGCCGCGATGGAGGCCATCACCGAGGCCTTCACGTTCGCGGCGATCATCGGGGTCCTGGCGGTCAGCGAGGACAAGGACGTGGCCGGGATCCTGGATCAGATGGAGCCGGTGATCTCGGAGCTGGTGGTGACCCGGAACTCCTCTGAGCGGTCCATGGACCCGGACAAGCTGGAGGAGCTGGCCGCGTCGGTGTTCGGAGCGGAGCGGGTGCGGGTGGCGCGGCGGCTCGACGATGCCCTGGAGATGGCGGTCGGCCTGGCCGACGACGCGTCCGGCGACGAAGGGCTGGCCGTGACGGGGGTGCTGGTCACCGGGTCGGTCGTCACCGCCGGGGACGCCCGGCTCCTGCTCGCCCCGGACCGCGTCGAGGTGGACCGCGCCGACGCGGACCGCGCAGAACGGGATCGCCTGGACCGCGAGGAGCGCGACCGCGAGGAGCGCGAGGACTGGGCCAGCGAGGACCGGGACCGCGAGGAGCGCGAGGAGCGCGAAGACCGCGAGCATCGGGATCCGGAGGGGGCGGCGGGGGAGGAATGAGGGGGCTCAGATGAGACGACTCTGTGCCACCGTGCTGGTGATGGAGGCCATCGTGATCGGCCTGGCCATCCCGGTGGCCATCACGATCGGGCACGCCTCTCCACGGGCCGCCGGGTGGGCAGGCGGCGCACTGGCGGTAGCGGCGGTGCTGCTGGCGGGCGTGGTCGGCCGGCCGGGGCTGCGGGTGGCCCTGGTGGCGGGCAGCGTGCTCCAGCTCCTGGTGATCGCCGCCGGGGTCATGGTCCCGGTCATGTACGTGCTCGGCGTCATCTTCGGCGGGTTCTGGATCCTGGCTATCTGGATGGGACGCCGCTGGGAAGCACCCTGATCGGCGCCTGCCAGATCAGCCGGGTCTCGCCGGTCGCCACGGATTCGGTCGCCACCGTCCCGCCGAGCTGGTGAGCCCGCGCACGGAGCGCGGGCAGGGTGGACCCGTTTCCAGCGGTCCGGGCGGCCCACCGGGTGCCGTCGTCGGTGATGGTGAGCGTCACCCTGTCCTGATCCGCGGCCACGGCCACCGCGACCTGGGTGGCGTGCGCGTAGGCACCACTGTGGGCCAGCCCCTCCCGCAGCACCCCCAGCAGCTGGCGGGCGGCTGGCGAGGGCACGGCGGTGTCGAGCGGCCCTTCCAGGGTGACTTCGGGGACCACGCCGAGCCACGGGGTCAGCTCGCGGGACACGTCGAGGATGCTGCGCCGCAGGCCCCGGGCGGGCGCCTCCTGCTCCGGATCGAAGATGGACTGGCGGAGCAGGGTGATGGACTCGTCCAGATCGCGCACCACCTGGTCGATCCGGCCCGCCACCTCCGGCCGGCTGCCCAGCAGGCCCGCCGTGCTCTGCAACGACAGGCCCGACGCGAACAGCCGCTGCACCACCGTGTCGTGCAGGCTGGCCGCGATGCGGTCCCGGTCAGCCAGGATGCTCACCTCGCGCAGCCGCTCCTGCATCAGGGCCGTCTGCTGGCGGGACCGGCGGATCCGGGCGCGCAGGCCGTGCCCGGCCACCGAGATCATGGCGGCCAGCGCCGCCCAGGCGATCATCCGGCGGATCAGCACCGCCGGGCTGGCCAGGTCGGGCATCAGCGAGACCGCCAGCACCACGGCCACGGCGGCCGCGCTCACCACGGCCGACTCCCACGGCCGGCCGAACAGCACGGTCCAGATGATCGGGCTGAGCAGGATCATCAGGATCCCGGAGTACGTCCCGCCGGCCGCCTGGGCGAGCGGCAGCACCGACGCCGTGTACAGCAGCGGCACCGCCACGCCCCACCAGACCGGGAGCCGTTCCCAGGGCAGCAGCACCACGAGCGCCGCGGTGACCAGCAGGATCACCGCGCTGGCGATCGCCTTCGGGACGGAGACCGGACCAGGGGGCAGCGCCAGGCTCGCCTCGGCCAGGATGGCCAGCGCGGCGAACGGCGCGATCCGGGCCAGCAGGCCGTCCCGCCGCAGCGCCGACGCGGAGGTGTCGGTCAGCGCATCCGCGGGGTCAGCGGCGCCGGCCAGCGCATCCGCGGGGACAGCAGCGGCGGCCAGTGCCTCCGCGGGGTCAGCGGCGCCGGTCAGCGCCTCCTCGGAGCCGGCGGCGTCCGTCAGCGCCTCCGCGGGGTCTGGGGCGTCCACCAGCGGATCCGGGTAAGCAAACGTGACGGCCAGCGGATCCGCTGGGCCGGGATCGGGGGCGCGGTTACCGATCTCGTCTTCCACCGTTCATCTGCTTCTCGTCGGCTGGTGACGCTTCCCCCGAGCTTGCCTTAGATACTGGTCAAATGTCCAGGTCACGGCCGCAGCCAGAGTTCTGTCAACTAGCCGCCATACGGTGGGGCAGTTACGTTAGATTCGGCGGCTACGCCTGCGTTGGGTAGCCTGCGTCGGCGTGACGGGGGCTGGACCCGGGTGCCCGCACGTGTTGCGGAGCCCGGGTATCTGCTGCGGCAACGGTAAGATCTGGCCGCGGCGGGATTGCCCTCGATCACTCCGGGATCGGCACCGTTGCCACCGGCCAAGAGGAGCAAGTCTTGATTCAACGTACCCTTGTCCTAGTTAAGCCTGATGCGGTCCGCCGGGGCCTGATCGGCGAAGTACTATCCCGCATCGAGCGCAAGGGCCTGCAGATCGTCGCCATGGACATGCGGGTCATCAGCGCGGAAACGGCCGAGACCCACTACGCCGAGCACGTGGGCAAGCCCTTCTTCCCGTCGCTGGTCGTGTTCATCACATCGGGCCCGCTGGTTGCCCTGGTCGTTGAGGGTCCCCGGGCCATCGAGGCGTTCCGCGGGCTGGCCGGGGCGACCGATCCGGTGCAGGCGTCCGCGGGCACTATCCGCGGTGATCACGCGTTGGATGTGCAGCAGAACATGGTGCACGGATCCGACTCGCCGGACTCCGCCGAACGGGAAATCAAGATCTTCTTTCCCGACCTCGTTTAGGCAGGCTGGCGCTGGCCGATGAAGGACAAAGAGCGGTTCGGACTCGGCAGGGTGTGAGCCGCGGCAAAAGACCACAGATCAGCTAGCAGACCCTTTTTGGAAGGTTCTTGTTCCTGATGAGCAACGCGCTGGCGTTTCTGGGCCGTGACATGGCGGTCGATCTGGGCACCGCGAACACCCTGGTGTATGTCCGGGGCCGCGGCATCGTGCTCAACGAACCCTCCGTGGTGGCGCTGAATACCAACACGGGCGCGATCGTCGCCGTCGGGGTCGAGGCGAAACGGATGATCGGGCGGACGCCCGGCAACATCGTGGCCGTGCGTCCGCTCAAGGACGGCGTCATCGCCGACTTCGACGTGACCGAGCGGATGCTGCGCTACTTCATCCAGAAGGTGCACCGGCGCCGGCATCTGGCCAAGCCGCGGGTGGTCGTGGCGGTGCCCAGCGGCATCACCGGGGTGGAGCAGAGCGCGGTCAAGGAGGCCGGCCACCAGGCTGGTGCGCGCCGGGTCTACATCATCGAGGAGCCGATGGCCGCGGCGATCGGGGCCGGCCTGCCGGTCAACGAGCCGACCGGGAACATGGTGGTGGACATCGGCGGCGGCACCACCGAGGTCGCCGTGATCTCGCTGGGCGGGATCGTCACCGCCCAGTCGATCCGGGTGGCGGGTGACGAGCTGGACCAGGCGATCATCACGTTCGGCAAGAAGGAGTACTCGCTCATGCTCGGCGAGCGCACCGCCGAGGAGATCAAGATGGCGCTCGGCTCTGCCTACCCGTCGGTGGACGAGCCGCACGCCGAGATCCGCGGACGTGACCTGGTCAGCGGGCTGCCCAAGACGATCGTTATCTCGGCCGAGGAGATCCGCCGGGCCATCGAGGAACCGGTCGCCCTGATCGTGGACACGGTCAAGACCACCCTGGACAAGTGCCCGCCGGAACTGGCCGGCGACGTGATGGACCGGGGCATCGCGCTGACCGGCGGGGGAGCGCTGCTGCGCGGGCTGAGTGACCGGTTGCGCGAGGAAACGGGCATGCCGGTGCATGTGGCGGACAACCCGCTCGATTCGGTGGTGCTGGGCACCGGCAAGTGCGTGGAAGATTTCGACACCCTGAGCCAGGTTCTTGTCCCGGAGTCCCGACGCTGACCTCCGAGGGGCAGGATGGACAGCGGCAACGCTAGCTAAGACGGGCCAGCCACGGAGCTAGCTGACACAGCCGGCCACGGGGCCATGGCCGGCGGTGGGACGAGGAGACCTGGTGCACGACACCCGGCGAACCCGCATCGTTCTGGGGGTGCTGCTGGCGGCTGCGCTCGCGCTGATCACCATCAACTACCGGGGCGGCACCGGCTCGAGGGTCGGCGGGCTGCGCGGACTCGGCGGCAGCGTGTTCGGCTCGGTGGAGAGCGCCGCCAGCCTGGTCACCAGGCCGGTCGCCGCGTTCACGGACGGGCTGACCGGCACGGGCTCGCAGGGCAAGATCAATGCTCTCCAACGGCAGGTGGTCAGCCTCCGCGCCCAGCTGAACCAGCAGCGTCTCAGCAAATACGACGAGGGCCAGCTCAGCCAGTTGCTCCAGCTGGCCGGCCGGGGGCGGTACCGGATCGTGACCGCGAGCGTGATCGCCGCGGGCGCGGCCTACGACGACTCGGTCACGATCGACGCGGGCCGGGCGGACGGAATCAAGCCCGATGAGACCGTGCTGAACGGCCAGGGCCTGGTCGGGACGGTGACCTCGGCCAGCGCGACCACCTCCACCGTCCTGCTCGCCACCGACGCCAGCGTGACCGTCGGGGTCCGGCTGGCCGGCACCGGGCAGATCGGCGTGGTCAGCGGGACCGGCAAGGCCATGACCGGGAACGGCCTGCTCCGGCTCCAGGTGTTCGACGTCAACGCGATCCTGCGTCCGGGGCAGCAGCTGGTCACCTTCGGCTCGGCCGGTGGCCGCCCCTACGTGCCGGGGGTGCCGGTCGGGGTCATCACCAGGCTCGAGGGCACCAGCAGCTCGCTGACCAAGGAGGCGCTGGTCCGGCCGTTCGCCGACGACACCGCGCTCGGCGTGGTCGGCGTCGTGGTCGTGCCGCCGCGGACGGACCCCAGGTTCTCGGTGCTGCCGCCGAGGCCGACCCCGTCCCCGACTGCTTCGGCCACCCCTTCGCCGGGCCGTCACGGGGCGTCTCCAGGCGCCACTCCTTCTCCCGGGACCGGGGGCACGCCCACCACCGGACCGGGGGGCTGACGTGCGGCGTGCGGCCCTGGCGGCCGCGCTGCTGCTGCTCGCCACCCTGATCCAGGTCACCCTGGTCAACAACCTGCCCTGGCCGGGCGCGGCCGGACCGGATCTCGTGCTGGTCACGGTGGTGGCGCTGGCCCTGACCGGCGGCCCGCTGGAAGGCATGCTGGGCGGCTTCTGCGCTGGTCTCGCCCTGGACGTGGCGCCGCCTGCCACCCACCTGATTGGCCAGTACGCGCTGGTGTTCTGCCTGGTCGGGTACGGCTGCGGCCGGGTCGGCAGCCACCTGAGCGAGTCCGTCTGGGCGCCGATCGGCGTGGTGGCCATCGGGTCGGCCGCCGGGGAACTGCTCTTCGCCCTGACCGGGATGCTCTTCGGTGACCTGAATGTCACCTGGTCCGCGGTCGGTCACGTGCTGCCCGCCTCCGTGCTGTACGACGTGCTGCTCAGCCCGTTCGTGCTCTACGCCGTGATCCGGGCCAGGGCGCTGGCCGCCCCGGCCCTGGACGCCCAGGGCCTGGCCAGCTTCCCTGGCGGGTCGGCCAGCCAGCGGGTGGTGCCCGGCCTGGCGGGCGCGGCGGCGCTGTTCTCCGGCTCCGGTGCGGTGCTGCGCGACAGCGGGACCGGGCAGGCCCCGAGGCTGAAGGCCCGGACCCTGCGGGCCGGGTCCAACCAGGGCGGGTCGGCCAGCGGGGCGCGGCCCGCGAAACGCCCGCCGGCCCGGCCGGTGCGGGTGAACTTCAGCAGTGCGGCGGGCGGGTCAGCCTCGGGCGCCCGGCCCGCGAAGCGGGCGCCGTCCCGCCCGGTGAACCTGCACCTGGGCAGCCGGGGGAACAGATCAGCCGTGACCCGGCCGCAAGGGAGCTGGCAGCGCGGTGGCGGGATGCCCGCGAAGGCCTTCGGCCGGTCTGCCAGTGCTTTCGGCCGGTCCAGCGCCCTGGGCGATGGCCGGGGCGGCAAGGCCCTGCGCCCGTCATCCCGGGGTCCCCGGCTCCGCGGAGGCATCATGCAAGGTGGGTCGGCGAGCGGCGTCCGGGCCGTTAGCGCGAGGTTCAATGCCCGCCCGGCGCGGCCGGTGCAGCTGCGGCTGGGGTCTGGCCGGCGTCGCGACGGCGCGATCGGGGGCTCGGTACTCGGCCGCCGCGGCCGGGGCCGCGGCCCGCGCGCCGGGAAGGTGCACGCCCCCCGGTTCCGGGGGACCAAGGCGGCTCCGCTGGCCGGGCGCCGGGCGCCGGGCAGCACCCTGGGCGGCCGCCGCGTCTTCGGCCGGCGCCGGTCCTGGTGGCGGATCTTCGGCAAGCGGTCAGGAGGGATTCAATGATCCCGGCGTCACGGCGGCGCCTCCTCGTCCTGTACGCGGTGGTCGGCGCGCTGCTGATCACCCTCGGCGGGCGGCTGTGGTACCTGCAGGTCATGAACGGTCACAGCTACGTGCAGCTGGCCTCGCAGGACCAGACGCAGACCGTGATCACGCCCGCGGTCCGCGGCCAGATCCTCGACGACGCAGGCCTGCCCCTGGTGAACAACGCCAGCTCGCTGGTGGTCACGGTGAACATGATGAACCTGGCCACCCAGAGCGACGGCGGTGCGGGCGTGCTGCACAGGCTGGCCCACCTGCTCGGCATGTCCCACAAGCTGCTCACCGAGAAGGTCCGGCTGTGCAACGCGCACGTGTCCCAGCCGTGCTGGCCCGGCTCGCCCTATCAGCCCATCCCGGTGGCCCAGCACGTCCCGGACGCGATCGCGGTCCAGATCATGCAGGACCACGCCAGGTACCCCGGGGTGAGCGCAGGGGTGAACCCGCTGGCCCGGTACCCGCAGCCCAACGGGGCGAACCCGGCGCAGGTCCTCGGCTATCTGGGCCCGATCACCGCCCAGCAGATGAAGCAGCAGCACCTGCCCACCACCGGCTTCGCCGGCGTGGACCTGGTCGGCCAGGCCGGCCTGGAAGCGCAGTACAACCAGGACCTGCAGGGCACCCCCGGCCAGCAGGTGCTGTCGGTGAACAGCGCAGGCCAGCAGCTCGGGGTGGTCAGGAACACCGCCCCCCAGACCGGCAACGACCTGGTCACCAGCATCAACGCCCGGCTCCAGGGCGACGTGCAGACGGTCCTGGCCAACACCATCCGCCGGGCCCAGCAGACCGGCAGCCCGAAGGCCACCACCGGCGCGGCGATCGTGATGACCACCACCGGCCGGGTGGTCGCCATGGCCAGCGTGCCCACGTATGACCCCAGCGTCTGGAACGGCGGCATCTCCGAGAGGCAGTACCGGCAGCTGATCAACGGGAACAAGCCGATCCTCAACCGGGTCACCCAGGGCGAGTACGCGCCCGGCTCCACGTTCAAGGTGACCTCCACCGCGGCCGCGGTCAAGGCCGGGTACAGCCTGGCCGGCACCTACAACTGCCCGGCCTCCTACAAGATCGGCGGCCGCTCCTTCCTCAACGACGGCCAGAAGAACCTCGGCCAGATGAGCCTGCACGAGGCCCTGGTCATCTCCTGCGACACGGTCTTCTACGAGCTGGCCTATGGCACCTACCAGCACGACCATCCCAAGGACAACGTCGTCACCAGCCCGAAGGCCCGGATCCAGGAAATGCAGAAAATGGAACTGGGCTGGGGCTTCGGCAAGGCGCCCGGAATCGACCTGCCCGAGCAGGGCGCAGGCAGTATCCCGACCCGGGAATGGCTGTACTACCTCTGGAAGGGCAATGCCCATACGGGGCAGAACTGGTGTAAATACGGCCGGGCCAGCGGCACATACGTGCAGCAGATCGAGTATCAGGACTGTCATTACGGCAATGTCTGGGAACCCGGAGAAGCAGCGATCGCGGCTATCGGCCAGGGCTACGTGGCGGTGACCCCGCTCCAGCTGGCCAACGCCTACGCAGCGCTGGCCAACGGCGGCAAGCTGTACAGCCCGCGCATCGGCAAGGCGGTCATCAGCCCCACCGGGCAGGTGATCCGGAAGATCAAGCCGAAGCTGATCCGCCGCCTGCCGGTGGCCCGGAGCACGCTGGCCTACATCCGCAACGCGCTGGCCGACGTGACCACGGGCGGGGGGACCGCGGCCAGCGCGTTCGGCGGCTTTCCCCGCAACCGGGTCTGCGTGGCGGGCAAGACGGGTACGGCTGAGGTGTTCAACAGCTCGGTGACCTCGGTGTTCGCCTCGTTCGCGCCGTGCAACCACCCCAAGTACGTGGTGGTGGTCATGATCCCGAACTCGAACTTCGGCGCTGAGGTCGCCGCGCCCGCGGTCCGGCAGATCTACGACGACATCTACGGCCTGGAGGGGCACAAGGCGGCGCTGCCGGGCGGGAACCTCCCGCACGGGCTGCCGAAGGTCTCCGGCAGCGGGTCTATCACCGCCCCGGCGGGCTACGGGGGCTCCTGATGAACCTCGGCACCCGGGACTACACCTCGCCCCGCACGCCCAGCTTCGGCCAGAAGCGCCAGCCCCTGCTGATCCGGGCGGTGGCCAAGGACTCGGCGCTGCGCAAGTACGACTGGGTGCTGCTGGTGGCGGTGATCGCGCTCAGCCTGATCGGCACGGCGCTGGTCTACTCGGCCACCCAGCCCAGCGCGGACCCGCGCAGCTACCTCGTCAAGCAGCTCATCAACGTCGCGCTCGGCGTGATCCTCATGGTCGTGGTCAGCCTGCTGGATTACCGGCAGATCCGGCTGCTCGCCCCGTTCGTGTACGTGGCGTCCGTCCTGGGCCTCGCGGCGGTACTCAGCCCGCTGGGCACCAGCGTGAGCGGGGCCAGGGCCTGGATCAACCTGCCCGCCGGGTTCCAGGTCGAGCCCTCGGAGTTCGCCAAGATCGGGCTGATCCTCATCATCGCCGTCGTCTTCGGGGAACTGCGGGCCAGCGGGCGGATCCCGGGACCCAGGCACGCCGCCGGGGTGCTGCTGCTGGCGCTGATCCCGGTCGCGCTGGTGGAACGCGAGCCGGCCCTCGGCGTGATCATCCTGCTGCTGCTCATCACGGCCGGCATGATCGCGCTGTCCGGCCTCAAGCTGCGCTGGGTGGCGGCCCTGGCCGTAGCGGGCGTGCTCGCGGTGGTGGCGGTGTTCCAGCTCCACCTGCTGCGCAGCTACCAGCTCGACCGGCTGACGGCGTTCCTGCATCCGGCGGCGGACCCGACCGGGACCGGGTACGAGACGATCCACTCCAAGATCATGATCGGTTCCGGTGGGTTGTTCGGTACCGGGTGGCTGCACGGGCCGCTGGTCACCGCGAGCTTCGTGCCGAACCAGCAGACCGACTTCATCGTCAGCGTCGCGGGTGAGGAGCTCGGCTTCGTCGGCTGCGCGGTGATCATCGTCCTGCTGGGCATCGTGATCTTCCGCGCGCTGCGCATCGCCAGCCAGGCCGACGACCAGTTCGGCCTGCTGGCCGCCTCCGGCATCGCGCTGTGGTTCGGGCTGCAGGCCTTCATCAACATCGGCATGACGATCGGGATCATGCCGGTGACCGGGCTGCCGCTGCCGTTCGTGTCCTACGGCGGGTCAGCCATGTTCGCGGACATGATCGCGATAGGCGTGCTCCAGTCGGTGCACCGGCGACATCCGGTGTTCGGCTGAACGTAAGCTGTCAGGATGCCTGTGGAATCGGTCTACCCCCGCCTGGAGCCGCTGCTGCCCCAGGTGCGCAAGCCGATCCAGTACGTCGGCGGTGAACTGAACTCGGTGGTCCGCGACTGGGACGCCGCGGAGGTCCGCTGGGCGCTGATGTACCCGGACGCCTACGAGGTCGGCCTGCCCAACCAGGGCGTCCAGATCCTGTATGAGGTGCTGAACGAGTGCGACGGCGTGCTCGCCGAGCGCACCTACAGCGTCTGGCCGGATCTGGAAGAGCTGATGCGCCGCAATGGCATCCCCCAGTTCACCGTGGACGGTCACCGCCCGGTGGCGGCCTTCGACGTGCTCGGCGTGAGTTTCGCCACCGAGCTGTGCTACACGAACCTGCTGTCCGCCCTGGACCTGGCGGGCATCCCGCTCTCGGCCGCCGACCGCGACGAGCGGCATCCGCTCGTGCTGGCCGGCGGGCACGCCGCGTTCAACCCGGAACCCGTCGCGGAGTTCGTGGACGGGGCGGTGCTCGGCGATGGCGAGCAGGCCGTGCTGGCCATCACGGCGCTGATCAAGGAGTGGAAGCGGGCCGGGCGGCCCGGCGGCCGGGACGGCCTGCTGCTGCGCCTGGCCACCGAGGCCGGGGTCTACGTGCCCCGCTTCTATGACGTGGACTACCTGCCAGACGGGCGGATCAGGCGGGTCGCGCCCAACCGCAGCGGGGTCCCGTTCACCGTGGCCAAGCACACCGTGATGGACCTGGACGAGTGGCCGTACCCGCGCAAGCCGCTGGTCCCGGTGGCCGAGTCCGTGCACGAGCGGTTCAGCGTGGAGATCTTCCGCGGCTGCACCCGGGGCTGCCGGTTCTGCCAGGCCGGGATGATCACCCGGCCGGTGCGCGAGCGCAGCGTCACCACGGTGGGCGACATGGTCGAGTGCGGCCTGGCCGAGAGCGGCTTCAGCGAGGTGGGCCTGCTCTCGCTGTCCAGCGCCGACCACAGCGAGATCAACGAGATCGTCACCGGGCTGGCCGACCGGTACGAGGGCAGCTCGACCGGGCTCTCCCTGCCGTCCACCCGGGTCGACGCGTTCAACGTGACCCTGGCCAACGAGCTGAGCCGGAACGGCAAGCGGTCCGGGCTGACCTTCGCCCCCGAGGGCGGCTCCGAGCGGATCCGCAAGGTGATCAACAAGATGGTCACCGAAGACGACCTGATCCGCACGGTCAGCACCGCCTACGCCAACGGCTGGCGGCAGGTGAAGCTGTACTTCATGTGCGGCCTGCCGACCGAGACAGACGAGGACGTGCTGGCCATCGCGGACCTGGCCCGGCGGGTCATCCAGACCGGGCGCGAGGTCAGCGGGCGCAGGGACATCCGCTGCACCGTGTCCATCGGCGGTTTCGTGCCCAAGCCGCACACCCCGTTCCAGTGGGCCGCCCAGTGCGATGCCCAGACCGTCCACGACCGGCTGCGCAAGCTGGGCGCGGCGCTGCGTTCCGATCAGGCTTACGGGCGGGCCGTGGGCTACCGCTACCACGACGGGGAGCCGTCCATCATCGAGGGCCTGCTGTCGCGGGGTGACCGGCGGGTGGCCAAGGTGATCAAGGCGGCCTGGGACGAGGGAGCCCGGTTCGACGGCTGGACCGAGTACTTCTCCTACGAGCGCTGGATCCGCTCCGCGGAGCAGGCGCTGGCCGACGAGCCGGTCGACGTGGCCTGGTACACCACGCGGGAGCGCGAATACAGCGAAGTCCTGCCCTGGGATCACCTGGACGCGGGCCTGGACCGCGACTGGCTCTGGGCGGACTGGCAGGACGCGGTGGACCCAGGCGGGGCCGCGGAAGTCGAGGACTGCCGCTGGACCCCCTGTTACGACTGCGGGGTGTGCCCCACCATGGGCACCGAGATCCAGACCGGCCCCACCGGCCGTACCCTGCTGCCGCTGTCCGTGGCCGGCAGCCCGGCGGGTGGGCCCGGCGCCGCAGGAGGCGTTGGCTAGATGCCAGCCCCCGGCACCCGGCCCCGGCGGCCCTCCGACGGCCCGACACGCACCACTGACCAGCCGCCCGTCGTCCAGCGGCTTATCGTCCGGTACGCTAAAAGAAGCAGGATGCGATTCGCCAGTCACAGAGATATCGCGCGGGCCGTTGAGCGCGGAGTGCGCCGGGCACGATTGCCCATCGCGTACTCGGCGGGATTTACTCCCCACCCGAAGATCTCTTACGCTGGCGCGGCCCCGACGGGGACGGCTAGTGAGGCTGAGTACCTGGAGATTTCGCTGACGGCAGTGTGTGCCGTCGCCGAAGTCCGGGACCAGCTCAATGCGGCCCTGCCGGACGGGATTGATGTGATAGACGTGACCGAGGAAGCCAGTTCCCTAGGCGCCATGACGTTCGAGGCGTCCGAGTGGGAAGTGGCCCTCCCCGGGGTCGGGCGAGATGAGGCGGCTGCGGCGGCCGAGACGTTCCTCGCTCAGGACAGCGTGGAGGTCGAGCGCCTGACCAGCAAGGGAATGCGGCGCATGGACGCTCGCGCCGCGGTCCTCACGATGCAGGCCGGCTGGCGGGCCGCGGATGAGCGGAACGCCGGGTATGCGATACTTCGAATGGTTGTTCGGCACCTGACACCTGCCGTACGACCCGACGACATCCTGAATGCACTTCGCCAGGTCGCTGGGCTGGTGCCTTCGTCGCCAGCGTTGGTGACCCGGCTGGTCCAAGGACCGCTGGTGGCAGTAGTTGCCGAAGCCGGGCCCGCAGGGCAGCACGTGCCCGCCGGGTCCACCGAGGATTGGGCGTCCCCTGTGGCGGCACCCCCATCGTCTGGGGTACAGCCGCTCGGGCTCCAGTCAACCGGACAGGGCGCGGCGCAGAAACATGTAGAGACAACGCGCCTGGGAGCGCAGCCGGCCTCGCTGGCTGACCGCCTCCCAGCGAGCGCGTACGACCAGTTCCCGCGCGGAGCGGAGGGTTCCGAGCGAACCCACGCGCCCGGGAGCCTGACGGGAGATAGCCCGGATGCTCGAAACCGAGCCCAACGATCAGAACGAGACAGCGCGCGGCAGTGACGGTGATGGAGGTGCGGCGCCGACCGGTGTGACCGGGACGGCCAGCCCGGGTAATGCCAGCGCGGGCGAGGCCGCCGGCCAGTGGCAGCGACCCTGGTGACGGCGGCGAGTCCGCCGCCCCGCCGCGCCGGACCCGCAGGCCCCGCCGGGCCGCGACCCGGGCGGCCGGGCCGCCGGCCGAGGTGGTAGCCGAGGCTCCCGCACCCGCGGTCGCGGTCGCGGCTACCGCTGCACCGGCCAGTACCGCACCGGCCAGCAGCGGGTCGGCCAGCAGTGGGTCGGCCAGCAGCGTGCCGCCGGCGAGCGTGCCCGACGGGCCAGCCCCGTCCGTGACGTCGCCACCCGCGGCGGCCCCGGTCGTGCCTGCGGTGCCCACGGCCTCCGCCGGGTCCGGGACGGTGCCGCTGCCCACGTTCCAGCCGCCGCCGGTCATCTTCCAGCCGCCGGCCGCCGGGGAGTCGGCGCCGGATCGCAGCCGGGTCCGGGACGAGCCAGCCAGTGAGGACACCGGCCCGGAGGAGCCGTCCGGCGACGGCGCCGACGGCACGACGCGCCGGCGGCGCCGCCGGGGTGGCCGGTCGCGGGGGCACGACGCCGACGGCGAGTTCGCCGGCGAGGACGCCGAGGACGGCGATTCCGCACCGGGCCGGAGCGGGCGCGAGCCTGCCGAGCGCGGCGGCAAGTCCGCCGACGCCAAGCACGCTGACGGCAAGTCAGGCCCGGGCAAGGCCCAGGGCAAGGCCCAGGCCAAGCAAGCCCAGGCCAAGCAGGCCCAGGGCAAGGCCGACGCCAAGTCCGCCGAGGGCAAGCCGGGCGGCCCCGACGACCAGGCTGACCACGAGGACGTGGACGGCGACGAAGACGGTAACGGCACGAGGCGCCGCAGGCGCCGCCGCCGTCGCGGCTCGGCGTCCGACGGGGAGCCCGCCGCCGACGATCCGCCCAACACCGTCGTGCACGTGCGGGTCCCGCGCCCGCCGTCCGACGAGCCCGTGTCGGTCGGCGACGTCAAGGCGGTGCGCGGTTCGACCCGTCTGGAGGCCAAGCGGCAGCGGCGGCGTGAGGGCCGCGAGTCCGGACGGCGGCGCCCGCCGGTCATCACCGAGGCCGAATTCCTGGCCCGCCGGGAGTCCGTGGACCGGGTCATGGTCGTCCGGCAGCAGAACGACCGGACCCAGATCGGCGTCCTCGAGGACGGCGTGCTCGTCGAGCACTACGTGGACAAGGGCTCGCATCAGTCCATGGTCGGCAACGTGTACCTGGGCAAGGTGCAGAACGTGCTGCCCTCCATGGAGGCGGCCTTCGTGGACGTGGGCAAGGGCCGCAACGCCGTGCTGTACGCGGGCGAGGTGAACTTCGACGCGAGCGGGCTGGAGGGCGACTCCAAGCGGATCGAGTCCGCGCTGAAGTCCGGCCAGTCCGTCCTGGTCCAGGTGACCAAGGACCCCGTCGGGCACAAGGGCGCGCGGCTGACCAGCCAGGTGAGCCTGCCCGGCCGCTACCTGGTCTACGTGCCGGGCGGCTCCATGATGGGCATCAGCCGCAAGCTGCCGGACAAGGAACGCACCCGGCTGAAGCAGATTCTCAAGCAGGTCATGCCGGAAGGTGCGGGCGTGATCGTGCGGACCGCCGCGGAAGGCGCCACCGAGGAAGAACTGTCCCGTGACGTGGCCCGGCTGGCCGCGCAGTGGGAAGCCATCGAGCAGAAGTCCAAGACGGCCAACGCGCCCGAGCTGCTGTACAGCGAGCCCGACCTGACCATCCGCGTGGTCCGGGACATCTTCAACGAGGACTTCGCGTCGCTGGTGGTGGAGGGCGACGAAGGCTGGGATCTCGTCTACGAGTACGTCCGCTACGTGGCCCCGCACCTCGCGGAGCGGCTCACCCACTGGACGGACGACGAGGACGTGTTCGCCCAGTACCGGATCGACGAGCAGCTGGCCAAGGCGCTGGAGCGCAAGGTGTGGCTGCCCAGCGGCGGTTCCCTGGTCATCGACAACACCGAGGCCATGACCGTGGTCGACGTCAACACCGGGAAGTTCACCGGGCAGGGCGGGAACCTCGAGGAGACCGTCACCCGGAACAACCTGGAGGCGGCCGAGGAGATCGTCCGGCAGCTCCGGCTGCGGGACGTCGGCGGCATCATCGTGATCGACTTCATCGACATGGTGCTGGAGAGCAACCGGGAGCTGGTGCTGCGCCGGATGCTGGAATGCCTGGCCCGGGACCGCACCAAGCACCAGGTCGCCGAGGTCACCTCCCTCGGCCTGGTCCAGATGACCCGCAAGCGGGTCGGGTCCGGGCTGCTGGAGGCCTTCTCTGAGCCCTGCGACTGCTGCAACGGGCGCGGCCGGATCATCTCCCTCGATCTGACCGAGCCCGCGGGCACCGGTCAGCGGAGCCGCTCCGGCGGTGATGACGGGCGACAGTCTGGTGGTGGCCGCCAGGACCGGAACGGCCGCGCGGACCGGAACGGGCACCAGGACCGGAACGGCCGGGGTGACCGCAACGGCTCGGACAAGAACAGCTCGGACAAGAGCGGCCGTAGTGACCGGAACGGCCAGCAGGACCGGAACGGCCGCCAGGACCAGGACCAGCCGGCCGCGGATCATGACGCGGCGGGGACGCCAGACAGCGGCGAGTCCGCCAGCGAGCCGGCCGCCGCCGCGCTAATCGGCGGCGGGACCGGTGAGCGCCAGGGCGGCCGCCGCCGGCGGCGCTCCGCAGCGACCCGCCCCGCGGGGGCGCCCGACGCCGAGATTGTGCTCGGCACCGGAGCCGTCCCCGCCACCGAGCCCGTGAACGGCGCGGAAGCTGTGACCAGTACCGAGCCTGGGCCCGGCACGCAGGCCGGATCGGTCGGCGAGGTCAGCCCGGAGGGTGAGGCCGTGACGGCTACGGAAGCGTCCCCCGTGTCCTCGTGGCCCGCCGGAGACGCCCCGGCCCACGAGCCCGGACTGGATGCTGGCCTGGCAGAGGACGCCCTGGTCCCGGCCGAAGCGCCCGCTGCGGAAAGCGGGCCCGCCCCCGAGGCCGGACCCACCGCAGAGGCTGGGCCCACCGCCCAGCCCTGGCCGGCCGCCGAGGCCGGGATGCTCGGGGAGGCCCTGACGGCCACGTTCGGGTCGTCCGGGACCACCCCGGAGCCCGCCACGGAGACCGGGCCCGCGCCGATCGCCGCTGAGCTCGACCATCCTGGGTTCGACCACCCTGAGCCCGGTGACTCCGGGACCGGTGACCCCGAGCCCAGCCGCCCGGTACTCGCCGCTCAACCCACCTCCGCCGCCGACTCCGGCGACGCAGGCAGCGCTCCCGCAGACGGGGACGGTTACCCCGCGAACGAGGGCCCCGCCACCTCGGACGAGGAGCACCCGCCTTTCTGATAACCTGAGTGGTCGGTGCACATAGCGGATCCGGGGTCTCACGGCCCTGCGCCCCGTGTGCGAGGCAGGCCCCCGTCCGATGCCCGCCCAGTGCAGGCGCTAGTCACATCAGGTGCTAGCTACTGCAGCGGGCGACGCGGTGGCCGCGCCAGGCAGAAACCCGGACCAGGTCACGCGGCCTGGCCCGCCCTGACGAGAGAGCGGCCCAGGCCGCATGAGGCCGCGGCCCAGCCGCGAAGGCAGAGAGCGAGTTCTCGGTGTACGCGATCGTGCGCTGCGGTGGCAGGCAGGAGAAGGCGGCGGTGGACGACGTCCTCACCGTCGACACGCTTGCTGGTGACGTTGGTTCCAGTGTGACCCTGCCGGCGTTGCTCGTCGTGGATGACGGCAACGTCATCAGCGACGCAGCTGAGCTTGGCCGCTACAAGGTCACGGCGGAGATCCTGGGCTCGGTGGCCGGCCCCAAGATCAACATGATCCAGTACAAGAACAAGACCGGGTACCGGCGGCGCCTGGGCCACCGGCAGCACTACACCCAGCTGAAGATCACCGGCATCAGCGCAGCGAAGAGCGGTGCCGCGAAGACCGGTGCCGCGAAGAGTAGCGCCGCCAAGAAGGGGAGCTGAGCTGACGTGGCACACAAGAAGGGCGCGTCGTCCAGCCGGAACGGCCGTGACTCATCGGCGCAGCGGCTCGGCGTGAAGCGTTTCGGCGGGCAGCAGGTCAACGCGGGCGAGATCATCGTGCGCCAGCGTGGTACGCACTTCCACCCCGGACCCGGCGTGGGCCGCGGCGGTGACGACACCCTGTTCGCGCTGGTCGCCGGCAAGGTCACGTTCGGCAGTGTGCGTCGGCGCCGCGCGGTGAGCGTGATCGCGGGCGAGTCGGGTGATTCCCCGGTGGCGGAATAAGGTCCGCCAGAAGCGATCTCATCGAGCGTAGGCATCAGGGGCGGACCGGTGACGGTCCGCCCCTGATGCATGTCAGGGATATAGGGCGCCTCGCCGTGTGAGCGGCAGGCGCGGACCTGGAAGGAGGGGCAGTGGCGGAGTTTGCAGACCGGGCGGTCCTGCGCATCAAGGCGGGCAATGGCGGGCACGGCTGCGCCTCGGTCCACCGCGAGAAGTTCAAGCCGCTGGGCGGCCCGGATGGCGGTAACGGGGGCCGCGGCGGCGACGTGATCCTCGAGGTCCACCCCAGCGTGGCCACCCTGCTCGACTTCCATCGCCGCCCGGTCCGCAAGGCCGGCAACGGCACGCAGGGTTCCGGGTCGAACCGCAACGGCGCGGCCGGTGACGACCTGGTGGTCCGGGTCCCGAACGGGACCGTGGTCAGCACCGAGGACGGTGAGGTTCTCGCGGACCTGATGGGGACCGGGACCCGGTTCGTGGCCGCGCAGGGCGGCCACGGCGGCCTCGGCAACGCGGCGCTGGCCTCGATGAAGCGCAAAGCCCCCGGGTTCGCGCTGCGCGGCGAGCCGGGCGCGGAGTACTCCCTGGTCCTCGAGCTCAAGACGGTGGCCGACGCGGGCCTGGTGGGCTTCCCCAACGCAGGCAAGTCCTCACTGATCGGCGCGCTGTCGGCGGCCAGGCCCAAGGTCGGTGACTACCCGTTCACCACGCTGACCCCGCACCTGGGTGTGGTGGAAGCGGGTGACATCCAGTTCGTGGCGGCGGACGTGCCCGGGCTCATTCCCGGGGCCAGCCAGGGCAAGGGCCTGGGCCTGGACTTCCTCCGGCACGTAGAGCGCTGCCTGGTGCTGGTGCACGTGCTGGACTGCACGGCCGCGGAGACCAGCGGGGACCCCAGCCGGAACCCGGTTGCCGACTTCGACGTGATCGAGGCCGAACTCGACGCCTACCAGAACGTCACCGGTTCGGACCTGCGGGACCGGCCCCGGATCGTGGTGCTGAACAAGATCGACGTGCCCGCCGCGCGGGAGGTGGCCGGGCAGGTCGAGCCGGTGCTGGCCGCTCGCGGGCTGACCGTCTGCCAGGTATCCGCAGCCACCAGGGAAGGGGTCCGCGAACTGGCGTTCGCGCTGGCCGCGGTGGTGGCCGAGGTCCGCGCGGCGGCCCCGGCCGAGGAACCGACCCGGCGGGTGATCCGGCCGCGGCCCGCCGCCGGCCCGGAGTTCGTGATCGAGCGGGCCGGGGAGAACACGTTCATGGTCCGCGGCGACAAGCCGTGGCGCTGGGTGCAGCAGACCGACTTCGCCAACGACGAGGCCGTGGGCTATCTCGCCGACCGCCTGGCCAAGCTGGGCGTGGAAGAGGCCCTGGCCGAGGCGGGCGCCGAGGACGGCGCCGAGGTGATGATCGGCAACGGGGACGACGCCGTGGTCTTCGACTGGGAGCCCCAGGTCCCAGCGGGCAACCGCCAGGGCCTGGGCCCCCGCGGCACCGACCGCCGGATCGCCCCATGACCGCGTTCGTGCCCCCAGCTCGCCCGACGCCCCTGCCCGCCGTTGATGATCATGGGATTACTGGGGGTATAGCCCCAGTAATCCCATGATCACGGCCTCTGTGCTGGGGTGGATGTGGTCGGTGTGGCTGAGGTGAATGAGACGGCGCAGTGGCCGGGGATCGCGGACGCCAGCCCGGTGGTGGTCAAGGTGGGCTCCTCGTCGCTGACCACCGCGCGGGGCGGGATCGACGAGGACCGGATCGCGGCCCTGGCCGACGCGCTCGCGGCCCGGACCCGGGGCGGCACCCAGGTCGTGCTGGTCTCCTCCGGAGCCATCGCGGCCGGGCTGGCCCCGCTGGGGCTGCCGCGCCGGCCCCGTGACCTGGCCACCCAGCAAGCCGCCGCGAGCGTGGGACAGGGCCTGCTGGTCGCCCGGTACACCGCCGCGTTCGCCCGGCACGGCGTCCGGACCGGCCAGGTACTGCTGAGCGCCGATGACCTGATGCGCCGTGCGCACTACCGGAACGCCCAGCGCACCCTGAGCCGGCTGCTCGAACTCGGGATCCTGCCGATCGTCAACGAGAACGACACGGTGGCCACGGACGAGATCCGGTTCGGCGACAACGACCGGCTGGCCGCGCTGGTCGCGCACGTGGTCCGGGCCGGGGCGCTCATCCTGCTGTCCGACGTGGACGCGCTGTACGACACCGACCCGCGCCAGCCCGGGGCCCGGCGGATCACCGAGGTGCGCAGCCGCGCCGACCTGGCCGGGGTCACCCTGGGCCGGGCCGGGGCGGGCGGCACCATAGCCGCCGGCCCGGGTCCAGCCGGCCCGGGCGCAGTCAGCCCGGGCCCAGTCGGCACGGGCGGCATGGTCACCAAGGTGGATGCGGCGATGATCGCGACCGAAGCGGGGATCCCGACCGTGGTGGCCAGCGCCGCCGCGGCCCGGGAGGTCCTGGAGGGGCAGTCGCGGGGAACGTACTTCGCGCCGGGGGAGCGGCGGCCGCCCCGGGCCCGGCAGCTGTGGCTGGCCCACGCGGCCGCCAGTCACGGCCGGCTGCTGCTGGACGAGGGCGCGGCGAAGGCGATCGAGGGCGGCCGCGCGTCGCTGCTGCCCGCCGGGATCACCGGCGTGGAGGGCGGGTTCGACGCCGGCGACCCGGTGGACCTGTGCGCCCCGGACGGCCGGGTCATCGCCCGGGGCCTGGTCAACTACGACGCGTCCGAGATCCCCGCGATGATGGGCCGCTCCACGCACGAACTCGCCGCCCAGCGAGGCCCCGAGTACGAGCGCGAGATCGTGCACCGCGACGACCTCGTCCTGCTCAGGTCCCCCCGCTGAGGCTGCGTCGTCTACTCGCCGCCGTTGCTGCTGCCGCCGCTGCTGCTGCTGCCGCCGCTGCCGCCGCCCCGCTGACCGAAGATGCTCCCGAACAGCGACTGGCCGGCGCCCACCGTGGTCTCGGCCACGCCCTTGACCAGGCCGATGAACGGGTCTTCGGACCGGCTCCACGACTCCTGGTAGGCCCTGGCGGCGGCCAGGAACTCGTCGCCGATCTTGGCGCTGCTGTCGTCTTCGCGGCGCAGGTAGTTGCCTGCCAGGATGTCGGCGTACTCGCCGTCGGCCACCCAGTGGTCCAGCTCGGCGAACCGCACCACCGCGAACGGGTGCGTGGTCCCCTGCATCTGCAGCATCTTCAGCAGGCCCTCGCGGACGTCCGGAACGGCGTCGTACTCCCGGGCCTGCCGGAGGAACTCGTCCGGGCTCAGCTCGGAAATCCGGGAACCGCCGGCGATCTTCATCAGCGCCCGGCGCCCGGCCGCGGGGTCCTGGCTGGCCAGCACGCCAGCCCGGTCGCAGGACAGCTCGGACTTGCGGTACCACTCCTCCAGCCCGGCAATGATCACCCGCAGGCCGATGTAGCCAATGGCGAACCAGGCCAGCCGGGTGGCCAGCCGGGTCAGGTGGTACAGCATGGTCCGGTACACCGCATGCCCGGACAGCACATGCCCGAGCTCGTGCCCGATCACGAACCGGTGCTCCTCGGCGTCCATGAGGTCCACCAGGCCGGTGGTGATCACGATGAACGGCTTGTCTGAACCCAGGGTCATCGCGTTCGGCATCGGGTCCTGCGAGATGAAGAGCTCCGGCACCTCAGGGAGGTCCAGGATGGCGGCGCCATCCAGCAGCAGCCGGTACAAGTCCGGGAACTGCTCGGTGGATGCCCGCACGGAGCTGGCCATGAACAGCAGCCGGAGGCTCCGGTCGCTGAACAACGAGGCCAGACGCTTCAGCAGCGCGTCGAAGCCCGTGAGTTTGCGCATAGCTACCAGCGCCGACCGGTCAGCGGGGTGCTCGTAGGCACGGGAGCTGATCCCGGGAAGACGGACGCGGGCACGATCCGGCACAGTGGTCATGTCAGCCATGCTAGGCCCCCTGCCGAGTAGTGCCGGCCGGCCTACGTCCACCAATCCGGTGGTGCCGGGCCGGCGCCATCGAGATCCCCCCGTGACGCCGGCCCGGAGCTCGTCCGGTCCGCTGTGATTACGCCGCTTTGTCCTTCGCGAGGACCGGCTCCTGATCATGATCAGCGGAAACGGCCTCAGCCGGCCGGCGGGTCAGCGGCCAAAACGCCGCGGCCAGCGCCACCAGCAGCAGGCCGGTGCTGGGGTCGGTGCCCTGCCCGGTCGCGATCTCGCCGAAGTTCTCCCCGAGCACCCAGATGGCCTGGGCCAGGATCACGCTCAGCAGCAGCGCGGCCCGAGTGGTGGGTGACCAGAACACCCCCAGACCGGCCGCAACGAAAACCACCGCGAGGCCGATGCTGATGGCCAGCCCGTGACCGCCCGCGGCGCTGGCGAGACCCCGGTCCATCGCGGCGATCCAGCCCGGTTCCCCGGCGGCGAGGCTGGCGAACGTGTCCCGCACCGCGCCGGGCGCCCGGTTCGCGGCCTGCAGGGTGAAATAGGCGAAACTGCCCCACACGGTCAGCCAGGCCACCCGGGCCCCGGTCAGGCCCAGCGGGCTGCCGGCGGCGACCGGCCCAGCGTCCCGGCGGTTAGCCTCCTCGGTTCCCGCCTGCGCGCTGCGAGCCTGCATGGGGCTGGCCTGCGCGGCCCTGGCCTGCACGGTCCTGGTCCTGGGCCAGGCCAGCACGGCCAGAAAGGCGTAAAGGATAACTGCCCCGGGAGCGCCGGTGAGCGGGCTGGCCAGTCCGGTGAGCACGCCGCCCAGGCCTTCGCCGAACCACCACACGGCCAGCGCCCAGGCGACGCTGCCGGCCAGCGCCGCCCGCACGGCCGGCCGCCACAGCAGCCCGGCGCCGAGCAGCAGCTGGGTGATCGCGAACGCGGCGTTCCAGGCGGCCGGGGCATGCAGGACCAGCCGGGTGAACGCCATCGCCGGGCCGGTGACCCCGGCCGGGCTGCCCATGTAGGCGGGCATGAGGATCTGGTTCACGAAGCCCCGGCCGAACATGAACGGCTGGAGCTGGAGCGCGCCGTCGGCCACCCACAGGACGCCGAGGGTGATCTGCAGGCCGCGCCGCAGTCCCGTCGATTCGAAGTCGGCGGCCCAGGCCCGCAGGCCGAGCGAGTTGTCCCGGCCCTCGGCGGTCTCCTGGGCCGAGGCGGGCAGGAACATGGTGGCGAAGGCCAGCGCCGATCCGGCGGCGGTGACCCACAGGCCGGGGCCAGCCTGGCTGGCCACCATGGAGTCGGTGCTCAGCGACCGCAGGCTGGCCGCGAGCTGGAGCAGCAAGAAGCCGGAGAACCCGGTGGCCAGGAAGCCGGCCATGCCGATCAGCCACCGGGACCATCGGTCACCGCGGAGGAGATGAACGAGCCCGGCCAGGGCGATGACGGCCCCGGCGGCGGCCAGGATCCGCCCGTTGCTGCCGCGCACCCCGGCGATGCCGATCAGCCCGGCGAACGTGGTGACCCAGGGCAGGAACGCGCCGGTGATCATGACGGCCCCGGCGGCCAGGCCGGTGAGCCCGACGGCCCCGCGCCAGCTGCGCAGCGCGCTGCCGGGGGTGGCCGCGGTCAGGGCCGGCTCCCGGACGGCGTCCATGGACTGGTTAACCATGGGTTGGTCCCTCTCGTGTGGGTAGGCGGGCGTTGGATGGCGGATGGGTCGGTCGGGGCGGGCTGGTAGCCGAGGTGCTGGCCGCACCCAGGGGGCAGGCGCGGCCAGCACCGGCTGGGTGCTACCTGACCACGGCGAAGTACAGGAACAGGTTGGTCGGGATGTTCCCGGTGATCGCCGAACTCTTGGCGCGCTGCAGGTACTGCAGCTCGTGGGAGTTCTTGGACCGGACCAGCTTGTTCCAGGTGGTGAGGTTCTTGACCCCGACGATGTCCACGTTCCACCACTCGGACTGGTGGCTGTTGGAGGTGGCCACGATGTGGCTGTGCGCCGGCAGGGTCAGGTTGCCCGTGCCGCTGCCCAGCACCGAGGTCAGGTCGATGGTGTGCGGATGGTCGATGCAGGTGCCCGCCGGGCACTGCAGGGTCCACTTCGGCGGCGTGAAGCCGAGCGGCACGATCACGTACAGGGGGTCGAAGGTATTGGCCGGGGTCTGGGTGTAGTTGGTCCCGCCCTCGCACTTCGACGAGGCCGTGCTGGCCGGCGGCTGCTTACAGCTGAAGTTCTTGCTGTAGTAGAAGCGCACCGTGTGCCCGTCGTACCAGCCCTTGGTGAAGCCCCTGGCCGCGTGGGACGAGCTCGACATCCCCCATGGGGCGCTGGCCGGGCCAGGGCCTCCGCAGGGCGCTGGCCGGGCCGATTAGAGTCGCGTCATGAGCGATGGTGAGACCGGCGGGCCCGATTCGCGTGATTCTCGGCCGGGGCGGGTCTGGCGGCTCGGGGTGATGGGCGGCACCTTCGACCCCATCCACCACGGCCACCTGGTCGCCGCGAGCGAGGTGGCGCACGCGTTCGCCCTCGACGAGGTGGTGTTCGTGCCGACCGGCGAGCCCTGGCAGAAGGACGCCAGGAAGGTCTCGCCGGCCGAGGACCGCTACCTGATGACGGTGATCGCGACCGCGTCGAACCCGCGGTTCTCGGTCAGCCGGGTGGACATCGACCGGCCCGGGCCCACCTACACCATCGACACGCTGCGTGAGCTGCGGGCCATCCGTGGCGACCAGGCGGAGCTCTACTTCATCACCGGCGCGGACGCGCTGTCCAAGATGATGTCCTGGCAGGACGCCGAGGACCTGTTCAAGCTGGCCCACTTCGTGGGCTGTACCCGCCCCGGGCACCAGCTGAGCAGCGACGGGCTGCCGGGCGACAAGGTCAGCCTCATCGAGATCCCGGCCCTGTCCATCTCGTCCACCGAGTGCCGGCAGCGGGTCGCCGCGGGCGAGCCGGTCTGGTACCTGGTCCCCGACGGGGTGGTGCAGTACATCGCGAAACGCGGGCTGTACTGCGACGGCGACGGGACAGCGTGCGGGCCCGAGGGAGGGGTCACCCTAAGCGGATGAGGCCCTGGGTGATCGGCCGGACCACCGGTCAGTCTGCGCCCGGCCTGAGCCTGGAGTGCCGTGGGCTGTGCTGTGAGGTGGGCCCGGAGTGCCGTGGGCCTGGAGTGCCGTGGCCTGGCGTGCGGACTTTGTCGGCGGGCGGGGTTAGGCTGAATTGCCGCACTGCCCCGCGAGTCTGGGGCGTGAGAGGCTAGGGGGAGGGTCCCCGGCTGAGGAGGACGAATACCACACGTGACTGCCACCACCAGGGCCGTTGAGCTTGCGGAGATAGCCGCTGCGGCCGCGGCCGACAAGCTCGCCAGCGACATCATCGCCTACGACGTGAGTGAGCAGCTCGTCATCACCGACGTGTTCCTCCTCGCCTCGGCGGCCAACGACCGCCAGGTACGGGCGATCGTCGAGGCGATCGAGGAGAACCTGCGCAAGGCCGGGGCCAAGCCGGTGCGCCGCGAGGGTGAGCGGGAAGGCCGCTGGGTGCTGCTGGACTACCTGGACATTGTGGTCCATGTGCAGCACGCCGAGGAGCGCACGTTCTACGCTCTGGAACGGCTGTGGAAAGACTGCCCGCAGATTCCGCTGCCCGAGACGGTATCGGTCGGCGGGACGCGCTCCGGCGGGCCATCCGCCGGGGACGCACGCTGACCTCGGGCTTAGCGGATCCAGGGCCTGCCCGGCTAGGCCGGGTCGTCGGCCTGGCCGGGGTGGGGGCGCGCTCGTTTTGGCAGGCCCTGGTGGCCTGGGTGCTGGTGGCGTGAGAGCCGGGGGCCCAGGGTTGGCTGGCCCGGCGAAGAGCCTGCCGCCGTAAGGGTGCCCGCGCGGGCCAGGCGGACAGACACGCAGGAGAGGGCGGAATGAGCTCGGAGTCAGTGCCAGGCCCGGATTCCCGGGTCCGGCTGGTGTTGTGGCGGCACGGGCAGACCCCGTGGAACATCCAGGGCCGCTTCCAGGGCCAGACCGACATCCAGTTGGATGAGGTCGGCGTGGAGCAGGCCGAGCGGGCGGCGCGGCTGCTGGCCGCGCTGCGACCGGACGCGATCATTGCCTCGGACCTGAGCCGGGCCCTGGCCACGGCCGCGCCGCTGGCCCGGCTGACCGGGCTGACCGTGACCACGGACAAGGACTTGCGGGAGCGCCACGGCGGGGCCTGGGAAGGCCTGACCGATGTGGAGATCCGGACCCGCTACCCGGACGAGCACGCCAAGTGGGCGCCCCCGGAGGGCGAGACCTCGGTGACCGTCGCGGATCGGGCCGGGTCGGCCCTGGAGCGGATCGCCGACGGACTCCAGCCGGGTTCTCTCGCGGTCGTGGTGAGCCACGGCGCGGCGCTCAGGCTGGGCGCGGCCCGGCTGCTGGGCCTGCCCGAAGGTCTCTGGGGCGCGATCGGGCCGCTGGCCAACTGCGCCTGGTCCGTCGTGTCCCGCCGGCACCGGCAGTGGCGGCTGGTCGAGCACAACGCCGGGACGCTGCCGGAGCCGGTGCTCAGCGACGACCGCTGAGTACGGGGGCGTCGGCCTGCAGTGGGCGGGGCTGGGCTGCGGCTGGGCTCGCTGCGGTGCGGTGCGGTGGGGCTTGGTTGATCTTTCGGCCAGCGGCGTCCGTCGGTGTCCATGATGTTCGGGGGCGTCCGGGGAACCGGTATGCTAACTGCGGTCCGCGTGCTGGTGACGAGGACGATGCCGGGGCTATAGCTCAGTTGGTAGAGCGCTTGCATGGCATGCAAGAGGTCAGCGGTTCGAGCCCGCTTAGCTCCACCCCAGCTCAAATAGGCAATTTCGACCACTCAACCGGCGAGTAACTGCCCTGGTGTGGGCAATCTGAGGGGCAAGATCCGCCCCTGGGATGGCTGCATGAGCAGCAGTCGCGTGAAGTTTGACCAGGTCGGGCCCACGAATAGCGCCTTTGTGGCCTGCAAGAGGTCACCAGTTGCGGCAAGGCGTGCTTCCGCGAAGACCAAACTCGCTGCAGGCTGCGGAACCCTCATCAGGTGCCTGGTCCGCCAGGGGAGTGGTGGTGGTCGCCTGGGCGGAGGCCGCGGTCATACCCAGACCTTCGGCTCCGTGACCGGCCGGACGAGTCGCCCTTCTGCCGGGATGCGTTCCCTAAACCAGGTGCCGTCGGCTGGTGTGTCACGGACTGCGGTTGGGCCGATCCACGCCGCAGAATCAGCGAAGGTAGCCCTCGCCTAGGTTTCGGGTGTGCCACGTTCGGTGCTCGCGCCGGTCGCTGATCCTGGGCGGCCAGTAGTTGTAGTGCCCGCATGCATGACGGCGCGTATTGACCGGTTACCGTGGCGCAGGACCAGCCACGTTTCTCGAGGGGGCGCAATGACTGCGAGACGGCGAACGTTTCTGGCGGGAGTGACACTGGCGCTGGCCGCCGGACTTACCGTTCCTGCCGGCGCGGCGGCCACAGATGCAGGTGCCGCCCAGGTTGGTACGGGCCACGGTGCCGGAGGTGCGCTGGACCGGGCTCTGGCCCGCCTGGTCGGGCACGCCGATGGGCCGCCGGGAATCGTGGTGGTGGTGCAGCGGGGACGGCGGGCTGTGCTGCACCGGGCGGGCACCGCCAATGTGGCCACCGGAGCGCCGATCCGGCCGTTCGACTCGATGCGGCTGGCCAGCGTGTCGAAGGCGTTCAGCGGCGCGGTGGCTTTGTCGCTGGTCGCCGACGGCAAGCTGTCTTTGGGTGACACCGTGGGCAGGGTGCTGCCGGGCCTGCCCCGGGCCTGGTCCAAGGTGACGCTGCGGGAACTCTTGCAGCACACGAGCGGAGTCCCGGACTACACCGGGACCAAGGCGTTCATTAAAGCCCTGCAGAAATCCCTGCTGAAGGCGCCTCCGCCGCGGGCCCTTCTCTCCTTCGCTCCGAAGAAGCTCAACTTCCGGCCGGGGTCAAAATATAAGTACTCGAATTCCGACAACATTATCGTGGGCCTGATGGCCGCGGCGGCCACCGGGAAGTCCTATGTACGCGAGCTGCGCCAGCGGGTATTCGGCCCGCTGCGCCTGCACCACACCAGCCTGCCGCGCGGTGCCGCGCTGCCCGCCCCGTACATCCACGGCTACGACGTGGCCCCGCCGCAGCCTCCGACAGACGTCAGTCACCTGTTCGCTGCCGGGTGGGCGTGGGCATCGGGCGGAATCGTCTCCACTCCGCGCGATGCCAACACCTTCATACGGGCGTATGTGCGCGGAGCCACCACCAGCCCTTCGGCCCGCAGGGCACAGTTCACGTTCAGGGCCGGAAGCTCCGAGCCGCCCGGCCCGGGCAAGAACTCGGCGGGCCTGGCGATATTCCGCTACCAGACCCGGTGCGGAACGGTGTACGGACATACCGGAAGTATCACCGCCGGCTATACCCAGTTCGTGGCGGCCAGCAAGAACGGAAAACGATCAGTGGTGGTGTCTGTGAACGCGCAGATCACCCCGGACAACCACCCGGCCAGGTTCAGGGAACTGCGGCAGATCGACACGCTCGCCGTCTGTGCAGCGCTCGCCCGGTGACCTACCGCCGTAGCAGGTGACGTGTGCCCGGCCGGCGCTTTCCCCGGGGCCTTGATCTCGCAGACTGGGCCAGTGACCGACCGGCTGCGGATGCGCGAGATCGACAATGAGGAGGGCCCGACGCGCGCTGCCAGCAGTTCCCCGTGTACCGTCCATCCAGGCTCTGGCATGCACTCGACCAGGCCAGGATCCGCATAACCATACGCATCCGTCAGATGCGCAAACGCACGGATCTGCCGCGGACCGAGCGTTCACTGTCGCCCAGTTCTCGGGCGGCGTTCCATGACGGAGATGACCGTGATGCTGGCCCTGACGGTGCCGCGGCCGGGGTTTATCCGAGGAGGGGGAGCCGCGGGTCGGCGTGCGGTGCGCGGCCGGATGCGGCGCGGACCCAGACGAGATCCTCGGTAAGGTCGGCCGGGCGGCCCGGCACCGTCAGCCGGGCGAGCAGTTCGTCGAGAAGGGCGGCGGTCATCGCCACCCCCTCGGGTGTGGCGATGGGGTCGTGGCCCAGCGCGTCGGTGAGGTCCAGGCCGTGCACGACCGCCTCGACCATCCGGCTGGGCACGAACTCACCCAGCCGCATGAGCGTCTCGTCGCCGTCATCGAACTCGAATCGCCCGACCATATCCGGGGAGGCCGCCCGGGCCTCGGCGATGGTGCGGGTGAAGGTGCTGGCGAGCACGTCAGCCATCTGCCCCGGCGACTTGCCCTCCACCATGGTGTAGGCGTAGTCGTAGAAGACCGGGGCGACCTGCGCGCGGGGGAAGATGAAAAAACTGACCCGGTCCCGGCCCACCTGGCCGTCCTGCTGGCTGGCGATGAGCATCCGGGTCACGCCGATCGCGATGTCAAGGTGGCCCGCGAGCTCGAAGATGGTCCACGGTGGCAGCGTCCCGCCGGGTGGCTGCAGCAGGGTGGGCCGGCGCCAGTCGCTGTCGGCCAGCCCGCGGAACGCCCGCTCCAGCTGCACCAGCTCGGCCTCGAGCAGCTGCACATCGGTGAGGTAGTCACTCATCTCGCGGCCTCCGTGGGGTCGCGTCCGCCAGCCTCAGCGCATGGGCGGCACCGTGACGATCCGGGTTGACTCTAGGCGCTGACCGGCTCAATGGCGTTTTACTTCTCCCGGTGCCCGCCTCCGGTGGTGCGGTGGCCCGCAGCGCTGGCGTCTGCGGGCCGGGTTGCGCCCGCCATCGCACGGCCGGCCGGGAACTGCGGGCCGACCCGCAGGGTCACAGCCTGCCGATAGATGAGGCGAAAGAGAACGAGCGCAGAGGATAGAAGCCCAGGTGAGGTCCTCTGCACGAGTTCTGGCACGCCACACGGTGCCGGGCGTGACCAGCCGGTGCCCCCGCAGCTGATGTGGCAGGAGCCGGATTAGCGCGGCCAGCACTGCCCGGCCGGCCCAGTCCAGGCTCGGCCGGGCCTGGTGCGGCGCAGCACAGCGACCTCGTGCCGCAACACCAGCAATTCCGCGTTCTTGGACGCCGGTGAGCGGCCGAGCAGGACGAGCCAGCTGCAGAGCCGGGCGAAGATCAGATAGAGCAGGCGGAGGGACACGGGTGATCATCATGCCCGCCAGCGTCCGCCCATCGTCGCAGGTCACAGGAATGAGCCGACTTTTGGAACCCGGCAGGGGTGCACCTGGCCAGTCCGCCACGCCCCGCACCTATCGGCATCATCGGCCAATATTCTGAGCACCGGGGCGGGTCTCGTTGGGGAGAAGAACCTCATGCACCGTCCAGACGTCGCAGCGACTGATGCGGAAGTCGCTGCCGTCATGGTGGAGCGCCCACGTCTGCCGGATATAGCGGTCGAACACGTGAATTGGCTTGCCGGTGTCGCGCCCAGCATCGTCATCAAACTGCTCGCCGACAAGGCGGAGCAGCACGTCGAACCCGCCACCCCATTCCGAAGCTGCCTGCGACAGCCAGGTCGAGAACCTCGTGGTGGTCCCACGGACAATGGGCTCGCCATTCGGCGTACCAACTGCGGAACTCCTCAGCCGTTCGGCTGTCGCCGAACACGAAGTTGGTGTCGAAATGTTCCAGGAAGAACTCGGCGGGCCGGAGACGCTCGAATGCGGCATACCAATGGTGCACAAATCCACGCACGTCATTGTCGTTGACCGCAAGCACGTCGATGGGCCGCCAGCGCAAAACCTCAGAGAGCCGTTCCGCGCTCGGGCGGGGGCCATCGTCTGGGCTGCCGGACGTCGCGTAAGACAATGTTCCCTCCAAACTCGGATGGGCTACACCCGATACTCCTCGCCCATCATCGTAAAGTAAACACCAGGTCCTATCATTAGCCTCGATTCTCGGTTCCCATGGGCCGACTCGGCCGCTACCTGTCGCGTCGATGTCGGCGGCGGTGTTCGACACGCCCAGGGACTGCCGGCAGGCACCACGCTCAGCAGTCCGGCCACGATCCTCAACGCGTAGCCGGGGACCGGGATATACCCAAGATTGAGTGGATCTCCCTCCCAGCGATCCTTGATCGCTAGGAGCTGAGCACAAACAGCCATGCGCCTGCAAACAACAGAGGCAAGCACACGTCGGGTACAAGACCCTCCCAAGTGAGCCGGGTCCTGACACCCCACTCTTGGCTGGAATCATAGCTATCCTGGTAGTTGCGCCATACGGCGTGCTTGGCTCTCAAGACTTGCCAGTATTCCAAACAAGATGAGTATCGACATTACCATTCCGCTCCAAGCGATTACCGTCGGGAAATTTCCGACAGTTTTTGCGGAGCTCCGTGTAAGTGTTATACCGTAGGCGGCGAATAGGATAGCCTGGGTGGAAAGCAGCCATGTTATCCTTCGGTTTATGAGGTCATGTTCGAACGTCAGCCTTTTCCAATATTCCTGGTAGGCTGGCAGGTCGGGAGGTGATGTACTCATGGGGACTCCTGTGCTCGCGTGGCCACGTAGTGGCGCTGACCCATTATCGCAGCAATGGCTGCGAGCACGCCGAATCCTGCTACCAATGCCCACTCCAGGCTTCCGTTCCCAACGTCTGGGTCAACGCGGAATACCACCTCGATCCAGTTCGGTGCGGCTGCTGTCTGCACGGTAAGAATGGCAAAGAAGCCCGCGAGGGCAAGCTCAAGCCGCCAACGAGTCATGTCACGCCATCCCCCAGTAGTTGGTCAGTGGTCACACAGAACTTATCTCTCGGCATTCTTAGCCGGATTCTGCGGGGCTACAAGGCTGAAGCGCTCCCATTCAAGCTTCACTGTCCCGAACAAGGGGAACGGTTGAGAGGCGTCCGTCGGCGCGCTTACCGGACGCAGATCGGCAACTGGCACACGGGTAGCGCGCCTCAGCACAGGAGCCTTAGGGCCTTCGTACTTCGTGCTCTTGATTCCCCTATCCAGGATGATCGGAGCCGCCGGCCCAGCGAGGATCGAGGCAAAAATAACCAGTGCGATCAGACCTCTCCAGCAGTCTTGTCCATCGCTTCAAGCTCATCCAGGGTTACGGTGTACTGCGTCGTCCTCGGCTTCGGTGGTGGCACGTAACCGGCCTCGTTCAACACGATCACAACCCGCACCGACTCACCGTCGTTACCCCTCAGGACCTGGAAGGCGATACTGTCGTCACGTCGGGTAAAACTGAACTCGACCATCAGCTTGTCACGAGGATCGGCTCTTCCTCTCGGCGGCCTCACCTTGAAGGTCACGATGTTCAGTCCCCTGAACGGCATATCCAGCAGGCGAGGGTGAGCCTCGACCTGCGTTGACAGCGGAATGACCGGGCTGAGCACCTTCGCGAGCTCTTTGAGCAGATGTTCAAACAAGCCACCGTCACCGAATTCCTGGCTAACCAGGTAGGGGCGGGTGATGATTTGAACAGTGGTCGCATCGTCCGCGCCAGTCCGTACATTTGCCTGCTGCTGGCTGCGAGTCGGCCGTGCTGTCGCCATAATCAGCGGAGGATGGATCTCAGTGTGGAAGTCGTCATGTCCAGAATCCACAATCCAACGACCCCACAAGGCCACCCGGTCGCCCTCTTTGCCCTGGAACTGAGCTGGAACCAGTTTGGAGTCACATTCCATCCCGATCACGCCCGGAACATTCATGTTGAACTTTTCGTTCGCCCGGGCAGTGGCGTCCTTATAGCCTCCGGTCATCGAAGGTGCGAGCAGCCCAAAGTAAGGTTCGTCTGGCGCCACGTAAAACTCGAAATCATTTCCGAACGGGTGCAGGAATGGATTATCGCTGCCCGAGGTATCCGGGCTTATCACGGTGCCGCTCAAACCGGTCAGCGGTTGATCGTACTGGCTGCTGGGGTCATGAATGGATACCCAGTCATACTTGTAAGCACCCGGTGTTAGGAAAGTCTTTCCGCCCACGAGCCTCTTCGGCCAATCCTTCCGGTGATCGATCGGAGACCGCTCGTGATTAACATAATCAGTATCCAGAATGGGTCCTGACGGACCTGCGGGCAGCGGAAAACTCAAGACGACCCCTCAGTTGCCGACATCGGCCATGTGCCCGTTGTGCACTCTCCAGTACCGAGGTATGTCTCCCCACATACTCATCCTGAGGCCAACGTCAGTGCAGGAGCAGGACTAGCCCACGCGTATGCAGGGGCTGTGTGGACCATGTGTAGATCGCATGGACCGTGTACAGGTTCGCCCGCTTAGCCTCGATCCACGCGTGTCACGAACGGCGAGAGGAGCTTGATGTAGGTAGAGCTTCTTGAAGCGGTGCTGCGTAAGAGATGAGGGTTTGGCCCCTCGGTGTCCCCGGACGCTCAGTTTGATGATGGCGGCGTCATTGAGGGTGAGGACGAAGGTGCATTGAAAGGCCCCGCCGGTGGTCTCCCGGCGGGTGTCCCGCTCGAAAATAGGATCTGGCAGGTGACCTGCAGGTCTTCCGGGCGTCAGGCGGCGCGGGCGTATTCGTTGATCAGGCCGTTCAGGACGGGTTTTCGGCGGATTTGCCGTCTGCCGATGTCGGTCACAGTCGCGGGGTGAGCGTCACGTTCGTCGGCGGGGACGCGCTGGGCGATGGCCTGATGCGGCCGGGCCATGTTGTAATGCGCCTGGTAGTCGGTCAGGACGGCACGCAGGTGTCGTCTCGCCGAGAATCAGCACGCGGTCCAGAAGCTCCCGGCGCAGGGTGCCGACCAGGCGCTCGCAGATCGCGTTCATCCGCGGCGCCTGGACCGCGGTGCGCAGGATCCTCGCGCCAGTGGCCTCGAAGACGGCGTCGAACGAGGCGGTGAAGTTCGAGCCGCGGTCGCGTATCAGGAACCTGATGTCCTGTGAGGTGCCAGAACTTACGCAGAGCATCTGACCTGGGCTTCTACCCTCGGCGCTCGTGCTCGTTCGCCTCGTCTATCTGCTCATGGTCCGGTTGTTCGGCTGGCTGGCGCTGCTCGCGCGGAGTGAAACCTCGAAGGATACGGAGATCTTGATGCTCCGGCACGAGGTCGCCGTCCTGCGCCGTCAGGTCGCCCGCCCAGCGCCAGACTGGGCCGACCGTGCTGTGATCGCCGCGCTGGCGCGGCTACTGCCCAGCCCTCTTCGGCTGCACCGGATCGTGACGCCCGGTACGCTGCTCACCTGGCACCGGCGGCTGGTCCAGAACAAATGGACCTACCCGAAAACCACAGGACGCCCGCCGATCCCGGAGGGGATCCGCGCGCTGGTCCAGCAGTTGGCCAGACAGAACCCCCGGTGGGGGCACCGGCGCATCCAGGGCGAACTCGTCGGCCTGGGCCACCGTGTTGGCGCGGGGACGATCCGCCGGATTCTGGCCGCCGCCGGACTGACGCCAGCGCCACGCCGGGCGTCACCGACCTGGCGGCAGTTCCTGGCCTCCCAGGCGTCCGGGATCCTTTCATGCGACTTTCTGCACGTTGACACTGTGTTCCTGAAGCGCCTGTACGTCTTGTTCGTGATGGAGATCGAGACCCGGCGGGTGCACATCCTGGGCGTCACCGCTAACCCCACCGGAGCGTGGACCGCCCAGCAAGCCCGTAACCTGCTCATGGATCTGGGCGAACGCGCTGGCCGCTTCAAATTCCTGATCCGCGACCGCGACAGCAAATTCACGGCGGCGTTCGACGAGGTATTCGCCGGCAACGGCTTGCGGATCATCAAGACTCCGGTCCGGTCGCCCCGGGCGAACTCTTTCGCGGAGCGGTATGTGGGGACGCTACGCCGCGAGTGCCTCGACCACCTGCTGATCCACGGCGAACAGCACCTTCGGCAGATCCTGGCCGAATACGCGCAGCATTACAACGATCATCGGCCCCACCAGTCGCGGGAACAAAGACCTCCGCTGCACGAGCCCGGCCAGGCGATCGATGTGACCGCCCGGATCGAGCGCAGGCAAGCCGTCCAAGGCCTGATCAGCGAGTACCGAAGAGCAGCCTAACAAGCGCAGAAAACACCAGCTCAGAACCCGTGTCCGAGTTTTGGCACGGCACAGGCAGGGGTCGGCAAAGTCGTGGCGGAGCGGGGTGGCTGGGATCGGCGACGCGCCGGGATGAGTGAGTAGTGGTACGGGCATGGCCCTGGAGTTGATCATGGCGGTTCTCACACCTGCCTGATCGCTTCGAGGGACCATGCCCGCCGCGCCATCATCGTTGATTGACCTGCGATCTGCCACCTTCTCGCCGCCGCGGAGTGCCTTGGCGAGGACAGGTCCACGTGTTGTCCGTGCTCTCCAGGGTGGCTGACCCTCGTGCCCGCCGTGGAGTGCGTCATCGGCTGGCGGTCATCCTGGCCCTGGCGTTGTGCGCGGTGCTGGGGGCGCCCGCTCGTTCACCGCGATCGCGGAGTGGGCTGCCGATGCTGACGAGGCCACCCGCGCCGGGCTGGGGGTCACCGGCGTGGTGCCGTGCGAGTCCACGTTCCGGCGGACGCTGCAGAGCCTGGACGCTGATGCGTTCGATGACCTGGTCGGCGCCTGGGCGCAGCAGCGCACCGTGCCAGCGCCGTCCAGGCGGCGGGTCGATGGCGGTGGACGGCAAGACGTTACGCGGCTCCGGCCAGTGGCGGCGAGCCTGCCCGGCATCTGCTGGCTGCCCTGGATCATGCTCATGGAGTGGTTCTGGGCCAGGTGGAGGTGGGGGCGAAGACGAACGAGATCCCGATGTTCACGCACGCTGCTCGACCAGATCGACGATCGCCGGCGTGGTCATCACCGCCGATGCGCTGCACGCCCAGCGTGCCCACGCGACCTACCTGATCGAGCAACGCCGCGCCCACTACGTGTTCACCGTCAAGGGCAACCAGCCCACCCTGGCCGCCCAGCTAGCCGCCCGGCCCTGGCGCACAGGTCCCGGTCGCCCATCAGACCGCGCGAACGCGGCCACGGCCGCGAGGAGATCCGCACGCTCAAGGTCACTGCCGTGGCCGCCGGGCTGGTGTTCCCGCACGCCGCCCAGGCCATCCGGATCGTCCGCCGCCGCAGGCTGGCAGCGGAACGGCAAGAAATGGTCCTGCGAGACCGTCTACGCGATCACCTCGCTGACCGCCACCCAGGCCAGCCCGGCCGGGCTCGCCGCCATCATCCGCGGCCACTGGGGGATCGAAGACCGCCTGCACTGGGTCCGCGACCTGGACTTACGACGAGGACCGCTCCCAGATCCGCACCGCCAGCGGCCCCCGGATCATGGCCAGCCTGCGCAACCTCGCCATCACCATCTTGCGGCTGGCCGGCCACGCCAGCATCGCCGCCGCCCTGCGCTACCACGCCCGCCGGCCCGGCCGGCCACTGCGGACGATCATGAAGTGCTAAACGACTTTGCCGGGCCCTGGCACAGGCTCGTACCGCACCCGCCCGGTGTGCCGGCGCAGCACCGCGTTCTCGTGGCGGAGCACCAGCAGTTCGGCGTTCTTCGTCTGGTCCCCGCTGAACATTAGGAGAGCCAGGCCAAAAGTCCAGCGCATGAGCAGGTAGGCGATCTTGAGCAGCACCCGGCCAGCCAACCATCACCGCCTCATCCGTTCACGCAAAACGGCAGGCCAACCGTGCGATCGAGTTTCCGGGCGGCACAGGACCATGATCAGGTAGAGGTGGCGAAGGGACACAAACCGCGATCCTGCCCTAACATGGTCATCCGGCCAAACCGCAGGTCACAGCGTCTGCGTCGAGTTCTGAAACGGTACAGGCCCTCAGCTGCTGGACGGGTGGCTGAGCGCGGAGCGGCGCACGAGCGCGTTGAACCTGATTGTCTGGGCCTGGGCCTGGCGGACCGGGATTGCGCCGTCCAGCTTGTGCCGGGCCAGCTCCCCGTCCGCGGTGACGACGAACGCCGCCGCGCTGGTCTTCCTGCTCAGCGCGCCCACGACGGTGAGCACGCGGGGGAGGGTGTGGCAGCTGGTGCCGTCGGTCACTTCGGCGGTCGCGCCGGCGAGCGGGCCGAGCATGCCGGTGCGCCTCCCTAGGCCGCTCAGCCTGTAGATCGTGTCGTTGGCAACGACCACGCCTAGGTACACGAACGTGGTATCGGCGGTTGCACTGTGCCACTGTGCGGTGCCGTCGGCCCTGGCTGCTGTGCGCTCGGCCGCCTTAGCCTCGGCGCCGCCGGGCCGGCGCTCGGCCTGCAGCTCGTTGTCGCCGATTCCGCGTTCGGCCATCTCGTCTCTGCCGCCCTTGTTGAGCAGGTAGTTCTTCATGGTTTTCCTCTCGGGTGCGTTGATCTCAGCGCCCCCCGGCCGACATCTCTCGCTCACCGTCGTGGCAATCGTGCGCGAGCGCGGCGTAGTCCTAGCTCGTGACCGCCTTGCCTGCCAGGTCGGTCATGCTGTCCTCACTGTCGAGCCCGTGCTCGATCAGGACAGCGGCTGCCGTGGAGCGCGTCCAGCGGCGGCGGCCGCGCATGGCGTCCAGTCGCGCCAGCACGCTCGGAGTGAGATTCACCGAGATCTTCTCGGTGCGGGTTTCATCCATGTGCTGCAGTCTACAGCACAGTACGGATGTTAGGCGCACCCAGCATACTCTCGCGCTGGCACCTGAATACCCCGGTGGGTTTGCGTGACCGCGGCGCCACCCTCGACATATCGAAATCGTGTTCACGTACTGGCAGCGTGAGCGCGCACTCGGCGCCGCCGCTGGCCACCGGGCCCGTGTCGGTCGAACCGCCCGAGGGCTGGGGGCCGCGGCGCTTGCTCATCACCCGGCTGCTGAGCTTGGGCTACGCGGTCGAGGAGCATATCGTGGCCGGCCGCGGCGTCCTCGTGATCACCGGAGCAGCGCCGATCGTACGGGCCCGTTGCGCTGACATGGCCCATGGCGGCTGCGCGAGGATACGGCCCCGTCTGCGCGTCGATGGCGCTCCGGGCAGCCACGGCCTGGAGGCCTCGTCGGCCCGGAGATGGCGGATCCCGCGTGGCTGGCGGCGCTCAGCCGCCATTGCCCTGGCGATCAGGGCTGCCGAGATGTCGATCCCACACGACAGCCGCGCCGCGGTCCGCCGGCTCGGCGGGCGATCCGGCCATGCCCGCAGGCCAGGTCCAGGAGCCGCTGCCCGGCCACGTCTTCGGCCAGGCTGAACGGGCCCCGGGTGACTGGGCCGGCACAGGAGTCCGGTCAGCAGCCGCAGAAAAGTCGGCGAAGGCGTCATAACGTGCTTCCACGAATCGGCTCTATGGCCGCGGCAGCGAGGCCTCAACCTTTCGCGCCGATGCGGCGGAAGCGCATTTACCCGCACTGGATCAAAGCTGAGTTACTTAACGATATTGGGTCACGCCTGCGGTGACGAAAGGCAGAGATAGTAACCGCCAGGGTTATGATCCGAAAATCGCGGAGGCCGCGGGAACGGTCACCAATCGGCTCGATCTCGCTCCCCAGAGCAGGCGCAGTCGCGACCGCGAGGGCATAGAGCGCGTCGACATCATCGACCTCAATCTGGATCTCGACCCCGACTCCGCGCAGTCCGTCGAAGTGCTCACGGCGGAAATGATGGTCGGATGGCAGGTGGGACAGGCAGCACTAGCCAGAGCCGGAATGCGGCGGGAGCCGGGCCGTCCAGTCGACCGCACACGCTCATAGCCGCATTGTGCGCGCTGCATCCGGGGCTATAACTGGACGGCCGTTAGTCGCCGGAGGCCAACGTGTCTAGTTGGCGGGTGGCGGCGAATGGGTAACGCAGGCTTGTCGTGACTGACGTGCCCGACGCGTCTTCGCGTCACCTCTGCCAGCGTCGCTGCCTCGAGCGGCTCGCTGCTGGCGCCTGCCGCGCGCTGGCGGCAATCGCCGGGATTCCCGGCTAGGCGGTGAGAAGTCTAGAGTGCGTGACCATGGCAGAGATTGTGCTGCGCGTCGGGCTCACTGGTGGCGATCACCTGGACGTTACGTACGAGGAACCCGGCACCCTCGCCGCGGACGAGGTCCTTGAGCACGTCATCTCGACCCTTGCGGAGGATGGCGGGACACTGCGCTACAGGCACGGTGACCGGCTCCTAATGCTGTACGACCGGGGCGTTGCCGCCCTTGAGGTAGCTCCGCGCGACGCCGTCCTATAACTGCACGGCACCGCCGGATAGGAGCCCGGCTGACGCCTCTCGGAACCGTCGGCTCATCACGACCAGGCTGTCCATACGCATGCGCGTGCCGTTGGCATACGCTCATCCGATCTTCGGCAGACGACATCTGCAGTAGGTCCTGGCCGGGTACGAGACCACCACAACGGACGACGCCCCCAGAGCAGCCGCCAACTCCCCCGCCCCGGCCCGACAACCCTGTCGCAGACCTCTCCCGGGAGCGGATCAAGCGCCGACCCGTCCTCGGCGGCTCCATCAAACGAATACGAGCGGGCCGCATAGAAGCCCAGGTCAGGACCGGTAGCCGAGTTCTGGAACCCCACAGGCCAGCCGGGAACTTCAGCTCCGGCTAGGGTGGCCAGGACAGGCAGGAGCGTGAATGTCATCAACGTCGGAGCCGGAGCACCTGAGCAATCATCACCGCAACACGCTGCGCCAGCTCTTCCAGCATCCCGTGAGCCACAGCATCGAATGGAATGCCGTGCTGTCGCTGCTGGAGGCGGTCGGCTCGGCCGTGGAGCAGCGCGGCGGCAAGGTTGCCGTGACTCTCGGGTCGGAGACCGAATTCTTCGACCCGCCCCCACACAAGGACATTGACACCCAGGCGGTTGTTGACCTGCGCCGGATGCTGAGCAAAGCCGGCTACGGAACCGGCCAAACCGGGTGACGCCTGAGGTTGTCCCGGCCTTCGTAGAACTTGAGAGTGGCGGTCCCCCGCCCGTGGCCTACCGAGTGGTAGGTGTCGGGCAACCACCAAGTCATCCGACGAAGGAAGGGGACCGCCGTGAGCAACACCTACCAGAAGACCAGCCGCCGTGCCCAGCTTGAACCTCTGCCAGGAGAGATCGCTGTCCCAGAGCAGGTGATCGTGTCGATGACCGAGATCGCCTCGTTCTACGCCGAGCTCGCCGGTTGGGAGATCGTCCGGCAGGAATCGGACTGGATCACGGTGCGGACGGGGGACGGCCAGGAGATCGCGTTCCAACTGGCTGCGGACCATGTCGCGCCCCAGTGGCCCGGGCAGGAGCACCCGCAGCAGTTCCACCTCGACCTGCTGGTCGACGGGTACGAGGCGGCGGCCGAGCGGGCCATCGGCCTCGGCGCCACCCGGCTGGCCGACGGCCCGACCTGGGTCACGCTGGCCGACCCGGCCGGCCACCCGTTCGACCTGTGCCAGAAGGACGGCGTCGGCCCGGTGATGGGGCTGTTCGCGGTGACGATCGACGCGCCCGACGCGCCGGCGCTGGCCCGCTTCTACGCCGACCTGCTGGGCATGGAGGTCACGTACGAGGGTCCCGAGGGCGCGCTCATCGCCGGTGACGGCAAGAGCGTGATGTTCCAGCAGGTGAGCGGGTACAACCCGCCCCGGTGGCCGGACCCGGCGCATCCGCAGCAGGCGCACCTCGACATCATCGTCGACGATCTCGACGCCGGCGAGGCGCGGGCTCTGGAGTTGGGCGCGTCGCGGCTGAACGGGGGTGGCAAGCGGTTCCGGGTCTTCGCCGACCCGGCCGGGCACCCGTTCTGCCTAACCCTGTAGAGCGGCTCGGCCTGACCAGTGGCTTGGCCTGACCATGGCTCGGCCTGACCGGCCGGCGGATGGGCCCTCAGCCGGCGTACCGGTCCGGCGCCGTCCCCACGACGTCGCCGGGCCGGTGGGCGTAGGTCAGGTCAGCGCCCGGCTGGTCCTTCTGGTCGCCGACAGCCGCCGTCGTGATGATCGGCAGACCACTGATCCTGGCGCCTCTACCGAAGGTGCGCCAGCTCAAAGACGTTGAGCTGGACTGACGTCGTCGAGGCGCAGGTGGAGCTCGACGGCCAGATACCGGCCTGAACTGCACGCCGAGCAGCATCGCCTACTCTTCCCGGGATCTTGGACAAGGGATAAATGGTTCGCGTTGATCATTTATATCCTAATTCTCGCAGCGCAAGTTGTGGGGGTACTACTGCCGCTTGTCCATCCTCACTTCAAGGTAGACTTTGCACTCGATTAGTGAGCGCCCATCAAAGCCGCTTTCGTGACACCAAATTTAGACGCAATAAGACAAGGACGGCGTCTACCAACAACCGCACTCATCTCGGCATGGCCGGGCAGCCGGGAGGGCCTAGCAGGACGCCGTTGACTGGCCGGCCGGGGCCAGGGCCTGTCTGAGCGGATTGGTTTGTGCCGGCGGTGACCGGGCGAGCGTAAGGGTCTTTTGGTGGTGGCTTCGTACTGGTCCACAACGCTGGCGGGGATGCGCCCGCGGTCGCTGACCGGGAGGCCCGTGGCTTTGGCCCACGCCCGGATGTCGGCGCTGTGCTGACGGCTTGATGGGGTCCGCGCTGGCGGGCGTCGCTGTCCTGGTCCAGCCTTACGGGCGTGCTCGACGAAGGGTGTGAGTTTCTTCCGGAACGCCCGGGCGTTCTTCTTATTCAGATCGATCTCGTATTGCGCGCTACCGAGGCCGAACTGCACCGTCTCGTTGGCCGGGCCTCCGCCAAGATCATCTTCTAGCGCGACGGTTATCTTCGTTGCCATCGCGGCCTCCATGACTGCGTTGGGCTATCTGCACTGTACAGATCCGGTGTCATGCCGCGATCACCGCACGGCAGCCAGCGGACAGCCCCTTTATGAATGCACCCGGGCCCGGAACCTGCTCGGTTGCCCCCACCGGGCCTCCACACCGCCGACAGCGCCGCCAGGTCACCCGCCCGTACCGGCTGCCGTCTTGCCAGGCGGGTTCGCCTGGGAGTGCTTCCCCCCATACGCGGGCGATGGTGTGTTGTACCAGGTAAAGCCTCAAACAGGATTGCCCTCCGGAGCCGTGTGGCCGCACATCTGTTCGGATCAGGCTTCCTTTCCGGCGACGGCTGCTGGCATGGCCTGCGCAGGCCGGACCGCCAGTGTTACCTCGGCGGTGGGTGCCCAGGGCCGCCGGGTGCGCAGCGCGGCCAGGCGGCAGGCAGGGCAGGACGCCGGGCCGGGGAGCCGGCTCTCTGGGCGTCCCCGCCCGGCCAGCTTGGCCTCAAGTCCCCTGGATGGTCTCGTCGGTGACGGATTCACCGTCCCCCAGCGCCGCGTACCCGATCCAGCCAGGCCCGGTGAGCGGTAAATCCGCCAAGGCGGGATTCTGGGCCACGGGCCTCTCCAGCGCACCGGCCGGTGCGGCGCTCATGACACCGGGTCCGGTGGTAACCGCCGGGTACCTCCGGGATCGGCCGGCACCCGCATCCCGCGCTGCCGCACGATCAGTGTCCGCAGGATGGCCGCCCCTTCGGCGGCGTCCTCGCTGATGCGGTCCAAGATGCTGCGCACTACCGGGTGCATGGGGTGCCTGCCGGACCGGCTGGGGGAGAGGTCCTGCGAGGCAAGGCGCATGGACTCGAAATAGGCTGGGATTGTGCGGGCAAGCCCGGGTGTGCGGGCGGCTGGTTACCAAACTGGTTACCGTCCGCGGTGAACTCTGGTGAACGGAAGCGATGCAATCTGAACGAATGGCCTGCTCAGCCGGGTTGCTAGTGAACTGTCGCGGACTCGCGTGAACGGGCCGGCTTTCCATGGCATGCAAGAGGCCTGGCGTTCGAATCCCCATAGCTCCACCAGGCCATGTGCATTTTTCGAACAGTTCTCGAACGGCTTTTTCTGCCCCTGAGGGGCACTTTGTTGACCTGCATGGCGCGCTGGCGGGTTACTGACCTGCGGGGGAGCTGAGGATGGCCTGGCTCTCAGTGCGGTGTCGGGCATTTGATGAAGTGCAAGAGGTCAAGGGTCAGGGCACCCGGTTCACAGAGCAGACTCCCCGCGTGGTAGGCACCCACTCAGCTGTGGTGGCCTCAGGCTGGTCGAGTCCCGGTCAGCTGCTGCCCCGCGCCGGCGCCCGCAAGGAGGGCCAGGACCTCGCCGATGGCGGGTTCCTGGCTGGCGGGTTCCGGCAGCGGGAGGTGCGCCTGGATCTGGTAGCGGTTGCGGCGGCCGTCTTTCTGCTTGACGACGTATCCGGCTGCGGTCAGGTCGGTGACGATGCCGAAGGCGCTGCGCTCGGTGATGCCTACGCTGGTCGCGATGTCGCGCAGCCGCGCGCCCGGGTCGTGTGCGATGCACAGCAGCACCCGGGCGTGGTTGGTCAGGAAGCTCCAGCTCGCCCTATAGAAACTAGCACACAGTTTCTAGAAATACATTGCTAGTTTCTGATTGCGAATGTAGCCTTGGGGGCAGGCAACCGGGGATCAGCCGCCGGAGGCGGCCAGGTGACCCGGGGTCACCGGAGGGAGCCGCCCATGGTAGGTGCTGGAGGTGATTTCGCCGGGCCAGATCCCTGGCCCGGCGAAATGCTGACCGAAGCGGCGACACGATGAATGCCTTCACCTCCCCACGACCTCGAGTCAGGCGCGTGCTGGGGCAGCTGCCAGGCGGCGCATCCTGCTGGCCACCCGCCGCGATGTCGCCTGGCGTTCCGCTCCGGCGCGTGGTCCTCGGTCCTTCCGGCTATCGGCCCCGGCGATGACGACCGACTCGTCGTCCAGTACTTCCACCTGGCCAGGCTCACTTGTAGCGGCCGCATTACCCGTCGCGCTGAGCGTCTATGAGGACCCGGGACCTGGTCGATTTCGGCCCGCAGGTCGTGTTCCGTCACCCCCTGGTGCGCTCAGTCGTCTACCAGAGCACCCCGCTCTCGCAACAACGCCGGATTCATCGGGCGCTGGCGGCTGCGGGTGACGCGGGCCAGCATCCGGATCGGGTCGCGTGGCATTTGGGGATGGCTGCGCGGGCTTGATGACGCGGTGGCGGCACGGTTGGAGCAGGCGGCTGAGCGCGCACGCGAGTGCGGTGGTACGCGGCCACGGCGACGTTCCCGTCCCGTGCGGCTGAGCTGTCAGTGGACGAGCGCCTGCGCGCCACGCGGCTGCTCGCAGCAGCCGAAGCGGAGCTCACCGCCGGCTAGCTCGATCGGGCCGGCGCGCTGCTGGATCGGGCCCAGGCGGGTCCCACCACCCTGGCCCCGCGACGGCTGTACCACCGTGCCGCAGGCCTGCCCGGTGGCGCCCGCTAGGCCCAGACCCGCCCACCAAGCAGCTGACCGCTGACCTCCTGACCTGCAGCAGCGGCGAAGCCTGCCTGCTCCCAAGTCACCTCGAGGCAGGCCATGGTCGAGCGGACCGGGGACTACGCCGTCATCAGCTGTACCCCGCTACCCCGGCCAGCCCTTCAAGGTGGCCGTGGGACAGCGACGCGGCCAGCCTTACCTACTTGAGCTCCGTGGCCAGGAGGACACCACCTGACGCAAAGTCCCTATCTCGCCCGGTTCCACGGCGCTCTCTGTCGGCGGCACGTGAATTCAGCCGCCGTTGACACTCTCACGGACACTCCGCGCACGGTCCTTTGCGGTAGCTACGTCGCCTGCCCTCAATCGTGACGATTTCGTTTTCCTCATCTGCTGAATGTCGCTAACAATGTCCTGCTGGGCCGGTTCGTAGTCGAACTCGACTAGATCTCCTGGATCCAGGGAGCGGTTGCCGTCCATCTCGATCGCGCTGAAGTGCACCCAAGCGTCGAAGCCATCCGGTAGGTCGGGGAGAGGTGATCGCCCCGTAGCCCTTGTCCGGCTTGAAGAACTTGACCGTGCCGTTCGCCATGACAGCAGGATCGCGGATCGCGGGCTTCCCCGGCGCGGCAAATAGTTTCCGGAGCGAGGCGACGTCAGCCAAATCGCCCCGGCGCACGCTCACTTTCATGACGCCAGACGCGCTGAGTCGGCGAGTCCTGCGCGCCTATCGGGGAGGGATGGCCAGGACTGGATGACGACCGCCGACCGGCAACGGGATACGGTCTGCGCTCGACCTCATGCGTGAGGAGCCGGCATGCTACTCAGGCACAGGACGCTTAACTTAAGCGTGTAGCGAGATTGGAACCAAGAAGGGTCCCAAGAGGAGCGCACGCTGCCTTCCTGCCTCTCTGCCTCAACGCTGACTAGCTCCCAGCCGCACGCTGCGGCGGCTCGGGGTCGAGGTCGGCGACGAAGACGCGCTGCAGCATGTGCCAGTCCTGCGGATGGGCCCTGATTCCCGCCTCGAAGAGGCGCGCGACCTCCTGCATCATCGCCGCCGCCTTCTGCTTCCTGTCTCCTTCGGCAGGCACCGGTATCTCTTCATGGACGTGCACACCCCAGTGATCGCCCTCGAACCACAAGATCGCGGGCATCAGCGCCGCGCCGGTCTGCACGGCGAGCGCGGCCGGGCCGCCCATCATGCGGGCCTTCTCGCCGAAGAACTCCACCTCGATGCCCCCGCCGGTGACATCGCGGTCACAGATCAGGCCGACAAACTTGCCGGCCTGCAGCCGCTGGGCCAGGATGCCGAACCTTTGCGTCCCGCCGCTGGCAGGCAGCACCTCCATGCCGAACCCCTCGCGGAACGCGACGAACCTGTCGTAGACCGACTCTGGCCTCACCCGCTCGATCACGGCGGTGAGGGAGCCTGCCCCGCTGGCGATAATCCATGCGGCAGCCTGGTCGTAGTTGCCCATGTGCGGCAGGGCGAAGACCACCCCGCGGCCGGCCGCGAGGTACTCGAACGCGGTCCGGATATGCCCAGTGTCGAGCATCCCCCCGACCAGCCGGTCCGCCGGCATCACCGGCAACCGGAAGGCCTCGAGCCAGTACCGCGCGTACGAGCGCATCGCCTGCCTGGACAGGGCGCGAAGCTCGCCGCCTGACGCCTCAGCGCCGATCACCCGGCGCAGGTTTCCCTCAAGTACCTGAACCCCGGTGCCCTGACGCCGCCATGCGAGGTCGGCTACGAACCTGAAGGCACTCTGCGCCCACGATTCGGGCAGGCGGCAGACAACCGACCAGCCGAGGCCGTATCCAGCATCGGTCAGCCTGTCCTTTAGCCCTGGCATCGATACCTCCCCAGGTCGGCGGGCTGCCGGTCTGGCACCGAAACGACCTCGCACGTCGCACGCGAGCACTTGTTGTCCTGAGAACTAGAGCAGGCGGCGATCGCCAGTTGCGCGTACTGCCAAACTGGCATGGCAACCCACTGTCCCACCTCTTGCCGTACATCACCGAAGTACAACAGCAGCAACCGCCGCTCGCAGTGACCCTCAAGCCGCCAGCAGCTTCTGACCGGCACAGATGATCTACTACGGTCATGCGGCAAGTAATTTGCAAGCAGGGGGTCAGGGTTCGTCCCGCTCCTTCGCTGGGCCGGATCGCCGACGCGGCAACTAGCCCGATGCGTGCAGCAGCAGGTGCAGCATCAGAGCCGCCCGTCACCGTCCGATGAAGCCCACCTGAAGCGAGCGACCTGCGACAACGACCCTTACTGGCCATCGTGGGCTGGCCAGCGGCGCATCGCATCCCCGCGGCGCGCCGCTGGCTGATCTGAACGTCGCCCGCGTTCGCTGGTCCGCCGTGCGTTCGCTGGTCCGCCGCCTGCGTTCGCTCCCGGCGTAGCTGGGAACACTGCCGCCTTAGGGTGAACGCCCTGGCGACGGGGAAGGGTCTACTTGTGCGACATTCGCATGCGCAACGTCGCCCGGTGCGCGGGCTAGCATGCGGAAGGGACGAGCAAGACTTCAGTTGCCTCGCCGGCCGCTCGGTGAGGGGGCATGAGAAATGTTCGAGAGGTTTACCGACCGGGCGCGGCGGGTGGTGGTCCTGGCTCAGGAAGAAGCCAGGATGCTCAACCACAACTACATCGGCACCGAGCACATCCTGCTTGGCCTGATCCACGAGGGCGAGGGTGTCGCGGCCAAGGCGCTGGAGTCGCTCGGTGTCAGCCAGGAAGCGGTACGCCGGCAGGTCGAGGAGATCATCGGCCAGGGCGAGCGGGCGCCCTCGGGCCATATCCCGTTTACGCCGCGCGCCAAGAAGGTTCTTGAGCTTTCGCTGCGCGAGGCGCTGCAGTTGGGGCACAACTACATCGGCACCGAGCACATCCTGCTCGGCCTCATCCGCGAGGGTGAGGGTGTCGCCGCGCAGGTGCTGGTCAAGCTGGGCGCGGACCTGAACCGGGTTCGCCAGCAGGTGATCCAGCTGCTGCACGGCTACCAGGGCAAGGAGCCCGCCGCGGCGGGCGCGCCCTCGGAGTCGGCTCCGTCCACCTCCCTGGTGCTGGACCAGTTCGGGCGGAACCTGACCCAGGGTGCCCGGGAGGGCAAGCTCGATCCGGTGATCGGCCGGGAGAAGGAAATCGAGCGTGTCATGCAGGTCCTGTCCCGGCGCACCAAGAACAACCCGGTGCTGGTGGGCGAGCCTGGCGTGGGCAAGACCGCCGTGGTCGAGGGGCTGGCCCAGAAGATCGTCAAGGGCGAGGTGCCCGAGACGCTGAAGGACAAGCAGCTCTACACGCTGGACCTCGGTGCACTGGTGGCCGGTTCGCGCTACCGCGGCGACTTCGAGGAGCGGCTGAAGAAGGTCCTGAAGGAGATCCGGACCCGCGGTGACATCATCCTGTTCATCGACGAGCTGCACACGCTGGTCGGGGCGGGCGCTGCGGAGGGAGCGATTGACGCTGCGTCGATATTGAAGCCGATGCTGGCCCGCGGCGAGCTTCAGACCATTGGCGCCACCACGCTGGATGAGTACCGCAAGCACCTGGAGAAGGACGCCGCGCTTGAGCGGCGGTTCCAGCCGATCCAGGTGGCCGAGCCGACGATCTCGCACACGATCGAGATCCTCAAGGGTCTGCGCGGCCGGTACGAGGACGCATCACCGGGTGTCGATCACCGATGACGCGCTTGTCGCGGCCGCGCAGCTGGCGGACCGCTATATCAGTGACCGGTTCCTGCCGGACAAGGCGATCGACCTGATCGACGAGGCTGGCTCGCGGATGCGGATCCGCCGGATGACCGCACCCCCGGACCTGCGCGAGTACGACGAGAAGATCGCCCAGGTGCGCCGGGAGAAGGAGTCGGCTATCGACTCCCAGGACTTCGAGAAGGCGGCGCGCTCCGCGACAACGAGAAGCAGCTGATCGCGAAGAAGGAGACCCGGGAGAAGGAGTGGAAGGCCGGCGACATGGACGTCGTCGCCGAGGTGAACGAGGAGCTGATCGCCGAGGTCCTGGCCACCGCGACCGGCATCCCGGTGTTCAAGCTGACCGAGGAGGAGTCGCAGCGGCTGCTCCGCATGGAGGACGAGCTGCACCGGCGGGTCATCGGGCAGAACGACGCGATCAAGGCGCTGTCCCAGGCCATCCGGCGGACCCGGGCCGGCCTGAAGGACCCGAAGCGACCTGGCGGGTCGTTCATCTTCGCCGGGCCTTCCGGGGTGGGCAAGACCGAGTTGTCCAAGACGCTGGCGGAGTTCCTGTTCGGCGACGAGGACGCGCTGATCCAGCTCGACATGAGCGAGTACATGGAGAAGCACACGGTGTCCCGGCTGTTCGGCTCCCCGCCCGGGTACGTCGGGTACGAGGAAGGTGGCCAGCTGACTGAGAAGGTGCGCCGCAAGCCGTTCTCGGTGGTCTTGTTCGACGAGATCGAGAAGGCCCACCCGGACATCTTCAACTCCCTGCTGCAGATCCTGGAGGACGGGCGGCTGACCGACGCTCAGGGTCGGCAGGTGGACTTCAAGAACACCGTCATCATCATGACGACCAACCTGGGCACCAGGGACATCTCCAAGGGCGTGTCCGTCGGTTTCGCCCGGTCCGGTGAGTCGAAGGGCTCGTACGACCGGATGAAGTCCAAGGTGCAGGAGGAGCTGAAGCAGCACTTCCGGCCCGAGTTCCTGAACCGCGTGGACGACACCATCGTGTTCCACCAGCTGACCGAGGACGAGATCGTCACGATCGTCGACCTGATGATCGCCAAGGTGGATGACCGGCTCCGGGACCGTGACATGGGCCTGGAACTGCTGCCTGCGGCCAAGACGCTGCTTTCCGGGCGGGGCTACGACCCGGTACTCGGCGCCCGGCCGCTGCGCCGCACGATCCAGCGGGAGATCGAGGACAATCTGTCGGAGAAGATCCTGTTCGGCGAGCTGAAGGCCGGCCAGATCGTGATAGTCGATGTGGAGGGCACCGGGCCCGAAGCGCAGCTCACGTTCAAGGGCGTGCCCAGGCCCAGCGAGATGCCCGACGCGCCGCCCGCCGAGACCGGCAGCAAGGCGGCCGCCGGCGGGACCGACGGGCGCCTGACCAACGGCGAGTAGCAACCACCCGGGCAGCGGCTAAGCAGCCCCTCCTGGGGCGTTCTGCGGTCGCTGACACGACACAGCCGCCGGACTGACGGTCACTGCCGAACTCGGCATCGGCATCTATCCCAGGGGAATCAAGATCGGCGGCCGGGAGATGAAGGATCTGGAGAAGACCCGCATCACCCGTGACCCAGGCACGGCGAGTGGAACTACCAGATCCACCCGGCTACCACGAACCAAGAAGCCGGATAGCTTGAATCAAGTCGAGCCTTAAACGGTGATTCGCGCCATGCCTTTCGGGCGGTCCCCGGCCTGGGGAACGGCCGGTTCATCCTTGATCAGCTTGCAGGTAGAGCTGATCCTTCAGAGAGCAGGCGACGTGAACGGCGGCTACGAACTCCAACGAACTGACGCCAAGGGCGCAGGCGTGTTCGCCACCCGGTCCTTCCAGGTCGGCGAAACAGTGATGGTCGGTGTCATCGATCGCGAACTCGACCACAACGACTCCCATGCCTCCCAGGTCAGCGAGAAACGGTTTGTGATGCACGGCGGGCTCATCACCAAGGTGAACCACTCGTGCGAGCCGAACTGCGGAATCCACCTCAACGCCAGCGGCGCTCACGACTTCGTCGCCCGCCAGCCCATCACGGCAGGCCAGGAGATCACTTTCGACTACGCCATGCGGAATTACTCGGTCGAGTACTTCGCCGCCCATTGCCAGTGCGGCTCACCCCGCTGCCGTGACCGCATCACCGGATGGAAGGATCTACCCGCAGAGCGTAAAGCGGACTACCGCGGCTTCGTCGCCCCCTATCTCACCGAAATCGACAACCAGCGCGCCACCAAAGAGGTTGTGCGTGCCGAAAATCTCGTCCGCGTCATGCGACCAGGTGATATTCGCTGATCAGGCCGCCAGCGCGAGTCTGTCTTCGGACGCGGTGCTGGTCGAGGCTGACTGGCTCAGGTAGCGGTTTCAGGGGCGCGGCGCCGCCCAGGGAGCGGTGGGGCCGGTGCTGGTGGTGGTGGGTCTCGTACTGGCGCAGGATCTGCCGAAGATGGGCCTGGTTCCAGATCAGGGTGCGGTCCAGGAGCTCGCGCCGGCATCCGCCGATCCAGCGTTCGGCGATCGCGTTCATGCGGGGCGTCTGGATGTTGCAGAGCACGGTCTGGATGTCAGCGCCGGCGAGGACGGCGTTGAATGCGGCGGTGAAGTTTGATCCGCGGTCACGGATCATGAACCTGGCCCGGTGCGCTTGCTCGTCAAGGTCCATGAGGAGGTTGCGGGCTTGCTGGGCGGTCCATTCGCCGGTGGGATGGAGGGTGATGCCGAGGATGCGGATGCGCCGGGTTGCGTGCTCGATGACGGCCAGGACGCAGGCCTGGGTGCCGTCGAGCAGGTCGACGGTGAAGAAGTCGCAGGCCAGGATCGCCTCGGCCTGGGAGCGCAGGAATTGTGACCAGGTCGGTCCGGTCTGCCGCCGGCCGGGGTCGATGCCGCTGGCCCTGAGGATCTCCCAGACGGTGGACGCTGCGACCTTAACCCCCAGACCGGCAAGCTCGCCGTGGACCCTGCGGTATCCCCAGCCGGGATTCTCGCGGGCTAGCCGGCGGACGAGTGCCTGGATGTTCCGCCGGGTCGCCGGCCGGCCGGTCCTGCCGCGCATGGACCGGGCGGCCCAGCGGCGGTGGATGATGTCGCGGTGCCAGCGCAGGATCGTGTCCGGGGTGACGTGAAGCCGCAGTCCCTGGTGCCGCGCTTTCGGTAGTACGCCGAGCAGGGTGGCAAGCAGGGCCCTGTCCGCCCAGTTCAGCTTCGGCCTTCGCGTCTGCGGGCGCTGCAGCACGGCGAGCTGGTGGCGCAGGATCAAGATCTCGGCGGTCTTCCACGTCTCCTCGCGCCGCGACAGCCGCAACCCCGCGGCGACTCGCGTAATCAGGAGGAACACGAACCGCAGGCACATGATCGGTGATCATCACGCCTGGGCGGCCGGGAGAGCAACCCTGCTGATCAGAGCCGTGGGCGAGATTTTCGGCACGCACAGGGCGGGGCCGCGTTCCCGGGGCTAGTAACTTTACCTTCCGGATGGTAAAGTTATGGGATGCGACCAAGTTCGAGGACCCAGATTCTGCAGGCCGCGGTGCGGGTGACCGAGCGGCACGGCATCACCGCCCTGACCCTGGAGGCGGCGGCCGAGGAGGCCGGCCTGACCAAGCCCGGGCTCATGTACCACTTCCGCACCCGCGACGACCTGCTGATAGCGATCCAGCGGCACCTGACCGAAACGTGGGAGCAGCAGCTGCTCGCAGAACTGGGCAAGCCGCTGGAGCAGTCGACGGCGCAGGAGCGCGCGGCGGCCTATGCGCGGGTCAATGCGCACGGCTCAGCCAGCAAGGCGGAGCTGGCGTTCATGGTGGAGTCGGCGACCAGCTCCGAGCTGGCGCAGGTGTGGAACGACCTGATGGCGCGCTGGGTGCCCCAGCCGCCGGTGCCCGATCCGGCGCAGCTGGACCTGTTCCTCGCGCGGCTGGCCGCCGACGGCCTGTGGCTGTTCGAGGCGACCAGGCCGGCCCCGCTCGCCCCCGAGGTCAAGGAAGCCCTGATCCGCAGGATCGCCGCGCTCACCGAACCGCCGGCCTGACGCACCCCTGCCCGGCCCCCGCACAGCCCATCTCCACCCGGAAGCCATAGGTGCACCATGAGCAAGACACGACGCTGGCTGGTCCTGGCCACCGTCTCGGCGGGACTGCTGATGGTCTCGGTGGATACGACGGTGCTCTACACCGCCCTGCCCACCCTGACCAGTGACCTGCAGGCCGACGCCTCGCAGAAACTGTGGATCATCAACGCGTACCCGCTGGTGATGGCCGGGCTGCTGCTCGGCGCGGGCACGCTCGGAGACCGCATCGGCCACAAGCGGATGTTCCTCACCGGCCTGGCCCTGTTCGCAGCCGCCTCCCTCCTGGCCGCGTTCGCCCCCTCCCCGCCGGTGCTGATCGCCGCCCGGGCCTTCCTGGCGGTCGGGGCGGCGGCGATGCTGCCCGCCACCCTGGCACTGATCCGCATCACCTTCGACGACGAACACGAGCGCGGCATCGCCATTGGCGTCTGGGGCACCATGGCGGTACTCGGCGCCGCACTGGGCCCGATCGTCGGCGGCCTGCTGCTTCAGCACTTCTGGTGGGGCTCGGTCTTCCTCCTCAACATCCCCGTCGTGCTGCTCGCCCTGGCCGCGACGGTCGCTCTCGTGCCGGGCGGCCCGGGCCACCGCGACCGCCCCTGGGACCTGATCGCCTCCCTGCAGGCCATGGTCGCCCTGGCCGGCCTCGTCTACGCCATCCAGGAAGCCGCCAAGCCCGGCCCGATGCCGCTGGCGATCGTGCTCGCCCTGCTGGCCGCAGCCGCCGGGTGCTGGATGTTCGCACGCCGCCAGCGCCGCCAGGCCTACCCGCTGATCGACTTCTCCCTGTTCCGCAACCGGAGCCTGCTCACCGGGGTGATCGCGGCCGCACTGGCGATGGCCGCCACCGCCGGCATCGACCTGCTCCTCACCCAGCGCCTGCAGCTCGTCCTGGGCCTGACCCCCCTGCACGCGGGCCTGATCGTGACAGCGTTCGCGGCCGGCTCCCTGCCCGTCGGCGTGCTGGCCGGCGGCCTGCTCCACCGCACCGGGGTGCGCCCGCTGATCGGCGGCGGCCTGCTCCTGGGCGCCCTCGGCGTCCTGGTCACCCTGCTGCTGACCCCGGGTGCGGTCCCCCTGCTGGGCGGCGGCCGGAGCCCGGCATGGGTCGTGCCGGGCCTGGTCCTGGCCGGCGCGGGCCTGGGCATCGTCATGGTCGCCGCCTCGGCCGCGATCATCAGCGGCGCCCCGCCGCAGCGCGCCGGCATGGCCTCCTCCATCGAGTCGGTCTCCTACGAACTAGGCAGCCTCGCCGGCGTCACCGTCCTGGGAACCATCCTCACCGCCGTCTACACCCGCACGATCCACCTCCCCGCAACCGCCCCCGCCCGGGCCGCCGGCAGCATCGACCAAGCCCGCGCCGCCGCAGGCCACCTCCCCGCCGGCCAGGCCCACACCCTGCTGGACGCCGCCGCCAGCGCCTTCGACAACGGCTACACCCTCGCCCTGGCCATCACCGCCATCGCCCTGGCCGCAGGCAGCGCCTTCACCTACCGCTACCTCAAGCGGCAGCCCGCTACCCCCACAGAACAGGCCCAGCACCCCGAACCGGCCCAGAACGGCGGGTAGCCGCTTGAGCCGGCCGGCTCCGGAAGACGAACCGCCCCGGCTCCCCAAAGGTGACGTACAGCCCAGCCCGCCACAGGAGGTTCCGATGACCGTACACGTGTCCTCTAAGCCGGCCGACGGGGCATCCAGGCTGCCCGCGGCGGCATGGCTGGTCCTCGGCATCGTCCTGGTCGCGGACATCATGGACCTGCTTGACTCCACCATCACCACCATCGCCGCGCCGACCATCAGCTCCTCGCTGCACGGCGGCCCGGGCCTGATCAAGTGGCTGGGCGCCAGCTACGCGCTGGCCCTGGGAGTGCTGCTGGTCACCGGCGGGCGGCTGGGCGACAAGTACGGCCGCCGCCGGACCTTCCTGATCGGCATCGCCGGCTTCACCGCGGCCTCGCTGGCCTGCGGCCTGGCCTGGGATCCGCCCTCGATCATCGTGGCCCGGCTGGTCCAGGGCGCGTTCGGCGCGCTGCTGATCCCGCAGGGCTTCGGCATACTGGGCTCGGTCTTCCCGCGCGAGCACATCGGCAAGGCGTTCAGCGCCTTCGGCCCGATCCTGGGGCTGTCGGCTGTCGGCGGTCCGCTGCTGGCCGGCCTGCTGATCGACGCCAACCTGTTCGGGCTGGGCTGGCGGCCTATGTTCCTGATCAACATCGTGCTGGGCGCGGCCGGGCTGGCCGCCGGGCTCAGGCTACTGCCGCGCGACGTCGGCGACCGCGCGGTGAGCATCGACGCCCTGGGCTCGGCGCTGCTCGCGGCGTGCATGCTGGGCCTGCTGTTCGGCCTGATCCAGGGGTCCACCGACGGGTGGACTGCCGCGCCGATCGCCGCCCTGGCCGCCGGGGTGATCTTCTTCGCCGCCTTCGCCCAGCGCCAGCGGACCGCGGCGGTGCCGCTGATCAAGCCGTCGCTGCTGCGCAACCGGGGCTTCACCGCCGGGCTCATCCTCGGCCTGGTCTTCTTCGCCACCGTGGCCGGGCTGCTCTACGCGGTCTCGCTGTTCCTGCAGCGGGGGGCCGGCTACAGCCCGGAGCGGGCCGCGGTGACCGGGTTCGCCCCGGCCGCCGCCGGGATCGTTATCGCGTCGGTGGCCTGCAGGAACCTGGTCACCAGGCTGGGCCGCCGGCTCAGCCTGGCCGGCATCGTGGTGACGGTGGGCGGCGTAGCCGTGCTGGCAACCATCGTGGCGCACTCGGGCACGGCGGCCAGCGCGGCCGAGCTCGCCCCGGCCATGACCCTCATCGGCCTGGGCATGGGCGCCACGTTCTCCACCATCTACGACATTGCCATCGGCGACATTGACCCGGCCGAGGCCGGCAGCGCCAGCGGCTCGCTCAGCTCGATCCAGCAGCTGGCCAACGCGATCGGCGCGGCCGTCATCACCACCATCTACTTCGGCGCGCTAGCCGGCGGCCCGGCGCACGCCATGACCCTCAGCCTGCTCACGGTCATCGCCCTCGGCGTGCTGAGCTGCCTAGCCATCCCGCTGCTGCCGCGCCACGCCCAGCCCGCCGGCCCGCACTGACCAGCTGGCACTGCCACCAGGCTGCAAATGCGCGTGCCTGACGTTCCGCCGATCACCTGCCCAGGAAAACGGTGCAGAACAACCGATCTGCGCTGGGCGGTCCTTATCCAGGCACGCTCTGGGCGGCGTGCAGATCGAGTCCTCTTTGCTGCTGGTGTCAAGCGGCTGGGCGGGTTCTTTTCGGGGTCGGCTTCGGTGGCGTGGTCCTGGGGTTGGGGGGCGGGTCGTATGGTGGTGCCGGGTCCGGGAGTGGCTTGTCCGAAGAGCTGGCGTTCGGGGTGTGAGCCGGCCGCGCTGGAGTCAGAGTCGTTCCCTGGTTGCCCTCCCGGGCCCTTTTCCCTGGCTTTCGCGGCTTGGCGGGCGTCGGTCTGCAGACGGGCGTAGATGGTGTCACTGATCCGCCGTTTCAGGGACCTCAGTGCATCTTTATGAGTTCTTCCTTCGGCTATCTTCTTGTCGTAATAGGCGCGGCCGGGGCTGTGCTTGTGACTGATCTGGGTGATCGCGGCCATGTGGATCGCGTGGTTGATCCGGCGGTTGCCGCGCAGCGACAAGCGGTGGACTTTCCGGTTCCCCGACGACACCTCGACCGGGGCGGTGCCGTTGCAGGCGGCGAAGTGATCGCGGCCGGGGAACCGGGCAACGTCGCTGGCGTCGCCGATGATGGTCCCGGCGTTGACGGGGCCGACGCCGAAGACCTCGGTGAGGGTGGTGCGCGAGGCCCGGACCGCGGCGGCGAGCTTCTTCTTGGTCTGGCGGAGCTGGTCGTCGAGGTGGCGCAGGTCGGCGAGGAACTCGGCGGCGAGCTCGGCGCGGGCCAGCGCGACGGTACCGGATGGCGCGGCTGACTCCAGGATCCTGGTGGCCTGAGCTGCGGAAATCTCCTTAGGGTGGCCGCCGGGGACCAGGCCGGAGCACGGCGTGGAGCCGGCACGCGACCTGGTTGCGGTTCCGGGCCAGGTCACGGTGGCGCTTGGACCAGATCTTCAGGATCGCCGCGTGGTCATCGGCGGCCACCTCACGGCTGCTCCTGGAACGCAGCGCTGCGACCGCCACAGACAGGGCGTCGTTCGGGTCGTTCTTGTTCGTATCGCCGGCCTGCAGCAGCCGGACCCGGGCGGCCAGCTTGGGCTGCACGTCCAGGACGCGCTCTCCGGCAGCGGTGAGCTGCTGGGCGAGCAGGTGGCCCAGGCCGCCGGCGCCTTCCACCGCCCAGGTCCGCTCCGGCCACGCCGCCGCCCAGGCGATCAGCTTCTGGGCCTGAACAGCCGAAGCGCGGATGCGCAGCTCGCCCAGCGGCTCTTCCGCCGCACCGATGATCACCGCCGTATGCGAGCCCTTGTGCGGGTCCACCCCGATCATCACTGCCGTCATCAGCACGCCTCAAGTCATCGTCACCAGGAATGGACAACGTGGCGGGCATGCCTAATTACGGATCTGCTAGCGCTCGCACCTCTTTCGAGCCACGCCACGGCAAGACCCGGCGGGCTGGCACCTCGATCTAAAGCCAGGCCGCTGGCGCGGCCGGCAGGCGGTTCGGGAGCCAGCCCGTCGGGCCTCACGAACGCTACGGCACAACCCGCAACGCCCTCAGACACAATTAGATGACATGCATCGGGCCGGGGCTGAGGTCGCTGGCCGGGTGCTGGAGACCTTCTCAGCTCAGACGCGGGTCACGCTTGACCGCGTTAGGCATTTCGCATGGGGGCGCGTGCGCCCCTTCGGAGCGTGAGGAGGTCCCGATGCCTATCGTAGGCGGGCTGGATATCCACCGGAAGCAGCTGACGTTCGACTATCTCGACACGGTGACCGGGGAGGTAATGCGCGGCCAGATCGCCCCGGCCGACCGGGAGCACCTGCGGGCCTGGCTGGTGCGGTTCGCTGGCCGCGGCGACGTCGCGTTCGCGATGGAGGGGTGCACGGGGTGGCGGTATGTCGCCGAGGAGCTGGCCGCGGCCGGGATCGCCGCGCATGTGGGCGAGCCGGCGGACACCGCCGCTGCCCGTGGCCGCAAGCGGCACGCCAAGACCGACAAAACCGACTCCGCGCACCTGCGGACGCTGCTGGCCGAGGGCAGGCTGCCGGAGTGCTGGGTCCCGCCGGCGCAGATCCTGGAATACCGGGCGCTGCTGGAGACCTACCACGACGTGCGCCGCGAGCACACCGCCTGGGTGCAGCGCATCCGCGCGGTCTTCTTCCACCAGGGCGCCCCGGCGCTGGGCGAGGGCGCGCTGCGCACCGAACAGGGCCTGGCCGCGCTGCGCGAGGCCGCGGTCGCTCACCTGTCGCCGGGCGGGCAGCTGCAAGTCGCCACCGCCCTGGACATGCTCGCCGCCGTCGAGGCCCGCATGGAGGTGCTGCGCACGCAGCTGCGGTATGCCGCCCGGCATCTGACCGGCGCGAAGGTGCTGGCCGCGCGGCTGTATGGGGTCGGTCCGGTCACCGCGCTGGCGCTGACCTGCTGGCTGGCCGGGGAAGGCCGGTTCTCCTCCTCCCGCAAGGCGGTCCGGTTCGCCGGGCTGGACATCACCGTCTGGTCTTCGGACCGCAAAGGCCCGCCCGGGCGCCTGTCCCGGCAGGGGCCGCCGGTGCTGCGCTGGGCGGTCTATGAGGCCGGCAAGACCCACGCCCGGTCGTCGGCCCCCGACCACGCCTACTACGCCGCGGTCAAGGACCGCAAGAACAGTAAGCGCGCCGCCTTGTCCGAGGCCCGCAAGATCGTCCGGCAGGCCAGCTGCATCCTGACCGAGCTCGGCGACGACGCGCTCACCACCGCCTAACACCCCCTCGCGGTTGCCCATGGTCACCAGCCCCGCGGCGCACCGGCCCCGGGCAGGAACGCCGCAGCCACACTTCACCCGATGGGGAACCACCGCGGCCAGCTCCCGCGAGCCGCTGTCAGCCGCTGCCGGCCTTGCCACCAAGGGGCCAGGCGGGCGGCCTGATTAGACTGAGCGGCCGCATCCCCGCAAGCCGGGGACACCCAATCAATCATCTTGTCGCCGGGGCAGCGCCCAAGCCCCGTGGACCTAGGTAAGGCTGGCTGCTCTTCCTCCCGCCCCGGCCGCCATGGGCTGGTCACCCCGCACAGAAAGGCCCCCCAACCTGAACCGCTAACCCATCCGCGCCACCCCCGGGGCCTTCCTGCCCCCGGCCGCCTGGCATGATCCGCGATCGGACCGCCACGTCAAGGACGCCTAACGGCGCCGGCTACGCCGGCCGGGCTCCCGCCCGGTCCTTGACCCGCCCGCCCGATCGCAGGCCCGGCAGCTATCAGGGGCAGGGAGCCAACTCAACCATGCCCACACAGAGCAGCTCATGGGGCCGCAATGCCCCCAGGCCGAACCACCTTGCGGCATCACCCGATACAGGTAAGGCGGGTTTGCGCGCCTCCCCACCTGCGGCTGTCATCACGCTCTGCGACCCTCCGCCGATGGTGGGTGCGCGGACTCCGGCCAGCCTGCTCTGGCCAGACGTCGGTGAGGCCAGCAATCAGCGGGTGGTGGGGCACGAAGGGCCGTTGAAACAAGCTCGATGATCATGTCCCAGGGACGCACCAGGAGCGGCATGAGCGCGCGTTAGCTCGCGTGGTTAGCGACAGGCCATACGATCTCGCCAACCCGGTCCTCCGGGTAAATCAGTACTACAGCCTTGGCGGCCAATTCCTTCGCCGAGCGAGTCCGCCGGGCGGCGAGATAACGCCGGATGGCTTCGGCAGGATCTGCTCCGGGTTCGACCCGGAGCGACCGCCCGAGGAGATCTACGCGCCTGCCGGTGTAACGCGGCGAATCACCCGAGTATCTTCCGAACTTCGACGGGCCGAAGTCCCGCGTTCCGCGCCACCGGGCCGGGAAGGGCCAATCATCGTACTGGGCATAGAAGGACCAGACGTCGAAGTCCTTAACGCCGTTCTGCCCGTTCACGTAGTGCAAGGCAGCACCCTGGCACAGGGCCCGGCCCAGAAGGCGGCCAGCATACCGGCCGGAGTTGTCCGGATTCCGCCAGAACAGCTCCGCCTCGGCGTCGGCAGCCAGGGCGACCAGCCGAAGCAGGTCAGCATTCTCAATCCGCGCCAGCGACCGATCGGGCATCTAGCCATCCTGACATGACGGGCGCCCAGTCGCCCGATGGTGCGCGAACTGTATGCGGGGCAGAAGCGGTTGACCCGGCCTTTACCCTAACGGGTCGGAACAGCGCAGTGCCGGTGGCGGGGTTGCGCGGCTTGGGCCCGATGAGTCTTGGGACTGACTGCTGCTCACGTCGCTTCTCTGCAGGCTAGCGTGGCTGGTGTGACTGCAATCTGGGGCTCAGATTCTGCTGGGCGCTGGCGGCCGCTCGCGCCTGCTGCTTACCCAGCAGAGGCGGCCCTGCATGACCTCGTCGAGGGAGGGCCGCAGATGCTTCCCCTGGCGGGGTCTCCTCGGCTGACGGTACTCGGCCGGGAAGTCCGGCTTGGTACTGGTTACGCGGACCTGATTGCCGTGGAGTCGTCCGGCCGGTTGGTGATCATTGAGGTGAAGCTGGCCGGCAATGCCCGAATCCCGGCGGGCGGTGGTGGCACAGGTGCTCTCCTACGCCGGGTATTTGCAGGGCCTGAGTCCTGACCAGCTGGAGTCTCAGGTTCTGGCTAGGCATTTGCCACCGGGCGGGTCGGTGCTCGCCGCAGTGGAAGCCGATGACCAGCAGCAGGTGCTCGATCCCGCGGCTTTCAAGGACAGGCTCGCCAGGACCCTGGCCGAGGGAAGCTTCCGGTTGGTCATCGTCCTGGATTCTGCTCCAGACGAACTCGTCCAGCTAGTTGGCTACCTTCAATCGGTCGGCGACAAGGTGGACATTGACCTGGTGACCATGACGGCGTACGAGGTTGACGGTTCACAGGTACTGGTGCCGCAGCGGATCGAGCCGGCGAAGCGTGCCCCTGAGTTGACTGATGCTGAGGTCAACGACCGGCAAGGCGGCGTCCTTTACCCGGGCTCAGCTGAATTCCGCAGGGCCATCGCTGATGCTCCTGCCGACCGGCGGGATCTGCTGAACCGGCTTGCCGACTGGGCAGACGGGCTCGAGCGAGAAGGGCTCGTAAGCCTGGTGAGTTATGTGGGCAAGAACGGTGGCGTCACCTTGCTGCCCCGCCTGGCCAGCGATAACGCCGGGCTGGTGACGATCTATGCCGACAGCAAGTCAGGGCCATTGCAGTTCTGGCCAAGCGTGTTCGAACGCCGCGCGCCTCACTCGATCGAGTCCGTCGAAGCTACCCTGGGATCTGAGCTGACACGCGGAAAGTTCACGGCATCGTTCCCGCGCAAATTGCTCGATACCCTGACCAAGGCCTACAGAGAAGCCGTCAGCGGGCCCTCAGCGCCTGCATGACGCCGGTGGCGCAAGCCGCCAGTCCCGATTACCTGGGACCAGTCGGCCGACGTTCAATACCAGAAGGCGCTCTCGCGGCGGCAGATCCGTGCATTCGCGGCGAGACTTGTGCGTGCTTGCAACCCCTATAAGGGGACAGCACGCACATCTATCGCGAGATAGGTGTCCGCGGTTGCACTTTCCAGAAGGCCGGGCTGAGGATCTGTATTGATAGTGAATGACTCGTTGGGCAACAACTCGCCCCAGGAACTGTTTCTTCCTCGTTCAAACCCCTGGCGTACGGCGGCCCGCAACCGGGGCCGGGACGCGGCTTCGCGAGCGGCGAACGCGGCACGGCGTTCACGTTGGTACTCCTCAACGTCCTCGTCGGACTCGGGGCTAAGGTATTCGCTTGATTCTGGAGGAACTCCGCTAGGCTGCGCTTCCTCCGCAACTTGCTCCTCGTCAGCGGCAAGACCACGACATGCCTCAAACAAACGGCGAGACATTCCGACGACGACATCCGTTCCAGGAACGCGGCCCGTCAGTATGTCGAGGCGCTGCGGGGAAGGGCGGAGGTCGGCATACACAGCGGGATTTCGGGCCAGAAGGCGCTCTGCCTGGGTACTCGGATCCTGCTCCAGTGGATAGACAAGGCCAACGCACCGCCGCCAAGAGACGAGATCGGCCGCCGCTGAGCCGACTGGGCGCACCGAGCCTGCACTGGCAGGCAGGGTGCTGAGAAAGTAATAGGTCAGCATGCGTGAACGGGCCAAGCCGAGCAGAGCGGCGTCGTCGGTGGCTGGGTCGGGTACCTCTGGCGGTGTGGCCCGCGGGGCCCTGTGGGTGCCGATAACGCTGTCATAGCCGCTGACCTGGTGTCTTGTGCCGGATGAGGGATGGTCAGGTTAGGTATCTGGCTGCGCGGGGGCCTCACGGTCAGGCACTGTCGGTACTCGTGTCACTACGATTCGCCTATCTGGCGGTGCTGCGCGTGTTCGGCTGGCTCGCCCTGCTCGCCCGCTCCGACCGCGCCAAGGACGCCGAGATCCTGATCCTGCGCCACCAGGTCGCCGTGCTCCAGCGCCAGGTCAAGGCCCCGCGGCTGTCCTGGGCCGACCGGGCGGTCCTGGCCGCGCTGGCCCGGCTGCTGCCCGGCAGCCAGCTCCGCCAGCTGCGCCTGATCGTCTCCCCGCGGACCCTGCTGCGCTGGCACGCCGACCTCGTCCGGCGGCACTGGGCCTACCCGCGCCGCGCTCCCGGGCGGCCCCGGACCGCGCCGGCCGTGCGGGCGCTGGTGCTGGAGATGGCCCGGGACAACCCGGGCTGGGGCTACCGGCGCATCCACGGCGAGCTGGCCGGCCTGGGACACAAGCTCGCGCCGTCGACCGTGTGGCAGATCCTCAAGGACGCGGGCATCGACCCCGCGCCCAGGCGGTCCGGGCAGACCTGGCGGGCGTTCCTGGACGCCCAGGCCAAGACGATCCTCGCGGCGGACTTCTTCCACGTCGACACCGTGTTCCTGCGCCGCCTGTACGTGCTGTTCTTCATCGAGCACGGCACCCGCCGCGTGCACCTGGCCGGGATCACCGCTCACCCGACGGGGGAGTGGGTGACCCAGCAGGCCCGCAACCTGCTGATGAACCTCGAGGACCACGCGGACGGCTTGAAGTTCCTGATCCGGGACCGGGACGCCAAGTTCACCGCGGCGTTCGACGCGGTGTTCGCCGCGGCCGGCGTGCGGATCATCAAGACGCCTGTCCGGGCGCCTCGGGCGAACGCGATCGCCGAACGCTGGATCGCCAGCGCCCGCCGCGAGTGCCTGGACCGGATGCTGATCACCGGCGAACGGCACCTGCGGCTGGTCCTCGGCGAGTACGTCGATCACTACAACACTCACCGGCCGCACCGGGCACTGCAGCAGAACCCGCCCGCCGGGCGTCCGCATCCGCCTGCGTCGAAGTGCCGAGCATCCGGGTTCTGCGCCGGGACCGGCTCGGCGGCCTGATCCACGAATATTCCCAGGTCGCATGAGGTGACACAGTATTCTCGGCACCCACAGGCTCCACCCTCACGAAGGGGATTCCTGTTCGGTGAGTTTTGGCCCCACCGCACGTGGGCTCTGCCAAAGCGCCGGTCAGCTGGCTGCCCGGGCCACCGCGCTGACGTCGACGACCGCCGGGACATAGGCCCCGGCGGGGCTGTAGCTGGTCACGGTGTCCGGTACCACGAACTCCGGGCGGCGGTAAGCCGACCGGAGGTCGGCCAGCGGCGGGCTGGGCTGCCCGGTGAGGGTGGCCAGCTCATCCAGGACCGGCAGCTCGCCGGGCCCCGGTGCCGTGCGCGGGTCTGGCATGCCCCAGTCCTCCCAGAGCAGCATCTCGGTCTTGTTCAGGGCGGCGAGGTCGTGGACCAGGTTGTGCCGGAGCTGGGGCCAGCCTCGGGTGGCGGGGATCTCCAGGTCAGGGTCGGTAACGAAACGCTCCGGGTCGACCGCACCAGAGCGGGCTAGCTGCCAGGCGCGCGGGGCGGTCAGGAAGCGGTCGGGGGGCACGTCAAGAGCGTCGAAGCTGGCCCCGTCGACCGGGTCGGTGTGGTCGTCGTCGATCTCTGGCTCGACCAGCCGCCAGCGCTCAGCCGATCCGTCCCAGACCTCAGCGATCTCGTGGTCGATCAGCCAGCCGTCAAACAAGTACCCGGCGAAGCCGACCCGGGCCCGCGCTGGGATCCCCTTGTGCCGGGCCATGGCGACGAACAGCACGGTGAAATCCCGGCAGCAACCGACCAGCCGCTGCCTGGGCTCGCGGGCAGCGGACAGCGGGAGGTCCGCGAGTTCACCAAGCCGGGCGAACATCGCTGCCGCATACCGGGTGTTGACCTCGCTGATCCGCTCCGGCGCGATGCCATTCGCCGCCCAATCGCCATCGGCCCAGTGGTGGAACACCAGCTGCCGGCTCGCCGCGCGGAGCGCGCCGAGGCCGGACGGTAGCCGGTCGATCGCGGCCGCGGCAGGGCCCGGTTCTGTGACCAGGCTCTGCACCGCCCAGAATCGGTGGTCGCTCACCCTGGCAGGATACTGGCCGGGCATACGACTGTCTCCGCCACCGGCGACCACGTCATCACCACCGCCGACCCCTCCCCGACGACATCCGCGCAGCCCTAAACAAGATCAACAACGCCCGGCTAGGTGCGCACTAGCCTGACAAAGCCGGGTCTTTGCCGCCGGCGAGGACCAGGTCAACATGGAGCCGCAGCGAAGCGAGGACGTACGACGTTGACGGGCGACGAGTGGCGGCCATCATCGGCGACGAGGTGGGGCCGAAACCCATTCACGATCAGCGTCTCCAAGATCGCCAACTGGGGCCGAAACTCACCCGCAAGTGGGGCCAAGACTCACCCGCCAAGCCAGGCGAGCGATCTGCGGGCCGCCGCGAGCTGACACCGTCGTCGCACTGCGCCTCGACCGTCAGGCCACGACTTGTCCGGCCTAACGCACCGAATGCGGCAGATCCGCGTTCGCCCCGCGAGCCATACCGCGTGTTCTGTGGACTCGCTGGGTACTCAGATGACTGAGCAGGATGGGCGGATGGTTACCGGACTGCAGGCAACGGGCACCGATGGGCGCACGGAGCAGGAACTTGGCCGGCGGTTAGCGCACACCTTATTTATTTGTGCCACCTGATAGCGGCACGCCGGCTGGCTGATACATAGCCGTTGCCGGCGAACCATCGAGCCGATTCCTCAATCGCATCGCGCGCTGGTCGCGAGGTGTGGCCGATCTCCGTGCGAGCCCGCTCGTCATTGAAGATCATTCTCGTGCTGGACATGCGCGCAGCTTCAAGTGGCACGCGGGGCTGGCGCCGCAACAGCCGGCCTTCGATCAACTCTGAGGCGGCTCCTGCTGCGAGCGCTAGCCGTCGCGGGATCTCAAGTCGTGGCATGGGCAGGCCAGTGCAATGGGCGACTGCCTGGAGAATCGCCCGCATGGACATGTTTTCCCCGCCCACCAGGTAGCTCCGGCCCCTGGCGCCGCGCTCGAGGGCGGCAAGGTGGCCCAGCGCAAGGTCATCGACGTGGACGACGTTCATGGCGGTATCTGCGAACCCGGGCATCTTGCCGTTGAGGAAGTCCAGCACGAGCTTGCCTGTCGGTGTGGGGCCCAGGTCGCCGGGCCCCAGCGGAAAGGTCGGCAGGACGATGCACACGTCCAGACCTTCGGCAGCAGCCCTGAGCACCTCATGTTCGGCGATGAACTTGGATCTCTTGTAGTGGCCAAACAGATGCGAGATGTCGGTGCGGGACGTCTCGTCGGCCGGCTTGCCATGCCCGGTCTTCCCCAGCCCGAGAACGCCGGCGGTGGAGGTGAACACCAGCCGCTCGCATCCCGCGGCCCGGACGGCGTCGAGCACATTGAGCGTCCCGCCGACGTTGACGTCGTAGAAGATCTGTGGCTCGGGCGCCCAGAAACGGTAGACCGCCGCCAGGTGGAACACGAAGCGGGCGCCCTTGCAGGCGGCCCGGACGGCTGCGATGTCCCGGATATCCGCCACTGCCCGCTTCGCGGCGACGCCCTTGAGGTTACGCTCACCGGCACCCGGTTCGATCACGGCGGTAATCTCTGCGCCCCTCGCGTGTACCGCCCTGGCGACAGCGGACCCGATGAACCCCGAGGCGCCGGTAATGACCACCCGGTCCCCAGGCCCGATGCGGCCGGCGCTGGTCATCTGAGGGACACCGCGGCCAGCCTCCGTCGCGCCGCGACGCCAGCTGCCTGCCGTCGCGCCCTATCCTCCGGCGCGGCTGTCACCAGACCATGCCGCGCGGCCTGCCCCGATCCGAAGCCCGGCAGGGCACTGTCCAGCTTTGCGTCCCCGGGTGCCCTGCGCCATCGTCCAGCCAGATCCGCAGGCGAGCCCAGAAGCGCGGCAGGCGGCAGGCGGCACGCCGCCGAGTGCCTGCACCATGCATCGACCTCCTCAGACCCTGATACCAGAGGCAGAAGCAGAGCTTCACAACGCTAACGCCCCGGCCGCCACCTCAGTCAAGAGCAGAACCACGAGAACGAGGTGACACACCGCCAGCCTCAGGAACCCTGGCGGCCGCCCAGCCGGACCGCGTCGCGGTCCGGCCTGCTGAAGGCGATCCCCGAGACCAGCCCCGGCCCCCCTTCCACTCGTGATAACCCCCCGGCATCGCTCGCAAAACTGAACCGGCGCAAGCCCTATGACCGCAAAGACACGACACCCGAGCGGCGGCTATAGAGCGGGCGACGGCCCGCCCCTGACTATGGAGCCCCGGCAGGGAGAATGGGGAGCGTGAGGAACAGGTGGCGGCGATGGATCCCCGGGCCCAAGCACGGGCTGGCGCGTAGCGTGGCGGTCTACGACGTGCCCCGCCCTGGCCCTGAGCACCTGGATGGACTGCTGGGCCGATGCGAACCGCTACGCACCTGGGCAAGGGCCCACGGGTTCGAGCTGGACGGCGTCCCCGACGACCTCGCCTTGCTCGACCAGGCCCTTGACCAGGCCAGCGGCGAGTTGGGCGGCCCGTTGCGGATAGCCGCCGTGGGAAACCGGGCCGGTCTTTTCCTCGGCACCGGGATCATCGCCACCGTTCCCGGCACGCGCTGGCGGCTGTGGCCGAACGGGCATCCGGTGGTGCGCCTGCCATCCAGCCGGGACCTGGACGTGGTCGCCATGGCCAACGACCGGGTGAGCAAGGGCGCGCCCCTGCTGGCCGACGTCTACGCCGACGCAGCAGCAGGCCCACTCGGCTGATCACAGGCACTGTCCGGACAGCCCGCGTCGCGGCAGATCCGGACGATCCTGCGTGCCGCTCGTCGCAAGAAGCTGTGAGCCAGGACATCACCGGGGGGCCAGCCGCAGCCCTTGCCCGGCGGCCTCGGGAGGGGGCAGGCTGATCTGATCTGCGAGCAGGGGAGATGTTCATGGTGGACCTAAGCCGCCGGTCTGCGCGAGAAGTGCTCGACGATCACCTGAACCTGGCCAACGACTGGGTGGACACGCCTTTGGATCAGGTCCTCGACGAGGACCTGCGGCGCAATGTCTCCGAGGACATCGTGGTCTTGATCAACCGAGGCACGTTCCGGGGCTATGACGGGGTGAGGCAGCTCGCCCAGATGCTCTCCGAGGAGCTGCCGGAGCAAGGGGCGTTCGAATACACCTACGTGGCCGCCGAGGGAAGAATGGGCCTCCTTGAGTGGACCTACGATGACTCCACCGTCCGGGTGCGAGATGGCGTCGATTCGTACCTGATCGAGGACGGCAAGATCGTGGCACAAACGATCCGCTACACCCTCGAGAAGCGGTAACGCTCCGACGTTAGTGGTTGCTCGTCGTCTGAGATCCGCCTTCTGAGGCAACTTCCGCTCATCGGCAGATCCGCGCGTATCAGGATCTGCCGGGTGGGCCCGGAGGAGGGCCGTCTAAGTGGCTGGCTGAAGGTCGCACGGCTAGCTCGTCCGTCGTGGCGGGAGGCCGCCGTGGCGGAGTTGCAGGGTCTGGCCCTGGGGGACCGGTTCTGGCGCGAGGGAGGTTCTATTGGGCCAGCCTGCGGGTAGCGCGTTGGGTAGCAAATCGGTGTGTGCGGGTGTTGTTGTGCGTCGCTCCGCGTTGCTCTCCGTCGGTGTCTTTGCTGGTCACGCTGCATTCGTGCTGGTCAGTGGAAGTGCCTGCCCTTCAGGCATGCAAGAGGTCAGCGGTTCGAGCCCGCTTAGCTCCACTTCACGGTATTTCCGCAGCTCAGAGTCTTGCTGAGCGTGGGGGTGGCCACGCGGCACGCTGGTTGACCAGCGGCACTGCCCCGGACGTACACCAGTGCTATTACTGCAGGTGAAGGCTCTGCGCCGCTCGGATAGTGAGTGCTTGCGTGTCTCGCAACTGGGTTTCTGCTGCTGGTCCTCTGCATGTAGGTGTTTGAACTGTTCAGAGCTGCCGGAGGGGGTTCCGGGAGGCAGGCTGCTCCGCAGGAAGCCGTGTGGGAGCCAGGACAGGAGTCATCGCTGGGTCACGCTGACCGCGTTCTTATGATCGCGGCATGGCGGATTCGGCAGGCGGACATGTGGCGGTGACCCGGCGGCTGTGGGACGGGCACATGTCGGCCTGGTTCGAGCGGTACGCGCGCTCCCGGTGGGCGGCCGCTGTGCCGTACTGGGGGATGTGGTGCATTCCCCAGTCGCGGTTGCCGGTCCTGCCGGCTGGCCTGGCTGACGTGGTGGCGGTGGAGCTGGGCTGCGGCAGTGGGTACGTCTCGGCGTGGCTGGCCCGCCGCGGTGCGCGGCCGGTCGGGGTGGACGTCTCGGCCCGGCAGCTGGCCGTTGCGCACCGCTTGCAGGGCGAGTTCGGGCTCGCTTCCCGCTGGTCCAGGCTGATGCCGAGCGGGTGCCGCTGGGTACCGGCTGCGCCGGCCTGGTGATCAGCGAGTACGGTGCATCGGTCTGGTGCGACCCGTACCGGTGGATCCCCGAAGCGGCCCGGCTGCTGCGGCCTGGTGGCCGGCTGGTGTTCATGGCCCAGTCCACGCTGGCGCGCCTGTGCATCCCGGAGCGAGGGCCGGCGACCGGCCGGCTGGTGCGTGACCTGTTCGGGCTGCACCGCATAGTCCAGCGTGGCACGTCAGGCCGCGAGTACCAGCTGTTCACGCTGCCGCATGGGGAATGGATCCGGCTGCTGGGCAGGTGCGGCCTGATGGTAGAGGACATGATCGAAGTTCAGGTGCCGCCCGGCGCTGCCAACAATGACTTCCCCGAGCTTCCCGACGAGTGGGCTAGACGCTGGCCGGCCGAGGAGGTCTGGTTCGCCCGCCGCTCATCCGCCTCATAGGCCGCCGTCAGGGAACCAGCGGGACCGGGAGAGCATCCGGCCAGCGGCAGATCCGGGCGTTCGCTTGGAGATGCCTTCGCGGTGCGGGGTAGTGGGGGAATCCGCGTTCACGCGAACGGAGAGCCTCGGCTGGCGGAGGTTTCCCTGTGTAAGCGGACGGGGAGTAGCGTTGACGTGACCGATCGGCACCCGCCCGGGGGATGGGCACAAGGGAGGTCAACATGTTTGTGCAGGTGATCCAGGGCCATGTGTCCGACGCTGCGCAGGTGCGCGCGCAGCTTGACAGATGGGTCGAGGAGGTGGCCCCTGGAGCCGTGGGATGGCTTGGGAGCACAGCCGGGGTTACTGACGACGGGATGATGATTGCCCTCGCACGTTTCGAGTCGGGCGAGGCGGCGCGGCAGAACAGTGATCGGCCGGAGCAGACCGCGTGGTGGGAGCAGGCGGCGGCGCTGTTCACCGACGAGCCGGTGTTCCGCAACAGCACGTCGGTCGAGGTCGACACGGCCGGCGATCCTTCGCAGGCCGGCTTCGTGCAGGTCATGCAGGGTCGTTCGAGCGATCCGGACCGCGCGCGTGAGCTGATGGCGAGTGATCCAACCGACTGGCGGGACTTCCGGCCTGACATTCTCGGCTCCGTCTCGGTGGGTCACGATGGGGGCGGCTGGACGATGGCGCTCTATTTCACCTCCGAGGAGTCGGCTCGCGAAGGTGAACGGAAGGATCCACCGCCGCAGATGCAGGAGATGATGAAGGAGATGGACGCGCTCACCATCGGCGAACCCGTCTTCTTCGACCTCCGGGATCCGTGGCTGCACGCCCCGGGCTGACGCGACCGAAACGGACCATGGGCGATCCGAAGCCACGACTCGAGTGCACGTGACACTTTGAGGGGCTGAGCTACCACCCCCGTCGTGCAGGCCGCGCTGACTGGACTCTCATCGCGGCATATCGTGCGCCTTCGACCGCACGCAGGGCGGTTATGAGCCATGAGCGCGCGTTCCGGGGACACGATGGCGTGTATTGATATGCAGGCCGTTGTCGCCATCATGCCGTGGACGTCCATGATGGTCGGAACGCCCACGGCGTCCGTGCGCCCGGTCTTCGGGGCAGTCAGAGCCGTGGCCAGGCCGCTGACCGCTAGGCCCCGACGAAGGCCGGCGGTCAGCCCCCGCCAGAAAGACCATCGCGAGCGCCTACCAGCTCTGACCGAGCCCCGCGCGCCAGGGGCGGAAGTTGTACCTCCCTGCGCGGCCGGGTTCCGGGCGGGACGGGCTGCCCCGCCCGGTCCGTTATTCGGCGCGGAGTGCGAAGGCGGTGCGGGCGCGGGCAGCCCAGCTGGCCGGGCCGAGCGCGCCGGCGACCGCGATCAGCAGGCCGGCCAGGGCGAGCAGGATGAACTCCCACGGCTGGTACACCGACAGCAGTGACGGTGGGATGCCGGAGTTCGCCGCGCTCGCCATGATCGGGACCAGGCCGTGGTGCAGGGCCACCCCGGCGGGCACCGCCACGACCCCGGCGAGCAGGCCGGTGACGGCGACCGAGCAGATGATCATCACCAGGGTCTGCAGCGGGACCATCCCGACCGCCTTGAACACGCCGATAGCGTGTGCCCGCTCCCTGATCTGGAGTGCCACGGTGTTCAGCACGCCGAGCCCGGCGACGATGATGATCACGATGGTCAGCATGGTGACAAGGGTGACCACCGCGACGAGATGAGTGCCGTCGGTGTTGACGGTGACCGCGAGCGAGCTGCCAAGGGCCGCTGACAGCATGTTGGCGTAGGCCTGCGCATCGGTGCCCGGTTTGAGTGCCACGCCGTACTGCGACGGTCCGGCGGCCGGGTCCACCTCATGCAGGGTCGCGGCGCTCAGGAACATGTCGGGCTGGTTACCCGGCTGGAACACCTCGCCGGCGATCGTCACTGTGAGATGGCGGCCGCCAGAGGCCAGCGTGTACGTGGAGCCCACCTTGGTCCCGGTGTCGGTGAGGAACAGCGTGTTCACGTCCACCTGATCAGGCCCGGAGTACAGGTGCCCCGAGACTGGCGCGAGTCCTGCCCAGGCCGGGTCGCCGCCATAGGCGGTGACCTCCACGCCGGCGGGCACCGCGGGCAGGCTCAGGTGGTCCTCTGTGATGGCGAGGTCGTGCAGCGTGCCGGGCTGGGCGGCCAGCGCCGCCGCGGCGGCCTGCTGCTGCACGGCGGTCAGCGCCCGCCCGACGACCACGTCATGGCTGGTGCCACTGGAGCCCGCGCTGCCGCCGGGGCCGTTCAGGGCTCCGGGAGCCACCGAGCCCGGCGGCACGGCCGTGACCGAGACCGGGAGGGCAGCGTGCCGCGAACTATCGGTGATCGCCCGGTCCAGCGAGGCGCCCAGTCCCAGACCGAACGTCACCGCCACCACGCCGAACAGCACCGCGAGCCCGGTCACCAGCGTCCGGCCGGGACGGGCGGACGGTGCCGCGAGCCCGAGCGTGACCGCCCGGGGCAGCATGATCAGCCGGGCCAGCGCCCGCTGCGCGAGGTACCCGTGGGCTGGTCGCGGGGCACGCCCGGTCGCGATCGCCGCGACCGCGCTCAGCCGTCCCGCGCGCAGCGCCGGGAGCACCGCGCCGGCTGCGGTCAGCAGCAGGACCGCCAGCGGCACAGCCGCATCGGCCCAGAGCGGGACGCCGAGCACGCCGACCTGGTAGACCTGCGCGTTCTGGCCGAGCAGCGGGATTGCCAGCAGGTTCCCGCCCACCACCCCGGCCACGCAGCCGGACAGCGCGGGCACCGCCACCATGAGCACGTAGCAGGCCACCACCTGAGCGGGGGTGAAGCCGACCGACTTCAGCACGCCGATCCTGGTGGTCCCGGCGATTACGGCGCCGCTGACCACGTTGACCACGATGAGCACCGAGATCACCAGCGTTAGCAGGCCGAACGCGATGATGAACGGCACCCACGGCGCGATGGCGCTCTGCTCGGATTGCCGCGCGTCCAGCCAGGACGCGGTGCCGGCCAGCGCCCCGGCCGGCAGCGCAGCGCGCAGTGTGGCGACGTCGGCGCTGATCGCGGCAGCCGTGCCGGCGCCGGAGAACTGGTACAGCATCTGCGCCTGCCCGGAGCCGCCGGTCCTGGCGCCCGCGGCGGTGGCGAGCGCTGGGATCTCCGACGGCAGCACCCACGCATCCGAGGTGCTGGTGATCGAGGTCGCGACGCCGACCACAACCAGCTTCTGCGAGCCCACCGTGATCGTGGACCCGGGGGTGCCGCTGCCTGCCACGACGACCTGGCTGTCGCTGTGCGGCCAGTGGCCCTGGCTCAGGTAGAGGTCATCTACCGGGCCGCCCGGGGAGGACCGGCCGGTGATCGTGAGCTGCTGGGCGCTGGAGCCGGCTATGCCAGGCAGCGTGACCTGCGCGGTGAGCGGGATCTCAGAGAACGGCCCGGCCGCCGCGGTCACTCCGTGCGCGTGCGCGGTCGCCGCGAGCTGCGGCACCGTGGCCACGGTGGTGTCCACGGTGGCGGTGACGTTGGCGCCGTGCTGCGCCGCGAACGCGCGGTCGAACGGGCTGCTGGAGTCGGCCAGCATGGCCAGGGCCAGGGTGGAGGCGGCGGTGGAGGCGAGCGCGACCAGGCCGATGATTACGGCCTGGAGCCTGCGGCCGCCCAGCCCGCCGCGCGCCGCCCGGATGATCGCCTTCATGACAGTGCCCTGTCTCGCGCTGTTGCTGATGCTCCTGATGTGATGCGCCCGTCGGCGATCGCGATGGTCCGGTGCGTGTACCGGGCGGCCAGGTCCGGGTTGTGGGTGACCAGGACCAGCGTCTGACCGGCGGCGTTCAGCTCCGCGAGCAGCGCGCCGATCTCCTCCCCGGTCGCGGTGTCCACCGCGCCGGTGGGCTCGTCGGCCAGCAGCACCGCGGGGTTGTTGATCAGCGCCCGGGCGATCGCCACCCGCTGCCGCTGCCCACCGGACAGCCGGGCGGGGTAGGCGTCGCGCTGGTGCTCGATCCGCAGGCTGACCAGCAGCTCATCGGCGCGTTCGCGGGCCGCCGCCGCCCGCGTGCCGGCCAGCTGGGCTGGCAGCAGGATGTTGTCGAGGGCGGTCATGTCGTCGAGCAGGTTGAAGAACTGGAAGATCATGCCGACCTGCCGCCGGCGGAACCGGGCGGCCGCGGTCTCGCTGAGCTTGTCCACCCGCTCGCCGCCGACCCAGACGGCGCCCGCTGTCGGCCGGTCCAGCGCGGCGATGAGATTGAGCAGCGTCGACTTGCCGCTGCCCGACTGCCCCATGATGGCGACGGCGTCGCCGGGCGCGATCGTTACGGTGACTTCCGCGACCGCCGCCGGCGCGCCGCTGTCATACTGCTTTGACACCTTGTCCAGGTGAATCAGTGCGTCCATGCCAGGACCGTAGGTCCGGTGCCCGCGCCGCCGCGTCGCCCGTGGTATGCAATTCGGGTACCGTATCCGGCTGACCGCGAGGCCGCCGTCATCCGCTGGATGTACGCGAACTACACACGGCGGGCGATGGCCCCACGGCCGCGGCCGGCGACAATGGCCTCATGACCGGACGCGCGCACAGGCTGGTCGCCTTCCTCGGGAAGGCCGAGCCGCGCCGCGCGCCGTCCGGCTGGGCGCTGGCGCTCGACGCCGCGATCGCGGTGGCCGCGGCGGTCGGCGCGGTCATGGAGGTGGCCGACCGCACTCTCCAGAACCTGTTCGTCGGCCCCGGCGGCGCCATCACGATCCAGCCGGTCACGATCCACGCGGCCGCCGCAACGCTCGCCGCCGCCGCGCTGACCGCGCTGCCGCTGGCGGCCCGGCGGCTGTACCCGATCATGGCCTGGCTCGTGATCGCCGCCGCGATCACGGCGATCGCGCTCTCCCCCCATGCCGCGATACCGCCGGTCGCGTCCGGGACCGCCGTCTTCGCCGCCTACAGCGCGGTCCTGTACAGCCGGTACCGGAACCTCGCCATCGCGGCGGTCCTGGCCGTCGCCGCCATCGTGACCTCCACGTTCGGCGGCCTGCTGCCGCTCTTGCCCGCCCGGGGCACCGCGATCCTCACCCTCGCCGCCGCGACCGCCGCCGGGCTCGGCATCAGGGAACTGCGCCGGCGGCTGCTGGACTCCAGGGCGCAGCTGCGCCGCTCCACGCAGGAGCACCAGGCCGCCACCCACCGCGCCATCGACGCCGAGCGCGCCCGCATCGCCAGCGAGATGCATGACGTCGTGACGCACAACGTGAGCGTGATGGTGGTGCAGGCGGGCGCGGCGCGCAAGGTGCTGGCCAGCTCACCTGGCGACGCCGAAGAGGCGCTGCTCGCCGTCGAGGCCAGCGGCCGGGCTGCGATGGCCGAACTGCGGAACCTGCTCGGGCTGCTCAGCCCGCCTGCGGGCGGCCCCGGTGACGGGGCGCTGCGTCCGCAACCCGGGCTCGCCGGGCTCGACGCCCTGATCGGGCGGGTATCGGCAGCCGGGCTGCCTGTCGAGCTCCGGGTCAGCGGCGCGCCCCGGCCGTTGCCACCCGGCGCTGACCTGACCGCCTACCGTGTGGTGCAGGAAGCCCTCACCAACGTGCTCCGTCATGCTGGGGAGCCGGTGGCGTCCGTCTGGATTAAATGGGGAGAGCAGCTGGTGATCACGGTCAGCGACGACGGGACCGGTACCTGCGGCGGGCCTCCCGGACGGGGATTGCTCGGGCTGCGGGAGCGGCTGTCGATCTACAGCGGGGAACTGGACGCCGGCCCCCGGCCGGGCGGCGGCTGGCAGTTCGGGCGGTCATGCCACTGGGCCCCGCACCATGAAAGTGGTGATCGCCGACGACCAGGCGCTGGTGCGCGGCGGGTTCCGGCTGATCCTGAGGGCGGCCGGCATCGAGGTCGCCGCGGAGGCGGCCGATGGCGCGCAGGCCGTCACGGCCGTGCTCAAGCACCGGCCAGACGTGGTGCTGATGGACATCCGGATGCCGGAACTGGACGGCATCGAGGCGACCCGGCGCATCCTGGCCGCCGGCCCGGCCGCCGCCGGAGTGCGGATCATCATCCTGACGACGTTCGACCTGGACCAGTACGTGTACGCGGCGCTCGCCGCGGGCGCCAGCGGCTTCCTGCTCAAGGACGTCACGCCGGAACACCTGGTCGCCGCCGTCCAGCTAGTGCAGACCGGGGACGCGCTGCTCGCCCCGTCGATCACCCGCCGCCTGGTCGAGCGCTTCGCGCCGGGCCCCCGGCCGGCCGCCGCACCCGGATCGCCCGGGCTGCCGGGCCGTGACCTGTCCGCCCTGACGCCACGCGAGGTCGAGGTGCTCGGGCTGATCGCGCGCGGCATGAGCAACGCCGAGATCGCCGCCGCGCTGACGCTCAGCGAGGCGACGGTGAAGACCCACGTGGCCAGGATTCTGACCAAGCTGGACCTGCGCGGCCGGGTGCAGGCCGTCGTTCTCGCCTACCAGACCGGCCTGGTGACACCCGGATCGCCAGTTACACGGGAGGCTCACGAGGGCCTAGACCGCGCCTGATGACATCGGCGCTGGGCTGGGGCCGAGGCACAGTACAGGGAGGCGGTATACAGATCGGTCAGGTTCCCGCAGTTGACGTGCGCGAACCAATGACAGGGCAGCGCCGGCGACCGCGGCGACGAAGGCCACGGCCAGGGCGGTGGTGATCCTGATCAGCCGGCCTGTCACGCCAGCCTCCGGAGGCTCGGTACGCAGGATATTGGGGTCGCTATTGTGTTCGGTGTCATGGGAGGCTCCTCTGCCGTCCCTGGTGCCGGGAGCCAGTTTGGGGAGCCACCGTGTTCAGGCTGGCCCAGACTGTGCCCGACGGCGTCAGAGCATTGGTGCAGGCAGGAGGCTCCCCGTTCGACGTCGCCGGACGTAGACCGACTTATCGGATCCGCATGGCATGCAAGAGGTCAGCGGTTCGAGCCCGCTTAGCTCCACCTGGTCAACCATATAATTCGAACAATCTGAAACGCGATTTCGAACGGCTGGTAGCGCTACCGGGGCGGCGTTAGAACCACGTCAGCCGCCGCTGGCCACCAGTTCTGCGCTGCAGGCCTGAGCGGGTAGCCCGCTGACCTGTTACAAACCCGCATTGGCCGACGGCCCGCCGAGGCCACGGCGGGGACTCGGGGGTGTGACATCGGCGGCCGCGCGAGCGTGGCCAGGACGTGCCTGCCGCGCCGCCGGCGCCGGGGCGGGCTCAAGGGCCGCAGCATGCAGCCGCCCATAGCCGACGGACTGCGCCGACGGCAGTTACCCAGCCTCAGCCATCACGGTGCGTAACGGATCACCAGGCGAATCGAAGCAGGCAGTCGAACAGACCGCCGACTCGGCGCCGCTTGAAGCGTGTGACGGCACGCCGATGTCGGCACACATATCTGCCTGCTCTGGACGCCCCGATCCTGTCCGCTGATACCTGGCGGAGCAACTGGGCGTACCGGGCTGCTGCAACGGAGCCCGAAGGGCGGGTCGCGGGGCATCGAGTGGGGAGTCGGTCCAGGCCGGCTGGGCTAGCGTGGCCGGCTGGTGTCTGGGTCGCCGGTGGCTAGGCCTGTGGGTCTGCCTGCCCGGGGCTGGCCAGGGCCCGCCGTAGCTCTCGGCGTGAGCCGACGCCGAGCTTGGTGTAGACCTTGCTGAGATGCCATTCGACGGTGCGGGTGCTGAGGAATAGCTGGGCGCCGATCTCCGCGTTGGTGCGGCCGTCGGCGGCCAGCCGGGCGATGTGCGCCTCCTGGGCGGTGAGCTCGCTGACCGTCTCGACCGTCCGCTTGCGCACCGTGTCGCCGGTGGCCAGCAGCTCACGCCGGGCCCGGTCGGCGAACGCCTCGATGCCCATCGTGGTGAACAGGCCGTGGGCGGTCCGCAGCTCGGCGCGGGCGTCCCGGCGCCGGTTCTCGCGGCGCAGCCATTCGCCGTACAGGAGGTGGGCGCGGGCCACGGCCGGGCGCATGCGGGTACGGCCGAGCCGCTCGATCGCCTCGCGATAGAGTTCTCCGCGGCCTCGCCCTCACTCAGCAGCGCACGCGAGCGCGCCTCGATGCCAGCGCCCAGTCGGTACCGCCGGCGCGGGTCGTCTCCGACAGCCGCTCGAGAGCGTCCGAGCGCGCACGGGCTGGCCGCTGCGGACGGCCGCCTCGACCAGCTCCGCGAGCGACACCCCAGGACGCCCACATCGTCGTACTCGCACGCCAGCTCGGCGCGGCCAGGGCCTCGTCGTAGCGGCCGAGGCCGTTGTACAGCACGGCGGCGGCGTACTGGCTGGTCACTCCCCTCCCCTCACCCCGGCTGGTCATGCCGTCCATGGCGGCCTGGATGAGCTCGGTGGCCTCGGCCTCATGGCCCCGGAACGCGGCGACGCCCAGGTCACCGTGGGGCCCGAGCTGGGTCCCGGTCGCATCGGCGACCGCCTGCGCCTCGGCGATGGGCCGCGCCCTGCGCCAGCTCGCCCGCGTGGGTGTGCAGGAGGATGCGCCACCGGATCGCGAGGGGGAGCTCGCTGAGTGCCCCCGCGTCCCGCGCGAGCTTGACGTGTCGGCTGACCAGGATGTGCCATGTCTCGTCGTCCCACACCGCCATGGCCGCCAGTCCGGCGAGCCACAGCCAGCTCAGCCCCGCCTGCGCCGGGATGTCCTGGCTGCGGAAGGCGAGCAGTGCCCGCATCAGGGCCGGCGTCCCGGCCGCGTAGCCCTCCGTGATCAGCAGCGCCAGGCCGTCCAGGAGCAGGTCGGGGGCGCGCGCCGGGCCCGGTGGCGGGGGCGCCGTGCGTGCGGCTTTGGCCACGTCGCCGACCGCCGGTGACAGGCGGCCGACGAACAGCGCGGCGGCGAACGCCTCCAGGTAGGTCTCGCGGGCCAGCCCGGCGTCCAGCGCCTCGAGCTGTTTGGCCGCGCTGAGCAGAAGTGGGGGCGCGTCACGGCCATGCCTGGAGGCGAACGCGATCTGCGCGCGCAACAGGTCGCTGCGGGCGCGCTGCAGTTCGTCCAGCGGCCCGGCCTGTGCCATGGCCAGCAGGCCGAGCGCGGCGTCAAGGGCGCCAGCCTGGTGCTTGGCTTGCGCCGCAGCCAGCGCCCGGTGCGCGCGGCGCGCCGGGTCGAGCGTCAGCCGGGCGGACTGCTCCAGGAACGCGGCCGCCGCTGCGAGACCACCGCGGCGCTGTGCCCGGCCTGCGGAGTGCTCAAGTTCGGCAGCAACTTCCTCATCGGGGCCCGGCGCGGCCTGGGCGCGGTGCCAGGCCCGCCGGTCAGGGTCAGCGGCCGGGTCGGTGGCCTCGGCCAGCGCGCCGTGCAGCTCCTGCCTTGTCTGGACCGATGCCGACCGGTAGGCCGCCGAGCGCACCAGCGGATGACGGAACCGCACGCGCGCGCCGAACTCCGCCAGTTCCGCTACCGCCGCCGGCCTTCCGCCCCGGGCCCGATCGCGAGCCGCCCGGCCGCCCGCCACACCAGCACCGGATCGCCGGTCG
>CAVQZG010000002.1:0-228261 GCA_963718305.1 uncultured Actinomycetes bacterium
CGCCTCATACAGCAGCTGTTCGTTGCGGCTCTGCTCGAAGATCTTGACGCCCGGGGAAGCGGGTTGCTCCCTGCTGGAGTTGCTCAATACTGAACCCGCGAGGGCTCCCGTTCTGGCCAATCTGGAACCGGACGGCCGTATAGCCCTCGCCAGGACCTGGTCGGCCAGTCCCAGCTGGTCATAGATTTCCATCGTGCGGGCCTGGACAGCCAGAGCCCGGGACTCCCGGGTCGGGCAGGCTTTTCGATACCACCACCACCGCTGGCACGCTGCGGCTGGCGCAGACAACGCCAGCCATCGGCCCTATCTGGCAGGCGCCGACCACGAGGACCTCGGTCTCGATGAGCGGCAGGTCGTCGAGATGGACCTCGGCAGCACTCATGCCAGTAACCATCCCAACTACCCGGCACGCGCAAGATACCCAGCATGACCATGGCACGCTGATCCGTCAGCGGGCCTCCCCCACGACGGGTGATCCGTGAGGATGCGCGGTTGGGTAATGCTCATAAGCATCTGCGGGCTTCACGCACGACACCGGGAAATGGTTCAATGTACTTACCGCCGGATTATTCACGCGCCGATTCGTCAACCACCCACGCGGGCGGTGAGCTAGCAAGGCTGGATCGAAGCGCTCCCGACCGGAAGGCGAACATGGCTGGCATCGCGCCCAGTGGCGCAGCTGGGCCCAGGCCGGCCACCAAGAAGCGGGAACGCCGCGCCGCGGGCATCTATGGCGCCATTGTCACCGCCGCGATCCTCGCTGCGGTAGGCGAGCGGCTGCCTACCGCCGCGCTGGTGGTCTCCGTGGTGGTCACGTTGCTGGTGTACTGGGTCGCCGAAGAGTACGCCGAGATCCTCGGCGAGCAGGCGGAGGGCGGGACCCTGCCGACGTGGGCTTACATCCGCGGAGCCCTGGCGGCCACCTGGCCGATGGTCAGCGCATCCTACGCGCCCCTTCTCGCGCTGCTGCTGGCGCGACTGGCGGCGCCTCAGCTCTGGCTGCCGCCAACGTCGGGCTGGTGGCCGCGACCGTGCTGCTGGTCGTCCATGGCTGGTCGGCTGGCCGCTCGTCACAGCTGCGCGGATGGCAGCTCCTCCTGGCCACGGCGGTGGCCGCCGGACTGGGACTGGTGATGATCCTGCTCAAGGACCTGGTTCTCATCCACCTGCACTGAGATAGGTTGCCGTCATGCTGATCACGCGCGGCGGCTACGAAATCGACGACGATCCCCGGCGGCTTGATGTGGACTCCATCCACGCCTTTCTCTCCCGGGACGCCTACTGGTCGCCGGGCATCCGCGTGACGTGCTGAACAGGGCCATCGCAGGTTCACTGAACTTCGGCCTTTACCGTGACGAGCCCAGGTTGGCTTCGCCCGGGTCATCAGCGACCAGGCCACCTTCGGCTGGCTCACCGACGTCTACGTCCTGCCTGACCACCGCGGTCATGGACTCGGTCACTGGCTCGTGCAGGCCACGCTGGACCACCCCGGCCTTCAAGGGCTGGGCCGCATCGCGCTGGTCACCACGGACGCCCACCAGGTCTACGCCGACTGCGGCTTCGTGCCGCTGCCCGATCCCCAGCGCTGGATGGCCATCACCACTCCCGCCGCGGAACGTTACCGAGCCGCGTCATCCAAGAACGCGGTCACGGCCGAGACGAACTGACCGGGGTCATCGAGCCGGGGAAATGGCCAGCGCCGGGCTGGATGACGAGGTCCGCCGCGGGGAACAGCGCGGCGAACCCGGCCACCACCCGCGGGGGCCGTTGCAGGTCAACGCCTCCACCAAGGATCAGCACCGGCGAATCAACGCGGCGAGCGCGGCCCGGGCACCGGCCGGGTCAAAGGCTCCCTCGGCGCCGAAGACCTGAGCCGCCTCCTCATTTACTTGTGACGCTCCCGCCGCGTCGTGAGCCTGGGCGGCGGCGTCCCAGCGGCTGTAGAAGAACGGGGCCAGGGCACTCCAGTCGGCCTCAGTTCCCTCCCCGGCGGCCACCCGGTCGAAGGAGGCCGCCGCCTCCGTGAACCACGGCTCGTCCTGGCGAAGCCGCACCATCTCCCGCCGCGTCTCGCTGTCTGGTTCCAGATCGACCACCCGCATGCCCGGCGTGATCAGGACCAGCTTGTTCACCCGCCGCTGATGCCTCAGCGCGTATTGCACGGCGATATTGGCGCCGGCCGAGTGCCCGAGCAGGTGAACGTGGTCGAGACCCAGATGATCTTGCAGAGCGGAGATGTCGTCCGCCAGGCGGTCACAGCGGTAGCTCCCCGGATCAGCCGGAATGGCCGACTTACCGGTGCCCCGCAGATCCAGCATGATCAGCCGCCGGTACGCGGCCAGGCTACCAAGGTCGCCCAGATAGGCGGAGTCACGCATCGGGCCCCCAGGTATGCAGACCAGCGGGACCCCGGTTCCATGAACGTGGTAGGCGAGTTCGGTCCCGTCGGCGGCGCAGAAAGTGGGCATAGCTGTGATGCTGACAGCGGCCGCGGACCGGCCGCAACCGCTAGCCTGCGTCACCGGATCAGCTGCTCCGCACCTCGAGCGTGAGCCAGCCGGCCAGGTCGGCGATCTCCTGGTCAACCTCGGCCGCCATGGCCCTGGTGAAGGGCACGTCCTGGTGGATGGCGTTCACCAGGAGCACGCCACCCTTCCGGTCCGCCTTGGCGTCGACCTTGCCGACCAGCCGGTCGCCGTAAAGGACCGGAAGCGCGAAGTAACCCCACTGCCGCTTCGCGGCGGGCTTATACATCTCCAGTTGGTAGTCGAACTCGAAGAGCTCCTCGGTACGCGCCCGGTCATGCACGAGCCGGTCGAACGGTGACAGCAACGCCGCCCGGCCGTGGAATGGCTCGTCGAGGAGCGACGGCTCGACCCGCCACTCGCCCGGAACGTCCTCGACGACCGCAGGCTCCCCTGCCTCGCCGACGACGGCGGGCTCGACGGGACATTCCGGGCCGCGGAGGCGGGCGATCCCGAGAGCGCGCAGCCGCCGGCGGTCCCGCTCCTGATCGGCCTGCTCGGCCGGAACGACCGGGTCGGCCGGGTAGACCCGGCCGGCGAGGTCCCACAGCCGGTCGCGGCCCTTGCGCCCGGCCACCGCGACCTCCCCGCGCTGCACCATGAATTCGAGCAGCTGGGTGAGGTTCCTGTTGTTGGTCCAGCCGGTGGAGCCCCACGGCTTCTCGCACGTGTCGGGCAGCTCACGCGAGGGCAACGGCCCGGCGTCACGCAGGCGGTCGAGGATCTCGCGCCGGCAGCGGTCATTGGCCAGAACCCAGTCGCGGCGGTACTCGTGCCAGTCCTTGAGCGCACCGCGGCCGGGCCACTCAGCCATCTCGGCGCGGTACAGCGCAAGGTCTTCGGCGGGGCGCACCATGGCGCGGAGCTCGATCAGCTGCCGGTCATCCAGGGCCGTGCGCAGGTCAGCGGACGAGTACGACGACCCGAGCCGGCTCCAGGCGACCAGGTCGGCGCTCGGCGCGACGGCGCTGGTCGGATCCAGCTGGAGCAGCGTGAGCTGCCGGGCCAGCGGCAGCAGGCCGGTGGGCCGTTCCGCCTGGAGCAGCTGGGCCCGGATGGCCACCCGCCGTGCGTCCTGGCGGTTGAGGTGGTGAACCTTTGCCATGCCCACACCCTAGGTCGCACGACCGACTACGGCCGGCCTGCCTTTCGCCAGGACAGTACACTGAGGTACTACGCCAAGGAGGCCTGGTCATGGGCTACCAACTCCGGATGCACAGCGAGATCCGCGACCGGCTCATCGACCTCCGGGGCACCGAACCTGAATTGGCCCGCGTGGTCGGCGAGGCGGTGCTGGCCCTGCTGGATGCGGGCGAGAGCCTCGGACCGCCGCTCGTGGTCCCGCTGGAATCCGTGCTCCAGCCACCGGATGACCCCCGGGAAGCCCTCGATTACTCCTACCAGCGCCAGCTGGAACACCTGACCGCGGTGCGGCGCGGCGTCGCGGACGTGGCGACCTCGCGGAAGCGCGTCGAGCTACAGGTCAGCACCCTGGAGCAGCAAGCTGGCCAGGTCGCCGACCAGCGTGAGCGTGCGACAGAGGCTGGGCACCCGGACCTGGCCCGGGAAGCGCAAACACGCGAAGCGAGGATCCAAGAGCAGCTCCCCGGGCTGCGCGAACAGCTTCTCATCCTGGCCGGTGAGGAGGAGAAGCTGACCACGGCCAGTCAGCGCCTGCAGGCCAGGGTCGAGGCATTCCGGGTCCGCAAGGAGACGCTCAAGGCCACCTACACAGCCGCCGAGGCATCCCAGTCCGCTCGTGAGGCCTTCGCCCTCGCCAGCACCGACGCTGACGATCCCGAAGCGATGCAGGCGTACGCCTCGGCCGGGTTCGCCCGTGCCACCGCCGCGGCGAGCGAGGTCCTGCAGGAAATCCGGGATCTCACGCCGCCGTTCCCGATCGGCCCCGGGCCGGATGAGGACGGCATCCATCCGCCGCCCGGCCTGATGGAACTGCGGCCAGGCGCTCCCGACGACGTGCAGGCCGGCCTGCTGTTCGCAGTCGAGCCGCCAGACACTGCGGTCCTGGTGGCCTGGGTCGACGATCCGGGCGGCCCACCCGGCAGCTACCAGACCGTGATCGAGGTCGCGGCAGGCCGCCTGCCGCCCGCGGGCATGTCTCCACCCGCCGACTTCATTTCCTATAACGCCAACTCGCTGCTGGACGAGTTCTTCCCTGGCGAGGAGACCGAGGTCGAGGTAGGGGCGGGTGCGCTGGTCGCCCGCGATCGTGCCCACACCCTCGCGGAGGCCCGGCAGCGGATGAGGCTGACCCAGGCCCAGGTAGCCGAGCGGATGAACGTCCGGCAGGAACGGGTCTCCGCCATTGAACGCGCCGAGCCTGGTGCCACCGAGGTCCGGACGCTGGCCGCCTACGTGCGCTCGCTGGGCGGCAGGCTGGAGATCGTGGCCGACATCGGCGGCGAGCGGATCGTGCTGCGGTAGTGCTCCCTGAGCCGCGGGCCAGTACCGTAGCGGCGTGAAGTCGTCACCGCTGGTCCCCGAAGGTTTCGCTGTTCCGGCCGGGTTCCGCAGCGAGCTGTTCGTGCTCGAGCCGCTCGGCGTCCAGCACAATGTGGCCGATCACGCCGCCTGGACATCCAGCATCGACCACATCAAGGCGACTCCGGGCTTCGCAGGGCGCTCGTGGCCCGAGCCCATGTCGCTGGAGGAGAACGCCGGCGACCTCGTCCAGCACGCCCGGGACTTCGCCGACCGGACCGGGTTTACCTATACGGTGCTCGACCCCGGGTCGGGTGACGTGATCGGCTGCTTGTACCTCTACCCGCCCCGCCGTAGCGGTTACGACGTCGACGTGCGTTCCTGGGTCCGCGCCGACCACGCCGGGCTGGACCAGCCCCTGCATGATCTGGTCCGCCAGTGGCTGGCCGACGCGTGGCCGTTCCAGAAGCCTGACTACGCCGAGCGTTAAGGCATCCTGGCCTGGAAGGTGCGACAGCACGCGAGATCGGGGGCTCGGGCGTGCTGCCGCACCCGCTCGGGTGAACGGCCGGCCGCGGGAAAGCCAGACGCCCCGGGCCGGGTAGCCGTCACTCGCTGGCGCGGCCCACCAGCCAGAGCACCGTCCCGGACGGGTCGCGCATCACCAGGGCCGAGGTCTGCTGGCGGTCAAAGCTGTCCCAGATGAAATCGAGCTCGGTGACCCATCCGGTGGCGGGCACTCCGCCGGGCACAGCGTCCAGAGCCTGCAGCATCAGGGCCCGGGCCTGAGGCGCCAGGTTAGTCACGCCGGCGGGCAGCGGCCGGGGCCGGCCTGCGACGTCGGCGACGACGCCCCATTCGTACAGGCGCTTCAGCAGAGGCCGGTCCGATGCGGGTGACGTCATAGCTGCGATCCTGACTGCCGACTACGTTGTGTTGCTACCCCGTAACCGTCTTATCCGAGACAAGCCTGTCTCGTCAGCATCTCGTGCTGTTTCTTACGCGTGGTTAGCCGGGATGTGGCCTTTCCGCTAGAGCGGCGGGCTGGCCGGCAGCGCACTGATGATCCGGACGCTAAGCTGGTGAGCCGGACGGCCAGCAGGCATACGTCGTCCGCGCGCGGGGTCTCGCCCAGCAGCGCGGCCTGCACCGTGGCGCACGTCTTCTCGGCACTGAGCGACGGGACCTGGCCCATCACCGCGGCCAGGGCGCTGAGCCCGTCGGTGATGTCCCGCCGCCGGTCCTCGATCAGCCCATCGGTGTAGAACAGCAGGCTGGTGCCGGGCTCCAGGGTCCGGTGGCCCACGGTGAATTCTGCCTTCCCTGGGACGCCGAGCATCACCCCGGACGCCTCATCGAGGTACCCGGTCTGGCCCGACGCGCTGGCCCAGACCGGAGGCGGATGCCCGGCGTTGGCGTAGCTCAGCTCGCCGGTGGCCGGATCGAGCAGGGCGTAGATCACCGTGGCCAGCGCGTCCGGCAGGAGCCTGGCCTGCGCCCGGGCGGTGCGCTGCAGCACGCCGGCCGGCTCCATCGTGTCCACTGCGTACGCGCGGAGCAGGTGCCGCATCTGGCCCATGACCGACGCGGAGCTGATGTTGTGCCCCACCACGTCGCCGATGACCAGCCCGACCCGGCCGCCGTCCAGCAGGAACGCGTCGTACCAGTCGCCGCCCACGTCCACGTCGGCCGTCCCGGGCAGGTAACGCACCGCGAGGTCCAGCCCGGGGATCTTGGGCAGCGAATCGGGCAGCACCGATCGCTGCAGGGTCTCGGCCACGGTGTGGTCGCGGGCCGAGGTGGCCGCGTTGACCAGTCCCACGGCGGTCTGCCGGGCCAGTTCCTCGACCACCGCGATGTCAGTGTCCCCGAAACCAGGGTGATCGGCGCTGCGGCCGACGGCCAGCACCCCCAGCGCTTCAGAGCCGGCCACGAGCGGCGCGACCAGCACGTCCCCGGGTTGTATCTGGGCCACGATGTCACTCAGCGCCGGGGTGTTCTCGATGTGCGCGGCCATCTGGGCCGCGGCGCCGCGGACCAGATGGGTCGATCCGGTGATGTAGGCGGTCTTGACGGTCCACGTGCCGAGAGCCGGGACCGGTTCGCCGCGCAGGTCGGTGAAGGCGACGCCGCCGCCTGGCTCGCGGTGGGCGATCGAGATGGCCCGCAGCACCCCGTCCGGGCCGGGCAGGAAGACCAGGCAGAAGTCGGCCAGGCTGTGCACGACCAGCTGGGCGGCATGCTGGAGCAACTCGTGGCGATCCTGGGCGGCGGCCACCAGGTCACCGGCCTGGAGCAGGAAGGCGACCCGCTCCTGGGCGCCGTCCGCCTCGGCCCGGGCGGTCCGCTCCCGGGTCAGCAGCAGCGCCCGCTCCTGCTCGGCGCGCTGGCGGGCGGTCAGGTCGACGACGTAGGTTACCCAGCGTAGCGGGTTGGTGCTGACCACCGCGGCACCGACCAGGACCGGCACCCGGTGCCCGTCCCGGTGCACGTACTCCTTCTCGTAGGGCCGGAAAGCCCCGGTGCTGACCAGCTGCAGCCTGGCCCCGGCATCCGCGTCCCACCAGTCCGGCGGCGTGATGGTCCGGGCCGAGATATGGCCGGCCGCCAGGTCGTCCCGGGTGTACCCGATGATGTCGAGGAAGGCGTCGTTCGCGTCGTGCACCCGGTCCTCGCCGTTCACCACCACGCCGATCACGTTGGCCTCGCGCAGCCGGCCCATCAGCTCGGCGCCTTCCCGCAGCGCCGCCGAGGCCCGGCGTTCCCGGGTCAGGTCCCGGAACATGGCGTACGCCCGCTGCGGCCGGCCGTCCGCGTCGATGGCGTCCGGCACCGCGGTGACCCGCAGCCAGCGCAGCTCACCGCTCCGGGCGTGCGGTACTCCTATCACCTCGTCGGTCACCACCTGGCCGGTACGCAGCGCGACCCGGACCGGGTAATCGCGGGGCTCCAGCGGGGACCCGTCCTCGCGCACGGGCCGCCCGGTGCCCGACAGCGGCCAGGTGATCAGCTCGTCCTCCGCCAGGCCGAGGATCTGGCAGGCGGCCGGGTTGACCCCGAGGATCAGGCCGTTGGTGTCGTAGTAGATGACGCCCTGCGGCAGGGTCTCGAACAGCGTCCGGTACCGCTCCTGGGTCACGGCCAGCTGCGTGGCGAGCGCCTCCTGCGCCCGCCGGTCGAGGACCTGCGCGGTCACGTCGCTCACCAGCACCAGCACCCCGTCAGCCCGCCCGCCCGCGCCGCGCACCGGCTGGTAAAGGCACTCAACGAAGACCTGCTCGGGGCTGGAACCGCCCCGGGGGACGAGCAGCTCGGTCTCATAACCCTGGAATGGCTGGCCGGACTCCAGCACGGCGGCGATGAGCTCGGCGCGGCCCTGGGCGGCCAGTTCCGCCAGCGCCTCGCCCAGCGGGCGCCCGATGAGGTCCTGGCGGCCGACGAGCCGGCGGTACGCGTCGTTTGCGAACTCAAAAACCAGCTCCGGCCCGGCCAGGTAGGCCACCGGGACCGGAACAGCCGCGAATAGCTCGTGCAGCACCGCCAGTCGGCGACTCGGACTGCGCCCTCGCGAAACCGGACCTGAAGCCACTCTGCCCCCCCGGGCAACACCTGGGGGTGTCACACCAGACTCCCCCGATATGTCGGCATCGTCACCCAGGGTACCTTCCTGTCTCACGCTCCGGTATTCCCCCGCGGCTGCCCCGGGCCGGCCGGTAAATTCATCCAGCCGAGGCTTTCCTGGATGGAGGCGACGTGAAGCTGCTCCGGGTGCTGGCCGTGCCAGCCGCGCTGGTCCTGGTGGCGGCCTGCGGTGGCGGCGGCAGCCCGGGCGCCTCCCAGAGCACCGCCCCGGGCTCGACGCCGTCGGCCACCACAGGCGCCCGCCCGGTCAGCCAGACCACGGCCCGGCCCCCCGCGATGGTCGGGGTGACCGCCAGGGGCTCCCTGGTCCTGCTGAGCCCGGCGACCGGGGCACCGACCCGGGCGCTGGTGCGGGGCGGTGTCATCGGCGATGAGATCTCGGTCTCCGCGGACGGCCAGACCATCTACTTCAGCAGGCGGCACGGGTGCGTGGACGACGTGGAATCGGTCGCGCTGTCCGGGGGCAAGCCGACGCTGATCACCACCGGCAGCCTGCCCGCGATCAGCCCGGACGGGAGCACGCTGGCGTTTGCCCGGCAGCCGACGCTGACCAGGCACTGCATGGCGGGCGCTGGGGATCCCTCCGCGCAGTACGACCTGGTCACCCGCATGCTGAGCAGCGGGGTCGAGCGGGTCTATCCAGTGCTGCCGGCCGGCCAGTCGAGCGGGCTGCCCGCACCGATCTCGCACCTGTCCTGGGCTCCGAACGGCACTGAGCTGGCCGTGTCCATCGCCGCGATCCAGGACAACGAGGGCTGGCAGATCGCCCTGCTGGACACCGCGACCGCCCAGAACTACCTGGGCGGAACCGGGGTCACGCCGGTGCCGATGACCGGCCCGGACCGCCGCCGCAGCTACTGGCGCGAGGGCGTGTACCTGCCCGACGGCAACCTGTTCGTCAGCCGCGCCTGCTGTGCCGGGGAGCCAGTGCGCAACGTGTCCAAGCTGATGTGGGAGATCACCCCGGCCGGGGTGCTCAGGCACCGGGTGGCGATCGGGTTCCCCGGACTCGATCACACCAGCCTGGCGGTGAACCACTCCGGGAAGTGGCTGCTGTATCTGGCCGGCACCGGGCTCTACGTGTCGGAGAAGGGCGCCCGGCCGCGCGCCCTCGGCTCCGGCCTCATCGCCGCGGCCTGGCTGTGATCCGGGCGCCAGGGTGTTACGTCGCCCGGCGTTCATCTCCGCCGCCGGGCGCTACGGCACCTGGCGGATGCCCGGCAGGTACACGGTGCGGCGGCTCTGCCGGGCCTGGCGGGCCGCGGGCACCCGGGGCGCCATCCCGGCCGACATCCGGGCCTCGGCCTCGGCCCAGCCGAGGAACTGAGCGTCGTCCAGTTCCTCCTCCTGCAGCCGGATGGCGCCGGGCTCGGTAAGCACGCCCCCGTCGAAGATGAAGTTCATGATCGCCTGGGGCCGGTCCCCCGCAGCGGCCACCCAGTCGACGACGAGGAGATCACCGGCCGGGATGTCCAGGCCGAGTTCCTCGGCGATCTCCCGGGCGGCGCACTGATCCGGCGCCTCGCCGGCCTCGACGATGCCTCCGGGGATCCCCCAGTCCGGCCGGTAGTTGGGCTTGACCAGCAGGACCTGGTCGTCCTGATCGGTGATCAGCATGCTCGCGGACAGATACACGGTGGCCAGGCTGGCGAACCAGTCGGCGGTGCTCAGCAACGGTTCAGGCACGCCTAGCAAGCTACCGGGTGCGCCGTTTGGCCGCGTACATGGCCCGGTCGGCCTCGCGCAGCGCCGCGTCCGCGGACTCGCCAGCCGCGGCAAGATGAATGCCGATGCTGACCGGAACCGGGACCAGGTGCCCATGGATGAGATGCGGCTGGCCCAGCGCGGACCTGACCCGCCCGGACAGCCCGTCCAGCCCGGCGGCGCTGATCCGCGGGGCGGTGACCGCGAACTCGTCCCCGCCCAGCCGGCCCACCGTGTCCTGCGGCCGGACGTGCGAGCGGAGCCGGTGCCCGATGGTGAGCAGGGCCTCGTCGCCCGCCTCGTGGCCGTAGGTGTCGTTGATCTGCTTGAACCCGTCCGCATCCAGGAACATCAGGCCCACCTGGGTGCCGGTGACCTGGCTCCGGCGGCCGGTCAGGGCGGCGGTCAGCCGGTCCGCGAACAGGCCTCGGTTGGCCAGCCCGGTGAGCGGGTCGTGAGCGGCCTCGTGCGCCAGGGTCTGCTCAGCCATCTTCCGGCGGGTGATGTTGACGTGCGACATCACCGCCCCGGTCACGTCGCCTTCCAGCGGCGTGATGCGCAGCAGGAACCAGCGGTTGACCGCCGGGGACGGGCAGGGATACTCCACCTCGCTGTGCACCGTGTACCCGCCCAGGACGGCCCGCAGGCCGTCCGCGGCCCGCTCGGCGTCCGGGCAGCCCGCCGCGGCGGACCGGGCGCACAGATCGAAGTAGTTGACGCCGACCCCGGTGGTCTCCGGCTGGCCGCCGTTGTCCATGGCGAACATCAGCCAGGCCCGGTTCACGGCCACGATCGTCGCGTCCGGGTCCACTACGGCGGTCGCGTCTGGCAGCGCGTCCAGGACGGCCCGGGCCAGCCCGTCGCTCATCATCGCGGCCTCCGCCGGGACACTCCACAGCACGGAGCAAAGTAGTGACTACTCGTAGCCTACTGACGAGGACGGCGCGGTCGTGGCCGCGGGTGCTACCGGCGCCCGCCAGGCGTTACCCGCGGGGCGGGCGTTACCGGCGGTGCCGGGCGGCGGGCGGCCGGGAGGTCCGCGCCGTCTCATCCGGTTCCACATCCTTGCGGGTCACGGCCAGGTAGGCCACGAACCCGACGATCACGACGGTCAGGATCAGCGCCACCACCCCGCGGCCCAGCCCGACCCCGCCGTAGCGATGCGGCACTCCCAGCCAGTCCGCGTAGGACGCGCCGAGTGGCCGGGTCAGCACGTAGGCGATCCAGAAGGCCAGCACGGAGTTCAGCCCCAGCTTCCAGTACGCCAGCGCCGGAAGGCAGATGAGCCCGGTGAACATGAGCCCTGAGGTCAGGAAGCCCAGATGCAAAGTGGTGGCGGTCAGGTCGCCAACCGCGGTGCCGAGGGCGAACGTGGCGAGCACCGTGGCCCAGTAGAACAGCTCCCGGCGCCGCGTGGTGATGCTGTGGATGGACAGCGTGTGCTCGGTGGCGTACCAGGCCACGAAGACCACGGTCAGGCAGACGGCGAAGAACGCGCTGGACACTGCGTAAGGCACGCCCAGCTTGATATGCAGGCCATCGGCGGCCAGGGTGCCCCAGACCGCGACCATGGCTACCGCGAACCAGTAAATCCACACCCGGTACCGGCGGGCCCGGAGCTGGAGCACCATCGCGATGGCGAAGATCAGCGTCCCTACCACCCCGGCCAGCACCGGGCTGTACCGGAGGGCCATGAAGTCCGCGAGGGCCTCGCCCATCGCGGTGGTGAGGATCTTGATGATCCAGAAGTACGCGGTGATCCGGTACGGGACCTTGCTGGGCCCGGACGGCGCGGGGACGCGGACCCTGTCCCGGCGGACCTGAGGTGATGCCACGGCGCAAGGATGCCATACGCTCCGGAGCCCCCTACCCGGCCTTTACCAGTACCACACCATCTGCCGGCCCCGCCCTGTTTGGTCAGGTCAGAGTCAAGCGGCCCCCGCCCTGACGAATAGGACGGGGGCCGCTTGTGTGCGGTCATAGGGGCCAGCAGATGCCGGTCCGGATCAGCTTCCGACGCGGCCCCGGATGTAGATGGGCGTGCCGTTGGTCTCGTTGATGTGCACCATCCTGTGGAAGAACCCGGCGATGTCCATCGGGATGCGCACGCAGCCGTGCGAGACCGCGGCCAGCGGGACCGGGACGTCGCCGTGGATAGCGTACGAGCCGCCGATGAAGAACACCGGGTTGTACATGGTCCCCAGCGGGACCTTCACCCAGCCGCTGGCGAACCAGTGCGCCCGGAAGTTCCCGTCCGGGGTGATCGCGGGCCCGCAGGTCGCCTTCGGGTCGCCGCCACAGGGGTAGTAGTAGCCACCACCGGGCGAGATGTGGCTGATCAGCTCGGGCACGTTGTGCCGGTACAGCACCAGGTACCCCAGGGTCAGGTGGACCTCGATCCGCCAGCTGCCGCCCCTGGGCACGAGCACCTTCGGCTGCCTAGGGTGGACCAGCGCGCGCTTCATGGCCCGGGTGACGTTATTGGGCGACACGGCGGTCTGGACGCCCTGGACCTCCTTGAAGGCCCACACGGCCTCCAGCGTGTTCTGGCCGAACTGTCCATCGACCTTGCCGGGGTAGTAGTGCAGATAGGCCAGCCGCTCCTGCAGGCGCCGCACCGCCGGGCCGCGCATGCCGTAGTCCAGGGGGCCCTTCGGCGGCGTATAGACGGCCCCTGCGGCCGGAGCGCTGCGCGCGGCCGGCGACGTTACCGTCGCGCCGGCGATGCCGCTCTGGCCGAGCACCGACGCGCCCACCGCGGTCACCACCCCCGCCGTGGTCAGCCATCCCCACACTCTTCGCCTCATGGCGATTCCTCGCTTGTCCTTGCTCAATGGCTGACCGCGAGTCATGCCGCGCATACGCGGAATGCTGACGCCGACAGCGCGACCCTTAACAGATTTCCCGACCACTTTCATAGACGTCCTAACGGCGGTCACGGTTGCCCCGCGGATCACACCGGTAATAATGCCCACTTACGCCGGAATGCCTCCCGGACGTGAAAGGGAAGCGCGACCGCAGGAGAGTACCGGTCCGCGCGGGCGGCTGGCGACCGGACGCGCCGCACACGACAGGCCGGGCCGCTGGTGACCACCGGGTAGCATGCCGGTCGTGCCGCCAGGTAGCGCGCCGGGAACCGCTCCGGACATGCAGGACCACGTCAGGACGTGGCTGCGGCAGCGCACCTCGCACTGGCAGGACTGGCCGCTGGAACGGCTGCTGGCCGCCAAGCACGCCGCAGGCACGCGGATCAGCGTGGTGATCCCGGCCCGGAACGAGGAACGCACCGTGGGCCGCGTGGTGGCCGCGCTGCGGCAGGCCCTGCTGACGGCCACGCCGCTCGTGGACGAGATCATCGTGGTGGACTCGGATTCCACCGACGGGACGGCCCGGGCCGCAGAGCAGGCCGGCGCGGTCGTGCACCGGGCCCGTGACATCGCCCCCGCACTCGGTTCCTACCCGGGCAAGGGTGAGGCGTTGTGGAAGTCCCTCCTGGTCACCCAGGGCGATCTGCTGGTCTTCGTGGACGCCGACCTGACCCGCTGGGGGCCGCACTTCGTCACCGGGCTGCTCGGGCCGCTGCTGGCCGATGACCAGCCAGTGCAGCTGGTCAAGGGGTTCTACGAGCGGGTACGGACCGAGCGTGACGGCTCTACCTCGACCGAGGGCGGCCGGGTGACCGAACTGGTGGCCCGCCCGCTGCTGAGCCTGTGGTGGCCGCAGCTGGCCGGGGTGGTCCAGCCGCTGGCCGGGGAGTGGGCGATCCGGCGCGGCCTGATGGAATCGCTCAGCATCCCGGTCGGCTACGGCGTGGAGCTGTCCACCCTGCTGGACACCTTCACCCGGTACGGCCTCGGTGCGCTGGCCCAGGTGGACCTCGGGTCCCGGGCCCACCGCCACCAGGCCGACCACGACCTGGCCCTGATGGCCGCGGAGTTGCTGGTCGTCGCGGAAGCGCGGCGAGAGCATCCGGAGCCGCCGGGCCAGCTACTGCACCAATTCGTCCGGGAGAACGGCGAGGCGCGGCCACGGTCCAGGGCCATCCCGAGCCACGAGCGGCCGCCCGCCAGCACGGTCAAGGCGGCCCCGTGAAGGCAGCACAGTGAAGGCGGCGTGAGGTGACCGCCGGGGCCGCCCAGCAGGTCCTCCGGCTGGGCAGGCACTCCTTCGCCCCGGACCGGCGACTGGTCATGGGCATCGTCAACCGCACCCCCGACTCCTTCTATGACCGCGGTGCGACCTGGGACGAGGACGCCGCCCTGGCCCGGGTGCACGCCGTGGTGGCCGAGGGCGCCGACATCCTGGACATCGGCGGCGTGGCCGCCGCCCCCGGCACCCCGGTCGATGTGGCCGAGGAGATCCGCCGGTCCGTGCCGTTCGTGGCCGCGGTCCGCGCGGCCTACCCGGACCTGGTAATCAGCGTGGACACCTGGCGGCACGAGGTTGGCCGGGAGGCCTGCCGGGCGGGTGCGGACCTGCTCAACGACACCTGGGGCGGCCAGGACCGGCTGCTCGCGGGAGTGGCCGCCGAGTTCGGCGCGGGCCTGATCTGCGCGCACGCCGGCGACCAGGCCCCCCGGACCCGGCCGTTCCGGGTGGCCTACGACGACGTGATGGCCGATGTCCTGGACCGCACGCTGGCCCAGGCGGCGCGGGCCACGGCGGCCGGGGTGGACCCGGCCCGCATCCTGATCGACGCGGCGCATGACTTCGGCAAGAACACCTGGCAGTCACTGGAGGTCACCCGGCGGCTGGGCGAGATGGTGGCGACGGGCTGGCCGGTGCTGGTGTCCCTGTCCAACAAGGACTTCATCGGGGAGACGCTGAACGCTCCCCCGGACCGGCGGCTGACCGGGACGCTGGCCACCACGGCCATCTGCGCCTGGCTAGGCGCCCGCGTGTTCCGGGTGCACCAGGTCCGGGAGACCCGGGAGGTGCTGGCCATGGTGTCGGCGATCCAGGGTGTGCAGCCGCCCGCCCGGACCGTCCGCGGGCTGGCCTGACGCCACCGTGATCACCAGCGCCGCCCTCTGCCCCTGGCCCCCGCTGCTCGTCCGCGAGCTGACCGGGGCTGACCCGGTGCTGCCCGAACTGCGCACCGCCTGCGCCGAGGCGGTCGCCGCGCTGCTGCGCGCCAGCCCTGAGGTGGTGGCCGTGGTCGGGCCCGGGACCGCGACCACTTCGTGGCCGGGTGACGGGCGGCTGAACATCGCCGCCTTCGGACCGGGCGCGACTGCCACTGCGACTGCGGAGCGGCCGGTGCTGCCGCCTGCCCCTGGGACTGCGGAGCGGCCGGTGCTGCCGCCTGCCCCTGGAATCGGGGCCTACCTGCTGGACCAGGCGGGATACCAGGGGGAACGGCTGATCTGGTCGGTCAGTGCGGACGAGCCGGTGGCCGGCTGCCGGAAGCTGGGCGCGGACCTGGCGGGCGGGAGCGCGCGCACCGCGCTGCTGGCCATCGGGGACGGCAGCGCCCGGCGCGGGCCCCGGGCGCCGGGGCACTTCGACGAGCGGGCCGCCGCCTTCGACGCGGAGGCGGAGCGGGCTGTGCGGGCCGGCGACCTCACCGCCCTGCTGGACCTGGATCCCGCCCTGGCCCGCGAGCTGATGGCGACGGGCCGGCCCGCCTGGCAGGTCCTGGCCGGGGCTCTGGAGGGGATGGCCGGTCTCGTCGCGGAGGTGCAGTACGCGGGCGACCCGTTCGGGGTGGCCTACCTGGTGGCCACGCTCCGGCCGTCGATCTCCCGGGGATCAGGCACCAGGGATGAGCGGAAGGGTCAGGCGCCGGGGTCAGGCACCGGGGGATCCGCCGCCCGCGGCTGAGCCGCGGGTGATCCCGCCGCCCCCGGTCAGCCGGACCGCGATGAGCACTGGTATCACGGTGAGCAGCAGTACCGCGACCACGACCACGTTGACCTCTGGCAGCTGCTGGCCGAGCCGGATGGCGCCGAAGATCCACAATGGCAGGGTGTTCTGCGCGCCCGCGGTGAACGTGGTCACGATGACCTCGTCGAAGGACAGCGCGAACGCGAGCAGTGCGCCGGAGATCAGCGCGGTGGACAGCATGGGCAGGGTCACGGTCCGGAAGGTGAAGAACCCGTGCGCACCGAGGTCGGCGGAGGCCTCGTAGACGGACCCGGAGACCCGGCGGAGCCGGGCGATGACGTTGTTGTAGACCACGACGATGCAGAACGTGGCGTGCCCGATGATGATGGTCAGCAGGGACAGCCCGATCCCGGCGAAGTTGAACGCCGAGTTGAGCGCGATCCCGGTGATGATGCCGGGCAGCGCCAGCGGCAGGACCAGCAGCAGCGACACGGCCTCGCGCCCGAAGAAGCGGAACCGGTGCACGCCGAACGCCGCCGCCGAGCCGAGCAGCAGGGCGATCACGGTCGCGAATACCGCGGCCTTCAGCGAGAGCACGAGAGCCGCGCGGACCTGAGGGTCATGCCAGGCCACCGGGAACCACTTCAGGCTGAGCCCCTGGATCGGCCAGCTCTGGATGTTCGAGGAGTTGAACGCGTAGAGGCAGATGATCGCGATCGGCACGAACAGGAACAGCAGCACACCGCCGACCCAGATCCGCAGGCCAATGCGGGCCAGGCGCCCCTCCATCACAACGACTCGAACGCGCCGAGCAACCGCGCGCCGAGCAGGTAGAAGATCATGATCACGATGGGCACCATGGCGAGGGCCGCGGCGAACGGCAGGTTGCCCGCCGTGCCGATGTTGGCGTAGATGACGTTGCCGATGAAGTTCGAGTTGGCCCCGCCGACCAGCAGCGGGGTGATGAAGTCGCCCAGGGTGAGCGAGAAGGTGAAGATGGATCCGGCCACCACCCCGGGCAGCGCGAGCGGAAGCAGGACACTGCGCAGCGTCCGCCAGTTGTGCGCGCCGAGATCCCCGGACGCTTCCAGGAGCGAGTCCGGGATCCGCTCCAGCGCCGCGTACACCGGGCACGATCATGAACGGCAGCCAGATGTAGGAGAACACCAGCCACATCGCCGTATTCGTGTAGCCGATGTTCACCGCACCGAGGCCGAGCTTCTGGAAGGACCAGCTCAGCGTGCCGCCCTTCTGCAGGATCACGATCCAGGCGTAGACCCGGGCGATGTAGCTGGCCCACAGCGGCAGCAGTACGGCGGTGAACAGCAGTTGCCGGCCGCGATTGCTGGCCAGCCGGGCCATGTAGTAGGCGAACGGGAAGGCCAGCACGGCATCCGTCACCGTGACCAGGGCAGCCATCCCGACGGTCCGGCCGATGATGGTCAGGTAGGTGCTGGTGAACAGCTGCGGAAGTTGCTCAGCGTCCAGGTGTGCACCAGCGTGTTGGTGAACGGGTTGACCGACCAGAACGCGGTCACCAGCATGACCACGAGCGACGCCAGGTAGATGACCAGGAACCAGGCCAGCGGCGGGGTCAGGGTCAAGCGTGGCCCGCAGCCAGGCCCGGCGCCACAGCGCGGCCGACAGCCGGGCCGAGCCACCGCCGGGCACGCCGCCCGGGGGCCGGCCGGAGGCACGCTCACCATCCGGCCGGCCCCCTGGGCCACGGTCGATGTCATCCGGTGATCTGGGTCCAAGCGCTCACCCACTGCTGGAACGGCACGCAGTCGTTCTTGCCGTTACCGCACTGAGCCAGCGGCGTCTTCCAGAACTTGATCGTCTGGTAGTACGACTCGGGCGCGTTCGCGTGGTAGGCCGCGCACGAGCCCTTCTGGATCGTGTCCATGATCGGGCAGGCCAGCTTGTTCGCCGGGGTCTCACCGAAGTAGATGGCCTGCTGGGCCTGAACCTTGGGCGTCGTCGCCCACTGCATCCACTTGTAGGCGCAGTTCGGGTGCGGTGCCTTCGTGGCGAGCATCCAGGTGTCCGCCCAGCCGGTCGCGCCCTGCGCCGGGATGGTGTCCGCAACCTTCTGGCCGTCCGCGACCAGGGCGTTCGTCTGGTACGGCCACGCCGCGCCGACCACCGTGGTGCCGCTGGAGAACAGCGAGATCTCCTGCGAGGCCAGGTCCCAGTACTTCTTGATCAGCGGGTGCTCCTGCTTGAGCAGGGTCACCGCGGCGTTGAACTGCGTCTGGGTCAGCTCGTAGGGGTCGGTGATGCCGAGGCCTGGCTGCGTCTTCGACAGGTAGAGCGCCGCGTCCGCGATCTGGATCGGGTTGTTCGGCACGGTGATCTGGCCTGAGTACTTCTTGTTGTAGAGCACCGACCAGGAGGTCGGTGCGCTCGGGAACGCTGACTTCGAGTAGAGCAGGACATTCGGGCCGAACTGCAGCGAGACGCCGTAATGCTTGCCCCCGATGGTGTTGAACGACGGCGACTGCAGGAAGGGGTGGAGGTTCTTCCACGACGGGATCAGGTTGATGTTGATCGGCTTGACGTCGCCGCCGTAGATCAGCCGCAGGTCCGCGTCACCAGAGGCCGAGACCAGGTCGTACTGGCCGCCACCGCCGTTGGCCATCAGCGACACCATCTCGCTCGACGATGCCGGCGTACTTGGCGTTCACCTGGCAGCCGGTCGCCTGCTCGAACGGCTTCACCCACTGCGGCTGGGCGTAGCCCTCCCAGGCGATCAGGTTCAGTTGCCCCTCGGTCTTGCCGACCGACGACGGCACCGCCGTGCCCGCCTGGGGTGGGGTCAGGCCCGCCGTGGCTCCCCCGCTTGAGCCGCTGCTAGAGCCGCTGCTGGCGGAACCACCCGATGAGCCGCATCCGGCTATGAGCAGCATGGCCGACAGCGCCGCGAGCAGCGCTCCGCCCGGTATCCATCTCTTCATGACTCTTCCCTCCGGTCCCCCGGCGCCGGCTGGCGCCAGCCGGCGATCTCGTAGGTCTGGTCGTCGCGCCAGGCGACCGTGATCGCGGTACCACGGGCGCCCAGCACGTCGGCTGCGTAGCCATCCAGGTTCTGCCGGACCGCGGTGAGCTTGCCGCCATCGGCCAGGGTCACCACGTACCGGGTCAGCATGCCGAGGTAGACGACATCGTCGATGCGGCCCGGCTCGGCGTGGCTGCCCGGTGGCGGCTGCTCGCCCTCGGCCAGCAGCCGGACCTTCTCGGGGCGGACCGTGATGTGCCGCCCGCCCCGCTCCAGCAGGTTGGAGATGCCGATGAAACCGGCCACGAAGTCGCTGGCCGGCCGCTCGTAGACGTCCACCGGGGTGCCCAGCTGCTCGATCCGGCCCTGGTTGAACACGGCCAGCCGGTCGCTCATGGTGAGCGCCTCCTCCTGGTCGTGGGTGACGTAGACGAACGTGATGCCGACCTCGCGCTGGATCCGCTTCAGTTCCGACTGCATCTCCTGGCGCAGCTTGGCGTCGAGCGCGCCGAGCGGCTCGTCGAGCAGCAGCACCTCGGGCTCGTTCACGATCGCCCGGGCCAGCGCGACCCGCTGGCGCTGGCCGCCGGACAACTGGACCGGCTTGCGCTCACCGAGCCCGGTCAGCCGGACCATCTCCAGCGCGGCCTCGGCCCGGCGCCGCCGCTCGGCCCGCGGCACCCGATGTACCCGCAGGCCGTACTCCACGTTCTCCAGCACGTTCATGTGCGGGAACAGCGCGTAGTCCTGGAACACCGTGTTGACATCCCGGGCGTACGGCGGCTGCCGGGTGACGTCGGTCCCGCCGAGCTCCACCACCCCGGCGTCCGGCCGCTCGAACCCGGCGATGAGCCGCAGCAGGGTGGTCTTGCCCGAGCCCGGACGGGCCGAGCATGGTGAAGAACTCACCCTCCGCGATCTCCAGGTCGACCCCGGCCACCGCGGCGAGTTGGCCGAATGATTTGCGCAGCCCGACGAGCCGGACGGCGGGCACGCCAGTAGCCACCCGCGCGGCACCCGGGTCGGCCAGCGGCGCGTCTGTCGGCATCTCGCCAATCCCCTTAGTAGATGGGATCGTAAACTACAGGACTGTATGTTTATGCTCAAGCGGGCTATACGCGACTGGTCCTACACCGTGATCTGCCCGTTGCCGTGCAGACCAAGAGGAGTGCGCTGGCTTGGGATCTTCCGCGCTCGCGACCATCCGGGCTCGCACGCTCTTCGCGCCGCTGGACGCGGGCGGCCGGGCCGAGACCGTGGCCCGGCGGCTCACCCAGGCCATCACCCTCGGGCTGCTACTGGACGGTGAGCGGCTGCCCCCGGAGAGCCAGCTGGCCGGCCAGTTCGGGGTATCCCCGGTGACCCTTCGCGAGGCACTGGCCATGCTCCGTGACCTGGGCCTGGTGGAGACGCGTCGCGGCCGCGCGGGCGGGTCGTTCATCCGGGCGCCGGACGATCCCCAGGCCGTGCAGGTCGAGGCGGTGCTGCGGCTGCTGTCCGTGCACGAACTGCGGGACATCGGCGACCACCGGGCAGCGGTGGCCGGCGCGGCGGCGAAACTGGCCGCGCAGCGCGCCCTGGACGGGGACATCGCCACGCTTCGTGAGCACGCCGGGCGGCTGCACGCGGCCCGCTCGGTCACCGAGCGGCGCCGGGCCGACGCCCGGATCCACGTCGAGATCGCAGCCGCGGCCCAGTCACCCCGGCTCACCCGGGAGGAAATGAGCCTCTGGTCCGAAGTGGGCGACCTGGTCTGGCTGCCGGTGGCCGACGACCAGGTGGCCGAGGTGGCCGCCGAGCACGACCGGCTGGTGGACAGCATCGCCCGGCAGGACCCGGAGCAGGCCCGGCAGGCCGCCGAGCGGCACGTGCAGGCCGAGACCGGCCGGTTGCTCGACCTCCGCCTCCGGATGGGGACAGTGTGACCGCGCTGGGCCAGCCGCCGGGCGCGGCGGAGCAGGGTCATCCGGTGCTGGCTGATCCGGTGCTGGCCGATCCGGTGCTGGCCGCGCGCGCCACCAGCCTGCTGACCGGGATCACCCAGCGGATTGGGCAGGTGCTGGCCCGGGTCACGGACATCGGCGCGGCGGCCGAGTCCATCGCGGCGGTGACCCAGGCTGCCGGGCCGCCACTGCGCCGCGACGATTTCAGCCCGCTGCGCGGGCTGGTGGCGGAGCTGCTGCGGGCGCACGCGGGCCTGGCCGCGGGCGCGGGCATCGTGCTCGCGCCCGGGACACTGGCTGATGCGCCGCGCTGCATCGAATGGTGGTGGGCTGATCGGCAGGCGCAGGTCAGCCAGCTGCATGTGGATCTCGACCCCGAGTCGGCCGAGTTCTATGACTACACGACCACCGAGTGGTACCGGGAGCCGGAGCGGACCGGACAGCCCTCGGTCGCCGGCCCGTACGTCGATTTCATCTGCACCCGGGAGTACACCTTCACCCTGGCGGCGCCGATCTGGTGCGCCGGGCGGTTCATCGGCGTCGCCGGGGCTGACATCCTCGCCGCGCAGGTCGAACGCCTGGTCCTGCCCGGGCTGGCCGGGCTCGGCCGCACCGCGGTGCTGGCCAGCGGGCACGGCCGGGTCATCGCCTCGACCAGCGCGACCCTGCCCCCCGGGGCGGCGCTGCCCCGCCGGCCCGGGACCGCGGGATTCGTCCCACTGGCCGGCCCAGGCCCGCGGCCGCCGGCGGGCTGGGGACAGGCGCCAGACCTGCTGCCGTGGACGGTGCTCGCCGTTCCGGCTGGGTGATCACGGGCCGCCGCGTGATACCGGGCCCGCGGCATGATCAACGGCACGTCGTCCCTGTTAAAGCGCGGCCCCCGGGGTAGTTCAACCGCGATGAACGCCCTGAAGAAACTCATCGCGAAGCTGGACCGGCTGCAGCAGAACCGGCCCTGGCTGGCTTTCCCCGTGGCCGTGTGGAAGAAGTTCGGCGACGACCAGGCCGGGAACCTGGCCGCGCTCATCGCGTACTACGGCTTTGCCTCGCTGTTCCCGCTGCTGCTGGTGTTCGTCACCGTGCTGAACATCGTGCTGGCCCACGACCCGGCGCTGCGCGAGCAGGTGCTCAATTCGGCGTTCAGCCATTTCCCGGTCATCGGGACCCAATTGCAGGCCAACGCGAGCAAGCACACGTTGCACGGGTCGGCGCCCGCGCTGATCATCGGGCTCATCCTGACCTTCCTCGGCGCCCGGGGCGTGGCCGCCGCGGCCCAGAACGCGCTGAATACCGTGTGGGGGGTGCCGTTGTCCCGGCGGGCGGGGTTCCCCTGGTCGCTGCTGAAGCAGCTCGGCCTGATCCTGGCGGTCGGCATCGGCCTGCTCGCCACCACGCTGCTGTCCGGGCTGGCGGGCGCGAGCGCCAGCGTGCTCGGGGGGGTGGCCGCCCAGATCGGCACGGTGGTGGTATCGCTGCTGCTGAACGTGGGCGTGTTCTGGCTCGGCTTCCGGCTGGCCGTGGAACGCGAGATCAAGGCCCGGCAGATGCTGCCGGGGGCGGTGCTGTCCGCGATCGTCTGGCAGATCCTCCAGCTGCTCGGCACGTACCTGGTCTCGCACCAGGTGTCCAAGAGCTCGTCGGTGTACGGCGTGTTCGCGGTGGTGATCGGCTTGCTGGCCTGGCTCTTCCTGCAGGCCCAGTTCACCCTGTACGCGGTGGAGGCGAACGTGGTCGGCGTCATGCGGCTGTGGCCGCGCAGCGTCGCGCCGCCCCCGCTCACCGCGGAGGACCGCCGGGCCTACGCGATGTACGCGCAGATCCAGGAGCGCCGCCCGGAGCAGGACGTGGTGAGCCGGATCACGGAGGAGCCGGACGATTCGCCCAAGGACGGCACGCCCAAGGACAGTGGAGCCAAAGACAGCACATCCAAAGACGCTGCACCCACCGACGGCACGTCCAAGGACACCGCGCCAGACGGCAGCACGTCTACGGGGCGAGCTCCCGCGCCTTAGCGGCGAGGCGTTCCCGCTGGGGGCGCACGACGTACTTCGGGTCGCGGGCCGAGGCCCGGCCCGCCTCGAAGATGCCGAACCGGGTCAGCGCGGAGGATGCGACCAGCGCCGCGCCGGACAGCGCGAGCGCGGCCCGGCTCCGGCCGCCCAGCACCGCGCCGGCCAGCCCGGCCGCCGTGAGCACCTCGGCCACCTCCATCAGCCTTCCGGGCCGTCCGCTCTGGTACGGCTCAGCGATATCCCCCAGGCGCTTGAGCAGCAGGCTTTTCGCGGTCAGCTCGGTGGCCGCGCCTAGCACCGCGAACCGGATGGCCTGCCTCGCGTCCCCGGCGGGCACCGCCATCATGCCGAGTCCGCCCGCGGCGCTGGCCGCGGACCCGGCGAACAGGTACGGCATCTCCCGGTGCGCCTCGTGCCAGGCGGGCACCGCCGTGTCGCAGATCAGCGCGGCGGTATACGTGCAGACGGCCGGGCCCAGGACGGTCGCCCCCGCAGTGGCGGCGGCCCCGGCCCTGGGCAGCCGACCGGTCACCGCGCAGGCCGCCGAGGCCGCCGCGGCTCCCCCGAACCCGGAGAGGAGCCACGAGCCGACGCTCATCGGCGAGCTGGGCTTGAACACCCGCAGCATGTTCACGAAGCGCTCCGGGCGGCCCAGGTCGACCACCAGAGCCACCCCGGACAGCCCGATGGCGCCGACCGCGGCGATCTTGGACACCTGGGCCTGGCGGTGGTTGCCAGCCGCCTGGGCGAACCCGGCCAGCACCGAGGAGGCACCGGCCAGCCCGCCGAAGAACAGGTAACCGGCCACATCCCGGGACCGCCAGACCGGCTCCTTGATGATCGGCTTGCCGTAGTAGGAGTCCGGGCGGGCCCGCGGCACCACGAGCTGCTCGCCGCCCCGGCCACCGCGGCCGCCATGGCGGCGGCCGTGCCCGCCGCGAGACCCGCCGGCCTGGTCGTGCCCAGGCCCGCCGGGCTGGTCACGTTCATGCTGGTCACGTTCATGCTGGCCGCGGCCGTGCACGCCAAAGCGCTCCCGCACGCGGGCGGCCAGGCCGGGCTCCACCCCGGCGGGCACGCCGTTCCCGCTGGCCGGAGGGTCATTTCTGTTCGCCGCGCCGGGCCGGCCGTCCCCGGGCCCTCCCGCCCGGTTCACAGGCGCAGGTCCCGGCGCAGCGAGGCGGCCAGGCCGCCGAGCAGCAGGGCACCCGCGGCGGCGGCCACGTGCTTCCACATCCGGGGCAGGTCCCGCGTGGTGACCACCGGGTCCGGCGGCAGCCCGTACACCTCTGGCTCGTCCAGCAGCAGGAAGAACGCACCGCCGCCGCCGATGCCGTCGTCCGGATCCTCCAGGTAGAGCCGCGCGCCGGACTCCCCCGCCTCCTGCAGCTCGCTGACCCGCAGCTGGGCCCGCTCGCGCAGCTCGTCCACGGGGCCGAACTGGATCGACTCGGTGGGGCAGGCCTTGGCGCAGGCGGGCTCGAGCCCGTCGCCGATCCGGTCGTAGCACAGCGTGCACTTCCAGGCCCGGCCGTCCCCCTCGCGCCGTTCGATGACGCCGAAGGGACAGGCGGAAACGCAGTACCCGCAGCCGTTGCAGACGTCCGGCTGGACCACGACCGTGCCGAACTCGGTCCGCATCAGCGCCCCGGTCGGGCAGACGTCCAGGCAGGCCGACTCGGTGCAGTGCTTGCACACGTTGCTGGACATGAGCCAGCGGGAACCGTCCGCGGAGAACGCGCTGGACTCAGACGGGCCGCGGTCCGTGTCAGGAATCCCGACGTCACCGGGCCTGGTGATCTGCTCGATGAACGCGACGTGCCGCCAGGTCGAGGCGCCGAGGCCGCCGGTGTTGTCGTAGGACATGCCCAGCAGGTTCAGCCCGTCCTCCGGGACCTCGTTCCATGTCTTGCAGGCCACTTCGCAGGCCTTGCAGCCGATGCACACCGAGGTGTCAGTGAAGAACCCCATCCGGGGCGGGTGCTCTTCATAACCGGCGTGCGCCGCCGGATCATGCAGCCCCAATTCATGCGGCGGGGCGGAGTGAGCCGCGACGGGTGGTTTTCGTTGCGGCGAATTTGCAGTCATGTCGCTCACGCCTGAGTCCCCGTCTCATCGGTGATGCCGGCCCGCTCCTGGTAGGAACGGATCAGGTCGCGCAGCGCCGGGCCGCGCGGCCGGCGGCCGGGCTGGATGTCGACGGCCATGGCCTTGACCTCCTGGATGTGCACGTTCGGGTCCAGGGCGAGGTGGGACAGCTCGTTAGCCGCGTCCCCGGTGGTCAGGCCGTTGGGGCCCCAGTGCCAGGGCAGCCCGATCTGGTGCACCGGCCGCCCGCCCGCGCGCAGCGGCTTGATCCGGCGGGTGATCATCACCCGGGCCTCGATGGCGCTGCGCGCCGTGATGATCGTCGCCCAGCCCATGTGCTCCAGGCCCCGCTCGGCGGCCAGTTCCGGCGACACCTCGCAGAAGAACGCGGGCTGGAGCTCGGCCAGGTAGGGCAGGAAACGGGACATCCCGCCGGCCGTGTGGTGCTCGGTGAGCCGGTAGGTGGTGGTCACGTACGGGAAGACCGCCGACCCGGGCTCGTCGCCGCTGGGCTGGAAGCGGTCCTGGGGGTCGGTGATGATCTGCCGGACCGGATTGTGCTGCTGGCCGTAGAGCAGGTTGGGCAGCGGCGATTCCTGCGGCTCGAAGTGCGCGGGCATCGGGCCGTCCACCAGGCCGGCCGGGGTGAACAGCCAGGCCTTGCCGTCGGCCTGCATGATGAACGGGTCGTCGCCCGCGATCGCGTCGACTCCGGTGGCGCCCGGCGGGGGCCGGTAGGACGGCGGCCGGTTGGCGATGAAGTCCGGGATGTCGTGCCCGGTCCACTTGGCGTTCTCCTCGTCCCACCAGACCAGGGCCTTGCGCTCGCTCCACGGCTTGCCGTCCGGGTCGGCCGAGGCCCGGTTGTAAAGCACCCGGCGGTTGGCGGGCCAGGCCCAGCCCCACTGGTTCGCGACCCAGTTCTGCTCCCGGCCGGGCTTGCGGCGGTCCGCCTGGTTGACCCCGCCGGCCCGGACGCCGCAGTAGATCCAGCAGCCGCAGGCGGTCGAGCCGTCGGATTTCAGCTGGGTGTAGGAAGACAGCGGCTGGCCGTCCGCGTCATAGCCGTTGATCTCGGCCAGTATCGCGTCGGCCTCCGGCTCGTCCTGCGGCCCCTCGGTCGGGTAATCCCAGGTGAGGTCCAGGATCGGCCGGTCCATCTCGAGGGCCTGCGCCTCGCCGAGCACGGTCTGCGCGGCCTCGGCCTTCGCGTGGTCGGCGGCGGCCAGCTTCTCCCGGATGCGGCGGCCCAGGTGGTAGGTGAACCACAGGTCGCTGCGCGCATCGCCGGCCGGCTCGACCGCGGTGTGATGCCACTGCAGCATCCGCTGGGTGTTGGTGAAGCTGCCGCTCTTCTCGGTATGCGCCGCGGCGGGCAGGAAGAACACCTCGGTCTTGATGTCCTCGGTGCGCATCTCCCCGGTCTCGATCTCCGGGCCGTTCTTCCAGAACGTGGCGCTCTCGATCATCACGAGGTCGCGGACCACCAGCCAGTCCAGGTTGGCCAGGCCCATCCGCTGCATCCGTGCGTTGGCCGAGCCGACCGCCGGGTTCTGGCCGAACAGGAAATAGCCCTGGCAGAGCCCGTCTATCTGGGCCTTGACCGTCTCGTAGGTGCTGTGGTCGCCGGTCAGCCGGGGCAGGTAGTCGTAGCAGAAGTCGTTGTCCGCCGTGGCCGCGTCGCCCCACCACGCCTTGAGCAGGCTGACCATGTAATCGCGGGTGTTGGCCCAGAACCCGTTCTGGATCTTCTCGGCCTCGACGTAGCTGTCCAGGTCGTCGTGCCGGTCGCGGTGCGCGAACGGCATCGGCAGGTACCCGGGCAGCAGGTCGAACAGGGTGGGGATGTCGGTCGAGCCCTGGATGGAGGCGTGCCCGCGCAGGGCCAGGATGCCGCCCCCCGGACGGCCCATGTTGCCCAGCAGCGCCTGCAGGATCGCGGCGGTCCGGATGTACTGCACGCCCACGGTGTGCTGGGTCCAGCCCAGGCTGTACACGAACGCGGTGGTCCGGTCCCGGCCGGAGTTCTCCGTGATGGCCTGGGCCACCTCGAGGAACTTCTCCTCGGGGACCCCGGCCACCTGCGCCACCATGTCCGGCGTGTACCGGGCGAAGTGCCGCTTGAGGATCTGGAACACGCAGCGCGGATGCTGCATCGTGGGGTCGCGGTCCGGGTCCGGGTGCGCGGCCGCGCCGCCGGAGCCGTGCGCCTCGCCGCGGGCCGCCTCCCGGACTTCCCGCTTGGCGGGCCGCTGCATGCCGCGGGCGCCGCTGGCCGGCGCGATCTCCTCGTCGCCCTGGTAACGCCAGGTCTCCCAGTCGTAGGTCCGGTGCTCGGGATCCCAGCCGGAGAAGAGCCCGTCGAGATCCTCGGTGTCCCTGAAGTCCTCGTCGATGATCGTCGGGCCGTTGGTGTACGCGACCACGTAGTCGCGGAAGTACTTGTTGTTCTGCAGCACGTAGTTGATCAGGCCGCCGACGAACGCGATGTCCGCGCCGGCCCGGATCGGCACGTGCAGGTGGGCGACGGCGCTGGTCCGGCTGAACCGCGGGTCAACGTGGATGATCTTGGCGCCGCGCTTCTTGGCCTCCATCACCCACTGGAACCCGACCGGGTGGGCCTCGGCCATGTTCGAGCCCTCGATCAGGATGCAGTCGGCATTAGCCAGGTCCTGCTGGAAAGTGGTCGCGCCGCCGCGGCCAAAGCTAGTTCCCAGACCGGGAACTGTGGAGGAGTGTCATATCCGCGCCTGGTTCTCGATCTGGATCGCGCCCAGCGCGGTGAACAGCTTCTTGATCAGGTAGTTCTCTTCGTTGTCCAAGGTGGCGCCGCCCAGGCTGGCGAAGCCGAGCGTGCGCCGGGTGCGACGGCCGTCGTACTCGCTCTGCCAGCCCTTGCGCCGGGCCTCGATGACCCGGTCGGCGATCATGTCCATCGCCTGGTCCAGCTCCAGCGGCTCCCAGCCGGTGCCGCCGGGGCGGCGGTAGAGCACTTGGTACTGGCGGGCATCGCCGGTGGTCAGCTGCAGGCTGGCGGACCCCTTGGGGCACAGGTGGCCACGGCTGACCGGGGAGTCGGGATCCCCCTCGATCTGGACGACCTTCTCGTCCTTCACGAAGACGTTCTGGCCGCAGCCCACGGCACAGTACGGGCAGACCGACTTGACCGTCTTGTCGGCGGTGGCGGTCCGGGGACGGAGGGCCGCGCTGCGGGCGGTCTTGGTGGCCGCGCCGAGACCCAGGCGGTCTGTCCCGGTCAATTGCCGGTAGACGGGCCAGGACTCGATCCAGGTGCGCGCGCCCACGATCACATCCTCTCCCGTGGCGGCCGGCTTTGGGCCTGTTACTAGCCAATCATTCGCGTCGCAAACGCCGACCTGGGGCCCCCGGTTGGACCGGCCGAGGTGCTCCGGCCGGACGCTCCGGCCGGGACCGGGCGAGGGAGGTGTAGCCAGGTGTTCCCGACCTGCAGGTGGTGCGTGAGGTGGAGGCTATGAAGGCGCGGCGGTCGTGGCCGGGCCAGCGGGCCCGGGGCGCTGGGAGGCTAAGTGATATGGGGATAAAATTCAGCTGCGAACGAGGCCGCTGGGAGGATGGCTGGAGTCGGTGACCGTGCAGGTCAGCAGTGACTGAACCGCCAGGGGCGGCCATCTTGGAGGTTGCCGCAGCCGGGCGGGATATGGTGCTGGCCACCAAGCTGCACGTGCCCGGCTCGCGATCTGGGATGGTGCCGCGCCCACGGCTGGCCGAGGCGCTCGACGAGGGGCTCGGCCGGGGACTGGTGCTGGTCTGCGCCCCGGCTGGGTACGGCAAGACAGTTCTGCTGGCCGACTGGGTCCGGCGCGGCCGGCGGCCAGTGGGATGGCTGTCGCTAGATGGTGGCGATAACGACCCGGCACGGTTCTGGCGTCATGCGGTGGCCGCGCTGGACCGGGTGTGCCCGGGGATCGGCGACCGGGTGGGCGCGCTGCTCGGGCCGCCTGCGCCGCCATCGTTCGGTCCGCTGGTGACGGCGCTGGTCAATGAGTTGGCCGAGCAGCCCGGTGCCGATGAGGCGCTGCTGGTCCTCGACGATTACCACGTGATCGGCTCCCGGCCGGTGCACGAGTCGCTCGGTTTCCTGATCGAGCACCGGCCATCGGTGCTGCACCTGGTGCTGGCCAGCCGTAGCGACCCGCCGCTGGCCCTGGCGCGGCTGCGGGCCAGCGGGCAGCTGACCGAGTTGCGCGCCGCCGAGCTGCGGTTCACCGCTGGTGAGGCAGCGGCCATGCTGCGTGATGCCGCCCGTGCTGACGTGCCCGATGCCGCGGTAGCGGCGCTGGCAGAACGTACTGAGGGATGGGCGGCCGGGCTGCAGCTGGCCGGCCTGTCGCTGCGCGGCCAGCCGGATGTGGCCGGCTTCGTAGCGGCGTTTGCCGGCACCCATCGCTACGTTCTGGATTACCTGGCCGAGGAGGTGCTCGAGCAGCAAGGCGAGCGGGTGCATGAGTTCTTGCTGGACACCTCGGTGCTGGAGCGGCTGTCGGGGGATCTGTGCGACGCGGTCACCGGCCGCCCCGGCAGCCAAGCCCTGCTGGAGCAGGTAGAGGCGGCGAACTTGTTCCTGGTGCCGCTGGATGAGGTGCGCGCCTGGTGGCGCTATCACCACCTGTTCGCCGGCCTGCTGCAAGCCCGCCTGCAGCAGGAACAGCCCGGACGGGTGGGGCAACTGCACCGCAACGCCGCAGCCTGGTACGAAGAGCATGGGCTGGCCGATGACGCGATCCGGCACGCGGCGGCCGCCGGGGACATGACCTGGGCTGCCCGGCTGATCGAGCAGCATTTCGATGAGGTCTTCTTCCTGCGCGGCGAAGCGGCGACGATCCACCGGTGGCTGTCGGTACTCCCCGGTGAGCTGGTCCGGTCCCGCTCGCGGCTGCTGCTGGCGCAGGCGCTGATGGCAGGCACCAGCGGTCAGGTGGAGGCGGTGGAGCCGCTGGTCAACGCGGCGGAGCGGGCCTGCCCGGGCGCGGCAAAGGAGCCGTTTGAGCCTACCGCCCGCCGGGCCGCCAGCATGCTGGTCAACGTTCCTGCGCTGATCGCGCTTCATCGCAGCCAACTCGCCGAGCATCGCGGTGACGCCGAGGCCGCGGCCGCGCTCGCCTCGGCTGCCCTGGCCGAGAGCCGCGCAGAAGAGTGGTTGCTGACCTCCAGCGCCCAGGGGCATCTGGCCATGGCCGAGTGGCTCCGCGGCCGCCTTAAGGAGGCTGAGAGCCGGTTCGAGTCCATCGTCGCCGGGCGGCGGGCAGCCGGCCAGCCAACCATGACGGCGTACGGCTGCTGTCAACTCGGCCAGATCCAGCGTGCCCAGGGTCGCCTGGACGCGGCGGTGCAGACCTACCGGCAGGCGCTGGAAGCCACGGCAGTGCCCGGCCAGCCGCCGCTGCCGGCCGCTGGTCCGGCCTACGTCGGACTGGCCGAGGTGGCCTACCAGCAGAATGAACTCGATGCGGCGCTGCGGCACGTCAGTGAGGGCATCGCGCTGTGCCGCCGGTTCGTCTACACCGCGGCCCTGGCGACCGGGCTGGTGACACTGGCGTGGATAAGGCAGGCCACCGGTGACCCGGCCGGCGCCCTGGCGGCGATGAGCGAGGCCGGGCAGGCCTCACCGGGCCCGGCCGGGCTGCTCAACCCGGTCCCAGCACAGCGGGCGCGGCTGCTGCTGGCTCAGGGCGACCTGGCCGGAGCCGCCCGCTGGGTAAAGGACCGTGGCCTCAGAGCGGACGACCATCCCGACTACCCCCACGAGCCCGGGCACCTGGTGCTAGCCCGGCTACTGCTGACCCAGGACCGGCCTGGCCTGGCGCTGCCGCTGCTGGACCGGCTGTATGCGGCGGCGGCCGCCCAGGACCGGACGGGCAGCCTCATCGAGGTCGGCGCGCTGCGGGCACTGGCGCTGGCCGCCGGCGACGAGCAGAAGGCTGCGGTGGACGCCCTGGCCGGGGCGCTCGCGCTGGCCTGCCCGCAAGGCTATATCCGGGTCTTCACCGACGAGGGGCCGCCGATGGCCGCACTGCTGGGCCGGCTGATCACCGCCCAGCGAGCAACACCCGCCGCCGCGGCGGTTCCACTCGGCTGCCTGGCCCGGCTCCAGCGCGCGTTCGCCCCGGAGCAGGCCGCGGCTGCCCCGGGGCGAGGTAGCGCCGCAGGGCTACCGGGCCTGGTCGAGCCGCTGACCCCTCGCGAGACGGAGGTTCTGGGGATGCTGGCGGCGGGCAGATCGAACCAGGTCATTGCTGCCGAACTAGTGGTCACCCTCGACACCGTCAAGAAGCACGTCAGCCACGTGCTGGGCAAGCTCGGCGCGGCCAGCCGCACCGAGGCCGTCGCCCGGGCCAGGGAGCTAGGGCTGATCCCTTAACCGCGGCGAGGTACTGACAGATCCCTCGTTCCCCACCGGGTCGGTCACGCCTCGCCGGCGCGGTCACGCGCGGCCCGGCGCCCAGGATTCCACCCACCATGTCCACTTTCGGGTGACGCTGGCCGCATCGTCGCTCCGTAAATTCTTTCCTGTTCGGATACCTGAACAAGAGCCGGAAGGAGCGCGATGCAAATTTTGGTCGGCGGGACGGGCGGCGCTCTGCGCGTTCCGCAACTCATCGGTCACGGGCACCAGGTGATCAGGAACTACCGGTCACCCGGGCGGATAGGGGCGATCGGCGCCGAGCCGAGCGCGCTCATCCAGCCACCGGCGCGCGTGTGGCGCCGCATCGCGGGGCGGTCCTGATGCCGATCGGGTACTGGTGGACGGTCGCGGTTACGTCCTGGGGTGTCGCGTGCGCGCTCACCCGGTGGCCCAGGCTCGGCCCGTTCAGCGCCATTCCCGCGGTGGTAGTCAACGAAATGCCGTTCATCGTGGGATATCTGCTGATCGCGTCAACCGCGCTCGCGCTCGCCGAGGGCGACCTCGACTCGCCGGGCGGCGCCGCTGGCGCCGCGGTCGCGCTGCTCGCTCTGGCCGGCCTGGTGACCGTGGTGTGCCGCGCGATGCGCGCGCACGCGGCATTGGGCAACACCGGCCGGCCAAGGCGGCCGTGGGGCCGTATCCTGCGCGCCCCATTCTTTCCCGGCCGGCCCGGCGTAGTCCGGGTGCGCAGCCTGGCCTACGGCGGCGGGCCGCGCCGCACCCTGGATGTGTATCACCGCCGCGACCGGCCGGCCAGCGTGCCGATCCTGCTGCACTTTCACGGCGGCGGCTTCCACTCCGGCAACAAGGCCCGCGAAGCAAGGCCGCTGATCCGGTACCTGACCAGCCGGCGCGGTTTCGTCTGCGTGAGCGCCAACTACCGGCTGCAGCCGCACGTGACCCTCGCCGACCAGGTGGCTGACGTGCGCGGCGCGATCGCATGGGTACGGGCCCACGCCGCGGAGTATGGCGCCGAACCCGGCCGGCTGTTCATCGCCGGCAGTTCGGCGGGCGCGAACCTGGCGATCCGGGCGGTATGCGAGGGCGAGACCGGCATCGCGGGTCTGATCTGCCGTTACGGCTACTACGGCGACCTCGCGCCTGGTGGCGATATGCCACCTATGCTCGTGGTGCACGGCGAGAAGGACATGTATATACATCCGTCGGCCGTGCGCGCCTTCGTGGAGCGGGTACGCGCGGTGTCCAGCCACCCCGTCCTCTACGCCGAGCTACCCGGCGCACACCACGACTTCGACCTGTTCGAGTCCATCAGATCCGCCGCAGTCAGCCAGGCAGTGGAGCAGTTCACCGCGAGGATCAGCGCTCGAACGCACCCATCGCGGCCATGAGAGCGCACCGGCTTGATGGGCCTCCGGTCCATTGGGCCAGCTTCCGCTAACCGGATCTGCCTGCCGCCTCAGCCGGGCGGGCTCGGCCCCGGATTCCTGCAGGTGGACGCCTAGGCTGACAGGGTGAGCGAAAAACTGCCCGCGAGAGCCGAGGCGCGGATGGCGGAGATCCGCTCCAGCGGCACGTGGGGGTCCGCGCTGAGCGCAGATGAGTTCGCCGCCATCCGCAGCGTGGGCTTCGAACCCGTCGGGCAGGTGTTCGGCGCGGCCGTCTACAGCGCCGGGAGCACGAGCGGTTATCGCTGCCCCGGGACGCAGGGATCGTCCGGCGGCGGGTTGCCGCCCCGGTCTGCGATCCGGGTATCCGGGCGGGGTGGCCTGGGGTCATTCGGCCCGCTCGTGCAGACCATGGACCTGGCGCGGCACACGGCCATCGGCCGGATGATCACCGAGTGCGCCGAACTGGGCGGCCACGGCGTGGTCGGCGTCCGGCTGTCCCGCCAGTCATTTCCCCTCGGCGGGCCGCAGTTCACGGCCCTCGGCACCGCGGTCCGCGCGCCGGCTGCCCCGCGCGGGCAGCCGGTGCCCTTCACCGGTGAGGTGTCCGGGCAGGATTTCGCCAAGCTGATCATGGCGGGCTGGGTGCCCGCGGGGCTGGTACTCGGCATCTCGATCGCGTCACGGCACGATGACCGGAAAACCAACCGCCAGGCACGCTGGGGCTCAGGCAATGCCGAGATCGCCGGCTGGACCGAGCTGGTCAGCCAGTCGCGGGACGACGCCCGGCGCCAGCTGGAAAATGACGTCGGGCGGCTCGGCGCCGAGGGCGTGGTGATCGCCACCATGGAGATGCGGGTGCGCGAGCGGGACTGCCCGGAAACTGTCGGCCGCCGCGACCACATCGTGGAGGCAACCCTCATCGGCACCGCCGTCGCCAGGTTCTCCCCGGCCGGGCAGCCCCATGGCGGCCCGGCCCTGGCCATCATGTCGCTCGGCCCCCAGCAGCACCAGGCGGCCAGAGTCCAGATCTAGGAGCCTGGCGGCCGCCTCAGCTCCGCCTGCTACCTCCCCGTCGGTACTCCGCCGGTGAAAGTGCCGCTGCCGCGGAGCCGGCTGGCCGGCGCCGCAAGTGGGGCGATCATGTCTAGCAGGATCATGAGCGCGATCATCGAGCTCAAGAAGATCACCGAGGGCAATCCGGGCGGCTACCGCAACGAATCTCAGACGGAGGACCTACGCATGAACCCCACTCCCGACCAGGGCACCGGCCGCGTGGCCGTCATCACGGGCGCCTCATCCGGCATCGGCGAAGCAACCGCCCGGGCGCTCGCCGCCAGCGGCTTTCGCCTGGCCCTGCTCGCGCGGCGCGCGGACCGCATCCAGGCCCTGGCCGACGAGCTCGGCCACGGCGCTCTCGCCATCCAGGCCGACGTGACCGACCGCGACTCCATCGTCGCGGCGGCCGGCCGGGTCCGGGCCGAGCTCGGCGGGGCGGACGTCCTGGTCAATAACGCCGGCATCATGCTGCTCGCCCCCTTCACCGCCGACGGGCATGCCGACCACCGGCGGATGGTCGAGGCCAACCTGCTCGGCGCCATGACCGTCACCGAGGTGTTCCTCGACCAGCTCCGCGACGGCGGCGGCGACCTGGTCAACCTGTCCTCCGTGGCCGGCCGCACGGCCCGGCCGGGCAACGCGGTCTATGCCGCCACGAAGTGGGGCATCAACGGCTGGTCGGAATCACTGCGCCAGGAACTGCAGCCTGATATCCGGGTCATGGTCATCGAGCCTGGTGCCGTCGCGACCGAACTGACCGACCACATCACCAATCCCGGCGTCAGGCAGGCGGCGGAGCAGATGTACGAGCAGCTGGCCATCACCGCGGACGACATCGCCGAGGTCATCGCGTTCGCTGTCACCCGTCCGCGCCGGATGACCCTCAACGAGATCCTCGTGCGGCCCACCGCGCAGCCATAACGCGCCTGGATCCGGCTCCGGGCTTTGCGCGTAGGGCGCTTCGAATGACCGCCACACCGTCACTCGTGCCTCACCGGGCACACTGTGCAGCCGTTATCTGACGCTGTGATTACGGACCAGGCGGGTGGCTCACGGGCGCCGGGAGGCGGCCGGTAGCCTGAGCGAAAGCCAGGTCCCCGCGCCGCGGGCCGGCCGGAGTGTGCCTGGCCTTAAGCGAAGCCGGGAACCCAGATGGGAGATCAACCGTGACCTTGCCGGTGAGTCAGCAGCGGGTGCTGGACCGGATCGACCGGATGCTGCGGGACTCAGATCCCCGCCTGGTCGCGCTGTTCGCCATCTTCACCCGGCTCACCTGGGACGAGGAGATACCCCGGATCGAGGAGATCCGGGCCGGGCTGGCCCGGTTCGGCGGCTGGATCGCCCGGCGCACGGACGCGGTCCGCCGGCACACCCCCCGGGTACCGAGACGGGTGAAGGCGATCCTGGTCTTCCCGGCGGCGCTGGCCGCAGTGACCTGCGCCCTGCTCATCGGGAGCAGCGGCCCGGCCGCGCATCGCTGCGCGGCCACGATGCGGGCCCCGGCCGCCGAGCTCATCGTCAAGGCCCGGCAGTGCCGGCTCACGCTGGTCCGGACGCCGGTCCCGTTCTTCGCTCACTGACTTCCTGGCTCACCGGCCGCGGCCGCGGCCCGTCCGGCGCGTCCTAAGCGCGGTGGCGGTCCCTCTTCAGCACGTCGCGCCCGGCAAAGGTGAACATCTTCTGGCCGGGCAGCGTCCGGGACGGTCCCCCGAACCGGTGCGCGCCGACCGCCCAGCGTGTCCGCGGCTCCACGACGCCCACCGGCTCCGAGACACCCACCAGGGCGAAGCCTTCCGCCGCGAACCAGTCGCAGATCTGCGGGACGAGATCGGGCTCACCGCGCCCGCGGGTCCACACCACCGTGCCGCCGGGGGCGCACAGCCCGGCACAGCACCGGATGGTCCGGGCCACGTCCCCGTCGGTGATGTTGCCGAACACGCCGCAGGCCAGCACGAGGCCGGCCGGGATCAGCCCGGCGTACGCGCCGGTCTGCGCCGCGTCCCCGGTGACCACTTCCACCTGGGTCAGCCCGGCGGCCGCGGCGCGCTGCCGGGCAGCCGCGGCGTTGCGCGGGTCCAGTTCCACCAGGCGTGCGGCGACGTCCCGGCGGCGCGGATGCTCGCGGAGCACGTCAATCAGGTCGCGGCCCTGGCCCGCGCAGATGCTGACCGCGCGTATCGGTCCCGCGGGGGCCTGGTCGAGCGCCTCGGTGATCCGGGCCTGCACCGCGAGCAGTCGCTGGGCGAGCGGGGTATCCGGGTTGTCGTAGGCCTCGTGCCAGGCGGCCCAGTCCCGTCCCGTGCTCATCGGGCCGGTACCCGGCCCCGTCCCGGGTTCACCGGGACGCCGTGACCCACACCATCCGGCGGCCCCGTTCCCCCGGCGCCTCCGGCTCGTGCGGGTCGATCCGGTCCAGCTGGTAACCAAGCTTGCGCGGGATGGCCGCGCTGGCCTGGTTGGCCTCGTCACAGTGGATCTCCGCCCGGGTCACGCCGGGCAGGGCCAGGGCGACGTCGGTCAGCATCCGGGCCGCTTCCGTGCCCAGGCCACGGCCCGCGTACCGGACGTCGATCCAGTACCCGATCTCGATGCCGCCCTCTCCCACCCGGCGGTGCAGCCCGATCTCGCCGACGACGGTCCGGTCGGGCCGCAGCAGCACCGAGTAGATGAAGTCGCTGCCGCTCTCCCACAGCTCATCTGCCTCGGCCACCCGGATGCGCTGGATCCTCGGCTCGGCGGCGTCCCGGGTCGCCCAGGCCATCCACGGCTTGAGGTAGTCCAGGCTGGCCCCGACGGCCAGCGCGATGCCCTCCGCCTGATCCGTGTGCACCCGGCGCAGCACCAGCCGCGGCGACTGCACCTCTTCCGGAGGGGTGGGTTCACGGGCTGTGTCTTGGCCTGCTGAACCGCCACCGTGTCCAGCTGCAGATTGCTCAGTCGCTGGGGACATGGTTCATAGTAAGCAACCGCCGGGTGGCTAGGCCCGGGAAGGGGCCGTCCCGTGATCGCGATCACTGCCCACCGGAAGCGGCCCGTCCACCAGGAACGGGGGCGGATCGTCGCCGACGATGACGCCGCCGCCGTGGCCCCAGGTCAGGTACCGCCAGGACAGGTTGAGCAAGGCGGACATGCGGTTGCGGTTGCCCAGCAACGTGATCAGGTGCAGGGCCAGCCACGCCAGCCAGGCGAGCGTGCCCCGGATCTTGAGCCGGTGCGGCAGCTCCACCACCGCGGACCGGCGGCCGATCGTGGCCATGATGCCCTTGTCGTGATACTCGAACGCGGCGGTGGGCTGGCCTGCGGCGAGCCGCTGAATCTGCCGGGCCGCGTGCCGGCCGGTCTGCAGCGCGGGCTGGGCCAGCTGCGGCAGCGGCTGGTCCTCGATCAGCGCGACGTCGCCCAGGGCGAAGATGCGCTCCTGGCCGAGCACCCGCAGATCGGGCCCGGTGCGGATGCGCCCGCCACGGCCCTGCGGCAGCTGCCATCCGGCCACCTCGGCGGGCGCGGTCACCCCGGCAGCCCATACAGTGACGTCGCTGGGCAGGTCCTCTCCGTCGGACAGGATGACCCGGTCGCTGCGCACTTCCCGGATGGCGGTGTTCAGCCGGACCTCCACGCCCCGCTGCTCCAGCTGACGGCGCGCGTACTCACGCAGCGCCGGGTCGAAGGGCAGCAGCAGCGCGCCCGCCTGCTCGACCAGGCGGATGTGCACCGCCGCCAGGTTCACCTCGGGGAACGCGGCGTCCAGCGCGGTAGCGCGCAGTTCGGCCAGCGCACCGGCCAGCTCGACCCCGGTGGCGCCGCCGCCCACCACGGTGAAGTTCACGCTCTTGCCGGGACCGGCGATGTCCAGCCGCTCCAGCCGGGCCATGATGTGGTTGCGTAGCTCCACCGCGTCGCGGCGGGTATAGAGGCCCAGAGTGTGCTCGGCGGCCCCGGTCACGCCGTAGTAGGCCGCCGATACCCCGGTGGCCAGGACCAGGTAGTCGTAATTGAACGAATCGCCGTCGGCGAGGGTGACCCGGCGGCGGTCCGGGTCCACCGCGGTGACCTCGCCCAGCCGGAACCGGGCGCCATGGCGGCGGGTGAACGCCCGGGCCGGGTAGGACACGTCGCCGGGGTTCAGCCCGCCCGTGGCCACCTGGTAGAGCAACGGCTGGAAGGTGCTGTAGACGTTGCGGTCGATCAGCCGGACCTGGGCTCCGGCCCGGTCCAGTTCCTGCACCGCGGCCATCCCGGCAAACCCGGCGCCCACCACGATCACCCGCGGAGCGTCACCGGCTGCCTGCCGGTGCGTGCGCCACATTCCTGCCACCTCGATCCCGATCACTGCATTCGTGCTGGGTACTCCCATCCGGTACAACAGCGCCGCCACCCGGAACATGCCACGGCGGCAGCACCACCTCGCATCGCCCAAACGCCTGCTGAGCTGGGGACGAGTCCGGTACGGCGGCGGAAATGGATCACGGCTCCGAAACAATGGCCGGCGGCATGTTTATCTTCTGCCCAGCGGGCACGAATGGGGCGCCTGGGCTTCCCCCCGAAGTCCAGGCGCGGAGGTGATCATGACGAAGACGGCCCTTCGCCGTCGCCCGGCTGGCGTGGATGCTCAGCCCCTCCCCGGCCCGTCCGGGGAAGGTGCTGATCTGGGTCTGCCGCCGCCGTGGTCGCGTGCGAACCTGCTCAGCCGCGACGACAGTGAGCTCCTCGAGCTCGTGAAATCCGAACCCATTGGCAGTGCCGTGCGCAGCGCGGCCTGCGAAGTCCTGGTGACCCGCTACGAGGCCCTGGTCCGGTCGTGCGTGCTGCGCTACCGGGACAGCCCCGAATCGGTCGAGGAACTGATGCAGGTCGGCTACGTCGGCCTGCTCAAGGCGATCAACAACTTTGACCCCTCGTTCGGCGGCGCCCTCGCCGCCTACGCCCAGCCGTGCATCAGCGGCGAGATCAAGCGGCATTTCCGGGACAAGAGGTGGCAGGTCCGGGTCAAGCGCTCCGCCCAGGAACTGCTGCTCGAGATCAGGAAGGCCACCGGTGACCTCGCCCAGGAACTGGGGCACGCCCCCGCCGACGCGGAACTGGCCCGGCACCTGGGCGTCACCGATGAGGAACTGCATGAGGCCCGCCAGGCCGACATGTTCTTCCACACGTCCTCGCTGGACGCCCCGCTCACCCAGGCCGACGGGCTGACCAAGCTCGCGGACCTGATCGGGGCGGACGACCCTGAGCTGGAACGGGCCGTGGACATGGACGCGGTCGGCGCTCACTGGAACGAGCTGCCGTCGCGCGAGCGGCACATCCTGCTGATGCGGTTCTACGGAAACCTGACCCAGGCCGAGATCGGCGAGCGGCTCGGCATCTCACAGATGCACGTGTCGCGACTTCAGGCGACGGCGCTCCAGTACCTGCGGGACCGCCTGTTCGGCCAGGACCCCGACGATGCCGTCGCGCCCTCTCGCTCCAGCGGCGCATCGTCAACAGACGCAAGGAGATAGGCATGAAGACCGCCACGGGTCTGGCCATCGTCGCCGTGGGCGCCATTCTCGCGTTCGCCGTCACCGGCCACCCAGGCTGGCTGAACGTGCAGGCGGCCGGGTGGGTGCTGATCCTGGTCGGGCTGGCCGGGATGTTCGTCCCGCGGCGCGGCTATGGCTGGCTGCGGCGCCGCGTGGTGCGCAGGCCCATGACGGGCCGGACCGCGGTCCCCGGAGGCGTGGTGACGCCGGGCGGCACCGCCCTGCCGGCCGGCACGGTGGTGCTCACGCCGGAGCAGGCGCAGGCGGTGGAGGCCGGCGCGCTGGCGGAAGATCCTGAGGTCTTCCCCGGCCGGCAGCTGAGCAAGGCCGAGGTGGAGGAGCAGGTGGCCGCCAGCCCGCTGAGCTCCACCTCAGAGACGATCGAGGAATATCTGGAGGAGTAGCGTCCGGGCCGCCGGGCCAGTGCGTGGCTTCACTGGTCCGGCGGTTCGGCCACGCGCAGCACGAGCATGGTCATGTCGTCCCGCAGCTCGTTACGGCAGAACTCCACCACCAGCGTCTGCAGTCCGGCCACGATGTCCCGGGGCGGCTGCCCGGCCAGGCCGGCCAGCTCATCGGTGAGGCGGTCCTCGAAGTAGGTCAGCTCCGGGCTGCGTGCCTCGGTCACCCCGTCGGTGAAGAAGAACAGCACATCCCCCGGCTCCAGGTCAACCTCTTCCCGCCCGGCCTCCGCCGTGGGAAACAGGCCGAGGGGCAGCCCGCCCGGGCTCATGATCGTGGTCCGGCCGTCGGGACGGACCAGCACCGGGCCTGGATGCCCGGCGCTGCCCAGCACCACGTGCAACCGCCCGTCCTGCCAGCGCAGGTGGGCGTTCTTCGCGGTCACGAAGCGGTCGCCGAACTCCTCGGCCAGCATCACCTCGTTGGCCTTGGCCAGGACCTCGGCGGGGTCGGCGGTCCAGTGCGCGAGGACCCGGATGGCGTGCCGCGCGGCCGCGGTGACCGCGGCGGCCTCCTCGCCTTTGCCGCACACATCCCCGATCGCCACCCCCCATCCGCCCGGGGTCCGGTAGACGTCGTAGAAGTCGCCGCCGACTTCCAGGCCCTCGGTGGCCGCGACGTAGGCCGCGGCGATCTCCACCCCGGGGATCTGCGGCAGATCGCGCGGCAGCAGGCTCGACTGGAGCGCGTCCGCGATCTCGGTGTGCCGCCGGAACATCCGGTCCACCCTGATCGCCAGGGCCAGCTGCTCGCCGAGTTCTTCCACCACGCCGAGGTCGGCCATCTCGAAGTGGCCCTCGCTGGCGTTGCGGGCCAGGGTCAGCGTGCCGTAGGTGTGCTCCCCATCCGACAGTGGCACGCAGAGCACCGAGGTGGCATCCAGCATCATCATGACCGGGACGCCCTGCGGCCCGGCGCCCAGGATTCCGGCGTCCTCCGCGTGCGCGACCAGCAGCGAGCTGCCCGACTCGTGCACCTGGCGGGGCGCGGTGCCCGGGGCCGGATCCACCTGCCCCACCGCGTTGGCCAGGTCAGAGGGCTGGTTCTCGGGACCCATGACGAACTGGCGGCGCAGTCGCTGCCGCCGTTCCACGTCCACGATGACCCAGGCGGCCAGCTCACTGGCCAGCAGCCGGGCGCAGCGCTGCAGGGTCACCGATTCGCTGTAGGTGGCGTTCTCCAGGAACAGCCTGGTCGCCGAGGTGACCAGGTCATAGCGGTGGATCATCGCCTCCATGAGGCGGGCCGGGCTGTCCTGGCCGTCACCGGGGTCCGGAGTCCCCGGCGACTGCGTCGCCGGCCGCCTGATCTGCGCCGGCTCCGGTGTCCGGGCCCGATCCGGGCCTGCTGGCCACCACCACGAGCTGGTCGCCGTCTCCCCGCACCTGGGCCAGGCCGACGGTCAGCTCGGTGCCCGCCGGTCCGTCCGGGCGCAGCAGGCGGCACTGGATCCGCCGGGTCTTCCCGGTCCGCGCGACGGCGGCGAGCTGGCTTTGCACCGCGGCCCGGGAGGGCAGGTCCACGAACGCGGTGAAGAGCTTGCCGACCGCGTACCCGGGGCCGGAGCCGAGCAGCTCGCCGGCCCTGGTGTTGACCCGCTGCACGGTGATGTCCGGGCCGAGCAGGAACATCGGCACCGGCGCGTCCTGGAATACCGCGCGCAGCAGCCGCCGCTCCGTGAGCAGCGACTCCGGGCCGGGGCCGGCGGCCTGGGACCGGCCGGGGGCGGGCCTGGCCCGCATCGCCCCGAGGACGTCTACCGCGGTGTCCAGCTCCGCGAACGCGGCCTCCAGCACGGCCCGGGCGTCCGCACCGGGCATCGCGGCGGCCTGCCGGAGCCCGGCGTAGCGCTCCTTGAGCGCGGCCACCTCCAGGTCGAGTTCTGGCGGGCCGGCGGGTTGCGGCATCAAGGTCCAATCGCGGCGGGAACGAGGGTGAACGAGGGGGCGGGTGTCGCGGGGTCAGGTCGCGGGGTTAGGCCGTGACGACCGGGGTAGCGGACGGCTGACGTTCCAAGCTAACCCGGGATCACGGTAGCCGGATCCCGGCGGCGGCCTGATCTTCACCGTATTGCGGCTGACCGGGGCGCCAGCACCCGCGGAGGCTCCGCAGAGCTGGCCCCGGCGGCTGGCCTGAGGCGCCCGTCCGCGCCGGGCCGTGGGCGTGCCGGGCGCGCCGGAGGTTGGCAGCGGCCGGTTTCGGGGTTATATTGCAGGCAGTGTCTACGACGCAGGCACGCCCCCACGCCGTCTGGCGTGGCTGGAGAGGCGTGCTTGCCATGGAAACATTTCCCCTGGCCCGGCCTGGACTTTCGTAGACAGCCGTCTGCCTGCCTCTTCGGCGACTCGTGGCGTACCGCGTGGGCACCCCGTAACGAGGAGGCTGCTCCCCATGAAGATTGCCCTGGTCACATTGCAGGGGAACCCGTTCGGCCAGACCCCGGAGGCCGGACCTGATCGGCAGGACCAGCGACTGGCATCCCTGGTGACCGCCCTGGCTGAGCAGGACCACGACGTCACCGTGTACGCCCGCCGCGACAGCGACGGGCAGCCGGAGAAGTCAGAGCCCGCGCCGGGCGTCACCGTCGAGCATGTGCCCGCCGGCCCGGCCAGGGACCTCCCCGCGGACAGCCTGGCCCCGCACGCCGCGGAATTCGGCCAGTACCTGGCCCGGCACTGGCAGGACCGCGCGCCCGACGTGGCCCACGCGTACTTCTGGACCAGCGGTCTCGCCGCGCTGGCGGGCGCCCGCGACCTGGGCGTGCCGGTGGTGCAGACCTTCTTGTCGCTGCAGGCCTCCGACCCGGCCGCGGCCCCGCCCGTCCCGGCTCAGCCCGCCCGGGCGAAGACCCGCTCCGGCAGCGGCGGGGGGACGGCCCGGCTCCGGCTGGAGCCGGTCATCGCCCGTAGCGTCCGCGCGGTGCTCGCCAGTTCCTCCAGCGAGATGTCCGCGCTGGCCAAGCTGGGCGTGCGGCGGGACTCGGTCCGGCTGATCCCGCGCGGCGTGGACACCGGGGCGTTCTCCCCGGAGGGCCCGGTGGCCTCGCGGGGCAGCCGGCCCCGGCTGCTGTGCGTGGCCCCGCTCGCCCCGAACCAGGGCGTGGACGTCGCGGTGCGCGCGCTCGCCGATATCCCCGAGGCCGAACTGGTCATCGCGGGCGGCCCGGAGCACGGCAAGCTGCGCGGGGACAAGGCCTACCGGGCGCTGCTCCGGCTGGCCAGTGACCTGAACGTGCGGGACCGGGTCATCTTCCACGGCAGCGTGAGCGACACCGACCTGCCCGCGCTGCTGCGCTCCGCGGACCTGCTGGTGGACGCGCCGACCGGCGAGCCGTTCGCGACCGTCGCGCTGGAGGCCATGGCCTGCGGCACCCCGGTGGTGGCCTCGGCGATCGGCAGTCACCTGGACACCATCATCGACGGCACCACTGGTTTGCTGGTCCCGCCAGGGCGTCCCGGGCTGATCGCCCAGCGGATCCGGACCCTGCTGGCCAGCCCGATGCTGCTGGAAGGGTTCGGCATCGCCGCCGTGGACCGGGCCCGGGCCCGGTACTCCTGGGACCGGATCGGCCAGGAGACGCTGGCCATCTACGAGCGGTCCGCGGCCTGAGCAGAATCGGCCCGGCCTGGCCGGGCCAGCCCGGCCGGGGCAAGATCGCGGAGGCCGGGGCAGGCTCAGCCTGCCCCGGCCTCCGGCGTGTCTGTCCGCCCCCTGCGACGCGATGACCTGCTGCGCGACCTCGGTCATCGTGATGTGCTGGGCCGCGGCCATGGCGCGCATCTGCGCCAGCGCCTCCGCCGCGCTGCAGCCGCGCGCGTGCATCAGCACCCCCCGGGCCTGATCGAGCAGCGCCCCGGACTCGACGGAATCGCGCAGCCGCAGCACGGTCCGCTGCACCCCGTCGTAGGCGTCCGCGTTGCCCATGACCGCGCCCCCGAACGCGACGAGCAGCTCGGCGAGCGGGAGCTGATCCGGGTCAAGCGAGCGGGGCCGGGCACCGAACATGGTCAGGGTGAGGGCCTGATCCCCGGACCGCTGGGCCAGCGTGACGCAGCACCGGACGCCGCGGGCCAGCGCCGCGGCCGCGAACCCCGGCCAGCGCTCCTCCTCCAGGGTGTCCAGGCAGCTGACCGTGCCCGTGCTAGCAGGGGAGTCCAGGCCAGCCAGGGCGTCCAGCCACGGGGCGGAGCCGGCCCTGAGCTGCAGCTCGAACAGTTCGGCGAGGTCGGGATGGCTGGCCGCCTGGATCACCGGCTCATCCTCGCGCCAGACGGCGGAGGCCGCCCCCGAACAGCCCGGGACCTGCCGCGACACCAGCCCCACCAGCTGGTTCAGCGACCGGGAGGCAGACCCGCCGGTCATGCTGAGCAGCTCACGGGCCTGGCGGGCCAGGTCGTCTGTCGCCACGCCGCCTCCTGTCTTGCCGCTGCGCGTCTAGCCGCGCCTCATCACTGCGCGTCCTGCGCGGAGTCCTGCTGCCTGCGGGGCTGCTGCCGGCCAGGGCCATGCCGTGCGCGAGCGTAAGACTGCCTAACTATTGCAGGATGGCACACTACTCACAATTAGCCACGGGACGGAGCTGCATCCCGGAGGTTGAGACCAGTACTTCACCAGTTCAGGGCGACCAGTTCGGGACGGTCGCAGACCGGGCTGGTGCTGCCCGCCGCGGACGCCCCGGCCTGAGCGCAGACCGCCAGCAGGATGGCCCCCGATTCCGGGCTGGCGCTGCCGCCGATACCCGACAGGTCCTCGAAATAGTGCGGCCACGGCAGGTCGGCGTTGGTCCAGAGCACCCGGCCGACGGGCACGTCGTAGCCCCACGCATCCCCCTGGGCCCCCTGATCGAGACCGAGCACCACGCCATCCCGCACAGCATAGAAGCCGGAGGCCCCGGTGGTCGATCCGCCGGGTACGTGGGCCTGCGTCCGGCCCGTCTCGGGGTCCACGCCCGCCAGGCTGCTGCCGTCGGTCAGGTACAGCAGCCCGCCGAGGGCATCCGCGTTCTCCGGGACCGCGCCCAGCCGCCGCCACAGTCTGCGCCCCGTCGTGGCGCTGTAGGCGATGGTCCCCCGCGCGTCGGTGAACACCGCAACGCCGGCGAACACGCGGCTCAGCACCCCGCGGAACGACCTGCCCGGCGGGCGGATGAAGTGCTGCACACCGGACCGCAGGAAGATCTTGCGCAGCGCCCGGGCCGGGCCGTTGCTCAGGTAGCCACCGGCCGACACGGTCAGGTAGAGATCGTTGCCGCTGACCTTCCAGGCCTGGGCCGCGGGCCCGGTCGGATGGCTCCACAGCACGGCCCCGGTCCGGTTGCTGTAGCTGGTCACCGCGGTGCTGCCGACGATCACCGTGCGGACCGGGCCCGCCGCGACGGCCCCGCCGAACGGGGCGGCCGGGAAGGACCGGATCAGCCGTCCGGTGCCGCTGTCCAGGACCACCTCGTGCCGGGTGCCCGGGCTCCCGGCCCGCCGCCCCGGCACGTCGACCCCGACGGTGACCACACCCGGCCAGGCCCGGACCGACACGATCCGCGAGCCAGCCCGGAAGCCGGCCAGGGAACTGGCCCAGGCCGGCGCGCCCGAGCGGGACCAGTAGGCGAACACCGTGGTGCCGATGCCGATCACGGCGACCTGCCCGCCCATCGCCGCGTACGCGTCGCCCTGGGCCGGCGTGGTGCCGGCCAGCCCGGCCTGCGCCAGCCAGGCGCCGGGCAGCAGCCGGGCCCATCGCACCAGGCCCGCGGACTGGCACGCCCGGTTGGTGCAGGGCCGGGCCGCAGAGGCCGGGCCGGGCACGACCGCCAGCGCGACGAGGATCGCGATGAACGTGCCGCGCCGCAGGCCCATGAGCCGCCCACGGCGCAGCAACATCAGCGACTGGCGGCGCAGCCGCATCACCGAGCCGGGCGTCACGTCAATCTCTCCCATCGGGCCAGTAAGGTTTTCCCGGGATGCCGCTTAGAGAAGTCCAATACAGAAGGTAGGGAGATCATGGCCGATCGCGCACCGCTTCCGTACGACTTCCTTCCGCCAGTGCCGACGTTCACGGTCCTGAGCGACGACGTCGCCGACGGCGAGCAGATGAGCAACGCGCAGGTGTACAACAGCTTCGGCATGTCCGGTGACAACATCTCGCCGGGCCTGCGCTGGACCGGATTTCCCGCGGAGACCAAGGGCTTCGCGGTGACCTGCTACGACCCGGACGCCCCGACCGGCTCCGGATTCTGGCACTGGCTGGTGGTCGACATCCCGGCCTCGGTGACCGAACTGCCCGCCGGGGCGGGCGCGGCGGGTGGCGCCGGCCTGCCCGCGGGCGCGTTCTCCGTCCGCAACGACTACGGCACCAAGGACTTCGGCGGGGCCGCGCCCCCGGAGGGCGACGGACCGCACCGCTACATCTTCGCGGTGCACGCCGTGGACAGCGAGCAGCTCGGCATCGACTCCGACGTCTCCCCCGCGGTCACCGGCTTCAACCTCCGCTTCCACACCATCGCCCGCGGGCTGCTGGTCCCGGTGTATGGGCACTGACCACGGGGTGGTTTTCGTTGCGGGCCCGCAGGCCAGGCCTCAGGGGCCCGGGGTGACGGGATGACGGTCACCCGGGCCGGGCCGCGGCGGTGACGTCCGTAAGCCGGTCCCCGTTCGACCCGGTCGCGGCCGACTACGACGCCGGGCGCCCGTCCTACCCCGACGGCCTGTTCCGCGAGATCGAGCGGGCCACCGGCCAGCTTCGCGGGACGCTGGTCCTCGACGTGGGCGCGGGCACCGGCATCGCCACCCGCCAGCTGGCCGCCCGGGGGGCACGGACGGTCGCGATCGACTTCGGCGAGATCATGCTCCGCCACGCGCGAGACCGCTCCCCGCGGCTGACCTACCTGCAGGCGGACGGCAACACGCTGCCGATCCGCTCCGGATCTGTCGATCTCACCTGCTTCGCCCAGTCCTGGCACTGGTTTGACCAGCACCTGGCCAGCTGGGAGGTGGCCCGGGTGCTGCGCCCGGGCGGCTCCTGGGTGGCCTGGTGGAGTCACGCGTGGGCCGACGGCCAGAGCTGGTTCGACACCTACCAGGAGGTGATGGAGGCGGCCTGCCCGGGCTACCGACGGCATCACCGCGACCCGGACTGGAGCGAGGAAGGCATCGCCGGCACCGGGCTATTCGAGCCTGGCGTGCGGATCGTGGTGCCCTGGACCCGGCAGGTCGAAGTGGGCATCTGGATGGCGGAGGAGCGCAGCAAGTCCTACATCGCGCAGCTCGCCACGCCTGTCCGTCACCGGCTGCTGGGCCGGATCCAGGAGCTGCTCGGCGCGCACTTCCCGGGGATCCCGATGATCGTGCCCTACCAGACCCGGATGTGGCTGGCCCGGCGCCGCTGACCGGTGTTGTTGGCGGGCGCCGCTGACGGGCAGCGCTGACCCGCGGCGCTGACCTCAGCCAGTGTCCTGCACACCCGGATTCCCGGCCCCCGGATCCTCCACGCCCGCGTAATCTCGCACGAAACCCAGCAACGCCGCCTGCCGGTCCAGCAGCCCGGCCAGCTGCGCCGGGCCCAGCTCCCGGAAACCGGGCTGCTCGACGCCGAGCTCGAGCAGATCCACCCGGACGTCCGCGATCACCTCGGTCATCCCGGTCACCAGCGCCCACGGGTCCGCGGTGCCCTCCAGGTCACGGTCGGCCCGGTCCAGGATCTCGGTCCGGACCAGCAGGTCGGCCAGGGTCTGGGAGCAGTCCAGGCCCGCCTCGAGCAGGTCGGCCCAGCCGCGGCAGAGCGTGCGCCGCCCCCGCCCGGTCCGGTAGGCCGTGTACACGGCGTCCCACTGGCGGCGGATGAACTCGTCCCAGCCGAGGTCCTCTAGCTCACCCAGATCGTGGTCGTACACGCGCTTACCTTAACCGGCTCCCCCCGGCGCCAGAATTACAGCGTGGCCACGTGCTCCCCGCACCGGCCCGGGTCGTAGCCGGGCAGGCTGCCCAATTGAGCGGCCAGCCAGGGCGAGGAGAGCACCTTGACCAGCGCGTCCACCTCACGCGAGCCGACCTGGGCGACCGGGATGACCAGGTCGAAGCGTTCCTCGGTGAACGGCACGAAGCCCAGGCCGTAAGCCAGGGCGGCCGGCTCGGAGGCCACCCCGGCGTCGGCCAGGCCCGCCGCGATGGCCGAGGCCACCTGCAGGTGCCCGGTGGCCTGGGTGCCGTAGCCACGGAGCGCGGCAGGGTCCAGCCCGGCCCGGTCCAGTTCCCGGTCCAGCACGCGACGCGCCTCGGCCCCCTCCTCCCGGTTCACCAGCCGCAGCCCGCGCCCGGCCAGGTCGGCGAGCCCGCGGACGCTGCCCTCCAGCTCCGGCCGGAGAACCAGGCCTTCCCGCCAGGACGCGAACCCGAACACCTGGGCACCCCCCCGGGCCAGCAGCTGCCGGGCCGGGCCGGTGTTGTACTCGCCGGACCGGCCGAGCAGGTGCGCACCGGCCACGTGGACCAGCCCGGCCGCGGCCAGCCGGAGCGCCTCGCCGCTGCTGCACGGCCACCAGCTGAACGCGACCGGGGGGTCGAGCAGCGCCAGCGGGGTCTCGAGCAGCGGCAGGGCCGGGTCACAGCCCGCCACCACCAGGGTCGGCCGGGGCGGGCCCAGCGGCCGCACCGGAGCCGCCGGGGCCGGGCCGGACGGCATCGCGACGAGCCCGCCCGCCGGGAGGAAGCCGGCCCGGATCGCGAAGTCCGCGACCAGCGGCAGCGCCACGAAGGACTCCCCCACCTGGGCCAGCGTGACCCGGGCTCCTTCCCCGCCGAGCGGCGCCACCGGCCGCGCGCCGATCACCGGCACCGGGATTCCCGGCCCGAACACCTCCTCGACGGTCACGCCCAGCGCGCTGGCCAGGGCCAGGGCCACCCGCAGCGACGGGTCGGAATGCCCGGCCTCGACCGCCGACACGGCCTGCCGCGACACGCCCGCCATGCCGGCCAGCTGCTGCTGGGAGTAACCGCGGGCCAGCCGCAGCGCCCGCAGCCTCGCGCCGCCCGGCTCCGGCACGGCCGTGGCCAGCCCAGTCACGTGGGTACCCCCTCGGGGCGGGCGACCCGGAGCCCGTCGGGGCCGAAGCACGGCGGGTCCAGCACAGTGAACGCGAACTCCGGCCCGCCGCCGGGCTGCTCACGCAGGTGGACGGGCACGAGCGTGCCGGCCGCATCGATCGTGGCCTCCCACCCGGCCCCGGACGGCCGGCAGGACCGGACCGGGCCGGCCAGCACCACACCCCGGCCAGGCAGCCGGCCCGCCAGCACCCGGTCCGGGTGCACGCCGGCCACCACGCCCTCGGGTCCGCCCGCCAGCGGCACGAAGCTCCGGTAGCCGACCAGCTCGGCCACCCGGCGGGCCGCGGGCGCCGCCACCACCTCGGCCGGCGGCCCGGTCTGCAGGATCTGCCCGTGGTCCAGGACCGCCATCTGGTCCGCGAAGGCCTGCGCGGCCTCGAGCTCGTGGGCCACCAGCACGGACGGCACCTGGCGGGCCGCGACCAGGTCGCGGACCAGGTCGGTGAGATCGCGCCGGAGGCTGGCGTCCAGCCCGGTGTAGGGCTCATCCAGCAGCAGCGCGTCACACCGGCTGGCCAGCAGCCGGCCGAGCGCGACCCGGTGAGCCTGGCCGCCGGACAGCCGGGCCGGGCGGTCGTCCAGCAGCCCGCCGAGGCCGAGCCGCTCCGCGATCGCGGCGATCTCGTCCCGGCCGGTCCCGGTGGCCGGCGCGTACGCGAGGTTCTGCCGGACCGACAGGTGCGGGAACAGTGCCGGATCCTGGCGCAGCAGGCCGACCCGGCGCTGCCACGGGGGCAGCTGGCGGCGCGGCCTCGCGGTCCGGGTCAGCACCCGGCCGTCCAGCGCCACGCTGCCGCGGGCCGGCTCCAGCAGGCCGGCGATGACCTCCAGGATGGTGGTCTTCCCGGCGCCGGACGGGCCGAACAGGGCGAGCCTGTCCCCCGCACCTACGGCCAGGGCGGCGGACAGGCGGAACTCGCGGCGGTCAAGCTCGACGTCGGCCTCGAGCACGCGCGCTCCAGATGTAGGCGGCCAGCGGCAGGGGCAGGGCGACTACCAGCAGGACCAGGGCGAACGGCAGCGCCGTGGGCAGCCCCGTCTCCTGCAGCGTCGTCCAGATCTGCAACGGTATCCCGTACGGGTGATATGCGATGATCACCACGGCGCCGAACGCGCCCATGGCCCGGGCCCAGGCCACGGCCAGCGCCATGGCCAGGCCGGGCGCGGCGAGCGGCAGCGTGACCCGGCGCGCCACCCGGGACGGCCGGTCGCCCAGCAGCGCGGCCTGTTCCTCGATGGCGGGATCGACCGCGGCGAACGCGGCCTGCGCGCCCAGCACGTAGTACGGGGCCGACTCGTACACCTCCGCGATGACCAGGGCCAGGAAGGTGTTGGTCGCGGACAGGTTGACGTGCCCGAGCAGCTCACCGATGGGCGTGTACGGGCCGACCATGAAAATCAGCAGCAGGCCGATGACCAGCGGGGGCAGCAGCAGGCTGCACAGCACGCCCGCCTCCCAGACCCTGGGGAACGGCAGCGAGCCGCGGGCCAGTTTCCAGGCCAGCGGGGTGCCCAGGACCAGCAGCACGGCCAGCGTGATCACGCCCGACTCGACGGAGGTGACCAGCGGGTCGAGCGCGCCCGGGACGGACAGCGCGGCGCTGACCTGGGACCAGGACAGGTGGGCCAGCAGCGTGATCACCGGGCCGAGCAGGGCGACCCAGATGACCGCGGCGCCGGCCAGCGAGGCAACCCCGCTGGCCGAGCGCACGGTCCGGCGCAGGGCCGACCCGGGGACCTGGGCCGGCGGGCTAGCCGCCCAGCTCACTCGTCACGGCTGAGGGAACCGCGCTGCTGTCCCCGGTGACCGTCGGGGTGATCAGCGTGAACCCTCCCTGCTTGTACTGGGCCAGGCCCGCGGGGGACAGCGTGTACTTCACGAACGCCGTGCCCGCCGGGGTGGGCTTGCCGATGATCGTGATGTCGATCACCTGCGGCGAGCCCGACTTGGTTAACTTCGGCATGCCGGGCGGTTTGATGGTCACCGTCGCCTTGGCGTACTGGTTGGCCAGCGCGGCATCGCCCAGGTTGATGGCGGCCGGCAGCTTGATGTAGGGCAGGTGCAGCTCGACGGCCTGGGTGATGAACGCGCTGGAGGCGTCGAGCTGGCCGGACTGGAGCGTGGAGTCCAGCGAGGACTCGGCGTAGATCTGCGACGAGTTGGCCGTGCCGGTGTCGGTGGTGCCGAGGATCTTGCTGACCGTGTCCTTGGGCAGGTTGTAGTGCATCTGGGCCAGTTCCAGCATGTAGATGAAGTCGCGGCCCTGCGGGTCGATGTTGGGGTCGGTCCGGCCGAGCTTGAAGCCGGGCGTCTCCATGAGCTTGAACAGGCCCTGCAGCGGCTTCGAGCCGTCCGCGTAGGCCTTGAAGTCGCTGGCGTACTTGCTCTGGGGGTTGTAGGCCACCACCATCTGGGTGCCCGCGTAGGGGATGAACCACTTGGTGTACTTGGGCTCCAGCGGCATGATGTTGTCGCCGCCGACCGCCTCGAACACGTTGGGGCTGATCTCGCCGCCGGCGATGTCCGCCTCCAGCGCGCCGGAGGAATCACCGCGGCCGGTGTACTTGTCCCCCGTGGCCGTGGTGAAGGCCGGGGCCGCCACCTTCTCGTTGAGGAACTGCAGCGACGAGGCGTAGGCCACGCTCGCGGTTCCCTTAGGGGCGGCATTCGACGGCGAAGACGAAGAGCCTGACGAGCCAGATGACGAGGAACTGCACCCCGCGGCCACCAGCCCGGCGCAGACGATCATCAGCGCCGGAAGCCGCCAGGGCCGCGTTCCCCGTCCCGCGGCCCTGGCTTGCGAATCCATGTTCGTACGCGCGCTCCAGCGCGGGATAGCCACCATGCCCCCGAAAATAGCTACCAGTGATTGCGTGGCGCAAGAAGATCTAACATCAAGATCCCGTCAAGATCCCGCAACGAAAACCCGTTCCCGCCGGGGCCCGCCGGGCCGCCGCGCAGCGGCCCTCAGTCCCCGTGGAGTCTGGGCATCGCGGGAGCCGGCCCCGGGCTCCCGCGGGACCGGAGCCGGGCATGACCCCGGATTCGGGGACTAGCCCAATTCGCGGCGAACTGCCAATGTGGGTAGAGCAAACGAAGGTCATCCGTCCCGGCAGCATCAGCAGTACCAGAATCGAATAGCCCGCTAATAGCCGCCTCTGACTGACCGGGCAGGCAGGCGTGAAGTCTCAGCTCAAAGGGGCTTGACGTGCGGTATGTGCGATTAGTCCCGAGTCGGCCGGTACCTGCGGCAGGCCACTTAGAATGATGCGACACAGACGGTGAGCGGGTCATCCTGTTAAAAGGGAAAATGGAACCAGAGGCACTGGAATCACCGGCACTGCCGGCTCAGCTGCCTGAAGAGCCAAACCGGTTCATCGGGCGGGAGCACGAACTCGGCTGCCTGCCTGACCTGCTGCAGCGGACCCGGGCGCTGACCCTGTGCGGCGCGGGCGGGATCGGCAAGACCCGGCTGGCCCTGCGGTTGCTGGCCATCACGGCCGGGGACTTCGCTGACGGTGTCTACCCCGTCGAACTCGGCGACCTGTGGGAGCCAGACCTGATCGTCTCCCGGGTGGCCGCGGTCATCGGCGTCGACGCCGAGACCGGCCGGCCGCTGCAGGACACGCTGGCCGATGCCCTGGAGACCCGGCAGGCGCTGATCATGCTCGACAGCTGCGAGCATCTGGTCAACGCCTGCGCGGCGCTCTGCCAGCGCCTGCTAGCGGGCTGCCCGGAGCTGCGCATCGTGGCCACCAGCCAGGAGCCGCTGCGGATCCCGCAGGAATCCGTGTGGCAGGTCGCGCCGCTCGCCGTGCCGCCCCCGGACGCTCCCCGGGACGCTGCGCAACTGGCCGGCTTCGAAGCGGTCCAGCTGTTCGCGGACCGGGCGGCGGCGGCCCGGCCTGGCTTCGCCATCTCCGAGCGGAACGCGACGGCGGTGTCGGACATCTGCCGGGCCCTGGACGGCGTGCCGCTGGCCATCGAGCTGGCCGCCGCCCGGGTGACCGTGCTGTCCGCCGAGCAGATCGCCGCCCGGCTGGGCGACCGCTTCACGCTGCTGGGTTCCGGCGACCGGACCGCCCCGCCGCGGCAGCGGACGCTGCGGGCCACCATCGACTGGAGCCATGACCTGCTCTCCGCGCCCGAGCAGATCCTGCTGCGCCGCCTGTCCGTGTTTATCGGCTGGTCCCTCGACATGGCCGAGCAGGTCTGCGCCGACGGCCGGCTGCCCGTGGAGGACGTGGTCGGCCTGACCGAGGGGCTGGTGGACAAGTCGCTGGTGGTGGTCGAGCCGGAGGTGATCGGCCAGGCCCGGTACCGGATGCTGGACAGCATCCGGGCCTACGCCGCTCAGCGGCTCGCGGACGCGGGCGAAGCCGCGGAGACCCAGGCCCGGCTGCGCGACCACGCGCTGGCCGTGTGCGAGCGCCACGAGGCGGTGGGCCTGGCCACCATCCCGTCCGGCTGGGCCGCGGTGGTTGCCGTGTTCCGCCGGTCTGACGCGGACGTCGCCAACCTGCGCCAGGTCCTCAGCAGCTGCCTGGCCGCGGGGGACGCGGAGACCGGGCTGCGCATCTGCGCCGCGGTCCGGCCGTTCTGGATCGTCCGCGGCGCCTTCGACGAGGGCGAGAACTGGTGCGCCCGCTTCTTCAGCCTCGGTCCCGAGGGAGTGTCCGCCCCGGTGCTGGGCATGGCCCTCATCGGGCGCGCCCAGCTCGTCCTGCCCAACGACCCGGCCCAGGCGGGCAAGTGGGCCCGCGAGGGCCTGGAGCGATGCCAGGCCGCCGGCCTGCTGGTCTGGACGGCCACGGGGCAGAACGTGCTGGCTGAGGCGGCCCTGCAGACCGGCCAGCTGCCGGAATCCGCCCAGTGGGCGGCCAAGGCCCTGGCCACCGCGCGGGAGGCGGGAAACGCCTGGAACGAGGGGTACGCGCTCGGGACCCAGGCCACCCTGGCCGCCGCCGAGGGAAGGCTGCGGGAGGCCCAGCAGCTCGGCGAGGCCGCGCTGGAGGTGATGCGCGGCATCGACCAGCGCTGGGGCATGGCCCGCACCCTGCTCGGCCTGGGCGCCCTGGCCCGGTTGCGGCGCGACCCGGCCGGCGCCATGGATTGCTACCAGGCCGCCCTGCCGATCCTGCGCGAGATCGACTCCCGGCCGGATATCGCCCGCTGCCTGGCGGGTATCGGCCGGGTGGCCCTGGACCAGGGCCAGCTCGCCCTGGCCCGGCCCCACCTGGCCGAGAGCCTGCGGCTGAGCCAGCTGACCGGGGCCCGGAGCGGCGTGGCCCGCGGTCTGGAAGCGTTCGCGGCCCTGTGCGCCCGGGAAGATCAGGGCGCCCGGGAGGGGCAGGCCCGGCTCGCGGTCCTGCTGACCGCGGCGGCCGCCGCCCTGCGGGAGGCGGCCGGCCTGCCCGCGCCCGCCCGGCGGAGCCAGCAGTACCTCGACGCGGCCCGCGGCCTCGGCCAGGAGGCCCTGGCCGAGCTGTGGGAGCAGGGCCTGGGGCTGTCCCCCGACGCCGCGGTAACGCTGGCCCTGAGATCTGGCTCCCAGGCCGCCGCGGACGGGCCCGGGAGCAGCGCCACCGGGAAGAGCAGCGACGAGCGCATCGACGGGGGCGCCGCGGCACCCCCGAAGGCCCCGCCACCGTCGCCGACCCAGCCGTCGTCACTGACCCCCCGCGAGCGCGAGATCACCGCGCTTATCGCGCACGGCTACAGCAATAAGGGCATCGCGGACGAGCTCGTTATCAGTCCGGCTACCGCAGCACGCCACGTTGCGAATATCCTGTCCAAGCTGGGTTTTACCTCGCGGGCCCAGATTGCTGCCTGGGCTGCGGGGAACGGGTCAATCCAGCCGTCTGCGGCCCACGAACGGGGCAGCCTCATCCCGTGATGCCGCCTACGATGGACCCTGGCCGGGCGACCATTGGCATCAGTCATAGGACGGGTAATGGGCAAGGCGACCAGAGTCAAGCGGGAGAACGCCCGCGAGAGAATAGCGGCGCAGCGTGCAGCGGAGCACAAACGTGAGGTGCGCAACCGGATGCTGTGGACCGGGGGCAGCATCCTCGGCGTCATCGTCATCGTGGTCGCCTTCATCGTGATCAAGACCACCCAGAGCCCGGCCTCGGCCAACAACGCGAGTTCCACCTCGCCGACGGGCACCGCCCTCCCGGCCAGCGTGATCAAGGACGTCACCAGCGTGCCGTCCGCCACGCTCGCGTCGGTGGCGGCCGGCACCGCCGATCCGAAGAGCGTGACCACGGTGGCCTCGGCCAAGCCCCTGACCTCCGGTGGGAAGCCCGAGGTGCTCTACATCGGCGCCCAGTACTGCCCGTACTGCGCGGCCGAGCGGTGGGCCCTGGCCGCGGCGCTCAGCCGGTTCGGCACCTTCCGCGGCCTGAGCGGCCTCCACTCGGCCGGCGGCCAGGAGGTGTACCCGCACACCCCCACGCTCAACTTCTACAAGACCAGTTACACCAGCAAATACCTGACGTTCACCCCGGTCGAGCAGGAGACCGTGGCCGAGAAGCCGCTGGAGAAGCTGACCAGCGCGCAGACCGCGCTGATCACCAAGTACGACAGCCCGCCGTACGTGTCCTCCAGCGAGCAGGGCGCGATCCCGTTCATTGACTTCGGCGGCAAGTACTTCGTGCACGGCGCCCAGTACAATCCGCAGGTGCTGTCCGGCCAGACCTGGGCCCAGGTGGCCGCCGCGCTCCAGGACCCGTCGAGCGCGATCGCCAAGGGCGCGGACGGCGCGGCCAACATGATCACCGCGACGATCTGCAAGACCACGAACAACCAGCCCTCGAACGTCTGCACCACGCCGACCATCAAGACCATCGAGGGCCAGATCTGATGGCCGCGCCCCGGCAGGCCGCAGGCACGGGGGCCAAGAAGGACAAGGGGACCCGCGGCGGGCGGCCGGAGCCCCAGGCGGCCGGGGCGCAGGGCCGCCGGCCGGGCGGGCAGGCCCCGGCCAAGCAGGCCCAGCGGCCGACCCAGGCGCAGCGCGCCCGCGAGCGGAAGGCCGCCGCGGCCGCGGCGGCTGCGGCCCCGCCGGCCAAGCCGGGTATCAAGATCCCGCCGCTGTGGTTCCAGCTCGTCACGTGGGCGCTGGCCATCGCCGGCCTCGGCGTCTCGACCTACCTGACCATCACCCACTACGACTCCTCGGTGCCGCTGGCCTGCTCGGACACCGGCACCATCAACTGCGCGCTGGTCACGCACAGCGCCGAGTCCATGGTGTTCGGCGTCTTCCCGGTGGCCGTGCTGGGGCTGGCCTTCTACGTGTTCATGGCCGTGGCCACCTCGCCGTGGGCATGGCGGCTGAAGTTCCCGGCGCTGGCCTGGATCCGGATCGCCTCGGTCGTCGTCGGCATCGGGTTCGTGCTGTACCTGGTCTACACCGAGCTGTTCACGCTGGACGCGATCTGCCTGTGGTGCACCAGCGTGCACGCGCTGACCTTCCTGCTGTTCGTCCTCATCGTGGCTGGCGCCGCGGCCGGGTACGGCTTCCGGGAGCGGGACTACCTCAGCTAGCCCCGGGTCTCAGCTAGCCCGGGCTCTCAGCTAGCCCTGCAGACCGGCCCGGAGGGCTGCGATCCGCGCGACCGCGGCCTCCCCGGAGGCCCGGCTGACCAGCCCGTCCCGGTAGGCGCGGGCGAGTCCGGCCACGGCCCGCCGCGCCTCGCCGGCGCTTTGCCCGGAGCAGAGCAGCAGGTCCATCCCGGCCAGCGCGGCCAGCTGGCCCCGGCGCGCGATCGTGCCGTAGCGGCGCAGCGCCCCGGCCTCCAGCCCGTCGGTGATGGTGACCCCGCCGAAGCCCAGCCGCTGCCGCAGCTCGCCCTGCACCACCAGAGGCGACAACCCGGCCGGGCGGCCCAGATCCAGGGCCGGGTAGACCGCCCACGACACCATGACCAGCCTGACCCGGGCCGCGATCGCCGCCCGGTAGGGCCGCTCGTCCACCCGGCGCAGGGTGGCCGCGGGGACCGGCAGCCTCACCGGCCGCAGGTCGGTGTCCTGGCTCCGGGCCGCCGCGCCGAGGCCAGGAAAGTGCTTGGCGGCCGCCGCCACGCCCCCGCGCTGCTGGGCCCGGATGAAGTCCGCCCCGAGCCTGGCTACCTGGCCCGGGTGCCGGCTGTATGAGCGCCCGTACTGGTCGATGAAGTTGCCGGCCGCGGCGTAGACATCGAGCACGGGAGCCAGGTTCACGTTCAGCCCGCTCCGGCGCAGGTTCGCCGCGGCACCCGCGCCCGCCAGGCGGGCCTGCGCGGCCGGCTCCGCCGCCTGGCCGATCTGCTTCTCCGAGAGGTCCGGCGCCCCGGGGAGGCGGCGCACCACCCCGCCCTCCTGATCGGTCATCAGCAGCAACGGCGCCCGCAGCGGATTGCGCCTGCTCGCGTCGGCCCGCTGGAGCTGCCGGGACACCGCGGCCAGCTGGGCAGGACTGGAGATGTTCCCGGCGAAGAAGATAACCCCGGCCGCCTGGCCCCGGCGGATCGCCCGGAGCAGGGCCGGCGGCGGGGTCAGGCCCGGGTAGCTGTAGATCACCCGCTGGCCGGCCAGCTGCGCATTACTCAGCCGCTGGATGACCGAAGACACGCCGGCCGGTGGGGGCGGCGGCGGATCCATCAAATAGCGCGCCGCATCGGTCGGCGCCGACCCGGCCACCGCCACGGCCGTCACGACGGCCGCGGCTGCCGCCATCGCCGCGGTACGGGTCCTGCCCCCGAGGGGACGGTGCGGCCTGCTCCAGGAACGCCTGGAGTGGTGCTTCACCGGATACCCGCCTCTCGGGATTGGTGGCCGATCGGCAGCCGCGGGCCAGAAGCAGCTCTCGGATAACGCTGAGTATCACACGGCGGCGACCGCTCTCCACGGGAATCGCCGGTTCCCGCTGGTGGTTAGAGAGGCTAACCGAAATGTTGTTAGACTGGCTAACTGTGAGCGGGGCGTACGAGATTCCGGCGCACGAGATCCCGGCGGGCGAGGCGCCCGCGGGCGAGATGACGGGCCGCGGCATGACCCCGGCCGGGACGGACATGTCCCAGGCCATCATGGTCATCCTCCGGCTGTTCCGCGGCCTGGAGTGCGTGGACGCGGGGCTGACCCCCTCCCAGTACCGGATTATGAAGCTGGCCGGCGCCGGCGGTGAACGCTCTACCCGGCTGGCCCAGCGGCTGGCGGTCGCGAAGCCGACCCTCACCGCGACCGCGGATGGCCTCGTCGCCGCCGGATACGCCTGCCGGGCGGCCGAGCCGGGCGACCGGAGGGTGGTACGGCTCTCGCTGACCCCGGCGGGCCGTGCGGCGCTGGACCGGGCCGATACCGCCTACGCGGACTGGCTGGGACCGCTGCTGGACGCCACCGGCGATCCGGGGGCGGTGCTGGATGCGCTGGGGCTGCTCGGCTCGGCGATGACCGAGGCAAGGCGGGCGAGGCACGGCCTCGCCCCGCGCGACGACGGGGACGCAGACGGGGACGGAAAGGAACAGGCCCACGAACACCGAACGGCAGACCACCACGACCATGCGGCCCAGCGGGAGGGCGGTGGATAAGGCGCCGCGCAGAGCCGGCCGGAACGGCACCAGCACGGGCACAGGCACGGGTGAGGGCTGGCTGCGGCGGCTCGCGGGGTACTGCTGGCGCTACCCGCGCAATGTGGTGCTCGCGCTGGGCGGGACCCTGGTGGTGACCGCGGTCGCGGCGGTTGTCCCGCTGATCCAGCGGCAGATCGTGGACGACCTGGTCGGCCCGGGGCATCCGGCGGTCTGGCCCCTCGCGGTCCTGCTGCTGGCCGCCGCGCTGACCAGCTTCGCGGGCCTCTACCTGCGCCGCTACCGCGGCGGCCAGGTCTCCCTGGATGTCCAGCACGACCTGCGGACCGAGATGCTCGGCGCCTTGTCCAAGCTGGACGGGACCCGCCAGGATCAGCTGCACACCGGCCAGATCGTCAGCCGCTCCATTTCTGATCTGTCCATGATCCAGGCGCTGCTCAGCATGATCCCGATGCTGCTCGGCAACGCGGTGCTGTTCGTGGCCTCGCTGGCCATCATGCTGTTCCTCTCCCCGCTGCTGACCCTCATCGCCCTGGCCGTCGGCCCCGCCTTGTGGTTCATCTCGGTCGCCTCACGCCGCACCCTGTTCCCGGCCAGCTGGGACGCTCAGCAGCAGGCGGCCGCCGTGGCCGGGGTGGTGGATGGCGCCGTAACCGGAGTCCGGGTGGTCAAGGGCTTCGGCCAGGAAGACCAGGAGACCGGGCGCCTGGAATGGGCCAGCCGCCTGCTTTACGCCTCGCGGGTGCGCGCGGTGCGGCTGATGGCCCGGTACAACCCGGCCCTGCAGGCCGTTCCCGCGCTCGGCCAGGTCGGGGTGCTCGCGCTGGGCGGGTGGCTGGCCATCGAGGGCTCCATCACCCTGGGCACGTTCGTGGCGTTCTCCTCCTACCTGCTTCAGCTGGTCGGCCCGGTCCGCGCGCTGGCTGCGCTGGTGACCACCGGCCAGGAAGCGCGGGCCAGCGTGGTCCGGGTGTTCGAGGTCATCGACACCGAGCCCGGCGTCACCGACCGGCCCGGCGCGGTGCCGCTCGGATCGGCCCCGGCCGCCGTGGACCTCGACGATGTGAGCTTCGGCTACGTGCCCGGCCGGCCCGTGCTGCGCGGGCTGTCGCTGCACGTGGCGGTGGGCGAGACCGTCGCGCTGGTCGGCACCTCCGGGTCGGGGAAATCGACCATCGCACAGCTGCTCCCCCGCTTCTACGACGTAACCAGCGGAGCGCTGCGGGTCGGCGGCCACGACGTCCGTGACCTCACCCTGGATTCGCTGCGGGCCTCGATCGGGCTGGTCAGCGAGGACTCGTTCCTGTTCTCCGACACGGTCCGGGCCAACATCGCCTACGGGCGCCCCGACGCCAGCTGGGAGGAGGTCCTGGCCGCGGCCCAGGCCGCCGAGGCGGACGAGTTCATCACCGCGCTGCCGAAGGGCTACGACACGGTCGTCGGGGAGCAGGGACTGACCCTGTCCGGCGGGCAGCGCCAGCGGGTGGCCCTGGCCCGGGCGCTGCTGACGGATCCCCGCATCCTGGTGCTGGACGACGCGACCTCGGCGGTCAACACGCGGATCGAGGCCGAGATCCACGGCCGGCTCAAGCAGATCATGGCCGGCCGGACCACACTGCTCATTGCCCACCGGCGCTCCACCCTCCAGCTCGCCGACCGGATCGCCGTCCTCGACCAGGGACACCTGGTCGACATCGGCACCCACGCCGAACTGGAGGCACGCTGCCCGCTGTACCGCGACCTGATCACCGGGCCCGACGACGACGCCGAGGGCACCGACGCCATGGCGGCCCGCGGCTACGAGCAGGCCGACGGCCCGCACGAGCCGGCCGCCGCGGCCGCCGGGAACGCCATCACGCCGCGGCTATGGCCCGCTGAGGCGGCCCCGGACACCGGCGCCTCACCGCCGTCCACGGCGGATGGGCTGGCCGTGGCCAGCGCGACCCAGCTGGCGGGCCTGGCCGCGCTGCCGGGCGCGGCGCGCCCGGCGGGACGGGTCGGGGTCCGCGGCGGGAGGGCCGGCGGCCGCGGCGGTGGCGGCGGGGCCGGGATGACCAGCATGATGGCCGGCATTCCCGCGTCTCCGGAACTGCTGGCCAAGGTCGACGCGCTGCCGCCGGCCCGGGACGTGCCCGGCGTGGACGTCAGCTGGGCCCGCGCCCCGGCACCCCGGTTCAGGCTGCGGCAGGTGCTGCGCCCGTTCGCGGTGGGCCTCATCATCGGCCTGGTGCTGGACGCCCTCGACGCGCTGGCCAGCCTGGCCATGCCCGCGCTGGTCCGGGGCGGCATCGACCACGGCGTGGAGACCAAGGTCACCGGCGCCGTGCTGCTGATCGCGGGCCTCGCGCTGGCCGTGGTGCTCGCGGACTGGGTCGTCAACGCGATCCAGACCGTGGTGGTCGGGCGCAACGGGGAACGCGTCCTGTACTCGCTGCGGGTGAAGATCTTCGCCCAGCTGCAGCGGCTCGGCCTGGACTTCTACGAGCACGAGATGTCCGGGCGCATCATGACCCGGATGACGACGGACGTGGACGCGCTGTCGTCGTTCCTGCAGACCGGGCTGATCACCATGGTCAACTCGGCCCTGTCCTTCGCCGGCGTCATGGTCGCATTGCTGATCATCAACCTCCGGCTGGGCCTGACCGTGCTGACCCTGATCCCGCTGGTCGTGGTGGCCACGCTGGTGTTCCGGGTCAAGTCCTCCCGGGCCTATGGCGAGGCGCGGGAGAAGGTCGCGGCCGTGAACGCGGACCTCCAGGAGAACGTGGCCGGCCTGCGGGTCTCCCAGGCGTACCGGCGGGAGCAGGTCAACCTGGCCCGGTTCACCGGGCTCAGCGCCACCTACCGGCGCTCCCGGCTCCGGGCCCAGCGCTACATCGCGGTGTACTTCCCGTTCGTACAGTCGCTGTCCACCGCGGCGACCGCGCTCGTGCTGCTGGTGGCGGCGGGCCAGATGCGCGCCGGGCTGCTCAGCGCCGGCGCGCTGGTCGCCTACCTGCTCTACATCGACATGCTGTTCTCGCCGGTGCAGCAGCTGTCCCAGGTGTTCGACGGTTACCAGCAGGCCGCCGTCGGGCTGCGCCGCATCAGCGGGCTGCTGCGCACCCAGACCAGCACGCCGGAAGCCCGGGTGCCACAGCAGGCGCCCCGGGGCCGCGCCCGGATCGAGTTCCGCGACGTGCGCTTCAACTACGGCGGCGGTGACACCGAAGCGCTCTGCGGGGTGAACCTCACGGTGGCGCCGGGCGAGACGGTGGCCCTGGTGGGGCAGACCGGAGCAGGCAAGTCCACGCTGGTCAAGCTGGTGGCCCGGTTCTACGACGTGACCGGCGGCGTGCTGCTGGTGGACGGCGTGGACGTGCGCGACTTCGACCTGGGCAGCTACCGGCGGCGGCTGGGCGTGGTACCGCAGGAATCCCACCTGTTTGCGGGCACCGTGCGCGACGCGATCGCGTACGGCAACCAGGCGGCCACCGATGCTCAGGTGGAGGCCGCCGCCCGGGCGGTGGGCGCGCTGGACATGATCGCCGAGCTGCCCGGCGGCTTCTACCATGAGGTCGCGGAGCGGGGCCGGAACCTGTCCGCCGGCCAGCGCCAGCTGATCGCCCTGGCCCGGGCCTACCTGGTGGACCCGGACATCCTGCTGCTGGACGAGGCGACCGCCGCGCTCGACCTGTCCGCGGAGGCGGCCGTCGTGGCGGCCACCGAGCGGCTGACCGCACGGCGCACCACGCTCGTGGTGGCCCACCGGCTGACCACCGCAGCCCGCGCGGACCGCATCGCCGTGGTGGACCAGGGCCGGATTGTGGAGCAGGGCACCCACGACGAACTGCTGGCCGCGGGCGGCGCCTACGCCGCACTCTGGGCGGCGTTCACCGGCGTTGCCCTGGTTGCCTAGCGGAATCCTCGCTCAGGGGATCCGCGCGGGACGCGGGCGACGGTTCCGCGGGCGCCTGGGCCGGGATGACCGGGGCCAGCGGGACGCCGGCTCCCGGCGCCCGGCGGCGGGCGCTGCGGCTCAGCGCGGCCAGGTCCCCGACGAGCTGGGCCGCCTCCTCCGCGGGCCGGTCCCGGAACTCGGCCCGGACCCGCCGGCCGGCCGCGTCCACGTGCACGGTGGCCAGGGACAGGGCCCGCTGCACCGGGCCGGTGACCATCCGGACGCTCTGTACCTTCTCCAGCGGCACCCAGGTGGTGACCTTGCGGAGACGGCCGGTGACCCCCATCGCGGTGGCCGCGTCATGCCCGGCGGCCAGGAAGTGATAGCTCAGCGGGGCCTTCCGCCGGGCCCGCCGCGGCGGGCCGGACAGCGAGGGCGGCCCGGCTCCGATGACCAGCCGCATCAGCTCCCAGGCCAGCTCGCGGTGGCCGACCGGGAGCAGGGTCTTGCGCATCCGGCCCGACCCGTCGGCGTGGTCCCGGCCCGGGGAGCCGGCCACGTCGATCTCCAGCCGGCACCAGCCCAGCGGCCGCCACAGCACGGGCTCGACCATCCGTACCGCCTGCACCCGCCGCAGCGGGATGGTCTCCGCCACCGTGCCGAGCAGCCCGCGGCGGATCCGGATGCCGTCCGGCGACTGCGCGATGGTGAAGCCGTACTCGGTGGCGATCCGCCGCCAGACCAGCGGCGCCAGCGTAATCAGGGACACCACGAACGTGCTCCCGACCGCGGCGAACACCGTCGGTGACTCCAGCATCGCCACGATCTCCGCGATCAGCAGCGCCGCGAGCAGGCTGGCTGGGGAGGCCGCCACCGACCCGACCAGGCGACCATTGGGGACGCTGGCCAGGATCCGCTCGCCCGGCTCGGGCGTGGCCGGGTCCAGCCCATGATGCGCGGCCAGCAGGCGCGCCCGCAGATCGAGCGCGGCCTGCTCGGGAAGGTAGGCGAGCCGGCCGTCGGCGTGGCTGGATCCGGCCAGCCGGACGCGCAGTTCGGCCAGGCCCAGGGCCCGGGCCAGGAACGGCCGTACCACGTCCACCGCCTGGATCCGGGCCACCGGCAGCTGCCGGGAGTCGCGGCGCAGCAGGCCGGTCTCGATACGCAGCGTGGGCCCGTCCAGCTTCCACCTGGTGACCAGCCAGTTGACCACGGCCCCGATCACCACGAGCACGGCCACCGCCCAGTCGTACAGGTGCGACCCGTCGGGGCCGAACTGACCGGACGCGGAGATCGCCACGATGGCCAGCACGCCGACGGCGGCCCGGCCGGACCGCACCAGGGGCGACAACGGGTGCAGCCGGTGCCAGTCCCCCGGCTGGTCAGTCACAGGCCGGCAGCCTTCGCCTCACCAAGGGCGGCCAGCCGGTCCCGCAGCCGGGCGGCTTCCTCCCGCTCGAGGCCCGGGATCCGCGCGTCGCTCGCCGCCGCCGCGGTGTGCAGCTTCACGGTGGCCAGCCGGAACGCGCGTTCCACCGGGCCCGCGGTCACGTCCACGAACTGCATCCGGCCGTAGGGAACCACGGAGAGGCGGCGGACCAGCACCCCGCGGGCCACGATGAGGTCATCCTCGCGCTCGGTGTAGGTCCAGGCCCGGACCCGGTTACGGACGAACCAGGTGGCGGCCAGCGCGGCGACGAGGACCACGGCCACCGCCAGGACGGCGGCCGGGGCACCCACCGCTAATGCGCAGACCGTGCCCGCGACCAGGGCGGTGGCCACGGCTGCCCCGGCCACCTGGACGCGGCGCATCCGCCACAGCCGGGGAGACGGGGACTTCGGGGCCGGTGCGGCGGAGCCAGGCATGGGCCAAACGGTACAACCCGTGCTGCCGCCAACCAACTGCCCCTCCCCTCCGCGTGCATAGCATGAGGCGGAAAGGAGCTCCGTGAGCGATACCAGCATCCCGGCGGCCACGGCCGGCGACGTCACCTCTCATGCGATCGCGTCCGTGGCCACGCTGATCCGGCCCTATACGCTGCACACCCCGGTGGTCTTCCTGGACCGGTCTGCCTTCGGCCTGGAACCAGGCCCGCTGGTGCTGAAGCTGGAGCAGCTGCAGCACTCCGGGTCGTTCAAGGTCCGGGGAGCGTTCGCCAACCTGCTGCTCCGCCCCTTGCCCAGCGCCGGGGTGGTGGCGGCGTCGGGCGGCAATCACGGCGCGGCGGTCGCCTACGCGGCCCAGGCCCTGGGCGTGGCTGCCCACGTGTTCGTGCCGGAGGTCTCGTCCCCGGCCAAGATCGAGCGCATCCGCGGCTACGGGGCTGATCTGGTCGTCGGGGGCGCCGCGTACGCCGAGGCGCTGGCCGCGAGCGAGGCCTGGGCGGCCTCGTCGGGCGCCCTGCCCGTGCCCGCGTTCGACCAGATCGAGACGATCCTCGGCGCTGGCTCGCTCGGGGCGGAGCTGAGGCACCAGGCCCCCGCGGTCAGCACCGTGCTGGCCAGCGTGGGCGGCGGCGGGCTGCTCGCCGGGATCTGCGCGGCGTACGCGGGCCAGGCGCGGGTGGTCGGGGTGGAACCCACCGGCGCGCCCACCCTGACCAGGGCCCTGCGGGCGGGCCGGCCGGTGGATACGGAAGCGGGCAGCGTGGCCATTGACTCGCTGGCCCCGCGCCGCGTCGGCGAGCACACGTTCGCCGTGATCCGCGAGTTCGTGCGCCAGGTGGTCCTGGTCAGCGACGAGGACATCGTCCGGGCCCAGGAACTGCTCTGGGACCGGCTCCGGCTGGTCGCCGAGCCCGGCGGCTGCGCCGCGCTGGCCGCGCTGCTGGCCGGCGGGTACTCCCCCCGCCCGGACGAGACGGTCGCGGTCGTGATCAGCGGGGCGAACACCACCGCGGTCGACTTCCGCCGCTGAATCCTGGCGGCAGCGACCTGAGCGGTACTGAACTCCCCAGAAAGGGTGTGCGACGGGCCGAGTCCCCGGGGGGGTTGGGACCCGGCCCGCCGCACGGCACCCGCCGCGGCGACAGGAGGCGGCGGGTGGTCAGGGAGGACTGCTCTGCGGGCTGGACGGGGTCCCGGACTGGGTGGGGCTGGGCGTGGCCGACGGCGACGGGGCCGGGCCGGCCGAGGGGCTGATGCTCGCCGAGGGCGACGGCTCCAGGGTCGGCCAGGGCTCGGCGGGACGGCCGGGGCTGCCGGGCTGGCCCTGACGGCCCGAGCCCGGGCGGCCATACAGGCTGCCGGGTGCGGAGCGGGATGACCAGGACCGGTACGGGCGGCCGGACACCGAACCGTCGTGCACCCGGCGGTCCGGCCGGTCCGGTGCGTGAGTGGCCCGGTGACCGGCCGACCCGGGCGACCTCGGCGACGTCGGCCGGGTCGGCCGGGTCGGCCGGAACGAGGCCGCCGGGTCAGGGTCACGGCGGACGGGAGGCGCATCGATGGTCTTGTGGGCCAGCCGCTGGGCCGGCGCGGGCAGGTATCCGGCGTAGGCCACCGCGAGGAGCCCGCCCATCAGGACGGCCCCGGTGGCCGCGGCCACCGCGGGCCTCCCGCCGCGCAGCCAGGTCATCCAGCCCGGTTCCCGGCGTGCGGCCTGGGCCGGGAGGTCTGCCCCGCGCGGCCGGGCCGCCGCGAGCGCCCGGAACTCCGCGAGGGCCCGGGCCTGCCCGGTCAGTTCGCTGCTTTCCGGCGCCGAGGTCAGCGCGGCGAGTACCTGGTCGACCGCCTGCCACCGGGCGGGGTCACCGTCTGGCGGCACGCCCCCGCCCCGCGAGGCCCGGTCCAGCAGCGCGTCAACGGACCGCTCCCTGCTGGGACGGTCCGGCCTGCTGCTCCGCTCGCGTTTGGTCATGCTGCCTTCGAAACGACGCGGCGGCCGGATGCGTTACACGGCTGCGATTCACGCGTGCCGCGGCCGCGATGGCTCACGGCGCGGATCCGCGGGTCACGCCGGCCTCCGCCAGGGTCGCGGCCAGCCGCCGTAAACCGCGGTGCGCGGCCACCCGGACCGCCCCGGGACTGCGGCCCACCAGCCGGGCCACGGCCGGGGTGTCCAGCCCGGCGACCACCCGGAGCAGGATGACCTCGGCCTGGAACCGGGGCAGCGTGGCGATGAGCGCCACCGCCGCCTGGGTGCTCAGCTTTTCCAGCACCAGGTCGGCCGGGTCCGGGCTGCCCGGCCCGGCCACCTCCGCCGGCTCGGGCACGGAGACCACCGGCCGGCGGGACCGGCGGCGGCCCTCGTCGATCGCCTGGTGCCGCGCGATCGTGAACAGCCAGGCCCGCCAGGCGGCTTCATCGCCGCGGAACGTGGCCAGCCCGCGGACCACCTGCACCCAGGTGTCAGCGGCGATGTCCTCGGCGGCCCCGGGCGCGATCACCCGCAGGTAGCGCAGCAGGGCGGGATTCGCGTCGCGCCACAACGCGGAGAAGGCCCCATCGGCCTCATCGGCGCTGCGGCCCAGATCAGGAGGGCGCCGATCAGGGTGGCCCTGATCTGTGCGCCGCTGCGCGGCCGCGAGCAGGCGCTCGAACTTCTCGCCGATCACGATGCCGAGTATCGGCACCAAGTGCACCGATCCGCAGCGGATCAGCGATCTGTGTCTGAATCCTCCCCGAAATGGCGAAAATAACCCGGATGGATGGGCGGGGTTACCGGCCGCCGATATCCTCGCTCCAAACCGCCGGGTAGCGGTCCTGGAATTCCCGCATAACCGCCATGCACCGCTCGTCGTTGAGCAGCAACACCGACACGCCCTGGCCGACCAGGAAGTCCAGGTCACCGGCGAAGGTCTCGGCCTCCCCCACCACCACGCGCGGGATCTGGAACAGCAGGATGGCGCCGGTGCACATCGGGCAGGGGGAAAGGGTCGTGTACAGGGTCATCTCCCGGTAGGAGGATTGGCGGCCCGCGTTACGCAGGCAGGCAATCTCACCGTGCGCGACCGGATCGCCGAGCTGCACCCGCTCGTTGTGACCCTCTGCCACAATGTCGGGTCCGATGGCCAGCACCGCGCCGACCGGGACGCCCCCGGCGGCCAGGCTGGCCTGCGCCTGCGCGAGCGCGGCGGTCATCATCTTCTGGTCTAGCTCATCCGGTGGGGTCGTCATGGCGAGGAGGGTACCCGTCCGCGCGGCCCGTGATCTTCCTGGCCCTCAGCGGGCGAACGTGGCGTACAGCAGGTACAGGTTCAAGACGATGATCATCACGGTCACCAGGCTGGCCGCCGCGGTGGTGAGCCTCCGGTTCACCAGCGGGCCCATCACGTCCTTGCGCCTGGTCAGCACCACCAGCGGGACCAGCGCGAACGGGATGCCGAACGACAGCACCACCTGCGAGATCACCAGGCTGGCGGTGGTCGGCAGGCCGAGTTCCAGGACGACCAGGGCGGGCAGCATGGTGAGCGCACGGCGGACGAACAACGGGATCCGGCGGCCGATGAAGCCCTGCATGACCACCTGGCCCGCGTAGGTGCCCACGCTGGAGGACGACAGGCCCGAGGCGAGCAGGGCCGCTGCGAACGCCAGCGCGGCGCCGCCGCCGACCAGGCGGCCCAGGCTGGCGTGCGCGGCCGGGAGCGATCCCAGCTGGGCGCCGCCGGACTGGCTGGCCATCGCGGCCGCCACGACCAGCATGGTCAGGTTGACCAGCCCGGCCGCGCCGAGCGCGATGACCACGTCGAGTCGCTGGAAGCGGAGCAGCTCGCGGCGTTCCGCGTCGTCGGCGCAGGCCACCCGGGACTTGGTCAGCGCGGAGTGCAGGTACACCACGTGCGGCATGACGGTGGCCCCGATGATGCCGGCCACCAGCAGCGGGCCGCCGGGACCGGCGAACCCCGGCACCAGGCCGCTGGCCAGCGCGGACGGGTCCAGGTGAACCGCCGCGAGGTCGTAGGCGAAACCCAGGAAGATGATGCCGAGCAGGCCGCAGACGGCCAGCTCGAACCGGCGGTAACCCCGCTGGTCGAGGGCCAGGATCGCGAACGCGACCAGCGCCGTCAGCGGGCCCGCGGCGCGCAGTGGCACATGGAACAGCAGGTTCAGGCCCAGCGCGGCGCCGACGAACTCCGCGAGGTCGGTGGCCATCGCGATGAGCTCGGCCTGGACCCACAGGCCGAGCGACACCGGCCGGGGCAGATGGGCCCGGCACAGCTCAGGCAGGTCCCGCCCGGTCGCCACGCCGACCTTCGCCGACAGGTACTGCACCAGCATGGCCATCAGGTTGGCCAGCACAATGACCCAGGCCAGGGCGTAGCCGAACCTGGCCCCGGCGGCGAAGTTGGTCGCGAAGTTGCCCGGGTCGATGTAGGCCACCGAGGCCACGAAGGCCGGGCCGAGCAACGCCAGCACGCCGCGCAGCCGCCCGCGGGAGCGCATCAGGCGCAGCGGGCTTAGCTGCCCCGGCCCCGGGCCCGCCCGCACGGCTGGTGCAGGCGGGCCTGGGGGTGGGTCCGAAGGCGGCCGCAGTGCGGGATCTGCCGCCATGGACCAGCTTCCCTAGCCGACCGACGGGCCGAGGCCGAGGGACTGCGGTGTGCTGGAGTCGGGTGACGGCTGGTTCAGGCCCTCATCCAGCGGCCCGAACTGAGTCATCAGCGCCGCGCTGCCGCCCCACGGCGTCTGCTCCTCGGCGACCAGCGTGTTGGTGGTGAGCAGCAGGCCTGCCACGGACGCGCCGTTCTGCAACGCAGACCGCGCGACCCGCAGCGGGTCAATGATGCCCATATCGATCATGTTGCCATACCGGCCCTGGAGTGCGTCAAAGCCCTCGTCCTGGCCGAGCCGGGACAGCTGGGCCACGACCTCCTCACCGGAGTAGCCCGCGTTGGCGGCGATGAGGTAGGCCGGGGCGGTCAGGACCCGGCGCACGATCTCCACGCCGGTCGCGTAGTCGTCCTTGACCTGGAGGTCATCCAGCGCGCCCGCGGCGTGCAGCAGCGCGGCACCGCCGCCCGCCACGATGCCCTCGGCCATGGCCGCCCGGGTCGCGGCCAGCGCGTCCTCGACCCGGTGCTGGAGTTCCTTGAGCTCCGCCGGGGTGGGCGCGCCCACCCGGATCACCGCGACCTTGCCGGACAGGGCGCCGATCCGCTCGCTGAGCACGTCCCCGTCGATCCCGAACTGGGCCCGCTCCAGCTCGGCGCGCAGCTGGCCGAGCCGGAACTCGACGTCCTCGGCCGAGCCGTCGCCGCCGATGATGGCGGTGTTGTCGGCGGTAACCCGGACCTGGCGGGCCCGGCCCAGGTGCTCCAGGGTCATGGTCTCCAGCGAGAAGCTCGAGGTCTTGCTGCACACCGCGCCGCCGGTCACCGTCGGCGATGTCCTCCAGCTTGCGCAGCCGGCGGTCACCGAAGCCGGGAGCGCGGACGGCCACGGCCTGGAACATCCCGTTGACGTGGTTGTGCACCAGCATGGACAGCGCGGTGCCCTCGACGTTCTCGGCCAGGATGACCAGCGGCCGGGGGGCGCGCATGATCTTGTCGAGCAGCGGCATGAGCTGCTGGACCTTGGTGATCTTCTCACTGCACAGCAGCACGTAGGGGTCGTCGAGGACCGCTTCGAGGCTGGCCGGGTTGGTCACCAGGTACGGCGACAGGTACCCGTTGTCGAACTGGAAGCCCTCGACGAAATCGACGCTCATCCCGTTCGCGTTGGACTCCTCGACGGTGACGATGCCGTCGTCGCCCACCGTGTGCAGCGCCTTGGCGATCACCGCGCCCACGACCTCGTCGTCGTTCGCGGAGATCGCGGCCACCCGGCGGTAGTCCTGCTCGGTGGCCACCGGGTGCGCCACCTCCTGCAGGTGGGTGACCAGCCGGTCCACCGCCACGTCGATGCCCCGCTTGACCAGCACCGGGTTGGCCCCGCCGTCGATGGCCTGCATGCCCTCGGTGATGATGGCCTGGGCCAGGACCGTGGCCGTGGTGGTGCCGTCCCCGACCACGTCGTTGGTCTTGATGGCCGCTTCCTTGACCAGCTGGGCGCCCATGTTCTCAAACTGGTTGGCCAGGTGGATCTCGCGGGCGATGGTCACGCCGTCATTGGTCACCACCGGGGTGCCGGTGATTTTCTCCAGGATGACGTTGCGTCCCTTGGGCCCCAGCGTTGACTTCACGGCTTCGGCCAGCTTGTCCACACCGGCCAGCAGCAGGCTGCGCGCTTCCGCGCCGAAACGCAGTTCCTTAGCCATCAGGTCCTCCTAGGACGTGTTCTCAGTCAGTGGCGGTAATCAGGGGACGAGAATGGCGCGGCCGCGCACCCGGCCCGCATCCAGATCCGCGAACGCCTCCACGGCGCTGGTCAGCGGGTAGGTCCGGGTATGCAGGGTGACCTTGCCCGCCTCGGCCAGCGACATCAGCTCGGCCAGGTCGTTGTAGGTGCCGACGATGTTGCCGATGATGTTGCGCTCGGTCGAGATGATGTCGAGCGTGGGGATCTCCAGCGTGCCGCCGTACCCGATGACGAAGTACGAGCCGGCCGGGGCGGTCATGTTCCAGCCGTCCATCTCGGCGCCCTGCTCGGCCACGAAGTCCAGCACGACGTGGGCGCCGGCCCCGCCGGTCAGGTCCTTGACCGCGTCCACCTGGCTGCCGTCGGCCACCACGGTGTGGTTCGCGCCGAGCTGCTCGGCCAGCTTGAGCGCGTCCGGGTTCCGGTCCACCACGACGATGCTGGTCGCGGACAGCGCGGCCAGGCACTGGATGCCGATGTGGCCCAGCCCGCCCGCGCCGATCACCACGGCGGTCGTGCCCGGGTAGAGCAGCGGGAGGGCCTTGCGGACCGCGTGGTAGGCGGTGATGCCCGCGTCGGCCAGCGCCGCCACGTCCTTCGGCTGGGTCGCCGGGTCCAGCTTGACGCAGGCCCGGGCCGTGGTGAGCAGGTACTCGGCCATCCCGCCGTCGCGGGACAGGCCGGGGAACGAGCTGTCCCCGGTGCAGTGCATGTCGTCGCCGGCCCGGCAGGCCCGGCACAGCCCGCAGGTCGGGGTGGGGTGCAGGATCACGGTGTCGCCCAGGGCCACGTTGGTGACCGCCGAGCCGATCTCGTGCACCCACCCGGCGTTCTCGTGGCCCAGGATGTAGGGCAGCGGGGTGCCCATGGCCGCGTCCCACTGGCCCTCGATGATGTGCAGGTCGGTCCGGCAGACACCGGCCCCGCCGATCTTCACGATGACCTCGAGCGGGCCGTGGATAGTCGGCTCCGGTACCTCGTCGATCACCGGCTGCTGGTGGAACGCGTGCAAGCGGACGGCCTTCACTGGTCCTCCTTCTCGCCCTCTGGTAGCTGTCCTACCCCTGTCGTGCTGTCGTACCTGTGCTTCAGCATGCCGCGGCAGATGCTGCCGTTGGCCTCCAGGCTGGTCCGGGTCAGCCGGGCGCGGCCCAGGTGCATCCGCAGTGAATCCGGGCGCACCGGCTCCCCGGTCTTCGGGTCGATAAGCAGCCAGGCGTCATCACCGGCGGGCAGGCCGAGCTCGGCCCGGCGCTCGCGCAGCCGCTGGAGCGCGGCAGAGGGCGGCACCTGGCCCAGGGTCATCCCCGGCAGGCTGGCCGGATCCGTCCCGGCGGCGAGCAGCGGGCGGCAGACCTGGTCGGTGCCGGCCATGACCGCCTTGCGCAGGAAGTCGGCGCGCAGCTCATGCAGCTCGCCGACCGCCTCCCCGTCAAAAGACTGGGCGAAGCCCGCCCGCGCGGCCACCCCGCCGTTGATCGCGTCCGAGGCGAAGTGATCCTCGAGCACGATCTCCGCCCGGCGCACCCCGGGGGTGGCGGACACCGCGTCATAGGCGTCGGCCACCATCAGGAAGGCGAAGTTGGGCGCGCAGAAGTACGTGGGCAGCCGCAGCCGGACCTGCGCGTCCCCGTCCGGGGAGACGGTGCATGAGGCCACGAAGCCGAGCGAGGTTACCGGCTCGTCCAGCTCCGGGTCGCGCACCGTCTCCAGCGCGGCGAGGACGCGCGCTGGTCCAGGCGGGCCAGCGGCCTCACCTGGACCAGCGCGACGTGATCCGCTGGTGGCGGAAACAGTCATGCCCCCGTTGCCACGTGGTCGTCAGCGGGCTGGCCGAGCACCTCCTGGGCGCCGGGCGTGCCGCCGTTCTTGAGCTGGAACTCGGCCGGCACCTCGATGTCGTAGAGCTTGGCCGCGTTCAGGCCGAGGATCTTCTTCTTGGTGTCGGTGTTCACCCGCGGGAAGTCGGAGAACTCGTCGCTGGGGTAGTCCCAGTCCACGAAGCCCTCGATCTGCCACTTGGGTTCCCAGATGCCGTAGTCGCTGCCGAAGGTCATCTTGTCCTCGCCGACCCAGAACAGCAGCTCGCCCATGACCTTGGCGAAGAACTTCGGCCGCGCGTACATCAGCCCGCCGATGACCACGGACAGGCCGGCGTAGACGTTGGGCTCCTGCGTCGCCATGAAGCAGAAGTCCTCGATCCGGGGCAGGCCGACGTGCTCGACGATGAAGTTCAGGTCGGGGAAGTCGGTCGCGCAGTGGTCGATGTCGGAGACATCGAACGCGTCCTTGTCCAGCGGCCAGATCGTCGGGCCCTTGTGCACGTGGATGTTCTTGATGCCGAGGTTCTGCGCCGCCTCCAGGAAGCGGTAGGCGCCAGGGTCGCTCAGCTTGTAACCCCGCGAGCCGTTATTCCACTCGGCGGTGTACAGCTTGACGCCCTTCGAGCCGTACGTCTCGACGTTCTTCTTGAGCTCTTCCAGCCCCGGGTCGCCGTCGCGGGGGTCGAACCGGGTGTTGTAGATGAACTTGCCCGGGTGCCGCTTCCCCATCTCGGCGTTGCGCTGGGTGGTGTTGAAGCCCTCCTTGTACCACTCCTTCAGGTACGTCGGCTGGAAGACCGCCACGTCCACGTAGCCGTCTTCGAAGACGTCCTTCATCAGGTCGTCCTCGGAGTACTTCTGGAAGTGCTCGATCGACCAGTGGGTCTCGGGCGGGCCCAGCCCCTGGTAGGCGTGGAAGCACTCGATCCAGCCCTTGGCGTACTGCTCGGCGCCCTTGACCCAGTTGTCCGGGGCGGCGTTCCAGTAGTGCATATGGCTATCGACAACGAAGTACTTCTCGCCGTCCTTTTCGTACACGGTTCCTCCTCGTGGGGGTCCGATTATGAAGCGCTGGGCGCTGCGCCTAGCTGCCGGACGCGGTGAGGTCGAACCCGAGTTCTTCCGCCGCGTCCTCCGGGTTCGCGAACATGATCGTCCGGTCGTCCTGGTGGATCATCCGGCCGTAGTGGGTGGACATGTTCTCCTCGAACTCCGCGGCGTCGAAGAAGCCCGGCTCCTCGCCGAGGGCCTCGGAGATCTCGTCGTAGACGACCTCCATCCGGCCGACCGCGTCTACTCGGATCATGGACGGCAGCGCCATCACGGTCACGTTGGGCTTGGTGCTCATGACCTCGGCCACCACGCCCCGACCTGATTGTTCATCAGGGTGAACCCGCACATGTTGGACGCGGTGTTGTCGGACTTGAACGGGCTTTCCGTTGTCTTGAACGTGGTCACTGCGCCAGCTCCTTCGGTGTTTCCAGGCCCAGATCGGTCACAGGATGCCGCTGAAACGGCTCTTCGCTTGGTCCAGGCCATCCTCGAACCGAGGCGGCTTCGCACTCGGGCTGCGACCAGAGCGGCTGCAGCGTGCGGGCGGCTGAAATGGCCCGCGGCACCCAGTCGGACAGCTACTGCTGCATGATCGCCTTGTTGTGGTCGGCGAACTCGCGGTCGTTGGTCAGCAGCTCGAACATCGGCCGGGTGTACCGCAGGTCCCGCTCGGCGTAGTCGTACTCCTCCGCGCCGACGACTGTGGGGGTGACGAAGTCGCCGTTGCGCGGCGCGGCGTGCTGCACCAGGTTGCTGCGGAACAGCTCGCCGACCAGCGGCTCGAACACCACGTTGGCCGCGAAGATCGCCTCGCACCAGTCGTCGATCGCGGTCATCTGCTCGGCGACGTCCCGGACGCCCTGCCAGGCCGGGTCGCTGTTCCAGGTCTCCAGGTGCGCGGTGCCATCGAAGCCCGTCGATTTCCTCGCTGAGCGTGAGGTTGTACAGCGCGAGATCCTGGGCGGCCCGGATCCGGTGCATGCTGTTCACCGAGATCGCGTTGTTGTGCATGTTGGTCGGCGCCCGCCGGTTGGCGTTCGCGAACAGGTAAAGCCCCAGCCCGTGGTCCACGTGCATCCAGGCGCCGACGTTCCGCTCGACGAAGCTCACCCAGTTCTGGTTCCACTGCTCGAACGCCTTCGCCTGCCCGGGCCGCATCGATGTTCTGGTTGAGCTGCCGTACCACGTTGGCGTTGTAGCGGTAGAGGGTGAGCTCCCACTCCTCGTTCGGGTCACGGAACTCATGCCAGCCGAGCGCGGGCCAGTCGTAGCCCTTGCCACCCGATCCCGGGTAGCGCTCCGGCTCGGGCCGGTCCGACCCCCACGCCTTCAGCGCCGTCCAGTCCAGCGGGTACCCGCCCCGGCCGTCGGAGAAACCGTAGAGCCAGCCCTGGGCGAGGTAGTGCCGCGGGTCAGGCTGGACCTCGACCGTCACGTCCTCGTAGTGGGTCTGCTTGCGCTTGGCCGGCGTGTAGTAGTTGAACCGGCGTTCGGTCGAGTCCGGGAACACCTTGGCCCCGGCCTCCGCGTCGGTGAAGACCACCTTGGGAACACTGCGTTCTGGAGCGGATGTCATGAGGTCTCTCCTTCATTGTGAGAGTTCAGGCGCGGATTGCCACCAGACACCGTCGCTGGTGGGCTTGCAGGCACGTCCGTTGCTCCTCACTGCTCGCCGGGATCGCCGGTCGTGGTGAACTTGTCGTAATAGATTCGCTTTTCTTCCACGCCTAGCTGCGCGAGCAGCGGCAGGGCCGCCTCCACCATCGGCGGCGGACCGCAGACGTAGGCATGCGCTCCGGTCAGGTCACTGGCATGCCGTTTGACCACGTCGGTGACGAAGCCGGTCTCGCCGTCCCATTCGTCATCCACGTCCGCCTCGGACAGCGCCGGGATATAGCGGAAGTTCGGCAGCTTGTCCTCGAGCTCGTGCAGTTCGGCCTCGAAGCAGAGGTCCCGCTTGGCCCGGGCGCCGTAGAAGAAGGTGGCCTTGCGCTGGATGCCGCGCTCGGCCGAGCGTCCGCAGCAGCGACAGGATCGGCGCCATGCCCGCCCCGCCACCGACGAAGACCAGGTCGTTCTCGCCCTCGCGGAGGGTGAAGACGCCGAACGGGCCCGGAGAGTCCAGCCGGTCACCCTCGGCCAGCTTCTCGGCCAGGAACTTGGAGAACTTCCCGTCCGGGTAGACCTTGATGATGAACTCGAGCAGCCCGCTTTCGCGGCTGGAGGTGTTCGCCATCGAGAAGGACCGCGTCGCCTCCGTCCCGGGAATGGCGATGTCCATGTACTGGCCGGGAAAGAACTTGATCTCGTCCGGCTCGATCAGCCGCAGGATCAGGTGGCGCATGTCGTGGGTGACCGCGTCCTTGGACACCACCTCCGCGACGCCCTGCTGGATCGGCAGGCCGGACCGGATCATCTCCTCGTCGTAGTTGAGCAGCTCGATCGTGACGTCCTCGTAGGCATGCGCCCGGCACAGCAGGGTGTAGCCCTCATCGAGCTCGTAGTCGGGGAGCGCGAAGGTCGAGTACCTGTCGTGCTCGATGTCCTCGCCCTCGAGGATGAACGACTTGCACGCGGCGCACTGGCCCTCCTTGCAGCCGTGCATGAGCATGATGCCCTGCTCGGCCGCGGCCCTGAGGATCGTCTGATCCTCATTGACCTCGATCTCGATGCCGACCGGCTCGAACCGTACGACGTGCTTGTCGGCCATGGCCCCCTCGCGGATGGTGGGAAATCGCCTCGGAGAAGTGGTTGGGAGGGGGCCGCAGGGCCTGGCCTGCGGCCCACCTCCCGGTCTAGCTGGGGTCGGTCAGGCGTCCGCTGGTGCTGGACGGCCCGCCGGGCCCTGCTTGTTGTAGTCGGCCTTGAAGGCTGCCCTCTCTTCCGGCGTCATCTCGTTGAGGATGACGTTCGGGCTGAGCACCGGTCCCATCCGGCGCAGGTGGTCGAGCGTCCACATCTTGCTCGGGTCCAGGTCCAGGTGCGGCTGGGCGACCAGCGTCTTGCCGTCGTCCCGGACGTAACCCATGTCGGACACCACGTCGGCCCAGTTCCAGCCGTGGTACAGGGTCTCCCATTCGCGCTTGCCGATGAGCTGGCCCATGTTCGGGGTGGAACGGCCCTGGTAGGTCGGCCGGAACGCTTCCGCGTCCGTCCACCGGCATTCCTCGTGGCAGTAGGTACGGACCTGGCCGTCGACCTCGTCGATGACCATGTCCTCGCGGACCAGGCAGGGCACCATGCAGGTCCAGCAGCGGTGCGGGTACACGTAGTCGACGGACTCGGCCACGATCGGGTGGTGCCCGTTCGGCCGGCTCAGCCGGTTGTAGTTCTCCCACCACTTGCCGTACTTGTCGTACCAGCCCGGGTACTTGTACTCGAACCACTCGAAGTCGGTGTCGGTCATCGGGTCGATCCGCCAGTAGTTCGCCAGCCAGCCGGTGGCGAAGAACTGGGCTACCTCGTGCACGTAGCCCTTGTTCCAGATCTGGTTCCACGCTTCCTCGATGAGGTCGTGCGGGATGACCAGGCCGTACTTCTCGAGCGGCACGAGGTAGCTGCGGTAGTAGTCGTCGTAGATCCACCGGCGCCACATCTCGGCGTAGGACTCACGGTCCTTGCGCCGGTCCTTGGTGCCGTACTCGATGAACGTGCCGATGGCGGCGTCCACCACGCGGTGGTTGTTCCACCACGCGTAGCGCAGGTCGCGCTCGAGCAGCTGGTGGTTCTCCTCGTCGGCCAGCGCCATCAGCAGGGTGGCGTAGCCGTTGCTGATGTGCCGCGACTCATCCGACTGCACCGAGTGGAACACCGTCGGCAGCAGGTAGTCGCCGTTGGCGGCGGCCTCGGCGGGCATGGCCACGAACAGCGTGTTGGTGAACGCCGTCTCGGCCACGATCGTCAGGTAGATGCTCGCCGCGGTGATCGCGTCACCGGTGATGAACCCTTCGGCGAACTGCCGGCCGATCGTCCCGCAGTAGTCGTTCTGGAAGTTCCGGAGGCTGTTGTTGAAGCCCGCCGGGTCGATGTAGTTCTGCATGTACAGGCGCTTGAGGTTCTGCTGGATCGTCGAGTGGCGTACCTCGTCGATCATCTGGATCGCCTGGCCGTTGTGCAGTTCCGGGTTGGGGACGGTGCGGAACAGCAGCGGCATGGCCCGCGCCGCCGAGATCTCCGGGAGCGGGATGATCGACAGGAACAGCTTCTGCCACTCCATCCAGCGCTCCTGCACCTGGCGGAACATGTTGCCGCGGATGGCGCCGTCCTGGGCACCGTAGACGCGGTGGTCCTTCTCTTCCTGCATCGGGAAGTAAGAGCGCAGGACCTGCTTCAGGGGGTCCTTCTTGTCGGCCTTACGGAACGAGTAGTCCGTCCCGTACTGCGACACCGGTTCGTGATACATGGGTTCCCAGGACAGTTCCTGGATCTTCTGGTGGGCCTTGGCCACACTCTGGCGACTCATGGTCACCCCTTTCCCCTTTGTGGGTTCCCGCTAGGCCTCGTGCCTGCGGTCTGGCTCATCTCCGCCGCCAGCGCGTCGCCGGCGGCCGGATGCACGAGTCCCGCTCGAAAGTCCCTATGTGCCGAATAACAACCTGTAAAAGCGGGGGCCGAGCTCTCAACATGAGACAGGCCCGTCTGGTAGGCGCCCGACCTGCGCGGCCGTCACCTGCGGCTAGACTCAGCGCTCACCGAAGAAGATGTTCCGGAGTTCGGCCAGCTGGTCCTGGACTTCCTGGGAGTTCCGCTGATTGCCCTCGGCGGCTGGTTCGATTCCCAGGCAGCGGAGCAGGGCCGCGGCCGGGGCGCCGGGGTCGCCCGATTCACCCAGGACTGGATGCAAGCCCTGGTCAGCCAGGTGATGAAAGACCAGGTTGACTACGCTCCAGGGGTTGAAGGTCTCACCGGGGGGCGTACCCGGTCGATCCATGCGGCGCCTCCGGATTCTTCAGCGGGCAAGCTTGAGTAAGCCGGTGTCCCCCGATCAAAACTCCGCCCCCTCGGGGCTGCCGGTCTCAACTTGAGACAGGTATCGGTAACGCCACACTTATTTTGGGTAAGTAAGACGCGAACCCGGGATGCGCGACCGCGAGCTGAGTGCTTGCGCGGGCGTACCGGGAGGTACGGAGGCCCGATGGTGCCCACAGCAGTGCACCTGCCAGCCTTGGCCGACAGCAAGGGGCTGGCCGAGACGCGGGAGCGTTTCCTGACGGCCGAGTCGGTCCGGCCGAGCGAGGTACGTGAGCCGATCCTGGCGTCCTGGTGGCGCTCACGGCAGTGGAAAGTGGCTGCTGACCGGGTAGCGCTGCCCTATGTCCGCGATCCTAATCTTGATACTCCGCTGACCCGCAACGCCATGCCCGTGCTGCGCAACCTCCGCCAGCACCTGGAGGGGCAGCCGATCAGCGTCATCCTCACCGACGCCGCGGGCGTCGTGCTCAGCCGGATGACCGCCGACCACGACCTGGAACGTCACCTGGACGGGGTCCAGCTCGCGCCCGGCTTCAGCTACGCCGAGGAGTACGTCGGCACCAACGGGATCGGCACCGCGCTGGAAGGTGGCCAGCCCGCGGCCGTATTCGGGCACGAGCATTACGCCGAGGATCTCGAGGACCTGGCCTGCGCCGGGGTGCCGATCCACGACCCGATCTCCGGGAAGGCCGTCGGCGCGGTCGACCTGACCTGCTGGCGCAGAGACGCCGACCCGCTGCTGATCGCGCTGGCCAAGACCACCGCGGACCAGATCACCCAGGCGATGCTGGCCGACAGCAGCGCGCGGGAACTCCAGCTCATGCAGGAGTACATGCGGGCCTGCCGGCGCACCAGCGGGATCGTGCTGGCCCTGAACAACGACGTCGTCATGATGAACGAGTACGCCCGCCAGGTCCTCGACCCGGGCGACCAGGGCGTGCTGCTCGGCCAGGCGGCTGAGATGCTGGCCAGCCAGCAGGCCGGCGCGGTGTCCGTCGAGCTGCCCAGCGGGATCCAGGCCCGGATGTACTGCCGGCCGGTCCGCGGTGATGATCACGTGGCCGGCGGCGTCGTGCACGTGAAGCTCATCGAGCCCGCCAGCCAGCGCCCGGCTGCGGACGCGGCCGGCAAGCCCCCCATGTCCCTGCCGGGACTGGTCGGCAACGGCGCGCTCTGGCTGCGCGGCTGCCGGCAGGTCGAGACCATTTACGACTCGGGAGAATGGCTCGCCCTGGAGGGTGAGCCGGGGGTAGGCAAGCTGACCGTGGTCCGTGCGGTGCACCAGCGCCGCAACCCGGCGGAGCGGTTCTACGTGCTCGACGCGGCCGAGGCCACCGACACCGACTGGCTGCTGCGGGCCCGCCGCGAGCTGCTCGACGGCGAGGGCTCGCTGGTGATCCGGCACGTGGACGTGCTCAACGCCCGGCAGCTCAACGCGCTGACCTCGGCGCTCCAGGAGGCCAGGACCGCCTCGCGGAACGACCTGTGGGTGGCGGTCACCCTGGACCGCAGCCGGGCGCACGGCGACCTGACCAAGCTGCTGCGCTTCTTCCCCAGCACGGTCGAGCTGCCGCCGCTGCGCCATCACATCGAGGACCTGCACGTCCTGGTGCCGTTCTTCGTGGCCAAGCTCGGCCAGCACGGCCGCCTGACCTGCTCGCCCGAGGCCATGCAGCTGCTGCTGCGGTCGAAGTGGCCGGGCAACACCGAGCAGCTGTGGCAGGTGCTCAAGCGGGTCATGCAGAAGCGGCGCACCGGGTCCATCCAGCCGGCCGACCTTCCGCCGGAGTGCTGGACGGTGAGCAGGCGGCTGCTGTCCCCGCTGGAGTCCATGGAGCGCGACGCGATCGTCCAGGGTCTGCTCGACTACCAGGGCAACAAGGTGAAGGCGGCCAAGTCGCTGGGGATGTCCCGCGCGACCATCTACCGGAAGATCCACGAATACGGCATCGTCACCCCGGCTAGCTAACACGGGCCCGCCGGCCGCTAGGATGAGCGGCGTGCACCGGCTCTTTCCCATCACCCCGCCGCCCCGCTCCTAAGCGGGGTGCAGCCGCCGCGCGCCGGACACCTTGAGTCCGCGCGCGCTTGATTCCTAGGCCACCACGGTTCCCGGCCGGCCCGATTCCCGGCCAGCTCGGTCCCTGGTGTGCCCGGTTCCCGGCGTGCTTGGCTCTGACGTGCCCGGTTCTTAGCCTGCTCGGTGCTGGCCGGCACAGTGCCCCGCTTCCGCGACCCTCCCCTTCTCGTCGCAGGAGCGATCTTCCATGACTACTGGCACCACATCCGCTGTTCCCGCTGTTCCCGCTAGGCCCGCGGCGGAACGCCGCCGCCCGCGAACGGGTCTGATCTACCTGGTGATGGCCGGGCTGCTGTGGGGAACCGGCGGCCTGACCGGCAGCCTGCTGAGCCGCAGCGCCGGCCTGCCCGCCCTGTCGGTGGCTGCCTACCGGCTCGGGGTGGGCGGCGCGCTGATCATGGCCTTCCTGGTGCTGACCAGGCGGCGCCGGGCCTCCGGGCGGTGCTGGCCCGCCGGGCGGGCCGCCTGGACCCGCATCGCCGCTATCGGCCTGCTGGCCGCGGTGTTCCAGAGCTGCTATTTCACGGCCGTGTCGCTGAGCTCGGTCAGCCTGGCCACCCTGGTCACCATCGGGAGTGCCCCGGTCATCGTGCTGGCCGTCGAGCGGGTCCGGGGCCAGCGCCGGATCGGCCGGCTCGCAGGCTGCGCCACCGGCCTCGCGCTCATTGGCCTCAGCCTGCTGGTCGGCCTGCCGGCCGGCGGTATCCCCGAGAGCGCGGTGCTGGCCAGCGCGGGCCTGGCGGTCCTCGCCGCCACCGGGTTCGCCACGCTCACGCTGATCAGCGCCCGGCCGGTCGCGGGCCTGGACGACCTGACCGCGACCGGCTTCGGATTCGCCCTCGGCGGCCTGATCCTGCTGCCGGTCGCCGCGGTTTCCGGCGGGCTGGGCTTCACCCCCAGCCCGGCCACCCTCGGCCTGCTGGTCGCGCTCGGCACCGGCCCTACGGCCGTCGCCTACACGCTGTACTTCCGCGGCCTGCGGACGGCCCCGGCGGGGACCGCCGCGCTGCTATCCCTGCTCGAGCCGCTCACCGGCACGGTCTTGGCCGCGCTGATCCTCGGTGACCGGCTCGGGGCCAGCGGGATCGCGGGCGCCGTCATCCTCGCCGCCGCGCTGGTCCTCGCCGGGGTGGCCGGCCAGGCCGGATCGGCCGGCCAGATGTCAGGCCACGGCCGTGCGGACCACGGAGGTGGCCCAGCCCGCCGTGACCGCGCACAGCGGCACCAGGACCGCGAACGCCTGCCACACCGCGGGAGCGCCGACCGCGCCGGCCGCCAGGGCCCGGGCGGACGTGACCGCGTAGTACAGCGGGTTGACGTGGGCCAGCACCCGCATCCAGGCCGGCCCGAGTGAGATGGGCAGCAGCACCCCGCCTAGGAGCAGCACCGGCAGGTTCAGGCCGTTGATGATGGCGGCGAAGCCGTTGATGTCCTTGGTGGTCAGGGCGGCGGCGATGGAGAAGGCCGCCATCGTGGCCATCAGCAGGGCGAGCACGATGCAGAGCAGCAGCAGGCCGGACGCGTGCAGGTGGAAGCCGAACACGGCGCCGATGGCCACGACCACCACGTCGAAGGCGAACATCAGCAGCATGGAGGCCAGGATGGGGCCGGCCAGGATGGCGAACCGGCTGGCCGGGGTGACCCGGAGCCGCTCGGTGACCCCGGACCGCAGCTCGAAGATCGTGCTGAAGCCGGGACCGCTGCCGCTGGCGAAGGCGAGCAGGGCCAGGATGCCCGGCAGGAAGAGGTCGAGGACGTTCCCGGCGGGCAGGCCGGCCGCGCCGACCAGGTGCTTGAGCAGCGGGGTGAACAGGGCGAGGTACAGGATCGGCGTGGAGAAGCCGACCACCAGCCAGACCGGGCTGCGCAGCAGCTGGATCAGGTGGCGGCGGAAGAGCAGGCCGATGTCGGTCAGGAGCTTCATGCCGCCGTCCCCGAGGTCTCGTGGTCCGGCGCCCCCGTGGTGGGAGGACCCGGTGGTGGGAGGACCGGCGGCCGGAGGGCCCGCGTCCCGCAGGGACCGGCCGGTCTGGCGCAGGAACACGTCGTCCAGGCTGGGCTCGGACAGCCGGAGCGACCGGACGGGCAGGCCCGCCTGGTCGAGCAGCCGGAGCAGCCCGGGCAGGGCGGCCGCGCCGTCACTGGCGTACAGCCGTACCGCGTCGCCCTCCAGGGTGAGGTCACGCACGGCGGGCTGCCCGGCCAGCTCGGCGGCAGCCCGCGCGGCGGCGTCCGCGTCGCGGGTGACCAGGACGATCGCGTCGCCCGCGACCTGCTGCTTCAGCGCGCGCGGGGTGCCTTCCGCGACCACCGTCCCGTGATCGATGATCATGATGCGGTCGCAGAGCACGTCGGCCTCGTCCAGGTAATGCGTGGTCAGGAACACCGTGGTGCCCCCGTCCCGCAGGCCGCGGACGTGGTCCCACAGGCTGGCCCGGTTCTGCGGGTCGAGTCCGGTGCTCGGCTCGTCCAGGAACAGGACCTCGGGCTCGTGCACGACGCCGAGCGCCACGTCGAGCCGCCGCCGCTGGCCTCCGGAATACGTCCGGACCCGGCGGTCCGCGAACCCGGCCAGGTCGAACTCGTCCAGCACCTCCCCCACCCGCCGGGCGACTTCGGCGCGGCTGCGCCCGTACAGCCTGCCCTGCAGGATCAGGTTCTCGCGGCCGGTGGCCAGCTCGTCGGCCCCGCCCAGCTGGCTCACGTAGCCGATGCGGCCGCGGACCCGCCCGGGCTGGCGCCGGACGTCCAGCCCGGCGACCGTGGCGCTGCCCCCGTCGATCGGCAGCAGGGTGGTCAGCATCCGCAGCGTGGTGGTTTTGCCGGCGCCGTTCGGGCCCAGGAACCCGACGATCTCACCCCGGGTGACCTGCAGGCTGACCCCGCGCACCGCCTCGATCGTCTGGTCCCGGCCGCCCGGGAAGCGCTTGCGCAGCTCCCGCGCGTCGATGACCGCCGTCATGATGCTCCTTCCCGGCCGGCCCCGGCTGGGCCGGCGTCCAGGGCAACTATCAAACGTCTATCGAAATTTGTCAACCAGATGGATGACTAGCTGTGTCGGGCGGCTGACTGATACCGTGACCGCATGACTGCGGCCAGCAGGATTGTGGCCCCCGAGAGCGTGCAGACCGGGGGTGCGGACCCCCGCGCCGGAGAGCCCGGGACCGCGGAACCCCGCGCTGGAGGGCCCCGGGCCGCGGAGCCCGAGGTCAGGGAACCCGGGGCCGGCAAGTCCAACGCCGGAGGGCGCCGGGCCGCGGAGCCCGGAGCCGGAGCAACCCGGGCCGGGAAGCCTGGGGCCACGCCGTCGCGACGGCCGCGGCGGGCCCCGGCCGGGCCCGAACGCCAGCGCGACGCGGACCGCTCCCGCCGGGCGCTGCTGGATGCCGCCCTGGAGGAGTTCTCGCTCCGCGGCTTCGCGGGGGCCCGCGTCGCCGACATCGCCCGCCGGGCCGGGGTGAACAAGCAGCTGATCAACTACTACTTCGGGTCCAAGGAAGGGCTGTATCTGGCCCTGCAGCGGGCCTGGCTGGAGCGGGAGGAACGCTTCGCACCGCCCGAGGTCCCCCTGCCTGACCTGGTCGTCCGCTACCTCCTCGACGCGCTCGACGATCCGCGCTCGCTGCGCCTGCTGCTCTGGCGCGGCCTGGCGGACGACTCCGCGCCCTACGACGGGCCGGGCCGCCAGCCCGACCTGGAGCGGGTCGGCCGTAGGCAGGCCGCCAGGGAGGTGGCCGCCGACCTGGACCCAGCCGCCGTGCTGCTGGCCGGGATGGGGATGGTCGCCGCGCCGATCGCGATGCCGCAGGTCGCGCGGGAACTGTTCGGCGTGGACCCGTCCAGCGCGGAGTTCCGGGAACGCTACGCCGAGCAACTCCGCCGCATCGCCGCCTACCTGTCCGGTGACCCGCCCCTGCCCGGTGACCAAACCCTGCCCGGTGACCCGCCCGGCCAGGACCAGGCGGCCGGTCCGGACGAGCAAGCCCAGTCCAGCACCACCCAGCCCGGCCACACCCAGCCCACCCCCTAGCCCGCCCGGCCCGGAGGTCCGGGGCGGGGCTACTGCGAGACGTGCTGGCGGGGGAGGTGGCGGCGGAGGAACTCCTCGGTGCGCCGCCAGGCCCGGGCCGCCGGTTCGGGCTGGTGGAACATGGGCGCCTTGCGGTTGTGGAAGGCGTGCCCGGCGTCTTCCTCCACGTAGATGACCACGTTGGGCCGCCCGGCCGCCGCGTCTTCCACGGCCCGGACCTGATCGCGCGAAATGAAGGGGTCACTGCCGCCGAAGTGGAACAGCAGCGGGGCAGAGATCTGGTCCAGCAGGCCCAGTTCGTCCGGCACGGCCGAGCCGTAGAACGAGATCACCGCGTCCAGCGGGGTCTGCGCGGCGACCAGGTACGCGATGGACCCGCCGAGGCAGAACCCGATGATGCCGATGCCCCCGTCCACCTCGGGCAGCCCGGCCAGCACACCCAGCGCCGCGACCGAGTCCGTCACACCCCGGGCGACGTCGAAGCGCGACCCCATCTCCAGCGACGAGGCCAGGCCCGCGTCGTCGTGGGCCGCCTGGTAGCCCGGCTGGAGGCGCCAGAACAGGTCCGGCGCCGCCACCACATACCCCAGGGCGGCCAGATCCTCGGCCACGGCCCGGATGTAGTCGCTCACCCCGTAGATCTCCTGGATCAGCAGCAGGCCAGGGCCGTTGCCGCTGTCGGGTACCCACACCGTCAGGTCGAAGGAGCCGTCGGCGGTATGCACCGATTCCACGCGCTGCTGCATAGACCCGATCCTAGGCGGGCCAGAGCCCCCGGAAGCTGGGGTCCTAGGCAGCAGGGTCCTGGGTGGCCACGACCGCGAACGAGGCCGGCGGCATGCTGAGCTGCTCTCCGTCGAGGGCCACCCCGGAACTGCTGGCGGCGAGGACCGCGGTCCCCCGGGCGCCGAGCGGCAGCAGCAAAGGCTGCTCGCCCAGGCTGGCCGCGATCCGCAGCCGCCCGCGGTGCAGCACCAGCCAGCGCCGGGCCTCGTCGTAGTCGGCCTGCATCCGGTCCAGCTGGGGGTCGGTCAGTTCCGGCCAGGCCCGGCGCAGCGCGATCAGCTCGCGGTACCAGGCCAGGATCTCCTGGTGCCGCGGGGTGTCCCGCTCCGCCCAGTCCAGCTTCGAGCGGAGGAAGGTCTGCTCGTCCTGCGGGTTCGGCACGTCCGCGGGACCCCAGCCGTGCTCGCCGAACTCCGCCCGGCGGCCCTCGGCGACCGCCTTGGCCAGCCCGGGATCGGTGTGGTCGGTGAAGTACTGCCAGGGGGTGGACGCGGCCCACTCCTCGCCCATGAACAGCATCGGGGTGAACGGCGCGGTCAGCACCAGCCCGGCGCCCACCTTGACCAGGTCGGCGGACAGCCCGCTGGAGATCCTGTCCCCGGTCGCCCGGTTACCGACCTGGTCGTGATCCTGCAGGTAGCCGAGGAAGCGGAAGCTGGGGATGCGGAGCAGGTCCACCGGCCGGCCGTGGCTGCGGCCGCGGAACGATGAGTAGTTGCCGTCGTGGAAGAACACCCGGGTGAGCGTCTTGACCAGGGCCCCTATCGAGCCGAAGTCACCGTAATAGCCCTGCCGTTCCCCGGTGATCGCCGCGTGCACCGCGTGGTGGAAGTCGTCGCTCCACTGGGCTGTGAGGCCGTACCCGCCGGCCTCCCGGGAGCTGACCAGCCGCGGGTCGTTGAGGTCCGATTCGGCGATCAGGACCAGTTCCCGGTTCAGCCGGGTGCCGAGGGCCTGCACCTCCACGGCCAGTTCCTCGAGCAGGTGCAGCGCGCGGTGGTCCTCGAAGGCATGTACCGCGTCGAGCCGCAGCCCGTCCAGGTGGTAGTCGCGCAGCCACATCAGCGCGTTGCTGATCAGGAAGCCGCGTACCTCGTCGGAGCCGGGCTGGTCCAGGTTCACCGCGGGACCCCAGGGGGTCACGTGGGCCTCGGTGAAGTAGGGGCCGAAGTCGGCCAGCCGGTTGCCGATGCCGACGTGGTTGTAGACCACGTCGAGCAGGACGGCCACCCGGCGGGCGTGGCACGCGTCCACGAACCGCTTCAGCCCGTCCGGGCCGCCGTACGGCTCGTGCACGGCCCACAGGTCGATGCCGTCGTAGCCCCAGCCGTGCTGGCCGGGGAAAGCGGCCACCGGCATCAGCTCGACCATGTCCACGCCCAGGTCACTCAGATGATCGAGACGCCCGATCGCCGCGTCGAACGTCCCCTCCGGGGTGAACGTGCCCACGTGCATCTCATAGATCACCGCGCCGCGCAGCGGCCCGCCCCGCCAGCCCCGGTCCGTCCACCGGAAGGCCCCGTGATCGTAGGTGCGGCTCGGGCCCTCGGTGCCCCGCGGCTGCCAGGGGGAACGCGGGTCCGGCAACGGCTCGCCGCCGTCCACCCGGAACGCGTAGTCGGTTCCCGAGGCGGACGCCTCCTGGAGGTCCGCGTCCCACCAGCCCGGGGTGGCGGCCGGGCGCATGGGCTCCGGCGCCCCGCCGCCCATGGCTTCCGCTCCCAGTTGCACCTCGACCCGCTCGGCGGCCGGGGCCCAGACCCGGAATACGCTCACCGGTGCGTTTCCGGGACCAGCAGGGCCACGGGATGGCGTTGCAGCACATCGGACAGCAGCGGGCGCGCGTCCGCATGGGAGGCACCGGTCAGCAGGTCCCGCCAGGGGCCGCCGTGCGGCAGGGGCAGCACCGTACCGGCCCAGCCGCCGCTGCGCCGCAGGCCGCCGGGCAGCCGGGTGACCACGGTGACCGCGTTCCCGCCGCGGGCGAAGCTGACCGCGTACCGGGCCGCCGCCCCCTCGGCGGCCAGCGGCAGGTACTCCCCCGCGAACCAGTCCGGGTGCGCCCGGCGCAGCCGCAGCGCCAGCGACGTGACCAGCAGCTTCGCCGTGTCCAGCTGACCCGGATCCAGGCCGGGGGGCTGGTCCCCGGCGTCCAGCGCAGCCAGCAGGTCCCGGCCGCGGGCGAAATCGGCCGGCGCACGGTTGTCCGGGTCGACCAGGCGCAGGCCGGCCAGCTCGCAGCCCTGGTAGGTGTCGGCCACGCCGGGCATGGTGAGTTGCACGAGCTTGGCGCCCAGGGCGTTCGCCCCCGCGTCCCCGGCCAGCCCGGTCACGAAGCGCCCGATCTGCCCGGTGAGCTCCTCGTCCTCCAGGACCAGCTCGGCGAAGGTCAGCACCTGCGACTCGTACTCGGGATCCGGATCGGTCCACGAGGTGCGGGTCTTGGCCTCGCGCATCGCCTTGCGCAGGTACCCGGTCAGCCGCTCAGCGTCCAGCGGCCAGGCCCCGGCCAGGGTCTGCCACATCAGGTACTCGGTGTCGGGCTCCGGCACCGCCCCGGTGGCCTGGGCCGCGGCCCGCTCGTGCCAGCGCGCCACCTCGGCGGTCCAGGCCTCCGGGATCTCGGCCAGCACCGCGAGCCGGGCCCGCACATCCTCCTGGCGCTTGGTGTCGTGCGTGGACAGCGTGGTCATGCTGGCCGGCCAGTCCCGGGCCAGCCGCGCGGCGAACTCATGGAAATCCTCCGGGCTGGTCCCGAAGGCGTCCGGGTCGCCGCCCACCTCGTTCAGCGCGGCCAGCCGGGACCAGCGGTAGAACGCGGTGTCCTCGACGCCTTTGGCCATCACGGGCCCGCACACCTGCTGGAACATCACGATCAGCCGGGCGTGCTCCCCGCCGACCGCGCCGCGGCCCAGGACCAGGTCCACGACCGCCGCGAGGGCAGGATGCAGCCGCTCCGGCAGCCGCGCCCGGGCGGCCCCGGCGGCCCGGGCCACGGTCACGGCCGACTCCGGCGGCGCCAGCTCGCCCGGCACCACGTACGCCCGGTACACCGGCATGGCGGTGAGCAGCTCGACGAGCACCGCGGTCCGGTCGCTGACGCTGAGCCCATCCAGATCCGGGTGCCCCGTGCTGGCGGCCAGCCGGGACAGCCGGGACACCTCGGCGGCGAGCGCCTGGCCGGCCTCCGCACGCTTGGCTTCCTCGGCTACCGGGGCGAACTCGCCGGGCCCGGCGGTCAGCCGCTGGTAGGCGACGGTCAGCGGCTCAGCCCCGGCCGGGTCCACGAACAGGCCGCCGACCACGCCCAGCGCGTCGTAGCCGGTGGTCCCGGCGCACGGCCAGTCCGCGGGCAGCTCCTCGTGCCCGGAGAGGATCTTCTCGGTGGATACCCACAGGCCGCCGGTGCGCTCCGCGAGCCGCCGCAGGTAACCGCGGGGGTCGGCGAGGCCGTCGGGGTGGTCCACCCGCAGGCCGTCGATGAGACCCTCGGCCGCCAGCCTGAGGATCACCTCGTGGGTGGCCTCGAACACCTCGGGGTCCTCGACCCGGACGGCGATCAGCGAGCTGATGTCGAAGAACCGCCGCCAGTTCAGTTCCGTCGCGGCGAGATGCCAGTCGGCCAGCCGGTAGTGCTGGGCGTCCAGCAACTCCGTCAGCGGCAGGCGCTGCGTACCAGGGCGCACGGGCAGCACATGATCGAAGTACCGCAGCACCGGCTCAGCGCCGCCGGTGTCCAGCCTGAGGTCCCCGAGGCAGTCGCTGACCGGGCCGCCCAGGACCGGCATCAGCAGCCTGCCGTCTTGTGCGGCCCAGTCCACGTCGAACCAGGATGCGAACGGCGAGCCGGTCCCGTCCCGCAGCACCGACCACAGCGGCCGGTTGAGCGACTCGGGCACCGGGACGGCCATGTGGTTGGGCACGATGTCCACGATCAGGCCGAGCCCGAGGTCGCGGAACCGGCCGGCCATGGCCCGGAACGCGTCCTCCCCGCCCAGCTCCTCCGACACCAGGGAGTGGTCCACCACGTCGTACCCGTGCGTCGAACCGGGCGTGGCCTGCAGGATGGGCGACAGGTACACGTGGGTGACGCCCAGGTCGGCCAGATAGTCCGCGGCGGCGGCGGCGCCGGAGAATCCGAAGCCCGGCTGGAGCTGCAGCCGGTAGGTGGACACCGGTGCTGACGCCGGCGAGGCGGGGCGCGCCGGAGGCGTGTCCCTCCGAGCCGGTACATCGGGGGGGCCGGGCCACCGGGGGTCCGGGGGTCTCCCCCGGGAAGCAGAGTGCCCCCCCGGGCCAGCACTAGACACGCCCGAGTACCTGCATGGACCGGCTGGGGATGGCGACCGCGTCACCGGCCTTGGCGGCGGGCGCGTCCGCCAGGGCGCTCAGCGGGAGCGCGGTATCCAGGACCTTCACCCACTGATCCCCGTAGCGCTGCGGCGGGATGGCGAGCTCCAGGTCCAGCTCGCTCGCGTTGAACAGGAGCAGGAACGACTCGTCGCGGATCCGCTCGCCCCGCGGGTCGGGCTCGGTGATCGCGTCACCGTTCAGGAAGACGGTCAGGGACTTGGCGAAGCCCACGGCCCAGTCGTCATCGGTCATCTCCTCGCCCGCCGGGGTGAACCAGACGATGTCGCCCGGCTGATCCGGGCCGCCGCTCTTGCCACGGACCGCCTGGCCGCTGAAGAACCGGCGGCGGCGGAACACGGGATGATCGGCGCGGAGCCGGAGCAGCCTCCGGACGAAGTCGAGCAGCTCCTGGTCTCCCTGGTAGCCCTCGGGGATGGCCGCGTCGTCCGACGGCGGCCAGTGCACCCAGGAGATCTCGGTGTCCTGGCAGTAGGCGTTGTTGTTGCCGTGCTGGGTGCGGCTCATCTCGTCCCCGCCCAGCAGCATCGGAATGCCCTGGGAGAGCAGGACGGTGGACAGGAAGTTGCGCTTCTGCCGCTCGCGCAGGGCGATCACGCCCGGGTCATCCGTGGGGCCCTCGACGCCGCAGTTCCACGACCGGTTGTCGTCGGTGCCGTCCCGGCCGTCCTCGCCGTTGGCCTCGTTGTGCTTGTGGTTGTAGGAGACCAGGTCCGCGAGCGTGAAGCCGTCGTGCGCGGTGACGAAGTTGACCGAGGCGACCGGCCGTCGGCCGTCGTCGAGGTACAGGTCGCTGGAGCCGGTCAGCCGGGAGGCGAACTCGGGCAGCGTGGCGTGCTCGCCACGCCAGAAATCACGCACGGTGTCCCGGTACTTGCCGTTCCATTCCGTCCACAGCGGCGGGAAGTTGCCCACCTGATAGCCGCCCTCGCCCACGTCCCACGGCTCGGCGATGAGCTTGACCTGCGAAACGATCGGGTCCTGCTGGACCATGTCGAAGAACGCCGACAGCCGGTCCACCTCGTGGAACTGCCGGGCCAGCGCCGCGGCCAGGTCGAACCGGAAGCCGTCCACGTGCATCTCGGTCACCCAGTACCGCAGCGAGTCCATGATCATCTGCAGCACGTGAGGGTGCCGCATGAGCAGGCTGTTGCCGGTGCCGGTGGTGTCCATGTAGAACTGCGGGTCGTCGCCGACCAGCCGGTAATACGAGGCGTTGTCGATGCCCCGGAAGGACAGCGTGGGCCCCAGGTGGTTGCCCTCGGCCGTGTGGTTGTAGACCACGTCGAGGATGACCTCGATACCGGCCTGGTGCAGCGTGCGGACCATCGACTTGAACTCCTGCACCTGCTCGCCGCGGGCGCCGCTGGCGGCGTAGGCGTTATGCGGGGCGAAGAAGCCGATGGTGTTGTAGCCCCAGTAGTTGGCCAGCCCGCGCTCGGCCAGGATCGCGTCGCTGACGAACTGGTGCACCGGCATCAGTTCGACCGCGGTCACGCCCAGCTTCTGCAGGTGCTCGATGACCGCGGGATGAGCCAGCCCCTGGTAGGTGCCGCGCTGCGTCTCGGGCACCTCGGGATGCAGCTTGGTGAGGCCGCGCACATGGGTCTCGTAGACCACAGTCTCGTGGTACGGAGTCCGCGGGTGCCGGTCGGAATCCCAGCTGAAGAACGGGTTGACCACCACCGAGCGGGGCACGTGCGGGGCAGAGTCCTCGTCGTTGCGCTGGTCCGGGTGGCCGAAGGGATAGGCGAACACGGCCTGGTCCCACTGCACGCTGCCCTCGATGGCCTTCGCGTACGGGTCGAGCAGCAGCTTGGCCGGGTTGCAGCGCTGCCCGGCCGCGGGGTGGTAAGGGCCGTGCACACGGTAGCCGTACCGCTGGCCCGGGCTCACCCCTGGCAGGTACCCATGCCAGACGAAGCCGTCCACCTCGTGCAGCGCGACCCGGGTCTCGGCACCATCCTCGTCGAACAGGCACAGCTCAACCCGCTCAGCGACCTCGGAGAACAGGGCGAAGTTGGTGCCTACCCCGTCGAAGGTCGCCCCGAGCGGGTAGCTGTTACCCGGCCAGATCAAAGCCTCCTGCGCCACGATGTCCGTCCCTGGTCGATGTGCCGGCCTGCCGCCGCGACGCGCACCCGTGGTCGAGCGTGTTCACCGCGTGGACCATGCGACCATAACGCCTCCCCTGCACCAGGTATTGCAGTGCCCTGGCCCCGGGAAAGTGCCCCTGGCCCGCAACACCAAACGCATGTCCCCGCGGAATGGGACATAACGGCACCGTGTCATCACACAGGGCCCCGGCGCACAGCACGGGGCCCTGGGAAAGACAGCGGGACAAGCTCAGGTGTCTTTGATGATTTCCTTGATCAGGCGGGTGGTCCCGGGCGGGGTAAGCGCCTCGGCGCTCAGCCGGTTCATGATCTCCATGTAATGGTCCACGTCAGAACGCCGCTCCAGGTAAAGGGCGCTGGTCAGCTGCTCGATGTAGACCACATCCGGCAGATCCGGCTCGCCGAAGCGCAGCACGGTGAAAGACCCGCCCGCGGCCGCGTGCCCGCCCCGGCGGAATGGCACGATCTGCAGGGTGACCTCGGGCAGCGTGGCTACCTCGAGGAGGTGAGCCAGCTGGGCGCGCATCACGTCCCGGCCGCCGATCGGCCGGCGCAGCGCCGCCTCGTCCATGACGGACCAGACCCGGGGCGGCTGGGGACTGGTGAGCAGCTCCTGGCGGGCCATCCGCAGGTCAACCCGGCGGTCGACCTCCCCCTCGGGGGCGGCGCGGTAGCCGAGCAGCGTGACCGCCCGCGCGTAGTCCCGGGTCTGGAACAGGCCGTGGACGAACTGCAGCTCAAAGGTCCTGATCAGGGTGGCCGCGGCCTCCAGGCCCAGGTAGGTCTCGAACCAGTCCGACAAGATGTCGCTGTACTGGGTCCACCAGCCCTGCTCGTTGGCCTGCTCGGCCAGCCCGAGCAGGCCGAGGCGCAGCTTCTGGTCGGTCACCCCGTACAGGGTCAGCAGGTCCTCGACATCGCGGATCTTGAAGCCCACCCGGCCGTGCTCGAGACGGCTGATCTTCGACCGCGACGCCCGGATCTCGTAACCGGCCTGCTCAGGGGTGAGCCCGGCCTCCTCCCGGAGGCGGCGCAGCTGCGCGCCGAGCACCATCCGTACGACGGTGGCGCCGGCGCGCGGTCCGGTCAGTGACCCGTTCGACGGGTTGCCAGCCGGATAGATCGATCCCATCTCAGCTTTCGGCTCCATGCCACTCCCGACCCAATGGTTGACCAGCCACTTCCCAGACCCCCGGCCGATGTCAGACGCTCAGCCCCAGTGGCGCCATTGCGGGCGCGTGGTATCTGCCGACAGCAGCGTGAACCACTACTAAGCGGAACACACAGAGCACGATATCACCGGGACCCCCCGGTGTCCCGGGTCGAATTTCACGTTTTATTCACGGCGAGCCCGCATTCGATTGCATGCGCCCCAACCGCGCATTAACGACAGCGAGACCGGTCGTTTCGTCCGTTTCAGCCAAGTTCATTGATGATCCGGGCCAGGTCACAGGCCGGGTTCACAGGTCATCGAACTCGCCGTCCTTGAGCGCGGCCAGGAACGCGGCGATCTCCGCGCGGGTGTAGATGAGGGCCGGCCCAGCCGGGAACCGGGAGTTGCGCATGGCGATCGAGTCGCCCGGCAGCTCGGCCACCTCCACGCAACTGCCGCTGGGGTTGCTGGCGGTGGACTTGCGCCAGCGGGCGTCCAGCTCTCCAGCCGGGATACCGTTCTTGACCTGCAACTTTTCCTCCCTGGACGAGGGGAAACGCACCTGATGCAGGTATGGTAGACGCTCACCTGCACTGTGCAGCCTAACAGATCGGATGCACGTGCAAGCGTTCGTGCAACGGGCGTTGCAAACGTTACGTGCATGGGGCAAGATGACCCCTGTTGGCCGTTCCCGGTAGCGACAGATTCCTCGGAAGGCAATGACGGCACAGCCATTAGGCCTGGCAGGTCACGCGATAAGCCGTTTGGGCTGGCATTGGCTGGCGCCTGCGGTGGCCATGGCGGCCGCGGCGAGCGGAGCCCGCCAGCGGACGCCTGGGCTGGCCTCGACGGACTGGACCTGTTTCCCGCGCCTCGCGCAGCGGACGCCAGGGACGGACACCAGGTCGGTCGGCACCGCCCGCGACTTCTGCCTGTCCACCATGCGGCGCTGGGGCGTGCAGGACCGCGGAGACGACGTCGCGGTCGTGGTGTCGGAGTTGCTGACCAACGCCCTGCGCCACGCGGTGCCCCAGGCCCGGGCGGGGGCTGGGCCGGCGGCCCGCAGCCGGTGGCCGGTCCGTCTCGGGCTGGTCCAGCCGGGCCACTTCGTGCTGTGCGCGGTGGCTGATCCCAGCCCCCGGCTGCCGGAGCCGAAAGAGCCTGACTACCTGGCCGAGAGCGGCCGCGGGCTGCACGTGATCAGCGCCCTGAGCGACCGCTGGGGGTGCACCGCCCCCACCGAGACGGGGAAAGTCGTGTGGGCCCTGTTCTCGGTCCACCTCGATCAGCACCAGCCCGACCTGGGCTGGTTTGCCCCGCGCCAGGCCAGCCAGGCACACAGCGCAGTGTGAGAGCTACCGCACTGATTGTGTAGTTAATGCCGATTGTTCCGGTATCCGGGGCAGCACCTGGCGCGGCAGGTCCGGCGGGGCGGCCCGGCGCTGCCACTCGCGCGGATAGCCCAGCGACACCTCCACGAACGGGACCCCGTCCCGCCAGATCGTCCGCGGGATGTGCAGGTGACCGTAGACCACGGCCGCGGCGTTGAACCTGACGTGCCAGTCGTCGGTCCGGGTGGTGCCGCACCACTGGGCGAACTCCGGGTACCGCAGCACCCGGGTGGGCTCCCTGATCAGCGGGAAGTGATTCACCAGGACCGCGGGCGGCCCAGGCGGCAGGGCCGCGAGCCGCGCCTGCGTCGCCTCGACCCGGGCCCAGCACCATTCCTCCGCGCTCGGATAGGGGTCGGGGTGCAGCCACCGCTCGTCGGTGCACACCACCCCGGTCTGGTAGGCGCGGGCCAGGCTCTCGGCCTTGGTCTGCGCGCCGTCCGGCCGGAACGAGTAGTCATAGAGCAGGAACAGCGGCACGATCCGGACCGGGCCGCCGGGCCCGTCCCAGACCGGGTAGGGGTCCTCGGGGGTGAGCACGCCCAGCCGCTGGCAGAACTCCACCAGCCGCCGGTAGCGCTGCTCACCGCGAAGCTGGACCGGGTCGGTGCGGTGCGTCCACAGGTCGTGGTTCCCGGGCACCCAGACGACCTGGGCGAAGCGCTCGCTCAGGGTGCGCAGCGCCCACTCGATGTCCGGCAGCCGCTCCCCCACGTCGCCGGCCACCAGCAGCCAGTCCGCCGCCGACCGTGGCCGCAGGTCCTCCACCAGCTGCCGGTTCTGCGGGTAGGCCACATGCAGGTCGCTCACCGCGAGCAAGCTGGGGCCGGCCGCTGACTTACCGGAGGCCGGCCCTACGGGGCCGACCTCAGCCGACATGCGTGAGCTCCGAGGTCCACATGACGATCCGGGTCCGGTCGCCGCGGAACAGGTCCCGGGCGAACTCGACCGGGTGGCCCGCCTGCGCGTAGGCGATCCGCTCGACCAGCATCAGCGGGGCGCCCTCGCGCACCTCCAGCGCCTCGGCCTCGCGCACCCCGGCCGTCACCGGCTCCAGGCTTTCCCGCGCCCGGCACGGCCGCTGCTGGTACTTCTCGTCCAGCAGGTCGTACAGGGATCCGTCGAGCCGGCACTGCAGCAGCCCGGGGAACAGCGCGGCGGGGAAGTCCGAGCACTCGACCGCGATCGGACGGCCGTCGCCGAGCCGGACCCGCCGGATCTCGCAGACCGGGTCGCCCGGGGCGATCTTCAGGGCGCTGGCCACGCCCGGCCGGGCCGGCCGCTCGGCCGCGGACAGCACCCGGGCGCCCGCGACCATCCCGTGCCGCCGCAGTTGCTCGGAGAACCCGGCCAGGGTGGTGCGGTCCTGTTCCAGCTTGCGCTGGGCCACGAACGTGCCGCCGTTGCGGCCGACCGCCCGGTCCACCAGTCCGCGGCGGGCCAGCGTGGCCAGCGCGTGCCGCAACGTCATCCGGCTGACGCCCAGCCACGCGGCCAGGGCCTGCTCGGTGGGCATCCGGTCGCCCGGGGCGAGGCGGCCCCCCTCGATCGCCTCGGCCAGCCAGTCCTCGATCTGCCCGTGCGCGGTGCTGCCCGGCTCCTTGACGATCACCGGCGGCGCCAGGTCCAGCAGGGCCGCCGCGGGCCGGTCCGGCCTGGCGCCGGGTGGTTGGTCCTGCTGCGTCAAGGGCTCATGTCTCCGGCTACGCCGCCCCGGTCACCAGCGGCTCGTCGTCCCCGGCCGGCGCGACCACCGGGGCGAACTGCTTGCGCCGCCCGACGGCCAGGTAGTAGATCACGCCAATCAGCGCAATGACTATGACCACCAGCCACAGGATCGGGATCTTGTTCACGAAGTCGATCCCGAAGGTCAGCAGGCCGCCGGTCTGGCTCGGCTCCGGGTTGCTGGCCACCCGGGGCCAGGCGAAGTTGACCAGCATGGCCCCGCCGTACAGCAGCGCGAGGACGTTGACCACCGGGCCCCAGCGGCCCAGGCTGAACGGCGCACTGATCTTTGGCCAGCCGCGCAGCCGGGCCCGCATGATCACCAGGTTGCCCAGGAAGTAGCTGAGGTAGATCATGCCGGTCGCGGCGATGGCGATGATCCCGGCCCCGGAGTACTTCAGGAACGGCACCGCGGCCAGCACCGCGATCACGATGCAGGCCCACACCGGGGTGTGCAGGGTGGGCGAGACCTTGGACCACAGCCCCGAGAACGGCAGCTGGTTATCACGGGACATGCCGAAGCACAGCCGGATCGTCGCCGCCATGATCGACAGGCAGCAGACGAAGATCGCCGCCGACACGACCAGCAGGTAGACGGTGGCCAGCCCGGTCGAGAAGTTGGCCTCGATGATCGTGGCCGGAGTCCACCCCTTGCTGATCGCGGTGTTCAGGTTCGGGATGGCCATCAGCGTGCCGAGCAGGAATACACCGCCGATGATGAACGCGCCGATCACCGAGAACAGCACCGCCTTGGGCGCAGCCCGGCGGGGATCCCGGGTCTCTTCGGCCAGGGTTGAGGCGGTGTCGAATCCGTAGATGACGAACAGGCTCATGAACATGGCGGCCAGGAACGAGTTCGCCCCGACGTGCAGGCCGCCGCTGTTGGTGACCACGTGGAAGCCCTGGTGGTTGTGGAAGATCAGCAGCACGATCGCGAACACGAACATGCCGAGGATCTCGAACACCACCCCGGTGTTGTTGATCACCGCGACCAGCCGCACCCCGTAGATGTTCAGCACGGTGATGATGACCAGGATGATCAGCGCGACCACCAGCTGGGTGTGCAGGCTGGCTGCGTTCAGGCTGTGCCAGCCCAGGCCGTTGAGGGCGGGAATGAGCGCGATCGGCATGGTCGCGACCACCGCGGTGACGGTCAGGATGCCGGCGAACAGGTAGATCCAGCCGGTGAACCACGAATATGTCCGGTTGGCCAGGTACTTGGTCCACTGGAACACCGACCCCGCCACCGGGTAGTGGCTGGACACCTCGGCGAAGTTGAGCGCGACCAGGAACTGGCCCGCCGCCACCACCGGCCAGGTCCAGATGAACACCCCGCCGATCGTGGTCAGGCCCAGCGCGAACAGGGTGAAGATGCCGGTGGAGGGTGAGATGTAGCTGAAGGCGACCGCGAACGAGCTACCCAGCCCGAGCGAGCGCTTGAGCTCCTGCTTGTACCCGAACTGGGCGAGGTCGGCGGAATCCCGTTCGTGTGCGGCGGAGTCGGAGGCGGTGGTCATCAGCGGGTCCTCCCCTGGATTCAGGGCGCTGCGATGGGCCGCAGGTTGAGGCGTAGCGTAAGTTCCCGGCGAAGTTACTGTCTAGACCCAATGACCGTTTAGACCCGAGATGGACACAGTGTTGCGACAATCCCGTGATTATGTCTAGACCTTTCCCGCCGCGGGCCCTTACCCTGCGGGGCAATGAACGATCTGCTAGACCCCGGCCTGTTTGACCAGGTGCCCTGCCTGGCCGCGACCCCGCGCACGGTGACGCCGCTGCCGGGCGGGCTGACCAACCGGAACTACAAGGTGTCCACCCCCGAGGGCACGTTCGTGGCCCGGGTCTGGTCTCCCGGGGACCTGCTCGCGATCAACCGCGACCATGAGCACCGCAACTCGGTGGCCGCCGCCGCGGCGGGGGTGGGCGCGCCGGTCGTCGCCTACCGGCCCGAGCACGGCCTGCTGGTCCTCGGCTTCATCGAGGGCCGTACTTTCGATAACGAAGATCTGGCCGACCCCCTCAACATCCCCAGGGTGGCGGAGGCGTGCCGGCGCTTGCACGCCGGTCCCCGGTTCGCCGGCGACTTCAACATGTTCGAGGTCCAGGAACGCTACCTGGCCGTGGCCACCGCGCACGGGTTCGCCGTCCCGGCCGGGTACGCGGAGCTGATGCCGCAGGTGACCGCGGCCCGCCGGGCCCTCGCGGTCCGCGAGCCCGCCGCGGTGCCGTGCAACAACGACCTGCTCGCCGCGAACTTCATCGACGACGGCGCGAAGCTCTGGCTGATCGACTACGAGTACTCCGGCAACAACGACCCCTGCTTCGAGCTCGGCAACATCTGGGGTGAATGCGGCCTGTCCACCGAGGCCCTCGCGGATCTGGTGCGTGCGTACCACGGCTTTTCGTTGCGGAACAAGATCGCGCGCGCCCAGATCCTGGGGCTGATAGGCAAGTACGGATGGACGCTGTGGGGAGCGATCCAGCACGCTAGCAGCCCGATCGCATTCGACTTCTGGGGCTGGGCCCTGGAGCGGTTCGAGACGGCCGCGGCCGTGATGACCAGCCCGGCCTGGGACCGCCTGCTGGACGAGGCGGCCCGCGATGACTAGTCCGGCGCCGCTGCCTGACCGGGCCCAGGTGATCATCGTTGGCGGCGGGGTGATCGGCACCAGCGTCGCGTACCACCTGGCCGAGCAGGGCTGCACCGACGTGCTGCTGCTGGAGCAGGGCCAGCTGTCCTGCGGGACCACCTGGCACGCGGCGGGGCTGGTCGGGCTGCTGCGGGCCACCGAGAGCGGCACCCGGCTGGTGCAGTACTCCACCGACCTGTACGCCCGGCTGGAGGCGGAGACCGGGCTGTCGGCCGGGTACCGGCGCTGCGGCGGGCTCATCGTGGCCCGGACGCCGGAGCGGCTGACCCAGCTCCGGCGGACCGCCGCGGCCGCCGAGGCTTTCGGCCTGCAGGCCGAGATGCTCAGCCCGGGGCAGGCGCGAGAGCGCTATCCGGTCATCGAGATCAGCGACCTGACCGGGGCGATCTGGCTGCCCGACGACGGCAAGGCCAACCCGGCCGACCTGACCTACGCGCTGGCCAAGGGGGCCCGGAACGGGGGCGTCACCATCCGGGAACGGATCCGCGTCACCGGGATCGCGACCACCCAAACCCGGTCTGGCCGGGCGGTGACCGGGGTGCGCACCACCGAGGGCGACGTCGGCGCCGAGGTCGTGGTCAACTGCGCCGGGCAGTGGGCCAAGCAGGTGGCCGCGTGGTGCGGGGTGACCGTCCCGCTGCATTCCTGCGAGCACTTCTACGTGGTCACCGACCAGATCGACGGGATACACCGGGACCTGCCGGTGCTCCGCGACCCGGACGGCTACACCTACTTCAAGGAAGAGGTGGGCGGCCTGGTCGTGGGCGGGTTCGAGCCGGACGCCAAGCCCTGGGTGTCCCCGGACGACATCCCCTACCCGTTCGAGTTCCAGCTGCTCGGTGAGGACTGGGAGCACTTCGCGCCGCTGATGGAGCAGGCGCAGCGGCGCATCCCGGCGCTGCGCGACGCTGGCATCAAGAAGTTCTACAACGGCCCGGAGAGCTTCACCCCCGACAACCAGTTCATCGCGGGTGAGGCGCCCGGGCTGCGGAACTTCTTCGTCGGGGCGGGCTTCAACTCGGTCGGCATCGCCTCCGCCGGCGGCGCCGGCCGGGCCCTGGCGGAATGGATCCTCAGCGGCGACCCGGGCCTGGACCTGACCGCGGCCGACATCCGGCGGTTCGCGCCGTTCCACGGCAACACCCGGTTCCTGCACGACCGGGTCCGGGAGGTGCTCGGCCTGCACTACGCGCTGCCGTGGCCGAACCGGGAACTGGCCACGGCCCGGCCGCTGCGCCGCTCCCCCGTGCACCACCTGGTGGCGGCGGCCGGCGCGTGTTTCGGCAGCCGGATGGGCTGGGAGCGGCCCAACGTGTTCGCGCCGGACGGGGCGGAGCCCGTCATCGAGTACTCCTGGGACGCGCCGAACTGGCTGCCCTGGTCGGCCGCGGAACAGCGGGCGGCCCGCCAGGACGTGGCCCTGTTCGACCAGACGTCGTTCTCCAAGTACCTGGTGACCGGGCCGGACAGCGAGCGGGCCCTGCAGTGGGTGTGCACCGCGGACGTGGCCGTGCCGCCGGGCCGGACCGTGTACACCGGGCTGCTGAACGAGCGGGGCTGCTACGAGTCCGACCTGACCGTGACCCGCCTGTCCGCGGAGGAGTTCCTGCTGGTCAGCAGCTCAGCCACGACGGAGCGGGACCAGGACCACATCAGGCGGCGGATGCCCGCGGACGCCTCCGCGCGGGTGGTCGACGTCACCTCGGCGTACGCCGTACTCGGCGTGATGGGGCCGAGGTCGCGGGATCTGCTGGCCGCGCTGTCCTCGGCCGACCTGGGCCCGGCGGCGTTCCCGTTCGGGACCAGCCGCGAGATCGACCTGGGGTACTTCCGCCTGCGCGCCACCAGGATCACCTACGTGGGCGAGCTGGGCTGGGAACTGTACGTGCCCGCCGAGTGCGCGGCGGGGGTGTTCGAGCTGCTCACCGGGGTGGGCCCGGAGTTCGGGCTGGCCCAGGCCGGCTACTACACGATCGAGTCGATGCGGCTGGAAAAGGGGTACCGGGCCTTCGGCCGCGAGCTGACCCCGGAGTACGGCCCGGTGGAGGCGGGACTGCTGTTCGCCTGCAAGCTTCGCGGCGGCGTTCCCTTCCTCGGCCGGGAGGCGGTGGAGAAGGTCCGGGCTGAAGGCCCGCGACGACGGCTGGTTTCGGTCCTGGTTGGTGACCAGGACCGGGAGCCGGGCCCGGGACTGGAAGGGGGGCCAGCCCCGGGCCCGGGCAAGCAGCCGGACCAGGAGCGGCGCAGGCCGATGCTGTGGGGCGGCGAGCTCGTGCTGCGCGATGGGGTAGCGGTCGGCCAGCTGACCTCGGCGGCCTGGGGCGAGACCGTCGGCGGGGCGGTGGGCCTCGGCTACCTGCGGCACCCGGCCGGCGAGGTGGTCACCCGCGAATTCCTGGACGCAGGCACCTACGAAATCAACGCGGGAGGCGACCTGCACCCGGCCACCGTGTCCCTGCGCCCCCCCTTCGACCCCGCGGGAACGCGGGTCCGCGACGCCTGACTCGTTCCCCGCCCACGTTTCACGCCCGACGTGCGTCGTAACCGGACAAAACATCCGCCAGGACGCACGTCGGGCGTGAAATGTGGGGAACAGCGCCCGCGCGGAAACCCGTCCCGTGCGTGGCGGCGGGCATGATGACGGGATCTAGGGCGCGGGACGGGGTGAGCCGGTGAGGATGGCAGCCGGGTGGGCACGGCCGCGGGAGTGGCCGGTGCTGCAGGGGCTGCTCCCGCTCCGCCGGGGCCAGGTGCCCGGAGACCTGTTGGCCGGGGTCACGCTGGCCGCGGTGGGCATCCCCGAGGTGCTCGGCTACGCCCGGATCGCCGGGATGCCGGTGGTCACCGGGCTGTACACGCTGCTGCTCCCGATGGCCCTGTTCGCCGTGTTCGGGGCGTCGCGGCATCTGGTCGTGGCGGCGGACTCCGCGACTGCGGCCATCCTGGCCGGTGCCCTGGTCCGGCTGGCCGACCCCGGCTCGGCGGAGTACATCCGGCTGGCCGGGCTCGCGGCCTTGCTCACCGGCGCCCTGCTGATGCTGGCCCGGCTGGCCCGGCTCGGCTTCCTGGCCAGCTTCCTGTCCCGCACGGTGCTGCTCGGCTTCCTCACCGGGGTCGGGATCCAGGTCGCGATCGGGCAACTCCCCGACATGCTGGGGGTCACCGCGTCCAGCTCGCACACGCTGGTCAAGCTGGGGGAGACGGTCGCCGCGCTGCCCCAGGCCCAGGGTCTTACCGTTGCCGTGTCGCTGAGCGTCGTCGCGGTGATGATGGCCGCCCGGCGGATCACCCGCCGGATCCCCGGGGCACTGATCGCCGTGATCGGCGCGATCATCGCCAGCCGGGTGGGCGACCTGGCCGCCCACGGGGTCAGCGTGCTCGGCTACATTCCCCGCGGGCTGCCCGCCTTCGGGCTGCCGGCCTTCGGGCTGCACAACACCCTGGCCCTGCTGGGCACCTCGGCGTCGATCTTCCTGGTCATCCTGGCCCAGAGCGCGGCCACCGCCCGCGCGTACGCGGCCAAGCATGGCGAGCCGTTCCGCACCGACACCGACCTGGTCGGGCTCGGGGCCGGCAACATCGCCGCCGCGTTCACCGGGACCTTCGTGGTGAACGGGAGCCCGACCAAGACCCAGATCGTGGACGACGCGGGCGGCCGGAGCCAGGTGTCCTCGCTCACCACCAGCGCGCTGGCCCTCGTCGTGCTGCTCGTCGCCACCGGCCCGCTCAGTTACCTGCCGATCCCGGCCCTGGCTGCGGTGGTGTTCCTGATCGGCGCCGAACTGGTGGACATCCGCGGCATGCGCCGGGTGCTGCGGGTCCGCCAGCCCGAGTTCGCGGTGGCCGTGATCACCGCGGTGGCCGTGGTGGCGCTGAGCATCCAGGCCGGCATCCTGGTGGCCGTGATCGTCTCCATCATCGACCACCTGCGGCACAGCTATCATCCGCGCAACATCGTGCTGGTGAAGTCGGCGGCCGGGCACTGGCGGACCATGCCGGTCACCCCGGGCGCCCGCACCGAGCCCGGGCTGGTCATCTACCGCTTCGGCACCAGCCTGTACTTCGCGAACGCGTCCCGGCTGGTGGAAGACCTGTTGGCGGTCAGCTCTCAGGGCGGCCCGCTGCGCTGGTTCGTCTTTGACGGCGCGGCCATCGGCGACGTGGACTACACCGCCTCCCTGGTGCTCAGCGGCGCGATCGCGCAACTGCACGAGCGGCACATCCAGTTCGTGGTGAGCGGCCTGATGACGCCGGTGCGCCAGCAGCTCGAGCACTACGGGATCAGCGGCGCCGCCGGGCCGGACGCCTACTTCGACACAGCCGGCGAGGCCCTTGAGGCGTTCAACGCCCAGCCGGGCGAGGCGCCGGCTTAACCGCCGGTCTGGCTGATCACCTGGCCGGACGCCGTGCCGAACTCGATCCGCGAGCCACCCGGGCCGGGCGCCGACCCGGCCAGCGTGACCGTGTCGCCGTCGGCCAGGTAGCTGCGGGTCCGGCCGTCCGGCAGCGTGATCGGGTCCCGGCCACCGGCCGTGATCTCCAGCAGCGAGCCCATCTCGTCCCGGCGGAAGCTGGACACCGTGCCCGAGCCGTACAGGTCTCCGGTACGCAGCGCGGCGCCGTTCACGGTCAGGTGAGCCAGCTGCTGCGCCGCGGTCCAGTACATGGTGGCGAAGCGGGGCCGGGAGATCACCTGGTCGTTGATGCTCACCGTGAGGTCGATATCCAGGCCCCAGGGCGGGCTGGCCCGCAGGTAGCCGAGCGGCTCGGGATCCTGGACGGGCGGCGGCACCCGGGCCTGCTCCAGCGCGGCCAGCGGGATGACCCACGGCGAGATCGTGGTCGCGAAGGACTTGCTCAGGAACGGGCCGAGCGGCCGGGACTCGAAGGCCTGGATGTCCCGGGCGCTCCAGTCGATGAGCAGGACCACGCCGAACACGTGCTCGGCGAACGCCCCGGCCGGGACGGGCTGGCCGGGCGGCGATCCGGCCCCCACCACGAAGCCGATCTCCGCCTCGAAGTCCAGCCGCCGGGTGGGCGCCAGCTCAGGCCGCGCGTGCCCCGGGGCCAGCTGGCCGCACGGGCGGGGCACGGGCGTGCCGCTGACCACCACGGTGCCGGCCCGGCCGTGGTATCCGACCGGCATCTCGCGCCAGTTGCGGTGCAGCTGCGGATCGCCGGGCCGCAGGACCCGCGCGGCGTTGGTGGCGTGCTCCAGCGAGGAGTAGAAGTCGGCGAAGTCCGCCACCTCGAAGGGCAGATGCAGGGTGGCGTCCGCGATCGGGACGAGCTCGCCGATCTGGCCGCCGCGCACGGATGCGAGCAGCCGTTCCCGGGTGCGCTGCCAGGCCCGCGGCCCACGGCTCATGAAGGCGTTGAGCGAGGGCCCGGCGAAGATCTGGTCGCCGAACGTCCGGTGCAGGTCGACGATGTAGGTGCCGAGGCCAGCCCCCACCCGGGGGCTGTCCGTGCCACGGGAGAACACGCAGTACGGCAGGGCGTGCTCGGTGAAAGTCAGCAAGGTCAAGGAATGTCCAGGGAGATCGCGAATGTGAAGCGGTCGCCACGGTAGTGGATCCGGGCCACGTCCACCGGGGTAGTCCCGTCCGCGTAAGTCACGTTTTCGGAAACCAGCACCGGGCTCAGCGCATCGATCCGCAGCAGCCCGGCCACGTCGGCCGGGGCCAGGCGGGCCGAGACCTCGTTGTCGATCCTGCTGAGGGGCAGCGACAGCTCGTCGCGGAGGATCTTGGTGACCGGGGCATGCGCCAGCGCCTCGTCGCTCACCCGGGCCGCGTGTTCGGGGCGCAGGTAGTTCTCCGCGTAGCTGACCGGCACGCCGTCGTCGAGGCGCAGCCGGCGGATCAGCACGGCTTCGCGCACCGGGCCCAGCCGCGCAGGCAGCGCGCTGGCCCGGACCCGGGTCCGGCCGAGCACCCGGACCTCGTCGCTGGATTGCTGGGCCATCACCGCGTCCGCGGAACCCAGCACGCGCAGCGCCCGGACCCGCAGCGCATCGGCGTTGACGAACGTGCCGCGCCGCCGGTGCCTGCTGATCAGGCCTTCGGCAGCCAGGGAGCTCAGCGCCTGGCGCACGGTGGTCAGGCTCACCCCGTAGTGCCGGGCGAACTGCACCTCGGTCGGCAGCCGGAGCGGCCCGTCCCGGTCGAGGCCCACGATGGCGGCACGCAGGCTCTGGGCTAGCTGGTACCACAGCGGCAGCATGCCGGTGAGCCGCGGCGGCGGCACCGGCAGCAGCGCGCCGGGGACCTGCGGGACCGCCTCCTCCACTTCGGGCTCGGTCACCGCTGAAGAGCAGGCCCGGCGAAGGACGGGGTCAGGCCGGCCCAGACCGAGTCATAGTCGGGCTGGCGGTGCGCGGCCTCCATCGCCTGCCGGGTCGGGATGATCATCCAGCGGCTCTCGAACATGAACGCCAGGGTGCCGGTGACCTTCTGCGGGGCCAGTTCCGCGCGGCTGGCCCGGGCGAACGTCTCGGCGTCCGGGCCGTGCGAGGTGAACGTGTTGTGCAGGCTGGCCCCGCCGGGCAGGAACCCCTCGGCCTTGGCGTCGTAAGCCCCCTCGACCAGGCCCATGAACTCCGACATCACGTTGCGGTGGAACCAGGGCGGCCGGAAGGTGTCCTCGCCGACCAGCCAGCGCGGCGGGAAGATGACGAAGTCCACGTTGGCCTGGCCCGGGGAATCGGACGGCGAAGTGAGCACGGTATAGATCGACGGGTCCGGGTGGTCGAAGCTGACCGTGCCCAGCACCATGAAGTTCGCGGTGTCGTACTTGACCGGCACATAGCTGCCGTGCCAGGCCACGACGTCCAGCGGCGAATGGTCGTAAGGCGCCGCCCACAGATTGCCGCCGAACTTCTGCACCACCTCGACCGGGCCGCCGCGTTCCTCGTAGGCGGCCGTGGGGGCCAGGAAGTCACGCTCGTTAGCCAGCCCGTTGGCGCCGATCGGGCCGCGCTCGGGCAGGGTGAAGGGCGCGCCGTAGTTCTCGCACAGGTAGCCCCGGGCCGGGCCGCCGGGCAGGTCCACCCGGAACCGGATCCCCCGCGGGACGACGGCGATCTCGCCGGGGCTCAGCTGCAGCGGGCCCAGTTCGGTGTGCAGCACGAGGGGGCCCTGCTGGGGCACGAACAGCAGTTCCCCGTCCGAGTCCACGAAGTAGCGGTCGGTCATCGGCGAGGTGGCCGCGTACAGGTGCACGGCCATCCCGCTGCGGGTCCGCAGGTCCCCGTTCCCGCCCACGGTGTACAGGCCATCGACGAAGTCCACCGGGTCGGCCGGCAGCGGCAGCGGGTCCCAGCGCAGCCGGTTGGGATCGGGCTCGATCTCGTCGAACGGCGCGCTGCGCAGGGATCCGTTGCCGATCCGGTCGAAGCGCGGGTGCGCCGCGGACGGCATGATCCGGTAGACCCAGGTCCGCCGGTTGACCGCGCGCGGCTGGGTGAAGGCCGTCCCGCTCAGTTGCTCCGCGTACAGGCCCAGCGGGGCACGCTGCGGCGAGTTGCGGCCCGCGGGCAGCGCGCCCGGGACCGCTTCGCTGACGAACTCGTTGCCGAAGCCGGGCTGGTAGTGATGGCCGTCCGCGCCTCGTTGCGACATGGCTATCCCCCAATATCATCTGATTCCTCTGCTCAATAAGAGCATTAGACGGCAGGCGGGTCAACCAGGCGGCCCCGGCCGGGCGCGGCGCGGGCATGAGGGTACGGCGGCGGGAATCGGCCACTGCGGCGCCGGCTGGGACGGCGGATCAGCAGGCCGGGGCGAGGTGGGCCCGCATTAACCGGCGGGAGCCGGGCAGCTGCGGCACCAGGCCACGGCCGACCCGGAGCAGCGCCTCGGCCTCGGCCGCGGGCATCGGGGTGGCCAGCAGGTAGCCCTGCCCATAGCGGCAGCCCATCGAGACCAGCATGTCCCGCTGCACCTCGCTCTCGATCCCCTCGGCGATCACCGTCAGCCCCAGCGTCTTGGCGATCCGGACGATGACTTCGGCGAGGGCCAGCCGCTGCGTGGACACCGTGATCCCGTCCACGAAGGACTTGTCGATCTTGAGCACGTCGATCGGCAGCTCGCGCAGGTAGCTGAGGGACGAGTAGCCGGTGCCGAAATCATCGATGGCCAGCCGCACCCCCATCACCTTCAGCTCGTCCAGGTCGGCCCGGAGCCGCTGGTCCGGGCGGAGCAGGCCGCTCTCGGTCAGCTCCAGCACCAGGGACGACGGGGACAGCCCGGATCGGGCCAGCCGCCGCCTGACCTCCCCGACGAAGCCCGAATCACGCAACTGGCGGGCGGACACGTTCACGCTCATGTACACCGGCGGGTGGCCGGGGGCGAGCTGCTGCCACCGGGCCACGTCCACCATGGCCTGCTGCAGCACCCAGGAGCCGAGCGGGACGATATGGCCGGTCTCCTCGGCCAGGGCGATGAACTGGTCCGGCTGCACCATGCCCCATTCCGCGTGCGGCCAGCGCAGCAGCGCCTCGAACCCGGCCACCGTGCCGCTGCTGAGCTCCACGATCGGCTGGTAGACCAGGGTGAAAGCCGACTCCGCCACCGCACTGTCCAGGGCCGCCTGCAGGTCCCGGCGCCGCATCATGCCGGTGCTGAGCACGGGCTGGTAGCGGCGCCATTGCCGCTTGCCGGCCGCCTTGGCCGCGGTACAGCGCCAGGTCGGCGTGCCGGACCAGGTCACTGGTGCTGGTGGCGTCATCGCTGGTGGCCACGCCCACGGTGGCGTTCGCGATGGCCGACCCGATGGCCAGCGTGAACGGCTCCTGGAAGGCCCGGACAATGGCGTCGGCCAGGGTCTCGACCGCGGCGCTGTCCAGCGCGTCCTCGATGAGCAGCCCGAACTCATCCCCGCCCAGGAATCCGCCGGGCTGAACCCCCGCGGACCAGAATCTGCCTGCCGTGACCTCCTCCGCATACCACCACCCCGCAGGTGAGAGCGGGATCGCCCTCTTCCGGGTGGGGTCAGGAGCCTGGCCAGGCCGATATGGACATCTGCCACAGCAGGCTCACGTTGACAATCAGTAACATCACTCTAGACAGAGCGTTCTTACTACTCTTTACCCGCGTAGGTCATAACCCGACCTCTGACCACTGGGTTCAGCCGCGCCGGCCTCCGGGCCGCTGGTCAGGCTGGTTCCCGGCCAGGCCCGCCCGGCGGAGGGCATCGGCCATGGATCCGCCGCCCTGGTCCCCGATCTGCCCGATCCCGGCCGCCGCCGCTCCCGGCCCGCACCATCTCGGGGGCCCCGCTCCCGGCCCGCACTGTCCCCGGCGTCACCCCGCCCGGGCCTGGACCCCCGGCCCGGCTCCCGCCGGGGCGCCGAGCCTTCCCGGCGCGGCGTCGGGCCTTCCCGCCCTGGCTCCCGCCGCGGCGCCGCGTCTGCGCGGCCCGGCTCCCGGCGCGGCCCGCCGCCGCGGCCTGGCGTCTCCTCATCCAGCCGCAGGGTCAGCGAGATCCGCTTACGCGGGATGTCCACCCCGAGCACCCGGACCCGGACCACGTCGCCCGGCTTCGCGACCTGGCGGGGGTCAGACACGAAATTCCGTGACATCGCGGACACATGCACCAGACCATCCTGATGCACGCCAATGTCCACGAAAGCCCCGAACGCCGCCACGTTGGTGACCACGCCCTCCAGCACCATGCCCGGCGCCAGGTCCTCCAGCGTCTCCACGCCCTCGGCGAAGCTGGCCGTGGTGAACGCGGGCCGCGGGTCACGGCCGGGCTTCTCCAGCTCGCTGAGGATGTCGGTCACGGTCGGCAGGCCGAAACGCTCATCGGTGAAGTCTTGCGGCCGCAGCGACCGCAGCAGCGACGTGTTGCCGATCAGCCCGGGCATCGCCGTCCCGGCCACCTTCAGGATCCGCCGGACCACGGGATAGGCCTCCGGGTGGACGCTGGACGCGTCGAGCGGGTCCTCGCCGCCGGGGATGCGCAGGAACCCGGCGCACTGCTCGAACGCCTTGGGACCCAGCCGCGGCACGTCCTTGAGCGCCGTCCGGCTGCGGAACGGGCCGGCCTCGTCCCGGCGCGACACGACCGCGGCGGCCAGCCCTTCGCTGATGCCCGACACCCGGGCCAGCAACGGGACCGACGCGGTGTTCACGTCCACCCCGACCGCGTTCACGCAGTCCTCGACCACGGCGTCCAGCGAGCGGGACAGCTTGATCTCGGCCAGGTCGTGCTGGTACTGGCCGACCCCGATGGACTTCGGGTCGATCTTGACCAGCTCGGCCAGGGGATCCTGCAGCCGCCGCGCGATCGAGACCGCGCCGCGCAGCGACACATCCATGCCGGGCAGCTCGCGGGAGGCGTAAGCGGACGCGGAGTACACCGAGGCCCCCGCCTCGGACACCATCACCTTGGTGAGCTTCAGCTCCGGGTGCGCCTTAATCAGGTCCGCGGCCAGCCGGTCGGTCTCCCGCGAGGCGGTGCCGTTCCCGATCGCGATCAGCTCCACCCGGTGGGCCGCGGCCAGCCGGGCCAGCGTGGCGATGGACTCCGCCCAGCGCGGCGACCCAGCGCCTCCGGCCCCGCCCCGCTTCAGCTCGTGCGGGAAGATCGTGTCGGTGGCGACCGCTTTGCCCGTCCCGTCCACCACCGCGACCTTGACCCCGGTGCGGAACCCAGGGTCCAGGCCCATGCGTGGGCCGGGTCCCGGCGGGCGCGGCGAGCAGCAGGTCGCGGAGGTTGGCCGCGAACACCGCGACCGCCTCGTCCTCGGCCCGCTGCCAGAGCCGCATCCGCAGGTCGACCCCGAGGTGCACGACGATCCGGGTACGCCAGGCCCATTGCACCGTTTCCCCCAGCCAGGGGTCCCCCGGGCGGCCCCGGTCGTGGACGTCATAGCGCCGGGCGATTTTCGTTGCGTAATCGGACGGAGCGGAAGGAGCCAGGCCGTCAGCCGGGGGCTCACCCGGATCCATGGTCAGGTCCAGGATTTCTTCTTTCTCCCCGCGCATCATGGCCAGGATCCGGTGTGAGGGCAGGGCCGTGAACGGCTCGGCGAACTCGAAGTAGTCGGCGAACTTAGCGCCCGCCTCCTCCCGGCCCTCGCGGACCCGGGAGACCAGCCGGCCCCGGGACCACATCTGCTCCCGCAGCTCGCCGATCAGGTCGGCGTCCTCGGCGAACCGCTCGACCAGGATGGCCCGGGCGCCGTCCAGCGCGGCGGCCACGTCGGGCACGCCGCGCTCCGCAGCCACGTAGTCCGCGGCGGCCTGCTGCGGGCCGGTCTCCGGGTGGGCTAGCAGCAGATCGGCGAGTGGTTCCAGCCCGGCCTCCCGGGCGATCTGGGCCTTGGTCCGCCGCTTCGGCTTGAAGGGCAGGTAGATGTCCTCCAGCCGGGCCTTGGAGTCGGCAGCCATGATCCGCGCGGTGAGCTCGTCATCGAGCTTGCCCTGAGCGCGGATCGACTCCAGGATGGCCGTCCGCCGCTCGTCCAGCTCGCGCAGGTAACGCAGCCGCTCCTCCAGGGTGCGCAGCTGCGCGTCGTCCAGGGCGCCGGTCACCTCCTTGCGGTACCGGGCGATGAACGGCACCGTGGCCCCGCCGTCGAGCAGCTCGACCGCCGCGCTGACCTGCCCCTCCCGGACTCCGAGTTCCCCGGCGATCCTGCGCTGGACCGGGATGGTGGCGGGCAGCTCCGGGGTGGCGGAGGCGGTTGCGGTCACGATGGGTCTCTACTCTCCGAGGGGTAGGTGCGCGTGCGGCCCCGGCCGGAGCCCTCTTGCTCTGCCTGGGCCGGGGCCGAGACCACATGGTAGGTCTGCCCGAGGGTGACGTGCTGTTCCTGGAGGGGCTACAGATCCAGCCCGGCCGTTTAGCCGGATCTGCCCGGGGCAACTGGACCGCGATGAAAAACACAGCGGCCGGGGCAGGCCGGCCATGACGTCCGGGACGGGACAGGCGCGAGCGGAGCGGCAGGCCGAATCGCGGAAGTCCACCACCCGTACGGTGATCATCGCCGGCGGGGCCAACATCATCGTCATGCTGGCCAAGCTGGTGGCCGGGGTCCTCACCGGCTCCAGCGCCATGCTGGCCGAGGCGGCCCACTCGTTCGCGGACACGCTCAACCAGGTCTTCCTGTTCACCTCGGTCCGCCAGGGCCAGCGCCCGGCCGACGAGGAGCATCCGTTCGGGTACGGGCAGGAGCGCTACTTCTGGTCGCTGCTCGCCGCGTTCGGGATCTTCATCGCGGGCGCGGGCTTCTCGATCTTCGAGGGCATTCTCTCGCTGCACAGCAAGACGAACGACTTCCTGATCGCGTATGTGGTGCTGGCCGTGTGCGCCATCGCCGAGGGCACCTCGTTCATCAGGGCCTACGGCCAGCTGCGCGGCGAGGCCCACAGCTCGCGCACGCACACCCTGGAGCACGTCAAGACCAGCCGGGACACGACGGTCAAGGCCGCACTGTTCGAGGACACCGCGGCGGTCATCGGGCTCGCGCTGGCCGCCGGCGGCCTGCTGCTGGAGCAGATCACCGGCTCCCCGGTCTTTGACGGGGCCGCCTCGATCGCCATCGGGGTGCTGCTGATCGTGGTGGCCTTCCGGCTCGGCATGGACAGCCGGGAACTGCTTATCGGCCGGTCCGCCGATCCCAAGGTGCGCCAGGCGATCCGGGAGGAAATCGAGCAGACGCCGGGCGTGGACCAGCTGCTCGAGCTGCGGACCATGCACGTGGGCCCGGACAGCCTGATCGTCGCGGCCCGGGTCGCGCTGAGCGATGACTCCAGCGCCGGCCAGGTGGAAGACCTGGCTGAGGACATCGACCACCGGCTGTCCGAGCAGCTGCCGGTCACCCCGTACGTGTTCATCGATCCAACCCAGACCGCGCCGGACGAGGATGACCCCAGCGCCGTCCACCGGGGCGCTGTCCGCCGGTCGGCCGCCCGGCGGGAGAGCTAGCAACCACGGACCTGACCGGGGATTAGGCCTCTGCGGGCTGGACGTGATCGGGGGCCAGGCCTCCGGGTGCCGGCCAGCGCGGATAGCAAGTGGCTGAAGCCATGCGGGGCCCGGGCCCGGCGCCGGGCCGAGGTCACCACGCTCACCGTGGTGGTGCGCAGGATCCGGCGGCCCGCCGTGGCAAGCGCGCCGACCAGCGCGTGGTCCTCGGCCGTTCGGGTCGGCCCGAAGCCGCCCGCAGCCAGGTACGCGGCCGCGCTGAAGCCCAGGTTGGCCCCGTGCACATGGGGGTGGCCCGTGCTGCCCGGGGCATCGGTGCCGGCCGTGTCGTACAGCCGCGCGAACAGGGGCGGCAGCCCGGCCGGGTACTGCCGCCAGTCGGTGACCGTGACCGTGCCCACGACCGCGTCCCAGCCTCCCTCGGCGTAGCGCAGCTGCCGGGTCAGCCAGCATGGCGGCACCAGCGTGTCCGCGTCCGTGGTGGCCAGCCAGACGGAGGCCGGATCGACCGGCCCGGTCCGGCGGAGCACCTCCGCGACACCGGCGGCGCGGGCGGCGCCGACGCTCCGGGCCTGGATGTCCAGCACCGCCGCTCCCCCGGCCCGGGCCAGCCGCGCGGTCTGGTCGGTGCAGGCGTCCGCCACCACCACCACGTGGACACCGATCCCGGCCAGCGGGGCGGCGGCCAACCGCACCGCGGACAGGCAGGACGGCAGCAGGTCCTCCTCGTCATGCGCGGGGATGACCACGCCGACGGCGGCGATCACGCCGGGCACCTGCGCGGGCTGCTCCTCGTGACGGGCCTGCTCATGCCAGGCCCTCGGCCTGGGCCACCGAGACCAGGGGCGGCCGGCCCGCTGGTAGACCCCGGCGTGGAAATCCGCCTCGCTGTGCCCGACCCGGAGGGCCAGGTCGCGGCGCGCGGCCAGCACGCGGTGCACGTCGTCGCCGCTGCGCGGGTAGTCGGCCACCGGGTGCCTCCAGTGCACCGCGAGCAGCGTGCCGCCGGGCCGGAGCGACGCGACGCCCGCGTCCAGGACCTGGTCCAGCCCGCTGCCGGCGAAGTAGTACAGCACCTCGGAGAACACGATGAGGTCGAACTGGCCGGGCGGCCAGTCCCCGGGGATCGCGCCCTGGCCCACGCGGACGTTCGGCAGCGCGGCGGTCCGCGCCGCCGCCGAGCGGGCCGCGTCAGCGGAGGCGTCCCAGGCCAGCACCTGACCGCAGCGGGCGGCCAGCATGGCGGTGAGCACCCCGACGGAGCAGCCGGGCTCGAACGCCTCCCGGTAGTGCCGCTCCGGCAGCAGTGCGAGGCTGAGCGCGTACTTGCGCGCCTCATACCAGCGGGTGGCCAGCCCCCACGGGTCGTCGGCCGCCGCGTACATCTGGTCGAAGTAGCCGGGGTCCAGGCTCATCAGCCCGCCGCCCGGAGCAGCACCTCGTGGTCGCGGACGAAATGCGCCACGGTCTGCGGGGTGAGTACCGGGCCGGTGCCGGGACCCCGGGGTTCCAGCTGGCTGGCGAAGCAGCGGATGGCCGCGCGTTTGCGGGCCACGATCGAGGGCCGCAACGAAACTCGCAGGCCCTGATGCCACGGCACCCGCGAGTCGCCCGGGGCGGCCCAGTGCCAGGTCCACACCGGGTACCAGTAGGTGAGCGGGCTGGCGCGCCGGGCGGCCCGGCCCACCGCCTCATGGTCGGCGTGCACATCCTGGTCCCAGGGGGCCAGCACCGCGTCGCAGCCGGCCGCGAGATCGTGCAGCCGGGCGGCCAGGGCGTCCTCACCCGCCGCCACCCGGGTGTCGGGGAAGCCGAGCCGGATCACCTCGGTGTCCTGGGCGCCCAGGACCCGCAGCGCGCCGGCGGTCTCGGCGGTGCGCAGGGTGGCCAGCGCGGCCGGGTCGGGGTGGCCGGGATGGGACGCCTCGCCGTCGGTCACCGCGACCAGCCGCAGCCGGGCCCCGGCGGCGGCCAGCCGGGCCATCGTGCCGCCCACGCCGAGCACCTCGTCGTCGGGATGGGCGGCGAGCACCAGCACACGTGCCCAGCCGGTCAGGTCGGCCTCCGGGAGCTGGCGCAGCCCCGCCCACGCCTGCCATTCCGCCTCATCGGTGCCGGGCCGCTCGATGAGGTTCACCATGTGGCGCCCTGCTCCGCGAGCAGCGCGCCGAGCTGGGCCAGGTCCCGTTCGGCGTGATGCTGGCGCAGGTACACGGTCAGGTCGGCGACCCGGCGGCCATGCGCCTCGTCGTGGCGCCAGCGGCCCGGCCCCGAGCGCCCGGCCGGCCCGGCTCATCACCTCGGCCGCGGCCGCCTCGACCTGGGCCCGGACCCGCAGGGCGCGGGCCGGCCCGGTCCCGTCCAGGTCGCAGGGGTCGGTGTCGATCTCGTCCGCGGCCCGGTCCAGCGCGGCCCGGGCACCGGTCAGCGCCACGTCGACCGCACCCAGGTGGGCCAGGGCGTGCGGGCCCACGTCGCGGCGGCGCGCCGCGCCGAGCAGGGTATCCGCGACGCCGCGGGCCCCGCCGTACCAGCAGGCGGCCACGCCCACGCCGCCGTGGGTGAAGCCGGGCCGCCCGGTGTAGCCGCCGGGCGGGCCGACCGGCTCGGCGGGAACGTCATCGAAGTCGACGTCGAGGGTGTCGCTGCCGGCCATGCCGGTGGCCGGCCAGCTGCCCGGCACCGGCGTGAGACCGCCGGTGGCCACCGCGAACAGCCGGATCCCGTCCGGTGCGGCCGCCGTGACCAGTGCACTAGTGCAGGCCCGCGCGCCGGAGCAGTATTGCTTGACGCCGGTGAGCCGCCAGCCCCGGGCGGCGTGGGCCGCGGTCAGGCCGCTGCCCGGGGGCTGCGCCGCCCAGACCCCCCACCGGCTGCCCGGTCCGGGGGCCGGGCCACCCAGCTCGGCCAGGATGGCCACCGCGTCGGCGTGCCCCTCGCCCAGCCGGGCCAGGGACAGGTCTTCGGCCGCCAGGTCGGCCAGCCGGTCCCAGCGCTCCCGGGTCCGCCCGCTGCCCGGCAGCGGCAGGTCCAGCCGCCCCGATGCCACCGCCGCGGTGAAGGCGGCCGCGGTGGCGCGCCACGCGGGCGGGCGGTCCAGGTCCACCTCGCCCCGCGCGGCCTCGATGCTCGTCATGATCTGCGGTGCTCCTTGTCGGTCACGGGCGCCCGCCTCTACCCGTGGCGCCGGGCTTCATACCGGTCCGCCACCCTGAACGGCGCCAGGCTGAACGGCGCCGGGCTGGCCGGCGCCGGGCTGGCCGGACCGGGGATACCGGTGAGGGGCGGCGGCGGCCGTTTAATCGGCGGCTCGCGGGTAGCGCTAGGTTGAGCATCTGACCCGGAGAGTGGCCATGACCCTGCCCGCAAGCCAGCAGCATGCACTGGACGCGATCGACGACGTACTCCAGTCCGCGGAGCCCCAGCTCGCCTCGATGTTCGGCGTCTTCACCGACCTCACCCGGCTGGAAGCGATGCCGGGCGTGGAGACGCTGCCGCCCGGCCGGTGGTGGAGCCGGTACCGGCTGCCGGGTCACCGCTACCGCCCCGGCCGGCCGCATCACTCAGGCAGACGGCGGGCGGACGGCCGGCTGGGCCGGATCGTGCTGGTTCCGTTGCTGCTGGCCGCGGCCGTGAGCCTGGTCATCGTGAGCCTGGTCAACGCGGGGCCGACCGGGCGGCGCGGGTGCGCTCAGGCCGTGGTGATGGTCATGGGAGCCGGGATGCGGAGCACCCCGAGCAAGGCCGTGGGGACCAGCAGCGCGGCGGGCCTGGGCGGCGCCAGCTGCCGCTCCGCCAGCTCGCAGCCCGCCATCGGGACCAGATAGCCCGCCGCCGCGGCGGTCCGCCCGGCTGGGCCCGCTCACCTCGGTGCCGCCTGGCCCCGGCGGGAATGTGTGAACGGGCCGCGGCAGGGCACCGTAGAGCCCCATGGCTCTGCCGCCCCCGCCGGCCTCCGGTCAGCCCGGCAGTGCCCGCGGGAGGCTTGGGCGACGTGACGCGCGGCGACCTGGATCAGTCACGTAGCGGCGTCCCCGACCAGCCGGGCGAGCCCTACCCCGGCCATCCGGAGACCAGCCCCAGCGAACCGGCCCTCGCCAACGACCATGTACTTCGCGACGAGAGCGCGGCCGGGGACGGCATGGACGGAGATGGCGCGGGAAGCGACAGACCGCGCGGGCGGAAACGGCACGGGCGCCCAGCCAGGCCAGGGGAAACCAGGCGACGCGGGGACCACGGGGGACGTTCGCGGGAACGAACCGCCCGACCACATGCAGCGGGCGGTTGAGAATGCCGCCTCGATCGCCGAGGAGACCGGGGGGCTGGGCCGGCTCGGCCGCCCCATGAACCGGCGCTCGCCCTTCTTCGTCGGCATGGCCGCCGCGGCCGGAGTGGCGGTCACCTACGGGCTGGTCGAGCTGCTGATCAGGGCCCGCTCGGTGCTCGTCCTCATCGGCCTGGCCCTGTTCATCGCGGCCGGGCTGGATCCCGCGGTGAACTGGCTGACCCGGCGGCGGCTGCCCCGCTCGTGCGCCGTGATCGTGATCCTGCTCTTCGTGGCCGCGGTCGTCGCAGGCTTCGTGGCCGCGGCCGCCCCGCCGCTGACGGCCCAGGTCACCGCCCTGGTTCACGAGCTGCCGCACTACGTGACCACGCTCAAAGACCACAACTCCGAGCTCGGCAAGCTGAACTCGCGCTTCCATGTCGAGCAGCGCATCTCCAAGCTGCTGTCCAGCAAGGGCACCGCGCTGGTGGGTGGCGTGCTCGGGGCCGGGGCGCTGGTGCTCAGCGCGGCCAGCTCGGTGCTGGTCGTCGTGGTACTGGTGATCTACTTCCTGGCCGCGATGCCCCGGATCAAGCTGTTCCTGTACCGGCTGGCCCCGCAGTCCCGGCGGTCCCGGGTGATCCTGATCGGCGACGAGATCTTCGTCAAGGTCGGCGGCTACATGCTGGGGAACTTCCTGACTTCCCTGATCGCCGGCGTCGGCACCTGGGCGTGGCTGCAGATCTTCGGCGTTCCGTACCCGGTGCTGCTCGGTCTCCTGGTGGCCTTGCTGGACCTCATCCCGGTCATCGGGTCCACCGTCGGCGGGGCGATCGTGTCCCTGGTCGCCCTGACCGTGTCCCTGCCGGTGGCCATCGCTACCCTCGCTTTTTACATCGCGTACCGGCTGGCGGAGGATTACCTCATAGTGCCAAGAATCATGGGACGGACGGTGGAGGTGCCGGCGGTGGTGACGGTGGTGGCAGTCCTGCTCGGCGGGGCGCTGATGGGTCTCATCGGGGCCCTGGTCGCCATCCCCGCCGCGGCGGCGCTGCGCCTCCTGCTCAACGAGGTCACCTTCCGCCGGCTGGACCGAAGCTGACTGCGCCGCAGCAGGAGGAACCGGGGGACGCACCGCAGGGCGGCGGCGCTCCCCCGGTGCCACGCTGGCTGCGGGCCCGCTGGCTGCACACCCGCTGGGCCCGGGCGGCCCGGCGGCCGCTGCGCCGGGTGGTGCTGCTGTTCCTGCTGGCCCTGATCATCGAGTACCTGGTCATCCCCGAGCTCGTGGGGGCCAGTAAGGACCTGTACCTGCTCGACCGGCTGGGCATCGGCTGGATGATCGCCGGGATAGTTCTGGAAGGGCTCTCGCTGTTCTGTTACGCCCTGCTGACCCGGGAGTTGCTGCCCCCGAAGGGCAGGCCGGGGCTGTCCCGGCTATTCCGGATCGACCTGGCCGCCGCGGCGGTGGCGCACATGATCCCGGCAGGCACCGTCGGCAGCGCGGGCGTGGGGTTCACGCTGTTCACCGCGGAGGGCCTGGACGGCACCGACGTGGGCGTGATGATGGCGACCAAGGGCATGGGCTCCACCGTCGTGCTCAACGTCCTGCTCTGGCTGTCGCTGGTCATCTCCATCCCGCTGGCCGGGTTCCAGCCGATCTACGTGACCGTGGCCATCGTGGGCGCGATCCTGCTCGCGCTGATGGCGGCACTGGTGGTCGGGCTGACCCGGGGCGCGGAACGGGCCGGGCGCATCCTGCGCGCGATCGGCGACAAGATCCCCTACGTCGGCGGCGCGCGGCTGGAGAACATCGTGCTCCAGGCGGACGAGTCGCTGCGCCGCCTGGCCCGCGACCGGCGGGTCCTGGTCAGCTCGCTGAGCTGGGCGTCGCTGAACTGGCTGCTGGACGCGGGGTCGCTGTGGTGCTTCATCGCCGCGTTCGGCAGCTTCACCAACCCGGTGGGGCTGTTCGCCGCGTACGGGATCGCCAACGTGCTCGGCGCCATCCCGATCACCCCGGCCGGGCTGGGCGTGATCGACTCGGTGACCCCCGTGCTCCTGATCGGCTTCGGCCTGACCCGCAGCGTCGCGACACTGGGCGTGCTGGCCTGGCGGCTGGTTAACTTCTGGCTCCCCATCCCGACCGGTGCGGCGGCCTACATCTCGCTCAAGGTGCCGCGTGGTTCCAGCTGGGCCGACATGCGCAAGGCGCTGGCCGACATGGTCCGGCGCAACCGCAACGGCGAGGAGGACACGGGCCGCCCCAGCACAGACAAGCCCAGCACAGACGACCCCGGCCCGGACGACCCTGGCCCGGACAGCCCCCCCGACGGGGACGGCGGCACGCCTGCCACCGAGGAAGAGGACCACGCCCCCGACCGCGCCTGACCGTCCGCCAGCCCGCAGCTCGCGGCGGATCCGGGCCGGGGTCACCGCTTGGGCAGCTTGACCACCGATACGAAGAACTCATCGATCTGCCGCACGGCCGCGATGAACTGGTCCACATCCACCGGCTTGGTCACGTACGCGTTGGCGTGCAGCTTGTAGCTGCGCAGGATGTCCTCTTCCGACGAGGACGTGGTCAGGATGACCACCGGCACGTGCGAGAGCTCGGGGTCGGACTTGATCTGCTCGAGGATCTGGCGCCCGTCGTACTTGGGCAGGTTGAGGTCGAGCAGGACCAGGTCAGCCGCGGGTGCGTCGGCGTGCGCACCGCGACGGTACAGGAAGTCCAGCGCCTCTTCCCCGTCGCGCGCCACGTGCAGCCGGTTGCGGATCTTGTTGTCCTCGAAGGCTTCCCGGGTCATCAGCTCATCGCCGGCGTCATCCTCGACGAGCAGGACTTCGATCTGTTCCAGGTCGCACATGCGGTGTCCCTTCGGGGCTGGTGGCGGGGTTCTCCTCGTCCGGGCCCGGGCCGGACGGAGCCGGGCTGGCCGGAGCCATGCTGGCGGGAGCGGGGCTGGCCGGGCCGGCGAGCGTGAGGGTGCCGATGATCTCAGCGCGGTCAGGCGGGCCCGCGGCGGCCGCGGGCAGCGTGAAGTAGATGCGCGTCCCGCCCGGATAGGTGGTGTCCAGGAACATCTCGCCGCCATGCTGCTCGACGATCCGCTTGCACAGGGCCAGTCCGATCCCGGTGCCCGGGTAGGCGTCTCGCGCGTGCAGCCGCTGGAAGATGATGAAGATCTTCTCGGCGAACTCGGCCGGCACGCCGATGCCGTTGTCGGCCACGCCGATCTGCCAGCCCCCGTCCGGCTGCTCGTCCGCGGTGATCTGGATCACCGGGGTACGGTCCGCCGCCCGGAACTTGATCGCATTGCCGATGAGGTTCTGCCACAGCATGCCGAGCAGGGTCGCGTCGCCCATCACCTGCGGCAGCGGTCCGGGACGCTCGATGATCGCCGACGTCTCCTCGATGACGGCCGACAGGGCGCTGACCGCTGCATCCAGCGGCTCATCGAGCGGCACCGGCCTGAGCACATCGCTGGCCCGGCCGACTCGGGAGAAGGTCAGCAGGTCGTTGATCAGGACCTGCATCCGCTTCGCGCCATCCACGGCGAAATCGATGTATCTCAGGCCCCGCTCGTCGAGTTGGTCGCTGTAGCGCTTCTCCAGCAGCTGGCAGAACGAGGCGACCTTGCGCAGCGGTTCCTGCAGATCGTGCGAGGCCACGTAGGCGAACTGCTCCAGCTCGGCGTTGGACCGGCGCAGCTCGGCGGCCTGGGCATCCAGGTCGGCCGACTGGCGGGCGGCGAGGGCCTGCGCGGCGCGGCTGGCCTCCAGCGCCGCGACCAGTTCGCTGCGCATCCCCTCGACCGCCGCGGACAGGGCCCACAGGTCCGCCGGGCCGGTGGGCTGGATGTGGTGCCTGTAGTCACCGCCCGCTACCTCGTCGGAGGCCGCGCGCAGGCGGTGCAGCGGCCGGATGACGGTGCGGTCCAGCAGCACCGCCAGGGCCGCGGCGGCGAGCAGGAAGACCACCAGGATGGCGACGTAGACCCAGTTCTGGAAGACCCGGGCGCGGCCGAGGGCGGCTCGGTCGGCCAGCGTCGCCGCGGACAGGTGGGCGTTCTGGGCGGCGAACAGCACCCGGAGCCGGTCGAAGGCGTTCTTGCCCTGGTCCAGCAGAGTCAGGTCATTGCCGGTCAGGGCGCCGTGGCGGGCCCGGCTGATGGACGGCGCGGCGTATCCCGCCCGCCAGGCCTGGGCGGCTCGCTCGATCCTGGCCAGATCCGCCATCAGCAGTTTCTTCCCGCCGATCAGGGCGCGCAGCTGAGCCGCGGCCGCCTTCTCGGTGGCCAGGCCGGCCGTGTACGGCTGGAGGAACCGCACGTCCCCGGTGAGACCGTAGCCGCGGACCCCGGTCTCCTGATCGACCAGGCCACCCTGCAACCGGTACGCCTGGGCCTGGGCGGGCAGGATCGAGTTCACGAGCTCGTTGGAGGTCCCCCGGGTCTGGGCGGTCAGCCAGGCGACGAGCACGGCGGCGAGCACGGCCAGTACCCCGATCGCCGCGAACACCAGCCGGAACCAGTCCTGAACGCCGAGGTCCAGAGCCCGGGGCCGGCGAGCCGCCGCTCCGGATGCGCTCACTGCGCTGCCTTCCAGCCGAGGTGGACGATGGCGACGTCGTCGGCGAGCCCGCCGTAGGGGGCGGCCGCCGCCTCGGTCGTGTCCAGCAGCGTATCGACGAAACCAGACGGGGGCAGCATGGCCAGGCTCGCGGGCCATGGCCAGCAGTCCTTCCTCACCGAGGCGCTGGTGGCCCGGCCCCACCCGACCCTCGAACAGCCCGTCGGTAAACAGGACCAGGCCCGCGTGCGCGGGCAGCGGCAGGTGTTCTTCCTGCCAGTGCTGGCCGGGCTCCAGGCCCACCGCCGGGCCGACCGGCCCCTCGACGAGGTCGACGTGACCCGGCGTGCGCAGCAGCAGACCCGGATGCCCGGCCCGGAGCACCTGGACGCTCCGCCGGTCCGGGCCGAAGACCAGGTGAGTGAGGGTGGCGAAGAGATGATCGTCCTCCCGTTCCGCCATCAGCAGCTGCTCGAGCAGCCCCAGCAACGCTGGCGGGGCGGCACCCGCCAGTACCAGGGACCGCCAGGCCACCCGCAGGCAGACCCCGAGGGCGGCCTCGGCCGCACCGTGGCCGCAGACGTCACCAATCACGGCGTGTACGGTCCCGTCCGAGGTCTCGACCACGTCGTAGAAGTCGCCGCCCAGCAGGGCATTGGCCCGGCCCGGGCGATAACGGGCGACCACGTCGAACGTTCCGGTGCGGATCAGCGGGGTTGGCAGCAGGGCCCGCTCCAGCCGGGCGTTCTCCGCCGCCTGCAGCGCACTGCGCTGCAGCGCGGCGGACGCCAGTTCCACGTGCTTGCGCTGGGTCGCGTAGCGGATCGCGCGGCCGAACACATCCGGGGGCGCCTGGCCTTTGATCAGGTAGTCCTGGGCGCCTGCGGCGACCGCGGCCAGCCCGGCGCTCTCCTCGGCCAGCCCGGTCAGCACCACCACGGGCGCGCCCGGCGCGGCCGCGAGCAGCTGGGTGACCGCGTCCAGCCCGTTCACGTCGGGCAGGTGCAGATCCAGCAACACGCAGCCCGGGGCCAGGCCCTGGCTGAGCAGGTCCGTGGCCTCGGCCAGCGAGCGCACCGCGGCCAGCGAGGCCTGCACGCCGCTGTCCGCGAGCAGTTCCTCGACCAGCAGGACGTCGCCGGCGTCGTCCTCCACCAGGAGGATCGTGTCCGGGTCCCCCAGCCACGCGAAGCGTCCCGGGTCCAGGCTGCTGCACTCCAGGTGCGGCGGGGCGGGGCCGCGCGGAGCAGGCACGCCAGCCCGGGTCGGCGCGCTCACTGAGCGGCCGCGCGACGTAGCCTCAACCCACGCTCCTTAACGACAGACCGCTAGCTCCCAGGTTGGAGGCTAGCGACTTTCGCGCTAAGTATTCCGCGGCACAATAGTTCGCGGAAGACCGGAAACTTTCCGTACCCTCAGCTCGCGGCCAGCCGGCCTTCCACGGAATCCGGCGAGGCCATGATGCGCTGACGCAGGAAAGTGAGCGCGTGGGCGAGCAGCCGGGAGACGTGCATCTGCGAGATGCCCAGGGTTTGGCCGATCTCCGCCTGGGTCATGTCCCCGTAGAAGCGCATCAGCAGGATCCGCTGTTCGCGCCGGGGCAGCTCGCCCCAGTGCACCGCCAGGGCCTCCATCGACAGGGTGTGCTCCATCTGCGGGTCGTCCCCGCCGAGCAGTTCGGCCAGGCTGGCCGTATCCGGCTGGCCGGACAGGGGCGCATCGAGTGAGGCTGGCTGCAGGAGCAGGTCGGCGCCCCGCGCTTCCTGCACGTCGGCTTCGGTGATCCCCAGGTCGCTGGCCAGTTCGGCGTCGCTGGGCGCGTGCCCCAGCTGCTGGGTGAGCTCGCGCGACGTCTCGCGCAGCGCCAGCAGCCGCTCCTGGACCGGCCGCTCAACGTGTACCTGCCACCGCTTATCCCGGAAGTAGCGCTTGATCTCCCCGGTGATGCAGGGCTGCGCGTAGGCGGCTAGGTTCCGGCCGACCCCCGGGTCGAAGTTGTTGATCGCCTTGAGCAGGCCCACGTAACCCACCTGGACCAGGTCCTCGATCGGCTCCGGACTCCGCCGGTAGCGGTTCGCGCAGGCCCGGACCAGTCCCCGGTACCGGCTCACCAGCTCGTCGCACGCACCTTCCCGGCGCGGCTCGCCCGGTGGATGGGACTGAATCTCATGAAGCAATTCTTCGTCATCCAGTTGTTCAAGCTCGCTCGCAGCTGCCTCAGCGGGCCGGCCCATGGTCCGGGGCGGATTTGCCGCAGCTGCCTCACCTGCGGCAAGTATTTCCATATGACAAGTCTGCCACGGCAAGGCCGCATGAAGCAAATGTTTCCATACGGAACAATCAGCCAGGGTCGGCGGCCACCTCGCCGAGCCCGCGCACCAGCGCGTCACGGCCTTCCGGGGTCATCGCCTGGAGCATCTCGGCCAGGGCGGTCCGCCGCTGATCCCGGACCCAGCCGGCCAGCCGCCGGCCCGACTCGGTGAGCAGCAGCACGATCTCCCGGCGGCTTTCTTCCGCCCGGTCCCGGGTCAGCAGGCCCGCGACTTCCATCCGGTCGCACAGCCTGCTGGTGGCCGACGCGGAGGCGCCCACGTAGGTGGCCAACCGGTTGAGGTTGAGGCTTCCGGCCCGGTCGATGATCAGCAGCGCCCGCAGCTGGGCAGGCGGCACGGACGAGCCGATCTTCTCCACGGCCCGCTCGGCCACCTCGATCAGGGCAGCCAGGCCCCGCTCCGCCGTACTCACCTCGAGCTGCTCATCCCTGGAACCCCGGAACATGTCGTATCCCATCAGGATCACCATCGGGCCAGCACCAGGCCCGCCTGTGATACCGGCGGAGAGCCTATCAGCGCTGACATAGCGTCTCTTGGACCGTGCAGCTCACGCCTCCCGCAATCGCGGCAGTACCTGGCTCGCATAGAAGTCAAAGAACCCCTCGGCCTCTGGACCGACCTGGCCGACGTACACCTCATCGAAACCCGCCTCGCGGTAGGCCCGGATCCCGGCCAGATGCACCGCAGGATCCGGGCCGCACGGAGCGCTGATCATGTCCTCGGTGATCAACTCGGCAAGCTCCCGGAAATGCCGGGGCAGCGGGAGCAACTGGGCGGCCTCACCAGGGATCTCATCGTTCGGCCACAGCCGGTGCATAGTTTTCCTGGCCTGCGTCTCATCCGCCGCCCAGCACACTTTGAGGCCGCCCTGGACGAGCCGGTCGCCGCCGCCCGACTCGCGGTACAGCCGGACGAAGTCGGCATTGGGCTGCACGCACACATAACCGTCGGCAATGTGCGCGGCCATCTTGATCGCCTTCTCGCCGAAGCCTGACATCAAGATCTGTGGCGGGTTATCCGGAACCGAGTACAGGCGGGCGGTGTCCACCGTGTAGTGCTCACCCGCATGACTGATCAGCCGTCCGCTGAACAACTCCCTCATCACCGACACGGCTTCCTCGAGCATGTCCAGCCGCTCCTCGGCCGGCGGCCAGCGCTGCCCCAGGATGTGCTCGTTGAGATCCTCGCCTGTGCCCACCCCGAGCGTGAAGCGGCCCCCGCTGAGCAACGCGGCAGTCGCCGCGGCCTGAGCCACCACCGCGGGATGCTGGCGGATGAGCGGGCATGTCACCGCCGTAGTGATGGGCAGCGAGGTCACTTGCGAGATGGCTCCGATCACCGACCACACGTGCCCGCTCTGGCCTTGCTCGTCCAGCCACGGATGGAAGTGATCGGAGATCCACAACGCGTCGAAGCCGGCTTCTTCCGCCAGCCTGGCCTGCCGGACGAGTTCTTGCGGCGGGTGTTCTTCTGAGGAGAGGAAGTAACCGTAACGGGTCATCTCCGCCGTCCTTCCCGCGGCCCTGTCTGCTGGGGTGCCACGCTCGCTGGAAAGCCTTGGCGGCGGCACTACCCGTGCCCGGGCGCCCTACACCACGCGCCTTACACCACGGGCCCGTCAACTCTGGCAGATGGCAAGTGTTTCTCGTTACAATGTTGTACCGTGGAAAGCTCCCGCGTGGCCGCGCCCTCGCCCTCCGCAGAGGACGCCCCCAAGCCCTCTCTGGCAGCGCCCCCGCCCTTCCCCGCGCCCGGAGCGGAGTTCGCGGAGCAGGTGGCGGCGCTGCAGGCGGCGACCCGGGTGCTGACCGGGGTCGCACTGCGCAGCCTGGACGTCCTGGACGGCGTGATCACCCTGCCCCAGTTCCGGATGCTGGCCGTCCTGGCTCAGCTAGGCCGCGCCCGGTCCTCGCGGGTGGCCCGGGCCCTCGGCCTGGACGCGTCCACGGTGACCAGGCTGGCTGACCGGCTGGTCACCGCGGGCCACGTGGCCCGGGGCAGCGATCCGCGGCATCGCAGCGTGGTGACGCTGGAACTGACCCCCAGCGGGGAGCGTCTGGTCAGCGCGGTCTCGCAGTGGCGGCAGCGTGAGCTGAGCCGGATCGTGGCCGGCCTCCCGCCCGCCACCCGGGCCCGGCTCACCAGCGTGCTGGGCCAGCTGGTCAGCTCGGCAGGGGAAGGCTACGGCGAGGCCGCCGAGCCCGTCAGCCCGGTCTGAACCGGGGCGCCGCCGCGATCGTTTGGGCCGGTCAGGCCGGGGTAGCCGGACGCACCAGACGTCGAATGAGGAGAGCATGACCACGAACGATCTGGGTGCGGCCGGCGAGTTTCCCCCGCACGTTCTGCGCGAGTACGCGCTGGTGGCGGACGGGGAACGGGGCGCGCTGATCGGCCCGCGCGGCGACTTCGCCTGGCTGTGCGCCCCCCAGTGGGACTCCGATGCCGTGTTCTCCAGCCTGATTGGCGGGCCCGGCGTGTACGCCGTGACCCCGGAGGGACCGCGCTTCGTCTGGGGCGGGTACTACGAGGGCAGCACGCTGATCTGGCGCAGCCGGTGGATCACCAGCAGCGGCTTCACCGAGTGCCGCGAGGCGCTGGCCTACCCGGGCGACCTGCACACCACGGTCGTACTGCGCCGGGTCGTGGCCCTGGACGGTCCCGCGCGGGTCCGGGTGGTCCTGGACCTGCGGGCTGGCTTCGGCCGGTCCCGGATGAGCCAGCTCAAGCAGGCCGGCGGGCTGTGGACAGCCCGCAGCGGCCCGCTCCGGATGCGCTGGTCGGGCGGCGCGGACGCGACGGTCCGGGCGGACGGTGCGCTGGAGCTGCACCTGGCCCTGGACGCCGGCGCCCATCACGACCTGGTGCTGGAGATATCGGACCAGGCGCTCCGGGATGATCCGGTGCGGGCCCCGGAGGCGTGGCAGGCCACCGAGACGTCCTGGGCGTCCGCCGTCCCGGAACTCGGCCCGAGCCTGGCCACCGCGGACAGCCGGCACAGCTACGCGGTCCTGGCCGGGCTGACCAGCAGCACCGGCGGCATGGTCGCCGCGGCCACCATGTCGCTGCCGGAGCGCTCCAAGGCGGGCCGGAACTACGACTACCGCTACGTATGGATCCGGGACCAGTGCTACGCCGGCCAGGCCGTGGCGGCCGACGGCCCGCATCGCCTGCTGGATGACGCCGTCGCTTTCGTGGCTGAGCGCATTCTGGCCGACGGCCCGGACCTGAAGCCCGCCTACACCGTGGCCCGCGGGCCGGTGCCCGGGGAGGAGTCTCTCGCTCACCTGTCTGGCTATCCCGGTGGCGCGGACAAGATCGGCAACTGGGTTAACCGCCAGTTCCAGCTCGACGCGCTGGGCGAGGCGCTCCAGCTCTTCGCGGCCGCGGCCGGCCACGATCACCTGGATACCGAGCACTGGCAGGCCGCCGAGCTCGCGGTGAAGGCCATCGAAACCCGGTGGACCGATGCCGACGCCGGCGTGTGGGAGCTCGACGACCATCACTGGGCGCATTCCAGGCTCATGTGCGTCGCCGGGCTGCGGGCCATCGCCGCGGCGGGGGGCCCGCCCGGCCAGGCTGCCGCCTGGCAAACGCTGGCCGATGCCATCCTGGCCGACGTGGCCGGCGACAGCCTGCACGCCAGCGGGCGCTGGCAGCGTGCGCCCGACGACGACCGGGTGGACGCCGCCCTGCTGCTGGCCGCGATCCGCGGGGCCGTGCCCGCGACCGACCCGCGCAGCCTGGCCACCCTCGACGCGATCGCGGCCGAACTGTCCAGCGAGGGCTACCTGTACCGGTACCGGCACGATCAGCGCCCGCTGCAAGAGGCCGAGGGCGCGTTCGTGCTCTGCGGGTTCCTCATGGCGCTGGCCACCCACCAGCTGGGCCGGACCGGCGAGGCCGTCGGCTGGTTCGAGCGCAACCGGGGCGCCTGCGGCCCGCCGGCGCTGTTCACCGAGGAATTCGACACCCACCAGCACCAGCTGCGCGGCAACCTGCCCCAGGCATTCGTGCATGCGGTGATGTTCGAGTCGGCGGTACGGCTGGCCCGCCCCTGGGACGCCCGCTGAGCCTGGCCCAGTCTGCAACCATCGCGCCGACCAGCCACGTATTAACCGTGAGGTATCCATCCGGCCTGGCCTCCGCCGGTCCCGGTGACCCGGCCCCGGATTCCCGCCGGGGGTGACCCTGGTCAGCGTATTCTTCATCCCGCCCCACCTGGCAGCAGGTGCCTCATACCCGCGCGAGGGAGGTAGATCCGCGATGTCAGAGCGTCATCCTGCCTACGACCGTCAGCCGGTTTATGACAACGGGGTACTGCGGATCACCGAGACGGCACGGCCGGCCGGGCTGGCGATTGCCGGGGAGATCGATGAGGCGACCTACCCCGCCCTGGTGACCTCGCTGCATGACATCGCCGAACAGCACCCTGAGTTTCACCTCGACCTCAGCGGGGTGAGTTACTGCGACCTGGCCGGGCTGCGGGCCATCGTGCGACTGGCGGACCACGGCAGCGCGGATCCCGGGTGGCGCGTGGTGCTGCACCACGCGCCGCACCACATGCAGGTGGCGCTCGCCGTCACCGGCTGGGATGCGCTCCCGGGACTGGCCGTCGAACCCCTGCAGTAGATGCCCCGGGCCAGACTGGAGTCAGTCCGGCCAGGCCGGGCCTTGCGGCGAGCGGCGCCGCAGGTCGCTGCGCACCTCGGCGCCGAGCCGGCCGGTCTCCCGGCGGTTGAGCAGCGCGCCGGCGGCGGCGCCGGTCAGCAGCGGCCCCAGGGACACGGCGCTCCGGCCGGCCCGGGCGAGGAGCCGCCGCTCCAGTTGCCTGCGCAGCGGGGATCCCACGGCCAGGGCCAGGCCTCCGGGCACCAGGGCCACACCTCGCCGATGCGCCCAGGCCACCACGTAGGCCAGCATGCGCTCCGGGGCCGAGCCCGGGGCGCGCATCCCGTAGACCTCGTGCAACTCGGCGACCAGCTTCAACTCGATGCCGACGAGCGCCACGGTCTCGAACGCCAGCTCCACCGGGGCCGACGGCAGGGGCAGCAGCATGGCCGCGCCGACCGCTGCGCCCACCGATGCGGAAGCCCGGGACGCACCCAGGATCAGCCGGTCCGCGAGTTCTTCCCGGTCGAGGCCGGGAAACTGGGCCCGGAGCTTCTGCTGATCCCGGACGGGCAGCCGGGGAGCCATCGCCAGCACCTGGGAGGTCAGCCAGCGGCCGCTCGAGGTCACGCCGGACCAGCCCGCGCGGCTGCCCCGGCGGGCGAGCCGGGAGGTAGCCGCCGTGGCGCGGCGACGCCGGGTCAGGCCGCTGCTCTCGCTGATCTCTCCGACAAACTCGGCTATCTCGCCGGGCGTCGCAGGCTGGGCGGTCGGGTCGGCGGGTTCGGCGTCGCGTCCGGCACCCTTGCGCCGGCGGGCGAGCCGGGAGGTGGCCGCCATCGCGCGGCGGCGCCGGGTCAGGCCGCTGCTCTCGCTGATCTCTCCGACAAACTCGGCTATCTCGCCGGGCGTCGCGGGCTGGGCGGTCGCGTCGGCGGGTTCGGCGCGCGTCCGGCACCTTTGCGCCGGCGGGCGAGCCGGGAGGTGGCCGCCATCGCGCGGCGGCGCCGGGTCAGGCCGCTGCTCTCGGCTATCTCGCCGGGCGTCGCGGGCTGGGCGGTCGGGTCGGCGGGTTCGGCGTCGCGTCCGGCGCCTTCGGTGGTCTTGTCCACGACATGCAGCTACCCTCGGCGGCGCCGGCTACGCCCGGGTCCGCCCTTGGTTCTGGCCGCCTCCGGCCCGGCCTACGCCGCCACCGGAGCGGCGGGGCGGATCACGGCCGGCGTTCTTTGAGGTCCCGGGCCAACTGCTCGAGCACTGGCAACGCGGCGTCCAGGGCATCCCGCTCGTCCGGGTCGAGGTGCTCGATCAACTGGCTCAGCGCGTCCGTGCGCTCCGCCCTGATCCGCTCGTGCAGCCGCCGTCCGGCCGGGGTGGCGTCGACCAGGGCGGCCCGCCGGTCCCGCGGATCGGGCCGCCGGGCCAGCAGCCCGGCGTCTTCCAGCCGCCACACCACCCGGGAGAGCATGGTCGGGTTCATCCCCTCCTCGCGGGCCAGCCAGGACAGGCCCACGGGCCCGTTGCGCGCGGTGGTGGCGAGCACGGTGGCCTCGGTCAGGGTCAGCTCCGCACCGACCCGGGTCGGCCGGATCCGCCGGGCGAGACGGCCGACCGCCGTGCGCAGCCGGGCGGCGGTCTCGGTCCTGGCCGTGGCCACGGCGTCACCAGCGGGGCGGCGCCGGGGTCCCGTTCCCGGCCTGGCCGCCGGCAGCTGTCACGGGCCGCACCCTTCGTCGCCACATAGTTGCTATATGGCAAACACTTTAGCTGGTGACCAGACTGGCCCGGCGCACCACGCCTGCTACCCGGCCACTGGCTGCGCCCGGAGCCGGGGCAGGCGGGTGTGACCAGGCCAGGTGCGGGCATGCCAGGAGCGGGGCAGGGAGGTGACCAGTGCCCGGAAAGCTCACCCCGTACCAGCGCAAGCGCGACTTCAGCCGTACACCCGAACCGGCCGGGCAGGCGGCGGGCCAGCCGGGCGGGACGGCGGGCAGTGACGGGCAGCGGTTCGTCGTGCAGCGGCACCGGGCCCGGCGGCTGCACTACGATCTCCGGTTCGAGATCGGCGGCGTCCTGGTCAGCTGGGCGGTACCCAAGGGACCGACCCTCGATCCGGACATCAAGCGGATCGCGGTGCACGTCGAGGACCACCCCCTGGAGTACTTCGACTTCGAGGGCGTCATCCCGCGCGGGGCAGTACGGCGCCGGGGACGTGATCGTGTGGGATCGCGGCACCTGGGAGCCGCACGCCACCGACGACCCAGCCGCGGCGGTCGAGGCGGGCGAGTTCCATGCCGATGTGCACGGGGAAAAACTGCGCGGCCGGCTCATCCTCGTGCGCACCGGCGGGCCGGACTCCGGCCAGTGGCTGCTGATGCACAAGCACGACGAGTACGCCGTGAAGGGCTGGGATCCCGAGGACTTCCCGGCCTCGGTGCTCAGCGGGCGCACCAACGACCAGGTCAAGGCCGACCCCGCCCGGATGTGGCGCTCCGATCTGCCTCCCTCGGAAGCGTCGGTGACGCTGCGCCGCTCCCCAGACGGACCGCCCGGCCGGGCGGCCAGGCCGATGCCGGACAGCCCGGTAACCGGGCCCAGCCCGGATGAGCTGGCCGCCCTGGACGCGCTCGGCGCCGACGGCACCTGGCACGTGTTCGGCCGCGACCTGCGGCTGACCAACCTGGACAAGGTCCTGTTCCCCGGCCGGCCGGATGAGGCCCCGGTCAGCAAGCGGGAGCTGATCCGCTACGCGGCGCAGATCGCCCCGGTCGCCCTGCCTTACCTGTCCGACCGCGCCCTGAACATGCACCGTTTCCCCGGCGGCGCCGACACCAAGGGCTTCTGGCACAAGCAACTGCCCGATCACGCTCCCGGGTGGCTGCCACGCTGGCACAACCCCGAGGCCGGGCCGGACAAGACCACGACCTACCTGGTCGTGAATGAGCCAGCCGCGCTGGTCTGGGCGGCCAACTTCGGCGCCCTGGAGTGGCACGCCTGGACCGCGCGCATCGACCACCCGGACCGGCCCACCTACGCCCTCATCGACATCGACCCCGGCCCGGCCACCTCGTGGGAGGAGGTGCTGGTGCTGGCCCGGCTGCACCGCACCGCCCTCGACCATCTCGGAGTGCGGGGCCAGCCCAAGCTCACCGGCCGGCGCGGCATCCAGATCTGGATCCCGGTCGCCCCCGGGCCTGGTTTCGAGGACACCCGGACCTGGGTGGAGCAGCTGTCCCGGGCCATCGGCGCGGTCGTGCCGCGGCTGGTCAGCTGGAAGTGGGACGTGCGTGAGCGGGGCGGGCTGGCCCGGCTCGACTACACGCAGAACGTGAGCAACAAGACCCTGGTCGCGCCGTACAGCCCGCGTGCCGCGGCCGGGGCGCCGGTGTCCACCCCCCTGGAGTGGGACGAGCTGGACGATCCGGCGCCGCGGCCCGATGCGTTCACGATCCGGACCATCCCGGACCGCCTGGCCCGGCTCGGTGACCCGTTCCGCACCGTGCTGGATCCCGGCCAGGTGCTCCCGCCCATCACCTAGCCAGCCCGGCCAGCCAGCCCGGCTACCCAGCCCGCTCGGCCGGCCACCTCAGCCCGTCGGCGTGCCTGACCCGGTGGCTATCGCGAAGATGTGCATCGCGTTCACCCCGTTCCCGACGCCGCTGCTCACCGTGGGCAGCGTCACCGACGCCACCGTCTTGCCCTGGTCCAGCGGCACGGAGGCGTAGTAGATGCTGACCGGGTGGGCGGTCTGCGTGCTGCTCGAGAAGTTCCAGCTGGAGGTGGTGGCGGCGATCTGGTCCCCGGTGACCGCGGCGTTGTTGTACCAGTCGGCCATGCTCAGGCTGAACGACTGCGTGCTGCCGTCGGTGTAGGTGATCGTGCCGCTGCCGGACGCTTCGCCGAACGCCGCCGGAGCCCAGGAAGCCGAGTTCGGTCCCGGATCCGGACACGTCGATGATCTGCCCGTCGGCGATCACGTTGTCGGGACCGCCCGTGGCGGGCCAGGTGAAGGTGGTCCCGCCCACCGTGACCTGGCCCGGGCTCAGCGCGTTGGGGGTGGCCGCCGCCAGCGCCTGGGCCGAGAAGCTGTCCCCCGTGCCGTCGAAGTCCGCCGCGGCCGGGTTGGAGTTGTCGCTGATGCCCACGTTGTCGTAGGCCGCCGCCACGGACGAGTACGGGGCGCCCACCGTCGGCGTTCCCGACCCGATGGCCATGGCGAAGATGTGCATCGCGGTGGTGCCGCCCCCGGTGCTCAGGGTGGGCAGCGTGACGGACGCCACGGTCTTCCCCTTGGCCAGCGGCACCGAGGCGAAGTACAGGCTCACCGGGTGCGCGCCGAGCGAATTGCTCTGGAAGTTCCAGCTCGACGTGGTGGTCAGGAGCTGGTTCCCCACCGCGGGGGCATTGGCGTACCAGTCGGCCATGTTGAGCGTGGTCGAGGTGGTGCTGCCGTCGGTGTAGTGGATGGTCACGGTGCCGGTGGCCGTGCCGTTCTGGCTGGATCCCAGGAGGCCAAGGTCGGTCCCGGAGCCGGACAGCGCGATGGTCTGCCCGGAGGCCACCACGTTGTCCGGCGTCCCCGCGGCCACGTCAGGCCAGGTGAAGGTGGTCCCGCCGATCGTGACCTTGGTGCCGGGGGTCAGCGCGGTCGGGGTGGCCGCCGCCAGCGCCTGCGCCGAGAAGCTGTCCCCGGAGCCGTCGTAATCGGCGGCGCTCTCGTCAGAGTTGTCACTGATCCCGGTGTTGTTGTAGGCGGCGCTCAGTGAGGCGGCGGCGACCGCCACCGTCGTGGTGGCCACGACCAGGCTGGGACGCCCGCCGGGACCGCCCGGGGCGGTCACCTTGGCGGTGAGGGTGACGGTGCCGGGCTGGGCACCCGCGGGCACCCGGACCTGGACGTTCCGGGTGACGGTCTGGCCCGCGCCCACGGTGACCGGGGCGGGGCTGACTACCGACCATCCGTCGGGCGCGCCGACGCTGAAGCGCGCGCCCGGCAGGGTGTAGTCGCCGTGGTTCACCACGGTGACGCTCACCGTGGCGGTGCTGCCCGGTGACACCGTGGACGGTGCACTGACCGTGGCGTACCGGGCGCCTACCGAGCGGGTGACGTCGAAGCCCCCGCGCAGCGGCAGGCCGGCCAGGGCTGAGGAGTCGCCCACGTAGACGCCGTATCGCCCGTCCGGCAGGACCCACCCGCTGGCCGCACTGTCCCAGTAGGAGAGGTCATGGCCGGTGAGGTCGAAGCGCACGGTGGTGGACTGCCCCGGCTGCAGGGTGACCTTCTGGAAACCCTTCAGCTGGCGCGGGGGCTCACTGGCCGACGCCGGATCACCCAGGTACAGCTGGGCCACGTCCGATCCAGCCACCTTCCCGGTGTTGGTCACGGTCGCGGACACCGTGACCTGGCGGCTCGATTGGCCATTGCACCCGCAACTGGTCGGCCCCGGGTTCGACGTGGTGTTTTCCACCTGCTGCGGCGTGATGGCCAGATGGCTGTAGGAGAAATTGGTGTACGAGAGGCCATATCCGAATGGGAACATCGGCGTCTCATTGCTGGCGTCGTAATAGCGGTAACCGACGTCGATGCCCTCGGAATACTGCACCTCGCCATTGACCCCCGGGAACTGGTCCGGGCTGGACGCGGGGACCTGGGACAGGTCTTCAGGGAAGGTCACGGGCAGGTGGCCGGACGGGTCAACCTGGCCGAAAAGCACGGACGCGAGCGCGGTCCCGTTGCTTTCCCCCGGATACCAGGCGTCCACCACGGCGGCCACCTGGCTCAGCCAGGGCATGACCACGGGGGCGCCGGCGTCCACGACCACCACGGTGTGCGGGTTGGCCGCGGCCACCGCGGAGATCAGCTCGTTCTGCGCGGAGGGCAGGTTCAGGCTGGGCCGGTCGGCGGCCTCGGTCTCGGTGTCGTCGGAGACCACGACCACCGCGGTGGCCGCCGACTTGGCCGCGGCGACCGCCTGGTTGATATCCGGTGCCAGGTCAGACGGGGTGGCCCAGCTCAGGCTGGCGGACGGGCCGCCCCCGCTCAGCTGCAGGGTGTAAGTGTGGCCGGCCTGCAGGTCGACGCCCACCGAGTAGGTGGACACCGGCGGGGTCCCCGGGTTGGCCAGGATGATCTTGCCGTCGAGGGACAGGTTGGTGACCGTGTAGTTGCCGGGGTTCTGGAACCCCAGCACGTAGGTCCCGGTCTCCGGGGCGGTGAGCGTGCCGGTGTAGGTCCCGCCGTACCCGGTGGACGCGTAGGCCGGGCTGAGCGCGGAGCTGGGGATAGGCGTCAGCGATGTGTCGGTGGGCAGGCCCTGCGTGTACGAGACGCTGGTGCCCGACCCGGCGGCGGCCTGGATGCCCTGCAGCGGGGTGACCTGGAACGGGGAGGTGACGTACGCGCTGCCGCCCCCGGTGTACGTCGGCGACGCCGATGCCGCGGGACCGATCACCGCGACCGATCCGCCGCCGCTGGCCTTCAGCGGCAGCGTGCTGCCGCTGTTCTTGAGCAGGACCGTGCCGGCCTCGGCCACCGCGGCCGAGGTGGCCTGGTGGGCCGGGGTGGTGACGGTCGTGCTCGTGGTGCCGGTCGGCGGGTTGTTGAACTCGTTGAAGCGGAACAGCTCGGTCAGGATGCGGGACACCATGTCATCCAGCGTGGCCATGCTGACCTGCCCCGACTGCACGGCGGCCTGCAGCGCGGGCCCGTAGTACACCGGGCCGGGCATCTCCTGGTCCATCCCGGCGTCGGCGGAGCCCACCGTGGAGTGGGTGGCGTCGTAGTCGGAGGTGACGAAGCCGGGGAACGCCCAGTTCTGGTCGAGCACGGTGTGCAGCAGGTAGTCGTTCTGGCACGCGTACTGGCCATTGATGGTGCTGTAGGAGCACATCACCGAGGAGGCACGGGCCTGCTGCGTGGCGGCCCAGAAGGCGGGCAGGTAGATCTCGTGCTCGGCCCGCTGGCTGATGATCGCGTCGTCGGCCGCGGTGTTCCGGCTGGTCTCCTGGTTGTACACGGCATAGTGCTTGACCTGGGACATCTCCCCCTGGCTCTGCACCCCGTCGATCTCGGATACCGTCACCGCGGAGTTCAGGTAAGGGTCCTCGGTGAAGGCCTCGAACGACCGCCCCCAGCGCGGGTCCCGGTCGATGTTCACCGTCGGCCCCAGGTTGACCATGGCACCCTTGCCGTGTTCCTCAGACCCGACGACCTTCCCGTACTGGCTGGCCAGGGCCGGGTCCCAGGCTGCCGCCAGGGACACAGCGGAGGGAAGCTGGGTGACGCCGGTGAGGCCGTCGCCCACCCCGACCGGGCCGTCTTCCTCGCCCATGGCCGGGATGCACAGGCTCGGGATGGCCGAGATGTAGAAGACGTACGGCTCGCTGGTGCCCGCCCCGGTGACCATGTTGATCTTGTCAGCCAGGGTCATCTTGGCCATCAGCATCTTCAGCCGCTGGCTGACCGGCAGGGACTGGTTGAGCCAGGGGCACGACGAGGAGGCGGCGCTTGACCTGGCCGCGGCCGAGTGAGCCGAGGCTGCGCCGGCTGAGGCGCCGCGGGCTGAGGCGGCGCGGGCCGGGGATGGGCTGGCCGTGGCCAGCCCGGCGGTCACTAAAACGGCCACGAACGCGGCGGCCGCCGCCATTCCTAGCCGGCGCCGGATGCGTGAACTGTGGATACGCGTCATCCCACGGCCTCCATTGCCCGCAGCAAATCGCGGCCCGGTCCCACCCGGAGCGAGCAGTACACTGCCCGTGCCGCAGTGCTAGTCAAGCGTCGGCCCGGCGGCCTGCCAATAGCCTTTTACCGCAATAATTCGTAAACGGCCGGCCGCCGAACCCGGGACAGCCGGGCCAATGACGCGTTAGCGGAGGCCCGCGAACAGATCGTCTTCAGGCAGCGGGGCTCCGGTCGAGTCCATCGCCCGGATGAAACTCTCCTCGCCGAACACCCGCTCGCCGAGCTCGGGCGGGATCTTGCTGAACCAGGACTCGCTGATCTGGCTGGCGTGTGCCATCAGCGCGGCCTGCTTGCGGGCCAGCACCGGACGGATGTCGATGGTGGTCGTGATGCGCTGCTCGGAGGCCTCCATCTGCTGCTGCGTCTCGGGGCTGATGTCGTCCCGGCCGGGTACGTCCGCACCGGCTTCCCGGAGCGCGGTCCACAGTTCCCGCCATTTGCTGACCGGCATCGCGGTCAGGTACAGCTTCGCCGGGATCCCGGTGAGCCGCACCGCCTCGGCCGCGCCGAGGCTGGCGTGCACATGGTCGGGATGCTCGTAGCCGCCTTCCGGGTCGTAGGTGACCACGACCTGCGGCCGGTACCGCTCGATCAGGCCGCCGATCCGGACCGCCACGTCGGCCAGCGGCACGTTGCAGAACGCGTTCGGCCGGCTCTTGTAGTCCCACTCCACCATCCCGGAGTCGTGGTAGCCGAGCAGCTCGAGGTCGGTGACCCCCAGGAGCTTGGCGGATTCCCTGAGCTCAGCCAGCCTGATCTCGGCCACTTCCTGCTCGTCGTGACCTTCCTCGCCTGGCTTGATGCCGCCAGGAGCGTCCCCGAACTCGCCGTTCGTGCAGGTGACTATGACCGTGCGGACGCCCTCGGCCGAGTATCTGGCCAGGACTCCCCCGGTGCTGGAGGCTTCGTCGTCGGGATGCGCGTGCACTGCCATCAGGGTGAGGTTGTCCGCCATACCACCAGCCTGCCTGACCGTGGCGCGCCCTGGCAGGCCGGCCCGCCCTTTCAGCCCGCCGCGTAACTGTGGCCCCGCCCGGGTCGCGTCCCATCGGCCGGGCGGCGGCCCGGCTTAACCCCGTTCGTGGCTACGCCCGTGGCCGGCGCGACTATCGTTATGGCCCGGTCCGCGGACCATACTGTCTGCGGCAGACCAGCGGGAAGGCCGGTTCATGAGCCACGGCAGCATGCGCCGGACCAGGCGGCGGTCCGTCATCGTCGTGGTGGCGGTGATCGCTGTGCTCGTAGTACTGGCCGGCGCGGCAGGAGGGTACGTCCTGCTGACGCGGACCAAGGGCAGCCCGCAGCAGACCGCGGCCAGCTACCTGCGTGACTGGCAGCAGGGCAGCTACGGCGCGATGGGCGAGGTCAGCGTGAACGTGCCGCGCGGCGGGCTGGCCAGCCCGCTGCGGCAGACCGCGGCCGAACTCGGCCTGCGCAGCATTCACCTCCGGCTCGGCCGGGTCACCGAGAACGGCGGATCGGCCCGGGCCCGCTTCACGGCCACCGCCGACCTGGCCAGCGGGCACACCTGGACCTATCCGGGACAGCTTCAGCTGGTCACCCGGAGCCGGCACTGGTGGGTGAACTGGAGCCCGTCCGCCATCTATCCCGGGCTCCGGGCGGGCCAGCGGTTCGTGCTGAGTGCCGTGTGGCCAGCCCGGGCCGCGGTGCTGGCCTCCGACGGCACCGCGCTGAGCTCACCCTCGGTGATCGCCCAGTCGGGTTCCATCGCCCTGCTCACCGGCAACGTGGTCGCCGCCACGAAGGCCCAGGCCAAGGCCCTCGGCGCGCCCTACCAGGCGGGCGACCTGGTCGGCCAGGGCGGCGTCGAGCAGGCCTACCAGGCCCAGCTGGCGGGCAAGCCGTCGCTGACCATCCGGATCGAGGGACCCGGCAAGCGGGTGGACGCGACGGCCGCCCGCTTCGCGGCCACACCGGGCAAGCCCGTGCAGACCAGCCTCGACATGCAGGATCAGATGGCCGCGTCGGCGGCGGTGTCGGCCGCCCGCACCTCCAAGCCCATCGACCTAGTCGCCATCCAGCCGTCCACCGGCAAGGTGCTGGCCGTGGTGGAGCGCCCGGGCGGGTTCGACCGGGCCCTGGCCGGCATCTTCCCGCCTGGCTCGACCTTCAAGGTGATCACCGCCTCGGCGCTGGCCCAGCGCGGGATGCGGCCGGCCAGCACCGTGCAGTGCCCCAGCCAGGTCACGATCGGCGGCCGCACCTTCCATAACGACAACAACGAGCACCTGGGCACGACCAGCCTGCAGACGGCGTTCGCGGTGTCCTGCAACTCGACCTTCGCCATGCTCGCCTTCCAGCGGCTAGGTGGTTCCTCGCTGGCGTCAATGGCTACGACGTTCGGCTTCAACACCACCGCCAACCTGGGCATCCCCGCCACCCTCGGCAAGTTCACCACCCCGCACCAGCCGGTCAACCTGGCCGCCGACGCCTTCGGCCAGGGCACCGATCTGGTCAACCCGCTCAGCCAGGCCAGCGTGGCCGCGGCCGTCGAGGACGGTACCTGGCGCTCCCCGGTCCTGGTGACCAGCCCGGCGCCCCGGCAGTCCAGCTCGCCGCGCAAGATCAGCGCCAGCATCCTGGACACCCTGCGGCCGATGATGCGCGCGGTGGTGACCAGCGGCACCGCCGCCGGGGTCGGGTTCCCGGCCGGTGTCTACGGCAAGACCGGCACCGCCCAGTACGGCACCGGCACCCATTCCCACGGCTGGTTCATCGGTTACCGCGGCGATCTGGCCTTCGCAGTCCTGGTCGAGGGAGGCGGCCTCGGCGCCGACAGCGCCGGGCCGGTGGCCAACGCCTTCCTGCGCAAGCTCTGATCGCCCCGCGCCGCTCAGCCCTTCTGGGTGGCCGGCGCGGCGTAGGTCACGGTGACCTGCTGGAAGCCCAGCGAGTGCATCATCCCGGTCAGCATGCTGGTCGTATTGTGCTGCGCCTCGGCCAGCAGCGGGCTCTGCCGCGCCGCGGTCTGGATCTTCTGCTGGGCCAGCACGTAGACCTGCTGCTGGTTGTCCGGGTTGCCGGAGAAGAAGTTGCCGATCCGGTTGAGCAGGCCCTGCTGCTGGGCGAAGACGTACGACTGCTTGACGTTGAGCACGGCCGGCTCCAGCTGCGGCCGGGGCAGCCGGATGGTAACCGCCGTCCGGTTGGCCGACACCTGGATGGCCGAGCCCTTGAGCTGACCGAAGTTGACGTAGGCGATCTCGCTGCCCTGGCCGACGAACAGGGTCTGGCTGCCTTCGAGGAACGCGGGCAGCAGGTTCGCCTTCTGGGTCAGGTTGACCACCACCTGGAATGATCCGCTGGCCGCCTCGAACCGGCTCAGGGCCGTGATCGACTTGAGCAGCACCGGACCGCTGCGCGCGGACGTGGTCTCCCCGAACGGGTTGTGCAGCCGGGGCAGCAGGCTCACCGCGGACAGCACGATGATCAGCACGGCGACGGCCACGATGGCCACCGCGGCCGCCACCAGCTTCCCGATTAACCCGTGACCCCGCACGATCTGCGGCGCGGTATCTCGATCCTGCTGCGTGGGCGTGGTACGTACCATGGTCCCTCCAACCTCCCGGTCGACCGCTGCGGGTCAGGCCGGCGCGGGCCACCGCGCGGACCTTGTCCGGTTCCCAGTACCCCAGCGTGACCGAGACATTCCAGTACGCCTGCCGTCGGGAAGAATGAGCCAGCAGGGGCGGGACGGGTCGCCGGTGACGGTGGTCCGGGTGGGCTCGATCAGGCGCAGGAGGCGGCCGGACGGCGTGGCTCTGGCGGCCAGCCCCCGGCCGGGCCGCTTACCAGCCGTAGATGCGGACCGGAAGCTCGTGGGCGGGCAGCTGGTCGGGGCCGGGATAGGTCACCATCACGACCGTGTCGTCCGGGTCATGGCCTTCGACCAGCTTCACCCCGCCACTGCTGCGCGTGTCGCGGTGCGCGGAGCGCGCCTTCAGCACCCGCTCGCACCGCTCGAAATCCTCGTCCCCATCGGCGGTCCAGATCACGTACTGCACACCGACGCCGCCCAGCGGATGGCCCGCATTGCTGCCCATGGCGCGCAGGAACAACTGCGTCCCGCTGGGGCTGACCAGCAGCGCGGCGGTCGGGCTCTGGTCGGCGACCTGCATCGCGAGGAGTTCGGTGTAGAAGCTGACCGAGCGGTCCAGCTGCTGCACGAACATGACAGCTGAGCCGATCCGGGTGCCGTGCGCCATCCGCTGACCTTCCAATCCCGGTAGCTGGGACTGACCGTCCCCCCTAGTGCACCAGCTAACCGTACGAGCGCGCGGGCCGGCTCATGACTTGCCTCTATCTGGCTCAGGCCGGCTCCACCCGCGGGGCGGCAGGCCGGATGTGGATGGGGGTGCCGAGCTCGACGGTCCGGCTGACCGTGCACAGCCGGTCATGCGACCGCCGGATCGCCTCGGGCAGCAGGGCCCGGGCCGCGTCACCGCGTTCACCCGCCGGGAACAGCACCTGGAAGCTCACCTCGATATCCGCCAGGTGGTTGCCGTGGTCGTCACGGACCTTCTCCGCCCCCAGCGCGACCCGGAACGCCTCCGGCTCGGCCCGGCGGGACGTCAGGATGTCCACGTCGATCGAGGTACAGCCGCCGATCGCGGCGAGCAGCAGCTCGACGGGGGTGAAGTCAGCGTCACCACCGGTGCCGATGCCAATCCGGCCGCCCCGGTCGTTAGTGACGGTGAACCTGCCCGCCGTGACCCGGTCAATGGATACCGCGCGGTGCGCCGAATCAGTCGCCATGGCGTCGACTCTGCCAGACCGCCGGGCCAGCCACATCCCGCGCCCGGCCTAGAGCAGCGCCGGGTCACTGACCGGCGCCGTCGTCCCCGTGCAGCCAGTCCCGGTGCAGCCAGCTGAGCAGGTCCGGCGGGGCCAGCTGGACCACCCGCCTCTGGTAATCCGCCAGCTCAGCCGCGCTGAGCTCCTCGCGGCCGGCCCCCGAGGTGCCGCGCCGGAAGAACGCCTTGCTGTCCTTGATGATCGCGGGCGGCCCGGTCAGCCGCTCGGAGTTGTCCCGCATGTACTGAAACGTGGCCGCCCGCACGAGGCCGGGCCAGATCTCTGTCGGGCACGGAGATCTGCAGGCGTCCCGCGAGGCGGCGCATTTCCCCGTCGAGATCGGCGGACAGGTCCTGGTAGTGCACGAGCACGATGTTCGGCTGGCCGCGCCGCGCCCAGGCGTCGCTGAGGTGCCACATCACCCCGGGCAGCGAGTCCATCTGTTGCTGCGGGGTGGTGTCCTCGTGGATCCAGCTGATCAGCCAGTCGTGCAGCGGCGGCCGCGGTGGCGGCGGCTCGCTGGGCTCGGGCTGGCCGGTGAGCTGCCGCAGCCGGGCCCGGTCGATGTTGCTGCCCTGGTGGTAGAGGGATACGGCCATGTCGAGCGGATGCCTGGCCACCACGATGTAGGTGGCGCGCGGATCGATGGGAATCCCGTCCAGCGGCGTGTGGGTCTTGATGAACCGGCGGTGCTGCTGCGCGGCGAGCCTGGCGAACCTCTCGTCGCGTGACATCAGCCGCCGGTCCAGCCAGGGCGACAGCTCCGGCAACGTGCCGGGCAGGTCCTCGGTCTGGAAGATCAGCAGCGCGCAGATCATCTGCATCCAGGTGGTCCCGCTCTTGGACCGGGTGCTGATCACGATGTCACCGTCCCGGAACGGGAACCCGGACCACCGTCCGCTGTCTTCTTCCGCCGACTGGTAGCGCACCGGGGCATCGGGCATCCGACGATCCTAGGCGCGTCTTCGCGGACCCAGGCGCCCACCGCCAAAGTATATGAGTTGACTTATATAAGTGCTGGCTGTAATTCTTGGCCCATGAAGGCCTTCGAGGTGCTGGGCGACCCGGTCCGCCGCCGGGTGCTGGAGCTGATCGCGGACGGCGAGGTGACCTCAGGCGGGGTGTGCGCCGTCATCCGCGGCGAGTTCGGCATCTCCCAGCCTGCGGTCTCGCAGCACCTCAGGGTGCTGCGCGACAGCGGCTTCGCCACGGTGCGGGCCGCAGGCACCCGCCGGCTGTACACGGTGAACCCGGAGCCGCTGCGCGAGGTGGCCGACTGGCTGGAACCCTTCCGGCGCTTCTGGGCTCCGCACCTGGACGCGCTGGCCACTGAACTGGCCCGCGGGCGCCGCGAGCGCCGCCTTCTCACCGGCGATACCGACGAGACCGAGCATGGGAGCTCATCATGATGGAGGTCATTGAGCAGATCAATGCGGTGCGCAGGCGGGTGGGCCAGCGCATCCTCGACGCGGGCGAGGCGCACAGCGTGATCATCAGCCAGGTCTACGCCGCCCCCATCGACGACGTCTGGGACGCCTGCACCAACCCGGTCCGGATCCCCCGCTGGTTCCTGCCGGTCACCGGCGACCTGCGGCCCGGCGGCCGCTACCAGCTCGAGGGCAACGCGAGCGGCACCGTCGAGCGCTGCGACCCTCCCCGGGAGTTCACCGCCACCTGGGAGTTCGGCGGGCAGACCAGCTGGATCGAGGTCCGGCTGACCAGCGAGCCGCAGGGCGCGACGCGGCTCGAACTCGAGCACATCGCTGACCCTGGGACGCCGTGGGCGGAATTCGGCCCGGGGGCGGTAGGCGTGGGCTGGGACATGGCCCTGATGGGGCTGGCCACCCACCTGGCGTCAGGACTACCCGTCGATCCCCAGGCCGGTGCGGCCTGGGTGACCTCCGCCCCGGGCCAGGAGTTCATCACGCTGAGCAGCCGCCGGTGGCGCGACGAGGACGTCGCGGCCGGCACGGACGAAACCGCCGCCCAGGCCGCGGCCGACCGGACCCTGGCCGCTTACACCGGCTCAGGCGGCTAGCTCAGCGCCGGCCCGGCGGTCAGCCCCCGTCAGCAGGCTCGAGTACGAAGACCGGGATCGTCCGCGAGGTGCGTTCCTGGTACTCGGCGTACGGCGGGTAGGCCGCGACCGCGCGCTTCCACCACTCGGCGCGCTCGTCCCCGGTCACCTCGCGGGCCACGAAGTCCCCCTTGGCCGGCCCGTCCTGGAGCTCGACCTGCGGGTGGGCGCGGAAGTTGTGGTACCAGAAGGGATGCTCAGGAGCGCCGCCCTGGGACGCGACCGCCGCATACCGGCCATCGTGCTCGACCCGCATCAGCGGGGTCTTGCGCACCTTCCCGGAGCGCGCTCCGAGGTTGGTGATGATCACCACGGGCAGCCCGGAGTCCGCGAGGGTCGTCCCGCGCGTGCCACCCGAGCTCTCATATTCTTCGACCTGGTTGCGGACCCAGGCGGCAGTGCTCGGCTCGTATTCACCATCGATAGGCATACCGTTTAGTCAACACCATGAAGCCTGCGGACCTGCGCGCGTATGCCGCGATCCGGGCCGAGCTCAGCCGCCTCGCCCGGTACGACGATCAGTCAGTCGTGCACGACAACTGGATCAGGCAGCGCTACGACTGCGGCTGCTATCCCAGCCTGATGCCCGCCCGGAAAGCCACCGTGGAGACCGCCTGGCACGAGGCCGGTCACGCGGTCGCCGCGCTCGCGGTGGGGGCGCGCTTCAGCTCGGCCAGCATCCACCACAGCCCAGGCAGCGAAGGCCGGGTGCACGGCATCCGCGGGGGTGACGACCTGGCCTTCGTGGTGGACGCGGCCGGGCAGATCGCCCAGCGGCTGATGAACTGGACCATGCTGGAGCGCGACGAAGACCTGCGCGCCTGGCTGCCCGGGTGGAAGAGCGACGGCGGCGACGCCCGGCACTTCCGCCAGGCCCTGGCCGCCCGCTGCGGCGGCGACGAGGTACGCGCGTGGCGGCACAGCGAGGAGATCCTGACCCCGCTCCGGCTGCAGATCCGCGAGGTCGCCCGGGCCCTCCTGGTTCACCCGCGCCCGCTGCGCTATGACGTGGTGGCCGCGATCGCCGGGGGCCGCTGAACGCGGCGGCGGTTCAGGGCACCACGGTGACGGGCCAGCGGCTGGCCCGGACCAGGTGCACGGCCAGGGAACCCACGAACCGGTGGCCGGCCTTGGTCGAGGCGCCCACGATTACCGCGTCCGCCTGGATCTCGCCGGCCAGCCGGACGATCTCGGTGAACGGGTTGCCCTCACGCTCGACGACCACGACATCGATCCCGAGCCGGGGGCCCTGCTCCTCCGCGTTCTTCCTCAGTTCCGCCGCCACTGCGTCGTAGGCCTCCTGCATCGAGGTGACCGCGCCCGCTTCGATCCCGGGCACCGCGCTGAATGGCCGCACATACAAGATGACCAGCCGGGCCTGCTGCCGCCGGGCCATGCCTGCCGCGTAGGCTGCGGCGCGCAGCGAGGTGTCCGAGCCGTCCACCCCCACCAGCAGCACGTCCGGCCCGTCCCGGTACTGATCCCTCACCCGCCAACCGTCTCATGAAGCCAGGCACATCAGGGGGGCCCGGGTGGGAAGGAAAGGAAAAGCCCCGGGGCGCTCGGGAGAGACGATGGGGCCAGCCACGGGCCGTTAGAAGGGATGGTGCGTCATCAGCGTCGATGAGGAGCGGGATGGGGTACCGCTGACCAACCTCGATGAGCCGCTGTTCGGGGGGGCGGACGCGACCAAGCGCGACCTGGTGGACTACCTGGACGCGGTACGCGACCAGATTCTCCCGGAGCTGCGCGGCCGGCCGCTGTCGGTGATGCGGATCCTCCGCGGCCAGGAACCGTTCATGCAGAAGAACGTGCCCAAATACACGCCGCCGTGGGTGCGGACGATCCGGCTGTGGGCCGAGAGTTCCCGGCGCGAGGTGTCCTACGCGCTCTGCGACGACCGCCGCACGCTGCTGTGGTTCGCCAACCAGCGGGCTGTGGAGTATCACCCCACGCTGTCCGAGGCCGGTCAGCAGAACCATCCCGATTACCTCGTGCTGGACATCGACCCGCCATCCGGCGGGGAGTTCCGGCTGGCGATCCACGCCGCCCAGCTGATCCGCGAGGCCCTGTCCGGCTGCGGGCTGGCGGGCGCGGTCAAGACCAGCGGCGCGAAGGGGGTGCACGTCTTCGTGCCGATCACGCAGGCCTCCGCCGAAGACGCCGCGGCGGCCACCCGCGCGGTGGCGGCCCGGGCCGAGCGGCTCGACCCGGTGCGCACCACCACCGCCTTCATCCGGGAGGACCGGGACGGGAAGGTCTTCCTCGACTCGACCCGGGCGGGCGGCGCCACCGTGGCGGCGGCCTACAGCCCCCGGATCCGGCCCGGGGTCCCGGTGTCCTTCCCGCTGGCCTGGGACGAGCTGGACCGGGTGACGCCGGCCGACTTCACCGTGCGTACCGCGGCCCGGCTGATCACGCCCGGAGCCCGGTGGGGGGGCCAGCTGCCCCCGTCGCAGCGGCTCCCGGCTGACCTGGTCGCGGAGGGCCACACCATCCCGATCGCCCGGGTTCAGGCCATGCACGAGGGCAAGCGGCGGGCCCGGGCCCGCCGCAGTCCACCGGCGGACAGGGGTTAGCGCGGTGCATTGTGTGCGCCCCGGCATACACAATGCACCGCGCTCATGCTGGGCACCGGCTACCGGCGATGTCGCCGCGGGCCGAAGCGCACCCAGCAGAACACCAGCAGGGCGATCCACAGCCACGGACCGAACCCGAAGCCGAAGCCGAACCACGACCAGGGCCAGAGCGCAGCCAGGCCGTGCCAGGTGACGGCCACCACCGCGATGATCAGCACGATCGGGAGCACCCTCGGCCATGACCGCCTGGGCCGCCGCGCGGGCGTCCGGGCGGCCGGGCGGGTCCCAACCTCGGGCAGGTCGTCGGTGATTCCGGTCAGGTCCGCCCGGGTCTTGGCGCTCATCGCCCGGCTGAGGCGCTCGTCCAGGTCCGCCTGGTCGAGCCGCCCGTCTCCGTAGTGCTGGGCGAGTTGGTCGGCGATCTCGGCCCGCTCGGCATCGGAGACTCGCATGGTGGCATCGGTGGCGCGCTGGCGCGCTCCGGATCCCCGCGTCCGTAGCACTGGCATAGGAAGGTGGCCTCTCCGCTCAGCTAGTCCGGGGCTGAAACCAGCCCGCCGCGATGGACTGGTCCTCCCCTTCTTCCGGGATGAGCAGCCAGCCCGCCAGATAGATGGGGATGGCTGCGCCGCCGAAGAAGGCCAGCACGGCGAACAGGATGCGGATGACGGTCACGTCCACGTCGAGGTAGCGGGCGACGCCGGCGGCCACGCCGGCCAGCATGCGGTCGTGCGCCGGGCGGCTGAGTGTCCGGGCCGGCCGAGGTTCGTGTGGGGCCTGCGAGGTCTGGTCACTCGCCGCGGAACTGGTGGTTGTGTTCATGAGTCCAGCGTGCGGCCGGGCGGGCGGGCGCACCATCGGGAACACCCCCGGACCGTCCCTGAACCGGGGGCCGGCCAGGATCAGGGTTATCCCCGATGGCAGGCCGGGGCGGATGGGGCGATGATAGGGGGATGGCGGCAGGCACTGATCCCGGGCCGACCGCGCGCACCGATCCTGGGCCCGCCGGTCCGCAGGGCACCGGCCCACACGGCACCGGCTCATCTGGCCCGGGCTCATATGGCACGGGCCCGCGCGGCACCGGCCCACCGGACGCGGGCCCGCGCGGCCCGGGCCCGTGGGATGCCCGGGCGCGTGGCGCTGGATCCTGGGGTGGCGGCCCGGTGAACCCGGGGCCCGCGAGCCCGGAGCCTACCAACCCTGGACCGGCCAGCCCGGGGCCCGCCAGCCCGGGACCGGCCAGCCCGGGCCGCGGCGGAGGCCTATTCCGGCGGCTCGGCAGCCGTCATACCTGGATCCGCCATTCCCCGGGCAGCGGCCCGCTGCGGCGCAGCCGCGAGGACCGGCTGGCGGGCGGGGTCGCGGCCGGGCTGGCCGCGCGCACCGGCCTGGACGTGACCGTGGTGCGGCTCGGCTTCGTGGTCGCGGCCCTGTTCAGCCTGTTCGGCGCGGCGGCGTACGTGGTGGCCTGGCTGCTGATACCCGCGGAAGGCGCGGACGGCAACATCGCCGGTAAGGCGCTGACCGACCGGCGCGGCATCGCTCTCGCGGCCGGCCTGGCCTCGATACTCGTCGTGGTCCTGGTTATCGCGTCGGCGCTGCACGCGAGCTGGCTCAACACCCTGGCCTGGCCGCTGGTCATCTGCGTGGCGGGCGTCACCCTGATCTGGCGGAACGCGCCGCCGGACGAGCAGGTGATATTGCGGCGCCTGGCTGATCCGCTGCTCGGCCTGGCCGAGGGCAGCGGCAGCCGCCGGCGCACCGTGGCCCGGATCGTGATCGCCGCGGTGGCCCTCGGGCTCGGCCTGGTCTGGCTGCTGACCGGCCATCCGGACCAGAGCGCGCTGCGCCAGCTCGCCGGGGTGATCCTGATCGTGGCGGCGATCGCCATCCTGCTGGGTCCCTGGTGGCTGCGCATCGCCCGTGACCTGGTGGTCGAGCGGCAGGCCCGGATCCGGGCCGAGGAACGCGCCGACATGGCGGCCCGGCTGCACGACTCGGTCCTGCAGACCCTCGCCCTGATCCAGCGCCGGGCCGAGCACCCCCAGCAGGTGATCCAGCTGGCCCGGGCCCAGGAGCGTGAGCTGCGCGCCTGGCTGTTCGACGGCCAGGCCCCTGGGTCGCTGGACGGCCAGGACCTGACGCTCGCGGCCGGGGTCCGGCTCATTCAGCAGGAGGTGGAAGCGCAGCACGAGGTCCCTGTCGAGGCGGTCACCGTTGGTGACTGCGAGCTGGACGACGACCTGCGCGCGCTGCTGGCCGCGGCCCGGGAGGCGACGGTCAACGCGGTGAAGTGGTCCGGCGCCTCCGTGGTCTCGATCTTCGCTGAGGTGGAGCCGGGCCAGGTGGCATTGTTCGTGCGGGACCGCGGCCGGGGATTCGATCCGGCAGCCGTCCCCCCGGACCGCAAAGGCCTGGCCCAGTCCATCCACGGCCGGATGGCCCGCCGCGGCGGGATCGCGATCGTGCGTAGCGTCCCCGGCGAGGGCACCGAGGTGTCGCTGACCATGCCCCGCCCGGCCGGGGAACGCCAGCCGGCCCGGTCATGACCAGCCCGGCGGCTAACGTCCCGGGGCAGGGCCGCCGCCCGCGGGTGGTCATCGTCGACGATCACGGGCTGTTCCGCTCCGGGGTCCGCTCTGAGCTAGGCGATCAGGTGGAGGTGGTGGGTGAGGCGGATGACGTGACGCCCGCCATCGCCGTGATCTCCGAGTGCCTGCCGGATGTGGTGCTGCTCGACGTGCACCTTCCGGGCGGAGGCGGGCAGGCTGTGATCGCCGCACTGCGGGCCAGCCAGCCCCAGGTGCGTTTCCTCGCCCTGTCCGCCTCGGACGCGCCAGAAGACGTCATCGCGGTCATCCGGGCCGGTGCCCGGGGTTATGTGACAAAAACGATCTCCGGGCCGGACCTGGTGGACGCGGTCCGCCGGGTGGCCGGCGGGGACACGGTGTTCTCCCCCCGGCTGGCCGGGTTCGTACTGGACGCGTTCGCGGCTGTGCCCGCCGACGGCCCGGGCGTCCCGTCCCTGGACCCGGAACTGGATCAGCTGACTCCCCGCGAACGCGAGGTGCTCCGCCTGATCGCCCGGGGCTACACGTACAAGGAGATCGCCCGCGAGCTGTACATCTCCGTCAAGACCGTGGAGAGCCATGTGTCGTCGGTGCTGCGCAAACTCCAGCTCTCCACCCGGCACCAGCTCACCCGGTGGGCCACTGAGCGGCGCCTGGCTTAGGCTGACTGCTAGCGTATGCGCCGGCGGTACGGGCCGCCGTGCTCGGCCTCGGGGGCCGGTGTGCGCCAGGGGGCAGAACGCTGGAGGCATGGGTGGCTGAGGACTTCCCTTCGGGGTTAGCTGATTCCGGCTCCCCCGCAGCCTGGCAGCCCCGGGGCCGGAAGCCCCGTAGCCGGGAGCCCGGTGCCGGGGAACACCGGGCAGATCGCCAGCTACGAGATGGTCGAGGAGCTTGGCCGCGGCGGCATGGCCGTGGTGTACCGCGCCCGCGACGTACGGCTGGGCCGCTGGGTGGCGCTGAAGGTGCTGGGCGAGGATCTGGCCCGGGACGAGGCCTTCCGGCGGCGCTTCATCCGGGAGTCCCGGGCGGCGGCCGCGGTGGATCACCCGAACATCATCCCGATCTTCGACGCGGGCGAGGCTAACGGCGTCCTGTTCATCGCCATGCGCTACGTCGGCGGCCAGGACGTGCACAGCCTGCTGAACCGGACGGGCCCGCTGCCGCCCGTCCGCGCCACCGGGATCGTCACCCAGGTGGCCTCCGCGCTGGACGCGGCGCACACCTGCGGGCTGGTGCACCGCGACGTGAAACCGGCCAACATGCTGCTCGACGGGCTGGCCGAGGACGGTTCGGAAGACCACGTCTACCTGTCTGACTTCGGCATCAGCAAGACCTCGCAGGCGACCACCAACCTCACGCTGACCGGGCAGGTGCTCGGCACCCTGAACTACCTGGCTCCCGAGCAGATCGAGGGGCGCGGGGTGGACGGCCGCGCGGACGCTTACTCGCTGGCGTGCGCGGCGTTCGAGATGCTGGCGGGCGTGCCGCCGTTCCGGCGGGAGCAGAGCCTGGCGGTCATGTGGGCCCAGCTGTCCGCGCCGCCGCCTCCGCTGACCAGCATGCGCCGGGACCTGCCCCCGGCCGTGGATCAGGTCATGGCCCGGGGCCTGGCCAAGCCTCCGGAGGATCGTTACCCGAGCTGCCGTGCGTTCGCGGCGGCACTCCAGGAAGCCTGCGGGGTCAGCACCGGCGAGCTGGCCGCACCGGCCCTGGCCGCCCAGGGGCTGGTCCCTCCCCCGCCCGGCAGGCCCGAGACGGCCGCATCCGGCCTGGGCGGCTCCCGGCTGGACGCGCCCGATCAGGCGGCCGCCGGGATCGCCGCCCGGGGGCAGACCACCCCGGTCAGCCCGGCGGTTGGGTTCCCAGCGCCCCGTCCGGCCGAGCCAACCAGCGCCGACCTGCCCCGTCCTAGCTCCTCAGCCGGCGCGGGCGCCTCCGGCCTGGCCCCGCCTGCCGGGGCCGACCCATCCCGTCCGGCCTCCTGGACCAGCGCCGAGCCATCCCGCCCGGCCTCGTGGGCCGACGCTGAGCCATCCCGCCCGGCCTCGTGGGATAGCGCTGAGCCATCCCGGCCGGCCAGCGCTGAGCCCTTCCACGTGGCCCCATCGGCCGGGATGGATGCGTCTGGGCTGCGGCCGGCGCCGCCCACGCGGCCACCCGGCCCGCCGCCGTCGCAGCGACCGCGCAGGCGGCGCCGCGGGCTGGCCGTGTTCGCGACCAGCGTGCTCGTGCTGGCCGTGCTGGCCGTCGGGTTGGCGTTGTGGAAAAGAGGGTCTCTGGGGCCTCACGAGACGACGGGTGGCGGGGTGTCGGCGGGTTCCTCGCCCACCGTCGGGGCGGTCACTGCGGCGGACTCGCCGCCTACGGTGGTGAAGCGCTACTACGCGGCCATCAGCCGCCGGGCCTACCTGCGGGCCTGGAATCTGGGCGGCGATCACACCACGTCCAGCTTCTCGAGCTTCAAGGCCGGCTACAGCACCACCGTGCGCGATGTCGTCGTCATCACCGGCTGGAAGCTCGACACGGTGACGGCGGATTTCAAGGCGCTGCACACGGACGGCACGGTGCTGAACTACGTGGGCACCTACATCGTCGGGAACGGCGTCATCACCTCGTTCAACGTGCACCAGGTCGGCTGAGCCAGGTCAGCTGGCCGGGGTCGGCCAGCACGGGTCAGCTGGCCAGGTTAGCTGGCCCGGCGGGCGGCCGCGGACCCTGGAAGTTGTTGCGGCCCAAAAGCGTTAGGTAAGCAGGGCCTGGACTGGCACCCTGGCACACGGCCGTCCCGCCCTCGCCTCCTTCCGCTTTACGCCCGTTCCATGGAGAGTTCCGCTGTGACCCCCTCGCTCGCCGAGCTTCAGGACCGGCTGCCCGGGCTGATGCTCCGGGATCAGCGCCGGCTCGGCCGCCGCGCCGACCAGGCTGCCGCGCTGGCCGACTCCGGCGCGCGGGAGCAGGCGCTGGACCGGCTGCTCGCCGAGGTGGAGAGGGCGACGGCGCGGGCGGAGGCCCGCCGGGCCAGCGTGCCGGTGCTGCGCTACCCGCCGGAGCTTCCGGTCAGCCAGCGCAAGGACGAGATCGCCGCGGCCATCCGGGATCACCAGGTGGTGATCGTCGCCGGTGAGACGGGCTCGGGGAAGACTACCCAGCTGCCCAAGATCTGCCTCGAGCTCGGCCGGGGGGTGACCGGGCAGATCGGGCACACCCAGCCGCGGCGGATCGCGGCGCGCACCGTCGCGGAGCGGATCGCCAGCGAACTCGATACCGAGCTGGGTACCACGATCGGCTACAAGGTGCGGTTCACCGACACGTCCAGCGACGGCACCCTGGTCAAGGTGATGACCGACGGCATCCTGCTCACCGAGTTGCAGCGCGACCGGCAGCTGCTCCGCTACGACACGCTCATCATCGACGAAGCGCACGAGCGCAGCCTGAACATCGACTTCATCCTCGGCTTCCTCAAGCAACTGCTGCCCAGCCGCCCGGATCTCAAGGTCATCATTACCTCGGCCACGATCGATCCCCAGCGCTTTAGTGACGCATTTTGGCGGGGCGCCGATAGTCGAGGTGTCCGGGCGGACCTACCCGGTCGAGGTGCGTTACCGGCCGCTGGCCGATCCCGATGACCCGGACGAGGAAGCCAAGGACCAGGTCCAGGGCATCCTGGACGCGGTCACCGAGCTGAGCGCCGTAGGCCCCGGCGACATCCTCGTCTTCCTCAGCGGCGAGCGGGAGATCCGGGACACGGCCGACGCGCTAGACGGGATCGACGGGCTGGAGGTGCTGCCGCTGTACGCCCGGCTGTCCGCCGCCGAGCAGCACCGGGTGTTCGACAGAAAGCCCGGCCAGGCGAATCACTTCTCCCGGCGGGTGGTGCTGGCCACCAACGTCGCGGAGACCTCGCTGACCGTGCCCGGCATCAAGTACGTGATCGACCCGGGCACCGCGCGGATCTCCCGGTACAGCCAGCGGACCAAGGTCCAGCGGCTGCCCATCGAGCCGATCTCGCAGGCCTCGGCGAACCAGCGGAAGGGCCGGTGCGGGCGGACGTCGGACGGCGTGTGCATCCGGCTGTACACCGAGGCGGACTTCGAGAGCCGTCCCGAGTTCACCGACCCGGAGATCCTGCGCACCAACCTGGCCTCGGTCATCCTCCAGATGGCCGCGCTGGACCTGGGCGACATGGCCGACTTCCCGTTCGTCGAGCCCCCCGAGTCCAGGAACATCGCGGACGGCGTGCGGTTGCTCGAAGAACTCGGCGCCTTCTCCCCGGGCCACGCGCCCGGCCGGGGCCGGACGCGGCTGACCGAGACAGGCCGCAAACTGTCCCGGCTGCCGCTGGACCCGCGGCTAGGGCGGATGATCCTCGAGGCGGGCCGGAACGGCTGCGTCCGCGAGGTGCTGATCATCACGGCGGCGCTGTCCATCATCGACCCGCGGGAGCGGCCCACGGACGCGCGGCAGGCGGCCGACGAGATGCACGCCCGGTTCGCGGAGCCGGGCTCGGACTTCCTGGCCTTCCTGAACCTGTGGGACTACCTGCGCGAGCGGCAGAGCCAGCTGTCCACGTCCGCGTTCCGGCGGCTGTGCCGGCGCGAGTACCTGCATTTCCTCCGGGTGCGCGAGTGGCAGGACGTGTACGGCCAGCTCCGGCAGGCCGCCGCGGATCTCGGCATCCAGGCCGGCCGGGAGCGGCGCGGCACCAGCCCGTCTCCCGGCCAGCCTGGCGCGCAGCAGAACGGCGCGGGCCAGAACGGCGCGGGCCAGCGGCGGGGCCGGGTCCGGCCGCGGGCGGGCCGCGCCGGGCTGGCGGCGCCCGACGTTCCGGCCCCCGACGCGGAAGCCGGTACCCACTTCCCGGCCGAACTGGCGGACCGGGTGCACATGTCCCTGCTCGCCGGGTTGCTGTCGCACATCGGCATGCAGGACACCGAGGCCAAGCAGCGCGGGAAGCGGCGGCCGCTGACCGAATTCGCCGGGGCCCGCGGCGCCCGGTTCGCCATCTTCCCGGATTCGTCGCTGGCCAGGAAGCCCCCGCAATGGGTGGTCGCGGCCGAACTGGTGGAGACGTCGCGGCTGTGGGCCAGGGTCGCGGCCCGCATCGAACCCGAATGGGCCGAGTCACTGGCCGCTCACCTGGTCCGGCGCAGCTACAGCGAACCGCGCTGGGACGCGCGGCGCGGCGCGGCGGTGGCTACCGAGAGGGTCAGCCTGTACGGGCTGCCGATCGTGGCCGCGCGGACGGTCATGTACGGCCGGATCGACCCCGCGGCCGCCCGGGATCTGTTCATTACCCACGCCCTGGTCGAGGGCGACTGGCAGACCCACCACAAATTCTTCGCCCGCAACCAGCAAACGCTGGCCGACGCCGAGGACCTGGAACGCAAGGCCAGGCGGCGCGGGCTCATCGCCGACGATTCGGCCCTGTTCGCGTTCTACGACCGGCGGATCCCGGCGGAGGTGATCTCCGCCCGGCACTTCGACACCTGGTGGAAGCGGGCCCGCGCCGCCGACCCGGCGCTGCTGGACCTCTCCCCCGCCGATCTGATCGCGGCGTCAGCCGAGGGGATCAACCCGGACAACTACCCCGCCCAGTGGGCCGACCTCCCGGTGTCGTACGAGTTCGCGCCGGGCGAACCCGATGACGGGGTGAGCGTGGACATCCCGCTGGCCCGGCTCAACCAGGTGAGCGCGGAGGAGTTCAGCTGGCAGGTACCGGGGCTGCGCCAGGAGATGGTGACCGAGCTGATCCGGTCGCTGCCCAAGCAGTTGCGGACCACGTTCGTGCCGGTGCCGGACACCGCCCGGGCGGTGCTGCCCCGGCTGGATCCGGGCCGCGGGGACCTGCTCGACGCGCTGGGTACCGAACTGTCCCGGCTCGGCGGCGTGCACATCCCCCGGTCCGCCTGGGACGAGTCGCGGCTGCCCGCATACCTGCGGATCACCTTCCGGGTGGTGGAGGACGGCCGGGTACTCGCGGAGGGCAAGGACCTGGACGAGCTGCGCCGCCAGTTGCGGCCCCGGCTGCAGGCCACGCTCAGCCAGGCGGCCACCGGCATCACCCGGACCGGACTGCGTACCTGGGACATCGGCACGCTGCCGCGGGTGTTCAGCCACGGCGAGGTCCGGGCGTACCCGGCGCTGGCCGACACCGGCGACGCGGTCGACGTCCGGCTGTTCGAGACGCGGGCCCAGGCGGATGCGGCCATGCTGCGCGGCACCCGCCGCCTGCTCCTGCTCCAGGTACCCTCCGGCGCCCGGGCCGTGGCCAGCCGCCTGCCGGTCAGCGCCAAGCTGGCCATGAGCCGCCACCCGTACCCCAGCACCGACGCGCTGCTCGACGACTGCGCGGCCGCCGCCGCGGATCAGGTGATCACCGAGGCGGGCGGCCCGGCGTGGGATGAAGCGGGCTTCGCCCGGCTGCTGGAGGTCGCGCGGGACGCATTGGCCGCCCGCACCGCGGACGTGGTCGCGCTCGTCGCCCGGGCGCTCGGCGAGGCGCACCAGGTCGAGGCCAGCCTGACCGCGACCCCCAGCCCCGCGGTGCGGGCCGCGTTCACCGACCTGCGGGCCCAGCTGGCCCGGCTGGTTCATCCGGGTTTCGTCGCCGAGACCGGGGCCCGGCGGCTTCGCGATCTGGTTCGCTACCTGCGCGGGATGAGCCGGCGACTGGAGAAGATGCCGGAGGCGCTGGGCCGGGACGCCGAGCGGATGGCCGTGGTGCAGCGGGTCAGCGAGGATTACCAGCAGACCCTGGCCGACCTTCCACCGGCCCGGCGGGATGATCCGGATGTCCGCGAGGTGCGCTGGATGATCGAGGAGCTGCGGGTCAGCCTGTTCGCGCAGACCCTGGGCACCTCCGGTCCGGTGTCCGAGCGCCGGATCGAGAAGGCCCTGGATCAGCTGCACGGCTAGCCTGGCTACCCGGGCCGGCCAGCGGTGAATTCCGCGCGGCTCGTGCGTCATTAGGGCGTGCGTCAAGAGAGGCAGTGCACCATCGCGGCGGTGCACCAGCGACCGAGGGAGCTGACTGGCCATGCCTGACCTGCTGACCGCGGAGGGCCTCGCCCGTTTCAGCGCGACCGCGGCCGCGCACGTGGGCGACGAGACGGTGCCCGGCCTCGTGGCGCTGGTCGCGCGGGGGGATCAGGTACATGTCGAGGCGCTGGGGTCGCTGTCCCCCGGCGGCCCCCCGGTGCGGCGCGATTCGCTGTTCCGCATCGCGTCCATCACCAAGCCGGTGACCGGCGCGGCGACTCTGGCCCTGGTCCGGGAGGGGCTGCTGGCCCTGGACGAGCCGGTGGACAGGCTGCTGCCGGAACTGGCCGATCCGCGGGTGCTGCGCCGGATGGACGGCCCGCTGGACGACACCGTACCGGCCGAACGGCCGATCACCGTGCGCGATCTGCTCACGTTCACGTTCGGATTCGGCGACGCCGCCGAGATGTTCAGCGCGGAGCAGCCGTGGCCCGTAGTCGCGCAGTCCAACGCGCTGTACCTGGCCACGATCGGGCCGCCGGACCCGGCCGTGCAGCCCGGCCCGGACACCTGGATCGCGGGCCTCGGCTCGCTGCCGCTGCTGGCCCAGCCTGGTGAGCGCTGGTTCTACAACACCGGGGCCTCGGTCCTGGGGGTTCTCCTCGAACGGGCCGCAGGCCAGCCGTTCGCGGACGTGCTCCGGACCCGCCTCTTCGAGCCGCTGGACATGCCCGACACGGCGTTCTGGACGCCGCACACCGGGCGGCTCGCGTCCGCGTTCCGGTCCGCTCCCGGCGGCGGGCTGGAGGTCTGGGACAAGCCGGAGGGTACGTGGAGCGGCCCGCGGGCGTTCTGCGACGGGGCCTCGGGCCTGGTCTCCACCGCCGACGACCTGCTCGCGTTCACCCGGATGCTGCTGGGCGGCGGCGACCCGGTGCTGTCCGCCGCCTTGGTCGCGGAGATGACCCGGGACCAGCTGACCCCGGCCCAGAAGGCGCGCGGCGGCCTCGGCCCGGGCTTCTTCGACGAGATCGGCTGGGGCTGCTGCACCTCGGTGGTCACCGCCGGGCCCCGGGCTGGCGCGTTCGGCTGGGCTGGCGGCTTCGGCACCACCTGGCTGGCCGATCCGGTCCGGGATCTCACCGTCATCGTGCTGACCCAGCGGATGTTCGACAGTCCGCAGCCGCCGCCCGTGCACGAGGCGCTGCAGGCGGCCGCGTACGACGCGATCGGCTGAGCCCGCCCCGGCCTGCGCCCTGGGCACGGGGCACCGCGAGTCCAGAATCTGCCGGCCCAATGGCTTTCCGCTTATGCCGAACCCGGAATCGGCGGCCAAGAATCTAATGGACGCCGCAGATCCCCGCGAATACGGCCGCAAGATAATAAGCGGACATCCTCTCACGCGGGCCGACCCAGAATTCTGATTACGATCTGCGTCCGGGCCGGAGCTTTCAGGCCGGGTATGAGGCGCTGGCCGACGGTATTGTTCATGCTGGGCCGGGCGACTATTACGGGGTTGCGAGCGTGCGGGTGGCCCAGCGCCCCGTGCCCCGGCTGGTCCAGCTGTCCGGGCGGTTTGGCTGCCCAGGCTGGCCCGGCGGTTCGGCTGGCCAAGCTGCCCCGGCTGGCCAGGTTGGCCAGGCCGGCAGCGCCCAGGCCTGATTCCGGCCCGGCCTGCCCGGGACCTCCACCGCTTCGGCGCCAATCGGCCGCTCGCGTTCCCGTCCGGAGAGTAGCTGCAATAGGTTTGCAATTAGATATTTGTCGCAAATAGCATGCGGGCCATGCCCTCCCCGGCGAGGCCCTCCCCTGGGCCCTCCTCTGTGCCCTCAGACCCGGAGCCCTCGGATCCAGAGCCCTCAGGCCCAGAGTCCTCAGGCCCGGAGCCCGGATCCGCCCCGGCGGCCGGCCCGCTTCGCCGGCGGCTGCTCCTGCCTGCGGCCCGGAACCCACACGATGGGGAGATACTGCGGCTGGCCGTCCCGGCGTTCGGGGCCCTGATCGCGGAGCCGCTGTTCCTGTTCGCGGACTCGGTGATCGTCGGACGGCTCGGGACCGCGCCCCTCGGCGGCCTCGGTGTGGCCAGCCAGGCCCTCACCGCCCTGGTGGGCATCTCGATCTTCCTCGCGTACGGGACCACGGCTGCGGTGGCGCGGCAGATCGGCGCGGGTCACCGGGAAGCCGCCATCCGCCAGGGCATCGACGGCCTCTGGCTGGCCGGCATCATCGGAGCGGTCGTCCTGGCCTTCGGCTGGCCGCTGGCGCCGCAGATCGTGCACGCGTTCGGCGGCTCCCCCGGGGTGAGCGGCCAGGCCGCTACGTACCTGCGCATCAGCCTGCTGGGCGCACCGTCCATGCTCGTAGTGCTGGCCGGGACCGGCGTACTGCGCGGGTTGCAGGACACCCGGACGCCGCTGGCCGTCGCGGTCGCGGCCAACGTGGTCAACGTGGGACTGAACGCATTCCTGGTGCTCGGCCTGCACTGGGGTATCGCCGGTTCAGCCTGGGGAACGGTGGGCGCGCAGACCGCGGCGGCCGCCGCGTACCTGGCCATGGTCGCCCGGGGTGCCCGGCGCGCCGGGGTGACGTTCGGCCCCGACCTCACCGGCCTGCGGGCCGCCGCCGTGACCGGGGTGTCCCTCGTGGTGCGCACGCTCGCGCTGCAGGCGGTGCTGATCGTGGTCACCGCGATCGCCGCCCGGCAGGGGAACGCGGCCATCGCCGCGCACCAGATCGCGTTCCGGGCCTGGACCCTGCTGGCCTTCGCGCTCGACGCAATCGCGATCGCGGGCCAGGCCATCACGGGTCGGTACCTCGGCGCCGGGGACGTGGCCGGAGCGCGGTCCGCCACCAGCCGGATGATCGGCTGGGGTGCGGTCTGCGGGGTCGTGTTCGGAATCCTGCTGGTCGCAGCCATCCCGCTGCTGCCCACGGTCTTCTCGGCCGCGCCGGACGTGCGGCGGCTGCTGCCCGCGGTGCTGCTCATCGCGGCCGCACAGCAGCCGGTGGCCGGGGTGGTGTTCGTGCTTGACGGCGTCCTGATCGGCGCCGGGGACCAGGACTACCTGGCCCTGGCCGGACTGGTGGCCGCGGCGGTGTTCGCGGTCGGCGCGGCGCTGGTCATCGCGGAGCATGCGGGCCTGGTCGCGCTGTGGCTGGCCATCAGCCTGTGGCTGGCGGCCCGTTTCGTCACGCTCACCCTGCGGGCCAGGTCCTCCCAGTGGCTGGTTACCGGCGCGGTCCGGCGCTGACTCCTACCTCATGAATCACTCAGACCCCGATCATCCCGTGGGTCATCCGCGACTCGCGTACCCTCACGCAACGCCCAGATAAAGGTAATGAGAAAGAAGAATCTTGGTCATCGGACAGTTCCTGCCCTGTCATGCGCCAATGTAGTGCTGATACAGAACAATTCAGTGATTACTGCGGATCTTTTGTTTTTGTCTCATTCATGCGGAAGTTCCGGCTATTCTCGGCGCTTGCCGGCCGTCGTCTGCGCCTGGCACTAGAAGCGATCAGCCGCGCACCGACCGCTAGGGGACAATGAGCAGCGACACCAGTGCCACCGGGGAAATTCCTGCCCTGGAGCCGGAGACCGACCCGACAGCACCGGCGGCGCGCCTGGCCTCCGGCTGGGCAGCCCTGGCTTCCGGCCGGCCGGTGACCTGGGGTCCCAGAGCCTCGTCAGGTCCGCCCCCGCCCAGCCCGCGCCCGCCGGCCATGACCACGGCCGCCACGAACCCGCTGGCCGCGATCTGATCATCGGTGAACCCGGGTGGCCGGGCCGCGGCCGCGGTCTCACCGTGGTGGCCGCGGCCGGGATCGGCATCGCCATCCTGATCATGATCGCGGCCTCCCTGGTGCGCAGCGGCTGGATGCGGCCTCCCCTGGTGCATGCCGGCGGCGGGGCCGCCCTGGGAGATCTCGATCCGGCACGTGTCCGCGGATCTGGTCACCTACGCGCTCTGGCTGGCCGCACTGCTCGGCGCCGGCGGTGTGGTGGCCGGCCTGCTGGCCATCCACCGCGGAGCCCGGCCGAGCGCGCGGATGCTGCTCGTGGCGGGCCTGATCACCGTGGCGGTGCTGACCGTGCTGCCACCTGCAGGTTCCACAGACGCGCTGGACTACGCGACCTACGGCCGGCTCCTGGCCCTCGGCCACAGCCCGTACGTGACCACCCCGGCGTACTTGCGGCACATCCACGACACCTTCGCTCACTCCGTGCCCCGGGTCTGGGATCACTACGTGAGCGTCTACGGGCCCCTGGCCACGATGGAGCAGTTCCTGGCGGCCAAGCTCGGGGGCGCCTCCGCGGCCCGGATCACGTTCTGGCTCAAGCTGTGGGACTCAGCCGCGTTCGCGGTCGTCGTCGTGGTCCTAGACCGGCTGCTGCGCCACAATCCGGCTCAGCGGCTGCGTGCCCATCTGCTCTGGACGGTCAACCCACTGCTGCTGTGGGACCTGGTCGCGGCTGGGCATCTGGACGTGCTGGCCGTCATGGCCGGGCTGCTCGGACTGCTGGTGCTGGGCGAGCAGCCTGCGGCAGGCCGGCCTGGCCTGGCGCGGGTCGTGGCCGCGGGTGCCCTGCTCGGTGTCGCGGCCGACATCAAGATCGACTACATGCTGTTCGGGCTGGGCGCGGCCTGGGCTCTGCGCCGCTCCCTCCCGGCCCTGGCCCTCGCCGGCGCCGCCGCACTCGCGGTTCTGGTGCCCAGCTACGCCTACTTCGGGACCCCAGCGGTCCGGGCCTTGCTCAGCAGGCGCAACCAGAGCAGCGCCGACAACTTCTACCGGGTGTTTGTCCCCCACGGCTGGCATCACGACCTCGGGATGATCGCCACCATCCTGGTCGTCGGGGTGGCGATTCTGGCCCTGCGCCGGCTGCCGCCGGGCGCGGTCACGCGTCCCGCCATCCGGCCCACCGTGGCCCTCTGCGCCGCCTGGCTGTTCCTCTGGCCCTACCAGCTGCCCTGGTACGACGCGATGATCATCTGCGTGCTGGTCCTCTACCCCGCGTCACGGCTGGACTGGCTGGTGCTGGGTCGCCTGGCCGCCGGAACGATCTCCAATATGCCGGGGAATCCCTACCTCCAGCACAGCCGACTGGTGGTGCTCACCGACCACTTCGCGGTCCGGGTGCTGGCCCCGATGGTCATGCTGGCCGCGGCGGTCGCTCTCGTGGCGCTGTGCGTGCGCGGACGCTGGAAGCTCCGGGATGCTCCCGGGCCGGAGCACCTGGCCCTGGAGAACGCCGGGCGGCCGGCCCGGGCCGCCGATCCCGTCTCCTGAGCCTGCCCGACCCGGGCCAGCCGCCGGGCGTGACCATCTCGCAGCCGTGGCCGGGGACGGTTATTTGCGGGTCCTTGGCCTCTGATGGTCTGACCAGCCGGGAAGCGGCGCGACACTGGAAGGCAGGAAACGTCAGGCAGCAGGAGAAGACCACCATGGGCTCGATGAGCCAGTCAGGCAGCCACGGGACAGGCAGGCACCAGGGAGGGAGTCCGCCCGGGGCTCCGGGCGGCCCGCCGCATCACGTGCCGGGCGAGCCGGCGGGGCGGCCTGGTCAGCGGCGCGTGGTCGTGGTGGTGGTAGACGGTTCCCCCGAGTCGGGCCCGGCCCTCCGGCAGGCAGCGTCCCAGGCCCGGCAGCGCAACGCGCTGCTGGACATCGTCTGCATCGTGCCGGACGGCACGGATGGCCCAGCGTCCATCCTGGCCCGGGTGAAGCTCGGGGAGCTCACCAGGCGCGAATGCCCGTACGGCATGGGGGTCTCGGTCCGGCTGCGGGTGGAGCGCGGTGATCCGCAGAGCGTGCTGCCGGAGGTCGCGGCCGAAGCCGAGCTGCTGATCAACGGGCTGGCCAAGCCGACTGCGGCGGATGACCAGCCGGAGACAGCGGCCGACGCCTCGGCCACACCGCAGCGCAACGCGGGATCCTCGCGCTGATCCCCGCGCCACCGGCCTGACCGGCCCGCGGTGCTGCCTGGTCTTTACCCGCCCAGCGGCCACAGACGCACGGTCAGTTCAGCTCGCGTGCCCAGTTCTGCGCGCACGTCGGCCGCCAGTTTCACGGCTTGGCTGGCCCAGCGGTCACGTATCTCAGTGGTCCGCCAGCCGGTGTCCCAGTGGAAATTGTCATCGAACTCCTGCTGCCAGGCGGCGAGCCGGTCCAGCAGCTGGGGCGAGAACTTGGTGTACTGCCAGGCCAGATTCCCGAAACCGGCACCCCACAGCGGGAGCTCAGCCGAATAATCGGGTGAGAGCTCGATGGTCCCGGGAAGCGGCTCGTCCCAGTGAAGATCGTCCTGGCTCGGGTGCCACCACGGGTTTTCGCCCATGGCTGGTCATTCTTTCATCCGGTGCCTCAGGTCAGCCCGCTCGCGCTGGCCGGGTACGCGGGTGGCGGCCCAGGCCTGCCCTAGGCACGTACGGTGCCGCGGTCGGCGAAGGTCATGCTGCGCTGCAACGCGGCCGCCCGCATGTCCTCCGCGATCTCGACCGGGCCGCCCAGCGCGGCCGCGTTGATGCCGGCCTGAGCGGCCTCCTCGACTATCCCTCCGACCATGATCGCCAGGTCCGGGGAACGGTGGAAGACCAGCACGCCGTGGTTGGCCAGGAGTACCGCGGGCACCCCGGGCCTGACTGCGGCCCGGATCCCGGCGATGGCCTGCTCCGACCCGCGCGGCCCGTAAGGCGCCACCGGAACCCCGTCGGGCAGCCCGAACATGGCCAGCGCCTCGACCCAGCAGCCGATGGGCCGGCGCGCCACGGCGTAGGCCGTGGCGTGGGGCGAGTGGGTGTGCACGACGCAGCCAACCTCCGGATGGTCGGCGTACATGGCGGTGTGCATGGCGACTACGGCGCCCTGGATGGGCGGCAATTCACCTTCCAGCAACGTTCCATCCAGACCGACCCGCACCACCGCGGCGGCCGGGTGGTCACGTAGCGAGGGGCCTGCGGTGAAGTACATCTCCGCCGCTCCGGGGACGCGCAGGCTGACGTTCCCGTGCCCGTTCGCCGAGATCGCCCCGCTGGCCACGATCCGCCGAGCGGTGTCTATGACGTGGTCGACCAGGTCCTTGTCCATGTCGTCCCCCCACCGCGGCCAGGCGGGCCGGCCGGTGACCCGCACCGGACGCCCGGGCCGCTTGCTGATGCACCAAAGCTAGCGCGACGCCGCGCCCGGCAGCCCACCCTCGTGCCCCCAATTTCCGGCCCGCATCGACGGTGCAACCACATCGTGGCTGCTGAAGGCCATACATGACGAGTACTCATGAGTCACTTGATTTCTTCTCATTGGACGCATGAATGCTGGTCGGTGACACTAGATATCGAAGTCCCTAGCCCTAAGGAAGGAACATGGACAGCAACACCTCGCCGGTCACCCAGCTGTGGGCCAGCGTCCGGGACGAGCTTCGGGACGCCCGTGCGGCGCGCGCCGCGCGCAAGGCTCTCGAGCACGACCTGGCCGGCTATACCTCGCAGGCCGACCTGAACGACCTGGGCGCGATCCTCGACCGGCACACCCCGGAGGAGACGGCGGACATCCGCCGCATCCTGGCCATCCGCCTCTCTGCCTGATCAACCACCGGGCCTGATCAACCACCGGGCCTGATCAACCACCGGGCCTGATCAACCACCGGGCTGCCCCAGCGAGGCGGCGCCTGACTTCCCGCGGGGCCGCCAGAACGGCCCCGCGGGCTCACGTCAGGGCAGACTCCACCGCTGGTTGGCGTTACCGGTGCAGTCCCATATCTGGAGCTGGGTCCCCGGTGTGGTGGACCAGCCCGTGTCGTCCAGGCACTTGCCGGACTGCGGGTTATAGAGCGAACCATTCGACTGCGGGATGAAGACCTGGGCGCCTGTGTTGTTGCAGTCGTACAGGTCCACCGTGGTCCCATCGGCCGTTCCGCCGCCGTTGATATCCATGCACTTACCCAGGACGTGCAGCGTGCTGCCCGCCTGGACCACCGTCCACTGCTGCGCCGCGGTGCCGTTGCAGGTGTAGACCTGCACCGGGTTGAAGTTGGCGGTACTGGCGCTGCGGTCATCGATGCACAGGCCGCCATAGCCGGTAATCGGCCCGGTAGCCCCGGTCCCGCCGCCGCCACCGCCGGAACTGGAAGTGGTCTGGTACGCCGCGACATACGCCACGCTCATCGTGCCGCCGGAGGCCGTGCCGCTGGTCGGGGTGGTGCAGCCGCAGACCCCGTTCGGGTAACCGCCGCCCATGGCCAGGTCGAAGATGATGGACAGGTTGTGGTCGAAGGCGGCCTGCCAGGTCGAGGTGCCCACCTGGCTCTCGCTGACGCTGAAGTACTGATTCCCGTTCAGGTAGAACGTGACCGACTCATCCGAGGTGTTCGTGCGGTTGAGGATCATCGAGTAGGTGTTGTACCCGGTCTGGCAGCCGGAGCAGGACTGCAGCCCGCTGCCGATGCCGTTCGGCTCGTTGCACGGGCCGCCGGGATCGGTCCCGCAGTGCACGGTGCCGGACAGCTCGGAGAGGGCGTTGACGTCCTCCATGATGTCGATCTCGCCATTCTCCGGCCATTGCCCGGGTCCGAGCATCCAGAACGCCGGCCAGTAGCCGAGGCCGCCGGTGGGCTGCTGGATGGACGCGGTCACCTCGAGTTCGCCCCCAGCCGGGGCGCCCACGTTGGCACTGGTCGTCTGGATCCGGCCAGATGTCCAGGAGCCGCCCTGGTTCAGCGCGGTGATGTCGAGATTGCCATTGCCGTCGAGGTGGACGTTGCTGGACGAGTTCGTCATGGTCTCGATCTCGCCCGTACCGAAGTTGGAGCCCGGGCCGGTGTCGTACTGCCAGGCCGACGACGGCCCACTGCCCGCGGCGCCGTTGAAGTCGTCACTGAACACCGTGGACCAGCCCGAAGGCGGGCCCGGGACGGCGGCCGGCGCGGCCTCGGCCGCTAACCGGGCCCCGGTAGAGGAGGCGCCGGCCGCCGCAGCCGCCGGGCCGGCTGCCGGGAGCAGGGCGATGAGGGGAGCGCCGACGGCGGCGATGACGGCCAGCCGGCGGCCCAGGCGGCGCGAGGCGTTCAGCCTGGGCCGGAACGCACTGCCGGGGAACGCACGGAGCCGGAAGGCACCGGATCTGAATGCGCGGCCCCGTAAGGCACCGAACCTGAATGCGCGGCCCCGGAAGGCACCGAACCTCAAGGCACCGCCCCGTAAGGCACCGCGCCGTAGAGCACTGGACTGGAGAGCACCGTGCACGTGTCGCAGCAAGCCCGTCATTGGCCGCAACCTCCATCGGTCACTATAAGGAAACTTTCCTATTTGTTGACGTGACCATAAGCCCGCCCTTCCAGGCCGTCAATACCAAATGGCGGGGTAATCCTTTCCCGCGCCGCAGGCGGCACCGCCCCGGATCGTGGGCTCGGACGCGGACCCCCTCCGGCCCGGCCGTAGGCGCACCCGGGCAGCCACGAGCCAACCCGGCCGGGCTGGGCCGGCCGCAAACCAGCCGGCCCAGCCGCAGCGGGCCAGACAGCAGACCAGCCGGCCCGGCCGTAGCCGGGCCGGCTAACCCACTCAGGCGGCCCGGCGGTAGGCGCGGATCGCGAGCGGCACGAACACGATGAAGATCCCGGCCAGCCAGGCGATGCTCTTCCACAGGTCCGCTGTGAGGTTAGCTGAGAAGGGCTCGCCCAGCGCGAGGGCACGCATCGCGTCGACCACGGCGGTTACAGGCTGGTGCGTGGCGAAGGCCTGCAGCCAACCCGGCATGCTCTGGATCGGCACGAAAGCTGAGCTGACAAAGGTGAGCGGGAACAGCCAGATCAAGCCGAATGCCTGTACCGACTCCTCATCCCCGATGGCCAGTCCCGTGAACGCCGCGATCACGCAGATCGACAGGCCGAACACGGTGGCCAGCACGACCATGGCGACGGCCGGCCCGAAGCCGTTTTGGAACCGGAAACCAACCGCGTAGCCCACGGCGACGATGATCAGGATGGTCACCACCATCCGCCCGGTGTCGGCCACCAGCCGGCCGGCCAGTACCGCCGAACGGGCCATCGGCATCGACCGCAGCCGGTCGATCACGCCCTTTTTCAGCTCCTGGGCCAGGGCGATGGCCGTGCCGAAGCTGGCGAACGCCGCGGTCTGCCCGATGATCCCCGGCATCAGGTAGTTGACGTAGGTCGTGCCCTTGACCGGGATCGCGCCGCCGAACACGAAGGCGAACAACAACACGAACATAACCGGCTGGATCACGGTGAACACGATGTAGGCGGGCACGCGCGTCCAGACCAGCAGGTTTCGCCGGGCCATGGTGAGCGTGTCGCTCACCGCCCAGCGGGCCCGCGTAAACAGATTCGGATCCCCGACCGGAGGCGCAGCGGCGGGAACGGTAATGGCGGTCATGATGTGGCTCCTGCAGTGTCCTTCTTGGCGGACCGGCGGCGGCCGCGGCGGCCCTTCGCCGGCTGCTCTTCCTCTTCCGCGGCGTGCCCGGTCAGGGCCAGGAACACGTCGTCGAGGGACGGCCGCCGCAGCGACAGGCCCTGGGTGGCGACGCCCGCGCCGTCCAGCGCGCGCACCCCCTCGATGAGCGCGTCGGAACCGCGCCCCCCGACCCCTATGCTGATCACTCCTGTCTCCTCATCCACGTGCGGCTCGCCCTCGCCGATCTTGGCGATAGCGGTGACCGCGTCGGCGACCCTGGTCCGGTCGGGCACGGTGAACTCAAGCACATCCCCGCCGACCCGGCCCTTCAGCTCCTCGGACGTGCCCGCCGCGATGACCAGCCCGTGGTCGATGACGACGATCTCGTCCGCCAGCTCGTCGGCCTCATCCAGGTACTGCGTGGTGAGCAGCAGCGTGGTGCCGTCGGCCACCAGCGAGCGGATGATGTCCCACATGCCCAGCCGGGCCCGCGGGTCCAGGCCGGTGGTCGGCTCGTCGAGGAACAGCACCTGCGGCCTGCCGACCAGGCTGGCGGCTAGGTCCAGACGGCGCTGCATGCCCCCGGAGTAGGTCTTGGCCGCCCGGTCGGCGGCGTCCATCAGGTCGAACTGGCCCAGCAGTTCCGTGGCCCGGCTGCGGGCCTGCGGCCGGCTGAGGTGATACAGCCGCCCGATCAGCTCGAGGTTCTCCCGTCCGGTGAGCTCTTCCTGGATGGCCGCGGACTGCCCGGACAGGCCGATCGACCGGCGGACCGCGGCGGCGTCGCGCACCACATCGCGCCCTTCGACCAGGGCCCGCCCGCCGTCCGGCTGGAGCAGGGTGGTCAGGATGCGGACTGCGGTGGTCTTGCCCGCACCGTTCGGCCCCAGCACCCCTAGCACCGTGCCACGGGGTACGGACAGGTCAATGCCGCGCAGTGCGTGCACGTCCCCGAACGACTTGGTCAGGCCCTCCACCAGAATGGCTGGCCTGGTACTCATCTCTGTCACTACTTCCTCCTGGGTGGGCCCCCGGTCGTCAGCGCCCAGCGATCCCGAACCTATCGGCAGCGCCGCCTGATCCGCGAACCCATAAACTCCGTCCCACGTCGCGTTTGGTTGCTATGACGAACCTGGCTAAGCGAACTCATCGCCCGGGCGGGGCGCCAGCGAGCCAGGTACCGGCCCAGGGGCCAGACTAATCGCCGGGTCTGACGAAACCGGCTAGCTGAGCCTGGCCGCGCAGGACCGCCAGTCCCGGCCCGGTCAGGTCGTCCAAGGGGACCAGCAGGCCGGTCCCCGGCGGGGCGGGATGGTCAGCGGCGCGCCCAGAGCGTGACGAAGATGCCCTTGAAATACCGCTTCGCGACGAGGGAGAAGTGGCTGGTGAGCACCGCGTCCTCGGCGCGGACCGGCCCGGCCGTGAGGTGCGCGAACGGGGACCGGCCCACCACCCAGATCCGCTGGTAGCCGGTCATCAGGGACTGGACGGTAGCGACCGGCTTGTCCCGGCCCTGGAAGTTTCCGGCCGCGGCGGGCGACTGCGCCATCGCGAAGTCGCTGACATTGCGGTAGTCGGCCGGGTAGCCGAGCCGGGCCTTGCGGAAGAAGTTGCTGAAGAACAGGACCCCGTCGCCCGGCCGCGCGTGCGCGGCCAGATAACGGGACGGGCCGCCGAAGTCGAACAGCCGGCTCTGCGGGGTACGGACCCGCTGCTGCGGCGCGAGCTGCAAGACCAGGGCCAGCACGCAGACGACCACCCCTGGAACCCAGAGCAGCATCCGCCGGTCGGTCACCCCGGCCAGCCACCGCCCGATCCGCACCGCTCCCGCGCCGGCCAGCAGGGCGGCTCCCGCCTCGCCGTACAGCACGTAGCGGTCCACGTACAGCGGCCGGGCCACCAGGGACTCGAGGATCAGCAGCGCACCGGGCACTACCAGCAGCGGCGCCGCGACCGACGGCAGCGAAACGCCGCCCTGGCTCCACCACGCGGGCCCGGACGCACGGCCCCCCCGGTGCAGCGGCGGCAGCACTGCGGCCACCGCGCAGCACAAGAGGAGCACGGCGAGCGCGGTCGTCGCGCCGAAATAGTCATGGAAGAGGATCGGCAGGCTCGTCAGACCGGGCCGGCGGATCCAGGCCACGGCGGCGTCCTGCCGGGCGCTCAGCGCGGCGAGCGGCAGGACCACGATCACCGAGAGCGCCGCGACGGCCGCCCAATCCATGATGACCCGCCGCCCATACCGGGCCAGCAGCACCGTGACCGCGTGCGCGGCCACGACCAGCAGGGACAGTTCGTTCAGGTAGCCGCCCACCACCAGCAGCACGGCGTAGACCAGCCAGCGTCCGGCGGGAAAGCGCGTCCTGGCCCCCTCGGCGGCCTCCGTGGCCCGCGCCTCGCTGGCCCGCGCCTCAGCCGCCAGGGCGTGCAGCAGGGCCAGGGTCGAGCCGACGACGCAGGCGAAGACCAGGGCGTAGGAGCGCGCGGTCTGGGCGTAGTAGCTGATCGTCGGGGTCAGCGCGACGAGCAGCCCGGCGAACAGGCCCGCCCAGGCCGAGCCGGTGAGCCGCCGGCCGATGATCACGGTCAGGGCCACGGCCACGACCATGGCGATCACCGAGGGGATCCGCATCACCGCCGGGCTGGTGCCCACCGCCATCCAGCCGTGCATGAGCAGGTAGTACAGCCCGTGCACCGCGTCGACGTGCCTCAGCAGATGGGTGAGCAGGTGGAGCGGAAGCAGCGCGGCCCAGCGGGTCGCCACCTCGTCGTTGCCCATCGACGAGTCACGCGCCAGGCCCCACACTCCGAGCCCGGCCATGACCGCGGCCGCCACGATGGCGGGCAGGTACCAGCCCGCGCCCGCCCGCCAGCGGGCCCGGCGGCCAGCCGGGCCGGCTCCGGCCAGCCCGCCCGCACCGTCTTGCTCAGTGCCATTCTGCTCGGTGCCGTTCTGCTCGGTGCCGTCCACCCCTGTGCCGTCCAACTGAGTGCCGTCCGTCCCGTCCGTTGGGGAGGACTGGCCTCGCTGTCCGGTGGGAACGGAGCTCACTGGCCACCAGGTGAGTCGTTGACCGACGCCGCGAAGGTCTCGCGCCACCTCTCGGGCGAGTTGAAGTCGGCCGCGGCGTCGCGGTACTCCTTGGCCAGCCGGGCCCAGTTCCGGCGCAGCCGCCGGTGCGCGACCAGGCTGCGCCAGCCCAGCGACCGGAACAGCTTCGGATCGCGCTGATACCACGCCGCGGACGTGCCTTCGGCCGCGGACACCAGGACGCTGTCCAGGTTGGCCAGCACCCACCAGCCCGCGTCCTGGTAGGGCAGCGCCATCTGCGGGCGTTTCCTGGCCCGTTCCGGCGTCCGCCTGAACTGCCGCAGGGTGCCGCTCGCGGCCTTGGTCATCAGGTTGAGCCTGTTGGTGGGCGTGGTGGACTGCTTCAGCTCGTCCGGGGCCTTGCGCCGCGGCGGCGGGAAGCTTTCCAGGTCGGCAGCGGCCTTGGCGTCGGTATACGGCGCACGCACCTCGCGCAGCTGCGCGAGCTTGGTCCCGATCTCCCGGTGCATGTGCCCGGGTCCGGTGAGCACGTCCTCGACCGCCAGCAAGCGCAGCGCGACGGTCGAATACTGCATGGACAGCAGGCTTTGCAGCTGCCGCTCCAGGCTCTCGGAAATGACCGCGCCGCCCTTGGGCGCGGGCGAGTGCAGCAGCGCGGACACCAGCCGGTTCCGCAGGTGGTAGTAGGCCTGCCAGTTCCTGGCGTCGTCCTTGTCATCCCACGGCACCTGCCAGGCCGCCACGCCCGGCAGGGACACGGTCGGGAAGCCGCGATCGCGGGCCCGGACGCCGTACTCGGCGTCGTCCCACTTGATGAACACCGGCAGCGACAGGCCGATCTCGCGGATCACCGTGGTCGGGATCAGGCACATCCACCAGCCGTTGTAATCCGACTCGGCCCTGCGGTGCAGCCACGGCGTGTTGCGCAGGTTCCGCCGCCCGAAGTCGTGCCGGGCCTTGGTGTTCGGGGACGGGCCCCACCACCATTTGTGCGGTTCGATGGCCTCGGCGAACGCGTGCAGCAGGGAGCGGTCGTACATGCTGAACATATGGCCGCCCACGATGGTGGGCCGGCGGGCCAGATCGGCGAACGTGACCGCCCGCAGGATGCCCTCGGGGTCCAGCCGGACGTCGTCGTCCATGAGCAGGACGTAGTCGGCGCGCCCCGCCCGCACCGTCTCGTCCATCGCCCGGGCAAATCCGCCTGATCCGCCGATGTTTCCCTGCTCGACGACCTCGAGCAGGTCACCGAGCTTCTTCGCGGCCTCATCGAAGCCCGGCCGGTGCGTGACCTTGTCGCTGCCCTGGTCGATGACGTACACCCGGTCCAGCACATCCAGGGTGTCGCCCGCCTCGCCGAGCCGGTGCAACTGCTCGATCATGAAGTCGGGCTGGTTGAACGTGGTAATCCCGAGGCTGACCCGGCCCGGCGGCCCGCTCGGTGCGGGTCCGAGCCAGTCGGCCTCGATCAGCGTGGTCCCGCCGGGTCCGGCGATGATGTCGAACCAGTACCAGCCGCCGTCGATGAACGGGGCCAGCGGAAGCGTGCGCTGGATGACTTCCGGCTGATCCGACTCGACGTCGATGGTCTCGACCGGATGGCTGAAGCCGCGCGCCGTGGATCGGTACAGCACGATCTTCGACTCGCCGGCCAGCCGGATGCGGAGGGTCACCGAGTCCACCGTCGTCCACCGGCGCCAGTAGCTGGCCGGGAACGCGTTGAAGTAGGTGGCGAAGGAGACCCGCCGGCCTTCGGCGATCAGCGCGCTGCGCCGTGGTCCCGCGTCATCGACCAGGTAGCCAGGCACGTCGCTGCCGAACCGGATGCTGGACTGGGTCTCCGCGACCGGGGCGGTGGCGACCGGGACGTTCACCGTTCCGGCCTTGGCGCCGGTCAGCGCCTCGTTGGCCAGCTCGGCGGCGAGCTCGGCCGCGCCCCGGTCGGGGTTGGTCTCGACGTACAGCGGGACGACATCGAGATCGTCACCCGGGAACACGACACGCTGCAGGACCCGCAGGCTGCGCTCGGGGGCCGTGTCGGCCGTCATTCGGCCGCCCCCGGCCCGGTGAGCGGCGCACCCTGGGCGAAGTGCGGCCGGATCCGGTTGTCGTACATGCTCAGCGCGGACCCGATGGCCATGTGCATGTCGAGGTACTTGTAGGTGCCCAGGCGGCCGCCGAACAGGACGCCCGGCTCGCGCCCGGCCATTTCCCGGTAGGCGAGCAGGCGGGCCCGGTCCTCCGCCGTGTTGATCGGGTAGTACGGCTCGTCGCCGCGGTCGGCGAAGCGCGAGTACTCACGCATGATCACTGTCTTGTCCTTCGGGTACCAGTCGCGCTCAGGGTGGAAATGGCGGAACTCGTGGATGCGGGTGAATGGAACGTCCTCGTCCGCGTAGTTCATGACGGGCGTTCCCTGGAAGTCCCCGGTGGGGAGAACCTCCATGTCGAAGTCGAGGGTACGCCAACCCAGATCGCCGGCGGCGTATTGGAAGTACGCGTCGAGCGGCCCGGTATAAATAATGGGCACGTTCCCGGCCAGATCCCCCCGCAGCTGCGCGAAGTCGGTATTCAGCCGCACCTCGATATTCGGGTGATCGGCCAGCCGCTCCAGCCAGGCGGTGTAGCCGTCCACCGGGAGTCCTTCGTAGGTGTCGCTGAAGTAGCGGTTGTTGAACGTGTAACGCACCGGCAGCCGCGTGATGATCTCCGGCGGGAGGTTGACCGGGTCGGTCTGCCACTGCTTGGCCGTGTAACCGCGGATGAACGCCTCATACAGCGGCCGGCCGATCAGCGACACGGCCTTTTCTTCCAGGTTGGCCGCGTCCCCGGCGTCCACCTCGGCCGATTGCCCGGCAATCAGCGCGCGCGCCTCGTCCGGGGACATCGCCGCGCCGAAGTACTCGCAGATGGTGCCCAGGTTGATCGGCAGCGGGTAGACCCGGCCCTTGTAAACCGAGAACACGCGGTGCTGATAGCCGGTGAAGTCGGTGTACTGGTTGGCGTACTCCCACACCCTCGCGTTCGAGGTGTGGAACAGGTGCGCGCCGTAGCGGTGGATCTCTATCCCGGTCTGGGGCTCCCGCTCGCTGTAGGCGTTCCCGCCGAGGTGCTCGCGCCGTTCCAGGATGAGCACGCGCAGGCCGAGGTCGCGGGTGCAGCGTTCGGCGATGGTCAGGCCGAAGAAGCCGGAGCCGACGATGACGAGGTCGATGTTCACTGGCGCACCGTCAATGGCGGGGCAGCCGATCCCGGGCCGTCAGGCCCCGAGGGCTCGCGTTTAGTGACCCCGGAGGGTTCCGGGCCGCTCCCGGCGGCCTCACCGCCGTCCTGGCTGTCGCCCTGCTCGCCGTGCTCGGTGTAGTGCGCGACGATCGGGCGGTACACCGCCCGGCGGAACCGCCAGGGGATCATCCGGTAGCCGCCGCGGACCAGGACGTTACGGACGTACTCGGGTGAGGAGGTGAAGCCCTGCCGCCGGAACTCGCGCTGCAGCCGCAACTCCGAGCGGAGCAGGTCGGTGCCGCCGCGGCGCTTGAACGATGTGGCGCCGACCCGGTAGTACACGAGCGGCTCGGCCACGTTGACCGGCCGCGCGCCGTTCTGGAGCATGCGGGCGAAGAGCGCGTAGTCCTCCATGAGCGGCAGGTCACCGTAGCCGCCCGCGGCCAGGACCGCGGTCCGCCGGTAGACCACCGTCGGGTGGTTGAACGGGTCGTGCATCCGCGCGTAGGAACGGATCTGCTCCGGGTCGGTCGGCGGGACCCGCTGGCCCACGACGTGGTCGATGTCGCCCACGAACTCCAGCAGCCCCGCCCCGACGATGTCCGCCTCGGCGATGAGCGGGATCTCCACCTCGAAGCGGTGCGGCATGGCCACGTCGTCGGCATCCATCCGGGCGATCACGTCGTGCCAGCTCGCGGCCAGGCCGCTGTCCAGGGCGGGCCCGAGGCCGACGTTGCGCTCCAGCGGGACCAGGGTCACCGGGACCGGGCTGCCGGCCTGGAGCCCGTCGAGGCACGCGGCGAGTTCCTCACGGACGGGCCCGTCACGGACGATGACGACCTGATCCGGCCGCACGGTCTGGTCGTCGACCGCGCTGCGGAACGCCCGCTGCAGGAAGTCAGGGCGGTCGCCGTCGTAGACCGAGAGCAGGAGCGTGAAGGGCTCGTGCATATGCCGGGTTCGCCTTTCATGCCGGTGAAGGGGCACACTGCGGCGAGCTCGAGGACCAGGGAGCGAGCAGCCCCGGCCGGCGCGCGTTCGTGTAGACATTTGGGTTGTACAGCAGCAAATGCGGTGGGCGGACGCCACTTTACGGCAGCTATGAGACGGATTGCTGGGTTACCGTCATCCGCGCGATCACCCAGCGCACCTGGTCTACCCTGGCAGCCAGATGCCATCCACCCAAGCCCGACCTTACCCGTCCACGCCCTGACCTGTTGAGGTGTACCGATGGCCACGCGCGCCGCCGACCAGTCTTCCGCCGCCCCTGCTGACGGCCGGCCGCGTCCCCGGGTCTTTGTGCACATCGGCGAGCCGAAGACGGGTACCACGTTCCTGCAGCAGGTGATGTGGAGCAACCGGGCCGAACTCGCGGCCCAGGGCGTGGTCCTGCCGGGCCACCATCCGCAGGACCACTTCCGCGCCAGCCAGGACCTGCGCGGCATCGAGAAGCGGCCCGACGACCCGGCCGGATCCTGGACCGGCGAGTGGGAGATCCTGGCCCACCAGGCCCGCCAGGCCCCCCGGGCCGCGGTCATCTCCCACGAACTGTTCTCCGCCGTGGACGCCGAGCAGGCTGAGCAGGCGGTCCGCTCGCTCCAGCCCGCCGAGGTTCACGTCGTGCTGACCGTGCGGGACATGGCGTCGCTGCTCCCGGCGGAGTGGCAGGAGACGGTCAAGCACCGCAACGACCGCGGCTGGGAGGACTGGCTGTCGGACGTGATCGACCGGGAGTCGGTCGATCCGGACCGGCGCCAGTGGTGGTTCTGGCGGGTCCACGACACGCTGGCCATCCTCGATCTCTGGGCCGGCCAGGTGCCGGCCGACCGGATCCACGTGATCATGACCCCGCCGCAAGGGTCAGGCAACTCACTGCTCTGGGAACGGTTCGCGGCGCTGCTGGACGTCGATCCCAGTGGGGTGGACCTGTCCCGGGCCCGGGCGAACACCTCGCTCGGCCTGCCGGAGATCGAGTTCCTGCGGCGGCTCAACCAGGCCCTGCCCGACGAGATCCCGGACTGGTTCTACATGTGGACCGTGAAGGAGGGGGTCGCGCACCGCGCCCTCGCCGCCCGGCCGCGGCAGGGGCGCCTGGTGCTGCCCGCCAGCCGGGAAGCCTGGGCCAAGGAGCAGGCGGAGATCCTGATCGGCGGGCTGGCTTCCTCGGGCTACGACGTGATCGGCGACCCGGATGAGCTGCGGCCCCGGCCGTCCCGGGAGCCGGGAGCGGCTCCCGCCGCCCAGGCGGCGGACCCGGTCCTGGACGCCGCGGTGGATGCGGCCGCGGCCCTGGTGGTCAACCAGTACCGCAAGGAGTATCCCGGGGCCAGCCCGCAGCCGAAACGGGCGGCCCGGGGCGGGCTGGCCAGCCGGATGGAGGCGGCCGTCGCGTCCTCGCCCCGGCTCAAGCGCACGGTACGGGACCTGAGCAGCCGCTACCCCGCGGTGCGGCGGCTGCGCATCCTCACCTGGCAGGCCATGGAGCGGACCCGGGCCCGGAGGCACTCCTAACATGGCACCCGCAGCTGACGTGGCCGGGGGCGGGGCGGCCCGGGTGGTCGCGGTCGTGGTCACCTACAACCGGCGGGACCTGCTGGTCGAGGCGCTGACCGCGGTGCTGGGGCAGAGCCGGGCCCCGGACGCGGTCATCGTGGTCGACAACGCCTCGACCGACGGCACCGCGGACATGGTCCGCAGCCGCTTCCCCTCGGTGCGGCTGGCCACGGCGCGGCGCAACACCGGCGGGGCCGGCGGGTTCGCCTACGGCCTGGCGCTGGCCCTGGCCGGCCCGGCCGACCTGGTCTGGCTGATGGACGACGACACGGTGCCGGAGCCGGGCGCGCTGCAGGCCATGCTCGACGCCCGCGCGCTTCACCCGGGCGGGCCGCCCGCGCTGATCGCCAGCCGGGTGGTGTGGACCGATGGGCGCCCGCACCCGATGAACACCCCCCGGACCAAGCCGTTCGCCAGCAAGGCGGAACGCACCGCCGCGGCCACGGCGGGGTGCCTGCCGATCCGGTCGGCGTCGTTCGTGTCGATCCTGGTGGACGCCGGCGTCTGCCGGGCCCGGGGCCTGCCCGAGGCGGACTACTTCCTGTGGAACGACGACTTCGAGTTCACCGCCCGGCTGCTCCGGGGCCAGGCCGGCCTGCTCTGCCCGGCCAGCGTCGTGGTGCACAAGACGGCCGCGTTCGGCTCGACCGACGCCGATCCTGGGCAGCGCTTCTTCTACGAGGTGCGGAACAAGGTCTGGACGCTGCGGACCGGGTCTTCGCTGGCCCCCGCGGAACGGCTGCTGTACGGCGGCTCCACCCTGCGCCGCTGGGCCCGTACTTTCGCGAAATCCTCCGACCGGGGCACGCTCCGATCTTGCCTGATTACGGGCCTGGCGGCGGGGTTGCGGACCCGGCCGCGGCCCACGGAAGAGGTGCTGGCGTCGGCCGGCCTGGCGGTGCCAGCCACTGCCGACCCGGCTGAGGCTCCGGCTCAAGGTCCGGCCTCGTCTCAGGCTTAGCTTCCGGCTCGGAGCCGGTCCTGTCTCAGGCCTGGGCTCCGGCTGGGCCGGGCTCTCCGCCCGGCTGATCTGGCTTTCCGGCGTCCGCTGCGGGTCGTGCCGCCGATTCGTCCTCCGTCGCGGCTGGGGTGAGCTCCGCCCGGTCCCGGCGCAGGGCCAGCAGGGCCGAGATGCCGAGGATCCCGGCGGGCGGGAGGGTGATCACGGCGAGCAACTGGTACCGCCAGGAGAACTCGACCAGGTCCTGGGCCAGGAGCAGCACCACGGCGGTGGCCGTGAACAGCAGGCAGGCCAGGGCCAGCTGCCGGGCCCGGGCCGGGGCGCGAGGTGCCCCGGCGGAGCGGCGGGCCTGCCGCACCTGGAGGACGATCGCCAGCAGCGTGCCGATGACCCCCGCCGCGGTGCACAGCAGCAGGAACGGGCCCGGAGTGAAGCCGCCGTTGAGCTGGTAGGAACGCAAGAACGAGGCGACCGGCCGGTTGACCTGGGCCTTCCCGCCGTACGCGGGCTTGAGCTTGCTGAAGTGGAACTTCCCGAACGCCACGTACTGGACCCCGACCACGATGACGTTCCCCGGGCCGAGCGTGATCCAGTGGGGATAGGTCGGGTAGTGGGTCTGGAACTGCCAGCGGGACAGGGGCGTGACCCAGGGGTTGGGCGTGCGGGTGACCGCGAACAGGCGTACCGAGTCACGGACGATCCCGCCCAGGATCCGCTGCGGCTGCTGGCTCTTGATCGCCGAGCTCAGCTCGGAGATCAGCCTGGCCCGGTTCACCCCGGCCGGGATGGGAGCCGCATGAAGCGGCGAGTACTTGGAAGTCTTGAGCCAGTCCGGCCCCTTCGCCTGCTCGGCCGGGGTCGGGCAGAGCGGCCGCACCGCCGGGGGGAGGGTGAGGGTGGCGCAGTCGGCGGCGGCGACCACCCGGCCCGCCGTGCTCTGCGTCCGGGCCAGCCGGAAGTGCCCGTTGCTCGCGTAGGACGCGCCGCAGTACAAGACGATCGGCAGCGCGAAGGCCACGACCGCCGCGACCACGGTGGTCACCGCGCGGCGCACGTTTCCCGCGGCGACCAGCAGGTACGCCGCAGCGGGCAGGATCAGCAGCTCGCCCACCTGGTGCACCGTGGCCGACAGGCCGAGGATCAGGCCGGCCGCGGCGGCCAGCCGGACGGTCACCGCCGGCCGCCAGAGCAGGAGGCCCAGCCCGGCCACGATCATCGCCTCGAACCAGACGTCCGGCATGATCGTCTGCTCGATCTGCACCTGGTACGCGTCCAGCAGCACGGGCGCCACGGCCACGGCGGCCAGCCACCGGTTGGTCCCCCGGCGTAGCAGCACGGCGTACAGGGCCACGGCCAGCGCCAGGCCGAGCACGTGCTGGGCCAGCGCGACGAGGCTCAGGTTGCCGGCGACCAGGATGGTCCGCAGGACCAGCGTGTAGCCGAGCGGGTCAGCCCCGGGCGACGCGCCGTACAGGTACTTCAGCGTGTCTACGTAGATCAGGGCCGGCTGGTAGGCGATCTGCGCCGCGATGCGCAGCGCCAGCCCGGCGGCCAGCAGTACCACCAGCAGCCAGTGCCGCCCGAGCAGCAGGCCGGCCCGGGTGCCCCACGAGGACCCGGCTGGCGCCTGGCGGACTGCCCGGCTTCCCGGAGGGGGCGTTCTTGCGGCGGCTGTTCACTGCGCCGGCCCGCGTCGCGAGGTGTGGTCCGGTCATGCCAGTGACGCGCGTCGGGACGCCGGCGGGCGCACAGTGAGCGGCGCCCGGCCGGAACGGACGCCCGACCCGAGGAGGCTAGTCCGCCGGGGTGCGCAGGGCAGCATGGCTGGCTCCTTGTTCAGGTGGCCTTCAGCCGGGGGAGGCCCTCAATCTTTCCCTAGCCGCCCGGCCTGGAAGGCCCGAATTCTACTATTTGACCGGTCACCGAAGTTCCGCGCCCACCTGCTTTCCCGGGCAGCCGGGCGGCCAGTGACAACCCCTTAATGTGCCACGATTCCCGGCGTCCTGGTCCCGCACACCTGGTGGCACGCCGGGAACGGCCGCTCCGCCGCCGGAATGAGCCTCGCAGCCGTGGGCGGCCCGGCTCACCTGATCACGTCGCCGGGCCGTGACCAGTAGATGGCGGTGGCGTCGTCGCGGGCCTTGAACCGGGGCCAGCGGGCCCCGTCCGGGTCGCTGTCCTCCGCGGCCCGGACCTGGCGGATGAGCCCGGCCGGCCCCTCGTCGCGGATGACGGCCACCAGGTCAGGCCAGCCGATCAGGCGGTACACCTCGGTGATGCGGGTGGCGCCGTCGCTGAGCAGGGCGATCCCGTGCAGGCCGTCCTGGGGCACGACCGTGGTCCGGGCCTGCCAGGCGGCCTCAGGGTTGGTGCTGGCGGCGCGGTGCGGGTCGGTGAGCACCACCGGATCACGGTCCTGGCCGTAGTCGGCCACGATGCTGGAGTCCGACAGGGCGAGCATCTCGAACCCGGCCTGGCCGGCCCGGACAGCGGTCACCGTGGCGGCCGGAGTAGCCGGATTGGCCAGGTCGCAGGTGCTTTCGTGGTAGGACCGGATCTCGCCGATCGCCCCGGCCAGTGCATCGGCCAGCGGCACGGGCGGATCCGCGGTGATCCCCGCCAGGAAGGCGGTGCCCAGGGTCCGCGCGTACCAGGCCACCCCGTGGACGCATCCGGTGTCGGCCCCCCGGGGGGTAGTGGTGCAGCCGTCGAGCAGGACCGCGGCGCTCGGTGCGACCGCCGCGAAGTCCTCGTTGGGCCAGCCCGGCGTACCGGGGTCGGTCGCCAGGGCGACGCGCATCGTCCGCTTCTCCTCGTCAGATCGGCCGGGGGGTGATCGGTTCTTCGGTGTAGCCGCCGCCGGGGGCGGGGTCGACCCGCCAGGCCCGCTTCCCGGGCCGGATGCTGACCGTCTCATGCAGGGTGGCGCCCAGATAGTGCAGCCCGGTGCCGTCCTCGGTCGCGTACCCGCCGGGCAGGACTCCCTGGGCGACCAGGGCCCGGTATGCCTCGCGGCGGGGCTGGCCAGGGAAATCGTCGTGCACGCCGTTACTGTATGGGACCAGGCCGAGGCCGCCGGTGAACGGGTCGAGACCGTCGCGGTAAGAGTCGGTAGGACCGCCCACGTGCCAGCACAGGCTGCCGGCGCTGGCCCCGGCCAGGACCACCCCGGCCCGCCAGCACCGGCGCAGGATCCGGGGCAGGCCGTGGGCCCGCCACACGGCCATCAGGTTCACCACGCTGCCGCCCTCGACCAGGATGAGGTCCTGGCCGAGCAGATGTGCGGCGACATCGGGGACGCTTGGCTGGGTGAACAGCCGCAGCACGCTCAGCCGGGCGTCCGGACGCCCGGCGAACTTGTCCTCGTAGAAGTCGATGGCGGCCTGGGCGTCGCCGACCGCGGTGGGGATGTAGCACACCCGCGTCGGCTGGTGGCCGTCCGGCCCGTTGTGGTCTGGCCCGCCGTGGCCCGGCTCCCCGTGGCCCGGCTCCCCGTGGCCCGGATCAGCCCGGGCGGCCAGGCCGAGGGCGTGCTCGACCAGCGCGAACGAGCCCTCCTCGGCGGCGGAGTCCAGGACACCGGAGAACGCGAAGATCTGCCGGAGCGGGGAGGCCACCGGCCCAGCCTAGGGACTGCTCCGCACCGCAGGGCTGGTGCCCGCCGTTTATTGAAGGGCGGGTGCCCGGCCGCCTCGTTAGGCTGAAGGCATGCTTCCCACTGGTCACTTGCTCGCGTTCGCGCTCATCTCGTTCGTGCTGATCATCGTGCCTGGCCCGAACGTGCTGTTCGTGGTCAGCCGCTCGCTGATGCTCGGCCGGGCGGCCGGCGTGGGCACCGCGGCAGGCGGCCAGATCGGCGTCTACCTGCAGGTCGTTGCGGTGGCGTTCGGGGTGGGGGCGCTGGTGGAGCGCTCGGTGGCGGTCTTCACGGTGATCAAGCTGGCCGGCGCCGCCTATCTGGTCTACCTCGGCGTGCAGGCCATCCGGCACCGCGGCTCACTGCGCGACGCGCTCGATGTCGCGGCCCAGCCCAAGAGCTTCGCCCGGATCCTGCGGGACGGGATCGTGGTCGGGGTGAGCAACCCGAAGGTCATCGTGTTCTTCGCGGCCGTGTTGCCGCAGTTCGTGAACCCATCGGCCGGGCATGTCCCGGAGCAGATGCTGTTGCTCGGATCGGTCTTCCTGGCCATCGCGGTGGTATGCGACAGCACCTGGGCTCTGGCCGCCGGCACGGCCCGGGCCTGGCTGGCCCGCTCCCCCCGGCGGCTCGAGATGGTTGGCGGGGCGGGCGGCCTGGCCATGATCGGCATCGGGGCCAGCCTCGCCCTCACCGGCCGCAAAGACTGACGGACCCGCAGCCGCCCGGCCGGCGCAGCGCTGGCGTCAGGCGGCCGGACCGGGCGCGACCTGGTAGCCGAGGAACGCGAAGCGCCCATGCCGGTCGATCCGGTGGGTCAGCTCGAAGGAGGGCAGCCAGCGCGGCTGCAACGGCCCGCGAGCGCCCAACGTCACCGGGGCGACGCCCAGGAGGATTTCGTCGAGTACTCCCGCGCGTCCGCGGGCAGGCCGCGAGCCAGCCCGGGACCGCCGCCTGGTTAGGCCGCGAGGGAGCCGGGACCGCCGCCTCGTCAAGCCGCGAGCCGGTCGGGGGCCGCCGCCTGGCCGGGCGGCGGGTTGGTTAGGCGGCGAGCTGGTCGGTGCCGGGGAGGGGGCTGTCGAGGGTGAGCCAGCCGCCGGGATGGGTGAGGTGGAGGGTGGCGTTGGGATCCCCGGTGATGGTCCAGCCTTGGAGGTGGATGAAGTGGTGGTGGTGGACGTGGCAGAACAACGCCAGGCCATCCAGGCTGGTGGCGCCGCCCTGACTCCAGGGGCGGATGTGGTGGGCGGTGGCCCAGGCAGCCAGGGCACCGCACCCGGGCCAGCGGCAGCCGCGGTCGCGGGCTTCCAGCGCGCGGCGCAACCCGGGTGGCTCGGTACGCATGGTGCGGCCGACGCCTAATGGCAGGCCGTCGCGCCAGCGGATCGCGCCGACCTGCGCGCCGCAGCACAACGCCAGGACCTGCCGGGCGGTCAGCGCCGTGCCGTGGCTGGTCTGCCCGGGCGGCGCGCCCGCGGTCTGCCCGGCCAGTGTGCCGGCCGCCTGACCGGGCGCCGTGCACCCAGCCTGGCTGGGGCTCCCGCCGGCAGCCTGGCCAGGTCTCACGCCGACCGCCTGGCCCGGCGCCGCGCCCGCGGCCTGGCCGGGTGCCGCGCCCGGCGCTGCCGCTGCCGCGCCTGCCGTGGCGGGGGCCGGGCCGGGGAAGCCATCCTGCAGGGCGCCGATCGACTGGTCCTCGTCGCGCGGCTGGCTGGGTGCCCGGCCCGACACGTGCGACCAGGCGGCGGCCGCCGTCCGGGCCGCGTCCTGGGCGGCGGCAACGGCCCGGGCGGCGTCCTGGGTGGCGGCCTGGGCGAGGGTCTCGTCTTTGACCAGGATGGTGATGTGCGGCGCGGCGCCGTGGCGTCCGGCGGCGGTGCCGCCGTCCAGCGCGGCTTTGCAGGCGGCGACCAGTCCGTCCATCCGCCGCTGCGCCGCGGTCCGGGCGTCGGCCTGGCCGCCGGGCGGCCCGAACGCCTCCGCCGCCGTGCGGACGATCTCATACGACACCGCGTCGCCGCAGGTACCCGACAACATGCCCGTGCTGTCCAGGGTGAGACCGAACGACAGGTGCCGTTTGTCCCACCGCCGCTTCTCCCGCTCCTCCGCCGCACCGGGATCAGCCCGGGCGGCCACCTCGTCCGCGAACTGCCGGAACCGGGCGGTGTCCAGGCCGGGCGCGTGATCGAGTAACACCCGCTCCGCGAGAGTGGCGGCGTCGGTGTCGTCCAGGCCGGCGGTGGTGCGGGTGATGACCTGCGCCTGGTCGAACGAGATCACTCCCGCCGCCAGCGCCTCCTGGGTGGCCTGCAGGCCGCGGAGCCCGCGGGCGGTCATGGTCACCGCGGCGGCATGTCCCGGGCTGAGCCCGCACCGGGTCCGCAGGAACGCCGACGCGGAGGTGTGCCCGGCGTCAGCCGCGCCCCCAGTAGCGTCCAGCGCCCCGGCCAGCCGGGCCAGGTGTCCTTGGGCCTGGCTGATGAAGGTGGCCAGATCGGTGATCTGGCCCATCAGCGCGGCCGTATCCAGCATGGCCGGGTCGAGGCCGGCCAGCTGGGCCAAGGCCGCGTCCCGGGGAGACTGCTCTGCTAAACACATATTCGAATCATCGCACCCGCCACCGACAAAACCAGGACCCGTGACCAGCGCCAGACGGTTCTCGTTGCGGAAAATTCGGGCGGAAGGTCGCGCGGTCGGGGACTGGCGGGCGTGCGGACTAGGCGTCGGAGCGCTGGATGGTGGCCAGCCAGGCCTGCGCTTCCGACCTGCCCTGGAAGTTGATCGCGAACGTCTCGGCGGTGATGCTGTCGATGGCCCAGCCGTCGCGGAACGCCGCGATCAGCTCGTCCTGGCTGACCCGGCGTGGCCCGGCATCGCCGGGCTGCCGGTCGCTGAAGCACATCAGGTAGCAGGTCGCCCCGGGCATCATCACCGAGGCCAGACTGGCCACGTAGCGGGCCCGGTCCCCGTCGTCGAACACGTGGAACACGCCGCTGTCCACCACCGTGTCGAAGGTCAGGCCCAGCTGGCCCAGGTCCAGCACGTCGGCCACCTCGAACCGGGCCGTGCTGCTGCGCTCGGCGGCCTTCTGACGGGCCTGGGCGATCGCGGTCGGTGCGACGTCCACCCCCAGGGCGTCGGCGCCGTGGGCCGCGGCCATCAGGGTGTTCTCCCCGGTCCCGCAGCCTGAGTCGAGGAGCCGGCCGCGGAGCAGGCCCTGCTCGGCCAGGCGCTCGAACACCGGCTGCGGACGGCCGATATCCCATGGCGGCGGCTGGTCCGCAACGTACACGGCGTCCCACCCCGGCTGAATCGTCATCCTGACTCCCCGTCTGTCCGCAACCTGCCGAGAGGTCAGCCTCTGACCTTGCTGGCCGTCCCGGTGACGAGTTCCAGTCTGCGGCGCTCGTCGTCCACGGTCAGCTGGTTTCCGCCAGCGGTGGACGCGAAACCACACTGCGGCCTGAGGGCGAGGGGCACCTACCGGGACGCCGCCAACTCTGCGGACCATTCAGGCCCTGGCGGTCACCGGACCCGGCGCAGGACGCTGACCACTTTGCCGAGGATGGTGGCGCCATCCCCCTCAATGGGGGCGAACGACGGATTGTGCGGGATCAGCCAGATGTGGCCATCGGACATCCGGTAGCTCTTGACCGTGGCCTCCCCCTCGATCATGGCGGCGATTATCTCGCCGTTCTCGGCCACCTGCTGCTCGCGGACGACCACCCAGTCGCCGTCGGCGATGGCTGCACCGATCATGGAATCGCCGACCACCTTGAGCAGGAACAGGTCACCCTCGCCTACCAACTGCTTGGGCAGCGGGAAGATGTCCTCGACCGACTGCTTGGCGTCCTTCGGGTAGCCCGCCGCGATCTCGCCCACCAGCGGCACGTAGGCCGCGTTGTGCGTGCCCACCGTGGCCCACCGGGCGCGGCGCCTCAGACGAGCCGGCCGGGTCGGCCTTCCCGCCGGGATCGAGGGCTTTCCTGGCCTCCCGGGACTGCGCCGCCCGGGACTGCGCCGCCCTGGACTGGGCCGCCCGGATCGCACCCTTCGCCTGGCGGGGCTCGATGACCTCGATGACGGGGTGACCTGGCGCCAGGACCACGGAGGTCCGCGCCTGCCCGGTGCCGCCGCTGAGCCAGCCCTTCTCCCGCAGCACCTTGAGGTGGTGATGCACGCCAGATGGCCCCAGCCCGATCGCCTCACCGATGTCCCGGACACTCGGCCCGTACTGGTGCGCCTGGCGGAATCCCACGATGGCGTGGATCACGTCGCGCTGGCGCGAGGTGAGGTCGTGCCCAGGAGCCAGCTCCCCAGGCCCGGGAACTGGCGCATCACCTCGTGTGCCGCTCATCTCTGACCTCCGCCCCGGCGGTACGCATCGCTGCGACGCTAGCAGTCCTGGCGGTTTTTGTCGAACGTAATTTCGATCTTGATTCAGGATGATTGGCCTGCTCGATCCGGCGTTCTAAGGCAGCTTAACCGTCCTGACCGTCATTCGCTGCGCAGAACCTGCCCGGAGTGCACCCGGGCGGCGCGGTGCTGGGGCCAGGCGGCCAGCGCGTTCGCGGCGAGCAGGGCGACGGGCCCGACCAGGAGCAAGGCCAGCAGGGCGAGCGGCGGATGGTAGGCCAGCGGGGTGAAGCCGGCCACCGAACGCCAGATGCCCCGGCCGAGCGCTATGCCCAGCGGCACGCCGAACACCAGGCCGATCACGGCCAGCAAGCTGGCCTGGGTCGTGACTACCAGTCGCGCCTGCTGCCGGGTCATCCCGAGCGCCCGGAGCACGGCCAGGTCGTGGCGCCGCCGGCGGACCGCGGTGGACAGGGCGTGGCCAACCGCGCTGACGGCCAGTAGGGCCAGGAAGACGCTCAGCGCGAGCGGCAGCAGTTCCAGGTCCTTGACCTCCTGGATCTCCGGCAGCGGATCAGGCGGCGTGAACATGATGACCTTTCTGCCGGTGATCGCGAACGCGGCGGCGTCCAGGCGGCGCGCGACCGCCTGCACGTCCGCGCCCGGCCGCAGCGACACCGTCGCGACGTGGAACTTGAACCCGTAATTCGCGCCATGGAAAATCCGGTCGTAACCGCCGGGGGTGAGCCAGGCTCCGTCCGCATACCCGTTGTGCGGCCCCGTGGGAACGAAGCCGATGCCGGTGACCCGTACCGCGTGCTTGGCGGTGCCGCCGCCGGTGAGCCGGATCACAGAACCCGTCCCGGCGTGCAGGTCCTGAGCGGTCGTCGGGGCGAGCACGATCTCGTCCGGCCGGGCGGGCATGCGCCCAACCGTGAGCACCACGGCCGGCCGTTTGCCGCCTACCGGGGCGTAGGTGAAGCTCTCGACGGAGACCTGACCGGACTGCGCGCCGCCGATACGGGCGTCGTCCACCCCGGTCACGTCACGGTCCGCGGCCACGGCCCGCAGCACGCGGCCGGCCGGCCCGAAGTCCTGCCCGTTGTAGCCGAGGAACGTGTCCAGCTGCCAGGTCTGCCCGAACCGCTCCGGGTGGCTGGCCGCGTCGGAGACACCGGCGGAAAAGGTGAAGGCGGCCAGCACCCCGAGCACGCCGACGACCGCGCCCACCAGGGCGGACCGGACTGGCACCGAAGACCGCCCGCGGCCGGGCTCAAGCGCGAACCTGGCTCCCACCACCAGCGGGACGGAAACGTTCATCGCGGCCAGCGCGGCCGCGATCGCGGACCGGCGTTGCGGCGCCCGCCGTCGTCCAGCGGCCAGCGCGACGGCCGCCGCGGCCGCTGAGCCAGCCAGCACTAGCAGCGGCACCAGCACCCACCCAGGGCCCAGGACAACCCAGTCCGCGTCGATACCGGGGTGGGGCTCGGCGATGGAAGCCAGGCCGATCGGCATCCATCGCGAAGCCACGATGGCGCCCGCCACCCCCAGCGTGCTGCCGGCCACCCCGGCCAGGGCGGGCCCGGCGGAAGCGGCGGCGATGGCCTGTCCCCGGGTCATACCCAGTGCCTGGAGCACCTGGAGATCCGCCACCGTGGCCGAGGTGTACCGGGCGACGGACTGGCCGATCAGGAACAGCGCGGCCACCAGCGCCGCGAGCCCGAAGGCCAGCAGGCAGGCGGCCTCGTACGCGAACACCTTGTTCACGGGAGCGCCGATTTGCTGCAGGTTGTCCCAGACGTCGATATCAGAGCGCCCCGTCACCTTCTTAAGATCGGCGCGGAAGGCCGGGATCGCGCTCTGGCCACCCTTGAGCCGGACCAGCGCGTTGATGTACGCCTGCCCGTTCGTGCCCATCATGTTGATGCGGTACCGGGTGAACAAGGCGGGCGTGGTGAGGATGCCGCCGGGCGATCCGGGCGAGTCCGCGTCGAGAGCCCACGGGGAACGGCCCTCCCCCACGATGCGGACCCGGATCTTCGGGCCGCGCGGCGGCCCGCTGGTCCCGTCGTACGCCGAGTTGGCCTGCTGCGGGCTGGCCAGATCCAGGGTCAGCGTGTCGCCCACGTGCTTGCCGTAGGTCGCGGCGAACTTGGGCGTGACCATGACCTCATCGGTGCGGCGCGGGTTGAACAGCCGCCCGGCCACCATGACGGGCCGCTCGATGGTCCGGGTCATCTGGTCGTCGGCCAGCGGGAACCCGGTGCTCGCCCCGGTGTAGCCCTGGGCCTCGTACCCGAACACGACCGGGAACTTGGTCAGCGCGGTGACTTCGGGCAGGGCCGCGACCTTGGCCCAGTCGAACCCCGGCTGATTGGGCAGCACCGTGGCGGTCGCGGGCAGCGTGCGGGCCCAGAGCCGGTCGAACGCGCTCTGGCCGCGGCGTGCACCAGCGATGGAGGTCAGGATCAGTCGCGGTGGCCAGGGCGATGAGCAGGGCCAGGACGGCCAGCGACCGCCAGCGCTTGAGCCCGTCCAGGCGCAGCCAGGTCAGCGTGATCAGCATCTCCGGCTCCCCCCGCCGGCCCACGCCGCGATGAACCCCCCGGCATCCATGCTCTTGAGTAGAAGGCCTGATGGGGCCCGGCGGCAAGGGTGCGGGGACGACCGGCTCACGGTGGCTACCCCCACCCAGGGCGGCGTAGTGGCCCCCCGGGATGGCCGCTGGCCGCCCGTCGCAGGCCGCCGGTCGAGGGCCACCCGGCGGTAAGCGCCGGTCGCTAGCCACCCCGCCGCGGGTCGCGAACCCTTACCGTCCCTGCCACCATGGAATGGTGATCGGACGCCTGCACCACGTCATCGTGGACTGTCTCGACCCGGCCGCCCTGGCCGCGTTCTACTCCGAACTGCTCGGGCTGCCGATCACCTGGCAAGAGGATGACTTCGCGGTGGTCTCGGCCAACGACACCACCTCCGGGATCGGCTTCCAGCTCGCGCCGGACTTCCAGCCGCCTCAGTGGCCGGACCCGGCCCGGCCCCAGCAGATGCACTTCGACGTCATGGTCGATGACGTCGAGGCCGCTGAGCCTCAGGTGCTGGCGCTAGGCGCCCGCCGCCTGCCCGGAGGCGACAGCCATTCACCCGTCTATGCCGACCCGGCCGGGCATCCGTTCTGCCTGATCCCCCGCCCCCGGTGGGCCCCGCCGATCGGGGCCCCGCAGGCCGGCCCGCCCTCCCCCGGCGCCGACTCACCGGGCCTGCGGCCCCGGCCATAGAGTGTGCTCATGACGGGCGAATTGCAGCCAGCCGGGGACAGCGCCAACCCCGTTCCCCGCGATGAACTGCGCGTCTCCTACGATGACCGGGACCGGGTCGCCGAGCAGTTGCGGGTGGCCGCGGGCGACGGCCGCCTCACCGCGGAAGAACTCGATGAGCGGCTCGAGATCGCGCTCACCGCGCGCACCTACGCCGAACTCGCCAGGGTCACCAGGGACCTGCCGTCCGCCGCCGGGACCGTGCTGGGCGCCCCGGCCCCCAAGGACGTGGTCCGCATCGACTGCCAGTCCTCCGGTGTGGAGCGCACCGGCCCCTGGCTCGTCCCGCGCCGGATGGAGGTCCGGGTCAAGAGCGGGTATGTGACGCTGGACTTCACCGAGGCGGTCATCACGCAGCCGTTGCTGCCCATCGACGCCGAGGTGGGCTCCGGGATGCTCACCCTGGTGACCAAGCCCGGCATCGTGGTGGACCTGGACGAGGTGGCGGTCCGCAGTGGCATGGTGCAGGTCAAGGCGCCGTGGGGCCAGGACGCGTCGGTACTGCGGATCGAGGTGTCGGGCAAGGTCGGCAGCGGCATGATCACCGCGCGGCCCCGGAAGCTTCCCCGGCCGCCCCGCCCGCCACGGCGGACATTCTGGCAGTGGCTGACCCGCCAGCCCCGGCCCCGCCCGGCCATCGAGCGCTGACTCAGGGAATCCCCAGGTCATCGACCGCTACAGTTCTCCGGCTGGTCATGCTCCCGTCAGCCGGGCCTGCCACACTCGGCGGCTCATGGACGTCACCGCACTGGCACGCTCGCTGCTGGAACCGATACCGGCGCATCGCACGGCCGGCCTGGAGGTGCTGCGCGCGGCGGACGGCACCGCGGAAGTCTCGCTGCTCACCCCGCCCGGGCTCACCAACGTCATCGACTCGCTGCACTCCAGCGGGCTGATCGCGCTGGCTGACGCGGCCGGCCTGGCCGCCATCATCGCCGCGTGCGAGGCCGAGGACGAGTTCCGCGGCGTGCTCCCGCTCGGCGCCGCCGCGACGCTCGAGTTCCGCGCGCCCGCCCGCGGCCGGCTGGTGGCCTGTTGTCACCTCAGCCAGGCTGCGCGGCAGGCGCTCCGGCCGGTGCTGTCCGGGCAGCAGAAACGCGCCCGGATCAGCACCGTGGCCGACATCACCGACGAGGCGCACGCGCTCGTGTGCCGGGGCACCTTCGAGTGGAGCGTCCGCCGCCCCTAGGCCCGCCGCCTGGCTCAGGACCCGGTGAACGTGTCCGGGTCCGGGCCGGACCGCTCGTTCTTGTCCAGCGCACTGATCGCCTCGACGTCCTCGCCGGACAGCTCGAAGTCGAAGATGGCGAAGTTCTCCTTGATCCGGGCCGGCGTGACGGACTTCGGGAAGACGATGTCGCCGCGCTCGATGTGCCAGCGCAGCACCACCTGGGCCGGGGTCTTGCCGATCCGCTCGGCGATCGCCCTGATCGTGGGGTCATCGAGCTCGCGGCCCTGGCCGATCGGCGACCAGCCCTCGATGGCGATCTGGTGCTGGGCGCAGAACCCGCGCACGTCGTCCTGGGTCAGGTAGGGGTGGACCTCGATCTGGTTGATGGCCGGGGGAACCTCGGCTTCTGCGTGCAGCCGCCGGATGTGATGCGGCTGGAAGTTCGACACCCCGATCGAGCGGGCCCGGCCGTCGCGGTAGAACTCCTCCAGCGTGCGCCAGGTGGACACGAAGTCGCCGTCGTACCGGGTGGGCAGCGGCCAGTGGATGAGGAACAGGTCCAGGTAGTCGAACCCGAGCTCCTCCAGCGAAAGGTCGAACGCCGCCCGGGCGTCATCGGGAAGGTGCGCGTCGTTGGACAGCTTGCTGGTGACGAACACATCGCCGCGGTCGAGGCCGGACTTGGCGATGGCCTCGCCGACCTCTTTCTCGTTGCCGTACATCTCGGCGGTGTCGATGTGCCGGTACCCGGTCTTCAGGGCAGTACTCACCGCCTCCACGGTGTCCCCGGGCTCGATCTGGAACACCCCGAAGCCGAACTGGGGGATCGACCTTCCGTTGTTGAGCAAGATCTCAGGTACTGCGGTCACGACGGATTCTCTCCTCCGGCGATGGGATTCGCTTGGCTGCAGGTACCCATTCTCCCTGCCCGCCCTGCCCGGCTTCATCCATCGGGTTGGATAGCAGCGTGGACCCCGTACCGGCGCTGCGCGAGATCGCGTTCGTGCTCGAGCGTGCGGGCGCGCCCACCTACCGGGTGCGGGCCTTCCGCCGGGCCGCACAGGTGGTCAGCGAACTGCCCGCGGGCGAACTGGAGCGCCGCCTGGGCGACGGCACGCTGCGCGCGCTGAACGGGATCGGCGAGACCACCGCCGAGGTCATCACCCAGGCGGCGGCCGGCCAGCAACCGGACTACCTGACCCGGCTGCTGGCGGAAACGCCGGAGGCCGCCGCGCCCACGGCCATGCGCTCGGCGCTGCGCGGGGACTGCCACACCCATTCGGACTGGTCCGACGGGGGCAGCCCGCCTGGTGAGATGGCCGAGGCGGCCCGCGCGCTGGGCCACGAATGGATCGCGCTGACCGACCACTCGCCCCGGCTCACCGTGGCCAGCGGGCTGTCCGCCGAACGCCTGGAAGCCCAGCTCGACCTGGTCGCCCGGCTCAACTCCGAACTGGCCCCGTTCCGCATCCTGACCGGCATCGAAGTCGACATCCTGGACGACGGGTCACTGGATCAGCGGGAAGACCTGCTCGCCCGGCTCGACGTGGTGGTGGCCAGCGTGCACTCCAAGCTGCGGATGCCCGCCGGCCCGATGACCGAGCGGATGGTGACCGCGGTCCGCAACCCGCACGTGGACGTGCTCGGGCACTGCACCGGCCGGCTGCTGTTCGGGCGGGGGCGCCCGGAGTCGGAGTTCGACCCGGACGCGGTGTTCAGCGCCTGCCGCGAGCACGGCGTCGCGGTCGAGATCAACTGCCGGCCGGAACGCCGGGACCCGCCCGGGCGGCTGCTCCGCCTGGCCGCCGAGATGGGCTGCCTGTTCTCCATCGACACCGACGCGCATGCGCCCGGCCAGCTCGACTGGCTGGAAAACGGCTGCGTGCGGGCGGAAAAATACGGCATCACGCCGGACCGGGTGATCAATACCCGCACCGCCGGCGAACTGGCCGCCGACAAGCCCTAAAGCTCAATTACGGTCATCCCGGCCGCAGCCCCCGGACCATCCATCGCGGCCAGCGCGGCGCCGGCCTGCTCCAGCCCGATCACGCTGCCGACCAGCCGCGCGGGACGGAGGGTGCCGTCCGCGATCTGGGCCAGCATGGCTGGGTAGTCCCGGGCCGCCATGCCGTGCGAGCCGTAGATTTCCAGCTCCCGCGCGATGACCAGGTCCATCGGGACCGGCGGCGCCGCCGCGGAGCCGAGGAGCAGGCCGACCTGGACGTGCCGCCCGCGGCGGCGCAATGAGCGCACCGAGTTGCCCAGCGTGCCCGGCGAGCCGAGGGCGTCCAGGGACACCTGCGCCCCGCCGCCGGTGAGGTCACGGATGACCGGCGCCGGATCGGTGTTCGTTGCGGAAAGAATTGCGTGCTCGGCGCCGAGTTCCCGGGCCCGGTCGAGCGCCGGGCCGGCCACGTCGACCGCGATCACCCGGGCGCCGAGGGCCGCGCCGATGTGCACGGCCGACAGCCCGACCCCGCCACAGCCGTGCACCGCGAGCCACTCCCCCCGGCGCAGCCGGGCGTGGCCGGTGAGCGCCCGGTAGGCGGTGGCGAACCGGCAGCCCAGGCTGGCCGCGGTGACAAAGTCCACGGCGTCCGGCAGCGCCACCAGGTTCGTGTCCGCGGCGTGGATGGCCACCTGCTCGGCGAACGACCCGGGGCCGGTAAACCCGGGCTGAGTCTGGTCCGGGCAGACCTGGGCGTCGCCTGCCCGGCAGTACTCACACCGGCCGCAACCGCAGACGAACGGCACCGTGACCCGGTCGCCCGGCCGCCACCCGGTCACCGCCGGCCCGGTCTGGGCGATGGTCCCGGCCAGTTCGTGCCCGGGGATGTGCGGCAGCGGGACGGGGTCGTGCCCCTTCCAGGCGTGCCAATCCGACCGGCACACCCCCGTCGCGCCGACGCTGATGACCACGCCGTCGTCTGGGCAGGCCGGCTCGGGCACGTCGGTCAGCTCCGGCATGACCCCGTAGCCGGGATATACAACTGCGCGCAAGACTGCCTCCCGGTCGCCAGGCATCATCGGTGCGGGCCCGGCTCCTATCATGGGGTCGATCATCCGGAAGGGGCGCGGATGCGGGTTGGGGTATCGGGTGCGCATGGGACTGGGAAGACGACGCTGGTCGAAAAGCTGTGTGCGCACCTCGCCGGTCACGTGCCAGTCGATGAGCCGTACTTCCTGCTGGAGGAAGAAGGCTACGAGTTCGAGTTCCCGCCGTCGCTGGACGACTACCGGGCACAGCTCAGGCGGTCGTTGCGCGTGCTGCGGTCCACCGCACCCAGGGTTGTTTTCGACCGCACCCCGCTGGATTTTCTGGCCTACCTTGCTGCGCTGGGGGCCGGCATCGAGAGTGAGGCTGACCCATCCGCCGTGCGCTCGGCCCTGGCCAGCTTGGATCTGCTGATTGTCACGCCGGTAACGGGTGAGATAGAGCGGGTACTGCCCGAGCCGGGCCTGCCCCGGCTCCGGGAGACGGTAAACGATGCTCTGCTGGATCTGCTGTCCAGCGACCCGCTGGAGGCGTGGGGGGACGTTCCGGTGATCGAGCTGAGCGGCCCGCTGGATCGTCGGCTTGAGGCCGTCCTGGCTGCGCTCCGGGCGCATTCTCCCAGCCAGGCTGGGAGCGTCTAAGCGGTTCCGCCGTCGATCAGGATGACTTCGAGGGTGCGGGGGCCGTGCACGCCTTCGACCCGGTCGAGTTCGATGTCGCTGGTGGCGGACGGGCCGCTGATCCAGGTCAGCGGGCGGTCCGGGTGCAGCCGGGCCACGGCCTCCGGGACCAGCGCGACCACCTGAGCCGCGTCGATCAGGCACAGGTGGTAGTCGGGGATGAGGCTGAGCGCCCGGCGGCCCTGGCCGGGGCCGGCGTCCAGGACGATCGTGCCGGTCTCGGCGATGGCGACCGCGGCGCGGGTGATGACGCCGTCCATCTGATCGAGTTCCTGGGCGGACAGGCCCCCGTCGATGATCAGCTCGACGCCGTCGAGGGTGCCGACCTGCCCGGGTCCGGCCTGCCGGGTCCGGCCTGGCCGGGTCCGGGCTGGTCGAGCCCGGGGAGGTCAAGGCCGGGCGGCAGGACCACCCGGCGCGCGCCGCGCTCAGCCAGCGCCGCGCGGACGGTGTCCAGCAGCTTGGCGGGCTCGGTGCGCCGCACCTGGCTGCGGTAGTCGATCAGCCGCCCGGCGAGCAGGTCGAGCAGCGCGGCGGAATCCAGTTCGCCGCGGGTCCGGTAGCCCGCCGCGGAGGGGTCAGCGGGCGGGTGCGCACCGCCGCCCGAGTCGCCGCCCAGCGCGGTGCGGATCCGGCCGAGCACCTCGTCCCGCGCCGTCACCCTGCCTCCCCGTGCTCAGTGCTCCCCTGACCAGTGCTCCCCTGCCCAGTGCTCCGCTGCTCAGGGCCCCTGTGCTCGGCCTTCCACCATTCGCGGAAGGTCTGGACGGGTGGCCGGGGCGCGTCGCGGGCCGCCGTCCAGGCCGACAGGGGCGGGGGCAGCCGGCGGATCCGGCCGCTGCGGCCCAGCAGCCGGCCGGCCCGTCCGGCTCGCTGCGCGGCCTCGAACCGGGCGGGGCTGGCCATCACCCACGAGGCGGCCGCCATGGTCACCGCCTCCGGGCTGGGCACGCGGCGGGTCTCAGCTACCTCCTCCACGTGCCGGGCCCGCAGGTGGACCAGCAGCGACGGGATGTCGATCTTCACCGGGCAGGCGTCGTAGCACGCGCCGCACAGCGACGAGGCGTACGGCAGCGAGGCGTTGTCTTCCACCCCGGTCAGCATCGGGGACAGCACCGCGCCGATCGGGCCCGGGTAGACCGAGCCATAGGCGTGCCCGCCGACCCGCTCGTACACCGGGCAGACGTTCAGGCACGCGGAGCAGCGGATGCAGTGCAGGGCCTGCCGGCCCTCCTGGTCGGCCAGCGCCGCGGTCCGCCCGTTGTCCAGCAGGACCAGGTGAAACTGCTGCGGGCCGTCGCCGGGGGTGACCCCGGTCCACATCGAGGTGTACGGGTTCATCCGCTCCCCGGTGGAGCTGCGCGGCAGCAACTGCATGAACACGCCCAGGTCGGCCCAGGCAGGCAGGATCTTCTCGATGCCCATCACGGTGATCAGGGTGTCCGGCAGGGTCAGGCACATCCGGCCGTTGCCCTCGGACTCGACCACGCACAGCGTGCCGGTCTCCGCGATCGCGAAGTTCGCCCCGCTGATCCCGACCTTCGCGGACAGGAACTGGCGGCGCAGGTGCAGCCGGGCCGCCTCGGCGAGCGCGGCGGGTGAGTCGGTCAGGCCGGGATCCACGTCGCCCATCTCGCGCAGGAAGATATCCCGGATCTCGGCCCGGTTCCGGTGGATGGCGGGGACCAGGATGTGCGACGGCCGGTCGTGGCCGAGCTGGACGATCAGCTCGGCCAGGTCGGTCTCGTGCGCGGTGATGCCCGCGGCGGCCAGCGCGTCGTTGAGGCCGATCTCGTCGGTGACGATCGACTTGACCTTGACCGCCTCGGTGGCCCCGGTCGCGCGGACCAGGTCCACCACGATGCGGTTGGCCTCGATGGCGTCGCGGGCCCAGTGCACCACGCCGCCGCGGGCGGTGACCTGCTCCTCCAGCTGCTCCAGGTAGCGGTCCAGATGGGCCATGGCTCCGGCCTTGACGGCCTGGCCGGCGTCGCGCAGCGCTTCCCAGTCCGGCAGCTCGCCGACTACGGCGGCCCGCTTGGCCCGGATGGTCCGGGTCGCCTTACCGAGGTTGCGGCGCAACTGGGAGTCGGCCAGCGCCCGGCGGGCCGCGACCGGGAACGGATCCGCGCCCCGCAGGTGGCCCACGCCGCGGGGTGCGGTGGGCAGGCCGAGGAACGTGGGCGCCTGGTCCGCGGTCACCGCGCCCCCTGCGGGGAGCGGGCGTCCTCGGATGTCGAGGCCAGGATCTCGGCCAGGTGCACGGTCCTGGTGCCGGTCTGCAGCCGGGACAGCCCGCCGCCGATGTGCATCAGGCAGGAGCTGTCCCCGGCCGTGCACACCTCGGCCTGGGTGGTCAGCACGCTGCGCATCTTGTCGGCCAGCATGGCGGTGGAGGTGTCCGCGTTCTTGACCGCGAACGTGCCGCCGAAGCCGCAGCAGGTCTCGGCGTCCGGCAGCTCGACCAGGTCGATCCCGGTCACGTTGCGCAGCAGCCGGAGCGGCCGGTCCCCGACCCGCAGCAGCCGCAGCGAGTGGCAGGTCGGATGGTAGGTGACCCGGTGCGGGTAGTACGCGCCGACGTCCTCCACCCCGAGCACATCCACCAGCAGCTGGGAGAGTTCGTAGGTGCGGGCGGCCACCGCCTCGGCGCGGCGGGCCAGCGCCTCATCCCCGTACCGGCGGGCCACCATCGCGTGCTGGTGCCGGATCGACCCGGTGCACGAGCCGGAGGGAACCACGATCGCCTCGCAGCTCTCGAAGACCTCGACGTAGTGGCGGACCAGGGGCAGCGCGTCGCGCAGGTAGCCGGTGTTCACGTGCATCTGGCCGCAGCAGGTCTGCGCGGCCGGGAACTCGACCTGATGGCCGAGCCGTTCCAGCAGCCGGACGGTGGCCCGGCCCGCGTCGGGGAACAGGGTGTCGGCCAGGCAGGTCACGAACAGCGCGATACGCATGGGGTCAGCCTGCCGCCTCACTGGCTAGCGGCTGCACGCCGGGCCGGCCCTGGCTCGACGCGCGGATCACCAGGTCCGGCTCGAACACGACCTGGCGGTGCCGGTGCGTGCCGTCACCGAGAGCCTCTTCGATGAGCAGCTGGGCCGCGGCCCGGCCCAGCTGATGCCGGGGCTGGCGGACCGAGGACAGCGGCACCGCGGCCGCCGCCGCGAACTCCACGTCGTCGTAGCCCACGATGGCCACGCCCTCGGGCACCGCGATCCGGCGGGTGGTCATCTCCTGCAGCACGCCCAGCGCGAGCAGGTCGTTCGCGCAGAACACGGCGGTCGGCCGGAGTTCCGCGGGCAGGCCGGCCAGGTGGACGCCCGCCCGCTGCCCCGCGGTCACGTTCAGCGCGGGCGTCTCGATCACGAGCAGGTCAGCGCCGGTCCGCCCGGCCCGCTCCAGGGCGCGGACCGCCCCGTCCCGGCGGTCGCTGACCTGGCGCACGCTCATCGGGCCGCCCACGAACGCGATCTGCTGGTGACCCGCCTCCAGCAGATGGGACACGGCCAGGTCGCCGCCGAGCACGTCGTCCACGGACACCGAGCACTGGCCGCGCGACGGGGACCGGCTGTCCACCAGCACCACCGGGGTGCCGCGGCGCTGCACGCTGGCCAGCCGCTTGTCGGCCCCGGACACCGGCGTGATCAGGATGCCCTGGACCCGGTGCTCTTCCAGCACTTCGAGGTAGCGGGACTCCTTGGCCTTCTGGTCGTCGCTGTTGCACAGGATCACGGCCAGCCCGGCCTCGCTCGCCTCGTCCTCCACGCCCCGCGCCACGTCGGTGAAGAACGGGTTGGCCACGTCGAGGACGACCAGCCCGATGGTGCGGCTCCGGCCGGCCCGCAGCTGGCGGGCCGATTCGTTGCGGATGAAGCCCAGTTCCTTGATCGCCGCCTGGACCCGGGTCCGGGTCGGCTCGGCCACCACTTCCGGGCGGTTGAGGACGTTGGAGACCGTGCCGAGCGAGACGCCGGCAAGGGCGGCGACCTCCCTGATACTGACCGGCGTGTCCGCCACGGCTCCTCCTGTGCGGTCAGTGTCGTGCGGAGCCCGGGAACACGTCAACCAGAGGCTTGGCCAGGACAATAGCGGCCCGCAAACCCGTCTGTAACGATTCGGGGCATCGCCGCGGACCTCTATTGACAGGCTCGTGACTTCGCTCGACACTGCTTCCACATGCTTTGAAACGTTATAGCACATTCTCCTTCAGGCACCCCCCGCTGGCCTGCTGCCGGACCGGGGCGACCCCCACCCAGAGACGAGAGGGGACCGGGCTGTGACAGCTGGCGACGGCCACGACGGCGGGATCCCCTCGCCCGGGACCCCGGCTCCCCAGGCGCCATCGCCCGCCACGGAACCCCCGGCGCCGGAACCCCAGGCCCCGCCCGCGAGCCCGCCCTACCCGGGCCCGCCCGCGACCCCGGCCGGCCCAGGCCCGGCGGCTACCCCGGCCAGCCCGGCCCCGGCGGCTGCCACTCCCGCGGAACCATCCGGCCCGCCGGTCCTGGCCCTGCACGGCGCGACCAAATCGTTCGGGGCGGTGCACGCGGTCACCGACGGCACCATCGACCTCTACGCCGGCGAGGCCCACGCCCTGCTGGGCGAGAACGGCGCGGGCAAGTCCACCATGGTGAAGCTCCTGGCCGGGGTGTACCAGCCGGATTCGGGCGAGTTGCTGATCGACGGGGCGCCGGTCAGCCTGCACAACCCGGCCGACGCCCAGAACGCCGGGATCGCGGTCATCTACCAGGAGCCCACCCTCTTCCCCGACCTGAGCGTCGCGGAGAACATCTTCATGGGCCGCCAGCCGCTGCTCGCCGGGCGGCGGATCGACCGGCGCCGGATGCACGCGGACTCCGCCGCCCTGTTCTCCCGGCTGGGGGTCAAGCTCGACCCGGGCCGGATCAGCCGCGGGCTGTCCATCGCGGACCAGCAGATCGTCGAGATCGCCAAGGCCTTGTCGCTGGACGCCCGGGTCATCGTGATGGACGAGCCCACCGCGGCCCTGTCCGCCACGGAGGTGGCCCGGCTGTTCGACGTGGTCGCGACGCTCAGGTCCGGTGGCTCGGCGGTCCTGTTCATCTCGCACCGCCTGGAGGAGGTGTTCGAGATCTGCCAGCGGGTCACGGTCATGCGTGACGGCCGGCACGTGCTGACCAGCGAACTGGCCGGGCTGACCGCGGACGACCTGGTCCGGGCCATGGTCGGCCGGCAGATGGTGGAGCGGGCGGCCGGCGAGCGCGGCGTGGCTGGTGAGGTCGTGCTCCACGTAGAGCACCTGACCAGGGAAGGCGTGTTCACCGACATCTCACTGGACGTCCGGGCCGGCGAGATCGTCGCCCTGGCCGGGCTGGTCGGGTCGGGCCGCAGCGAGGTCGCCCGGGCCGTGTTCGGCATCGACCGCTACGACGCGGGCCGGGTCGTGATGCGCGGCCGCGAGCTGCGGCGGGCCTCACCGACCGGTGCGATGGCCGCGGGCGTCGGGTTCGTTCCCGAGGACCGGCGGCAGCAGGGCCTGGTCATGGACATGTCGGTCCAGCAGAACGTGGCGCTCGCGTCGCTCGCCCGGCTCCGCAAGGGCGGCCTGGTCCGGTCCGCGGCCGAGCGGGCGTTCGCGGCCGACTGGGCGGTCCGGCTCAACCTCAAGTACGGGCGCCTGATCGATCCGGTGTCCCGGCTGTCCGGCGGCAACCAGCAGAAGGTCGTCCTGGCCAAGTGGCTGGGCCGCCAGCCCGCGCTGCTGATCGTGGACGAGCCGACCCGCGGCATCGACATCGCCACCAAGGCGGAGGTGCACCGGCTGCTGGTGCGGCTGGCCCGGGACGGGGTCGCGATCTTGATGATCTCCTCGGAACTCCCCGAGGTGCTGCACATCGGGGACCGGGTCCTGGTCATGCGCGAGGGCCGGCTGACCGCGGAGTTCGGGCATGAGGACGCCTCGGAGGAGAAGATCATGGCCGCCGCGACGGGCCAGCTGCAGGAGGCTTCGTGACCACGACCGTGACCGAGCGCCGGGAGCCCGCCGGCGCCCCGCCCGGGAGTGGCTCGCGCCGGCTTACCGAGCGGGTGTTCCGGATCCGTGAGTTCGGCATCATCGCCGTGCTGCTGGTGTTCGTGGTCATCACGACCAGCATCGAGCCGTCGTTCCTGAACCAGCAGAACCTCCAGTTCCTGCTGATCAACACCACCGTCTACGCGCTGCTCGCGCTGGGCGAGACCATGGTGGTGGTCAGCCGGAACGTGGACCTCTCGATCGGCTCGATCCTGGGCCTGTCGGCCTACGTGTCGGCCTCGATGTTCGGCCACCATCCCGGCATCCCGATCCCCCTGGTCTTCCTCATCGGCCTGGGCATCGGGCTGGCCTGCGGGATGGCCAACGGCTTCATGGTCGCGGTCGGCCGGGTGCCGAGCCTGGTGGTCACGCTGGCCACGCTGTACATCATCCGGGGCATCGACATCCTCATCGTGGGCGGTAACGAGGTGACCGCCCAGACCCTGCCGAACTCCTTCACCAACATCCCCCGCGCCACCGTGGCGGGCATCCCCTACCTGGCCATCGCGATCGCCGTGGTCATCGGGATCGGCGCGTACTACATGCGAGCGTTCCGCTCCGGCCGCGAGCTCTATGCGATCGGCTCGAACCCGGAGGCGGCCCGGCTGGCCGCCATCCCGGTCGGCAAGCGGATCTTCACCGCGTTCACCGCGAGCGGGGCCATCGCCGGGGTGGCGGGTGTGCTGTGGGCCGCGCAGTACCAGACCATCGACTCCACCGCGGGGACCGGCTACGAACTGACCGTCATCTCCGCGGTGGTGGTCGGCGGGGTGGCCATCTTCGGCGGGAGTGGCAGCGCGGTGGGTGCCGCCGTCGGCGCGCTCCTGCTCAGCAGCATCAACTCCGCGCTGAACGTGCTGGGATTCCCGCAACTCTGGCTCGAGGCCATCTCCGGCTTCCTCCTCCTGCTGGCCATCACGCTCGACCGGATCATCTCTGTGCGCCTCATGACCGCACTGCGGCGAAGGAGCCCCGGCGTTGGAACCTGACCTGAACCCGCGCGCCGCGCCCGACCCGGCCACCGGGTCGCCGGCCGCCCCCGCCGCGGGGCGGGACGGGCTGCTCGCTACCGCGGCCCGTGGCTCAGTGCGCTGGGAAACCGGCCTGGGCCTCCTGGTCGTGGCCATCATCATCTTCGGTGCCGTCACCTCCCCCCAGTTCCTGACCAGCGGCAACTTCTTCAACACCGGCGTCACGTCGGGTGAGATCGCGATCATGGCGCTGCCGATGACCCTGATCGTCATCAGCGGCGAGATCGACCTGTCGGTGGCCTCGATCCTGGGCATGTCCAGTGCGCTGCTCGGCGTGCTGTGGAGCCACCACTGGCCGATGCTGGCCATCTTCGTGGTGGTCGCGCTGCTCGGGATCGTGGCCGGCCTGATCAACGGGCTGCTGGTCACCCGGGTCGGCCTGCCCTCGCTGGCGGTGACGATCGGCACCCTCGCGCTGTACCGCGGGGTGGCCCTCATCCTGCTGGGCGCGAACACGGTCTCCAACTTCCCCGCGAACTACACCAACATCGGGGTGCTGCCGCTGCCGCACACCCAGATCCCCTACAACATCGCGATCTTCGTGGTGCTGGCGGTGATCTTCGGGATCGTGCTGCACGCCACCGCGACCGGCCGGTCCATCTACGCGATGGGGGCCAGCCCGGAGGCCGCGCTGTTCGCCGGGATCCGCGTCAAGCGGGTCAAGACCATGCTGTACGTGGTGTCCGGCCTGGTCTGCGCCATGGCCGGGGTGCTGTGGACGTTCCGCCTGTCCACCGCGGTGCAGAACAACGGCCTGGGCCTCGAGCTGGACGTGGTCGCGATCGTGCTGCTCGGCGGGGTGTCCATCTTCGGCGGCAAGGGCACGCTGGCCGGCGTGGTGCTGGCGGTGATCGCCTTCGCGGGACTGCAGAACGCCCTGCTGCTCACCAACTTCAACCAGGAGGCCACCGGCATCGTGATCGGCGCCCTCCTGCTCGTCAGCGTGTTCGCCCCGAACGCCGGCGCTCTTCCGGGCGGGCCCGCCCCGGTGGGCCCGCGGCCGGAGCCGCCGTCAGACGCCCGCGGTCGGGGGCGGGACATGACCAGGCCCGGCCCGGGGACACCTCCCGGCCCGGCCGCGCGACCCCAGACCCGACCACCAGCCTCCCAGCCCGGCTCAACCCGTGCAGGACCAGTCCCTGCGCGCTCGCACAATTGAAAGGATTCAGATATGAGACGCTCGATGAAGAGAGTTTTCTGGGCACCAGCGGTGCTCCTGGTCGCCTCGGCGACGCTCGCGGCGTGCAGTTCTTCCGGGAGCGGGTCCGGCGGTTCCTCCGCGTCCGCCCCGGCAAGTTCCGGGTCCTCGGGCGCGCTGAAGACCGGACTCAAAGTGTTCATCATCCCGAAGAACCTCGGTAACCCGTACTTCACCACCGCCGACAGCGTGAAGTCCGGCGGGGCCATGGCGGCCCTGCAGACGCTGGGCGAGACCGCGACCGAGACCAGCGGGACGGCGGCCACCCCCGCCTCGCAGATCCCGGCCCTCCAGGCGGCGATCACCAAGGGCGCCAACGCACTCATCGTGTCCGCCACCGACCCGTCCGCGCTGTGCCCGACCCTGAAGGCCGCCATGGCCAAGGGCATCACCGTGGTCACCTACGACTCCGACGCCCCGACGTGCCGGAACCTGTTCGTGAACCAGGCCTCCACCGCCCAGATCGGGACCAGTGAGGTGGACCTGCTGGCCAAGGAGATCCACGACAGCGGGCAGATCGCCATCGTGTCCGCGGCCGCGTCGGCCACGAACCAGAACCAGTGGATCGGCTACATGAAGCAGCAGCTGAAGAAGTACCCGAAGATGAAGCTGGTCACGACCGTCTACGGGAACGACGACCCGACCACCGCCACCCAGGTGACCCAGGGCCTGCTGCAGCACTACCCGAACCTCAAGGGCATCATCTCCCCGACCACGGTCGGCATCCTGGCCGCCGCCCAGGTGGTCTCCTCGTCCAAGTACAAGGGCAAGGTCATCGTGACCGGGCTGGGCACGCCGGACTCGATGAAGAAGTACGTGGCCAACGGGGTGGCCCCGGCGTTCGAGCTGTGGAACCCGGCTGACCTCGGCTACCTGGCCGCCTACGCCGCGGTCAACTACGCCTCCAAGAAGATCACCAACGCCCCGGGCCAGTCCTTCACCGCAGGCAAGCTCGGCAAGTTCACCGTCGGCTCGGGCGACAGCATCCTGCTGGGCCCGCCGTTCGTGTTCAACAAGTCCAACATCAACAACTTCAACTTCTGACCCACCCGTTCTCACCCGCCCGGGCGCGCGTGATCATGGGATGAGGGGTTCTGATGCTGAGCCTGCAGCACTGGCAATCCCATGATCACGCCGCCCTGGCTCCACCCCCGCGAGGAGGAATCCCTTGGAGCGCGTGTGCTTCCTCGGCCGCGTCCGGCCCGACCGGCTGGACGAGTACCGCGAACGGCACGCCGCCGTGTGGCCGGACATGCTCAGCGCGCTGCACGCCGCGGGCTGGGCCAACTACTCCCTCTTCCTGACCGACGACGGCCTGCTCGTGGGCTACCTGGAGACCGACGACTACGCGGCCGCCCAGCAGCGGATGGCGGGGACCGCCGTCAACGAACGCTGGCAGGCGGACATGGCCCCGTACTTCACCGAACTCGGCGGTGTCCGCCCCGACCAGGGTTTCCGGAGGATCGACGAGATATTTCACCTGGACTGAGCCTTCGGGGCCCGCAGGGCCCGCGCGCCCTGGCACCGGCGCGCCCGCCCTGCGGCCGCGCCGGCGCGCGACCCCGGGATCGTGAGCTGGACGAGATCTGCTGCCTGGAGATGACACGAGATGCCTGACCTGACCGCCGTGAAGACCGCCCTGAGGTCGCAGCGGATCGAACTCCCGTCCTGGGCCTTCGGGAACACCGGGACCCGGTTCAAGGTGTTCGCCCAGCCGGGCGTGCCCCGCACCCCGCAGGAGAAGATCGACGACGCGGCGCAGGTCCACAAGTTCACCGGCGTGGCCCCGACCGTCGCGGTGCACATCCCCTGGGACAAGGTGGACGACTACGCCGCGCTGTCGCAGCACGCCGCCGCCGCCGGCGTCGCGATCGGCGCGGTCAACGCCAACGTCTTCCAGGACGACGACTACAAGCTGGGCAGCGTGGCCAACCCCGATCCCCGGGTGCGCCGCAAAGCCGTGGCTCAGCTGATGGAATGCGTCGACATCATGGACGCGACCGGGTCGCAGGACCTGAAGCTGTGGTTCGCGGACGGCACCAACTACCCGGGCCAGGACGACATCACCGCCCGCCAGGACCGGCTGGCCGAGGCCCTGGCGCAGGTGTACGCCCGGCTCGGCCCGCAGCAGCGGATGCTGCTGGAGTACAAGCTGTTCGAGCCGTCCTTCTACACCACCGACGTCCCGGACTGGGGCACCTCGCTGCTGCACTGCCTGGCCCTCGGGCCGCAGGCCGAGGTGGTCGTGGACACCGGGCACCACGCGCCCGGCACGAACATCGAATTCATCGTGGCCCTGCTGCTGCGGGCCGGGCGGCTCGGCGGATTCGACTTCAACAGCCGCTTCTACGCCGACGATGACCTGATGGTCGGCGCCGCCGATCCGTTCCAGCTGTTCCGCATCATGCGCGAGGTGGTGGCCGCGGACGCGCTGCGCCCCGAGGCCGGCATCGCGTTCATGCTCGACCAGTGCCACAACATCGAGCCCAAGATCCCGGCCCAGATCCGCTCGGTGATGAACGTCCAGGAAGCCACGGCCAAGGCCCTGCTCATCGACACCGGCGCGCTGGCCGCCGCCCAGCAGGCCGGCGACGTGCTCGGCGCCCACGGCGCGTTCATGGACGCCTACAACACCGACGTCCGCCCGCTGCTCGCCGGGCTGCGCGAGGACATGGGCCTGGACCCCGACCCGATCGCCGCCTACCAGCGTTCGGGCTACGCCGAGAAGATCATCGCCGACCGCGTGGGCGGCACCCCGGCCAGCTGGGGCAGCTGATCTGTGCAGCCGTGGTTAGGGCGCCTGTGATCAGCGCACCGTTTCCGCGGCAGCATGACGGGTGAAATTCAATATCCCGCAACGAAAACCACCGCGGTGGCGTCCCTTCGAAAAGGAGTCATGACATGGCCGCGCAGGTACCGCCCGAAGTCACCGACCTGCTGCAGCGCAGCAACCGGCTCGGGTCGGATCCCCGCAACACCAACTACGCCGGCGGCAACACCTCGGCCAAGGGGCCGGCGGGTGACCCGGTGACCGGCGGGCCGGTCGAGCTGATGTGGGTCAAGGGGTCCGGCGGGGACCTGGGCACGCTGACCGCCGGCGGCCTGGCCGTGCTCCGGCTGGACCGGCTCCGCGCGCTGACCGGGGTGTACCCGGGGGTGGAGCGCGAGGACGAGATGGTGGCGGCCTTCGACTACTGCCTGCACGGCAAAGGCGGCGCGGCCCCCAGTCATCGACACGGCCATGCACGGCCTGGTGGACGCCCCGCACGTGGATCATCTGCACCCGGACTCCGGGATCGCGTTCGCCACCGCAGCCGACGGCGAGGCGCTGACCCGGGCCTGCTTCGGCGACCGGGTGCGCTGGGTGCCGTGGCGGCGGCCCGGGTTCCAGCTCGGCCTGGACATCGCCGCGGTGGCCCGGGAGCACCCGGAGGCCATCGGCGTGATCCTAGGCGGGCACGGCATCACCGCCTGGGGCGCGACCAGCGAGGAGTGCGAGGCCAACTCGCTGGCCATCATCGCCGCCGCCCAGCAGTACCTGGATGACCACGGCGCCGCCGAGCCATTCGGCCCGCTGATCCCCGGCTACGAGCCGCTGCCCGAGGCGGAGCGGCGGGCCCGGGCCGCGGCGCTGGCCCCGGTGCTGCGCGGCCTGGCCTCGACCGACCGCCCGCAGGTCGGGCACTTCACCGACAGCCCGGCCGTGCTGGACTTCGTGGCCCGCCAGAAGCACCCGGCGCTGGCCGCGCTCGGCACGTCCTGCCCCGATCACTTCCTGCGCACCAAGGTCCGCCCGATGGTTCTCGACCTGCCGCCGTCGGCGCCGCTGGACGACGTGCTCGCCCGGCTCCGTGAGCTGCATGTCGCCTACCGGCAGGACTACCGGGCCTACTACCACCGGCACGCCGAGCCGGACTCGCCGCCGATCCGCGGCGCCGACCCCGCGATCGTGCTGGTCCCCGGGGTGGGGATGTTCAGCTTCGGCGCGGACAAGCAGACCGCCCGGGTGGCGGGCGAGTTCTACCTGAACGCGATCAACGTGATGCGCGGCGCCGAGGCCGTCTCCACCTACTCCCCCATCCCGGAACGCGAGAAGTTCCGCATCGAGTACTGGGCCCTGGAAGAGGCCAAGCTCCGCCGGCGCCCCAAGCCGAAGCCGCTGGCCACCCGGGTCGCGCTGGTCACCGGCGGCGGGTCCGGGATCGGCCGGGCCACCGCGGAGCGGCTGGCCGCCGAGGGGGCCTGCGTGGTGGTGGCCGACCGGGACGGCGCTGCCGCGGTCAAGGTGGCCGAGGCGATCGGGGCCGGGGCCGGGCAAGCGGCCGATGTCGCGGTCGCGGTCACCTCCGACGTGACCGACGAGGAGAGCGTGGCCGGGGCCTACCGGCAGGCGGCGCTGGCCTTCGGCGGGGTGGACCTGGTGGTCAGCAACGCCGGGCTGTCCATCTCCCGGCCGCTGCTGGAGACCACCGTGGACGACTGGGACATCCAGCACGACGTAATGGCCCGCGGGTCGTTCCTGGTCGCCCGGGAGGCGGCCCGCGTGATGGCGGCCCAGGGCCTGGGCGGCGACATCATCTACATCTGCAGCAAGAACGCGGTGTTCGCCGGGCCGAACAACGTGGCTTACGGCGCGGCCAAGGCCGACCAGGAGCATCAGGTCCGGCTGCTCGCCGCCGAGCTGGGCGGGTCCGGGATCCGGGTGAACGGGATCAACCCCGACGGCGTGGTCCGCGGCTCCGGCATCTTCGCGGGCGGGTGGGGCGCCCAGCGGGCCGCGGTGTACGGGGTGCCCGAGGAGGAGCTCGGCGCGTTCTACGCGCAGCGCACCCTGCTCAAGCGGGAGGTCCTGCCCGAGCACGTGGCCGCCGCGGTGGTCGCGCTGACCGCCGGCGACCTGGCCCTGACCACCGGGCTGCACATCCCGGTGGACGCGGGCGTGGCCGCCGCGTTCCTGCGCTGAGGCCAGGATGATGGGCGCAGCGTCGAGGGGGGCACCGGCCAGGGGGGAAGCGGCCCCGGGGGCGCCGGTGGCCGCGGTCGCGGCCGTGGACCTGGGCGCGTCCGGCGGCCGGGTCATGGTCGGCCAGGTCAGTGCTGATCAGCTGGATCTGCACGAGGTGCACCGGTTCCCGAACACGCCGGTCCGGGTGCTGGGCACGCTGCACTGGGACATCCTGAGCCTGTACCGGGAGATGCTCGACGGGCTGGGGACGGCGGCCCGCTCGTTCGAGCTGGCCAGCGCGGGCATCGACTCGTGGGGGGTGGACTACGGCCTGCTCGGCGCGGACGGGGCCCTGCTCGGCAACCCGGTGCACTACCGGGACAGCCGGACCGACGGCGTGGTGGACGACATGCTGGCCAAGGTGCCAGCGGCGGACCTGTACGCGGTCACCGGAGTCCAGCAGATGCCGATCAACACGATCTACCAGCTGGCCGCCGAGGCGCGGACCCGGCAGCTGGCCTCGGCCCGGACCCTGCTGCTGATCCCGGACCTGCTCGCGTACTGGCTGACCGGTGAGATCGGCGCCGAGGTGACCAACGCGTCCACCACCCAGCTGTACGACACGCGGGCCCGGGACTGGGCCTGGGACCTGATCGGGCGGGCCGGCCTGCCCGCCGGGCTGTTCCCGGCGCTGCGCCAGCCCGGCAGCGTCGTCGGGACCCTGCGGCCGGAGGTCGCGAGCGAGCCCGGGCTCACCGGGCTGGGCCCGGGCCGGCCGGCCGGGCCGCTGCCGGTGATCGCGGTGGGCTCGCACGACACGGCGTCCGCCGTGGTCGCCGTGCCCGCCCGGGGCCGCGACTTCGCGTACATCTCCTGCGGGACCTGGTCCCTGGTCGGCGTGGAACTGGACCAGCCGGTGCTGACCGAAGCGAGCCGGATGGCGAACTTCACCAACGAGACCGGAGTGGACGGCACCATCCGTTATCTGCGCAATGTCATGGGCTTGTGGCTGCTGCAGGAGTCGGTCCGCGCGTGGGCCGGCGCCGGAGGGCCCGCCGACCTGGCCACGCTGCTGGAGCAGGCGGCGCGGGTCCCTGCGCTGCAGGTGGTGGTGGACCCCGACGATCCGGCGTTCCTCCCCCCGGGAGACATGCCCGCGCGGATCGCCGCGGCGGCCCGGCGGACCGGCCAGAGCCCGCCGGCCGATCCCCCGGCCGTGGTGCGCTGCATCCTGGACAGCCTGGCGCTGGCTTACCGGGCCCGCCTGCGGGAAGTGCAGGAACTGTCCGGGCAGGCCGTGCACACCGTGCACGTGGTCGGCGGCGGGGTACGCAACGCGCTGCTGCTCCAGCTCACCGCGGACGCCTGCGGCCTGCCCGTGGTGGCCGGCCCCGCCGAGGCGGCCGCGCTGGGCAACATCCTGGTCCAGGCGCGGACGCTGGGCGCGGCGCCTGGCGACCTGGACGGGATGCGCGCCCTGCTGCGCGCGACCCAGCCGCTGCGCCGCTTCGAGCCGTCCGGCGGTGATGCGGCGGCCTGGGACGCCGCCGCGGCCAGGATCGGGCTCTGACGCTCGCCGACTCACCCGCACAGTCCCCGCCGATGTGGAGGTAGGCGCGATGGGAGACCCCACCAGCCCGCATGCTGAGCCGTCCTTAACCCGTCAGGAGGTCGAACTGCTCCAGCTTCTCGGGCAGGGCCTGCCGCTGGGTACCGTGGCCCGCCGGCTGCAGACCTCGGAACGCACCGTGCGGCGCCGGACCAAGGCGATCTGCGACCGGATGGGTGTCGACTTCCCCATTCAGGCGGTGGTCTGGGCCGCCCAGCGGGGCCTGATCGGCCAGTGACGCAAACAGCGGCGACGACAGGGTGACGCAGGCCATTACCGCACGCTGACGTCCGCCTGGCCGGGATCGACGGGCACCGGGTGCCCGTTCACCGTGACCGAGCAGCGGCCAGCACCCTTGGGCAGCACCACGGTTCCGGTCGTGTCCGGGGGCGCCTGGATCGCGATCGCGAAGCCGGCCGGGCTGCTGGCCCACTTGACCGAGATGCCGCCGTGCGGGGTCGGGACCACTCCCTCTGCCCAGCTGAGGCTGCCCGGCTGCGGAGCGACCTGCCAGGTCGCATAGCCGGGACTGGCCCGGGGTGACACCCAGCACGTAGGACGTGAGGGCCGAGGTGGGCCCGGTTGACCAGGCGTGCGCGAGGCTGGTGCCGCCGCCGTTGATGGTGCCGTCCGGGGCCAGCTTCTCCCACATGGTGCCGCCGTCCGGCCCGGTGGTCATCGGCCCCCACTCGTCCTGGAGCAGCCGCAGGGCGCCTGCGGTGTCACCCGCGGCGAACCTCGCGTCGAGGTCGGACGATCCCACGAACGGGCTGATGATCTGGATCGAGCTGGCCGGGACGGGAGAGGAGACGCTCAGGTCACCCTGCGGCGTGCCCAGGGCCTGCGTCATCGCCGCGATAATGCCGGCCTGGCGCGAGGCAGGCGCGATGCCGTACAGGATGACCGCCGAGTTCGCATCCTGGGCGATCGAGCCCCGGTCCGTGGTGGCGATGTCGTAGGCGTGCGTGGACGGGTCGTAGAGCTGGGCGTTGATCTGGGCCTTGGCCTGGGCGGCGTCGGCCTGGTACTGGGCGGCGAGGCCGCGGTGCCCGAGCGCGCCGGCCAGCCGCGCCGCGTTGACCAGCAGACTGGCACCTGGAAGTCGTCATACTCTGCGAGTCCTCTCTGACCGGCCTGGCCGCAGTGTCGCCTGTCGCAGAAAGCGGCGGCAATGATGTGGCCGGAACCGGCCACATCATTGCCGCCGCCGGGCTTAGCGACCCCGGGCCATCCGGTAGGCGATCAGATCGCCGACCGAGATCAGGGCGAGGCCCTCGCGGGCGGCCAGTTCCCGGAGGTCGTCGTACCGGGCCATGGTCCCGTCGGGCCGGACGACCTCGCAGATCGCGGTCACGCCGGACAGCCCGGCCAGCCGGGACAGGTCGACTGCGGCCTCGGTATGGCCGTCCCGCTCCAGGACGCCGCCCCGGGCGGCCCGGAGCGGGAAGATGTGCCCCGGCCGGGCCAGGTCGCCGGGCTGGGAGCCAGGGTCGGCGAGGGCCCTGATGGTGCGGGCCCGTTCGGGCGCCGGGATGCCGGTCGTGGCGCCGGGCCGCAGATCGACAGAGACGGTGAACGCGGTGCCGTGCAGGCCTGAGTTCGCGGTCACCATCTGCGGCAGGTCCAGCTCGGCGCACCGCTCGAACGGAAGGGCGGCGCACACCACCCCGGCGGTGTGCCTGAGGAGGTACGTCATGGCCTGGTGGCTCGTGTGCTCGGCCGCGACCATCAGGTCGCCTTCGTTCTCACGGGACTCGTCGTCGAAGACGATGACGAACTCCCCGCGCCCGAAACCGGTGATGGCTTCCTCGACCCGTTCCAGCTGGCCCGTTATCGGCCGCGCGGTCCCTGCTGACGTTGTTGCCATGTGCGTTTCCTCGCTTCCTCGGTGCGCCTGGGGCACTCCGGGGATGCGAGCACGAGCAACGCCGCCGACGCCGGACGACGCCGTGCGGACCTTGCGTGTCGCCGCGCACTGCCTCCCATCCGGACTTTCACCGTCGGTCCTGGAATTCCACCAGGTCAACCGGCTGCTGGCCGCAGCCGGGTCGCGGACTATCACCGCCGGTTCGGAATTACACCGACCCCGGAGCGCGCGAACACTCAATCGCGATGCTAGCGCGGCGCCGCCCGGGAGCCAGCGATGGGTGTCGCGGGCCCGGCGTCTAAGGCGGGGGCCAAACGCGATGCCCTACCGCCGTCACGCGCAGCCTTTAGCCGCCGATGCGGCGGCCCCGCTGCTCCACGCCCATCTCCCCGTAGGGGTAGTCCGCGGCCCGCGGGTCGCTGGCCACGTCCAGCGCGACCAGTTCGTCGGTGGACAGCCGCAGGTCGGCGGCGCGCAGGTTAACCTCGAGCTGCTCCGTGGTCCGGGCCCCGAGGATGGTCGAGGTCACCCCCGGGCGGCCGGTCACCCAGGCCAGCGCCACCTCGGCCATGGACACGCCGCGGGCCTTGGCGATCTCCTCCACCGCGCCGATGACCTCCCAGGTCCGGTCCACGCCGCGGCGGTTCCAGGCTTCCATGCCGCGATCGGGATCCTCACCCAGCCGGGTGGCGCCGGACGGGCGCTGGTCCCGCCGGTACTTGCCGGACAGATAGCCGCCGCCCAGCGGGCTCCAGGGCAGCAGTCCCAGGCCGGCGTCGATCGCGGCCGGCACGATCTCCCACTCGATCTCCCGCACCAGCAGGCTGTACTGCGGCTGCAGGGTCACCGGCGCGGCGAGGTTCATCGCCCGGGCCAGGTGCACGGCCTTGGTCAGCTGCCAGCCGGTGAAGTTGGACAGCCCGTAATAGCGGATCTTGCCGTCCCGCACGAACCCGTCCAGCGTGCGCAGGGTCTCCTCCATCGGCGTGATCGGGTCGAACGCGTGGACCTGGTACAGGTCCACCGCGTCCAGCCCGAGCCGGCCCAGCGACGCGTCCAGCGCCCGGGTCAGGTGCCGCGCGGACAGCCCTACGCCATTGGGTGAGTCGTCCGTGGCGAACCGGCCCTTGGTGGCCAGCACCACCCGGTCGGTCACGTCGGCCGGGCGGGCGGCGAACCAGCGGCCAATGATTTCCTCGGAGGCCCCGCCGTTGTACACGTCGGCGGTATCCACGAGCGTGCCGCCGGCCGCCACGAACAGGTCCAGCTGGCGGTGCGCCCCGGCTTCGTCCGTCTCCAGGCCGAAAGTCATGGCCCCCAGACAGAAGCTCGACACCGCGCAGCCACTACGTCCCAGGGTGCGATAGTCCATAGCTCCCACCTTGCCCGATTCCCCCGGCCTATGCCGGCTGGACCCCCCGCCTTCTCGCGGCCGGGCGATTCAGCTGGGTGAACCACCTCTCTCAGGCCAGAGCCAGGACAATGGCGTGCAAGGCCAGTCCCACGCCTGCCCCCACCACCGTGCCGTTGATCCGGATGTACTGCAGATCGTGCCCGAGGAGCAGTTCAAGCTGGCTGGAGGTCTCGGCGGCGTCCCACCGCTCGATGGTCCCGGTGACCAGGTCGGCGAGGTCGTCGTGGAACTGGACGGCGAGAGCCCTGGCGCCCGACTCGACCAGGCGCTCGAGGCCGTCAGCGAGGCGGGGGTCTGATCCGAGGCGCCCACCGGTGGCTACCAGCACATCGGCCAGCCGGCGGCGCAGCTCAGACTCCGGATCGGCCGCCTGGGTCCGCAGCGTGTCCTTGGCTTTCTGCCACCAGGCCGAGGACCAGTCGCGCAGCCCGGCGCTGCCCAGCACATCGCGCTTGAGCCGCTCCCCGCGCTCGCGCAGCTCCGGGGAGGTCTCCAGCCGGTCGGGGAGCCCGGCGATCCACTCCTCGAACTGCTGCCGGGCCTCGTCGTCGGGGTCGGCGGCCATCGCCACCAGCCGCTCGCGCAGCCGGGCGTACAGCCGGTCGAACACACGCCGGTAGAGCGCCTCGGGCATCCAGCGGGGGGCCTCGCCCGCGAACCGTTCACGGAGCTCCGCGTAATGGCCGGCCAGATAGCGGTCGGCGCCAGAGACCAGAACGTTGAACAGCTCACCGTGGTGGCCACCCGCGATGACCACCCGCAGCGCCCGCCCAGCCAGCGGCGCCACCTCGACGGCGTCCACCGCCCGGGTTAGTTCGGCGGTGAGCACGCGCTGGACATCCTCATCGCGCAGCGCCTCGGCCACCGTGACCACCAGATCCGCGGCGTGCCCGGCGAAGCGTTCGGCGTTGGCCCGGTCGGACAGCCAGGCGGCCAGGCGGGGAACCAGGCCAGCGGAGCGTATCCGCTCGGCCAGGACATCGGCATTGAGGAAGTTCTCCTGGACGAACTGGCCGAGTGTGGCGGCGAACTGGTCCTTGCGCTCGACGATCAGCGCGGTGTGCGGTATCGGCAGGCCCAGGGGACGGCGGAAGAGGGCCGTCACCGCGAACCAGTCCGCGACGCCGCCGACCATGGAAGCCTCGGCGCCGGCCTGCACATAACCGAGGAAGGTCCCGTGCGCGCCGGCCACGGTCACGGCCACGAACAGCACCGTGACCCCGGCCAGCAGGGCAGTGGCCCGCCGGCGCGCGGCGGCCAGGCGGCGCGCCCGCAGGGCCGTCGATTCGCGCCCGGGTGCGGACACCGGCGACGTGGTCATCGGCGCGGCAGGTTCCATCTGGCAGTCCCCCGGTCAGTCCGCGGCGCAGCGCGGGATTCCGCGACCGCGCTGGTCGAGTAGTTCTATCAGCAGGGCCCGGCCCGGCCGGCGGTAGCGGGCGCCCGGGGCGGACGCTCAGCCGTCCGCAAGTTCCTCGGCCGCGCCCCGGCCGGCCTCGGCGGTCCGGCGCAGGAAACCGGCCACCAGCTCCAGCTGCGCCTCGTCATACTCGCCGATGATCCGGTCCATCGCGCTGTTCATCCCGGAGTACAGGCGGAGCACCTCCGCCCCGCGGCTCCGCTCGGCCCGGATCAGGACCGCGCGCCGGTCGAGGGGGTCGCGCTCGCGGGCGATCCAGCCGCCTCGCTCCAGCCGGTCCAGGATCCCGGTCATGGTGGCCGGATGCAGCCCGGCCCGGCGGGCCAGCGCGCTGGGGCTGAGCGGGCCGTCCCGGCTGATCAGGTCGAGGCACTCCAGGTCGGTGCCCTTGAGCTCCAGCTGCCCGCGGACCTGATGGTTGAGCAGGGATAGCTGGACGGTCATGTCGCGCAGCGACGCCCGGACCTCCCGGTCCAGCCGGCGACGGCGCCGCGCCGCCTCCCGGTTAGCAGGTTCTACTGACTTCATATAATATGGGCTCCATATTGTACGGACTACAAGAGACAAGGTACCTCATGAAGCTCACCATCTTCGGTGCGACCGGCGCTACCGGGACCTGCCTTACCGAGCAGGCCCTCGCGGCCGGGCACCAGATCACGGCCGTGGTCCGCGACCCGGCCCGGATGTCGGTGCCTGCCCGCGCCGGGCTGCGGGTCGTCACCGCCGACCTGATGGACCCGGCGGCGATCAGCGAGCCGGTCGCGGGCGCGGACGCGGTGCTCGCCGCGTTCGGGCCGCGCGGCACAGGGCCCACGACGGTGCTGCGCGAGGGCACCCGGAGCGTCATCGAGGCCATGCACAAGGAGGGGACCCGCCGGCTCGTCGCGCTCAGCGGATCCATCGTGACCGACGAGGGCGAGGGGCCGGCCCTGCGCTACCTGGTCAAGCCCCTGGCCCGCGGCACGTTCATGCGGCACGTGAACGAGGACATGGCCGGCGCCGAGGAGGAGATCCGGGACAGCGGGCTGGACTGGACGATCGTCCGGCCGCCCCGGCTGACCAGCGGGGCCGCCTCTGGCAGCTACCGCACCGCCGTCGACCGCAACCTGCCCCGCGGCCTCACGGTGTCGCGCGCGGACCTCGCCGCGTACATGCTCGCGATCATCGGCGACCCGGCGACGATCCACCACCACATCGGCATCGCCCGCTAACCGGCCATTGCGGTTAGCGGGCGATGGCCGGTCAGCGGGCGACGGGCGTCAGTGACGGCGGCTCAGCCGGCGGCCGATACCTCCTTGGCGGCGGACTCGATGAGCTCCACCACGTCTTCGGGATGGGAGACCATCGCCACGTGACTGGAGGGGATCTCCACGGTGGTCGCGCCCATGCGCGCGGCGAACTGGCGCTCGGCGGGAGGCGGGATGGCCTCGTCGTTGGCCGCGACCAGGTACCAGCTCGGCTGCGACTTCCAGGCCGGGACTCCCATCAGGTCCCCGAACGCGGATGCGGCCAGGGGCTGCTGAACGGCGTACATGACCTTGGCTTTGACCGGGTCGACGTCGGCCGCGAAGTGGTTCACGAAGTCGTCCTCGGACAGCCAGGTGAAGCCCTGCTCGTCGGTGATCAGGTGCACCAGGGCCGGCGTCACCGGCCCCTGGGCCAGCAGCGCGCCCAGTGACTCACCCTCGTCGATCCCGAAGGCCGCGATGTAGACCAGGCCGGCGACGTTCGGCGCGTCCGTGCCCAGCGCGGTGATGATCTGCCCGCCGTAGGAGTGGCCGGCCACGATGGTGGGACCGTCCTGGACGGCGAGCACCTGACGGAGCCGGGCCACGTTGTCGGCCAGGGTGGTCATCGGGAACTGGGGGGCGGTGACGTGGAAGCCGTCGGCCTGCAGGCGCTCGATGACGGCGCTCCAGCTGGAGCCATCGGCCCACGCTCCGTGGACCAGGACGACATTAGGTCGGGAGCTCATGGCGGCGTTCCTTCCTGTTCAGGTCGGCTGAGTTCGGGCCGGCTGCGTCCGGGGTGGCTATTGCGCGGCGAGTTCGGCCCGGGCCGCCGCGGCGATGTCGGCCCCGGTGTTGGCGTGGCCGGCGAGTCCCCAGCCGCCCTCGGGCGACTCGGTGAGCAGGACCCAGGTGCGCTCGCTCAGGGTGGGATCGCCCGCCGCGGCGGCCACGATGCTGGTCAGTTCCTCCACCACGCCCAGCTGCTTGGCGCGGTCGAGGACACCCACGGGGGTGAGCACCTGGACCCGGACGTAGTTGCTGTCCCCGGCCACGTTGGACAGCGAGTCGGCGGGCAGTTCGTGGACGAAGGCGGCGGTGTTGTTGCGGAACAGCGCGAGCGGCGGGACCTGCTCCCAGCGCATCACCGCGGCCGCGAGGTCGCGGGCCAGGTCATGCTTGTCGCGGAAGGTCCCGGCGACGGCGTAAACATCGATCATCGGCATGAGTCCCAGCCTCGGCGGTCGGCACGCGCCCGGCATCCCGCGCGGCACGTAGTCCTCCCGGGTAAGCCACTACGTGCCCCGTGCCCCGGCCCGGCCGTCGTGCCCGGCAGTTCACTACGTGCCCCGCCCCCGGCGCCCCGGGCCCGACCCCGGCCTCGGCCCCGACCCGGAGATCGTGCCCGGCAGTTAAGGTGAAGCGGTGGAGGGGCTGGTAGGGCGGGCCGTCGAGTGCGAACGGCTGGACCGGCTCCTGGGTGAGGCCCGCCAGGGGCTGAGCGGGACGCTCGTGCTGCGCGGTGAGCCGGGGGTCGGCAAGACCTCGCTGCTGAACTATCTGGCGGCCAGCGCCCCCGACTTCCAGGTCGCCCGGGTCGGCGGCGTCGAGAGCGAGATGGAACTCAGCTTCGCCGCCCTGCACCAGCTGCTCCGGCCGAGCCTGGACGCGGCGGATGAGCTTCCGCCGCCGCAGCGCACCGCGCTCCGGCTGGCCTTCGGCCTGGAAGACGGTGCGCCGCCCGATGGTTTCCTGGTCGGGCTAGCGGCGCTGGGGCTGCTCGCCGGGCGCGCCGCGGCCCGGCCCCTGCTCTGCCTGGTCGACGACGCGCACTGGCTGGACCATGAGTCGGCCGCCGCGCTCGCGTTCCTGGCCCGCCGACTGTACGCCGACTCCATCGTGATGCTGTTCGCCGTACGGGAACCCGCTCCCGGGTCCGAACTCCTGGAAGGCCTGCCCGAGCTGCGGCTGGCCGGCCTGGACGAGACGGCCGCCGGCCAGCTGCTGGCGTCCGCCGCCGGGCCGGGCCTGGACGGGCCCGTGGTAGAAGGGCCCGGGCCAGGAGGGCCGGCGCAGGAGGGGACCGGGCTGGACAAGCCCGGGCTGGACACGACGGTCCGCCAGCGCATCGTGGCCGAGACCCGGGGCAACCCGCTGGCCCTCATCGAGATTGGCCAGGGGCTAGCCCCTGGCCAGCTGACCGGCAGCGCCCCGCTACCCGAGCCGCTGCCCCTCGGCCGGCGGCTCGAGCAGCGCTACCTCCAGGAAATCCGGGGGCTGCCCCCCGGCACCCAGACCCTGCTGCTGGCCGCGGCGGCCGATCCCACCGGGGATCCTGACCTGCTCTGGCGGGCCGGGCCGCAACTGGGGTTCGCCGCGGCCGCGGCGGCCCCGGCCGAGGAACGGCGGCTGATCGAGATCCGGGACCGGATCGAGTTCCGCCACCCGCTGATCCGCTCGGCCGTGTACTACGGGGCTCCGCTGGCCGGCCGCCAGCAGGCGCACGCCGCCCTGGCCGCCGCGACCGACCCGGTGACCGATCCGGACCGGCGGGCCTGGCACCTGGCCATGGCGGCCAGCGGGCTCGACGAGACCGTGGCCGCGGAGCTGGAGCGGGCCGGGGACCGGGCCCGGCGCCGCGGCGGGTGGAGTAGCGCCGAAGCGTTCTATAAGCGCGCCGCGATGCTGAGCACGGCCCAGCCGGCCCGGGCCCGCCGGATGCTCAGCGCCGCCCAGGCGGCCTGTGACGGCGGGGCTGCCCGCCGGGCCCAGGCCATGCTCGACGAGGCCGCCACCTATCGCGACCCCCACCACCACGGCCTGGCCGGGCGGGTGCAGGGCCGGATCTGGCACACCATGCGCCGCCCGGCGGACGCCACCGCCGCGCTGCTCGAGGCGGCCACCGAACTGGGCTCCATCGATGTCCGGCTGGCCCGGGACATCCTGGTCGAGGCCGTGGTGCAGGCCCAGATCAACGGCCAGCTCGCGCCGGACGGCGCGACGCCCGCGGATGTGGCCCGGGTCGCGGAGTCACTCCCCCTGCCGCCCGGGATCCCGGCCACGGTGGGCGACCGGTTGCTGGACGCGGACACGACCTTGCAGTTGCGCGGTCTGGGCCCAGCCGCGGCGCAGCTCCGCCTGGCCATCAGCGCGGCCCGCCACGCGGCCGGGACCGCCCCCGAGTTCTTCCGGTGGCTGGCCGCGGCCTGCTCGGACGCCACGATCCTGGCCGACGACGTCGCCCTGCACGAGCTGGCGTGGCGGATGGAAGTCCAGGCCCGCGAGCAGGGCGCGGCCATCGCGCTGTCGCTCGCGCTCAGTCATGCGGGCGTGTCCGAGCTGCTGGCCGGGCGGCTGGCTGAGGCGGATCGCTGCTTCCACGAGCGGGTCGCCATCGAGGAGGCCCGGGGGCGGGACTGGAGCATCGGCCCGCTGCTCGTCGCGGCCTGGCGCGGCCAGGAGGAGCCGGCCCAGGCGCTGCTGGACACGGTGGCCGGCGAAGCTACCCAGCAGGGACAGGGCTATCAGCTCGCGTTCGCCGGGTACGCGCGCTGCATCCTCGAACTCGGGCGGGGACGGTACGACCAGGCCCACGCCAGCCTCACCGGCGGCATCGGTGACAGCTCGCAGCTCAAGTTCGCGCTCCCCGATCTCGTCGAGGCCGCGGAGCGCTCCGGTCACCATGCCGCCGCGCATGGCCTGACCGGCCAGCTCGCCGCGCTGGCCGAGGCCAGCCCGGTGCCGCGGACACTGGGGTTCCTGGCCCGGGCCCGGGGGCTGACCGCCCGGGACGCCCCGGAGGCCGAGCCGCACTATCGGGCCGCGATCGAGCACCACAGCCAGACCCGGGGACCCGCGCACCGGGCCCGCAGCCACCTCGTCTACGGCGAGTGGCTGCGCCGCGCCCGGCGCCCCCGGGACGCCCGCGCGCAGCTCCGCACCGCCTACCGTCTCTTCGCCGGGATAGGCGCACAGGGCTTCGCGGCCCGGGCCCGGCTGGAGCTGTCGGCGGCCGGCGAGACCGTGGGGTTGGTGGCCGCCGAGATCGATCACGGGCTCACCCCGCAGGAAGCCCGGGTGGCCAGCCTGGCCGCGGCGGGCGCGACCAACGCCGAGATCGCCGCCCAGCTGTACCTCAGCGCCAGCACCGTGGACTACCACCTCCGGAAGGTGTTCCGGAAGCTGGGCGTGACCTCCCGCCGGCAGCTCGCCCCCGGCGGGCCCGCCGGTCCGTCCGCCAGAGTCAGGGGTTCTGCATGAGCCGGTCATCGCTGCTGGCCTCAACACCGCGGCGGCCGGGATCCTGGTCCGGGACTCCGGCCGGTCCGTAATCTGCCCGGGGTTAGGTCCTGGCGGGTGGGCCCTCGGGTTCCAGGTGCGGCAGCGCCCGGTCCAGCCAGCTGAGCCGGGACCCGGACCGGGAGACGGTACCCACCAGCGTGCTGATCGACCAGGCCCTGTCCATTCTGGCCATCCCGGGCCGCCAGGACCTGAGTCCGGAATCTGGACCTACCATCGGCGAGACCCTATAGTGGGTCCAGATTCTGGACCCAGGGAGGAACCTGTGCGTACCCCGGAACCGCAGCCGGAATGGGGCCCGGCCCGCAGCCGGACCGTGCAGTGGTGGGACCCGTCGCGGACCGCCACCCAGGCCGCCGGACGATCGGGGCTCGAGTTCATGCAGGCCCTGGCGGAGGGGAAGATCCCGCCGCCGCCCATCGCCATGCTCTTCGGCATGTGGCCGACCCGGGTCGAGCGCGGCCTGGCGCAGTTCGAATGTCTCCCGGATGAGTCCGCGTACAACCCGATTGGCGTAGTCCACGGCGGGCTGGTCTGCACGCTCGCCGACTCGGTCGCGGGCTGCGCCGTGCACACCACCCTCGACGCCGGGATCGGCTACACCTCGATCGACATCACGGTGAACTACCTGCGCCCGGTCACCGTGGACAGCGGCACCCTGGTGGCCGTCGGCCGGGTGACCAAGCCCGGCCGCCGGGTGGCGCTGGCCGCCGCCGAGATCCACGACGGCGCTGGCCGGCTCGTCGCCACCGCCAGCAGCAACTGCCTGGTGTTTCCGCTCTAAGAACTCAACCCTCCACCTGTGGCCGGGCGGCTGCCATCCCACCGCCACCCACTTCCATTCGGCCGGTGGATCCCGATGTGGTACCCACCCATGGCGACGTCATCGTCAGCGAGGGATCCGGTGATGAGGTTCTCCGCGGTGAGGGCGTAGTCGCCACAACCGGTGTCAACCACTCTGGGCCAGGGTATTGGTGGACGCCTCGCCACGCTGACGACGCTCGCGAAGGCCAGGCAGACCTCATAGTGCAGCGGCGAGGGCTGGATACGGGGAGGTGCCTGATGAAGGCGATTGTGGTGACGGATGAGGCTGCGGGAACGGCCGGGATGACGCTGGTGGAGCGGCCCGAGCCGGAACCGGCGATAAACGACGTCGTTGTTCAGGTTCATGCGTCGGGATTCACCTCGGGTGAGCTGACGTGGCCCTCGACCTGGACCGATCGCGTCGGCCGTGACCGAACACCGTCGATTCCCGGGCAAGAGCTAGCCGGAGTGGTCACCGCCCTCGGCTATGGCACGACGGGGCTGTCAGTGGGACAGCGGGTGTTCGGCCTCACGGACTCGTATCGCGGCGGCGGGCTGGCGGAGCATGTAGCGATCGAGGCACGCAACCTCGCGCCACTGCCGGGCGACGTCGACTTCACGGTGGGCGCGAGCCTGCCAATGCCGGGTCTGACCGCGTGGCAGGGACTGTTCGACCACGGCCGCCTTCAGGCGGGGCAGAGTGTCCTCGTGCACGGCGCGGCCGGCTCAGTCGGGTCGATGGTGACTCAGCTCGCACGTGAGTTCGGCGCGTACGTCATCGGCACCGGACGCGCCGTCGACCGTCAGAAGACGCTCGACTTCGGCGCGATGGAGTTCGTCGACCTCGAGAACGACGCTCTGGAAGACGTCGGCGGAGTCGACCTGGTGTTCGACGTCATCGGCGGAGACATCCAAAGGCGGTCCGCAGGCGTGATCCGGGCCGGAGGAACACTGGTGACCATCGCCGGCCCGCCCGAGGCGCGGCCTGTGGACGGCCTGGCGATCGACTTTGTTGTCATGTCCGATCGTGCCCAACTGGGTGAGATCGTCTGGAGGGTGCGTGACGGACGGCTGCGGACGAACATCGGCAACGTCGCGACCCTCGACGATGCCGTCGCGGCCTTCAATCCGACCGAGCGGATCAGCGGGCAGACGATGATCCGCGTTCGTCCGTGAGCGACACGCGCCCATCAATGCACCAAAGAGACAAATGACCGAGGAGACAATTCCCATGAAAGCGATCGTGGTGACGGATGAGGCTGCGGGAACGGCCGGGATGACGCTGGTGGAGCGGCCCGAGCCGCGAACCGGCGATAAACGACGTCGTCGTTCAGGTTCATGCGTCGGGATTCACCTCGGGTGAGCTGACGTGGCCCTCGACCTGGACCGATCGCCTCGGCCGTGACCGAACACCGTCGATCCCTGGGCAAGAGCTGGCCGGAGTGGTCACCGCTCTCGGCTATGGCACGACGGGGCTGTCGGTGGGACAGCGGGTGTTCGGCCTCACGGACTCGTATCGCGGCGGCGGGCTGGCGGAGTATGTGGCGATCGAGGCACGCAACCTCGCGCCGCTGCCGGGCGACGTCGACTTCACGGTGGGCGCGAGCCTGCCGATGCCGGGTCTGACCGCGTGGCAGGGACTGTTCGAGCACGGCCGCCTTCAGGCGGGGCAGAGCGTCCTCGTGCACGGCGCGGCCGGCTCAGTCGGGTCGATGGTGACGCAGCTCGCACGTGAGTTCGGCGCGTACGTCATCGGCACCGGACGCGCCGCCGACCGTCAGAAGGCGCTCGACTTCGGCGCGATGGAGTTCGTCGACCTTGAGAACGACGCGCTGGAAGACGTCGGCGGCGTCGACCTGGTGTTCGACGTCATCGGCGGCGACATCCAGAAGCGGTCCGCAGGCGTGATCCGGGCCGGAGGAACGCTGGTGACCATCGCCGGCCCGCCCGAGGCGCGGCCCGCGGACGGCTTGGCGGTCGACTTCGTTGTCGAGTCCGATCGTGCCCAACTGGGTGAGATCGTCCGGCGGGTGCGGGACGGACGGCTGCGGACGAACATCGGCAACGTCGCGACCCTCGACGATGCCGTCGCGGCCTTCAATCCGACCGAGCGGATCAGCGGGCAGACGATCATCCGCGTTCGTCCGTGAGCGACACGCGCCCATCAATGCACCAAAGAGACAAATGACCGAGGAGACAATTCCCATGAAAGCGATCGTGGTGACGGACCAGGCTGCGGGAACGGCCGGGATGACGCTGGTGGAGCGGCCCGAGCCGCCGGCAGCGATAAACGACGTCGTCGTTGAGGTTCATGCGTCGGGATTCGTCCCGACTGAGATGGCGTGGCCCTCGACCTGGACCGATCGCCGCGGCCGTGACCGAACACCGTCGATCCCCGGGCACGAGCTGGCCGGAGTGGTCACCGCCCTCGGCTATGGCACGACGGGGCTGTCGGTGGGACAGCGGGTGTTCGGCCTCACGGACTGGCATCGCGACGGCACCCTGGCGGAGTATGTGGCCGTCGAGGCACGCAACCTCGCGCCGCTGCCGGGCGACGTCGACTTCACGGTGGGCGCGAGCCTGCCGATTTCGGGTCTGACCGCGTGGCAGGGACTGTTCGACCACGGCCGCCTTCAGGCGGGGCAGAGCGTCCTCGTGCACGGCGCGGCCGGCGCAGTCGGGTCGATGGTGACGCAGCTCGCACGTGAGTTCGGCGCGTACGTCATCGGCACCGGACGCGCCGCCGACCGTCAGAAGGCGCACGACTTCGGCGCGCAGGAGTTCGTCGACCTCGACAACGACGCGCTGGAAGACGTCGGCGGAGTCGACCTGGTGTTCGATGTCATCGGCGGCGACATCCAGGAGCGGTCCGCGGGTCTGGTTCGAGCCGGGGGAACGCTGGTGTCCGTCGTCGGACCGACCGAGGCGCGGCCCGCCGACGGCCTGGCGGTCGATTTCGTTGTCGAGTCCGATCGTGCCCAACTGGGTGAGGTCGTGCGGCGGGTGCGGGACGGACGACTGCGGACGAACATCGGCAACGTCGCGACCCTCGACGATGCCGTCGCCGCCCTCAACCCGACCGAGCGACGCAAGGGGAAGACGATCATCAGCGTTCGTCCGTGAGGACTCGGGGACAGCGACCGGTCCTGCCCTCCTCGTGGATCAGCGTCAGCCGCGTGGCCAGGGCGGTGAGGGGCCGATTGGTCCGCCGCGGATTCGGGATACCAAGCTGTCGTGGTGTAGGACAGGTTGCATGCGTGCGGTCCGCGCTCGCCACGCCTACGACGGCGAGTCATTTCTGGCTGCCGGTGCGACCGTCTTGGTCGAGGGCGGCTCGATCCTCGGTGTTGAGTCCTACGGGTTCCAGGTTCCCGGGGACTGCTCGGTGACTGGCCACGAAGGCACGCTGCTGCCGGGGTTGATCGATGCGCACACGCACCTGGTCGCCGACAGTGGAGTGTCAGCCCTGGACCGGGTAGCGGGCTACTCCGCCGAGGAGATCGAGGAGGTCATCTCCCGGGCGTTGCGCGATCAGCTCGTGGCGGGTGTGACTACAGTCCGCGACCTGGGGGACCGGCGATTTTGCGTCCTTGACCGCCGGGACCGGCAGCTGTCCGCCCCCGTGATCGAGCCGGCGATCGTCGCATCGGGGCCACCCCTGACGAGTAAGGACGGCCACTGTCACTACATGGGCGGTGAGGTTTCGGGGACCGGCGAGATCATCGGTGCTGTAGCGGAACGGGTGGAGACGGGGCGTGGACATCATCAAGGTGATGGCCTCGGGCGGCGTTAACACTCCTGGCACCGACGCGATGCTCACCCAGTTCACCACCGCTGAGCTTCAGCTCATCGTGGACCAGGCGCACGCAGCCGGTGTCGCGGTGACGGCGCATGCGCATGGAACACCTGCCGTGGAGCAGGCGGTCGCAGCCGGAGTCGATGGCATTGAGCATTGCTCCTGCGTCACCGACCGCGGCTTCGGGCAGGTCAGCGAGGAGACGGTCGCGGCCCTGGCGCGGAGCCGCATCGCGGTCTGTCCCACCATCGGCATCGACCCGCAGCTGATGAAGACCCCGCCCCCGGCGATAAAAGCAATGATGGACCGGATGGGGGTAACGGCCGGACAGATGCTGCAGGCCAGGTCGGACTTCGTAGGCCGGCTGCACCGGGCTGGGGTGCGCCTGGTGTCCGGGGTTGACTCCGGGATCGGGCCAGCCAAACGGCACGGCGTGCTCCCGCACGCCGTGTGTGAGCTGGTCGCCGCGGGACTGAGCGTCACCGAGGCCCTCGCCACGGCGACCTCGGGTGCAGCGGAAGCATGCGGGGTCAGCGCGCGCAAGGGCAGGCTCGCGCCAGGCTACGACGCCGACCTGCTCGTCGTGGATGGCGATCTTGAAATCGATGTCACCGCTTTGCACCAGCCCCGGTCGGTGCTGCTACGCGGCCAGCCCGTCAGCCCCTGACCGAGGGCAACCCTTCATCCCGACCGTCCGCTCCGCCATCGTCCATCACCGCATATCCAGTAACTCCCCGCCGCGCGAAGTCAGCACAGATCGCTGCATCTGCGCAGTCAGCCGTCGGCCGCTAACGCTTGCCGAGCGCACGTATCGGCGGCTCCGCGCGCATCCCGCCGTTCGCCGCGCATCTGATGATCAAGGTTCTGCCATCCGAACGGTCCGGCGGGCCCGGATAGTTATGCACGACCACTGGCGTAGTTAACGTCCGGATCTGGCTCTCCTTTATGTCAAGAGGCAGCTGCGGCTGGTGTTTTAGGCTGGGGTGTGGCGGGTCCGGGAAGTGGCTTGTCCGAAGAGCCGATGTCCGGGGTCAGGTCGGTCACGCTGGATTGAAGTGCCGTCCCCGAGTGCCCTCCCGGGCCTGCCGCCTGGGTCCTGCGCTGGTCGTGGAGCATCTGCAGGCAGAGCCCTTCTCGTGCTTCGAGGCGGCCGGGCATCACGGCCCCGTTCAACGCACCGTCGCAGGGGCCACCGCCGTGGAACGTGTATCGCATTGAGCTACGCTCAGCGATCGTGACCTTGGCGACGGAGCTGGGCGGCCTGACTCGCTTTCGGTTCTGATGCTGCTGATCGGCTGGGTCGTCCTTCTAGCCGCAGTCTGTGAATACGTGATCGCGCCTTCAGGGCTCCGGCTGCACCATCGTTCAGGTAGCCGCTGCGGTTAGCAGCTGTGCTCGGGGTTATCGCTGGGGATCGGCTGGAGGCGGCAGATAGCCATGCGTAATGAGTCGCTGTGCCCGGCGGCGTAGACAGCGGGATCGTCCGGGGTGATCGTGGCCAGCCCGTCGACGTACCTATTGAACATGCAGAACGTGGCTGCGATCAGCACCGTGTCGTGAATCTCCCTATCCGTCGCGCCTGCCGCCCGGGCCCTGGTGACGTGGTCCGCGGCAACCGCGTGCCCGCTGATCACGACCGCCGAGGCGATCTGCAGCAGGGCTTCCAGCTTCGCTGATACTGGCGCGGCAGAAGGGTCGGCGCGGACCTGCTCCACCACTGCCATGCCCCCCGGCAGCTGAGCCGCAGCACAGGCAGAATGCGATGACGAGCAGTACCGGCAACCGTTGAGCCACGACACATACGCCGCGATCAGTTCCCGCTCACCGCGGGTCAGGGTTCCCGGCCCACGCAGCAGCACCTCAGCCAGTTCGCTGAGCGGCCGGGCCGTTTCGGGACTGTAGCGCAGCAGGCCACGGATCCCCGGTTCAGCGGAGTTCAGGGCGATGTGCGGCATGGCTACTCCTCACCTGCGCGGGAAGACCGCTACCTAGCCTGCAGCATCAAGGCCACCATTCCCATCGGTCAACCAGGCCGGCTGCGGCTGTCGGCAAGGCAGCCCCAGAGCCTGGCCCATCAGCCGACATTCGCTTATTGGGGAGCCACTCCGTATCGGCCCGGCCCGCTCGGGCCCGAGATGGCCACAAGGAAAGTGATATGGCCGACCCCACGCCAGCCCACAGGCTAAACGGCACGCAAGCGCATACTCATGCGTTGCTTGGCATATTCGATCGAGGCTCGATGGCGACAACGATCGCGGACTCGACTGCGTCGGTTCGTTATGAGGGCAAGCCGATCGCCGATTTGGTGCGTGTGGCTGCTGGCTGCATCGTTACGGCCGAGATGCCAGATCGGCCAGATCTGGCGTCCTGGTGTGAGGCGGGCTGGCGATCACCGGAATTCGGCCCCGCCGATGAGTTCGCGTTCCGCGCCTGGTCTAGGTTGGTGGAGCCTGGTCCAGGCGTTGGACGTGAGGCGAAGCCAGTGCCGTGCCGGGCACGGTCGAAGACAAGGAGAGATCGTGCGCCACCTGCCCACCGAGCCGCTGGCGGTCTCCGCGCTGCCACCCGTCACCAGCCGCGACGAGTACGAGGCCGCCCGCGCCAGACTGCTAGTCAAGGAGAAGGCGCACACCCGCGAGGGCGACGCGATCGCCGCCGAGCGCCGCCGGCTGCCGATGATCGAGATTCCCGCGTCCGTCACCGTGGCCGGCGCGAAGGGCGAGGTTCCGTTCCTGGACGTTTTCGAGGGGCGCCGGATGCTCGTCGCCTACTTCCACATGTGGCACGACGGCCAGCCGTCCGAAGGGCAGTGCATCGGATGCACCTACTTCGCATCCCAGGTACAGGGTCCGCTGGCGCACCTGCACGCGCGCGACGTGACACTGGCGTACCTCTGTGAGGGCAGCTACGAGGAGAGCCGGCCGTACGCGGACTTCATGGGCTACACGGCACCGTGGTACTCGGCGCGCGACGCGGGCGCTGGGCTGCTGGCCGGCCGGGGCTTCGGCTGGCTCGGCTGCTACGTGCGCGACGATGACGACCGCGTCTACGAGACCTACTGGACGACCGACCGCGGCAACGAGGCGGGCTTCTGGTCCTACGGCCTGCTGGACCGCACCGTGTTCGGGCGCCAGGAGCCGTGGGAAGACTCCCCTGAGGGCTGGCCCAAGATTCCGGCCGGCCAGCACCAGTGGCGTGCCGACGGCCGCCCACTGGCGCAATGGGACGTCACCGACGAACCTGTTGCATAGGCGACGCCGCTACGCCGCGCGTAGGAGCCCGAACGCACTGTCGCTCAAGGCTTTGCCGCCGAATAGGGGGCAGTGGCGATGATCGTCAGCCCCGCAACGATCTCGATCCCGGAGGCAACCTCCCCGATCGCATCGATGCCCAGGCAGATGCACCCGCGCGTACTTATCGGCCCAGCGGCGCTGTACCGGTCCAAGTTTGTGACCATGGATGCCCCCGCGCATAGATGAGGCGTCCTGGGTCAACCCGAGGACGGTATGAGTGAGGGTCCAGGTCAGCGGGCACGCACAGAACAACCTTTACCGGAGCGGGTATATGCAGTTGCTACTTGGGCTCGATTTCTGCCATATCGGCGGCTCGGTGCGGTTATCAAGGGCTTCCCGCGTCGTTGGCAATCCCGGCTACGGCCCGCCCAGACAGCGGCGAGGTCGTATTTTTATGCATCGCTAGCGCTCGTGTGAACTTCGCTTCTGGCTCCCTTCTATGAGGGGGTCTTGTCAAGTGCGCGGTTCCGTAGCTGGCGCGGGGTGGCAGCTACGGGGGCTGCGGGGGTCTTCAGCCCTTCTCCTGGCGGGGGTAGCGTCGGGTATACGGGTCCGGGAAGTGGCTGATCCGAAGTGCCGGTGTGCGGGGACAGGCCGGCCGCGCTGGATTGAACAGTCGCCCCGGAGTGCTCTCCCGGGCTCGCGTTTGCCTGGCTGCAGGCGTCGGCGGCCAGCTGCCGGTAGACGGCGTCAGATCGAGACCAGGTCACACACAAAGATGAGAGTCTCCCCTGGTGCGATCACGCGCCCGGCGCCCCGGTCCCCGTAGGCCAGACCCGGGGGAATGACCAGCTGGCGGCGGCCGCCGACCTTCATTCCCTGCACGCCCTGGTCCCGCCGGCGATGACCCGCCCAGCGCCGAGCTCGAACTGCAGGGGCTCGCCCCGGTCCCAGCTCGCGTCGAACTCCTCCCCGTAGAGAACGCGACCCCGACATAGTGAACCCTGACCACGTCACCCGGGTTCGCCACGGGCCCATCGCCCTCCCAGATGTCCCTGATCTCCAGGTCGGCCGGCGGCTCGCCGCCGGGAAAGTCGACCTCAGGCTTGCTGACGCTCATACTCGCCTTTCTCTGTAGCTCTTCGACCGGATCGCGCTGGTCCCAGCCAGGCAGCCATACGCCGCATTCTGGGCGGGGCTTCTCCGCCTCGCGCAAGGTTATGCTGCCCAGGGTCCGCCCCGTCCGCAACGTCAGGGAGCAGGTCCCAGGCCCCGAGCGGCAGATCTGGCTCCGACGAGCCAGTGACGATACTTGACGATCCGGAAACCACAGTCATCGAGGTCGCCGTCGAGTTCGGGCAGTGCCAGGCGGATCTGTGCGGACCTTGGCGCCAGCCGATCTGCTGACTGTCATGCGCCGTGCTCCCTGGCTCGATCACCCCAGCCGTCACCGGACTGCGCCGGACGGCGCCGCAGGCTCAAGAAGCTGATCCCGGCACAGGCTCAGCAAAGCGGCGCGACCCGGGCTGCGCCTCTGGCCAGCCTGGCTCAGTTCCCGGCGCCAATCCCCCCCCCGGCTGGCATGACCACTCGCGGACGCAACGCGGAGCCGTAACCGGACGGCCCGATGTATGCCATGAACCCCTCAGGCATTCCCTGACCAGGCTATATGCGGCCTGACCAGCCAGAACGCCAGCTCGCGCTAGCTGCTGCCAGCTCTGGCAAGCAACCACAAGCGCTATCCTGCCCCTCAGGATGATTACTCGGCATCCGCGACGGCTTCCTGCCAGTCGATAGACCAGACATTCGATTCACTAGCATTACTGGACTGTTTTAGACCAGCCATTCCCGCAGAAGCTGCTCCGCCCTGACCGGGTGCTCCGGGTCCTGTGCGGCAACCTGACCGGCAGCAGGGAGCCCACCGTCCTCCTGCGGACGGATACCATCGAGCATGCTGCGGCGGACCGGGAGGGATGGGGAGATGGGCGAGGGCAATGTCACTGACCAGGAGCTCACCGACCTCGTCGGGCGGACGGCGGAAGCGGCCTCCGCGCTGATCCGCGGGGATATCCGCAGGTATCTCACGCTCATCCGCCACGCTGATGACTACACGCTGATGGCGCCGTCGGGCGGGGAGCCCCGGCGTGGGTTTGACGCCTCGGACCAGTCTGTTGACGCGCTTGCCGAATACTTCCGCGGCGGTGGTGAGGCGGATCTGGAGGTCTTCGAGTCCTACCGGTCCGGCGACCTGGTCGTTCTGGTGGCCATCGAGCGCCAGCACGGCGAGGTCGGCGGGCTGCCCGACCAGGACTGGTCGCTGCGGGTGACCCTGGTTTTCCGCCGCGAGGGCACGGGCTGGCAGCTGGTCCATCGCCACGCCGACCCGCTGGTCAACGAGATCACCATGGAGCAGTTTTCGGTCGCCCGCGGCTGACGCCTGGTCATCGTGCCTGCTTCGAGGCGATGAACAGGTAGCGGTTGAGGCTGAAGAAGTAGCCGCGGCCGAGACCGGTCAGATCATCCGCCCACGCGGCCGACTCGTCCGGGGTCACGCCGCCGTGGCCAGGAACAAACGCGGTGATGAAGCCGATCAGCCCGGCGCTGAAGCTGTTTTCTGAGTAGCTGGTGTTCAGCAGCGGGATCGCCCGGCAGCCGGTGACCTCGAAGCCTGAATCCGCCATCAGACCGGCGAGCCGACGCGGCAGGTGCGGGTCGGCGAGGTGCTCGTCCCAGGCGCTCAGGACGCGGCGCATGCGGCCGGCGTCGGAGGAGGCCCACACGATCGAGTCCCAGTCTGTGTCCAGGACGAGCAAGCGCCCGCCGGGACGAAGCACGCGATGTGCCTCAGCCAGCGCGCGAGGCATGTCGGCGACATACTCGTACACCTGCGTCGAGGTGACGACGTCGAATGCGCCGTCAGCGAAGGGCAGGTCGGTCGCGTTGCCTGGCCCGAATGTGACGTGGGCGGGTGCCTGCCGCTCCCCTGCCAGCGACAGCATGTGCTCGCTCGGGTCGATGCCCGTCACCGAACCCGATGCTCCGACTGCCGACGCCATCTCGCAGGCGAGGAAGCCGGGCCCGGAGCCGATGTCCAGGACACGCTCGCCGGGCTGCAACGACAGCGCGCCGACGACAATGCGGCGCTGCTCGACGACATCCGGGGTGGTGTAAGCGGATTCGACCCGGCGTGACATCGCCGCATCGAACCGGATGGTATTCATGAGAGTTCCCTTCTCGCGGTAATGCCGTCTATCGTGCTCCGGCGACCTTAGACACCAGAGATTCCAGGCATCTTGCCTGATCAAATCGGTGGTCAGGGGCTTGGGTCGAACCGCCGGCCTTCCGCTTGCAGGGACTCGCGTTCTGCCAGGTCAGACCATTCCACATGGCGCGTCGTGCGATCCGCGTGCGACATCAGCTTTAACAGGGTCAGCTTTCTAGACATCGAAGCCCGGGCGTGACAACGATCTGCTCGGCTTCGAGCCGGTCGAGCGCGTCGCGGCACACCGCCACGAAGGTCCAGAACAGCTGGGTGGTGGTGTGCTTGCGCCGCGAGCGGCTGTGCTCGGCGAACATCGCATCGCGCAACGGGGTGCTGAGCTCCAGCTGCGCGCCCATGCCGAGCAGGGTGCGGTTGACGATGTTGCACTTGGCGTCGCCGTTGAGCTCCCCGTGCAGGCCGGCGTCCCTGGCGTCGAAACCGGCTTTGCGCAACCCCTCCAGCAGGTAATCCTGCAAGATGGTGTTGCCGCCCCCGACGAGCACGACCTGGTCGTCCTCGGACATGTCGGGCGGCCCCGGCTGGAAGCCGTGCAGGGCAAGGGCGTTCAGCGAGCCCGCGCACAGCGAGACGGCCACGCCGTCGTCGCAGCCGACCGCAGTGACATGGAGCTCGGCGTTGTCGCGCTCCCGCAGGCCCTCGAGCATCCAGTAGTCATAGGTCACCCCGGCGGGCGGGATCTGGGGCAGGTTGGCCGGGTGGTAGCCGGCGACGGCCAGACAGAGCTCCGAGGTGCCGGGCTCGATCCCTCCTCCGTGTGGGGCCAGGATGGTGGTCTTGGGCACGTCGTCGGTGCGGGCCAGGGTGTCGTCGAAGCGCTCGTGGCGGCGATGGCGGCGCGCGTAGTCGACGCCCTCGGCGATGTTGGGGTCCGCGTAGAGCTCTGAATTGAAGTTGAAGGTCACGTCCGGCTCCTCTCGCTGCCCGGCCATCCGCAGACCGCCCCTGGCCGGCCTCGCCGAAGGGCAGCTTCCCGTGGCCAGGTGGGCCACGACGCCGGCCCGCACCACCAGCCCAGCAGACGGTGGTGGGCGGTGGCCAGCGTTCGCCGCACACAGCCCAAAGCAAACCGCCACTGGCCCAATGAGCCGTCCCGGGATGGCTCATATTGGAGTATCGGTGCGGGTGCTGCGGTGGCCGTAGCATTCGGGGGGCCGATGGGCGGCTCTGGAACCGGCTGTCGGCCGGTTGCAGCTTGGCTTGTTAACGACGCGCGTCCGGTCGTCCCTTCCCGCGGACTGGCTCGGGACGCACATGGCCAGCAGGTCCCGCGCTGGGTATGGGCTGGGGGTGAAGGCGTTCTCACC
>CAVQZG010000003.1:0-108455 GCA_963718305.1 uncultured Actinomycetes bacterium
TGAAGTCGTGTGCACCGATGACCGAAGTTGGCTGCACTGGCCATCAGCCACGACTGGCCGGAACGCCTAGGTGGCGTGTCAGCGCTGCATCCGACCCGGTCAAGCACGTCCTGGCGTGCGCCTCAGTTTCCGGGAAGTTCGCTAGGAATCAAGAATCCACGCAGGGCCTGGTTTTGCTGACTCACAGCTTCGCGTGTTCTTTCCAGCGCTTCACCACAGCTGGCGGCAGCAGCGCGAGGAGTGGCCGCTGCGCCTGCGGGACGGTGCCGGGGAAAGCCGGATTTCATGGCTTCGGGCCGGTGGTGCGGCGTGTCAGCGCTGTTGCCCGGCGCCCAGCAGCGCGAGGGCGTTCTGGATGCCCTGCTCGAGGACCTCATCGGCGAGCTGCCGGTCGGCCAGGGCGCGGGAGAGCTGCAGTGTCCCGGCCATCAGGGCGAAGACGCTGAGCGTCTTCACGCGTGCCGAGTGCGGATCGTGCGGCGCCAGGCGGGCGGCGACGTCGTCGATGACGGCCAGCAGGCCGTCGGTGTACGCCTGCCTGGTGGCGTCGGTGCAGCGGCCGATCTCGTCGAGCAGGGCGGCGGACGGGCAGCCGTCGCCGGGGTTGTCGCGGTGCCCGGCCGAGAGGTATTCACGCACGTACTGCTCGACTCCGGCGCGGCCGGGCGCCACCGCGCTGAGGCTTTCGCGCTGTTCGCGGAGCTGGTCGGCGACCGCGGTGGCGACCAGGTCGTCCTTGGATGGGAAGTGGGCGTAGAAGGCGCCGTTGGTCAGCCCGGCGTCGGCCATGAGCGTGGCGACCCCGGAGCCGTCGATGCCGTCGCGCTTGAGCCGGCGGCCGGCCGTCTCGATGATCCGCTGCCTGGTCGCCTGCTTGTGCTCTGTCCCGTACCGCGCCATACGCTCCTCCGCCCGCCGCAAGGACCACTTGCCGTCCGCCGGTGCTCGCCGGCAATGATAGTACGGGCGTAATCTATTATGCCCGTCAGGTCTCCCGGACGGCAGCCCGGCGGCGGTGCGGTGCCGTCTGGCGAGTCCCGCCTCCGCCATGAGCGCGGCGATCCCCGGGCCGTGGATGCCGTCTCGCTTGACCCGGCGTCCGGCCGTCTCGATGATCCGCGCCTCGCCGCCCGCTTGCGCCTCTTCCGCTTCCCGTACCGCAACCGGAGGGTCCTCTCCTCGAGGAGGATGCTTGCCATCCGTCGCTTCTCAGCATATGGTATTACGAACGTAAGTCAATCGAACGTAATCCAATGAGGTCAGGAGTTCATGATGACGACGAACTCGGCCGGTGGCGCTCGTGACGGGCGCGTCCTCAGGCATCGGCAAGGCGGCAGCGATCGCGCTCGCCGGCGCGGGTTTCGAGGTGATCGGAACCGGCCGCAACACCGCGCGAGTCACCGCGCCCGCCGGGGTGACCTACCTCGACCTCGACGTGACCAGCGACGAATCGGTCGCCTCCGTGGTCAAGCAGGTGATCGACCGGTTCGGGCGCATCGACGTCCTGGTCAACAACGCCGGCGTCGGCGCCAACGGCGCCGCCGAGGAGTTCTCCGTCGCCCGGACGCAGGACGTCTTCGACATCAACGTCTACGGCATCATGCGGATGACCAAGGCGGTCCTGCCGCACATGCGCGCTCAACGGCGCGGACGCGTCATCAACGTCTCCTCCCTCAGCGGGTTCGTCCCCAGCCCGTTCATGGCCATCTACACCTCGACCAAGCACGCGGTCGAGGGCTACTCCGGGTCGCTGGACCACGAGGTCCGCGAGCACGGCGTCCGGATCCTGCTCGTCGAGCCCGGCCCGATCAACACCCCGTTCGGGGACCACAGCGTGCAGGGCGACACCCCCATGCCGCTCTACGCGTCGGGACGGCGCACCTTCGACGAGGTGCTGGCGAAAAACACCAGCGGCGGCGACGATCCCGCCGTCGTGGCCAAGGTGATCGTCGCGGCGGCCACCGACCGGAACCCGAAACTGCGGCGCACCGCCGGCTCGACGGCCGCAAGCATCAGCGTGCTCCACCGCGTCCTTCCGGCCCGGATCTTCGACCGCATCGTCCGCAGATTCAACCGGATGCCGAACTGACGCTCACCTTAGGATTTCGGCGTCTTTGTCCTCGTTGCTCATCGGCAGCAGCCGCAGCAACGCGAGCGCGTTGGTCAGACCGAGCTAGGTCAGTCGAAACAGCGCAATGGTTCATCGTCGCGCAGTGCTCAGCGTAGATCACCGTCGCCTCGGGGCTGAGGCTCGGGATTGCATCGGCAATCGTGTTTCGATGATCAAAGTGGCCATGACCAGGACGGACGAGGTTTTCGGCACCCGCAGGCGATACCTGCCAACAGCAGCTGAGCAATGAGAGAAGGAACGCGATCATGAATAAGTCACCAGAGGCGCACAACGACTCGATGACGTCGTGGACCGACGCCCCCACGCGCAGACTCTCCGCGGGCGGAGTGGAGTTCGCCTACCGTCAGCTCGGCCCGGGCACGGGGGTGCCGGTGGTCTTCCTCACCCACCTGGCCGCGGTCCTGGACAACTGGGACCCCCGGGTCGTGGACGGCATCGCCGCCCAGCACCCGGTCATCACCTTCGACAACCGGGGCGTCGGCGCCTCCACCGGCTCGACGCCGGCGACCATCCAGGAGATGGCCAGGGACGCCGTCACCTTCATCCGCGCCCTCGGCTTCGACCAGGTCGACCTGTTCGGGTTCTCCATGGGCGGCATGATCGCCCAGGTGATCGCGCAGGAGGAGCCGCAGCTCGTGCGCAAGATGATCCTCGCCGGAACCGGCCCCGCGGGGGGCGAAGGCATCGACAAGGTGACCCGCATCTCCTACCTCGACACCGCGCGAGGACTGCTCACCCGCCAGGACCCCAAGCAGTTCCTCTTCTTCACCCGGACTGCGAACGGGCGCCGGGCCGGGAAGGAGTTCCTGGCACGGCTGGAGGAACGCACCAGCGACCGCGACAAGGCCATCTCCGTAGGCTCATTCCGCGCCCAGCTCAAGGCCATCCACCGATGGGGCCGGCAGAAGCCCGCGGACCTCGCGAGCATCCACCAGCCGGTGCTCGTCATGAACGGTGAGAGCGACAAGATGGTGCCCTCCAAGAACACCGTCGACCTCGACCGGCGGCTCCCGGACAGCCAGCTCGTCCTCTATCCCGACGCCGGGCACGGCGGGGTGTTCCAGTTCCACGATGACTTCGTCCAGCGGGCTCTGGAGTTTCTCTGAGAGCTCCCGCGCCGCCGCACACCCCTCAGGCGGTCGGCCGTCCCCCGCGGGGGTGGCAGGACTAAATCCGAAGATGAGACCGGTGGCCGCCACCAAAGCAGCAACACCGCAAGCGATCAGCAACCAGCCGTCTCAAGGTTGAGAAACGCAAATCATGATCATGACGGCTTTCGGAAGGCGGCGTCGTGGAGAAACGCAGGATCGTCCTGCTGGGCGCGACGGGATACACCGGGCAGCGAGTGCTCCGGGAGCTACTCGCCCGCGGCGAACAGCCGACCTTGGCCGGGCGAAACCGCACCAAGATGCTGGCCCTGACCGGTCGCTTCGAGGCGGACCTCCCGGTGGCCGAGGTGGATGTCACCTCGACGGCCGACCTCGCCCGGCTCCTGGACCGAAGCGATGTGGTCCTCTCAACGGTCGGCCCGTTCATGCAGCTGGGCATCGCGACGGTCACGGCGGCGGCGCAGGCGGGGGCACACTACCTCGACTCCTCGGGGGAGGGATCCTTCGTCCGGCGCGTCTTCGAGCTGGATCCCGTCGCGGCCGCTCGCGGATCGACCGTCGTGCCGGCCTTCGGCTACGACTACGTACCGGGCAACCTCGCCGGCGCGCTCGCCCTGACCAGGGCAGGCGAGCGGGCGTCCCGGATCGAGATCGGCTACTTCCTCACCCGTTCGGGCCACGGTGACGAACTGCGCTACCGGAGCACCCTGAGCGACGCTTTCACCCTGACCACGGGGGGCACGCGCACCACGCTGGCCGGCGCGGCGGCCGAGGACGCGTTCGCCTACCGCCGCCCGCGCCCCAGGGCTCCCGCCCGTCTGGTCGACGAGCGCACCGGCCAGCGTGTCCGCACCTTCCGCTACGCCGATGTGCGCCGCTCGGCTCTGACTGTCAGCGGATCGGAGCACCTCGGACTGCCGGAAGCCTTCCCACAACTGGACAGCGTCGACGTGTGCCTCGGCTGGTTCGGGCGGTGGACGCGCCCGATACAGATCGCCGCCACGCTCACAGCTCCTCTCCTGCGGCCGGCGAGGGCACGGGCAACCGTGACGCGGCTGTCCCAGCGGCTCCCGGGCTCCACCCGCGAACCCGACAGCAACGGCCGTTCCCTGATAATCGCGGTCGCCCGCGACCCTTCCGGTGCACCCCTGGCCACGACCGCCCTGACAGGCCCCGACCCCTACCAGATGACGGCATCCCTGATCGCATGGGGCGCCATCCACATGGCGGCGCCGGACACCACCCTCCCAACCGGCGTGCACGGCCCCGTCGCCGCGTTCGGCCTCGACACTCTCAGGCATGGCGCCGCTGAATCCAGCCTGCACGAGGTCGATGACCCACCGTGCTAGTACGAGAGGCGCACACGATGAGGCAGCGCTCGAAGCAATCCAGGCCGCCATGGCGCTGCCTGGCTGCGACCATCCCGGTTCGCTGCGCGCGGCCGGGGTTTGCCGCACCGTAATCGTCGTCTACTGCCCCGGAGGTTGCACGGATGTCGAGATCGACGCGCCAGAACAGCGGAGTGCCCACCAGCCGGAGGCAGATGATCCTGCGGCGGTCTGACTGAGCGAGGTCGGGGTCGATGCGTAGCGATGCCACCGCACACGCGGATCGGACCGCCCTGAGGGCGGTTCGACGGCTGCCGCGAACATCTCATCTGGCACAACCCAGCAGAGGTCAACGTCGCTGCAGCGGTCAGCCGTACCGGATGCAACTGACCCTCGGAGCTCGGCGCACCGCAGGCCGGCGGCAAGCAGCCGATCTCGCTCCCGGGCTCCCGGCTGAGCAGGTGCAGCCGCCCCCGACCAAGCCGCACAGGAACGGGCCATCTGCGCTCCAGGCGACCGTTCCAAGCGGCCGACTTCAAGCGCGCCGAATCGGCGATCTGTTGATGTGGTGGCCCAGGACCCGTGGGTTCGTCACTCTCCGTAGACCCAGGCCACGGGCATGGCTCATGCTTTCGTCGAGCCCAATCCAGGACCCGTTCCCCAGGCGGGAACCGCTGCACCGGGCCTACCGTGGGCGAACTCCCAGGTCACGAGTACCTGCCCTGTGTGGCATTTGCCACTCAAATGCCACTCAATCGAAAGAGGTACTCGGTTCCATATTCGAAAAGTGTTCATAGCCTGGAGCCCCCTTACGGAATCGAACCGTAGACCTTCTCCTTACCATGTATCGCTGCCGAGTTATGTCGCCGCAGGCAGAGCACCTGACCTGCCAGAACACGAGCATAGACTAGCGGCCACAAGCTCTGGATAGGCTCTCGCAAGCCCGGTTTGCCACTCAATCTGCCACTCACTTTGATCTTGCTTCGAGCAAACCGGCTGCTATCGAAACCAGGACCTCGAAACAAGTTCGACTGACGTGGATGCGCCCTGTCAACGGCCAAGTTGCGGTGGCTCTGGCTCAATTGTGGTGATCGGGGTCAGTCGGCGAGCAGGACGCGCTTGCGGAGCAGGTCGGGTTTCGCTCGCCCGTACATCTGTCTTTTGATCATCTTGATGCGGTTGACGTGGCCTTCGACGGCGCCGGAGCTGTAGGGCAGGGTGAGCCCGGCGGTGACGGCGGCCCAGTCTTTGCGGAGTCCTTTGGCGAAGCCGCGCAGCTCGCTGACCGGGCTGGTCTCGGCCTGGCTGGCCCAGGCTTCCAGGTGCTCGCCGTGGCGGTGGCAGAGCATGTCCGCGAACTCGCGGACCAGGTCGCGGGTGGCGGTGAGTTCCTCGCAGCGGGCGGTGATCTGGGCGAGCGCGGTGCGGTCGTCGTCGGCGAGCTTGCCGGGCGGGGTGAGGATCCAGCTGGCCACCTTCTTGGCCGCTGGCGCTGGTGGTGGTGCGGGGACGGCGGTGTCCTGGCGCAGCTGGGCGGTGAGCCGGCGCAGGGTGCGCAGGCTTCCGCGGTAGCCGCGGGCGCGGAGTTCCTCGTGGAGCTGGTCGGTGCTGCGGCACGCCTTCGTCCCATCGCTGGCGCAGGTAGGCCTGGTGCGGGCCGAGGAGGCCCGGCCGGGTGAGGCGGGTGCCGGGGATCAGCTGGTCCGGGGTGGCGGCGGTGGCGTAGCGGCGGACCGTCTTGCGGTCCAGCCGTAAGGTGCGGCTGATCTCGGTGATGGTCAGCCCGCGGGCCAGCGCGGCGTGGACCTCGGCGTGCCGGGCCCGGGTCCGCGCGGCCAGGCCGTCCCTCAGGAGCCGGCGCGGCCTGCTGCGCCCCGGGCCCGGGCGTCGGGTTGCGGTGGTTGTTCTTGCAGGCAGGAGCGGTGGCGGGCGACGGCGCGCTCGACGGCTTCGGCCAGGTTGTGCCACAGATGCCAGCGGTCGGCGACCTGGATGGCCAGCGGCGCGCCCGCGGCTGCGCCTTCGGCGTAGCAGCCGCCGCGGTCCCGGCAGATGATCTCCACGCCCGGGTGGGCGTCCAGCCAGGCGCGGAAGGACTCCGCGGACCGCTCGGGGAGCATGTCCACCGGCCGGCGGGTCTCGATATCGACCAGCACGGTGCCGTAGACATGCCCCTTGCGCAGCGCGAAATCATCGACGCCCAGCACCAGCGGGGTCCCGCGCGGCCGGGTCGGGCGCGGCGCGGATCAGCCGCAGCAGCGTCGAGCGGCTCGCTGAGCAGGCCAGCCTGCCGGTCAGCCGGGCACCGGCGCGGCCGCCCAGGGCCAGCGCGACCGCCTGCAGCACTTCCTCCAGGCCGCAGGTCCGCCGGCCATAGCGGGTGGTCAGGCCCGGCACCTGCTCAGCGAACGTCGCCTTGGCGCACGCGTCGTTGCCGCAGAAGAACCGCCGGGCCTGCAGGTGGATCAGCACCTCCTGGCCGCCGCTCGCGGTATCAGCCAGCTGCCGCTGGTAGCGGCTGTGCACCCGCCGCGACACCACGCCGCACCCCGGGCAGGCCGCCTCGCTGGCACAGGTCCGGGCCAGCACATGCACCGACCTGCCCGCCGTGACGACACGCTCGATGGCCAGGCCGGCCAGGTGAGGGACCAGGACAGCTGAGAGTCTCAAGATCGCACGCCCGGCATGATCACAAACACGATGATCAAGACGCCACGGGACACGCCGGGCAGATCACCTCACGGAAAGTGGGCCAGAGCCAGTTCCGGACGGCAGCCATCAGCCGGCCTAGCCAGCCGTTCGCCGGTGCTCAGGTGTCAAGGGTGCTCAGATGTCGAGAAAGCGATCCTGGCTACGACCACACCATGAGCACCGATGAACTCAGCTTCGACCAGAGAGGTCTACCCGTCATGTCACTTGTTCGTGTTCACAACTTTTCCGTCTCGCTCGATGGCTTCGGCGCCGGTGCTGACCAGAGCCTGGAGGCACCCTTCGGGCATGCCGGCCAGCGGCTGGTGCGATGGTTCACGGGCACCCGTTCATTTCACGTCATGCAGGGCCAGCAAGGCGGGAGCACCGGCATCGACGACGCCTTCGCGAGCAACTGGGGGCCGGGCATCGGCGCGGAGATCATGGGGCGCAACAAGTTCGGCCCGCAGCGCGGACCGTGGACCGACGAGGAGTGGAAGGGCTGGTGGGGCGAGGAGCCGCCGTTCCATACCCCCGTCTTCGTGCTCACCCATCACGTCAGGCCCTCGATCGAGATGAAGGGCGGCACCACCTTCCACTTCATCGACGCCAGCCCGGCGCAGGCGCTCGCGGCGGCCAAGGAGGCCGCGGGTGGCCTCGACGTCCGCATCGGCGGCGGCCCGGCCACCGTCCGCCAGTTCCTCGCCGCCGGCCTGATCGACCACATGCACGTCGCGCTCGTGCCGATCCTCCTCGGCCGCGGCGAGTCCCTCTGGGACGGCCTGGAGGGCCTGGAGGAGCGCTTCGCCATCGAGTCGGTGAGCTCCCCCAGCGGCGTCACCCACGTCACGTTCACCCGTCGTTAGCCGCGCTCAGGCCTTCGCCATTCCGTGCCGGGCTTGTTCAATTCCTGCCGCAAAACACCGGCGTGTCTTGATGGCAAACTGATGGCAAATGATCTTGAGGCCGGTTCCCGTCTCCGGGAACCGGCCTCTGACCTGCGCAAACTGGTGGGCGATACTGGGATTGAACCAGTGACCTCTTCGGTGTCAAACACGCTCATCCTGATGCAGCTCGGCAAGCTCTACGATCGCGTCGGTCTCCGTCTCACTGAGAAGGACAGGAGCGACTGGATTCTGGCGCTAGACCTGCTGATCGAGGGAGCCCTCACGCGGGTCGCCGTCACCGCCACGTAACACCGCAAGCTCACTACGCCCGGCCGGTTGGGGACTGGCCGGGCGTAGTGCTGACCCCAGGTAGGCCATCGCCATCTCGGAGTACGCCTCGATGTACCCGAGGGCGACATTGCAGGTGAGGCACAGCAGGCCGCGCACGCACTTACCGCAGCACCTGGTCGGCAGCTTGGGCGGGCAGCAGGCGTGGTCATGGTCGATGCAGATGCGCTGGTCTTTCTCGAACGGCGTGCGGCACATGGCGCAGGCGTACCCCTGCGCCTCCAGCATCTGGGCGAACCGCTCCGGGGTCAGGCCCATGAGCTTGAGCTTGTACGCCCGGTTCCAGCGGGACCTGGCCTCCGGGGTGACGAGTGTCTTCTCGCGCCGCCGCTCTGTCAGCCGTTGCCTGCGGTCGGTTAGGGCTGCCGGTGTACGGCACTCTCCTCCGTGGCCGGGCATCCGCCCGCAGTACTCCTTGGCGCGAGGCATCCACTTGCCACACCGATCGCCCGTAGGCTGGCCGCTAACTGACATGGTGCTAACCCACCTGCGTCAGTCACAGAGCCCGTGGGGTGCGCCAACACCCTGCGGGCTCGCTTGCTTTCGTGGGCGATGCTGGGTTCGAACCAGCGACCTCCTCGGTGTCAACGAGGCGCGCTCCCACTGCGCCAATCGCCCTCGAGGCGGAGGCGGGAATCGAACCCGCGTACAGGGCTTTGCAGGCCCTTGCCTAAGCCACTCGGCCACTCCGCCAGCGCCAACGTTCCCTGCTGGGGGAATCATGGCTTTGGACATCCGAAGAACCGTGCGGGCCTGGGCCTGCGGGACGGAATCCGGCGCCTCCGAGCGGACGACGGGATTCGAACCCGCGACCCTCACCTTGGCAAGGTGATGCTCTACCAACTGAGCCACGTCCGCATGCCCGCCGGAGCGGGCTGCTGCACTCCCCGCCAGGGCGGGCGTGCGTTCAGAACTGTAGCCGATCCTAGCCGCCGAGCAAACTCGGGACCCATGGCGCGCCGCCCGGCCGGGCAAACCGGGACCCGGGGCGCGCCGCCCGGTAATGCGGGCTGATCGTTACTCCGCGCGCAGGGCGTTGGCTACCCTCAGGCGGGCCGCCCGGCGGCCTGGCCACAGCCCGAGCAGGCTGGTCAGCACCAGCGCCGCCGGGACGATGACCACCATCACGACGGTCGCGATCGGCGGCACGTACTGCACAGGCGTGTACCCCGCCACCGTCCGCCACAGCAGACGCCCCACCACCAAGCCTGCCGGGAGCCCGATCAGCAACCCGGCCAGGGCGAGCACGGACCCCTGGGTGAGCACGATCAGGCGGCACTGGCGCGGCGTCATGCCCATGACCCGCAGCACGGCCACATCCTGGATACGGCGCTGGACCACGGTGACCAGCGCATGACCGACGGCGCCGATGGCGAGCAGGGCCAGGAACACGCCGAGGACCACCGGCAGCACCTGCACCTGCCTCAGCTCGGCCATTTCCGTCGGGGACTGCGCCGGCTCGAGATCCGCGCTGGCCAGGCTGGGTGCCACCCGCGCGAGCTGGCCGTGCACGATCTGTGGTGCCTGCGCGGCGGGCACGCCAGGTGCGGTCCTGATCAGCACGATGTGGAACTTGAAGCCGGTGAACAGCCCGCTGAACCCGGCCGGGGTCAGCCAGCCGCCGTCGGCGTAGCTGTTGTGCGAGCCCTCGGGCACCAGGCCGCTGCCGGTCACGGTCAGGACCTCACTGGCCCGGTTCCCGGCCAGCCGCACCCGGCTGCCGACCCGGGCGTGCAGGGCGGCCAGGGTCCGGGGCGCCAGCAGTACCTCGTCCGCGCTGTGCGGCATGCGGCCGCGCAGCACCACGACGGGGATCGCCTTGGGGCCGCCGGCGTGGTACTCGTACAGGCTGATCGACCCGGCCCCGCTCCCGCCGGTGGCCACCGCGACCCGGGAGTCGTCCACCCCGCTCACCGAGGGCAGCCGGTCCAGCGCCCGCACGAACGGCGGTGCGGGACCGAAATCCTTGCCGTTCAGGCCTATCTCGGAGATCAGCTGGAAGGTCTGCCCGAACCGTCCCGGGTGCGCCACGGTGTCGGACACGCCGTAGGAGAACGTGAAGGCGGCCACGATGCCGAGCACCCCGGCCACGGCCCCGATCTGGGCGGGCCGCACCGGCACGGCCGACGGCCCGCGGCCCGGCTCCAGCGCGAACCGGGTCCCAATCACGACCGGGACCGGGAATCCGGCCCGCGCCGCCGCGGCCGCGGTGGCCGACCCGCGGACCGGCACCTCCCGGCGGCCCGCGGCGAGCGTGGCCCGCCCGGCCAGCGCCGCGCCCCCCGCCACCAGCAGGGTGATCAGCGCCACGGCCGGCCCGATGACCGCCCAGTCGGCGGACAGGCCGGGCGACGGTTCGAACAGCGCCGCGGTCCCGATCGGGAACCAGGGCGACACGGCCACCGCGAACGCCGCCGCCAGGCCGGCCCCGGCCAGCCCGGCGAGGGCCGGGGCCGCCGCGACCGCCCCTGTGACCTCGGCCGACGTCATCCCGAGAGCCCGCATGATCTGCAGCTCCGCCCCGCTGGCCGCGGCGAAGCGGGCCAGGGTCTGCCCGACCAGGAACAGCGAGGCCAGGAAGGCGGCGGCCGCCAGCGCGACCAGGCACCGTGCTTCGAAGGCGATCTGCCGTTGCGCGTCGGCGTACTGCTGGGGCAGGTCCCAGATGTCGATGTCCTGGCGGCCGGTCAGCCGCGCGATGTCGCGCCGCAGCCGGGGGATGGCCGCCTCCCCGCCGCGCAGCCGGACGAGCGCGTTGACGAAACTGAACTGGCTCCGCGGGTTGCCCACCACGCTGAGCGGATACCGGGCTGCCACGGCGGGCGACATGAGGATCGCGCCGTCCGAACCCGGCGAATCGGAGATCCACGGGGAGCGGACGACGCCGACGATCCGCAGCCGCAGCCTCGGCCCGGTGAGGGCGCCCCCCGGCCCGGATCCCTGTCCCGTCTCCATCTCCCTGGGGGTGGGCAGCTGGAGGATGACCGAGTCACCCACGCCCCGGTGATGATCGGCCACGAACATCGGCGTGACCACGGCCTCATCGATGCGGCGGGGGTCGAGCACCCGGCCCTGGAAGACCACGGGCTTCTCGATCGACCGGAGAATGGTGTCGTTGGCGGGCGGGAACCCGGCGACGTCGGCGGGCAGCCCCTGGTAGCTCAGCGTGTAGTCCACCGCGAACGTGGACACCGAGGCCACTTCGGGCAGCCGCTCGACCCGGCCCCAGTCGAACCCGGGCTGGTTGGGCAGCACCACGGCCGTGGCCGGGAGGGTCACGGCGTCCAGCCGCCGCAGCGCGGTGTCACCCCGCCGGGCCCCGGCCACCGCGGCGATGACCGTGCCGCCCGCGAAGGCGACCAGCAGCGCGAGGATGACCAGGGACCGCCACCGGTGGCGCAGGTTGACGCGCAGCCACGTCCCGATCGCGTTCATCCGCCCCCGCCCCGTCCTGCCCGTGCCATCCCTCCGGTGCACCTCAGGTCATTAACCCGCACTTCGCAGCCTCGCGGGAGTAGGCCAGCACGAAGGTGGCCGGGGAGGCTGCCCAGACCGCCGGCCTGCCGGGCGTATGGGAGGAGGAAGTCCCGGCGGAAACCTGGCGGCTGATCGCCCGGTTCGCGAAGTTGTCAGCGCCCCCGGCAGTAATCCCGGGCCGGACCGAGAGATCCGCGTGCTTCGGGTCGTCATACCTGACGTAAGCCCGTACCGATGACCAGAGGAGCACCCACGATGGCAAGCCCAGTGGTTCATTTCGAGATCCGGTCGGCCGACCCCGACGCCACCCGCGCGTTCTACGGGAAGCTGTTCGGCTGGACCTACCCGGACGGCGGCATGCCCGGATACACCTACGTGAACACCGGGGTCGAAGGGGCCGTGCCGGGCGGGATCAGCCCGTTGCAGGGTGACGGCCCGCTGGTGACCTTCTTCGTCGGCGTGAGCGACGTCGCCGCTACCCTGGACGCTGCGGTCGCTCACGGGGGGCGCATCGTCCAGCCGGCCACGTCAGTCCCGGGCGTGACCTTCGGGTTGCTGGCCGACCCGCAGGGTCAGGTCGTCGGCCTGGCGAGCGCGGACTCCTGACCGGCCGGCCGCGCGCGAGCAGGACATCCGATACCGGGGGGTCTGCGATGGCTGCTTCTGCTGACCTGGATGATCTGCTCGCGCGGGCCCTGGCGGGAGAAGACGCGGCGTTCGCGACGCTCGTCACGGCGCATGAACGTTCCGTATTCCGGCACTGCTACCGCATGCTGGGATCGGGCCCGGACGCCGAGGATGCCGTCCAGGACACGCTGGAGCGGGCCTGGCGCAAGCTCGCGACCTACGACGGCTCCGGATCGTTCGGCGCCTGGCTGCATCGCATCGCGACCAACGTGTGCCTGGACGCGCTGCGAACCCGGCGAGCGCGCCTCGCCCCGGCCGGCTCCGGGCCAGCAGCGGCGCCTGGCTCAATGCTGTCGCCGCCCGACCTGGAGGCGGTCTGGGTGGAGCCGGTCAGCGACGCCGAACTCAACGGAGCCGGGGACCCACAGGAGACACTGCTCCGCCGGGAGGAGATCAGCCTCGCGTTCGTGGCGGCGCTGCAGCGCCTGGCTCCGCGCCAGCGCGCGGCCCTGCTGCTGCATGACGTGCTCGGGTTCAGCCATGCCGAGACCGCCGAGGTGCTCGCCGTCAGCTCATCAGCGGTCAACAGCCTGCTGTCCCGGGCCCGCGAGACCGTCCAGGCCAGCCTGGGAACGCCGGTACCTGACCTCACGGACCCGCGGGTCCAGCAGTTCCGCGAACGTTACGTCCGCGCCTGGCAGCTCGCCGATATCGAGGCCTTCGTCCAGCTGGTGACCGAGGACGTCCAGTTCTCGATGCCGCCGCTCAGCGCCTGGTTCGATGGCCGGGAGGCGGTGGCGCAGTTCACCGACGACGTTATCTTCGCTGCCGTCCGGCCGCACGGGATAACGCTCCGGGCTGGCTCGTGCAACGGGCAGCCAGCCTTCGCGACGTATGAACCAGACGGGGCCGGCCGCCTGGTCGCGACCGGCCTGCAGATCGTCCAGCTCAGTGACGTGAATGGTGAGCTGCTGATCACCGCATTGGTGTCCTACCGCGATCCGGCGGTCGCCGTGCGGTGCGGCCTGCCGGCCGTCATCGACCTTCCGCCCGGCCCGGATTGAGCCCCCTGATTGAGCCCCCGGATGAGCCTCAAGCCAGGGCACCGACCTGGTCGGCGTAGTAGGTCACATCCGCCACATGCTCGGCGATCTCACGCAGCGTCCACGCGTCCGGCTGCGGGCGATCCCAGGCGTCCGCCCCGGCGGTCTCGTAGCGCAGCACGTACCAGCGGCCGAGCCGGCGCAGCCGGGAGCAGGCCTCGGCGTAGTCCGGCTCGGTGAAGCGGGCCCAGTCCGCGTCGACCGTCACCGTCCGCCCGAGCCACTCATCGGGCAGCGGGTCGGCCCCGGCCAGCAGCGCCTCCACCTGATGCAGGTGATCCACCAGGTGATCGGTGATCCGGCGCAGCGCCTTGTGCGGCGTCCACGTGTTGGGCAGGCCATCGTCCATCGTCCGCGCGATGGGCCGGCCATCCCACGCGTGCCAGGTCCTGGCCAGTTCCAGGCACCGGTCCACGGCCGCCACTACCAGTTGTCCCGGGTTCGGGTCCGCTTGCCCAGGGTTCGGGTCCGCGTCATCAGTCATGGGTCAACTCTGGCCGAATAATGCTTCGGCGAGCGCCGAAGCATGCCCGCCCGGGCACGGCGCTCCATGCGCTCAGGCGAGTCACGGGCCGCTGACGGTTGGCGTTAATGATGATCTTTCCCGTCAGCCGAGGTGCGCCTGCCTCAGCCGCCGGTAGTCGTCCTCGACCTCGGCGGGGTCGTCCAGGAACGGGTCGCGCCGGATCCGGGCCACCTCGCGGCCCCGCATGAGCCGGGCGAACAGGCAGCGAAGCCAGTTGGTCATGAGAAATCCCCTAGACGTAGGCGGGCTTTTTCATGACGCTAGGAGCGATCCGCTGGCCCCTCCGATCCAATGGCGTGACAGGAATGCAGACCAATCTGGCCTGGGAGACTCTGCTCGACTTGCCTGCCACCAGGCCCGGCCCGCTGCACATGCGGCTGACGGCCGCGATCCGCACGGCCATCAGGGACGGGCGTATCCCCCGGGAGGCCGCCCTGCCGCCGAGCCGTACGCTCGCCGCCGATCTCGGTGTTTCGCGCTGGACCGTCACCCAGGCGTACGCGCAACTGGTCACCGAGGGGTACCTGACCGCACGGACCGGCTCCGCGACCCGGGTGAGCTGGACGCCCCGCCCCGACCTCGATGAGGCCGCGGGGCTTCCTGTGCGTCCTCCGGAGCCTGTCCCTGAGCGGCCGGCGCGGTTCGATCTGTCCTCCGCCCGCCCCGACCTCCGGGCTTTTCCGCGCCGCAAATGGGTCGAGGCCATCAGGACGGCCGCCGAGACCGCGCCGTTCGATCAGCTGGACTACGCCCAGTCGGGTGGGCATCCGCGGCTGCGGGCAGTGCTTGCCGAGCGCCTCAACCGGAGCCGGGGCGCGGCCGCGGAGCCTGCCACGATCTCGGTGTTCTCCGGCGCTGGCCAGAGCATGTCCCAGGTCTCGCACGCCCTGCTCGCAGACGGCCAGGTGGCGATCGGCGTAGAGGATCCCGGCTCCACGCGGCTCTGGCAGGCCGCGCGGACCGCGGGCCTGGAACTGGTGGGCTTGCCGGTGGACCACGACGGCCTCGTGGTCGGTGAGCTTGAGAAGCACCCGGGTCTGCGTGCGGTATGCGTCGGCGCGGCGCGGCAGGTGGCGACCGGCTGCGTGCTCGCACCGCACCGGCGGTCGGCATTGCTGGACTGGGCCCGGCGCGTGGACGGCCTGGTCATCGAGGACGATTTTGACTCCGAGTTCAGCTATGGCGGGCCCGCGCCGGCAGTCATGCAGGGGACGGACCGGCAGCGGGTGGCGCTGCTCGGGTCGGTGAACAGGACGCTGAATCCGACCGTCGGCATCGGGTGGGTGGTCGCGCCGCGCCGGTGGGTCGAGGCCGTCCGGGTGGACCGCGAGATTCCGGTCAGCCCGCCGGCGCTGAACCAGCTGGCCCTGGCGCTCTTCATCGAGTCGGGTGCCTACGACCGGCATCTTCGCGCGTCCCGCCGCCGGTTCCGGGCCCGTCGTGGCGCGCTGGTAGGAGCCCTGCAGGGCCAGCTTCCCGGCTACCCGGTGCGCGGGGCGGACGCTGGGCTGGATCTGCTGCTCGAACTGCCCCCGGGCTCGGACGCCGATGCGATCGTCGCGAACGCCCGGCGCCAGGACATGTGGCTGTGCAGCGTAGATGACCTGCGATTCCAGCCCGAGCCCGGTTCGCCGGGGCTGATCCTCGGCTACGGCAACCTGAACGATTCGCTGGTGGACGAGGCGGTCGCGGTCCTGGCCGGACTCATCAACTCAGTGGGGCGGCGCTGACGACGGCGGCGCAGGGCGGCTGAAATCCGTTTTCCGCCCGGCAGCCGGCGGGGCAGAATCGGCGGCATGGAACAGATGATCCAGGTCGGCGGCGGCACAGTCTGGGCGGACGATACCGGTGGTCCCGGAGCCGCGGTGGTGCTGCTGCACCCCGGAATCGGCGACTCGCGGGTCTGGGAGCCGATCGTGCCGCGGCTGGCGGCCCGGTACCGGGTGATCCGCTACGACGCGCGCGGGCATGGCATGTCCCCGCCGGCGACCGCGCCGTACACGCTGCTGGATGACCTGATCAGGGTGCTCGACCACCTGGAGGTGGCCCGGGCGACGCTGGTCGGCTGCAGCCAGGGCGGCGCCAGCTCCATCGACCTCGCCCTGGCCCAGCCGGAGCGGGTGAGCGCGCTCGTCCTCGTCTCGCCGGGCTTGAGCGGCTACCCGATGCCTGCGAACCCTGAGCTGGATGCCGAGTTCGATGCGCTCGCTGACGCGGGCGACGTCGAGGGCATCGCCCGGCTGGCCCTCGGCATCTGGACCACCGGGGAGCCTGATGACGCGGCTGTTGCCCAGCTCCGCAGCGCGGCGAAGGCGTGGCTCGCCAACGGCGAATACGAAAATGAATCGCCGCCGGCCTTCGACCGCCTCGGCAGCATCACGGCGCCGGCCGTCCTGCTTATCGGGGACAAGGATCACCCGCCGCTGATCGAATGCGATGAAGCGATCGTGGCCCGCATCCCGGGCTGCCGCAAGATCGACGTCCCCGGGGGCGATCACCTGCTGCCGTTGCGGGTTCCCGGGCTCGTGGCGGAGACGGTGGAGGAATTCGCCGGCTGAGCCGCCGCCCTGACCCTGGGGCTACCCGGGCGGATACCGGCATCGCCTGCCGCCGGAAGCAGTGGCAGGCTGTCAGCCATGCGAACTGTGATCGTCACCGGCGACGGCCTCACCGTCCAGGATGTCATCGACGTGGCCAGCGGCGAGGCCACCGCCGAACTCGGCCCCGACGTGCCCGCCGTCATGGAGTTCAGCCGGGGGGTCGTGGAGGCCGCGACCGCCGGGGACACCCCGGTCTACGGCGTGAACACCGGCTTCGGCGCGCTGGCCGACACTCCCGTCGGCGTGCAGGATCTGGCCCGGCTGCAGGGCGCGATCATCCGCTCGCACGCGGCGGCCACCGGCGCACCGCTCGAGGACGGCACCGTCCGGGCGCTGCTCCTGCTGCGGGCCAGGACCCTGGCCGCCGGGTACTCGGGCGTCCGCCCCGACCTGCCGCGCCGCCTCCTGGAACTGCTCAGCCTGGGCCTGCTCCCCGTGGTGCCCAGCAAGGGCTCCGTGGGCGCCTCCGGCGACCTGGCCCAGCTCGCCCACCTGGCCCAGCCGCTGATCGGCGAGGGCAAGCTGCGCGGCCCCGGCGACCCGCCGCAGGGCCGGCCCAGCGCCGAGGTGCTCGCCGAGCACGGGCTCGTCCCGCTGGAGCTGGCGCCCAAGGAGGGCCTGTCCCTGGTCAACGGGACCGAGCCGATGCAGGCGCTGCTGGCGTTCTCCGTGCACGACGCGCAGATGCTGGTCCAGGCGGCCGACATCGCCTGCGCCCTGTCGATCGAGGCGCTGCTGGGCACCGACCGGCCCTACGACGAGCGGGTGCAGGCCCTGCGCCCGCATCCGGGCCAGCTGGACAGCGCGGCCAACCTGCGCGCCCTGCTGGCCGGGTCGCCGCTGCTGGCCAGCCACCGGCACAGCCGGCACGCGGTGCAGGACGCGTACTGCCTGCGCTGCGCGCCGCAGGTGCACGGCGCGGTCCGGGACGTGCTGGCGCACGCCAGCCGGGTGATCGACATCGAGCTGGGCGCGGTGGTGGACAACCCGATCGTGGTCGCCGACGGCGAGGTGATGACGTCCGGCAACTTCCACGGCGAGCCGCTGGCCTTCGCCGCGGACATGCTGGCCATCGCCCTGGCCGAGCTGGCCAGCATCAGCGAGCGCCGGGTGGACCGGATGCTGGACCCGGCGTTCTCCCGCGGCCTGCCGCCGTTCCTGGCCCCGGACGCGGGCACCAACTCCGGCTTCATGCTGGCCCAGTACACCGCCGCGTCCCTGGTCAGCGAGAACAAGGTGCTGGCCCACCCGGCCAGCGTGGACACCATCCCGACCTCGGGCAAGCAGGAAGATCACGTGTCCATGGGCTGGCATGCGGTGCGCAAGCTCCGCGAGGTGGTGGCGAACGTCCGGACCTGCCTGGCCGTCGAGGTCTGCTGCGCGGCCCAGGGCATCGACCTGCGGGCCGGCATCGCCGCTCCCAGCGAGCCCCTCAAGGCCGTGCACGCGGCCATCCGGGCGCGGGTCCCGATGATGGCGGTGGACCGTGAGGTGGCCGAGCAGATCACGGCCGTGGACGCCTTGCTGCCTTCTCTTGCCGCAACGGCTGGCGCGCACGCCGGGGCCCTGCGCTAGCGTTTTCGTGTGACGGTGTGGATGAACGGCACCCTGGTGCCGGACGGCCAGGCCCGGGTACCGGTGACCGATCACGGGCTGACCACCGGGGACGGGGTGTTCGAGGCGCTCAAGGTCACCGGGGGCGTGCCGTTCGCGCTGACCCGGCACCTGGCCCGGCTCTGCGCCTCCGCCAAGGGGCTGGGCCTGCCTGAGCCGGACCTGGAGCAGATCCGGGCCGGGGTGGACGCGGTGCTGGCCGGGGCGGGGCGCCCGGCCCGGGCCCGGATCCGGATCACGGTCACGGCGGGGGAGTCCGCGCTGGGCTCCCAGCGGACGGCCGCGGCGCCGGCCACGATCATCCAGCTCGGCGAGCTGCACGACGCCGCGCCCACCTGCGACGTGATCATGTTTCCCTGGCCGCGGAACGAGCGCGGCGCCCTGGCCGGGGTCAAGACGACCTCCTACGCCGAGAACGTGTTCGCGCTGTCCTACGCCCAGCAGCAGGGCGGCGCCGAGGCGATCTTCGGCAACCTGGCCGGGAACCTGTGCGAGGGCTCGGGGACCAACGTGTTCGTGGTGGCCGGCGGGCGGCTGGTCACCCCGCCGCTGTCGGCGGGCTGCCTGGCCGGGGTGACCCGGGGGCTGGTCATCGAGTGGGCCGGCGCCGTCGAGGAAGACCTGCCGCTGGGTGCGCTGGCCGGGGCCCGGGAAGCCTTCCTGACCGGGACGACCCGGGATGTCCAGCCGATCCGCAGCGTGGACGGGGTCGTGCTGCCCGCGGTGCCCGGCCCGGTGACCCGCAAGGCCGCGGACATCTTCGCCGAGCGTTCCGCGGAGGACCTCGACCCTTGATGCCTGACCGCGGACGTTTGGTGACGCGGCACGGCTGAGTGCAGGGGTTCCTGGTCGCGGCCGTGAAGGGTGCGGGCGGCTCCGGCTAACAACGGGGTGACCGGATCCCGCGCGAAGGGCGTGACCATTGACCGTGACCGCTGGACTCGCTGGCCAGTCGAAGACCGATGCCACGCTGATCGAGCAGTCGCTGGCTGAGCCGGAGCAGTTCGGGGTGATCTTCGAACGCTACTTCAGCCAGATCCACCAGTACCTGGCCCGCCGGGTCGGCACGAAGATCGCCGACGACCTCACGGCGGAGGTGTTCGTCGCCGCGTTTGCCCAGCGCCAGCGCTACGACCTGACCCGGGACTGTGCCCGCCCGTGGCTGTACGGCATCGCCACCAACCTGGCCGGGTCGCACCGGCGTCAGGAGGAGCGCCGCTACCGGGCGCTCGCCCGGGTCGACGCCCGCCTGGTCACACCCAGCGATGAGGACGTGATCGCCGACCGGATCACCGCGTCGGCCGCCGGGCCGGCCCTGGCCGGTGCGCTCGCGGCGCTGGATCGCGGCGACCGGGACGTGCTGCTCCTGGTGGCCCTGGCCGACCTCAGCTACCCCGAGGTCGCGGAGTCGCTCGGCATTCCTTACGGCACGGTCTGCTCGCGTCTCAGCCGCGCGCGCCGGCGGCTGCGCGAGTCGCTCGGCGGCACCAGCCCGCCCCGCGGCCGGGCGGAATGACCCGGTGAACGAGCCGAACCTAACCCGAAGGAGCCCTGAGATGGATGAGCTGACCGCGGTCCGGCAACTGCTGGCCGAACCGCCACCGCCCGCGCCGGATGTCGTGGCTGCGGCGCGGGTGCACCTGGAGCGCGCCACCCGGGGCACGGGAGCCCCCAGGTGGCACGCCCCTCGGCGTCCGTGGCGGCTCGCTGCGGCGGCTGGCCTGGCGGCGGCCGTGGCGGCGGGAGTCGTCATCGCGCAGGTGATCGCTCCTGGCGGGGCGAGCCCGGCTGGCGCGCTCACCGTCCGGGAGCTCGCCTACCGGGCCGCAGCTGGCGCTGCCCTCCAGCCGGCCGTCCGCCCCGGGCAGTGGGTGTTCTGGCAGGAGAAGACGGGCGGTCGCGGCTGCGGGACTGGCTGTAGCACCTTCCACGTCTGGACCACCGCCGACGCCCAGAAGGCGGCGTGGGTCTACCGGGGCAAGGTCGTCAGCATCCGTTTCGGCCCCTTCGTGGGCCAGCCCCAGCCGTCGATCGTCCCGCAGGACCGCGGCGGTGGCTGGGCGGTCGGGGGAGCGAGCGGGAAGATCCCGGTCAGCTACGCCGGGCTCAGCTCCCTGCCGCGCGATCCCGGGGCCCTCGTCCGCTACCTCGGCCAGCTGAGCGTTCCGCACCCGCGCGGGTGGGGTTCCCCGGCGGCCCGGGCGTTCACCATCATCGAGATGATGCTCACCAGCTACGTGATGCCGCCGCGGCTGACCGCCGAGCTGTACCGGGCGCTGGGCGAGATACCCGGCGTGACGGTCGACGGCCATGCCGTGGATGTCGCAGGCCGGCCCGGCGTCGGCTTCATCAGCCCGGCCCTGCCCGGCGCGGGGAACACCGAGATCATCCTCAACCCGCGCACCTACCGCCTGATGGGCCAGGATCTCGTCCTGGGTCCCCGCCACCAGCTAGTCAACGGGACCGCCATCCTGCGCCAGACCCTGGTCACCGGCCCGGGAGTGTGGCCGTAGCGCTGGGCCCGGCCCGGGGACGACCGGGGATAGATCGTTGATCGTAATCAGCGCGGTCAGCCGTAGTGCTTCAGGTGCGGCCAGAGCGTGCGCCAGCTGGCCACCGGGCCGGTGCAGACCCCGATCTGCAGGCCGGTCCAGTCGTTGCGCACGTGGTATGGGGGGTTGTGGGTGGCCAGGAGGCGGCAGCTGGCGAAATACGGCCGCAGCTGCCCGAGGGCGTCGACCGCGAGCACCGTCCGGTCGGAGGCCGTCCCAGGTCCCCACATCCAGTAGGCGTTATGGCCGGAGAGCACCGGTGGCAGGTGGTCGGCCGCGCCCAGGACGTCGAGGGTGGCGGCTTCTCCGTAGTACCCGGTGAAGATCGAGGTGGGCGGGCGGCCGGCCCGCACGAGAGCCGCGTCCTGCGCCGCGACCGCGCGGGCGAGCTGAGGCCAGCCGATGGTGTCCCCCAGGGTGCCGCGCTGCTCAGAAGCGGGCAGGTCGTGCACGTCACCGATAGGCACCACCGGCAGCAGACCCGGCAGGATGAGGGCCAGGCCCACGAGCGGCGGGGCGACCAGGACCCAGCGCCGCACCCGCGGCCGGGTGCCGCGGGCGGCCCAGCGCTCGGCGGCCACGGCCCCGGCGGCCAGCACGGCCGGGGCCATCCCGTCGCTGTAGTACGGCTTGCCGGGTATCCAGGCCAGCACGTAGACGACCACGAGAGTGGCGGCCACGGCGATGAACCGGAGCTCGGGGGTTCGCCAGAGCCTGATGAAGCCCGCGACGACCAGGGGCGCCACCAGCAGTCCCAGGTAGACGAACTGAGCCGGCACCCCGGCGGCGTAATTGCCGGGGCTGGTGTTCTGCTGGTGCAGGGCGGAGGCCATGGCCAGCTGCGGCCACCCATGCGTGGCCTGCCAGATCAGGTTCGGCGCCCAGATGACCGCCGCGAGGCCGGCCGCGAGCCAGGGCCATCTGGTGCGCAGCACGGAGCGGTGCGCGGAGACGAGGATGCCCAGGGTCAGGCCGATCAGCAGCAGGGCCAGCAGGTTGTCGCTCTCGAGCCCGGCGCCGGCCACGGCTCCGGCGCCCAGCCACCAGCGCGGCCGGTGGCGCAGCAGGGCCGTGGTGACGCAGAGCAGCACGGCCGTCCAGGCCAGCAGGTCCAGCGGGGTGGTGTTGCCGATGTGGTCGGCGCCGATGAGGACGGGAGTGCACGCGGTGATGAGGGCGGCGAGCACCCGGCTGAGCCGGCCGCCGCCGAACAGCGCCGCGAACCTGGCCGCCATGACCACGACCGCACCGCCGGCCAGCGCCGGGATGATCCGGACCGCCGTCGGGCTGACCCCGAGCAGGTCCGTGACCCGGGTGAGCAGCGGGCCGACCGGCGGCTGGTCCACATAGCCGAACGCGAGATGGCGCCCGGCCTCGATGAAGTACAGCTCGTCCTGTAAAAACCCGTAGCGGCCGCTCAGCGCGAGCTCGACCACCACGAACACGCCGGCGATCCCCCAGGCCAGGCCGGGCACGCGATCTGCGGGGGTCACCGGTTCCGGCTGCGCGGCCGGGGGCGCCTGGCCGTCACGAATTGTCGCCATGGCCCCTCAATACCTGCGTTAGCGGGCCAGCGCCAGCCCGTCCGCCGGGGGCTCGGCGGGGGCCGCCCAACTCAGGGCCTGCGGAGCAGCTGGTTCAGCTCACCATCCAGATTGATGTACTCGCCTTCGCGCCCGGCCGGGATCACCTGGAACGTGCGGAGCAGGAATCCGGCCAGTGCGGTCAGCGGGGCCTCGAAGTGGGCCTGGCCGAACGGCGAGGACAAGGAGATGTTCAGCACCCGCTGCCCGGTCGGCGTGTCCGCAGGCCACACCCGGACGTCACCGTCGCCGGCCGGCTCAGTCATCCCGCCCGCCAGCAAGTCGCGGGCGAAGATCCACTCAACGGGCTCGTCCATGCCCACATGAAACGCCATGCGGATGGCGTACGGATCCTCGGCGCGGTAGTGAAGGCTCGCCGTGAGAGGAACGCCATCGTGCTCGGGAACCACGAGTCTGAGGCCGAGCTCGGCTGCGACGGTGTTGCTGCTGTTCATTGCCTCGCCAAACCTTTGCCTTGTCTCATCCCGGAACGCCGGGCTTCATCCATCCAGCGATGCCGTCCCACGGGGTGACGAGGCACGCAGGCACGAAAGTCTTCAGTAGGAGGATTCCGCGAACGCTGCCACTACTAACCTCGGTCACCACGGACCATATCAGTCGTGACCTGGGCAAACGCTTCTCGCGTCTCAACGTAATCATGACCCAGCCGTGTTCCTGTGACCAGGAACAACACGCTGTGATCTCGCTCTCAGTAGCCGTGGGGCCAAAATTTCGCTTCGCATCCCGTGCGCACCTCCGGGTTTGCGTTCAGATAGCGAACAGTCGTGCTTTGTCCGATGCGGAAGCATACAGCCTTCCGGGTTGGGCGCACTACCCGATGCCTCGACTTTCGTGGAGCCTTGTCCGCAATCAAGACAATCACTGACTTAATTCCCGTGCAGTGGTTATTCGTATTCAACGGGACAAGCGCCCGCCGGCCTCTGCCGGCGGTTTCCGGCGGGGTGCCCAGCAAGGGCGCCAGAGCCCTTATGCGTCCCTGAACTGATCTTCCCCGATCCCTCGATCCCGGGCGGCCCCGGGCGGCTGTCCTGGCCGCTCAGGGCCTTCTGTGCACCATGCTGGCCAGCCGCCGCGCGGCCGTCCGGCGGCGGCGGGCCGGTCCCGGATCTGGACTCGTCCAGGCGCCGGGCCGGCCGGTGATCCCGGCGCCCGCGGCTATGCCACACCCGCCGCGGATACGCTAGTCTGTGTGGGCCCGCGAGCGTTCCGGCCACAAGGAGCCGGATCGTTTGGGGGCGCCAGGGCGATTGGCTCAGCGGGAGAGCGCCTCGTTCACACCGAGGAGGTCACTGGTTCGATCCCAGTATCGCCCACCAGCACAGACAGCGAAGGCTAATGAGCCAGGCCCCCGGGATGTCGCTCCCGGGGGCCTGGCTCTTCTTCGGGCAGCACCCGGGCCTGCGCCGCCGTGGGCCTAGGCTTCGGCCATGCAGATCATCAAGGGTGCGGGGCAGTGGGCGGCGCCGGCGGCTGGCGCGGCCAACGACTGGGTCGAGCACTTCCAGGTGCCGGCCCTCTCGGTGGGGACCTACTGCATACCGGCGGGCGGGGTGGATGACCAGAGCCCGCATGCCGAGGACGAGATCTACGTGGTTACCGCCGGCCGGGCCCGGATCACGACGCCGCAGGGCGCGGCCGAGGTGGCCCCCGGTTCGGTGATCTTCGTGCCCGCCGGCGAGGAGCACCGCTTCACCGACGTCACCGAGGACCTGGCGCTGCTGGTCGTGTTCGGCCCGGCGTACACGGGCGGGTGATCCTTACACGACATCCGGTGAGCACGAGTTCAATCGGACGGCGTGACGGGGGACCACAGGCCGGACCACTGCTCGGCGCCGTAGGCTTCGAACCGCTCTACCTCGGTGAACCCCAGCTTCGCCGCGAGGCGCATCGAGCGGGCGTTGGCGGTCTGGGTAAACAGCACCACCGGCTCGCCGGGAAGCGCGGAGGCGAACCAGCCGAGTGCCGCTGCGCACGCCTCGGCGGCATACCCGAATCCCTGCGCCTGCGGCAGGAACAGGTAGCCGAGCTCGGCCTGCCCGGCAGCAGCCGGAGGACCGTGCCCCGTTACCCTCCTGAGGATGACCTGGCCGATCATGGCTCCGCCGAGATCGGCTATGAAAAGGCCGGGGCGCCGCCCGGGCGCCCCGGGCATCTCGCGCTCAAGCTCGTCACGCGGCCGGGGGCCGCCGAGGTAGGTGCCCACCTCTGGCGAGGCGAGCAGCTCGATGACCGCCGCACGGTCCCGGGCCTCGGGCTCACGGAGCACGAGCCGCTCGGTCCTGATCGGCTCAGGCGGCCAAGCGACGGGTCCCAGGTCCTGCCATGCGGGCACGCTAGCAGATGGTCAAACCACCGAGCGGGACGCTTAACTCCCCGGCATTGGGTCTAGCCCGGATCGCCACGATCTGCCCCCGGACCCGGAGGTTCCCTGGCTGCTGATCAGGCGGCTGGAGTCTCGAAGTAGTGGCCCTTGTCGAGGTCTTCGATGAGGCCGGGATGCGTCGGCTGCCAGCCCAGCAGCTCACGGGTCAGCGTGCTCGACGCGGGGGAGTCCAGGCCCAGGAAGCCGGCCAGGAAGCCGAACTGCCCGGCTGCCTGCTCAGCGGGGATGGAGGCCACCGGCACATCGAGGTGGCGTCCGATCACTTCGGCGACCTCGCGAATCGGCACGCCCTCGTCGGCCACCGCGTGCAGCACCGAACCCGCCGGGGCCTGCTCCAATGCCAGGCGGAACAGGCTCGCGGCATCGAACCGGTGCACGGCAGGCCAGCGGTTGGAGCCATCCCCGAGGTAGCCGGAGACGCCCCGGCCGCGGGTCATGGCGACCAGGGCCGCCATGAAGCCGTTATCCCCGTCGCCGTGCACCGTCGGGGGCAGCCGGACCACGGACGAGCGCACACCGCGGGACGCGAGGGCGAGCGTCATCTCCGCATTGGCCAGCCGCATCGCCGGGCCGCTGGCCGGATCCGCCGCCGCAGGCGAACCGGGGGCGTGCCCGTCGTCCCGCTCGGTCGCCACCCGCCCCGGTGCGAGCCCGAGCGTCCCGGAGGCGATGAGGAACGGCCGGCCCGATCCGGCCAGTGCCTCGCCGACGGTCTCGATGGCGCCGCGATCGGCCGCGGCGGCGTCCTGGAACCCCCCCGAGAAGGCGGCCTCATGCTTGAACGCGAGGTGGATCACGCCGTCCGACGCCTCCGCCGCACTCCGCAGGCTGTCCAGGTCGTCGAGAGAGCCACGATGCACCTGCGCCCCGGCCGCGGTGAGGGCCTCGGCCGAGGCGTCCGAGCGGGCGAGCCCGGTGACCTGATGACCCGCACCGAGGAGTTCGGGGACCACGGCGGAACCGATCCAGCCGGACGCGCCGGTGACGAATACACGCATGTGACAACCTCCAGGTGATCGACTGTCGCACCGCGGGTTGCGCTGAGGCAGATCGATGTCAGCTACTGTCATCACTCTAGCACGTGATGTCAGCCACTGCCGTCAGATAGGATCCCGGTATGGGCCGGTGGGAACCAAATGCGCAGGGCCGGCTCGAGCAGGCCGCGCTGGAGCTGTACAGCGAGCGCGGGTTCGAGCAGACCACGGTGGCGGAGATCGCCAGGCGCGCGGGGCTCACCGAGCGGACGTTCTTCCGGCACTTCGCCGACAAGCGCGAGGTCCTGTTCGGGGGAGCGGCCCAGCTGCAGGACTTCCTGGTCAGCGCCCTGGCCAGCGCGCCTGATTCCGCGGCGCCGATCGATGCGGTAGCCGCGGCCCTCGAGACCGCCGCCGCGCTGCTCCAGGAGCGGTACGAGTCCGCCCGGCTCCGCCAGGCCGTCATCGCCGCCAACGCCGAACTGCAGGAACGCGAGACGGTCAAGCTGGCCACGTTGTCCGCGGCGCTGGCCGGCACGCTGCGCCAGCGCGGCGTCAAAGAGCCAGCCGCGAGCCTGACGGCCGACGCCGGGATAGCTGTCTTCAGGGTCGCCTTCGAAGCCTGGATCAACGACCCCGCCCAGCGGGACTTGTCGCACCACATGCGGGAGTCGTTCGACGAGCTCAAAGCCGTGGCCGCGGGCAGATAGCATTCCGGGAAATGATCTTGCCGTGCTGATCCCGTTTCGGGGCCGGCCTGGTGTGGGGCGGGGTCGCGGCCACCTGGGGCAGCCGGGGATTATCCGGGCCGGGTCACGATCTGGCTGAGCCAGGGGAGCCGGACGCCGAGGCCCTCGACCTGCCGCGTGCCGGCGTGCACCGCGGCCAGCCGGCCGTGCGCGGTGATCACGAACAGCCAGCGGCTGTCGGGGGACCAGGCGAGCGTCCCGGGGTCCGCTGATTTCTGGTCGAGCCGGACCGCGACCTGCTGGTCCGCCCCGGTGGCCAGGCTGACCAGGTGCAGCGTGACCTGGCCGTCAGGTGTGACCCGGAAGATCGCGGCCGTGCCGCCGTCCGGTGCGATGACGCCGGGGGAGGCCGCCGAGACCGACGCGATCGGCGGGCCGCCCAGGTCCTGCTTGGTCCCGGTGGCCGGGTCGGTGACCACATCCGTGCAGCCGTGCGGCCGGTAGCAGTTCACGGTCAGCCAGCGGGTCGGGCCGACCGCCGCGAGCATCCCGCCGATCCGCCGGGAGCCGCCCGGCCAGACGTCGTAGGTTTCACCCAGGCCGGACAGCAGCACGTTGCCCCGGCCGTTCGGGCTGGCCAGCCACCAGCCGCCGGCGGGCAGGTGGATGGATACGCCGGTCCTGCTGCCGTCCAGCCGGATCAGGGTCAGTGACAGGCGCTGGGTCTGCACCCACACCTCGCCGGGCCGCGGCCCGGGCAGCGTCTCCCCGCCCTGGCCGAAGCCTCCGGGCAGGGGCCGGGCGGGCTGGCCATCCGCGACCAGGTAGCCCGTCTCGAAGTCCCACGGCCGGATGATTACCTGGCCAGGGCCGGCTACGAACGAGAACGCGCCGGTGCTGCCCAGCGCGGGCACGACGGTCTGGGTGACCCGGCCCCGGGTGAGCTGGACCCGTACCGCGCGGCCCGGGCCGTACCCGAGCAGCTCCCAGCCCGCCTGCACGCCAAGCAGGGGGTGCCCGGCCTCGGTGACCGTCACCGCCGCGCGGCCCGGGACCGGCCTGGCCGGGTGCCGCCCCAGGACGAGCACCACCGCCGCCACGATCACCGCGGCCCCGGCCAGGATCAGCGGCGCAGCGCGGCCAGCGACGGCCCGGCGGCCGGGACGAGCCGAACCCGACCTCGTCGGGCCCGCCCAGGCTCTCCGGCGAAGACCAGGTCATGACGACGTCATCCGCACCCCGGGGGCGCGGGAGGTCAGCCGACAGGCAGCCGGGATGCGAGCTGGGACGCCCTGGCCTGGGCCTGTCCCGCCTTCACGCCCACCTTGCCCGTGGTCTTCCCGGCCTTGACGCTCGCCTTGGTGGCTGCCTTCGCGGCTTTGGCGCTCGCCTTACCCGCGGCCTTGGCCGCTTTGATGCTCGCCTTGTGCGCGGCCTTGCCGGCCTTGGCCCGCACCTCGCCGGTCCTCTCGGCGCGGATCCGGCCCGCCGTGGCCCGGGCCAGATCGGCCTTGGCCTGCGCCAGGTCGGCCGTGCCCTGGGCCTTGCCGAGTGTGGTGCCGACCGCCACGCCCGCCTTCCCGGACGCCTTGGCCGTCTGCGTGGCCAGCGAGACGTCGTGCCGCGCGGCCTGGACCGCGTGACGGCTCCGCCAGGCCAGCGACGGGTTCCCCTCCGTGTCGGCCGCGGCGATCAGCAGGCCGCCGAGCATGGTGAGGTTCTTGAGGAAGTGGATGCGCTGCTGCGCCCGCTCCTTCTCGTCCTTGGTCTCCCAGTACGGGTGCCCGGCCAGCGTGGTGGGAACCAGCGTGGCCGCCAGGGCCAGCGCGGACAGCCGCGGGAAGCGGCCGAGCGCCAGCAGCGAGCCAGCGACCAGCTGGATCCCGCCGTTGATGCGGACCAGCTGCTCAGTGTCGATGTCGTCCGGCAGAGCCGAGACGCGCTCCTTGAGCGGGCCCACCACCTTGTCCGCGCGCGCGGCGACCTTCTCGGGCTGGCGCAGGGTGTCGTAGCCCTGGACGATGAAGATCGAGGCCAGCATGGGCCGGGCGAGAGCTCTCAGTACAAGCATGGCCGGCACCTTCCCGTTCCGCGAAGTTCTAACCGCGCGAAGTACTAACCCGGCGATGCCCGGCGGGGCTGGGGTGCCGGCCGCGCAGCCACTGTGGTGGACTCTGACCGTGCCGCCGCCGAACCCGCCCGTCCCGCCCGGTCCCGCGAACGGGCCCGCGCCGCGCCCGGCCCGGGCGCCACTGCTCACGGTGTCCGGGGTGAGCCGCCGCTACGGGGACCGCGTCGCGCTGCAGCCCCTCGATCTCACGCTGGCCGCCGGCCAGTGCGTCGCCGTGCTCGGCGCTAACGGGTCCGGCAAGTCGACGCTGCTGCGTATCGCGGCCGGGCGGGACACGCCGAGTACCGGCACGGTCGGCTACGGCGGCCGGGTGCTGTCCGAGGACGACCCGGTGGTCCGGACCGAGATCGCGGTGGTGGGCGACATGGTCAGCGCCTACCCGGACCTGACCGTCCGGGAGCACCTCCAGCTGGTCGCGGTGGCGCACGGCGAGGGCCACCTGGCGGCGGGCCTGGTGGACCGGGCGCTGGCCGAGTGCCGCCTGTCCGGCCACGCTGGGGCGCTGCCGGGTTCCCTGTCCAGCGGCCAGCTCCAGGCCCTGCAGCTGGCCACGGTGCTGGTCCGGCCGCTGCGGCTGATGGTCCTCGACGAGCCCGAGCAGCGCCTGGACCCCGACGCCCGGCGCTGGCTGGGCGGCCTGCTCCGCAGCGAGAAGGAGGCCGGCGCCGCGGTGTTGCTGGCCACCCACCACACCGAACTCGCCGCGGCGGTGGCCGACCATGTCATCGTGCTCAGCGACGGCGCGGTCACCGCCGAGGGCCCGCCGGATGTGACGCTGGCGGCCCAGTCGTGAAGGCCCAGTGGTGAAGATCCAGTGTGAAGACCCAGTCGTGACGGTCCGGTGGTGACGGTGCCCCGATGACCGTGACCCGCGACCCCATCGCCGTCCCGGACAGCACCGCGGCGACCTTCTCGCTGCTGCGCGAGCTGCGCCGGGGACGAGGCCGTAAGCAGGCGGCCAGCGCGGCGTACTGGGCCTACCTGATCGTGATCATCGTGGTCAGCTACGGCGGCTCGCTGATCGTCACCACCTACCGGGCGCTGCACCACCCGCCGCCCGCGACCGCCGAGGCCCCGCGGCTGCTGAACGCGGCCCCGGCCGCGCTGACCGCGCTGGCGCTGCTGGTGTTCCTGGTGCTGCTGCGCGACGCGCTGTGGCGCGGCCCGGTCACGGTGCCGCAGGCCACCGCGGACTGGCTGCTCGGGACGCCCGTATCCCGGCGGCGGCTGCTGCGGCCCCGGTTCCGCTGGGCAGCGGCCGGCGCGCTGCTGGTCGGCGTGGTGGCCGGCATCGTGCCCGCCGCGGTCCTGGTCGCCCTGGGCCTGGGCGGCCCGTCCGGCAGCTACGTCCTCCGCCTGGCCGGGACCGCGATGGTGTCGATGGGCCTGCTCTTCGCACTCGCCACCGGACTGGCGGGCCTGATCGAGCGGTACCCGGCGGCGGGGAGGTGGGTCCGCACGGCCACCCCGGTGGCGCTGGGGGCCGCGGTCCTGCTCGGCGGCCTGGCCGCCTGGGCCGGATTCGGCCATGGTGTCGGACAGCAGAGCGCCGTCCGCGCCGCCACCGTGCTGCTCTGGTCCGGCCCGTGGGGATGGGCGGCCCAGCCGGTGATCGCCGCAGCCGGCCACGCCGTGCCCGGCAGCCTGGCCGGGACCCCGGACCCCTGGTGGCCGCTGGCCCTGGCGCTGCTCGCCGGGACCGCGCTGGCCGCGCTGGCCTGGGCGGACCGGGTGGTGGCCGGGGTGCCCGCCGCCGCGCTCCGGGCCCGGGCCCGCACCCTCGGCGCGATGTCCGCCGCCGCGCTGAGCATGAACACCCGGGGGATCGCGACCGCGTACACCGGGGCAGGCACCCGCCGGGCCCGGTTCCGCCTCCCGCCGCCGCGGCGGCGGGAACTCGTGCTGCTCTGGCGCGACCTGCTCGCGCTGCTCCGCTCGCCGGCCCGGCTGGTGTCCGCGGTGCTGCTGGCCCTGCTGGCCGCCGCGCTCGCGGCCGTGGCCGGCCACGGGCGGCCGGTGTCGCTCGTGCTGGTCGGCTGCGCGCTCAGCCTCGGCTACCTGGCCGCGGCGTGGCTGTGCGAGGGAGCCAGGCTGGATGCGGACGACCCGCGCCGGTCAGCCCAGCTGCCCTTCCGGTATGAGTCGCTGGCCTGGTGGCACGGGGCGGTGCCCTGCCTGGTGCTGCTCGCGGCCGTGGGCGTGCCCGCCGCCGTGGCCGGCATCGTCTCGGGCGATCTGCGCCCCCTGGTCCTGCTCGCGGTGACCATCCCGGTGCTGGTCGGCGGGGCGCTGGCCAATGTCTTCCGGGGCAGCTTCTCCCCGTCCCTCCTGGTGGGAGCCGACACGCCGGTGGGCAACACGGCGGCGCTGGGCATCGTGTTCTGGTACGCGTGGGGCACGCTGCTCGCCGTGCTGCCGATGACCGTGCTGGTGTCCAGCGCGCTCGGCTCGGCGAGTTCCGCCTCGCTCGTCCGCGCCCTGGTCGTCGGGGCCGGTCTCGCGGTGGGGCTCGGTGCCTGGGCGGCCCGCCGCGCGGGGCGGCTGCGGGCTGGCTGACCGGCCGCCGGCCCCTGCATCGATCCTGGGTGGAGGTCACGATCGAGGCCGTGCCGGACGGCCATCGGGTTCGCCTGGTGCAGCAGGGCTTCCCCACGGTGCAGGCCCGCGACGACTTCGCCGGCGCGTGGCCGGACGTACTTGGTGAGGTGGCCCGCCGGACGGCCGCTGGCTAGGCCTCCGCCAGGACGCTGCGCAGCGCCCCGGGCAGGGCCGGGGATGGCTCGTGGCCCGGATACCAGGTGCAGGCCACGCCCACGGCCGCGACCCGGCCCGTGGCCAGGACCATCCGCACAGCAGCGGTCAGCTCGCCGCCGGTCACCCCGGCTGCGGCCGGATAGCGCAGGGCCGGGACCTCGGCGGGGTCCAGCACGTTGACGTCGAGGTGCAGGTAAAGCGGCCCGGCCGGGAGACCGGCAGGAGTCAGGGCGGTGACCGCCGTCCGGTGCACGGCGGCCGTGGCCAGGTAGTCGGCCTCCGGAGGGTCCAGATCGCGGGCACCGGCCAGCACCACACGGTCCTCGGGCACGGGGCGCAGGCCGAGCCGGTCGCAGATCAGCCCGGGACGGTACCCCATCAGCAGCCGCAGCGGCAGGCCACCGAGGTAGCCGGACGTGGTCGTCTCCAGGGTCTGCACGTCGCCGTGGGCATCGAACCAGACGATGGCCGGATCCAGGCCGGCGTGCTGGAGCCCGGCCATGATGCCGAGGGACGTGGTGCAGTCGCCGGAGACCACGACCGGCCGGGCGCCGCTCCGGGTGATGTCGGCCACCGCCTGGCCGACGGCCGAGTACAGCACGCCCAGCCGGTCCCACACATCACCGGCGGGCAGCGCGGGCGTGATGTCGCGCCCCTGCTCCAGCGGCAGGTCCAGATCGGGGAGGTACTCATCCAGGTGGTAGGGGACCCGCAGCACGCTCATCGCGCCACATTAACCGGGCTCCCGGGCCCGGCCGCGGACGCCTGCCAGCCCCGTGCGCTCAGGTCATGCGTTCAGGGGCCGGTGCCTTCAGGGGCCGGTGCGCAGCGAGTAGTGGACGTCCAGGCGGTCGGCGGAGCGGTTGGCGGTGATCGCGACGCTGTCCCCGGGGAGCACCGCGTGATCATCCACGACGGCCAGGCCGGCCGCGGTGAAGCTGACCCGGTGGCTGAGCAGGGCCGGGCTCCCGGCCGGGCGGTCGAGGTAACCCGCCTCGAGCGCCCCGAGCGCGCACGGGGTGATGGTCTCCGCGGCCCGGGTGACGGCCAGCCCGTGCCCGGCCAGCACCGTGTACAGGCCGCGCTCGGCCAGGTCGGCCGGGTCGAGGCCCGCCGCCAGCGGCAGCGGCAGGTAGGAGGTCTGCACGATGAGGGGCCGGCCGCCGGCCAGCCTGCAGCCGGCGCAGCTGCAGCACCTGGCCGGGGTCGCCCAGCCGGGCACTGACCTCGTCGGCCGGGGTGATGATCTCGGTGGCCAGCAGCCGGGTGCGGATCTCGGCGCCCTGGGCGGCCAGGTCGGCGGCGAAGCTCCGCAAATGGCCGAGGTCGTACTCGTACCGGGCCGCCACGTAGGTGCCGCTGCCGTGCCGGGCGGCGATCAGGCCGTCGTCGGCCAGCAGCTGAAGCGCCTGGCGCAGCGTCATGATGCTGACCCCGAACTCCCCGGCCAGGTCCCGCTGGGCCGGCAGGGAGGTCCCGGCCGGCCACTGCCCGCTGGTGATCCGGTCCCGCAGCTCGGCGTGGATCCGGAGGTACTTCGGCTGCCGGTCCTCAGCGGTCCGCCGCGCCGCCCCGTTCATGGCGCGCTCCCGGGCATGTTCGCGCTGCTCACCGGGCGGTGTCGATCGCGGTGCGCAGGGCGCCGACCGTGCGCGCGATGTCGCTGGCGTCCGCGCCGTCCAGGACCCGCCGCATCAGGGCGGAGGCCACGATGACCCCGTCGGCGTGCCGGACGGCCGCGGCCGCCCGGGCCGGGGTGTCGATGCCGAAGCCGATCAGCACCGGCGGCGGGCTGTCCTGCCCGGCCGCAAACTGCCCGGCCGCCAACTGTTCTGCCGCAAACTGCCCGGCCGCAACGCCCAGAGCCCGCGCCGCCAGCGCCCAGCGGCGCTCGTCGTCACGCTCGTTCGGGCTTCCCGTGGTGGCCATCACGCTCATCACGTAGAGGAAACCACGGGAACGCCGGGCGATGGCGCGCATCTGCCCCACCGGCGTGGCCGGCGTGACCATCAGGGTGGCGTCCAGGCCGGCCCCGGCCGCGGCGGCGAGGTACTCATCGGCCTCCCCGGCCGGGAGGTCGGGGATGATCGTCCCGCTGAAGCCGGCCTCGGCGAGCTCGCCGCAGTACCGCGTGATGCCCCGGTGATACGCGTGGTTGGCGTAGCTCATCGCGATCAGCGGCACCTCACCGTCGCGGCCGGCCCGGGGCCGGGCCCGGCGCAGCTCGGCCAGGATCGCGGTGGTGTTCGCGCCGCGGCTGATCGCGGTGCCTGAGGCCTGCTGGATGACCGGCCCGTCGAGCATCGGGTCCGAGAACGGCAGCCCGATCTCGACCGCGTCCGCGCCCGCCTCGATCATCGCGGCGAGCAGGTCGGTCCAGTCGGCCCGGATCCCGGCGGTCACGTAGCTGACCAGGCTGGGCCGCCCGGCCGCGCGGGCCCGCTCCAGCACGGTCTGCACCTGGCTCATGCCCCGGCTCCCCGGGTGAGCTCCTTCAGGGTGGCGGCGTCCTTGTCGCCCCGGCCGGACATGGTGATCAGCACGCTCGTCCCGGCGGGCAGGTCCCCGGCGCGCGCGGCCCGGGCCACCCACGCCACCGCGTGGGCGGACTCCAGCGCGGCCAGGATGCCCTCGGTGCGGGCGCAGAGTCCGGCCGCGGCGACCGCCTCCTCGTCGGTCACCGTGTGGTACTCGGCCCGGCCGCGGGCGGCCAGGTAGGCGTGCTCGGGCCCGACGCCCGGGTAGTCCAGCCCGGCCGAGACCGACTCCGCCTCGATGACCTGGCCGTGCTCGTCCTGGAGGAACGAGGACAGGAACCCGTGCAGCACGCCGCGCCGCCCGTGGCTGACCGCCGCCCCGCCCGCGGCCTCCACGCCGACCAGCCGGGCCGGGGTGTCCGCGAACCCCGCGAACGTCCCCGCCGCGTTCGACCCGCCGCCCACGCAGGCCACCACCACGTCCGGCCGCCCGGAGGGCAGCAGGTCCGGCCGCCCGGCGCACTGGTCGCGGGCCTCCTCGCCGATGACCCGCTGGAACTCGCGCACCAGCCACGGATACGGGTGCGGGCCCATCACCGAGCCGATGCAGTAGTGGGTGGAGTCCACGGTGGTGACCCAGTGCCGCAGCGCCTCGGTGGTGGCGTCCTTGAGCGTGCGGGACCCGGAGGACACCGGCCGGACCGTGGCGCCCAGCAACTCCATCCGGAACACGTTCAGTTCCTGCCGGGCCATGTCCCGCTCGCCCATGTACACGGTGCAGCCCAGGCCCAGGTGCGCGGCGACCGTGGCGGTGGCCACCCCGTGCTGGCCCGCGCCGGTCTCCGCGACCAGCGCGGTCTTGCCGAGCCGCCGGGCCAGCAGGGCCTGGCCGGCCACATTGTTGATCTTGTGGCTGCCGGTGTGGGCCAGGTCCTCGCGCTTGAACAGCACCCGCACGCCCAGTTCGGCCGACAGCCGCGGTGCGCCGCTGACCGGCGTGGGCCGGCCCGCGTACTCGCGGAGCAGGCCGTCCAGTTCCGCCCGGAAGTTCTCGTCGGCCCAGGCGGCGCGGAACTCCCGCTCCAGTTCCTCGCACGCGGGCACCAGGGCCTCGGGCACGAACCGCCCGCCGAACGGCCCGAACCGGCCCGCCGGCCCCGGGTCGCCCATGATCACCTGGTCCGCGACCTTCACCTGTTCCGGGACCTTCATCACCGCACCGCCTTCACCGGGTGCGGTCTGGCCGCACCTGACTTCTAGAGTTCTAGAACATTATCAAACGGAGTGGCGCCCGGGTAGCCAGTGCAGGGTTGGCGGGCGCGGGATGTGGCGGCGGGGGTCGGGGCAGGCGTGGTCGGCACGGGCGGTCGGCGCGGGGGGCGGCCCGGGCGGCGGCACGGGGATGGCCGGCCTGGGCGGTCGGCGCGGGTGCCGGCCCGGAGGGGTGGACGGCACCGCGGGTGGCCGCACCGGGGCGGGCGCCGGAGGCCGGAGGCTGGCCGCCGGCGCCACGGGAGGAGTGGCGAAGCGGGGCGGCCTGGCGAAAAGCCGTAAATGGGATCTTGTGCGCGTGCCTGGGCGGGAGCATCATCAGCACACGAGCCCATGCGTGGGCCGCACGGCGAGCCCTAACGAGCCAGGCCGCAAGGCGGCCATCCGCGGGAGGTGCTGAGCAATGGCCGCCACCAACGAGGCCGCGAGCAACGAGAGTGGGCCAGCGAGCGAGCCGGCCGGGACCGGGCCGCTGAAGCTGCACCGCAACCTGAGCGTCTGGGAGGCCATCGGCATCTCGCTGGCCCTGATGGCGCCCTCCATGGCGGCCAGCATCAACCCGCAGGGCACGGCGACGACCGTCGGCCGGGCGGTGCCTGTCGCGTTCGCGCTCGCGTTCGTCGGGGTGCTGCTGGTCGCCTACACGTTCGTCCGGCTGACCCAGCGCTTCCACCACTCCGGGTCGGTGTACGGGTTCGTGGGCGCGACCCTCGGCCCGCGCGCCGGGGTGATCTCCGGCTGGGCGCTGACCGGCACCTACACGTTCTACGCCGTGGTCACCTCGATGGCGGGCGGCCGGTTCGCGGCCAACTTCCTGAACGCGATCGGCATCTGGAAGAACCCGCCGACCTGGTCCGGGTTCCTGCTGGGGGCCATCGGGATGGTGCTGGTCTGGTGGCTGGCCATCACGCCAGCCCGGGGCGGCACCCGGATACTCCTGGCCGCCGAGGGCATCACCGTGCTGCTGATCGTCATCGTGATCGTGATCGTGTTCGCCAAGCTGGCCGGGCACAGCGCCCCGCACGGGCTCGGCGTGGACTGGGCGGTGTTCAGCCTCCCGTCCGGCGTGCCGCTGTCCACGATCTTCCTCGGCGTGGTGTTCGGCTTCCTGTCCTTCGCCGGGTTCGAGGCCGCGTCCACGCTCGGTGAGGAAACCCGGCGGCCCAGGCGGGACATCCCGCGGGCCATCCTCGGCGTGGCCATCTTCGGCGGCATCTACTTCGTCGTGGTCACCGCGGTCGAGGTGATGGGCTTCGGCACCTCGGCCAAGGGCGTCACCGCGTTCATCAACTCCACCTCGCTGATCGGCGACCTGGGCACCAGCTACGTCTCGTCCTGGCTGGGCACGGTCATCACGGCCGGCGCGATGATCTCAGCGTTCGGCTGCGCGCTCGCGTCCACGGTCGGCGCGTCCCGGCTGACGTTCGCGATGGGCCGGGACGGCGTCCTGCCCGCCCGGTTCAGCCACGTCTCGCCCCGGCGCCGGACCCCCACCACCGCAGCCGCGGCCGTGGTGCTGGCCGTCTACGTGATCATCGCCTTCACCTGGTTCGTGCTCGGCGGCGACCCGTTCACGCTGTTCCTGGAGAGCGGCACGATCGGCACGCTGATCCTGCTGGTGGTCTACATCCTGGCCACGATCGGGATGGTCCGGCTGGTGTTCTTCTCCGGGGACTCCCGAATCCGGCGGTGGGAACTGATAATCCCGGTGCTGGGCATCATCGTGCTCGGCTACACCCTGTTCCGGAACGTCTGGCCGCTGCCGACCGGGGTCGCCTGGTGGGGCCCGTCGGTGGCTATTGCCTGGTTCGTCGTCGGTATCGCCTGGGTGCTGGCCCGGCCCGGCGCGACCCAGCGGGCGGGGGAGCTGCTCACCCAGGCCGAAGGGCTGGCCGACTCCACCGGCTCCGAGGCGGACCGGCTGTCCCCGCAGGGTGCCTAGATCCGGGGGCCGGGGTCAGCCGTCGCTGGCAGGAAGCCGGCGGAGGATCTCCTGCAGCATCTGAGTATGCCCGTCCAGGGTCTGGCGGATGGCGCGGGTTTCTTCGTGCACGACGCTGAGCAAGTAGGCCACGGCGTCGATCTTGGCTGGAAGTCCGCGCTCGACCTGCTCTTCTAGCTGGTCGACGCGGAGTTCCAGTTCATCGAGGGTCCCCATGGGCTCACCCTAGCCAGCCGCGGGCCATATTCCGGGCAAATGATCTAGCTGTTGCGGCCCCGGGCGGCCACCGGCCAGCGCTCGGTGACCTGCCCGTCCTGGACCACGTGCAGTTCGTTGACCAGGTTGACCGTGGTGCAGACGTGGTTGGGGACCACGACGACCCGGTCGCCCACGGCCGGCCGCGGGCCGGACCCGGTGACGGCCACGGCGTGGTGTTCCCACAGCCCGGTCACCGTGGCCTCGGGAAAGGCGGGCAGCAGCCCGTGCCCCGGAGTCCACGCCGGGCGGTCGTAGCCGAGCACCTTGGCCCCGGCGTCGAGCACGACGCGGTCCGGCGCCGGGGTGCTGACCACGGTGGCCAGCACGGACAGTGCCACCTCGTCCAGCGTGCAGCTGCCCAGGATGACCTGCTGGGCGTCGTTGAACGCGTACACCCCGGGCCGCAGTTCGGTGATCGCGCCGCCGCCGGGGCCGCCGGCCGCCTGGGCGGCGCTGGCGGTCTGGCTAGCACTGATGGTCTGGCCGGCGCTGGGCGTGGACCCGCCGCTGCGCACCGGGCACGGCAGCCCCTCGGCGGCCAGGCTGTCCGCCGCAGCCGACAGCGCGGCCGCCTCGTCGGCCGCGGCCTGGGCGGGCATGTCCGGCGCGTAGCTGTGCCCCGGGAAGGTGAACACGCCGTCCACCGCCAGGCCCGCCCGGGCCGCCGCGGTCGCGATCCGGCCTGCCTCGGCCGGATCGACCCCGCTGCGCCGCAGCCCGCAGTCCACCTCGACCAGGACGTGCAGTTCGGCGTGCCCGCGAACCGCCTCGGCCAGCTGATGCACCGAGGCCAGCGAATCCACCCCGGCCGTCAGCCGGATCCGGCCCGCCAGCGCCCGCAGCCGGGGCGCCCGGTCCAGGTCAATCCAGAGCGGATACGCAACGAAAATCTCGGCCAGGCCGGCGTCCGCGAAAATCTCGGCTTCGCCCAGGGTGGCGACGGAAATCCCGACCGCCCCGTGCCCGAGCTGGCGCCGGGCGATCTCGATGGTCTTGTGCGTCTTCACGTGCGGCCGCAGGACGAGTCCGCGGCCCGCGGCGCGGCTGGCCATCACCCGCAGGTTCTGGTCCAGGCGGGCCGCGTCCACCAGGACCGCGGGGGTCGCTGCCACCCCGGCGGGCGGCGCCCAGCTGCTCACCCGGCTCAGCCGCGCTGCCCCGCGGAACCACCCGCGGGCTCGTAGGACCACAGCTCGCTGGACACCCCGACCGGCGGCGCGGCCTGGCCGCCGTCCCGCTCGGCCTGGGAGCGGTGCCCGTGCCCGAAGGCCGGCGAGCCCAGCCACGCCTGGAACGACTCCTCGTCCCGCCACCGGGTCACCACCAGCCAGGTGGTCCGCTCGTCGGTGGGCTTGAGCAGCTCGAACCCCTCGAAACCGTCCTGGCTGTCCACGGCGCCGGCCCGGGCGGCGAAGCGGCGGGCCAGTTCGTCACCGCTGTCCGCCGGCACCGTGATCGCATTGATCTTGATAACCGTCATAAGCCCGATCATGCCAGCCCGGGGGCCGCCTGGCCCGGGTGCGGCGCGGCGCGGGCTGGGCCGGCGCGGTGCGGGCCGGGTGCGGGCGCGGCGCAGCCGTCCCGCGGCGGGTACGACACCCGGGGGCCGTATCTTGTCCCCCATGGGGCGTACCCGCATGTACCGCAACGGGATCCTGGAGGACGAGGGGTTCCCCGTCGCCAAGGTGTCCGACTATCTCGCCGACCCGACCGCGGTCGTCTGGTTCGACCTGTGCGAGCCAACCGCGGACGACCTGTCCTCGATCAGCGAGGAACTGGGGCTGCACCCGCTGGCGGTCGAGGACGCGGTGGCCGAGCACCAGCGCGCCAAGCTGGACCGCTACCAGACCCATCTCTTCGTCACCTCCTACGGCGTGAAGCTGAACCAGAACACCGGTGAGCTGGAGACCGACGAGGTCGACGCATTCGTCACCGACCGCGCGCTGGTCACCGTCCGGCGCAGCAAGGGCTTTGACATCGATGCGGTCGTCCGGCGCTGGGACGATTCACCCGACCTGGCCCCCTGCGGGGTGGGCTTTCTCCTCTACGGGCTGCTCGACTACGTGGTGGACACCCATTTCGAGGCGGTCCAGTCGCTGGACACCGAGATCGAGACGCTCGAGGACCAGCTGTTCGACGACAACCCCAAGGACAAGGACATGCAGCGGCGTACCTTTGAGCTGCGCAAGTCCCTGGTCTTGCTGCGGCGCGTGGTGCTGCCCATGCGCGAGGTGCTCAACTCGCTGCTGCGCCGCGACCTGCACGTGGTGGACGGGGAGATCCTGCCCTACTTCCATGACATCTACGACCACGTGCTCCGGGCCACCGAATGGACCGAGTCCCTCCGCGACCTGGTCACGACCATCCTGGAGACGCATCTCACGGTCCGCGGCAACCGGCTCAACGTGATCATGAAGCAAGTCACCAGCTGGGCCGCGATCATCGCGGTGCCGACCGCAGTCACCGGGTTTTACGGGCAGAATGTGCCATATCCCGGTTTTGGCAAAGTGGAGGGCTTCTGGACCTCCACTGTGGTCATGTTTGGTATCTCCCTGAGCCTGTATGTCATCTTTCGGCGCAAAGACTGGCTATAGGCCAGATTTGCGCAGCTAGAGTGGCATGTCCGCGGCGCGGATATCACCCGCTGGGGACGGTTCGGGTGCCCGTTCGGTTGCATAGGACAGGCAAGGGGACGAGACACGCCGGCAGGCGGGAACCGGGCATGTCGGGAATCCGTTACAGCGGGCAGGCCGGTGGGCGACTGAGCGCCCCGCGGGCCTTTGGCGGGCACAGGTAGCGAGGGAGCGGAACTTGCAGACTCCAGCGGGTGGGGCGGCTTCGGGCGGGGCGGCCCAGGACGGGCCTGCCCCGGACACGGCCACCGAGGGCACGGCCGCCCAGACCAGCGAGGCTCAGACCAGCAGCGCCCAGGCCAGCGAAACGCAGGCCAGCGAGGCTCAGGCCAGCGAAGCCCAGAGCCAGCGAAGCCAGGCAGCAGCAGGCCAGCGAGGCTCAGGCCAGCAGTGCCCAGGCTGGCGAAACTGAGGCCGTCGAGGCTCAGGCCAGCGACGCCCAGGCCGGAGAAACCCAGGCCGGAGAAACCCAGGCCGGGAGCGCCCCGCCCGCGGACTCCCGACTCCGGGGACTCCGGGGCCCCGGCGGCCGGGGGGACCGGAGCCGGCGGCTCACGGCGGACCAAGGTGGCCCTGCTGACCGCGGCGGGCGTGGCTGTCCTCGTGATCGCGGGCGTGACCATCGGCACCCTCGGCGCGGCCCGCCCCTCGGGGCACACGACCAACGTCTCGGACCGTCATTCCAGCGGCGCCCAGGCCGGGCCGGCCGCGCCGCTGCAGGTGGAATCCGTGACCCAGGGCGGCGCGGTGACGGGCACCAACGGTGCTAGCCCGGTCCGGGTGACGCTGTCCGCCCCGCTGGCCAGCAACTCCCCGATGCCGGCCGTGCACCCCGCCACCCCCGGCACGTGGACGAAGGCGGGCACCACGCTGACGTTCACCCCCTCCACCCCGTTCTGGCCGGGCACCCGGGTGCGCGTCACCCTGGCCGGTGGCAGCCAGGGCCTCCGCTCCGCCGCGGGCGGGGTCCTGGCCAAGACCACGACCGAGCGGCTCACCACCAAGCACTGGTCCGGCCTGCGGCTCAAGCAGATGCTGGCCCAGATGGGCTACCTGCCGCTCAAGTGGAAGCCGCAGAACCGCAGCGCATTCCAGCCCGACAACATGGCGACCGAACTGGCCGCCGTCTACTCGCCGCCGGCCGGGACCTTCACCTGGAAGAAGGGTTACCCGTCCATCCTGACCAGCTTCTGGGGCGGCCAGTCCAGCCTGATCATGCAGGGGGCGATCCGGGCCTTCCAGTCCAACCACGGCCTCACCATGACCGGCGTCATGACGCCCGCCCTCTGGCGGGATGTGGCCCGGGCCGCCGCGGCGGGCAAGGCCAACCCCAGCGGCTACACCTACGCGCTGGCCAGCAAGGCGAGCCCGGAAACGCTGACCGTGTGGCACAACGGGCATGTCGTCCTGCACACGCTGGCCAACACCGGCATCCCGGCCGCGCCCACCGCGGACGGCACGTTCCCGGTCTACCTGCGCTACGCGTTCCAGATCATGAAGGGCACCAACCCGGACGGGTCAAAATACGCCGACCCGGTCGCCTGGGTGGCCTACTTCAACGGCGGTGACGCCGTGCACTACTTCCCGCGTGGTTACTACGGTGCCCCGCAGAGCCTGGGCTGCGTTGAGCTCCCGTACGCCCAGGCTCACTTCGTGTGGCCCTACCTGACCTACGGCTCCCTGGTCACCGTCCGCTAGTTCCGCGTCTGGCGGCCGGCCGGCCGCCAGACGCCGCTGGCCGGGCAGGCGGATACCGGGGCGCGGCCGCGTCTGCACCTCGATAGCATCGGAGTCTGGGGTAATGGCCCCACTCGCCGTTCTATCCAGGGAGCCCGCCGTGTCGGCCCAGCAGCTTCACATCACCCTCGCCGGACGCGAGCACGTGGTGGACGCGGGCACTACGGCCGGCGACGCGCTCCAGCCCGGCGGGCCCGCAGCGGGGCCCAGGTCCACCGTGATCGCGGCCCGGGTCAACGGCGAACTGCGCGACCTGGCCGTGCCGCTGGCCGACGGTGACGCCGTCGAGCCGGTCGAGGTGGGCAGCGACGACGGCCGGTCGATCATGCGGCACTCCACCGCGCACGTGATGGCCCAGGCCGTCCAGGAGCTGTTCCCCGAGGCCAAGCTGGGTATCGGGCCGCCCATCGAGAACGGCTTCTACTACGACTTCGACGTGGCCGCGCCGTTCGGCCCCGAGGACCTCAAGGCCATCGAGCAGCGGATGCGCCAGATCGTCAAGCAGGGCCAGCGCTTTTCCCGGCGCGAGGTCAGCGACGAGCAGGCCCGCAAGGAACTGGCGGGTGAGCCGTACAAGCTCGAGCTGATCGGGCTCAAGGGCGGCGCCGCCGCGCCCGATGCGGGCGCCCCGACCGCCCCCTCCGAGGTCAGCGTCGAGGAGGCCGTCGAGGTCGGCGGCAGCCAGCTGACCATTTACGACAACCTCGACCCGGCCACCGGCGAGGAATGCTGGAAGGATCTGTGCCGCGGCCCGCACGTGCCCACCACCCGGCAGATCCCGGCGTTCAAGCTGATGCGTTCCGGCGGCGCGTACTGGCGGGGCAGTGAGAAGAACCCGCAGCTGCAGCGGATCTACGGCACCGCCTGGGAGTCGCGGGAGGCCCAGGACGAGTACCTGAAGCTGCTCGCCGAGGCGGAGCGCCGCGATCACCGGCGGCTGGGCGCCGAGCTGGACCTGTTCTCCTTCCCGACCGAGATCGGCTCCGGGCTGCCGGTCTTCCATCCCAAGGGCGCGATCATCCGCCGGGTGATGGAGGACTACGCCCGCCGCCGCCACGAGGAAGCGGGCTACCAGTACGTCAACACCCCGCACCTGACCAAGGAGGAGCTGTTCCAGACCTCCGGGCACCTCGGCTTCTACGCCGAGAGCATGTTCCCGCCCATGGAACTGGACGGCGCCCGGTACTACATGAAGCCGATGAACTGCCCGATGCACGTGCTGATCTTCCAGTCGCGCGGGCGGTCCTACCGGGAGCTGCCGCTGCGGCTGTTCGAGTTCGGCACCGTGTACCGCTACGAGAAGTCCGGCGTCGTGCACGGGCTGACCCGGGCCCGCGGCTTCACCCAGGACGACTCGCACATCTTCTGCACCCCCGAGCAGCTCGGCCCCGAGCTGGCCTCGCTGCTGGACTTCGTGGTCGGCCTGCTCCGGGACTTCGGATTGACGGAGTTCGAGGCCGAGCTGTCCACCCGGCCGGAGAAGTTCGTCGGGGAACCCGCCGAGTGGGACGTGGCCGAGGCGGCGCTGAAGGATGCCCTGGACGCCTCGGGACTGCCCTACACGGTCGCCGAGGGCGAGGGCGCGTTCTACGCCCCGAAGATCGACGTGCACGTCAAGGACGCGATCGGGCGCCGCTGGCAGCTGTCCACCCTGCAGGTGGACTTCCAGGAGCCGGGCCGGTTCGGGATCGAGTACCAGGCTCCCGACGGTTCCCGGCAGCGCCCGTACATGATCCACCGGGCCCTGTTCGGGTCGATCGAGCGGTTCTTCGGGATCCTGCTCGAGCACTACGCCGGGGCCTTCCCGCCGTGGCTCGCGCCGGTCCAGGTGGTCGGCATCCCGATCACCGACGGGCACGTGCCCTACCTGGAGAAGGTCGCGGCCCAGCTGCGCGAGCAGGGGATCCGGGTCGAGGTGGACACCAGCGACGACCGGATGCAGAAGAAGATCAGGAACGCGCAGCGGCAGAAGGTGCCGTACATGCTGCTGGCCGGGGACGAGGACGTGGCCAAGGGCGCGGTCTCGTTCCGCTTCCGCGACGGCGGGCAGCGCAACGGGGTCCCGGTCGCTGACGCCATCGCCGAGATCGTCAGCGCCGTCCAGCAGCGCATCCAGGTCTGAGCGGCTACATGACCGAGCCAGCCGCGCCGGGCATGCCGGTGCCTGAGGTGCAGGACGGGGCCGGGGTACCCGACGGCTTCGCCCGGCTCTGGATGCCGCACCGGATGGCCTACATCAAGGGCGAGAACAAGCCAGCCGACCAGGAGGGCGACGGCTGCCCGTTCTGCCGGATCCCCTCGCTCAGCGACGAGGACGGGCTGATCGTGGCCCGCGGCGAGCTGGTCTACAGCGTCCTCAACCTGTACCCCTACAACGCCGGGCACCTGATGGTGCTGCCCTACCGGCACGTGGCCGACTACACCGACCTCGACGAGGCGGAGACCGCGGAGCTGGCCGCCTTCACCAAGCGGGCCATGACCGCGCTGCGCACCGCCTCGGCCGCGCAGGGCTTCAACATCGGCATGAACATGGGGTCGGTGGCGGGCGCGGGCATCGCGGCGCACCTGCATCAGCACGTGGTGCCCCGGTGGGGCGGGGACACCAACTTCATGCCCGTCGTCGGGCACACCCGCGTCCTGCCCCAGCTGCTGAGGGACACCCGCAAGCTGATCGCCGACGCCTGGCCGGCCGCGTAAGCGGCCGGCCAGGCTCTTCGGGTTAGTCGTCCCCCCGGACTATTCAGCCGCGGTGGCCGCCATCTTGTCGGCCAGATGCGACGGGAGCGGTTCGTACCGCAGGTAGCTGCGGCTGAACGAGCCGGTGCCGTGCGACATCGAGCGCAGGTCGATCGCGTACCGGGTGAGTTCCAGCTGCGGCACTTCGGCCTTGACCAGCGTGCGCCCGCCAGCCACCGGCTCGGTGCCGAGCACCCGGCCGCGCCGCGAGGACAGGTCGGACATGACCGCCCCCACGTAGTCGTCCACGACCAGCACGGACAGCTCGTCCACCGGCTCGAGCAGCAGCACCTTGGCCTTGTCCGCGGCGTCCCGCAGGGCCGCCCGGCCCGCCTTCTGGAAGGCCATGTCCGAGGAGTCCACCGGGTGCGCCTTGCCGTCGAACAGGGTGACCCTGACGTCGACCATCGGGTAGCCGGCCATCACCCCCTGCTCCAGCTGGGCCCGCACGCCCTTCTCCACCGAGGGGATGAACTGGCGGGGCACCACGCCCCCGACGACCTTGTCCACGAACTCGAAGCCGGTGCCCGACGTGGTCGGCTCCACCTCGATGTGGCACACGCCGAATTCGCCGTGCCCGCCGGTCTGCTTGACGTTGCGGCCCAGTCCCCGGGCCTTCCCGGCCACCGTCTCGCGCAGCGGGACCCGCAGGCCCTTGGTTTCCACGCCCACCCCGTACCGCGAGGACAGCCGGTCCAGCAGCAGGTCCGAATGGGCTTCGCCCATGCACCACAGGACCAGCTGGCGGGTTTCGGAGTTGTTCTCCATCCGCAGCGTCGGGTCCTCGGCCACCAGGCGGTAGATCGCCTGGGACATCTTGTCCTCGTCGGCCTTGGACTTGGCGGAGATGGCTACCGGGAGCAGCGGGTCGGGGATGGACCACGGCTCCATCAGCAGCGGATGGTCCTTGTCCGACAGGGTGTCGCCGGTCTCGGCGCTGGACAGCTTGGCCACGGCGCAGATGTCCCCGGCCACGCACTGCGGCACCGGGCGCTGCTGCTTGCCCAGCGGCGAGGTGAGGGCGCCGATCCGCTCGTCCATGTCATGGTCAGCGTGACCACGCTCGGCCAGGCCGTGCCCGGAGACGTGCACCGCCGCATCGGGCCGCAGGGTCCCGGAGAACACCCGGACCAGGCTGATCCGCCCCACATAGGGGTCGGACGTGGTCTTGACCACCTCGGCCAGCAACGGCCCGTCCGGGTCACAGGACAGCCCGGTGACCGCCTTGCCGTCCAGGGTGGTCACGCCGGGCAGGGGATGCTCGGCGGGGGCCGGGAACGCCTGGGTCATGATCTCCAGCAGTTCGGCCAGCCCGATGCCCTGGAGGCTCGACGTGGCCAGCACCGGGTAGAAGCTGCCCTGGGCGACGGCCTTCTCCAGGTCCTCGATCAGCACCTTGGGATCGATGGTCTCCCCGGACAGGTACCGGTCCATGAGGGTCTCGTCTTCGCTTTCCTGGATGACGCCCTCGATCAGTGCGCTGCGCATCTCCTCGGCCCGGTCGGCCTGGTCCGCGTCCGGGTCTCGCTCGGTGCGCGTGCCGCTGCTGTAGTCGTAGAAGCGCCCGGACAGCAGGCCGATCAGCCCGGCCACGGCCCCGGGACCCGAGGTCACCGGCAGGTAGAGCGGCGCGACGGAGTCGCCGAACGCGTCCTGGCAGGCCTGCAGGGCCTCGTCGAAGTCGGCCCGCTGATGATCCAGCTTGGTGATGACCACGGCCCGGGGCATCCCGACGCTGGCGCACTCCTCCCACAGCATCCGGGTCAGCCCGTCCACCCCGTCGGTGGCCGGCACGGTGAACAGGGCGGCGTCCGCGGCCCGCAGGCCCGCCCGCAGGTCACCGGTGAAATCGGCGTACCCTGGTGTGTCGAGGAGGTTGATCTTGATCCCGGCGTGCACCACCGGTGCCAGGGTCAGGTTCACCGAGCGTTGCTGCCGGACTTCCACCTCATCGAAGTCGCTAACCGTGGTGCCGTCTTCCACCCGTCCGGTCCGCGGGATGGCGCCCGTACCCGCCAGGAGAGCCTCGACCAGAGTTGTCTTGCCTGACCCGGAATGGCCGACCAGCGCGACATTCCGCACGCTGCCGGGCTGATCGGCCCCTGCTGTACCGCCTGTAGCTGTCGATCCTCTCCTGTCGGTCATGAGTACTCGCCTCCTACGACGCTGTTCGGCTGCCTCACAGCCAGCCTTTACCTGCTGGACACCCGACCACAAGCCCCCAGCCGGAATCGTCCCTCCTGTCCACTCCGCCAGTAGGATCGGACGGCCATGCTGAACGCCCTGAGACCCTTCTTCGCCCGCCTGCTGCGGCCGGTCGGCGAGGCGCTGGCGCGCACCCCCATCACCCCGAACATGATCACGGCCATCGGCACGGTCGGCGTGGCCGTCGGGCGCGCTCTGGCTGTTCCCCACCGGGCACCTGTTCGCCGGGACCCTGGTGTGCTGGGGCTTCGCCATGTTCGACATGCTGGACGGCCTGCTGGCCCGGATGAAAGGGACATCTGGGGCGTGGGGGGCGTTCCTGGATTCGACCCTGGACCGGATCGGGGACTCGGCGGTCTTCGGCGGCCTGGCCATCTACCTGGCCCGCGACCATCAGCCGGTGCTGGCCTGCGTGGCATTGTTCTGCCTGGTCGCGGGGTCGATGGTGTCGTATGCCCGGGCCCGGGCCGAGGGGATAGGCGTGCGCGCCGACGTGGGCGTGGCCGAGCGCTCGGAGCGGCTGGTGCTCGTGCTGGTCGTGGCCGGCCTCACCGGGCTGGGCGTGCCGTTCGTCCTGGCCATCGGGCTGTGGGTGCTCGCGGTGGGCAGCACGGTCACGTTCGTCCAGCGCGTCCTGGTGGTACGCAAGGCGGTCGGCCCGCGCGCCGCGGGGCAGCCCGCCGCCGGGGCTGCGGGCCAGGGCCACAGCGTCCCGGGCAGCAGCGGCCCGGGAAACAAGGCCGCGGGTCACGGCGGGACGGGTAACGGCGTACCCGGTGCCGGCCCGGCCGCGGCGGTTCGCGACCCTGGGGAGAGCGGCGCGCGAAAGGATAAGGCGTGACCTCGGTACGGGACCGGCTGACCGACGCCGGGTATGCCCTCGGCTGGAGCCTGGTCTGCCGGATACCGGAATCCTGGGCCCGCCGCGGCTTCCAGTTCGGCGCGGACCTCGCCTGGCGCCGCCAGGGGCCCGGAGTCCAGGTGCTCGAGGCGAACCTGCTCCGCGTCACCGGCCCGTCCGTGACCGGCAAGCAACTGCGCGCGCTGTCCCGGCAGACCATGCGCTCCTACGCCCGCTACTGGCTGGAGGCGTTCCGGCTGCCGGTGATCGGCCAGCAGCGGATCCAGGCGGACATGCACGCGACCGGGGAGGAGAACATCCAGGACAACCTGGCCGCCGGACGCGGGGTGATCATCGCCCTGCCGCACACCGGCAACTACGAGCTGGCCGGGGCCTGGATCATCGGCCGCGGGGTGGGCAAGTTCACCACGGTCGCCGAGCGGCTCAAGCCCGAGTCCCTGTTCCGCCGGTTCCTCGAATTCCGCGAAGGGCTCGGCATGGAGGTGCTCCCGGCCAGCGGCGGGGACAGCCGGTTCGGCGTGCTGGCCCAGCGGCTCCGGGCCGGCGGCCTGGTCTGCCTGGTCTCCGACCGGGACGTCACCGGCCGCGGCATCGAGGTGGAGTTCTTCGGCGAGAAGGCACGGATGATGGCGGGCCCCGCCGCGCTGGCCGTGCAGACCGGCGCGGCCCTGCTCCCCACCACGCTGTGGTTCGACGGACCCGACTGGAGAGCTCGTATCTCTAACGAAGTTCCGGTGCCGGAGTCCGGAACCCGGCGGGAGAAAGTCGCGGCGATGACCCAGGCGGTCGCCCGGGACTACGAGGACGGCATCCGCGCGCACCCGCAAGACTGGCACATGCTCCAGAAGGTCTTCGTCGCTGATCTCGACCCGGAGCGGCTGGCCGCCGCGGATCGCGCGGAACGCGGTGACGGCGAACCGGCCAGCACGAGCGCGGGTGGCGGACCGTGAGAGTCGGCATCGTCTGTCCCTACACCTGGGCGGTGCCCGGCGGGGTACAGCAGCACATCCGGGACCTGGCCGAGGCGCTGATCGGCCTGGGCCACGACGTCTCGGTGATCTCGCCCGCCGACGACGACACCCCGCTGCCCGCCTACGTGGTGCCCGCCGGCCGGGCCGTCCCGGTGCCCTACAACGGGTCGGTGGCCCGGCTGGCCTTCGGGTTCCTGTCCGCCAGCCGCGTCCGGCGCTGGGTCAAGGAAGGCGGGTTCGACGTGCTGCACGTGCACGAGCCGGCCGCGCCCAGCCTGTCCCTGCTGGCCTGCTGGGTGGCGGACGGGCCGATCGTGGCCACCGTGCACACCGCCACCACGCGGTCCCGGGTCATGCACGCCTCCGGGCCGGCCCTGCGGACCGCGCTGGAGAAGGTCAACGGATGGATCGCGGTCTCCGAGGCCGCGCGCACCACCCTGGTCGAGCACATCGGCGGCGACGCGGTGCTGATCCCGAACGGGGTGACCGTCAGCCGGTATGAGAAGGCCAGCCCGCTGCCAGGCTGGCCCGGGGAAGGCGGCGCGCTCGGCTTCCTGGGCCGGATGGACGAACCGCGCAAGGGCCTGGACGTGCTGCTGCGCGCGTTCGCCGAGCTGGGCGCGCAGCGGCCCGGACTGCGGCTGCTCATCGCCGGGCCGGGTGACGTGGACGATGTCCTGGCCAAGGTCCCCGCGCCGCTGCGCCCGCGGGTGATCCTGCCCGGCCAGGTCAGCGAGGAGGACAAGGCCCGCGTCTATCACTCGGTCGACGTGTTCTGCGCGCCCAACACCGGCGGGGAGAGCTTCGGCATCGTGCTCGCCGAGGCCATGGCGGCGGGGGCACCCATCGCGGCCAGCGACCTCGACGCGTTCCGGAAGGTGCTGCGCGGCGGCCGGGCGGGAGAGCTGTTCGAGACCGGTGACGCGGCGGCGCTGGCTGAGGCGGCCGGGCGGCTGCTCGACGACCCGGCGCGGCGGGCCGCCCTGTCCGAGGCGGCCTCCGAGGCGGTCCGGGCCTATGACTGGCCGGTCGTGGCCCGCGACGTGATCCGCGTCTACGAGGCGGTGATGGCCGCGTCCGGCCAGGTCGGGGTGGCCACATGAGCCAGGGCCTGCGGGTCGGTGCCCGATGCTGATCGACGTCATCCTCATCGCCGTGGCGGCGGTGCTCGTGGGCGTGTACGTGTCCTGGCGGGCGGGCCGCCTCGACCGGCTGCACGCGCGGGTGGACGGGGCCCGGGCCGCGCTCGACGCGGCGCTGGTCCGGCGCAGCTCGGTCGCGCTGGAACTAGCCGCCTGCGGCCTGCTCGACCCGGCCACCAGCCTGCTGCTGGCCGGTGCGGCGCACGACGCGCGGGCGGCCGGTGAGCCGAACGAGCTCGCCGAGAGCGATCTGACCCGGGCCCTGCGGGCCGTGCTCAGCCAGCCTGATTTCCGGGCCTCCCTGGACGGCCAGGGCAGCGTCGACGAGCTGCTCGACGAGCTGGAGTCCGCCGCCCACCAGGTGTTCCTGGCCCGCAAGTTCTACAACGACGCGGTCGCCGCGACCCAGGCGGCGCGGCGCCGCTGGCTGGCCCGGGTGCTCGGGCTGGCCGGGGGAGCGCCCCTGCCGGCCTTCTTCGAGATGGATGACTCGCTGGTCGTCGCGACGGCCGAGGCCGGAGGCTCCGACATGCCCCATTTGACCAGCTGACCGAGCGCCTACCATGGACGTAACTCAACTCTGCCGATCCGAATGAGGTCCACCGTGTCACGCAGTACCGCATCCAGCTCCGTGAGCCCCTCCGCGACGGAGGCCGCAGCCACGCAGACCGGCACCGCGCGGGTCAAGCGGGGCATGGCGGACATGCTCAAGGGCGGCGTGATCATGGACGTGGTAACGCCGGATCAGGCCAAGATCGCCGAGGACGCCGGGGCCGTCGCGGTGATGGCGCTGGAGCGGGTCCCGGCCGACATCCGCGCCCAGGGCGGCGTGGCCCGGATGAGCGACCCCGACATGATCGACGGGATCATCCAGGCGGTGTCCATCCCGGTCATGGCCAAGTGCCGGATCGGGCACTTCGCTGAGGCGCAGGTCCTCCAGGCCATCGGGGTGGACTACATCGACGAGTCCGAGGTGCTGACCCCGGCCGACGAAGCCCACCACGTGGACAAGTGGGAGTTCACCGTGCCGTTCGTGTGCGGCGCGACCAACCTGGGCGAGGCGCTCCGGCGGCTGGCCGAGGGCGCGGCCATGATCAGGTCCAAGGGGGAGGCGGGCACCGGCAACGTGGTCGAGGCCACCCGGCACATGCGCTCCATCTCCGCCGCCATCCGCGGCCTGGGCACGCTGCGGGACGAGGAACTCTACGCGGCCGCCAAGGACCTGCAGGCTCCTTACGAGCTGGTCGCCGAGGTCGCCCGGCTGGGCAAGCTGCCGGTCGTGCTGTTCACCGCGGGCGGCATCGCCACCCCCGCCGACGCGGCGATGATGATGCAGCTGGGCGCCGAAGGGGTCTTCGTCGGCTCGGGGATCTTCAAGTCCGGTGACCCGGCCGCCCGCGCCGCCGCGATCGTGAAGGCCACCACCTTCCACGACGACCCCGACGTCGTGGCCAAGGTGTCCCGCGGGCTCGGTGAGCCCATGGTCGGGATCAGCACCGACACCCTGCCCCCCGCCGACCGTTACGCCAGCCGCGGCTGGTGACTGAGCGGGCTGCCCCCTCCGGCGCTGGCGTCCGGCCAGCGCTGACGGGGCACCCTCGTTCCCTGGTTTTACGTACCGTCTTCACCCACCCACTGGGGGAGGGGAGCGGCAGATGTTCGAGAAGTTCACTGACCGGGCTCGCCGGGTCGTCGTCCTGGCCCAGGAAGAGGCCCGGCTGCTCAACCACGACTACATCGGCACCGAGCACCTCCTGCTGGGCCTGATCCACGAGGGCGAGGGCGTGGCGGCCAGGGCCCTGGAATCCCTCGGGATCAGCCTGGAAGACGTCCGGCGCAACGTCGAGGAGATGGTCCCCCGGGGGCAGCACGAGCTGTCCGGGCATATCCCGTTCACCCCGCGGGCCAAGAAGGTGCTTGAGCTCTCCCTGCGCGAGTCCCAGCAGCTCGGGCACGACTACATCGGCACCGAGCACATCCTGCTCGGCCTCATCCGCGAGGGTGAGGGCGTGGCGGCCCAGGTGCTGGTCAACCTGGGCGCGGACCTGAACCGGGTCCGCCAGCAGGTACTCCAGCTCCTGCGCGGGCGCGAGGAGGCCGGTGAGAGTGTGGCCGGCGGCCGGTGGGAGTCGGCCGAGGGCCTGGCCGGGAGGGAGCCCGAGATGCACATCGTGGGCTCGCCAGCCCAGATGGCGGAGATCCTCGCGCGGCTGCGCTCGATCGACGCCAGGCTGGCCGCCGTGCAGCGGCACCTGGGCCTGGAGGCGCAGGAGCCCGGGCCGGCCGCGGGAGAGGAGCCCGCCCCGCGGCCCGGGCCCGCCGGCCCGCCAGAGGACGAAGGCCCCGCCGCGCAGGCCGGTCCCCAGGCCGGCTGACCGCAGTAGCCGCCGACGGCAGGGAAGATCCGCCCTGTTCCTGGTGTTGCACGCAGACCGCTACGCTCGAAGCAGCCCCACCCTGCCCGGAAGGACCCGTCATGCCCGACCACATCCTCGATTCAGGGGGGCCCGCCACAGGGGGACCGGCTGTGGGCGTGCTCTCCCTCCAGGGTGACGTGGTCGAGCACTTCCGGGCGCTGGAGTCGGCCGGGGCCCGCCCGCTGCGGGTCCGCCGGCCGGACGAGCTCGACCAGGTGGACGGGCTGATCATCCCGGGCGGGGAGTCCACCACGATGTGGAAGCTCGCGGTGATCTTCGAGATGATGGAGCCGCTGCGCAAGCGGATCAGCGGGGGGATGCCCGTCTTCGGGTCGTGCGCTGGCATGATCATGCTGGCCGACCGGCTGCTGGACGGCATCGCGGGGCAGGAAACGCTGGGCGGCATCGACATGACCGTGCGGCGCAACGCGTTCGGGCGGCAGGTGGACTCGTTCGAGGCGGACATCCCGCTGACCGGGGTGCCCGGGCCGGCGCTGCGGGCCGTGTTCATCCGGGCGCCGTGGGTCGAGGACACCGGGCCGGACGTCGAGATACTCGGGGCTGACCCGGGCACCGGTAGGATCGTCGCGGTCCGCCAGGGCCCGGCGCTGGCCACCGCCTTCCACCCCGAGCTGACCGGCGACCTGCGGGTGCACAAGCTGTTTGTTGACATGGTGAGGGATCGGATATGAGCGGCCACTCCAAGTGGGCCACGACCAAGCACAAGAAGGCGGTCATCGACGCCAGGCGGGGCAAGCTCTTCGCCAAGCTGATCAAGAACGTCGAGGTGGCGGCGCGGACCGGGGGTGCGGACCCGGCCGGCAACCCGACCTTGTATGACGCGGTGCAGAAGGCCAAGAAGAATTCCGTGCCGAACGAGAACATCGACCGGGCCATCCGGCGCGGGGCTGGCCTGGAAGCAGGCGGTGCCGCCTACGAGAACATCGCCTACGAGGGGTATGCGCCGGGCGGGGTCGCGGTGCTCGTGGAGTGCCTGACCGACAACCGGAACCGGGCCGCCGCCGACGTGCGGACCGCGCTGACCCGCAACGGCGGGACTATGGCTGACCCCGGCTCCGTGTCCTACCTCTTCCACCGCAAGGGCGTGGTGATCGTGCCCAAGGCGGACGGGGCGGGCGAGGACGACGTGCTCACCGCGGTGCTCGACGCGGGCGCCGAAGAGGTCAACGACCTGGGTGAGTCGTTCGAGGTGATCAGCGAGCCGACCGATCTCATCGCGGTCCGCAGCGCGCTGCAGCAGGCCGGGATCGAATACGACTCCGCCGAGGCGGCGTTCCTGCCGACGGTCGAGGTGGAGCTGGACGAGGAGCAGGCCAAGCGGGTCTTCCGGCTGATCGAGGCGGTGGAGGACTCCGACGACGTCCAGGACGTCTACGCGAACTACTCGGTGCCTGACGACGTCATGGAGAAGCTCGGCTGACGGGTGGACATCAGGGAACTGGGTCCCGCTGACGACCCCGGAGCGCTCCTGGACCTGAGCGTCCGGGCCTTCGGGCCGATCGCCCGGGCGGACCGGACGCGCTGGGAGGAAAACGCCGAAGCCGCCATCGGGGCCCGGCAGTACCTGGGGGTGTTCGACGGCGGGCAGCTGCTGGCCGCCGCCCGCTACCACGACATGGTCCAGTGGTGGCACGGCCAGCCGGTACCGATGGCCGGGGTGGCCAGCGTCGCGGTGGCGCCCGAGGAACGGGGGCGCGGCACCGGCCGGGCCCTCATGCGCACCCTGCTCGGGCTGATCGGCGACCGTGGTTACCACATTTCCGCGCTGTATCCCGCCACCCTCGCGCTGTACCGGTCCCTGGGCTGGGAGATCGCGGGCGGACTGAGCCAGGTGAGGATCCCGGCCCGCTCGCTGCGCTCGCTGGTCCCCCCGGACGCGTCCTTGCCTGCGCCGGCCCCCGGAACCGAGGCCGCGCCGCCGCCGCCCCGCACCTGCGGATGCGCCGGTGCGGGCCGCGTGACGCCACCGACGTGCTCGCCACCGTCGGCCGGGTGCACCAGGCCCTGCGTGACTGCGGCCCGAACACCCGGGACGAGGCGGCCGTGGCCCGCTGGCTCAGCGACGAGCAGCGCTTCGCCTACCTGGCGCCGGACGGGTTCCTCGCCTATCGCTGGCAGCACGGCAACGACGAACTCCAGGTGGAACGGGTCATCGCCAGCTCGGCTGCGGCCACCCGGGCTATCTGGGGCATCGTGTCCTCGCACTCCTCCATCGCCAGCACGGTCCAGGCCACCGTCGGCCCCGCCGACCCGGTGCAGTGGCTGACCACCGACCCGGACGTGAGCCCGGCCAGGCAGACGGCCTGGATGCTCCGGGTGGTGGACGCGGCCGCGGCCGTGGCCGGGCGGGGCTTCCCGCCCGGGGTCGAGCTCACCGCGGTCCTCCGGCTGGCCGACCCGGACCGGCCGGCCCACGACGGCTGGTGGACGCTGGACGTGGGCGGCAGCAAGGGCGTGCTCACCCCGGCCGGGACGAGGCCGGGGGACCCGCCGCCGGCGCCTACCGCGCTGACCCTCGGACCGCGCGGGTTCGCCGCGCTGTACGGGGGCACGCCGCTGGGCACCCTGCGCCGGGCCGGGCTGGCGGCGGGGGGCGACCCCGGCGGCGACGCCGCGCTGGACGCCGCGTTCGGGGCGGACCCGTTCATGCTCGAGTTCTTCTGAGCCGGCCTGCAGGCGCCGGGAATGCCGACACGCCGGGCCTGCGGAGCGCGCCGGGCGGCCCGGGCCGGTAGGGTCAGAGCCGACCGAACACGTGTTCGTGAGAGCCCGGATCGGCCGGGCCAGCCGGGATGGAGCGCAAATGCGGGTGCTCGGCGTCGATCCGGGGCTGACCCGGTGCGGGCTTGGTGTGGTGGAAGGCGCCCCCGGCAGGCCGCCCGGCCTGGTCGCCGCGGGCGTCGCGCGGACCCCGCCCACCGCCGATATCGCGGCCCGGCTGCTGGCCCTGGAGGCAGAGATCGACTCCTGGCTGGCCGAGCACCACCCGGACGCGGTGGCCGTGGAGCGCGTGTTCAGCCAGCACAACGTGCGCACGGTGATGGGTACCGCGCAGGCGGGCGCGGTGGCGGTGCTGTGCGCGGCGCGGCGCGGCCTGCCGGTCGCGCTGCACACGCCGAGTGAGGTGAAGGCCGCGGTGACGGGGAGCGGGCGGGCGGACAAGGCCCAGGTGACGACGATGGTGATGCGGCTGCTCCGGCTGGCGGAGCCGCCGAAGCCCGCGGACACGGCGGATGCCCTGGCCCTGGCCATCTGCCACCTGTGGCGCGGCCCGCAGACCCGGCTGGCGGCCGCCGCGCTGGCCGCCCGGCAGACGGCCCCGGGCGCCAGCCCCACGCACGCAGGAGGCTTCCGGTGATCTCGCATCTGGACGGGCTGGTGTGCGCGATCGCCCCCGAGGGCGCGGTGATCGAGGTCGGCGGGGTGGGGCTGCTGGTCCAGGCCACGCCCGGCACGCTGGCCGCACTGCGCACCGGCGAACGGGCCCGGGTCGCCACCTCCCTGGTGGTCCGCGAGGACGCGCTGACCCTGTACGGCTTCGCCAGCGACGACGAGCGGGATGTCTTCGAGCTGGTGCAGACGGCCAGCGGGGTGGGACCGCGGCTCGCGCTGGCCATGCTGGCCTCGTTCAGCCCGGACGGCCTGCGCCAGGCCATCGCGGCGGAGGACGTGGCCGCGCTGACCCGGGTGCCGGGCATCGGCCGCAAGGGCGCGCAGCGGATCGTGCTGGAACTGGCCGGACGGCTCGGCTCACCCGCCGCCCCGGCCGGGATCATGGGCCCGCCGCCCGGGGCCGGCTCGGCGGCGGACGGCACCGCGCTGTGGCGTGATCAGGTCCGGGCCGGCCTGGTCAACCTGGGCTGGCCCGCCCGGGACGCCGAGCAGGCCATCGCCGCGGTCGCCGCCGACCTGGCCGTCAGCCCGGCCGGGACGGGCGGGCCGGATGGGGCGGTGGACGTGTCCGTCGCACTGCGGGCCGCGCTGCGCAAGCTGAGCCGCACATGACCAGCCCGGGCCCGCGCCCGGGCCGGGGCGCTCATTCCGCCGCCGGGGATGCGGAGGAGGCACCGCTGTCCGCCGCGGAGAAAGCCCTGGCCGCCGCGGAGGAGCAGGCCCTGGCCGCCGCCGCGGAACGGGAGCGCCTGGTCTCGCCGCTGGTCGACGCGGACGAGCGCGGTAGCAGAGCAGGTGCGGTGGAGGGAGAGCGCCTGGTCTCGCCGCTGGTGGAGCGGACGAGCGCGGTAGCAGAGCAGGTGCGGTGGAGGGAGAGCGCCTGGTCTCGCCGCTGGTGGATGCGGACGAGCGCGCCATCGAAGGTGCCTTGCGGCCCAAACGGCTCGCCGAGGTCATCGGCCAGAACCGGGTCCGCGAGCAGCTGTCCCTGGTCCTGGAGGGCGCCCTGCGGCGGGGCCGGGCCCCGGATCACGTGCTGCTGTCCGGGCCGCCGGGCCTGGGCAAGACCACGTTCGCGATGATCATCGCGGCGGAGCTGGGCGCGCCGCTGCGGATCACCAGCGGGCCGGCCATCGAGCGGGCCGGTGACCTCGCCGCCATCCTGTCCACGCTGGGGGAGCGGGACGTGGTGTTCATCGACGAGATCCACCGGCTGGCCCGCCCCGCCGAGGAGATGCTCTACCTGGCCATGGAGGACTTCCGGGTCGACGTCGTGGTCGGCAAGGGACCAGGTGCGACCGCCATCCCGCTGGAGATCGCGCCGTTCACCCTGGTCGGCGCCACCACCCGGGCCGGGCTGCTGCCCGCCCCGCTGCGCGACCGGTTCGGCTTCACCGCGCGCCTCGACTTCTACGAGCCAGCCGAGCTGGAGATCATCGTCCGCCGGTCGGCCGACCTGCTCGGGGTGGCGCTGCGCGACGACGGCGCGGACGAGATCGCCGGGCGGTCCCGGGGCACCCCGCGGATCGCCAACCGGCTGCTGCGCCGGGTCCGTGACTACGCCGAGGTCCGTGCCGACGGCGTGGTCACCCGTGACCTGGCCCGCTCCGCCCTGGAACTGTACGAGGTGGACGAGGCGGGCCTGGACCGGCTGGACCGCGCGGTGCTCAGCGCCCTGGTGACCAGGTTCGGCGGCGGCCCGGTCGGGCTGTCCACGCTCGCGGTGGCGGTGGGCGAGGAGGCCGAGACGGTGGAGGTGGTCGCCGAGCCGTTCCTGGTCCGGCGGGGCCTGATGGCCAGGACCCCGCGCGGGCGGGTGGCCACCCCGGCGGCCTGGCAGCACCTGGGACTGGACCCGCCCGAGCCGCCGGGCCTGGCCCTGCCGGGCAGCCTGTTCGAGTGACCTGCGGCTGACCGTGTCCGGTCGCGCCCGAAATGGTCGCGGGGATGTCACGATCAGTCGCCAGAAGCCGTAGCCTGTTGGTGCGCTGCCCGCGCGCCGCTACACTTCGGCAGTTGGTCAACCGCTGCCCGGATGGCCACGGATTTCCGGCCCAGCCGGCCGAAAGGCCAGGCGCGCGGCCAGGCAGAGCTCATCAACTGGAAGGAAACCCCGCGATGGGGCACATGCATTATCTTGCGGCCGCCAAGTCCGGCAGCGGGAGCTACACGTTCCTGATCGTCATCGTGGTGCTGTTCGGGCTGCTCTACTTCGTCATGATCAGGCCGCAGCGCGCCAAGCAGCGCAAGGTTCAGGAAATGCAGGGCCAGGTCCAGCCGGGTCAGCGGGTTCGCACCACGGCGGGCATGTACGCCACCGTCGTCGAGTCCGATGATCAGGATGTGCTGCTCGAGGTGGCACCCGGGGTGGAGATCCGGTTCCTGCGCCGGGCCGTGCTGGACGTCCTGCCGGACGATGACGGCATGGCCGGAACTGATGCGCCGGACCCCACGTTCCATGAGCAGGACAGTCCCGCGGATGTGTCCAGCGAGGTAACCACGGACGCCCCGGTGGCCACCACCGAGCACTCCAATGGCACCGAGCACCAGAACGGCTCGGGCCCGGCCAGCGCCGCTGACCACACGGCTCAGGACGAGCGCACCGCGGAATAACCGCCTGCCCCGCCCAGCGTCGGGCCGGGGGACATGCGAAGCGAAGGACAGAGGAATTGGCTCCCCCTAGCGGTAACGTCTCCCGGCCAGGCCGGGCGCTGGCCGTCCTGGCCGCGCTGATCGTGGTGATGTTCCTGGCCATCGTGGGCAGCAACATCGGCTCACCCGGGCAGTGGGGCAAGGACTTCAAGGTCCACCTGGGCCTGGACCTGACCAGCGGCACCACGGTGGCGCTGAAGGCCGAGGCGCCCAAGGGAGTGTCCAGCGCCCAGTTCGCGGCGGACATGACCCAGGCCAAGAACATCATGGCCAACCGGGTCAACGGCGCGGGCTTCACCGAAGCGCAGGTCCAGCAGCAGGGCAGCGACATCATCAACGTCGCCGTGCCCGGCGCGGGCAGCCAGAAGGTGGTGAACCTGGTCGGGACGACCGCGCAACTGCTGTTCCGCCAGGTGATCTTGCAGGCGCCGAACACCGGCGCCACCACCGCCACCACGACGCCCACGCCGACCCCTTCAGCCAGCGGGTCGCCGTCGGCCACCCCGTCGCCGACGGCGTCCGCGTCGGCCAGCTCGTCCGCCACGACCGGGGCCCTGGGCCGCGGGGCGTGGTCGGCGGGACCGGGGCGAAGGAGATGGCGAGCCGATCTGATCACCTGACCGCGGCGCACGCCCAGGCGTCCGCCACCCCGTCGGCCTCGGGCAGCGCGAGCCCGGCGGCCAGCGCGTCCGCCACGCCGTCGCCGGCCAGCAGCTCCGGTGTCTCCACCGTGGCCGGGGCCAGCGGCGACGCCAGCCTGGTCAGCCCGCTGGTGAAGGCCCAGTTCAACAAGCTGAACTGCGCCGACAAGAACTGGAAAAAGCAGGTTGGATACACGGCGCAGCAGTACAACAACCCCAATGTGCAGACCGTCTCGTGCGGCTCCCTGTCTGGGGTGCGGTACAAGTTCGTCCTGGACAAGGCGGCGGTGCTAGGCAAGGACATCAAGTCGGCCAGCGCCACCCAGTCCACCACGTCCGTGGACTGGCAGACCAACCTGAACTTCAACTCCGCGGGCGGCGCCGCGTTCGGCAAGGTCACCGAGCAGATGTTCAGCAAGTACGGCGTGAACTCGGTGCAGGACGAGCTGGCGGTCGTGCTGGACGGCAACGTCATCTCGTTCCCGGTCATCCAGGGCGCCATCCCCGGCGGGTCGGCCCAGATCACCGGCAGCTTCAGCCAGGACGAGGCCACCAACCTGGCCAACGTGCTGAACTACGGCGCGCTGCCACTGACGTTCACCAAGGAGTCCGTCCAGTCGATCTCGCCCTCGCTGGGCAGTGCCCAGCTGCGCGCCGGGCTGATCGCCGGCGCCATCGGCCTGCTCCTGGTCGTGCTCTACTGCCTGCTGTACTACCGGGGCCTGGCCGTGGTCGCGGTGTCCAGCCTGATCATCGCGGGCGTCCTGGTGTTCGAGGCGATCGTCCTGCTCGGCAAGTACCAGAACTTCGCGCTGCAGCTGTCCGGGGTGGCCGGCCTGATCGTGGCCATCGGCATCACCGCGGACTCCTTCGTGGTGTTCTTCGAGCGATTGCGTGACGAGGTGCGGGACGGGCGGACCCTGCGGACGGCGGTGGAACGGGGCTGGAAACGGGCCCGGCGCACGGTGCTGGTCTCCGACACGGTCTCGTTCCTGGCCGCGGCCCTGCTGTGGTACTTCTCGCTGGGCGAGGTCAAGGGCTTCGCTTTCACTCTCGGCCTGACCACGATCATCGATGTGGTGGTGGTCTTCCTGTTCACCAAGCCGATGGTTACCCTGCTGGCCCGGACCAAGTTCTTCGGCCAGGGCCACCCCCTCTCCGGTCTTGATCCGGCCCGGCTCGGGGCACGGGCACCATGGCGGTCCACCAGGACGACCCGGGTGCGCGCGGGTGCCCCGACGAAGGAGGCATGATGTCGCTGCTCGGCAACTTCGGCAGCCGCCTCTACCGCGGCGAGGTCTCCTTCGACTTCGTGGGCCGCCAGAAGCTGTGGTACATGATCTCCGGGGTGATCCTCCTGCTCAGCCTGATCGGCCTCTTCGGCCGCGGGCTGAACTTCACCGTGGACTTCAAGGGCGGCTCGGTCATCACCCTCCCGGCCTCCTCGGCGTCTTCGATCGGCCAGGTGCAGAGCGCGGTTGCCTCCACCGGCGACGGCGAGGGCGCCATTGTCCAGCACGTCGGATCGGGCAGCAGCGCCACCTGGCAGGTGCAGACGGGCAAGCTGAACTACAACCAGGGCCTGCAGGTCCAGTCCACCCTGGCCCGGGACCTGAGCATCCCGCAGAGCAAGATCAGCGTGAACTTCGTCGGGGCCAGCTGGGGCTCCCAGATCTCGCAGAAGGCCCTGCAGGCGCTCATCGCCTTCCTCATCGTGATCGTCATCTACCTGTCGATCGCGTTCGAGTGGCGGATGGCCGTGGCCGCGCTGATCGCGCTGGTGCACGACATCGTGATCACGGTGGGCGTCTACGCGCTGGCCGGTTTCCCGGTCAGCCCGGCCACCGTGATCGGGTTGCTGACCATCCTGGGTTACTCGCTGTACGACACGGTGGTCGTCTTCGACAAGGTCCGGGAGAACACCGCCGGCCTGCTCGGGTCGGCCCGAAGTACCTATAGCCAGGCCGCCAACCTGGCCCTGAACCAGACCCTGGTCCGGTCGATCAATACCTCGATCATCGCGCTGCTGCCGGTGGCCGCGATCCTGTTCATCGGCGGCGGGCTGCTGGGCGCCGGCGAACTGAACGACCTCGCCCTGGTGCTGTTCATCGGCATGCTGTCCGGTACCTACTCCTCCATCTGCATCGCCACCCCGGTGCTCGCGGACCTCAAGGAGCGGGACCCGCAGTACAAGGCGCTGGCCAAGCGGGTAGCGCAGCGGGCTTCCGGCAGCCGGGCCGCCAGGCGGGCCGGCGCGAAGGCCGGGCGTCCCGCCGTGGCGGGGTCCGGCGCCACCGCGGCCGGGGCCGCAGCGGGATCCGCCACCGCGCTCGACGACGACACCGACGACACGGACGTCCCCGATGTGGACGTCCCCGGCCAGGATGCTGAGGCCGGCGATGCGGTGGCCGGCGAGGACCGGGTGCCTGCGGGGCGGGCGGCACGCCCGGCCCCGGGGGGCCGTCCCGGGCCGCGGCAGCAGCCCCGCCGGAACACGTCCGCCAAGCGCCGCCCCGGCGGCAAGAAGAAGCGGCGTTAGATGGTGCAGCCCGGGGACAGCAGCACGGACATCGCGGAGCTGATCAAGTCCCGGGTCCGGGACATCGCCGACTACCCGCAGGCCGGGGTGATGTTCAAGGACATCACCCCCCTGCTCGCCGACCCGGTCGCGCTCGCCGCGGTGGTGAGCGCGCTGGCCAGCGGGCACGAAGTGGTGGACAAGGTGGCCGGGATCGAGGCCCGCGGGTTCATCCTGGCCGCCCCGGTCGCGCTCCAGCTCGGGGCGGGTTTCGTGCCGGTCCGCAAGCAGGGGAAGCTGCCCGGGCCCACCTACGCGCAGAGCTACGACCTGGAGTACGGCAGCGCCACCATCGAGGTGCACCAGGACGCGTTCGCCCCGGGAGAGCGGGTGCTCATCGTGGACGACGTGCTGGCCACCGGGGGCACCGGCTCGGCCACCGCGGAACTGGTCCGCAAGGCGGGCGCCGAGGTCGTCGGGATCGTGGTAATCATGGAATTGAGCTTCCTCAACGGGCGGTCCCGGCTGCCGGACGCCGCCATCCGGTCACTGCTGGTGGTGTGACAAGGGCTGAGCTCGGCACTTTCCGGATCTTCCGCCGATAGAATGAGGTCTTGGCGGACGTGAGGAGTGCCTGTGGCCGGTGATGTGGCAACGACCGGCGGTGCCGGGACTGGAGCCACTCATGCCCTCCCGGGCCAGCCCGGCGCGGCGGCGGAGGACACGGTGGCGTCGCCGCCCGCCGAAGCAGGCCCGGCTGAGCTGGACACCGAGCAGGAGAGCGCGGCCGACGAGACTGCCACGGCCCCGGGGTCCCGGTCGCTCAACGGCCGGAGCCCGGCCACCAGCCGGAGCGCGGGAGTCGGGCGCGGCGCCGGGTCCGGACGGGCCGCCCGACGGCTGGCCCGGCTCGGGGCGGCCCGGGGCGGCGGGATCAACCCGGTGCTCGAGCCGATGATCAAAACGGTGCGCGCGACCCACCCCAAGGCGGATGTCCGGCTGATCGAGCACGCCTACGACGTGGCCGCGCACTGGCATACCGGGCAGAAGCGCAAGAGCGGCGACCCGTACATCACCCATCCGCTCGCCGTGGCCACCATCCTGGCCGAGCTGGGCATGAACCACGAGACCCTGTGCGCGGCCCTGCTGCACGACACGGTGGAGGACACCGACTACGCCCTCGATACGCTGCGCGCCGATTTCGGGGACGAGATCGCGGCCCTGGTGGACGGGGTCACCAAGCTGGACAAGGTCAAGTACGGCGAGGTCGCCGAGGCCGAGACCGTGCGCAAGATGGTGGTCGCGATGTCCCGCGACATCAGGGTCCTGGTCATCAAGCTCGCCGACCGCCTGCACAACATGCGCACGCTGCGCTATCTGCCCCGGGCCAAGCAGGAGCGCAAGTCGCGTGAGGTGCTGGAGATCTTCGCGCCGCTCGCGCACCGGCTGGGCATGAACACCATCAAGTGGGAGCTGGAGGACCTGGCCTTCGCGACGCTGTACCCCAAGCGGTACGACGAGATCGCCCGGCTGGTCTCCGAGCGCGCCCCGGGCCGCGACGTCTTCCTCGAAGAGGTCATCGTGGACGTCTCCACTGACCTGCGCGACGCCAAGGTCAAGGCCCGGGTGACCGGCCGCCCCAAGCACTACTACTCCGTCTACCAGAAGATGATCGCCCGCAACGTGGGCTTCGACGACATCTACGACCTGGTGGGCATCCGCGTCCTGGTGGACTCGGTGCGTGACTGCTACGCGGCACTCGGCACCGTCCACGCCCGGTGGAACCCCGTTCCCGGGCGGTTCAAGGACTACATCGCGATGCCCAAGTTCAACATGTACCAGTCGCTGCACACCACCGTGATCGGCCCGGGCGGCAAGCCGGTCGAGCTGCAGATCAGGACCTGGGGCATGCACCGGCGCGCGGAGTACGGCGTGGCCGCGCACTGGAAGTACAAGGAAGAGGTGGCCGGCAGCGGCCGGGGAGGCCGGGACGGCGCCGGCGACATGGCCTGGCTCCGCCAGCTCGTGGACTGGCAGCGGGAGACGGCCGATCCGGCCGAGTTCCTGGAGTCGCTCCGGTTCGACCTCGGGGCCGCCGAGGTCTACGTGTTCACCCCGCGGGGCGAGGTTATCGCGCTGCCCCAGGGGGCCACGCCGGTGGACTTCGCCTACGCCATCCACACCGAGGTGGGGCACCGCACCATCGGGGCCCGGGTCAACGGCCGCCTGGTGGCGCTGGAAAGCACCCTGGACAACGGCGACACCGTCGAGATCTTCACCTCCAAGGCCCAGGACGCCGGCCCGAGCCACGACTGGCTGCAGTTCGTCAAGAGCGCCCGGGCCCGCAACAAGATCCGGCACTGGTTCTCCAAGGAGCGCCGGGAAGCCGCGACCGAGACCGGCAAGACCGCCATCGCCCGGGCCATGCGCAAGCACGGCCTGCCGCTGCAGCGCCTGGCCACCGGCGACGCGCTGCTGACCATCGCGACCGAGCTGCACTACCCGGACCTGTCCGCGCTGTACGCCGCGGTGGGGGAAGGCCACGTCAGCGCGCAGTCGGTGGCGTCCAAGCTGGTCCAGTCGGCCGGCGGGATAGCGGGTGCCCAGGAGGACCTGGCCGAGACGACCCTGCCCACCCGCCCGCCCTCGACCCGGCCGCCCGGTGATTCCGGGGTCGTGGTGGAAGGCACCTCCGACGTGTGGGCACGGCTGTCCAAATGCTGCACCCCGGTGCCCGGCGACGAGATCACCGGGTTCATCACCCGGGGCCACGGGGTGTCGGTGCACCGGGCCGACTGCCTGAACCTGCGCCACCTGCTCGACTCCCAGCCGGAGCGGCTGGTAGCGGTGCGCTGGTCACCGACGGAGGACTCGCTGTTCCTGGTGGCCATCCAGGTGGAGGCGCTGGACCGGACCGGCCTGCTCTCCGATGTGACCCGGACCATCTCCGACCAGCACGTGAACATCCTGTCCGCCTCGGTCACCACGACCAGGGACCGGGTCGCGGTCAGCCGGTTCACGTTCGAGATGGGCGACCCGAAGCACCTCGGTCACGTCCTCCGCGCCGTAAGGGCCATCGACGGCGTCTACGACGTCTACAGAATCACGAGCTGAACTAGTCCGGGGGGGCGACCCCCTGGACCCCCCGATCGCCGCTTCGCGCCGAACGCCGGCTCGGCGAGCACCCGCCTGCGGCGGGCCTCGCCTCCCCGGCGCGTGCGCGCGTTCCCGTTCGCAGGCCCGTAACCCCTGGACCCCCGACGTAAGCGGCTGGCGTTAACCCTGCCGCGTGCCTTGCCTCAGCCCGAAAGTTCGGCGAGGGTGCGCTCGGCTTCCTCGAGCCAGGACTGGCGGGCGGCGATCGCTTCGGCGGCCTCGGCGGCCGCGCGGGTGTCGCCGCGCTGCTCCGCCTTGGCCCGCCGCTCCTCAAGGCTGGCGATGGCGGTGCGGATCTGCTCCACCGTGCCCTGGGCCCGGGCCAGCGCCTCGGGGTTGGAACGGCGCCACTGCGCGTCCTCGGCCTTGCGGACCGCGTCCTCGATCCGGCGCAGGCCCTGCTCCAGACGGTCGTGCGCCTCACGGGGTACCGACCCGGCCTGCTCCCAGCGTTCCTGGATGGAGCGCAGCGCGGCCCGGGCGGCGCGCACGTCGGTCACCGGGACCAGCTGGCCGGCCTCCTCCAGCAGCGCGGATTTCACCGCGGCGTGCTCGCGCAGCTCGTTCTCCTTGGCCGAGAACACGTTGGACCGCTCAGCGAAGAACTGATCCTGGGCGGCCTTGAACCGCCCCCACAGCTCCTCTTCGTCGGTGCGGCCCGCCCGGCCCGCCGCCTTCCAGGAGCGCATCAGGTCCCGGTACGCCGCGGCGGTGGGCCCCCAGTCGGTGGAGGTAGCCAGCGCCTCCGCCTCCACGACCAGCTTCTCCTTGCGGGACTTGGCTTCCTCGCGTTCCTCTTCCAGCCCGGCGAAATAGGCCTTGCGCCGCTTGGCGAACGCGTTCCGCGCGGCCGACAGCCGCTTCCACAGCGCGGTCTCCACTGCCCGGTCGGCCCGCGGCGCGGCCTTCCACTCCTCGAGCAGCTGGCGCATCCGCTCCCCGCTGATCTTCCAGTGGGTGGCCTCGGCCGCGATCTGCTCGGCCTCGGCGACGATGCGCTCCTTGTACGTCCGGGCCTCGACCCGGGCCTGCTCGCGGGCGGCCCGGACCTCCTCACGGCGGCTGTCCACCTGGCCGGTCAGGGCCTCGAGCCGGGCGTGCAGCGAGTCGAGGTCACCAACCGCGTTCGCCGTCGCCACCGCCTCCAGCAGCCGGTCGATGGTGGCCCGGGCGCTGCCGGGAGACAGGTCGGTGGTGGAAATGCGCTGCTCGAGCAGCGTGACCTCGGTCTCCAGGCCCTCGTACTTGCGGCGGTAGAAGGCGAGCGCCTCGTCCGGGCTGCCCGCCTGCCATGAGCCAACCACCCGCTCGCTCCCGCCGGCACGCACGTAGACCGTGCCGTCGTCAGCTACCCTGCCCCACGGATCGTTGGCGGTGCTCACCGCTAACCTCCTGCTCAGCCCTGGGTCCTGGCGGCCTTGCCAGGCTCAGGTCTTCTTGATGGTGACGCTTTCGATAACGACTTTCTCCTTCGGGTGCCCATCCCCGGCCGCATTGGCGTTGTTACTACCCGCCTTGGCCACATTCTGGATGATCCCGAGTCCTTTGACGACCTCGCCGAACGGTGTGTAGCTGGCGGCCAGCTTCGAGTTCTTGTACACGATGAAGAACTGGCTGCCGTTGGTATTGGGGCCAGAGTTCGCCATCGCCACCGTGCCCTGGGTGTACTTCGCCCCCGCCAGGTTCTCGTTAGCGAACTTGTAGCCAGGCCCGCCGCTGCCGGTGCCGGTCGGATCGCCGCACTGCAGTACGAACGGGTCGATGGTGGTCAGCCGGTGGCAGTGCGTGCCATTGAAGTACTTCTTCGCCGCCAGGTACACGAAGGAGTTGACCGTGCAGGTGGCCTTGCTGTTCAGCAGGTCGATGACCACGTCGCCCCGGTTGGTGTGGATCGTCGCCCGGTAGCCCGCCTTGTAGTCGGGTTTGGTCGGCGGCAGGCCCACGTTCCGCGCCGCGGTCCCGCTGGCCTGGTAGCTGCAGGTGGTGGCCGGTTCCGCCTGGGTGGAGGCGGAGGCGGAGGCGGACGCGGATGGCGTGGCGGAAGACGTCGCGGACGCGGCCGCGGCCTTGCTGCCACCCGTGCCCGCGAACAGGAAGTAACCGCCCACGCCCAGCCCGACAACCACGCAGCAGACCACGGCCACTATCGTGATCTGGCGTGTTTTCCTGGCCTGCTCGGCGCGCCGCTGCTGCTGGCGCAGCATGCGTTGCCGGGCCAGCTTGCGCTGCCGATCCTTCTTACCCGTCACCGATCCGTTCCTCCTGGCTGCCTGTTGCCTGCTTACCAGCGAAACTTCGCGAATGGTACCGGCACTCGTGAGGTCGTGACGCCGCTGTTATCGGTTCGCGGCTGGGCTGAGCAGATCGGTAGCCTGTAGCGGGCGAAGTTGACCGTGAGTCCGCCCTCTGTCCCGAACACCCGAAGGAGGTCACCCCGTGCTGATTGCCGGGTTTCCGGCCGGTTCCTTCGCTGCCAATTGCTACCTGGTGGCCCCGGAACCCGGCGCGGAGTGCGTGATCATCGATCCTGGGGAAGACGCGGCGGGCGGGATCGCGGAAATCGTCGCCGAGCACCGGCTGAAGCCGGTCGCGGTGCTGCTCACCCACGGCCACATCGACCACGTGTGGTCGGTGGCGCCGGTGTGCGGGGCGCGCGGTATCCCGGCGTATATCCACCCGGATGACCGGGCGCTGCTCTCCGATCCGGCCCGGGGCCTGCCCCTGGGCGCCGGCCAGCAGCTGTTCGGGGGCCTGGAGTTCACCGAGCCGGACGACGTCAGGGAACTGGCCGACGGGACCGTGCTGAACCTGGCCGGCCTGGAGATCACGGTCAACCTGGCGCCCGGGCACACCCCGGGGTCGGTGGTGTTCCACTCCGACCCGGCCATCATGTTCTCCGGCGACCTGCTGTTCGCCGGGTCGATCGGGCGGACCGACCTGCCCGGCGGCGACACCGCCGCCATGATGGACAGCCTGGCCCGGGTCTGCCTGACGCTGCCGGACGAGACCCGGGTGCTGCCCGGCCATGGCCCGCAGACCACCATCGGCGTCGAGCGGGTCAGCAATCAGTTCCTGGCCGGCCTGGAGCCGGGCACCGCACCGGGCACGCCGCGCGGCTGGCGGGGACGGGCCACCGGTATATGAGCGAGAGACTGGGGAAATGATCCGAACGCACGAGGCGGGCACGCTGCGCGCCGAGCAGGACGGCCAGACGGTGATACTGGCGGGCTGGGTGGCCCGCCGCCGGGACCACGGCGGGGTCACCTTTATCGACCTGCGTGACGCCAGCGGGGTCGTCCAGGTCGTGTTCCGGGACGAAGGCGAGGACGGTCCCGCGCACGCGCTGCGGGCCGAGTTCTGCGTGAAGGTCACCGGCCAGGTACGCCGCAGGCCGCAGGGCAACGAGAACCCCGAGCTGCCCACCGGCGAGATCGAGGTGGCCGCGGACGAACTGGAAGTGCTCGGCGAATCGGACCCGCTGCCCTTCCCCATCGACGGGGCCGGCGACCTGAACGAGGAAACCCGGCTGCGCTACCGCTACCTGGACATGCGCCGCCCCGAGACCGCCGCGGCGCTGCGCGTCCGCTCCGAGGCCACCTACTTCGTGACCGACGTGCTGCGCAGCCACCGGTTCGTGTACGTGGAGACGCCCGACCTGACCCGGTCCACACCCGAAGGGGCCAGGGACTTCCTGGTGCCGGTGCGGCTGCGCCCCGGTCACTGGTACGCGCTGCCCCAGTCGCCGCAGCTGTTCAAGCAGCTGCTCATGGTCGGCGGCATGGAGCGGTACTGGCAGCTGGCCCGCTGTTTCCGGGACGAGGACTTCCGGGCCGACCGGCAGCCCGAGTTCACCCAGATCGACATCGAGATGAGCTTCATCACCCGGGAAGACGTGGTCGAGGTGGCCGAGGACCTGGTCAGCCGCCTGTGGTCTGAGGTGGTGGGCTACCAGATCCCGCGCCCCATCCCGCAGATGACCTACGCCGACGCCATGGCGCGGTTCGGCTCCGACAAGCCCGACCTGCGCTTCGGCCTGGAACTCACCGACCTGACCAGTTACTTCGCGCAGTCCTCGTTCCGGGTCTTCCAGGCCCCGTACGTCGGGGCGGCGGTGATGCCGGGTGGCGCCAGCCAGACCCGCCGGGAGCTGGACAACTGGCAGGACTGGGCCAAGGCCCGGGGAGCGCGCGGGCTCGCCTACGTGCTCATCGACGCCTCGGGCGAGGTCTCCGACTCCGGCCCCGTGGCCAAGCACCTGTCGGCGGAAGAGCGCGCCGGGCTGGCCGCCGCGGTCGGGGCCGGCCCCGACGACGCGGTGTTCTTCGCCGCCGGGCCGCCGCAGCAGACCCGGTCCCTGCTCGGCGCGGCCCGGCTGGAGATCGGCCACCGGCTGGGCCTCATCGACCCGGACGCCTGGGCCTTCACCTGGGTGGTCGACGCGCCGATGTTCGAGGAGGACGGGCAGGGCGGCTGGACCGCGGTGCATCACCCGTTCACCGCGCCGCTGCCGGAGTGGGCGGGCAAGTTCGCCGACGAGCCGGGCGGCGCCCTGGCCGACGCCTACGACCTGGTCTGCAACGGCAACGAGATCGGCGGTGGCTCGATCCGTATCCACCGGCCCGCCATGCAGCAGAAGGTGTTCGACGTCATCGGGCTGTCCCGGGAGGAGGCGCGGTCGCAGTTCGGCTTCCTGCTCGACGCGCTGCACTACGGGCCGCCCCCGCACGGCGGCATCGCGTTCGGCTGGGACCGCCTCATCATGCTGCTGGCCAGCCGGGACACGATCCGCGACGTGATCGCCTTCCCCAAGGCGGCGTCCGGCGCCGACCCGCTCACCGGGGCACCCACGCCGATCACGCCCGAGCAGCGGCGGGAGGCGGGCATCGACGTCATCATCCCGCCTGGCGGCGACACCCCGGACCCGGATCCCCGGACCATGACCGCCCGGCCCTGACAGCCGGGCGGGGTCATCCGCCGCAGGCAGATAGTGTCGGAGTGTGGTAAGGGCAGGCACCGCTGGCGGCGGTCAGGCGGACAGCCTCTTCGACGCGGCCGGGGAAGAAGCAGCGCGGGCGGCGGCCCCGCTCGCGGTGCGGATGCGCCCGCGCACCCTGGACGAGGTGGTCGGCCAGCAGCACCTGACCGGCGAGGGGACGCCGCTGCGCAAGCTGGCCGAGAACGACGCGGGCATGTCCGTGGTGCTGTGGGGCCCGCCGGGTACCGGCAAGACCACCCTGGCCCACGTCATCAGCCAGGTCACCAGCAGGCGCTTCATCGAGCTGTCCGCGGTCACCGCGGGCGTCAAGGACGTGCGCGCGGCGATCGAGAACGCCCGGCGCGAGCTGGGCCTCAGCGGTACCCAGACGGTGCTGTTCATCGACGAGGTCCACCGCTTCAACAAGGCCCAGCAGGATGCCCTGCTGCCCGCCGTGGAGAACCGCTGGGTCTCGTTTATCGGCGCCACCACTGAGAACCCGTCGTTTTCCGTGGTCGGGCCGCTGCTGTCCCGGTCGCTGGTGCTCACCCTGGAGCCGCTCAGCGACGACGACATGCGCGAGGTGATCAGCCGCGCGCTGGCCGACGAGCGCGGCCTGGGCGGCGCGGTCAGCCTCGACGGCCAGGCCCTGGACCACCTGGTCCGGCTGGCCAGCGGCGACGCCCGGCGGGCGCTCACCTACCTGGAGTCGGCCGCGCTCGGCCTGCGCCAGGGTGCCATCATCGACACCGTCGTCCTGGAGCGGGCGGTGGACCGCGCCGCGGTCCGCTATGACCGGGCCGGCGATCAGCACTACGACGTGATCAGCGCGTTCATCAAGAGCATCCGGGGCAGTGACGCCGACGCCGCGGTCCACTACCTGGCGCGGATGATCGAGGCGGGCGAGGACCCCCGGTTCATCGCCCGGCGGCTGATCGTGCACGCCAGCGAGGACGTCGGGATGGCCGACCCGACCGCGCTGGGCGTGGCGGTCGCCGCGGCTCACGCCGTCGAGTTCGTCGGCCTGCCCGAGGCCCGGATCAACCTGACCCAGGCCACCATCCACCTGGCGCTGGCCCCGAAATCCAATTCCGTGATCAAGGCGATCGGCGCGGCCGCCGCGGACATCCGCGCCGGGATGGCCGGGCCGGTGCCCGCGCACCTGCGGGACGCGCACTACCCGGGGGCGGTGCGGCTCGGCCACGGCCAGGACTACGCGTACCCGCATGACTACGCCGAGGGCGTGGTCACGCAGCAGTACGCCCCGGATTCGCTGGCCAGCCGCACCTACTATGAGCCATCACGGCACGGCGCCGAGGCCCGCTACGCGGAGCGCTCCGAGCGGATCAAGGTGATCCTGGGCCGCACCCGGCCAGATGAGCAGAGCCAGCCGCACGGGCAGACCCCGGATGGGCAGGGCCCTGACGGGCAGGGCCCGGACGAGCGCGGCGCGGGCGGGCCCGGCCAGGACGGTTCCTGACCCGGCTGGCTCCCGGTCAGGGGAACCCGCCGCCCGGGCCGTTCAGTCGCGCGATGCGAAGGCCGCCTGGGAGATAAGGTCAGGCAGATGAAGGAGCAGGCATGCTGAACGCGGTATGGGTGGCGGTCATCATCGCCACCGCGTGCTGGGCGGTCCTGGTGATCGCCGCGGTCTACGTGCTGATCAAGCTGGCCAGGCTGATCACCCAGACGTCCGCGGCCGTGTCCGGGCTCCGGGAGGACAGCGACGCGGTGATCGCGCGGGCGCACGCCACGATCGATGCCACCGCCGGGCAGCTGAACCGGACCGACGAGATCACCGCGAGCATGGACCAGGTCGCCACGGGCATGGCGGAACTCACCGGACGGGTGACCGCGCTCGCGCCGCTGGCCCGGCTGGCTGCGGCCACCTCCGGCACCAAGCTGGCGCGGGTCTCGGCCTTCGTGTACGGCGTGCGGCACGCCGCGGAACTGCGGGCGGCGGCCGCCGACGCCCGCCGGCAGTTGCCGGCCGGCCAGGTACCCGTTGCACAACGCCGGGGGGTCCGGTCATGATCCGCAGGGTGTTCTGGCTCAGCCTCGGCGCGGCAATCGGGATCTCCGGCTACCGCCGGGTGACCGCCGCGGCCCGGGTCATCATGCCGGCCCCGCGAGCCCGGGAGCTGGCCCGGTTCGCCGGGGATGTGCGTGAGGGCATGGACATCTACCGCCAGCGCCAGCTACAGACGTCACGTCCCGCCCTCGAGGGGCGCACCGACCATGAAGAGGATGGCCGTTGATGGAGTCGGCAGAGATTGCCCGCCGTTTCCTTACCTATTTCTCCGAGCGCGGGCACACCGTGGTCCCGTCGGCGTCGCTGATCGCCGATGATCCCACCCTGCTCCTGGTCAACGCAGGGATGCAGCCGTTCAAGCCGTATTTCCTCGGTCAGGTCGAACCGCCCTTCAAGCGGGCTACCAGCTGCCAGAAGTGCGTGCGCACGCCGGACATCGAAGAGGTCGGCAAGACCACCAGGCACGGCACCTTCTTCCAGATGCTGGGCAATTTCTCCTTCGGTGACTACTTCAAGGACCAGGCCATCCCGTTCGCCTGGGAGCTGCTCACCACGCCAGAGCGCGATGGCGGCTTCGGGTTCGCCGAGGACCGGCTGTGGGCCACGGTGTACCACGACGACGATGAGGCGGCCCGTATCTGGCGGGACGTGGTCGGCGTGCCGGAGAGCCGCATCCAGCGCCGGGGGATGGCGGACAACTACTGGTCCATGGGCGTGCCCGGGCCGTGCGGCCCCTGCTCGGAGATCTACTACGACCGGGGACCCGACTACGGGCGGGAGGGCGGCCCGGTCGCTGACGAGGAGCGTTACCTCGAGGTGTGGAACCTCGTCTTCATGCAGTACCTGCGCGGTGAGGGAGCGGGCAAGGAGGGCTGGCCCATCCTCGGCGAGCTGCCCTCCCGCAACATCGACACCGGCATGGGCCTGGAGCGGATGGCCGCCATCCTGCAGGGCGTGGACAACATCTACGAGGTCGACACGCTGTGGAAGGTGCTCGACCGGGCCGCGGAGCTGACCGAGCAGAAGTACGGCCGTGACCACCGGGCGGACGTGGCCCTGCGGGTGGTCGCCGACCACGTGCGCACGGCGGCCATGCTGGTGGCCGACGGGGTGCTGCCCTCCAACGAGGGACGCGGCTACGTGCTGCGCCGGATCCTGCGCCGCAGCATCTACAACCTCCGGCTGCTGGCCGGCGGGCAGCGCGGCGGCGGCAGCGACGGCCGCTACCTGCACGAGCTGGCCGAAACCGCGCTCGGAGCCATGGCCGGCGTGTACCCGGAGCTGGTCGAGGCGACGCCGCGGGTACTCGGGGTGATCGACGCCGAGGAGTCCACGTTCCTGTCCACGCTGCGCACCGGCTCGGCGATCTTCGACGCCGCGGTGGGCGAGAGCAAGCGGCGGGGCGCCGCCGCACTATCTGGTGAGCAGGCCTTCCAGCTGCACGACACCTACGGCTTCCCGATCGACCTGACCCTGGAGATGGCCAGCGAGCAGGGCCTCCAGGTGGACGAGGAGGGTTTCCGGCGGCTGATGGCGGAGCAGCGCCAGCGGGCCAAGCAGGACTCCCTGGACAAGAAGACCGGGAACGCGGACATCTCCGTGTTCGCCGGCCTGCTGGCCAAGTCCGGGCCGGTCGTCTTCACCGGGTACGACGAGATCTCCGGCGAGGCCACGGTCACCGGGCTGCTGGCCGGCGGGGTGAGCGTCCCCGCAGCGGGCGCGGGGACCGAGGTCGAGGTCATCCTGGACCGGACCCCGTTCTACGCCCAGGGCGGCGGCCAGCTCGCGGACAGCGGGGTGATCCGGGTGGCCAGTGCCCCCGGCGCGGGCGGCGGCGAGGTGGAGGTCCGCGACGTGCAGACCCCCGTGCCCGGGCTGATCGTGCACCGGGGCGTGGTCACCTCCGGCGAAGTGGTGGTCGGCGCGGCCGCCGCGGCGGACATCGATACCGAGCGCCGCCGGGCCATCTCCCGCTCGCACACCGCCACCCACATGGTGCACCGTGCGATCCGGGGCGCCCTCGGGGACGCCGCGGCCCAGGCCGGGTCGGAGAACTCGCCCGGCCGCCTCCGCTTCGACTTCACCGCCGCGGGAGCCGTCCCGCCGGCCGTGCTGCGCGACGTGGAGGACGAGGTCAACACGGTCCTCATCGACGACCTCGCGGTCCGGGCCTTCGTCACGCCCATCGACGAGGCGCGCTCCATGGGCGCGATCGCCCTGTTCGGGGAGAAGTACGGCGACGAGGTCCGCGTGGTCGAGGTGGGCGACTACTCCCGTGAACTGTGCGGGGGCACCCACGTGGCCCAGTCCGGCCAGCTCGGGCTGATCAAGATCCTCGGCGAGTCGTCCATCGGCACTGGCGTGCGCCGGGTGGAGGCGCTGGTCGGCACCGACGCCTTCCGCTATCTGGCCCGGGAAAGCGTCCTGGTCAGCCAGCTGACCGAGCAGCTCAAAACGCGCCGCGAAGACCTGCCGGACCGGATCGCGGCGCTGGTCAGCCGCGTCCGGGAGGCCGAGCGCGACCTGGACCGGCTGCGCAGCGCGCAGGTCCTGGGTGCAGCCGCCGAACTGGTCGGCCGCGCCGAGGATGTGGGCCCGGTCGCGCTCGTCGCGCACCAGGTCCCGGACGGCACGACCGCGGACGATATCCGCAAGCTCGCCCTGGATGTCCGGGGCCGGTTCCCGCAGGAGCGGCCCGTCGTGGTGATCATCGCGGGCGTACCGGCGGACCGCCCCGCGGTCGTCGTCGCGGTCAACGAGGCCGCCCGCGCGCTGGGCGTGGCCGCCGGGACGCTGGTCCGCAGCGCGACCCAGGCCCTGGGCGGGGGCGGCGGTGGCCGTGATGACATCGCCCAGGGCGGCGGCGCGCCTCAGGGCGACCAGGCCAGCCAGGCGATCTCCAGTGCATTTGATGCGGTTCGTGCGGTTGTAAGAGACATGACGTGATGCTGTGGCGTACGGTTAAACCGTGCTGCAGCCAACCCGTTGCGCGAACGAGATCGCAGGGCTGCGGAGCTCCCGATTGAGGACTGGCGTGCGGCTCGGCATTGACCCTGGATCAGTCCGGATCGGCGTGGCCCGCTGTGACCCCGATGGCCTGCTGGCCAGCCCGCTGGCCACCGTCCCGCGCGGCCCCGGAGACCTGGACCACCTGGTCCGGATGGCGCTGGAGCACGAGGCGGTCGAGGTGATCGTCGGCCTGCCGACCAGCCTGTCCGGACGTGAAGGCGCAGCGGCCGCCGCGGCCCGGACGTTCGCGGCCGCCCTGGCCGGCCGCCTGATGCCGATCCCGGTGCGACTGGTGGACGAGCGGTTCACCACCGCCCTGGCCCACGAGGCGCTGCGCCAGGGGGGCAAGGGCGGCCGGGCCCGGCGGCAAGTCGTGGACCAGGCCGCCGCCGCCCTGCTGCTGCAGGGAGCCCTGGACGCCGAGCGCGCCGCCGGCCGGCCTCCCGGCGAGATCGTTGCGCCCGGCCCCGGGACGGACGCGTGAGCCGGCACGGGCGCCGCGGGACTCAGGGAGATGACGACCAGTGGGGGCCAGGGGACTACCCTCCCGGGGACGCCGACGAGCCCTTTGCCCCCGGTGACTACGGCCAGGGCCAGCGTGACTGGTCGCGCAACCCCATCGCGACCGCCGACACGGGAGACTTCCCGGTAGCGGACTCGAGCCTGCCCCCTGCCTCCTACCCGCGGAACCCGGGGGCCCGGCCGGGCGAGGCGTTCGACTGGGGCCCCGACCCGCTGGGTCTCGACTCGCCCGGTTTCGATCAGCGGGGCAGCTTCCATCAGCGAGGCGGCTTCGATCAGCAGGGCGGTTTCGATCAGGGAGGTGGCGGCCGGGCTGGCCGCCAGCCCGAGCCCGAGCCCATGGCCCCCGACCGCTGGGCCCCGCAGTCCTGGGAGCCCCCGTCCTGGGACCAGGCGTCCTGGGACTCAGAGCCAGCCGGCCCGGCGGGCTGGCTTAACCCGCCCGGGTCCGTCCCGGACTGGTCGGAGCACGGTGACCCGCACGGCGTGGCGCCAGGTGGCTACGACGACCGGCAGGCCGGGGAACTCCCGCCCCTGCCGCCAGGCCCGATGCCGGGGTCCGGTCATCCCTCTGGCCCGCTCCCGCCACTGCCGGAGTCCGATTATCTGTGGGGCGAACCGGCTGACCCGCAGCCCCCGGCGGAGCGACGGTCCCGGCGGTCCGGGCGTGACCAGGACCAGTCCCGCCGCCGGTCCCGCCACGGCGGGACGGGATCTGACCCGGCCGGCTACCAGGACGGCCCGGCCGGCTATCCAGAAGGCCCGGCCGGCTACCCCGACGACCCCGCTGACTACCTGGACAATCCGGCTGTCTACCCGCCAGAGCGGGATGAACCGGCGGACCACCCGGGCCGGTCCGGCCGGGGCCGCCGCCGCCGCGGCGCCCAACCAGATGTCGGCCGGGGTCATCCGGGGTATGAGGGCTACGTGGATGACCCGCGTGACCTGGATATGGCCCCGGATCAGGGGCACGAACCCCCGGACCACGCCTCCTCCGAGGGCTGGTATCCGGGCGAGGAAGAGCCGCACGCCTGGGCCGAGGGCGGCGGCTTCGGCAGTGACCTGCTGCCCGGACTGGACCCGGAGGAGGGATCCCGCGGACGTACCGGCGGGGGATCCGGCGGCAAAGCCCGCAAGAAGGGGCGCAGGCGCGTCCGGGTCATCCTGCTCGCCATCCTGGCGGTCTTCGTCCTGGTCATCGTGGCCGCCGGGGGAGTCGGCTACCACTACTACCACGAGTACATCGTCCCGCCGGACTACTCCGGCCCCGGCACCGGCAACGTGGTGGTCCAGATCAAGCCGGGCCAGTTCGCCGACCAGATCGGCCTCACCCTGGCCAGCGACGGCGTGGTGGCCAGCGCGCGGGCCTTCTCCAATGCGGCCAAGGCCAACCCGCGGGGAAACGCGCTCCAGCCCGGCTATTACCAGGTGCACCGGCACATGAAGGCCTCGCTGGCCCTGGCCCTGCTCCTCAACCCGTCTTCACGGCAGCAGACCAAGATCACCATCCCGGAGGGGATGCAGGCCGCGCAGATCATCGCGCTGCTCGGTAAGGAAACCGGCGACCTCAAGGGCTATGAGCAGGCCTTCGCACATCCGGCCGGCCTCGGCCTGCCGCCCTACGCCCATGGCAAGCCCGAGGGATACCTGTTCCCGGCCACCTACGAAGTCCAGCCGAAAACCTCACCGACCGGCGTGCTCCAGTCCATGGTCAGCCAGTTCAAGCTGAACGCGCAGAACATCGGCCTGGCAGCCGCCTCGGCCCACGCCCAGGAGTCAGAAGGCGCGGTCATCACGGTAGCGAGCCTCATCCAGGCCGAGGGCAAGCGCCCCCAGGACTTCCCCAAGATCGCCGAAGTGATCTACAACCGGCTCAACGCGACTCCGAAGATCAAGCTGCAACTCGACACCACCGTTCTGTACGCGATGGGTCTGGCGCATAAGAGCGGGTCCACGTTCAGCACCAACTTCCCGTCCCCGTACAACACCTACCTGCACCCGGGCCTGCCCCCCGGGCCGATCGACAACCCCGGGAACACGGCTATCACCGCCGCGTTGCACCCGGACCACGGCAACGGCTGGCTGTACTTCCTGACCATCAACTCGGCCAGCGGGAAGACCCTGTTCTTCACCAACGCTGCGGACTTCAACGCCGCGGTCGCCAAGTACGGCAGCACCGGCGGGGGCACCGGCTCCCGCACCGGCTCGGGCTGAACGCCACGATCATGAAAGCCGCGGTTCTCGGCTCTCCGATCGCTCACTCGCTGTCGCCCGTCCTGCACCGTGCGGGGTACCAGGCGCTGGGCCTGGACGGCTGGGCGTATCAGGCCATCGAATGCGACGAGGCCGGCCTGCCCGGGCTGATCGGGCGGTGCGGGCCGGAGTGGGCCGGGCTGTCCCTGACCATGCCGCTCAAGCGCGCGGTGCTGCCCCTGCTCGACGAGGCCGGACCGCTGGTGGCGGAGGTGGGCGCGGCCAACACCGTGATCTTCGACGCCGGCCGGCGCCAGGGTCACAACACCGACGTCCCGGGCATGATCGCGGCGCTGGCCGAGAGCCTGCCGCCCGCGGCGGATCGCGGCCCCGGATCCCTCGCGTCGCTGGCCCGCGGCGGTGACCCCGCGGCGCTCATCCTGGGCGCGGGCGCGACGGCCTGCTCCGCCCTGGCCGCGGTGCGCGGGCTCGGCCTCACCGAGGCCACGGTGGCCGTCCGCGACCCGCAGCGGGCCGCCACCCTGCAGGCCGCCGCGGACCGGCTCGGCGTGAACGTCCGGCTCGTGCCGTTTGACGACCCGCGAGTCACCGCTCCCGGTCTGCTCATCGCCACCACTCCGGCCGGGGCCGCCGATACCTATTCCCAACGGATCGAGGCTGGTGTACTGACCCCGCGCTGCGTGCTTGACGTGGTGTACCACCCGTGGCCGACCCGGCTGGCCGTCGCGGCCGAGCGGTCCGGGGCGCCGGTGGCGGGCGGGTTCGCGCTGCTGCTGCACCAGGCCGCCCGGCAGTTCGAGCTGATGACGGGGAAGCCCGCGCCGCTCGAGCCGATGCGGGCCGCCGGGCTCGCCGCACTACCCCGGCGACCGTAGGCGCCGGAATACCTGGCGGGCCTGGATTGCTGTTACTCTTACCAGACGACCAGCCTGGCACTCGCGTGCCGGGCGTGTAAGCGGAGGACCACCTCCCACCTGGCCGGCCTTTGGCTGGCGGGTACGGCTGTCGGCTTCCGGGCCGGCGAGCCAGGCCGGACGAGTGATCCCGATCCTGTACTGGAGCGGGCCGCTGCCAGTCCGGGGGGTCGCGTCCCTGGTGAGGGCTATGTTCTCGCCGGGCGGTGCGGCTTTGGTGGGCTCCGCATGCACTCGGTGCGGGGCTTTTTTCATGCGGTCGGCAGATCCGCCGCAAACGTGAGGCCCCGTGAAATGGTCGCAGCGCACCCGCCCGGGCATCGGGCCCAGGCGGTGGACTAGACCCATGGAGGTCACATCAGCGCCGAACCCCGTATCAACGATCGGATTCGCGTACCCGAAGTGCGGCTTGTCGGTCCTAACGGCGAGCAGGTCGGGATCGTTGCCCTGAACGATGCGCTCCGGCTGGCCCAGGAAGCGGACCTCGACTTGGTGGAAGTAGCGCCGACGGCGCGCCCGCCGGTCTGCAAGCTCATGGACTATGGCAAGTTCAAGTACGAGTCCGCGCTCAAGGCCAGGGAATCGCGCAAGAACCAGGCGCAGACGGTCATCAAGGAGATCAAGCTCCGGCCGAAGATCGACCCGCACGACTACGGGACCAAGAAGGGTCACGTTGAGCGGTTCCTCAAGCAGGGCGACAAGGTCAAGGTGACGATCATGTTCAGGGGGCGTGAGCAGTCCCGGCCGGAACTCGGGTTCCGGCTGCTGCAGCGCCTCGCCGGCGATGTGGAGGAGCTCGGCTTCGTGGAAGCCCAGCCCAAGCAGGACGGCCGCAACATGATCATGGTGATCGGCCCGCACCGCAAGAAGAGCGAGTCCAAGGCGGAGCGCTCGTCACGGGAGGCCGAAGAAGAGGCGGAGGCAGTCGCAGCACGTCCGGTGCCACGGCAGCGCCGCCCCGCGGCCGCGCCGGCCTCCGCGCAGGCTCGGCCCGCGGGCCCAGCGGCCGGTGACGGCCAGGCAGGAGCCTGACCAGGGCACCGCGCAGCTCGCCTAGCCTTGAGCGGCACGGGCACGCCCCATGACGGCGTGCCCCGACCGCGCATGACAATCGTGCCTTGAGGCACACATGAAGATGGAGACGACGGCCACCATGCCGAAGATGAAGACGCACAGCGGCACCGCTAAGCGGTTCCGGATCACCGGCGGCGGCAAGGTGATGCGCCGCCGCGCCAACATGAACCACCTGCTCGAGCACAAGGCCAGCAAGCGGACCCGGCGGCTGGGCAAAGAGCTGGTGGTTGACGCCGCAGACACGAAGAAGGTCAAGAAGTTGCTGGGGAAGTAGCCCAGCCCGCCTCCAGGGAGATATGAAATGGCACGCGTGAAGCGGGCGGTCAACGCCCACAAGAAGCGCAGGGTCGTCCTTGAGCGGGCGAGCGGCTACCGTGGCCAGCGGTCACGGCTGTACCGCAAGGCCAAGGAGCAGGTCCTCCACTCGATGACGTACGCCTACCGGGACCGCAAGGACCGGAAGGGCGATTTCCGCCGGCTGTGGATCCAGCGGATCAACGCTGCCGCCCGCGCGGACGGCATCACCTACAACCGCTTCATCCAGGGGCTCCGGCTCGCGGAGGTCGAAGTGGACCGGCGCATGCTCGCCGAGCTCGCGGTCAGCGACCCGGCGTCGTTCTCCGCGCTGGTCGAGGTGGCCAAGGCCGCGCTGGCCGAGGCAGCCCCGGACGCCGACACCGCGGCGGCCTGACGTCCTCGTGGCCCGGGTCAGATCGGCCTGTGCCTGATGCTGCCCGGCGCCGAGCTCACCAGCGTCCGCTCACCGCGGGTCAAGGCGGCCCGCCAGCTTGCTAAGCGGGCGCTCCGGCAGCGGGCCAGGCAGTTCCTGGCCGAGGGGCCACAGGCGGTGGGCGAGGCGCTGGCGGCCGACGGCGTGGTGACCCAGCTGTTCGTGACCGCCGCCGCGCAGGCCCGCTACGCGAACCTCATCGGGCTGGCCAGCGGGCAGGGTGCGGACGTGCACGCGGTGAGCGGCGAGGTCATGACCGAGCTGGCCCAGACCATCACCCCGCAGGGAGTGCTGGCGGTCTGCGACTTCATCGACGTGGACCTGGACCGACTGACGGCTGGCCAGCCCCGGCTGGCGGTCGTCCTGGCCAACGTCCGGGACCCGGGCAACGCTGGCACCGTCCTGCGCACCGCGGACGCGGCAGGTGCGGGCGGGGTCATCTTCGCCGGGTCGTCAGTGGATCCGTACAACAGCAAGTGCGTCCGCGCGTCCGCCGGAAGCCTGTTCCACCTTCCGGTGGTGACGGGCCCGCCGGCAGCGGACGCGGTGGGGGCTTTGCGGGAGCGCGGCCTGCGGGTGCTCGCAGCGGACGGCGGGGCCGGCACGACGCTGGACGACCTGCAGTCGGCCGGGCGGCTCGGCCAGCCCACCGCCTGGCTGTTCGGCAACGAGGCCTGGGGGCTGCCCAGTGACGTCCTCGACCTGGCCGATGACGCCGTGGCCGTGCCCATCTACGGCCGGGCCGAGAGCCTGAACCTGGCCGCCGCGGCCGCGGTGTGCCTCTACGCCTCGGCCCGCGCGCAGCAGTCGCCGGCGCCCGCCCGGGCGTAGCGGCAAACCTGACGGAGCTGTGACGTCCCCCGAACAGCCCACCCTGGGGGCTGCCGCATCACACGGCGCAGGCGCTAGAGTCTGATCACGTTGCGTCATTCACGGGAACTCAACCCAGGAGCCGGACGGAGGCGGCGGTCAAGTGGACAGGTTCAGGCCCGACTCGGCGGTCACCGCCCTGGCGAGCGTGCCCGCTGGCCAGGTAGTGGCCACGGGCGGACTGGTCTGCGCCGATGACCTGCCTGACGGGCTCGTGGTGGCCGACCACCTCGGCCGGATCCTGGTGTTCAACCAGGCCGCTACCCGGCTGACCGGGATCGCCGCGCTGAACGCGCTGGGCCGGGACATCCGGCAGGTACTCCCGCTGCGCGACTCCGAGGACCGCAGCTGGTGGACGTGCGTCGACCCCTTCCGCGGCCTGTCCACCCGCACCCGGCATCCAGAACTGCCGCTTTACCTGCCTGATGGCAGCGAGTTCCTGGTCACCATGGGGTACGTGCGGATACCGCGCTGCGCGCCGGGCACCGGGCCGGACTGGCCTGGTTCGGTTCAGCCCGGCGACGTTCAGCGCATCGCGATCAGCCTGCGCGGCACGCAGCAGCGGATCCGCCTGGAGCGCACCCGCGCGGACCTGGTCTCCACCGTCGCCCACGAACTGCGTTCCCCGCTGACCAGCGTCAAAGGCTTCACTGCCACACTGCTGGCCAAATGGACCCGGTTCACCGACGACCAGAAGCGGGTGATGCTGGAGACGGTCAACGCCGACGCGGACCGGGTGACCCGGCTCATCACCGAGCTACTGGACGTGTCCCGGATCGAGGCGGGCCGCATCGAGGTGCACCGCCAGCTGGTGGACCTCGGGCAGCGCGCGGAGAAGATCGTCGCGGGCCGGGTCGCCGCCGGTGACCCGCCGGACCGCTTCCGGATCGTGGCCGCCGAGGAGTTGCCGGAGACCTGGCTCGACGCGGACAAGGTCGACCAGATCCTGGGCAACCTGGTGGAGAACGCGGTCCGGCACGGGGCTGGTACCGTGACGATTGTGATACAGCCGGTAGACGATCCTCCCGCCCGGGCGCTGAGCCGCGCGGGTAATGCCGGCACGGTGAACGGTTCCGTTATCGCTCATGGTTCTGCTGGCGGTTCTGCCGGGGCACCCGCGGTCGCGGTTTCGGTGCGCGACGAAGGTGACGGGGTGCCGCCTGAGCTGGTGCCGCGGATTTTCCGGCAGTTCTGGCGCGCGAAGCGCCGTGGCGGCGCCGGGCTCGGCCTGTACATCGTGAAGGGCCTGGTCGAAGCCCAGGGGGGGACGATCACCGTGCAGCGTGCGCCCGGTGGCGGCGCCGAGTTCCGATTTACTATGCCCGCCGGGCAGCCCGACTTCGGGTAGGCGGGCGGCGGAATGCGGCGGCCCGGGGCGTGACCCCGGCCGGCGGGCCGGATGGCCCGCGAACCGCTGCCCCGCGACTTGCCCCGGTGGGCCCCTGGCTAGGTGACGGCCGCCGCGCCCAGCCGTTCGCGATGATGATGGGCGTAAGCCCGCACCGACTTTCCCTTTCCTAACCCGGCGCAGGAAGCAGGACGATGTCCGCACCGAATAAGCATTACGACCCCGTGGAGGTGGCGAGCCTTTCTCCCGGGGAGGTCTCCCGCATGCGGGACGAGGCGCTCGCCGCCGTCGCCGCGGCGACGACACTCGACGCACTCAAGGCCGCCCGGCTGGCGCACGCCGGGGACCGCTCGCCGTTGCGCCTGGCCAACGCCGAGATCGGCGCCCTTCCCCCGGAGGCGAGGGCCGAGGCCGGCAAGCGCATCGGTGCCACGATGCGGGCGGTCAACGAGGCGCTGGCGGCCCGGCAGCAGGTCCTCGAGGAGGAACGCGACCAGCGCGTCCTGATCGAGGAGGCCGTTGACGTCACGCTGCCCTGGGGCCACCAGCCCCCGGGGGCCAGGCACCCGGTCACCACGGTCAGCGAGCGGCTGTCTGATGTCTTCGTGTCCATGGGTTACGAGGTCGCCGAAGGCCCCGAGATCGAAGACGAGTGGTACAACTTCGACGCGCTCAACTTCCCGCCCGACCATCCGGCCCGGGAGATGCAGGACACGCTGTTCGTGGCCGGACCGGACGGCAGTGAGCACTCGGGCATGGTGCTGCGGACCCACACCTCGCCGGTCCAGATCCGGGCCATGCTCACCCGGCCACTCCCGCTGTACGTGGTCAGCCCGGGCCAGTGCTACCGCAACGAGGCCCAGGACGCCACCCACAGCCCGGTCTTCCACCAGATCGAGTGCCTGGCCGTGGACGAGGGACTGACCATGGCCGACCTGCGCGGGGCGGTCCAGGCCTTCGTAGACGCCCTGTTCGGCGAGGGACTGCGCACCCGGCTGCGGCCGGACTACTTCCCGTTCACCGAACCGTCCGCCGACGTCTCCATGGAATGCCACGTCTGCCGGGGCGCGTCGACCCGGCCCGGCGGGACGCCCTGCCGGGTGTGCCGGTCCCAGGGCTGGATCGAGCTGGCCGGCTGCGGCATGGTCAACCCGAGGGTGCTCATCGCGTGCGGCATTGACCCGGACCGCTACAGCGGCTTCGCGTTCGGCCTCGGCATCGAGCGGGCCCTGATGGTCCGGCACGGCTTGACCGACATCCGGGACACCCTCGAGGGCGACGTCCGGTTCAGCCGGGCATTCGGGGTGGAGGCCTGATGCGCGTCTCACTGAACTGGGTGCTCGAGGTGGCCGGCGTGGACACCGGCACCGATCCGGCGGAGGTGGCCCGCCGCCTCACCGCGGCGGGCCTGGAAGTCGAGTCGGTCGAGCAGGTCGGGCACGACATCTCCGGAGTCGTGGTCGCCGAGGTCACCGAGATCGAGGAACTCACCGGCTTCAAGAAGCCGGTCCGGTACTGCCAGGTGGACACGAGCAGCGGCGAGTCGCGCGGTGTCGTCTGCGGCGCGGTCAACTTCGCGGTCGGGGACCGGGTGCCACTGGCCCTGCCCGGGGCCCGGCTGCCCGGCGGTTTCGAGATCGGCGCCCGGAAGACCTACGGGCACATCTCGGAGGGGATGATCTGCTCCGCCGCCGAGCTCGGCCTCGGTGACGATCATTCCGGCATCCTGGTGCTGTCGCCGGACGCCCCGCTGGGTGCGGACTTCGTGTCGTACGCCGGGCTCGACGATCACGTGCTCGATATCGCGGTCACCCCGGACCGGGGCTACGCGCTCTCGGTCCGCGGCGTGTCCCGGGAACTGGCCACGTCCTATGGGGTGCGGTTCAACGACCCGGCCGACGCTGATCTGCCGCCCGACTTCGCCGCCGTGTCCGATCAGGTGCACGCGGCCAGCATCGGCGACCCCACCGCGTGCGACCGGTTCGTGCTCCGTGAGATGCGCGGCTTCGACCCGGCCGCGGCCACGCCGCTCCGGATGCGGGTCCGGCTGGCCCGGGCCGGGCTGCGCAACGTGTCCCTGGCCGTGGACGTCACCAACTACCTGATGCTCGAGCTGGGCCAGCCGTTGCACGCGTTCGACGCCGACCGGCTGAGCGGGCCCATCGTGGTCCGCCGGGCCGAGCCGGGGGAGAAACTGGAGACCCTCGACCACGTGCTGCGCGACCTCGACCCCGATGACGTGGTGATCGCGGACTCCTCCGGCCCCATCTCGATGGCCGGCACCATGGGCGGCCTGCTCACCGAGATCTCTGAGACCACGTCCAACTTGGTGATCGAGGCCGCGCACTTCGACGCGCGGGCAATCGCCCGGGAGAGCCGCCGGCACAAGCTGTTCAGCGAGGCGTCCTACCGGTTCGAGCGCGGCGTTGACCGTGAGTTGCCGCTGCGGGTATCGGCCAAGGCGGCAGCGCTGCTGGCCGGGCTGGGCGGCGGAACGGTCGTGCCCGGCTGCACCCACGCCCAGGTGGAAGTACCGCAGGTCTCGATCACCATGGCCGTGGACTACCCGGACAAGGTGGCCGGCACGGTGTATGGCCGCGACGCCGTGCTGCGTCGGCTGCACGATGTGGGCTGCGGGGTGGCCGAGCCGGCCAGCCGGCCCCAGGAGCCCGACGCGGACAGCGCGACCGCCCCTGTCCGCCGCTCCGCCGGCTCCGGCGCGAACCGCTACCAGCGCCCTGACCACGGCAAGCATGACCGCAGCAAGCAGATGCTGGCGATCATGCCGCCGTCCTGGCGGCCGGACCTGCAGTACCCGTGGGATCTGGCCGAGGAGGTCATCCGGCTCGAGGGCTACGAGAACGTCCCGGTGCGCACGCCGCGCGCCACGGCGGGCCGCGGGCTGACCGAACGCCAGCGGCTCCGCCGCACCACCGGCCGCTCCCTGGCTTCGTCCGGCTATGTGGAAGTGCTCAGCCAGCCCTTCAGTTCCGCGGCCGACTTCGACCGGCTGCTGCTGCCCGAGGACGACCCGCGGCGCCGGGCCCCGGTGATCGCCAACCCGCTCAACGACGACGAGCCGCTGCTGCGCACCATGGTGCTGCCGGGCCTGCTGCGGGTGCTGGTCCGTAACATCGGGCGGGGCTTCGCCGATATCGGGCTGTTCGAGACCGGGCGGGTCTTCCTGCAGCACCGCAGCGGCCCTCGCACCGCTCCTATCCTGCGCGTTGACCGGGGGCCGACGGTGGCAGGAGGTGGCCACCCTGGAAGCAGCGCTGCCCGAACAGCCGCTGCACATCGCGGCCGTGGTCGCCGGCCAGCGCGACCTGGACGGCTGGTGGGGCGAGGGGCGCCCCGCGTGCTGGGAGGACGCCGTCGAGGCCGCCCGCCAGGTCCTGCGGGACAACCGGGTCCCGTTCCGGATCCGGGCCGACCAGACCGCGCCGTGGCATCCGGGCCGGTGCGCCGCGCTGTTCGTCCAGGCCGAGGAGGGGCAGGACTGGCTGGCCGGGTACGCGGGGGAACTGCACCCGCGGGTCATCGCCGCGTTCGGCCTGCCGCCCAGGACCGCGGCCATGGAACTGGACCTGTCGGTGATCGAGACCGCCGCGGCGGCGCTCGGGCCGGTCGAGGCCCCGGTGATCTCGCCGTATCCGGTAGCCACCCAGGACGTCGCGCTGCTGGTGCCGGAGAGCGTGCCCGCCGCGGACGTGGAGGCTGCCCTCATCGACGGTGTCCAGGGCAGCGACTACGCGGGGCTGCTGGAGGACGTTCACTTGTTCGACGTCTACACCGGGGAGCAGGCCGGGCCGGGGCGTAAGTCCCTGGCCTACACGCTGCGTTTCCGGGCCCCGGACCGGACGCTGACGGTGGAGGAGACCACCGCGGCCCGGGACGCCGCCGTGGCCGAGGCCGCCCGCCGGGTGGGTGCGGAGCTTCGCGGGCCCTCCTGAGCACCGCTCTGGTCCAAGCACGCGGCCAGGCGGGCGTGCGCTCTTTTCTGGGCCAGAACGGTGCCGGACATTCGTATGTCGTAACGTTCCTACCAGAGGTTGGTAGGCGGTCACGGATCGTAACCTGGGGGCGGGGGTCGCCGGCGCCAGCTGACTCACGGCCGCGGCGCAGCGGCGGGGGCGGGCCGGCCTGAAGGAGGAACAGATCGCTAGCGGGGAACCCAGGATCCCTCATTACGAACAGACCCCGCCCGGCGAGGTCGTTACGCTCGAAAGCCCGTCGACCTTCCGCCAGGTTTTCGGGGTCTCGGAGTTCCGGGCGCTGTGGACCGCCCAGGTGCTGTCGGTCGCCGGGGACCAGCTGGCCAGGGTCGCGCTCACCTTGCTGGTGTTCGAGCGCACCGGCTCGGCGCTGCTGGCCGCGATCACCTTTGCCGTCAGCATCGTGCCGGCTTTCGTCGGCGGCCTGACCCTGTCTGGCCTGGCCGACCGGCTGCCGCGCAGGCAGGTGATGATCGCCAGTGACCTCAGCCGCGCAGTGCTCGTGGCCATCATGGCCATACCCAGGATGCCGTTGTTCCTGATGATCTGCATCTTCGGCGTCGTGACTCTGATCGGCGCGCCGTTTACCTCGGCCCGGGCCGCGCTGTACCCGGACATCCTCGCCGGGGATCTCTATGTCCTCGGTACTGCCGTGACGATCACTACTCTCCAGTTCGCCCAGGTCATCGGCTTCGCCCTGGGCGGCGCGATCGTGGGACTTCTTCGGCGTCCGGACCTCGCTGCTGGCGGACGCGGCCACCTTCCTCCTCTCGGCTCTCATTACGAGGATCTTCGTGCGGTCCCGGCCCGCCGCCCGGGACACGCTCCGGGTCCGTACCTTGTCGCGGTCCGATCTGCTGGCGGGGATCCGGCTGGTGTTCGGCAATCCGACGCTGCGCACGCCCATGCTGCTGGGCTGGCTGGTCGCGTTCTACAACGTGCCCGAGGGGGTCGTGGCGCCGCTTTCCCAGTCAGTCGGTGGGGGAGACGTGGCGGCGGGCCTCATTCTCGCCGCAGCCGCGTTCGGCGCCTCCCTCGGTGCGGTGGGCTTCAGCCGGCTGGTCGGCCCGCGGCGCCGCTTGCGATGGATGAGTCCGCATCGCCCCGCTGGCGCCCGGCGTGCTGATCCTCTTCGCCTTTCGGCCGGACTTGCCGGCCGCTCTGGCCATCCTCGTGATCAGCGGGATCTTTGACTGCTACCAGCTCGCTGCCAATGCCGAGTTCGTCCGGGTCACCCCGCCGCCGCAGCGAAGCCAGGCGTTCGGAATCGCCCAGGGTGGAATGAGCCTGGGACAAGGCACTGCCATGATCCTGGCCGGGGCGGCCGCTGAGCGGTTCGCCCCCAGCCTGGTCATCGCCACCGCTGGCGCCATCGGCGCGGTGGCTGCCGTCGTGGTCGCGTTGACGCACTCTCGGGCGCGCTGACTGGCGAGTTCCCGACTTCCTGCGCGGTCAAGTCGTGAATTCAAGCCAGGACGAGCCAAGTACGGGTGTTGGAGTGATGCGGGTCGTGTGCGGGTCAGCCCCAGCCGCCGGTCATCCGGGTTCCCCTTCCTGCTAGTCGCGGTGGTGCAAGTGGTGCGGGCTTCAGCCCCAGCCGCCGGTCATCGGGCGCTCCTTCCTGCCGTCGTGGGTGTTGGGAGTGGTGGGTCTCAGCCCCAGCCGCCGGTCATCGGGTCCTCCTTTCTGTGGTGGTGGGTGGTGCAGTGTGCGGGTTCAGCCCCAGCCGCCGGTCATCCGGTCCTCCTTCTTGCTGCCTGTGCCTGTTATCTCTCGGTGACGGTGCCCATTGCCCGGTTTGCGGCTGGAGAGCCGAATCGGGGTGACACCTGCATGACGAGGTCAGGTTTCCACAGGTCGCACCGCAACATCGTCGGAAATGTCCCCATTCGGGGTCCGGTAACGTCAGACTTGACTCAGCAGGTAACGTAGAGTCATTGAACGACGACTCAGCCCGGACACCTGATGTCAATGCGTAATGGAGGGTTGACAGGGGGCATACTGGCCCTGTGACAATACGGGGCAATGCTCTTACCCCGTGCAATGAGTCGTACCGTCCGCGCGATGACGTACGCGCCGAGGAGGCCTTGATGCAGCTTGGAGTGTGCAAACGAATGCACGCGCCACTCAGAGCTGCTCGCGCCTGGCCAGTGTGGGAGCTTCCGCGCTGGCTGGCCAGCTACATCGTGGTTGTGGTTGCCGCCTACCTGGTGGTGCTCTCGGTGGTCAGCCAGTTCTACGCGCTGTCCCCGCGCCAGTTCGTGGTGCTCGCGGCGCTGCTCCTGTGCGGCGGCGCGACTGTTGAGCTGACTAAGCGGTCGGGTGAGAACGCGGGGCTGATCAGGGACATCTATGGGGTCTGGGAACTTCCCCTCGCCATCCTCCTGCCCCTGGTCTACGCGATGCTGGTGCCGATCCTCCGGCTTGGCCTCACCCAGTGGCGGGTCCGGCGTATCCCTCTGCACCGCCGCGTCTTTACCGCGGCGATCATCGGGCTGTCCTATGCGGCCAGCGGGGCCCTGTTCCACGTGCTGACCCGTACCGGGTTCGACTCGATGGCCAGCCCGCTGCAGCATCCCACCGCATGGGTCCTCGCCATAGCCGCGGCGGCCCTGATGCAGTGGTCGGTGAACACGGCCCTGCTGCTGCCGGCCATCAAGGGTTCCGATCCCGGGGTCCGGACGCGCGACCTGCTCCTGGCCCGGGAACGCGTCCATAACGACGTGGCTGAGTTGTGTGTCGCGGTTCTCGTCACGCTTGGCATAGCGGTCAGCCCTCTCGCGCTCGTGTTCGCGCTCCCGTTCGTGACGCTGCTCCAGCGCTCGGTCAGGCATGCCCAGCTGATGGCTGCGTCTCGGGTCGATTCCAAGACGGGCCTGCTCAATGCCGGAACCTGGGAGCGTGAGGCAGCCTCCGAGGTTGCACGTGCTGTACGTACTCGTACCCCGCTGGCCCTGGTCTTGATCGACGTCGATCACTTTAAGTTGGTCAACGACCTTCATGGTCACCTGGTTGGAGATAAAGCCCTTCGGGCTATTGCTCGCACCTTCAAGATTTTCTTGCGTGACTACGACCTCGCAGGCCGGTTCGGTGGCGAGGAGTTCGCGCTGTTGTTGCCGCAGACGAGTGCGACTGACGCACGTCAGATTGCTGAGCGTGTGCGCGTTCACATCGCCGAGATGCCGATAACGGTCAGCGATGAACCGGGGGCCGAGACACTTCAGGTTACTGTGTCGATCGGGGTGGCCGCACTAGGAACGACCTGGGAGAGGACGACGGGCAGCCAGCTGACTGATTTGCTGGCGGGCGCTGACCGTGCTCTATACCAGGCCAAGAACGCCGGCCGGAATCACGTGTGGATGTTCACCGACACCGAGACCGTGGGCGCAATAGCCATCCAGGAGCAGCAGACCAGTTGATCCGGGTGCTTGCGGCCGGATAATCCGGCGCCCGTTTTCTGAGTAGATCTACCCGGCCGTGACGGCTGCGACTCTTCCGGCACAGTGGTATTGCCAACAAGCGCCCCGTTTTTCACCTATGCGTCGCGGTAAGGCATCCGATTCGCCCGGCTTCCGGGAATCAAATACGGGAAAAGGATACGGGCACAGATAAAGCCCGGCCGGCATTAGTCAGGGCGCACAAGGTGTCCCGGAGCGGGTCCGGACCTGGGCAAGGCGTGGCTACGGCTCAGGCGGGGACGGCTGGCGTCCAAGCCCGGTTGGCGCCGTCAGCGCCGCGGATGCGGTGATAGCGACTGTGTCCACCTGTCGCGGTCTCACCCGAGCGGACCGGCGCACCGCCCAACTTCCTGCGCGGACAAGTTGAGCTGGTGCGGCGGGGTCATGTTCGTGGTGGCGGGGTTCAGCCCCAGGTGGTGGTGACGGTCATTGCGGCTGCTCCTTCCTCAGGCGAGATGAGTGGTCGGGTGGCGGGGTTCAGCCCCAGGTCGTGGTGGCGGTCATTGCGGCTGCTCCTTCCTCGGCAGGTCGACGTGTCGAGATGGCCGGGGGTTCAGCCCCAGGTGGTGGTGGCGGTCATCGCGGTGCTCCTTCCTCGGGCGGATCGGGCGTGGACGTGACCGGGGTTCAGCCCCAGGTGGTGGTCGCGGTCATCGCGGCTGCTCCTTCCGCACGCTTGCCTCGCTAGGACACAAGGGGATCGCAAACTCTAACGCCATGGTGACGGAGAGGTACATAACGTGCATTACGGTCTCACGTCCTGAGCTGTATCGGCAGGTGACTGGTCAGGGCTGCGGCCGGCCTCGAGTGCGTGACGATAAGTCACGACAATCCCTGTATCCGCCGACGGTGGTATCGGTGCGTAGCAGGGTCTTGACAGCGGGCACGCTAGCTCTGTGACAATACGGGGCAACGCTCTTGCCGTCTGCCGTGTGAAGGGCTGCACAAGCGAAGGAGGATTGGATGCGTGCTGGCGCGTGCAAACGTATGCACGTCGCCGCGCGAGCCTTCCGGGCCTGGCCGATCTGGGATCTGCCCCATGGGCTGGCGACCTTCATCCTCGTGACTACCGCGGTATACGCGGCCGCCCTCGGCTGGGCCGCCAGCACGTCCCAGGTGGACCCGTGGGACCTGTTCCTGTTCGCCGCGCTCATGGTCTGCATCGCGACCACGGTCGAACTCACTAAGCGCGCCGGCGAGAACGCGGGCGTCGTCAAGGACGTCTACGCGGTCTGGGAACTCCCGATCGCTATCCTGCTGCCACCCGTCTTCGTTCTGGTCGCACCGCTTATCCGGATCGGATTGACCCAATGGCGGATCAGGCGGATTCCCGCGCACCGGCGGGTCTTCGCGGCCGCCGCCGTCGGGCTGTCCTACGGGCTCGCCTCGGTGGGTTTCCATGCGATCGCCCGCCTCGTGGTCGGGCCCGGGGTGCTCATCAACCCGGGACGCTACTCCCACACGCAGGTGGCCTGGTGGCTGCTGGCCGTGGCCGCCGCTGCAGTGCTCCAGTGGGTAGCCAACCTGGCTCTCGTGCTGCCCGCCATAAAGGCCTCCGACCCGTGCCTGCGGATGCGGGACATGATCTTCGACCGGGAACGCGTCCACAACGATGTGGCCGAGATGTCGGTCGCCGTCCTGGTCACGCTCGGCATAGCGATCAGCCTGATCACGATCGTGTTCGCGTTGCCGTTCGTAACCTTGCTCCAGCGCTCGATGCGGCACTCCCAGCTGCTGAATGCCTCCCGCATCGACTCCAAGACCGGGCTGCTCAACGCGGGCACCTGGGAGCGCGAAGCCGCTTCCGAGGTCGCCCGGGCGGTCCGCACCCGCAGCCCTCTGGCCCTGGTCCTGATCGATGTCGATCATTTCAAGATGGTCAACGACCTGCATGGTCATCTCGCCGGGGATGAGGCACTCCGGGCCATCGCCCACGTTTTCCGGATCTTTCTGCGCGACTACGATCTCGCTGGCCGGTTCGGGGGCGAGGAGTTCGCGGTGCTCCTGCCGCAGACCAGCGCCGCTGACGCGCGCCAGATCGCCGAACGGGTGCGTCTGCACATCGCGGAAATGCCGATCCGCATCAGCGACGACCCGGCGGCTGAGCCGGTTCAGATCACCGTGTCCATGGGCGTGGCCGCACTCGGCAGCACCTGGGAACGGACGACGGGCAGCCAGCTCACGGACCTGCTCGCCGGCGCAGACCGTGCCCTCTACCAGGCCAAGAACGCGGGCCGGAACCACGTCGTCATGCTGACGGACACGGAGACCGTGGGCCCGGCAGCCGATCCAGGCAGGCTGCCCCGCTTACCAGGCGGCCGCTGCCCGCCGGGCCGCCGCCCGGTCCGTCACCCGCCGCGGCCTGAGATCCAGCCGGCCAGGTCAGGCTGAGGGAGACGCGGATGCGGACCCCGCGGGCATGGCGAGGACGGCGAGGATCTCGGAAGGACCCTTCGAGCACTTCGACGCGTCGCCGGTGCGGAGAATCTGCGGGGTGTCGAATCCCACGCAGACCCAGCCCTTGACGGAGACCGGCCCGCCGCCACCGTTGCCCGGCGCATGTCCCGAGGCGAGCGCCGCCGCGTAGGCGTGCTCGATCTTCATGGCCGTAGGACAGCCCACCGCTCCCTGCCCGACCTCCACCGTCACCGGGACTCCCGCCGCGGTTTTCCCCGTGCCGCACTTCTGGCCGGTCGCGGCGGGCATCGGTGACTGCGCGGCCGAGGACGCGGCCACGGGCTTGGCCGCGCCGCTGGCCGAACATCCCGTCAGCGCGCACCCGGTGAGCGCGACCAGGGCCAGGACGGCGGGCGCGGCCGCGCCCGCGGGCCACCAGGCAGCCGCGCCAGCGGGCCGCCAGGGGGAACGGCGCATGGAGGTCTCCTTTCGCGCCCCTCATCATGCCGTTATCCAGCTCCGCATACGTGGCCGACTCCCCATGTCGCCAGGGCTTTATCGCGGCCATCACCAGCGGTGCGAGAACCCCGCCCGCCGAGGCCGGCCCGCAGAACCTCATTTGCATAAGTACTCATGATCACGCATAATTTTGCGAGAGGCGCCGGAACCCCCGAGCCTCCGAATGCCCGCCAGGTGCGCCCTTTCCCGCTCGCGACGATCCGCGGTGAGTCGCGTCCCTGGCCAGAGCCCGGGAGGACGCATGGGTGTCCGCGTGGCGGTCGCTGGGGCCAGCGGCTACGCCGGCGGTGAACTGCTCCGCCTGATCGCCGGGCATCCGGACCTCGAACTGGGACCGGTCACCGCGGGCGCCAATGCCGGGGCCCCGGTCACCACCGTGCACCCGCATCTGCCTGGGCTGGCCGGCCTGACCTTTGAGTCCACCGATCCGGACCGGCTGGCCTCGGCCGACCTCGTCTTCCTGGCCCTGCATCACGAGGAGTCCGCCCGGGTAGCGGCCCGCCTCCCGGCGCAGGCCGCGGTCATCGACCTGAGCGCCAGCTTCCGGCTTTCCGATCCGGCGCAGTGGGCGGGCTTCTACCAGGGTGCGCACGCCGGGCGCTGGGTGTACGGGCTGCCCGAACTGCCGGGGGGCCGGGAGCGGATCACTGCGGCCCGCCGGGTCGCCGCCCCCGGCTGCCATGCCACCACGGTCATCCTGGCCCTGACCCCCCTGCTGGCCAGCGGCCTGGCCGAGCCGGGCGACCTCGTGGCCGTGTCGGCCTCCGGTACCTCGGGGGCGGGCCGGACCCCGACCCACGCGCTGCTGGCCAGCGAGGTGATGGGCTCGGTGTCGGCGTACCAGGTGGGCGGGGTGCACCGGCACACCCCGGAGATCGAGCAGGCCCTGGCCGAGGCGACGGGCGTGGCACCCACGCTCTCCTTCACCCCGCTGCTGGTGCCCATGCCCCGCGGCATCCTGGCCACCTGCACGGCCCGGCTGGCCCACCCAGGCCGCCCCGCCGACTCCGATGCCCTCCGCCAGGCCCTGGCCACTGCGTACGCGGCCGAGCCCTTCATCCACGTCCTCCCCGAGGGCCGCTGGCCCGCCACCGCGTCCACCCTCGGGTCCAACGCGGTGCACCTGCAGGTGGCGGCCGATGCCCACGCCGGGCGCGCCGTGGTCGTGGCCGCCCTGGACAACCTGGTCAAGGGGGCGGCCGGGCAAGCAATCCAGATCGCCAACCTCATGCTCGGCCTGCCAGAAGCGGCGGGCCTGACGGCTACCGGAGTCGCCCCATGAACCCTGCTGCGTCCGCCGACCGGGGAACCAGGCCATGAGCGTCACCGCCCCGCTCGGATTCCGCGCGGCCGGTGTCGCGGCCGGCCTGAAAACGTCCGGTGAGCGCGACGTCGCCGTCGTGATCAACGACGGGCCATCCCAGGCTGCCGCGGCCGTGTTCACCAGCAACCGGGTCAAGGCCGCCCCGGTGCTCTGGACGCAGCAGGTCGTGCGGGGCGGCCGGGTCCGGGCCGTCGCGCTCAACTCCGGCGGCGCCAACGCCTGCACCGGGCCGCTCGGGTTCCAGGACACCCACGCCACCGCGGAGCGGCTGGCGCAGACCCTCAGCACCGCGGCGCTCGCCGCCGCGGACCAGACTGCGGGCGGGACCGAGGGGGAGTCCGCGGGCGAGATCGCGGTGTGCTCCACCGGCCTGATCGGGGAGCGGCTGCCCATGGACCTGCTGCTGGGCGGGCTCGACGCCGCCCTGGCCGACGCCTCCCGCAGCGGCGGCACCACGGCCGCCGACGCGATCAGGACCACCGACACGGTCAGCAAGATCGCGTTCCACCGGGCCCGCGGCTATACGGTCGGCGGGATGGCCAAGGGCGCGGGCATGCTCGCCCCGGGCCTGGCCACCATGCTGTGCGTGCTCACCACCGACGCCGACCTGGGCCCGGCCGACCTGGACCGGGCGCTGCGCGAGGCGACCAGGGTGACCTTCGACCGGCTGGACACCGACGGCTGCATGTCCACCAACGACACCGTGCTCCTGCTGGCCAGCGGGGCCGCGGGCACCGCCCCCGGCGCGGGCGAGTTCGCCGCGGTGCTGACCGAGGTCTGCGCCGACCTGGCCCGCCAGCTGCAGGCGGACGCCGAGGGGGCCAGCAAGCTCATCGCGGTGGAGGTGGTCGGCGCGGCCAGCGAGCAGGACGCGGTCACCGCCGGCCGGGCCGTGGCCCGCTCGAACCTGCTCAAGTGCGCCATCGCGGGGGAGGACCCCAACTGGGGACGGGTGCTCTCCGCGGTGGGTACCACGGACGCGGAATTCGAGCCGGAGCGCCTCAGCGTGGCCATCAACGGCGTCTGGGTCTGCCGCAACGGCTGCGCCGGCGACGACCGGTCCAAGGTGGACCTGAGTCCCAGGAACGTGACGATCACGGTGGACCTGTCCTCCGGGCCGCACGCCGCCACGATCAGCACGACCGACCTGACCGCGGCGTACGTGCACGAGAACTCGGCGTACTCCTCGTGACCGCGACCGTGAGCCCCGGCGGGCCCGGCCAGGCCGTGGCGCTGGCCAAGGCGCAGACCCTCATCGAGGCGCTGCCCTGGCTCAGCCGGTTCCACGGCCAGACCGTGGTGATCAAGTACGGCGGCCACGCCATGACCGACGACGACCTGCGCGCCAAATTCGCGCAGGACGTGGTGTTCCTGCGGCACGCCGGCCTCCGCCCGGTCGTGGTGCACGGCGGCGGCCCGCAGATCTCCGCCCATCTCGACCGGCTCGGCGTGGAGAGCACGTTCAAGGCGGGCCTGCGGGTCACCTCGCCGGAGGCCATGGACGTGGTCCGGATGGTGCTCACCGGCCAGGTGAACCGGGACCTGGTCGGGCTGATCAACCGGAACGGGCCGTTCGCGCTCGGCATGTCGGGGGAGGACGCCAACCTGTTCACCGCCAGCCGCCGCGGCGCCGTGGTGGACGGCGAGCCCGTGGACCTGGGCCTGGTCGGCGAGATCGACACGGTGGACCCGGGAGCGGTGCTCGCGCTGCTGCGGGACGGCCGGGTGCCGGTGGTCTCGAGCGTGGCCCGCGGCGAGGACGGCGAGGTCTACAACGTCAACGCGGACACCGCCGCCGCCGCGCTGGCCGTGGCGCTGGACGCGGCCAAGCTGGTCGTGCTCACCGACGTGGAGGGCCTGTACGCCGAGTGGCGTGGCACCGGGCAGCACACCACCGACGAGGTGATCAGCCTGCTCAGCGCGACCGAGCTGGAGAAATTGCTGCCTGGTCTCAGCGCGGGCATGATCCCGAAGATGGAAGCCTGCCTGCGGGCGGTACGCGGCGGCGTGCCCCAGGCGCACGTGATCGACGGGCGGCTGCCGCATTCGGTGCTGCTGGAGATCTTCACCGATTCCGGCATCGGCACCATGGTTATCCCGGACGAAGCACCGGCCCAGGACGAAGCACCGGCCCCGGAAGGAGGGCAGGGATGAACGCGACACAGCGCCTCCAGGCGCGGTACGAGGCAGCGCTCATGCCCAACTACGGCACCCCGCCGCTGGCGCTGGCCCGCGGCGAAGGCTGCCAGGTCTGGGACGCCGACGGCCGCGAGTACACCGACCTGTTCGCGGGCATCGCGGTCAGCTCGCTCGGCCACGCCCACCCGGCCATCATCGACGCCGTGAGCAGGCAGGTCCGCAACCTCGCCCACACCTCCAACCTGTTCCTGCACGAAGGCGAGGTCGCGCTGGCCGAGCGGCTGCTCAGCCTGCTCGGAGCCGGCACCCCCGGCAGCACGGGCACCCCCGGCAGCACCGGCCGGGTGTTCTTCGCCAACTCCGGAACCGAGGCCAACGAGGCCGCCATCAAGCTGGTCCGCCGCTACCAGGGCCCGGACCGCCCGGTGTTCGTGGCCGCCGAGGGCGGCTTCCACGGGCGGACCATGGGCGCTCTCGCGCTGACCGGCAAGAGCTCCATCCGCGAGCCGTTCGGGCCGTTCGGCCTCACGGTCCGGTTCGTGCCCTACGGCGACGCGGCCGCGCTGCACGCCGCGACCCGGGACGACACCGCCGCGGTGTTCCTCGAGCCGGCCCTCGGCGAAGGCGGCGTGGTCCCGCCGCCGCCCGGCTACCTGCAGGCCGCCCGGGACGCCTGCGACGCGTCCGGCGCGCTGCTGGTGGCGGACGAGATCCAGAGCGGCATCGGCCGCACCGGCGGGTGGTTCGCCCACCAGGCGGACGGGGTGACCCCGGACGTGCTCACCCTGGCCAAGGGCCTGGGCGGCGGGCTGCCCATCGGCGCGTGCATCGGGCTGGGCGACGCGGGCACCGCGCTGCGCAAGGGCGACCACGGCAGCACGTTCGGCGGCAACCCGGTGGCCTGCGCCGCGGCTCTCGCCGTGCTGGACACCATCGAGGCCGACGGGCTGCTGGAGCACGCGGCGGCGGTCGGGCGCCAGCTGGCGGACGGGCTGGCCCAGGTGAGCCACCCGCTGCTGAGCGGGGTCCGCGGCCGCGGCCTGTGGCTCGCCGCGGTGCTGACCCAGCCCCTGGCCGCCCAGGCGGAAGCGGCGGCCCGGGACGCGGGCTTCCTGGTCAACGCCGTCCAGCCGGACGCGGTCCGGCTGGCCCCCGCGCTGATCCTGCGCCACGACCAGGCGGCCGCGTTCCTCGACGCCTGGCCCGCCATCCTCGACGCGCTCTCCGTTCCAGGCGGGCCAGTCCCGGCCGGGAAGGGGGCCTGACATGCCCCGGCACTTCCTGCGCGATGACGACCTCAGCCCCGCCGAGCAGGCCGAGGTGCTCGACCTGGCCGCCGCGATGAAGGCGGACCGCTTCGGGTACCGGCCCCTCGCCGGGCCCCGCACCGTGGCCGTTCTCTTCGATAAGCCCTCGACCCGCACCCGAATTTCGTTCTCGGTAGGAATTGCCGAGCTTGGCGGCCATCCGCTGCTGGTCGACGCGCAGACCTCACAGCTCGGGCGCGGCGAGCCGATCGCCGACACGGCCCGGGTACTGAGCAGGCAGGTGGCCGCGATCGTGTGGCGCACCTTCGGCCAGGACCGCGTCACCGAGATGGCGTCGGCCGCCGCCGTCCCCGTGATCAACGGGCTCACCGATGCGTTCCATCCCTGCCAGGTCCTCGCCGACCTGCAGACGATCCGGGAGGCCCACGGCCGCCTGCCCGGGCTGACCCTGACCTTCCTGGGCGACGGGTCCAGCAACATGGCGCACTCCTACCTCCTGGGCGGGGCCACCGCCGGGATGGCGGTGCGGATCGCGGCCCCGGAGGAGTACCGCCCGGATCCCGGCGTGCTGGCCGGCGCGCAGGCCATCGCGGCCCGCACCGGCGGCGCGATCGAGGTGACCGGCGACGCCAAGGCGGCCTGCACCGACGCCGATGTGCTGGCCACCGACGTGTGGACCTCGATGGGCCAGGAAGGCGAGGAAGCCGGCCGGTCCGCGCGGCTGCGGCCCTACCAGCTGGACGAGGACAAGCTGGGCCTGGCCGGGTCCGGCTGCGTGGTGCTGCACTGCCTGCCCGCGCACCGCGGGGAGGAGATCACCGCCGGGGTCATCGACGGGCCGCACAGCGTGGTCTGGGACGAGGCGGAAAACCGGCTGCACGCCCAGAAGGCGCTGCTGGCCTGGCTGCTGGAGCGAGCCTGATGACGTCCGTGAGCCCGGTCACCAAGACCGCGCGGCAGGCCCAGATCGCCGGCATCCTGGCCCGGACCGCGGTCCGGTCCCAGGAGGAGCTGGCCGAACTGCTGGCCGAGCGCGGGGTACGCGTGGCCCAGACCACCCTGTCCCGCGACCTGGACGAGCTCGGCGCGGTCCGGCTGCGCGGAGCCGACGGGGCGCTCGTCTACGCGCTTCCCGGCGAGCCGGGCGGGCCCGGCTCGCGGCCCGGCGGGCTGGCCGGGGACCTGGCCAGCCTGTCCGGCCGGGGCGGCGAGCCGGCCCGGGCCGGCGCCCATGCGGCTGATGGCGCCCCGGACCGCGACCCGCCCGGGCGGCTGGCCCGCATCGCCGCCGAGTTCCTGCTCAGCGCTGAGCCCAGCGCGAACCTGGTGGTGCTGCGCACCCCCGCGGGCGCGGCGCAGTTCCTCGCCTCGGCCATCGACCACGCCGCCTGGTCCTCGATCCTCGGCACCGTCGCGGGGGACGACACGGTGCTGGTCATCTCCCGCGACCCGGCCGGCGGCACCGAGGTGGCCGCGGCCCTGCTGCGCATCGCGGAGCGCAGGAACTGACCAGAACCTCGCGACCCGCGACCCTGGTGACCCGTTCGACCAGTCGATGGCCAAGGGCTTTGTGGAACTATGGGGCCTGCCAGCGTGCCTGGGCTGAGGTAAACAACCAGGCAGATAACGAAAACCGGGCCGTGATGCCCGGACCCAGGAAAGGACCGTGGTGGCCGCCGAGGAGCAGACGCCCCAGGAACGCACTCCGACCAGGCTGTGGGGAGGCCGGTTCGGGTCCAGCCCCGCGGAAGCGCTGGCCCGCCTGTCGGTCAGCGTCCAGTTCGACTGGCGGCTGGCCCCCTACGACCTGCTCGCCTCCCGGGCCCACGCCCGGGTGCTGAACCGGGCCGGGCTGCTGGATGACGGGGAGGCCAGCCGCCTGCTGGCCGCGCTGGACGACCTCGACGAGGCGTGCCGCGAGGGCCGGTTCCGGCCCACGGTCGCGGACGAGGACGTGCACACCGCGCTGGAGCGCGGCCTGCTCGAGCGGGTCGGCGCGCTGGGCGGCAAGCTGCGGGCCGGCCGGAGCCGCAACGACCAGGTCGCCACCGACCTGCGGATGTACCTGCGGGATCACGTCCGGCGGGTGGTCTCGCGGCTGGCCGAGCTGGAGACGGCCCTGCTGGCCCAGGCCGAGGAGCACCTGGACACCCCGGCCCCCGGGATGACGCATCTGCAGCACGCCCAGCCGGTCGTGTTCGCCCACCAGCTGCTCGCCCACGGCCAGGCCTTCGCCCGGGACGTGAGCAGGCTGCGGGACTGGGACAAGCGGGCCGCGGTGTCCCCGCTCGGCGCGGGCGCGCTGGCCGGCTCATCGCTGCCGCTGGATCCCGAGGCGGTCGCGGCCGAGCTGGGCTTCGACCGGGCCGCGGAGAACTCGATGGACGCGGTCAGCGACCGGGATTTCGCCGCCGAGTTCTGCTTCGCGGCGGCGCTGCTCGGGGTGCACCTGTCCCGGCTCGGCGAGGAGATCGTGCTCTGGTCCACGTCGGAGTTCGGCTGGGTGGAGATCGACGACGCCTACGCGACCGGCTCCTCGATCATGCCGCAGAAGAAGAACCCGGACGTCGCCGAGCTGGCCCGGGGCAAGGCGGGCCGGCTCATCGGCGGCCTCACCGGCCTGCTCACCACGCTCAAGGGCCTGCCCCTGTCCTACAACCGTGACCTGCAGGAGGACAAGGAACCAGTCTTCGACGCGGTGGACACGCTGCTGGTCGTGCTGCCCGCGCTGGCCGGGCTGGTCAGCACGCTGCGGATCCACCCGCAGAAGCTGGCCCGCGGGGCCAGCACCGGCTTCGCGCTGGCCACCGACCTGGCTGAGCTGCTGGTCCGGCGGGGGGTGCCGTTCCGCGACGCGCACGAGGTGGTGGGGCACCTGGTCGTGTGGTGCCAGGTGCATGACTGCGACCTGCCCGACGTGAGCGACGAGGACCTGGCCAAGATCTCGGAGTACCTCACCCCCGACATCCGTGAGGTGCTGTCGGTCCAGGGGGCGCTGGCCGCCCGCCGGGCGCCCGGCGGCACCGCACCAGAGCGGGTCGCGGAGCAGCTCACGGCGCTGCGCGCGGTGGTAGACGAGCACGCCGCATGGGCGGCCCGCTGACCGGCCCCGGGACAGCGCTGCTGCCCCGGGAGTTCTTCGCGGGCCCCTCGCTGCAAGTGGCTCCCCGGCTGCTGGGCTGCGTGCTGGAACACCAGACCGCCGAGGGGCTGGTCGCCGTCGAGCTCACCGAGGACGAGGCGTACGAGGGGAGTGCGGACCCGGCCTCGCACTCCTACCGGGGCCGCACCGCGCGTAACGGGGTGATGTTCGGGCCGCCCGGGCATGTGTACGTGTACTTCACCTACGGCATGCACTTCTGCGTCAACCTGGTCTGCGGGCCGGAAGGCACGGCCACCGCGGTGCTGCTGCGGGCTGGCCGGATCATCGAGGGGGCGCCGCTCGCGGCCGCGCGGCGGCTGGCGGGCCGCCCGGCGGCGCGGGTGCCAGACCGGGACCTGGCCCGCGGCCCGGCCCGGCTGTGCCAGGCCCTCGGCATCGACCGCGCCCAGAATGGCGTGGACGCATGCGACCCCGCGTCCGGGCTGCGGATCCGCCCGGGACCGACGGCCGGGACGCCCCGCCAGATCAGCCGGGGACCACGGGTCGGGGTGAGCAGTGCCGCCGACCGGCCCTGGCGGTTCTGGCTGACCGGGGAGCCCACGGTGTCTGTGTACCGGCCGCACGTGCCCCGGACCAGGCCCAAACCAGTTTCGCCCTCGGCCGCGGATGGTGGGACGATACCCCGGTGACTGACATCATCGACGAGCTGGCCTGGCGCGGCCTGATTGCCCAATCCACCGACCTCGAGGAACTCCGCAAGGCCCTCGATGCTGGCCCGGTCACCCTGTACGGCGGTTTCGATCCGACCGCCCCCGGCCTGCACATCGGCAACCTGGTGCTGCTGCTGACCATGCGCCGCCTCCAGTTGGCCGGGCACCAGCCGATCGCGCTGGTTGGCGGGGCCACCGGGCTGATCGGGGACCCCAGCGGCAAGTCCGCCGAGCGCGTGCTCAACTCGCGCGAGGTCGTCGCCGGATGGGTGGAGCGGATCCGCCGTGAGGTGTCCCGGTTCCTGGAGTTCTCTGACGCCCCAGACGGCGCGCTGATCGTGAGCAACCTGGAATGGACCGAGCCGCTCTCCGCGCTGGAGTTCCTGCGTGACATCGGCAAGCACTTCCCGGTCAACCAGATGCTCAGCCGGGAGTCGGTCCGGGCCCGGCTGGAAGCGGGCGGGATCAGCTACACCGAGTTCAGCTACCAGATCCTGCAGGCCAACGACTTCCTCGAGCTGTACCGGCGGCTCGGCTGCACGCTGCAGCTGGGCGGCAGTGACCAGTGGGGCAACCTGGTCTCCGGTGTCGACCTGATCCGGCGGGTGGAAGGGACGGCCGCGCATGCGCTGGCCACCCCGCTGATCACCAAGCCGGACGGGACCAAGTACGGGAAGACCGAGGGCGGGGCCATCTGGATCAGCCCGGACCTGATGAGCCCGTACGCGTTCTACCAGTTCTGGCTGAACCGGGCCGACGAGGAGATACCCGGCCTGCTCCGGGTGTTCAGCTTCAGGTCCCGCGAGGAGATCGAGGCCCTGGAGCAGGAGGCCAGGGACAAGCCCGCGGCCCGGCTCGGGCAGCGGGCCCTGGCCGAGGAGGTGACCACCCTGGTCCACGGCGCGGACGAGACCGCGAAGGCCATCGCGGCCAGCCGCGCCCTGTTCGGCCAGGGCGACCTCGCCGAACTCGACGAGGCAACGCTAGCCGCGGCCGTGGCCGAGATCCCCCTGCACCGGGTCTCGGCCCAGGCAGCGATGGCTTGGAACGTCGGCGAGGGCCCGACGGTCGCGGACCTGATGGCGGACGCCGGCATTGTGCCGAGCAAGTCGGCGGCCCGGCGGGCCATCGCCGAGGGCGGCGCGTACCTGAACAACCGCAAGGTCACCCAGCCGGACGAACGACCAGCCAGGGGCGAGTTGCTGTCCGGGCGCTACCTGGTGCTGCGCCGAGGCAAGCGCACCGTGGGCGGCGTCATGGTGCAGTCAGGGCAACCAGGCGTGTGAGCCTGTAGCGCCAGCTGCGGAGCCAACCGCCCACGAATCATCCCCAGAACTCTTGAGACGGCCCAGATCTGTCCCCGGCAACTGGGCCGGCTAAACCCGGTGGAGCCCGCCCCAGGACCCCGCTGGGGCCCTCTTGGACCCGTCTCAGACCGTGCCTCGGAGGGCCTGGAATCCCCCGTCGCAGGTCAGCGCGGGAGAGCCGGACGGGGCGCGCTCCGATTTGACGAGAACCGCTTTGCCGCTTAATGTTTCACCTGCCCCAAGGGAAACCGGAACACCGCTGGTGGACGGTCCTGGGGGACGGCAAGGCGGGTTAAAGAGTGATCATCAGCTGATGATGAACTGGAACCGGCCGCCTGCGGAACGGAGCCCGGTCACGGGTGGTCCCGAACCGCAGTAAGCTGAAGCAACACACATGTTCGCGGGGCTCGAGCCCACCAAGCTCAGTCAAAATCCTGGAGACAGGATCTTGACAGCCCGGGAACATGAAGGTAAGTTAGAAGGGTTGCCCCGGAGCTAAGGCGAAAGCCTGGCGATGGTGCGCGTCCGCTCCTTGAGAACTCAACAGCGTGCTAAAAGCCAGTGCACATGCACATAACCCCGTCAGTGGGGGCTTGGCCGGTAACGGCCTGGTACCTCACTACGGAATGCCAAGATCGCCTTACTGGCCGGCGTAAGCCGACCAATAGGGCACTCCATGTGTCAGCTCTCGCTAGCCTCGCCAGGCTGGCGGTTGCATATAGACATCAACGGAGAGTTTGATCCTGGCTCAGGACGAACGCTGGCGGCGTGCTTAACACATGCAAGTCGAGCGGAAAGGCCCTTCGGGGTACTCGAGCGGCGAACGGGTGAGTAACACGTGAGCAACCTGCCCTTAGCTCTGGGATAGCTCCGGGAAACCGGAATTAATACCGGATATGACCTAGGCCGACATCGGCCGTGGTGGAAAGTTTTTCGGCTAGGGATGGACTCGCGGCCTATCAGCTAGTTGGTGGGGTAATGGCCTACCAAGGCGACGACGGGTAGCCGGCCTGAGAGGGCGACCGGCCACACTGGGACTGAGACACGGCCCAGACTCCTACGGGAGGCAGCAGTGGGGAATCTTGCGCAATGGGCGAAAGCCTGACGCAGCGACGCCGCGTGGGGGATGAAGGCCTTCGGGTTGTAAACCCCTTTCAGCAGGGACGAAGCGAAAGTGACGGTACCTGCAGAAGAAGCGCCGGCTAACTACGTGCCAGCAGCCGCGGTAACACGTAGGGCGCAAGCGTTGTCCGGAATTATTGGGCGTAAAGAGCTCGTAGGCGGACTGTTGCGTCCGCTGTGAAAAGCTGGGGCTTAACCCTGGCCTTGCAGTGGATACGGGCAGACTAGAGGTAGGTAGGGGAGAATGGAATTCCCGGTGTAGCGGTGAAATGCGCAGATATCGGGAGGAACACCGGTGGCGAAGGCGGTTCTCTGGGCCTTACCTGACGCTGAGGAGCGAAAGCGTGGGGAGCGAACAGGATTAGATACCCTGGTAGTCCACGCTGTAAACGTTGGGCGCTAGGTGTGGGGTCCTTCCACGGATTCCGTGCCGCAGCTAACGCATTAAGCGCCCCGCCTGGGGAGTACGGCCGCAAGGCTAAAACTCAAAGGAATTGACGGGGGCCCGCACAAGCGGCGGAGCATGTTGCTTAATTCGACGCAACGCGAAGAACCTTACCAAGGTTTGACATGCAGGGAAAAGCCTCAGAGATGGGGTGTCCGTAAGGGCCCTGCACAGGTGGTGCATGGCTGTCGTCAGCTCGTGTCGTGAGATGTTGGGTTAAGTCCCGCAACGAGCGCAACCCTCGTTCTATGTTGCCAGCGGATAATGCCGGGGACTCATAGGAGACTGCCGGGGTCAACTCGGAGGAAGGTGGGGATGACGTCAAGTCATCATGCCCCTTATGTCTTGGGCTGCAAACATGCTACAATGGCCGGTACAGAGGGCTGCGAAACCGCAAGGTGGAGCGAATCTCAAAAAGCCGGTCTCAGTTCGGATTGGGGTCTGCAACTCGACCCCATGAAGTCGGAGTCGCTAGTAATCGCGAATCAGCAACGTCGCGGTGAATACGTTCCCGGGCCTTGTACACACCGCCCGTCACGTCACGAAAGTCGGCAACACCCGAAGCCGGTGGCCTAACCCGTAAGGGACGGAGCCGTCGAAGGTGGGGCCGGCGATTGGGACGAAGTCGTAACAAGGTAGCCGTACCGGAAGGTGCGGCTGGATCACCTCCTTTCTAAGGAGCAACTGGCGCGCTCGACCACTTGTGGCCGATGTCGCGTCCAGAGCCACATCTCGGGCGAATGTTCTGAGGTGGCTGCTCACTAGTGGAGCACTGGTTATTCGGTCTGGGCAAACTGCCCGCCCGGTTAGTACACCCGCTTGCGGGAGGAACGCCGGATACGGGGGAGCGGCCAGGCCGAGCACGCTGTTGGGTCCTGAGGGAACGGCCGCCTACATGGGGCCTCCTTCAATTGGGCCGGTGGGCCTCGCCTGGCAACGGGCTGAGGCGCCGGAACCGCCCGTATCTTGAGAACTGCACAGTGGACGCGAGCATCACATCAGTAGTGCCAAGTTATTAAGGGCGCACGGTGGATGCCTTGGCACCAGGAGCCGATGAAGGACGTAGGAGCCTGCGATAAGCCCCGGGGAGTCGGCAACCAGACTTCGATCCGGGGATTTCCGAATGGGGAAACCTGGCGGGTGTAATGGCCCGTCGCCCCTGCCTGAACACATAGGGCAGGTGGAGGTAACGTGGGGAAGTGAAACATCTCAGTACCCACAGGAAGAGAAAGCAACCGCGATTCCCTGAGTAGTGGTGAGCGAAATGGGAATAGGCCAAACCAATCACGTGTCATAGCCAGCAGGCGTTGCGTGATCGGGGTAGCGGGACCGCCCAGCCGGAGCTGCTGAACCGGCAGGAAGTAAGAAATCGCTTTGGTAATCGAAGGTTCTGGAAAGAACCGGCACAGAGGGTGACACCCCCGTAGGTGAAACCTAAGCGACTTCCGGGCGGGATCCCAAGTAGCACGGGGCCCGAGAAATCCCGTGTGAATCTGGGGGGACCACCCCCTAAGCCTAAATACTCCCTGGTGACCGATAGTGCACAAGTACCGTGAGGGAAAGGTGAAAAGTGCCCCGGTGAGGGGTCGTGAAATAGTACCTGAAACCGTGCGCCTACAAGCCGTGGGAGCGTGTCAGCCTTCGGGCTGACGTGAAGTGACCGCGTGCCTTTTGAAGAATGAGCCTGCGAGTTATGGTATGTGGCAAGGTTAACCCGTGTGGGGGAGCCGTAGCGAAAGCGAGTCTGAATAGGGCGAATGAGTCGCATGTCATAGACCCGAAGCGGAGTGATCTACCCATGGGCAGGTTGAAGCGCGGGTAAGACCGCGTGGAGGACCGAACCCACCAGGGTTGAAAACCTGGGGGATGACCTGTGGGTAGGGGTGAAAGGCCAATCAAACTCCGTGATAGCTGGTTCTCCCCGAAATGCATTTAGGTGCAGCGTTGCGTGTTTCTTGCCGGAGGTAGAGCTACTGGATGGCCTAGGGGGCCTACAAGCTTACCGAAGTCAGCCAAACTCCGAATGCCGGTAAGTGAGAGCGCGGCAGTGAGACTGCGGGCGATAAGGTTCGTAGTCGAGAGGGAAACAGCCCAGATCACCAGCTAAGGCCCCTAAGCGTGTGCTAAGTGGGAAAGGATGTAGAGTTGCTCAGACAACCAGGAGGTTGGCTTAGAAGCAGCCACCCTTGAAAGAGTGCGTAATAGCTCACTGGTCAAGTGATTCTGCGCCGACAATTTAGCGGGGCTCAAGCACACCGCCGAAGCTGTGGCATTCGCGTGTTAACCCGGCCCTTTTGTGGCGACGGTGGATGGCGGTCTTGACCGTCACGGTTTCGGCCGTGACTGTCTCGATTGCGGCCGCCTGAGTCTTTTAGGGTCCAGGTACGCGGATGGGTAGGGGAGCGTCGGGTGGCGAGAGAAGCGGCGGAGTGATCCAGCCGTGGACGCCACTCGAGTGAGAATGCAGGCATGAGTAGCGAAAGAGGGGTGAGAAACCCCTCCGCCGAATGACCAAGGGTTCCTGGGGCAGGCTAATCCGCCCAGGGTAAGTCGGGACCTAAGGCGAGGCCGACAGGCGTAGTCGATGGACAACGGGTTGATATTCCCGTACCCGCTTACATGCGCCCATGCCGAACCTGGCGATGCTAAGCAACCAAAGCCGGCGATCCTTCGGGATGACCCGGCCGCGGACGCGACCCAGACTAGTAGTAGGCAAGCCGTAGGGGCGACGCAGGAAGGTAGCTCTACCGGGCGATGGTTGTCCCGGAGTAAGGGTGTAGGGCGGTGCGTAGGCAAATCCGCGCACCATATGCCTGAGACCTGATGCCGAGCCGATTTAGGCGAAGTGAGTAATCCTATGCTGCCAAGAAAAACCCCGCGGCGAGCATGTTAGCGGCCCGTACCCCAAACCGACTCAGGTGGTCAGGTAGAGAATACCAAGGCGATCGGGTGAACTGTGGTTAAGGAACTAGGCAAATTGTCCCCGTAACTTTGGGAGAAGGGGAGCCGTGCTCGGTGACGAGGCTTGCCCTCTGAGCTGGGTGCGGTCGCAGATAGCAGGGGAAAGCGACTGTTTACTAAAAACACAGGTCCGTGCTAAGTCGCAAGACGACGTATACGGACTGACGCCTGCCCGGTGCTGGAACGTTAAGGGGAAGGGTTAGTGACCTTCGGGTTGCGAAGCTCTGAACTTAAGCGCCAGTAAACGGCGGTGGTAACTATAACCATCCTAAGGTAGCGAAATTCCTTGTCGGGTAAGTTCCGACCTGCACGAATGGCGTAACGACTTTCCCACTGTCTCAACCACAGACCCGGCGAAATTGCACTACGAGTAAAGATGCTCGTTACGCGCAGCAGGACGGAAAGACCCCGGGACCTTCACTGCAGCTTGACATTGGTGTTTGGGACGTCTTGTGTAGGATAGGTGGGAGACTTTGAAGCAGGGACGCCAGTCCTTGTGGAGTCATCGGTGAAATACCACTCTGGTCGTTCTGGATGTCTAACCTGGGTCCGTGATCCGGATCAGGGACAGTGTCTGGTGGGTAGTTTAACTGGGGCGGTTGCCTCCTAAAGAGTAACGGAGGCGCCCAAAGGTACCCTCAGCCTGGTTGGCAATCAGGTGTCGAGTGTAAGTGCACAAGGGTGCTTGACTGTGAGACAGACATGTCGAGCAGGAGCGAAAGCTGGGACTAGTGATCCGGCGGTGGCATGTGGAAGCGCCGTCGCTTAACGGCTAAAAGGTACCCCGGGGATAACAGGCTGATCTTCCCCAAGAGTCCATATCGACGGGATGGTTTGGCACCTCGATGTCGGCTCGTCGCATCCTGGGGCTGGAGCAGGTCCCAAGGGTTGGGCTGTTCGCCCATTAAAGCGGTACGCGAGCTGGGTTTAGAACGTCGTGAGACAGTTCGGTCCCTATCCGCTGCGCGCGCAGGAGACTTGAGATGGGCTGTCCCTAGTACGAGAGGACCGGGACGGACGAACCTCTGGTGTGCCAGTTGTTCTGCCAAGAGCACGGCTGGTTGGCTACGTTCGGAAGGGATAACCGCTGAAAGCATCTAAGCGGGAAGCTCGCATCAAGATGAGGTCTCCCTCAGGGTTAACCTGGTAAGGCCCCCAGCTAGACGACTGGGTTGATAGGCCGGAGGTGGAAGCGTCGCAAGGCGTGGAGCTGACCGGTACTAATAGGCCGAGTGGCTTGGCTTCTACATTCTTTGTATGCTTCGCGTCCACTGTGCGGTTCCCGAGGTGCGGTCGGTGCCTGCCGGCTGGGACTGAGTCCTGGCCGGTGCGGTCCTCACATCTCCATAGTGTTTCGGTGGCCATGGCGAAGGGGAAACACCCGGTTCCATTCCGAACCCGGAAGTTAAGCTCTTCAGCGCCGATGGTACTGCGCGGGGGACCGCGTGGGAGAGTAGGACG
>CAVQZG010000004.1:0-136259 GCA_963718305.1 uncultured Actinomycetes bacterium
CGCTAGGGCGGGCCGAGGATGAGGCCGCTGGTCGGTACGCCGGTTCCGGCGGTGACCAGGACCGGGCCGTCGCCGGGGACCTGGCTGACCGCGGTGCCGCGGACCTGGCGGACGGCTTCGGCGATGCCGTTCATGCCATGGATGTAGGCCTCCCCGAGCTGGCCGCCGTGGGTGTTGACCGGCAGCCGGCCGCCCAGCTCGATCGCCCCGCCCGCGATGAAGTGCCTGGCCTCACCGCGCGGGCAGAAGCCGAGCTCCTCCAGCTGCATCAGCACGTACGGGGTGAAGTGGTCATACAGCACCGCGGTGCGCAGGTCGGCCGGCCCGGCCCCGGCCTGCGCCCAGAGCTGGCCGCCCACCACGCCCATCTCCGGCAGGCCGGTCAGGTCATCGCGGTAGTAGCTGGTCATGGTGAACTGGTCCGGGCCGCTGCCCTGGGCCGAGGCCCGGATCACCGCTGGCGGCTGGCGCAGGTCACGGGCCCGGCCCAGGCTGGTCACCACGACGGCGACCGCGCCGTCGCTCTCCTGGCAGCAGTCGAGCAGCCGCAACGGCTCTGCGATCCAGCGGGAGGCCTGATGCTCGGCGAGGGTGATGGGCCGCTGGTAGAACCACGCGTTCGGGTTGGCCGCCGCGTGCCGCCGGTCAGCGACCGCCACCGCGCCGAAGTCCTCGCTGGCCGCGCCGTAGGCGTGCATGTACCGCCGGGCCGCCATCGCCACGGTGGCGGCGGGTGTGGACAGGCCCATCGGGTAGTGCCAGCCGTTGTCGATCCCCGAGGAGGTCGGCATCGTGACCGCGCCCGCGGATACCTGGCCGAACCGGCGGCCGGAGCGCTCGTTCAGGGCCCGGTAACAGACCACCACCTCGGCCGCCCCGGCGGCGACGGCCAGCGCGGCCTGATGCACGCACCCGCAGGCGGCACCGCCGCCGTAGCCGACCTGGCTGAAGAACCGCAGCTCGCCTACGCCGAGCTCACGGGCCAGCGCGATCTCGGCGTTGCTGTCCATGGTGAACGTGACCAGCCCGTCCACCTCGGGCGGGCTCAGCCCCGCATCAGCCAGCGCGGCCACGGTGGCCTCGGCCGCCAGCCGCAGCTCGCTGCGGCCCGAGTCCTTGGAGAATTCGGTGGCCCCGATGCCCGCGATCGCCGCCGTCCTCATGACGGGCTCCCGGGCAGCTCGACGCGGACCGTGCCGGTGACGTGATCGCCAAGGCGGCACCGCCCGGTCACGGTGACCACCCGCTCGCGGCCATCCTGGGCGCTCAGGTGACCGGAGAAAGTCAGCGTGTCGCCCGCGTAGCACGGCGCCCCGAGCCGGATGGAGATCGACTTGAACACGGCCTGCGGGCCGGCCCAGCCGGACACGAACCGCTGGACCAGCCCGGTGGTCGTCAGGATGTTAATGAAGATGTCCTGGCTGCCCCGGGCGACGGCCAGGTCGCGGTCGTGATGGACCTCCTGGAAGTCACGCGTGGCGAGCGCGGAGGAGATCACGAAGGTGGGCGTCGCCTCGACGGACAGCTCCGGCAGGGCCGGGCCTGCGGCCGGCTCCTGGTCCCCGGGGAGCGCGGCCGGCTGACCGGGATGGGCACCGTCGCCGGGCGCCCCGGCGGGCCGCCAGGCCGGCAGGGCCAGCTCGTCGTCGACGCGGACGAACTCGGCCCGGACCGGCAGGCCGACCCGCACCTGATCCGGGCGGACGCCGAGCAGTTCGCCGACCATCCGGACGCCCTCCGGCAGCTCCACCAGCGCGACGACGAAGGGCAGGGTCTTGCCCGGCACCGGCGGGTGGTGATGGACCACGTAGCTGTAGACCTCGCCGGTGCCCGCCGCGACGGCGTACCCTCCCTCGCCGCCGGGCGCCTGCTGTGGCTCACCGCAGCGGGGGCACATCGGCCCCGGCGGGTGGCGCAGCGCCCCGCACTTCCCGCACCGCTGGATCCGCAGTTCCCCGGCCGCGGTCCCGGCCCAGAAGAACGCGGTGTCCGGCGATACCTGCGGCCGCATGACCGGGGACGCGGCGGACGCGGCCGGACTTCCCAGGGGGCGGAACTTGAGGATCCGGAAGTCCATGGCCGCCACCGGCTCGTCCCCCGCGTACCAGGTGGAGCGGGTGGTCACGAACCAGCCCTCCCCCAGCGCGGTCCGCTTGGGACCGGTGACGTCGAGCAGGCTGGCCCGCACCCTCACCTGCTCACCGTGCCGCAGGTAGCGGTGGTACACCTGGTCGCAGTTGGTGGCGACGACTGAGGTGTACCCAGCCTCATCGAGCGCCAGGGACATCACGCCGAGCGGGTCGTCGTCAGTGCGGCCGCCGTGCAATCCCGGCATCGTCCAGACCTGAATCATGGCGGGCGGAGCCACGAGTGCCCGGTGGACGGAGGCGGCCGCGACGTCCGCGTCGGTATACACCGCGCTGGCGTCGCCGATCGCCTCGATCCAGGTGCGGATCATCGGCAGGTTCACCGGGTCGCGGCCGTGGCGGGGACGGCTCTGGCCGGCGGCCGTGACCCGCTGGGCCAGTTCGCGGATCGCGCCCGCCTGGGCGGTCGCGACGGCCTCAGTAGCTGTCATCTGCCCTTCCCCTGCCTGCCGTTGTGCGCCGGTCAGCTCTGGTCCTGGTCAGCTTGGTCCTGGTCAGCGCGGCACCCGGGGCAGCCGGAGCCCGGCGGTCGCGATGAGCTCACGCTGGATCTCGTTGACCCCGCCGCCGAACGTCAGCACGGTGTTGCGTTTCGCCTGGATGTCCAGCCACCGGCAGAGTGCGGCGGTCTCCGGGTCGGCGGGGTCGCCGTGACGGCCGACGATCTCCTCCAGTTCCTGGCCGAGCCGCTGCACCTGCCCGGATGAGTAAACCTTCGTGGCCGAGGCATCGGCGATGCCGACCGGTTCCGTCGCCGCGACCTGCCAGTTGAGGAGCTCATTGATCCGCAGGCTGGCGTAGCTGCGGCCGAGCGCCCGCCGGACATCCGGCTGCTCCAGCAGCGGGCACCCATCCGGCCCCGCCCGGCCGTCCGCCCAGGCCCGCACCCGGTCATGCAGGGCCGCGAGCCGGCCCGCCGGTCCCATCATGACCCGCTCGTGATTGAGCTGCTCGGTGACCAGCCGCCAGCCGGCGTTCTCCTCCCCCACCCGCATCGAGACCGGAACGCGCACGCCGTCGTAGTAGGTCACGTTGACGTGATGGGCACCGTCGTGGGTGATGATCGGGGTCCAGGAGTACCCGGGATCACGGGTATCCACGATGAGGATGGAAATCCCCTGGTGCCGGGGGGCGTCCGGGTCGGTGCGGCAGGCCAGCCAGATGTAGTCGGCGTCGTGGCCGCCCGTGGTGAAGACCTTCTGGCCGTGGACCACGTACTCCCCGTCTCCCCCGGCCCGCACCGCACGGGTCCGCAGGGAGGCCAGGTCGGTGCCGGCCTCCGGCTCGGTGTACCCGATCGCGAAGTGCACCTCGCCGGCCAGGATCTTCGGCAGGAAGAAGTCTTTCTGCTCCGCAGTGCCGTGGATCTGCAGCGTCGGCCCCACCGTCTGGAGCGTGACGGCCGGCAGCGGAACGTCGGCCCGGGCCGCTTCATTGACGAAAATCTGCTGCTCGACCTGGCCGAGTCCGCGCCCGCCGTATTCCTGCGGCCAGCCCACGCCCAGCCAGCCGTCGCGGCCCATCCGCCGGACCACATCGCGGTAGATGAGGCCGAACCGCTCGGTGAGCATCGCCTCGCGCTCGGCTGCCGACAGCAGGCCGGCGAAGTAGCCGCGCAGTTCGTCACGCAGCGCGTGCTGGGTGGCGGTGAGATCGATGAACATGCTCACACCCTGGCGCCGAGCTGGTCCAGCCGGTAGCCGGTGCCGCCGGTGTACCGGACCAGGTCCCTGATCAGGGCGGAGAAGCGGGGCAGCGGATAGCTGGCATCCATGCCCGTCCCGCCGTGCAGGTGGTGGCAGACCCGCAGGACCGCGGGCGCATGGGAGGCCATCCAGTAGGCGGCCACGTCGAGATCAGGTCCGGCGTCCTGCCCCTCCGCCAGCCGCCAGCAAGCCGACAGGGTGGCCAGATGAAGGGTTCGGGCCACGATGTAGACGTCGGCGATGTGCTGGGCCGCGGCCTGGAACGTGGCGAGCGGCCGGCCGAACTGCTGCCGGGTGCGCGATGTGCCCCGTGGTCAGCGCGAGCGCCGCGGAGACCGCGCCGTCGGCGAGGCAGCACGCGCCGGCCAGGGCCAGCCGGTACAGGTCGCTGAGGGCCCCGTCGGCCAGCACCCCGGTGACCGGCGCCCCCGACAGCCGCAGCGTGTACTCGGGCTCACCACCGGAGCTGTGTGTGCGCAGCACCGTAACCCCGTCCGCGGCGGGGTTGACGATCACTACCGCGCTGCCGCCCCCGGCGACGCTGGCCGGGACCAGCACCCAGCTGGCCTCCGCGCAGTACGGCACGCCCACCTTGAGTCCGGAGACGGTACCGGCACCGCCGGTACCGCCCGCCAGGGTGGCGGTGGTAGCAGGCCTGGCGGGCATCGGATCTGACGGCTCGCGCGGCGCGGCCGTGAGCACCGTGTCCCCCGTGCCCACCCCGGCCAGCAGCGCTTGCTGCAGGCCCCGGTCGCCCCAGCGGATGACGGGCAGCACGCCGGTCATCACGGTGGCCAGGGCCGGCACGGCCGCGCCCCGCCTGCCGATCTCGGTGAGCAGCACCGCAGCGGCGGCCACCCCCAGCCCATCCCCGTCGAGCCAGCCCGGCAGGGCCAGCGACAGCAGGCCGGCCTGGCTGAGCTCCTTCCACAACGCGCGGTCGTATGTCTCGCCGGGCCCGGAAACCTCCTCCTCCGCGGCCGGTCCGCGCCGGAGCGAGGGCCCCGACGTTCACGGGACGCGCTCCCCGCAGCACGCGGACCGCGAGGCGGGCGATCTCCTGCTCGGTCTCGGTGGGTGTGAAGTCCACTCAGCGCATCTCCTCCCGGGGCAGGCCCAGCACGCGCTCGGCCACCACGGACAGCAGGATCTGGGTCGTGCCGCCCGCGATGCTCAGGCACCTGCTGAGCAGGAACTCATGGACCGGGCCGGACCCCGCGCCGTCGGCTGCGGCGCCTTCCGGGCCGCACAGCGCCAGCGCGGCCTCGGCGACCGACTGCCGGTGGGCCACGCCCAGTAGCTTCCGGACCGCGGCCAGCTGGCCCGGGTCGGCCCCGGGTCCCCGGCGCGCACCGGCCCCCGGCAGCTGGGCCAGCGCGGAACGCAGATCCAGCACCGACCCGGCGAGGCCCTCGGCGACCAGCGCTCCGAGCTGCTCCATCACCCGCGGGTCAGTGCTGAGGCCCGCGGCGCGGACCGTGGCGATCAGGCCCTCCACCTCGTCGCCAAGCGCCGATCCCCGGCCCATGGCCACCCGCTCGGTGGCCAGCGCGCTGCGGGCGATCCGCCAGCCGTCCCCAGGCTCCCCGAGCACGCAGTCATCAGGGACGAACACCTCGTCGAGGAAGACCTCGTTGAACACGGCGCGGCCGGTGATCTCCCGCAGCGGCCGGATCTCGATGCCGTCACTGTGCATGTCCACCAGGAAGAAGGTGAGCCCGCGGTGCCTGGGCCCGGCCGGGTCGGTGCGGGCCAGGCAGATGGCCCAGTCCGCTTCACGGGCGAGCGAGGTCCACACCTTCTGCCCGGCCAGCCGCCACCCCATTCCCCCTTCGCTGTCCCCCGCCACGCGCCGCGCCCTGGTCTGCAGCGCGGCGAGGTCGGAGCCTGCCCCGGGTTCGCTGAACAGCTGGCACCAGGTGATCTCGCCGCGCAGGGTGGGACCGGCGAAGCGCTCCTGCTGGGCCGGCGAGCCGTGCTGGACCACAGCCAGCCCGGCCCAGCCGCCGATCACCAGGTCGGGACGGATCAGCCCGGCCCGGTCCAGCTCTTCGTCGATCATGGACACCTCACCCGGCGAGGCCCCCAGGCCATAGGGCGGCGGCCATTGCGGGGCCACGTACCCGGCGTCGGCGAGTGCCGCACGGCGGAGCCCCGGCGGCAGCGCCGCCACCGTGCCCGCCACCGCCCGGGCCGCCTCGGCGAGCGGCCCGGTCGCGGTCAGGGCCAGCCGGCGGCGGGCCCCCGTCAGGGCCAGGGCAGCCGTCCGCTCGCGCCAGGCGGCCCCGCCGCCGAGGAGCTGGCGCAGCGCCATCGCCCGGCGCAGATACAGGTGCGCGTCATGCTCCCAGGTGAAGCCGACCCCGCCGAGGACCTGGATGCAGTCCTTGGCGTTGTCCACGGCGGCGTCGAGGGCCAGCGCCGCGGCGGCCGCGGCGGCCAGCGGGTGCTCCTGCGGCGCCTCGTCCGCGGCACGCGCCGCGTCCCACGCCAGCGCGGCGGCGCGCTCAGCCCGGCACAGCAGGCCGGCGCACAGGTGCTTGACCGCCTGGAAGGAGCCGATGGGCCGGCCGAACTGGTGCCGGGTGCGGGCGTACTCCGCGGCGGTGACCGAGCACCAGCCGGCCACGGCGGCGGCTTCCACCGCGTACAGCGTCGCGGTCAGGGCGCGCACCCGCGCCGTGGAAATCCCGGCGAGGATCTGGCCGGGGGCGATGACCGCTCCGCTGCACCGGATGGTGGCCAGCGGCCGGGAGAAGTCGACCGGGGTGCGCTCGGTCACCGCGATCCCCGGATGGGTGGCCGGGACGCAGAACCACACGTCGCTGTCCCCGGTCACCGCCGCGGCGAGCAGCTGGCCGCCGGGGCCGCCGCTCAGGACCGGACCGATCTCCCCGGTCACCCGCAGCTGGCCGGCGGCCTGCCAGTCGCCGGTGAGCGTGGCCGCGGGCAGGCTCACCGTGGCCGTGGCCGCACCCGCCGCCAGGGCGGTCAGCAGGGGCGGCACCGCGGGCAGGCCCGCGTGCGGCGCCAGCACGAGGCCGGCCAGCAGGGTGGGCAGCACCGGGCCCGGGGCCAGCGCGAGGGTGAGCTCCTCCAGCGCCGCGGCCAGGTCGGTGACGGTGCCGTCAGCCCCGCCGGCCGCCGCTGGCAGCGCGATAGAGAACACGCCCAGGCTGGCCAGGCCAGCCCAGCCCGGGCCAGCCCAGCCCGGGCCAGCACAGCCCGGGCCGCCTGCGTCCGGGCCCGGCTCCAGGCTGCGGACGAGCGCGAGCGGGCCGGTCCGCTTCGCCCAGTCACGGATCGATGCCTGCAGGGCCAGTTGCTCATCGGTGGCAGCGATCGGCACCGGGCCCTCCTCGTCACAGCGGCTGACAGAATTAGAACACGTTATAGCTATCGCGGCCAGCCGCTTGACGCGGCGTCAGGATCGCATGATTGCTAGGCTGAACAGAGCACCAGCCGGGCTGTAGCCAGGCTGCCGGAGAGCGAGGGGGCCACGGATGGCGTCGCCGAGAACAAGTACCATCGGCTCATCGGGCACCAGCGGCGATGCGGAGTTCACCTCAGCCGCCCAGCGCGACCGCCGCAAGCGCATCCTCGACGCCACCCTGGCCCTGGCGTCCAAGGGCGGCTACGAGGCCGTCCAGATGCGGACCGTGGCCGAGCAGGCCAACGTGGCCCTCGGCACGCTCTACCGGTATTTCCCGTCCAAGATCCACCTGCTGGTATCGGCACTGGTCCGGGAGTTCGAGCGGACGCAGCAGAAGCTGGACCGGGCCACGATCCCCGGTGACACCCCGTACGAGCGGATGCTGTTCGTCCTGGGCCGGATCACCAAGACCATGCAGCGCGACCCGATGCTGACCGAGGCGATGACCCGGGCCTTCATGTTCGCTGACCCGAGCGCGGCCGCCGAGGTCAACACGGTGGCCCGGCTGATGGAGCGCACGCTCACGCAGGCCATCCACGAGGGCGAGCCCACCGCCGACGAGGTGGCCATCGCCCGCATCATCGGCGATGTCTGGCTGTCCAACCTGGTCGCCTGGGTGACCCGGCGCGCGTCGGCCGACGATGTCAGCAACCACCTCGAGCTGGCCGCCCGGCTGCTCCTGCGCTGACCGCTCCCCGGCCGTCTCGCCACCGTCCGGCCAGGGCGGCCAGACCAGGGCGATCAGCCCAGGAGCGTGTCCAGGAACGGATTGCTGAATATCCCGTGCGGGTCGTAGCCGCCCAGGATCGACACCGCCGCGCTCCACCCGTCGCCGCTCGCCTGGCCGGCGCTGACCGTGGCCGGGATGGTGCTGCCGAGAATGGTCGCATCGGTCCACGGCCCGGCGGCGGTGCACGCCCAGGCCTTGGACCACTCCGGCCGTACCGTGGCGTAACTGCCGCTGTAGTGGCTCCAGATCCAGGCTTCCATGTCCGCGTAGAACTGGGAGAAGCCTGCCGTGACCGGCATCGTGCCCATGTCCAGCCAGACCGCGGTGTCCCACTCCGGGTGGTCCGGCCGGGGCCGGACGGAGGACAGGATCGGCGACTGCGCGCCGCTCACCGCGACGTCCGAGGGCTGGTCGAGCCCGGTGACCCGGATCTCGACCGGCCCGTTCATCGGGAACTGGCCGAGCCCCTGGTAGTGGGCGAGACGGCTGGTGTACTGGGCATAGAAGTCGCTGACCACCTGCTGGATGCTGGCTCGCGAAGTGATGATCGCGTAACCCGCCTCGACGATCCGGACGGTGGTCGGCTTGACGTACAGCAGGGTGTTCTGGGACTGGCCCCAGATGTCCCAGACGCCGTCGAACACCAGCCCCAGGTCCACCAGGGCGAGCGCCGAGCCCTCGAAGGCCGGCGTGCCCGCCACGTCGCCGGTCGCCACCTGCTGGAAGAACGTATTCTCCGCCGTGGTGACGCTGTTGGTGAAGGCGTAGTTGTACGGGCTGGTGACCTTGGTGGACAGCGCGGGCTTGCTGGGCGCGATGCTCCAGATCTTGAGCCAGGGATTGCCGGTGAACGGGAACCAGATGGCCTCGATCCGCCCGCTGGCCTGCACATAACTGGCGAACGAGTTCGGCCCCGCGCTGGAGGGCGGGGCGAACACGTCGGCGACGGCCTGGTTTACCCAGCTCTGGCAGCGCAGGTTCTGGTTCGCCGCCACCTGCAGGGTGACCTCGGTGATGAAGGCACGGCCCAGATGGGCCAGGAACGGGCGGATGTCCGGGTCGCTGCGCTGGAAGGTCTTGAGCACGTACTGGCTCTGGCCGGAATTCCAGACCACCGCGGTGAGCGCCTGGATCAGGTTGGACAGCGACCCGTAGGTCTGCCCGGGCAGCCGGGTCTCGCCGGCTCCCGGGATGGCGCTGCCGTGCGCGTTGATCGCCAGCATGCCGCCGACCGTGATGTCACCGGGAGCCGGGATGGCGCAGAGGCCGTACCCCCCTGCGGCCAGCGCCGTGGTCAGGTTGTCCATGGTGGCGCCCGCCTGCACAGTGACCGTGGCCGGTGAGCCCGCGGCGGTGGCGATCGAGGTCAGATGCTGGGTGGTGTCGACCAGCACATAGCCTGCCCCGGTGTTCCCGGCGGGCAGCAGGATCGGCGACCAGCCGTGACTCATGCCCTTGGCCCGCAGCCGGTATCCGCTGGCCTGCGCCCAGTTGGCCAGCGTCACCACGTCGGCCGGGGACGCGGGGGCCGCCGTCCAGACGTTGTCGATCGAGATCATGCCGGCCCAGTTGGAATAGGCCTGCTGGTAGAGCGAGATGGAGGACGGGAAACCGGGCGGCGCGGCGCTGGTGGCCTGCGCGCTGGCGGGGGTGACCCGGAAGGCCGGGACCCAGGCGAGCGCCCCGGCCGCGGCGGCACCGGACAGGAACGCACGTCGCGACGGCTTCGGGCGAGACGGCATCGGCTCTCCTCGGGCATTGATCTCCGGCGGCGGTCAGCTGTGATCCGGAGCGGTCTGAGAGTGGCCAAAACCAAGCATGCGCTTGGTTGGTTTTGAGCTTCGCCTCACCATAGACAGCCCACGGACCGAAGACAATAATGCAACACGTTCTAGTTACCGTACTTATGGAGTGATGGAATGGGCGGACCCGGTCCCGGCGCCAATCCGGCCTTCCGTGCGGACCTGGCCCGGTCCGCACGGCTGCTGCGGGCCTTCCGCACCGAGCAGGCGGATCCGGCCGGCTATTACACCGTCCTGGCGGCCGACACCGTCCGCCAGCTGGCCCAGTACACCAGCCTCAGCGGCCGGCTCGTGCTCGACGTGGGCGGCGGGCCGGGGTTCTTCGTGCGGGCGTTCCGGGCCGCTGGCGCGCGGGCCTTCTGCGCCGACACCGACCGCGGCGAACTGGCCGCCTGCGGCCCGCCGGAAACCGGCAGCGTCGTGGGCAGCGCCCTCAGCCTGCCGCTCGCCCCCGGCGCCGTGGACGTGTGCTTTTCCGCCAATGTCCTGGAGCACGTCCCGGACTGGCAGAAGATGCTGGCCGAGATGGTGCGGGTGACGAAACCCGGGGGCATCATCGCCGTCTCGTTCACCAACTGGCTGTCGCCCTGGGGCGGGCACGAAACCTCACCGTGGCATTACCTGGGCGGCGACCGGGCGGCCCGCCGCTACCAGCGCAGGCATGGGCGGCCGCCGAAGAACCAGTTCGGCAGCAGCCTGTATCCGGTCTCGGTCGCGGAGGCGCTGGGCTGGGCCCGGTCCGCGGACGGCGTCGTCCTCGACGACGCCGTCCCCCGTTACCTGCCCGCCTGGACCCGGCCCGTGCTCGCCATCCCGGGGCTGCGCGAGATCGTCACCTGGAACCTGCTGCTGATCCTGCGGCGCACCGGGCCGCCGGGCCAGCGCAGGCCCTAGATCGCCGGGTCAGGGTCCGGGACCGGCGCGGCCACCGAGGCGTCCTCGTGGTCTGGCTGGTCATCGCGCCGGGGCCGGGCCAGCAGAATCCCGCCGACCAGCCCGGCGAGCCCGAGCACCCCGGCCACCAGCGGCACGATCGTCCCCAGCCAGGCCAGTTCCCTGCGTGCCGACTGGTCGAGGCTCACGACCTTGGCCAGGCTCTGCGGCGTGAAGCTGAGCGAGGCGTTCAGCAGCAGCAGGCGCTGCGTCCCGCTGGCGTCGGTGAGAGCCAGGTGCTCGTCCTGGATCTCGTTCAGCTGGGCCCCGGTGTCCGGATCCACGAAGTAGGTGTTGGTCGCGGTGTAGGACTCCGGGAGGGTGACCGTCGAGCTGCCGGTCATGCCCACCAGCGACCTGGGCACGGTCTGCGTTCCGGCCCGGGCTCCGGTGACCTTCTCCACGAAGCGGTAGACGGTGATCCCGTCGATCGTGGTGGTCCCCATGTACCGGGCCGGGGCGGCCTTGTTCATGGCCGGGTCGAACACCTGGTAGGTGTGCGGCTGGGTGCCGAACGGCCACAGGAAGCCCACCAGCCCGGTCTGGCGGATCGATGAGTCGCCATCGACGTTGGCCCCGCAGCAGGTCACGAGTTCCGCGGTGCGCCGGTCGAAGGCGAAGCGCCGGATGCTGAACGAGTACCGCGCGTGGTTCGTCTCGTCATAGAGGTAGGTGAACGAGTCCCATACCGCTGTGGACGAGCTACCCAGCCCGGCGTCACCCTTGACCGTGCTGGTGACCACCATCGTCGCGCCCGTGATCGGCTTCACCTGGCTGGGGCTGAAGTAGGCGGTCCCGTGACCCACCAGCTGGGTCACGAGGTACTCATTGAGCGGGTACTTCATCACCTGACCCGGTACGTAGGTGCGCAGCAGCACCGCTATCACGAGCAGAAATGCTCCCAGCCCGGCGAGAGTGAGCCCGATCGCACGGCGCATCGTTCCTCCTGGAAAGCGGGTAGGCACCATTGCTGGCGCCGGCAACAGCGATGTTGCCTGGAGGTAAACGTGGTGGGGTCTGGTCGGGGACCGGCGGCGAACGGCCGGCTTTTGAGGTGCTCGACTATAACACGTTCTACCGCTAATGTTGGATCATGGTGACCACCCGGACGGCGGTTCGCCCGGGGGCATCCGGCCGCGCCCCGCCCGCCCATCAGGGTCCGCTGGACGGGCTCCGCGCCGCGGCAGCCGGTGCGGTTCTGCTCACCCACGTCGGCGGGCTGACCGGCTACACACTGACCGGCACCCCGGCGTCCTGGGTGCTCAGCCGGGGTGACGTCGGTGTCCCGATCTTCTTCTCGCTCTCCGGCTTACTGCTTTACCGCCGGTGGGCAGCGGCCGCGCTGGCCGGCGGACGGGCCGGCCCGGTGGCCGTCTACCTGCGCCGCCGTGCCCTGCGGATCCTGCCCGCCTACTGGGCGGTGGTCCTCATCGCCCTGCCGGTCCTCAATCCGGGAGCAGCGCGGCATGCCTGGCCCTGGATCCAGTACCTGCTGCTGATCCAGAACTACGACTCCCATCCCTGGTGGAGCGGAACGGGGGCCGCCGGCCTGGCCCAGGCCTGGAGCCTGGTCGTCGAGGCGTCCTTCTACCTGGTCCTGCCGCTCCTCGCGGCGGCCCTCACCTGGTTCGCCTGCCGCGGCACCCGTACCGGTGACGTCAGCAGGCGGGCCCGGCGGCTGCTCATCGGCATCGCCGCCCTGGCCGCTTCATCCGTCGGCTGGGAGGTCCTCGGCTACTACCCCCGCCCCAGCCTGTGGTCCGAGGGCACGCTGCCGCCGCTGCTGATCTGGTTCTGCACCGGGATGGCCATGGCCGTCGCGCTGGCCTGGGCCGCGGCCGAGCCGGGGCCCGACGGCATCGCCGGCCAAGACAGCAGAGACGGCATGGCCCGCCCGGGCAGCACCGACGCCCCGGCCGGCCGGTTCTGCCGCTCGGTGGCCGCCTCGGCGGGCATGTGCGGCCTGATCGCCGCCTGCGCCTTCGCCATCGCGTGCACCCCGCTGACCGGGCCGGAATTCGCCGGCGTCCCCGGGCTCTGGTCAACCGAGTTCAAGACCGCGCTCTACGCCCTCATCGCCGCGGCGGTGGTCGCGCCGGTCGCGTTCCAGCCGCTGCTGGCCGGCCACGCGGCCGGGATGCTCTCCGCCCGGCTGCTCGGCAGCCGCCCCGTCCGCTTCCTGGGCCAGATCTCCTACGGCATCTTTCTCTGGCAGTTCCTGGCCGCCTACGCGTTCTTCGGGCTGCTGCACCGCGAGACCGTGTTCGCCGGGGGCTCCTACACCACGCCCGAGGTCGCGGCCGCCGCGGTGGCGATCGCCCTGCTCACGATCGCCGCCGCCACCGTGAGCTACTACCTGATCGAGCGCCCGGCCCAGCACTTGCGGATGTCAGGGCTGGGCGGCTGGCTGGCCTCCGCCAGGATCTGGCTCCGGGCCGATGAGGGCGACGGCCAGCCGGGCGACGACGACCAGGCAGATGACCTGGGGAACCCCGTCTACCAGCCAGAGCGCGACCGGGCCGTCGTTTCCGCTCAGCACGAGGTGCTCGCCGACCACGCCCGCGGCGGTGGCGGCCAGCAGCAGGCCCGCCGCCAGCCAGGGACTGGTGATCCAGGAACCGGGCCGCCCGGGCCCCTGCGCGCGGAGCCAGGACCCGCGGGAGCGCGAGCAGGCGGCCAGGAACCCGGCCGTGGCCACGGGCAGGATGGCCGCCCCTGGGTACCCGCCCAGCCAGAGCCCGGCGAGCGCTAGCCCGCTGGCCAGCCCCAGGCCTGCCAGGGTCCGGGTGATTGCCAGGTGCTGGCGGCCCTGGGACTGGCGGTGCCGCCGGGGACGGGCGGCCGGGCGGGCCGCCGCGACGCGGCCTGCGGCCGGCCCGGCCGATGCTGCAGGCCCGGGCGCGGGCCCAGACCCAGGCGCGGGCCCAGACCCAGATGCAGGCCCAGACCCGCGGCGGCGGCGGCCCCACCCCCACGGCCGGACCGCCAGGACCATGACCAGCGCGAGCGAGCTCAGCCCACCCAGGATCGCGGCCCGGTAGACCGCGTCCGGCAGGTAGGTGAGGGTCACCCGGCCCGCCGTGCCCGCGGGCAGCAGCCAGGCCTGCTTCCAGCCATCCAGCCGGACGGCCCGCAACGGGCGGCCACCGATGACCGCCCGCCACCCTGGGTTGAAGTTCTCGTTCACGACCAGGTAGCTGACCCGCCCGGCGGTCACCCGCAGGACGCGGCGCGACGAGGTCCAGGCCAGGACCCGGGCCCGGGCGGCTGGTGCGGCGCGGGCCGCGGCGGGCGCCGGCACCCGGCCCACCACTACGTCCTGGACGCTGTAGGCGTCCCCGGCCCGCTCGGTCACCTGGTTGGTTCCCGGCCGGAGGGGCACCGGCGCGCAGGCGGCGAAGTGCAGCGGCCGCTGGGCGAGCAGATCGGCGTCGCTGCCCCAGGCCCGGGTCGGCACAGCCGTTCCGTTGACCTCGATCACCGGGCCGAGCCCGCACCGCAGGCGCAGCGGTGCCGAAGCCGTGCGGAGCGGCGGCACGCCGTGGATCACCACCCCGGAGATCTGCAACGGAACCTGGAGCGGGGTGAACCTGATCGTCAGCCTCGTGGTGCGCATCGGCGCGAACCGGACCACCCCGCCGGGGCCGACGTTGCCCCCGCGGGCCTGCCCGCCCGAGCCGGCGATCAGGACCTGCAGCAGGCCGTCCGCGTCGGGCGGGCGCTGGATCGTGATCCGGCGCACCGTCCGCGGATGCCGCCAGCCGATGGTGAGGATCGGCTGCGCGTCAGTGATGCTGGCCGACCAGACGGTGGCCGGATCGCCGTCGAACGCGGCCCGGGCCTGATCCTGCGGGTTGGGTGTGTAGCTCGAGGACGCGCGCACCTGCACTCCGCCGCGGCTGGCGCCGAGGTACTGGCCGGCCCGCGAGGCCGACGCCAGCACCGCGGAGCCGCGCAAGGCGGCCGGGCCGGCGATGCTGGCCCGGAACGCCTGGTCGAAGCCGAACTGCTCTTCGGTCGGGACGATCAGCGACGGGCTGCACACCCAGCGCAGCCAGGTGCGCATGCACCCGGACGGCCACGGCTGGGCTTTGGCCAGCACCACGGCGGCTGGAGCCGGGCCGCGGCTGGACCAGGCAGGCCCGGCCGGGGTGACGATCACCCGGCTGGCCCGGACCCCGGGGATCGTCACCTCCCTGATGCCCACCTGGGTGCCGAACCGGGCGGGCGGGGAAGCCAGGCCGGTGACCGTGATCTGCAGCCATCCGGCGGCCCCCGGTGGCACCCGCAGGCGCTGCGGCTGGCCGGTAGCCCGCAGCCGGTCGGTGACCTGGCCCGCGGCGGTCCGCACCACCACCTGCGTCACCGCCGGCCCGATCGAGGGCTGGTCGGCGAAGGCGACCCGGATCGACCCGGGATCGACCGGCGATGCGAACCGGAACCGGATCCACTGGCCGATCGGCCCGCCCCAGCTGCCCGACTCCCACATGGTCCGCATGTCCCCGTCGATCGCGGCGTAGGGCAGCAGGCCGCTCGCCCACTGGCCCGGGATGGTCCCGATGTCAGCCGCCGAGGAGGACGCGGTCACGCCGCCGATGCCGTGGTACTGCGCCACGCTCAGGTACCGGTTCCAGCCGGGCTCGGTGTAGTCACCGATCGCCTCGAACGTCCGGGCGGGCTCGGCCGCGGTCAGCGTGGGCGAGTAGGAGGTCCGCAGTTCGCCGAAGTTCCGCACCCGGCGCCGCAGCGAGTCCGTCACCACCGAGGCCGCGGCGGGCAGGCCGGCCGCGTCGGAGTTGAGCAGCACGGGCCGGCCCGCGAGCAGGCCCTCATCCGCGAGTGTGAGCAGGGATTCGGGGGCGCCGAAGACCCGCAGGGTGCCGGCGGCAGGCTGCACGGACGCCACCGGCGCGGCGCCGGCCACCCGGTAGATGACCACCGCCGGGTACGGCGGATCCAGGTCGGTCACCGCGTCGTTGGGCGCGGCCGTACCCACGAGCTGCCGGGACTGGAAGACCCTGGTCAGGCCCGGCGAGGTGGCGAGGGCCTGGTTGACCAGGGCAGGCCAGGTGCCGCTGAGCACCGCGCGGCTGAGGTCATCGCGGACCACCACGTACCGCACGCCCATCCGCGCGAGCACCTGGGTCAGGCCGGCCGACCCGTCGCCCGCGGCGATCCGCTGGTCGATCGCGTCGAGCAGCCGCGCGTTGCCCGGCGATCCGATCGTGGACAGGTCCCGCTCGGCCCAGTCGGCGGTCAGCAGCGGCTGCAGCACGTCATCGAGCGGGCTGCCCCAGACGTACTGGCCGAACGGGGCCCCCGGCACCACCAGCACCGCCTGGTGGCGCGCATGCCGGTTCAGCCAGTTCGCCGCGTTCACCCAGTAGCCCGGGATCTGGCTGAAGGCGCCCGCGGGGGCCACCCCGCCGGTGTAGGCGGGCAGCGCCAGGCCGCCGATGGCGAGCGCGGCCGCGGCGCCCAGCGCCGTCCGCAGCCGGGGCGGGCGCACCGAGGCGAGCAGGTGGGCGAGGCCGAGGACGGCCGGCAGCCGGATCAGCGGATCGAACTTGCGCAGGTTGCGGAACGCGGACGCCGGGCCGTTGATCAGGTGATCCACCGGGCCCGCCAGCGGGCCGCCCAGGCTGCTCGTGTGCCCGGCCGAGATGATGACCACGCCGGTGAGCAGCAGGCAGAGCAGGAAACGGCGGCCAGGCAGCCGGGGCTGCAGCAGCCCGGCCAGCCCCAGGCCCGCCAGCACCCCGGTGAGCAGGTTCGGCAGCGCGCCGGTGACGATCCGGTAGCCGGGCTGCCACCACGGCTGCCCATCCACCACCAGGTAGCTGACCCAGTTCTCGGTGCCGCGCAGGGTCTCCGAGAGACCGGTCACCGACGTGGTGACGGCGGCGCTCTCGGTGTAAGGGATGACCGAGACGCCGTACCGGGCCAGCAGGGCCAGCGGGATGACCCACCACCAGCTCGCCGCCAGCACGGCCGGGCACCACCAGCCGAGGATCCGCCATCGCGGTACCGGCTGGCCCGCCGCGGGCCGGCTCACGGTGAGCACATAGAGCACCGCAGGGATGAGCACGGCGATGGTCGCGGCCGCGTTGACCCCGCCGCACAGGCTGACGGCGGCGGCGGAGCGGGCGGCCGCGACTCCCCGCCGGCCGCCCCGGGTCGCATCCACCAGCGGGATCAGGATCCAGGGCAGCATCGCCGCGGGCAGGAACTCGGCGGACAGCCCGCCGATCAGGGTCAGCCCGGCCGGGGAGAGGGCATAGGCGCAGCCCGCCGCGATCCGGGTCCAGGAGGTGCCGATGCCCAGGCGGCCCGCGAGCCGGACCACGCCGAGGAACGCGGTCACGGCGACCGCGCTGATCCACAGCCGCTGGATGACCCAGGGCTGCAGGGCGGCGAGCTTGCCGAGATAGAAGAACGGCCCCATCGGGAACAGGTAGCCGGCCGCCTGATCCTGCAGCTGGCCGAACTGCTGGGGATCCCACAGGCTCAGCGCCCGGGCGAGGAAGGCTGCCGGGTTGATGGCCAGGTCGAGCTTGGTGTCGGCGATGATCCGCCCGGGGGCGGTGACGAACGGGAGCACCGCCAGCAGCAGGCCGAACGCGAGCAGCCGGATCCGCTGCCGGAGCCGCTCATCCACCGCGGGCGCGGCCGGGAGTGACCCGGCCCGCCGCTGCTCGGGAGCCTCGATCACGGCGGGTCTCCGGCGTGGCCGAGCAGACGTTCCAGAGCGGTGGCGGGCCGGATCGCTGTCCCTCCGCCGTGGCGGAGCAGGCGGTCGAGCACGGGTCCCTCGGCGACGTCACCACCCGGCACGATCCAGGCCCCGCGGCGGTCAGCCCGCGAAGTCCCGTTCTGGGCGGCCGCCCCGATCATCGCCGTCATCCGGGCCACGCTCCGGTCCCAGCTGAGCTGCGCCGCCCAGCTGCGGCAGGCCGCGGCGATGACCGCGCGGCGGGCCGGGTCGGTGAGTTCCTTGACCGCCCGCTCCGTGACGTCCTCGATCTGCTCCCCCGTCCCCACCAGCCAGCCGGTCTCGCCGTCGCGCACGGCGTCGCGCAGGCCGTCCACGTCGAAGGCGACGGTGGGCACCCCCAGCGCGGCGGCCTCCAGCACGCACAGCCCCCAGCCCTCCCCCTGGGAGGTGTTCAGCTGCAGCAGCGCCCCGGCCATCACCGCCTGCTTCCCGGCCTCGGGCAGGAAGCCGTGCAGCCGTACGGTGCCCGCCAGCCCGCGGGCCGCGACCGCGGCGGCCAGCGGCGCTGCCCCCGGGCCCCGCCCCACCACATCGATGGCCACGCCGCGGCCGCGCAGCCGCTCCCCGACGGGCAGGATGCGGTCGGCCCGCTTGTGAGCGACCAGCCTGCCCACCCAGACCAGGGATACCTGCCCGCCGCCGCGGCTGCGGGGCGGAGCCGCAGGCGTCGCGACCCCGTTCGGGATCAGGTAGATGTCACCGGTCCAGCGGAGCCGCTCGCGCATCGCGGTCACGGTGGACGGCGAGACCGCCACACAGGCGTGGCGCCGGTAGGCCAGCCGCGCCACGGGGCCTTCCAGCACCCGGCCGGCCCAGGCCAGCCAGGGCGGGAAATGCACGCCGAACTGAGCGGTGTGCACGTGGTGCACGACGCACAGCACCGGCACCGTGCGGGGCAGCACGCAGGGGGTGAAGAACGGGATCCCGTTCTGGCAGTCCAGCACGGTGTCGAACGACCGCCGGTGGACCAGCAGCCAGCTGAGCACGCGCGGGTACACGGTGAACCGCCCGCCCATCCTGGTGACCGTGATCCCGTCCCGGCGGTCCGACCGGTCCTGGCCCCGGGCCCGTGCGGTCAGGAACCGGACCTGCGCGCCGTGGCCGGCCAGGCCGCGGGCCATCTCCCAGGCATAACGCTCGGCGCCGCCCGCCTCCGGATGCCACGGGTCGCGCCAGTTGGCGATGGCGACCCGGAGGCCGGTCAGGTCCGCAGCGGCACCGCCGGTCACGCCGTCGTGACCGCAGCCGGGAGCCCCGCCGGGAGCGCAGCCGAACTGGCCAGCAAGGCCGGCGGGGTGAACGGGAGCACGATCACGCTGGCCGGCCCGGAGGGCTCGGCGGCCAGCCCGGGCGCCGCGGGCGCTGGCAGGCCAGCCGGCCGGGCCCGGCGGGGCCGGTACCGCAGCCAGATCAGGGCGACCTCCCGCAGGGTCGCGGCCGAGTGATGTGACACCGAGAACGTGGAACCTGGCACGTCCCGCCAGGACACCGGGATCTCGGTGGGCGGCGCGCCGAGCCGCTGGCAGATGGCGATCAGCTCGATGTCGAAGGCGAAGCCACCCGTCCGCAGCGGCACCGCCGCCGCCCGGGCCAGCGGCCCGGAGAAGAACTTGAATCCGCACTGGGTGTCGGTGGCGTCAGGCAGGACCCTGCGGGCGAGGGCGCGGAACGCGGCCGCGCCGAGCCGCCGGACCGCGCTGTGCCGCTCCTCCACCACCGAGCCGTCCACCGCCCTGGACCCGATGACCAGGGGCTGGCCCGCGGTGAGCAGGCCGATCGTGACGTCCAGGGCAGACAGATCGGTGGCCATGTCCGCATCGCAGAAGCCGACGAAGGGGGCCCGGGTGGCCAGCAGCCCCAGCCGCACCGCACGGCCCTTGCCGGGCTGGTCGGACCGCAGCAGCCGCACCGGCACCGGGCCTTCGGGCCAGTCCCGGACCACATCTGCGGTGCCGTCGCTGCTCGCGCTGTCCACCACCAGGATGCCCGCGGGCAGCGGAAGCTGGGCGGCCTTCCGGCACAGGGCAGTCAGCCCCGCCGGGAGCCGCTGCGCCTCGTTGCGGGCCGGAACGATGATCTCGATAGACACCGGGACGGCCGCGCGACGGCCGCCCGGCGGCGTGGTTACCACAGCCCCGCGGGGTCAGCGGTTCCCGTACTGATACAGCGAGGCGCTGCTGGGCGTGCCGTTGGCCACTCCCGCCAGCGCCTTCGTCCCCAGCACGGTGGCTCCCAGGGCGAGCACGATCCCCACGGCGACAGCGATAAGCAATCGGGCCATGACGCTCCTTCGCGAATGGCGGAACGGCCGGAGACCGGCCGGTGACCGCGCGACCAGGGACGTGGCAGAAATGTAACATGTTCTACTTGGATTGGAACTACCGGAAGGTAACAAATATGTCGCAAGCCTGACCCCGTGACTCCGCCCGCCGGCGTAGCCGCGACCAGGGAGCTCAGGCGTAGCCGGCGACCAGGGTGCTACGGCCCAGGGCCGGGCCGCCGGTACACCACCAGGCCGGGCTGCCTGATCAGCACGGCCCACCCGGGCAGGCGGCGGGCCAGGCTGGGCCCGCTGTCCACGACCACGAACCGGATGTCAGCTGCCCGCAGCACACCGCCCAGCGGCCCGTCGCCGCGGCTGAGCGCGGCACCCAGCCGTCGGGCGGCCGGATCGTCGGGCTGCATCACGACCCGGCCGACCCGGGGGCCGTCGTTCCAGATCACCGGCCGTGACAACAGCCGCGGCCAGGGGTCCAGCAGGGCGCGGCCGCCGTTCCAGGCCGGGCTGCGGTAGGCCGCCCAGGGCAGCAGCAGCACACTGCCCTGGGCCGGGCTGGCGTCGATCAGGCGGGCCGCGGCCAGCCAGCCCGCCGGGTACCAGACGGGGCGCAGCCGCCCGGCCGCCCCCCAGGCGAGCCCGGGCAGCAGCAGCACCGGGGCGAGCAGCAGCGCCACGGCCAGGCCCAGCCCGGCCCGGCCGTCCAGCACCCGCTGTCTGGCCGCGGCGGCCGGAGAGCGGGTCCTGGCTGGCCTGGCGTCCCCAGCCTGGCGCCTGCCCGCCAGCGGGCCGGGAGTGGCCACCCAGGCCGCCAGCAGGCCAGCCCCGAGTGCCTCGGCCAGGGCCAGCGGGGCGATGAACTGCTGCCCGTCGCGGAGGATGGCGGCACCGGGCCAGAGGCTGGTCAGGGCCCGCAGCAGGTCCCGCCCGGGCCCGGTCACCCCGGTGCCCGCGATGACCAGCCCCGCCGCCGCCGCGAGCCCCAGGCCCGGCCACCGGCGCGACCGCAGCCCCGAGGGCCAGGTACGCGGCCGCCGCGGCGATGACGAACGCCAGCCACAGCACCGACCATCCGCCGCCGTAGCCGGCCGGCACCGTCTGCGCATTCCACCCGCCGCCGAGCATCAGCAGGCTGCCGAGCGAGCCGAACGGGGTGTCCGCACGGGCGGCGTAGGCCGCCACCCCCGCCGGGTCGGCGTACACGGTACGCAGCAGCGAGGGGATCAGCCAGGGCAGGCTGCACGCACCCAGGACAGCCAGCGCGGCCGCGCCGGACGCGAGCCGCCGCCGGGCCGGGACCGGCCCGGCCCCGCCCGGGCCGAGCACGGCGGCAGGCACCACCACCAGCGCCGAGACGCTCATCGCCGCGAACCCGCCGGCGGCGGCCGGCAGCAGCCCGGCCAGCAGCCGCCGCGCGCCGGGCCAGGAGGCTACCGGGCCGGCCACCGCCGCCCGCAGCGCCCAGGGCAGCCCGGCGTAACCGAGCAGCAGGGCCCACTGGCCGATGATGAGCCGCTCGGCCACGAACGGGTTCCAGGTGTAGCAGACCCCGGCGGCCAGCCGCGCGAACCAGGGCTCCCGGTCGAGCAGGGCCGCCCCGCCCGAGCAGGCCAGCACGAAGATCGTCAGCAGCAGGAGCTTCTGCGCGACGTCGGCCGGCACCACCCGGGAGAGCGCGGCCAGCACCGCGTCGCTGGGCACCGCCCGGGCGGGGCCGCCGGACAGCCCGAACATCGCGGCGGTGAAGGGCTCCCGGGGCACCGCCACCATGTCGTAGCTGAGCAGGAATCCCCGCCGCAGGCCCGGGCCCAGGGCCAGCAGCCCCAGGGCCAGGCCCGCACCGGCCGCGGCCAGGCTCGCGGCCCGGGACCGGATGGCCTGGTCTCCCGGGCCGGGCCGGGCCGGCCGGGCCGGGGCCGGCGTCGCTACTCCCGCCCCCGCGCCCGGGCCAGCACGGCCGGGCGGATGCTCATCGCGGCGTGCGGGTGGCCGGGCCGACACCGGCGGCTCATCCGGCCGCTGGCGTCGCGGGGATCGGCGGCCCGGACGGCGCCGGCTGCCACGTGCCCACGGTGACGCCGGTCAGGCACTGCGACGGCGCGGGGCTGAGCGGGCTGACCGTGACCGCTTGGCCTGATCCCGCGGCGAGGTGGACATAGAAGGCGTGCGCGCCGGCCGGCAGCGCGGCCTGGGCCTGATTCCCGCCGAAGCCGACCATCAGCACCGTGGCCGGCCCGGAGTAGTCCAGCCGCACGGTCCACGACCACCGGTACAGCGGCCTGGCCAGCGGGATGGGCGTCCCGGCGGCGGCCAGCTTCCAGCAGCGGCGGCCGCGCGGCGGCCCGGACGCCACCCCGGCCAGCGCGGCGGGCCGCAGGCGGCCCTGGGCATCGAAGATCATCAGGGTCCGGGCGATGCCACCGGGCGGCGACGTGGTCCAGGCCAGGTGCTTAGCCGGATAGCCGCGGGCTATCGCGCCGATCACCCGCGAGGTATACCCGGTGGGGTAGAAGAAGTAGGGATCCATGATGAACGCGGGCGTGGGCCCGTCGATGATCAGCGCGTCACGCGGCGCCTTCGCTACCGCGATCCGGGCGGTGGCGATATAGGACCGCGCGGCCTGCGTGCTGGTTATCCCCTCCAGCGCCTGCAGCGACCAGAACGAGCCGGCCAGGAATACGGCGAGCAGCACCAGGGTGGCGTTACGCGCGGCGGGACCCACCGGACGCCAGGCCGGGACCGGGGATCGGGGCCCCTCATCGCCCGGGACCTCCTCGTCGCGCGATGGTTCCCCGTCGTCCGGTTCCCCGCCGTCCGGTTCCTCATCGCCCCGGGCCTGCTCGCCGCCCTCGCCGCCCGGCGTCTCCCGGGCGCCCGGTTCTGCCCAGGCCGGCAGCCGGAAGCGGTAGCCGCCTTCTTCCCCGGCCAGCGGCAGGAACGCGAGGCCCAGGCACAGCGCGAGCACCGATACCGCGTCCGTCACATACCTCGCCTGCAGTCCGAGCAGGCCCGGCTGCGACACTCCCAGCCTGCCGATGACGACCGGGAGCACGTCCGCCACGGCGATCCAGCCCACGATGATGGCCCAGGCCCGCCAGGCCCGCACCCGGTAGACGCAGCTGACCACCACGATCAGCAGGGCCAGCCCCCAGGACAGCTGCTGCAGCGCAGCGGGCGGGCTGGCCTGCGCGTAACCGTCGCCGATCACGGCCCAGCGCCATGGGCCGCCCAGCGCCCCCGGGACCAGGGTCGTCCCGATCAGCGTGGATACGAAGCTGATCACCCGCCCGGCCGGGCCCGGGGCGCTGGGCGGGGTGGTCGAGGACCCCAGCCTGCTGAAGAAGAGCGCGCAGTACCCGGCCAGCAGGACGCCGTACAGCACCCACGCCCGCCAGTACCGCCGCGCCGCGATGGCCACGGCGGCGATCCAGCGTCCTTTCACGAAGAAACCCGAGGTCAGCGCGAACAGCAGCAGCGGGGTCACCGCGCCCTTCTGCGCCGTGGCCAGGCCCAGCAGCAGCCAGCCCGCCGCGGCCACGGCCATGCGCATCCGCCCGCTGCGCAGGTAGCGGACATGGGCGTCCACCGCCATGAAGATCGACAGCTCCAGCGGCAGGGTCTGCACGGCCACCGACCACCAGTCCACCGCGGCCAGCGCCAGCGGGCAGAACAGGTACACCGCCAGCGGGATCAGGATCGCTGGCCGGTCGCCGAACAGGGTCCGCAGGACACGCAGCAACGCGAAGCACGCCGCCGCGACCAGGGCCAGGATGATGATGCAGGTGAGCGGCCAGTTGTACAGCGCGACCCGGGCGAGCACCCAGGAGATCGCGAACCCGAGCGGCGCCATATGCCCCGCGCTCAGCAGCATCAGGTATTTCCAGGTGAAGCCGCTGGCCAGCCCCCGGTCGAAGTTGAAGTAGTCGTCCTGGCGGAAGTACGAGCGGGCGAGCAGGGTGCCCATCCACAGCAGCTGGATGACGATCAGCGTGACCGCGCCCAGGGTCACCCCGTTGTCGCGGGCCCACCCGGCCGCGTCCCGCGGCTCCGGCCCGTTCACCCGCCGGCCGTCCGCCCGCCGGCGGCTCACCCCCCGCCCGTTCGCCCTCCGGCCTGAGCAACACCCGGCGACCGCGGACCAGCATCGTCGATCCCTTCCGCTGCAGGCGCGAGAGAGGGCCCCGCGCATAAGCACTGAAAGTGGTGCACAGCGTAGCCCGCAAGTGAAACCTGTTATAGGGGCGGGCCAGAATAATCTGGCGCCATTTCCGGCCCGGGCGTTTGGCCGGCCCGGCCGTGATCTCCGGCATCAGCGGCCGGCCCTGGCGATGACCTCGTCGGCGTAGCGGCGCAGATGGCCGAGCTTGCCGGTGAGCGGCTCGGTGTCCGGGCCTTTCTCATAGGGCCAGCGGAAGCCGACGATGACGTCGGTCACTCCCTGGTCCGCCAGCCGCCGCACGCCGTCCACGGTGTAGGCGTCCGCAGAGATCACGTGGATCTCGAACGGCCTGCCCGCCGTGCCCTCCTCCTGACGGAGCCGGGTGAGCCTGGCCAGCAGCCCGGGCAGGAGCGCCGGGTCTCCCCCGCCGTGCAGCCAGCCGTCCCCGCTGCGGGCCGCCCGGCGGAGGGCGGCGTCCGCGTGCCCGCCGAGGAGGACCGGGACCGGCTCGGTGGGCACCGGCGCGATCTTGACCGGCGGCAGGTCGAAGATCTCCCCGTGGTACTCGAAGTACCCCCCGGCCGACAGGCCGCGGATGATGGCGATGCCCTCGTCCAGGCGCCGCCCGCGGCGCTCCCAGGGCACGCCGGTCACCTGGTAGTCCTCGCGCCACGGGCTGGTGCCCACCCCCAGCACCAGCCGGTTGCCGGTCAGCACGGCCGTGGACGTCGCCTGCTTGGCCACCAGCACCGGGCTGCGCACCGGCAGCTTGAGCACGAAGGTCACGAAACGCAGGCGGCTGGTGACGGCACCCAATGCGGGGATGAGCGAGAACGGCTCGAGGAAGGGCTTGTCTTCCAGGAACTCACGGGTGCCGTCCGGGTTGAACGGATACGTGCTGTCGCTGTGGCGGGGATAGCAGATGCTGTCCGGCACCACCATCGAGTCGTAGCCCGCCTCCTCGGCAGCGCGGGCGAGCGGGGCGTAGAACGACGGGTCGGTCATCGATTCGGCGTAGGAGAAGCGCACGGGACCTCCAGGCCTGGCTGCCCGGACCACCATCGGCAGTCCGAAAAAATTAGAACAGGTTCTTGCGCAAAGTCAATCGGCTCGGGAGGCTGTGGGCATGGACCTTGCCGCCCTCGAAGAGATCCGCCAGCTCAAGTACCGCTACCTCAGGTGCGTTGACCTGAAGCGGTGGGACGAGATCGCGGACACGTTCACCGCCGACGCCACCGCCAGTTACGGCACGCCCGCCCTGGGCGGCAAGCCGATCGACCTGTCCGGCCGGGAGGCGATCGTCGCGTTCCTGCGCGGCAGGCTCGGCCCGGAGATCATCACCGTTCACTTTGCCAGCCAGCCCGAGATCATCATGGACGGCGGCACCGCCACCGGCACCTGGTGCTTCGAGGACACGGTGATCGCCACGGAATACCGGGTGGTGATCAAGGGGGCGGCGTTCTACGAGGACCGCTACGCCCGCAGCGACGACGATGGCCGGTGGCGCATCGCGCACACCGGCTACGTGCGCACCTACGAGGCGATGATGTCCCTGGATGACCTGCCCAGCTTCCAGCTCACGGCCAACCGGTGGGCGCCGCAGCCCGCTCATTGACGCGTTTCTAGAACCTGTTCTACTGTGACGTGATGCTGACCCAGTCGTTCGCGGAGGCGCTCGCCGAAGCGGAACGGATCATCACCGGCGCCCCCCACGTCCAGAGCGAGGCCGATCTGGCCGAGGGGTATGACTACCTCGCCGGAAACATCCGGGGATCCCTTCAGCTGGCCTGGGCCTACCAGCGCGACTTCCCGTACTTCGTCTCCTCGACCGGCCCCTACACGAAGCTGGGCCTGGACAACCCGGACGCCCTGTACTTCCACTCCTACCTGCGCGACGACGCGGAGTACGTGATCACCGGGCGGCGGGGCAGCACCACCGACCTGAGCTTCCAGATCCTGAACGGGGACTACTCCCCCGTCGAGGTGCCCGACAGCCTGAGCGCCTTCGACGACCGGGAGATCGAGATGGCCAGCGACGGGTCGTTCGAGGTGCGGTTCGGCCCGGGCGGCCCGCACCCCAACTACTTCACGCTCGGCCCGGGATCGGCGATGCTCGTGGTCCGCGAGGTGTACAGCGACTGGGACACTGAGCGGCGCGGCACCCTCAGCATCCACCGCGCCGACCGCGCCGGGTGCGCGCCTGCGGTGGCGGGCAGCGCCGCGATGGGCAAGCGCTACACCGTGGCGGGCAAGATCCTGCTGTCCCGGCTGCGGACCTTCCTCGCCTTCCCGCAGTGGTTCTACCTGGAGTTGCCGGTCAATACGCTGACCGAGCCCCGGCGCACCCCGGGCGGCCTGGCCAGCCAGTTCTCGTCGGCAGGCCACTATGAGCTCGGCGCCGACCAGGCGATGATCGTGACCGTCCCGGCGGCGGGAGCCGGCGTCGCGCCGTACCAGGGAATCCAGCTCGGCAGCATGTGGTACGTCTCGCTGGACTACATCAACCACCAGACCAGCCTGACCGCCGACCAGGCGCGCACCGACCCGGACGGCACCCTGCGCTTCGTGATCAGCGAGCGTGATCCCGGCGTCGCCAACTGGCTGGAGACCACCGGGCACCGGCGTGGCTACGTCCAGCTCCGGTGGCAGCGCCTGACCCGGGACCTCGGACCCGCCGACGGGCCGCGGGCCGAGGTGGTCCCGTTCGCTGACCTGCCGGGCCGGCTGCCGTACTACGGGGCGGCCCGGGTCACTCCGAAGGCGTACGCGGAGCGGATCGCCGCCCGCCAGGCCGCCGTCGCCTCCCGGATGCTGGGCTGATGTCGCTGCCCGCCGGCCCGCTGCTGGCTGGCCAGGTGGTGGTGGTCTCCGGGGTCGGCCCGGACCTGGGGCGCGCCATCGCGCTGCGCAGTGCCGAGGCCGGGGCCGATGTGGTGCTCGCCGCCCGGACCGCGTCCCGCCTGGATGAGGTGGCCAAGGAGGTGACCAGGCTCGGCCGCCGCGCGGTGGCGGTCCCCGCCGACATCACGGACGCCGATTCCGCCGCCCGCCTGGCCGAGGCGGCGCTGGCGGCCTTCGGCCGGGTGGACACGCTGGTGCACAACGCGTTCACGATCCCGCCGCTGACCAGCCTGGCCGACGCCGACCTGGACACGATCCGGGCCGCGTTCGAGACCAACGTCCTCGCAGCCCTGCGGCTGACCCGGCTGCTGGTCCCGGCGCTGGAGGCCAGCGGCGGATCAGTGGTGATGATCAACTCTGCCGTGCTGCGGCATTCCCGGGTCAGCTTCGCCGGCTACAAGATGGCCAAGTCCGCCCTGCTCGCCCTGGCCGACAGCCTGGCCACGGAACTCGGCCCGCAGGGCATCCGGGTCAACTCGGTGGCCCCGGGCTGGATCTGGGGCGACACGCTGAAGTGGTACTTCGGCTACCTGGCCACCGAACGCGGGGTGGGCAGGCAGCAGGTCTACGACGAGACCGCCGCCCTCACCGACCTGCGCCGGCTCCCGGAGCCCGGCGAGATCGCGGATGCGGTGGTGTTCCTGGCCTCCACGATGGCCCGGTCGATCACCGGCCAGTGCCTGGACGTGAACTGCGGCGAGTTCCACCACTAAGCGGGAGCCATGAGCAGCGAGCCAGTCCGCAGCGGCCCGGGCCGGACCGGGACGGGCCAGATCACCACGGGCAGCGACCTGCACGCGGCCGCGACCAGGCTGACCGGCCTGGCGGATTTCGGGGCCGACGACTACCGCGACGGGCTGGAGATCCTGCTCGAGTCCTACGGCCGCGACGCCGGCCTGACCCCGGCCGGCCTGCGGGTGACCCGGGCCCTGCTGCGCGGCGCGCTGACGGCCAGGCTGCTCAGTGAGGCGGCGTGGGCCCGGCATCCGGAGTATGCCCAGGTAGCCATCGAGCGCCCCGTCTTCGTCACCGGGCTCCCCCGGACCGGCAGTACCGCGCTGCACCGCCTGCTCGTGGCCGACCCCGCGCACCAGGGCCTGGAGCTGTGGCTGACCGAGGTGCCGCAGCCCCGCCCGCCCCGGGACACCTGGCCTGGCGATCCGGTGTTCCAGATGATCCAGACGGGGGTGCGGCGTCACCAGGTCTCCCACCCCGAGTTCATGGGCGTCCACCTGATGGCCGCGGACCAGGTCGAGGAATGCTGGCAGTTGCTGCGCCAGTCGATGCGGTCCATCTCCTACGAATGCCTGGCCCACCTGCCGGGCTACTCCGCCTGGCTGAGCCGCCAGGACTGGACCGGCGCCTACCAGCGGCACCGGCGCAACCTGCAGCTGATCGGGCTGCCTGACCGCGATCGCCGGTGGGTGCTCAAGAACCCCAGCCACCTGTTCGCGCTGGACGCGCTGCTGCGGGTGTACCCGGACGCGCTGGTGATCCAGACCCACCGCTCTCCCCGCACCGCGATCGCGTCCGTGTGCAGCCTCGCGGCCCAGGCCTCGGACGGCTGGTCCACGACCTTCCGCGGCGAGGTCATCGGCCAGGATCAGCTGGAGCTGTGGGCGCGCGGGCTGGACGAGTTCACCGCCGCACGGGCCCGCTATGACCCGGCCCGGTTCTGCGACGTGGACTACGGCGAGTTCGTCGCCGACCCGGTCGGCACCGTCGAGTCGGCCTACGCCTACTTCGGGCTGACGCTGAGCGGCCAGGCGGCCGACGCGATGCGCCGGCTGCACGCCGGGAGCGCCGGGCCGGCCCGGCCCGCGCACCGCTATGCCCTGTCCGACTTCGGGCTGACCGGCGAGCAGGTCGACGAGCGCTTCGCCGGTTACCTGGGCACCCGTGCCTGACCTGGCGCCCGGCCTGGGCGCACCCGGAATGCCGGCGGGGCTGCCGCGGTGGCCGGCCGCCCGCTACCCGGCCCGCGTCCTCGCCCTGCTGCCGCCCGGGACCGTCCCGGTGGGAGCGGGGCTGGCCATTCTCGGCGCCGGATCCTACGCACACCTCGCCGTGGCCGGGCACACCCTGCCGACGGCCGGCATGGCGGAGATGTCGGTCCTGTGGTCCATCGTCTTCCTGCTCGGCCTCGGCGTGTTCTTCCCGGTCGAGCAGGAGCTCATCCGGCTGGTGGCGGCGCGCACCGCGGCCGGCCAGGGCATCGGCCCGGTGGTCCGGCGCGGCGCCACGCTGGCGTTAGTGATAGTGGCTGTCCTGCTCACCGCGTTCGCGGTGGCGGCCGGGCCGCTGGCCGGCCGCCTGTTCGGCGGCGATACCGCGATGGTGGCGACGCTGGGCGGGGCCACCGTCGCACTGGCGGTCACCTCGGTCAGCCGCGGCACGCTGGCCGGGCTGGGCCGGTTCGGGGCCTACGGCCGCCAGCTGGCCGTGGACGGCGGGCTGCGGGTGCTGCTCGCCTGCGCCCTCGGCGTCGCGGGCACCCGCACCCCGGTGGCGTACGGGCTCATCCTGGTCGCCGCGCCGTTGCTGGCGGTGGCCGTGACGCTCCGCCCGGTGCTGGCGCAGCTGCACCCGGGGCCGCCGCTCGGCTGGCGGGCCATGGGCAGGCGGCTGGGCCTGCTCATCGTCACCATGCTGCTCGCCCAGGTGATCATCAACGCGGCCGTGATCAACGTGCGGCTGCTGTCGCCCGGCGATCCGGCGGTGACCGGGGCCCTGCTGGCCGCGGTGGTGCTCGCCCGGGTGCCGCTGTTCGTCTTCACCGCGGTCCAGACGTCCCTGCTGCCCGGCCTGTGCGGCGCCCTGGCCGCGGGTGACCAGGCCCGCTACCGGCGGTTGCTGGCCCGCACCTGCGCGGCCGTGACCATCCTGGGCCTCGCGGGCGGGGTGACCGCGATCATCCTGGGGCCGTGGCTGACCCGGGTGCTGTTCGCCGCCCGGCCGGTGCTCAGCAGCACCGATTTCGCCTGGCTCGCCGCGGGGACCCTGTGCTACATGCTGGCGCTGGTGCTCGGCCAGGGGGTGCTCGCGCTGGGCCGCCACCGCGACCAGATGCTGGCCTGGCTGGCCGGGGTGGCGGTGCTCACCGCCATCACGCTGGCTCCCGGCCCGGTGACCCTGCGGGTCGTCATCGCCTACGCGGCCGGCTCGGCGGCCGTCGTCCTGGCCATGGCGGCCGTGCTGATCGCGCGCTGGCCCGCCCGCGGCTGACCCGGTCAGCCGCGATGATCAGGCCAGCATGATGCTCGCGCAGTGCTCACCGATCATCATCGCCGGGGCGTTGGTGTTCCCCCCGACGATGCTGGGCATGATCGACGCGTCCGCGACCCGCAGCCCCTCGATGCCCCGGACCCGCAGCTGCGGGTCGACCACGGCCTGCTCGTCCGGGCCCATCCGGCAGGTGCCGACCGCGTGATAGACCGAGGTCGCACGGTTCGGGAGCTCCCTGGCCAGCGTGGCCCGGTCCGGGAAGCCGGGACCCGGGTTCAGCTCCAGGCTGACCCCATCAGCGATGATCTTGCTGGCCATGACCTCGCGGATGAGCTCCATCCCGTCCAGCAGCACCCGGCTGTCGTCAGGGTCGGTCAGGTAGCCCGGGTCGATGACGGGCGCGGCCGACGGATCGGCCGAGGCGAGCCGGAGGGTGCCGCGGCTCTTCGGGTAGATCAGCGTGGGCATGATCGTCAGGGCGCAGCGCTTGTCAACCTTCTGCCGGGCGGGCGAATCCTGGTTGGGGAACGGGTAGGACCACGGCAGCGCGTGGATCTGGAGGTCCGGGATCTCCCCGGCCTGCGAGCTGCGGACGAAACCGACCGCCTCGAACACGGTGCGCGCCATCCAGGTGCCACCGCGGATCGCCTCCCTGACCATGCCGCCGACGAAATACGGCGTGGTACCGCGGTTGCGGGCCGACGTCATGCAGTAGGTCATGGGCACGAACATGTGGTCGTGCAGGTTGCGGCCGACGGGCAGGTCGGCGGTCACGGCGATGCCATGGTCGCGCAGGTGGGCCGCGGGACCGACGCCGGACAGCAGCAGCAGCTGGGCCGAGCCGTAGACGCCGGCGCAGAGGATCACCTCCCGGGTGGCCCGGATGGTGCCGGGCCCGTCTTCGGTGACGATCTCGGCGCCCGTGGCCCGGCCGTTCTCGATCAGGATCCGGGTGATGCGGGCCCGGGTGGTGATCGTGAGGTTGGGCAGGCCGTGCTGGTCGAGGTAGCCCACGGACGAGCTGTACCGCAGCCCGCCGCTGGCGTTCTGCTGGAAGACCGCGGCACCCTCCTGTGACTCGCCGTTGTAGTCATCGATTTTCTTCACGCCCGCGGTGACCGCGAGCGCCTCGATGAACGCCTGCGAGGCGGGCGTCAGGTCCTTCTGCCGGGTCACCCGGATCGGCCCGCCCGCGCCGCGCACGTCACTGGCGCCGTCTTCCCAGTCCTCCATCCGCTTGAAGCTGCGCAGCACGTCCGGGTAGCTCCAGCCGCCGCAGCCGGCGGCCGCCCAGTCGTCATAGTTCTTGCGGTTGCCGCGCACGAACAGCATGCCGTTGATGGACCCGGAACCACCCAGCACCCAGCCCCGCGGCTGCGGGAGCCTGCGGCCCAGCGCCGCGGTCTGCGGGGCGGTGTAGTAGCCCCAGTCCAGGCGCTTCTTCAGCGCGGGGACGTTGTGGAAGATGGCGATCATCCCCGGCTTGCGGACCAGCCGGGTGCGGTCCGGCCCGCCGGCCTCCAGCAGGATGACGCTGGCCCCTGACTCGGCGAGGCGCCGGGCCAGCACGCAGCCGGCGCTGCCGGCCCCGGCGATGACGTAGTCGGCAGTCTGATCCATTCCGTCCTCGCAACGGCGGGAGAGACGGCCGCGGGGCTGCGGCCAATCAGCCGGTGCCCGGACTCTACGCCTTCACCTCGGCCAAAACAAGAACACGTTCTACTACGCTGCCGGGCTCCGGGAACCGGCATTGAAGCGCGCGAGCAGTTCGGCGGCGCGGTCCCGGTAGGCGGTCACGTTGCGGAGCTTGATCTCCTCATATCCGCGCACCAGGTCGGGAAGCCCGGCGATCTCGACCGCCAGGGCATGGTTGGCCGTGGTCAGCCCGCTCAGCAGCTGGCCGACCAGGGCGCGGTACTCGCCGACGAGCGTTCGTTCGGTCCGCCGGACCTGCGTGTGGCCGAACGGGTCGAACGGGGTGCCCCGCAGCCTCCGCCCCGCGGCGAGCAGCCGGAAGCCCGGGCGGAACCACGGGCCCAGGCCGATCTTCCTGGTCATCCCGAGGGCCCGGAGCACCGGGGGGTGCAGCTGGTAGCGGTACCGGGCACCCTCACCGAACTGGGCGGTGATAGTCGCGGTCAGCTGCGGATCCAGGGAAAGCCGGGCGACTTCGTACTCGTCCTTGTACGCCATGAGCTTGTAGAGGTGGCCGGCCACGGCGGCGGTGAGTTCGAGGCCCGGGCTGATCCCGGCTTCGGCCTCCCGGACCCGCTCCACCACCTCGGCGTAGCCGGCCGCGTAGGACGCGTTCTGGTAGGCCACCAGATCCCCGGCGCGGCGGCGGACGAGCTCATCGAGGTTCCCGGTCTCCGTCCCGGCGCCCGGAAGGCGGGCCGGCCCGGGCTGGGGGGCCTGGCCGGGCGACCGCGATGCCCGGCCGTGCCGGAACGCGGCGAGGTTGGCCGCCACCGCCACGGCGTTGAGCTGGATGGCCCGCTCGATCGAGGCGGCCGCGATAGGCAGCGCGCCGCACTGGTAGGCCGCGCCAACCATGATCATGTTGGCGTACTGCTCGTCGCCCAGGTGCTCCAGGGCCAGTGCCGCGGCGTCGATGAACCGCGCGTCCCGGGCCGCCTCCGCGAAGACCGGCATGATCTGCTGCTGGCCGGGGTAGCGGGCGGCCGCCGTGACGACCATGCTGCCGGTCGGGACTTCGGACAGGGAGATCACCGCGACGGTCTTGCGCGCATCGGCGACCCGCAGGTTGGCTGGGTCCGCCGCGACCAGCGCGTCACACCCCAGGTACAGGTCGCACTCCCCCGCGCCGAGCTTCGGCGAGCGAGGCTGCTGGCCGGGCGTGATCGTCAGGTCTGAGACGACGGCGCCGCCCTTCTGGGCCAGCCCGGTCTGGTCCAGCGTCCGCACCGACCGGCCCTCGATGGCCGCGGCGGTCGCCAGCACCTGTGACACGGTGACGACCCCGGTGCCCCCGATCCCGGTGATCCGCATCGAGAACGGCCCGGCCGGGACGACCCGGCCGGGCTCGTCCGGCGCGGCCACGGTGCCGGGATCCCGGGCCGCCCGCTGGCCCGGGATGACGGTGAGAAAGGACGGGCAGTCGCCCGACAGGCAGGAGAAGTCCAGGTTGCACGAGGACTGGCTGATCCGGGTCTTGCGGCCGAACTCGGTCGCCACGGGCTGCACCGACAGGCAGTTGGACTTCACCCCGCAGTCACCGCAGCCTTCGCAGACCCGCTCATTGATGAGGACCCGCCGGGCGGGCGGCTGCGCCTGGCCGCGCCGGCGCTTACGGCGCTTTTCCGCCGCGCACTCCTGGTCGTGGATCAGCACGGTGACGCCGCCGGTGGCCGCGAGTTCCTGCTGGACGGCCAGCAGGTCGTCCCGGTGCCGTACCGCTATCCCGTCCCCGGCCTGCCCGCGGAGCCGCTGCGGATCGTCGGAGGTGACGACGATCCGGCGCACGCCCTCCGCCTGCAGCAGCGCGGTGAGCTGCCGCAGGCTCAGTTCGCCCACCGGCCGCTGGCCCCCGGTCATCGCCACCGCCGAGTTGCGCAGCAGCTTGAACGTCACGTTCACCCCCGCGGCGACCGCCGCCCGGATGGCGAGGCTCCCGGAGTGGGCGAACGTGCCGTCCCCGATGTTCTGCACGAAATGACGCTGGCCGACGAAGGGCGCCATGCCGATCCAGTGCGCCCCCTCGCCCCCCATCTGGGTCAGTCCGGTGACCTGGCCCCGCTGCTCCCCCGGCATCAGCAGCACCATGGCGTGGCAGCCGATCCCCCCGCCCACCAGTGTGCCCGGGGCCACCTCGGTCGAGGAGTTGTGCGGGCACCCGGAGCAGAAGTACGGCGTGCGCGCGGCGAGCGGCAGGCTGGTCCGCTGGCGCGGCGCGGCGCGGACCGCCAGATCCGGCACGCCCGCGCTGGCCAGGGCGCGCGACAGCCCGTCCGCGATCGTGTCCGCGTCCAGTTCACCGTACGGGGGCAGCAGCGGGCGGCCGTCCGGCCCGTGCTTGCCGTAGACCGCGGGCGCCGCCGCCATCCCGTAGAGCACGGATTTCACCGCGTCCTCCAGGAAGGCCCGCTTCTCCTCCACCACGATGATCTGGTCGAGGCCGCGGGCGAACTCAGCGACGATGGACGGCTCGAGCGGGAAGACCATGCCGAGCTTCAGCAGGCGGATGCCGGCCCGGTCCAGCCGGTCCTCGTCGAGCCCGGCCGAAGTCAGCGCCTGGCGCAGCGCGAGGTAGCTGGCGCCGGCGGAGACGATGCCGATCCGCGCGCCGGCCGGGCCGGTGATCCGGTTGACGCCGCTGCGGCGCGCGTACTCCAGGGCGAGGGGCAGGCGGACCTGATGGAATGAGCGCTCCAGCCCGGCCAGGGTCGCCCCGAGCAGGTGCGCGGTCGGCCGGTGTGCGTACGCGGTGAGGCCGCCAGGCAGGTCGGTAAGATCCGGCGGGCTCCAGGGCCTGACCTCCGCCGTGGCCGCGCCGTCGGCCACCACGGTCGCGATCTTCAGGGCGGCCCACAGGCCGCTGGCCCGGGACAGTTCCACGGCATGCTGTCCGTACCCGAGGATCTCGGCGGCGTCGGCCGGCGCAAAGGTCGGCAGGCCGAGGTCGGCGAGTGCGAGTTCGGACGAGCCGGGGAAGGTCGACGATTTCGCCGCCGGATCGTCACCGGCCAGCGCGAGCGCGCCACCCTGCGGGTCCGTGCCGATGAGGTTCGCGTGCCGCAGCGCATCGGAGGCCCGGTCGAGACCCGGCGTCTTGCCGTACCAGACGCCGGTCACGCCCGCATAGCGCAGCTCGCCGGCCTGACGCGCGAGCTGCGTGCCCACCACGGCGGTGGCGGCGAGTTCCTCGTTCAGGCCTGGCTGCGCCATGATGGCGTGCTCGGCGAGCAACGCGGCGTGCCGCGCCAGCTCAATGTCCAGGCCGCCCAGTGGCGAGCCTTCATAGCCGGTCACGTAGGTCGCCGTGGCCCGCCCGGCGCGCTGGTCGGCCCGCGCCCGGTCGAGCAGCATGCGCACCAGAGCCTGGATGCCGGTCAGGTAGACGGCACCTTCCTCGCGCTGGTAGCGATCCTCGAGGCTGAACCGCGCACCGGAACTGGCCGCCACCGGACCCACACCGACCTCCACATCTGCCGGCCCGCAGGCCGGCGGTACGCACGGCGTTCCTCATCATCATCGCCGGACCGGTGATGTTCCGGGTGGGCGAGGCCCCGGTGATGGGCGATGACTGAGAGCCTAACTGAAACATGTTCTAGTTTAGGCAGCGCCGCCTGGCTGCTCCGGCCGGGCTGTGCTGGACTGGGCTGGGCAGCGTCCAGCGAGCCCGGGCCCGGGCCCGGGAGAGCAGTGTGAGGTATCTCAGCTGCCGGCCGTGGCTGAGCAGAGCACCGCGAAGGACAGTGCCGCCCCGTTGAGCACGATGACACCCGGCTCGCCCGGCCCGGTGAAGTCAATGCTGACCGTGGTCCCCCGGCTCATCGCCGTCTTGATCTCTCTCTCCAGCGCGGCCAGGTTCGTGGCGGTGGGAAGCAGGTAGTACCGGGCGGGGTTGCTGTGCGGGTCCGGGCCGGTCGTCGAACGGGACGTACAGGCACTGCTCGGGCAGCTTGACCCCGTTGGGGACCACCCCGTGGTGCGAGTCCATCGCGGGCTGGAAGAACACGACGCTCCCTGCGGACCGGGGGGACAGCAGCAGCCGTCCCGCCAGCGGCTCCGACACCGGCAGGACCACCGGATCCCCGGACGCCGCCACCTGGCGGGGGTCGACCGGACGGGTCAGGGTCCAGGAGGTGGGGTCACCTTCGATTCGGATGTCCATCAGGCTCCTTACCGGGTGATGCCGCTGGGGCTGCTGACGCGGTCAGGCCCAGATGCGCCCCCATCGTCGCCGCTTCAGTGCGGTTACGGACGCCCAGTTTGTCAAGAATGCGGGACACGTGCACCGCGACAGTCCGGTCGCTGATGAAAAGGGCGCGCGCGATCTGCCGGTTGCTGTCCCCCCTGACCAGGAGGGCCAGGACGTCCGCTTCGCGGCCGGTGAGGTCGAACCGGGCACTGGCCGCGGCGGGAGCGGCCGGCGCGGAGGCCTGGCCGCCCAGTCTCGCCCGCCGGGCCAGTTCACCGGCCAGGCTGAGCAGGGGCGGTGCCGGAAGCTGGCCCGCGAGGCTGGTGCAGGCGGCCAGGGCCCGGGCGGCCTGCTCACGCCGGCCTGCCCGGACCGCGGCCCCGGCCTCGCGCAAGCGGGCGTAGGCCTCCCGGTAGGGCTGGCCAAGCGCCTGCCAGGCCCCGGCCACGGCCCGCCAGGTCGCCCGGTTGTCGTGGCCATGCTGGCGAGCGCTCTCCGCGGCGGCCAGCGCCCCGAAGGCGGCCACTTCCGGCTGCCTGCCGCCCTGCTCGCTGGTGATGGCCCGGGCCCGGCCGGCCAGGCTGGCCGACGCCGCTTCCCAGCTGGCCGCGACTTCCCCGGGCCGTGCGGCGCCGGGCAGCGCGGCCAGGTCGGCGCTGACCCTGGCCGCCGCGGCGAGCAGCCGGATCTCCTCCTCAGCCAGGGCGGCGCCCTTCAGCGCGGCGAGCCCCTGGAGCACCTCATCAGCCGCCGTGGCCAGGTCACCCGCGTTCAGCGCCTGTTCGGCGAGGCAGGCATGCAGCGGCCCGAGGAGCCTCGGATCCTCGGGGGACTTCCTGAGCGTCGTGGCCAGCTCCTCCGCGCTGTCCCGCTCGCCCCGGCCGACCGCCAGTTCCAGCTGCAGCAGTTGCAGGTACCGGGTGACGTTCGCGCGGGACTCGCCGATGAGCTCGGCCAGCAGCTGGTCGGCTTCCGCCCAGCGTCCGGTCGCGGTCAGCACCGCCGCGGTGTTGTTGTCCAGGACCGACGTCAGGGCGGCCGGGGCGTCCAGGGAGTGGGCGGCCCGCCGCCCGTCGCGGGCTACCTCGAGGGCCTCGGCGGAACGGCCGGCCGTGTAGAGCAGGTACATCTGGTTCGCCGCGGCGCGGACCACGCCCTCGATACTGCCCGACCGGCAGGCGAGGGTGAAAGAGGTGTGCAGGGCCGCCAGCCCCGCCTCCAGCTCACCGCGCTGGGCCTGGACGATGCCGAGTATCGCCAGGCCGTGCGCGTACTCGACGTCGGCGCCGATCTTCTCGGCCAGTTCGACGGCCTGGGTCGCCAGCGGCATCGCCTCGTCCGGCTCGCCCAGGAGCATGCGGCAGTTGGCCAGCGCGGCCAGGATCCGGGCCTGCAAGGCCGACGCTGGTTCGGCTTCGAGCAGGTCCCACGCCTGCCGGGTGGCGTCGACCGCGGCCCGGGGATCTCCTGCTTCCCAGTGGTAACGGCCGAGCCGCTCCAGCATGCGGGCCCGGTCCTGCGGCCCGGCCGCAGCGGGCTGGGCCAGCGCGTCCGCCATGTAACGGGCGGCGCGCCCGGGATGCCCGGCCCAGCTGGCCGCCTGCGCGGCTTCCTCCAGCAGGCCGGGGCCGGGCTCGGGCAGCCAGCGCAGCTGGCCGACGGCCAGGGTGTAGAAACGGTCGGCCTCCGGGTAGGCGCGCGAGGTCACGGCCTGCCGCGCCGCCAGCAGGGCCGCGGGCGCGGCGCGGTCCGGGCAATCGGCCAGCTGCCAGTGCAGGGCCAGCAGGGCCGGGTCCGGCTCGGGCTGCGAGGCCAGCGCGTCGGCGACGCGGCGATGCAGGCGGCGCCGCTCCCCGGGGAGCAGCTGACCGTAGAACACCTGCCGGATCAGGTCGTGCGGGAACGCGTACCCGTCGGCAGTGGCGGCCAGCAGCCGCCGGGAGACCGCCTCGCGGGCCGCGGCCAGCAGGTCGTCCTCACCAAGCGGGACGGTCGCGGCCAGCAGCTCATGCGACATTCCGCCGTCGGCCACGCACACCTGGTCGACCACGGCCCGCGCCGATGGGGCGACCCCGGCGGCCTTGGCCAGCACGGCTTCGGTGATCGACGCTGGGGGCACCCGGGCGCCGGAGCCCGCGAGCTCGAGCGCGTACAAGGGGTTGCCTTCGGCGGCGCGGACCACGGCGGCGACCGGATCCGGCCCGGCGCCTTCAGGTACCTGGTCAGCGACCAGTTCGGCGACTTCGTGCGGGGCCAGGCCAGCCAGCCGCAGCCGCGTCACCCGCGGCCGCCGCTCCAGGTCGGAGAGCCACCGCCGGGCCTCGTCGGCCAGTTCCTCATCCCGCAGCGTGGCGACCACCAGGACCGGCAGGTCGCGCAGCCGGACCGCCAGGAACGCCAGCAGTTCATGGGAGGACTCATCGGCCCAGTGCAGGTCCTCCAGGACCAGGACCAGCGGGGCCTCGGCGGCCAGGTCGCCGAGCAGCGTGAGGACCCGCTCGAACAGACGGTGCCGGGCCGCGAACATGTCGCCGGATTCATCGCTGCCCAGCAGCCAGGCGGCCCGCTCCCCCAGCGCGGCCACGAACGGGCCGTAAGCCAGCGCGGCCCCGGCCAGCGGCGCGGATTCGCCGATCCGGACCTGGGCGGCGCGCTCCGCCGATCTCACCTGCTGGACCAGGTCCTCGATCAGCCGCGTCTTGCCGATACCAGCCTCACCGGTGATCAGCAGCAGCTGCGGCTGGCCCGCCGCCACGCTGGCATAGACGGCTGTCATGACGTCGCGCTCAACAGCCCGCCCCACAATCGGCAGCGATATCGCCACATACGAAGTGTCCGCGTTCCGGCTGGCCATGTCGATGCCCGGGCCGCCCGGCCCGCCGCGTAGTCAATCTCCGCAGGCGTGAATACGAATTCCTTCCGATGTGGTGGCGCACGGCTCTCGGCAGCCTGGTCGCTATGCAGCTACTGACCCGCCTGCGGATCGCCGGCGACCTCGAGCCGGGCTTTGCCGGGTACCACACCGGGCGTTCGCTGTCCCTCGCGCGCTTCGGCCTGATTCTCGCGACACTGCTCCGCACGCTCGCCGGGTATGCCACCCGGGCCTGCCTGGCCATCAGGATCGCCGGGTACCCGATCGAGCGCGGCCTGCGAACGGGCTTCCGGCAGCGGCGTCTCCTCGAGGCCCAGCGGGCTGAACTCGCTGCCCACAACGCCCAGCTCGGCTCCGCGCTGGCGGCCTCGGTCGAGCAGTTGCGCCATCAGGCGGCCGAACTCCAGGCTTCGCGGACCCGGATCGTGGCTGCTGCCGACGGTGAGCGGCGCCGGATCGAGCGCAACCTCCACGACGGTGCCCAGCAGCGGCTCACCGCCCTGGCGATCAAGCTGAGCCTCGCTTGCGAGCTGGCCGAAAGCCACGATGACCAGGTCGCGGAGCTCCTGGCCGAGCTGCGCGCCGACGTCAGGGAGGCAGCGGACGAACTGCGGTGCCTCGCGCACGGCATCTACCCCCCGGTCCTCGTGGAGAGCGGGCTGGCGGCCGCGCTGTCCGCGGTGGCGCGCCGGTCCACGCTGCCCATCACGGTGCACGCCGCCCCACTGCGCCGCTACCCCGCGGAGATCGAGGCGGCGGTCTACTTCTGCTGCCTGGAAGCCATCCAGAACGCCTGCAAGCACGCGGGGGACCGGGCCCGGCTCGACGTGCGGGTCTGGGCGGACGATGCAGCGCTCGCCTTCGAGGTCAGCGACGATGGCCAGGGGTTCCAGGCCAGCCGCTGCGGCCTCGGTGCGGGGTTCGTCAACATGCAGGACCGGCTGTGCGCTCTCGGCGGCAGCCTGCGGGTTGAGTCGGCGCCGGAACAGGGCACCCGGGTGGCGGGGAGCGTCCCGGCCGGTTGCGCCGCGCACCCGGACGCTGCTGCTGCCTAGGTGATCGTCTCGGTGTGCGGGATGTGCCCGTCGTCGTCCACGTAGGCGACCTCGATCCGGTCAGGGTGCAGATCGAGCACCGCGAAACCGAACCGGGTCCGCTCCTGGCCGTCTTCTCGCACCGAGCGCGTGCTGTGCCAGGTGATGGCCGGCTTGCTGCCGGCCGGCGGGGCGGGATCAGGCAGGACGGGGACACCGCCGTTCCCCAGGCACCGCGGGTAGCGGATGCCCGCCGCAGCCTCGTAGGTAATAGCCCGGTGCTCATGCCCCCACCACCACGCCGTGACCCGGTTTCCGTTCAGCACCGGCGCGAGCTTGGCCGGGAGCGTGCTGCCGATATCAGCCTGGTCGTAGACCGACAGGAGCTGATGATGGCTGAACAGCACGAGCTTGCGCGGTGACTGGGCGGCGACGGCGGTGACGTAGCTGCCCTGCGGATCCTGCAGGACCGCAACCTTGCCGGCCGAGGTGACATCGCTATCCCAGCTGGTGTCGATACCGATGAGGTCCCAGGACGGGGAGCGCAGCCGGAAGAAACTGGTCGGCTCGCCGTCGGGCGATCGCTGGTCTTTGAAGCGGGGATCGCGAAGGAGGGTCCCGAAGTAGCCGATCCCGCCGCTGTACATGTCATGGTTGCCGTTGAGCGACCAGGAGGTCACGCCCGCATCGGCCTGTGCCTGGGTGACCGGCCACAGGTCGAGGAACCGCCGCTGGTCCTCGGTCTCCAGCCCCGAGTAGTAGACGTCGCCCAGGTGGAGCACATGCACCTGGCGACCGCTGGCCAGCGCGTCGGCGATGCTTTTCTGCATGAGGGCCGCGACGTCGCGGGCCCGCGGCAGGCCCGTGCCCCAGTCGCCCACGATCACCAGCCGGGCGTCATCGGCGACGTCGTCGTATTCGGCAGGCGCCGGGTTGAAGGGCGCATTCCCCTCGGCGAGGCGCTCGAGCACGCCCCTGGCGATGAAGACGTACCAGTCGGGATCGTCGGGCATGAACGAGGCCGGCGCGAGATGCAGGACACGCCCGACGGTATGCACGAGCCTTGACCACAGGCTGGCCGGCTCGCCCGGGTCCGGGACTCCCGCTTCGCTCAGTGCCGCTTCAAGCTGGGTCTGCACCATGCTCACCAGCGGGGCGCGGGAGAGGTAGGGCACACCCTGCGGCTGGCCCCCCGACGACACCGTCGAGCCGATGTCCGGTGAGAGGAGCCCGGCGATCTTGTCTCGCGGAGCCGCATCGCCCGGCACCTGCGCGGCCGCGCGCCCAATCACATCCTGGAGCCGCGGATCGCCGAGCGTGTCCCGGACCTTCCCGACATAGTCCCGGATGTCGTTCTTGTTGCTGGCATCCTTCCGCATCGTCCGCGCAGCCCTTCTCGTCGGGTATGCGAACCATAGTGGTTTTCCCGGGCCCGCTCCACAGGGCAGGGCTAGATCGGGTAGTGGCCAGCACCGTCCCGGGTAGTGATCCACTGGACTTCGGTGAAGTCGGCCATCGACTGGGGTCCGGACCGTCCCCACCCGCTGTCCTTGACCCCGCCGAGCGGTAGCTGCGGCTCGTCCGCGATCGTCTGGTCGTTGACGTGCACGACCCCGGCGTCGATGCGCCGGGCGAGCGCGAAGCCGCGCTGGTTGTCGCTGGTGATGAGCCCGGCGCTCAGTCCGTACCGGGTGGAGTTCGCGATCCTTACTGCCTCCTCGGCGTCGTCCACAGCCTGCGCGACAAGCACCGGCCCGAAGGTCTCCTCCGAATGGATGCGCGCACCGGCGGGGACGTCGGCGAGAATCGTGGGCCGGTAGCAGGGGCCGTCCGCGCTGCCGCCTGCGAGGATCTTGGCCCCGGCGGCCACCGCCTCCTGGACTTCCCGGGCTACCCGGTCTCGCGCGGCGGGGGTGATCAGCGGCCCGATCACCGTCCCGGCGGCCGCCGGGTCGCCGAGCGGCAGGGACCTGGCCCGGGCGACGAGCCGGTCGATGAAGGTGCCGTAGACCGGCCGCTCGATCAGGACCTTGCGGGCGTTCATGCAGATCTGCCCGGAGTGGAAGAACGCGGCAAACGCCGCTGCCTCGACCGCGTATTCCAGGTCCGCGTCGGCCAGCACGATCAGCGGGTTGTACCCGCCAAGCTCCAGCACGCACCGCTTGAGGTGGCGTCCCGCGCGCTCGGCAAGCAATCGCCCGGTGGCCGAGGAGCCGGTGAAGTTGATGCACCGCACCTCGGGCCGGTCGAAGAACTCATCGGCGACCGGGGCCGCCCCGCCGGGCGCATGCGTGACCACGTTGACCACCCCGGGCGGGAAGCCCGCCTCGGCCATGATCTCCGCGACGAGAAGGCCCGCCGACACCGGTGCTTCCTCCGACGGTTTGAGGACCACGGTGTTACCGAACGCCACCGGGTTGACGACCGTTCTCCAGGCCAGGACGTGCGCGCCGTTCCAGGGCGAGATCCCGGCCACCACCCCGAGCGGCTTGCGCAGCGCCAGCGCGAACGTGCCCGGCATGTCGGAGCGGATGACCTCCCCGACGGGCAGGTATCCCCAGTTGGCGGCCTGCCGCAGCAGCCGGGTGGCCGTCAGCACCTGGAAGCCGGCGAACGCGCCCGCGCAGCCTGTCTCGGTGGCCAGCAGCGCGGTGATCTCGTCCCGGCGGCGCTCTACGAGGTCAGCGGCGCGCAGGAACATGGCCTGCTTGTCCGCGGGCGGCAGTTCAGCCCACCCTGGGAACGCCGCGGCTGCCGCGTCGACCGCACGGGCCGCGTCGGCCCGGGTCCCGGCCGGAATACGGGCCATGACCGTGCCACGGTACGGATCGAGATCGTCGAACAGGCTGTCTGAGCTGACCCACTCACCGCCGATGTGCTGCTGGTATTCGCGCACCGACCCTCCTGCCCTCGGCTCACTCAGCCGTGAGTGTAGACCTCAAGGTCGGTGGCTTTGACGGTGAGCCATACCTGGCTGCCGGGAGCCAGGGAGAGGTCCGCAACCGCCGCCGGTGTGATGTCCACCAGGGCGGACGGCTGCCCTTCGAGGTCGAGCCGGACCCGGTCGGCCAGCAGCGAGAGGCCGGTGACCTTGGCCGGCCAGGTGTTGCGGGCGCTGCTCGGCTGAGGTGGCTCGGTGCTGACGATCACCGCGGACGGGCGGACCGCGACCAGCACGTCACCGTGGCGTCCCTGGTCCGGGACGATGAAGGTCCCGCCTCCGCTGAGCGCCACTGCGGAGCCGTCGGCGTGACCGGCGTACAGGTTCAGGCCCACGAGCTTGGCGACGTATTCGGTGGCGGGCTGGCGGGCAATGTGCGCGGGGGTGCCTTGCTGGACGATCCGCCCGCCCTCGAGGACGATGAGCTGGTCGGCGAGCACCAGCGCTTCCAGCGGGTCGTGCGTGACCAGCAAGCATGGGCCGGCGAAGTCGGCCAGGTGCCGTTTGAGCTCGGCCTGGACGTCCAGGCGGGTGCCGGCGTCCAGGGCTGAGAGGGGTTCGTCCAGCAGCAGCAGGGCTGGCTGCCCGGCCAGCGCGCGGGCCAGGGCCACCCGCTGCGCCTGCCCGCCCGACAGCTGGTCAGGCTTGCGGTCAGCGAGGTCAGCCAGCCGGAGCCGGTCAAGCCAGTGACTGGCCGCTGACCTGGCCGCCTGTCTTCCCAGGCCCCGGGCCCGCGGCGAGAAGGCCACGTTCTCGGCCACGGTCAGGTGCGGGAAGAGCCGGTAGTTCTGGAAGACGAAACCGACCGGCCGCCGCGAGGCTTCGGCGAAGGCTCCGGTGCCCGCGTCGTCGAGGACCTGCCCGGCCAGCGTGATGCGCCCGGCGGAGACCGGGGTCAGCCCGGCCACGGCGCTGAGCAGGGTGGATTTCCCGGCCCCGTTAGGTCCCAGCAGGCCGAGAACCAGGCCCGGGGGCGCGGTGAGGCTGGCGGCCAGGGTGAAACTGCCGCGCCTGACCTCGGCGTCGACGACGAGGCCGTCACTGTCCTCGTCCGTCATGAGGCTGAGCCGCCCCGCAGCCAGTGATCGCGCAGCGAGACCAGCACCACGATGGACACCACCAGCAGCACCAGGCTGAGCGCGATCGCCGCGTCCGGGTTCGTCTCGAGCGCGTAGTAGACGGCGATGGGCATCGTCTCGGTCTGGCCCGGGAAGCTGCCGGCGAAGGTGATCGTCGCCCCGAATTCGCCCAGGGCCCGCGCCCAGCACAACACCGCGCCCGCCCCCAGGGAGGGAGCCACCAGGGGCAGGGTGACCCGGCGGAACACAGTCATCCGTTTCGCGCCCAGCGTGGCCGCCGCTTCCTCAAAGCCCTGGTCCGCGGAGCGCAGTGCCCCCTCGACCGTGATGATCAGGAAGGGCATGGCCACGAACGTCTCGGCCATCACCACGGCCACGGGCGTGAAGGGGATGGTCAGCCCGAACCAGGAGTCCAGGTACTGGCCGATGAACCCGGTCCGCCCGAACGCCAGCAGCAGCGCGACCCCGCCGACCACCGGCGGGAGCACCAGCGGCAGGGTCACCAGAGCCCGCAGGAGCCGCTGTCCGGGGAAACTGCTCCGGGCCAGCACCCAGGCCAGCGGCACCCCGATGACCAGCGAGATCGCCGTGCTCGCGGACGCGGTCCACAGCGAGAGAATGAGCGCCTGGGTCGCATCGGACCCGCTGAGGGCCGCCGCGAGGTGCCGCCAGGGAGCCCGGATCAGCAGCCCGACCAAGGGCAGCACCAGGAACCCGACCGCGATCAGGGCCGGCACCAGCAAGGGCGCCGGCACTGACCGTGATGCGCCGCCTCGCGCGGCCCGCCTGGCTCGTTCCCGGGCTGTCAGGTGCGACGGCGCGCTGACGGGCACCATGGCGGCTCCGGTTACTAGGTCAGGGCTTCTGGAACCCCGCGGCGGTCAGCACCTGCTGGCCCGCCGGGGACAGCACGTAGGCCACAAAGGACTGCGCGATGGACTTGTGCTTGCTGTCGCTGATGGTAGCGATCGGGTAGAGCGTCGAGGCGTTGTCGCTTGTCCGAGATCGTCACGCCCTTGACCTTGGTGCCGGCCGCCATCACGTCGGTCACGTACACCATGCCCGCGTCCACGCTGCCCAGCTCGACCTGGGTCAGCACCGACTTGACGTCCGGCTGGAGGGTGACCGGCTTGACCTTGATCCCGGCGTTCTTGAATACCTCGGCGGCCACCACCCCGCACGGCACCTGCGGCTGGCACAGCGCGACCTTGACGGATTTCTTCGCCAGGTCGTTAACGGACTTCACCTTCCCGGGGTTCTTCGGGGGCACGGCGACTTCCATGGTGTTCTTGGCGAAATCCTGCGGGTTGGACGCGTCGCCCGCCTGGACCACCGTGTCCATGTTGGCTGGCGCTGCCGAGGCGAACGCGTCAGCGGGCGCACCGCTGGTGATCTGGGTCGCCAGGCCAGAGCTCGGCCCGAAGCTGAACTTCACCGTGTCGCCCGGATGGGCGGCCTCGAATTGCTTCCCGAGCTGGGTAAAGGTCCCCATCAGCGAGGCCGCCGCGAAGACGGTTATCGTTCCTGTCAACGCAGCGGAAGGGGAACCGCTCGCACTGGAGGACGAGCCTCCCGAGCCGCCACTGCTGGAGCAGCCAGCCACTGCGACTGCCGCCAGCCCGGCCGCGATAACGGCGAAACGACGCATTGTTATCTCCTCAATCCAATTGGTGAACCAGGATCAGCGGGTCTCAGCGATCCCGGCGCAGGCTTCCCGACGCTGCGCACCCGCCCGGCTGGCGTCACATCCCGCCATCCCGTCCCCCTGCCCCCAGGTAGTCTCACTGTGCTTACCCAGGCTTGGGCATTACCTAACTGCGATATGGCTTGGCGTGACGGATCTGAGCCGTCGGCGGTAGCGTTTGTCGCCTGCTCAGGCGCAGCCCCGACCGCCGGAGCAACCCTGACCGCGACGGGCGGGTGACCCTGATGCCTTCCGGGTACGGACCAGGGTCGAATCAGGGCTGATCCTGATCGACGGGGCGGGCGGCCGGCGGCAATGTGGAGCATGAACGCAAGCCACTAACCTGCCTGACCCGAACGGAGACCGATCACCATGCCGGGGATCATCGCCCTCGTCCTCATCGCTATCGCCGCCCTGATTGTCATCAGCTTCTTCATGCACATCCTGTTCTCCCCGTGGCTGCTGCTGGTGGCGGCCGGCCTGCTGCTCTGGATCAAGTTCCGCCCGCGCCGCTCGCGCCGGTAGTCCCCCAAGTGCCCGGCCGTCCCTGGCCGGGCCACCATCAGGCGCCGATCCGGGGGTCTACCATTGCCTGAGATCAACCCTTCAGTGACTGCATGACTGGAGCCTCCAGGTGATCAGGCGGACGTTGAAGTATTACCGGCAGCTCAGCACCGAGGTTCCTGGGCTGCGGACCGTCATCGTCAGGCAGCCCGAGCAGTTAACCGCCGCGAAAGAATTGCACGCGCGGATCTACCGCGAGCTTGGCTTTGTCACCGATGCGGACCTCACCAGTGATGGCTTACGCATAGGGCCGGGCAAGGACCCCTACCAGGCCCACGCCCAGTACTTCAGCGTGCAGGGATTCCGGGACGGCACACTGCGGACGGTGGCCACCGTCCGCATTATCAATGCCGATCCCGGCCAGGGGCTCAAGTCCTTTCCCGTCTATGTGACCCAGGAGCTCTACCCGGAATACCGGCGCCTGCTTGAAGAGGCCGACCCCGCCGCCTGCGGCGAGATATCGGCTCTGGTGAGGCAGCCCGATGTGAGCGGGAAGGCCGCCCTCATGCTGTACCGCGCGGTATGGCATTACTCGCTGAGCCAGCGGTATGAGCTGCTGCTGGTGGCCTGTGACGCAAAGCTTTACCCGCGCTGCAAGATGATCTTCGGGGCTTCCTGGAACCGCATCGGGCCGGACGGGGACATCTGGAATCACCACGTGGTGCCGGTCATGATCGACATTCCGAACTCGCTGGACGAGGCGCTCAAGCTCAGCAGGGTCAATCCGGTCAAGCGCCGGATCAAGATGAAGGCGCTGGAGTTCTTCCTGCGCGGCCTTCCGGACGAGGCCGTCCTCCCCGTGCACCGCGAGAGGCTGGACCGCTACCGCCTTGAGACGGTGCCCCAGGAGGAAGTGGCCCTGGAGTAAGTGACCCTGGAGGTGGTGGCCCAGGGGTAAATCGCGGGCCGGGCCTCAGCGGCGGCCCGCAACGGCGCGCATCCCGAGGTCGCTCACGTGGTAGATCCGCAGCCCGTCCACCCATAGCCAGCCGTCGGCGGTCGCGTACCGGCCGCGTTCGTCCTCGCCCAGGCCGGTGATCTCCAGCTCGATGGTGAGGCGCCCATCGGTGGGCAGGACCTGCCCGCGGTATCTCCAGGTCAGTGGATGACCGGTCATGACCGGCTCGAACCGCGGATCGGCCAGGTCCGCGACCGCTCCGCGCTCGATGAGATACCACTGAAGCAGCTGGCCCAGGGCCTCGACGCCGAGCGAGCCGGGCATGACCGGGTCCTGGAAGAAGTGCGCCTTGAAGAACCACTCGCCTGGGTCAACGTCCTTCTCCGCGCGCACCCGCCCCAGCCCGGCCTGGCCGGCCTCCGGCCAGTACCCGGTGACCCGGTCGAGCATGAGCAGCATCGGCCCGGGCAGGCGCGCCGATCCCGCGCAGTATCTCGGCGGGCGGGGCCGCAGGTCCACGCGGTATCCGGACGGCCCGGCCAGCCTCGCCCGCTCTTCAGCCGACGGCGGCAGGCCGACCTGGCTGGCCAGGGCCTCGGGCGGGAAGAAGCCGAATACCGTCTCCATCTCGAACGCGACCTCGCCGCCCGATGGCCCGCCGAGCAGTGTGCAGGTGGCGCCGAAGGACTCGATGATCATGTCGCCAAGCCGCGAGATGTCCCGCAGCTCGACCCTGGTCCGCAGCGCCGCCGTGCCCTCCGGCACCTCGCGCAGGACCGTCCCGGTTCCGTCGAGGTTCCTGAACCGCAGATCGGCCTCGGACGTCAGGACACTGCCGATGTAGGTGGCCAGCCAGCCGCAGGGCTGCAGCGCGGCCTCCATGAGGACGCAGAACGGCATCGTGGGCGCCCCGTTCTGCTCGAGGTACCACACGTCGGCGGGCAGGTCGTAGTCGGCGGTCGCCGCGCTGCCCGGCTGCAGGCCGGCCAGCGGCCCCTCCGTCGCGACGATCCTGGTCATGAAGTGATAAGGGGGACCGGGCAGGTGCGGGAGGCCGCGCGGGCCATCGAATCGCGCGTAGCCAGCCCCGAAGGCCTGGGTGGGCCGTCCCCAGGCGCACGCCAGCAGCGCGGCGTAGTCCTGGCGCACCCCGTCGACGACCGCCGCCCGCCCGTCCCGCACCGCGCCATCGGCCGGGGCGCCATCGGCCGGGGCGTCATCGGCGGCGTCCGCCGCGGGGTCCTCCCTGGTGTCCTCCCCCACGCCAGCCAGGCCGCCCAGCACGGGCAGGGGCACCAGCGCGCCGGACGGCTGGACTCCCGGGGGCCCGAGCTGACGCCAGTGGTCCAGCGGCCAGTCCGGCACCAGCCGCACGGCGGCCCGGCGGGCGTGGAACGCCTTCACGCCGTCCACCGTGCCGAGCACGTCCGCGTACAGCGTGGGGCAGGGATCCGCCGAGAGCGCGGATACGAAGACCTCGTACACGATCGTGCGGCTGGCCGGGCTGACCTGGTGGCGGCAGCGCACCACGCACGACTCCCCCGGCACGGGCTCGAAGCGCCACCCGTCCCGGTCCACCGTGAACCCCAGTGCGGCCAGGTAGAACTCCATGGCCTGCAGGCCGCCCTCGAACATCAGCGTGCCCGGCATGCACGGGTCGTTCTGGAAATGCCCGTCGAAGAACCAGTCGCCGGAGGTCACGGCGGCCTCGGCCCGCAGGTAGCCGCGCCGCAGCGGCCCTCCCGCCGGATCGAGGTCGGTGACGGTGTCGAACCTCAGCATCTGGCCCGCGCCGATGCGCGGTGTTCGCACGTGCGCACGGGCTGCGGCCCACTCCGCGCCGAAGCAGTCGGCCGGGCGTCCCTCGGCGAAGGCACGCACCTGGCCGGCACCGAAGCTGCGGCTGGCGCCCGGGATGGCCGGCGGGGCCAGCGGCCCGTCCTCCGCCGCCATCTGCGTGGCCTCCCAGGGCAGGCCCTCGGGGCTGGCGAGCTGGTCGCCGGTGAAGAACCCCGCCTGCCCTTCGCGGACCGTCATCCGCAGTTCGTCGCCGGCGTAGCAGTCGTAATGGAAAAAGAAGATCCGGACGCCGTCGTGCTCGGCGTGCCGGTAGATCTGGATCTCATACCGGAGCGTCTCGCCGGCCAGCGCCGGGCTGCCGTGGAAGGTGACCTCGCAGCCGAGCAGCCGGTACACCCGGTCGCCCTGACCGGGCAGGTCAACCCCGAGCCAGCTGATGAGCAGCAGGTCCGCCTGCCCCGCCTCGATCATCAACCCGGCCGCCATCCGGCCTGCCGGGTCCAGGTACCAGCCGTCCGGTGCGACGTCGGTCTCGGTCCATACCGTGCCGGTGCCCATGGAGCCCGCGACCGCATCGATGCCGGTGACCCGGTCGATCAGCAGCATGGGGGGCGTCGGCAGGCGGGTCTGCTTCGGCCGGTCGTCCAGCACGGCAAACTGCGGGCCGAACAGCTCGGAGACCCGGCCCTCCGCCAGCCATTCGAGCTGGGCGCGGTCGAATGTCGGACCGCGCGGAACCATACGGCTCTCTAACGGCCCGGCGCCGGGCACTCCGCGCGCATCCGCGCCCCCCAGGGGCGCGGATGCGGGTCCGGGTGCGGCCGGCCCGTCCGCCGCCAGGGGCTGAGGGGGTCCGGTCAGCGGCACCAGCGGCGGCGTGCCCGGCCCTCGCATCATCGCGATCAAGGCGGCGGCGCCCTGCTGGCGCGCGCGCAGGAACTCGGCCTGAGCCTGCGCCTGCCTGGCCAGGAAGTCCCGGTGCAAGGCCGTGACGTTCTGGAACTGCAGGGCGACCAGAGCTGCGGCCCCGGCAGGCGCCCGGGCCGGCCCGCGGTCGCGCTCGGCCGCGAGTATTGCCGTCCGGTGCGGCGGTGCTGACCTCCGGTGCGGCGACGGTGCTGGCGTCCAGCGCGCCGGGCGTGACCCTGGGCGTGGCGCCGGGGGTGACGCCGACCACCGCGACCGGCCCGGGGCTCCGGGGCCCGGCGGGCGCGGAGCCGTCCAGGGCGCCCGGGATGGGGCTGCCCTCGATGGGGCTGCCGTCCATGAAGCTGTCCGCCACCGGCACCAGCCTCGGCGCCCGGGGCATGACGGACACCGGCGGTCCGGGTCTGGGCAGCCGCATCTCCGGCGGATGGGCGGGCAGCCGGATCGTCTCGGTCCCGGCCGCAGCCGCCGGGGCGGCCGTGGCGAGACGGTCGAAGAACGCCGCGGCGTCAACCTCCACGCCCGCCGCGGCTAGCTCCGCGACGACCTGGCCCAGCTGGCGGTTGCCCCGGCCGCCTGGCGCGTCGAGCGCGACGCTGAGGTGGGCGCGCTCGCCCAGGATTCTGCGGATCCAGCCGGTGCACTGCGCTTGCGGCCCGTGCTCGACGAACACCCGCACCCCGTCGGCCCACGCGCGCTCGATCACGCGGACGAAGTCGATCGTGCCGACAATCTGGGCCGCAAGCGCGTCCGCGGCCCGGTCGGCGGAGGCCCGGTATGACTCGCCCGTGGCGCCGCTGTAGAACCTGACGCCCGGCACGTCCGCGGTCGGCCGCCAGTGCAGTCGCCGGTATTCCTCCGCCACGTCGGCTAGCACCGGAGCATGCGCGGCGATGCCGTAGTCGATGGGGATCACGGACCGCCCGCCGAGCCGCCGCAGCACGGCCTCGCACGCCGACGCCTCCCCGCCGATGATGCAGGCATCCGGCGCGTTGATGGCCATCAGGTACGCGGCCGCCTCGCCGCCGAGCGCGGCCCGGACCTGGTCCGCCGGGGCGCTGACCAGGTAGCTGGCCCACCGCTCCCCCGTCACGCCGAGGCGCCGCCAGGCCCGCCGCACGGCACGGAACTCGCCGGTCAGGTCGGTGGCCAGCAGCTCGCTGGCCTGCACGTCGTGGTTCAGGGCGGCCGGGTCGGTCCAGGCCCCGAGCGCCACCAGGGCCGCGGACTCCCCGGAGGAGTATCCGATCGCGGCATCCGGCCGGATCCGCAGCAGGCCACGGGTGAGCTCCGCGTGGAAGGCGCAGAGCACCGCAGCCCCCAGGATCCGGCCGATAACCCCGGGCGCCAGGGCGGCCTGGACCTCCCCCGCCCGCGGCCGCAACCGCGCGTGGCTGGCCTCGAACTTTTCGGCGAGCTCCGGGAAGGCCAGCGCCAGCTCGGCGCCCATGCCCGGGTAGGCGGCGGACCCGTTGGTGAATACGAAGGCGATCTCGCCGCCCAGCGGCGCGTCACGGTAGGCGACCCCGTCCGGGCGCGGGCCTTCGTGGGCGAGCCACCGGCGGGCGGCCTCGGCCCGCCCGGCCCCATCCTCGGGCCCATGGACGATGATCGCCAGCCGCGCCGGGCCCGAGGCGGACTCCCGGCCTGCCGCGAGTGCCTCGAGCACCGCGGCGCGATCCGTCCCTGAATACAGCCGCAGGCGCGGAGCCGGGCCCGCGGCCCAGGGCTCCGGCGGGCCGGCCGACCGGAGCCGGACGCTCACCGGATCGGCGCCCAGCGGCTCGACCGTGGCCAGCGCGGCCAGTCCGCCGGAAACCGGGATGGCCACCTCCCCCGGGCGCGGGATCGCCTGGTGCCGCACGGCCGTGGCCGCGGCAGCGACCGCGACCAGTCCGTGGGCCGCGTGCGCCCGGCCGAACAGCCCGGCCGGATCGAACCTGGCGGGTTCGGCCGGGGCCGGATCGAATTGGGCCGCGCCGCCCGGGTCCGCGTCATCGGCAGCCACCTCGTCGCCGACGAGCAATCCGGGCCCGCCCTCGGCTGACGGCGTGCCGTCGGGGGACTGCGTGTCGTCGAGCACCGCGATCACCGGGCGGCCGTCGCGGCGGGCGTCGGCCAGCCGTTCGAGGATCAGCACCACGGCCGCGTCACCGGGCAGGCGGTCCCGGCCCAGCGCACGCAACGCGGCCTGGTGCACCGGTTCGCAGGAAAGGTCCACGGCCCCGACCACGGCGGCGTCGGCCTCACCGCGGCGCAGCGCGCGGGCGGCCTGCCCGAGCGCGACCAGCCCGGACGCTTCCTCGGCGGAGACCGTGTAGCCGGGGCCCCCGAGGTTCAGCTGCACGTTGATCCGGTTGGCCACGAGGTTCGGCATCGTGCCGAGCACGGCCGGACCTGGGAACCCCGCCGCTGGCCTGTCCCGGCTCGCCGCCGGGTACCTGGCCACCTCGGGATCGACACCCATGCCGACAATGACCGTGGTCCGTTCGCGAGGCAACTCGATCCCGGCCGCCGCCTCCCGGGCCGCTTCGAGCAGGAGCAGGTGCTGCGCGTGCGCGAATTCGAGGTCGCGCGGGGGGAAGCGCAAGCCGGGCAGCCTGACGTCGATGGACGAACGCGGGCCCGGATGCCGCTCGCCGAGCAGGACCGCCCGCCGGAAGTCGTCCGCGTCGTCGCCATCAGCGACCCGGGCGCCGATCGCCGTGATGGCCACGGCCACGTCCGGGCGCCGCGGCCAGGGGGCCGCGGGAGCGTCCGCACCAGGCACCCATTCGTCCACGATGAGATGGGCGTTCGTGCCGCCGAAGCCGAAGGCGCTTACTGCGCACCGGCGCGGGCCCGGCCAGTCCTCCGGCTCGGCCAGCAGGCGCAGCGGGGTGCCGTCGAACGCGGTGATCGGGTCATCCGCGCTCAGCGAGGGCGGGCGTACCCCGGCCCGCATGGCGCCGAGCACCTTGAGCAGCCCCGCGCCCCCCGCGGCGGTCAGCAGGTGCCCGATGTTGGACTTCACCGAGCCGACCGGGAGATCGTCGCAGTCGGCGAACACCCGGGCCATGCTGCCTGCCTCCACCGTGTCCCCGACGGGCGTGCCGGTCGCGTGACACTCCACCAGCGACACGGTCCGCGGCGGCACGCCAGCCGCGGCGTAGGCGAGCCGCATCGCGCGTTCCTGCCCCTCCTGCGAGGGCACGAGCAGACCGCCGGCCCGGCCGTCGTTGGACAGCCCGATCGCCCTGATGACACCGAGGACCGGGACCCCGTCGCTGACCGCGTCATCGAGCCGCATCAGGGCCACCAGCGCGGCGCCCTCACTGGGCACCAGCCCGTCGGCCGCCCGGTGGAACGGGCGGGACTGCCCAGTCGGGCTGACCGCCCCGAGCTCGCGGAACCCGCCCAGCACGAGCGGGCGATCTGGGCAGCTGACTGCTCCCGCGACCATGAGGCGGGCGGTACCGTCACGCAGCCGGTCGCAGCCGAGCTTGATCGCGTACAGCGCTGAGGCGCAGGCGGCGTCCAGGGCGAAGCCGCCGGCCCCGAGGCCGAGCGCGCGCGCCGCGAAATGGGCCGGCAGGCCCGAGGAGAACCGGTTGCGCGGATCTGCGCCAGGCGATGGCCGGCCCTCCCGCCAGATCTGCCCGGCGAAACTGACCAGCCCCGCCGACGGATACGACAGGTTGCCGAGCACCAGCCCCGCATCAGGCCGCCAGGTGGCCCCCTGGCCTGCCTCACGCAGGGCCTGCCGCGCCGCGTGCAGGACCCACCGGTACAGCGGGTCGAGCCGCATGATCTCCCCGGCGTCCAGGGCGAAGCCGGTGGCGTCGAAAGACGCGTCGAAGTCGCGCACGAGGCCGCCGCCGGAGGCCGGGTCGAGGCTGCACCGGCCGGCCGCGATGTTCTCCCAGAAGGTGCCGGGGTCGAGCGCCCCGGGCAGGACGCAGCCACGCCCGACGATCGCGATCGGTTCCTGCTCCACGTCGATGCCGCCTGTCTAGCTTGGAAACGCAGCGGGTAAGGATGGCTCAGCCGGGACGGCGGACGAGCTGCACCCCGAGCAGTTCCACCCGCGGCGACCCGTCCAGGTCGATCAGCGCGACGTCGCAGGCTGCGGTGACGTCGTCCGCCCGCTGCGCCACGACCACGCAGCGGACCTCGGCCTCGACGGCGCCGGGCCGGTGCACCCGGCATTCGCCGATGGCCATCGGCAGCGTGCTGCCGGCGCCCGCCTGCCTCGCCCACAGCACGGCTAGCTGCAGCCCGCCGTCTACGGCCGCCGGATCTATCTGCCGGGACGACCCTTCCCAGCCCAGGGCGCGTGACCCGGCCACCGTGGCCTGCGCCCCGGCCGGGCCGATCACGGGATCGGATCGGAGGGCCTGAAACCTCGGCCCATGGAACAGGGTCAGGCCGTCATACGGGCCGGCCAGCGCCACCAGGCCCGCGGGAGTCTCCCAGTTGCCGGGGGTCAGCGTGGCGGGCGCCGCCACGCGGGCCCGATAGTGCGGCTGGCCGGTCTCGTCGAGCAGATCGAGGTCCAGCGCCTGGCCCTGCGCGGCGCTGGCCTCGCGGCCGCGCACGATGAGCCGGTGGCCGCCGTCCGCCAGCCGGGGCAGCGAGATCTTGTCGAGAACCCGCAGATCGCGGATGGTTATCGAGCCCGCGGCCGGGCGCCAGGCTCGCGCCGCGCCAGCGAACCAGTCCAGCACGGTCGCGACCGGCACCACGGGAACCCCTCCGACCTGGTGGTCCGCCAGGTAGGCGTAGGCCGGACTGGCCACCGTGACCTGCCCGGCCAGCGCGGCCTCCGCGCCAGCGCTGGCGCCGGCGGACAAGATGACCCGCGCCTCCTGGGCTGGATGGCCAAGTTCGGCGCCGAACGCGCTGGCGCCCGCGTCCAGGTCGATCAGCGCCACGCCGGCGTCACGGAAGCGGCCGGCAATTTCGCTGGTGACCATGCCGCCCTGCCAGGGTCCCCACCCGATGGCCCGGACCACACAGCCAGTCCGGCGGGCCTGCTCAGCCGACAGCACCTGGTTCAGCACCTCGTTGGCCATGGCGTAATCGCACTGGCCCGGGTTGCCGAACTGGGCGGCCACGGAGGAGAAGGCGCACAACACCTCCAGCGGATCGTCCGCCGTGGCCGCCAGCAGGCTGCGCAACCCCTCGACCTTCGGGTCGAAGACCCGGCTGAACTGGTCGTCCGTCTTGACCGCGATCAGCGCGTCGGCCAGGACTCCGGCCCCGTGCACGATCCCGGTGATCGGGCCCCAGTCGGACCGCACCTCGGCCAGCGTCTCGCTCAGCGCGGCCGGGTTGGTCACGTCAACCGCGCAGTAGCGGACCCGCGCGCCCGACTCCTCGATCGCGCTGAGCGTGTCCCGGATCTCGCGGGCCGCCAGCACCCGGTGCGCGGCCACGGCGATCTCAGCCGGCGGGCCGGGCTGGCGCCTGGCCAGCAGCTGGATCAGCTGAGTCCAGTCGGCCGCCGCCGCCAGGCCGTCAGGCTCGGGGTCCAGCGGTGTCCGGCCGAGCAGGACCAGCCGGGGCCGATGCTGTCTGGCCAGCAGCTTGAGGCCCGCCGCGGTGACTCCCCTGGCCCCGCCGGTGGCCACGATCACCGAGTCCGGGCCGATGTCCGGCGGGGCCTGGCCAGCGGGGGCGGCGGCCAGGTCCAGGGTGATCCTGGTCCCGTCCGCGCGCAGGCCGGCATCGACCGTCGCGCCGCCGGTCAGCAGCTCGGCCACGATCGCGTCGGCGACCGCGGCTGGCGGCCGGCCGGCCGTGGCGCAGTCGATGGCCTTGACCGACGCTCGCGGCCACTCCTTCGCCGCCGTCCGCGCGAGGGCCGCCAGCCCGCCTAGCCAGGCTCGCACCGGATCGGTGCCACCTGCGCCGGTGCCGGAGCGGTAGCCGCTCAGCCCGAAATCGCCGCCGGTGTCCTGGACGGTCACGAAGATTCCGCCATCCGCGCCCATCCGCGTGGCGATCTCGCGGGCGGCGCGGAACGCAGCACGTTCGGCCTCCAGTGCCTCGTCGACCGAGGCGACCGGCCGCAAGCCGTCCAGCGCGATGACTCCGGCCGCGTCGGCCGGCACGTGGGTGACGACCTGGGCGTGAATGCCGTGGCGGGCGAGCCGGGCCACCAGGAGGGGCGCGATTCCTGTCCCGTCATCGGTCACGGCCAGCGGTCCGGCCGTCAGCCCGAGCATGGCCAGCCCGCTGGCCGGTGCGGGCACCGCGCGGACCTCCCGGCGCGTCACCGGCGCGGCAGCCGGCCCGGCGGGCGCGGCAGCCGGCCCAGCCGGGTCGGCTAAGGCCCGCCCGGCCGGGGCCTCTCCCGCGGCCGGGCCCGGCTGGGCGTACTGTTCCGCGATCTCCCGGAGGGTCCGCAGCGTGGCGAACGCGGCCAGGTCGCCGGGCACGTCGCCGACCCGCTCCCGGACCGTGGACAGGATCTCGACCTTCTTGATCGAGTCGATCCCCAGGTCCGTGTCGAGCTCCATGTCGAGGTTGAGCATGTCAGCGGGATAGCCGGTCCGCTCCGCGACCACCTCCAGCAGCAGGGCACCAACGCTGTCCGCGTCCTGGGGGGCGGCGGGGACGTGCCACGAGCCGGCCCCAGCAGCCGGCCCGGGCGGGGAACCAGCGGCTGGCCCGGCCGCCGCGGCGACCTCCGGCCCGGCCGGCGCAGCGGGCCAGATCACTGACGCCTGCGGCGGAACCTGCGGCAGCGGGACCTGGGATAGCGCGACCGGGGGTAGCAGAGCCGGGGGTGCCTCGCCAGCCGCGGCCGACAGCAGTCCCGCGAAGGTCACCTCGGCCATCCTCAGGTAGGCCAGGTGGCTCTCGGTCATGGCGCGCTGGAACTCGGCGTGGGCCTGGGCGGCCTGCTCCTGGGCCGCCCCGATAACGCCGAGCCATTCCTGGGCCTCGTTACCCGGGGCAGCCGGCGCGGGCGCGGCCGGGAGGCTCGCCGGTCCCGGCGCCGCCAGCCAGCCGGGCGCCTGGCCATTCCCGGCCGGCACCCCGGACGGCTGCACTGACGGCTGCGGTGACGGCTGCGGCGGACCGGCCAGGCCCGGTTCGATGGCCGGGGCCGGCGTACCGGCGAGCGCCGGTGCGGGTGCCTGTTCCGGTGCCTGGGCCTGTGCGCCTGCCGGGGGGTTCGGCGGCGGCAGCGCGGCCGACCCGCCCGCAGGCGGGTAGGGCCGGGCGTAGTTGCCGCCGTCGATCGTGACCGCCGCCTTGCTGGGCGCCTCCGCCGGGCTGTCCTCGGCCGGTGCGTACTCCTCCCAGAGCGCGCCGTAGTCGACGGAGATCCCGTGGACGGACAGTTGCGCGAGTCCCTCCTGGAGGCTGGTGACGCCGTGCTGCCGCCTGCGGTCAAGGCTGACCGCGACGTGCTCGCGCTCGCCGAGGATCTGGCCGACCAGGCCCGACAGCGCCGTGCCCGCCCCGACTTCCGCGAAGATCCTGACCCCCCGCGCATACATCGCCTCGATCACGTCAACGAACTGCACCGGCGCCGCGATCTGGGCCGCGAGGCCGCGGCGGACCTCCGCCGGGTCAGGCGGGTAGGCGTGCGCGTCGCGGCCGGCGTAGACATCCAGTGCCGGAGCCCGGATGCCGGCCTGGCGCAAGACATCGGCAAACGGCCCGGCCGCTGGCGCGACGAGCGGGCTGTGGAACCCGGTCGCGGCCTTCAGCCGGACGGTGGTTATCCCTTCCGCCGCGAGGCTGGCCGCGACCGAGTCCAGCGCCTGCGGGGTGCCGGCCAAGACGACCTGGGCCGGCGCGTTGTGGTTGGCCAGCCAGACATCCGGCAGGCCCGCGACGGCGGCCTCGGCCTGGTCCCGGCTGGCCGTGACCGCGAGCATGGCTCCGGGGACCGCCGCCGCATCCCGCATCAGCTCGCCTCTGCTGCGGGCCAGCCGGATCAGGACATCGGCATCGAACGCACCGGCCGCGTGCAACGCGACCAGCTCGCCGAAGCTGTGACCGGCGACGCAATCAGGCTTCAGCCCGAGCCTGGCCAGCACGGCCAGCAGGGCCACGCTGTGCACCGCCAGCGCAGGCTGGGCCCACTCGGTCGCGGTCAGCAGCTCGTCGGCCTCGGCGTGCCCGCCGTCGCTGAACGCGGGCGGCGGGAAGACCACCTGGTGCAGCGGGAGATCGCCAGGTTCCTGCCTCGCGGCGCGGTCCCACGCCGCGCGGGCCACCGGCAGGTGCACCGCCAGGTCGGCCCCCATCCCCACGTACTGGGCGCCCTGGCCAGGGAACAGGAAGCCGAGCCGCCCGGGCGCGGGCGGCCCCGCCGCATAGTGCACCTGGCCTTGGGGCGCGAGCGGCTGCCCGGCCTCGATCCGGGCCGTCGCGGCGGCGACCTTCGCGGCCAGGTCGTCGGCGTCCCGGGCCACGATGGCCAGCCGGGCCTGATCCTCGCGGTTGAAGTCGTGCCGGGTCTGCCGGGCCAGGTCGGTCAGTGGCCGCCGCAGGTCAAGCTGCCGGGCCCGGTCGAGCAGGGCGCCAGGCGCTGGCGCGCTGAGGAGGATGAGCTCGGTCGGGGCGGCGGGCAGGCGCCGCGCCGCGGTGGCTGACGAGCCCGGGGCCGGCACGTACTCCTCGAGCGCGACATGAAAGTTGGTGCCGCCGAACCCGAAACTCGACACCGACGCGCGGCGCGGATGGGCACCCTCGCCTGCCGGCCGCACCCAGGGCCGCGTCGCGGTGTTGAGGTAGAAGGGGCTGCCCTCCAGGCCGAGCGCCGGGTTGGGCCGGTCAACCTTGATCGTGGGCGGCAGCACCTTGTGCTGCAGCGCGAGCACCGCCTTGAGCATCCCGGCCGCGCCCGCGGCCGCCTTGGTGTGCCCTATCTGCGACTTGACCGAGCCGAGCGCGCACCAGGGGCGGTCCGGCCGGCCGCCGGCCCCGAAGACCTCGCCCAGCGCGGTGAACTCGGCGGCGTCACCAGCGCCGGTGCCCGTGCCATGCGCCTCGACCAGCTCGACCGTCTCCGGGCCGTAGCCTGCCGACTCGTACGCTCGCTGGAGCGCGCGCACCTGGCCTGCTGGCAGGGGCGCGTAGATGGCCGTGCCGCGGCCATCGGAGGATGCGCCGACGCCACGGATCACGGCGTACACGTGGTCGCCGTCGCGTTCGGCGTCCGCGATCCGCTTGAGGGCGAACATGACGATGCCCTCGCCGAGCATCGTGCCGTCGGCCGCGGCGGAGAAGGGCCGGCAGTCGCCGGTCGGTGACAGCGCCGGCGTGCTGGTGAAGCACCGGTACATGGGGATGTCGTTGGAGGTGTCCACGCCGCCGGTGATCACCAGGTCAGATCGCTGCAGCGACAGGTCAGCCACGGCGGAGTACAGCGCGGCGAGCGAACTGGCACAGGCGGCGTCGGTGGTGTGGTTGGCGCCGTGGAGATCGAACTTGTTCGCGATCCGGCCGGACACCACGTTACTGAGCAGGCCCGGGAAGGTCTCCTCCTGCCAGGGCGTGAACTCGGCCGCGATGGCGTCGCAGATCGACTGGGCCTGCGCCTCGGCCAGGCCGTGCTCGCGCAGCGCCTTGAGCCAGACCGGCCGGTCGAGCCGGGCCGCCGATTCGACCAGCAGCTGCAGCGGCGCCACGCCCAGCAGCACGCTGACCCGCTCCCGGTTCTCCGGCAGGCCGACCGCGCAGTCGGCGATGACCCGCTCGGCCACCATGAGGGCCAGCAACTGGCTCGTGTCGATGGCCGGCAGGCTGTTCGGCGGGATGCCGTAATGCACCGGGTCGAAGTCAACCTCGGGCAGGAAGGCTCCCCGCCGGCCATAGGTCTTGTCCGTGGCCCGCGGGTCGGGGTCGTAATAGTCGTCGATGAGCCACCGGCTGGCCGGCACGTCGCTCATCAGATCCTGGCCGGTGAGCACGTTGCGCCAGAAGCCGCCGAGGTCGGTCGATCCCGGCATGAACGCGGCGATCCCCACGACGGCGATCGGTACCTGGGGCGGAATCCGAGCCGATGTCATGCTTCCTCCCGCTGCTTGCCCGGACGGCCGGCGGCTCAGCCCAGCCGGCGTGGGACGAACGTGAAAGCCCCGGCGGGCACCGGGACCCCGTACGTGCGCGCCTGATGTGCGCGGGTGACGACGGCCGCGCCCTCCAGCAGGTTGAGCGCGATCTGCGTGACGCTGCGCTCACCCGCCTCGGCGAGGAAACTGCCGGCGGTCCACCGGTTGAACGCGCCCACCGCCGGCCCGGCCCAGAGCTGATAGTCGGTCCGCCGGGTGGTGTCGCCCTCGACCGCCCAGCGGCTGGAGCTGCCCAGGTACCAGCGGAAGATCAGCGCCATCCGGTGCTTGCCGTCCTGCTCGGCCCGCGCGAGCTGGGACTGATCCCGCTGCTGCCAGAAGTGGCGGGTCTGCGCCCAGATCTCGTCCAGGCTCGCGTGCAGGACGTCGCGTTCCAGCGTGGCGCGCAGCTGCGCGGGAATGGCCTCGATGGACGGGTAGCCGCGGTAGACCTCGTGCAGCCGGCGAGCGCGGGGGCCGAACATGGTTCCCCGGCGCAGCACCTGGACCTGGACGTCCATCTCGAACATGTCGGCGGCGGGCGCCATCATGACGTCCGCAAGGTCAGCGTGCGCGAGCAGTGCGCGGGCATCGTCCGACACGCCTGACTCGATGGCCAGCTGGTTCACCGATCCGGTCAGTACGTAGGCGGCGCCCAGCGCGAACGCGCCGGCCAGCGCCTGCGGGCTGCCGAGCCCGCCGGCCGCGCCGACCCTGATCGGGCGCCGGTACCCATACCGGGCGGTGACTGCGTCGCGCAGGGCCAGGATCGCGGGGAGCATCGCGCCCAGCGGCTGGTTATCGGTGTGGCCGCCGCTGTCTGCCTCGACCGTGACATCCTCGGCCACGGGCACCTGGGCGGCCAGCCGGGCCTCGTCCTCGGTCAGCTGGCCACGGGCGACCAGCGCCGCGAGCAGCCCGGCCGGGGCAGGTGACATGAACTTCTCGGCCACCTCGGGCCGGGACACCTTCGCGAACATCTGGACGGGGCGCACGATCCGCCCGGCCGGGTCCAGCCGCAGCCCGGCCGCCGCGCACCGGGCCAGCGGCAGCGTGATGTCCATGTACGCCGACGCCGAGATGATCCGGACCCCGCGGCGCAGCAGCAACCCGGCCGTGCGCTCCTCCAGCGCGGGCTCGGCCGGCGAGAAGATCAGGTTCACTCCCCACGGGCACCGGCTGCCCAGAGCGCCGCTGAGCTCGTCAACCGCTCGCTCGATGGACCCCAGGTCCAGCCCGGCCGCGCCGAACATGCTCAGCATCTCCGCGCGAGCCATGGCGATCACCATCCGCGTGGTGGCGATCCCGCGCGCCATCTCACCGGCGATGTAGGGAAAGCGCACCCGGTGCGCCTCACCGAACGCCCGGTCACCCAGCCATTCCGGGTACAGCGGCGGCAGCGTGCCGACGAGCAGGCCGTCGGCGGCGCCGGACGTGGTGGCCTCGCCGCCGCGAGCCAGGCCGAGCGTCCCGCCCGGCCCGCTGCTCACGATGTGCAGCGGCTCCCGTACATGCTGCAGGCACGCGGCGATCTGGCCGGCCTCGAACGCGGCCGGGTACCGCCCCGCCCGCCAGCCCGGAGCGATGACCGACTGCGCTGCGGCTGTCATCGCGCCAGGGCACAGCGGATCGCCGCCGTGATTCCGGCGCGGACCCAGTCAGGTCCGGGACGGCGGCCAGACGCCTGGCTGGCTAAGGCCGACGGCTCGCCGGTGCTGGCGAGGCAGGGTCTGGGTGAGGGGACAGCGAACGTACCTGCGCAGGCATCGCGAAGAACCGCGGTGCTCGGGCCAGGTCGCCGCCGAGCACGCTCCGACTTCATGCGGTCCATCCTTACACAGCTGCCCAGCCGGACTCCGACCCCAGGTCACCCGCTCATGCCCGCCGGGCGGACCGCCCGTCCGCGATCGACGGACCGGCAGGTCAGCACCCATGACCAGGCCGAGAGCGGCGGCCTCCTGCCGCCGTCCCGTTAACGCTCAGTTACCGTATCGTGATAGCCATGGTTAAGGCCGATAATGTTACCGACAGTGAGCTCCCGCGGAATCGGACACGCTGAGCAATCGGCGGCAACAAAGCGCAACGCCAGGGATTCTCTGATTCACGCCACCACCGGGCCCCAATTCCGTTAGCGTCCAACGCTAATGTCCCGCTGCTGCCGACTTACCGAAGGTCAGGCAGCAAACCCGCCGAGTCTCTGGTGCGGCCAGAGAGCCGGGGACCCACTTATTCCCGGGGGTGAATCGGCGGCCGTGCCCGCTTGGGCAGTCGGCCTGCTGTAGGGCTTCTCCGGCCCGAACCCGTCAGCTAACCCGGTAGGCGGCCAAGGAGAGGAGTTCGACGTGGAGCGCTCGCGCCGCGGCCGGGTTACCAGAGCCAGATCACGGAATAGGAGCAAGGCGGCCTGGGGAGTTCTGCTGCTCGGCCTGCTGGCGGCCCTCGCGGTGGTCGGAGGTTCCCTCCTCAACTTCTCCGGCGCGGGAAAGCCGGCCCGGCTCGCAGCGGATGATGCGCGCGCTCCACTTTTTGGCGCCTCGATAAATGCGACAGACCTCGCGCAGGAGACGTCTGAGTTTGGCCATATGGCGATTGTCCGCACCTATTACCCGGGTCTGCCCAGCTCCAATGCGTGGACTACAGGACGGCCCGCGGCCAACAAGTCGGCGGTCATCGTGAGCTTCAAGGCCCAGCCGAAGGCGATCCTGTCGGGACAGGATGACACGGCGCTCTCGCACTTCTTCGACACCGCTCCCAGCGGGAATCCGATCTACTGGTCCTACTATCACGAGCCCGAGGGCAACATCGCGGACGGCGAGTTCACTCTGCCCGATTACAAGGCCGCCTGGGCGCACGTCGTGTCGCTCGCCCGCGCTGCGCACAACCCCGATCTGCATTCCACGCTGATCCTGGGGGGCTACGACTTCCGTCCAGGTGCCCACCGCAACTGGAAGGACTATCTGCCCGGCGGGGACATCATCAGCACCCTGGCCTGGGACGCCTACCCCCCGGGCAGCGCCAAGAACCAGAACCCGGTAGCGGCACCGCCGGACACGTTCATGGCCCAGGAGATCGCCGCGGCCAAGAGCGTCGGCCTGCCCTACGGTTTCGCCGAGTTCGGCCTGTCAACTCCGGTGGGCCGCCCCGCCTGGCTGACGGACGTGGGCAACTACCTCCTGCACAGCGGCGCCCTGTTCGCCACCTATTTCAACGGCAACGCGCAATATCCCACCCTCAAGCTGACGGACAGCGCGTCGGTGGCCGTCTGGCGGAACTTCACGGCCAAGTCCGGCTCCGCCACCTCGGCGCCAGCACCGGCATCGCCAGCACCGAGCACGTCGGCGCCAGCGCCGGCATCGCCAGCACCGAGCCCCACGGGCACCGCGACGTCGCCCGCGGCTGGCAGCCCGGCAGTCAGCGGGCTGGCGCTGAGCCCGCACGCGTTCGTGGCCAGTCCCCAGGAGCACACCACCATCACCTTCAGCCTGAGCCAGGCCTCCGACGTGACCGTCCTCGTCATCGATAAGACGGGCACGGTGGTGCGCACCCTGGCCAAGCCCGCTCAGGCACCGGGCTCGCGCACCATCCGCTACTACGGCTTCAACGGTGCCGGGCATCGCGTGCCGACGGGGCAGTACCGGGTCCGTCGTGGTGGCAAGTAACGCCCATGGCCGCGGGACCGCGCAAACGCCACTGGAGATCGACGCTCCGTGACCTGAGTTGGAGACGCAGGGGTGTCGGTCCGGCGCTGCTGGGGGCCGAAATCGGGACGTCAGCCTGGGTCCGGGCGCATCATCGCCTGGTGAACTCTCCCGCTGATCCTGGTGTCACCGTGACCTTCGCCGGCTCGGGTGATGCTTTCGGCAGTGGCGGCCGCTACCAGACATGCATCCACCTGCGCGAGCGGCATCACCCGCCTGTACTGCTGGACTGCGGCGCAACATCGCTCACCGCACTCAAGTCCCTCGGCCTCGATCCGGGCGAGATCGGCACGGTGCTCGTCTCCCACCTGCACGGCGACCACTTCGGCGGTCTGCCGTTCCTGATCCTCGACGGACAGTTCACGCGCCGCACCCGCCCGCTGACCGTCGCCGGGCCGCCTGGCACGGCCACGCGACTGCGGCAGGCCATGGAGGTGATGTTCCCCGGGTCCGCCAGTGTCGATCGCCGCTTCACCCTCGACGTCACGGAACTGGTCCCCGGAGACACCACCACTGTGACGGGGATGATGCTCACCACCTGGCAAGTCAGTCATCCCAGCGGCGCACCGCCGCTGGCGCTGCGCCTGCACATCGGCGGCAAGATCATTGCCTACACCGGTGATACCGCCTGGACCGATGCCCTGATACCTGCCGCCGCTGACGCGGACCTGCTGATCGCCGAGGCCTACTATTTCGAGAAAGCCATCCCCCACCACCTTCGCCACGCCGATCTCGCCAGCCACGCCAGCGCTCTCACCAGCCGCCGGATCGTGCTCACCCACCTGTCCGCTGACATGCTCGCCCGGCCTGACCAGCTCAGCTTCGAGACCGCTCACGACGGACTGACCATCCGCCTGTGAACAGCGTGTGGATGATGCCGGGCCGTCTGCGTGATCTACCTGCATCACGCAGGTGGTTCATGTGCCGACAATGCTCCGTTCACCTTGCGTTCATATGGGAGTCGGTTGCTCGTCGCCTGAGCCAGATAGTTTCCGCCTGAACAGGACAAGGAGCCCAGTCGGCGGTGCGGCAGGGCGGGCGGCGTAAGCGGGGGGTGCCGTGACGGAGATCCAGTCCGGGGATTTGATCGCTGAGCTGGATGAGGCAGCGCTGAGCAGGTTTCACCTACGCGCGGTGCTGGTGTCGGGGATGGGATTCTTCACCGACGCTTACGACTTGTTCGTCATCGGGATCGCCTCCACCCTGATCGCGAAGGAGTGGAACCTCAGTTCGGGAAAGCTCGCCGTACTGAACAGCACCATGCTGGCGGCGGCCTTCCTCGGCGCCCTGGTGTTCGGCCGCTTCGCCGACGTGGCCGGGCGGAAGCGCGTGTACTGGATGGTCGCCGCGATCATGGTCGTCGGCGCCCTGGGGTCAGCGCTGGCTCCGTCGTTCTGGATCCTGATCGTGTTCCGGTTCGTGCTCGGCTTCGGCGTTGGCGGTGACTACCCGGTCAGCGCGGTGATGATGAGCGAATATGCCAACCGGAAGGACCGCGGCAAGCTGGTCGGCATGGTCTTCGGCACCCAGGCCCTGGGGCTGATCGTGGGACCGCTGATCGCCCTGGCTCTGATCGGCGGCGGGGCCAGCGACGATGTGGTCTGGCGGATCCTGCTCGGCCTGGGCGCGCTGCCCGCTGCCGCGGTGCTCTACCTGCGGACCAAGATGCCGGAATCGCCGCGCTACCAGGCCCAGGTACAGGGACGGACGGCGGAGGCAGCGAGCCAGCTCGCTGACTTCACCAGTGGCCAGGTCACCGGCAACGGATCCGGTGCGCCGAGCCAGAACCTTGGGCTGCGGGCGTTCCTGACCAACCGGCGCTACCTGATCATGCTGGCCGGGACCGCTGGTACCTGGTTCCTGCTTGACTACGCGTACTACGGCAACACGATCTCCACCCCGCAGATTCTCGGCTTGATCTCGCCGGACGCCTCCACCACGACCAAGATCGCCCTCCAGCTGGCCATCTTCGTGGTCGCGGCAGTGCCCGGCTACGTGCTCGCGATCGCCCGTCTGGACCGGATCGGGCACCGGCGGCTGCAGCTGACCGGGTTCGCGATGATGGCCCTCTGCTTCGCGATCATCGCGATCGTGCCCGGGCTGACCACCATGGTCGTCCCGTTCCTGCTGGTCTACGGAGTGAGCTACTTCTTCACCGAGTTCGGCCCGAACATGACCACGTTCGTCATGCCCAGCGAGCTGTACCCGGTCAGCATGCGCGCGACCGGGCACGGGATCTCCGCTGGCGTCGGCAAACTCGGCGCGTTCATCGGGGTCTTCCTGTTCCCGGTGCTCCAGACCTCCCTGGGCCTGCGCGGCACGCTGCTGCTCACCGCCGGGGTGTCCGTGCTCGGCTTCGCTCTCACCCTGGTGCTGCCCGAGCCCGCAGGCCGAAGCCTGGAGGACATGACCCACAGCCCCCCGGACGTGGCCGTCCAGCCGCTGCGGGTGGCCGGTCAGGCACCAGCGCGCTGACCATCCTCATGTCCCCGATTCCGGACGAAGCGCGACGGCGCTGCTAAGAGAGCGGCACGCGCAGCGTCATCCGTGGCCGTGGGTACCTGCGCGGCCGCCATGGTCAGGAACGCCGCGGCGCAGCCGAAAGTCTCGCCGACGGCGCGGCCCGCTAGCCGGGCCAGGTACGCCCGGTATCGGGTCATCTCCCAGGCCCGCCCGCGCGGTGTCAGCGGCCCGGGTGCGGGCTGCGGCACCAGCTTCCATGTCCACCCGGTGATCGGTGCTTCCGCTGTGCCGTGACCGGGCCCGCCGGGCTGGATGAACTCGGCCAGGTCAGCCTCGTCACCGATCCGGTTCCGGACAAAACGCAACCCGCCCAGGGTTTCCTCGATCACCCGGAGTCGCGCCCCGCCCTGGCTTGCCATCACGTCGTCGTAGGCGTCCGGGTGGTGGCGGACCAGCGTCGCATCGACGATGGTGACCCACCACACCGCTTCGCCAATCACGGCGAGCGCCCGCGGCTGGTCGGCCGCCCTCACCTGAGCCAGCCGGGCGGCGGTGTCACTCATCGCGGTGACGGACCACAGCAGCGCACTGGCCCCGCCCGCCTGATCACCCGTGCGCTCGCCGTTCCACGCCTCTCGGCAGACGGCACCGCAAAAACGGTCGTGCTCGCGCCGGGGCGTATACAGCGCCCCGCACTGCTCACAGTTCCGTCTGTCGGTCACCGCGTCATGTTACGCGCGCAATGTGTCTGGAGGGCTGCCCAGGCAGAGGTTTGCCCGCCATCCAGACCCCGTCTAGGTCAGTGGTGGCTGAGGATGAGCCGCCAGAGCGGATGCACCTGGCTGGCGTCGCTGGTGTAGCCGAGCTCGGGCAGCCCAAAGCCCTCCTCGATGGTGAGCAGCATGGAGTAGTGATTGGCGGGCGTTGCGTCGGTGACGTGCCGCGGGCCGGTCCGGCTGATCACGATCATGGGAGCGGATCCGCCGCCGTAGAGGCCACCGGGCCGGCGACCAGAGCGCACAGGGCGGTGGTGGCAGCTAAGGTGCCGTACCGCAGCACGGCAGGCACCCGGCGCATACGTGACCGCATGCTGGACATGTGCACCCCCAGGGGTCGGGATGCGTCACCGGGCGTTCGCCGGCCTGTCACCAAGAATTCACGAAACGGGCGAGTTGATCAAGACCAGGGTGCACGAGGGCCTGACTCGTGGCGGAAACTAATCCACCCCAGAGCGAAGTCAGGTGAGCCGCCACGATGGCCAGGGTTGCCCGGGTACCTGCGCTGCGGCATAGTTGATGGCCTGGTTTCGGTCGATGCCTGCGCCTGCTTCGCGTGGGATGACCTATTCGGCGTGGCCGGGGACGCGCACCGCACCCTCTGAGCCAGACCAGTTGTCAGTGCGGCCTCGGGGGAGCCATGAACACATCAATTCTTCGCCGCTGCTGGATGCGGCGCTTGACCCGGCTCGGCGGGGTGGCCTGCCTCGTGCTCGCGCTCGGCGCGGCGGCATCCCCCTCCTCCGGGAGTGGCCCGGTCACGAGTTTGCCGGGGGGCCTGCTTGGCGTCAGCGCCCTGTCTGGGTCGAACGCCTGGGCCGTCGGAAGCACCGGGACGGCGACGCTGATCCTGCACTGGAACGGCACCGCCTGGACCAGGGTGGCTGCTCCCAGCCCCGGCCACCTCGGCAGGCTCACCGCGGTGAGCGCCTTCTCACCCTCCAACGTGTGGGCGGTGGGCTCCTATGAGACCGCCAACGGCGGGAACAAGACGCTGATCCTGCACTGGAACGGCACCAGCTGGGTTCAGGTGGCCAGCCCGAGCCCGGAAGTGATCGATGGCAGCTTCCTGCTCGGGGTCAGCGCCGTGTCCCCCTCGGACATCTGGGCGGCCGGCTGGTATTACCTGACCGGTGGCGAGGCCTCGAACACCCTGGTCCTGCACTGGAACGGCACCCGCTGGACGCGAGTACCCAGCCCCAATCCGGTCCACCTGGGCTTCAACGCGCTTAACAGCGTGAGCGGCCGGTCCGCCGCCGACGCATGGGCGGTGGGAAGCACCGACACGGGCACGCTGATCCTGCACTGGGACGGCACTAGCTGGACCCGTGTCCCCAGTCCGGGCCAGACCAGCCAGGACGCCCTCAACGGGGTGAGCGCGCTGTCCGCCTCGGACGCGTGGTCGGCTGGAGACGTTACGACTGGGGCGCTGGTCTCGCACTGGAACGGCACCAGCTGGACGCAGGTGCCGAGTCAGGGTCCCGGCACTTCGGCCGGCGTTCTCAACGGCGTGAGCACCCTGTCGCACTCCGACGCCTGGGCGGCCGGGTACTTCTCCGGCAGCAGCGGCGGGACGAAGACCCTGGTGCTGCACTGGAACGGCGCCAGTTGGACCGAAGTAGCCAGCCCGAGCCCCGGCGGGTCCGCAGGTGCCGGGCTCTCCGGCATCGATGCCATATCCGGGTCCAGCGTGTGGGCGGTCGGCTCCACAGCTCTCTTCGGCACGGGCGGGAAAACGCTGATCCTGCACTGGAACGGCGCCACCTGGACGCGATTCTGACCGGTGTGACAGTGCGTGGGTTGCGTTGACCGCGTGGCCAGGCCAGCCGCATACTTGGCCACACCACCCGAAACCCGCACCGGGGCGTCGTGCTGCACATCCTGACTTTCTCCCGCTCGGCCGTCCTCATCCGGCACTGGTTCGAGATCAACCTCGACGATGCCTCCATGGAGCACGGTGCCCGGATCGAGATCCGGGAACTGGCTGGTCACCCGCACCGCGGCAGCGAGTCAGCCGCCCAGCTCATCAGCGCCGACCGCCCGCTGTGGCGGGCGGACCTGTTCGACCGGCTAGATAGCGATAGCGATCCCGGCAGTTTCGCCGCGGCGCACTACCACCCGCAGTTCACCGGCGACGAACCATGCGCCAGGGTCTGGGATCCCGTGCTGACCGCCGCGCCCTGGGACTGGCTGGCCGATCAGATCGCCGGCCTCGGCGCCGCGCCCGGCCGGGCCGGCTGGTCCCTGGACCCCGAAGACGCCACGGAAATCTCCGGCCTGGCCAGCACGGTCGTGACTATCGCGCGGCAGTTCGGTCCGGACCGGTGCGGCTCGGCGGCGGAGTGTTTCCGGCTGACCCGGGACGTGCGGGGCGCGGTCAACCTGATGATCACCACCCTGCGGGCACCTGACCTGCTGAACCGGGACTGGGTTGCCCCGTGGCTGGCGTGAGGCCCGGCCAGCGCTAGTTCCGGGGCTCACCCGAGGCGTTGCCGCGCAGCCGGTCGAGGACCCGCTCGAACTCCGCGAGTTCCTCCTCGTCGAACCCGGCCCGCAGCCGCGCGTTAAACGCGAACGCCGCCTTGCGCATCCGGAAGAAGGCCTTCTCACCCGCCGGTGTCAGCTCGACCAGGTGTACCCGGCGGTTCTCCGGGTCCCGCCGCCGGGTGATCAGGCCGCTGGCATCCATCGCGTTGAGGTGGTGGGTGAGCGTCGCCTCCCTGATCCCGACCGCGTCCGCGAGTTCCCGCTGGCTGGCCAGCTGCCGGGTCTTCAGGGAGATGAGCACCAGCCAGACCGGCTCTGAGCCACCCGCCCCGGCCAGCGCGTCGTCGAATGCCCGGGTGATCTCCCTCGCCGCGCGGGCCAGATGCAGGCCGAGAGGCTGGCTGGCGGGCGGGCCCGGCGGCGGCTCCGGCCCGTCTTCCGGCTGCCCCGCGGGCACGCCATCCCGCTGGCGCGGCAGACCGCCTGGATGTCCTGGTGGCGTTGACACGGACTGAGCATAGCACTTCAGTTAGAGCTCTAACCCTTTGACATCGAAGGCTTTTTGTATCTATGGTTCTTACGGAAGGCAGGAGGCAACCGCACCGCCTCGATGCCCGTCCTCTACCGCTTGGCCAAAGGAGCCGGAACCATGAGCATGCCTGCCACAGCCAGCCCGATGCACGGGCGGGTCGCCCTCATCGCCGGGGCCAGCAAGGGAATCGGTGCCGCCACCGCAGCGGCGTTCGCCGATGCCGGGGCCGCTGTCGTCCTCGCCGCCCGGGACGCGGCTGCCCTGGAGACGGTCGCGCAGCAGATCAAAGCGCGCGGGGGCCAGGCCATCGCGATCCCCGCCGACGTGTCGGATGCTGGTTCAGTGCGCAACCTGGTCGCGTCCACCCTGGACGCCTACGGCCGGCTCGACGCCGCGTTCAACAACGCGACCGACGGGCCGCTGCCCGCGCCGCTGGCCGACATCGATCCAGCGGAGTTCGACCGGGGCATCGCCACCAACGTCCGCGGCACCTTCCTCGGGATGAAGTACCAGATCAGCGCCATGCTCCAGTCGGGAGGCGGCACGATCGTGAACATGGCCTCGCTGGCCGGCGTCACCGGCGTGGCGAACCTGGCCGCCTACGTCGCGGGCAAGGCCGGGATCATCGGCCTGACCAAGGTTGCTGCCCTCGACTACGCCGACCAGGGCATCCGGGTCAACGTGGTCGCACCCGGCACCATCCTCACCCATCACCTGGAGGCGGCCGGCCCCGAGGCCCAGCGGCAGGCCGCCCTCGCTGCGCCCATGCGCAGGATAGGGAGTGCCGCCGAAGTCGCCAGTGTCGTGCTCTGGCTGTCCTCGCCGGGCTCCTCGTACCTCACCGGGACGGTGATCCCGATCGACGGCGGCCAGTCCGCGGGGGTCAAACCGCCCCAGATGTACCGCCAGGGACAGCCCATGCCAGCCTCGCAAGGAGTTGACACCTGATGACTATCGAACTCAACCACACCATCGTCGGCGCCACCGACAAGCACGCCTCGGCACGTTTTCTCGCCGACATCCTCGGCCGGACCGTCGGCGCGGACGATGGGCCGTTCACCCCGGTGCGGCTGGATAACGGGGTCACCCTCGATTACATGCAGCGTGTTCAGGTCACGCCGCAGCACTACGCATTCCTGGTCAGCGACGAGGAGTTCGACGCGGGCTTCGCCCGGATCCGCGGGGCGGGCCTGGCCTACTTCGCCGACCCCGGATTCCAGCAGCCTGGCGAGATCAACACCCGCTGGGGCGGCCGCGGCTTCTACTTTCACGACCCGGACGGGCACAGCATGGAACTGCTCACCCGCGCGCCCTGACCACCCGTCCCGGGATTGACCGCGCCGTCCCGGGATCAGCTGAGCAGTTCGCGGACCCGCGGGATGACCTGGCCGCCGTAGAGCTCGATGTTGGTCATGAGCTGGTCGTGGGTCAGGCCCGGCATGCCGTACTTGAGGTCGAAGCGGGTGGCGTCCAGGGCGCGGAGGTTCGCGGCGATCTTGCGGGCGACGGTCTCGGGTGAGCCGACATACAGCGCACCGTCCGGCCCGGTCTCCCCCTCGAACGACTCCTCGGTGGGGATCGCGAAGCCCCGCTCGGCGGCCATCACGGCGATGATGTCCCGCCACCGCGGCCAGAACTCCGCCTTGGCCTGCTCGTCGGTGGCCGCGACGTGGCCCGGCGAGTGCACGAGCACGGGCAGCGGCGGGCGGCCGAACTTCTCCAGCGCCCGCTGGAACAGCTGCGAGTACGGGGCGAACCGGGCCGGCGGCCCGCCGATGATGGCGAGCGCCAGTGAGAACCCGAGGCGGGCGGCGCGGATCACCGACTGCGGGTTGCCGCCGACGCCGATCCACGCCGGGAACGGGCCGGACTCGGTGTGCGGCACCACATCCTGGTCCAGCAGGGGCGTACGGGTCTTGCCTTCCCAGGTGACCGGGCCGCCCTTGAGCAGCTCGGCGAACAGCGTGGCCTTCTCCTCGAAGAGATCCTCGTAGTCGGCGAGGTCGTAGCCGAACAACGGGAACGAATCGATGCTCGACCCGCGGCCGAGGATGACTTCGGCCCGGCCGCCGGAGATCGCGTTGAGCGTGGAGTACCGCTGGAACACCCGGACCGGATCGTCAGAGCTCAGCACGGTGACGGCGGATCCAAGGTGGATCCTTTCCGTGCGGGCCGCGATCGCGGCGAGTACCACGTCGCCGGCTGGCATCGGGAAGTACCCGGTGTGATGCTCGCCGATCCCGAAGAAGTCCACCCCGGCTTGCTCGGCGAAGACTCCCTCCTCGGCCACGTTGCGGATGGTCTGGGCGTGCGACAGCGGCCTGCCGTCGGCGTCGGCGTTCCGGTCGCCGAAGGTGTCGAGCCCGAAGGTGTAGGTCATGCCAGGCTCCCCGCGTCCGCACGCACGGCCCGCTCGAACTCAGGCGGGGTCGCCGCGACCCCGAACACGGGGCCGCCCGGCTGCAGCACCCGGCCCGCTCGCAGGCTGCCCAGGCGGACCGGGTCATAGCCGATCGCGTCAACCAGGCCCGCGATCGTGGCCACCGCCACAGGGTCGTCGCCCGCGACGCCGGCCGCCCGCCGGTCCGGGACACCGGCCGGCCGCGCCCGGTCCTCGAGCTCGTGGTAGCCGATGTGGTTAAGGGCCTTGACCACGGTCGAGCCGGCCAGCCGCCGGGCCACGATCTCGCTACTGGCGCCGTCTTCGAAGGCCTCCAGGACGCCGTCGCTGGCCCGCCAGTAGTTCATCGCGTCCACCACGAGCTTGCCGCTCAGCAGCCCGGGGTCGAGCTCAAGGAAGCGGTGCAGCGGTATCGCGAGCACCACGATGTCTGCGTCCGCCACCGCGTCGCTGGCCCACCGTGGCTGCGCGCCGGGAATGACCAGTTCGGTGATCAGGGCGATGTCTTCCGGATCGCCCGACGTGGCGATGGCCACCGGGTAACCGGCCTTGATGGCCAGCCGGGCAATGACCGGGCCGACGTGGCCCGCACCCAGCACCGCGAGCCTGCCAGGCGTGGCGGTCGTGCTCATGGGCCGGTCCTTCCTGGAGATGGGGTCCATGCTGGGGTGTAAACGGACTCTACCCCGCTTATATTTCCGGTCCCGGCCGGAGGCGTGACCCAGCCCATGACCTGTGAGCGCCGTCTGCCGAACGACCCACGAGCGTGCGGGGATGCCGGGTCAGACCAGGTTTTCCAGGTGGTCAGCGGCGGTGGTGGCGCCGCCAGCCGCCGCAAACGAGTCCCGCACCACTCCCGCGGCCGCGCGGTAGGAAGGGTCATCGAGGACCGCCCGGACCGCATCGCGCAGTTCGGTGGCGCCCAGCTGATCGATGCGCAGTCCTAGGCCGGCCCCAGCGTCGGCGACCTGCCTGGCGATGATCGGCTGGTCGTCCCGTATCGGCGTGAGGACCAGCGGCAGGCCATAAGCCAGCGCCTCGCACACGGTGTTCTGTCCGCCGTGGCACACCACGGCGGACATGTGCGGGAGCAGGGCCAGCTGCGGCACGTGCCCAGCGAACAGGATGTGCGGCGGGGCCTGCTCACCGGGCGGGGCGGCGACCACGGCCTGGAGTTCCCCGCCCAGGCCGGCCAGCGCGTCGATCACCGTCCGGAAGAACCGCGGCCAGGCCGGGCCGCTGAGAGTTCCCAGCGTCACCAGCAGGTGCCGTCGCGCGGGATCAAGCCATTCCCAGGGGAACGACGATTCGCGGTCGGGCCGCGGAGCCAGTACCGGCCCAGTGAACACATACTGGGCACCGAAGCGCCTGGTGTCCCCCATCAGGGCCGCCGTCGTGAACACCAGCACGAGCCGGTCGGAGAACCGCAGATCGGCCGGGTCGCTGACGCCGCAGGCCAGCTGGAAGGCGGTCATCTGGTCGCGGACCCACGCCTCCACACCCTGCATTTCCGCCAGCGGCCGCAGCAGTTCACCTGGCGTAGTGGCCGAGGTCACCCACACCGCCCCCGCCTGCCGCGCGGCCACCGCCCCGGCGATGGCCTGCTGGTCGGCCACCACGACGTGGGGCGCGAAGCGCGCCACGGCCTTGGCCACGCCGGGCAGCATGGCGTCGGCCAGCGGCAGGATCAGGTCCTCCCAGACGAACTTCATCGCCGCGGGACCGTGCGGCGGCGGCCGGTGATCCCGGACGTCGGCCAGCCGGGGCTCGAACGCGTCACCGTTCGCCGGGAAGACCCGGGCGCCCCCGGGCAGCAACGACCGCAGCATCGCCGGGTGGCCGGCCCAGGCGACGTCGTGGCCACGAGCGGCGAGTTCCGCCCCCACCGCGACAGTCGGGTTGATGTGGCCAGTCAGCGGCGGGACGACGAACAGGATCCGGCTCATCCGACCGGGCTCCGCACCATAGCCAAATTCTTCCAGGTCACGATTTATATTGCACGCCCATGACGCGAATGCGGCCGGCCTTTCAGGCCACCCGGCGGCCGCCCATCCGGCAGCCCAGCCATATGTTTTACCTAATGGCTCATGAGTGCCCTAGCGCCAGATGGTTGCAGGGCCAGGTTGCCCCACCTACGCTTGAGCAACAGACGGCGGAACGCCGGGAGCAGGCGTCCCTGCCGCGGACCAAGTTCGTCGGCTCGTGATCGCGCCGCGCAAGTTCACCGCGAGCTGACGCGGGACAGAATGCCGCCGCCAGGAGGTTCCTGCCGCTATGCTCCCCGGTCCCGGCCCCCACCTGATGCGCGGGTTCGTTACCGACCCGTCGGTGTCCAAGCAACAGCTGAAGCGGGGGACCGTCCGCAGGATCGCGGGATATGCGCGGCCCTACCGCTGGGATCTCACCATCTTCCTGCTGGCCGCCGCAGTGGACGCGGTGATCACGGTGGCGATCCCGGTGCTGCTCGGCCTGGTCATCGACCGTGGCATCATCCCGAAACGCGCCGATGTCGTGCTGGGGGTCGCTGCAGCCGTGGCCGCGCTCGCCATCTTCGACGCGTTCTTAAACTTCGTCCAGCGCTGGTACACCGCACGCGTCGGCGAGGGCCTGATCTACGACCTGCGCACCCAGGTGTTCAGCCATGTGCAGCGGCAGCCGCTCGCGTTCTTCACCCGGGCCCAGACCGGCTCGCTGGTCAGCAGGCTGAACAGCGACGTTATCGGCGCGCAGCAAGCACTGACCTCGACGCTGGTGTCTACCGTGTCGAGCACGCTGCAGCTGATCCTGGTGCTGTTCACGATGCTCTACTTCTCCTGGCTGGTCACGGTCATCGCACTGTTGCTGATACCCGTGTTCATCATCCCGGCCCGGGTGATCGGGCGCAGGCTGCAGCGGCTGACCAGGGAGTCGATGCAGCTCGACGCGGCAATGGGATCGACGATGACCGAGCGGTTCAACGTCGCCGGCGCCATGCTGGCGAAGCTGTTCGGCCGGCCGCAGGAGGAGTCCCGGTTGTTCGCCGAGCGGGCGGCCAAAGTCAGGGACATCGGCGTGGTCCAGGCGATGTACGGCAGTTCGCTGTTCATCGCGCTGACGCTGGTCGCGTCGCTGTCCCTCGCGGTGGTCTACGGGGTGGGCGGCGAGCTCGTCGTCCGCGGCGCCTTCCAGGTCGGCACGCTGGTTTCCCTCGCCCTGCTGCTGAACCGGCTATACGGGCCGATCACTGCGCTGTCCAACGTTCAGGTCAATGTGATGACCGCGCTGGTGAGTTTCGACCGGGTGTTCGAGGTGCTCGACCTGAAGCCACTGATCCAGGACCGGCCGGACGCGACGCCGCTCGTGCTCGCGGCGCACGGCAACGGTTCAGCCCGCACCGCCGGGCCAGCGGCCGACGTCGTCTTCGACCATGTCTCGTTCCATTACCCGGCCGCGTCCGAGGTCTCACTCGCGTCGCTGGAGTCCATTGCCCTGTCCGCGCCCGAACGTACCGACACGCGGCTGGGCGTTTTGCATGACGTGAGCTTCACCGCCCCCGCCAGGCAGCTGACCGCCCTGGTCGGGCCCTCGGGGGCGGGCAAGACGACGATCACGCACCTGGTGTCCCGGCTGTATGACCCCAACGAGGGCACGGTGCGCATCGGCGGGTTCGACATCAGGGATGTGACCCAGGACTCGCTGCACGACTCAGTCGGTGTGGTGACCCAGGACGCGCACCTGTTCCACGACACAATCCGGGCCAACCTTGAGTACGCCCGTCCCGGGGTGACCGAGGAGGAACTGGTCGAGGCGTGCCGGGCGGCGCAGATCTGGGATCTGATCTCGGTGCTGCCCGATGGCCTGGGCACCGTCGTGGGCGACCGGGGCTACCGGCTGTCGGGCGGCGAGAAACAGCGGGTCGCGCTGGCCCGGCTGCTGCTGAAAGCACCGGCCGTCGTGCTGCTCGACGAGGCCACCGCGCATCTCGATTCCGAGTCGGAGGTCGCCGTCCAGCAAGCGCTCGCCGCGGCCCTGGCGGGCCGGACCTCGCTGGTCATTGCCCACCGGCTGTCCACCATCCGCGAGGCCGACCAGATCCTGGTCATCGACGGCGGCCGGATCCGCGAGCGCGGCCAGCACGAGGAGTTGCTCGCGTCCGGGGGGCTGTACGCCGACTTGTACCGGACCCAGTTCGCCCGCCAGGCGCCCTTCGGCGCGGACCCGAGGCCAGGTCCGCCCGGAGGACATTTCCCGCCGCCTCCGCCGCCCCCGGGAGTCGATGATCTGGCCCTCCCCGGTGGGCCCTGGCGCGGCCGGCCCGGTCCTGGCCCGGCCGGCGGCCCGTGACCCGGGCCCGTGCGCGGTTAGCCGGCCGGAGGCGCGTGCAGCCACTCGAGCAGGTCGGGCGGGGCCAGCTGGGCGGCCCGCGCGTAGTAGCCAGCCATCTCCTCGTCGCTGAGAATCTCGCGCCCAGCCCCCGAGGTGCCCCGGCGGAAGAATGAGGCAGCGTCCGCGGACATCCCGGGAGGGACCGGAATGAGGATGTCCGCGCGGTCCTTCATCCGCCCGAACGTGGCCGCCTCGATGAGCGAGGGCCAGGCCTGCTCCGGGACGGCTATCTCGAGCCTCCCGGCGAGCCAGCGCATCTGGCCCTCCAGGTCGGCCAGCAGGTCGCCGTAGCGCACCAGCAGCACGTTCGGCTCACCGCGCCTGGCCCAGGCATCAGACAGGTGCCGCATAACGCCCGGCAGCGAGTCCGGGTACTGGCAGGGATCGTCATCGCCGGCGATCCATCGGAGCAGGGCGTCGTGCAGCATCTCGCGTGAAGCGGGCGGCTCCGGCGGCTTGGGCGGCCCAGGCGGCTTCGGCGGCCTGGGCGGGCCGGAGAGGTGGTGTCCCGGTGGCGGCCCGGTGCTGTCCGGCCGCGGCCCGCGCCTGTCCGGCGGGGGGCCGACGATGTCCGGCGGAGGGCCGATGATCTCGTTGTGGCGGCGGAGCGATACGAACATGTCGAGCGGATGCCGGGCCGTCACGATATATGTGACCCGGGGATCGAGGGGAATCCCGTCCAGCGGCGTATGCGTCTTGATGAAGCGCCGGTGCCGCTGCTCAGCCAGCTGGGCGTACACGAACTCATGCGGCATGACCTGGCTGTCCAGCCACGGCGAGAGATGCCAGAGCGAATCCGGCAGCTCGGGCGTCTGGAGGATCAGCAGCGCGCAGATCATCTGCATCCAGGTCGTCCCGGTCTTGCGCCGGGTGCTGATCACGATGTCGCCAGGCCGGAAGCGAAAGCCGAGCCACCGGCCACTGTCCTCGCCAGGCCACCGATAGTGCGTCAGGCCCGTGGTCACGCGGCGAGCGTAGCAGAGACGCCAGCCGGCGCTGCCGCGCGAGCAGGACGGCCCGGGCCCCGGCTCGCCATTCCCCGCGTACCCAGCGACGGCACGCCGGGAACGGCTCGTCACCACCCACGCCAACTTCAGTCTCAAATGGTACCATGAACCTCGTGTGCCACTCCAGTCGGCCAATGTCAGCGGCAGCCCTGTAGCCTATCCTTGGATCCAAGGTCTGGAACTTGCGAATCGGTGGGGGAAGACTTAATACATGATCCGAAATGAGGATGTCCGGGAACTTGCCCGTCCAGAGGCTCGTCCTATTCATCCCCCGGCACTCCCGGGGGAAAGGACAGCATCAATCGCTTCTGTCGGCAGCGCATTTCCAGACACCGCCTATTCACAGGAAGAGATCGGGGCACTCCTCGGCCTGGAGAACAGGATCGTGAAAAAGCTGCTCCGTTCGCCGCATATCCAGAAGAGGCATCTCTATCTGCCGGCGAAGGACATGAGCACAGGACGCCTGCTCCCCGAATCCGCGGCCGACCTGCACGCCAAGTTCCGGGACGGAGCGCTCGACATCGGATCGCGGGCCATCCGCAACGCACTCGACGCCGTATCGTTGTCGCCCGCCGACGTCGACTACATCCTGTGCGTCACCTCGAGCGGCTTTATGGTTCCGGGGCTGAGTTCGCTGTTCTCGCGAGAGCTCGGGTTTGCCCGGGACCTCGTCCGGGCGGACGTCGTCGGGATGGGATGCAACGCGGGCCTGAATGGGCTCAACCCGCTCGTCCAGTGGGTCAGGAATCATCCGGGCCAGGTGGCGCTCCTGGTCTGCTGTGAGATTAACTCCGCCATGTATGTTCTTGATGAGACCCCGCGCACCGGCATTGTGAACAGCATTTTCGGCGACGGTGCGGCCGCTGCCGTGCTGACGGCTTACTCCGAGAACGGCGCCGGGCCGGCGCCATCCGGGCCGATGCCGTGCGTAATTGATTTCGAGAGCTTCTGCATTCCTGAAGAATGGGCGGCCATGCGGTTCGATTGGAACGCCGCAGCCGGGAAGTGGAGCTTTTACCTCGACCGGGATATCCCCTATGTCATAGGCTTCAACGTCGGCAAGCCGCTGGAAAGGCTGCTGGAGCGCAATGGCCTGGATTTCTCCGCCGTCAAGCACTGGGTACTGCATACCGGCGGTGGCGCGGTGATCGACTCCGTCAAACTCAGCCTGGGCCTTGAGGAGCACGATGTCCGGCACACGCGCTCCGTGCTGCGTGACTACGGGAACATCTCCAGCGGAAGCTTCCTGGTCAGCCTGGAACGCCTGCTGGCCGAAGACTGCGTGTCAGCGGGCGACCTGGGCGTCATGGTGACGATGGGTCCAGGGGCCCAGATAGAGACCGCGCTCTTCCAGTTCAAGAAGGCGCCCGCATGCTGACCCTGACCCAGGAGGCTGACGGCGAGCGGGTACTCACCGCCCGGATCGGCGAGGCCACGATCAATACGGAACTCATTTGCGCGCTCGGGTCCGTGCTGGACGACGTCGAGCGCGGCGGGATCGAGAACTTCGTCTTACTGTTCAGCGGCAGCGCAGAGCCAGTCACCGGGGATTTCCCATCATGGCCGCCCGGCCCGGGCCGGAGCGACATGCGGTATTTCGCCCGCTGGGATGAATTGCTGTCCCGGATTTCCAGGCTGAAAGCCAAGACATTCGCTGGCTATCACGGCCGGGTCGGTGCGGCGGCGGTCCAGGCCGGCCTGGTCGCAGACCTGCGGCTGGCCTCGGCGCAGGCGCGGCTCTGGATGGGGAGCCTCGCCGAGGGGCGCTTCCCCGGAATGGGCGCATACTGGCTGCCGAAATTTGTCGGTCTCGGGACCGCGCGCAAGATCTTCCTGCTCGGCGAGGATCTGACCGCCGACGATGCGGCCCGGCTGGGGCTGGTGGACTCTGTCGGAGACACCCTCGAGGAAGTGGTCGGGAACTCGGTCAAGGCCCTGCGCGCGGTCACCCCGGAGTCGGCGTGCTTCACCCGCCGGATCCTCGACGACTGTTATCTGCTCGAGCATGCTTCGGCGGTGGAACTGGCCAAGGCGGCTCGATACAAGGTGGGGATGCCGGATGACAGCTAGAGGTCACTTACGCCGATCTCATGGCCTGCAACTGAAACAAGGAGACAAGGAGTAGCCAATGGCTGAAACCGTGCCTCGAATGTCACCGTACACCGGGACTGAGCTGCCCCGGGATCGGCCCTTCTGGATCGTTGACGGGCGAGCCTACGATCTTACGGAGTGGATGGGCCGTCATCCCGGCGGGGCGATATGGTTCGCGCAAACCGAGGGTCGCGACATCAGCGCCCTGCTCCACACATATCACCGGGAGCCAGCCCGGCTGCAGAAGATACTCGCCAAGTACCTGATTGAAGAACTCGCTGACCAGGACGTAAGCCCCAAGCTTGTCGCCCCTTTCCGGCTCGGCGAGAGGAAGATGCGCGACAAGGTTCCGGTACCCACCGAGAAGGACATACTCCCCAAGCTTGGCGTACCCCCCTTCCTGCTGCCGCCGGAATTCAACGCTCCCGAGGATCTGCCGAGGCTCGACTACCGGGACGAAGGAAGCTTGCTGGCGGCGATCCGTCAGCGGGTCAATGCCCAGTTCTCCAAGCAGGCACTGAAGAAGTACGACCGCTCGTTCGACGCCGTGACGTGGCTTATCGCTGCCGCGCATGTTGCCGCGCTGGCCCTCCTGGTCGCCCGCGTCATACCTGGCTGGGCATTCGTCGTCATCATGGTGGTGACGCGTACCGCGCTGGCGGGCTCGGGCCATTACGGCCTGCACAGGAAGTGGAAGCCCGGGCACCCGGCCCTGACCCTGCCGCTCGGAAAAGCGCTGTTCGACCTCAACTACGTCGGCACGAGCCTCATCGGAACCGATGGGCACGTGCTACTGCACCATCCTTATCTGGGCTCCGGCGCGGACGTAAAGAAGACGTTCTTCGATGGCATGCTCCGGCTGCATCCTGTACTCCGGATCCCGGGTTACACGCTCCACAAACTCGGCATATGCCTGACCGGCCTGCCGCTCCGGGGACGGGAGATCACGAAGTTCGAGCGGCATAAGCCGATCCCGCAGGAAACCGGCGCGCCATTCGTCCAGGATCCAATCCGGGCCGACTTCTGGATCATCCGGGCGTGGATCGTGTTTGAGTTTGCCCTGTGCCTGGCCACCGGTCACATCGTGGCCTGGCTGGTGCAGTTCTTCCTGACGTTGTGGTTCAACACCTTCCTCGTGGTGGCGAGCCATGATTTTGAGGAGCCGAACAGCGAGGAAGAGCTCGCGGTGATTCCCGAGCCGCTGCGGGATGACTGGGCGGCGAGGCAGATCTGCCTGAGCTACGACCTGAGCGTGGTCGGCAACCGCTGGATCGACATTTTCCTCAGCGCCGGCCTGAGCCCTCACCGCGTCCACCATGTCCTGCCGTACCAGGGCTCCGGCTTCGCCAACCTCGCCTCGGAAGATGCGGTCAGAGAGGTGTGCGCCGAGGTAGGCATAGCCTGGGAGCGTCCCCGGAACCTGATCGTGGACCGGTTCCCGGCCGTCATGAAGCACTATCTGACCTGCCCGGTGAAGCCTTCCCTGCTGCGCGCGCTCTCCACGCAGCCCCCGCCCGGCGGCCAGCCCCCGCCCGGTGCCCAGCCCCCATCTGGCCTGCAGCCCCCGCCGGGCGCCCAGCCTCCGCCCGGCCTGCAGCCCCCGCCTGGCCCGCAGCCTCCGCCCGGCGCCCCGCCGCCACCTGGCCTGGGGGCCCCGCCCGGCATGCAGCCCCCGTCTGGCCTGCAGCCCCCGCCCGGCCCGCCGCCTCCACCTGCCATGGAGCCCGCACGACCGACCTCGCCGGGCAGGCCGCAGCGTTCATCGGTCAAGGAGTATGTCGGCGAGCTGTTCCGCTACTCGTTCGAGGGCTGGAGAGGAGTCGGCGTGTGATCGCAGTCGCCGCCGCGCGGGAAGGGTGGTGGCGCAGCAGGCGATAGGGGCTTGCGGCGACCACTGGCTGGTCGGCGCTGACCATGACGGGTCAGCGCACGGCGCTTTGGTATGAGCCTGGTGTCTGGCCCATGGCACGGCGGAAGGTGTCAATAAAAGCACTGGTCGTCGCCCACCCGCACCGATGCGCTGTCTCGGTGACGCTGGCGTCGCTGGCGAGCTGGATCATGGCGTGGAAGAGGCGGACATTCGTGCGCCATTGCGGGTAGGTCATCCCGAACTCGGCCCGGAAGAGCCGGGCGAGCGTCCGCTCGCTGGTGCTGACGTTGCGGGCTAGCCAGCCGAGCGTTTGCGGCTGCCGCAAGTCGGCGAGTACCAGGTCACAGGCTTCGGCGAGTCTTGCGTCACGTGCGGCGGGCAGGGATATGGGCTGCACGCGCGCCCGGCGGATCTGGTCCCGGACGACCGCGCGGACCCGGCGTGTCTCTGCGGCGGGCAGGCCGGGGTCGGTGCACGCGACGAGCAACTCGCGAAGCAGGCTACTGACCGCGACGATGACCGGTGAGTCCTCGGTGAGCGGCGCACCGGCAACCGGGAAGCCGACGGTGTGAAACGAGCTCGTCCCGTAGAAGCGATGCTCGTGCCAGATTCCTGCCGGGACCCATACTGCGCGGTCGCAGGCCGCGACCCAGGCGCCCGCCTCGGTCTGGATCGCGAGGACGCCGGTGGCGACGTAGACGAGCTGATGGTCGTCGTGCTGGTGCCGATCGATGACGTCGCCCCCGGCTCGTGACTGAGCCTGGGTCGGGGCGCGTGGCGAGTGGCGGATATGCGACATAAAACGGCAGAATATCGGAAGCTTGCCGGACTGGTGCGAGCCATCGTCAGAGGGTGACTTCAGCGAAGGCGGTCATCGACCGCCGCCACGCGGGCGGCGAAGCCGGGACGAACTGGCGGCGCACGAGGCTATGGGCGGGCGCGCATGCCGTCGACGACTTTTACCAGGGTCTGGTGCCGGCCGCCGTGCCATATTTCGTCCTCGAACGCCACTTCAGTTACCTCGGCGCCTCGGGCCTGGCGATGGCAGCCACCCTCGGCAGCGCACTCCCCCAGGTGGCCATCGGTATGCTCGCCGACCGCCGGCGGCTGTCATGGATGTCACCGCTTGGCCTCACCCTGGCGGGTGTGGGCGCGGGCCTGGCCGGTCTCGCACCAGGCTATGTCCTGGTGTTCGGGTGCCTGCTGCTGTCCGGCTTCGGGGTAGCGATGTTCCATCCACCCGCCGGCCGCGACGCCCGGCGAGCGGCCGGCGGCAGCGCCACGGCCATGAGTTACTTCGCTGCGGGGGGCAGCGTCGGGTTCTTCGTCGCGCCTGCCGTCGTCACTCCGGCGCTGGACAGCCTGGGAGTCGGTGCGACGGCGCTATTCATCCCGCCGGCCATCCTGATGGGCTTCGTCCTGTTCCGGAGCCAGCGCCGGTCATCAATTCAGCACGCCGCCGCCGAGCACGGCGCCGGCGCTGATCGGCCGGCCCTGTTCGCGGCGCTGACCTGCGTCGAAGTCATCCGTTCCACGGTGTCCTTCGGGTTGAATACCTTCGTCTCGCTGTACTGGATCCGTCACCTGGGCGCGTCCAGCGGCCTCGGCGGGATCGCGCTCACTCTCGAACTCGCCGGGGGTGTGCTGGGAACCCTCGCCGGCGGGCGCATCGGCGACCGGGTCGGCCTGGTGCGGACGGTCCAGCTCGGCAACGTCCTCATCGTTCCGGCGCTGATCGCGCTGCTGGCCTGCACCAGCAAGTACGCAGCCCTGCCGCTTGTGCTGCTGGTTGGCCTGGTCACCAACCTCCCGTTCGCAGTCCTCATCAAACTCGGGCAGGACTACCTGCCTTCCCGGCCCGGCACTGCCGCGGGCGTCACGCTCGGACTGGCCGTCAGCGCTGGAGGACTGTTTATGCCCCTGCTTGGCCTGGTGGCCGACAACCACGGCCCGCGAGGCGTCTTTGTCGTGCTCGCCACCATCCCGCTGCTCGCGATCGCGGGGTCGGCTCGTGCTCCGCGAGCCAGCACACCACCCCATCAGCTCGCGGGTCAGCGCGCTTGAGGCCGGGCCCCGGCCGTGACCCGCTCCCTAGATCACGGCCGGGTGTCCCGGGTGGCTACCGGTCGATCGTGATGCTGAACGATTGAGTGGCCTGCTGGCCGCTGAAGTCGGTGAGCCGCATGGTGAAGGTGAAGGTGCCCGCCGTGGTCGGTGTTCCGGCGAGCTCGTTGTTAGCGTCGGTCGGCGCCGCGAAGGTCTGCAGGGTAAGGCCAGGCGGGAGGTGCCCAGCGGCGACGGCCCAGCTGTAGGGCCCGGCTCCGCCGCTCAGGAAGAAGTTCTGCCCGAAGGCCTGGCCGACAGTCCCCGGCTCGAGGGTTGATCCGCTGCCAGGCAGCACAATGCTCAGCGGCAGGTTCTGGTCCACGGTGATCGAGTAGGCCTGATACAGCGGCTGGCCGTGGTCGCCGGTGCCCTGCACAGTGAAGGTGTAGGTGGGTTCGATGCCCTGCTGGGTCGAGGTGCCGCCGATGACCGCGCCCGAGGGCCCGAAGGTGGCGGGCAGGGTCAGCCCCGGCGGGAGGGCGCCGGCGGCAATCCTGAGCGTGCCGCCTGCGTTGTGGCTGGTGACCAGGCGGCCCTGGTAGGGCAGGCCGAGCACGGAGTCGGGCAGCACGCAGACCCCGCTGATCAGGAAGCTGCCGTTAGCGGCGTTGCACTGCAACTGGTCCGGCGGACCCTGAGTTGTCACGGTGATCTGGTAGGCCAGCGTGGAGGTCCGGGACCCGTCCGTCGCCTTGATGGTGAAGTTGAACGTCCCGGTCTGGGTGGGGTTCCCGGTGATGACGGCGCCGGACGTGGACTGGGCGGGCAGGCTCAGGCCGGGCGGGAGGCTTCCTGCGGTCAGCGCGAATGTGACGGTGGGGCCGACGGCGCCCACCTTGCTCACCGCGATGGTCGCGGAGTAGGCATTCGGCGCGGTGGTAACGCCGGAGGGCAGCACGCAAATCGTGCCTTCAAGCGTGCCGTTGTTGGCCGCTGCCGAGCACAGCAGGTTAATCCTCGGGGGCGGATAAGACGTCGCCAGCACTGGTCCCGCGGCCACCCCCGCCAGCGTCGCCGCCATACTTACCGTCGCCGCCAGCGTTAGCAGCGTTTTCGTTGTTCGTCTCACCGTGCTCCTCCTTCGGGTCAGCCCTGCGGGTCTGTCCACGAAAATGGGCTGGCATGCGGTGAGAGCGCCCGTGGGCCAGCCAGAGCAATCCCTGTTACGTGACACGGAGCCGGGACAGCCCCGGTTCACCGGCTGGATGGGCATGATGAATTCGTCCGGCTGGCTCGTTAGGGGACAGCCGGCCGCGGCGCTAAGGGCCGCGATGCGAGCGGGAGGAGAGTGCCATGCGGGGGCTCCGGGACAAGAGGGTCCTCATCAGCGGAGGCAGCAGCGGGATCGGCAAGGCGACCGCGCAGCGTTTCCTCGAAGAGGGAGCCCGGGTGTTCCTCTGCGGCCTCGACCCCCAGGAGGTGGATTCGGCTATCGCCGAGTTGAGGGAGTTCGGGCCGGCTGCGGGGATACCGGTGGATGTTGGCCGGGAAGAGGATGTGGCCCGGCTGATCGACTCGGCCTGTGCGGCGCTGGGTGGCATCGATGTGCTGATCAACAACGCCGGGATCGGGTGGCGTGAGCCCTTTCTGGAGATCACGCCGTCGCACTGGGATCGCATGATCAGGGTGAACTTGCGCGGGATGTTCCTGGTCGCTCAGGCGGTGGCCAGGGTGCTCGTAGGCCAGGGTGGCGGGGGGGTCATCGTCAACATGTCGTCAACTAACGGCCTGGGCGGCGAGGCGGACTACGCGCACTACAACGCGTCCAAGGGTGGCGTGCTGCTGCTGACCAAGACCATGGCCGTTGAACTCGGGCCGTACGACATCCGCGTCAACGCCTTGTGTCCGGGGTTTATCGAGACTCCACTGAACGCGGCCATCAGCGCCGACCTGGGCGGGCAAGACTTCGCCGATGCGTACGCCAGTGACCACATCCCGCTGGGCCGGGCCGGCCGGCCATCCGAGGTAGCCGCGGTGTATGCGTTCCTGGCCTCGGATGACGCGTCCTTCATGACGGGCGCGGAGATGGTCATCGACGGCGGGCAACTCGCCGTCATGTAAGCCCGAGGGTGCCCACCGCCGCCACTCCCCCGGCCTGCCGCCCGGCTTCCCGCGCGCTAGGCCCGAGATCGAAAGAAACGTAACCTATCGCGGCTTCCTGTACCGGGCTTTGACTCGTATCGTTTCGTTTGAGCATGAAATCAGCATGAACCGAAGCGAGGCGAGTGTGCGGGCGACCTGGCCGGCCACAGCCAATCTCAGGGAGCAGACGTGCCAGATCTCCGCATCGGAGTTATCGGGGCCGGGCGCATTGCCCAGGCCGCCCACCTGCCCGCGCTCGCCCGGGCCCAGGGGGCACGGCTCGTCGCGCTCTGCGATCCCTCACCTCTGCTCGCCCAGCGGGTCAGCGGCCAGTACGGCGTGCCTGGCTATCAGTCCGCCGATGAGCTGCTGGCTGACGACGCGGTGCAGGCGGTGATCGTCGCGGTTCCCGACCGGCTGCATCTGCCGCTCGCCGGGCAGGCCCTGCGCTCCGGCAGGCACGTGCTGGTGGAGAAACCCCTCGCCGGCACAGCCAGGGAGGCCGAGCAACTGGCCGCCGTCGCCGGTGAGGCCGGCCTGGTTCTGCAGGTGGGGGCCATGAAGCGGTACGACCCTGGCGTGCAGCACGCCGCGGAAGCGGTGCGCAGCCGCATCGGTACCGTGCTCTCGGCCACCATCTGGTACCGGGTGATGTCAGCGCTGCGGCCGCCGACCGAAGCGACGCTGTTCCCCGCCCTCGTCGTTGACGAGGCCGTCCGCGAGCATGAGGCGGCCTTCAAGGCCGACCGGTCCAGCTACCTGCTCACCACCCACGGTGCGCACGTGCTCGATGGGATGCGCTTCCTGCTCGGCGACCCCACCCGGGTCTCGGCGCAGCTCGCGCACTCCGGCCGGGACTACACCTGGCATGGCCTGGCCGGCCTGGCCGACGGCGGACTGGCCCACTTCGAGATCACCGCCAACGTCCACGCGGAGTGGTCAGAAGGCGCCGACATCTACGGCGACAAAGGCCACGTCAGGCTGCGCACGCACTTCCCGTTCGCGCTGCGCGCCAGTGACGTCGAGGTCTACGACGAAGCTCGCAGCGTCAGCGAGCGGCCGGTGTTCCCGGACTCCAACGCCTACGAACTGCAGATCGAGGCGTTCGCCGCCGCCGTGACGACCGGCGCGGCGGCGACCCCGGACGCCCAGGACGGCCTGGCCGCCGTCAGGCTCATCGACGCCGTCGCCGAATCGGTGGCCAAGGACGGCTCCTGGGTGAAGCCATGACTGAACTGGGGGTCTTCGCCCGCGTCTTCCCAGCCGGGCCGGCTCCTGGCGTCGCCGCCGCCATCCGCGCGGCAGGGTTTACGGCCACCCAGCTCAACTTGGCCGCCCTCGGCCGCGCCACGCTCGATGCCACCCTGACCGCCGGCCAGGCCCACCAGATCAGCGGGGCCTTCACCGCTGCGGGCGTGCGGATCTGGGGCCTGTCCGGCACGTACAACGCTATCGATCCCGACGAGCGGGCGCGGGCCGCCGCCACCGGCGCCTGCCGGAGGGTCATCGCCCGGGCACCCGACCTGGGCGCGGAGGTCGTCACCCTCTGCACCGGCACCCAGGACCCGGACAACATGTGGCGCGCGCACCCCGGCAACACCTCACCGGCCGCGTGGCACAGCCTGCGCGCCACGCTGGACGCCCTCCTGCCTGCGGCAGCCGGGGCTCAGGTGCGGCTCGGCATCGAGCCGGAACCCGGCAACGTGATCCGCGACGCACCCACCGCGCACCGGCTGCTCACCGAACTGGGCGCCGACGCCCGGCACCTGGCCATCGTGCTGGACCCCGCTAACCTGCTGGAGTTGGCCACCCTGCCCCGGCAGCAGCAGATCCTTGAGCACGCGTTCGGCCTGCTGGGCCAGCACGTGGCCGCCGTGCACGCCAAGGACGTCGTCGCAGAAGGCTACGCCGCGCCAGGCATCGGCGGCATGGACTACGACCTGGTGATGCGGCTGCACGCCGGGCTGCCCCACACCGTGCCGGTCATCGCGCAGGACCTCACGGCCGGGGACGCCACCCGGGTGAGCCGCTTCCTGGCTGACCATGCCGCCGCCTGGGCCACCTCATGACACCAGGCCTGCCTCAGGTCACCGGCCTGGACTTCTCCCGCACCGGCGACGGCGCACTGCCGCTGGTGGTGCTGCACGGGCTCGGCGGCGCCCGCCGGCAACCACTGGAATTCATCGACACCCGGGCGCGGCAGCTGTGCGGCGTCATCGCCCCGGATCTGAGGGGACACGGCTCCACGCGGCTGGACGACCGGCCGGGGCTGCTGACCTTCCGCCAGCTTGCGGCCGATGTCGAGGACCTGGTGAACGAGCAGGCCGGGCACTCGGGTGTGGTGGTCCTGGGCATCTCGATGGGCGCGGCGGTCGCCGCCGAACTGGCGGCCCGCGCCACCATCACCATCCGGGCGATGCTGCTCATCAGGCCCGCCTGGCTGTGGTCACCAGGCCCCCCGAACCTCGCCCCGCTGCCTGTCATCGGCCGCCTGCTGCACCACCACCTCCCACCCCGGGCCCGCGAGCTGTTCACCGGCACCGGCGAGTACCAGGCCGTCAACCGCACGTCACCGGCGGCGGCGCGGGCCCTGCTGGCCCAGTTTGACGATCCGGACGCGGCGCGGCGATGGCACCGGCTGGTCGCCATCCCGGCCGATGCGCCGGGCCGGCCGCGGGCCGCTCCGCCGACCCGGATCCTCGCAGCGGCGCAGGACCCGGTGCACCCGCTCCAGATCGCTGAAACACTCGCGGCTGACCTGGGCGCCGACCTGAGCGTCATGCCGCCGCGCTACGAGCAGCCCGCACAACACCGCGCCGCGGTCACCGCGGCACTGCACGAGTTTCTCGGAGGGCTGGAACCATCCCGGAGCTCTGGCCGGGCGATCAGCCAGGCCGATCCACAGCCATGGAGGCCTCAGTGAACGGCACGATACGGGGCGGCGCGCGGACCACCCCGCCTGGCGGCCCGGAGCCGGCGCCCGCGTTCGCCGCGGAACGCCACGCCCACATCCTGCGCTTGCTCGATGAACGCGGCCGCGTCCGCAACACCGAGCTCGCCGGGTTGCTCGGCGTCACCGAACCCACCATCCGCAAGGACGTCGCCGATCTCGCCCGGCAGCAACTGCTGCACCGCACCCACGGCGGCGCGATCGCGATGCGTCCCGCGATCGAGCCAGACCTTCCCGCGCGGATGGGCCGCAATATCGACGGGAAGGCACGCATCGCCCGCGCCTGCCTGGACCTGATCAACACCGGCGATGCCGTCTTCCTCGACAGCGGGAGCACGGTCCTGGCCATCGCCGAGCAACTGACGGTCGCCGCGTCGGCCGGTGAGCCGCGCAACGTCAACGTCCTCACTAACGCACTCGCCGTGGCGCAGACCCTGGCCGACCGGGCCGGCATCCGGCACACCGTGCTCGGCGGCTACTACCGCCCCACCGGGGGCTGCTTCGTGGGACCGCTCACCGAGGAAGACCTCACCCGGTTCACCGTCAACCTCGCGTTCCTGGGCGTGACCGGCGTCACCGAACAGGGATTCACCGTCGCCGACCTCAGCGAGGCCCAGGTCAAACGCGCGGTCATAGACCGGGCCCGCCGGGTGGTCATCACCATGGACCACACCAAGGTCGGCGCGGCGGACTTCGCCAAGGTCTGCGACCTCGACGCGGTGGCGACCGTCGTCACCGACGAGCCGAACAAGCACCTGGCGGACCTCTGCTCCGGCGCCGGAATCGAACTCGTCGTGGCGGCGTCCGCACCTGGCCACCGAACGCCTCCGCAGAGAGCCGTTGGGCCATGAGCCCCGCCGAGCCGGGCGCGGACCCCGGCGAACCCGGCCCCGAAGGGATCGCGTCGCCCCCACCGGGCCCGACGGAACCAGCGGCGGGCTGGCAGCCCAGGGAGCCGCCGCTGATTGCCGTCGAACCCGGCCTTCGTACTCGACCGCTGGCGGCCAGGAGACGCGGCCGCGCTCCGCCGGTTCGACCTCGACCCCGAAACCGCACGGTTCTTCGGCTACACCGTCGAGCAGGCCCGGGCCATGCCCGGCAGCCACTACGACGGTGACGAGCGCGCGCGGGCCAGCCTGCGGGCATGGCAGGAGGGAACAGTGCTCAACCTGGCGATCCGGCGACGCTCAGACGGCGAGGCAGCGGGCTGGGTCGAGCTCCGGCCACGCGGCGACCACGCTAACGTGTCCTACAACGTCACCGCCGAGCTGCGCGGACAGGGCATCGCATCCCGTGCGCTCCAGGCGTTCCTCGCCTGGGCTGCGCAACAGATCGGCCTTCGCCGCGCCCACCTGGTCTGCCACATCGACAACCTCGCCTCCCGGCGCGTGGCGGAGAAATGCGGCTTCGTCCTTCTCGGCCAGCAGGGCGAGGAGTACCAGTTCCAGCGGGACCTCGGCCCGAAGCGGGCGATCTAGCGATCAGTCTTCGGGAAGAGCGGCGAAATCGCTTTTGACCTTCCGGTACCAGGACATTCCTGATATTGGATGCTTCCACCTGCCCTTCATCGCTTTCAGGGCGCTCTCGTGCGTCTGATCGCCCCCGGCGACTATTTCCTGCAGATGCTTATCTTCCGCCTTTATGACCTCGTCGGCCGTATTTCCATGGAACGCGAGGTCACAAGGCCCGCCCATCTGCTTGCATGTCATTGTCTTCATGAGGTTCACTTCCTGCCGCGGATAGCGTCGCCCGCCATGGCAACTGCAGGCCGCGAGGTGCCCGGCGGTGACGGCGAAGGCTACCTGACTGCCCTGCGAGAACAGTAGGAGCACCGGCCCGTGGCACGCTTCTCCGATCCTGCTTGATGCGGAAGCCCTTACCCGGCTGCCGCTACAAGATCGTCGTCAGGCCTGACCTCATGAGCTGTTCCGGCCGGCCCAGGGGGCTCGCCCGGCACACCGGCCGGCGCGGACGCCGCCTCGAACAGGAGCACCGCCACGTCGTCGTCGAGCCTGCGGCCGGTGTGGGCCACCAGGCGATCCAGCAGTCCGTCCGCGGCGGCCTCCAGGTCGGGGCCACGGAGTGTGTCAGCGCAGTCCTCCAGCCGGAAGTAGCGGCCCGCCCGGTCGCGGGCCTCGAGCAGGCCGTCGGTGTAGAACACCAGCCGGTCACCCTCGCCGACGGTGAACGTGGACGTCTTCATGTCGGGGTGCAGGCCCAGGGGTGTCGCGTACGCGCCCGGGGTCAGGGCCTGCAGCCCGCCGCCGGAGTTCAGCCGCAGTGGCGGCGGGTGGCCGCAGGTGACGAGCTCAAGCCAGCCATGGGGGTCGAACTCCGCGAACAACGCGGTCACGAAGTCCTCCTCGCCCGCGGCCAGCGTCACTGACCGGTCCACCACCCGCGCGATCTCGGTCAGCGACAAGCCCGGCTGGGCGCAGGCATCACGGAAGCTGGTCGTCGCGACGGCGGCCAGGCGCACCGCCGGCAGTCCCTTGCCGCGCGTATCCCCGATGAGCCAGCGGGTGCGGCCCCCCTCGGAGACGACCTCCAGGATGTCCCCGCCCACCCGGGCTTCCGCCGCGGCCGAGACGTAGCGCGAGGCCATCCGGCCCGCCGTGACCGTGGCCGGGACCTCGCGCAGCAGCGCACTCTGCGCCACCCGCGCCACCGCGCGGACCCGGCTCAGCCGCCGCTGCACCGCGGCGCGCAGCACGGCGTTGGCCACCGCGAACGCGGTCAGCAGCACGAACACGCCCAGATGCGACACGAGCGTCCCGGGCCGGGCGGGGTGGTTCACGATCAGCCCGACGCCCAGCAGCGTGGCCCATCCCGCCAGCACGGCGGTGATCCGCGGGCGCAGCAGGAGGGACGCCAGGAGCGGTCCGACCGCCAGCCACGCGACCGTGACCGGACCCCGGCTCATGCGGTACTGCGCCAGCGCCACCACCGTGATCGCCAGGCCGAGCAGCACGGCGAGCACCCGCTTAGCCAGGACGCCGGATGGCTGGGACGGACCCGACATGTTCAGCGGAATGCCGCGGCCGGGGCGCTGGTAGAGGCGCCGCCACCTGGGCTCAGCCTGTCTGTTCACGTGGTTGCCCCTCATCTGCCGTGCGCCGGCTCGTCGGCTCTTCCACGTACTGATACGCAATCGTGCAGGTCACGCCAGGAAAGTTGCTGAACGCCAGCTCTGGGAAAGCTCACAGAAAATTTCAGATAACGAAACCCGGGCGCCCCGCGCCCAGCCCCGGCCGCAGGTCATGGGCGCCGGACGCGCAGGCCGTCAAAGGCCATGGCACACACCGCGTCGGCCAGCGGCCGCGCCGCCGTGCCCCTCGCCGGCCGGTACCACTCGACGATGGAGTTGACCAGGCCGAACAGCAGCCGGGCCGTGATGAGCGCATCGCGGTCCGGGTCGATGTCACCATCGTGCTGCGCGGCCCCGACCAGATCGGCCACGAACCGGTCGAAGGCCCGCCGCCGGTCCAGCGCGGCCCGCTCCACCGTGGTATTGCCGCGGACCCGCAGCAGCAGCGTGACGTAGGGCGACTCGGCTTCCAGCACCTCGACGCTCCCCCGGACCAGGTACTCCAGGCGGTCGATCGCCGGGGCCGGGAGCACCCGCGCCCGGTCCGTCACGGACGACAGGCCGGTCAGCGCCCGGTCCAGGGCCAGCCTGAGCAACTCTTCCTTGCCGGTCACATGGTGATAGATGGCTGACTTCGCGATACCCAGCCGCTCCGACAGGTCTCGCATGCTGGTGCCGTCATAACCGCGTTCGTTGAAGACCTCGACGGCCACGGCGAGCACGGACTCCAGGTCATGACCGGGGCGGCCGCGGCGCGGAAGGGCCGCGGGGCGGCCGGATCGCGGCCCGGAAGGGGAGATCATGACGCCAGTATCCCGGGCTGGCGCGGGCCGCCCGGTCAGCGGATCCCGCCCGCGGACGGGGCGAGCTCGTGGCTGCGCCCGCGGAATTCAGCGATCACGTCGCCGCCCCGGCGCACGGTCACGTCATACACTCCCGCGCGGCCGAACCGGGTCCGCACCACGGCCTCGGCGGTCAGAACGTCGCCGGCGTGCGCGGGGGCGACGAAGACGATTTCGGCCGCCGCAGCCACCGTGACCGGCCCGTAGCTGTTGCACGCGCAGGCGAAGGCCGTGTCGGCCAGGGTGAAGACCAGGCCGCCATGGGCGACCGCGTGCCCGTTCACCATGTCAGCACGGATGGTCATCCGGGTGACCGCCCGGCCCTCGGCATGGTCAACCAGCTCGATGCCCAGGCCCCGCGAAGCCTCGTCCCTCGCCATCATCGCCTGGGTGCTGGGCACCTGGGGCACTGCGATCGCCTCCTGTCAGGTCAGAGTGCTCGCCGGACACGTGGTCAGCGTCCCCGGAAGACGGGGCGCTGCTTGCTGAGGAAGGCGGCGACCGCGTCGCGGTGATCCTCGGTCAGGCCGAGCCGCTGCTGGTCCTCCTGCTCCGCGGCGAGGACATCCGCCAGCGGTAGCGCCGGCGCCGTGGCGAGGGCCCGTTTGGCGGCGGCGTAGGCCAGCGTGGGCCCGGCGGCCAGCCGGGTGGCCAGGGTGGCGGCCGCGTCATCCAGGTCCGCGGCGGGCACGAGCCGCCCCACCAGCCCCCAGGCCAGGGCGTCCGCGGCGGTGAACGGCTCGTTGAGCAGGATCAGCTCGCTGGCCCGGGCAGCACCGATGGCCCGGGGCAGGGTCGCGGACAGGCCGGAGTCGGGACCAAGGCCGATGCCGGTGAAGGCGGCGGAGAATTTCGCCGTATCGGCGCACAGGCGCACGTCGCAGGCGAGCGCCAGGGACATCCCGGCGCCCGCGCAGGTGCCGTTGATCGCGGCCACCACCGGCTTGGGCGCCGAGGTGAGCGCGGTGATGACCGGGTTGTAGTGCTCAGTGAGGGTGGCGAAGGCCGTGGCGGGATTCTCGCGCAGCGCGGCCGCATGCTCGGCGAGATCCTGGCCGGCGCAGAACACCCGGCCGGTCCCGGTCAGGACGATGGCCCGCACGCTGCTGTCATCCGCCGCCGCGACGACAGCATCCAGCAGTCCCTGCTTGGCCACGGCCGTGAGGGCGGGAGTCCGCATCGTGATCGTCGCGACGGCGCTGGTCACGCCGACCGACACCGGCGGGGGGCCGTCCGCGGGAGGGTGGGGCTGGCCAGAAACCATGGCGTTAGATTAACATACTGAATGTTCGGTCAGTAATTCCTGCGAGAGGAGCCGCGCATGCCGGTGCTGCGCAGTTACGTGAGCGGAGGCTGGACCGCGCCCCCGGACGGGCGGCCGGTCCGGGACGCGGTGACCGGCGAGGAAATCACCCGGATCTCCTCCGAGGGTATCGACCTGGCCGCGGCGCTCGATTACGGCCGCCGCGTCGGCGGGCCCGCCCTGCGCGCGCTGACGTTCCACGAGCGGGCGGCCCTGGCCAAGGCGGTCGGGGGGATGCTGCGCGACCACCGCGACGAGCTGTACGCGCTGTCCGCCCGCACCGGCGCGACCCTCGGTGACTCGAAGTTCGACGTGGACGGCGGGATCGGCGTGCTGCTCAGCTACGCCAGCAAGGCCCGGCGGGAGCTGCCGAACGACACGGTCTACACCGAGGGGGCGGTCGAGCCGCTCGGCCGGGGTGGCCAGTTCGCCGGCCAGCACATCCTCACTCCCCGCCTCGGAGTGGCCGTCCAGGTCAACGCGTTCAACTTCCCGGTCTGGGGGCCGCTGGAGAAAATGGCCCCGGCGCTGATCGCAGGCGTGCCCACGCTGGTCAAGCCGGCCTCGCAGACCGCGTACCTGACCGCGCGGCTGGTCGAGCTGATCGTCGGGTCCGGGATCCTGCCCGAGGGCAGCCTGCAGCTGCTCTGCGGCAGCGCCGGCGACCTGCTGGATCATCTCGGTGAGCAGGACCTGCTCAGCTTCACCGGCTCCGCCTCGACCGCGCGCCAGCTGCGGTCGCATCCGAACGTCGTGGCCCGCGCGGTGCGTTTCAACGCCGAGGCGGACTCGCTCAACTGCTCGATCCTCGGCCCGGACGCCACGCCCGGGACGCCCGAGTTCGATCTGTACGTCCGGCAGCTCGTGACCGAGATGACGGTGAAGGCCGGGCAGAAGTGCACGGCGATCCGCCGGGCCTTCGTGCCCGCCCCGCTGCTGGACGCGGTCATCGATGCGGCGGCGGCCCGGCTGGAAAAGGTCGTCATCGGAAATCCGGCCGATGAGTCGGTACGGATGGGTGCCCTGGCCAGCCTGGAGCAGCGCGAAGAGGTGCGCCGGTCGCTGAAGTCGCTCGAGTCGGCGGGGCAGCTGGTCTTCGGTGACCCGGACCATGTCCAGGTCACCGGGGCCGACGCCGACCACGGGGCGTTCATCTCGCCGTTGCTGGTGCGCTGCGACGACGCCAGCCGGGCTGAGCCGCACGAGGTCGAGGCCTTCGGCCCGGTCAGCACCGTCATGGGCTACGCCGGCCCCGATGAGGTGATCGAGCTCGCCGCCCGGGGCCGGGGCAGCCTGGCCGGATCCGTGGTGACCGGCGACGCCGGCTTCGCCCGCAGCGTGGTCCTGGGCCTCGCGCCGTGGCACGGCCGGCTGCTCGTGCTCGACCAGGACGACGCGAAGGAATCCACTGGGCACGGCGCACCGCTGCCCGTGCTCGTGCACGGCGGCCCGGGCCGGGCCGGTGGCGGCGAGGAGATGGGCGGCGTCCGGGGCGTGCTGCACCACATGCAGCGCACCGCGGTCCAGGCCAGCCCGCGCATGCTCGGCGCCGTGACCGGGCGCTGGGTCAAGGGCGCCCCGCGCGACGCCGGTGACGCCCACCCGTTCACCAAGCCGCTGGCCGACCTGCGGACCGGCGACACCGTGACCGCCGGCCCGCGGGTGGTGACGCTGGAGGACGTCGAGCACTTCGCCGAGTTCACCGGGGACACGTTCTACGCGCACATGGACGAGCAGGCCGCAGCGGCCAACCCGTTCTTCGACGGCCGGGTCGCGCACGGCTACCTGGTGCTGTCCTTCGCGGCCGGCCTGTTCGTGCAGCCCGACCCGGGTCCGGTGCTGGCGAACTACGGCCTCGACAACCTCCGCTTCCTCACCCCCGTCTATCCCGGTGATGCGCTGACCGTGACGCTGACCTGCAAGCAGATCAGCCCGCGGGACGGTGACTACGGGGAGGTGCGCTGGGACGCCGAGATCACCAAGCAGGACGGCTCGGTGGCCGCGACCTACGACGTGCTCACCATGGTCGCGAAGGAGTGGAGCCGGTGACCACGCTCGCCGACGACGCACCCGCCGGGCTCGAAGCCCACTTCGACGAGACGATCGCGCGCGACCGCCGGATCGAGCCCCGGGACTGGATGCCGGATCGCTACCGGGCGACGATGATCCGCCAGATCGCGCAGCACGCGCATTCGGAGATCATCGGCATGCAGCCCGAGGGCAACTGGATCACCCGCGCCCCGTCGCTGCGCCGCAAGGCGATCCTGATCGCCAAGGTGCAGGACGAGGCCGGCCACGGCATGTACCTCTACTCGGCCGCCGAGACCCTCGGTGCCGACCGCGCGGACCTGACCGGCAAGCTGGTCGGTGGCCGGCAGAAGTACTCTTCTATCTTCAACTACCCGACGCTGACCTATGCGGACGTCGGGGTGATCGGGTGGCTGGTGGACGGGGCGGCCATCTGCAACCAGGTGCCGCTGTGCCGGTCGTCCTACGGGCCGTACGCCCGGGCCATGGTGCGCATCTGCAAGGAGGAGTCCTTCCACCAGCGGCAGGGGTACGAGCTGCTGATGACGATGATGCGCGGCTCAGCGGCGCAGCGCGCGATGGTGCAGGACGCGACCAACCGGTTCTGGTGGCCGTCGCTGATGATGTTCGGGCCACCCGACGACCAGTCACCGAACACGGCCCAGTCGATGGCCTGGGGGGTCAAGCGGCACACCAACGACGAGCTGCGGCAGCGCTTCGTGGACATGACGGTGCCGCAGGCCGCCAAGCTCGGCGTCACCCTGCCCGACCCCGACCTGAGCTGGAACAGCGAACGCGGTCACTACGACTTCGGGGCCGTGGACTGGGCCGAGTTCACCGCGGTGGTCAAGGGGAACGGCCCGTGCAACGCGCAGCGGGTCGCGCACCGCAAGTCCGCGCACGACGAGGGAGCCTGGGTGCGCGAGGCGGCCTCGGCCCACGCGGCCAGGCAGGCCGCCCGGACCAGTGCCGCCCGCAGCGGGGGCGAGCCGGATGAGTGAGACCCCGGTGCGGTCGGAATGGCCGCTGTATGAGGTGTTCCTGCGCGGCAAGCGGGGCCTCAACCACGTGCACGTCGGCTCGCTGCACGCGGCCGACCCGGAGATGGCGCTGCATCACGCGCGGGACCTCTACACCCGCCGCAACGAGGGCGTCAGCATCTGGGTCGTCGCGGCCGCCGACATCACCGCGTCCAGCCCGGACGAGAAGGACCCGTTCTTCGCGCCGTCCGGCGACAAGGTCTACCGGCACCCCACGTTCTACGACATCCCCGACGACGTCCCGCACATGTAAGGCGGACCGACACCGATGACCGACGACGAGTTCACCGCCTATCAGGCTCTCGCCGACGAGACCGACGACCACCGCTGGGCCTTCGGCACCGGCTTCACCGACCCGCTGGAGGGCATCGACACGTCGGTGCCGGACGGGGTCAGCGCCGCCGCACTGTCGGCGTACTGCCTGATGCTGGGCGACGACGCACTGATCTACTCCCACCGGCTGCAGCAGTGGATGACCCGGCTGCCCGAACTCGAGGAAGAGACGGCCGTGGCCAACATCGCCCTGGACCTGCTGGGCCAGGCGCGCATGCTGCTGGCCCGCGCGGGCCGGGCCGAGGGTGCGGTACTGGCCGCGAAGCACGGGGCTGACCGGAAGCACGGGCCGCGACGAGGATCAGCTCGCCTTCTTCCGGGCGGAACACGAATTCCGCAACGTGCGCCTGGCCGAGCATCTGGACGCCGACTTCGCGCAACTGGCCGGCCTGCTGCTGATCTTCTCCGCCTGGCGGCTGGCCCTGCTGCGCCGGCTGCAGGACTCCGCGGACCCGGTGCTCGCCGCCATCGCGGCGAAGGGCGCCAAGGAACTCGCCTATCACCGGGACTACGCCGCGCAGTGGGTGATCCGGCTGGGCGACGGCACCGAGCTGTCCCACGGCCGGATGCAGGCCGCGCTGCGCGCCATCTGGCCGCTCGTGGACGAACTGTTCCGCGCGGACGCCGTCACCGCCGACCTGCCCGGGGTCGCGCCCGACCCGGCCGGGCTCCGGGCCGAGTTCGACAGCGTGCTGGGCACCGTGCTGGCCGCGGCCACCCTTGACCTCCCGGACACCGCGCCCATGGCGCAGGTCGCCGGGAAGTCCGGCCGGGACGGCGTGCACACCGAGGCCCTCGGCTACGTGCTGGCCGAATTGCAGAGCGTGGCCCGCGCCGACCCGGACGCGACATGGTGACCCCGATGACGGCGGACGTTCCGGCGGCGCGCCAGATCGCGGCGGCCGTCGCCGATCCGGAACTGCCCATGCTGACCGTCGCGGACCTCGGCATCCTGCGTGACGTCGCCGCCGAGGACGGGCACATCGTGGTGACCATCACCCCGACCTACTCGGGCTGCCCGGCCCTGCGGGAGATCGCCCGCGATCTGCAGCACCGGCTCGCCCAGGCCGGTTTCGCCGGGGCCACCGTCCGGACCCGGATCGCCCCGGCCTGGACCAGTGACTGGATCACCCCGGAAGGCCGCCGGAAGCTGCAGGCGGCCGGCATCGCCGCGCCCCGCCCGGCGGGCCCGGACCCGGCGCGCCGCGGCCCGGTCCCGCTGAACCTCACGATGGCGCCCCGGGACCGCGTGCCGTGCCCGCAGTGCGGCTCGCCCGACACCGTGCAGACGGCGGCGTTCGGTGCGACCGCGTGCAAGGCGCTGATGCGCTGCCACACCTGCCACGAACCGTTTGAGTATGTGAAGGAATTCTGATGGCCCGCCCGCAGACCGCCTCGCGGACCGACTTTCACCCGCTCACCGTGCTCCGGGTGGACCCGCTGACCGATGATTCGGCCGCGCTGACCTTCGGCGTGCCACCCGCCGTGGCGGACACGTTCAGGTTCTCCCCCGGCCAGTCGCTCACGGTCCGCCGCGGCGCGCAGCGTCGGTCGTACTCGATCTGCGCCCCGCAGGGTGAGCCGCCCCGGATCGGCGTCCGGGAAGTGAGCGGCGGCGCGGTATCCAGCTGGCTCGTGCGTGAGGTCCGGCCCGGGGACGTCGTTGACGTCCAGGCCCCGTCCGGGACGTTCACCCCGGACCTGTCCCGTCCCGGGCACCACGTCCTGATCGCCGCGGGCAGCGGCATCACGCCGGTGCTGTCCATCGCCGGTTCCGTGCTCGCCGCGCATCCCGGCTCGGCGGTCACCCTCCTCTACGGCAACCGGCGCAGCGACTCGGTGATGTTCACCGAGGAGCTCGCCGACCTCAAGGACGCCTACCCGGCCCGGCTGTGCCTGGTGCACGTGCTCAGCCGCGAGCCGCAGGAAGTGGAGCTGTTCAACGGCCGGCTCGACCCCGGCAAGCTGCGCTCGCTGCTGCCGGTCACCGTCGCCGTTCCCGCCGTGGACCACTGGTGGCTGTGCGGCCCCCTGGGCATGGTCACCGGCGCGATCGAGGTCCTCACCGGACTCGGCGTCCCCCGGGACCGGATCCACCGTGAGCTGTTCTATGTCGAGGACACTCCCCCGGCCCAGGTCCATCACGAGGAAGCGCCGGCGGGGCCGGGCGCCGAGGTGACCGTGCTGCTGGACGGCCGCAGCACCGTGGTGACCGTGCCCCCGGGCACGCCGGTCCTCGACGCGGCCCAGCGGGTCCGGCCCGATCTGCCGTTCGCCTGCAAAGGCGGCGTGTGCGGCACCTGCCGTGCGCTCGTCACCGAAGGGCAGGTCACCATGCGCCGCAACTACGCGCTGGAGCAGGACGAGGTCGACGCGGGCTACGCGCTCACCTGCCAGGCGCTTCCCGTGTCCGACAAGATAACCGTCGACTACGACGCCTAGCCCGGGGAGTTCCCGATGCAGGATCTCGTGCCACGGCCGGAGGACCTCGACCCCATCGAGCGGGCGTCCGTCGATGAACTGCAGGCCCTGCAGCTGGAACGGCTCCAGTGGTCGCTCCGCCACGCCTACACCAGCGTGCCGCACTACCGCGCCGCGTTCGACGCGGCCGGCGTGCACCCGGACGACTGCAAGGACCTGGCCGACCTGGCCAGGTACCCGCTCACCACCAAGGCTGACCTGCGCGAGAACTACCCGTTCGGCATGTTCGCGGTACCGCGCGAGCAGGTGGTCAGGATCCACGCCTCGTCCGGCACCACCGGCCGCCCCACCGTGGTCGGCTACACCAGCGAGGATCTCGGCGTGTGGGCCAGCGTGATGGCCCGCTCGATCCGGGCCGCCGGCGGGCGGCCGGGACACCTGCTGCACAATGCCTACGGCTACGGGCTGTTCACCGGCGGGCTCGGCGCGCACTACGGCGCGGAGAAGCTCGGCTGCACGGTGGTGCCGGTGTCCGGCGGGATGACCGCGCGGCAGGTCACCCTGATCCGGGACTTCCGGCCGGACATCATCATGGTCACCCCGTCCTACATGCTCGCCATCGTCGACGAGATGGAGCGCCAGGGCCTCGACCCCGCGGAGTCCTCGCTGCGGTTCGGCATCTTCGGCGCCGAGCCGTGGACGAACGAGATGCGCCGCGAGATGGAAACCCGGCTCGGCATCGACGCCACCGACATCTACGGCCTGTCCGAGGTGATGGGCCCGGGCGTCGCGCAGGAGTGCGTCGAGACCAAGGATGGCCTGCACATCTGGGAAGACCACTTCTACCCCGAGGTGATCGACCCGCTCACCGGGGAGGTGCTGCCCGGCGGCGAGGAAGGCGAGCTCGTCTTCACCTCACTGACCAAGCAGGCGATGCCGGTCATCCGCTACCGCACCCGCGACCTGACCCGGCTGCTGCCCGGCACCGCGCGCCCCATGCGGCGCATGGAGAAGGTCACCGGGCGGACCGACGACATGATCATCCTGCGCGGGGTCAACCTGTTCCCGACCCAGATCGAGGAACTCATCATGCGGATCCCGGCGCTCTCGCCGCACTTCCAGCTGCACCTGACCCGGGACGGCCGGATGGACCAGCTGGCCGTCCATGTCGAACGCCGCCCCGGCACCACCGGCAGCGACACGGCCGCCGCCGGTCCCCGGCTGACCACGCTGGTCAAGAACACCATCGGCGTCACCGTCACCACCAGCGTCCTGGAACCGGAAGCCATCGAGCGCTCCGTGGGCAAGATGCGCCGCATCGTCGACCACCGGCCATCCGTCCAGTAAGGACCCCTTACGACGCGACCGCAGATCCGTCTGTCTACCCATATCACTCCTTATTGCAAGTAGATCCAGGATCTCCGTCAGACTCTGGACGTTCGGCGCGCCCGAGACGCACAGTTACTAAGTAGCGTCTTTCTCTGGATCGGAGCGCCGTGACATCCGAGGCACCAGCCCTCCCCCGCGGGGCGCACCGGCCGCGGCTCCTGCCGGCCGGGGCCCCGCTGGCCCTGCTGGACGCCGAGGGCGTGGTGGTGGACTGCGCGGACCTGGCCATGCCGGGCGACGACATCCTGGTCGCGCTGCACCGGCAGATGGTGCTGGCCCGGCGCTTCGACAGCCAGGCCACGGCGCTGACCAAGCAGGGCCGGCTGGCCGTCTATCCCTCAGCGCGGGGCCAGGAAGCGGCTGAGATCGGCGCGGTAGCCGCCCTGCGCCCGCAAGACTGGCTGTTCCCGACCTACCGCGACTCGGTGGCCGCCGTGGCCCGCGGCGTCGACCCGGTCGAGGTGCTCACCCTGCTCCGGGGGGACTGGCACTGCGGGTATGACCCGTACGCGCACCGGGTCGCCCCGCAGTGCACGCCGCTGGCCACCAACGCACCGCACGCGGTCGGGCTCGCCCACGCGGCCCGGCTCAAGGGCGAGGACACGGTCGCCCTGGTCATGGTGGGCGACGGCGCGACCAGCGAGGGCGACACCCACGCCGCGCTGAACTTCGCGGCGGTCTGGGCCTCGCCGGTCGTGTTCTTCGTGCAGAACAACGGCTACGCGATCAGCGTCCCGCTGGCCAAGCAGACGGCCGCCCCGTCCCTGGCCCACAAGGGAATCGGCTACGGGATCCCCGGCGTGCTCGTGGACGGCAACGATCCGGCCGCGGTCTACGCCGCGGTGCGCCAGGCCGTGGAGTCAGCGGCCGCCGGCGGCGGGCCGACCCTCATCGAGGCGGTCACCTACCGCATCGAGGCCCACACCAACGCCGACGACGCGGCCCGCTACCGGCCCCCCGGGGAAGTCCAGGCCTGGCTGGCCCGCGACCCGGTCACCCGGCTCAGGAAGCACCTGCTCGCCCGGGGGCTGCTGGACGAGGCCGCCCTCTCCGCCCTGGACGCCGAGGCCGAGACGGCGGCCGGGGACCTGCGGCAGCGGATGAACGCCGACCCGGTCACCGACCCGGACGACCTGTTCCGGTACGTCTACGCCGAGCCGACGCCCGCGCTGCGCAGCCAGCAGCGGGAACTGGCTGCCGAACTGGCCAGGCCGGCCGGCCACCCGGGGGACGTGCGATGACGGCCCTCGCGGAGCATGGCACCCGGGCGCCAGCGCCAGGGGCGCCGGTGACGATGGCCGCCGCCCTGAACCGGGCCCTGGCCGACGCGCTCCGTGACGATCAGGCCGTCGTGGTCTTCGGCGAGGACGTCGGGACCCTCGGCGGGGTGTTCCGGGTCACCGACGGGCTGGCCGCCACGTTCGGGGAAGCCCGGGTGTTCGATACCCCGCTGGCGGAATCCGGGATCGTCGGCACGGCCATCGGGATGGCCATGAACGGCCTTCGCCCCGTGGTCGAGATGCAGTTCGACGCGTTCGCGTATCCCGCGTTCGAGCAGATCACCAGCCATCTGGCCAAGTTCCGCAACCGGACCCGGGGGCACGTGTCCCTGCCCATCGTCATCCGGATCCCGTACGGCGGCGGCATCGGCGGGGTCGAGCACCACTGCGATTCGTCCGAGGCCTACTACGCGCACACCGCGGGGCTGCGGGTCGTCACCCCGGCCACGCCGGGCGATGCTTACGCGCTGCTGCGGCAGGCCATCGACTGCCCCGATCCCGTCATCTTCCTCGAGCCCAAGCGCCGCTACTGGTCGAAGGAGACCACGGTGCTGGATCACACCGCCTCCGCGCTCGACCGCGCCGCGGTGCGCCGGCCGGGCTGCGACGTCACCCTCATCGCGTACGGCGGCACGCTCGGTACCGCCCTGGAGGCCGCCGAGGTGGCGGCCGGGGAGGGCCGCAGCCTCGAGGTCATCGACCTGAGAAGCCTGTCCCCGTTCGACGACGAGACGGTCGCCGCGTCGGTCCGGCGGACCGGCCGGGCCGTCGTGGTGCACGAGGCCAGCCGGTTCTGCGGGTACGGCGCTGAGGTGGCCGCGCGCCTATCTGAGCAGTGCTTCCACTACCTCGAAGCGCCCATCCGCCGGGTCACCGGGTTCGACATCCCGTATCCCCCGCCGCACCTGGAGGAGCATCACCTGCCCAGCGTGGACCGCATCCTGGATGCGGTGGACAGCCTCCAGTGGGACGAGACCGCCACCGTGGAAACCGCGGCCCTGCAGGCGGGCGGATAGGTGCCGGCCTTCCTGCTCCCGGATCTCGGTGAGGGCCTCACCGAAGCCGAGATCGTCACCTGGCGGGTCCAGGCCGGCGACGTGGTGGCCGTGGACCAGACCGTGGTCGAGGTCGAGACGGCCAAGGCCGTGGTCGAGGTCCCGGTCCCGTTCGCCGGCCGGGTCACCGCGCTGCACGGCCAGCCCGGTGATGTGCTGGCCGTCGGGACCCCGCTGCTCACCGTGGCCAGCGACAGCACCTCACCCGGCCCGGCCAGCGCGGACGAGCACAGCAACGTGGACGCCGAGAGCGGCGCGGACGGCGAGAGCGGCCAGGTCCTGATCGGCTACGGCACGTCCGGCCGCCGCCCGCAGGGTCGCGTCCGAGCGCGGCGGGCACCGGCCCCCTCCCCCGCCGGGCCGCCCGCTCCGCCACCCCCCGCTCACGGCCCGGCGGCCGTGGTCTCCCCCCTGGTCCGGCGGCTGGCCCGCGACGCGGGCCTGGACCTGGCCGCGATCCGCGGCTCCGGCCGGGACGGCCTGATCACCCGCCGGGACGTCGACGCGGCCATCGCCGTCGCTCCCACGCCGGGCCAGCGGGCCGGGAGACGCCCGGCTGAGCCGGGCCCCAGCCCGGCAGGGCCGGACCGCGGGCCTGGGCCCGGCACGCCGCCCATCCCGGCCGCGGGCTCCGCCGAGCCCATGCGGATCCCGATCCGGGGCGCGCGCAAGACGGCCGCCGACAAGCTCAGCAGGTCGCGGCGGGAGATCCCCGAGGCGACGGTCTGGGTCGACGTGGACGCCACCGAACTGGTCGCGCTCCGCACCGCGCTGAACGCGGACGAGTCCGTGCCCAGGATCAGCCTGCTGGCCATGGTGTCCCGGTACGCCATCCTGGGGCTGCACCGTTATCCGGAACTCAACGGCCGGATCGAGGGCGATGAGATCGTGGTGGGCGGTCCGGTGCATCTCGGCTTCGCCGCGCAGACCGGGCGGGGGCTGGTGGTGCCCGTGCTGCCCGATGCCCAGGCGTGCACGCTGGGGCAGCTGTCGGCGGCGCTCGATGACCGGACCCGGCGGGCCCGTGACGGCCAGCTCGGGCCCGGCGAGCTGACCGGCGGGACGTTCACCATCAACAACTACGGCGTGTTCGGCGTGGACGGCTCGGCGGCCATCATCAACCATCCCGAGGTGGCGATCCTGGGCATCGGCCGGATCATCGAGCGACCCTGGGTCCGCGGCGGCCAGGTCGTGGCCCGGCAGGTCACCCAGCTCACGCTGGCCTTCGACCACCGGGTCTGCGACGGCGGTACCGCGGGCGGTTTCCTGCGGTTCGTCGCCGACTGCGTCGAATCGCCCGCCCGCGCCCTGCGGGACATGTAGGCCGGGCGTCAGCCGCCGGGCTGGCCGTGATGCTGCCGGGGGCTCCGCAGCTCATCGAAGATCAGCACTGTCTGGGTGGACAGCACCTCGGGCATGTTCTGGAACGAGTTCAGGACCAGTTCCCGCAGCGCCGCCGTGTCGCGGGTCCGCACCAGCAGCACGATGTCGCTGTCCCCCGAGACCAGCGCCGCGTGCTCGACCTCGGGCACCGCCAGCAGCCTGGTCCGCAGCTGCTTCCAGGCGGGCTGGGAGATCTTCAGGTGCACGTAGGCCGACAGGCCGTACCCGTAGCGCTGCGGGTCGATCTGGACCGTGTACCCGGTGATCACGCCCGCCTGCTCGAGCCGCTGCACCCGCGTGTACGCCCCGGCCCGGGAGATGTGCAGGGTCGCGGCCAGCGCCCGCATGGACATCCGGCCGTCCTGCGACAGCGCGGCCACGATGGCCCGGTCAACGTCGTCGAGGACCGGCATCCGCCCGGGCGGGTCCGGGCGGTCGGCCGAGCTGGAGGTCATAACGCCAAAACTACTCGCCTCAGCCGGCCATTCGTCCGCGCCAGGCGGTAAATCGTGGACTTATGACCCCGATTTTCGTTGCGGCGGACTGATCAGCCAGCGAAGAACAGGCGGTCCGGAGCCTCGACCAGGATGCGCCGCCGGTCGGCTTCGTCCGGCGCCCAGTCGGCCAGCAGGTTCAGCAGCTCCCCGGTGTCGCGCTGGCCGTCCGGCAGGTGCGGCCAGTCCGAGCCCCAGATCAGCCGGTCGGCCCGGGTGGACACCAGCGCGCGGCCCAGCGGCCCGACGGAGCTGAGCGGCCTGGATTTGGCGATCCGGTACGGCCCGGACAGCTTGATCCAGCAGCTGCCCAGGCCCAGCACGCCGAGCAGGCGGTCGGAGTCGGCCTGGGTCAGCCCGTCCGCCTCGAGCATGTAACCCATGTGGTCGATGACGAACGGATCCTCCAGGTCGGCCAGGAACGGCAGCAGGTCACGCACGACGGTGCCGGGTGTGTAGAACTGGATGTGCCAGCCGCGGGGCGCGGCCCGCGCCGCCATCCGCCGCACATAGCCGATGATGTCCGCGGTCGGCCAGGATCTGCGCGCGAACAGGTCGAGCCGGATGGCCCGGACCCCGAGGTCGTGATAGCGGTCCAGGTCGGCGTCGCTGGTGTCCTCCTCGATCCGGATCACGCCGCGGGCCCGCGGGCCGAGGCGGCGGAGCACCTCGGCCAGCAGCCGGTTGTCGGTTCCGTAGAAGGTCGGCTGGACCAGCACCATCCGCTCGATCCCGAGCACGCCGGCCATCCGCAGGTACTGCTCCAGCGTGCCGTCCGGGAACGTGTACAGCGGGTCGGGGACGTGCGGGAAGCCCGGCTCGAACACGTGGAAGTGGGCGTCGCAGGCGCGGGCCGGCAGCGTGAACCGCGGGCGGGTATTCGTCTCGGCCGGCCGCATCGGCGTGGTCTGCAGAATCTCGGTCATCAGCGTTCTCCTCGCGCCGGAGCCGGGATCGGGGGCGCGTCCGGGGCCGGGGGCGCGTCCGGGGCCGGGGCCGGGCGGCGCCACCCGGTGAACTTCGCGACGCGCGCCGCCGCGGCGGTGAACAGCAGCTCGGTGTCCGTCCCGGCCAGCTGGAGCGGGCACACCCCCAGCGGGGCCAGGTCCTCCAGGATGGCCAGATCGGCGATGCCGCCCACCATCAGCAGCTTCCCGTGCCGCTGGCAGGCCTGCGCGGCCGTGGCCACCGCGTCGCGGACCCGGGGGTCGTCGTAGCGTCCCGGCACCCCCAGCTCCGCGGTCAGGTCGTTCACCCCGATGGCCAGCATGTCCACGCCGTCGAGCTGGGCGATCGCGTCGGCGCTGGCCACCCCCGCGGGGGTCTCGATCAGGATCTGCACGATCGTGGCCCGGTCCAGCACCGGGTTCATGGTGGCCGCCGGGACCGGCCGCAGGCCGAACTGCGGCACGGTCGCCAGCTGGGAGCGCTGGCCGCGCGGGGCGAAGCGGCATGCCCGGCTCACCGCCCGCGCCTGATCGGCCGTGTCGATCCGGGGCGCGATGATTCCCTGCGCACCGCCGTCGAGCAGCCGCCCGATCGCGCCGTAGTCCTGTTCCGGCACCCGGACGAACGGCGTGAGGCCGAGATCGCCGGCGGTCGCGCACAGCTGGGCGGCGACGTCGAGCGGCATGGTCGAGTGCTCGAGATCGATCATCACGGCGTGATAGCCGGCCTCACGTGCGATGCGCACCACATCGGCGGTCCGGCTGCTGCGGATGCCGAGCATCAGCGTCAGCTCCCCGTCCCGCAGGCGGCCGAGGAACGGGTTCCGGCCGCCGGCCCCGGGCTGCGGATCCAGCATGACTATTCCTCTCCTCAGGCCATCGGGTCAGGGCCGCTGGTCGCCGGGCGCCCGGGCGGGCGGTCTCGCGGCCCCGAAGAAGGTGTCCATCAGCCCCGGATGACTGGCGATCTTGTCCGCCGGGCCGGCCAGGGCGACCGTGCCCGCGGACAGCACCGTCGCGTGCTGGGCCAGCGACAGCCCCACCCGCACGTTCTGCTCGACCATGAGCACGGTCACCCCGGTCTGCGTCATCGCGGTCACGCTCGCGGAGATCAGGGCCACCGTGCGCGGATCGAGGCCCAGGGTCGGCTCGTCCAGCAGCACGACCCGGGGCTCGAGCATCAGCGCGCGGGCGAACTCGACCATGCGGCGCTGGCCGCCGGACAGGGTGCCGGCGCTGACGCCGGGACGCTCGGCCAGCAGCGGGAACATCTCCGCGAGCTGCTCGTAGCGCGCCTCGATCTGCGCGCGGCGGCGCCGGATCACGTACGCGCCCATGAGCACGTTCTGCCGGACGCTGAGGCGCGCGAACAGCCCGTGCCGCTGCGGCACACAGGCCACGCCCGCCCGCAGGATGACCTCGGGCGGCTGCCCGGTCAGGTCGGCCCCGCCGATCATCACGGACCCGCGGCTGGGCCGGAGGATCCCGGTCACCGTCTTCAGCACCGTCGACTTGCCTGCCCCGTTAGGCCCGACGATGCAGGTGATCTGGCCTTCCGGGACGTCCAGATCGACGCCGCGCAGGATGTCCAGCCCGCCGTACCCGGCCCACAGCCCGCTGATCTTGATCATGCTGTCCGCTCCGCGGGGGCGAGGGCGACCTCGTCGCCCAGGTAGGCGTCGACCACGGCGCGATCGCCGCTCACCTCGGCCACGGTCCCGTTCGCGATGATCTTCCCGCTGGCCATCACGTAGACGTGGTCGCACAGGCTGGCCAGGAAGGCCAGATCGTGCTCGACCAGCAGGATGGCGACGCCGTGGCGCTGCAGCGACCGGACCATGGCCGCCAGCCGCTGGGCCAGCGCCGGGCTGATCCCGGCGGCGGGCTCGTCCAGCATGAGCAGCACCGGATCGAGCCAGAGCACCTGGGCCAGCTCGATGAGCTTGCGCTGTCCGTAGCTGAGCTCGGCCGGGTTGCTGTCCGCGTAGCCGGCCAGCCCGAGCCCGTCCAGGACCTCGACGGCCCGGGCCCGCTCGGCGGCGGAAACCCGGGGCAGCCAGAGCTGGCGGAACGAGAAGCGCGGCTGGGCGGCCGCGACGTTCTCGGCCACGGTCAGGCTCGGGAACAGCCGCGGGAGCTGGTAGGTCCGGGCCAGCCCGGCGTGCGCGCGCGCCGCGCGGCCCCGGTGGCCGAGGGACCGTCCGGCCAGGATGACCTGGCCGGACGACGCGCTGACCGTGCCGTCGATGAGGTTGAACAAGGTGGTCTTGCCCGAGCCGTTGGGACCGAGCAGCCCGGTGATGCGGGCCGCCGTCACGGTCAGGTCGACCCCGTCCACCGCGCGCAGGCCGCCGAACGTCTTGACCAGCCCGCGGGCCTGCAGCGCGTCCCCGGCGGCGGGGCGACCGCGATCCCGGGTCAGGAGCGCCGGGCCGGGATCAGCGCGGGACGGTGCGGCGGGCGCAGGCGCCGGCGCCGTGGCCGGTGCGGGCGTCGCGGGGCGGCGGGCCCGGGCCCGCGACCAGGCCCGGGTCACGGTGGGCAGCACGCCCCGGGGCAGGAACAGCACCACCGCGCCGAGCAGGCCACCGAACAGCAGCAGCCGGATGGCCCCGGCGTCGGCGCCACCCAGGCCGGTGCTGGTGAAGTTGGCCAGCGGCTCGAGGATGAAGGCGCCCAGCACCGGGCCCCACAGGGTGCCGCGCCCGCCCAGCAGGGCCGCCAGCACGATCAGCACGCTGGTGACGATGTCGAACACGGCGGCCACGTTCAGGAACGAGATGTAGTAGGCGTACAGGCCGCCCGCGATGCCGACGAACGTCCCGCCGAACAGGAACGCGATCATCTTGTAGATGTCGGTCCGCAGGCCGAGCCCGGCCGCCTTGTCCTCGTCGTCCGCGATCGCGAACAGGCCAAGGCCGAGCTTGCTCCGCCGGACCACGGCGGACACCGCGACGGTCAGGACCAGCAGGCCGAGCAGCGGGTAGTAGAACGGCCAGTTCTGGTAGGACAGGCTCCAGGTGGGCAGCGGCAGGGCCAGGCCCTGGCTGCCGCCGGTCAGCCCGGACCAGGTGGTCGCGACGATGCCGAGCAGTTGCAGCGCGGCGAACGTGACGATGACGAAGTACATGCCGCGGGTACGCCGGGTGACCAGGCTCAGCGCCGCGGCGGCCAGCGCGCAGACCAGGCCGCTGGCCAGGCAGCCGGCGAACGGCGAGATGTGCGCCCGGACGGCCAGGATGCCGGTCGTGTACGCGCCGAGCCCGATGAAGAGGCTGTTGCCGAGGGAGATGTAGCCGGCGTAACCGCCCATGATGTTCCATCCGCTGGCCCCGATGGCCAGCACGAACGTCATGATGAGCAGGTTCTGGAGGTACAGGTTGCCCGAGACGAGCGGGAACACGGCCAGGATGACCACGGCCCCGGCGATGACCGCGCGCCGCGCGGCGGTGGCGTTCACGTGGCCGCGTCCGGCCGGGCCGCCCGGGTGAACAGCCCCTGCGGCCGGATCAGCAGCACGACCAGGATGAGGAGCGTGGGCACCGCGGCTGACCAGCGCACCGAGATGTAGGTCGAGGTAACCGCCTCGGCCACGCCGAGCAGCAGCCCCGCCGCGAACGCACCGGGGATGCTGCCCAGCCCGCCCAGGATGACCACGCTCAGCGTCAGCCCGATCCAGACGTCCTGGGAGTCCGGGGTGAACTGGTACAGGAAGCTGAGCGCCGCGCCGCCGAAGGCGCTGGTGGCCGTGGCGATCGCGAAGATCCACGCGCCGACGCGGGCCGGCTGGACGCCCACGAGGCGGGCTCCTTCCGGGTTCTCCGACGCCGCCGTGATCGCGTGCCCCAGCCAGCTGCGCCGGACCACGGCCTGCAGCGCGACCGTGACGCCCACCGCGAGCAGGCAGGCGTAGAACTGGGCCTGCGGCACGACCAGGGAGCCGACCCGGAACGCCTGGTTGAAGTACCCGGGCGTGCTCGCGGTCGGGTTGGGACCCCAGACCAGCGCGATGCAGGCCTCGGCCACCAGGGCCAGCGCGAACGTCGCGACGATGGTCAGCCCGGGATCGATCCGCTGCACCCGCTCGATCACCAGCCGGTACAGCGCGACGCCCAGCAGGGCCATGGGGACGGTCACGATGAACCCGCCCAGCAGCGGGTCGATCCCGAACCGGGACCACAGCCCGTAGCAGAGGTAGGCCGACAGGACCAGGAACGCGCCCTGCGCCATGTTGACGATCTTCATCACGCCGAAGGTGAGGGTCAGCCCGGTGGCCATCAGCGCGTAGACGCTGCCCATCAGCACGCCGAAGATCAGCGCCTGGGTCAGCTCGATCATCAGCTGGCCCAGGCCGGCTTGACGGTCACGATGTGGCTGGTGGTGGCGGCCGACTTGGGCGCGACGATCTGCAGCTTCCCGCCCTGCCACTGCGCGAGCAGCAGGCTGCCTTCCGGATCACCGGCCGAGTTCCACTTCAGCGGGCCCACGATGGTGCTCACCGTGTGCGTGTGCAGCCACGCGGCCAGCGCCTTCTGGTCAACGCGCCCGACGGCCCGGATCGCCGCGGCCAGGACCTGGCCCGCGGTGTAGGAGTTGGCTGCGTCCTCGGTGGGCGGGCTGCCGAACTTCTTCGTGTACGCGGCCACGAACGCGGCGTTGCCGGGGTACTTCGCCTGCGGGCTCCAGGCTTCGGCGGTGAACACGCCCTCGGCGTTCGCCCGGCCGATGGCGGCTGGGTAGGCCGAGTCGCTCGGGGCGTTGGTCTGGAACAGCATCCTCGGGCTGAAGTTGATCTTTTCCAGCGACCGGACGAACGCCGCGCCGTCGTCGGCCACCGCGCCCTGGATGACCAGCTGCGGCCGGGCGTGCGCGATCGACGCGGCGATGCTGTCGAAGTTGGTGGTGCTCGGATCGTAGGTCTGGTCGTAGACGGTCTTGATGCCGAGGGCCCGGAGCCGGGTCTGGAACACCGCCACCGCCGGGCTGGCGCTCGGATCATCCTGGGTGACGTACGCGGCGGTGGCGGGCCGCTGGCTGGGCGGCAGCGACGCGATCCAGGCCACGAACCGGTCCGGCTCGGAGGTGGTGGTGCCGGGCTGGGCGAAGAACAGGTTGGTGAAACCGCGGGTGAACAGGGACGCGGCCCCGCCGGACGGCTCCACGTACAGCATGCCCTGCCGGGCGGCGATGGCCGAGGCCGGCGCGTTGAGGAGCGAGGAGAACGTGCCCAGCACCAGGTTCACCTTGTCCTGGCTGATCAGCCGGGTGTAGTCGGTGGCGGTCTGGTTGGGGTCGAAGCCGTCGTCGAGGACGTCCAGCTTCAGCTGGTGGCCGAGCAGGCCGCCCGAGGCGTTCTGCTGTGACGCCCACAGCTGGTAGCCCTGCAGGCCGGACTTGGACACGTCGGCGACCGGCCCGGTCATCGGCAGCGACATGCCGATGGTGAGCGGTCCGGACGAGGCCGTCGTGCCCGGGGACGCGGACGACGAGCAGGCCGTGGCCGCGAGCGCGGCGATGGAGGCGGCGGCGAGATACCAGATGGATCGCTGGTGACGTCTTCGTGCACTCATGGTGACTCCCCATTGGGGTGCGGATAGGGCTCCCCGTCGAGCCCGGGGACGATGACGGCGGACGGGTCGTTGGCACTGCCGATGAGCTGGCTGCTCGCGTAGTCGGTAACGGCACCGGAGAGCAGTTGCCGGGGGTCTTCCATGACGACCCGCAATCTCGTGGTGAGTGCGAGCCAGTCATCCGGGCCGGCCACGGCGGGTTTCTCCGGCACGCTGGCCGAGCCTGGGTGGACCCGGGGCCGTCTGGCGGGACGTGCTTCGAAGCGGGGGTAGCCCTCGAACATCTGGCCGCCGAGGTCAGACGTGGCCCGCAGCGAGGCCCACAGCTGCCGGTACCCGGCTTCGAGCGAGGCGGCCTCGAGTGAGGCGGTTTCGGGCAGGCGGGTGCCGTCGAAGGCCGGGAAGACCGGCGCGTGCGGCGCGATGAACAGGCGGCCGGCGGGCATCCTCCCGCGCGAGGCGGCGCGCACGATGCCGGCCACGCTGTTGGATTCCTCGGTGACGCCCGCCGTCGGCGGCCGGCCCGTCCGGCGATGATGACCATCGCCCGCTCCCAGGCGATGTCCAGGCCGTCGAACCAGCTGATGAACCGGTGTGCGATGTCCAGGCCGGTGAGGAAGAAGGTCGCGATCATGACCCGGTTGAAGGGGACCGGGAGGTCGGCGGCCGGGCCGTCGAGGTAGTCCCGCCGCACCGCGGCCATGGTCAGGGAGGAGGGGTCGTCCAGGGCGCGCTCCAGGCGGCGCTCGGTCAGCCGGCAGCTGTAGTCGGCCATCGCGGCGATGGCCTCCTCCCGGCCGGCGAACGCGCGCACCGCGATGCGCTCGCGCCACAATTGCGCCGAGTTGGCCGCCCGGGCCGCCTTGCACGCCTCGAGCAGGCGCCCGGCGTCACCCCGCCAGCAGCCGGCCGGGTCGGCCTCGCGCATCCGGGCCAGGGTGGCCAGCGCCGGGCCGAGATGAGAGATCGCGGCCAGTTCCTTGAATCCGCGGGTGGACAGCCGGTAGGGCTCGATAGCCGGAGCCGAGGTGTCCCCCGGGAACAGCGCGAGGTCGGTGCCGGTGGCCACCAGCAGCGGATCGCGGGCGCTTTCCCGCACGACGGTCTCGGCCAGGTGCGCGCCGATGCTGTCGGGCCCGGCGGTGTACGCCGTGAACAACCCGACCAGCTCGGCACTCTCGAACGGGGGCATCAGCGGCTCGTCGGGGTCGGGAGGGACAGGGAATAGCGGACGGTCTCGGCGGCGAAACGCAGCTGTGGGGTCAGTGAGTTGGACACGACCAGCTCGATGCCGCCGCCGGCCGGGCGGAGCACCGCGACATCCGTGCCGCCGCACGTCGGGAACTCGGCGACGACCCGGAGCGCCGCACCGTCCCAGGCGTAGATCTGCGAGTCGAGGACCGGGTGGGGGTCCGCCGGCGTGCCGAGGATGAAGTTGACCCGGACGACCAGGAGGAGGCCGCCGGCGCGGACGACCGCGACCTCCCGCCCGCCGAGCCCGCCGAGCGTCTGGACGCGGGTGAACTGGCCGCCGTCCCAGCGCATCACCGTGGTCGGGGCCGAGATGCAGGCGACGACGAGGTAGGTGGTCCCGCCATCGTCGAAGGTCGCGAACGCGCGGCCGCCCTCGGCGGCCAGGGCCTGGTGCGGCCGCAGCCAGGTGCCGTCCCAGCGGTAGAGCACGCTCGCCCCGGCGTGGTCGGCGTGCGCGACGAAGAACTCGTCCCCGATCCAGAACGGGTGCCAGTTGTAGGCCCAGCGGGACGGGATCTGCTGCTGCGGCGCGAACGACGAGCCATCCCACTCGTAGACGACCGAATCGCGGTTGAGGTCCTCGTCCCCGGGGCGGACGACGCCCTGGGCCAGCCCGAGGAAATGCCGCTCGCCGATGGTCCAGTGCTTCCACTGCTTGGCCGCGAACGTGGCCACGCTCTGGAACGGCACGAACCGGTCCCGGTCCCAGGCGAAGATCTGTGACTCGGCCGCGAGCTCGTACGGGCCGGACCCGGTCCTGATGCTGGCCACGGCGAGGAACGAGCGGCCGCCGATGGTGAAGAACTCCGCGTCCTCGCCGCCCGGGGCGGGCAGCGCCGACCAGGGCTCGAAGCGCCCGCCCGCGCACTGGAGCAGCAGCAGATCCGTGTCGCTGTCACCGCCGTTCATCCCCGGCGGGCTGGTGTCTGAGTCCCGGGCCAGCTGCGGGATGGCCAGCAGCTGCCGCCCCGCCACCGTGAACGCGGCCACGGCCCGGGCACCGGACGTCGGTATCCGCTGTATCTCGGTCAGGGCGGCTTGCATGGCACTCACTACAGCAACCCGTCGATGCCCGCCACAAGTAATCTGGAGTTACTATCGACGACACGTGGCGTTAATGGATGTGACGCATGCTCGATGTCCGCAAGCTGCTCATGCTGCGCGCGGTGGCCGCCGAAGGCTCGATCGCGGCCGCCGGCCGGGCGCTGCGCTACACCCGGTCGGCCGTGTCCCAGCAGCTGTCCGCGCTGGAGACTGAGGCGGGCACCGCGCTGGTCAACCGGCGCGGCAACCGGATCACGCTGACCCCGGCCGGCCGGATCCTGCTGGAGCACACCGAGCGGATCCTGGTCGAGCTGCGCGCCGCGGAGGCGACGCTGAGCCGGGACGACCAGGCGGTCAGCGGGCTGCTCCGGGTCGGGGTGCCGTTCCGCGAAGGGCCGCAGATCATGAGCCACGCGCTGATGGAGGTGCGGCGGCAGTTCCCGAAGCTCGAGATCCGGCTCATCGCGGCCACCGACGAGACCAGCGCCGACGCGCTGCTGCGCGACCAGCTGGACATGGCGATCGTGTCCCGGTTCGGCTCCCCGCAGCCCCGCCCGCGGTCAGGGCTGCGCGAGTGGGACCTCGGCCACGACACCCTCCGGCTGTGCGTGCCGGCCGGGCACCGCCTGGCCGAGGCGGATCAGTGCACCATGCCCGACCTGCGCGGCGAAGCCTGGATCATCTGCCCGGCGACCACCCTCGGGCGCCTCGTCCTGGCCATGTGTGTCTCCGCTGGTTTCCAGCCTGAGCTGGCTGCCTCGGTGGACGACATCGGCACGGCGGTCGGCCTGGTCGGGATCGGCTGGGGGATCACCATCGCCCCGCAGCGGACCCCCGCCGGCACCGGGATGCCGGTGACCCGGATCCCCATCGCCGGGGTCAGCACCGCGCGGCACAGCATCCTGATGGTCCGCGACGGCGAGCACCTGCTCCCCTGGATCGCGGCGGCCATCACCGCGGTGCGCAGGGTGAGCGCCCGCCGGTGGCGGGCGCCCGCTCCGGACCAGGGCCCGGCCCGGGAAGCGGACAGCGGCCTGCCCGCCTGACCGTGCGCCGGGCACCCCGCCGCGTGCCGTTCAGCGCTCGCGGAGCGCCCTTGACACCCCTGAGCTTCGCGCTGAGGCTTACCGCCACCATGCGGCGCACGGCCGCTGGCCACCAGCAGGAGGTTCTGACATGCGGGTATCCAAAGGCGAACTGCCCGTCTCGGCCCAGACCGGGGACTACACCGGCGCCTGGGCCGAACTCGGCGACATGCACTACGCGTTCGAGACGTGCGCGGCCGGATACGACATGGACGCGCTGGTCAAGATCTTCCCTGACCGGGCCTGCCCCGTGGAGCACTGGGGCTACATATTCAAGGGCCAGGTCCGGGTCGAGTACAGCAACGGCCAGGAGGAGATCCTCAGTGCGGGTGACGCGTTCTACATTCCCAGCGGTCACCGTCCCTACATGCTGGCCGAGACCGAGCTGCTCCAGCTCACCCGCAAGTCCGAGCACAACGAGCTGGTCCGGAAATTCGCCGCCGCCGGGCTGTTCCCCAGCGAGTGATCACGCCGGAACAGGAGGGAACCGATGGACATCGAGAGGCGTACTCCAGGCAACACCGCGATCGTCCTGATCGACTACGTGACCGGCTTCGCTAACCTTTTCCGCTCCCAGCCGGTCCAGGAGAACGTCAGCGGGGCGGTGGCCCTGGCCAAGACCGCGGTGGGCTACGGCGTTCCGCTGGTCGTCTCGACCGGTCCGGAAAACGATCCGCGCGGGCCCCTGTACCCGGAGGTCGCCGCGGTCATCGGCGACCATCCCGTGATCCACCGGGCGGGCTCGTTTGACGCCTTCGACTTCCCGGGCTTCGAGGCGGCGGTCGCCGCAACCGGGATGAGGCACCTGGTGATCGCCGGCCTGATGACCGAAGGATGCATCCTGCACACGAGCCTGGGAGCGCTCCGCCGCGACTACACCGTCTCACTGGTCATCGACGCGACGGCCGGGGAGACCACCGCTATCCACGATGCCGCCGTGACCCGGCTCATCCAGCTCGGCGTGGTCCCGGTCAGCTGGCTGTCCTTCGCATCTGAACTGCAGCGGACGTACGACAACCTGGACACCGTCGGTGTTTATCTGGACATCCAGATGCAGGCGCCCGGATTCGCCAAGAATCTGAACACCCTGGCGGCCAGGGCCGAGCCGGTGCACGATCGGTAACGCAGAACGAACGCCGAGCCGCCCAGAACGGCGGATCGGCGCCCGCTCTCCATTAGTGTCAGGCGGCCAGGACCTTTGCCTTCTCCCGCTCGAACTCCTCGGGCGAAATGACGCCGCGGTCGCGAAGATCCGCCAGCTTCGCCAGCTGGTCCGCAGTGCTCGCCGGTGCGCTGGCTGCGGCTTGCTGGATGTAGCGGCGCGCCTCCTCGTCCTGCCGCTGGGCTTGCTGCACCGCCCGATCGTGCATCGAGCCACCCCGGACGATCAGGTAAACCAGCACGCCGATAAGCGGGATGATCAGCACGAACAGGAACCATAGGGCCTTCGCCCAGCCGGACAGGTCATGGCTGCGGAAGATGTCGATGAACACCCAGATCAGGATCCAGATCCAGATCACCCACAGGAAGAACTCGAACATCGTCCAGAAAAGGTTCAACAGTGGATACGACGATGATGAAGCGGCCAGAGACATTCTTCCTCCTTCGCGCCAGGAGGCTGCCGGCAGCGGCCGGCCAAGGGATCCCTAAGCCCGGCGCGGATTTAAGCATTGGACTAACACAGATCACCGGCATCACCCGCCACGGGTGAGGCAGAGGATCCATCAGCCCCAGCAGCTAAGAGAGCCCCGTGCATGGTGGGCTCCAGGCGGCCGCGCCGTAGGCGGTCACCCACGTCGTGCAGAACCAGCCACGCCGTCAGTCCGGGCGGCTGAATGGCACGGTTACCGTGATGGTGTCGGGGAACCAGTGGGCTCCGCCCGCGTGCTGCGGCGCCCCGCATACGGTCTGCAGGTACCTCATCGGCGGGCCGAACCCAGCGAGCGTGTCACCGGCCGGGAATCCGTAGCTGTCCCGGATGACGTACGAGAGGGTCCCGGTGTACCGCCCGTTCTCGCGGCGGCCGCTGCCGGTAACGGTCAGGCCCTGAGTGCCGCGAAATCCCCAGTACAGGTCGCTGGCCCTGGACTCGAAGGCCACCGCAGGCAGCTGCGCGGCAGAGAGCCGGACGCGGGTCCTGCCCGCCTTGAGCTGGCTGAGGATGGCCTCCTGGACTTCGTTATTCACCGCCCGGAAAGCGCGGCTGGCCAGTGCCTGCTTTGAGATCAGCGACCCGGCCCGGTACTCGACCTCTGTGCCCTTCCCCTGCAGGAAATGCCGCAAGAGACCAGCCGAGGCGGGGAACCCGGCCAGCGCGAACCCGTCGGCCACCCTGACGCCCACAGCCTGATCGGCCGCGAAGGTAGCGCCGTCGCATCCTGCCCCCGGCGTCTGCGCGTGCGTGTCCTGGCTTCCGTTGGGGAGCACCGGGCGGACCCCCACCACGGTGAAGGCAAACACGCCAGTGGCGGAGGGACGTGCGGTAGCCGAGGGAGGCCCGGCAGCCGGCGATCCCGCCGAGCATCCCGGCAGCCCTGCGACGATGCACAGGGATGCGGCGCAGATGACCGGCCCCTTGGCCAGCATCCGGTGGGGGCGTCGCACAACCCGAGCATCCCATGCCCGTCCGCATGCTGATCGGGGCACGCCGCGGGCGGTCAGCCTTGCGGTACCGGGCCGCAGCTGCAGCGGCAGCACATTGGGGGCTCATCCGAATCGAGGGTGTAGTTGGGGTCTGAAGCCGCCGGTCTCGAGCAGCGACCTTGCGATGTAGTTGGTGAGGTTGCGGAACCCGAGCGCGGAGCCGCGCAGGTGCTCGAGTCGTCCGTTGATCGCCTCGGTGGGTCCGTTCGATGTGCCGGGCCGGTCGAAGTAGGCCAGCACGTCGGCGGCGCGCTTCTTTAACGTCCGCCCCAGGGTGATCACCTCGCTCAGTGCCTTCGGGACGTCGTGGCTGACCGAGTCGATCAGCTTGACCATCAGCTCGCGGCCACGACGCCGGTCCTCTTCGCGGTAGGCACCGATCATTCGCTGGTAGATGCCCCAGGTCGCCTCGACCTCGACATGTTCGTCGCCTGCGAACAGGGCGGCCAGTCGGTCCTTCTGCTTGTCGGTGAGGAGGTCGGCGCCGGTGTGCAGCGTGCGGCGTGTGGAGTAGAGCGGGTCGTTCTTGCGGCCGCGGTGTCCGTGGATGGCCTGCTGGACGCGCCGGCGGCACTTGTCGAGGGCATCGCCGGCCAGGCGGACGACGTGGAAGGGATCCATCACCGCGACTGCGTCGGGAAGCTCTTCGGTGGTGGCGGTCTTGAAGCCGGTGAACCCGTCCATCGCGACGACCTCCACGGCCTGACGCCACGACTCTGGGCGCTCGCTGAGCCAGGTCTTGAAGGCCTGCTTGGAGCGGCCCTCGACCATGTCGAGCAGCCGCGCGGGGCCGGTGCCGTCACGGATGCCGGTCAGGTCGATGATCACGGTGACGTACTTGTCGCCGCGTCGGGTGTGGCGCCAGACGTGCTCATCCACGCCGATCGCGCGCACGCCGTCGAAGCGGTCCTTGTCGTCGATCAGCACCCGCTTGCCCTCGGCCAGGACCGCGTCGTTGGCGGTGTCCCACGCGACCCCGAGTCCCTCGGCGACACGGGCGACGGTCAGATGCTGGACCACGATGGCTTCCAGCGCCCACCGCAGCCCGCGGCGCGACAGCTTCGCCCGCGGCTCGGCCGCCTTGGACGTGTCCTGGCGCCACACATACCGACAGCCGGTGCACCGGTAGCGACGGATCGTGACGACGAGCGTCGTCGGTCGCCAGCCGAGCGGCTCGTGCGCCAGCCGTCGCGTCACCGTGTCACGCGGGGTGCCCTCACAGCCGCAGCGCCGGCACCATGGGTCCGGCTCGACGACCCGACACGCCAGCACAGCGCGATCGGGCTCCAGCCGCTGCCCGACCGCTTCAAGGCCCAACTCGTCGAGTCGGCAGAACGTGGTCAGGTCAGGGCAGGCGAAGCCTGCATCAGCGGTAGCGTCAGGCACGTCGAGGTCTTCCAGATGAGGCGTGTAGGAACCTTCATCCTCGGGAGACCTCGACCCCTATCCGGTCACCGACGCGCCGACAGGCCGACGGACGAGCGCTATACCCTCATCTGGGATGAGCCGGTTTTGCCGGGAACATTGCGGATGTAGGCCGTACTTTACGGGGTGTGCCTCCGCATGTTCGCGGAAGATGCAGATGCAACGGTCGCTATCGCGGCTAGTGGCGGGCGTGCGCGTCAATCCGGCTCTTCACGATCGCACGCTCGCACCGTGCAGGAGCCGGTTACCTGAGCAGGGGCGCGAGATAACCGCCCTCGGCGTCGAGTAGGTCCGTGAGCAGGCGCCACGGGCGCCAGTCCTCGACACGTTCCTCAGCTCTGTCAAGGGCGAGCCAGATGTCAAGGTCGCGGAGCTGGTCGAGAGCCGCGGCGCCGTGGATAAGCGCGCGACCATGAATCGGATCCATGTGACGAGCGGCGATCTCAACCGCGGCGGCGCCTGCCTCCGAATCAACGCGCTGGCCTTCCTCGGATACGCAGGCCTCGCATATCAGTCGGCATAGGTCGATCTCAACCGGACCGAGCACGGCGAACTCAAAGTCCAGCAGGGCGACGACCTCACCGTCCCATAGGGCGTTCATCAGGGCAAGGTCGCCGTGGTTGACAGGCTGCTCGACCAGGGGCGCAGCCCGGAAGTAGCCCTCGATGACTACGTTGAGCCGCGACTGCTGGGCGCTGGACAGTCCCAGCGCGACTGCGGCGCGTCTAGCCGCCGCCGTGGCATCGCCGAGCGATGCCGGCACGAAACCCCCGTGCGAGGCGACATGCGTCCTGAGAGACGGGCTCGCGTCGTGCACGATCTGGGCCCGAGCCCACAGTTGATGGACCGCCCGTCGTTGCTCCGCAGGTGTCAGAGTCGGCCATGCCTCGTGCAGGTTCTGGCCGCGAACCTCTGCGGTCACGATCCAGCCGTGGCCCTCGGTAGTGCCCTCCCCAAGGATCTCCGGGTGCCCGACCTCTCGCGGCAGAGCACGCACGAGCGCGACCTCGCGAGCCATGTTGACTGGTGTATGCGCGATCCGCACGGCGATGCCGTCACCGACCCACGTCGCGTTCGAGTACCCGTTTGCTCGCCGCATCCGCGTGAGTTCGCCGCCGTAGTGGGCCGCCACCTCGGCGGCCAAGCCCCGGACGACGGCTGCGTGCAACGGGTCGCGATGCTGGTCGAGCGGATGGATATCCGCACTGGGCTCCTGCATCATGCAAGCAATTTTCCCACAGTCGTGTAGGTGCTGATCCAGGGGAAAGCTTCGGCCCGCTTTACACCTTCGACTGGGAAGAGCCACATTGGGTCCTTCAGCCTCCCCGCGTACTCTGGCTGGAGATGGACGGAAAAGGTTCGGCGGATGACCGTTCCAGACGGTGACGGATATGGCGCCGGTGACGATGTCCTGGAACAGGGCGGCCGGCGAAGGCGGGTCCCCCGGTGGCTGCCGCCGTCGGCCGCTCTCGTCCCCGTGGTAGTGGCGCTGGTGGCCGGCCTGGCCGCCGGCTACGCCGTCGGCGCCCGGCACGCCGCGGGACATCCCACGCCGCGGCCCTCGCCATCCCGCGCCGCAGCGCCAGCCGAGCCGTTCTCGGCAGGCGGCTTCCCGCTGAGCCAGTCCGGCCCGCAGTGCTCCGTGCAGATCGGCCGTGAGCTGCAAGTGGGCCTGCAGATCACCAACCTGTCGGGGACAGCGGTCAGGCTCAGCCGGGTCAAGGTCCTGCTTCCGCTGGGCGGGCTCAAGGTGACCTCGCAAGCCTGGGGGCCCTGCGGGCAACTGCCGGCCACCGGTGAAGCGTCAGGCAGCACTCGCCCCCCCACCCTCGGACGGGGGGCCAGTTCCTGGTTCTCGGTCACCTTCCAGGTGCTGGTCAGGTGCCCGCGCCCACTGCCGGTCCAGTTCACGGTCGGCTACGAGCAGCAGGGCCGGCCGGCGGCGATCCGGCTGCCAGGCTTCCCTGACCTGGGCCAGGTTCCCTACTCCGGATGCCGGTAAGCCAGGCGCACACCATTAGCGGTTACCTCTGGGGAACCGCGGCAGGGAGGCTGCCGGGACGGCGGGTTTCCAGGGCAGGACTCCGGGTAGCACCGGGCGCAGGTGAGAGGAGACTGCCGTGCCCAGGGCGCAGATCAAGGACGAGAAGACCTATCAGGAGCTCCGCAAGCATGGGGAGAGCAAGGAAAAGTCCGCGCGGATCGCCAACGCGTCAGCCGCGACGTCGCGCAAGAAGGTCGCCGCTAAGGGCGGCAAGAGCCCGTCTTACACCGACATGAGCAAGCAGGACCTGCTCAGGCGGGCCCGCGAAATCGGCATTAAGGGCCGGTCCTCGATGAGCAAGAACCAGCTGATCGACGCACTGCGTAATCACTAGCTGACGACGGGGGTAATCGCGGCCGGTGGAAGACTTCGATGTGGTGGTGCTCGGGGCTGGCTCGGCCGGTGAGTGGGTGGCGGGGGCAGCCGCCGACGCGGGCAGGTCCGTGGCCCTGGTGGAGGCACTGAGGGTGGGCGGCGAGTGCCCCTACCTGGCCTGCATCCCGAGCAAGGCGACGCTGCGTTCAGCGCAGGCCCGCGACGAAGCCCGCCATCTGGCTGAACTCGGCGGTGCGTCCGTCCCGCTGAAGCTGGACGGGGACGAGGCTGCCTATCGCGCCGCGGCAGCGCCGCCGCGACAAGCTCTCGTCTGACCGCGATGACACCCAGGCCGCCCGCGGCATCGAGCGGCGCGGGGTGACGCTGGTCCGCGGGTCCGGCCGGATCAGCGGCCCGGGCCGGGTCGAGGCTGATGGCCGCCAGCTCGGCTACCGTGACCTGGTCGTGGCCACGGGCTCGCGCCCGGCCATCCCGCCCATCCAGGGGCTCGCTGCCGTCGCGGCCTGGACCAGTGATGACGCCCTGTCCAGCCCGCAACTGCCCGGCTCACTGATCATCCTGGGCGGCGGCGCGGTCGGCTGCGAGCTGGCCCAGGTCTATGCCAGATTCGGTGCCGACGTGATCCTGGTCGAGGCGGGCACGCAGCTCATCGGCGGTGAGGACGCTGTCGTCGCCCGGGAGCTGGCTGATGTCCTGCGCCGTGACGGCGTGAACGTCCGGCTCGGTGCCGGGGTGAAGGCCGTCGAACCGGCGCCGGACGGGCACACCCGGGTCCTGCTGGATGAGGGCCCGGCGATCGAGGCGCAGCAGCTGATCCTGGCCGTGGGCCGGACCCCGGCGACCACCGGGCTGGGCCTGGACACGCTGGGCATCAGCCCCGCTGATGATGGCGCGCTGACCGTGGACGCGCAGTGCCGCGTGGCAGGGACGACTCATGTGTAGGCGGCTGGCGAAGTGATCGGCATCGAGCAGTACACGCATGGCGCCAACTAGCAGGCACGGATACTGACGGACAACCTGTTGGGCGCACCCCGGGCTGCTGATTACCGGGCTGTTCCCCGGGTCGTTTACACCCATCCCCCGATGGCCAGCGTGGGTATGACTGCCCAGCCAGGCGGCTGATGCGGGGATCGATGTGAACACCGCGACAGCCGATACGGGCAGCAGGCTTGCAGCAATACCGACGGGACACCGGCGGCACTGCAGAACCTGGTGGCCGACCGGGCACGCGTAGTGCTCATCGGAACGTCCGGCTGGGGCCAGGGGCAGACGAGTATCTCAGAGGCCAGCGTGGCCATCCGCGCCGAGGTGCCCGGGGCTGGCCGATGTCGTGACCCTTCCCGACCTTCGCGCTGGGCTACGAGGTCGCTCCGCCAGCTTGCGCGAGGTCCTGACGGCAGAGGCGATCGAGTGGTAATGGCGAGCTGCAGAACACTCCCTTTCAGGACAAAAGTCGAGCGGGATGTATCAGCGGCGGATTGCGGTGCCCATATCCGATAGCAGCCAATGCGGCCAGCGGAACGCGGATGCATCGCACAAGCGACCATGACGTACCTGCCGCTCGCATCGCCCGGTTGCTACCGATGAGAACTGGGAAGAGGGGAGCCATCATCATGGACGCCACCACACTGCAGAAGGCCATGCCCGGCGCGGACCACGCCCGGGCCGCGAAATACGTCTCTGGCTGTAACGCCGCTTTGCGCGACGCCAACTGTACGACGGTCAAGCGGGCCGCCATGTTCCTGGCCCAGATCGGCGAGGAGTCCGGTTCAATGCGCTGGGCAGAGGAGCTCGCGTCTGGCGCCGAGTACGAGGGTCGGCTCGACCTCGGGAACACGCACCCGGGTGATGGTGTGAGATTCAAGGGCCGCGGGTTCATCCAGATCACCGGCCGCGGGAACTACACGGCCCTGTCCCGCTGGGCGCACACACACGGTTTCGTGCCGAGCGCGACCTACTTCGTCGATGAGCCACCCCAGCTCGCCACGGACAAGTATGTGTGGCTGGGGTCGGTCTGGTACTGGACCGTAGCCAGGAAAATGAACACCTTCGCTGACAACTCTGACATCAACGGTGCGACACGCGCCGTTAACGGCGGCCTGAATGGCCTCAGTGACCGGACCAGCCGGTGGCATCTGTGCCTTCAACTCGGCACCGGGATTCTGCCCGCCCCCGACCACAAGACCTGGAACTCGTCAGGGCGGCGCAGCCTGCACGACATCGCCCAGGCCACCGGGTCCGCGGCGTCGACCATCCTCCGGCTTACCGCGCAGAACTCCCCGCGGGGGATGTTCCCCACGGATCTGGCCGATTACATCAACGGGGTGTTCGAAAAGTCCACCCTGAACATGGATAAAGGACTGGTGTGGGAACACGACGTACCAGGATCCACCAAGATCGATACCTGGACCACCGGTCAGCACACCAGCGAGCCGCTCGCGGCGCTGGCGACCCAGCTGCAGACCACCCCCGCGCGGACTTTGCAGCTCACCGCCGAGCACCCGCCCAGCAAGAGGTTCCCGCACCTGGTGGCGCTGTACATCGACCAGGTGTTCGCGGACGACCCTGCATCGGTGCCATCCGGCATCACTCTCTACTATCCGGGGGACTAACCCCATGCTGCGCTGGCAGCGCGCCGGAGCCGACCGGGTGATCCCCGGCGGCTTCGCGCCGCGACCTGAAGCCTGGTGCCGCCGCGCCCGTGAATCAGGCCAGGACAGCCTCGTCGTAGCCGGCCGGGGAACCGGGCAGGCGGGGGAAGATCTCGTGGGCCTCGGTCCAGGCCTGGGTCGCGGCGAAGACTTCCCGGGTGTAGGGAAGAAAGACGATACGTTCGCCGGTGCCAAAAGCCCGTACGTCAACCTTGTCCCGGTACTTCTGCGGTACGGCCCGCAAGTGGTGATGCTTGTAGAGCTCAGGGCGCAGGTCAATCTCCATCTGTGCACGCCGCAGCGCGGCGAGGTACTTGCCGACGTCGGCCTGGCTGACGTCCCGGCCGGTCACCAGGAACCCGATCATGAATGTGGCGTCGAGGACCTTGCGGAACCCGAAGGCCTCAGCGATGTAAAGCGGGACCCCGAACATCGCGGCCGCCGGGGCTCGCCGTTCCAGTAGCGCGTCCAGCCGCTCATTGGGCGGCCCCTGGAAGGTGAGCTTGACCTCCTCCGGAGAAAGCACGGCCTCCAGCGCCTGCACGGTGGTGAAGTGGCTCCCGGAGTGGTAGCCCACCCCCACCGGCACCCCGGCGAGATCCTCCGGCCGGCGCACCGGCGACTCGGGCGGCACGACGATAGCGCAGGGCGCCACCGAATAGGCCGTGGCCACGAGCTGCCCGGTCCGCTCCCCCGCGGCGGCGTTCGTGGCCCAATGGCACGCGCAGCTGATGTCTGCACCGCCGCGGCCAGCACCGAAGGTCTCAAACGCGCCAGTCTTGATCTCCCCGGCATCGTCTCGCCCCCCGGGGCGGATCCCGTAGTCGCCCTCGGGCACGAAGTTGTACTCGAGCCCTTCGGCAGCGAAGTAGCCCTTCTCTTCCGCGACCCATTCCTGCAGCCGCCCGTGCGGCAAGATCGTGAGCGCCATCATGACTCCTAGCAGTGGCCAGCCCCCAGTGACCGCCCGCCCGGCGCACCATCCTTTCCGGCAGCGCGTACCAGCGCGGGCCGATGGGTCCACGGTAGGCGGTTGCGGTCTCGCGAGCCAGGCCGAATGCCGGCCTTGACCACGCAGGGACAGGCGCGTTTGCGGGCGGTGGTCCTGCCCGGGCCCCGTGTGCCAGGTGGCTTGCAAGCGGAATGCAATGAAACCGTCCGGGTCGGCCTCCGAAGCTGGAGGCGGGCGGGGAGTGCCCCTGCCCGGGCAGCCCGAAGGAGTCACCGTGACCGTCACCACCACCGGCCACCCGCCAGTCTTGCGTTTCGATTCCCAGCCGGACGGCGGGCCGCCGCCCATCCTTTGCAGCGGCGGCCACGACTTCGCTTTCCGTCCCGCCGGCGGTCCGCCCATGCTGATCCTGCGGCGGCGCCCCGACGTACTCCGCGTCCTCACCAGCACCAGGAATTTCGGCATGGCCGCCGTCACCAGCCGGGGCGGGCTGCTCGGCTGCCCGCTCACCGGGGCGGAAATGCAATCCCCGGACGGTGGCCTGCTGAACATGGACCCGCCGCGGCTGCGCTCGTACCGGCAGAAGATCGCCGGGCTGTTCACCCGCCGCGCCGCGGAAGCGACCCGCCCGCTGGCCCGGGGGCTCGCCCGCCACCTCGCCGACGCGCTGCACGGCCACGCCACCGCGGACGCCCTCACCGGGTTCGCTGAGCCGTTCACCACCACCGCGGTCAGCGCGGCCATGGGAACACCACTGGCCGACTGGGACAAGATCCTCGACGCCTCCCGGATCGCGTTCGCCGTCGTCCCCGGCCCGGCCGCCGTCGATAACGTGGCCGCGGCGTGGGATGACCTGTACAGCTACTACACCCGCGCCGCGGCCCGGCCCAGCGGGGGATTAACCGCCCAGCTCGCCGGGGCGCTGAACGGGCACACCGCCGCCCAGATCGCGCACGTCACCGGCACCGTCTCCAACGGGTTCGGCGCGATGCTCCCCATCCTCGCCGTCGCGATCGCCGAACTCGCCCGGCAGCCGGACGTCGTCGCCTCGTGCACCCAGGGGGAACGCACCTGGGCGTCGGTCGCGGGAGAACTGCTGAGCACGCGCACGATGTTCCCCGTCGCCCTGCCGCGCATCGCCCTGGCTGACACGTGGCTCGGCGGACGGCCGATCGCCAAGGGCACCACCGTGCTGCCGTCCCTGATCGCCGCGGCGCACGATGGCCCGGTGTCACCCAGCATCCCGTTCGGGGCAGGCCCGCACTACTGCCCCGGCGCCGCGCTCACCCGCGTCTGGCTCTGTGCCGCGCTCGAGGCGTTCTTCGGGACGTTCCCCCGGGCTCGGCTCGCGGGTGACCTGGACTGGCAGGCGGGAACGCTGCCGGTCCCCCGGGAGATAACAGTGGCGCTGCGCTAACCGCCACGGCACGTGGACCTGGTCTTACGCCTGCTGCATCCGAGGCAGTCGCTCGATGACTTCGGCCCCGATCCTCAGGCCCTCGTCCACTGAGACAGCGGGGTGGACATCAATGTCGAACACATCGCTCCACTCCAGCTCGAGCTCCATCACCTGCTCGAAGGTGTCGACGGAGAAGATGCTGATGACTTGCACCGCCGAGGCGATAGGCCAGTACTCGGCAATTACCCGGATGCCCTTGGGGTACTGCCACGCGGCCCGGCGCATCAGCGCCCCGTCTCGTTCCGCGGCCGGTACAGACGAACGGAACTTCAACAACGCAACGTAATCCACAACGATCCCCCTGTTCTAACTGATCCCCATCAGTCCCCGGGCTGACGACCAGATACGTCGGTGACACACCAACGGCCCCCACAAGCCAGCCTCGGGCGTGCTTCAGCCCATCACACCCCGGATAAACCGTCAACGCCGGCCGGCCAGCCGCTATCCGCCTGATTACGGCAGCACCCTGGGGTGGGCCCGGTCAGCCCGGAGATCCTGGCGCTGGAGCCGGAGCCGATCGCTGTCACGGAGGCCGCGCCGCCGAAAAGTCCGTTATCGAGGAGAAATTTGTCGCGCCGCCAGATTCCGGCAGCCCCGGGTCAATGTCTTGTTGGCCAGCCATTCACCATACGGCGCTAACGCTGGCCTCTTATACCGCGGCAATTCAGGCCCAGAAAATGTCCGCGCGATCTTATGGCCCCGCAGGAGGGAGAACCTTCACCCTAGGCAGGTGATGAGCTGCTTCTGCCCGCCCGATAGAAAGGGATCGGGGTCGGCCGCGCTCGCAGGTTGCCAAATGACTGCACCGGCTCGGGGTTGGCGCCCGGTGAGGGATGCTGCGCTACGTCGAGGTGACAGGGGACGGCCGTGGGTGCTGAGCGGGATCGGGTGAATGGGTTCGGGCGGCTGGAGGACGGGCTGCGCCAGGCGGGCGAGTGGTACCAGTGGGGACCGTATGTCAGCGAGCGGCAGTGGGGCACGGTGCGCGAGGACTACAGCGCGGACGGCGAGGCGTGGGATTACCTGCCGCATGATCACGCGCGGTCCCGGGCCTACCGCTGGGGGGAGGATGGGCTGGCCGGGTTCTGTGATGTGGAGCAGCGGCTGTGCCTGGGACTGGCCCTGTGGAACGGCAAGGACCCGATCCTCAAGGAGCGGGCGTTCGGGCTGACCGGGGCGCAGGGCAATCACGGCGAGGACGTGAAGGAGTACTGGTGGTACCTGGATGCGCTGCCGAGCCACGCGTGGAACCGGTGGCGTTATCACTATCCTCAAGGCCCGTTCCCCTATCAGGACCTCATCGACACGAACGGGGCGCGTAACCGCGAGGAGCCTGAGTACGAGCTGCTGGATACCGGGGCGTTCGACGGCGACCGGTACTGGATCACCGAGGTGCATTACGCCAAGGCCAGCGCCGATGACCTGCTGATGACCGTGCAGGTGACCAACGCCGGACCGGAGACGGCCACCCTGCACGTGCTGCCGACCGCGTGGTTCCGCAACACCTGGTCCTGGGACGTGGACGCGCCCAAGCCGGAGCTGCGGGCGGTGGGTGATTCGTCGGTCGGTATCGATCATCCGTTCGCCGGCCCGCTGGAGCTGCTGGCCGGCCCCGGGCCGGACGGGACGATCCCGGCCGCGCTGTTCTGCGAGAACGAGACCAACGACCAGCGGCTGTTCGGCTCCGCGCCGCTCACGCCGTATCCGAAGGACGGCATCAACGACCACGTGGTCAGCGGGGCGGCCACCGTCAATCCCGAGCGCACCGGCACCAAGTGCTCGTTCTGGTACCAGCTGACGGTCCAGCCCGGCCAGACGGCCGAGGTGCGGCTGCGGCTGCGGACGCCGCCCGCCAAAGCGCCCCGCGGGAAGGCGAACGACCCGCTCGGTACCCAGTTCAGCCAGGTAGTGGCGCAGCGGCAGGCCGAGGCGGACGAGTTCTACGCCGAGCTCACCCCGGCCGGCGCGAGCGCCGACGAGGCGCTGGTGATGCGCCAGGCGTTCGCCGGGCTGCTGTGGAGCAAGCAGCTGTTCTACTACGACGTGGCCCGCTGGCTGGACGGGGACCCGACCCAGCCGGTGCCCCCGGCGCAGCGCCTGACGGGCCGGAACTCCCGGTGGCGCAACTTCGATGCGTTCGACATCATGTCGATGCCGGACAAATGGGAGTACCCCTGGTTCGCGGCCTGGGATCTGGCCTTCCACTGTGTGGCCCTGGCCCATGTGGACCCGGCGTTCGCCAAGTACCAGCTGATCTTGCTCTGCCGGGAGTGGTTCCAGCATCCCAATGGTGCGCTGCCCGCCTATGAATGGGATTTCGGCGACGTCAACCCGCCGGTGCAGGCGTGGGCGGCCGCAGAGGTGTTCGCGATCGACGGCGCCCGCGACATCGACTTCGTCAGCCGGATCTTCGACAAGCTGCTGGTCAACTTCACCTGGTGGGTGAACCGGGAGGACTCCGAGGGCAACAACCTGTTCGAGGGCGGCTTCCTCGGCCTGGACAACATCGGCCCCATCGACCGCTCGCATCTTCCGGTGGGCGGCATCCTGGAGCAATCCGATGCCACCGGCTGGATGGGCTTCTACGCGATCGCCATGGCTTCCCTGGCGGTGGTCCTGAACCGGTCCGGCCAGCGGCCCGGCGTGGATCTGGTCCTCAAGTTCCTCGAGCACTTCGCCGCCATCAGCGAGGCGCTCGAAGGCCTCGGGCTGTGGGATGAGACCGATGGGCTCTACTACGACCGGCTGCTCACCCCCAGCGGGGACGCCGTTTCGGTGAAGGTCCGGTCGATGGTGGGAATCATCCCGATCCTGGCGGCGGCCGTCATCCAGGAGGATGACCTCGAGGTGGCGCTCACGGTAGGCAAGCAGTTCGCGGTGTTCATGGACCGGCACAGCCTGGCCGAGCGGGAAACGCTCAGCGAGACCGGCCTGGTCCGCGGAGATCAGGGCCAGCGACGGCTACTGCTGAGCCTGGCCGGTGTCAGCCGGCTGGAGAAGTTGTTCGCGAAGCTGTTCGATCCCGGCGAGTTCCTGTCCCCGCATGGCCTGCGGGCCCTGTCGGCCTACCATCGCGAGCATCCGTACGTCCTCGACGTCGAAGGCATCCAGGCCAGCATCGACTACGAGCCGGCCGAATCCACCACCGCCATGTTCGGCGGGAACTCCAACTGGCGCGGCCCGCTCTGGTTCCCGCTCAACTACCTGGTGATCACCGCTCTGGAGCGCTACCACCGGTTCTTCGGCGACGAGTTCACGATCGAGTACCCGACCGGGTCGGGCATGCAGCTCACCCTGGACAAGGTCGCTGCCGACCTGCAGGACCGGCTCATCTCGGTCTTCACCCGCGGACCCGAGGGCCGGCGGCCATGCTTCGGCGGGACCGAGCGGATCCAGCACGACCCGGCCTGGCGGGACAACATGATTTTCAGCGAGTACTTCCACGGCGACAACGGGGCAGCCATCGGCGCCGCGCACCAGACCGGCTGGACCGGGCTCATCGCTGACATGATCCGCCGCCGCCACGGAGCGGTTGATCCCATCGGGGACGTCATCCGGGCCATGGGACGGGAGGCCGGGCAATGACCGCCCTAGCCGGGCAGGCCCTTACTGCGCTGCCGGGAAGCCCGTTCCCGCTCGGGGCCACCCTCCGCGACGGCGGGGCGAACTTCGCGGTTGCTTCCGGCGTCGCCGACGGGATGGTGCTGTGCCTGTTTGACGAGGGTGGCGCGGAGACGCAGGTCCCGCTGCTGGACTACGACGCCGGCGTCTGGCACGGCTTCCTGCCCGGGATCAGGGCCGGGCAGGCCTACGGATACCGGGCGGCCGGGCCCTACGATCCAGCCCGTGGCGTGCGCTGTAATCCGGCGAAGCTCCTGCTGGATCCCTACACCCGGGCCGTCAGCGGATCGGTCACCTTCGGGCCCGACGTACTGGGGTATGCGGCCGACCACCCGGACCTGCCGAGCACCGCGGACTCGGCCGCCAGCGTGCCACGAAGCCTGGTCCTGGCCGGCGACACATTCCGCTGGCGGCAGGGCGCCCATGTGCGCCACCGGTTCTCCGACACGATCATCTACGAACTGCACGTCAAGGGCTTCACCATGCGCCATCCGGGGATCCCGCCGGAGCTGCGCGGAACCTATGCCGGGCTGGGCCACGACGCGGCCATTGCCCACCTGGTCGATCTCGGGGTGACCGCCGTCGAACTGCTGCCCGTGCACGAGAGCGTCCCCGAAGCCTTCCTGCCGGCGCGCGGGCTCACCAACTACTGGGGCTACAACACGATCGGCTACTTCGCTCCGCACCAGGCCTATTCGGCGGCGGTCCGCGCCGGGAAACCGGGCGGCCAGGTTGACGAGTTCAAGGCCATGGTGGACGCCCTGCACGCGGCCGGGCTCGAGGTGCTGCTCGACGTGGTCTTCAACCACACCGCTGAGGGCAACCACCTCGGCCCGACGCTGTGCTACCGCGGCCTGGATAATCCGGCCTACTACCGGCTGGAACCTGATGACCCGCGCTGCTACGTCGATACGACGGGGTGCGGCAACTCGCTGAACGCGGGCGATCCGGTGACCCTGCAGCTGATCATGGACTCGCTGCGGTACTGGCTGACGGAAATGCGCGTCGACGGGTTCCGGTTCGACCTGGCCACCACGCTGGGCCGTCAGGACGGCCGCTTCGAGCAGGTGTCAGCGTTCTTCGACCTGGTCTCCCAGGACCCCGTGGTATCCAGGGCCAAGCTGATCGCCGAGCCGTGGGATGTCGGCCAGATGGACAGCTACGACCTGGGCCGGTTCCCGCCGCGGTGGCGCGAGTGGAACGGCAAATACCGCGACACCATGCGCGACTTCTGGCGCAGCCACCCGGTCGGCCTGCGGGAGTTCGCCACCCGGTTCTGCGGGTCGGCGGACCTGTACGCGGGCGGGCGCAGGCGGCCCACGGCGTCGGTGAACCTGATCACCGTGCATGACGGCTTCACCCTGCGCGACCTGGTTTCCTATAACGACAAGCACAACGAGGCCAACGGGGAATCCAATCGCGACGGGACCACGGACAACCGGTCCTGGAACTGCGGCGCGGAGGGCCCGACCGAGGATCCCGCGATCCTCGCGCTGCGCGAGCGCCAGTCCCGGGCCATGCTCACCACCCTGCTGCTGTCCTTCGGCGTCCCGATGCTGCTCGGCGGCGACGAGCTGGGCCGGACCCAGCAAGGCAACAACAACGCCTACTGCCAGGACAACGAGATCGCCTGGGTTGACTGGTCCCAGCCCGACACTGAGCTGCAGCGATTTCACCAGGCGGCTGGTCGCCTTCCGCAAGCAGCACCCGGTGTTCCGCCGCCGCCGCTTCCTGGCGGGCGCAGAAGCGGCGGAGCTGTGCTGGTACACCCCGTCAGGCTCGGCGATGACGGCCGGCGACTGGTCGGACCCGAATGCCCTGGCTACCGCGTTCTACCTGGACGGCTCGGACGCGCCGGACCGGGCGGCCGACGGCACGCCGATGCTCGATGACGACTTCCTGGTCCTGGTGAATGCCTGGTGGGAGCCGCTCACGTTCACCCTCCCGGCCACCAAGGAGCAGGCCGCCTGGCGCGCCGAGATCGACACCTACGACGCGACGGTACCCGGCAGTTCTGCTGCCGCACCGCGAGCCGCTGGTGATCACGTCACCGTCGGCCCCCGGTCCATCGTGGTGCTCCGAGACCCGCGCCGGGACTAGCCAGCGGGGGCAGCAGAGTGGGTACTGCGCCACCTCGACACTGCAGCCCTGATACACAGCCCGATGATGACGATCACGATCACGCCGATCACCGCCCTGGTGCCGGCTTTCCCGATGCGCTTCGTGATCTCCTCGCCAAGGAAATACGACAGCCCCACGTACATTCCGATCCAGCCGATGCCAGCGGTGAGCGCGCCGAGCAGAAATATGTAGAGCCGGACCCGGAATATTCCGGATACAAACGCCGGCATCGTCACGGAGGCCACGAAGTTATGACGGGCGAAGGACCGGTCTCCTTTGAGGAGCAGTTTCAGCCGCGATTTTTCCAGCCGTCCGGGGTGGTCGAGCAATCCGCGTCCCCCGTGGATACCAATTTCATATCCGGCTAGCGAACCGAGCATCCAGGCGGCTATGGCCGTGGCCAGCACGGTCCATATATTCAGCCGGCCCTCTCCCGCTAATGTGCCCGCTGCGATCAGCGACGCATCGCCGGGGCCGGGCAGGCCGGCTCCCAAGATCGCGACGAGCACGAACAGGACCAGGTATTCGGGCAGATTCATCCCGGCTCACCAGCTAGGTGACGATGTAGTAGATGCTGGTCGCGACCAGCCAGAAGCCGAGGACCAGGGACACGACGATGATGACCTGGTCGGTGTGGGTGTCGATCCAGTGCCGCGAGCGGGCGAGGAAGTCCTGCGCCTGCTGGGGGCGGAACCCGGCGTAGATCTCCATCGCCAGGAGCGAGGAGGTGGCGATGACGCAGAACAGCGCGAGCGTCAGGTAACTCTCCCAGGATGACAACTTCGCGTCGACGATGACCGTGACGCCTGCGGCGATGAGTCCCCAGGGCTGGGTGAGCGGGCCGAGGCCGATGGCGTACCACGGGGTCATGTTGTCGATGTGCGTCTGCCATCTGGGGGGCTTTTTCGGCGGTTTCGGCTTGCCCAGCTTCCGGTAATACCGGATCGCGATCAGCAGCAGCCCGGCGCCGATGGCGAGCTTGACGGCGAGTGCGGCCAGTGAGGGAGCTGTGTTTGACTTCGGGGGGTGGTTGCCGGTGACGAGCACCGTGGCTGCGATCACGATCGCGAGCGAAACGAGCCAGCCGAAGATGAACGCGGCGCCTTTCCGCACGCCGCCCTCCGACGCGAGGATAAGGATGAACGCGGTGAGCGGGATCGGTTCGAGCGTGATCGCCAAGCCGATGAGAATGAGGCTAAGGACGAGCATGTGCGCCCCAATCTGCTGGCTGCGCAGGCACCGCGGAGCGCCCGCACCAAGGCACCGGCCTGAGCGGGCCACCTGTTATCCCGGTCAGCTCCCTCGGGCCTCGCTTCGGGACGCCAACCTCCCGTTGGTCACCTCCATGATCCGCCCCGCGGCGACCGGCAGGACCACCCGCCCAGGGTGGTGAGCGACTCTGAGCACGAGCCGGATACCGGCTGGCGCTCGCCCATAGATAAGGCAAATGCCCCATGACCCGCAGCCGGTGCCCGATCTAGTTTTGGCCGTACGGATAGGCACGCCGGTGATGGGAGCCGAGATGGTGGTCACGAAGCCCGCTGCGCTGGCGGATCTGGGTCAGCGAACTTGTGCGCGGCGGGCGGCGGGCGGCTGCCGGGGCGTTGCGGAGTGCACGCTGCGGGCAGGCGGGCGCGTCGTTGCGGTGGGGCGACGGTCGTGACCGGGGAGTGGGCGCGCTGGGATCGCCGCGAAGGCGGGCCGGGTAATGCCAGGCATACGGCGTTGCTGTTGCCGGGGGGTTTGTGCACCGCGGTGCAGTACGAGGAGCTGATGGCTGAGCCGGTGCTGGCGGATGTCCGGATGATTGCGGTGACCGTGCCGGGAATGGGCGGCACCCCTGCCCCGCAGGACCTCAGTATCGAGAACCTCGCGCACCTGGCGGCGCAGTGCGCTGCTGACCTCGGCTGCGACGTCGTGGTGGGGTTCAGCATGGGCGCCAATATCGCCCTGGAGATGGCGGGGTCCGGCGCGTTCTCGGGGCCGCTGGTGCTGCTGGCGCCCTGTTTCTCCCGGCAGGACGAGGCCATCTTCCTCCGCGCTCTTGACCGGCTGGCCCGGGTGCTGGGGCACCTGCCGTTCGCCGCCATGCTGAAGCTGATGGGCCCGGCCATGAAAGGAATGCCGCTGCCCCCGGACCGCCGCAAGGTGCTCACCGCGGAGCTGCGCAAGAACGACCCGCATGTCGCCCGGCGCGGAATTCACTGCTATCTGCAGTATCTGGACCGCTACGGCTCGGTGGCGTCACGACTGTGCCAGGCCGGCGTGCCGGCCTGGGTAGTCCACGGCGAGCGCGGCGACGGCGGGATCACCGACGAGGAACGGCGCACCCTCGAAGAGTGCCCCCAGATAAGCCTGATCACCATCCCCGGCGCGAGCTACTTCACCCCTAACGAGGAGCCAGCGCTGGTCGCCAAGCTCGTCGCCCAGGCCCTCGAGCAAATCCGCTGACCAGGACGGACCGCACGGCCCACCACCTGATCGGCGAGCAGGGTTCCACGCTTCGCAACCTCCGCGCCCACGGGCGTTATCGCTTCGTGGGTGCCGTGGTAGACACGTGACATGACCGCCTCCCCGGTGCCAGACCTGGCTGACGTCCTCGCGGCGCGTCAGCGCATCGCGCCCTACCTGCGGGCGACTCCGCTGTATCGTTACCCGGCGCTGGATGCCATGACCGGGGCCCAGGTGTGGGTCAAGCACGAGAACCATCAGCCGGTGGGCGCGTTCAAAGTCCGCGGCGGCGTGAACCTGGTCAGCCAGCTGGGCGCCGATGAGCGGCATCGGGGGATCATCGCCGCCTCGACCGGCAACCATGGCCAGTCGGTTGCCTACGCAGCGGACTTGTTCGGCGTGCGGGCGGTGATCTGCATGCCCGAGCAGGCCAACCCGGTGAAGGTCGAGTCCATGCGGGCCCTGGGCGCCGAAGTGGTCCATCACGGCCGTGACTTCGACGAGGCCCGCGAGTACTGCGAGAAGCAGGCCACCGAGCATGGTTACCGGTACATCCACTCCGGGAACGAGCCGTCGCTCATCGCGGGCGTGGCCACCTGCACGGTGGAGATCCTCGAGGCCCAGCCAGATACCGAGGTGATCGTGGTCCCGATTGGCGGCGGCAGCGGGGCGGCGGGGGCCTGCGTGGTGGCCAAGGCTGTGCGCCCGTCGATCGAGGTGATCGGCGTGCAGTCTGAGGCGGCCCCGGCCGCCTACCGCTCCTGGCAGGCGGGGACGCTGGTCGAGGACACCACCAGCACGTTCGCGGAAGGGCTGGCCACCAGGACCGCGTTCGAACTGCCGCAGCGGATCCTGCGGGATCTGCTGGACGACTTCGTTCTGGTCTCTGAGGATGCGCTGAAGGCCGCGACGCGGGTGATGATCGAGAAGACGCGCAACCTCGTCGAGCCGGCCGGCGCGGCCGCCCTGGCGGCGGTGCTGGGCGCTCCCCAGCGGTTCGCGGGCCGGAAGGTGGCGATCGTCTGCAGTGGCGGCAATATCAGCCCTGCCCAGCTAGCAGCACTGTGGCCGCGCGAACCTGGGTGACACAAACCAAGGACCTGCGGTCCAAGTCCGGCCGGGCGTATCGGCCTTCTGGTGGCGGTCCTGCCTGGCGTCCGGGGAGGTACTTGGCGGCGGGTTTGGCCGCCTAGCTGATGGCTCTCGGTATCGCCGGCTCCCGGCGGGCCGGCTGGGCGGGTGGGTTCAGGTGCTGCTTCCGCTAGCGCGTACTCAACGGCGCGGCTGCCTCCCAGGGACTGTCCCCGCGTCCAGGCCTGCTCGAATGCCGCATCTCCCATGCGGG
>CAVQZG010000005.1:0-476441 GCA_963718305.1 uncultured Actinomycetes bacterium
CGCTGACCCGGCTACATGGGCTGCTCGACCAGGGCCAGAACTAGGGCCGTTGCTACAAATCGTGGCTACAGACGGCTCGTCTGTGATCTTGCAATCTGGGGGTTTTGGCTGGTGCGCCTGGCAGGATTCGAACCCGCGACCCGCTGCTTAGAAGGCAGCCGCTCTATCCAACTGAGCTACAGGCGCCGGACAACTCATTGTGCATGGTCAAGGTCACGCGCTGGACACAGAGCGGAGCCGGGTTGGTGGCTCCGGGGAGGTGGCCGGAGAACCTACTGTGCCAGTCCAGAGGGCCCGCAGTGCCAGCTTAGGGGCTGTAGCACCGGGCCAGCACTGCGTCGCGTGAGCCGGGTTGCCTAAGGTCGTGGGGTGACCACCGCCAGAACGACCGCCGCCCAGGGGATCCGCCCGTGAAGGGCGGCCTGCTCGTCGCCGGGACCACCTCGGACGCCGGGAAAAGCGTGCTCACCGCCGGGCTGTGCCGCTGGCTGGCGAGGCAGGGAGTCCGGGTCGCGCCGTTCAAGGCCCAGAACATGTCCCTCAACTCCTTCGTCACCCCAGACGGCGCCGAGATCGGCCGGGCCCAGGCCATGCAGGCCGCGGCGGCGGGCATCGAGCCAGATGCGCGGATGAACCCGGTACTGCTCAAGCCGGGCAGCGACACCCGCACCCACGTCATCGTGCTCGGCCAGCCGCGCGACGAGGTCAGCGCCGCCGAGTACCGCACGCACTCCGGGGACCTGCTCAAGATCGCCCTGGACAGCCTCGAAGACCTGAGGGCCGAGTACGACGTGGTCATCTGCGAGGGCGCGGGCAGCCCGGCGGAGATCAACCTCCGGGACACCGACATCGCCAACATGGGGCTGGCCCGGGCGGCCGGGCTGCCGGTCGTCGTGGTCGGCGACATCGACCGGGGCGGCGTGTTCGCCGCCCTGTACGGGACGCTCGCGTTGCTGGACCCGGCGGACCAGGCCCTGATCAGCGGGTTCGTCATCAACAAGTTCCGCGGCGACCCCGGCCTGCTCGCCCCTGGGCTGCGGATGCTCACCGGCCTGACCGGCCGTCCCGTGCTGGGGGTGCTGCCCTGGCGTGGGGGACTGGGCCTGGACATGGAGGACTCGCTGGCCCTCGACGCCGCCGTTCCGGGCACCGCAGCCGGGCCGGCCGGGAAGGAAGTCCTCCGGGTCAGCGTCATCCGCACGCCCCGGATCAGCAACTTCACCGACGTGGACGCGCTGGCCGCGGAGCCGGGCGTGCTGGTGCGGTTCGCGGCCAGCCCGGCCGAGCTGGCCGACGCCGACCTGGTCATCCTGCCCGGCACCCGGGCTACCGTGGCCGACCTGGCCTGGCTGCGGGAGCGTGGACTAGCGGCGGCGGTCACCGAACGGGCCCGGCGCGGGCAGCCGGTGCTGGGCATCTGCGGCGGCTACCAGATGCTGGCCCGGGAGATCGACGACCAGGTCGAGTCCGGCACCGGCGTGGTGGCCGGCCTGGGGCTGCTGCCGGTGCGGGTGACGTTCGGGAAAGACAAGGTGCTGGGGCGGCCGAACGGCACCGGCTACGGAGCCGCCGTGCGCGGATACGAGATCCACCATGGGGTGGCCACGGTCGAGCGGCCGGGCGTGGACCCGTTCCCCGGCGGCTGCCGGTCGATCGCCGTGTGGGGCACGACCTGGCACGGGACACTGGAGTGCGACGAGTTCCGGCGGGCGTTCCTGACCGAGGTAGCCGCGCTCGCCGGGCGGGACTTCACCGTCGCTCCGGACACCAGCTTCGCGGCGGCCCGGCAGGCGCGGCTGGACACGCTGGCCGACCTGGTGGCCGGGCACCTCGACGGCGGCGCAGTGAGCCGGCTCATCGAGGACGGGGCGCCGCCGGGGCTGCCCGTGGTCCCCCCGGCGGGTGTCGGCTGACCGGAAAGACGGCACTGCTCGGTGCCGACCGCACCAGCCCGGGCGGCGTAGGCTGAAATGGCGGCCGGGTCTCCCGGCCGGCGAACAGGCATCCCGCGGAGGCATCAGCCGTGATCCCGGTCCTGACCAGCGCTCTGCTCGGCCTGCCCCTTCCCGGGCTGGCCGCGCCCGGGTCGGCGCCGTCCGGGCTGCTGGTGCTGGCCGCGATCACCCTGACCGGCATGCTGGTCGCGCTGCTGGCCCACAGCGCGCGGGTAGCCGCCGCGGTCACCGCGATCCCGCAGGGCCGTCGCGCCTGCGCCCTGCGCGAGAAGTCCTGGCGCGCCGGGTTCCTGCCGCAGCGGGATCCGGATGCCGCGGGCCGGGCCCGGCCCCGGGCGCCCACGGCGGTCCCGGCGGCCGCCTGATCATCCGCTTCACCTGAGCCTGAGCCCTCAGCGCCACCCGGCGCCGGGCGGCGTGGCCTGCCCAGGCGGCCGTCTCCAGCTGTCATCCGGTTCCGCGACCCGCTGGAGGGTGCTCCGTTATGTCCGTCTTCTTTGGTATTCCTGTCGATCTCGCGTATCACCTCGTCTGCTGGCTGGCCGCGATCGCGGCCCCGCTGCTGGGCGGCCTGGCCACCGCGGCGGCGATCATCGCGTTCACCGTGGCCATCCGGCTGGTCCTGCTCCCGCTGAGCTACTTCGCGGTCCGCGGCTCGGTCCGGGGCGAGGGAGCCCGGGCCCGGCTGCAGCCCAGGATCGCCGAGCTGCAGCGGCGCCACGCCCGGGACCCGCACCGCCTCCAGGAAGAACTGGGCGCCCTGTACCGGGCCGAGGGGTCCGGCATGTTCGCCGGCTGCCTGCCGCTGCTGCTCCAGCTGCCGTTCTTCAGCGTGATGTACCGCCTGTTCCTGGATCACTCGGTGGGCGGCGCCCCGAACACGCTGCTCACCCACAGCCTGCTCGCGGCGCCGCTCGGCAGTCACTGGCTGGCCGGGGCGGGCCCGCTCAGCGCGCAGGGCGCCGTGTTCGCGGGACTGTTCGCGCTGCTGGCGGTCGTGGCGCTGCTGGCGGTCCGGGCCGCCCGGCGGGCCGCTCCTGCGATCCCCCCGGCCGCGGCGGCAGGACCGGCCCCGGCGGGCAGCACACCGGCCAGCACACCGGGCGGGCGCGCGGCCGGCCTGATCAGCTGGGTGATCCCGTTCGCGTCCCTGGTGACCGCCGCGATCGTGCCGCTGGCCGCCGGTCTCTACCTGCTCACCACGACCGCCTGGACGCTCGGCGAGCGGACCGTGCTGCGACGCCGCTTTATCTCCCTAACGGAGTCCCGCCCGCGCCCCGCCCCGTGAGCCTCGTCCCGTGGCGTCCCGGCCGCCGGCCCGGCGGGGCGTAGCGATACGACGGCCCCAGCTACAGTGCCCGCGCGCGGGCGGCCTGGCGAACCAGGTGGTCGCGCTCGGCGACGTTCGTGGCCCGGCGGGCCGCCTCGGCGTACGCCGAGGCGGCGGCAGGGAGGTCGCCGCCCAGTTCGTGCAGGTGGCCGCGGACGGCGTGCCAGCGGTGCCGCTCGCCGATCACGTCACGCAGCCGGTCGGTCTCGCGCAGCCCGGCGGCGGCGCCGAGGACGTGGCCGACCGCGACCGCGCGCCCGAGCACCGCGGCGGGGTCCTGGCGCACCGGGTCGTCGGTGAGGGCGACGAGGTCGTCGTACCAGGCGAGGATCTGCGGCCAGTCGGTCTCCTCGGCACTTGCTGCGTCGTCATGCAGGGCGGCGATGGCGGCCTCGACCTGGTAGCGGCCGAAGCGCTGGACGGCCAGCGCCGACTGCAGGACGCGCACGCCCTCGGCGATCTCGCGGGTGTCCCACAGGCCGCGGTCCTGCCGGTCGAGCGTGACGATGCGACCCTCTGAGTCGAGTCGCGCCGGGAGGCGGGCGTGGTTGAGGAGCATCAGGGCGAGCAGTCCGCGCGCCTCCGGTTCCTCGGTGGCGAGGGTGAGTTGGCGGGCGAGCCGGATCGCCTCGCTGGCCAGGTCGACCCGGCCCGCGTGGCCGGCCGTGTAGACGAGGTAGAGCACGCGCAGCACGACGGCGAGGTCCCCGGGCTGGTCCAGGCGGCGTCCCTGCAGGGCGCGCTTGGCCCGGCTGATCCGCTGCGCCATCGTCGCCTCCGGGACGTAGAAGGCGTCGGCGATCTCGCGGGTGGTGAGGCCGCCGACGGCACGCAGGGTCAGCGCCACCTGGGAGGCGGGCGTGAGGTCGGGGTGGCAGCAGCAGAAGAGCAGGAAGAGGGTGTCGTCGCCCTTCTCGGAGGCGGCGGGCCGTGGTTCGCGCGTACGTAGCCTCCTCGCGGCGGTTACGGGCGGCCTCGCTGCGGCGGGCGTCGACGAGCCGCCGGGTCGCGACCGTGGTCAGCCACGCGCGCGGGTCGAGCGGCGGGTGCCCGGGCCAGACCCGCAGCGCCTCCAGCAGCGCCTCCTGCAGCGCGTCCTCGGCGGCGTCGAACTCCTCGCCCCGCCGGACCAGGCCCGCCAGCACCCCCGGGACGAGGGCGCGCAGCGCGCCCCCGTCCAGCTGTCGCCTCGGCTCGTCTATCACGCCGGGTCAGTCGTCCGAGGGCGCCTCGGACATGACCTCCCGGACGTCGATCCACTCATACAGCGGCTTGCCGCCCGGGCCGGGCTCGGAGGAGACGTAGGCCGCGAGCTCGACCGCGCGCTCGTGTGACTCGACGTCGATCATGTACCAGCCCGCCACGAGATCGCTGGTCTCGGGCAGCGGGCCGTCGGTGGTGACCGGCGCGGCGTCCGGGCCGCCGTAACGCACCCAGGTGCGCGCCGGCGTGAGCGCCTGCGCGTCAACGTACTCGCCGTTCTTCTCGAGCAGCTCGCTGACGTGCCTGAGGAAGGCCAGGTGCGCCTCCACGTCCTGGGGGGCCCACTGGTCCATCGGGGGAAAAGGACGGTGCGGCTCCGGGCCGCCGCGGTAGTGCTTGAGGAGCAGGTACTTCGGCATGGTGGTCTCCTGGTGTCGTGGGCCGCGCCTGTCGTGGCCCTTCACCTGGTGAGCGGAGCCGGTCAGCGCTTCTCGACATGGAATCACTGCCACCCCCAGGCCTTTCATTGTTCGCCTCACATCGCCCCGGTAGGTCTGGTCATCGATGGCCAGGGGTGCGGAGGGCCGGGCTCGTCCGTGGAACGAGGTAACTGGGTCCGCAGCGCATCCCGGGTCACTCGTGAGTGGGTGAGCCCGCCGGTAAACCGTTAGGGAAAGTTTTGTGCGCACGGTAAAATAGAGGCATGCAGGTCATCACGCAGCGCACCTCTGAGCGCCTCATTGGCATGGGGCGCACTGTCGCGGCCGCGCGAGCTATCAGCTCGCCGGCCGCCGCTGCCTGACCTTTCTTACTGTCCCTGGCGACCGGAAACGGGTCGCCGGGCTCCAGTCCTCAGCGTTCGCCACCGTTCGGACCGTATGGCCGCTGCCCGCGGCGCGTTTCCGGTGCCCATCCCGGAAAGACACCGCCATGCATTCACAGCAGGTCATCGATACGTTCGGAGAATTCTTCCGCGAACGCGGGCATCGCCCCATCCCGGGCAGCTCGCTGGTGCCCCGGCCCGGGGACCCGGTCTTGTTCACCACGTCGGGCATGCACCCGCTCACGCCGTATCTGGAAGGCCAGCCGCACCCGGGCGGCGGGCGGCTCACCGGCGTGCAGCGCTGCCTGCGCACCACCGACCTCGACGAGGTCGGGGACCGCACCCACCTGACCGTATTCGAGATGCTCGGCTCCTGGTCGCTCGGTGACTACCCGGGCGAGCAGAGCCTGCGCTGGGGCTACGAGCTGATCACCAGCGGATTCGGCCTCGACCCCGGCCGGCTGCACGGCACCGTTTTCGGCGGCAGCGATCAGGTCGGCCCGGACACCGGCCTGCTGGAGGTCTGGGGTGAGCTGGGCGTCCCGGTCGAGCTGACCGGGATGGACAACTGGTGGTCGAACGGCCCGACCGGGCTGTGCGGCACCGACTCCGAACTGTTCGTGTGGACCGGCAGCAGCCCGCCGCAGGGGACACCCGGCACGGACGGGCGCTGGGTCGAGGTGTGGAACCACGTCATGCTGCGCTACCAGCGCCTGGACGACGGCACCCTGATGCCGTTGTCCCGGCCCTGCGTGGACACCGGCCTGGGCCTGGAGCGGCTGGTCATGCTGCTCCAGGGCCAGGACTCGGTGTTCGGCACCGACTTGCTCCGGCCCTGGACCGACACCGTCGGCCGCCTGTGGCCGGTGGGGGAGACCCCGCGGCGGCTGGTCACCGACCACCTGCGGTCCAGCGTGGTGGTGGTCGGGGACGGCGTGACGCCGTCCAGCACCGGCCGTGGCTACGTGCTGCGCCGGCTGGTCCGCCGCACGCTGACCACGCTGTGGCGCGATGACCCCGGCCGCACGCTGGGCGATCTCCCGCCGGAACTGGTCGAGGAGACGCTGGGCCACTTCGGGCAGCTCACCGGCCCCGGTCAGGTCATGGGGGTGCTGCTCGACGAGGAACGCCGGTTCCGTGACCTGCTCAGCCGCGGCCGCCGGGTGCTGTCCCGGCGGCGCAGCAGCGGGCCGCTCACCGAGGAAGAATTCCGCTACCTGCACGAGACGCACGGGCTGCCGAGGGAGTTCGTGCCCGCGATGCTGCCCGAGTAGCGGCCATCAGGGCGCCGCGCACCAGGGCGCCGCGCACCAGGGTGCTGCTTACCAGGGCACGGGACCGGCGGCGGAGAAGTACCCGCCGGTCGGGCCGTCGGGGCCGATGCTGGCCATCCGGACGATGATCTCCGCGCCTTCCCCGACCGTCTGCGTGCCGCGGTGCTGGTTGAAGTCGGTCCCCGTGTAGCCGGGGTCCACGGCGTTGATCCGCATGGCCGGGAACGCCTTCGCGTACTGGGTGGTGATCATGTTCAGCGCCGCCTTCGAGGACGTGTAGGACACGCTCACCAGGGTGGACTCGAACCGGCTGGGGTCGGTAGTGACCGTCAGTGAGCCCATGCCGCTGCTCACCATGACGATCGACCGGGGCGCTGCTGGCCGCCAGCAGCGGCAGGAACGCATGCGTCACCCGGACCACGCCGAAGACGTTCGTCTCGTACACGGCCCGCATGTCCGCCGCGGTGACGTCACCCGGCGACCGGCCGAGGCCGCCGCTGATGCCCGCGTTGTTGACCAGGACATCGAGGTGGCCCACTTCGTCCCGGACCAGGGCCGCCGCGGCCTGCACCGAGTCGTCACTGAGCACATCCAGCTGGATCGGGCGGGCGCCGATGCGGCCGGCCGCCTCCTTGCCCCGTTGCTCGTCGCGGGAGCCCAGGTAGATGGTGTGCCCGGCCTCAGTCAGGCGGCGGGCGGTCTCGAATCCCAGGCTCTTGTTGGCTCCGGTAATCAGTGTGGTCGTCATGCCTCCACCGTGCCCGGCGGACCGGAACGGAGCCAGCGGCCTGCTCTTCCTGGGACTGGCGGTACCAGGCTGCGGCCGGCCGGGCCGCGCATACTGGACTGATGAGCCAGCACACCGAACTGGGCGCGGCGCTGCGGGCCTGGCGGGACCGTCTCACCCCGGCCGAGGCTGGCCTGCCCGCCCACGGCCCCCGCCGGGCGCCGGGCCTGCGCCGCGAGGAACTGGCCCTGCTGGCCGGCCTGTCGGCTGACTACGTCACCCGCCTCGAGCAGGGCCGGGCCAGCGCCCCGTCGGTCCAGGTGCTCACCGCGCTGGCCCGCGCACTGCGGCTGACGGGCGCGGAACGCGAGCACCTGTTCATCCTGGCCGGGCAGCCGGTCCCAGGTCCCGGGATCATGCCCTCCCACCTGACCCCCGGATTGCAGCGGCTGCTCGACCAGCTCAGCGGGACCCCGGTCAGCGTCTACGACGCGGGGTGGACGCTGCTGGCCTGGAACCCGCTGTGGGCTGCCCTGGTCGGCGATCCATCCGGGTCGCGCGGCCGGGACCGCAACGTGCTGTGGCGGCACTTCACCGGCGGCCCCGGGCGGGTCACCCATACCGCGGAGGACGAGCCGCGGTTCGAGGCCTCGGCCGTGGCCGACCTGCGGGCCGCGGCCGCCCGGTATCCCCGGGACGCGGGGCTGCGGCGGCTGGTGGCTGACCTGCGCGCCGCCAGCCCCCGGTTCGCGCGGTTGTGGGACGGCCGTTCGGTCGGCGCCCATGAGCGGGACCGCAAGACCGTGCATCATCCCGAGCTCGGGCCGATCACCGTGGACTGTGACGTGCTGAGTGTGCCCGCCGTCGATCTGCGGGTGGTCGCGTTCACGGCGGCGCCGGGCAGCGCCGACGCTGACAAGCTGAGGCTCCTCGCGGTGCTCGGCACCCAGGATCTCGCCGCCTCGGGTCATGACGCGCCGACTGTGCGTGGGTAGCCTCGGGGCAGGAGGTTGTCATGCACCAGCCGCCCATTCCGCATGTCGCGAGCACTGACCCGGAGATCGCCGGCCTGATCGAGGGGGAGGCCCGCCGCCAGTTCGAGAAGGTCCGGCTGATCCCGTCGGAGAACTACGCCTCGGTGGCCGTGCTGGAGGCGACCGGCTCGGTCCTCACCAACAAGTACTCCGAGGGCTACCCGGGCCGCCGCTACTACGAGGGCCAGCAGTTCATCGACCCGATCGAGACGCTGGCCAGGCAGCGGGCGGAAGCGCTGTTCGGCGTGGACCACGCCAACGTGCAGCCCTACTCGGGCTCCCCGGCCAACCTCGCCGTCTACCTGGCCTTCCTCCAGCCCGGCGACACGGTCATGGGGATGGCGCTGCCGATGGGCGGGCACCTTACGCACGGCTGGCCGGTCTCGGTGACCGGCAAGTGGTTCCACGCGGTGCAGTACGGAGTCCGGGCCGACACCGGCCGCCTCGACCTGGACCAGGTCCGGGACCTGGCCCTCGCCGAGCGGCCCAAGGTCATCTTCTGCGGCGGCACCGCGATCCCGCGGACCATCGACTTCCCCGCCTTCGCCGGGATCGCCGCGGAGGCCGGGGCCATCCTGGTCGCCGACATCGCGCACATCGCGGGCCTGATCGCGGGCGGGGCGCATCCCTCGCCGGTGGGATACGCCCCGGTGCTCACGACGACCACGCACAAGACCCTCCGCGGCCCGCGCGGCGCGATGATCATGTCCACCGCCGAGTACGCGTCCCCGCTGGACAAGGCGGTGTTCCCGGGCCTGCAGGGCGGCCCGCACAACCACACCACGGCGGCCATCGCGGTCGCGCTGCACGAGGCGGCCCAGCCGGAGTTCCGGGTCTACGCCCGGCAGGTGGTGGCCAACGCCCAGGCGCTCGCGGCGGCGCTGGGGGAGCGCGGCTACGACCTGGTGTCCGGCGGCACCGACAACCACCTCATCCTGATGGACCTGACCCGGCAGGGGATCGGCGGCAAGCCCGCGGCCAAGGCCCTGGACCGGGCCGGCATCGAGACGAACTACAACACCGTGCCGTTCGATCCGCGCAAGCCCTTCGACCCGTCCGGCCTGCGGATCGGCACCCCGGCCATCACCACCCGGGGCCTGCGCGAGGAGCACATGCCGCAGCTCGCGGCCTGGATGGACGAGGCGATCACCGCCGCGGCCAAGGAGGACGAGTCGGTCCTGGAGCGGATCGCGGCGGAAGTCCGGGATCTGCTGGCCGGCTTCCCGATGCCCGGCTGGATACCGGCCTCGTCCTAGAGGGCCCGGAAGAATTCCCGGATATCGGCGATGAGGAGGTCGGGGGCTTCGAGCGCGGCGAAGTGGCCGCCCCGGTCGAACTCCGACCAGCGGACGACGTTGCTGGTCTTGCTGGCGAACGGGCGGATGGATATGTCGGTCGGGAAGACCGCCACGGCGGTCGGCACGGTGGAGCGCTCCTGGGGCATCCACATGCCCGGGTCGTTGAACCGCTCGTAGTAGGTGTGCGCGGCCGAGCCGGCGGTGGCGGTGAACCAGTAGATGCTGACGTCGGTGAGGATCCGGTCCCGGTCCACGGCATCCTCCGGCAGCAGGGCAGCCGGGTTGGTCCAGTCCTGGAACTTCTCCACGATCCAGGCGAGCAGCCCGGAGGGGGAATCGGTCAGCGCTTGCCCGATCGTCTGCGGTCGGGTGCCCTGGACCTGCAGGTACGCGCTGGAATGCTGCTGCCACTTCTCCATCGCGGCCAGCCGGGCGCGCTCGGCCCCGGTCAGCGCGGCCATCTCGGCCGGGTCACCGGAGGGGAAGGTGACCAGCGCGTTGACGTGAACGCCGATGACCCGGCCGGGGGCGATCCGGCCGATGAGCGGGCCGATGAAGGCGCCCACGTCCCCGCCCTGCACGCCGTAGCGGTCGTAGCCGAGCCGGTCCATCAGTTCGGCTAGCGCGGCGGCGGTGCGGCCGTCCGTCCAGCCGGCCTCGGTCAGCGGACCGGAGAATCCGTAGCCTGGCAGCGACGGGATCACCAGGTGGAAGGCGTCGGCGGGGTCGCCGCCGTGCGCGGCCGGGTCGGTGAGCGGGCCGATCATGTCGAGGAACTCCACGATCGAGCCCGGCCAGCCGTGCAGCAGCAGCAGCGGGGTGGCGTCCGGCTGGGCGGAGCGCAGGTGCAGGAACTGCACGCTGGCCCCGTCGATCGTGGTGATGAACTGGGCGTGGGTGTTGAGCGCCGCCTCGTGGGCCCGCCAGTCGTACTCCCCGGCCCAGTAGGCGGCGAGCTCACGCAGGTAGCCGGTGGGAACGCCACGCTCCCAGCCGGTGCCGGGCAGGTCGCGGGCCCAGCGGGTCCGGGCCAGCCGCTCGCGGAGGTCGTCGAGGTCGGCCTGCGGGACGCTGATGCGGTACGGCCGGATCCTGGCGTCGGTGGCGGTACGGGCGGTCTGCTGCGAGGTGATGTCGTTGCTTGTCATGCACCTCAAGGTAGGAACCATTGGTGTCAGCTTCTGGCACCAATGAGCGGGCACAATGGATCGCATGCTAGAGACCTCGGCTCGCCTGCTCCGGCTGCTGTCCCTGCTGCAGTCCCGGCGTGACTGGCGGGGCGCCGAACTCGCCGGCCGGCTCGGCGTCGGCCTGCGGACCGTGCGGCGGGACATCGACCGGCTGCGCGACCTGGGGTATCCGGTGGACGCGGCACCGGGCGCGGCGGGCGGTTACCGGCTCGGCACCGGCGGCGCTGCCGTACCGCCGCTGCTGCTGGACGACGAGGAGGCGGTGGCGGTGGCGATCAGCCTGCATTCCGCGGCGACCGGCAGCGTGGCCGGGCTGGAGGAGACCGCGCTGCGGGCGCTGACCAAGCTCCAGGCGATGCTGCCGTCCCGGCTCCGGCACAAGATCACCGCCTTTCACGCCACCACGCTCGCGCTGACCGGATCCTCACCCGGCACCGTGGACCCCGAACTGCTGACCTCGATCGCGGCGGCCTGCCGGGACCAGCGGCAACTGCGGCTGCGCTACCAGGGCCGCAGCGGCGTCACCACCCGCAACGTCGAGCCGCACCGGCTGGTGCACACCACCCGCCGCTGGTACCTGCTGGCCTGGGACACCAGCCGCGGCGACTGGCGGACCTTCCGGCTGGACCGGATCCAGGGACCGCTCGGCCTGCCCGGCGCCCGCTTCACCCCACGCCCGCCGCCCTCCGGGGACGTGGCCGCCTATGTATCGCAGTCCATCTCCTCCGCCCCCTACCGCTACCAGGCCCGTATCCTCATGCACGCCCCGCTCGAGGCCGTCGCCGCGCGTTCGTCCCCCGCGGCCGGCCGGCTGGAAGCCACCGGCCAGCACGCCTGCGTGCTGCATGCCGGGTCAAACTCCCTCGAGGAACTTGCCCTCTACACCGCCATCAAGGGCTTCGACTTCCAGGTCCTCGATCCCCCCGAGCTCATCCCCGTCCTGCACGCCCTGGCCGGACGCCTCCGCCAGGCCGCCGAGGCCTCCTGACCGGGCCGCCGGCCCTGCGCCGGCGGCCGCGCTGCGCTCAGTCCCGGCCCAGGGCGGCCCGGGTGACGATGGCCCCCAGCACGAACGCGCCGCCACACACCACCAGCGCCAGGCGCAGCCCCGGCACGAACCCCAGCCGGCCGCTGACCAGTGAGCCGGCCACCGCGACGCCGAGAGCCCCGCCGACCTGGCGGGCGGTGTTGAGCAGGCCAGCCGCCGTCCCGCCGCGGCTGGCCGGCGCGGATTCCATCACGGCCGTCGTGGCGGCGGGCATGGTGAGCGCCATCCCCGTCCCGGCGGCCAGCATGGGCAGCACCAGGAGCCAGTACGGCGTGCCGTGGGCCGTCACGATCAGGCCGAACAGCCCGGCCGCCCCCACGGTGAGCCCGGTGATCATCGTGACCCGCGGTCCGCGCCGCGCGGTGAGGCGGCCGGACAGCACGGACGCGACCGGCACCGCGGCCGCCTCGGGCAGCAGCGACAGCCCGGCGGTCAGCGGGGAGTCCCCCCTGACCTGCTGGAGGTACAGGCTGAACGCGAACAGCTGCCCGTAGAAGCCCAGGTTGATGAGGAGCCCCACGGCACTGCCCGCCGACAGGGCCGGCCGCCGGAGCAGCGGCAGCGGCAGCATGGGGGAGGCGGCCCGGCGCTCCGCGGCGACGAAAGCCACGGCGGCCCCGGCCGCGATGATCAGCCCGGCGGCCACCGGCCAGGAGGCCCAGCCGTGCGGCCCCGCCTCGATCAGGCCCGCGGTCAGCGCGGTCAGTCCCACGACCGCGGTGAGCTGGCCGGCCGGATCGGCCCGCCGGTCCCGGGAGGCCGGCGGGTCCGGCCACCCGGCGGCGGGTGAGCCACCAGGCGAACAGCCCGACCGGGATGTTGATGGCGAACACCAGCCGCCAGCTGGCCGCCGCGGTCAGCGCGCCGCCCAGGACCGGGCCCGAGGCAGCCGCCAGCCCGCCGATCCCGCCCCACAGCCCGACCGCGCGGGCCCGCTCTCTCCGGCCCGGGTAGCTGGCCTGCAGCAACGTCAGTGAGCTGGGGACCAGGAGCGCGGCGGCCGCGCCCTGGATGAGCCGGATGAGGACCAGGATCCCGATCGAGGGGGCCAGCGCGCAGCCGGCCGAGGCGGTCGTGAACAGGACCAGCCCGGTCAGGAACACCCGCCGCGGCCCGAACCGGTCCCCGGCCACCCCGGCCGACAGCAGCAGCGCCGCGAAGGCCAGCGTGTAGCCGTCGACCACCCACTGCAACCCGGTGATCCCGCCGCCCAGGTCCTGGCGGAGTGCGGGCAGGGCCAGGTTCACCGCGGTGGCGTCGAGGATGACCAGGAAATAGCCGAGCGAGACGGCCACCAGCGGCGTCCACGAAGCGCCGCCGCCCGAGGCGCTGGTAGCTGGGGTCCCGCTGGCCGGGACGCTGGTAGCCGGGCCCGGGCTGGATGGGTCTGGACTGGCCGGCTCTGGACTGCGTCGTAGTGAGGTGTCCATGCGGCGCAGTCTGCCCGCCAGATTCTTCGGCCTGGACCGAAGCGTTCCGTTGCTAGCGTGCCTATATGCGTACTGAGCAGCTCACCCAGGGGGACGCAGATATCGCCCCGATCGCGGCGCTGATCGGCGACCCGACCCGGGCCCGGGTCCTGACCGCGCTGACCGACGGGCGGGCCCTGCCGGCCAGCCGCCTGGCTGCGGAGGCCGGGGTCGCGCCGTCCACGGTCAGCGAGCACCTGGCCCGGCTGCTGGCCGCGGGGCTGGTCACGATGCGGCCCGAGGGCCGGTCCCGGTTCTACCGGCTCGCGTCGCCTGAGGTGGCCGAGGCCCTGGAGGCGATTTCCCGGATCTCCCCGCCGGAGCCGATCCGCTCGCTGCGCCAGGGCACCCACGCCCGCGCCCTGCGGGAGGCCCGCACCTGCTACAACCACCTGGCCGGCCGGCTCGGGGTCGGCCTGCTCAACGGGCTGCTGGGCAGCGGCCTGCTGTCCGGCGGGGACGGGCGGCATCATCCGGAACGGGCCGTGGCGGACCGGCTGTCCGCCCCGGGCCGCGACCTCAGCTACCGGCTCACCCCGCGCGGCGAGACCGCGCTCGGGGACCTCGGCGTGGACCTGGACGCGGTGCTGGCCCGGCACCCGGCCGTCCGGTACTGCCTGGACTGGTCCGAGCAGCAGCACCATCTGGCCGGCCCGCTGGGCACGGCCCTGGCCGACCGGCTGTTCGCGCTGGGCTGGGTGCGGCGTACCGACCGGCGCCGGGTGGTCCGGGTCACCGACGCGGGCCGGGAGAATCTGCCCGGGACTCTCGGGCTCGCGCCCGACTGGGACCAGCCCGCCCAGTTCAGCCAGCCGCTGACCGCCTAGCGGGGCCCGCTCGGCCGGCCCCGCTCCGCCAGCCCCGGTCAGCGAGGCTCACGGCGGCGCCAGTCCGGGGGCGCTGACTGGTCAGCCGGCTGCCGCCAGGGCCCGTTCAAAGCGCGCGAGGTCCGAGGAGAGGACCAGCCAGGGACGACTACCGTCGCGTCCCTTGGCCACGAACACCCGGCGCTCGATCAGGATCTCGGCCGAGATCTCCAGGTGCTCATGCTCACGCCGCAGGCGCTCGATCGTGGCCGCTAACTCCGCGTCATCTGGTTGAGTCATGTGAGTCACAGTAGACAGCTTAGACAGCAGGGTCAAGTTAGACAGGATGCGCAGGTCAGTCAGTCTGGGAAAGATCAAGATGTGCCACGTTCCGAGCAACTGCCTAGCGCGCGCGTCGAGGCTGACCTACGGCGCAGGCTGGACGCGGGCGAATGGCAGACCGGAGAGGCACTGCCCCCGGTGGCTCAGCTAGCGGGTGAGTACGAGGTGGCCCGGGGCACGGTGGCTAGGGTGCTGGCCAAGCTGGCCGACGAAGGCCTGGTGCGCATCGTGTCCAGGTGGGGGACTTTCCGCGCCTAGATGCGCCCGCCGGGTCAGCTAGTGGCAGGACGGGGTGGGGGAGGCGGCGGCCGGGCGCGCGGACGCCTCGGCGACGCTGATTCCCCTGGCCGGAGCCGGGCTGGCGGTGGCGTGCGCGGAATGGTGCCGGTGCCTGGCCCGGTGCGCGCGGGCCGCTTTCTTCGCTGGTGCCACGGGGGCCGCGCTGGCCACGGGCGCGGCAGCGCCCGCGCCGTACATCGAGGTCCCGGTGGACTGGACGACGCCCGGGCTGATCGTGATCCCGTGCACCGTGGCCTGATGGCCCAGGGAATCGGTCAGCCGGACCGAGAACGGGCCCGGCCCCGCGCCGCCCGAGGCGAGCCAGTAGCCGTAGGTGGTCCGGCTTAGTTCCTGCCAGCCCCCTGAACCCTGGCTGACGGCCACGGTGGCCAGCGGGTTTCCGTTATTGATAGGAAGCAGCGCCAGGTAGTACGCGGAGGAGCCGGTCTTGACCAGCATGGACAGCGGCGCGGGCAGCGGCGGGTCCACGATCGTGTGGTACGTCACCGGGACCAGACCGGCGCTGAGCGGGGCGATCCGGGCGAAGGCCTGCTCGCTGAGGTCGATGTGCCCCGCCTGGCATTCCGGGCACTGATCGACGACCTCGACCGTGACGGAGCCATCTGGGCCGCTCACCTGGAGGTAGCTGCCGCACGCAGCCGAGCCGCCGTACTCCGGCGGCGGGAGCGCCACGTAGAGCTGCCCGGCGGGCGGGGACGGGTAGGAGCAGTTCCCCATGCCGCCGGACGCCAGTTCGTAGTGGGTGGCCTCGCCGCTTTCGTAGTGGGTGGCCTCGCCGCTGGTCTGGCCGCCCGCGGCGGTGACAGCGGCGGTGCCGGTGACAGCGGCGGCGCCGGTACCGGTACCAGGCATGATCACCGAGGCGCAGGCCGGGGCGGCGGTGGCCTGGGAAATGCCCACAGCCAGCGCCACCAGGACCACGACCGCACCTGCCCCGGCGGCGGCCACGGTGCCGGCCCGGAAACCCGCCAGCCTTCGGCCAGGCCGGTCGGCCCGGCCAGCCAGCCGTCGGCGGGGGATACGCCCAGGACCACTGGGCCGGTGCGCCATGCGGCCGAGCCTAGAGATCATCTCCGGTCGGAAAGGGGATTTTGCGGACTTGGGTCATTTGTTCAGGCCCGTTTGTGGACGTAAAGGGCGGTCTCCGCAGCGGTTTGCGCACACCTTTAGCCGCGACTCGCTACGCCACGTCAGAACGCCACCCGGCGGGCGTGCCGTCAGCGTGAACTCACCGCCGCCATTCAGGGGCGTTCGAGGGTGTTTTTCAGGGCGGTAAGCCACCGTTGATGGCCGGCCTGCAGCTGGCTCGGGCGGTACAGCAGGGGGAGCAGCGGGCCGGCCAGCGACTCCCTGATCGTGACGGTGGTCCGGCCATTCCCGGCCGGTTCGAGAAGATGCTGGTCCACCGCTTTGTAGCCGAGGAATCGGCCGGTCCAGGTCAGCTCGCGACCGGGGTTGACCACGGCGAAGGTGGACCGCATCGTGAGCCCGCCGAGCTTCCAGCGCATCGGGGCGCCCGGGCGGACCTCACCCAGTTCCAGCACCGTGAACCCGGGATACCAGGCCGGCCAGCCCGCAACGTCGCCGATGACCGCCCAGACCGCGGGTCCAGGAGCCTCGATGGTGATGCTGGCCACGGAGATCAGCGGGGCCTGCTCGTCGATGCGGGACTTCTTGGCGTACTCCTCGTGCAGGGTGCCAAGCGAGGGCCCGGTGTAGAACAGCTTGGCGGGCATGGTGCCTCCTGTAGTGCGTCGCTCTTATCTGAGAGCAATGCTCTCGCAGGGTCGAGGAGATTGCAAGAGCGATGCTCTCCTTTCGTGTCGCTGCTCTGTTATGATGACGGCGTGAATGCGAGCCGTACCGCCCGGGAGCGGGTCCGCGCCGAGCTCACCCGGGAGATCACTGATGTGGCGCGGGTCCAGCTGGCCACCGAGGGAGCCGGCGGGCTGTCGCTGCGGGCGGTCGCCCGGGAGATGGGCATGGTCTCCTCGGCCATCTACCGCTACTTCCCGAGCCGGGACGACCTGCTGACCGCGCTGATCGTGGACGGCTACAACGCGATCGGCGAGGCGGCCGAGCAGGCCGATGCGGCGGCCCCGGCCGGGGACTACGCCGGGCGCTGGCTGGCTGTCTGCCGGGCCATCCGGGACTGGTCGCTGGCCCATCCGCATGAGTACGCGCTGGTCTACGGGTCGCCGGTGCCGGGTTACCAGGCGCCGCAGCAGACCATCGGGCCTGCGGCCCGGGGGGCCGCGGTGTTCGGGAAGATCATCAGCGAGGCCTTCGCGGCGGGCGCGCTCCAGCCCCCCGGGATCAGCCCGCCGCTCCCGGAGTCGTTCACCGCGGACGCGATCGCGCTGCGCGAGTCGGTGCTGCCCGGGGTACCCGACGACGTGATCGCCGTGGCCCTGGCCACCTGGACCACCGTGTTCGGCATGATCAGCTTCGAGCTGTTCGGCCAGTTCGAGAACGTCATCACCGACCGGGCCGCGTTCTTCGGGCACGCCATGGCCTGCCAGGGGCGGCTGGCCGGGCTGCCCGGCTGAGGAACCGCCGGCGGCCGGAGCGGCCGGGATGGGAAATCGCCGGCTGAAGAATCGCCGGCTGGGAATCCGCCGCCCTGAATCGCCGGCCAGGCCGGCGTCGCAGGCCTGTGACCTGGCCTTCCGGGTGACCGCCGGGCGGCGGTCCGGGCGCCCCGCTGCTTGCATCGAACCTATGTTCGATGCAATAGTGTCTGCCTGCCTTCCCCGGGGTGGCGAGCGGAGTGACAGGGAGCGGGCAGCCAGGTGAGCAGGACGTACGCGGAGCCGGTGGACGTGGGGATCCAGGACGGCAGGCCGACCAGGTTCGTATGGCGGGGAAGGCTTTACACGGTGCTCGGGGTGCTGGACCACTGGGTGACCAGCCGCGAGTGGTGGAAGCAGCAGAACCCGGATCTGGACACTCCGGCCGAGCGTGAGTGCTGGCGGGTCGAGGCCTCGGCCGGGCGCAGCGCCCGGGCGGGGACCTACGAGCTGCGCCATGACCTCGCGACCGGCCAGTGGATTCTGGCCCGGGTATGGGATTTAACGGGGTGAGCTGGGCGGCCGACTTCGTACATCTGCACGTCGCGTCGGCCTATTCGCTGCGGTACGGCGTCGCTTCCCCGGCCGCCCTGGTGGCCCGGGCCGGCCAGCACGGGATGCGCGCGCTGGCGCTGACCGACCGGGACGGGCTGTATGGGGCGGTCAAGCACGCGGTGGCCTGCGCCGAAGCGGGTATCGCCACGATCCTCGGCGCCGACCTGGCGCTGGCTGGCCTGGCGGGCGACCCGGCGGGCCGGGTGCTGAACTCCGCGGCGCCGGCCCGGCTGCGCAGCGAGGATGCCGCCCGGGTGACCCTGCTCGCCTCGGGCCGCCGGGGGTGGGCCTCGCTGTGCCGGCTGGTCAGCGCGGCGCATCAGGCGGGCGGGCGCGGCGCCCCGGTGATCACCCCGGGCCTGGTCGCCCAGCACGCCGAGGGCCTCATCATCCTGCTCGGCCCCGGCAGCGACGTGGGCCGGGCGATCGCCGCCCGGCGGCCCGACCACGCCGCGGCCGCCCTGGCCCGGTGGCAGGAGCACGGCGAGGTGGTCATCGAGATCACCGACCACCGCACCCGGGGAAGCACCCACCGCGCGGCCCGGATGCTGCGGCTGGCCGGCGAGGCCGGGGTCATGGCCGTGCTCACCAACGCGGTCCGCTACCTCGACCCGCCCGACGCCGCCGTGGCCCAGGTGCTCGACGCGGCCCGGCAGCTGGCCCCGCTCAGCGAGCGTCACCTGGCCCGGCGCAATGCCCGCGCCTACCTGGCCAGCGGCGATGACATGGCCGCGATCGCGGCGCGGGTCTGCGGCACCCCCGGTGGTGATACCCGGGGCGGCAGTGCCCCGGGCGATGGGGGCTCCGGCGACTCCGCGATGACGCAACTGCTGCACGCGACCGCGGTGCTGGCCGAGCGGTGCACCCTCGACCCCCAGCGCGATCTGGGCCTGGGCGGCCGGTTCATGCCAGAGACCACCGGCGGCGCGCCGCTGGTCACGCTGCGGATGAGGTGCGCGGAGGGGCTGCGCCGCCGGTATCCGGGCGGCGTCCGGGCCCGCGGCCAGCGCCGGGCGCGGCGCCGCGCGGCCCAGCGGCTGGACCACGAGCTGTCCATCATCGCCAAGACCGGGCTGGCCTCGTACTTCCTCACCGTGGCCGACGTGGCCAGCCTGATCAGGAGCCGGGGCATCCGCTGCTCGATCCGCGGATCCGGGGCCGGGTGCCTGGTCAACTACCTGATCGGCATCTCCAGCATCGATCCCCTCGACTACGACCTGATCATGGAGCGGTTCCTGTCCGAGAGCCGTAAGGGCCTGCCCGACATCGACCTGGACGTGGAGTCGGCCCGCCGGATCGAGGCGTACCGGGCGATCGTGGACGCCTACAGCGAGCAGCGGGTCGCCTGCGTGTCGATGATGGAGACGTACCGGGCGCGCAGCGCGATCAGGGACGTGGCGGCCTCGCTCGGGCTGCCGCCGCACGAGATAGACGCGGTGGCCAAGGCCTTCCCGCACATCCGGGCGGGCCGCATCCGCAACGCCCTCACCGAGCTGCCCGAACTGCGGGCCAGCGGGCTGGCCATGCCCCAGCTCACCGCCGTGTTCCAGCTGGCCGAACGGCTCGACGGGCTGCCCCGGCACGTGGCCATGCACCCGTGCGGCGTGGTGCTCTCCGACACCTCCCTGCTGGACCGGACCCCGGTGGAGCAGAGCTTCGAGGGGCTGCCGCTGAGCCAGTTCGACAAGGACGACGTCGAGACGGCGGGCCTGATCAAGCTGGACGTGCTCGGCGTGCGCATGCAGTCGGCGATGGCGTACACGGTCGCCGAGATCGGCCGGACCCGGGGCGAGCAGGTGGACATCGACACCGTCGGCTGCGCCGACGAGCCGACGTTCGAGATGATCCGCAGCGCGCGGACCCTCGGCTGCTTCCAGATCGAGTCACCGGGCCAGCGTGAGCTCGTGGCCAAGCTCCTGCCGCGCACCATGGGCGACCTGATCGTGGACATCTCGCTGTTCCGCCCGGGCCCGGTCAACTCCGACATGGTCACGCCCTACCTGGAGACCCGGCACGGCCGCCGGGAGCCCTCCTATCCGCACGAGGACCTGGCCGCCACGCTCGCCGAGACCGGCGGGGTGGTCATCTTCCACGAGCAGGTGCTGCGCATCATCCACGCGATGACCGGCTGCGGGCTCTCCGAGGCCGAGCGGATCCGGCGGATGCTCTCCGACGACCGCTCCCGGGCCAGCGCGGGGGAGTGGTTCCGCGAGGCGGCCCGGGACCGGGGGTACAACGCGGTGACCGTGGTGCGGGTCTGGGAGGTGCTCGAGTCGTTCGGCGGGTTCGGCTTCTGCAAGGCGCACGCGGCGGCGTTCGCGGTCCCGACGTACCAGTCGGCCTGGCTGAAGCGGCACTATCCGGCCGCGTTCTACGCCGGGGTGCTCACCCATGATCCCGGGATGTACCCCAAGCGGGTGATCGTCGGGGACGCCCGGCTGGCCGGCATCCCGATCCTGCCGGTGGACGTGAATGCCTCCATCGGGGACTGGTGCGTGGAACGGGTGGCCCAGCTGCCCGGGGAGGGGCTGCGGCCGGGGTTGCGGGAAGTCAAGGGGATCAGCGACACCGAGGTGGCCCGGATCGTCGCGGGCCAGCCCTATGCGTCGCTGCGGGATCTGTGGGAGCGGGCGGCCGTGTCCCGCCCGGTGGCCGAGCGGCTGGTCCTGGTGGGCGCCCTGGACTCGCTCTACGCCCCTGATGGGCCGGACGCCGCGGCGGTGAAACCGGGTGTAACGCCGGGGCCGCCCCCATCCCGGCGCGACCTGCTGGCCCGGGTCGGGGTCCTCGACCGCCGCGCGCGCCGGGCCCCGGCAGGCTCAGCCCGCACGGCTCCTACCCTTAACGATGCGGACGACGATGGGTTCGCGGAACTCGTTCCCGCTGGTGAGCTACGGGAACTGAATCCGGCCGAGCGGGTCGAGACCGAGCTGGAGATCCTCGGCATCGACCTGAGCCAGCACGTGGTGAGCTTCTACGAGGACCTGCTCGCCCAGCTGGGCGTGGTGCGCTCCGCCGACCTGCACCGCTGCCGGGCCGGGTCGCGGATCCTGGTGGCCGGGGTGAAGATCGCCACGCAGACCCCGGCCATCCGGTCCGGGATGAGGATCATCTTCGCCACCCTCGATGATGCGACCGGTCCGGTGGACCTGGCGTTCTTCGAATCGGTCCAGCCGCGGTGCGCGGCCCGGGTGTTCGGATCCTGGCTGCTCGTGGCCCGCGGCCGGGTGCGCCGGACCGGCGGGTCGGTGTCGGTCAACGGGGAGGAGTGCTGGGACCTGGCCGCCCTGGAGGAGATCCGGGCGGCCAGCGGCATCGGGGCGGTGCGCACCGCGATGGCGGCCGGTGACGTCCCGGCCCAGGGCGGCCCGGCCCAGGGCAGGAAACCCGGCAGGCCACCGGTCCCGCCGGAAACGGGCGAGAAGATCATTTACCCGAACGGCTTCGTGCTATCCCCCTACGCGGAGACCGGGCCGCCTGGTCCCGGACTGAAAGGGCCGCCCCGGAAACTGTGGCATGCGAGCCCCGGCAGTTCCGGCGGACTGGACGCTGGTATCACCAATTCTGACTAGTTGTCCGGCCGAATCAGTTCTTGCTTCTATTTCATTGTTTGTTTGGCAAGAGGCTTCTTGGCAAATATGACCGGCTTCCGAGAGTCACTCTAGTCATACGGAACCTCAGCCTTTAAGCTCTCATGTTGTAGATGAAGAGTGGCTGCGTAACACCGCCCGACGACCGCAGGGGGCAGGGAAATTGCCGGTCGTCCGGAAATGGGGGTGAATGCGGCTTGCCCGGGGGGGATTCATCATGCATTTCAATAGGTATGCACGAAAGGCCGGGCGCCGCCGTGCGCTGAGGCCAGCCTGGTGGGCGGCCGGCCTGCTGCTCGCCACCGCAGGGACCCGCGGTGAGCGCGGCCGCGAGCGTCACGCACGCCCAGTCCCAGTCCTCGTCCTCGTCTCAGCGGGTGGCGTACCGGGGATACACCTTCACGGTCCCGCACACCTGGCGGGCAGCTGGCGTCGGCCCCGGCCCCCGCGGTGTCCGGCCGGGGCGCGCTGACCGTGGCCTGGAGAGGCACTAACGGCCACCTCTGGGTGATCCGCCGCTCGGGCCAGTCCTGGGGCAAACCGGTCGACCGGGGCATGGGCAAGCTGGGCAGTGCCCCCGCAGTCACCGGCCTGGCCAGCGGCCTCGTGGATGTCTTCTGGGCCGCGACCTCGCACCAGGGGGTGTGGCACATCACGTACACGCCCGGATCCGGCTGGAGCAAGGCCACCGAGCTGAGCGGGGGCCTGTCCGCGGGCCCGGTCGCGGTCAGTGTGCCCGGCCAGGGAGCGGATGTTTTCTGGAAGGGCACCAACGGCAAGCTCTGGTGGTCGGCCAGCCAGGGCGCCAGCTGGCAGCGGGCGGCGCCGCTGGGAATGGGGGCACTGGGCAGCGCGCCATTCGCCGCTGGTCAGCCAGCGGGGTGATCGACGTGTTCTGGAAAGGCGCCAGCAAGCACCTGTGGCGCGCCCGGTACAGCGGGGGCACCTGGGCCGGCCCGGCCAGCCTGGGCGGTGCGGTCAGCTAGAGCTACCTCGTCCTGGGTAGGGAACAGATGTATCAGGGGGTGCATCGCGGCCAGCTGGGCACGTCAGGTCAGCTGATGTGGGGGCGGATGTGTCAGGGCCGTACGTGGATAGTGCGGCCAGCTAGGGCACGTCAGGTCAGCCGATGTGGGGGCGGATGTGTCAGGGCCGTACTTGGTGGGCAGCTAGGGGCATCATGCGCCGTGCCGCGACGGGTGATGCTGAATGAATCCTGAGAGGAGGCCCGTACCTGGGACATCTGCGGGGTCCCGTACTGTATACCTGTCTGGGTGACCTGTCGGTCTCCGAAAGAGCTAGGACGCTGATGACTCATCTTCCGCCCAGGATTTCTGACGCCCTGTGGCGAATCGTTCCCGCACCGTTGCAGCGCAGGCTGCGCAGTACGGTCGTGAAGCGTTTCATCCGTTTTGCCCCGGCGGCGTTCTGTGCGGTGGCCGCCACGCAGATCACGTACATCATCTGCCTGGGGCCAGCTAACCTCACCGCGGGCGTGGCCGGGTTCGCCGGCTGGTTCGCCGGGGCGGCCGTCAGCTACGTGATCAGCCGCTGGGCGTGGGAGCGCAAGGGGCGCCCGCATCTGCTGAAGGAGACCCTGCCGTTCGTGGCCGTCTCCATCGGCGCCGGCATCATCCTGACCCTGGCCAGCAAGTTCGGGAACCACGTGGCCATGGAGATGGGGCTGGATGGTGCGGCCCGGGTCCTCGTGGCCGACCTCTTCTACTTCGCGGCGAACTGCCTGACGTTCGCGGGCCGGTTCGTTATCTTCCACTTCATCCTGTTTGCCGACCGGAACGCCAAGGTTGACACGCTGGAGGTCGTCGAGGGCCGGGCGCCGGTCACGGACGAGCCCGTGGAGCCCCTCCTGACCGCCGACCACCACCACCACCCAGCCGGGCCGCAGGCCGGCGAGGCCCGGTTCGCGGACACCATGGACCCGGCGCGGGCCAACGGCATGTCCGCCTGGGCCAACGGCTCGGCCGGACGGCACGCTTCCTCCGAACACGATGAGGCTGATGGCACGGTGGCCCCGGAGCACGGTTCCCGCCGCTGAACTGCGAACAACGAAGCGCCCGGCTGGTGATCACCAGCCGGGCGCTTCGTTGTTCGCGCTAGGTTTTAACCGCGCAGCTTAGCCGCGCAGGGGATCAGCCGCGCTGGGCCGGCCCGGGATCCGGCACGGCGTTGGCCGGCGGTTCCGGGGTTGCGGACGGCACGGGCGGCAGGGCGGTCCCGCCCGGCACCCGGTGCCGCCGCTCCCGCCACCAGGTGCCGGTGACCACACCGGCGTAGTGCAGGCCGTAGATCGCGTTGTGGCCCTTCTTGCTCTCGCCGACCTGGCGCTTGTGGATCGTCGCCGGGACCTCGGCCACCCGGAACCCGCGCGCCAGCACCGCGATCAGCAGCTCGGCCGACTGGTACTGCGGCTGCTCCAGCCGGACCACCCCGGTCACCTCGGAGCGCATCGCGCGCAGCCCGAACGACGAGTCGGTGATGTGCGTCCCGGTCAGCACGCTGATCGTGGTGGCGAAGACCCAGGTGCCCATCCGGCGGACCAGGTCCTTGGTCTCCTGGCTGCCCAGCTTGCGGGAGCCGGTGACGAAGTCTGCGTCGCCGGCCACCACCGGGGCCAGCACGCGCTCCATCTCGGCCGGGTTGTACTGGCCATCCGCGTCCGTGGTCACGATGTACTGGGCGCCGCCTTCGCGCGCCAGCCGGTAGCCGAGGCGCAGTGCCGCGCCCTGGCCCCGGTTGACCGGGACGTCCGCGACGAGCGCGCCGTGCTGGCGGCCCTCGGCCACGGTCCCGTCCGCGGAGCCGTCCGAGACCACCACGGCCGTGGTGGCGAGCCCGCAGATGGAGGCCGGCAAGGCGTCCACAACGGAGCCGATCACGCCCTGCTCGTTGTAGGCGGCAATGACGACGGCGACCGGCGGCATGTGCTCGGCCGGCTCGCCGAACTCGGCAAAGAAGGCCTTGGCCGCCGCGTCGTCGATCGCCTCATCCGCTTCCAATGTGCCGCTCACGGTGCCGCCTCTCGCAGTGCCGCCTCCATTGGCCCCATCAATTCTCCATTCGCGACGCATGTCGTTCAGTTGCCACCCGGTTGTACCGGGTGCCGCCGGATTCTGCCACCTGGGCAACCTGAGGGTTACCTGGCGACAGGCCGAGGATTCAGCCAGCCCCGGGATCTTGTCGGCCTGCCCGCCATCGCTGGCGCGACCTGTCTGTTCGTAATCCCGGCTTCATGCGTGGTTATCGCGTGGCGGCCGGCGCTGTGGAGCCGCCGGGTGCGGGACGCGACCACGGATGCGCGTGGCCAGTGTAGCGGCGCGGCGCCGTGCCGCATGCGGATGACGCACGACTCGGCAAACCGTTGTGCCATGCTGATGACCCCACGGCAGGTGAGAGATTAGCTATTCAGGTGATCTGGAAACCATGAATTACGGGTCGATTGCCAGCGGGAAGGGACGATGATGACCGGGGCTCCCGTGCCGGACGCGAGGTCCGGGGACGATGCCTACCGGATCGTGCGATCCCGTATCGATCTGAGCCGCCTCGCCCCGCTGAGCCGGTGCGTGACCGAGCGGGTCATCGTGGCCAGTGCCGACTTTGACTACGCGACCGACCTGGTTTGCGACGAGCAGGTACTGGCCGCCGGGGTCGAGGAACTCGCGGCCGGGGTGCCGGTCGTCGCCGACGGCGTGACCGTGGCCGCCGGGATCCCCGGCTACCCGGTGATCTGCACGAGCGAGGACTCGCTGACCGCGCGGCTGGCCCGGACGGCCGCGATCAGCCGGCCCGCGGCCGCCGTCCGGCTGGCCTTCGGCCAGGCCGGGCCGGGCGCGATCTGGGTGGTGGGCTGCGCCGCCGAGGCGCTGGCGGAGATCATCAGCCGGAACGTCCAGCCCGCCCTGGTCATCGCGCTCCCGGTGGGCCTGGTGGGCGCGGCCGAGGCCAAGGACGCGCTGCGGGCCAGCGGTCTCCCGGCCCTGACCAACGTGTCGGAGAAGGGTGGCGCGGCGGTGGCCGCGGCCGCGTTCTGTGCCCTGGCCGACGTCGCACGGGCCGCGGCGGAGGCCGGCGCCGCGGGCCCGGCCAGGCCGTAGCGGGACCCGGAAACCGGGCGGCGGGCCGGTAACCGCGCGGTAGCGGGGCCGGGAGGAAGCGGGAAGGCCGCGCCCGGGAGCCACTAGTCTCTGTGACCTGGGGAATGAATCGCTGGGCGCGGCCCAGCTGTAGCCGAAGGAGGGCGGACCGCCATGGTCGCCGGCACGGCTGCGCCTTACCTCCTGGCTCTCCGCCTGGACGGCCGCCGGGTACTGGTCGCCGGGGGTGGCGCGGTGGCTACCCGGCGCGTCGCCGGCCTGCTCGATGCCGGTGCGGACGTACTGATCGTCTCGCCCCAGATCAGCGCCTCGCTGCACGACCTCGCGGCGGCGGGCCGGATCCGGTGGCAGTCCCGCGAGTACGCGCCGGGCGACTGCGCCGGGGCGTGGCTGGTCTGCGCGTGCACCGATGACCCGGCGGTGAACGCGGCCGTGGCCCAGGAGGCCGAGGCGGCCCGGATCTGGTCGGTCCGGGCCGATGACGCGGCCGCCTCCGCCGCCTGGACGCCCGCCTCCGGCCAGGCCGGGGACGTGCGGTTCGGCGTGGTGAGCGGTGATCCGCTGCGCAGTGCGGGCATCCGGGACGAGGTGCTGGCCGGCTTGCAGTCCGGCCGGGTGAGTGCGCGCCGCCGGCGCCGGCCCGGCGGCCGGGTCGCGCTGGTCGGCGGGGGCCCGGGTGACCCCGGCCTGATCACGGTCCGCGGCCGGGAGTTGCTGGCCGAGGCGGACGTCGTGGTGGCCGACCGGCTCGCGCCCCGGTCCCTGCTCGACGAACTCGCCCCGGACGTGGAACTGGTCGACGCGGCAAAGATTCCCCGCGGCCGGGCGATGGCCCAGGAGGCGATCAATTCCGTGCTGGTGGAGCGGGCCCGGCGGGGATTGTTTGTGGTCCGGCTCAAAGGCGGTGACCCATTCGTCTTCGGCCGGGGCGGCGAGGAGATTCTCGCCTGCCTTGAGGCCGGTATTCCGGTCACGGTGGTGCCGGGCGTGACGAGCGCCGTGGCGGTGCCGGCCGCGGCCGGTATCCCGCTCACTCACCGGGGCATCACCCAGGAATTCCGCGTGGTCTCGGCGCATATCCCGCCCGGTGACGAGCGGTCCACGGTCAACTGGGCTGAGCTGGGCGGCTCGCAGGCCACGCTGGTGCTCCTGATGGCGCTGGAGAACCTGGAGCCGATCACCAGAACGCTGATGCGTTACGGCCGGGATTCGCGGACGCCAGTTTCGGTCATTGTGGACGGTACCCTGCCCACGCAGCACATAATTACCACGGGGCTCGCCACCGTCGCCGAGGAGGTCGGCGCGGCCGGGCTGCGTCCGCCAGCGATTGTGGTCATAGGTGAAGTAGTGAATGTCGGGGCACAGATTGCCGAACTCTCACGAAAAGCACTGAGGGAAGCGCAGAGTGTAGTCGTGCCCACGTCTTCCGGGCCTGCCGGAGTCATCCCAACGCGCGAAGGGCAGTGACAGGAGAGCAATGACGGAAGGGCAGGGCCTAGCTGCCGCATCAGCCCGTGCGACGGGCACGGATGCGGTACCTGCGGCCGACCCCGTCCGGCCCGGGCAGCCGCCGGCTGTCCCGCCGGGCCCAGGTCCCGCCGCGGCGGGGCCCGTAATTCCAGGGGGCGGCGAAGCGGGGCAGCATCGCAGGGTCGATGCCCGGCAGCTTGAGGCGGCCCTGCTCACGCTACGACGCCGGATCGTGGACGTGAACCTCGTCTACGAGACCAAGGGCGTGGAAGCGACCCGCGCGGAGCGGCGCAAGCTGCTCAGCCAGATCGATGACTACCTGCTGCCCCGGATCCGGCAGTCCGAGGCGCCCATCCTGGTCGCCCTGGTGGGCTCGACCGGCGCGGGCAAGTCGACGCTGGTCAACAGCATCGTCGGAGCCCAGGTCAGCGCGACCGGAATCCGCCGCCCCACCACGAACAGCCCGGTGCTGGCCTGCCATCCTGACGAGGCGGACTGGTTCGCGGAGAACGTGTTCCTGCCCACCGTGCCCCGCGTCCGCCAGGAAGGGCTGGCCCGGTCGGGCCGGGACGGGCTGCTCGTGCTGGCCGCGAGCGAGGGCATGCCCAAGGGCGTCGCCCTGCTCGACACGCCGGACATCGATTCGGTGGTGTCCGCGCACCGGGACTTCGCCCACCAGTTCCTGGACGCCTCGGATCTGTGGCTGTTCATGACCACGGCGAGCCGCTACGCCGACGCAGCGGTGTGGGAACTGCTGGAGTACGCCAAGGAGCGGGGCGCCGCCCTGGGCATCGTGCTGTCCCGGGTCCCGCCGTCCAGCGGCGCCGAGCTCACCAAGCATTTCGGGGCCATGCTGGACGCCAACGGGCTCGGCGAGAACGACCGGTTCGTGATCAACGAGACCATCATCACGGACGGGCGGCTCCCCGCCGAGGCCTCCGCGCCGGTCCGGGAATGGCTGAAGGACACCGCCGTGCGGGCCGACCGCCGGGTCGCCGTGCTGACCCAGACCATGGCCGGCGCCCTGGACACCTTCCGCAGCCGGGTTCCCGCGCTGGCTGCCGAGGTGGAAGCCCAGCTGGTCATCCGCTCCGACCTGAGGGCGACGGTCGAGGGCGCCTACGCGGCGGGGCTGGCTGAGGCCGACGAGGCGCTGGCGGACGGCTCGCTGCTGCGCGGCGAGATCCTGGCCCGCTGGCAGGATTTTGCCGGGACCGGCGAGCTGCTGCGCGGCCTCCAGGCCCCCCGCGGCCGGCAGGCCAGCCGCCAGCGCAAGCGCGGCGTCCCGGCCCGGGCCCAGGCGCTCAAGAGCGCGCTGCGGTCCGGGATCGAGTCGCTGATCCTCTCGGTCGGCGACCGGGCCGCCGAGGAATCCGTCCGGCGCTGGCGCAACCACCCGGCGGGTGAGGCCCTGCTGGACGCGTTCGCCGCCGCCGAAGCCAGCCAGAGCTGGACCGGATCGCAGTTCGCCGCGGACGCCGGGCTGATCTTCGGCACCTCGGTAGACGCCATGCCGGATGTCCCGGACGACGACGGGGCCGCCCTGACCGGCCCGGTCCGCCAGGCGACGCTGCCGCTGGCCCACTCCTCGACGGACCTGCCGACCCACGCGGCCCGGGCGGTCAGCGCCTGGCAGGACCACGTGATGCGGCTGGTCAAGGCGGAGAGCGTGACCAAGCGTTCCGTCGCCCGGGTGATGTCCTTCGACGACGACTCGCTGGCCACCGTGCTCATCGTGGCCATGCTCGGGCAGCGTGACGCCGACAGCGCCCCGGCCGAGGGCACCAGCGCCGTCCCGCAGCTCCTGCTGACCTCGCTCTTCGGGGCGGGACCGCTGCGCGAGATCGGCACCAAGGCCCGGGCCGACCTGCGGGAGCGGATGAGCCGGCTGTTCGATGAGGAGATGCTGAGGTTCGTCGAGGTGATTGACTCGGCGGGGACGCTGGACGACGCGGCGGCGGTCCGGCTGTACCAGGCCACCTACTCACTTGAGATGGCGAGATGAGCATCGGGGAATACCCGTCGACCTGGCTGACCGGGGCCGGGGAGGCGGCGAACGGGGGACCGGCGGGCCACGGCGGACCGGCGTCCAGCGGGATCGTCGCCCCGGGCCGGGCCGGCTCGCAGCCGGTCGCAGACTTGTCGGGCCGGCTGACCGCGCTGGCCCGGGTCATCCAGATCGGCGCGGCCCGCAGCGGCCCGGAGGGCTTCCGCCAGCCGCTGCTGACCGAGGCCGAGCAGCTGGTGGCCCGGGCGGGCGAGCGGCTCCGGCTGTCGCCCAACCACACCGTGGCGGTGCTGGCCGGCGGGACCGGCAGCGGTAAGTCGTCGCTGTTCAACCAGATGGCCGGGGCGGACTTCTCGGCCGTGGGCGTGACCCGGCCGTTCACCAAGGATCCGCACGCCTGCGTGTGGGGCATGGACGGTGCCGGGCCCTTGCTGGAGTGGCTCGGCATCCCGCACCGCAACCGCTACGCGCGGTCCAGCGCGCTCGGCGCGGGCGAGTCGTCGCTGAACGGCCTGATCCTGATCGACCTGCCGGACCACGACTCAGTGGCCGCCGGGGCGGCGGTGGAGACGAGCCGGCTCGTCGGGCTGGCCGACCTGATGCTGTGGGTCCTGGACCCGCAGAAGTACGCGGACGCGTCGGTACACCGCCGCTACCTCACCCCGCTCGCGGGCCACTCGTCAGTGATCGCGGTCGTGCTGAACCAGTCCGACCTGCTCACCCCGGAGCAGACCGAGGACTGCGTATCGGACCTGACCCGGCTGCTCGATTCGGAGGGGCTGCACGACGCCCGGGTCCTGGTCACGTCGGCCCGGACCGGCGCCGGCCTGGACGACCTGCGCAAGGTGCTGGTCGAGACGGTCAGCGAGCGCCCGCGCCTCGACCGACCGGATCGCGGCCGACCTGGACGTGATGGCTGAGCGGTTCGTGCCCTACGCCGGTGAGGCGCGCGGCGCGGGCCTGGACACCGGCGACGAGGACTTCGCCGAGGTCCCCCGGGGCAGCGCCGCGGTCCTGGGAGAGTCGTTCACCAAGGCCGCGGGCGCGGCCGGGGTCGGCCAGGCCCTGCAGAGTGCCCGCGAGCTGCGGGCCGTGGACTACGTCGGCTGGCCGGTGTCCTGGCTGGTGGACCGGGCTCTCGGCCGTGATCCGGTGCGCAAGCTCCGGCTCGGCAACCTGTGGGAAGAGCTGCGCGGCATCTCGGCCGGCCCGGCCGGGGCCCAGCAGGCCGAGATCGACAACGCGCTCACCGCGATCGGCGAGCAGATCGGCCCGGCGCTCCCGGCTCCCTGGTCGCAGACGGTCCGGCTGGCGGCCCGGTCGAAGCGGGATGAGATCCCGGGTGCGCTCGGCGCGGCGATCGGCGAGGCGCTGCCCGAGGAGAACAGCGTGGAGCCCTGGTGGAAGCTGGCGGCGGCCTGGCAGGGGCTGCTGCTGGGCTGCGTGGTGGCCGGGCTGGCCTGGATCGGCGCGCTGCTGGTGATCGGGGTCTTCCACGCCGCGCATCACGCCGCGGCCATCTTCAGCGACGCCGCCCTGCTGCCCTGGGTCGCGATCCTGATCGTGGCCATCCTCGCGCTGGGCTGGCTGACCGCGTCCGGCTGCATGAACCTGGTCAGCGCGGCCGCGTTGCGGGAGCGCGGCCGGGTCGAGGCCCAGATGCGATCCCGGATGCAGGACGTCGCCGAGCAGTTCGTGCTGGTGCCGATCAAGCAGGAACTGTCGGAATACGCCCGCTTCTGCAGCGCGCTCCAAGCCGCCCGGCGGTAGCCGGGCCGCCCCGGATAGAGCCGCCCGGCCGCCCGCAATACAGCCGCCCGGAGGTCGCCCGTCCCCCGTTCCGCCCACGGCGTAAACCGGGGGGAAGGCCGGGCCACGGGTTGGCGTTAGGACTCTGCGCAAGTTGTAATTATGTAATCCCCCGCAGGATCTGCACTCTCCGGATCCGCCGGGGTAGGAGGCAGCGTGCCAGATCAGCAACCACTGGACAGCTACTCGCAGATCGTGACCGGGGTCGCGGCCGAGCTCACCGGCAAGGTGGCCAGCCTGCGGGTGCCCCAGCCCCGCCGGAGCGGTGGCGGCCGCAGCGGAGCCGGCGAGAGCCTCGGCTCGGGCGTGGTCTTCACCGGGGACGGCTTCCTGCTCACCAACGCACACGTGGTGGGCGGCGCCACGTCCGGCACCGCCGCGTTCGCGGACGGCTCCACCACCCCATTCCGCGTGGTCGGGGCGGACCCGCTGTCCGACCTGGCCGTGCTACGGGCCTCCGGGGCCACCCCGCCACCCGCCGAGCTGGGCGAGGCGGACCAGCTCGTGGTCGGCCAGCTGGTGGTGGCCGTGGGCAACCCGCTCGGCCTGGCCGGATCGGTCACTGCCGGGGTGGTCAGCGCCCTGGGCCGGTCGCTGCCCACCCGCAGCGCCGGTGCGGGCCGGCTGATCGAGGACGTGATCCAGACCGACGCGGCGCTGAACCCGGGCAACTCCGGCGGGGCCCTCGCGGACAGCCACTCCCGGGTGGTCGGCATCAACACCGCCGTGGCCGGCGTGGGCCTGGGCCTGGCCGTCCCGGTCAACGGGACGACACGGCGCATCATCTCCGCGCTCATGCGGGACGGCAAGGTCCGGCGGGCCTACCTCGGGCTGGTCAGCGTCCCGGCCCCGCTCCCCGCCGTGCTGGCCGGGCGGGTCGGGCGGCCCACCGGGCTGCGGGTGGCCGAGGTGGTGCCGGGCGGCCCGGCCGACCGGGCCGGCCTGCGGGCCGGGGACCTGCTGGTGAGCGCGGGCGGCAGCCCGGTCGCCGCGGCACAGGATCTGCAGCGGCTGATGTTCGCCGAGGCGATCGGGCAGCCGATGGCGATCACCGTGATGCGCAACGGCGCCCTGGTCGATGTGATCGCCGAGCCCGCCGAGCTCGTGTCCGCGTAGCCCGGGTTCCCGGGTCGCCCGGCACAGGGGAGCGGCAGCCGGATTGTCGCATCCGGTACTGCCGTTTCCTGCCTGCCTGTCCACAACCTTCCTGAGTTGGCGCCGCTATCCACAGAACCTGGTTCGGCGTGGCCGCTCGCGTCCCCGGCGGTGATCGTGGACGGCAGCGGGCGGCACCGTGCCGCCGCGGGCGGCGCCGCTCACCGGGGCCGCCGGGGCAGACCCAGGAGGATGTCATGATCAACGAGGCCCAGGTATTCCTGGCCGGGTACGTGGCCCGCGAGCCGCGGTTCCGCATCACGACCCGGGGTATCCCCAGCGTCTCGCTGCGGGTGGCCTGCACCCCGCGGTGGGTGGACCGCGAGACGGGTGAGTGGACGGACGGGGAGACCTCGTTCGTCACCGTGCTGTGCTGGCGGACGCTGGCCGACAACGTCGCGAAGTGCCTGCATAAGGGCGAGCCCGTGCTGGTCAAGGGCCGGCTCCATGTCCGGCCGTACGAGAAGGACGGGGTCTCACGGCTGGCGGTCGAGATCGAGGCCACCTCGGTCGGGCACGACCTGGCCCGCGGTGTGGCCAGCTTCCAGCGGCCCCGGCGGCCCGCAGCCGAGAACGCAACGCCCGGGAACGGGGCACCGGGGCCTGGAGCAGCTGGGCCCGGGGCGCTGGGCGGCAGCGGCGCTGAGGCCGGGCACCCCGGCGGGCCCGGGGCTGAGGCCGGCCCGGACGGCACCGATGAGGCGATGGCCGCGCTTGAGGCCCGCAACGGAGCCGATCCGGCGCTGGCCGCTCTCGGCCGGGCTGGCCTGGACGGGGCTGGCCTGGACGGGGCTGGCCTGGACGGGGCCGGCGTGGACCGGGTGGCCGAGGCCGCGGGGGTGTCCGCGCCGTTCTGAGTCCCGGTCCTGCGCAGCACGCCGGGCCGGTTCCACGGAATTGCGTGCCGGGCAGGCCCCCTGGCCCTACGCTGTTACCCAGCGTCATAGTTCGGCCGCTTCTTGAATACGGAATGTGACCGAAATGCCGGAGGGGCCTGCCTGCGGCAGTCATGGACAGGTGGCATGTCGGCAGTCCAGCGCACGATGCACCGAGGACCGTGGCGGGTCAGGGCACCGCACCGAAGCGCCTGTACCGGGCCAAGAAGTCAGGCCGGGACCGGGTGTGCACGCTTCCCCCAGGAGCCGGGCCGTCCGACCCGCTGCGCTGATACCCCTAACCTTGGAGCATGCCGGAATTTATCTATCAGATGCAGGCCGCCCGCTTGGTGAAGGGTGACAAGGTCCTCCTTGATGACGTGACGCTGGCGTTTTTCCCCGGGGCCAAGATCGGTGTGGTCGGACCCAACGGCGCGGGCAAGTTGACCCTGCTGAAGATGATGGCGGGCCTGGAGCATCCGTCCAACGGCGATGCGCGCTTGTTTCCCGGCTTCACGGTGGGGTTGCTGAGCCAGGAGCCGGGGCTGGATGAGACCAAGACCGTGCTGGGCAACGTCGAGGACGGCGTGGCGGAGACCAAGGCCCTGCTGGACGAGTACAACGCGATCGCCGAGAAGATGGCGACGGACTACTCCGACGAGCTGCTGGAACAGATGGGCAAGCTCCAGGAGCAGCTTGATCACCGCGACGCCTGGGACCTGGACAGCCAGCTGGAACAGGCCATGGACGCGCTGCGCTGCCCGCCCCCCGACTCCGATGTGACCGTGCTGTCCGGGGGAGAGCGCCGCCGGGTGGCCTTGTGCAAGCTGCTGCTGTCCCAGCCGGACCTGCTGCTGCTGGATGAGCCCACCAACCACCTGGACGCGGAGAGCGTGCAGTGGCTGGAGCAGCACCTGGAGAAGTACCCCGGGACGGTCGTGGCGGTCACCCACGACCGGTACTTCCTGGACAACGTGGCGCAGTGGATCCTCGAGCTGGACCGGGGCCACACCTACCCCTACGAGGGCAACTACTCCACCTACCTGGAGACCAAGGCCTCCCGGATCAAGGTCGAGGGCGCGAAGGACGCCAAGCGGCGCAAGCGGCTGGAAGACGAGCTGGAGTGGGTCCGCTCCAGCCCCCGGGCCCGCCAGTCCAAGAGCCGCGCCCGGCTGGAGCGGTACGAGGAGATGGCGGCCGAGGCGGACAAGCACCGCAAGCTTGACTTCGAGGAGATCCAGATCCCGCCGGGCCCCCGGCTGGGCAGCCAGGTGGTCGAGGTCACGGACCTGGCCAAGGGCTTCGAGGACCGGGTGCTGATCGACGGGCTGAGCTTCTCGCTGCCGCGCAACGGGCTGGTCGGCGTGATCGGCCCGAACGGGGTCGGCAAGACCACGCTGTTCAAGATGATCGTGGGCGACGAGCAGCCGGACTCGGGCCACATCAAGATCGGTGACACCGTCAAGACCGCCTACGTGGACCAGCTGAGGTCCGGGATCGACCCGGCCAAGAACGTCTGGGAGGCCATCTCCGGCGGAGAATCCACGATCCGGGTGGGCAACGTGGAGATCCCCAGCCGGGCCTACGTGGCCGCGTTCGGCTTCAAGGGCCCCGACCAGCAGAAGCCGGCCGGGATGATGTCCGGCGGCGAGCGGGGCCGGGTCAACCTCGCGCTCACCTTGCGCCAGGGCGGCAACCTGCTGCTGCTCGACGAGCCCGCGAACGACCTGGACGTGGAGACCCTCGCCTCGCTGGAGCGGGCGCTGCTGGAGTTCCCCGGCTGCGCGGTGGTCACCAGCCACGACCGGTGGTTCCTGGACCGCATCGCCACGCACATCCTGGCCTGGGAGGGCGGCTCGAACTGGTTCTGGTTCGAGGGCAACTTCGAGTCCTACGAGAAGAACAAGATCGAGCGGCTCGGCGCGGAGGCGGCCCGGCCGCACGCGGTCACCTACCGCAAGCTGACCCGCGGATAGGTCAGGCGGCGGTAAGCGCGACTGGGGGCTAGCGGCCTCAGGCTGGGCTGAGCCCCAGGTCGGGCCGGCCCGGTCCGGTGGGCGCGTTGATCAGGCTGTTCGCGGCCATGACCAGGTAGTCCCAGAGCTGGGCGTCGAGCGCGGGCGCCAGCCCGATCTGGTCGAGCGCGGCGCGCATGTGGCGCAGCCAGGCGTCGCGCTCGGCCTCGCCGATGACGAAGTGCCGGTGCCGCATCCGCAGCCGCGGGTGACCGCGCAGCTCGTTGTAGGTGGCCGGGCCACCCCAGTACTGGATGAGGAACAGCCGCAGGTGCTCCTCGGCGGGCCCCAGATCCTTGCTCGGGTAGACGGCGCGCAGCGCGGGGTCCCCGGCCACGCCCTCGTAGAACAGGCGGGTCAGGCGGCGGAACGTCTCCTCGCCGCCGACCGCCTCGTAAAAGCTCAGTTCCCTGGTGTCGTCCATCGCGTGCTCCAGGGTAGTGGGGGGTTCCGGGGGGTCGTCCCCCAGGGCAGCAGAGCCGGGCGCGTTATGGGCGGGGGTAGTGCCCTTCCTCAATCCTCCGTGGGGCCGGGCGCGTGGGCCTGGGCGCTGGCCTGGGCCGCGGTGCCCGCGCCGATGGCCGTGGCCACCGGCTCCCCGTCCACCGACGCGGAAGCCAGCGCGTTCTTCAGCCGCTCCCGCAGTTCCCGGGCCACCTCCCACTGGCGCAACGGCAGCGTCCTGGCCACCAGGCGCATCACGATGGCGTCGCTGGACACCGACTCGACGCCCCAGACCTCCGGCTCCTCCATGATCACGTCATGCCAGCGCGGCTCCTGCCACATCTGGTCGGCCGTCTCCTTCATGGTCTGGCGCACCCCGGGCAGGTCCTGGTCGTAGGCCACCGGGAAGTCGACCACCGCGCGGGCCCAGCCCTGTGATTCGTTGCCGATCCGGTTGATGGTCCCATTGCGCACGTGCCAGACCACGCCGTTGACGTCGCGGAGCCGGGTGACCCGGAGGCTGACCGCCTCGACCGTGCCGGTGGCGTAGCCCGCGTCGATGACGTCGCCCACTCCGTACTGGTCCTCCAGCAGCATGAAGATGCCGGACAGGAAGTCGCGCACCAGGCTCTGCGCCCCGAAGCCGATGGCCAGGCCGAGAACTCCCGCGCTGGCCAGGACCGGGGCCAGGTTCAGGCCGAGGTCACCGGCGATGGTCACCGCGGCGATGCCGAAGATGAGCACGGACGCCGAGTTACGCAGGATCGAGCCGAGGGCATTGGCCCGCTGCCGCCGCCGCTCGCCGAGCAGCATGCGCGCCGCGTCGCTCTTCCCGTTGCCTCCCGTCTGCGCCGCCCGGGAGGTGATCTTGTTGATCAGCCGGTGGGCCACGATCCGGACGAGCACCGCGATCAGCAGCACGAAGATGATCCGCAGCACCGTGCTGAGCGGCTGGGCCAGCCATACCTTGACGAACTCGGAGGCGTTCTGGTTGTGCAGGATGTCCCAGGTCAGCCGGCAGGCGATCCCGGGATCCTTGCCGCAGGCGGAGTCCAGGGTGTCGCTGGGCGCTGAGCTGAGGACGCGCGCCGCGAGGAGCGCTTGCGAGATCACGGGGGAATTCCTTTCGCCACTCGGGGAGGAACCGGCCGGCCCGGCGGGAAGACCGGCGGCGGGCCGGGGCCGCTCCCCATAGTGGCCGGCCGGCCCGGCTGGCCTGGCCATCTCGGGGCGGCCGGCCGTCACTACGAAGCAGTTTGGTATCAGTCCGTGCGATTGTGATGACGCAGGCCAGGAGGAGCGTGCAGAATGCAACGTGTAGAGAGAGAATTGCACGAATCAATTCCGGGCCGAACGGGTAGTGAGGTATTTCCTTGATTTGGGCGGCAGAGAGCACTTTAGATGTAACAGTGAGTTAGCACGCTTGGCGGGGCGGACGCGGGACGGGGCCCAGAGGAGGAACGGGACATGGGAGCACGGCGCGCCCGGTCAGGTCCAGGTGTGGCTGCACCACGATTGCTGCTCAGCGAGGTCAGCCAGGCCGGTGCGGCCAGCCCGGCCCGGGCCGGGCCGGGTGTCGTCCAGGGACCCGCGGGTCTGGAAGCCCGGCAGGAGATCTCGATGGCCCGGGCCATCCGGGCACACTGCCTGGCGTCCGGCCGGTCAGCCGCGGACATCGCGCTCATGATCCACAGCCAGTGCGGTCCCGCCTTCGGTACCACGCCGGTCCGCGCCCAGCGGCTCGCGCTGGGCATCGCCCTCGCGGACGTCGTCGCGCAGGTCAGGGCGCGATACGTGAACGAGGGGCGGACCGCGCCGCGGTTCAGCGAGACCCTGCTGTCGTCCTACGAAGGCGGCCAGAAGCGGCCCGGCCCTGAGTACCTCCACTACCTGTGCTGCGTGTACCAGGCCGAGCCGGCCGACCTCGGTTATGAGGGCCCCTGCCTATGCGGGCAGCGGCACCGCGTCCCGGTCTTAGCGCTGTCGTCCGGGCCAGCGGCCGCCACCGCGCCCGAACCGGGCGGAACCGACGGGCCCGCCCGGCCTGGCAGCGTCCCGGCCGCCGGCCGTACCTCGCCGCCGATCCTCACCGCGGTCCCCAGCGCGGGTGAGGCCGGCGCCGCGGAGCCCGGTGCCCCCGGGCCCGGAGCGGCCGTCGCCGGCCCGGCCGGGTTCGCCGCCACGCAATTGCCGGCGCTGGAGCCGTCTGGTCCGGCCCAGCCTGCCGGCCAGCCTGGTCCGGCCCCTGCCTGCCGCGACCGCCCGGGCCGTAGCACCCCGTCCGGCGCCGGGCCTCCCCGCATCAGCCGATCCGGTGTCACCCGGTCCCGCAGTGCCCCCGCCTGGTGCTGGATGGCCTGCGCCCCTGAGCTGACTGGACCCGAGCTGGCTGGACCCGAGCTGGCTGGGCCCGGGCTGGCTGGGCCGGCCCCGCCACCGCGTTCGCTCCCGCGGCCCACCCCGGCCAGCCGAGCGTGGGCGAGGTTGACGACGACGTGGTGCGCCGCACGCTGCTGCGCCTGATGGCCGATCCCGGGGCCGCCATGGACGGCCGGTTCTTCGGCGCCGCCGAGCGGATCCGCCGCCGGCTGGACGAGGCGCTGCTCGGGGCGACCGTCTCCGTGGCCATGCTGGATCACTGGGAGGGGATGACCGGCGAATACGGCCGGCAGTACATGACGGTGCCGCCGATGCGGCTGCTCTGCGACGTGCTCCTCGATCTCGGCGATGTCCGGCGGATGTGTGAGCAGCGCCAGCCGCTGGAGTTCGTGGAGCGGCTCTGCCGCCTGGCAGCGCGGCTGGCCGGGCTGGCCGGCATGACCATGATCGACGCCGGGGACCACCGCCTGGCCCGGTCGTTCTTCAGCACCGCGCGCACCGCCGCGGACGAGACCGGGGACCGGCATCTGCGCGCCTGGGTCGCCGTCCGCGAGTCGCTCGTGCCGCTGTACTACGGGGATCCGGCGCAGGCCGCCGCGGCCGCCCGGGCCGCTGCCGATGTGGCCGGGCATCAGCCGTGCGTGGCCGGCGTGATGGCCCCCGTCGTGGAGGCGCGGGCGCTGGCCCGGCTGGCCCGGGCCCGGTCCGGCGGGAACCTGCGGGGCGACATCGGCGGGCGGGGCGGCGCAGGCGGGGCCGAGGTACGCCGGGCCAGCGCGGCCCTGGACCAGGCGCACGAGGCGCTCGACCAGCTGCCCGAGGAGGAGCGGCGGGACACCGTGTTCGGGTACACCGAGCGCCAGCTGCTGTTCCACCAGGGCGACGCGCTGGTGACCCTGGGCGATAACCGCGGCGCGGACGACGCCTTCGGGCAGGCCTTGCGGCTGTACTCACCGGCCGAATTCCTCGATCGCTCGCTGGTCACCCTCGGCCAGGCCCGGGGCCGGCTGCAAGCCGGCGAGCCCGAGGAGGCACTGCGGCTGAGCCGGGACACCCTGCTCGGCCTGCCTGCCCAGCACCGGCCCGGCATCGTGCTGCGGGCGGCCCGGTCGCTGGGCGAGGCGGTGGCCGCCAAGCACGGCGACTTCCCGGCCGTGCGGGATTATCGCGAGGCGCTGGTCAGCGACTGAGCCGGGGCCAGCCCGGCGCGGAGGTGCCGGCCCGGATCAGGGATGCTGGCCTGGCTCAGAGATCCAGGCCGGTCTGGGCGGCGAGGAAGGCCAGCATGTCCGCGGACAGCGTGACCGACCGGCTGACCGCGCGGGCGCCGTGGCCCACCTCCCGCTCCCGGCGGAGCAGGACCGGGCGCTCCGGCCACGGCGCCGACGTCGCCTGCTGCAGCGCGGCGCACATCTTCCACGCGTGCACGGGGTCGACCCGGGTGTCGTTGTCGAACACGGTGAACAGCGTGGCCGGGTACCGGGTGCCTGGCCGCACCCGGTGGTACGGGGAGTAGCCGAGCAGCCAGCCCAGCTCCACCGGATCGGCGGCCGTGCCGTACTCGTCGTTCCAGGTCTGGCCGAGCCCGAACCGCTCGTACCGCACCATGTCGAGCAGCGGGGCCGAGCACACCACGGCCCGGTACAGGTCCGGCCGCTGGGTGAGGGCCGCCCCGACCAGCAGCCCGCCGTTCGAGCCGCCGGAGATGCCCAGCTGCCCCGGGGTGGTCCAGCCGCCCGCGATGAGGGTCTCCGCCGCCGCGTGGAAGTCGTCGAACACGGCCTGCTTGTGCTCACGCATCCCCGCCCGGTGCCAGTCCTCGCCTTCCTCACCGCCGCCGCGCAGCGCCGCGATCGCGTACACGCCGCCCGCCTCCACCCAGGCCAGGATGGAGGCCGAGTAGGCCGGCACCATGCTGATGCCGAAGCCGCCATAGCCGTACAGGATGGCCGGCCGTGGCTCCGCCGGCTGGCCGTCCGCGGCCTGGTCCCCGCCTCCTATCACCAGCATCCGGACCTCGGTGCCGTCCTTCGAGGCGAACGTCACCTGGCGGGTGCGCACGTCCGGTACCTCCACGGCGCCGGGGGCCTGGGCCCAGCGGGAGACCTCCCCGCGGCGCGCGTCGTAGTGGTACACGGTGGCCGGGGTGGTGTTGTCGGTGTAGCCGAACCACGCCTCGTGCCCGCCTTCGGGCCGGGAGCTGATTCCCCCGGTCGTCCCCAGCCGGGCGTGGCCGCCCGCGTGGCCGGTCCCGGGCAGCGCCAGCGTGCCCGTCCGCTCGCCGGTGGCCAGGTCGTGCACCGTGATCTCGCTGATGGCGTGCCTGGTCCAGGAGACCACCAGGACCGGCCGGTCCAGGCCGGCGCCGTCCAGGATGGCGTAGTCGGTCAGGATCGCGGTGGGGTCCTGGCCGACGAGGTCACGCCAGAGGTCCGGCTCGGGGTGCGCCGGGTCGGCCACCGCCAGCCTGCCCCGCGGCGCGCCTGCGTCGGTGAAGACGTAGAGCCGCCCGTCCCGGCCTGCGTGCACGCCGGTCCGGGCGTCCACGCCCTCCTGCACGACCTGGAGGAGCGGCCCGGCGGCCCCGGAGGCGGTCAGGTCGGCGAGCCACACGTCGTTGCGGGGGGCGGTGCCCTGGGCCGCCGAGATCACCAGCCAGCGGCCGTCCCGGCTGACCGATACGCCGTAGTAGTTCGTCTTGTCCCGGCCCGCACCGAAGACCAGCACGTCCTCATCGGCGGGCCTGCCCACCGTGTGCAGGTACACCCGGCGATGGAACTGCTCCTCACCCGGCGGGACCTGATCGGGCGGGAGCTTGCGGACGTAATAGAACGCCTTGCCGCCGGGGAGCCAGGCCACCGGGGAGTAGCGGCAGCGGCCGATAGGGCCGTCCACCTGCTCGCCGGACACCACATCCAGCACCCGGAGCTCTGACTCCTCGTCCCCTCCGGAGGACAGCTGGTAGGCGAGCAGCCGGCCCTCCTGGTCCGGCTGCCAGGAGTCGAGCGTGGTCAGCCCGGCTGGATCCAGGGCCGCCGGGTCGATGAGCACCCGCTCCGGCTCGGCGGGGGCGGCGGTCAGCAGCGCCCCATGCTCCTGCCCGGGCAGGCGCCGCATGAAGAACTGCCGCGGCCCGCGCCAGGCCGGGGCGCCGACGTACCCGGCGGCCATCAGCTCCTGGAGACGGGCCGCCAGCCGGGACCGCCCGGGCAGGCCGGCCTCCGCCGCGGCCCACAGCGTGTCCTGGGCCGCCAGCCACTCCTGGGTGTCCGCACTGGCCGCGTCCTCCAGCCAGCGATACGGGTCGGGCACCCGCTGGCCGTGCAGATCCTCGGCCAGGCCGTCGCGGCGGGCCGGGGGATATCCCGGTGGCTGCGGGTCAGCGGATGCTGTGGGAGAGCCGGGGGCAGTCATGAACGCACCTTATGGGAATGACATTTCGCTGAACGCCGCGCCGGCGTTATGCCTCTCCGGGCTCCGCCAGTTACCCTGTTCTTGGCTCGCACGCTGTGCTTCCCTGAAACCCCGGGGGGCCTACCTGGACTCCCAGGGGCTGGCCCGGCACACTAGTGCTTGCCTACCGCACCAGGCAGGAGGCGGGCTTGCGACGGGTACTGCTGCTCAACGTGACGTATGAGCCGTTGACCACGGTCGGCCTGCGGCGTGCGGTGTGCCTTGTCCTGGGCGAGAAGGCCGAAGTCGTGCACGACGATTCGGAGGGTGCTTTGTTGCGCTCCTCCTCGATGGTCATCGTCACGCCCTCGGTGATCAGGTTGCGCCGCTATGTGCGGATTCCGCATCGCAGCCGGGTCCCGCTGACCCGGGGTGCGCTGATGCGCCGGGACAACTACCTGTGCGCGTACTGCGGCCGCAAGGCCGAGACCATCGACCACGTGATCCCGCGCAGCAAAGGCGGCCCGCACGCCTGGGAGAACTGCGTGGCCTCCTGCATGCGGTGCAACCACAGCAAGGCGGACCGGCTGATCGAGGAACTCGGCTGGACCATGAACCGGATTCCGGCCGCGCCCCGCGGCGCGCACTGGCGCCTGATCGGCGCGGCGAACGACGGCGATCCGCAGTGGGCCGCCTATCTCCCGGAATCCACCGCCGCCTGAACTGAGCCAGCAGGGATCCAGGCGGGCTGGGCGGCCCGAGGCAGCGAGGCGGCGGTATGCACCGCGATATCTTCACCCCCGAGCACGACGCGTTCCGGGAGATGGTGCGGGCGTTCATCGCCCGCGAGGTCACGCCGTACCACGATCAGTGGGAGCGGGACGGGATGGTGTCCCGTGAGGTGTGGCTGGCCGCCGGGCGGGCGGGCCTGCTCGGCATCGACGTGGATGAGAAGTACGGCGGCGGGGGCAATCCCGACTACCGCTTCTACCTGATCCTCGACGAGGAATTCGCCCGGGCCGGGGCCACCGGCCCCGGGTTCGCCGTGCACAACGACATCAACGGCCAGTACTTCCTCCGGCTGTGCACCCCGGAGCAGCGGGACCGCTGGCTGCCGGGGTACTGCTCGGGCGAGCTCATCACCGCCATCGCGATGAGCGAGCCCAGCGCGGGCAGCGACCTGCAGGGCATCCGCACCACCGCGGTCCGCGATGGGGACTCCTACGTGCTGAACGGCCAGAAGACCTTCATCTCCAACGGGCAGCTGTGCGATCTGGTCATCGTGGTGGCCCGGACCGACCCGGACGCCGGGCACCGGGGGATCAGCCTGCTCGTGGTGGAGCGCGGCATGGCCGGGTTCGGCCGGGGCCGCAACCTGGCGAAGGTCGGCATGCATGCGCAGGACACCTCGGAGCTGTTCTTCTCCGACGTGGTGGTGCCCGCCGCCAACCTGCTCGGCGAGGAGGGCGGCGGGTTCGTCGCGCTCATGCAGAACCTGCCCCGGGAGCGGGTGTCGATCGGCGCGACCGCGCTGGCGGCGGCGGAGAAGGTGTTCGAGGACACGCTGGCCTACGCCAAGGAGCGGCAGGCCTTCGGCCGGCCCATCGGCAGCTTCCAGCACAACCGCTTCGTGCTGGCCGAGATGGCCACCGAGCTGGCCGTGGCCCGGGCGTTCACCGACCGCGCGGTGCTGCAGCACACCGACGGCGAGCTCTCCAACACCGACGCGTCCATGGTCAAGTGGTGGGACACCGAGCTGTGCAACCGGGTGGTGGACCGCTGTGTCCAGCTGTACGGCGGCTACGGCTACATGAGCGAGTACCCGGTGGCCCGGGCGTTCGCGGACAGCCGGGTGCAGACGATCTTCGGCGGGACCACCGAGATCATGAAGGAGATCATCGGCCGGGATCTGGGGGTCTGAGGTCCTCGGGACCCGGCTGCCCCGGATTGGGCCGGGCGGCCGTGCGCGAGCTCACCACGACCCGTTCCCCGGCCGGCGTGGTCAGGACGTGCAGCCCCGGGCCGAAGTGACGGGCCAGCACGTCGTCGCGCAGGACGCTGGCCGGGTCCCCGGTGACCGCGACCCGGCCGTCGTCCAGGAGCAGCAGCCGGTCGGCGAACTGCCCGGCCAGGGTGAGGTCGTGCACCACGGACAGCACGGTCAGCGACCGTTCCCGGCGCAGTTCGTCCACCAGTTCCAGGGCCGCCACCCGGCGGCCGAGGTCCAGGGCGCTGGTCGGCTCGTCGAGCAGCAGGACCGGGGCCTCCTGGGCCAGCGCCCGGGCCAGCACCGCGCGCTGCAGTTCGCCGCCGGACAGGGTGCCGAGCGTGCGCCCGGCCATCGGGGTCAGCTCCATCCGGTCTAGCAGGTCCGCGCAGATTTCCCGGTCGGCGTCCGTCTCGGTGCGCAGGTAGCCGATGTGCGGGGTCCGGCCCAGCAGCACATAGTCCAGGGTGGTCATGTCGGGCGGCAGTTCGGGGAGTTGCGGGACGTACGCGACCATCAGCGCCAGCGCCCGCCGTCGCAACCGGGAGGTCGGCTGCCCCCCGATGGCGATGGTCCCCTCATGGCCCACGAGTCTCGCGGCGGCGCGAAGCAGGGTCGACTTGCCGGTTCCGTTGCGGCCAATGATGGCCAGCCACTGGCCGTCCGGGACCTTCTCGGTGACCTCAGCCAGGGCCAGGGCGGTGCCGTAGCGCACGCTGACCTTGTCGAAGGAGATCACGCCAGCTCCTGGCGGGCTCGTCGCGAATGGAGGATGAACAGGAAGAAGGGCGCGCCCGCGAGGGCGGTGATCACACCGATCGGCACCTCGTCGGGGGACTGCACGGTGCGGGCCAGCACGTCGGCCAGGACCAGGAACGCGGCGCCGCCGATCATCGACACCGGGAGCACGATCCGGTAGCTCGCCCCGGCCGTCAGCCGCACCGTGTGCGGGACGATGATGCCGACGAAGCCGATCAGCCCGCTCACCGAGACCGCCGCCGCGGTGCCCAGGGTGGCCGCCATGACCACGGTCAGCCGCAGCCGGGCCACGTCCACCCCGAGGCTGCCCGCCTCGGTCTCGCCGATCCGCAGCACGTCGAGCAGCCGCCGGTGGGCCAGCAGGATCCCGGCCGCCACGATCACGTACGGCAAGATCAGCGTGACGTCGGACCAGGTGGCCTGGGACAGGCCGCCCAGGATCCAGGCGTAGACCGCCTGCAGCGTCTGCGAGTGCTGCTGCTGCAGGTACGTCTGCACCGCGGTGAGCAGCGCGGCCACCGCCACCCCGGCCAGCAGGATGGACCCGGTGGCGCCGCCCAGCCCCCGGCCGCTGCCCGGCTGCGCGCCCCGGCCTGACCCGGCGCCCAGCAGGTAGGTCAGCGTCACCGCGCCCGCCGCGCCGAGGAACGCGGCCGGGGGCAGCAGGGCCGGGCTGCCGCCCGCCACGATCACGATGGTGGCGCCCAGCCCGCCGCCGGCCGCGACGCCGAGCAGGTAGGGGTCGGCCAGGGGGTTGCGGAATACGCCCTGGTATGCGGCGCCGCCGCCGGCCAGCATGGCCCCCACCAGCGCGCCGAGCACCACCCGGGGCAGCCGGATCTGCCAGACGATGGCGGTGTCGAGGGCGGGCACGGTCATGGCCGGATGCCAGGGCAGCCGGGCCGCCAGGGCCTCCGCGACGTCCGGGAGGGACAGCCCGGCGGGGCCGACGGACACGCCTACGGCCAGCGCGATCAGGAGCAGGACCGCGGCGGCCAGGGTGGCGCGGGCGGCCCGGCGCGTGGTGGTCCGGCCCGTGGCGGGCAGGCCCGCGGCCGGTCCCGGCTTCGCCGGCCTGCTCACCGGCGGGCCAGCCCGGCCGCGCTCCGCCGATTTCACCCGGTGCTGCCCTTGGCGATCGCGGTCTCCACCGTGCGCAGCAGGTCGGTGACCCGGGGACCCCAGCGGGAGGCGATGTCGTCGTTGAGCCCGATGACGTGGCCGGCCTTCACGGCGGCCAGGCCGGACCAGCCGGCCCGCTTGGCCACGGTGGCGGCGTCCTGATGGCAGCACAGGGTGTCGGCCAGGATGATGTAGTCCGGGTTGGCCTTGATGATGTACTCGGCGGACAGCTGCGGATACCCGCCGGACTTGGCCGCGCCGGACGCCTGGTCCGCGATGCTCTTCATGCCGAGCAGGGCCAGCAGCTGGCCCACGAACGTGGACGAGGTCACCGAGTAGTAGGTCTGGTCGAGCTCGTAGTAGTAGGTCAGCGGCTTCGCGTGGTGCGGCGCGGCGGCGGTGATCTGGTGCAGCTGGGCGCGCAGCCTGGTCACCTCCTGCTGGGCCTGGGCGAGATGCCCGGTGGCCCGGCCGAGCTGGCCGAACTCCGCGTACTCCCCGGCGATCTTGGCCGGCGCGGGCAGCTCGAGGACCGGGATCGAGAACGCGGCCAGCCTCTTGGTCAGCTGCCCGGTGTCACCCGACTCCACCACCAGGTCCGGCTTTTCCGCGACGATCGCCTCGACGTTGGGCTGGTAGGCGGACAGCTTGGTCCGCGGCGCCTGCGCCGGGTAATCCGAGAGCGAGTCCACCGCCTTGACCTGGCTGCCCGCGCCGATCGCGTACAGCATCTCGGTCGCGGTGGGGGAGAGCGACACGATCGCGGTCGGCCGGGACGCCACCTTCACCGTGCCATTGGCCGCCGCCAGGGAGACCGGGAAGCCCGCTCCCGTACTGGCGGCGGGACTGCTGCCCGCCGTGGCGCCAGTGTTGCTGGCCTGGGTGTTGTTGCTGCACGCGGCGGCGGTCACGGTGAGGGCGGCAGCCGCCGCGAGGACCGCAAGGCGGCGGGTGAGAGAGCGCATGATCATCTCCGTGAGCCCGGAGGAGGCTGGGCCCGCCGCGACACCCCAACGGGGGATCGGACGAACCGCCCTTCCGCCGAGGACAGTACGTCGGCACGGGCCAGGCGTCCGGGCTCGTCCCGGCGGGTATCACCGTCGGGGCATCACCGTTGCGGGACAGCGCCGGGATCGCACCGGCTTCGCTGGGCTCCACGCCGTCCCGGGCCACCCGGGACACGCGTACCTTACCGCAGGCTGGGGGACGGCCGGGATCGCCGTATGCTGGCGCTCAGTCGCCCGTTCTGAAGGCCGGGTGCTGCAGGTCACCTCTCCTGAAAGCCCGTGCTTTAAATAACGGCCTGCTCATCGCCGGAGGCCCGCCATGGTGCCACCTTCCACACCACTGGACCTGCCGGCCCTGGTGGCCCTGATGTACCGGGCCGACTGGACCACACTCAGCCTGTCCGCGACGGTGACGTCCTTCCGGGATCGGGGGCCGCGCCTGGCGCTCCACCCCAGGCCGTCCCATCCGGAGCCGGACCCGGATCCCGAACCGCTGGTTACCGAGGAGAGTTACCAGATCCTGCTCGCTCCCGGCGGGAAGTACCGGGTTACTCACCGGGGGACAGGGGCGGGTACGACGTCTGCGACGGCGAGACAGCCTCGGGTGTGTACCCGGGCGCGCCCGCGCGCCTGGCCTGGCGGGCATGCCGCGGGTGCAGCGGCGTAAGGCCACCACCCTCGGCGGTTACCTGGAAGATCTGCGGTTCCCGGGCCGGCTGCTCAGCGGGTTCAGCCTGGAATTGGCCGGACCCGCGGAGATAAGGCCCGTGCAGGCCGGACCCGCGGAGGCCGGAAGCGTGGCGGCCGGGAGCCGCCCGGCCTACCGGCTCGTCGCCAGGCCGCGTCCGCTGGCATCCCCGGGCCTCCGCAAGCAGGGCGCGCGGTCTGACGTCGAGGTGCGGGTCGTGGTGGACGCGGCTACCGGCCTCCTGCTCAGCTACGAGGAACTTCTCGGGGGACAGCCGGAGAGCCGCACCGAGCTGAGCGACGTCCGGCTGGACCCGGCTGAGGCCGCGGACAACGCGCTGTTCCAGGCTCCGCCGGGCCTGGATGAGCCGGATCAGCCGTTCACCGGGCCCCAGGCCGCCCTGCCGGGCCTGCCGGGGGACGCGGTGCGGGCGGCCGCGGGCGTCGCCGCCAGCGCGATGGGTTTTGCGGTCCGGCACTGGCCAGGATCGTCCATGCCGCCCGGGCCGACCCCCGCCGGGCCGGACACCACCGGGCCGCTGGATCCGGAGCGGCTCGGCCCGGTCAGCGACGACCTGATCAACCTGCTGTCCCGCACCGGCCTGGCCGCGCCGCACTGCACCGCGGAGGTCCGCGAATGGATCGATGGCCGCCTGCTCACGGCGACTATCTCGCGGCTACGCGCGGCGCTGCCCACGGCGCTGGACGGCATCCTCGGCCCGGACGCGATATGGGATGCGTTCAGCGCACGGGAAAACAGCACCGACCGCACGGTGCGGCTGCGGCTCGGCGGATGGGGCCGGTACCGCATCGACGTGCTGGCCGGGGGCGAGCCGTCGGCCCCCCGGACCATGGGCTGCGACGGCGAGCGGCACTGGCAGGTCAACGGGACCCGGGTGACCGCCCGGGGTGCCCGGCCACTGCCGCGCGACCTGGCCTGCCTGGCCGATCCGGCCTGGCTCCTGGGCGCCTACCGGCTGTGGGCGGGCGGGGAGGCCGACGTGGGCGGCCGCCGGGGGCTGCTCGTGGTGGCCCGCCGGAATCAGGCCGACGACGGCCCGCTTGTGCCCGAGCACTTGTGGACGGGTAGCGCGGCCGACCAGGTTGAGGCGGTCGTGGACCCTGAACTCGCCGTGCTGGTCCGGCTGACGGGCTTTATCGAGCGGCAGCCGTGCGTCTGGTACGAGATGCGTGACCTCACCGCGGGTGTGGCCGACGCCCGGGCGTTCGAGGTGCCGGCCGGGGCGCGCACCGGCGGGCCGTTCAACAAGCTGGGCGTCACCCCGGCCAGTGCGGCCAAGACGGCGGCCGGGCTGGGCGCAGCGGGTGCCGCGGCGCTGGTGGGCTGGCTGCAGAAACGCCCGCGAAGCTAGCCGGGGCGGGGGCGGGGCGGGGAACCGGGCCGCGACTGGCCACGCAGAAAAGAATCTTGATCACCGTGCGTAACACCTTGGCAGCCTGGGCCGATACCTAGATAGACGCGGTTGACGTGGGTACCCCCGAGCTCACGTCACCGCGTCTTTAACGTCCCCGGAGGCGGGGCGCGGTGGCCGCGGCGCGCCGTAGCCCGGTAGCGTTCAGTTCATGACAGCAACCCAGCCCGCGAACGCGGACGCCCCGTTCGGCCGGATGCTGACCGCGATGATCACGCCGATGACTGCCGATGGCGGCGTCGACTACGACGGTGCTGGCCGTCTCGCGACCTATCTGGTCGACGAGATGCGCAACGACGGCCTGGTGATCAGCGGGACGACTGGCGAGTCGCCGACAACGACGGACGCCGAGAAAGAGCGCCTGCTCCGAGCCGTCATCGAGGCGGTTGGCGACCGGGCCGCCGTGGTGGCCGGCGTCGGCACCAACGACACCGTGCACACCTGCGAGCTGGCCCGTCAGGCCGAGCGCGCCGGGGCCTCCGGGCTGCTCCTCGTGACGCCGTACTACAACAAGCCGCCGCAGAGCGGGCTCGTGGCCCACTTCACCAGGGCCGCCGACGCCACCGGCCTGCCGGTCATCCTGTATGACATACCGGGCCGGACGGGTACCCCGATCACCACCGAGAGCCTGCTCCAGCTGGCCGAGCATCCCCGCATCATCGCCGTCAAGGACGCCAAGGGCGATCTGGGTGCGGGCTCCCTGGTGATGCTGGCCACGGGCCTGGTCTTCTACTGCGGGGACGACATGCTGAACCTGCCCTGGCTCTCGGTCGGGGCGGCCGGCTTCGTCAGCGTGGTCGGCCACGTGGCGGGCGACCGGTTGCACGACATGATCGATGCCTACCGGGCGGGACGGGTGGACGAGGCCCGGCGGATCCACTGTGACCTGCTGCCGCTCTACACCGGCATCATGACCCGCACCCAGGGTGTCATCACGACCAAGGCCGCGCTCAGCCTGCTCGGGCTGCCCGGCGGACCAGTCCGCGGCCCGCTGATCGATGCGACGCCGGCCGAAATCGAACAACTGCGAGCCGATCTGGTCGCTGGAGGCGTGAAGATCAAGTGAGTCACCCGCACCCGGAGCTGGGCACACCGCCCGCCCTCCCGTCCGGCACGCTGCGCATTGTGGGCCTTGGCGGCCTGGGCGAGATCGGCCGGAACATGTCCGTGCTGGAGTACGACGGCCGCCTGCTCATCGTGGACTGCGGGGTGCTGTTCCCCGAGCCGGACCAGCCCGGCGTGGACCTGATCCTGCCGGACTTCAGCTCGCTGGAAGGCCGGCTGGATGACATCGAGGCGATGGTCCTCACCCATGCGCACGAGGATCACATCGGTGGTGTCCCCTACCTGCTGCGCCAGCGGGACAACATCCCGCTGATCGGCTCCCGCCTCACGCTCGCCCTGGTCCGCAGCAAGCTCACTGAGCACCGGATTACGCCCGTCACCGCCGAGGTCGCGGAGGGCGGCCACGAGTCTTTCGGGCCGTTCGGCCTGGAGTTCTTCGCCGTCAACCACTCCATCCCGGACGCGCTCGCCGTAGCCGTCACCACCCCGGCCGGGGTGGTCCTGCACACCGGCGACTTCAAGATGGACCAGCTTCCGCTGGACGGCCGGCTGCACCGACCTGGGCGGCTTCGCCCGGCGCGGGGCCGAGGGCGTCGACCTGCTCATGTCCGACTCCACGAACGCCGAGGTCCCGGGCATCGTCACCAGCGAGCGTGACATCGCCCCGGTGCTGAACGAGATGTTCGCGGAGACCAAGCAGCGGATCATCGTGGCCTGCTTCGCCAGCCACGTGCACCGGGTGCAGCAGGTGCTGGACGCGGCCGCCGCGCACGGCCGCAGGGTGGCCTTCGTGGGCCGCTCCATGGTGCGGAACATGGGTGTCGCGCGTGACCTCGGCTACCTCAAGGTGCCGTCGGTCCGCGGCGGGCTGCTGGTCGACCCGCGCGACGCCGAGGGCATGCCGCCCGGTGAGGTCGTCCTGGTCTGCACCGGGTCGCAAGGCGAGCCCATGTCAGCGCTGTCCCGGATGGCCGCCCGGGACCACCCGATCAGGATTGCCGAGGGGGACACGGTCATCCTGGCCTCCTCGCTGATCCCGGGTAACGAGTCCGCGGTGTACCGGGTGATCAACGAGCTGACCCGGTGGGGCGCCCGGGTGGTGCACAAGGGCAACGCGCTGGTCCACGTGTCTGGCCACGCGCCTGCCGGTGAGCTGCTGTACGTGCTGAACCTGGTGAAACCGCGCAACTTCATGCCGGTCCACGGGGAATGGCGGCACCTGCGGGCCCACGCGCACCTGGCCGAGCTCACCGGGATCCCCGAGGACCACATCGTGATCGCCGAAGACGGCGTGGCGGTCGACCTGGTGGACGGCCAGGCCTCCGTGGTGGGCAAGGTGCCGTGCGGCTACGTGTACGTGGACGGCCTGTCCGTCGGCGAGGTGACCGAGACCTCGCTCAAGGACCGCAGGATCCTCGGTGAGGAAGGGTTCCTGTCCGTGGTGATCGTGGTCGACTCGACCACCGGCAAGCTGGTGGCCGGGCCGGAGATCCACGCCCGCGGGTCAGGCATCGACGACTCCTCGCTCAGCGAGGTCCGCCCGAAGATCGAGGAAGCGCTGACCCGCGCGGCCGCGGACGGGATCAACGACGCTCACCAGCTGGGCCAGCTGGTCCGGCGCACCGTCGGGCGCTGGGTCAACGACGGTTACCGGCGCCGGCCCATGATCATTCCGGTAGTCATCGAAGTTTAGGAGGCTAGCGCGCGGCGCCGGCCTCGTGCTGGCGGACGAGCTGGCGGAGCAGCCGCTGGTAGTAGCCGAAGGCCGGCACCACGGCCTCGGGGTCCTTGGCCGCGTCGTCCCAGCGGCGCAGCCGCAGCGCGGCCTGGCACCACGGGCTGGCCTCGAACTCCGCGGTCTCCGCCGGGATCATCGGCCCGCCCTGGATGCGCAGCGTGTGCACGGAGGCCGCGGACAGCCCGCCGAAGTACCCGGGTTCCACGGCGCACAGGTACCGCTTGGCCGCGACATGCAGCCGGACCGGCTCGGTCACCCCGGGTCCGAACCACTGGGCCAGCCAGTCCGCGCCCTGGTCGCCGTGCCGGTTGTCGGTGCCGCTCATCAGCTGGTGGCCGCTGACCGCCCCGCGGAAGTGCCCCACGTCGTGCAGCAGGGCCGCCGCGACCAGCTCGGGTCCTGCGCCCGCTCCCTCGGCCAGGGCCGCGGCCTGGAGCATGTGCTGGGCCTGGGTTACTGGCTCGCCGAGATATTCGCCGGCTCCTTCGGCGGCGAAGAGGTCCGCGATGACCCGTACCGGGTCGGCTGCTGTCATATCTGGTCCTTCCTGCGGCTGGCACCCGTTGTCGCACGTTCTCCCACCGCCACGGCCGACTCGACGCCGTCGAGATCCGCATAGCAGCCCTGCAGGTGCCGGCGTCCCCCCTGGTCGAACCCGGTCCGGGCGTGCAGCACCCGGGTGTTGTCGAATACGGCACAGTCACCCGGGCGCAGGCGCACGGTGAGCATCGACGGCGGGGCGGAAAGCAGCTCCGCGAACGCGCGGTACGCGGCGTAGAAGGCCGCGGCCTGCGGCCCGGGTAGCCGGACGGGCTGGAGGCTGCGCGGGTTGATCCGGATCTCCCGGATCCGGCCCCGGGCGTCCAGGCTGATCAGCGGCCGGGTGGCGGACAGCTCCGTGCCGGCGTCGCGGTAGCCGAAGGTGACCGGGGTGACGGCGAGCGTGGCGAACGCGGCGGGATCCTGCGCACGGAGCGCCGCGGCGGCGCGGAAGCCGTCCACGAACCCGGAGTCGCCACCCTCGGCCGCGTTGTGCAGGCAGTGCAGCAGTTGCACGGTCGGCACCGGGTCGCGGTAGGGGTTGTCCGTGTGCGGGGGGATAGGCAGGCTGGTGAAGGCCAGGTTGGACGGCGAGCTCTCGGCCCGGACGTCGAACAGCCGGCCGTAGTTGGTCTCCCGGACGTAGCCCAGGCTCGCGGCCACCTCCAGGACCGCGCCCAGGTCCGTGGGCACGTCGCTGAGCAGGAGCAGTCCTTCCCGCAGGATGGCGGACTGGCAGGCCCGCCGGTAGCCGGCCTCGGCCAGGTAGCGGGGCCAGGATCCGCGCGGCGGCTCGCCGTCCAGGTCAGCCGCGGACCACAGCCGCTTGGCGTCCTCGGTGCGCGGGTCCGGGGGCCCGCCCCGGCCCGGCTCGGCGTGGCGGGCCAGCCAGTCCCGGTCGAACACGGCCCGGTGGCCATCGGGGTGGAACAGCACCGACACGGTGCCGGCGGACGGGACGACCTCCGCCACGGCAATGTCCGCGGGAATGTCGGTGATGTGCAGCAGCCGCTGGCCGCTGACCGGGTCGCGGCAGAGCGGGCACGGGCAGTTATCGCGCAGCCAGACCGCGGGCATGCCGACCAGGGGCGGCCTGGTGGCCTGGCTGGGCATGGGCGCTCCGTTCATGATCGGCTACCGGGGAGATTCCCTCCAGAGTGGCCTGCCGCGCGGCCCCCTGCCAACGGGAAGCGCCGAGTATTCGCGGACCGGCCAGACCAGCGATAACCGCCGTTCACCCGGCCCGAAGATCATGGCGACACGCCCGCACGGTTGCGCCTGCACCGCACGGATCGTGGGTACTTTGGGCATCATGGCTACTCGTGTCGCTAAGGGCACCCCCCGCCCAAGGGCGGACGCACCGGGTGGGCAGGCGCGCGCCTCCGGACGGCCCGCCAGCGGGGGGACGGCCAGCGCGCGGACAGCCAGCAGCAGGAACGCGATGCCGGCGCCCGCCCGTCAGGGCCAGAGCAGAAAGGCCACGTCCCGGTCGGGACAGAGCCGCTCCGGCCAGAACCGGTCGGGAAAGAAGCGGACCGGGCAGAACCGGCCGGGTCAGAACCGGTCGGGCCGGAGCAAGAAGCGCCCGGCCAGCAAGAGGCGCCCCCGCAGGACCGCGGCCCGGCCGCCGCAGCGCACGGCCGACCCGATCCTGATCCTGGCCGGCTGGCTGGCCCGGCTGGTGGCCGGGATGTGGATGGTGGCCGCGCACGCGGTCGGGTTCGCTGCGCGGGGGTTCGGGAAGAGCGCCCGGGACCTGGATGAGCTGCACCGCCGGGACGGGGCGGGGCTGGCCTTCCTGGCCGCGGCCTTCGTGGTCGCCGCGGCCACCTGGTTCCACCTGGACAACATCGCCGGGCGGTTGCTGGCCGACGTGTTCCTCGGCGCGTTCGGCTCGGCGGCCTGGACCGTGCCCCTCCTGCTCGGCCTGCTCGCCTGGCGGTTCCTGCGGCACCCCGAGCGCAACGCGCAGACCGGGCGGATGGTGATCGGCTGGACCTGCCTGCTGCTGGGCGGGCTCGGCCTGGTGCACATCGCCGCGGGCACGCCGCAGCCGGGCGCCGGGGCCGACGCCATGCGGGCCGGCGGCGGGCTGATCGGCTTCTTCGTGTCGGCCCCGCTGGTAGCCGCCCTGACACCGTGGATCGCCGCCCCGCTGCTCGCGCTGGTCAGCGGGTTCGGGCTGCTGGTGATCACCGGAACGCCGGTGCACCGGGTGCCCGACCGGCTGGCCGAACTGCGCGGCTTCGCCCAGCGTGGGGGCGACACCCTCATCTACGACGACGAGGACGAAACCGGGGAGTTCGAGGGCTCCGCGGCGCCCGGCCCGCTGCCGCGGGGCGGCCGCAAGCGGCCTCCGGCCATCGAGGCCGGCGACCATCACCGGCCCTACGACACGCCCATCCTCGGGGACGGCCCGGCGGGGAAGGCAGGCCGGTTCCGGCGCGGCGCGGCCGGGCCTGAGCCCGCAGATCCGGCCGCAGCGGCAGCCGGTGGCCCGGCCGCCGAGGACCCGGATGAGGCCGCGCTGCTCGACGCGCTGGGCTTCGGGCCGTCCGCTGCTGGCGGGACTGGGACCGGGGCAGGTGCCGCCGGGCCGCCTGAGGCGGCACCCGACGGCGCCGTCCGCCCGGACGCGGCGGGCACCCCGGCCCCCGGGCTGACGCGGGGCGAGCAGCTCACGCTGGCCGGGTCGGCCGAGTCCAGCTACATCCTGCCGCCGATGGCGCTGCTCAAGCCAGGCAGCGCGCCCAAGGAGCGGACCCGGGCCAACGACGTGGTGGTCCGGGCGCTGTCGGAGGTGCTGGAGCAGTTCGAGGTGGACGCCCGGGTCACCGGGTTCAAGCGCGGGCCCACCGTGACCAGGTACGAGATCGAGCTCGGCCCCGCGGTGAAGGTGGAGCGGGTGACCGCGCTGACCAAGAACATCGCCTACGCGGTGAAGAGCGCGGACGTGCGGATCATCTCGCCCATCCCGGGCAAGTCGGCCATCGGGGTGGAGATCCCGAACGCGGACAAGGAGATCGTCAGCCTGGGAGATGTGCTGCGGTCTCCGGTGGCGGTCAGCGACCACCACCCGATGGTGGTGGGCCTGGGCAAGGACGTCGAGGGCCGGACCGTGGTGGCGAACCTGGCCAAGATGCCGCACATGCTGATCGCGGGGGCCACCGGCGCCGGAAAATCAACCTGTATTAACGGACTCATTACCTCAATTTTGCTTCGGGCTACCACGGACGATGTCCGGATGATCCTGGTTGACCCCAAACGTGTCGAGCTGGCGATTTACCAGGGAATACCCCACCTCTACACGCCAATCATCACGAACCCGAAGAAGGCGGCCGAGGCCCTGCAATGGGTGGTCGGCGAAATGGACCGCCGTTATGACGACCTCGCGGCGTTCGGGTTCCGGCATATCGACGACTTCAACAAGGCCGTCCGCTCGGGCAAGCTGGCCCCGCCCGCGGGCAGCGAGCGGGTCCTGGTCCCGTACCCGTACCTGCTGGTCATCGTGGACGAGCTGGCCGATCTGATGATGGTCGCCCCGCGCGACGTCGAGGACTCCGTGGTGCGCATCACCCAGCTGGCCCGGGCCGCCGGGATCCACCTGGTGCTGGCCACCCAGCGGCCCAGCGTGGACGTGGTGACCGGGCTCATCAAGGCGAACGTGCCGTCGCGGCTGGCCTTCGCTACGTCCAGCCTGACCGACAGCCGGGTGATCCTCGATCAGCCGGGCGCGGAGAAGCTGGTCGGGCAGGGTGACTGCCTGTTCCTGCCGATGGGCGCCAGCAAGCCGCTGCGCCTGCAGAACGCCTTCGTCACCGAGAAAGAAATCCGTGAGGTGGTCAGCCACTGCACGAAGCAGGCGCAGCCCACCTACCGGGAGGACGTCGCGGTCCACGAGGGCAAGCAGCGGGAGATCGACGCCGACATCGGCGACGACCTGGAACTGCTGATGCAGGCCGCGGAGCTGGTCATCCGGACCCAGTTCGGCTCCACCTCCATGCTGCAGCGCAAGCTGCGGGTGGGATTCGCCAAGGCGGGCCGCCTGATGGACCTGCTCGAGAGCCGCAACATCGTCGGCCCGAGCGAAGGCTCCAAGGCCAGGGATGTCCTGGTGCGGCCCGATGACCTGGACAGTACGGTTGATTCGCTGCGGGGCGGGCAAGACTGATCTAGGCCCACGGCTTCTGCGTCGTGCGTCGGGGGGATGTCTACACTTGTTAGCGGCCCGGATATTAGGCGGGCTGCTCGCATCCGGTTACTGCTCCCGCACCCCGGGCGGAGCGCAGTGCGATATGGCAGTGGAGGCGTGGCGTGAGCATTGGTGGCGCCCTGGCAGATGCACGCCGCCAGGCGGGTCTCACCATTACGCAGGTTAGCCAGCGAACCTGCATCCGAGAGACAATCATCCGGGGGATCGAGCACGACGATTTCTCCGCCTGCGGCGGGGACTTCTACGCCCGGGGTCATATCCGCAGTGTCGCGCGGGCCGTGGGGGCCGACGGCGAGGAGCTGATCCGGGAGTACGACGCCGCGCACGGTGCGCCGCAGGCGATCAGGGCGGCGGATGTGTTCGAGCCGGCCACGCCCATCAAGATCAAGGAGCGGCGGCGGCCCAACTGGAGCCTGGCCATGGTCCTGGTCCTGGCGGTCATCGCCGGATACGGGATCTACCGCGTGGTGAACTCCACCACGGCGCACCCGGCGCGAACCCAGGCCAGCTCGGGACGGGTGTCCCAGCCGCCCACGCACCCCGCCGCGGCGCCGTCCACGCCAGCGGCCACGCCGTCCGCGCCCGCCGTGAACCCGAACGTGGTCATCAGCCTGACCGCGATCCAGGACTGCTGGGTCGAGTTCACCAAGCCGGACGGCCGGTTCCTGTCCCAGGCCTACGTGGTCGGCGGAAGCTCGAAGACCTGGACCTTCGCCCGCGCGGTGAACATGGACATCGGTAATCCCGGGGGGATCGTGCTCACCGTCAACGGCAAGAAGCTGGGCTCGCCCGGCACCGCGGGCCAGCCCGTCACGCTGAGCCTGGGGCCCGGCAAACAGGTCACTGGCTAGCAGGCCCGGGCTCGCCAGCACCCGGTTGGCTGGCGCCTGCTGGGCAGCACCGGGCAACAGCAGCACCAGCGTGGTTACCGTAGTCTTCCGGTGTGTCATCGAGTCAGCCAAACACCCAGCCGCCGCAGCGCACGGTCAGCCTCGTCACCCTGGGCTGCGCGCGTAATGAGGTGGACTCCGAGGAGCTCGCGGCCCGGCTGGAGGCCGCGGGGTGGACCCTCTCCGGCAGCGACGAGGCCAGTGTGGTGCTCGTGAATACCTGCGGGTTCATCGAGGCGGCTAAGCAGGAGTCGGTCAGCGAGCTGCTCGACGCCGCCGGGAGCGGCGCGAAGGTGGTGGCCGCGGGGTGCCTGGCGGAGCGGTACGGCAGCGAGCTCGCCGCCGAGCTGCCCGAGGCACAGGTGCTCAGCTTTGACGACTACGGCGACATCGGGGCCCGGCTGGACGACGTGCTGGCCGGGGAACGGCGCCCGGCCCACGAGCCGAGGGACCGGCGCCGGCTGCTGCCGATCTCACCTGCGGCCCGTTCCGCGGACCCCGGCCATCAGCCTCCGGGGCACGGCATCTCGGACCTGCCGGCCGGGCTGGCCCCGGCGTCCGGCCCGCGGACGCTGCGGCGGCGGCTGTCCGGCGGCCCGGTGGCCCCGCTCAAGATCGCGTCTGGATGCGACCGGCGGTGCAGCTTCTGCGCGATCCCGGCCTTCCGGGGCGCGTTCCTGTCCCGGCCGCCGGAGGACCTGGTCGCCGAGGCTGAGTGGCTGGCTGGCCAGGGCGTCCGGGAGCTCGTGCTGGTCAGCGAGAACTCCACGTCGTACGGCAAGGACCTGGGTAACCCCCGGCTGCTGGACGAGCTGCTGCCCGCGCTGGCGGCGGTGCCGGGCATCGACCGGATCAGGGTCAGCTACCTCCAGCCCGCGGAGGTGCGGCCCGGGCTGATCGAGGTGATGGCCTCGACCCCGGGCGTGGCCCCGTACTTCGATCTGTCCTTCCAGCACGCCAGCGGGAAGGTGCTCCGGGCCATGCGGCGCTTCGGCGACCGGGAGCGGTTCGGCGCCCTGCTCGACCAGGTCAGGCAGGCCTGCCCGGAGGCAGGCGTGCGGTCCAACTTCATCGTCGGCTTCCCCGGCGAGACCGCCGCCGACGTCGATGAGCTGCAGCGGTTCCTGTCCGAGGCGCGGCTGGACGCGATCGGCGTCTTCGGCTACTCCGACGAGGACGGCACCGAGGCCGCCACCCTGGCCGGGCAGCTCGACCCGGCCGAGATCGCCCGGCGGGTCGATGAGCTGGCGGGCCTGGCGGACGAGCTGATGGCCCAGCGGGCCGCGGACCGCGTGGGCGAGGTGGTCGAGGTGCTTCTGGAGGAGGATCTCGGCGACGGGGACTACCTGGGCCGGGCCGCTCACCAGGCGCCGGAGGTGGACGGGACCACGACCGTACGGGGCGTGCCCGGGGCGGCCATCGGTGAGCTGATCTCCGCCCGGGTCGCCGAGGGCGATGGTGTGGACCTGGTGGCCGACTGGCTCGGCGTGCCTACGGCGGCCGCCGGGCGCGGGTGACCGCATTGAGCCAGCCCGCCGCGGAGACGGGCGGGGGGGCGCGGCCAGCCCCGTCCGCGCCGGCGGCTGTCGTCCCCCAGCCGGGCGTGCGGAACGTGGCCAACGCGCTCACCGTGCTCCGGCTGGTGCTGGTGCCGCTGTTCGTCGTGTTCCTGGTGGCGGGCGGGACGGGCTGGCGGATCGCGGCGTTCGCGGTGTTCCTGATCGCGTCGGTGACCGACGTGCTGGACGGGCGGATCGCCCGGCGGCGCGGGCTGATCACGGACTTCGGGAAGATCGCGGATCCCATCGCCGACAAGGCGCTGACCGGCGCGGCGCTGGTCACCCTGTCCGTCCAGGGTGAGCTGGCCTGGTGGGTGACCGCGGTGATCCTGGCCCGCGAGCTCGCGGTGACCGGGCTCCGGTTCTGGGTGATCCGGCACGGGGTAATCGCGGCCAGCCGGGGCGGCAAGATCAAGACCCTGCTCCAGGTGCTCGCCATCTGCCTGTACGTGCTGCCCGGGCCGCCGGTCATCGTGCAAGAGGTGGTGATGGGGCTGGCGGTCGTGGCCACCGTGGTGACCGGCGCCGACTACGCGATCCGGGCCGTGCGCCTGCACCGCCGGTGATTGCGCCGGAGGGTGCGGGCACCCCGGCCGCCGAGCTCATCGCCCTGCTGGCCGCCCGCCAGCAGAGCATCGCGGTCGCCGAGTCGCTGACCGGAGGGCTGCTCGCCGGGGCCCTCACCGACGTCCCGGGCGCCTCCGCGGTCTTCCTGGGCGGCGTCGTCGCCTACGCCACCGAGCTCAAGGCCGTGCTGCTGGGCGTGGATCGCGCCGTGCTGGCCGCTCAGGGGGCCGTGTCGGCGGAGGTGGCCGAGGCCATGGCCACGGGCGTACGGGACCGGCTGGGCGCGACGGTGGGCGCCGCTACCACCGGGGTGGCCGGCCCGGACCCCGCCGAGGGAAAACCCGCAGGCACGGTGTACATCGCGGCCAGCGCCGGGGACAAAACCCGGGTGCGCCAGCTGGCCCTGTCCGGCAGCCGGGCCGCCATCCGCGCCGAAACAGTCCGCGAAGCGCTGAGGTTGGTCCTTGTCACGGTGCGGGAAGAGAGCTGATGATTACAGTGTTACGTTAGCAGCGAACACGGCTTCAGGTGCTTTCCCTACTGTCGGTGAGGGCGAGTACGGTGGAGCTATCGAATGACACACTTCGCGAAGGGAGTGCCGCGATGGTCCTGCTTCGTCACTTGCTTGGTGACGTGCTGCGGCGGCTACGTCTGCGGCAGGGTCGCACCCTGCGCGAGGTGTCAGCCGCCGCCCGGGTGTCGCTGGGATACCTGTCCGAGGTTGAGCGCGGGCAGAAGGAAGCATCCTCGGAGTTGCTTGCCGCTATCTGCACGGCGCTGAACACCCCGCTATCTCACGTCCTGGGTGAAGTCTCGGACAGCTTCGCCCTGGCCGAACTGCAGAACGAAGCCGAGCTGCAGAGCGAGCCTGTGCTCACCCCGGCTGGCGCGACCCGGAACGGCCAGTCCCGGGCGGGGCAGTCCCCGGCCCTGCCGCCCTCGATTGGCCGCCCCCCGCTGGAGCGCGCCGAGCGCGAGCTGCAGCTTCCGGTATCGCGGGCGTTCTCCGTCAAGGAGCGGCTCCGGGTTCCGGCCGGGCATGCCCGGGGCATGGACTCCGAGCCGGTCATCACCCCGGTCGGCATCAACGAGAATCACCCCGCCTTCGACGAGGTCACCCGGCGGGTACGCGATCTGGAGGACATGGTTCCGGTGTAAACCGGGATTCCGGACGAAAACTGTTGAGCGGGCGCTGCGAGAGCGGCGCCCGCTTTAGTTTTGGGCCGAGTTAGCTTCAGGCCCCAGTTGGCTTCAGGCCAGGTTAGCTTCAGGCCCAGGCGCGCGGGTCGTCGGTCAGCTCGACGATCCGCTCCGGCAGCTGCCCGGTCGCGATGTGCTCGAGCGTGACTTCCTCCAGGATGGCCCGCTCGTTGGCGCGCAGCGCGATCCAGACGCTCTGCAGCGGCTCGGCCACGCCGATGTAGCCGATGTTCTCCGGCCGCTCCCCGCGCACCCCGACCAGCTGGCCGTCGATGGCCCGGATGATGTCCGCCAGCGCGATGTCTGAGGCCGGCTTGGCCAGCCAGAAACCGCCCTCCGGGCCGCGCTGGCTGCGGACCAGGCCTGCCCGCCGCAGCTGGGTGAGAATTGCCTCCAGGAACTTGCCCGGGATGTGCTGCGCGCGGGCCAGCTGTTCAGCGGTGATGTGACCGCCATCCGCGGCGGCCAGTTCCACCGCGGCGCGTAGCGCGTAGTCAGCGCGGGCAGAGAGCCTCATGTCCAGCATTATGCAGGTTGCCGGGGACTAGACGGGCCGCCAGGCCGATGAGCGGGACCGTTTTAGTAGGAATTAGCCCCGGTCTAGTCATCACGGGTGGTATCCGCAGGGACCCGGCCAGCTCACCGGGACAGCCCCAGGACCTCCGCCGCGGCCTGCGCGTTGGCCCGCGCCGCGCCGTAGGTGGCCAGATGCACGCCCGCGGGCGGCACCCAGAGCGGCAGCCCCATCTCCAGCACCACCGTGTCCGGGCGCGCCGCGGTCAGCTCGCTGACCACGGCCCGCACCGCCGGATACCGGTGGGCGTCGCGGACCACCACGATCAGCGGCCGGCCCGCCGCCCGGACGAGGGCCGCCTCGGCGACCGTGGCTGCCTCACTCACCGCCAGGCCGGCCGGGACACGCTGGACGCTCGCGGCCGGGACCCAGGGACCCAAGCCCCACGGGACATCCCCCACCGCGATGTTCTCCTGGGCCTCCAGTTCCACCACCACCGGGTCAGCCAGCGGGCCGGGGGCCGCTCCCGTGGTGATGCTGGAGGCGCGCACCGCGCGCCGCGCGGCCACCAGGCCGATGTGGGCGGCGGCCCCGGCGGGCCGACCCACGTCCAGCCCGGTGCCGTCCAGCCCCGTGCCGTCCAGCTGAGCCCGCCGCTGCGGGGCCGCGTCGGCCAGCCAGGTCCGCAGGCGGGCCACGTTCTGCTGGGCTTCCGTCAGCCGCTCCGCGGGCAGCCGCCCGCTGGCCACCGCCTCGCTGAGCGCCCGGCGCACCGCGAGGTAACTGTCCTCCGCGGCGTCGCGGCCGAAGCAGAGCAGGTCGGTCCCGGCGGCCACGGCCAGCACCGCGGCCTCCGGGATGCCGTACAGATCGCTCACGGCGCGCATTTCCAGTGCGTCTGAGATGATCACCCCGGTGAACCCCAGTTCGCCCCGCAGCAGGCCGTTCAGGGCCGCGGCGGACAGGGTGGCCGGGGCGTCCCCGGTGAGCTCCGGCACCCGCAGGTGCCCGGGCATCACCCCCCGGACCCCGGCCGCGATGGCCGCGGTGAACGGCGGCAGGTCCCGGCGGCGGAGCTGGTCCAGGCTGGCCTGCAAGGTCACGATGCCGTGATGGGAGTCGGCACTGGTGCTGCCGTGCCCGGGGAAATGCTTCGCGCACGCGGCGATCCCGGCCGCCTGCAGGCCGCGGACGGCCGCGGCGGCGTGCCGGGCCACCAGGTCCGGGTCCGAGCCGAACGACCTGATCCCGATGACCGGGTTGTCCGCGGCGGTGTTGACGTCCACTGACGGGGCGAGGTTCACGTTGATGCCCAGGGCGGCCAGGTCCTGGCCCAGCGCCCGGTGCACCGCGGCGGTCAGCGCCGCGTCGTCCACCGCGCCCAGCGCGGCGTTGCCCGGGTAGGGGCTGCCAGTCAGGTGGGCGATCCGGGTGACGTCCCCGCCCTCTTCGTCGATGGCCACCAGCGGCAGCCCGCCCGCCGAGCGGAGCTGGGCGGTGAGCCCGGCCAGCTGCTCCGGCCCGGCGATGTTCGGGCCGAAGATGGTCACCCCGGCCAGGCCCCGCTCCAGCGCAGCCAGGACCCAGCGGGGGGCATGCTTACCCGGGAACGGGGGGATGAGGATCGCATCCGCCATCCGCTCCAGGACCGGGTCGGCGGAGACACCCGCGCTCATGCTTTGCTCCCTGTGCGCGGGGAGACGGTGCGCGGGGAGACTGTGCGCCGGGGGACTGTGCGCGGGGGGACTGTGCGCCCGGGGGACCGTGCGGTCATCCCTTCACCGCCCCGGCGACCAGGCCCGCGGTCATCCGCCGCTGGACGATGAGGAAGAACACCACCACGGGGATGGTGTACAGGGTGGAAGCGGCCATGATCGGTCCCCACTCGGCGCCGCCGCGGGTGAAAAAGAACGTCACGTAGATCGGCAGCGTGTAGTCGGAGTGCGCCTGGCCCAGGAAGGTCAGGGCCACGATGAACTCGTTGTAGGCGGTGATGAACGAGAAGATGCTGGTCGCCACCAGCCCCGGGGCGACCAGCGGGAACAGGATGCGCCAGAAGATCCGCAGGCTCCCGGCCCCGTCCACCGCGGCCGCCTCCTCCAGCTCCCGGGGCACGGTGGCCACGAAGTTGCGCAGCATCCAGATCGACACCGGCAGCGCCTGCGCGGCATACACCAGCACCAGGCCCGGCAGGCTCTGCAGCAGGTTCAGCCGGTTGAAGTCCAGGAACAGCGCGATGATCAGGGCCTGACCCGGGATCATCTGCACGATCAGCAGCATGACCAGGTACGACGCCCGGAACCGGAACCGGAACCGGGCCACCGCGATCGAGGCGAGCAGCGAGATACCCGAGGCCAGCACCACGGTGGACATCGTGACCAGGAGGCTGTTGCGGAAGAACAGCCAGACCGAGCCGATCCCGGACGCCTGGCCGCTCATGACGGCCGAGAAGTTGCCCAGCGTCGGGTGGGACGGCAGCAGCCGCGGGGTCAGCGAGTAGATCTCCTGGGAGGGCTTGAACGCGGTGGAGACCATCCAGAAGATCGGGAACAGGGTGATCAGGGCGACGAGCACGCCGAGGGCATTCAGGCCGAACCGCTTCGACTTCCTGGCGGTCCTCGCCCGCGTCCGGGCGTTAGGGAAAGAAATACGGCCCGGTGTCGTGAGTGCCATCAGGTCAGGGCCCCCTGCCGGACGGAGGCCCGCACGTAGCCGACCGTGATGATGAGCAGGATGACGGTGAGGATCAGCGCCAGCGCACCGCCCAGGCCGTAGCTGGGCGGGAACGTGAACGCCTTGTCGTACAGGTAGAGCGACAGGTTGTACTCGTCGCGGTTACCGAGCCCGCCGGTCAGCAGGTAGGTCTGGGTGAACACGTTGAAGTCCCAGATCACCGACAGCAGCAGCAGCACCAGGAAGATCGGTTTCAGCAGCGGGAAGGTGATCCGCCAGAAGCCGTGCCAGGCTCCGGCGCCGTCCACCCGCGCGGCCTCCAGCAGCTCGGCGGGCACGGTGTTGAGCCCGGCCAGCACGGACACCGCGATGAACGGGAAGCCCTGCCACACCACCAGCACGACGGCCACCGCGTAAGCGGGCAGCGCGCCGCTGGTGGTCCAGTTGAAGCCGGCCCAGTCGGTGCTGCCCACCAGCCAGTGCGGCATCCGGGCCAGGCTCCAGTCCACCAGCCCCCCGTCCGGGTTGAACAGCCAGTAGAACAGCACGCTGGCCGAGACCGGGGGAGTGGCCCAGGCCAGCAGCGCCGCCGTGCCCACGATGGCGGACATCACCCGGCCCAGCTGGTGCAGCAGCAGCCCGACCAGCGTGCCGGCCAGCAGGCTCAGCGTGACCGCGGCCACGGCGAACAGCACCGTGATCCGCAGCGCCAGCCAGAATTCCGGGTCCGCGAAGGTGGAGGTGAAGTTGGCCAGCCCGGTCCACTGGACCGGCGCGGCCCCGTCCGTCTGCGGCAGCCCGTAGTTCTGGAACGAGTACAGCGTCACCTGCACCACCGGCCAGACCAGCACCAGGGCGATCGCGACGATGGACGGGAGCAGCAGCAGGTACGGCGCCAGCCGGTAGCGGCGGACCAGCGCCCGGAATCGTGCCCCCGGGGGCCGGCCGGACCGGGCCGGGCGGGCGGCGGCCCGCTCGCGGGCCGCGGACTGCGGGGTGACGGTATCCACCATGAGTATCGGCACTCTCCTCACGCGAGGTCCCGGCCGGCGGCCACGGGGGGGTGATGGCCGCCGGCCGGGACAACCCGGGGTGCTCAGCCGGTCTCGGACCCGGTGTTGAGCACGTTCTGCAGTTCCGTGTTGGCCTTGTTCACGGTGGCGCTGAAGTTCGCGCCCTGCATCAGCGACTTCATCATGGTCGGGATGATCGCGTCCGTGGCGTCCGCGGTGGCCCAGTTCTTGGAGTTGAGCGGGGCGATCTGGGTGTACGCGGCGGCCTTGGCGAAGCCCGCCATCACCGGGTTGCTGGCGTAGGCGCCGCCCTTGAGTTTCGCGGTGAACTGCGGGAAGAAGCCCGCGGCGTTCGCGAACGTGGTGGAGTTGGCGGGACTGTCCATCAGTGAGACGAGATCCCAGTCGGCCTGGGAGTACTTGCTCTTGACCCAGACGCCGAGGTCGGACCCGCCGGAGAAGGCCGGGGCCGGGTTCGGCCCGTTCTCACTCGGGATCGGGAACGAGGCCCAGTCCGCCTCGTACTTCTTGCTGACCGCGGTCAGCTCGGCTTGCGCCCACGGGCCGTCGATGTACATGTCCAGCTTGCCCAGCGCGAAGTCCTCGTTCGACCCGCCCGAGGTCGCCCCGGGAGCGCCCAGTTCCGTCTGGCCGACGTACTTCGACGGGGAGACGTGCTGGCTCAGGTACAGGTCGGTGTAGAACTTGATGCCCGCCTCGGACTGCGGGGTGTTCAGCGTGGCGGTCCACTTGCCGCCGCTCTGGGTGGCCACCTGGCCGCCCGCGCCCCAGATGAAGCTGACGATCGCGTTGGTGTAGTTGCTGGGCGCGCCGAGGCCGAAGGTGCCGGGGTACTTCTTCTGCAGCGCCTTGGCGTCGGCGACCAGCTGGGCCCAGGTAGCAGGCGCCGAGGTGATCCCGGCCTTGGCGAACTCGTCCTTGCGGTACCAGATGCCGCGGACGCCGCCGAACCACGGCACCGCGTAGGTCTGCCCGTTGACGACGTCGTTGGCCATGTTGCCGGGGATGATCCCGGACCCGTAGGACCAGGCCTTCACCTCGGTGCTGATGTTGGCCAGCGCGCCCTGCGAGGCGATACCGGGGGTGTCGGTGTTGCCCAGCTCGGTGATGTCCGGGCCGCCCTTGCCGCTGGTCAGGGCGTTGGTCCAGTCGGTGACCCGGTTCCCCCAGGGGATCCAGTCCACGACCACCTTGGTCTTGGCGTACTGCGGGTACTTCTGGTGGAACTGGGCCACGACCCCGTTCATCCAGGTGACCTGGGACGGCACGGATGAACCCATCCGCCAGACGACCAGCTTCGCGGGCGCTCCGGACGACGACGAGTTACTGCCGCTGCTCGAGCCACAGCCCGCCGCGGCCCCGGCCAGCAGGGCTGCCGCACCGAACGCGGCCGCCGATCTAGTGAATTTCACTGGGGGATCTCCCTTCCCGGCTTGATCCTTGGCACTTCACGCAATTCCTCGCGGCCCCAGGGCACTCTGGTGCCGTTGGCCGTCTAGGCTGTCGCTGCCTGCCTAATCAGTCAGCAACTGCCTGGTCGGCCCCTGGCGGTCACGTCGCTGGGCTGACCGACCGGCCCTGGCCTTGACTAACACTGTGGGGATTCTGGGGGAAAACTAACAGTAAAGTTTCCTATTAGATAGACCCTGTTGCCAGATTGAGACAGAATTCAGCCAGGTGTCCCGTCCGTCCGCCGCTGGCGGCCCGGCCGTGACCCTGGCTGGCCGGCCCCTCGCCGTTTGCGAGCAGGTGCTGGGGGGGGACGTCATGCGACGGAGGGAAGGCATGGAACAACGGCCTGGGACACCCCGGCTGCTGCGGGAGCTCAACGACCGGGCCGCCCTGGAGCTGCTGCTCGCCGGCGGCCCCATGACCAGGGCCCAGGTGGGCGAGCGGACCGGGCTGTCCAAAGTGACCGCGTCGCAGCTGCTATCCCGGCTGGAGGAACGTGGCCTGGTCAGCACCGTGGGAGAGCAGGCGGGCGGCCGCGGGCCGAACGCGGCGCTCTACGCGGTCGTGCCCTCCAGCGCGTATGTGGTCGGGCTGCACGTCGAGCACGACGAGGTCAGCGCCGGGGTGGCGGACATCACCGGTGAGGTGGTCACCCAGGTCACCGTGGACCCGAATGGCGCGGCCAACCCGGTTGAGCTGGTCCGCGGCGCCGTGGCCACCGCCTGCCTGTCCGCGGGAGTGCAGATGTCACAGCTGAGCGCCCTGGTCATCGGCACTCCCGGCGTGCTGGATCCGAGCACCGGGGATCCGCGGCTGGCCGTGAACCTGCCTGCCTGGCATGAAGGGGTGCTGGAGGCGCTGCGCAGCGACCTGCGCCAGCCGGTGACGATCGAGAACGACGTCAACCTGGCGGCCATGGCCGAGCGCGCGGTGGGCGTCGCGCAGCACGCCGATGACTTCGTGCTGATGTGGATCGGCGTGGGCCTCGGGCTCGCCACCATCATCGGCGGGCGGCTGCACCGCGGGGTGGCGGGCGCGGCGGGCGAGATCGGCTACCTGCCGGTCCCCGGGGTGCCGCTGCCGCAGGACGTCAGCCATCCGGCCACCGGCGCCTTCCAGTCCCTGGTGGGCGCCCAGGCGGTGCGGCCGCTGGCGGAGAGCTATGGGTTCCCCGCGTCCACGGCCGCGGCCGCCGTGCAGGCCGCGGTCGCCGCAGCCGCGGCCGGTGACCAGCGCGGCCGCGGCCTGCTCGACGAACTGGCCGGGCGGGTGGCCACCGGCGCGGCCGCGGTCAGCGTGGTACTCGACCCGGGCCTGGTCGTGCTCGGCGGCGAGGTGGGGCTGGCCGGCGGGACCGCCCTGGCCGACCGGGTGGCCGCGGAGGTGGGCCGGATCTGCCCGGCCCACCCCCAGGTGGTGCCCACCGGGGTGACCGGCCAGCCGGTGCTGCGCGGGGCCATCCTGGCCGCGGTGGAGCAGGCCCGAGGCGAGCTGCTCGCCTCCGTGGCCGGACCGTGAGGACCCCTATGAGGAGGCTTGCATGACCGGATCCCTGGCCATCGCCCATGTGACCCTGACCGTCAGCGATCTGGACCGCAGCGTCCCGTGGTACGAGCGGGTCTTCGACACCAAGGTGGTCCTGGCCGAAGACCCCGGTCCGTTCCGGCGCGCGGTCATGCTCATCGGAGGCCAGACCCTCGTCGGATTCCACCAGTTCCCCGATCCGGCTGACACCCTTCCCTTCAATGAGCGCCGGGTTGGCCTGGACCACCTGGCCTTCGCCTGTACTAGCCGAAGTGAACTCGAGGCCTGGCAGGCCCGGCTAGACGGACTCGGTGTCGCCAACGGCGGCGTCGTCGATGCCGCGTACGGTTCGGCGTTGTCTTTCCGTGATCCGGACAACATCGCGCTGGAATTCTTCGCGCTCCCCTCGTAGGGCCGTTTGCGGGTCCCGGTTACTGGTACCGGAGAGCAGCGCCGCTCGGGGAACCCGGGCCTGGCTGTAGGCCCCGCGGACCGGGATGGCCAGGTATTCCGCAGTTAAATCATTTGCTTTCAGGACTGCCACGGGACACGGTAGACGCGTAGTCAGATTGGGCCGGGTATGACGGACCGCGCCAGGGACGTGAGAGCTGGTTCGTTAATCGTCATGGTGCGGGGTGTATCAGACCGGCCCCGTCGGGCTCTATCAATACAGTAAGCCGTATCTGTCAGCGGAGGAGGTGTCGTCATGGCGTTCACACAGGGCCGTTATCAGCCCGACGTTTTGCGTGGTCCGCAGGGGCGGCAGGCACCGCTGAACGGCATCACCATGGCCGGTACCCGGGGTTAAGGGCCGCCAGCTCATCGCAGGGCCGGACCGCAGCGGCCCGGTGCCGGGGGGCGGTATCGGAGCGCCGACGGCCGGACGTCTTAGCGGCCGCAGGCCAGCCCGAACGGCTTAGGGATACTGATCAGCTCACCGGATCGGGTGAAACTCGCCCGGCGCCGGACGCTCAGGTATCCGCTTGGCCGGGATGAGTCCGGCCCCCAGTAGCCGCCTGCACCAAAGCAATCATTTTGCCGTCCGCCATTTTGCTGTCCGCGCCGTCGTTGCGCTCTTCGCGATGGCCTGTACCTGACCGTGATTATCAGTGCGGACCGCATCCAGCCCGTCCGGGCGCAGGCCCGGGCCCGCATTCTGCCGGCGTGCCTCAGGCGCGCTGGCCCTCCCATCCATCAACACCACGGAAAGGAGGTGAGTCACGTGTATCAGCCTCCATATATAGCCAGCCAGCTCGCAAATGAGCGACGCCGCGAGCTGCAGGCGCAGGCAGAACGGCAGCACCGGGCGCAAAAGTGCGCTGCGGTAGCCCGGGCATCACGACGGGCCGAGCGGGCCGAGCGGCGGATGCGTCGTGCCGCCCGTAAAGCCCTGCGGCTGCGCGCAGAACTGGAGCAATGATGGCGCTACCTCCTAGCCGGCCACGCACGCATGACGTGCACGGCCAGGTCGGGTCAGCCCCACTGCGGGCACCCGCGGCGCAAGGCGCCCCGCCCCCCAGATCACGGAGGCGGGGCGTTTTGCCGCCGGAATCCAACGCAGTTCGCTTCATGATCACGGCTAGACTGCGGCCAACGAGATATTGCTTCGCGTTCCTCGATCCGGGGCGGTAGCCGGTGGCTGATCAGGACGTGGAAGAAGCCCTGGTGCGCAGCTTCCTGGGGAGGTTGCCGCCGGAGGTCGTGGCGAAGCTGCGGTCGGAGGGGGAACGCGCCGACTACCCGGCGGGCACCACGATTTACCGGGCTGGCGCGGACCCGAGGACGGTGCTGGTGGTGCGCGGCCTGATCCGTGTCTACATGACCTCCCCGGAAGGCCGGCAGGTCACCGTCCGGTACGCGCGGGCCAACGACGTACTGGGGATCGCGGTACTGGTGGGCGGCCCGGCCAACGTGAGTGTCCAGGCCCTGGCGGAGTCAAGCCTGTTTCGCATTAGCTCGCGGACACTGACCGCCGCCGCGCGGCGCGATGCCCGGGTCGCCTGGGCGATGGCGGAAGAGCTGAACCGCAGACTCTACGAGACGCTGCAGCAGACGGCGGTCAATGCGTTCGGCTCGGTGCGGCAGCGCGTCGCGGTTCATCTCCTGGATCTCGCTTCCGCCCAACTGCATCCGCGTGGCCGGATGGTGGCCCGCGTGTCGCAACAGGAGCTTGCGGATGCGGTGGGGTCCGTTCGCGAGGTGGTGGCGCGTGTTCTGCGTGATCTCCGGGTCGCGGGAGTCGTGGCCACGTCATCGGACAGCGTTCTTATCCTCGACGCGGCGCGGCTGCACAGCGAATCCTGGGACCCAGCTGGCCTGTGACTTTGGTTACCGGGCGCCGCTACCGACGTCACTGACAGGCCGGGCAGGCGGCGGCACGCTGGTTGGGTCAGGCCCGGAACACCGGGCCAGCCGAGAAGAGGGGCCCAGCCGATGAGCATCGCGGACGCACATTCCCGCTCAGAATCCCGATCCGCAGACGCGGTGAAGGCGGTATCGATCATCCGTACGGGGACCGTCCAGATCCACCCCGAGCATCCGTTCGGCACGAGGAAGCCGCTGTACTGGTGGCTGCTGACATCACGCCGGTGGACCCCGCCGCGCCCGGTGAACTCCTATGTCATCGAGCACGCCAGGGGACTCATCCTGTTCGACACCGGGCAGGACCGCGCGTCGGTCACCGATGACGCGTACTTCCCCGGCGGCTTCACCGGGTTCATCTACGATCGCCTTGCCCGTTTCGACATTGGCGAGCAAGACACGCTCACCGCCCAGCTCGGGGTGCTCGGGTACACGCCGGCCGACGTCGACACCGCGATCTTGTCCCATCTGCATGAGGATCACATCGGCGGGATCACGGAACTGAAAAATGCTGACCTGATAGTCTCCGCCGCCGAATGGGCAGAGCTGGCCAAGGCCGCCCCCGAGCCACGTGGCTTCCTGCGCGAGCACATCCAGGTCCCGGGCTCGAAGTGGCGCCAGATCAGCTTCGAATCGGCCTCCGATCCCATGCTGGCGCCCTTCACCGAGTGGCTGGATGTCATGGGAGACGGCTCACTGATACTGCTCCCCACTCCCGGCCACACCGAAGGCTCGATCTCGCTGCTGATCCGGCGCGCAAGCAGGCCGCCGCTGCTGTTGGTCGGCGACCTCACCTACGGAGCCGAACTGCTCGAACGCCGCCAGGTTCCGGGCGTGGGCAACCGGCGCCGACTCGCCGAGACCACCGGCAAGGTCCTCGCGCTCAAAAAGCAGATGCCCGACCTGGTCATCCTGCCCGCCCACGACCCCACCGCTGCCGCGCGCCTGCTCGGCACCTGACCCAGGAGACGACCATGCAGACATTCGAGAACACGGTGACGATCCAACGGCCTGCCGAGGAGGTCTTCGCGTTCCTCGCGGACTTCGAGAACATCCCGAAATGGAACTACGCGATCGACGAGACCCACAAGATTTCCGCAGGGCCCGTCGGAGTGGGAACCAGATATCGCCAGACCCGTTCCGTCCCGGGCAAGAGCGTCGAGGGTTTCGAGGTGACCGTTTTCGAGCCCGCCCGCCGGCTGGCCATGCACGGACAGATCGGGCCCTTCCGCGCCACGATCAGCTACGAACTGGAGGCCGGGGCCGGAGGGACACGGCTAGTCAACAACGTGGAACTCCATGCCTCCCAGGCCATGCTGAGGCTTGCTGCCCCGCTCGCGACCCCCAGGATCAAGACGGCAGTGGCGCAGAACCTCGGCAAACTCAGGCTGGTCCTGGAAGCTGGCCAGCCAGCGTGAGAACCTCTGGCGGACATAACGGGACAGGCGCATGCAGGCGGTGCGCCGTCCCCGAACCTGGCCCGCTCCGTGGTTCGCTACGGGGGAGAGACTGTCCGCGCAGCGGGCCTACTGCGGGCTCGCGCAGAACATTGTCACCCATGCGGGGGGATGCGTGCCCCGGAGTGGCGCGCTTGGCTGATACCAGCATCGGGGAGCCATTCATGGTGCGTACCGGCTAGTGGTATCACGCCGCTGCGGGCCGGGAGGGGTGTGGTCATGACCGTGACGTCTAATCGTGCCGGGGCCAGGAAGCCTGCCTCGCGGGCATCTGGCCCGGGCTCGGCGCGGGCCGCGGCGGTGGAGCATCTGAGTCGCGCGGACCGGGTGGCGCGTGGCAAAGAGGCCCGGGCGGTAGCGCCGCTGGAATCGCAGGGCGAGTTCCGCCCTGCCGGGTCGCGGGATCCCGTGGGGCTGCTGCTGGGGCAGGCGGCCTCGCGGGTGCCGGAACTGGTGCCGGTGCGGCACGGGCGGATGCTGGTATCGGCGTTCACGTTCTACCGGGGGGCGGCGCTGCCGATGGCGGCCGACCTGGCCACTACGCCGTCCTCGGGGCTGCGGGTGCAGTTGTGCGGGGATGCGCACCTGTCGAATTTCGGCGCGTTCGCGTCGCCGGAACGGCGGCTGGTCTTCGACATCAACGACTTCGACGAGACCCTGCCCGGCCCGTTCGAGTGGGATGTCAAGCGGCTGGCCGCGAGCCTGGCCGTGGCCGGACGCGACAACGGGTACCCCGCCAAGGCCCGCCGCAAGATCGCCCTGGCGGCGGCCGAGGGCTACCGCACCGCTATGCGGGCCTTCGCCAATCAGCCGCTCCTGGACGTGTGGTACGCCCACCTGGACATCGAGCCGGCCCTCGCCGAGTTTCGGTCACAGATCAAGGCGAGCAGGTTCAAGGCCACCCAGGCGCTGCTGGCCAAGGCCCACACCCGCGACAGCACCCAGGCGCTGCGCAAGCTCACCACCATGACCGGCGGGCAGCGGCAGATCATCAGCGATCCCCCGATGATCGTCCCCATCGAAGAAATCTTCAGCCACATGCAGGCCGACGCGATTTACGAGCAGCTGCGCGCCGTGCTGGCCAAATACCGGCGCACTCTGCAGTCCGACCGGCGGCAGCTGCTGGAGCAGTTCACGCTGGTCCAGGTGGCCCGCAAGGTCGTCGGGGTCGGCAGCGTCGGCACCCGCGCCTGGATCGTGCTGATGGACGCCGCCGACGGGGTCGAGCCGCTGTTCTTGCAGGCCAAGGAAGCCCAGCCCTCGGTCCTGGCCGGTTACTGCGGGCGCAGCAGGTACAGCAACCAGGGCGAGCGAGTGGTTGCCGGGCAGCACCTGATGCAGGCCCAAAGCGACATCTTCCTCGGCTGGACCCGCGTCACTAACCCCGACGACGGGATAGACCGCGATTTCTACGTGCGGCAGTTGCGGGACTGGAAGTTCTCCTTGCCGATCGAGCAGATGCTCCCGGCGGGCATGACGATCTACGCCCGGCTGTGCGGGTGGACCCTGGCCCGGGCGCACGCCCGCTCCGGTGACCGCGTCGCCCTGGCCGCCTACCTCGGCGGCTCCGCCAAGTTCGACCAGGCCATCGCCGGCTTCGCGGAAACCTACGCCGACCAGAACGAACGCGACTACGCCGCGCTCCAGGCTGCCGTCAAGGACGGCAAAGCCGAAGCCAGCACCGAGATCTAAGACAGCACCCAGGTCCGTAACATCCGTTCCGGGAAGCGGCCGAGAACCCTGACCCGGCTCACCCACCGTGGGTGATCAAACCGGCCCCGCTGTGGTGTTGACTGAGCGCTCTGACCGGCACACGGCGTCCGGTCTGCCGACAGAAGGCGGGCAGATGGCGCTCCGGGAGCAGGCGGCGGGGACGGCGTTCCCTGGTGTGGTCGGGCACGATGGGGCGAAGGGCACGCGGCTTGCCGTCAGCCGAAAGCGCGTGACGGTCAGGGTGGTGAACCTGCCATGACTGGTGAGTCCGGCGCCAGCGCCCCGGCGATGGCCAAGGCGGACCGCAGGCTGGCCATCTTGCTGGCGATGGCCATGTTCGTCCTGGTCGTCGACACGTCGGTAATGAACGTGTCCATCGCATCGGTCGTTCACGATCTGCATACGACCGTCAGCGGGGTTCAGTCCGCGATCGCGCTCGAGGCGCTGGTGTCGGCGGCGTTCATCTTGATTGGCAGCAAGGTGGGCGATCTGATCGGGCGCAAGCGCGCGTACGTGCTGGGCCTGCTCGGCTACGCGATCGGCGCCCTGGCCATGGCCCTGGCGCAGGGCCTGACCGCGATCATCATCTTCTGGGCGATCGTGGGCGGGCTCGGCGCATCGCTGCTGCTGCCGGCGATGCAGTCACTGATCCACGGCAACTTCGAGGGCGCCGCGCAACGTCAGGCCTACGCGCTGGTGGGGGCCGCGGCCGCGATCGCGGCCGCCGTCGGCCCGCTGCTGGGAGGTTTCATCACGACGTACCTGTCGTGGCGGATCGCGTTTGTGCTCGAGGACGTCATCATCGCGGTCGTGCTGTCGGGCATCAGGCTGGTCCATGACGTGGAATACACCGGATCGCGGCAAGTGGACATCGTGGGTGCCGTCCTGTCCGTGCTGGGCATGGGCGGCGTCGTGCTGGGCATCCTCGTGTGGCAAGAAGGCGGCGAAGCGGTGGGCCTGCTTCTGGCGCTGGGGGCGGTCTCGCTCGGGCTCCTGGCGTGGTGGCTGGTGCGGCGCAAGCGTGCGGGCAAGGCGGTGCTGCTGGACCCGGACTTGTTCAAGGCCAAGCTGTTCAAGTTCGGGGTCTCCGGGCAACTGCTGCAGCAGATCGGCCTGGGCGGCACGATGATCGCACTGCCGATCTATCTGCAGATCGTGCTCGAGTACAGCGCGATGGGTGCGGGCCTGTCGATCGCCCCGCTCTCTTTGAGCATGTTCGCGGTGGCGCTGGTCGCCGGGAGAAGAGGCGGGAAGCGGCGTCCGGCGAGCCTCATCCGGGCGGGGTTCGCGCTGTTCACGCTCGGGCTGGTCATCGTGGAGCCGATCGTGCCCCGGGCGACTTCAGGCTGGTACCTGGTGGTGCCGTTGATAATCGCCGGAGCGGGGCTGGGCCTGCTGGTCTCGCAGTTGAACAACTACACGCTGGCCCCGATCTCTGAGGAACGCGTCAGCGAGGCCGCCGGGGTGAACTCGGCCGGAGGGTCGTTCGGTCTGTCGTTCGGGCTGGCGTTCTCCGGCGCCATCTTGCTGGCGGCGCTGTCCGTCAGCTTCACCGGCATGGCCCAGTCGAGCACCGTGCTTTCCGGGGCCGAGCAGCAGCAGGTGGCCAAGGTCCTGGAGCATGACGCCGAAGTGGTCAGCAACACCCAGCTCGAGAAGCAGCTCGCCGGCCAGCCGCAGAAGACGCAGGACGAGATCATCAAGATCAACACCCAGGCAAGGCACCTCGCCCTTCAGGTGGCGCTGCTGATACCCATCCTCGCTGGTCTGGCCGGGTTGCTCATCTCGTTCCGCATGATGCGCCTGCCAGACCCCCAGCAATCGGGCTCCGGCGAACAGATGGCCTTGGGCTGACTCGCCCGGTTTCTCAGGCGTCCCTGGTCATCATTCGCCATGCGCCGAGGATCGTCCAGAATGCCAGCCAGGCGAGGATGACGCAGACGGCCTGGGTGGCCGACTCGGGCAGCAGTGCCTGCGCGGCGCCGGGGTGCCCGACGCCCCCGGTTACCCCCGGCAGCGCGGCTGCCATCGGCAGCCCGGAAGGTTCCAGGTGCGCTACAGCCAGCCCGACGAGTGAGCGTTGCGCGTCCTGCAGATGCGGGATGCTGACCGCGGAAAGGATCGGCGTCAGGATTATCTGGAACACGATCAGCAAGATCACTGGGACGGTTCGCTGCCCCATGAGCGAGGCGAGCCCGAGTCCGACGATGAATACGACGGTCGCCTGAAGCTCGATCCACAGCCCGGCCTCGATCATGAGCGAGTTCGGCGGGTAGCGGGAAATCGCGGTGTAGCCGGGGTAGTCGTTCTTGGCGATCTTGATGGCCAGGGCATCCACCGCGGCGGGCGCTGCCTGGCCGGGAGTGACCGCTGACTTCGACCAGGGAGGCGGGCCGGGGCACGCGACATTCCCCGGAACCGGCCCGTTGCCGAGAGAGCAGATGACCGGCTCGGCGTGGTCCCGGGCCCAGTGCTCGAAGCCGGCGCGGGACAGGCCGGGAGGTATGTTCACGTTCGAGTCATCGATGAAGCCCGGGGCGGCGAAGACGCATACCGCGCAGACGATCGTGTAGCCGATCGCGACCAGCGGCACGACGATCGCCAATCCGGCGGGGATCCTGGCCAGGTACAGCGCCAGCCGGGACCGGCCGGTGACGACCAGGTGCCGGAACATTCCTTCGGTGAGGTCACGCGATCCCGCCGTGCAGCCCGCCGTGGTGGCGACGATGAAGCCGAAGGTGGGCAGGAAGCCGGCGGCCAGCACCACGAAGATCATGGAGCCGCCAGCGGGTGGGTTGGCGTACGGTGCGAACGCATGGGCGAGCAGGCGAATGAGGAGGAAGACTGCCGGGAGACCGATATTCATCACGATGAGGGCGATCATGAGGCCGCGTCGTTTGCGCAGCTCCATGATTCTGGTGGCGATCATGCCGGCGGTAGGAATCGGAGATCCCCGGCGGTCGCGGGAGTGACCGGTGGGCGCCATCTGGAGTGCCTGGTCTGCGCCGTGGGCGGGCAGGGTTGTCATTCCGGATCCCCTACTCTGCTCGTGACTCGCAGGAACCACGATTCGAGCGAGGTCTGGACCGGCTGGAGCCGGTAGACAGAAGTTCCGCCTGCGACGAGAACGCGGTTGATCTCGGCGATGACGTCGCGACCCGTGCCCGCGGGCAGCGTGATCCCCAGTCCCAGCACCGATGGCACGGCCTCGACGCGGGCACCGAGGGTGATGCCCGCGAGCAGGGCGCAGGCCCGGCCGGGCTCGGAGCATTCGACCTGAAGCGCGAGCGGCGCCCCCGCCAGCAGCTCGGAGATCGGTCCCTGCTGGATGATGCTGCCGTGATCCACGATGGCGACAGCGTCACAGGTCCGCTCCACCTCGTCGAGGAGGTGGGAGGACAACACGACGGTGCGGCCCTCGGCCACCATCGAAAGGATCATGTCACGCATCGCAGCCATTCCGGCCGGGTCGAGGCCGTTCATCGGCTCGTCCAGAAGGAGCAGCTGGGGGTCTCCCAGCAGGCACGCGGCGACCCCCAGCCGCTGGCGCATCCCCATCGAGTACTCGAAGACCCGGTCGTCGGCGCGGTGGGCTAGGCCGACGCGCTCCAGTGCCGGCCCGATGCGGTCCCGCGCGGCCGGTTCGCGTGCCGCGGCGAGCAGCCGCAAGTTCTGCCTGCCCGTGAGATGGCAGTGGAACCGGGGTTCGTCGACGATGGCGCCAACGCGAGCGAGCGCCGCGTCGCGATGCCGCGGGACCGGGTATCCGAGCAGGGACATCGTGCCAGCATCAGCGCGGGTCAATCCCAGCAGCACCCGGATGAGCGTGGTCTTGCCGGCGCCGTTGGGGCCGAGGTAGCCGAACGCCGATCCCCGGGGGACCAGGAGCTCAACACTGTTCACGGCAATATTCGCCCCGAAACGCTTGGTGAGCCCGTGGGTCTCCACGGCCCAGCGGCTCTCGGCGGTCATCGGATCCTTCCAGCGGCGGTGGGCAACAGCATCAGAGTCCTTCTCCTGGCTGGGCTCTGGTGGAAGAGCATGCGATAACGGAGGCGGGAACGTATTCGGCGCGCGGTTGGAACTTTGCAGCCCACCACGCTCTAACGGTGGGTGGAGACGTCTCCACCCACCGTTAGACCGTGTCTCTGCCCAGAGCTGATGCCCTTCGGGGCCGGCGCACCGTAACGTTGCTGAGATGAGTTCGAACCCCGCGGCCAGCGTCGCCCTCGCCACGCTGCGCAGGGCGCGGGCGCAGCAGGAGGCAACCCACCGGTGGCTGCGCCGCCTCGTTCCACCACTCTTTGCCGTGGTGGCAGTGGTCGTGTTCAGCAGCGGCCGGAATCCGGGGCTGCCAGGCCGCGACGTGGCTGTCGTTCTCGCCGTGGGCGGGTTCGCGCTGGGCGGGCTGGGCGCGCTGACAGCGCGCTACCGCCGTGCGGCGGTCCGCATCATTTTCGCCGTCATGCTCCTGGCCAGTTCGGCGGCGCTGGTGCGGCTGCAACCCGATGGACCGGGCCTGGCCGGGCTCTTGGCGGGCCTCGTGCTGCTCGCGCCGCGGGTGCCAGACCGCTTCCCGATCGTGTTGGCTATCGTCGGCATCACGTGCCTGGCCGCGGTTGCGGTGGCCATCAGCCACGGCTCGCCGACCTTGGCGCTGCTCAGCGCCATCGCGATTGTTGGCTTCCCTGGCATGACGTTGCTGGCCAGGCGGCTCGGGCAGGCCAACGACCAAGCCGAACGGCTGCTGACCGAACTGGAGGGCACCCGGGCGGCGCAGGCACGGGCGGCTGGCCTGGCCGAACGCCAGCGGCTCGCCAGGGAGATGCACGACGTACTCGCCCATTCCCTGTCCGGGCTCATGCTCCAACTGGAAGGCGCCCGGATGCTCGCGGCCGATAAGCCCGGCGATCCCCGGCTGACGGAAGTCATCGAGCGTGCCCACCACCTGGGCAAGTCCGGACTCGAAGAAGCCCGCCGGGCGATCGGCATGCTGCGCGACGACGCACTGCCCGGGCCCCAGCGCCTGGCCAGCCTCGCCGCACAGTTCCACGAGGTCAGTGGGATCCCGTGCCAGTTCACGGTGTCCGGCCACGCATACGAGCTCCCGTCCGAGGCGGCGCTCGCGGTCTACCGGGTGGCTCAAGAAGCGCTTACCAACATCACCAAGCACGCCTGCCCGGAGCGGGTCGAGGTGCACCTCGGTTATGAGCCTGGCTGCACCCGCCTGACGGTCGAGGATTTCGCGCTGAACTGGGAGACGCCGCGCGCGGCCGGCGACGGCTCCGGTTATGGCCTGACCGGGATGCGCGAGCGGGCCGAACTGCTCGGCGGCGAACTCACCACCGCCATGACACACGGTGGCTTCCGCGTCGAGTTGCGGGTACCGGCGTGAGCCAGCCGATGCGTGTTCTCATCGCTGACGACCAGCGGGTGGTCCGTGAAGGACTGGCGATGGTGCTAGGCCTCCTGCCTGACGTCGAAGTCGTGGGCTCCGCCTCTGATGGCGACGAGGCGGTCGCCATGGCCGTTGATCTACTCCCCGACATCGTTCTCATGGATCTGCGGATGCCCCGCTGTGATGGCGTCGAGGCCACTCGCCAGTTGCGTGAGCGCATGCCAGAGACCAAGGTCGTCGTGCTTACCACCTACGCGGATGACCGGTCAGTGATAACCGCCCTGCGGGCTGGCGCACGCGGTTACCTGACCAAAGACGCGGGCGGAGCAGAGATCCGCCACGCCCTCAGGCAAATCCTCGATAACCATGCGGTCATCGACCCCGCCGTCCAGCATCACGTGGTCGACGCCATCGCCACCGGATCGCCGGCCCAAGACCGGCGACCGCTCTCACCTCTTCCCGCGGGCCTCACTCCCAGGGAAGCCGAGGTACTGTCACTCATCGCCGCAGGCATGTCGAACAGCGAGATCGCCGAGCAACTCGTCGTCAGCGAAGGCACCGTCAAAAGCCACATCAACCACTTGCTCGCCAAGATTGACGCACGCGACCGCGCCCAAGCGGTCACATTCGCCTATCAGCACGGACTTACACCGCTACGGGAACAGCCCGGCTGAAAGTCCCATCGCTCGCAACTGTCTGATGCTCGGAGCGCACCCAACCAATCCGGACGCACCGACCCGCCAGTGACGGAAGCCGGCCTGAGGTCAGCGCTCGGGTTCGTACTTGAACGAGAGCTGGAGCTTGGTGCGGTAGGTGATCGCTCCGGCCTCGTCCAGGGCAATGTCCTGCTTCACGACCTCCGCCACCCGAAGATCGCGAATTGTCCCAGATGCAGTCCTGATTGCCTCCGCGGCCGCGTCCTCCCATGAAGTGCCACTTGTCCCGATGATCTCGGTCACCCTGTAAACGCTCATGACACTCTCCCTTGATGACTTGCCGGCCCGTGAGCAGCGACGCTCAGCCGGCCCGCATCCGTCTAACCTCGGCCCGGGACTGGATCGGATCGGTAGGTGAGACATTCGCCGCCAGACTGAGCTTGGCACTCACCCCGGATAACGTCCAGAACCGATGCGCCGCGGTTCACGATGTGGCTGGGGAGGCGGCGTAGGCTGTGGCCGCGTGACGCCTGATGAGCGGTGGCTGGCTGCGGTGTGGCCGTTCGTGCGCACCTGGTTGCCGGCCCCGCCTGCCGCGGTGGCTGAGATCGGGTGCGGGCCGCTGGGCGGGTTTGTCCCGATGCTGCGTTCCGCCGGCTACGACGCGACTGGTGTCGACCCGCAGGCGCCGGAAGGGCCGTGGTATCAGCGGGCCGGATTCGAGCAATGCGAGATGCCCGGGCCTGCCCACGCGGTCGTGGCCTGCACGTCACTGCACCATGTCGCTGACCTTGGTGAGGTGCTGAACCTGGCCGGGGCATCGCTGGTTGCCGGCGGGACGCTCGTGGTCGTGGAATGGGCGAGGGAGAAGTTCGATGAGGCCACCGCCCGGTGGTGCTTTGACCGGCTGCCGCAACCCCTCGGCGATCCCGGCTGGCTGCAGCGACGCCAGGACCAGTGGCGCGCCTCGGACCTGCCCTGGGATGATTACTGCCGGGCCTGGGCGCAGGAGGAGGGCCTGCACGCCGGGCAGGACATCATTCGCGAGCTGGACGCCCGGTTTGACCAGCAATCGCTGGCTTACGGGCCCTATTTCTTCCCCGACCTGGCCGGCATCAGCGAAGACGACGAGCAGGCCGCGATCGACGCCGGGGACATCCAGGCCAACCGCATCGCCTACGTGGGCCAGCGGCGGTAAGACAAGGGACACTTGCTGGTCCAGATGCAAACCCATGCACCCCATGACTGCTCGGAGGGGCGGTGCCGGGGCGGATGCGTCCCGGCTAGCCTGCAGTCTGTGATCACCTGTGTCGTTGAATACGTGATCGATCCGGCCAAGATCGACGCCTTCGAACACTTCGCCCGGCGCTGGATGGAACTGGTAAATCAGCACGGCGGCACTCACCATGGCTACTTCCTGCCCGCAGAGGGTGCCAGCGACCAGGCACTCGCGCTGTTCAGCTTCCCCAGCCTCGCCGCGTACGAGCAGTACCGGACCCTGTTCGGCACAGATCCTGAGTTCGTCGCGGCCGATCGGATAAGAGATGAAAGCGGGTGCGTGCTCCGCTACCAGCGCACGTTCATGCGCCCATTGCTCCCCGGGTAGCCGCGCAGGGGCGCACATAGCGGCAGCTGCCTGCAGCACATGAGGCCAGGTGGTCAGAAGTTCCGGGATGAGCGTCCCAGGGACCCGGCGTTACGCTGTTGACAGGTTGCGCTGGCCGGGGAGGGCGCTGGTGACTGCAGGACCTGGGAAGCGTGGGGCGGCGGGTGCGATGGGCCGTGGCCGCCTCCGGGCTTCCGACGCAGACCGTGAGCAGGTGATCGATACCCTCAAGGCCGCGTTCGTGCAGGGCTGGCTGAGCAGGGATCAGCTCGGCGTGCGGGCGGGCCAGGCGCTGGTGTCGCGGACTTATGCGGAGCTGGCGGCAGTCACCGACGGCATCCCGGCCAGGCCGGCCGCCGTCGCAGGGCTGCCCGCGCGGTCGGCCGGACGCGCCCGGAAGCCGGTGAGCAAGACGGTGGCCGCGTGGGCGGCCTGCGTGATCATTCCGGCGGCGCTGGGAGCTGCTTTCCTTACCTATTACGGCGGGTTCGTCGTCCTGTTCCTGCTCGCCTTCACCGGGTTGACCGTGACCTCTAAACGCTGACCGCCGGGCCCGGGACCCAAGCGCCGTCGAGGGATGTGGGATGGCACTTAAGCCAGCGTGGAGCGCGGGATGGACAGGCCAGCATGTGCGGCACGCCGCCGCAATGCTCCGGCAGGGCCGCAATCCCGCCGCGCGCGTGTACGAGAGCATCGGGTCGGACTTCTTCCTGGCCGTGGCGCCGGGCTGGCTGAACCTGGGGCTGTGGGAGGGGCCGGGTTCGGAGGGTGAGGCCGGGGACGCGTGCCGGCGGCTGGTGGCGACGCTCGCGTCCGCGCTGCCCGCCGGGGGTGTGATCCTGGATGCGGGGAACGGGCTCGGTACCCAGGATCCGGTGATCGCCGACGTGGCCCGCCCACGCCGGCTGGTGGCGGTCAACATCACCGAATGGCAGCTGAGGGCGGGCCGGGAACGGCTCAGGGAGGCCGCGGCTGCGGCCGTCGCCGCAGACGCCGCCCGGCTGCCGGTCGCCGATGCGACCATCGATGGTGTCATCAGCGTGGAGGCCGCGTTCCATTTCCGCTCGCGCCAGGCTTTTTTCGAAGAGTGTTACCGGGTGCTGCGTCCGGGCGGCGTGCTGAGCATCTCCGACATCCCGGTCCAGCGGTGGCCGGTGACTCCCGCTGAGCTGCTGGCAGGCCTGACTCAGCTGCGCGTGTTCGGGCTTCGCCCCAGCATGGCCAGGACAGCGGATCAGATCGCCGCGGCGGCGCGTGCGGCCGGCCTGGCCGAGGTGGAGGTCACGGTATGCGGCGACCGCGTGATCGCCCCCGCGCTCCGGCTCGCCGTCGCGCGGCTGGCCGGGGCGCCGGCTGCGCCCGCCGGGCAGCAGACCGCCGCGCGGCTGCTGCTGAGGCAGGTGGACCTGCTCTGGCGGCGCCAGATAATCGACTACCTGCTGCTCCGCGCCGTCCGTCCATGAGGCCCAGCTTCACCAGGCGACCTTCAAGGTCAGGTGAGCGGCGACTTCGCCACATGAGCACTGCTCGTAGTCACGCTGCCGCGAGGCAGCAGATGCTGGCAGGCCTCATTGGCCCGGGCCCGGGGGCCGGTGACTTTTCCGTGCGGGCGCCCGCTGATGTGGAAGCGCTCCGATGAATTTGTGGGAGTGGGGAAGTTCGGCACCCCGTGGGTTTGCATGCAATGCGCGTAGGCAACGTTCTGCCGGAAGGCCGAGGCAGAGCCGCCGGAGAACGAGACCTGCAGGCCACACCCCGTGGCCAGCACGGCGACGGTGGCCATCACCGCCAGGGCTCCCGCGCGCCGCAGGCCCCCGTTAGCGCCCGTAATGCCGTTCATCGCGCCGCTCCTTAATAGCCGGGTGGTAATCGAGTCCACTTTCCGGAACCCCGGCACGAACCAGTTGTACAGAATGGGAGGTGACAGCGCGGGAACCGAAAAAGTCACCTGGCTGTCACCAGCGGCCTGCGATCTTGGGAAGCAGGCGGCTGACATGCCGTAGGGCACACGAAGCGGCGGGCAGGCGATGCGGGTTCTGGTGACCGAGGACGACGAGGTGCTGGCCACGACGGTGGCGGCTGGGCTGCGCCGGGAGGGCATGGCCGTCAACGTGGTCCTGGACGGCGGTGCGGCCCTGGAGCACCTGGCGGTCAACCGCTATGACGTGCTGGTGCTGGACCGGGACCTGCCCGGTGTGCACGGCGACGACGTCTGCCGGGCCCTGGCTGCGGGCAGGTCCCAGACCCGGGTGCTGATGCTCACCGCGGCGAGGTCGGTCAGGGAACGGGTCGAGGGCCTCGGGCTGGGCGCCGATGACTACCTGCCCAAGCCGTTTGACTTCGCGGAACTCGTGGCCCGCATCCGGGCCCTGGGCCGGCGCGCCGCCGCCCCGCTGCCCGCCCGCCTCGAACACGGTGACCTGAGCCTGGATCCGGCCCGCCGCGTCGCGGTCCGCGGCGGGCGGCGGCTGCCGCTCACCACCAAGGAACTTGCCGTGCTGGAATGCCTGCTCGCCGCGGACGGACGTCCGGTCCCGGCCGAGGAACTGCTGGAGCGGGTATGGGACGAAGCGGCCGACCCGTTCACCAGCACCGTGAAGACCACCATCCGCCGGCTCCGGGCCAAGCTCGGCGACCCGCCGGTGATCCAGACCGTCCGGGAGAGTGGCTACCGCATCGGAGAACCATAATGCGCACCCCCCGCCCGCGCCCCGGTCGCCTGCGCTGGCTGCGGCTGCCCCGCCGCACCGCCCGGCTGCGCCTTACCATCCTGTACGGCGGGGCGTTCCTGGCCTGCGGCGCGGCCGTGCTCACCCTTACCTACCTGCTCTTCGGGCATGCGACGCCCCCAGCGTCCTCTGCCGCGCCGCCGGAAGTCCTGCCCGGTGCCCACGCAACAGCAGCACTCAGAGTCCCCGTCGCCTACGTCCAGCGGGCAGGTCGCTACGACGTGATCACAGTCCCCGTCGCCGTCGCCCAGCAGGTTAAGAGGGCGGATGCCGTCCCCGCCGTTCAGCAGGCCAAGGTGGCCCAGGAGGCCGACCAACTGATCGCCTACGCCAAGCGGCAGCTGCTGATCGTCTCCGCCATCGCCCTGGCGGTCATCGCGGTGGCCGCCGCCGCGATCGGCTGGATCATCGCCGGCCGGGTGCTGCGCCCGCTGAGCGCGATCACCGCCGCCGCCCGCCGGATCTCCGCCAGCAGCCTGCACGAGCGGCTGGCCCTGCACGGACCCGACGACGAGCTCAAGGAACTCGCCGACACCCTCGACGGCCTGTTCACGCGGCTGGAAGCCTCCTTCGACGCCCAGCGGCGGTTCGCCGCCAACGCCTCACACGAACTGCGCACCCCGCTGACCCGGGAACGCACCCTGCTCCAGGTCACCCGCGCCGACCCGGCCGCCACCACCGGCACCTGGCAGGCCGTCAGCGGCGAACTGCTCGCCTCCAACGCCGAGCAGGAACACCTGATCGAGGCGCTGCTCACCCTGGCCAGCAGCGAAGCCGGCCCCGGCGAGCACCAGCCCGCCGACCTGGCCGCCATCACCAGCGCCGCCCTGGCCGCCGCCCGCCCCGCGATCAGCCGCCTGGGCCTGCACGTCCAGACCGACATCCAGCCCGCCGCCCTCGACGGCGATCCCCTCCTGGTCCAGCAGCTGGCCACCAACCTGATCGACAACGCCATCCGGCACAACATCCCCGGCGGGGACATCCAGATCGCCACCACGACCAGCCACGCCGGCGCCCTCCTGTCGGTGACCAGCTCCGGGCAGGTCATCCCGCCCGCCGAAGCCGACCGCCTGTTCCAGCCCTTCCAGCGGCTCGGCCCGCGTCCCGCCCGCCGTGAAGGCCGCGGCCACGGCCTGGGCCTGTCCATCGTCCGCGCCATCGCCACCGCCCACGGTGCCACCATCACCGCGCAACCCCGGCCCGGCGGCGGCCTGGCCATCGACGTCACCTTCCCCCCGCCAGCCCCGCGCTAGCCCTTCGGTACGGTCGGGGTCATGACAGACCGGGCCGCCCAGTACCCGCGTGGCGCGGCCGTCACCCTGGCCGAGCTGGGCGAGGACCCCCATCCCGCGCTGGCCCGGCTGCGCGAGGCCGAGCCCGTCTCCTGGGTGCCGGTGCTGAACGGCTGGCTGGTGACCCGGTGGGACCTGGCCGCGGCGGTCATGCGGGACAGCGCGGCCTTCACCGTCGACGACCCCCGCTTCTCGACGGCCCGGATCGTGGGGCCGAGCATGCTCTCGCTGGACGGCGCGGGGCACGACCGGCACCGGCGCCCGTTCGCCGCGCCGTTCAGCCGGTCCGGTGTGCACGACCAGCTGGCCGGGTTCGTGACCGGGGAAGCGGACCGCCTGGCCGGCGCGATGCGCACCGGAAGCACCGCCGGGCGGGGCGACCTGAGCCGCGGCCTGGCCGCACCGCTGGCCGTGGCCGTCGTGGCCCGGGCCCTCGGGCTCGGCCAGGTCGATCCGGGCACCATCCTGGCCTGGTATGACGCCATCGTCGGCGCGGTCTCCGAGCTGGCCGCCGACGAAGCCCTGGCCAGCTCTGGCCCGGCCAGGTCAGCCCGGGTGGCCGCGGGCACGGCCGCGTTCGGCCAGCTCAGCGACGGCCTGGCCGCGGTCATCGAGGATCGCGCGGACGGCTCCCTGCTCGCCGCGGCAGTCCAGCCCGGTCTCAGTCCGGCCGAGATCATCTCTAACGCGGCGGTGCTGATGTTCGGCGGGATCGAGACGACCGAGGGCATGATCGCCAACGTCGCCTGGCACCTGCTCAGCCACCGCGATCAGCTGGACCTGGTCCACGCCGATCCCGGCCTGCTGCCGCAGGCCATCGAGGAGTCGCTGCGCCTGGAACCCGCGGCGGCCGTCGTGGACCGCTACGCCACCCGCGACGTGGAACTTGGTGAGGCCGCCATCAGCTCGGGCGACCTGGTCAGCGTCTCGCTGGCCGGCGCGGGCCGGGACCCGGCCGTGTTCACCGATCCGGACCGCTTCGATGTGCGCCGGGACAACGCCCGGCAGAACCTGGCCTTCGCCCGCGGCCCGCACTTCTGCCTGGGCGTGCACCTGGCCCGGCTGGAAGCCCAGGCCGCGCTCACCGCCGCCCTCAGCCAGCTACCGGGCCTGCGGCTCGACCCGGACCGCGGGGCCGCCAACCACGGGGCCGCCAACCAGGGGGCCGCGCCCCGGGGGCTGGTGTTCCGCAAGCCCCCGTCGCTGCCGGTCCGCTGGGACGCTGCTGGTTAAGCGCGTTTCGCGCGGGCAGCCGCAGCTCTCCCGGCGGATGAGCTGAGTGGGCAGGACCACGTCGCGCGGCTCCGGCTGGCGGTTCCGGACCAGCGACTCCAGCAGCTCGAACGCGGTGGCGCCGAGTTCCTGGATGGGCTGGCGCACCGTGGTCAGGCCCGGCCGGAGCCGCCGCGCGACCGGGATGTCGTCGAAGCCGGTCACCGCGACCGAACCCGGCACGTCCGCGCCGTGACGGGCCAGCGCGTGCAGGGCCCCGACCGCGGCGAGATCGTTGGCGCAGACGATGGCCCGGGGCAGTGGCCGGCCCGCGCCGGTCAGCGCGTCGATGACCGAGGCCCCGCCGTCGGCGTAGTAGCTGCCCTGCCACTCGGGGCCGGTAGCGAGCTCGGCGCCCGCGGCCCTGGCCTCGGCGGTCACCACCGCCCGGCGGGTCACGTTGTCCGGGCTGTCCGCGACCCCGGCCAGGTACCCGAGGCTGCGGTACCCGTGGTCCCGGGTCAGGTGCCGCATCAGGTCACGCATGCCCGTCTCGCTGTCGCCGCGCACACTGGCCGTGTGCGGCGTGGTGATCCCGGCCAGGTTGACCACCGGGACCTGGCGGCCCAGCCGGTCCAGCTGGTCGGAGTCCAGGACCAGGTCATGCACGATCAGCCCGTCGCACTTGCCGGCCAGGGCCAGCATCCGCCGGCCCGCGTCGGCGTCCTCGGCCGCCACGGAGCTGATCAGCAGGCTGAAGCCGCTGCGCTGGGCGGCGACCTCGATGCCCCGGTTGATGATGTCGGCGAACTGGAGATTCTCGTCTTCCTCGGCGAACACGGCCGCGGACGTCGCCTTGGGCACCCGGCGGTACACGACCCCGACCGTCTCCTTGAGCTTGACGCTCAGCGCCCGGGCCGCGCCGTCCGGCACGAAGCCGAGTTCGGCCACCGCCCGCAGCACCCGCTCCCGCGTATCCGCCCGCGGGCTCCCGGTCCCGTTGAGGACCCGGGAGACCGACGCGATGGACACGCCCGCGGTCGCGGCGACGTCGTAGATCGTGGGCGGATCGCCGTTCACGCCGGCAGCTTAGGAGACCACGTACCCGACGCTGACCTCGCCGGCGTCGAGACGCTCGACCGAGACCGCCGACGTCCGGGACGCGTCGGCGAATTTGAGTACCGTCTGCCCCTTGGTGCTGTCCACATGCACGGAGTTGTGCACCGTCCAGTGACCGTTCCAGACCGCCACCCGCAGCTTGGCGATGGGCAGTCCCTGTCTCCCGTTGTCGCAGGCGAAGCCGATCTCCTTGGCGCTGCCGAAAGGAATGGCGATGGCGGTGACGGCGCTGGCGCCGTTGTTCAGGGAGCCGCTCTGCACTTCGGTCTCCTCCTCAGGTGCGGGTGCGGGTGGTGCTGGATTGGCGAACTTCTTCAGGGCGGCGGTGTCCCCGTTGAACACGTTCACGTCAACCGTGTCGTTGCCCACCTGGGCCGTCCCGAACTGGTGGAACTTCCACGTCGACCACGGTCTGGGCACGACCGGCCTGCCCGGCGGGGCGGACGGCTCGGCGATCCACAGCGGGTAGTGGCCCAGGCCGGCGCAGTTCCCCTCCTCGGCAAAAGAGAGGAAGGTGTACACGATCGGCGTGAGCCCGGTGGCGTGGTGCACGTCCGCGCACCAGTTGCGCGCGTACTCCGCCACCCGCTGCGGGCTCAGGCCGTCCGTCGTCTCCAGGTCGAGGGCGAGCAGGTCACCGGCCTGCAGGCCGTGGGCGTCCACCGTGGCCAGGAACGCGCGGGAGTCGTTCGCCGCCCCGTTCTTCGGGTGGGCGAAGTGGTAGGCGCCACGGACGATGCCGATAGCCTTGGCCGCCCGCCAGTTGGCGGCGAAGGTGGGATCCCTGATCGTCATGCCCTCGGTCGCCTTGATGAACGCGAACGAAATTCGTCCCTTTTCGGCCTCCCAGTCGAACGACGGCTGGAAACTCGAGAGGTCGATGCCGGCCGCGTTGGCCACGGCTCCTCCTGTCCTCGCACTCGCTGGCGGCCCCGACCGCCGGCGGTCCACTCATAGGTGGAGGCCAGGCAATACTAAGCTCCCGTTCCCCCCTGAGAAAGGTGCCCTATCGAGGCGCGGGGCGCAGCCCGAATGGCCTATCCGGTCATCCCAGTCGGTTTGGCCAACCGAGTCAGGCCACCTTGGCCCGCAGCCTCAGGCCGCGGGGGGTGGGCCGGAACCCGGCCTCCTCCAGGGCCCGGGCCAGCGGCGAGTCCTGGACCGCTGAGCCGTCGGCCCGCTCGATGGTGAGCCGGCCGAGCGCCCCGCCGCGGGCCGCCCCGGCCAGCGCCGCCGCGGCCGGCCCGAGCACCGCCGGGTCACTGCTCCACGACAGCAGGGTCTTGCCGCCCCGCTCGACGTAGAGGACCAGGTCCCCGTCGGCGAGCACGACGAGCGAGCCCGCCTTGCGCCCCGGACGGTGCCCGCCTGGCGCCTCCCCGGGACGCTCCGGCCACGGCAGCGCCGCCCCGAACGGGCTGGCCGGGTCGCCCGCCGCGAGCACGGTCACGCCGGGCGCGGGCGCGGACTGGTTGTCGTTGCGGAGAAAACTGGGGGCGGGCCAGCCCGCACCCTCGCCGCCGGCCCGCGCCCACGGATCGGCGGGGGATTCGCCGGGGCTGGCCTCTGCGGCCAGCGCGCGCATCCGGTCCACCGCGCCGGGCAGGGCGAACTGCGCGGCGCCCAGTCCCTCCACGAAGTAGCCGCGGCGGCACTGGCCCGCGTCCTCCATGGCCCGCAGCACCGGGTAGATCGCGGCGAAGCCGCCCGGTACCCGTTCCGCGGCGACCGCGCCGCGGATCAGGATCCCGTGCCGGTCCAGCAGCGTCCGGGCCAGCGCGTGCAGCCGCCGGGTCGGGTCCGGGTCGGCGGGCGGCACCAGCGACCAGCGCCCGGTGACGGTGGGCGGCCCGGTGCGGGACGGCATCGCCGGGCGGCCGAAGCCGCCGCGACCGCGCCCCCGGGCGCCGGGCCGCGCTGCCGCGCGCCGGGCCGGGGCCTTGCCCGCCGGTCTGCCGTCCGCCGCGGGCCGGCCCGTGCCCAGCACGGTGCGCAGCGCGGCGAGTGTGTCGTTGGTGATCCGTCCCGCCCAGACCAGGTCCCAGATGGCCGCGGCGACCGCGGCGTCGGTGGCCTCGCCCCGCGCGCCGTCGGGCAGCAGCGCGGCCGCCCGGTCGGCGAGCATCCGGAAGAACATCCCGCCGCCACCGTCCAGTGCGGCCAGCACCGCCTCGTGCAGCGGGGTCAGGGTGATCTCACCCGGCCCGGGGAGCAGCAGCGGCGCGGTGTCCGCGGGGGCCAGGGCCAGCCAGCCGTCGCCGCCGGGCAGCCCGCCCGCACCCGACCAGACAACCTCGCCGGCCGCGGTCAGCTCGTCCAGCATCGCGGGCTGGTAACCGGGCACCCGGCCGGGCAGGATCAGCGTTTCCAGCGCCGACGCGGGCATGGCCGCCCCGGCCAGCTGGTCGATGGCCTCGTACACGGCGTCCGCGCTGGCGCGCCGGCCGCGGCCGGCCGAACCACTGCCGGACGAACCACTGGCCGCGTTCTGCCACGCGGGCAGGAAGCGGGCCAGCGCCGACGGCGGGACCGGCTCGGCCTCCTTGCGCAGCTTGGCCAGGCAGCGGCGGCGCAGGGTGCGCAGTACCGAGGTGTCACACCACTGGGTTCCGCGGCGCCCGGGCAGGAACTCGCCCTCGGCGACCCGGCCCTCGGCGGCCAGCCGCCGCAGCGCGCCGGTGACTATCGCCACCCCGAGCCCGTACCGCTGGGCCAGGTCCGCGGTGAGGAACGGGCCGTGCCCGCGCGCGTACCGCGCGACCAGGTCGCTGAGGGGGTCGGGGACGGGCTCGGTGAACGCGGCCGGCACCCCGGGGGGCAGCGGCACGCCCAGCGCGTCCCGCAGCCGCCCGGCGTCCTCGATGGCGGCCCAGCGGGCCTCGCCCGCGATCCGGAACTCCAGCGCCCGGCGCTGCCGCGCCAGGCCGGCCAGCCAGCCCGCGGCGGCGGCCGGGTCCTGGCTGCGCTCGGCCACCTCCGCCGCGGACACCGGCCCGATGCTGCGCAGCAGGTCCGCCAGGCCTTCGGCGTCCCGGCAGGCCCGCTCCGGGGTGAGCCGCTGCAGTTCCCGCTCGGTCTGCTCGACCACCGCCGGGTCCAGCAGCTCGCGCAGGTCGGCCTGGCCGAGCAGCTCGGCCAGCAGTGAGGAGTCCAGGGCCAGCGCCTGGGCCCGGCGCTCGGCGACCGGCGCGTCCCCCTCGTACATGAACGCGCCGACGTAGCGGAACAGCATCGACCGGCCAAACGGCGACGGGGCCGGGGTCTCCACGTCGACCAGGCGGATTTTCCGGCTGGCCAGGTCCTTCATGAGGTCGATGAGGCCGGGCACGTCGAACACGTCCTGCAGGCACTCGCGGACGGTCTCCAGCACGATCGGGAACGTGCCGTACTTGCGGGCCACCGAGAGCAGCTGGGCGGAGCGCTGCCGCTGCTGCCACAGCGGGCTGCGCCGGCCCGGCTGCCGGCGCGGCAGCAGCAGGGCGCGGGCCGCGCACTCGCGGAACCGGGACGCGAACAGCGCCGAGCTGCCCAGCTCGTCGGTGACCAGTTGCTCGACCTCCTCGGGCTGCAGCTCGGCGAGGCCGGTCGGCGGCGGCTCCTCGGTGTCCGGGACGCGGATCACGATCCCGTCGTCGGTGTGCATGGCCTGCACGTCCATGCCCTCGTACCGCTCGCGCAGCCGGGCCGCGATGGCCAGCGCCCACGGGGCATGCACCTGCGCGCCGAACGGGCTGTGCAGCACCAGCCGCCAGTCACCCAGCTCGTCGCGGAACCGCTCCATGACCAGCGTGCGGTCGTCAGGCACGTACCCGGTGGCTTCCCGCTGCGCGCTCAGGTAGCGGACCAGGTTGGCCGCGGCCAGCTCGTCCAGCCCGTCGGCACGCAACCGGGCGGTCGCCTCCTGCTCGCCGGCCTCGGACAGTTCACGGCAGTACGCACCGAGCGCCCGGCCCAGCTCGGCGGGCCGGCCCGGCGCGTCGCCGTGCCAGAACGGCAGCTTGCCCGGCTGGCCCGGGGCGGGGGAGACCAGCACCTGGTCGGCGGTGATGTCCTCGATCCGCCACGAGCTCGCGCCGAGCACGAACACGTCGCCGACCCGCGACTCGTACACCATTTCCTCGTCGAGCTCGCCGACCCGGTGTGAGTTCTTGCCGTCGCCGCGCTGGGAGGCGGCCAGGAACACGCCGAACAGGCCGCGGTCGGGAATGGTGCCGCCGCTGGTCACGGCGAGCCGCTGGCCGCCGGGGCGGCCGTGCAGCATGCCGGTGGTGCGGTCCCAGACCAGCCGGGGCCGCAGCTCCGCGAATTCCTCGCTCGGGTAGCGCCCGGCCAGCATGTCCAGCACGGCCTCGAGAATGGGCCGGGTCAGGCTGGTGAACGGCGCGGCCCGGCGGACCACCTGGTGCAGGTCGTCCACGGCCCAGTCGTCGAGCGCGGTCATCGCGACGATCTGCTGGGCGAGCACATCCAGCGGGTTGCGGGGGATGCTCAGCTGCTCGATCTGCCCGCCGCGCATCCGGCGGGCCACCACCGCGGACTGGACCAGGTCACCCTGGTACTTGGGGAAGATGACGCCACGGCTCACGTCGCCGACGTTGTGCCCGGCCCGCCCGGTGCGCTGCAGGCCGCTGGCCACCGACGGAGGCGACTCGACCTGGATGACCAGGTCCACCGCGCCCATGTCGATGCCGAGTTCCAGGCTGGACGTGGCGACCACGGCCGGCAGCCGGCCGGCCTTGAGTGCCTCCTCGATCTGGGCCCGCTCCTGCCGCGACACCGAGCCGTGGTGGGCCCGGGCCACCTCGAGCGGCGCGCCGGCGGTGGATCCGGCCTGGGCCATGATCTCCGCGGGCGGGCCGGCGGCGGTGGCGGAACCCGCGCTGCCCGCGCGGACTTCGGTGCCGGCCCGGAGTTCGGCGCGCTCGGCGGCCAGTTCGTTCAGCCGGGCGCAGAGCCGCTCGGCCAGCCGCCGCGAGTTGGCGAACACGATCGTGGAGCGGTGCTGCTCGATCAGGTCGAGCACCTGTTCCTCGACGTGCGGCCAGATGGACCGGCGGACTGCCTGCCCGTCCGGGGATTCCGCCGTGGCCCCGGTGTGTGCGGCACCGGCGGGCGGGTCGAGGTCGGTCATGTCCTCGACCGGGACCACGATGCTGACGTCGATCTGCTTCGTGCTGGGCGGGGCGGCGATGGTCACCGGCCGGGCCCCGCCCAGGAACGACGCCACGTCCTCCGCGGGCCGGACCGTGGCGGACAGGCCGATCCGCTGGGCCGGGCGGCGGTCCGGGTTCAGCGCGTCCAGTCGTTCCAGCGACAGGGCCAGGTGCGCGCCGCGCTTGTTCCCGGCCAGGGCGTGGACCTCGTCCAGGATCACCGTGTCCACCCCGCGCAGCGCGTCCCGCGCCTTCGAGGTGAGCAGGAGGAACAACGACTCGGGCGTGGTGATCAGGATGTCCGGCGGCTTGGTGGCCAGCCGGCGGCGCTCCTCGGCGGCGGTGTCCCCGGTCCGCACCGCGACCTGGATGTCGGGCTCGGGGGCGCCCATGGCCTGCGCGGTGTGCCGGATCCCGGTCAGCGGGGCACGCAGGTTCCGCTCGATGTCCACCGCGAGCGCCTTCAGCGGGGAGATGTACAGCACCCGGCAGCGGAGTTTCGGGTCCTCGGGGGCGGGGGCCACGGCCAGCCGGTCCAGCGCCCACAGGAACGCGGACAGCGTCTTGCCCGACCCGGTCGGCGCGATGACCAGGGTGTTCTCACCCTTGCCGATCGCGGACCAGGCCTGGGCCTGGGCCTGGGTGGGGGCGGCGAACGCGGCGGAGAACCAGTCGCGGGTGATGGCGCTGAAGCCCTCGAGAGGGTCCCTCTCGTCCTCCGCTTGGGTGGTCTCGCTCGGTGCCGGGTGACGGGGCATAGGTACATGGTGCATGGTCATACCGACAGGAATAAACGTCCTGCACAAAGAGCGGATTCCCGTCCCGCCGCCCGCCTCGTCCCTGACCCGCCGCGCGGGCTGGGCTCAGCCGATCCGCAACGAAAACCTCATCCGGGCGCGGAGCGCACCGACCCGACGAGCGGGCCGGAGGTGCTGCGGACGGTGCAGACCACGGTCCGCTCACCCGCCGACCAGGCCCCGGCGTCGGGGTAGACGAAAGACTGGGCCAGCGAGGCCGCGGCCAGCTGGGGGTTCAGGTAGCCGCTGAGCCGGCTGGCGCAGCCCTCGCGGGCCTGCTGCTGCAGGGCCGTGGCCCCTGGGTAGTGCGAGCCGGCCACCCGGAACGTGGCGAACACCTCCGCACCGTGGGCCTGGGAGCAGCTGAGTACCTGCAGGCCGCTGATCCCGTTGCTGCCCGAGTTGAGGCACTGGCCGGGCCGCAGGCTGAACACGCGCGGCAGCGTGACCGGCTTGGGCGGCGGCGGCCGGGTGATGATGGCGGCGGCCACGATCGCCGCGGCCACCACCCACAGGCCGGCCAGCACCAGGCCGGTGATGGCCAGGGCGCGGCCGCGGGCTCCAGAGCGGCCGATCCGGATGAGGGCCATCGGCCCGAGGATCAGGGTGACCGGGATCGCCGCGATGAGGCCCGAGATGAAGGTGGCCACCGCGACGCCGTCGGTCCGCCGGCGCGGCGCGGGCGCTTGCGGTGCGGGCGTTTGCGGTGTGGGCGTTTGCGGCGCGGGTTCGGCCGGGACGGGGCCGCGCCGGGCGGCCGTGCGCTGCTGCGGGACCGCCGGGCTCGGCGAGCCCGGGCCCTCGGAGCTGGGAGCCTGTGCGGCTGAGCCCGGCGAGGCCGGGGCCTGCGGGGCAGGAGTCTGCGAGCCAGGGCCCGGGGGGCTGGGGGCCGGTGCGGCTGAGCCCTGCGAGGCCGGGACCTGCGAGGCCGGGACCTGCGAGCCTGGGCCCTGGACCAGTGCCGTCGGAGGGCCGCCTCCGTCCTCGGCGGTTGAATCCATCTGCTCCCCCAGGCGAGTCCGTGCCTGCCCGCGAAGCCGGCAGGCCGTGCCGAATTGGATGCGCCCAGGAACTACCGAAATTCTCTCATGCCATTGCCGGGCACCCCGTGGTGACCCTTCCCCAACAGAACTAAGTGCATTCCTCATCGTTTGTTACGAACGTGAGTCGCGGGTCCAGGCAGGCTGTGGATCGGGCCGGCGGGTTGGCCTGGCGGGTTGGGGTTGCCTCCCGGGCGCCGGTACCCTCGCCGGCAGGACGGACTGGTGGCCTCGGGGCCGGCGTCCGGGGCAGCCATCAGGGGAGGACCGTGCGGCTCAGCGAGTTCTGGACGCGGATGCGGGCGCAGTTCGGCGACGCGTACGCCACCAGCGTGGCCAAGGATCACGTCCTGGCCGCGCTGGGAGAGCGGACCGTCGATCAGGCCCTGGCGGACGGTGTGGACGCCAAGACCGTGTGGCGGGCGGTCTGCGCGGAGTTCGACGTCCCGCAGCGCCTGCGCTGAGCCCGTGCCTGGTGACTCCGTGCCTGGTGACCCCGTGGCTGGCGGCCCCGTGGTTGGCGACCCTGGGCTTGGCGGCATCGGGGCTAGCCTCCGCGCGGGAATGGTCGCCCATCTCCGGGAGCGGGGGAGCCTGACCGACCCCCGGGTGGCAGCGGTTCTCGGCCGGGTACCGAGGCATGTCTTCGTCCCGGGCGTCGACCTTTCCGAGGCCTACGCAGACGAGGCCATCGTGACGCGGTACCGGGACGGGTGGCCGGTCAGCTCAGCCTCCCAGCCGGCCATGGTCGCCGCCATGCTGGAGCAGCTCCGGCCGCCGGAGGGCGGCTCGGTCCTGGAGATCGGCGCCGGCACCGGCTACAACGCCGCGCTGCTGTCGGCACTGGTGGGCGCCTCGGGCCGGGTGGTCAGCATCGACATCGACCCGGAGGTAGCCGAGGAGGCCCGGGGCCACCTGGCGCAAGCGGGCGCGGGCAACGTCGAAGTGATCTGCGGGGACGGGGCCCAGGGGTGGGCCGGCCGTGCCCCCTACGACGGGATCATCGTCACCGCCGGAGCCTCGGATCTCGCCCCGGCCTGGGTCAGCCAGCTCGCCCCCGGCGGGCGGCTGGTGATGCCGCTGTCGATCCGCGGGGTCCAGCAGTGCGTGGCCCTGACCCCCGCCGGTGGCCACCTGCGCAGCGTGGCCGTGTGCGGATGCCAGTTCATGCCGCTCACCGGGGCCATGGCTAACGGCGACCAGCGGTTGCCGGTGCCCGGGCATCCCGGCGTGCACATCCAGGCGGCGGCAGAGACGGACCTGGACCCGGCCCGGATCGCCGGCGTCCTGGGGCGTGGGGGACCAGCCGCGGACACGGGCGTCACGGTGAGATCCCCGGACGTGTTCGCGAGCCTGCGGCCCTGGCTTGCCTTCCGTGAGCCAGCCCTGGCCACGCTGGCCTACAGCGGGCCGCCGGACGCGGCCGATGCGAGCGGCGTGCCCGCACTGATCGACCTGACCGTGCGCGGCGTCACGCGGCGAGCCACCCCCTGCCTTCCTGGTCCGGCCGGCCTCGCCGTTCTCGATTTCAGCCGCCCTGAGGCCAGCGATCCTGAGGCCAGCGGCCCTGATGCTCGCGGCCCGGATGCCCGCGACCGGGACGTGACGAGCGACGATCCGGCCCGTGGGCGGCTGCTCCGGCTGACCGTCCGCGGCTACGGAGAGGCACGGCAGCAGACGGCCAGGCTCAAGGAGCTGATCATGGCCTGGGACGCCGCGGGCCGCCCGGGAACCGGCCGCCTCCGCATCGACGCCTACCCCTCCGGCGTCATGCCCCCGGACAGCGGCGGCGTCCCGCATAAGGCCAGCGGCCGCCTCCCGCGCCCGGACACCGGCGGGATCGTGCACGTCACGCCGCACGCCACCTTCGTCATCTCCTGGTCCGGGGCCTGAGCGGCCGCCGGGGCGGGCGGGGCGAATTTTCTCCGGGATGCGGCGTGTTGGCATCACGGTCGAACAGTTGTTCGCTTAGGGTAGTGGCCTGGGGGTGGCCATTCAGGCCTCCTTTCCGTGGCTCAGCGACCTTCGGCACGGCAACTGGACGGCAGTGCGCGGAATTGTCGGTGGCGGCACGTAGCTTCTGGACCGGCAACTGAACCAGCAAGCAAGCTCTTGAATCCAACGGGAGTTCCCATGGCAGGCAGCGACAGGGCGGTCAACCGGACCGGCGGTGACAGGGACAAGTCCCTGGAGACTGCTCTCGCCCAGATCGAACGGCAATTCGGCCGGGGCTCGATCATGCGACTCGGCGACGAGGGCCGCGCTCCGATGGAAGTGATCCCCACCGGCGCGATCGCGCTGGACGTCGCGCTGGGCATCGGCGGCCTGCCCCGGGGCCGGGTCGTCGAGGTCTACGGGCCTGAAGGAAGCGGGAAAACGACCATCGCTTTGCATGCGGTGGCCAGCGCGCAGAAGGCCGGCGGCATCGCCGCGTTCATCGACGCCGAGCACGCGCTGGACCCGGAGTACGCGAAGAAGCTCGGCGTGGACACCGACGCGCTGCTCGTCTCCCAGCCGGACACGGGGGAGCAGGCCCTGGAGATCGCGGACATGCTGATCCGCTCCGGGGCGATCGATGTCGTCGTCATCGACTCGGTGGCCGCGCTGGTGCCCCGGGCCGAGATCGAGGGCGAGATGGGCGACAGCCACGTGGGCCTCCAGGCCCGGCTGATGTCCCAGGCGCTGCGGAAGATCACCGGCGCCCTGAGCCAGACCAAGACCACCGCGATCTTCATCAACCAGCTGCGCGAGAAGGTCGGGGTCATGTTCGGAAGCTGCATGATCGTACGCGACCAGGCGCAAGTGACGCGTCGGTGCGGCGGACGGCACCGGATCGAGACAGAAGACGGCAAGATCGTTGACCAGCGGCCAGGACGTCAAGGTCGTCTCCTACGACCCGCGAAGAACTCGGGTCTGCGATCCCTCCACTGGTGTACCCGCCGCATCGAGGATCGTCAACGTGGTTCCAACAATGGTGTCGTACCGAGCGGTTCCTGCAGGGTGTCACCGTGGCCGATCAGGCGGGAACGGCAGGGCCCAGTTCGCGGCGACGGAGCTCTGGTAACCCGATCCAAGTCCGCACGCCTGGAGGCTGGCGCGAAGCAGGGGAGCTGATCCCTGGTGACCGGTTGCCCTCGCCGAGCCTCTGGCTGGCTCGCAGGAGCGGGCAGCCAGATCACGCCAGGCTGCTCGGCTATCTCATCGGGGCGGCTGATGGGGGATGGGAACCTCTTCGCCGAACCCGCGGCGGCAGGACAGGTACCCGGTTCCGGATGGGCCACGGAGCCAAGCAGGCTGCATACCTGGACTGGAAGGTCAGCCTCCTCGGGAACATCGGGTGCACGCTGTCTTCCAATGCCAAGGGCGCGGTCTTCGCTGACCTGACCCCGCTTCCCGAAACTCGGCCGAACTGCGTCAGGCGGTGTACTTCGGGGACGGCAAGAAGCACCTTAGCTGGGAATACCTGAAGGCGCTCACGCCTTCGCCCTCGCGGTCTGGTACATGGACGATGGCTGCTTCACGGTCAGGTCGAAGGGTGTCCAGGAGAGGACACTGGCTGCGGCACCGGCCGGATAGAGAGCTGCGTGCAGGCAATGAGCCCGGGCTCGCGTGAGCGGCTCGACCGACGAGCTGCGGGATACCCACCAGCTCGACGTCAAGGTCGTCACCCGTGGACAACGTTCCCGTAGCCAGGCCGATCCGCAGGTTCACCACTGCGGCGTCAGAGAAATTCCAGAAGCTGGACGCGCCTTAGGGGGTCGCAGCGCATCTACATCAGTCGATGGGGTACAAGCTCCTGCCACGATTCCGCGGGCAGTTCCGGGGGAGCCGGAGTTCGTCCCGGCTGAGATGCGCCTGGTGCCAGCCAGAGATCCTGGACATCCAGCGGTTCGAGCCGCCGACGAGATCGATGAACCGGTTCGACATCGAGGTTGAGGGATCGCACAACTACTTCGTTGCACGGGGTCATGGTGCACAACAGCCCCGAGACCACCAGCGGTGGGCGGGCGCTGAAGTTCTACGCGTCGGTGCGGCTCGACATACGCCGGATCGAGACGCTGAAGGACGGCACTGAGGCCGTGGGCAGCCGAGGACCCGGATCAAGGTGGTCAAGAACAAGTGCGCCCCGCCATTCAAAACCGCGGAGTGCGACATCATTTTCGGTACCGGGATCAGCCGGGAGGGCGGGCTGATCGACCTGGGGGTCGAGCAGTCCATCGTCCGCAAGTCGGGAGCCTGGTACACCTACGAAGGCGACCAGCTCGGCCAGGGCAAGGAGAACTCCCGCAACTTCCTGCGGGACAACCCGGACCTCGCGAACGAGATCGAGAAGAAGATCAAGGAGAAGCTCGGCGTCGGGCCGCGCATCGACGCGGAAGCCGCCCCGGCCAACGGGGCCGGGGCCAACGGATCGGCGAACGGAGTTCCGGCGGGGTCCCCGGGAGCCGATGGTCCGGGAGCAGGTGCTCCGGTGGGCCGGGCCGCAGCGGGCCGCGCGGCCCCGGGCCGGACCGCGGGGGCGCCGGCTGGCGTGGGCGGCGGTGCCTGACCGGGCCAGGAGAAGGGTGGCCCAGCCCGGGCCGGACGAGCCCGGGCCGGGCTGGCCGGGCGCTGAGCAGCCGGGCGCTGGACAGGTCACGGATCCGGAGGAGCAGGCCCGGCAGCTCTGCCTGCGGCTGCTCACCGGGCGGCCCCGGACCCGGGCTCAGCTGGCGGAAGCCATGCGCCGCCGTGGCGTGCCCGAGGACGCGGCCGCCGCGGTCCTGGCCCGCTTCGCCGAGGTGGGCCTGATCGATGACGCGGCCTTCGCCCGGGCGTGGGTTGAGTCGCGGCATCACGGCCGGGGACTGGCGCGCCGGGCGCTCTCGGCCGAGCTCAAGCAGCGCGGTGTGGACGGGCAGGACATCAGCGCGGCGGTGAGTGCCCTCGACCCCGCCGACGAGATGGCTACCGCGCGGCGGCTGGTTGACAAGGGCCTGGCCGCCAGCCGGGGCAAGCCGCTGCCGACCCGGATCCGGCGTCTGGTCGGGTTGCTGGCCCGGAAGGGTTATCCGGCGCCGATCGCCTACCGCGTCGTCCGGGAAGCCATCGAGCAGGAAGGCATCGACGCCGCAGATGCCGGTATGGACCTCGATGACCTGGCCTTCACCGCTATCGACAGCGAAGGTAGCTCAGGGTAAAAGCAAGATTCCGTAGGGTAAGACTTCAGAAGAACGCAACGCACGGCTTGCCCAAAACGTTATCTCCGCTTAACCTCACGGCAGCGAGGTGTTACTCCGCGCCATGCGGATAAAACGAGTAAATACGGCTCGTGACTGGCTGACGGTCACGGACTTTGGTTGGTGTCTGGCCCAGGCGAGGACGCTCACCCGGGCTGATAGGCCCGGTTTCCGGGCCCCGGACCGGGGCTCTCCACCGGGCCAGGAAGGACGGCCAGGCTGCGGCCTGGCCGGGACTTAGGTCCGCGCGCTTTCGTGATAGGCCGAGAACACCCGGGCTGGTGCGCCAGCCCGGCGCGGTCAGCTGGGTGCTGTCCACCCGGGTGGCCCGGTCAGGCTGGCCTGGCCGGGCATAGGTCACTGGTGCGCGCGACGCCTTAAGTCTGGCGTACTCCGGGCGCCACGCAGCGGCCGGTGGATGGCGGGCATGACCCCTCGCTCCAGGGTTTATCCCTGGCACCACACCCTGGTGCCAGGGCCGGCGAGCAGGATTGGGGTGTGCCATGAGCAGCACAATCTCTCTCGTTATCGGGGCGGTCGGGCTGCTCGCCGCCGTGTTCGCGCTCATCGTGGTCCTGCGCAGGCCGCCCGCCCGGGACCAGCCCGCCGTGGTGACGTCGCCGGAGCCGCCGGTGGCCGAGTCGGCCGGCCTGGAGTCCACGGCCACCGCGGCGGCCGCCCAGCGGGCGCTGGAGGAGGCCGGCCAGAAGGCTGACCAGATCCGGTCCCGGGCGGAGACCGAGGCCGCCGCCATCGTGCGCGAGGCGGGGCTGGCCTCAGACAAGGCCGCCCAGGCCAGCCGGGACGCCGAGGAGGAACTGCGCACCGTCCGGGCCGAGGCCCGCGACCTGCGGGCCGATCTTGAGCGGCGCGAAGCCCGGCTGGCCGAACGGGAGAGCCGCCTGGACGCCGAGTTCGGCAAGCTGGAGCAGCGCTCCGCAGGCCTGGACCAGATCCGGAGCGACCTGGAAACCCGGCGGGCCGACCTGGACCGGCTGGACGAGGAGCGCCGCCAGGTCCTGGAGCAGACCGCCGGGCTGACCGCGGATCAGGCCAAGGCCGAACTGGTCAGTGGCATCCAGAACCAGGCCAAGCGCGAGGCGGCGCTGCTGGTCAGGGAGACCGAGAACGCGGCGCGGCGGGACGGCGAGGAACGGGCCCGGCGGATCGTGACCCTGGCCATCCAGCGGGTGGCCAGCGAGCAGACCAGCGAGTCCGTCGTCTCCGTGCTGCACCTTCCGGGCGACGAGATGAAGGGCCGGATCATCGGCCGGGAAGGCCGGAACATCCGGGCTTTCGAGTCCGTCACCGGGGTCAACCTCATCATCGACGACACCCCCGAGGCGGTCCTGCTTTCCTGCTTCGACCCGGTACGCCGTGAGGTGGGACGGCTCACCCTGGAACGACTCGTCCTGGACGGGCGGATTCACCCGCAGCGCATCGAGGAGGCTTACGAGCGCAGCAAGGGCGAGGTGGAGCAACTGTGCGTGCGGGCGGGCGAGGACGCGATGGTGGAACTGTCCATCACCGACCTGCACCCGGAACTGGTCACCCTGCTCGGCCGGCTGCGCTACCGCACCTCCTACGGCCAGAACGTGCTGCGCCACCTGGTCGAGTCCGCGCACATCGCCGGCATGATGGCCAGCGAGCTCGGCATGGACCCGGCCTTGCTGAAACGTTGCACGGTGCTGCACGACGTGGGCAAGGCCCTGACCCATGAGGTCGAGGGCAGCCACGCCCTGATCGGTGCGGAAATCGCGCGGCGCTACGGTGAGCCCGCCGACGTGGTGCACGCGATCGAGGCCCACCACAACGAGGTCGAGGTCCGCACCGTCGAGGCCGTGCTCACCCAGGCGGCCGACGCGATCAGCGGTGGCCGCCCGGGCGCCCGGCGTGAGTCCCTGGAGGCCTACGTGAAGCGGCTGGAGCGGCTGGAGCAGATCGCCACCGCCCAGCCGGGGGTCGAAAAGGTGTTCGCCATGCAGGCCGGCCGCGAGATCCGGGTCATGGTCAAGCCAGAGCGGGTGGACGATATCCAGGCCCAGGTCATCGCCCGGGACGTGGCCAAGCAGGTAGAAGAGGAACTCACCTACCCGGGCCAGATCCGGGTCACGGTCGTCCGGGAATCACGCGCCACCGAGTTCGCCCGCTGACCCAGCCTGCTCGCACCGGCCGGGCTCAGCCTGCTCACGCCAGCCGGGCTCAGCCCGCCGAATTGGCCACCGGAGCCCCGGCGCCCTGCCCAGCTGGTTCCGCCGCCTGGCCTGGTCCCAGCGGCGCTTCCCCCTGCTGCGCCGCCACGGCTTCCTGGGCCACCAGCCGCGGCTCGGTGAGGGTCAGCTGCGGGATGCCGGGCGGGGTGAAGCCGAGCACCTGCCCGTAGAAGGACAGCTCCGCCTCGAGCGCGGCGATGATCGTCTCGGTGCGGCGGAAGCCGTGCGACTCGCCCTTGAAGGTGAGCAGGGCGTGCCGGATGCCGTGGGCGGACAGGTCGGCCGCGATGCTCTCGGCCTGGCGGGGCGGCACGATCGGGTCATCGAGACCCTGGAGCAGCAGGACCGGGCAGGTCGCGTCGGTGACATGGCCGGCCGGGGAGCGTTCCGCGTAGACGTACTCGAACCCGGGCAGCGGGCCGATCAGGCCATCCAGGTAGTGCGACTCGAAGTCGTGCGTCTCCGCCGCGAACTCGCGCAGGTCGGCCACCCCGAAGTAGGACGCTGCCGCGCTGAACACCGGCTGCCTGGCCGCCTGCGTGGTGACGGCGGCCAGCGCGGTCCAGCCGCCCGCCGACGCGCCCCGGATCCCCAGACGCTGCGGGTCGGCCTCGTCCTTGTCGGCCAGCGCCAGCCCGGCCGACACCGCGTCTTCCACGTCCACCACGCCCCACTGCATGCGCAGCCGTTCCCGGTAACTGCGGCCGTACCCGGTGGAGCCCCCGTAGTTCACGTCGATGACGCCGATGCCGCGGCTGGTGAAGTACGCCTTCTCCAGATCGAGCAGGCCAACCACGTGCGAGGTCGGGCCGCCGTGGACCCACACGATGTACGGCGGCAGTTCCCCGTCCGGGGCCACCGCCTCCGGGTGGGTCGGCGGGTACACCAGCGCGTGCACGTTGCGCCCGTAGTGGCCCTCCAGCCGGACCTGGTTCGGCACCGGCAGGTACCCGGCCTCGGGCACCTCCTCGGTCTCCCGGCGCAGCACCTCGGACTTCCCGGTGGCCGCGTCGACCCGCACCACGGACAGCGGGGTCTGCGGTCCGCCGGCCACCGCCACGATCGTGTTCCCGTCCGCGGACACGCCGCCATGAAACTCCTGGAACGGCAGGTCGAGGTCGGCGATCTCTCCCGTCTCCGGGTCGAGCAGCCCCAGCCGCATGCCGCCCTGGCCGTGCAGGGCGGCCAGCCGGCCGTCGCCGAGCATCGCGTACGGCCGCCCGCCCAGCTGCCACAACGGCTCGGCGAACTCCTCCTCGGCCGGGTACAGCGCCTGGGCGGGCTCGCCAACCAGCCCGACCTGGTACAGGTTCCACCAGCCGGGCCAGTCCGAGGCCACGTACAGGCTGGTCTCGTCGCGCCACACGGGCGCCAGCACGGACTCTCTCATCCCGCCCTTAACCAGCCGTCCGCGCCCCAGCACCCCCTCGGAGATCTGGGCCACCCGCAGTTCGGTCCCATCCCAGGGCATCCGCGGGTGACTCCAGCAGATCCAGGCCAGCCGGCTCCCATCCGGGGACAACGTCGGGAAGGCAAAAAAATTCGGGCCGCTGACCAGCTCACGGATGGCCGCGGGATCTTCCGCCGCGCTCCCGTCCAGTGGCACCGCGACGAGGCTCCGGGTGATCTTGCCGCCCTCGTGCCGCTCCTGGACGCACCACACCTCCTGCCCATCCGCTGACAAGATGAAATCCGCGAAACGCAGCTCGCCGAGCCCGTCGTCCGTGGCCGGCGGGGTCAGCGGTTCCGGGGCCGGTCGCCGCCTCCGCCTCCGCCTCCGCCGCAACGTGCCCCGCAAAGTACAGACGCTGGTCCGCATAGTTCGCGAACACAATGGCCTGGCCCGCCGCGGCGTCCTGGCCGTCCCGGGGCCGCCCGGGTACCGGCAGGTACGCCCGCCCGCCGTACTCGTGCACCCGGCTGCGCGCGTTCCAGGGCGCGGGCAGCAACGCCTTCTGCCGACCAGTTGCGTCACAGTGCACTACCGTCACCCGGCCGCCCTCGTCCGGGCGCCCCTCCTGCCACCACACGTCGGTGCCCGTAACCATCGGGTAGGAGATCAGCACCTGTCCCTTGGCCACGTCGGCGGCGGTGATGGGGGAAGGCCAGGCGCCGTAGGGGATTCGGGGAGCTGAGACGCTGTCTGTCATAGGGGATATCGTCTACCATTCGCGGGTCTGCCAGGGGAGATTCCGGACATGCCATGGGGCTCCCGAGGGAGATTCCGGACATGCCGTGCAGTGCGCGTACCCTCGGATGCGAAATGAGCGCCTCCCGCACCTATCAGATACGCACCTACGGGTGCCAGATGAACATGCACGACTCCGAGCGGCTGGCTGGCCTGCTCGAAGACGCTGGCTATCAGCGTGCCCCCAGCGGGGAACCCGCGGACGTGGTCGTATTCAATACCTGCGCGGTCCGCGAGAACGCCGATAACCGGCTTTACGGCAACCTGGGCCATCTGCTTCCGGTCAAGCAATCCAAGCCGGGGATGCAGATCGCCGTGGGCGGCTGCCTGGCCCAGAAGGACCGGGCCGGTATCGCCGAGCGGGCGCCTTGGGTCGATGTCGTGTTCGGCACGCACAATATCGGCTCCCTGCCTGCCCTGCTCGAGCGGGCCAGGGTGCAGGAGGCCGCGCAGGTGGAGATCGCCGAGTCGCTGGAGCGGTTCCCCTCCGTCCTGCCGGCCCGCCGCGAGTCCAGCTATTCGGCCTGGGTGGCCATCTCGGTGGGCTGCAACAACACCTGCACGTTCTGCATCGTGCCGAGCCTGCGCGGGCGGGAGGAGGACCGGCGGCCGGGCGACGTGCTGGCCGAGATCCGGGCGCTGACCGCGGACGGGGTCATCGAGGTCACCCTGCTCGGGCAGAACGTGAACTCCTTCGGCGTCGGCTTCGGTGACCGGCTGGCCTTCGGCAAGCTGCTGCGGGCCTGCGGCGGGATCGACGGGCTGGAGCGGGTGCGCTTCACCTCGCCGCACCCGCGGGACTTCACCGACGACGTGATCACCGCCATGGCCGAGACGCCGAACGTGATGCCGCAGCTGCACATGCCCCTGCAGTCCGGTTCCGACGCGGTGCTGCGGGCCATGCGCCGCGCCTACCGGCGGGAGAAGTACCTGGCCATCCTGGACCGGGTCCGGGCAGCCATGCCGGACGCCGCCATCACGACCGACATCATCGTGGGCTTCCCCGGTGAGACCGATCGTGACTTCGAGGACACCCTCGACCTGGTCCGCCAGGCGCGCTTCGCCGGGGCGTTCACGTTCCAGTACTCACCGCGCCCGGGCACCCCGGCGGCCGGGATGGACGGGCAGGTCCCCCCGGCGGTGGTCGCGGAGCGTTATCAGCGGCTCGCCGCGCTGGTCGAGGACGTGTCGCTGGCAGAGAACGAGGTGTTCGCCGGCCGCGAGGTGGAGGTGCTGGTGGCCGAGGGTGAGGGCCGCAAGGACGGCGCCACGCACCGGCTGTCCGGCCGTGCCCGGGACAACCGGCTGGTGCACTTCGCCCCGGATGACACCACGCCGCGGCCGGGAGACCTGGTCACCACGACAGTGACCCGGGCGGCCCCGCACTACCTGGTCGCGGACGGCCGCCCGCGGGCGGTCCGGCGCACCCGCGGGGGCGACGCCTGGCAGGCCCGCGCGGACGGGCTCGCCGCGCCCGGCCCGGCCGCCCCGCCGGCCGCGGTGCCGCTGGGCATGCCCGCGGTCGGCCGCCCCGCCTGACCGCGCCCGCCTGACCCGCGCGGTGCCCTTCCTGACCCGCGCCCCCGCCGTCCAGCCCAACCTGCGGAGCCGATCAACCCTGCCCTGCCGGCCTGCGTCTTCCCAGGTGGGGCGGCCTATGGGGCCGCCATCATCAAGGGGGACATTCATGCTGTTTCCGTGAGTACCGTCTGCCGGGCCGCCGTGGTCCTGGCGGTCGGCTGCGCCACCGCGCTGACCGCGACGGCTGCCTCGGCGGCCCCGACCACCCCCGCGCACTCCGCGCGGCCGGCGGTCATCCCGACCTGCGCCCGGGCCAACCTGAAGTTCCACGTGAGCCAGGGCAGCGGCGGCGCGGGCACCTTCACCTACCTGCTGAGGTTCACCAACACCTCGCACCGCACCTGCTACCTGTTCGGGTTCCCGGGTGTCAGGGCGGTGAACCGGCACGGGCGGCCCGGGCCGCCCACCGGATGACAGACTGTCGTGATGGCAGATCCGGTGATCGCGGTGCTCGGACCTACCGCGGCGGGCAAGTCCGATCTCGCGCTGCGGCTGGCCGGTGAGCTCGGCGGTGAGATCATCAACGCCGACTCCATGCAGCTGTACCGGGGCATGGACATCGGCACGGCCAAGCTCACCGTCGCCCAGCGCCAGGGCATCCCGCATCATCTGCTCGACGTGTGGGACGTCCGGTACCCCGCGAACGTGGCCGAATACCAGCGGATGGCCCGGGACACCATCGCCGAGGTCTCCAGCCGCGGCCGGGTGCCCATCCTGGTCGGCGGCTCCGGGCTGTACCTGCGGGCCGCCCTGGACGACCTGAACTTCCCCGGCACCGACCCCGCGGTACGGGAGCGCCTTGAGGCCGAACTGGCCGCGCGGGGCCCGGCCGAGCTGCACGCGAGGCTGGCCGCGCTCGATCCCGGCGCGGCCGCGGGCATCCTGCCCAGCAACGGCCGCCGGATCGTCCGCGCGCTGGAGGTCATCGAACTGTCCGGGCAGCCGTTCACCGCGACGCTGCCACGCTATGAGTCGCTGTACCCCGCGGTGCAGATCGGGCTGCGGGTCAGCCGCGGCGAGCTGGACCGCCGGATCGCCGTCCGGGTGGCGCACATGTGGCGGGCCGGCCTGGTGGACGAGGTGCGAGGCCTGGAGCGGGCGGGGCTGCGCGAGGGCCGGACGGCCAGCCAGGCGCTCGGCTACGCGCAGGTGCTGCGGTTGCTGGCGGGGGAGTGGGACGAGGACGAGGCCCGCGAGCAGACCGTCAAGGCGACCCGGCGGTTCGCCCGCCGCCAGGAGTCGTGGTTCCGCCGCGACCCCCGGGTGTTCTGGCTGGACGCCGGTCCCGGCGCGGACCTGCCGGCCGAGGCACTGGCTACCATCGAGAGATGCCAGCCGCCCAGGAGCCACTCACCGAGCGCCAGTTCACCGAGCACGAATTTAGCCAGCGCGAGTTCGCCAAGGGCCACGGCACCGAGAACGACTTCGTGATCCTGCCCGATCCCCACGGCGAGCATGAGCTCACCCCGGCCGCCGCCGCGCGGCTGTGCGACCGCCGGGCCGGGATCGGGGCGGACGGCGTGCTGCGGGTGGTCCGTACCGCCGTGCTCCCCGGCCCCGTGCTGACCGGCTCCGGGGGCACCGGCCCGGCAGAATGGTTCATGGACTACCGCAACGCCGACGGCAGCCTCGCCGAGATGTGCGGTAACGGCATCCGCGTGTTCGCCCGCTACCTGCTGGAGCACGGCCTGGCCACCGGGCCGTCGTTCGCGGTGGCGACCCGGTCCGGGATCCGCCAGGTCCGCGCGGAACCGGACGGCCAGATCACCGTGGACATGGGCCCGGTCACCGTCCTCGGCCCGGGACGGGCGGTGATCGGCGGCGTGCTCCGGGACGGCCTGCGGGTCAGCGTCGGCAACCCGCACCTGGCCTGCCTGGTGGACGACGCGCTGGACAAGTTCGACCTGGCCGCGCCGCCCGGCCTGGACCCGGCGGACTTCCCGGACGGCGGCAACGTGGAACTGATCCGCCGGACCGGGCCGGACGCCATCAGCCTGCGGGTGCACGAGCGGGGCTCGGGCGAAACGCGCTCCTGTGGTACCGGCGCGGTCGCGGCTGCGGCAGCAGCCGCTGCTCTCTCCTCCGCAACGAAAACCGTCCCCCGCCGGTGGCACGTCACGGTGCCGGGGGGTGAGCTGCTGGTGACACTGGAGGCCGGGACCAGCTGGCTGACCGGGCCTGCGGTGATCGTGGCCGAGGGGGAGCTCGACCCGGACTGGCTGGCCGCCCGCTAGTCGGGGACGCCGGTTCCGGGGGCCGGGTCGCCGGTCCCGGCGCGGCCGGTCAGCTCGGACACCGGGGCGCCGCGAAGCGACGCGTCCAGCACCTCGGCGATGTGCGCCATGGCGGGCGGACTCTGCGACCCGGCCGCCGCCATCGCCGCGCTGATCTGCAGGCTGCACCCGGGGTTGGCCGAGATGACCAGCGGCGCCCCGGTGGCCAGCACCGAGGCCGCCTTGCGGGCGCCCAGCTCGCCCGCGGCCTCGGGCTGGAGCAGGTTGTACACGCCGGCCGAGCCGCAGCAGGTCCCCGGGTCGGCCGGCTCGACCAGCTCCAGCCCGGGAATCCCGCGGAGCAGGTCACGGGGCTGGCGCCGGATGCCCTGCGCGTGCCCCAGGTGACAGGCCTCGTGATAGACCGCGGTGACCGGGAGCGGGTGCCGCACCGCCCGCGGGCCGCCGTCAGCGGCCAGCTCGGCGAGGAACTCGCTGAGGTCACGGACCGTGCCGGTGAAGCGCTTGGCCCGCTGCGCCTCATCGCCATCCCCCCCGAAGAGGTGGGTGTACTCCTTCATGGCCGAGCCGCAGCCTGCCGAGTTCACCACGACCACGTCCACCCCGGCGTCCTCGAACGCGGTCATGGTCCGCCGGGCGAACCCGGCGGCCTCGGTGGCCCGGCCGCTGTGCAGGGACAGGGCGCCACAGCAGCCCTGCTTGCGCGGGATGACGACGTCGCATCCTTCGGCGGCCAGGATCCGCACGGTCGCCTCGTTCACGCCGGGGAAGAACACCTGCTGCACGCACCCGGTGAGCAGGCCGACCACCGCCCGCCGCGGCCCCTGCGCGGGCACCCGGCGGGCCAGGGAGGTGCGGTGCCCCCGGGGCGGCGAGGGCGCCACCCGGAGGGACGCGACCAGCTCAGGGGCGAGCCGGGCGGCCAGCCGGCTGCCCTCGATCCGCCGCATCACCCCGGTGCGCTGGGCGGCCCGCAGCGGGCGGGTCAGCATCCGGAGCCGCGCGGGGTAGGGGAACGTCGCGAAGATCGCCGCGCGGGCGGCCCGCTCGCGCGGCGAGCGGGGCGGCAGCGGCGCCGGGGCCGGGCTGCCCGGAGGCTCCTCGGCCCAGCCGCGCGCCGCCTCGATGAGCCGGTCGTAGTGCACCCCGGAGGGGCAGGCCGGCACGCAGGCCATGCAGCCGAGGCAGCGGTCCAGGTGGGTGGCGGCGGCCTCGCTGGCTATCGTCCCGCCGGCCACTGTCTCGCCGGTCACTGTCTCGCCGGCCGCGGCCCCGTCCAGGATCTGGGTGATCAGGTGGATCCGCCCGCGCGGCGAGTCCATCTCCTCGCCCCACAGCTGGTAGGTGGGGCACACGGGCAGGCAGAAGCCGCAGTGCACGCAGTCGGACGCCAGCGCGCGCAGCTCGCCGGACGGGTCCAGGGGCGACGTGCTCATTCGGATCCCTCCCGCACTCAGATCCCTCCGGCGAACCGGCCGGGCGCCATCAGGTGTCCCGGGTCGAACTGGTCCTTCAGCGCCCGCATCAGGCCGAGCGAGGGCACCGGGCCCCACATGTCGATCAGGGCCTGCACGGCGGCCGGGGCCCGGACCACCACGGCGCTGGCCCGGGCCGGAGGTCCCTCTCCGCCCGCGAGCCCCGGTTCCAGGTCCCGGGCGAGACGCTCACGCAGCCCGGCCAGGAACCCGGCGACCGCCTCCGGGTCGGCGCTCCCGGGGACCGCGGCGTGCAGCACACCCGCGGCGGCCGAGCCGGCCACGGCCGGGTCCAGCCCGGCCTCCTGCCCCGCGGCGTCCACCGCGTCCAGCACGCCGGGCAGGGCCGCGGCCCAGAAGCCGATCTGGATCAGCGTGCTGCCCTCCCGGGCGGCGGCCCCGGACCCGGGGGTCGCGGGCCCCGCACCCCACCAGGGCGGCGCGGCGTCCAGGGTCGCGGTGCCCGCCCCGAGCACCCCGCGCATCAGCGAGGCCCGCTCGGACAGCCCGCCGGGATCGCCTTCCAGCAGCACCGCCACCCGCACCAGGCCATCCCGGGCCGGCCGGTCGATCTCGATCGCCACCGGGGCCAGGTCGGACCCGGCGGCCGCCGCGACGCCCTCGGCCGCCGCGGCCGGATCGGCATAGCCCGCAGTGACGAACGCGGTCGCGGCGGGCAGCGGGTGCAGCCGGAAGATGGCCTCGGTGATCAGGCCGAGCGTCCCCTGCGAGCCGGCGTACAGCTTGCCGAGGTCGTACCCGGCCACGTTCTTGACCACCTTGCCGCCGGATTTGGTCACGGTCCCGTCCGGGCGGATGACGGTGATCCCGATGAGCAGGTCACGGGGGGTGCCGTAGCGCAGCCTCCGCGGCCCGGCGGCGCCCGTGGCGAGCACGCCGCCGACCGTGGGCGAGCTGGCCTGGCCACCGTGGCCGGGGCCGGGCGGGACATCCAGGGCGAGCTGCTGCCGGGCGGTGGCCAGCACCGCGGCCAGCTGGTCCATGGTCACGCCGGCCTGCGCCCGGACCACCAGGTCGCCCGCGGCGTGCTCGATCACCCGGTCCAGCCGCAGGGTGTCGATGACCAGATCGAGGCGGTGCGGCGGGACGCCCCAGGACACGCCTGGTCCCGCTGCCTCGCGGCACCACCGCGAGCTCGTGCTCGGCCGCCGCGGCCAGCAGGGCGCTGGCCTCGCCGGTATCGGCGGGGGACGCGACCCAGGGCGGGGTCAGGCCGCCTACCGCGTCCCACGGGCCGCCCGGCCGCACCGCCTGGCAGGCCCGGGCCAGCGACCCGGGCACCGACGCTGGGCTCAAAACTGCTCCACGGTGCTAGTCAGGTTTGCTCCGCAACGGCTAGTCAGGGTTGTTTTGCAACGGCTAGTCAGGGTTGTTCCGCAACGGCTAGTCAAAATTGCTCCGCAAGGCCCGCGGCGACCGCCGGGTGCACCCCGCGGCGCGGGCCGGGAACCTCACCGCACAGCCGCGGGGTGGGGAAGATCTTCCCTGGGTTGCACAGCCCCGCCGGGTCGAACGCGCAGCGGAGCAGTTGCATGGTGTCCAGATCCTCCCGGGTGAACATCTTCGTCATGTACCTGGACTTGTCCGTCCCCACGCCGTGCTCCCCGGTGATGGAGCCGCCGTGCTCGATGCACAGGTCCAGGATGGCCCCGGACACCTCCTCGGCCCGGGCTTCCTCCCCAGGCGTGGCGTCGTTGTACAGGACCAGCGGATGCAGGTTGCCGTCGCCCGCGTGGAACACGTTGGCCACCCGGATCCCGGACGCGGCCCCCAGGGCGGCGATCTTGTCCAGCACCTCGCCCAGCGCCGTGCGCGGCACCACCCCGTCCTGGACCAGGTAGGCCGGGGAAATGCGGCCCACCGCGGCGAACGCGGACTTGCGCCCGGCCCAGATCGCGGCGCGCTCTGCCGGGTCATCCGCCTCCCGGATCTCGGTGCAGCCCGCCTGCCGGCACAGCTCCCGTACCGCCGCGCTGTCCCGGCGCACATCGGCCTCGGGCCCGTCCAGCTCCACGACCAGGACCGCCCCGGCGCCCGCCGGGTAGTTGCAGGCCACCGCGGCCTCGGCGGCCTCGATGGCCAGCGCGTCCATCATCTCGATGGCGGCGGGCAGGATGCCCGCCCCGATGATCCCGGACACCGCGGCCCCGCCCGCGCCGGTGGTCTCGAACGAGGCCAGCAGCGTGGTGATGACCTGCGGGATCCTGGTCAGCTTGACCACGATCTTGGTCACGATGCCGAGCGTGCCTTCCGAGCCGGTGAACATGCCGACCAGGTCGTAGCCGGGAGCGGCCCCGGTCCCGTCCCCGAGCCAGGTCAGTTCCCCCTCCGGGGTGACGATCTGCAGGCCGGTCACGTGGTGCACGGTGAAGCCATGCTTGAGGCAGTGCGCGCCGCCGGAGTTCTCCGCCACGTTGCCGCCCACCGAGCAGATCACCTGGCTGGAGGGGTCCGGGGCGTAGAAGTAGCCGTACGGCCGGGCGGCGGTGCTGACCGCCAGGTTGGTGACGCCCGGTTCCACGATCGCCCGCTGGCTGACCGGGTCGATCGCGATGATCCGGCGCATCCGCGAGGTCACGATGAGCACGCCGTCCGTGCGCGGCAGGGCCCCGCCGGACAGGCCGGTGCCCGAGCCCCGCGCCACGAAGGGCACCCGGGCCCGGGCACACTCGGTGACGATCGCCGCCACCTGCTCCGCCGTCTCCGGCAGTACCACGAGGCCGGGGGCGGCACGGTGCGAGGTAAGCCCGTCGCACTCGTAAGTACGCAGCTCGGCAGGATCCGACACGACCCCGCCCGGCCCGCAGATCTCGGTCATCCGGGGCACCATCGCCTGGACCGTCATCCTGCCTCCACACTCCTGCCTTACTCTCCAGGGTGCCTCTTGGCGGGCCGCTAGTCCACGATGAGCGCCGGCTACGGCATCTCCGCTTGGTCTCTCCCGGGAACTGCTACGGCATCTCCGCTCGTCCTTCCCAGGAGCTGCTACGGCATCTCCTCGTAGGCGGGCAGGGTGAGGAAGTCCGCGTAGTCGTCGGCCAGGGCGACCGCGCTGAACAACGCGGACGCCTGCTCGAACCGGGGTGCGTCGAAGGCCGCGCCGGCCGCCACCTGGATGGCCGCCGACTCCTCGCCGATGATCCGCTCGGCGAGATCCTGGGTCACCAGCTGGCCGTCGTCCAGCCGGACGCCGTTGTGGATCCACTGCCAGACCTGGGATCGGGAGATCTCGGCCGTCGCCGCGTCCTCCATCAGGTTGAAGATCGCCACCGCCCCATTCCCGCCCAGCCAGGACGTGAGGTACTGGAGCCCGACGCTGATGTTGTTGCGCAGTCCCGCCTCGGTAATGGTTCCGGGGGTCTTGCTCACCGCGAGCAGGTCCGCGGCAGACACGCTGACGTCGTCCCGCTGCCGGGAGAGCTGGTTGGGGCGGTCACCCAGGGCGGCGTCGAACACCTCGCGGCAGAGCGGCACCAGATCGGGGTGGGCCACCCAGGAGCCGTCGAACCCGTCCCCCGACTCACGCGTCTTGTCCTCGCGCACCTTGCCCAGCGCCACCGCGTTCACCTCGGGGTCGCGCCGGCTCGGGATGAACGCCGCCATCCCGCCCATGGCGTGCGCGCCCCGCCGGTGGCAGGTCTTCACCAGGAGCTCTGTGTACGCGCGCATGAACGGGGCGGTCATCGTCACCGAGTTGCGCTCAGGCAGCACGAATTCCTGTCCCCGGCTGCGGAACTTCTTGATCACGCTGAACAGGTAGTCCCAGCGGCCCGCGTTCAGCCCGGCGCTGTGGTCCCGCAGCTCGTAGAGGATCTCCTCCATCTCGAACGCGGCCGGGATGGTCTCGATCAGCACCGTGGCCCGGATCGTGCCGCGCGGGATGCCCAGACTGTCCTGGGCCAGGTTGAAGGCGTCGTTCCAGAGCCGGGCCTCCAGATGGCTCTCGATCTTGGGCAGGTAGAAGTAGGGGCCGGATCCCTTCTCCAGCTGGCGGCGTGCGCAATGGAAGAAGTACAGCGCGAAGTCGAACAGGCTCCCGGACACCCGCTGACCGTCCACCAGCAGGTGCTTCTCGTCCAGGTGCCAGCCGCGCGGCCGGACCACGATGGTGGCCAGGTCTGCGTCCGGGCCCAGCTGGTAGGACTTGCCTTCCTCGCTGGTGAAGTCGAGGGTCCGGTCCAGCGCGCCGATCAGGTTGAGCTGGCCGGAGACCATGTTTTCCCAGAGCGGGGTGTTCGCGTCCTCGAAGTCGGCGAGCCACACCTTGGCGCCGGAGTTCAGCGCGTTGATGGTCATCTTCCGGTCGGTCGGGCCGGTGATCTCGACCCGCCGGTCCACCAGGCCCGGGGCCGGTGCGGCGACCCGCCACCCGGAGTCATCCCGGACCGCCTGGGTCGCGGCCAGGAAGTCCAGCGTCGCCCCGGCTGAGAGCTCTTGCTGCCGGGCCGCGCGGGCCGCCAGCAACTCCGTGCGCCGCCCGCCCAGCTCCCGGTGCAGCGCGGCGACCAGGCCGACCGCCTCGGGGGTGAGAACCTCGTCGAACCGGTCCCCCTTCGGACCGGTGATCTCCACACCGTCGGTGGCCATGCCGTGCTCCTCCCAGGTCATCCGGCGCCTGCCGTTACCGGGCATGTTACTGGGTGGTAATGACCCGGGGGGCGCCGGTCCTGTGCTTCGTAACACCGCACCGGGGCGCCGGTCAAAGTGTTCCCGGACACATCCCGGGCACAACCTGCGCCGCGCGGGTGTTTATTCAGAGCAGGATTTATTCAGATGAGCGTATCCCGGAGGCATGACAGCATTGGCAGACCAGAGCACCGCAGCCCGTATAACCGACCCGGATGAGCAGGCGATGACCCTTCCCAGCGAGCTACCGCAGGAGGTCCCGGAGGAAATCCCGGCGGCCGCGCTTACCGGGGACGGTACCGAGCGGGACCTGGATGTGGGTGCGCTTGATCTGCAGGACCGGCACGCGCTGCGCCGGGTCTCCGGGCTGTCCACCGAACTCGAGGACGTCAGCGAGGTCGAGTACCGGGCGCTGCGGCTCGAGCGGGTCATCCTGGTCGGCGTATGGACCGAGGGGACGCTGGCCGACGCGGAGAACTCCCTGCGTGAGCTGTCCCGGCTGGCCGAGACGGCCGGCTCGGTGATCCTGGACGCCCTGGTGCAGCGTCGGGGCCGGCCCGACGCGGCCACCTATATCGGCGCCGGCAAGGCGGCCGAGGTGGCGGCGCTGGTCGCCGCGACCGGCGCCGACACGGTGATCTGCGACGGCGAACTGACTCCCAGTCAGCTACGCCGGCTGGAAGGCGTGGTGAAGGCGAAGGTCATCGACCGGACCGCGCTGATCCTGGATATCTTCGCCCAGCATGCCCGCAGCAAGGAGGGCAAGGCGCAGGTCGAACTGGCCCAGCTCGAGTACCTGCTGCCCCGGCTGCGGGGCTGGGGCGAGTCGCTGTCCCGGCAGGCCGGCGGCCGGGTGGCCGGCGGCGGCGGCATCGGCACCAGGGGCCCGGGCGAAACGAAGATCGAGACGGACCGGCGGCGGATCAGGGCGCGCACGGCCCGGCTGCGGCGCCAGATCGCTGAGATGTCGGTCGGCCGGCAGGTGCAGCGGCACCAGCGCCGCGACCAGGCCGTCCCGGCGGTGGCCATCGCGGGCTACACCAACGCGGGCAAGTCCAGCCTGCTCAACCAGCTGACCGGGGCCGGGGTGCTGGTGGATGACTCACTGTTCGCGACCCTGGACCCGTCCGTCCGCCGGGCCCGGACCCCGTCCGGCCGCGGGTTCACGCTGACTGACACCGTCGGGTTCGTCCGCCACCTCCCGCACCAGCTGGTCGAGGCGTTCCGGTCCACGCTGGAGGAGGTCGCCGAGGCGGACCTGATCCTGCACGTGGTGGACGGCAGCGACGCCGATCCGCAGGCGCAGATCTCCGCCGTCCGCGAGGTGCTCGGCGAGATCGGCGCGCGCCAGGTGCCGGAGCTGATCGTGATCAACAAGGCGGACGCCGCCGATCCGATCGACGTGGAGGCGCTGCGGCGGCAGGAGCCGCACAGCGTGGTCGTGTCCGCACGCACCGGCGAAGGGCTGGAGGCACTGGCGGCTGCGGTCGAGGCCGCGCTCCCGCGATGGGACCGCGAGGTCAGCGCCGTGGTGCCATACGTGCGGGGCGACCTGGTGGCCCGGGCCCATCAGGAAGGTGAGGTGCTCGCGCTGCGGCACTGCGCGGCCGGTACCGAGCTGACCGCCCGGGTCCCGCCGGGGCTGGCCGCCGAGATCGACCGCATTGCCGTTCCCGCGGGAAGCTAATCCGGGAACTGCACGTGCTGAAGACTCGTGCTGAAGAGCTGTGCACGGAAGCCATGCCAGCGAAGCGCCGGCATGGGAAACTCTGCGGAGCAGACGACAACGCCACTCCGAACGCGCGGTGAATTCTCGTGAGGGCCTTATCCGGTAAAGCAGAACGAGGCTCCTGGCGGACACGCAGCGCAGCCAAAACCGCCTTGACCAGCACAGACGGTGAGATCACCGGAAAGGCCGGCAATTTCCGTCCTGCCTTCTTCGTGAACTGCCTGTACAGGGACCCTGTAGTGCAATACCGTAACTGAACCGATATGTTGGTTGCCGCATCCCGCAGCGCCGCCGTCGGTCGCTCTGGAACCCGTAGTGCCGGGGGCCTGGCGGGGGGCCATCAGTAGTACGGACGAGCTATGGCAGGTGACCGCGCATGACGCAGGTACGCCCGGTCTGGCACGCTCCCCTCCGGCCCCTCCGTGCCTGGCCGGGGGCATGCCGGTGACCGTCCGCCTGCTCACCAACATTGGCCGCCTCTGGACCGGGTCCGAGGTGTGGAGCAACGCGGCCATTCTGACCCACAACGACCGCATCGCCTGGGTGGGCCGGGCCTCGGAACTCCCGGAGAGCCTGCCCGGGGTGGTCGAGGACATCGTCGACGTCGACTCGGTGGAGAACCTGGGCGGCGGCCTGGTCACCCCAGGCCTGATCGACGCGCACACCCACCCGGTCTACGCGGGCAACCGCTGGGCGGAACTGGCCATGCGGTCGGGTGGCTCCTCAGCCAACGAGATCGCCTCGGCCGGCGGGGGCATGGCCTCCACCGTCACGGTGACCCGCGGGACCGATCCCTGGACCCTGTGCAACGGGGTGCGGGAGCGGCTCGGCGAATGGCTGCGGTTCGGGACCACCACGATCGAGGCCAAGACCGGGTATCACCTGACCCGCGACGGTGAGCTTGCCGACGTGCGGATGCTCCGCTCGCTGGAAGGCGAGCCCGGCATGCCGCGGGTGCACGTGACGTTCCTGGCCGCGCACGCGGTCCCGCCGGAGTTCTTCGGCCGCCGCAACGACTACATCGACGCCGTGGGCACCTGGTGCTCGGACGCCGCGGCGGTCGGCGCGGACAGCGTGGACGTCTACTGCGAGGAAGGCCGCTTCACCGAGCGGGAAGCCCGCTGGATCCTCAGCGCGGGCCGGGCGGCCGGCCTGCTGCCGCGGGTGCACGCCTGCGGGGAGAGCCGGACTGGCGCGGCCCGGCTGGCCGCCGAACTGGGCTGCGCGTCCGCGGACGTCCTGCACGAGGCCAGTGACGAGGACGTGGCGGCCCTGGCCCAGGCCGGCGTGGCCGCGGTGGTCTGCCCGGGCACGGCTCTGGAGATCGGCAAGAACCCGCCCGTGCGCGCGCTGCTGGACAAGGGAGTCGCGGTCGCCCTGGGCTCGGACCACTCCCCGGGCGGGAACGGGATCACCTCGATGCCCCTGGTGATCTCGCTGGCCGTGTCGCAGTTCGGGCTCAGCGTGACCGAGGCCCTGCGGGCCGCCACGCTGGGCGGTGCCCAGGCGCTGCGGGCCCCCGACCGCGGCGCGATGACCCGCGGCCGCCTGGCCGACATCGTGCTCTGGGACGCCGACCACGAGGGCGCGTTCGCCTGGTCCTACGGGCTCAAGCCGAGCCGGGTGTGGCTCGGCGGCGCACCGGTCGCCACCTGACCCGTCGGACTCACCGGCGGCCGTATGGCATGCTGCCGCTATGCCTTCCGCTGCGCGTTCTTCCTCCATGGCCTCTCCGGCGGACATCGCCGGCGTCAGCGTCGTCGTGGGGGAGGAGGACCTGCTGGTCGAGCGGGCGGTGGCGCGCCTGGTCGCGGCCGCGGGGCCGGTGGAGGACGTGCGCCACGTGCAGGCCGCGGGGCTGCGGCCCGGCGAGCTGGCCTCGATGACCGCGCCCTCCCTGTTCGGCGGAGGGTGCGTCATCGTGCTGCACGGCACCGCCGACGCCGCGAAGAACGTGGCCGACGAGATCGCCAGCCTCGCGGGGGATCCGCCGCCCGAGACCGTCCTGGTGCTCACCCACGCCGGCGGGGCCAAGGGGAAGGCTCTCCTCGCCGCGCTGGGCAAGCGCGGCGCCCGGATGATCGAGTGCCAGAAGGTGACCCGGCTCGGCGAGCGGATGCAGTTCATCCGGGGCGAGTTCCGCCAGGCGGGGCGGACCATCGAGGAAAGCGGCGTGCGGGCCCTGCTCGACGCCCTGGGCAACGACCTGCGTGAGCTGGCCGCCGCGTGCTCGCAGCTGGCCGCGGATACCACCGGGGTGATCGACCAGGCCGTGGTGGCCCGCTACTACCGGGGCCGGGCCGAGGCGAGTGGCTTCACCGTGGCCGACCGGGCCGTCGAGGGACGTCTGGGCGAGGCGCTGGAGCTGCTGCGCTGGGCGCTGGCGGTCGGGGTGTCACCCGTGCTGATCACCAGCGGCCTGGCTCAGGGAGTACGCCTGCTGGGCCGGGTGGGCAGTGCCCCGAAGGGCCAGCCGGACGCGGCCGTGGCCGCCGAGGTCGGCGCGCCCCCGTGGAAAGTGGACCGCGTCCGGCAGCAGCTGCGGGGCTGGACCCCGGAAGGGGTGGCCCGCGCCCTGGCCGTCGTGGCCCGGGCGGACGCTCAGGTCAAAGGAGAGGGAACGAGCGCCGGCTACGCCCTGGAGGTAGCCATCCGCGACATCGTGGCCTGCCGGGCCCGTTAGCGCGCGGCCTGAGTGAGCTCAGGCCGCGCTCTGGTTACGCGAGCGGCGTTTCAGGCCGCGTTCTGCAGCTCGGCGCAGCGGTGGGCGATGGCCGACTTGCGGTTGGCGGCCTGGTTCTTGTGGATGACGCCCTTGCTGGCCGCCTTGTCGAGGTTACGGCAGGCGGCGCGCATGGCCACGGTGGCCGCATCGAGGTCGCCGGCGTCGGCCGCCTCGCGGAACTTGCGCACTGAGCTCTTCAGCGACGTCTTCACGGCCTTGTTGCGCTGCCGGTGCTTCTCGTTCTGCTTGTTGCGCTTGATCTGGGACTTGATGTTCGCCACGCGGAAGCCTCACTCGGGATCTCGTCTGGGTGCCGGGGCCGGGGACGTACCGTCGCGCCCGGCCGCGCCACGCGCCGACAGCATGATCCAGCGGCAGCAGGGGCAACGGCGGCAGCGCTTACGCTCCGACGAGGCAGGATAGCCTATCGGGCAGTGCGGCTCAAAACTGGTGCGGGCGGGGGCCTGGGCACCAGCTCCCGCGTGCGACCATGAAAGACACCGAACCCAACACGAACCAGGCGGATTTCCTGTGCCAGCAGTGCCCGAGAAGGTCCTTCCGGATGGTGCGCAGCCCGCGACCAGTCCCGGTCATACCGACCTGGGCATTATCAGGAACTTCTGCATCATCGCGCACATCGACCACGGCAAGTCCACTCTGGCGGACCGCATGCTGCAGCTCACCGGCGTGGTGACGGACCGCCAGATGCGGGCCCAGTACCTGGACCGGATGGACATCGAGCGCGAGCGGGGCATCACCATCAAGAGCCAGGCCGTCCGGCTGCCCTGGACCGGCCCGGATGGCCGCGACTACGTGCTCAACCTCATCGACACCCCGGGCCACGTGGACTTCACCTACGAGGTGTCCCGCTCGCTGGCCGCCTGCGAGGGCGCCATCCTGCTGGTCGACGCGGCCCAGGGCATCGAGGCCCAGACGCTGGCCAACCTGTACCTGGCCCTCGAGGCCGACCTGCACATCATCCCCGTGCTGAACAAGATCGACTTGCCCGCGGCCCAGCCCGACCTCTACGCGGAGGAACTGGCCAGCATTATCGGCTGCGCCCCCGGCGACGTGCTCCGCGTCTCGGCCAAGACCGGCGAGGGGGTGCAGGACCTGCTCAACGCCGTGGTTCAGCAGGTCCCCGCGCCGCGGGGCAACCCGGACGCACCGGCCCGCGCGCTGATCTTCGATTCGGTCTATGACTCTTACCGGGGCGTGGTCACCTACGTGCGGGTGATGGACGGCCGCCTGACCCGGCGGGAGAAGAGCCTGATGATGTCGACCGGGGCGGCGCACGACACGCTCGAGGTCGGGGTGATCTCACCCGAGCCGGTGCCGTCGGAGAGCCTGGGCGCGGGTGAAGTGGGCTACCTCATCACCGGGGTCAAGGACGTCCGGCAGGCCCGGGTCGGCGACACCGTCACCAGCGCCGCGCGACCCGCGGCCGAGGCCCTGCCCGGATATGACCACCCGCGGCCCATGGTGTTCTCCGGCCTGTACCCGCTGGACGGCGACGACTACCCGGAACTGCGCGACGCCCTCGACAAGCTGCGGCTGAACGACGCGGCGCTGGTCTACGAGCCGGAAACGTCCACCGCGCTGGGCTTCGGCTTCCGGTGCGGGTTCCTGGGGCTGCTGCACATGGAGATCGTCCGGGAGCGGCTGGAGCGGGAGTTCGATCTGTCGCTCATCTCCACCGCGCCCAACGTGGTCTACCGGGTGGTCCTGGAATCCGGTGCCGAGCTCCAGGTCACCAACCCCAGCGACTTCCCGAGCGGCACCCCCGGGTCAGCCCTCCCCTCCGGGCATCCGTCCGGCGGCAAGATCGCGAAGGTGTTCGAGCCCGTGGTCCGGGCGACGGTGCTGGCCCCGTCCGACTACATCGGGACGATCATGGAACTGTGCCAGGGCCGGCGGGGTGCGCTGCTGGGCATGGAGTACCTGTCCGCCGACCGGGTCGAGATCCGCTACACCATGCCGCTCGCGGAGATCATCTTCGACTTCTTCGACCAGCTGAAGTCACGCACCCGCGGGTACGCATCGCTGGACTACGAGCCGGACGGTGAGCAGGAGGCCGACCTGGTCAAGGTGGACATCCTGCTCCAGGGGCAGCCGGTCGACGCGTTCAGCCAGATCGTGCACGACGACAAGGCCCGTGAGTACGGCCTGGCCATGACCTCCCGGCTGCGCGAGCTGATCCCGCGCCAGCAGTTCGAGGTGCCGATCCAGGCCGCGATCGGCGCCAAGATCATCGCCCGGGAGAACATCCGCGCGCTGCGCAAGGACGTCCTGGCCAAGTGCTACGGCGGTGACATCACCCGCAAGCGCAAGCTGCTGGAACGGCAGAAGGAAGGCAAGAAGCGGATGAAGACCATCGGCCGGGTCGAAGTCCCGCAGGAAGCCTTCGTCGCGGCCCTGTCCACCACACCGGAGCGGGCCCGCTAACCCGCCGGCCCGGCCGCTTTCCTCAGTTCCCCGGGCCCGGCGGCGGGCCCGGGAAGGGGTGCGACACAGGCCCGGAGTGCCCGACCCGCACCATGGCTGCCGCGCCGAGGGCCACGACCAGCACGAACAGGATGATCGCCACCCAGCCCAGGATCAGGCCGGCCAGGGCCAGGCCGCTGCCGTGCTCGCCGGTCCGCCGGATCTGGCCGCGCGCCATGTGGCCGAGGATCACCGCCGGGATCGCGGTCAGCCCCAGGGTGAAGAACTCCGCTATCCCGCAGACCAGCGCGGCGACGGCCAGCGAGCTGGTCCCCGTCACGACGGGAGCGGGCGCCCTGAACAGGGCCAGCCCGCCGCCGGGCAGCTGGCTCGTCACCTGAGCCAGGTCCCCGTGGGTGCGTGCGGTGTAGACCCGGTGCAGGTGATCGTCGTACTCGTCTTTGGTGAGCCGGCCCGCGGCGAACCCCGATTTCAGTACCTCGGCCGCACGATCCCGGTCCACGTCCGAGGCTCGCATTGCGGCGTGCCCGTAGACCGGGCCCCCATATCCAGACCAGCTTGTCATCGACGCCTCCCGCCGGAGTGGCTCCGTCCCAGGATAACCACGCGCGGCGGTCGGTGAACCGTCCGGAAGCCCCCGCGCCCCGGAAATCAGTGCCCCCGGGAAATTAGGGCCCGGGAAACCGGTTCGCCCGGCGCTGCGGTGTCGAATACCGTGCAGGAGTGAGCGCGCAGGTGATCTCGGTAAACACGGGCCACGGCCAGGAGGTTGACTGGGCGGGGCGGATCGGCCGTACCGCGATCGACAAGCGGCCCCGCAGCGGGCCGGTGGCCATCGGGTGGCTCGGTGCCGACGACGACGAGCAGATGGACAAGCGTCATCACGGTGGCCCTGACCAGGCCGTGTATGCCTACGCCCGGGAAGACCTGGACTGGTGGACCGAGCAGCTCGGCCGGGAGCTGCCCAACGGCGTGTTCGGGGAGAACATCACCTCGGCCGGGCTGGACATTTCCGGGGCGCTGATCGGCGAGACCTGGCAGCTGGGCACCGCCGTGGTGCAGATTGCGTCGGTACGCATCCCGTGCGGCACCTTCGCGGGCTGGATGGGCGAGCGGGCCTGGGTGAAACGGTTCGCCGCCGCGGGCCGCCCCGGCGCTTACCTGCGTGTCCTCGAAGAAGGGGTAGCTGGGACGGGCGACCCCATTGAGGTCCTCTCGCGACCGCCGGACAGCGTGACCGTGGCCGGGGCGATGCGTGCCTACTACGGGGACACTGACCTGATGAGGCAGCTGCTCCACGCTCCGGGGCTTGACCCGGGGTGGCAGGAGATGGCGGTCTCGGTGCTCGGCCGGCAGCAGGAAGCCCGGCAGCAAGAAGCCCTGGGCTGACGTGCCTGGAGTACTTCCCCCCGGGACGCCCGTCCCCGCCGACGGCATGCTGCCTCCCGGGGCCGCCGCCCAGCTCGGCCAGCGCCCGTTCGGGTTCTACGTGCATGTGCCGTTCTGCCAGCGCCGCTGCGGTTACTGCGACTTCAACACCTACACCGCCGCCGAGCTCGGGCCGGGGGTCTCCCGGGACACCTACCCGGCGCTGGCGGCCGCGGAGGTCCGGCTGGCCCGCCGGGTGCTGGGCGACGCGGGCGGCCCGGTGGCCACCGTGTTCTTCGGTGGCGGTACCCCCACCCTCCTGCCGGCTGACCAGCTCGGCGAGATCCTGCGGGTCATCGAGGGTGAATTCGGGCTGGCCCCGGGGGCCGAGATTACCGTCGAAGCCAACCCGGAGAGCGTGGACGAGAAATCCCTGGCCGCCCTGCGGAAGGCGGGGTTCACCCGGATCTCCCTGGGCATGCAGAGCGCCGCGCCGCACGTGCTGGCCGTGCTGGACCGGGTGCACGAGCCGGGCCGGCCGGCCCGCTGCGCCCAGTGGGCCCGGGAGGCGGGCTTTGACCACGTCAGCCTGGACCTCATCTACGGCACCCCGGGGGAGACCGACGCGGACTGGCGGCAGTCGCTGGAGGCGGCCCTGGCCGCGGGCCCGGACCATATCTCCGCATACGCGCTGATCGTTGAGGAAGGCACCCGGCTTGCGGCCCAGGTCCGCCGGGGTGAGGTAGCCGTCCCGGACGACGAGGCCATGGCCGATCGTTACCTGGCCGCGGACGAGCTCCTGTCGGCCCGGGGACTGGGCTGGTACGAGGTGTCCAACTGGGCCGCCGCGCCGGAGGCCCGCTGCCAGCACAATCTCCTGTACTGGACGGGGGGCCACTGGTGGGGCGTGGGACCGGGCGCGCACAGCCATGTGGGCGGGGTCCGCTGGTGGAACGTGAAGCACCCGGCCGCCTACGCGGCCCGGCTCACCGCCGGGACCAGTCCGGGCCTGGCCCGCGAGGTGCTCACCGGGCCGGAACGCAGGCTGGAGGAGATCATGCTGCTCACCCGGCTGGACTCAGGGTGCCCGGTCGGGCTGCTCGCCCCGGCCGGCCAGGGCACCGCGCGCACGGCGGTAGCGGACGGGCTGGCCGAGGAGGGCGCTTACGCCGCGGGCCGGGTCGTGCTGACCAGCCGCGGGCGGCTGCTCGCCGACGCTGTCATCCGCGGCCTCACCGACTGACTCCCGCCCGGCCCAGGGTCAGCGGGGCGGCCCCGAGGTCATCCGCAGCCACCGGGGCAGCGGGTACATCTCCCCGCGGCCGGCCGCCCCGGCCGCACGGATCGCCACGATCAGGACGCCGGCCCACAGCACCGCCAGCAGCGCCGCGGCGACCAGTGTGCCCACCGCGGTGGAATCGAGCGTCAGCACGCCGCCCACGATCACGATGCTGAACGTATACAGGATGGTGGCCAGGGACAGGCTCAGCGCCACGGCCGCATGGGCCCGGGCGAACCCGCGGTCTCGCAGGCTCGTCAGGTAGACGGCCAGCGGCACCACGCACAGCGTGAACGGCACGGCCAGGTAGGCGAGCATGGCCCGGCGCGCCTCCGCGCGGTCCGCGGGCACCGGGGCGGGCGGCCAGCCCGCGGCGTCCTGATCTCCCTGCTCACCGGCCGGGCCGCCGTCCTGTGACCCGAACACGCTGAGGCCGGAATCCATCGGATACTGCGGGCGGCTCGTCATGGGCTCCTCGCGGGGTACGTTCCTACCTCACGTTAATCAGTACCCGCCGCGGTGACGAAATCGATCAGCTCCTCGACCCGGCCGAGCAGTTCTGGTTCCAGGTCGGCATAGCTGCGGGCCGCGGCCAGGATCCGTTTCCACCCGGCCGCCGTGTCCTCGCCCCAGCCGAGGGCGCGCAGCACACCCTCTTTCCACGGCGTGCCGCGCGGCACCACCGGCCAGGCCGTGATGCCCAGGGCCGCGGGCTTGACCGCCTGCCAGATGTCCACGTAAGGATGGCCCACCACCAGCACGTGCGGCGAGGTCACCGCGGCGGCGATGCGCTGCTCCTTGGACCCGGCGACCAGGTGGTCGACCAGGACCCCCAGCCGCCGCTGCGGGCCGGGAGCGAACACCTGCAGGACGGCCGGGAGATGATCTACCCCCTCCAGGTACTCCACCACGACGCCGACGTCACGCAGGTCATCGCCCCAGATCTGCTCGATGAGCTCGGCGTCGTGGCGGCCTTCGACGTAGATCCGGCTGGCCTTGGCCACCTTGGCCGGGCCCGCAGGCCCGGCGACCGAGCCCGAGCGGCTGCGGGCCGGGACCGGGACCGGGCCGCCCGGACGGGGCCGGGTCAGGGTCACCGGCCGGCCCTCCAGCAGGAACGCGCCGGGGTTCAGGGGGAAGACCCGCTGCCGCCCGAACCGGTCCTCCAGGGTCACGGCGTTCTTCTCGCAGGCCATCACGGCGCCGCAGAACCGGCCGCCTGCCTCCTCGACGACCAGCCCGCGGACCGCCTCTACCTGGGGCGGTTCCGGCCGGGAGCGGCGCTGCCAGCCCGGGGCGAGGACGTCCGTACCGTAATTGGGGTCCACCACACCGGACGCTACCGGACAAGCGTGACACCACCGCGGCGGCGCGCCCGTAGGCAGGCATTATCGGCACCCGGTATGCTCCCGATACCTCTCTTGGGTGCCACGGCGCCCGGACCGCCTTAAACTTGGCACTCAGGACGGTGGAGTGCCAAGGAGGTGGGGACATGCTCGATGAACGCAAGCTCGCGGTGCTGCGCGCGATCGTGGAAGATTATGTGTCCACCACCGAGCCTGTTGGCTCGAAGTCGCTGGTCAACCGGCACCACCTGGACGTCTCCCCGGCTACCATCCGCAACGACATGGCGGTGCTCGAGGAGCAGGGCTTCATCGTGCAGCCGCACACCAGTGCGGGCCGGATACCGACGGACAAGGGATACCGGCTCTTCGTGGACCGGCTGTCCGGCGTTAAGCCACTCTCCTCGGCGGAACGGCGGGCCATCGAGACGTTCCTGGCCGGCGCGTACGACCTCGATGACGTGGTGATGCGGACCGTCCGGCTGCTCGCCCAGCTGACCCGCCAGGTGGCCGTGGTCCAGTACCCCTCGCTGACCCGGTCCTCGGTCCGGCATCTGGAACTGGTCCCGCTGGCCGCGAAACGGCTGATGCTGGTGATCATCACCGACACCGGACGGGTGGAGCAGCGCTCGGTGGAACTGCCCGACGCCGCTGAGGAAGACTCCATCATGCACCTGCGGGCGGTGCTGAACGCCTGCCTGGACGGGCGCCGCCTGACTGAGGTGGCGTCGGTGGTCGCGGACCTGCCCGAACTGGTCGACCCGACGGAGCGGCCGAACGCAGCGGCGGTCTTCTCGGTCCTCCTGGAGACCCTGGTGGAGCGGACCGACGAGCGGGTCGTCGTCGGGGGCGCGGCCAACCTGACCACGGCTGACTTCTCCAGGGGCTTGCGGGAGGTCCTCGAATCGCTCGAGGAACAGGTCGTGCTCATGCGTTTGCTGGGCGAGTCTGGCGATCACCCCTCACTGACCGTCCGGATCGGTGCGGAAAACCCGGTGGAGGGCCTGCGGAGCACGTCCGTGGTGGCGACCGGGTACGGAACCGGGGATCAGGTGCTGGCCAGGCTCGGGGTGCTCGGCCCGACACGGATGGATTACCCGACAGCGATGGGAGCGGTACGCGCGGTGGCACGATACGTGGGCCAGATCCTGGCCGGGTCCTAGTGGCCAACGACTATTACGGTGCGCTCGGCGTCCGCCGGGACGCGCCACCGGATGAGATCAAGAAGGCCTACCGGCGGCTCGCCCGTGAGCTGCACCCGGACGTGAACCCGGACCCGCAGACCCAGGAGCGGTTCAAGGAGATCACCCAGGCGTACGAGGTGCTCTCCGACCCGGGGAAGCGGCAGATGTACGACCAGGGCGCGGACCCGTTCGCGGCTAACGGCGCCGCCGGGGCGGGCGGTTTCGGGCCCGGCTTCCCGTTCAGCGACATCATGGACGCGTTCTTCGGTGCCGGGGCGGCGGGCCGCGGCCCGCGCAGCCGGGCCCGGCGCGGCCGCAACGCGACGATCAGGGTCGAGCTGGACCTGTCGGAGTGCGCGTTCGGAACCACCCGGGAGCTGGTCGTGGACACCGCGGTGGTCTGCCCGACGTGCTCGGGTGAGGGCACGGCGCCGGGGACCCACCCGGAGACCTGTGAGGTCTGCGGCGGGCGCGGCGAGGTCAGCCAGGTCACGCGCTCGTTCCTGGGCCAGGTGATGACGTCCCGGCCCTGCCCGCACTGCGGCGGGTTCGGCACGGTCATCCGCCGGCCGTGCCCCGAATGTGACGGCGACGGCCGGGTCAGGACCCGGCGCACGATGAAGGTGCGCATCCCGGCCGGGGTCGAGGACGGCACCCACATCCAGCTGGCGGGGGAGGGAGAGATCGGATCCGGCGGCGGGCCGCCCGGGGACCTCTTCCTGGAGATCCTGCAGCGCCCGCACCCCATCTTCGAGCGGCAGGGCGACGACCTGCACTGCACGGTGACCATCCCGATGGTGGCCGCGGCGCTGGGGGCCACCTTGTCGGTCGAGACCCTGGACGGCCCGCGGGACCTGGACATCCGCCCGGGCACCCAGTCGGGGCAGGTCATCCCGATGTACGGGCTCGGCGTCCAGCACCTGAACGACTCTGGCCGCGGCGACCTGGTCACCCACATCGCGGTCGAGACGCCGCTCAAGCTGGACGAGGCGCAGGAGGCACTGCTCAAGCAGCTGGCCGCGCTGCGCGGTGAGGAGACCCCGCCCGGCCGCTTTGCCCCGGGGCAGCAGGGATTCTTCTCACGGTTGCGTGACGCCTTCAACGGCCGGTGACCCGGGGGGCGAATCCGGGTCCCAGCCGCCGGTCTTCTTCGCCGACCCCACGGACCTGGCCTGCGACCTGATCGTGCTGGCCGGCCCGGAGGGCCGCCACGCGGCCGACGTGCGCAGGCTCGCCGCCGGTGAGCGGGTGGACCTGACCGACGGCGATGGGCAGGTGGCCGAGTGCGTGGTGACCCGGGCCCAGCGCGGCCAGCTCGAGCTCGCGGTGCGGCACCGCAGGGTGCTGCCCGCCCCCGATCCGGTCCTGGCCGTGGTCCAGGCGATCCCCAAGGGGGAGCGGGGACAGCTGGCCGTCGAGCTGATGACCGAGGCCGGGGTGGACGTGATCGTCCCGTGGGCGGCGGAGCGCTGCGTGGCCAGGTGGCAGGGGGAGCGCGGCGAGCGGGCCGTGGCCCGGTGGCGCTCCACCGCGCGGGAAGCGGCCAAGCAGGCCCGGCGCGGCCGGGTCCCCGAGGTGACCGCGCCCGCGGGCCTCGGCGAGGTAGCCGGGCGGGCCGCCCGGGCCGCCCGGGCCTTCATCCTTGATCCGCAGGCCGTCGAGCCGCTGAGCGAGGTGACGCTGCCGCGCTCGGGGGAGATGCTGGTGATCGTGGGCCCGGAGGGCGGCATCACCCCGGCCGAGACCGGCGCGCTCACCGGGGCCGGGGCCACGGCGGTGCGGCTGGGGCCGACCGTGCTCCGGACCTCATCCGCGGGGATGGCGGCGGCCGCGGTCCTGCTCAGCCGGGCCGGCCGCTGGGCCTGAGCCAAGCCGGCACTGGGTCAGGAGGGCCGCGGCCGGGCGTGGTGCTGACCGGCCGCCGGTTTGGTCAGGGCGTCTGAGGGGCCTTACCCCCGCACTCGACGATCGCGGGCGCCCCGGCATGATCAGGCAGCACCTTGGCCGTCGTGGTCGTGGCGGTCGCGCTGCCCGCACTGCCGGTGGCCCCACTCGACGACGGGGTGGGCGTCGGCTGCCCCGTGTCGGTCGGCGAGGGTGCGGGCGTGCCCGTCGCCGACCCGGTCGCGGACGGGGTCGCGGTCGGACTCGGGGTCGTAGTGCCGGCCGGAGCCGTCGTGGCCGCGGAAGGCGACGGGGTCGGGGTGCAGGCCACCACGGGTACCAGGCTCTTCATATGCGGATACTGCTGCACGCCCCCGGCCGGAGCTGTCTTGACCCCGAGCGGCAGCTTCCACCGCCTGGAGCCCGACGTCGTCCCGCCGCTGCCCAGGCCAGAGCCCTGGCTGCTGGGCGTGGTGACGGAGTTCGACGGGCTGATGAGGGTTCCCGTCTCGTGGTTGAGGATGACCACGCCGACCACGACGATGGCCACCGCCGCCGAGACTGCGAACACCGGCTTGAGCCAGGGCCCGGCGGACCCCAGGCGGCCCGGCGAGCCGGCCGCCCCGCGGTGCCCGCCGGCTCGCCGGGCCGCCTTCGGGCTGAGCAGGCGGCGCAGGAAGCTGACCAGGGCGAGCAGCGGACCAGACCGCCTCAGTGCGGTCCGGCCTGCCTCCGTGACGGGCTCGAGCCGGACGCGAAGACGGGTTCCGCGCAGCTCCAGCCAGTCGGCGCACCCGGAGAGAACCGACCGTGGGGACCGCGGCGAATCCAGCCGGTGACGGATGCGATGCAGTCCGTCGCCAGCGGGTTCGATGGACTCTGCCGCCGCGGTCAGTGCGCGGCGCAGTGCCTCCTCGTAGTCCCGATCCTGTGTCATCATGCCTGCCGCCCAGGGGCCCTTGCGTCCCTGAAGACCCTCCTCATGAGTCCCGCTCCAGCACGGCCCGCAGGGCTGCCATCGCCCGGGCCGTGTGACTCTTGACTGCTCCCCTGCTGATGCCCATGACCGAGGCGATCTGCGCCTCGGAAAGGTCCCCGTAGTAGCGGAGCACCAGCGCCTCCCGCTGCCGCTCCGGGAGCCCCCGCAGGGCGGAAACCACCGCCGAGCGTTCCAGCTGGATAATCGCGCCGTGCTCGGCGCTCGGCATGTCCGGCGGTGGCTTCGGCGTGTTCTTGTCTACGACCATCCGGTGCCGCAGGACCGAGCGCGACCGGTTGACGACGGACTGGCGCAGGTAGGACAGCGCCTTATCGGTGTCGCGCAGCCGGCGCCATGCCCCGTGCATGGCCACGAACGAGTCCTGCACCACTTCTTCCGCGGTCGCGTTATCCCGGACCAGGAAGGCAGCGAGGCGTACCAGCGAGCGGTAGTGCTCGCTGTAGATGGCAGTGACCGCCCGGTCTGCATCCCACTCGACCACCGCACCGCTCATCGTCGGAGCGGCACTCATCGCAGGATTAGCTAGTAGCGCCTCGGTCACATCAGTGGGACGCGTCACCATGCCGTCAGGTTCACCTGGCATGTCGACTATGTGCACGCGACCCGCCGCAGCCGTTCGGCCTCACGGAAGCATTCCCCCCACCGGGATGTCGAGTGTGGAGTGCCTGCCTGGGTGCGCGGTGGCGAATTCGGCGGTGTCCCGGCGGGAATCCGGGGGTACGCGCAGGTGCCGTGCCCTGCACCTGGGGGAGTGCGGTGGGCGTGCGCAGTCAGATAGCACCATGGGCAACCATATATGTCGTGGGTGTTACCGGAGAGGCACAAGCTAGGATCCCTCTGTGCCGGAGTGTCTATTCTGCAGGATCGTGTCCGGCGGTGTCCCAGCATCACGGGTGCTCGAGTCGCCGCGAACTCTTTCCTTTCGTGACATCAGCCCGCAAGCACCGACTCACGTGCTGGTGATCCCGAAGGATCACTATCCCGATCTGGCCGCCCTGGCGGCCGCGGACGGCAGCCTGCTCACCGAACTGATCAGTCAGGTGGATGAGGTGGCCAAGGCGGAGGGAATCACCGGCAGTGGCTACCGGGTTGTGTTCAATACGGGAGCCGACGCTGGGCAGGCTGTGCCGCACGTCCATGCGCACGTACTCGGCGGCCGTGGCCTGGGCTGGCCCCCAGGCTGACACCACGCGGATACCATGAAGGTAGGGCGCAGGGCCGCGCCTGCGCTCAGGCGGAGAGAGGGAATTGACAGACAGATCCGGAGATTCTGCGGGCCGTAAGCCGTCCGGCACCACCGGTGCGCAGGTCAAGATCGTTATCCCGGATGACCACTCGATGGTCAGCCTGCTGGGATCTCGCGACGAACTCCTGCATGTGATCGAGAAGGCATTCGATGCCGATATTCACGTCCGCGGGAATGAGATCACCATTACCGGGGCGGCCGAGGAGAGCGCGCGTGTCGCCCGCCTCTTCGAAGAACTCACCGAGTTGCTGGCCGGCGGCGCCGAGCTCACCGCGGATTCGGTGGAGCGGGTCGTGGCCATGCTCAGGCGGAAGTCCGGGGTCCGCCCCGCCGACGTCCTGACCCTGGACATCCTGTCCTCGCGCGGGCGGACAATCCGGCCGAAAACGCTGAACCAGAAGCGCTACGTGGACGCCATCGATGCGCACACGATCGTGTTCTGCATCGGCCCGGCAGGCACCGGGAAGACCTACCTGGCCATGGCCAAGGCGGTGAAGGCGCTCCAGGCCAAGGAGGTCAACCGGATCATCCTGACCCGGCCGGCCGTCGAGGCGGGGGAGCGGCTCGGCTTCCTGCCCGGCACCCTCTACGAGAAGATCGACCCGTACCTGCGGCCGCTGTACGACGCGCTGCACGACATGCTCGACCCGGACTCGATCCCGCGGCTCATCGCGGCGGGCACGATCGAGGTGGCGCCGCTCGCGTACATGCGCGGCCGGACCCTGAACGACTCGTTCATCATCCTGGACGAGGCGCAGAACACCTCCGCGGAACAGATGAAGATGTTCCTCACCCGGCTCGGCTTCGGGTCGAAGATCGTCGTGACCGGCGACGTCACCCAGGTGGACCTGCCGGCCGGCCAGGCGAGCGGGCTGCGGATCGTCCAGGACATCCTGGACGGCCTGGACGACGTGCATTTCGCCAGGCTGACCAGTCACGACGTGGTGCGGCACCGGCTGGTCGGGGACATCGTGGACGCCTACGAGCGCTACGACGCCCGGGCCCGCGAGGCGTCCCCGCCGCAGCGCCGCAAGCGCGCTCAGTGAGAGCATGCCCGGTGAAAGCATGCCGCGTGAAAGCCTGCACAGTGAGCCGGTGCCCGCGGTGAGCATCGAGATCGCCAACGAGTCCGGGGTCGACGTGGACGAGGCCGACCTCGCCGCCCTGGCCCGGCATGTCCTGGACGGCATGCGGATGCATCCGCTCGCCGAGCTCTCGGTCCTGCTGGTGGACCGGGGCACCATGTCCGACCTGCACGAGCGCTGGATGGGCGAACCGGGCCCGACCGACGTGCTGGCCTTCCCCATGGATGAGCTGCGGCCGCCGCCCCCGGGCAGCGGCGCACGGGGGGATCAGGGCGCGGGCGGGGAACCGACGTCGCCACCCGGCCTGCTCGGCGATGTGGTGCTCTGCCCGGAGGTCGCCGCCGACCAGGCCCGCCAGGCGCAGCATCCGCTGCGCGACGAGCTGGAGCTGCTCTGCACGCACGGCATCCTGCATCTGCTCGGGTATGACCACGCTGAGGCGGACGAGCACACCGCCATGTTCGGCCTGCAGGACAAGCTGCTCGCGACCTGGCGCTCGGCCCGGCCGCAGCCACCCGGGCAGGCCGGTGACCCGGAGGGGCAGAAAGGGACGGGGTGAGGCCACCATGGTGTGGCTGATCATCGCCGCGGCGGCACTGGCGCTGGGGGCCGGGCTGTGCGCGAGTGCCGAGGTGGCGCTCATGCGCGTGTCCCGGTCCGGGGCGGGGGAGCTGGCCCGCGGCCGCAGGGGCAACCGGAACCGGGCCGCCACCCGGCTCCAGGCGGTGCTGGCCGAGCCGGCCCGCTACCTGGCCGTGCTGCTGCTCGCCCGGGTCTGCAGCGAGACCGGGGCCATCGTGCTGGTCGCGGCCGCGCTGCTGCACTGGCTCGGCACCGGCTGGCACGTGTTCCTGCTGATCTTCGTCATCATGGCCGCCGTGCTGTACGTCCTGGCCGGGATCGGGCCGAGGATCCTCGGGCGCCAGCACGAGCGCACCGTGGCCCTGGTGGCGGCCGACGTGCTGTACCCCGTGACCCGGATCCTCGGGCCCCTCCCGCGGCTGCTGCTGGCCCTGGGCAGCGTGCTGACCGCGGGCCGGGGGTCCCGGGACGCGTTCGGCACCGAGGAAGAGCTGCGTGGCCTCGTCGACCTGCTGGAACAGCGCCAGGTGATCGAGCCCGGGGCGCGGGCCATGATCCACTCGGTGTTCGAGCTGGGGGACACGATCGTCCGCGAGGTGATGGTCCCGCGCACCGACATGGTCTTCGTGCAACGGGACAAGACGCTGCGCCAGGCCCTCTCGCTCGCCCTGCGCAGCGGCTTCTCCCGGATCCCGGTGGTCGGCGAGAACCAGGATGACGTCATCGGCATCGCCTACCTGAAGGACCTGGTGACCAGCAGCCAGGAACATCCCGAGCAGGAGTCGGTGGCCAGCGTGACCTCGGTGATGCGGCCCGCCACCTTCGTGCCCGAGAGCAAGCCGGTGGACGAGCTGCTCCGGGAGATGCAGCAGCTCCGGATCCACCTGGCCATCGTGATCGACGAGTACGGCGGGACCGCCGGGCTGGTCACCATCGAGGACATCCTGGAGGAGATCGTCGGGGAGATCACCGACGAGTACGACCACGAGCAGCCCACCGTGGAGTGGCTGTCCGCGGAGCGGGCCAGGGTCACCGCCCGGCTGCCCGTGACCGACCTGGAGGAGCTGTTCGGCACCACGATCGAGGCCGAGGACGTGGAGACGGTCGGCGGCCTGCTGGCCCACGCGCTGGGCCGGGTGCCCATCGCCGGGTCAGTGGCCACGGTGGCCGGGCTGAAGCTGACCGCCGAGAGCCTGGCCGGGCGGCGCAACCGGATCGGCACGGTCACCGTGGAACGGTCCGGGGAAAAGGCCCAGCAGGCGGCCGGGACGTACGAGACGGACGGGGACTGATGTGACGGACCCTCGCGCCACTACACTCGGGCAGGTGAGCGCGGTGGAGCCAGGCCCGGAAGACCTGAAGATCATCACACTGGCCCGGTCGGCGCGGGCCCGGGTCGCCGCGGCCGAGGGCGCGGCGGTGCGGGATGAGACGGGCCGCACCTACGCGGCCGCGGCCATCTCGCTGCCGTCGCTGAAACTGTCCGCGCTGCGCCTGGCCGTGGCCATGGCGGTGTCCAGCGGCGCATCCAGCCTGGAGGCGGCCGCGCTGGTCAGCGACGCCGACACGGTGGACCCCGGGGACCTCGCGGTGGTGCGCGAGGCCGGTCCTGCCGCCGTGGTGTTCCAGGCGGGCACGAACGGGATGCTCCGCGCCACCGTGCAGCCATAGCTGCAGCCATGACCGGGCAGCCATAACCGGGCAGCCATAACCGGGCAGCCCTGACGCCACCTGCTCGCTGGCGGGAGGACAATCACAGGGTGGGAGCTACCCGTACTGCTGCGTCCGGCCCTGATGCCGGAGCAGGCCAGCCTGAGTTCCGGTCGGGCTTTGCCTGCTTCGTGGGCCGGCCGAATGTCGGCAAGTCGACTCTGATGAACGCCCTGGTGGGCACCAAGGTGGCCATCACCAGCAGCCGGCCGCAGACCACCAGGCGGGCCATCCGCGGCATCGTGCACCGTCCGGACGCGCAGCTGATCATCGTGGATACCCCCGGCCTGCACCGGCCGCGAACCCTGCTCGGGGAGCGGCTGGACAGCCTGGTCCGCTCCACCCTGACCGAGGTGGACGTGATCGGGTTCTGCGTCCCGGCCACGGACTCGATCGGCCCCGGGGACAAGTACCTCGCCGCCGAGCTCGCCGGGCTCTCCCGCAGGACGCCGGTGGTGGCGATCGTCACCAAAACCGACCAGGCTTCCCCGGACCAGATCGCGGCGCAGCTGGCCGCGGTAGCGGCCCTCGGTGACTGGGCGGACGTCGTGCCGGTGTCCGCGCTGGGCGGATTCCAGCTGGACGTGCTGGCGGACGTGCTGGTGTCCCACCTCCCGCCGGGACGGCCGCTCTACCCGGACGGCGAGCTGACCGATGAGCCCGAGCAGCTGCTGGTGGCGGAGCTCATCCGGGAGGCGGCCCTGGAGGGCGTGCGGGACGAGCTGCCGCACTCGATCGCCGTCGTGGTGGAGGAAATGGCCCCGCGGGCGGGCCGGGACGACCTGGTCGACGTGTACGCGTTCATGTACGTGGAGCGGCCGAGCCAGAAGGCCATCGTCATCGGGCCCAAGGGTGCCCGGCTGAAAGCAGTGGGCACGCAGGCGCGGCAGCAGATCGAGGCCCTGCTGGGCACCAAGGTGTACCTGGACCTGCGCATCAAGGTGGCCAAGAACTGGCAGCGGGACCCGAAACAGCTGCGCCGCCTGGGCTTTTACGACTGAGCCGCAGGCGCCGCCGGGAGCAGGGCGAGGCCGGCGTCTCGCATGCCGGACCGGATCTGCGTTCCAGCCGGGTCGTCTGCTACTGTCGAAGCGCCATGATGCACGGAATGCTGCTGCTTATCTGCCGCGGCGGGGGCCGATAGGCCGGCTCCCTCGCCGCGGAGTTCTGGCGTGTCGGCTGGCCGCCGCCCCGATCCGCGAGGGAGCAGATCCTCCAATGCATTCCCATGACGTAAGCAATTCCCGGCCTGCCGTGCCCCAGCCGGCCCCGCCTGGCCGGGTACCGGGCGGGTATGCCCCGGTCCGGCAACAGCCCAGCGGCATGCCCTGCCATCGATATACCCCGTTCCGGCCGGTCGACCTGCCCGACCGGACCTGGCCCGGCCGGAGCATCACCCAGGCCCCGCGGTGGCTGTCCACCGACCTCCGCGACGGCAACCAGGCCCTGATCGACCCCATGAGCCCGGCCCGCAAGCGGACCATGTTCGACCTGCTGATCCGGATGGGTTACAAGGAGATCGAGGTTGGCTTCCCGTCGGCCAGCCAGACGGACTTCGATTTCGTCCGCAGCCTCATCGAAGGCGGCCGGATCCCCGACGACGTGCAGATCTCCGTGCTCACCCAGGCCCGCGACGAGCTGATCGAGCGGACCGTGCAGTCCCTCGCCGGAGCGCCTCGCGCCACCGTGCACATGTACAACGCCACCGCGCCGGTGTTCCGCCGGGTGGTGTTCGGCAACGACCGGGACGAGACCAAGGCGCTGGCCGTCGAGGGCACCCGGTCGGTGATGAAGTACGCCGAGCAGTACGTCCCGGACTGCGACTTCGGCTACGAGTACTCTCCCGAGATCTTCATGGACACCGAGCTGGACTTCGCGGCCGAGGTGTGCGACGCGGTGATGGACGTCTGGCAGCCCGGCCCGGGCCGGGAGATCATCCTGAACCTGCCCTGCACCGTCGAGCGCTCCACCCCGAACGTGTACGCCGACCAGATCGAGTGGATGACCAGGAACCTGCCGCACCGCGAGCACGTGTGCCTGTCCGTGCACACCCACAACGACCGGGGCACCGCGGTCGCGGACGCCGAACTGGCCGTGCTGGCCGGCGCGGACCGGATCGAGGGCTGCCTGTTCGGCAACGGCGAGCGGACCGGGAACGTCTGCCTGGTCACCCTGGGCCTGAACCTGTTCAGCCAGGGCATCGACCCGATGATCGACTTCTCCGACATCGACGAGATCCGGCGCACCGCCGAGTACTGCAACCAGCTTCCGGTGCACCCCCGGCACCCGTATGCGGGTGACCTGGTCTACACGGCGTTCTCCGGCTCGCACCAGGACGCCATCAAGAAGGGCCTGGAGGCCGTGGAGCGGGACGCCGCAGCCGCCGGCACGCCGGTCCGCGACTTCGGGTGGGAGGTCCCGTACCTGGCCATCGATCCCCAGGACGTGGGACGCACCTACGAGGCCGTGATCCGGGTCAACTCCCAGTCCGGCAAGGGCGGCGTGGCCTACATCATGAAGGCCGAGCACCAGCTGGACCTGCCCCGCCGGCTCCAGATCGAGTTCTCGCGGGTGGTCCAGGCGCACACCGACGCCGAAGGCGGCGAGGTGTCCCCGGCCCGGATGTGGGAGGCGTTCTCCGACGAGTACCTCGCCCGGGGAACGGTGGCCTTGCTCGCGCACCACACGTCGTCCGTGGTGGACGCCAAGGACGCGCTCACCGTGGACATCCAGATCGACGGCCAGGAGCACCAGGTCGAGGGGACCGGCAACGGGCCGATCTCGGCGTTCTGCGACGCGCTGGCCGCCGTCGGGGTCGAGGTCCGCGTGCTCGACTACGCCGAGCACGCGCTCTCCGCGGGCAGCGACGCGCAGGCGGCCGCTTACGTGGAATGTGAGGTGGACGGCCGCCCCTGGTGGGGAGTGGGCATCGACGCGAACACGGTGACCGCCTCGCTGCGTGCCGTGCTCTCGGCCGTGAACCGGTCCCGCCGCGACTGACCAGCCCGCCTGGCCTGGCTGGCGGTGCCTGCCTAGTAGTGCCTGCCGCGCGCCGGGAACACGGACAGCAGGAACCCCGGGTTCCCGGCGCGCGCCTGCGCCAGGGCAGGACCCGTGGTGCGCGACAATGGCAGGGTGAGCCTGTACCGGGATGACGGGATTGTGCTGCGCACCCAGAAGCTGGGTGAGGCAGACCGGATCGTCACGATCCTGACCAGGCGCAACGGCCGCGTCCGGGCGGTCGGCAAGGGCGTGCGCCGGACGAAGTCACGGTTCGGTGCCCGGCTGGAGCCGTTCACCCACGTGGATCTGCTGCTGTACACCGGCCGCTCGCTGGACGTGATCACCCAGGCCGAGACGGTGCGGGCCTACGGCGAGCCGCTGGCCACGGACTATCCGCGGTACACCAGCGGCACGGCCATGCTGGAGACCGCCGAGCGGTTCACCCCCATGGAGAAGGAGCCCATCATCCGCCAGTTCCTGTTGCTGGTCGGCGGCCTGCGGGCACTCGGCGAGCGGGTCCACGACCCGCGCCTCGTGCTCGACGCTTACCTGCTGCGGACGCTGGCCGTGGCGGGGTACGCCCCGGCCCTGGATGAGTGCGCGGTGTGCGGTACCCCGGATGAGGCCAGCCCCGGCGACCTGACGGGCTCGAGATCATTCGCTGTCCCGGCCGGCGGGCTGACCTGCCGGTCCTGCCGGCCGCCGGGCGCCGCGAGCCCCGCGGTGGCGACCATCGCCCTGATGCGGGCGCTGCTGCGCGGCGACTGGGCCCGGGCCGACGCCAGCCAGGCCCGGCACCAGGTGGAATGCAGCAGCCTGGTGGCCGCCTACGTGCAGTGGCACCTCGAGCACTCCATCCGTTCCCTCCGCCACGTGGAGCACGTGTGAGCCGCCCGCCCGTCCGCCCGCCGTACCCGCATCCGGGCGGCGCCCGGCCTCCCGCCATCCCGGCCGACCTGGTACCCCGGCACGTCGCCCTGGTCATGGACGGCAACGGGCGCTGGGCCAAGGAGCGCGGGCTGCCCCGGACCGAGGGCCACAAGATGGGCGAGTCCGCCCTCTTCGACGTGATCATGGGCGCGATCGAGCTCGGCATCCCCTACCTGTCGGCCTATGCGTTCTCCACCGAGAACTGGCGGCGATCCCCGGATGAGGTCCGCTTCCTGATGGGGTTCAACCGGGACGTGATCCGCCGCCGCCGTGACCAGCTGAACGAGGTGGGCGTCCGGGTCCGCTGGGCCGGCCGGACCCCCAGGCTCTGGCGGAGCGTCATCAGGGAACTCCAGGACGCCGAGCGCATGACCGAGGGCAACTCGGTGCTCACCCTGCAATTCTGTGTCAATTATGGCGGCCGGGCCGAAATTGCCGATGCGGCGGCGGCCATCGCCCGGGAAGTGGCGGCGGGCCGGCTGCACCCGGACAAAATCAACGAGAAGCTCGTGGCCCGCTATCTGGATGAGCCGGATATTCCCGATGTCGATCTGTTCGTGCGGTCCTCAGGGGAGCAGCGCATCTCGAATTTCCTGCTCTGGCAGTCCGCGTACGCCGAACTCGTCTTCCTGGACACGCTGTTCCCCGATTTCGACCGGCGGCACCTGTGGCAGGCCTGCGAGATCTACGCGAGCCGGGACCGGCGTTACGGCGGCGCCCAGCCCAACCTGCTGCCGGCCAGCGGTACCTGAGCAGGGCCCGCCCGGGCCGGGCCTAGCGCAGGCCCTGCCACACGGCCAGGGCGATCAGGGCGGCCACCGCCACTACCCGCAGCACGCGGGTCGGCGGCTGCAGTGCGGGCCATGACAGCACGGCCAGCCAGGCCAGGAACGCGGCGACCACGAGAAGCATGATCGCCCCGCCCCAGCCGTGTACCGCCAGGCCGCCGACGAACAGGGCGGCGATGACCACCGGTGGCAGCCACCGGGGCAGGGCGCGGAGATACGCGGCCGGCCGGAGGCTCAGCCGCTCGATGGACTGACGGATCTGCGGGGATTGCTGGCGCACAGTCACTAAGTATCCCACCGTGGGCGGCTGGCCGGATTTCGGATCAAGATTTCACATCTCCCTGGCAAAGTTACCCCCTTATCGGCTCCGCCTCCAACGGCGATGCGCTTGCCGGCTGAATGCGCAGGGAACGGAAAGGCGGAAGGCCTGACGTCGTCCCCCGGCGGTTGCGGGCGCTATCGCATTCGGGGGCATGCAGATGCGTCGGGTAATCACTTTTGCGCTGGTCGTGGGACTTACTTATGCGGGACTCTGGGCATTTGCGCCCGCCCACTCTGGGCCTGGCCCCCGGGCGGCCGCAGTGCACCTCACGGCGCGGGCCGGCCGGCCCGGGTTCAAGGTAGTCCGGTTCGCCGGATACACGATCAGGGTCCCCGCGAGCTGGCCAGTGTACCGGCTGGACCGCGATCCCAGCCGGTGCGTCGCCGTCGTCCGGGGCCGAGCAACCTGGGCTGGGCCCACCGGGTGGACGGGCACGCTATCGCCAAGCCGGACTCGATGTGGTTCGGCCTGTGGGACAACGAGCAGAACGTGCGGGGCCTGCCGTACCTGCTGCGGAGCTGGTGGCAGGGGCCGCGCCGGATCAAGCAGTACGAGGGCCCGCACCGGCGCAGCCTGGGCGGGTACACACTGGACATCGACTCCGACTGGGTCTACGGGGCTGTTTACCGGTAACAAACGGGGGCCCGATTCGCGGCGAGGGCCTGACCTGAGATTCCGTGATCCCCCTACAGATCAGGGGGGTAAACTCGAACACAGACGCTACGAGATAGTTGCCAACGTTTGGAAGTAGTTGGAGTCATTCCCATGACACGGGACTGACACCAGGGGAGCCCCGGAGCCTAGCTGGCCCGGGGCTCCTCGCTGCCTGGGGAACCGCAGACCGCGCCCAGCCGTCAGAGGAGACATGACCAGGACCCGCCGGGAGGCACTGACCGCCACGGCGCTGCTGGCAGCCATCGCGGGTGCCACTCTCGCCCAGGTGCTCGACCAGCCCTCGCCGCAGCCCAGCCCGCCGGTCCACGCCTACTACCTCATGCCCGTGACGCCTCCCCTGGCCCCGGCCCGGGTGCCGGGTCCACCGCCGAGGCCCTTGCCGCCCCGCAGCTAGCTGGCCCGGGGCTCCTCGGCTGCTGGGGCTCCTACGTGTAACCGATCTTGATCCGGCCGGCCGGCATGACCGGCTTCTCGGGTGAGGCCGTCACCCGGGCCCAGCTCATGTAGGCACCGGGGGTGAAGGTGGAGCAGTCCACCAGGACCCGCGCGGCCGATTACCTGGCCCGATGAGCACCCCGTGTGCTACGGATCTGACGTCAGGAGTGCCACATGCCCGCTGACCTCGGAAAAGGTCCGGCCACGAGCTTTCCGGTAATAGGCTGGGCGGATGCGCCCGCCCGTTGAGCTGTGGCGCGCCCACCCACCGACCGCCAGCCGGATGGAGTCCTGATGGCCCGCCGAAACGACCGCATGGAAACGATCGTCAGCCTCGCCAAGCGCCGTGGCTTCGTCTTCCCCTCCAGTGAGATCTATGGGGGGCTCCGCGCCTCCTGGGACTACGGTCCGCTGGGCGTGGAGATGAAGAACAACATCAAGCGGCAGTGGTGGAAGGCGATGGTCCAGGAGCGGGACGACATCGTCGGGCTGGACTCCTCGGTCATCCTGGCCCGCGAGGTGTGGGAGGCCAGCGGCCACGTCACCGAGTTCGTGGACCCGCTCACCGAGTGCCAGTCCTGCCACCGCCGCTTCCGTGCCGACCACCTGATCGAGGCCTACGAGGACAAGCACGGCCACCCGCCGGAGAACGGGCTGAAGGACATCGCCTGCCCGCACTGCGGGACCCGGGGCGCGTTCACCGAGCCGCGCATGTTCAACGGGCTGCTGCGCACCTTCCTGGGGGCCACCGAGGACGAGTCCGGGCTGGCCTACCTGCGCCCGGAAACCGCGCAGGGGATCTTCATCAACTTCCGCAACGTGCTGCAGACCTCCCGCAAGAAGGTCCCGTTCGGCATCGGGCAGATCGGCAAGTCGTTCCGCAACGAGATCACCCCGGGGAACTTCATCTTCCGGACCCGCGAGTTCGAGCAGATGGAGATGGAGTTCTTCGTCAAGCCGGGCAGCGACGAGGAATGGCACGAGTACTGGATCAAGACCCGGCTCGCCTGGTTCACCGGCCTCGGCGTGAACGCGGAAAACCTGCGCCTGTTCGACCACCCGGCGGACAAGCGCTCGCACTACTCCAAGCGGACCGTGGACATCGAGTACCGCTACGACTTCACTGGCGTGGAGTGGGGTGAGCTGGAGGGCATCGCGAACCGCACCGATTACGACCTGGGCGTGCACGCCAAGGCCTCCGGCCAGGACCTGTCCTACCTGGACCAGGACTCCGGCGAGCGGTTCGTGCCGTATGTCATCGAGCCCGCGGCCGGGGTCGACCGGTCCATGCTCGTCTTCCTGCTCGACGCCTACAGCGAGGACGAGGCGCCAGACGCCAAGGGCAAGCTGGAGAAGCGCACCGTGCTCCGGCTGGACCCGCGGCTCGCCCCGGTCAAGGTGGCGGTGCTGCCCCTGTCCCGCAACGCTGACCTGTCCCCGAAGGCCCGTGACCTGGCCGCCCAGCTGCGCAAGCGGTGGAACACCGACTTCGACGACGCCAGCGCGATCGGCCGACGCTACCGGCGGCAGGATGAGATCGGCACCCCGTTCTGCGTGACCGTGGACTTCGACACGCTCACCGACGACGCCGTGACGGTCCGCGAACGCGACTCGATGAAGCAGGAGCGGGTCGGCATCGACCACATCGAGGGCTACCTGGCCGAGCGCCTGGACGGCTGCTGACCCGGCCGGTCTCTCCCGGCCGGTCAGCAGTCCGTGCTGCCCAGCCGGGCCCCGGCACCGGCTGAGCAGCACGACAGATCCGTGGCCTGGCTACCAGGCCACGTTGGTGATGTCCGCCGGGGCCCTGGGCAGCGGCGTGAACCGGCCGCCTCGCAGGACGCCGGTCTGGGCAGCGCCGGACGGGCCGGCCTGGGCCGCCACGATCAGGGTGCGGCCGGACGAGTTGGCCCAGAGCACGTCCCAGGGTCCCAGCGAGGTGGTGTTCCCGGTGGGTGAGGGAATGACGGGCTGGCCCGTCCGCACCGAGAACTCCATGACCCCGGACCGGCCCCCGCGGGTCCGGCTGGCCACGGTGACGATCTTCGTCCCGTCCGGGGTGATGATCGAGTTACCGATCGGGCCGGTCTTGGCCTGGCCGTGGCCCACGAAGCTGACGGCGGGCCTGGTCGCGCGCAGGCTGCCGCCCGGTGAGCTGGTGTCGAGCAGGCGCACCTGCGTGATGCCCCCCGACTGGGTCCAGAACTGGAAGGCGAGGATCTGTCCGTCGGCGGTCCAGGAGAGTGGCTGGCCGCCGGGTTTGGCGTTGCCGACCCAGGTGCCGCCGGAAGGGGTGGTACCGGGCCAGGCCCAGCGCCGCGAGGACCCGGTGGCCAGCGTGACGATCCTGATCTCCGCGGTGTGCTGGGCGAGGGCCAGCCTGCTGCCGTCGGGGGACACCCCGATGCCGCCCAGCTGCTCCGCCGGTGGCCCGGCCACGCGGGACAACCGGGTCAGCTGTGCGGTGCGGGTCCGCGGGTCGAACCGCAGCCGGAAGAACACGACCGGCGTGGTGTTGTCCCGCTGCTGCGCGACCGCCCCCTGGGTACCGGACGTGACCTTCCACCAGCGCTGGGCGGCCAGGACGAACGTGCGGTCGTCGGCCGCGCCACTGACGAACGTGAACGAGCCGTAGGGCCGGGGCGGCTTCACCGTAGCCAGGACCGCGCCGGTCGTACTGGCCTGGATGACCACGTGCTGTGGGGTGTCGGGCAGGCCGGCGATGGCGACGTAGTACGGCGGGACGCTGCGCAGCGCGCTGGTCCCGGACGCCGGGCCTGCCGGGCCGCCGGGCGGCGTGGGGCTGGTCAGGAGCAGCGAGGCAATCACCACGCCGGCCACCGCCGCAGCCGCGGCCAGCGGGGTCATCGCCCGCAGCCACCGGCGGCGGTGCTGGTTCCCGTGCGCGCGGCCGCGCCGGCGAACCGGCTCGTCGGGCAGCCGCAGCGGGGGAGCGCTGCCAGGGGCCACCGTGGCTGCGGCCGCCCGGGTCGCGGCCCGGAGCCGCTCTTCAGTCGCGATCATGAGTCTGTCTCCTCCAGAAGCCGGCCCAGCGCGGCCAGCCCACGGGACGTGGTGGACTTGACCGTGCCGGCGCTGATCCCCATGGACTCCGCGATCTCCGGCTCGGTCTGGTCGAGGTAGAAGCGGAGCACTAAGGCCTCCCGCTGCCGGTCCGGCAGCCGCCGCAGGGCGCTGAGGACCTGCCGGTGCTCCTCGCCGAGCAGCGCGGCCTGTTCCGCCGAGGCCGCGTCCGCCGCGTCCGGCGGCGGGCCGCCGCGCCGCTGGGCCCGGATCCGGTGCCTCAGCTCCGAACGGCACCCGTTGAGCGTGGCCGTGCGGGCGTAACTCAGCGCCTTGCCCGGGTCAGCTAGCTCGCCCCAGCGGCGGTACAAGCCGCAGAACGCCTCCTGGACCACGTCCTCGGCCGCCGCCCGGTCGCCCAGCATGACGACCGCGAGCCGGATAAGCCCGACCGCGTGCGTCTGGTACAGGCCGGTGACGGCCCGCGCCGCGTCCGCGCGGACCTCGTCGTCCGGCCCGCCGGTCCGGGAACCCGGCCCGCTGGCTCGTGTGCCCATTGGTATGCCCACGTATCAGAGACGCCGCCCCGGGCGGCCAGTTGCTCGCGGCGGTCGGCAAATTCCTCCGCAACGAAAACCGGCCGGTCTCAGCGACCCCGGCCAGCCGGGGTCTCGCGGCGCTGTCCCCGGTCCACCCGCCGCCAGCCCACCATGAATCCGGCGGTTTCGGACCAGTTGTCCTGCGAAGATGATAGGGAATCACGGCGGTCCTGGGAGGGGGGCGCCTCGCGGCTGCACGGGGGGAAACGATGAAGCTGGTCCGCCTGCTCACCAGCGCTGTCGTCCTGGCGGCCGCTGTCGCAGTGGTGACGGCGGGCGACACCCCGGTCACCGGCGGGCACGCCGCGGCCAGCAGTCCACGGGTATGCCGCCATATCGGCGGTCCCTTTCGCCGCGACCGGAACAAGATCACCGGTGCCGGCGGCCAGCGGTACATCCCCTACGGCATCACCGTCACCGGCCTGGGCAGCCCCAGCTGGAAAGTTCACAGCGCCGAAGACGACGCCGAGATCGACGCCGCGGCCGCCTCGTGGTGCGCCAACACCGTCCGCCTGCAGGTCTTCCAGTACGGCCTGGTGGGGCGGGGTAAGAGTGGCGTCAGGGTGAACCGCACGTTTCTCGGCCTCATCGAGGGTGAGGTCGCCAGGGCGCTCGATGACGGGCTGGTCGTGGTGATCAACGACCAGACCGAGGGTAACGGCCACCCGTACTTCCCGGGCATGCCGACCGCCCAGACCGAAGCGTTCTGGAAGGTCATGTCCATCCTGTACGGATCCAACCCGGACGTGATCTTCGACCTGTTCAACGAGCCCCGGCGCGCTGTGTACCCGACCGAGGCGGGAACGTGGAAGTTCTGGAAACACGGCGGCGACTACGACGGCCACCACTTCATCGGCATGGAACCTCTCGCGCTCTACGTCCGCGGTCTCGGGGCCGGGAACCTGTTCTGGATCGAGGGACCGCACACCGCCGGGACGCTCGACGAAATCGTCAGCCACCAGATCACCCAGGCCGGGGCGGTGGAGTACACGATCAACCACCCGGGCGGGCCGGACGCCCCGCACGACCCGGCCGAGTGGTATAAGCGGTTCGGCAAGGCGGCCGGGCAGGTCCCGATGACCGACGCCGAGTGGACCAACTACTCATCCACCCGCTCCTGCTGGGCGGACGCACCCACGAGCGTGCCGGCCTTCCTGCACTACCTGGGCCGTCACGGGATGGGCCTGGTCGCGTGGACGCTGACCCCGGGCGTGCTCGCCGCGTCCGCTGACCTGGCTGACCCGACCGTGATCCGATCCGACTGGGCGTGCGCGGACACCGGGCTGGACGAAGGTGCCGGTTCGGCGATCATGACCTGGTTCCGGCAGCACAACTCGTGAGGCCGCAGAACGCCTCCTGAGTCACGTCCTCCGCTGCCGCCTGCCCGCGGCGGCCGGCAATTTCTCCGCCGCGAAACCGGCCGGTCTCAGTGGTCCCTGACCAGCGTGTTCGGCGTGGCGCTGTCCTCGGGGGCCGCGCGGTGGAGGTTCATCGTGAAATCCATCGGTTTCAGACGGGTTGGCGCTGCGAAGGATTACGGGGGTTACGGCGGCGCCCTGGAACCGAGCCACCGCCTCGCGGCTCCCCGAGAGGAAACGATGAAGCTCTCGCGCCTGCTCACCAGTGCCCTCGCCCTGGCCGCCTCGGCGGCGGTGATGGCAGGCTTCGGCCCTGCCCTCGCCGCGCACGCCGCGGCCGGCCAGCCAGCCCAGGCGCAGGCGTGCCGCCACATCGCCGGTCCGTTCCACCGTGACCGGAACAAGATCACCGGCGCCGGGGGCCAGCGGTATATCCCCTACGGCATCACCGTCACGGGTCTGGGCAATCCCAACTGGAAGGTTCACCACGCAGGCGACGCCGCCGAGATCGACGCCGCGGCCGCCTCGTGGTGCGCCAACACCGTCCGCCTGCAGATCTTCCAGTACGGCCTGCTGGGGCCGGGCAAGAGCGGCGTCACCGTGAACCGCACCTTTCTCGGCCTCATCGAGGGTGAGGTCACCACGGCGCTGAATGACGGCCTGGTCGTGGTGGTCAACGACCAGACCGAGGGCGGCGGCAACCCGACCGCCGTGGGCATGCCGACCGCCCAGACCGAAGCGTTCTGGAAGGTCATGTCCGGCGTGTACGGATCCAACCCGGACGTGATCTTTGACCTGTTCAACGAGCCGCGCCGGGCCAACCTCCCGACCGAGGCCGGGACGTGGAAGTTCTGGAAGCACGGTGGCGCATACCACGGCTATCACTTCATCGGCATGCAACCTCTGGCCCGCTCCATCCGCGGCCTCGGCGCCAGGAACCTGATGTGGATCGAGGGGCCGCACACCGCCGGGACGCTGGACGAGGTCGTCAGTCACCAGGTAACCCGCGCCGGGCCACTGGAGTACGGGATCAACCACCCGGGCGGGGTGAACGTCAGGCACAACTCGACCGACTGGTACGCCCGGTTCGGCTACGCGGCCAAGAAGGTCCCGATGACCGACACCGAGTGGACCAACTATTCATCCACCCGCTCCTGCTGGGCGGACGCACCCACGAGCGTGCCAGCGTTCCTGAACTACCTGGCCCGCAAGGGCATGGGCCTGACCGCGTGGACGCTGACCCCGGGCGTGCTCGCCGCGTCCGCTAACCTCGCCAACCCGACCGTGATCAGATCCGACTGGGCCTGCGTGAACACCGGGCTGGACGAAGGTGCCGGTGCCGCGATCATGGCCTGGTTCCGGCAGCACAACTCGTGAGCAGGGCTCAGGCAGGCCTGGCCAGCAGCGCGGCCAGGACGGCGCCGGTCAGGGCGTCGTCCGGCCCGCCTGGCTGGGCAGCGTCCGACGACGAGCGGCGGAAGACCTCGGCGGCGGCCTGGTGGAACCCGCCGGGCAGGCCATCCGCGGTCATGCTGGCGGCGATCTCCTCCATCTCGCCCACCCAGCGCCAGCCCTTGGCCGCGGCAGACCGGGCCGCGCCCCGCGACCGGCCCTCCAGTTCCGGCTGGGACAGCGTCCACTCGGCCAGCAGGCTGTCTTCCACCCCCTCGGCCCGGGCCAGCGCGCGGACGGACAGGAGGAGCGCGGCGCTGCCCTTGGTCCAGGCGGCGTAGGCCATCTTGAGGGCCGAGGCGCCGGCCGGGTTGTCGTTGCGGAGAATCAGCGGGGTCAGCGCGGCGCCCTCGAAGAGGGCGGCTACCTGCGCGGCGGGCCCGGCCGCCTGCCCGGCGACGGGGCCGCCGGCCAGGTAGAGCCGGGTGCCGCCCGGTCCGGCTGCGTCCCCGTCCCCGCCCCGGGCGGGTGCCGGCGGGGAGCCGATGATCCCGCCGTCCACGTAACGGCCGCCGGCCGCCTCCACGACGGCCTGGACGTCGTGGGCGGTGCCGGGGGAGATGGCGTTGGCGTCCACGTAGACCCCGGTGAAACCGGCGGCGGCCACCGCCCGGGCTACCTCCAGCGCGGCGTGCGGGGGGCAGACCGACAGGATGATGTCCGCCCGCCGGGCCAGGTCGGCGGCCTGGCCCGCGGCATCCGGGCCGGCCGCCGCGGTCAGCCCGGCCGCGGCGGCCCGGGCCTGGGTGGCCGGGCCGCGCCCGGCCGGCACCCACAGCACCTGGTACCCGCGGCCGGTCAGGCAGGCGGCCACGGCCGCGCCCATCTCACCCGGATGCAGCAGCCCGATCAGCGTCTCGCTCATCCGCCCAGTGTCGCGTGGCGCGGGCCCAGGCCGCGGTCCCGGGCCCGCCATACGGCCGCTACCAGGCCGGGAAGATGCTCAGCCGATCAAGGCGGCGCGCGCCGGGCAGCGGCGTGTACCGCTGACCATGCAGCACGCCGAACTCTATGGGGAAGGGGACCCCCGAGCTGGGCGAGGTCGGGCGGACAGTCACGCCTGGCCGGTGGGCCTGCACGAGCAGCGTGCTGCCGTCAGCGTTCGTCCACAGCACGGCCTGATCCTGCTGTGGCCACCGCCGGATGAACCGCCAGCGGCCGAGCACCGCGACCACCTTCCCGGTCCGCGCGGAGAATTCGGTGAAGGCGAATTCCGAGGTCAGCGGGTGCAGGGACTGGGTGACCGTGGCGACGACGATCTTGCTGCCGTCCGGCGTGAGCAGCGCGCCGAACGTGTCGTTGTTGTTGACCGCCCGGCCGTGGCTGAACCGGCGGCCGGTCGCCATACCTGACCAGTCCAGGCTCAGGGCCGGGCTGGCCGCCAGGCTGCTGCCCGGCGCGGTAGTGTCCAGCAGCCGGACTTTGTACCGGCCGCCGATCAACCGCGAAAAGGCCAGCGTCCTGTCGTCCGCTGCCCAGGACAGCGCCGAGCCGGTGCCACCCAGGCTCTCCTCGACCGGCTGGGCGCCCGGCCAGGTCCAGACGCGCTGGGCCCCCGTGGCCAGCGTGTCCACCTGGATCTCCGGGCCGGGCCGGGGCCCGCCGGCCCGGGTGGCCACCGCGAGCTGGCGGCCATCCGGGGTGAGCGCCAGGCCGTCGAGAGTCGCACCGGCCGGCAGCGCCGGGACCGGCAGCGGGCTCAGCGCCGAAACCTGGCCTGATGAGCTGATCCGCAGCTGGTAGAAGCGGATCGGGCCGGCCGGCACCTGGAACCCGACGGTCTTCCCGGGTACCGGACGGCCGTCGGGCCCCATGACCTTCTCGTGCTTGAGCGTCATCGGCTGTGCGGCCAGCACGTAGCGGCCCACGCCGGAGGCGGCAGCCGCCATGATGAACGCGTTGTCCGGCCGGGGCGCGGCGAGCGTGGCCACGAGCCGGCCGGTTCGGGTGGCGCGGACCTGCGCCTGCCGCGGCCAGCCCCGGTTGTGCCCGGTGTTAGTCAGCGCGACGTAGTAGCGCGGGACACTGGCCAGTAGCGCGTCCGGCCGGGCCCGGTGGCCGGGCCGGGCCGGTCCGCCGGTGAGGGCGAAGGTGGCGGCCAGCACGGCAGCCACCGCGGCGGCCGCCGCCAGCGGGGTGAGCCAGGACGGCCAGCCCCGCCAGCCGCGCGCCAGCCGGCCACGCCCCGTCCCATCGGGCAGCCGCAGCGGCGGCACGTCCGTCCGGGAGATGTCCTCCGCGGTCTCCCGCAGGGCCCAGCGCATCCGGTCTTCCAGCGTGTTCATGACGGTTCCTCCAGCAGGCGGCCCAGCGCCCCCAGGGCCCGGTGCGCGGTGGACCGGACGGTGCTCGGCCCGATTCCCATCTGTGCGGCGATCTCCGGTTCGGACAGGTCCAGGTAAAAGCGGAGCACCAGCACCTCACGCTGCCGCGGGGGCAGCTGCCGGAGCGCCCGCAGGACCGAGCGGCGCTGTTCCGCGGACAGCACAGCGGATTCCGCGGAAACCATGGGGAGCGCCGCGTCGGCCAGCCCGGCGGCGGCCGTCACGGCCGGGGCCCGGCCGTGACGGCGCAGCTGCGAGCGGCAGCCGTTCAGCACCGACGACCGCACATAGGGCAGCGCCTTGCCGGGATCGGACAGCTTGTCCCAGCGCCGGTACAGGCCGGCGAACGCCTCCTGCACTACGTCCTCGGCCGCCTGCCGCTCGCCGAGCATGAGATAGGCCAGCCGGATCAGCCCCAGTGCGTGGGCCTGGTACAGCGCGGTCACGCAGGTGTCCGCCCCCGGCGGCGGCTGCGGCCCGGGCTGGGTTCGGCGGCGAGCCATCCGCCCAGGGTGCACCGCGGCATCGGAGTCCATGTCCCTTATGACCCCGGCGGCGCCGATCCGCTGCTTCCGGGCGGCAGAAATTTTGCCCGCGGCCGGCCCGCAGGCCCGCTCAGCGCACCTATCGTGTGCGCGGGCCGCCCGGTGCTCGGTAGAGTCAAATGACCGGGCCGAAGAGGCCGTCATCATCCAGGCTGCCGTGCATCTAGGCCGCGGCTCGCACCGGCGGCACCCCCGAGGAGAGCGTTTTCAGTGCCGAAGCTCGTTTATGACTTCACCGAGGGCAACAAGGACCTCAAAGACCTGCTGGGCGGCAAGGGAGCCAACCTGGCTGAGATGACCAACCTCGGCCTCCCTGTTCCGCCCGGTTTCATCATTACCACCGAGGCCTGCCGCCAGTACCTCCACGACGGCACCGTGCCCGAGAGCCTGGACATCGAGGTGAGCGGGCACCTGGCCCAGCTGGAGAAGGCCATGGGCCGCCGGCTCGGCGACCCCGCCGACCCGCTGCTGGTCAGCGTGCGGTCCGGGGCCAAGTTCTCGATGCCCGGGATGATGGAGACGGTGCTGAACATCGGCCTGTCCGACGAGTCGGTGCACGGCCTGGCCAAGCAGGCCGGCAGCGACCGGTTCGCCTGGGACTCCTACCGGCGGCTGATCCAGATGTTCGGCAAGACCGTGCTCGGCATCGAAGGCGAGGCCTTCGAGCACGTGATCGACTCCGCCAAGCAGGCCAAGGGCACCAAGAACGACCTCGACCTGGACGCCGGCGATCTGCGCGGGATCGTGGACAGTTTCAAGAAGATCGTCCGCGAGCACGCGGGGCGTGACTTCCCGCAGGACCCGCGGGAGCAGATGGACATGGCCGTGCTCGCGGTATTCAGCTCGTGGAACGCCGACCGGGCCATCCTGTACCGGCGCCAGGAACGCATCCCGGCTGACCTCGGCACCGCCGTCAACATCGTGGCCATGGTGTTCGGCAACCTCGGCGCGGACTCCGGCACCGGCGTGGCGTTCACCCGGGACCCGGGCAGCGGGCAGCAGGGCGTGTACGGCGACTACCTGCAGAACGCGCAGGGTGAGGACGTGGTCGCGGGGATCCGGAACACCGTGCCGCTGCAGGACCTGGAGAACATCGACGGCGCGTGCTACGCGCAGCTCATGGACATCATGCAGACCCTGGAGAACCACTACCGGGACCTGTGCGACATCGAGTTCACCATCGAGCGCGGCAAGCTGTGGATGCTGCAGACCCGGGTGGGCAAGCGCACCGCGGGCGCGGCCTTCCGCATCGCCACCCAGCTCGTGGACCAGGGCCTCATCGACATGGACGAGGCGGTCACCCGGGTCACCGGCGACCAGCTGGCCCAGCTGATGTTCCCCCGGTTCGACCTCAGCACCGAGCCGAAGCGGATCACCAAGGGCGTCAGCGCGTCCCCGGGTGCCGCGGTCGGCAAGGCGGTGTTCGACTCGGCCAAGGCCGTGGAGCAGGCCGCGGCCGGGGAGGCCGTCATCCTGGTCCGGCGCGAGACCAACCCGGACGACCTGCACGGCATGATCGCCGCCAAGGGCATCCTGACCAGCCGGGGCGGCAAGACCAGCCACGCCGCCGTGGTCGCCCGCGGCATGGGCAAGACCTGCGTCTGCGGCGCCGACGAACTCGAGGTGGACACCAAGGCCGGGAAGATCACCGCGCCGGGCGGCGTGGTCATCAGCGAGGGTGACGTGCTGTCCATCGACGGCACCAGCGGCAACGTCTACCTCGGCGAGGTCCCGGTGGCCGCGTCCCCGGTCGTGCAGTACTTCGAGAACGGCCTCACGGACGACGCGGACGACCTGGTCAAGGCCGTGGACCGGATCATGAAGAACGCCGACGAGCAGCGCCGCCTCGGCGTGTTCGCCAACGCCGACACCGGCGAGGACTGTGCCCGCGCCCGGCGCTTCGGGGCGGGCGGGGTCGGCCTGGTCCGGACCGAGCACATGTTCCTCGGCGAGCGCCGCCAGCTGGTGGAAGACCTCATCCTGGCCGAGGACGAGGAAGGACGGCAGACGGCGCTCGACGCGCTGGAGCCGCTGCAGCGCGGTGACTTCGTGGAGATCCTCGACGCGATGGACGGGCTGCCGGTGACCATCCGGCTGATCGACCCGCCGCTGCACGAGTTCCTGCCCGACCTGACCGACATGTCGGTCAAGGTGGCGCTGGCCGGCGACCAGGCCACCGAGAAGGACCGCAAGCTGCTCGAGGCGGTCCGGCGGCTGCACGAGCAGAACCCGATGCTGGGGCTGCGCGGCGTCCGGCTCCTCCTGGTCATCCCCGGCCTGCTGGACATGCAGGTCCGGGCCATCGCGGAGGCCGCGGCGGAGCTGAAGAAGGCGGGCAAGGATCCCAAGCCGGAGATCATGATCCCGCTGACCGCGTCGGTGCAGGAGATGGAGATCGCCAAGGAGGCCACGGCCAAGATCCTCGCCGAGGTGCAGGAGGCGACCGGAGTCCACGTGCACACCCTGATCGGGACCATGATCGAGGTGCCGCGGGCCGCGATGCTCGCCGGGGAGATCGCCAAGTCGGCCGAGTTCTTCTCGTTCGGCACCAACGACCTGACCCAGATGGGCTGGGGCTTCTCCCGGGACGACGTGGAAGGCGCGTTCTTCAGCCGGTACATCGAGCTGGGCATCTTCGGCGTCTCCCCGTTCGAGACCATCGACACCGAGGGGGTCGGCCGGATGGTGCGCATCGCCAGCGAGGAAGGCCGGGCCGCCCGGCCCGGGCTGGAACTCGGCGTCTGCGGTGAGCACGGCGGGGACCCCGACTCGGTGCACTTCTTCCACCAGGTCGGGCTGAACTACGTGTCCTGCTCGCCGTTCCGGGTGCCGGTCGCCCGGCTGGAAGCCGGCCGCGCCGTGGTCCTCGAGTCCAGCGGTGGCAGCGACAGCAGGTGACAGCACGGTCCCATCACGATCGGGCCAGTCACGATCGCGCCAGTCACGATCGGGCCGGTTACGATCACGACGCCACGGCCCGCTGGGCGGCTGAGCCGCCCAAGCGGGCCGCGGTGTCCGGGTTTGAGCCGGGCCGGTTCGGGCGCGGGCCGTTCGAGCGGGACCGGGCCCGGGTCCTGCACACCTCCGCGCTGCGCAGGCTGGCGGCCAAGACCCAGGTGGTCGAGGTGGACGCGGGAGATTTCCCGCGGACCAGGCTCACCCACTCGCTGGAATGCGCGCAGATCGGCCGGGAACTCGGCGGCGCGCTGGGCTGCGACCCCGACCTGGTGGACGCGGCCTGCCTGGCGCACGACCTCGGCCACCCGCCGTTCGGGCACAACGGCGAGTCGGCCCTGGCCGACGTGGCCACGGCCTGCGGCGGCTTCGAGGGCAACGCGCAGAGCCTGCGGCTGCTGACCCGGCTCGAGGCCAAGGTGCCCGGAGCCGGGCTGAACCTGACCCGGGCCACCCTGGACGCCACGCTGAAATACCCCTGGCTGGCCGGCCCGGGGCTGCCCAAGTACGGCGCGTACGCCGACGACGCCGAGGCGTTCGGGTGGATCCGCGACGGCGCGCCGCCCGGCCGTCCCTGCCTCGAAGCGCAGGTCATGGACTGGGCCGACGACGTGGCCTACTCGGTGCACGACCTGGAGGACGGCCTGCACGCCGGGCTGACCAGGCTGTCGGCGCTGGCCGATCCGGGGGAGCGGAAGGCCATCAGCGAGCTCACCGCCGACCAGTACTGCGCCCCCGGGTCGGTGACGCCGGACGAGCTGGCTGAGGTGTTCGACGACCTGCTCGCGCTGCCGTGCTGGCCGGACGGGTTCGACGGCGGCCCGCGGTCCCTGGCCGCGCTGAAGAACCTGACCAGCGAGCTGATCGGGCGGCTGTGCGGGGCCGCGCACCAGGCGACCATGGACGCGTCGGGCGGCCAGCCGCTCACCCGGTACGACGCCGACCTGCAGGTGCCCCGGCGGCAGCGGCTGGAATGCGCGCTGCTCAAGGGGGTCACGGCGTACTACGTGATGAGCCGGGACGGCGCCGCCCAGATGCAGGCCCGGGAACGAGAGCTGATCATGGAGCTGGCGGCCGCGGTGCGCATCGGGGCGCCCGGCGTCCTCGATCCGGCGCTGCGGCCCGCGTACCTGGCCGCCACCACCGACGCGGGGCGGCTGCGGGTCGTGGTGGACCAGGTGGCTACCCTGACCGACACGTCCGCGGTCGCGTGGCACGCCCGCCTGTGCCGCTGAAGTACCTGTGCCGCTTGAAAACCTGTGCCGCTGAAAAACTGCAAAGGAGCAGTCATGCCTGAAGGTCCGGCCTACGTGATCATCGGCGCCAGCCTGGCCGGCGCCAAGGCAGCTGAGACGCTGCGCGAGGACGGGTTCGGCGGGACCATCGTCCTGCTCGGCACGGAAACCGAGCGCCCGTACGAGCGGCCGCCGCTGTCCAAGGGATACCTGCTCGGCAAGGCGGACAAGTCCTCCCTTTACGTCCACCAGGAGGGCTGGTACGCCGGGCACCAGGTGGACCTGCGGCCGGGCGTGACCGCGACCGCGATCGACCGGGCCGCCCACCGGGTCGACCTGGATAACGGCGAGGCGGTCAGCTACGAGCGGCTGCTGCTGACCCCCGGCGCGCATCCGCGGGTGCTCCAGGTGCCCGGGACCGACCTGGACGGCGTGCACTACCTGCGCACCGCGAGCGACTCCGAGGTGCTGGCCACCGCGCTGGCCCCGATCCCCGGTGAGGAGACCCGCGTCGTCATCGTCGGCGGGGGCTGGATCGGCCTGGAGGTCGCCGCCGCGGCCCGCGAGAAAGGCGGCTCGGTAACGGTGCTGGAACCAGAGCCCACCCCGCTGCACCGGCAGGTCGGCCCCGAGCTGGGGCAGCGGTTCGCGGATCTGCACCGCGCGCACGGGGTGGAGTTCCGTCTGGGGGACAGCGCCCGCGAGCTGCGCGGCCACGAGGGCCGGGTCACCACGGTGGTGACCTCCGAAGGGGCCGAGCTGCCCGCCGACGTGGTGGTGGTCGCCATCGGCGCGGCGCCCAACGTGGCCCTGGCGGAGGAGGCCGGCCTGGCGGTCGACAACGGCGTCCTGGTGGACGCGGCGCTGCGGACCAGCGACCCGGACATCTTCGCGGCCGGTGACGTGGCGAACGTGGCCCACCCGCTGCTGGGCCGCCGGGTCCGGGTGGAGCACTGGGCCAACGCACTGCACGGCGGCCCGGCCGCGGCCCGCTCGATGCTCGGCCAGCCAGTGTCCTATGACCGGGTGCCGTACTTCTTCAGCGACCAGTACGACCTGGGCATGGAGACCTCCGGGCTGCCCGAGCCGGGCTACTACGACGCGGTCGTGTACCGGGGCGACCCGGCGACGCTGGAGTTCATCGCGTTCTGGCTGTCCGCCGGAACGGTGGTGGCCGGCATGAACGTCAACGTCTGGGACGTGACCGGCGACATCCAGGCGCTGATCCGGGCCGGGTACGCGGGTTCCCGGGTGGACACCGCCCGGCTGGCCGACCCGGGTGTGCCCCTCGCGGACCTGCTGGGCTGAGCTAGGGAGCGGGCGGGAACGGGGCCAGGACCACGGTGATGTTGTCCCGGCCACCGGCCTCGATCGCGAACGTGACCAGGGCCTGCGCGGCGCCCAGCGGGTTGGTGAGCGCGGCCGGCAGGGCCAGCTCGGCCAGTTTCCCGGCGTCCGGCTGATAGTTCCACAGGCCGTCCGAGCACAGCATGAGCACACCGGGCCCGGGTGGCTCGAACGTCACCACGTGCGGGGTGGCCTCGCCGGGGTCCGCGCCCACCCAGCGGGTCACCACGTGTGCGTGCGGGGAACTCAGCGCCTCGTCCGCGGGCAGCAGCCCCGCGGCGACCATCTCCTCCGCCAGCGAGTCGTCCCGGGTGAGCCGCTGCGCCGTCTCCGGGGCGGGCGATTCGGGGGCGGGCGATTCGGGGGCCGGGGTGGCCGGGGCGCCCAGCCAGTACGCCCGGCTGTCACCCAGCCAGCACAGGGTGGCGGCCGAGCTGGTGATCACCGCGGAGACGAACGTGGCCGACCCCACCCCGCCGGGGGATTCGGCCAGGCTGGCCACCGCGCTCTCCGCGGACCGGACCGCGGCCGAGGACGCCTCGGTCAGGTCGGTGCCGTCCTGCGCCGCCGTGCGGAGCACCTCCGCGGCCGCCTGGGCGGCGGCGAGCGAGGCCTCCGCCGGGCGGATGGACGTGGACACGCCGTCGCAGACCACCGCGACCAGGACCGGGCCATCCGCCGCCGGCACCACCGCGAGCTCCATCGCGTCCTCGTTCTGGCGGTGGCGCAGGCCCCGGTCGGTCACACCGGCTATCAGCCTGAGATCAATCTCCTGGTGATCATGCGACATCACGGCACCACCCCAGGGTCCACCCGGATTCGGCTCGACTAGTTCTCGCTCGACTGGCTCCGCTCGACCAGTTCAGCTCGACCGGGTTGGCTGTCATTCTATGCTCACCGGCCGGGGCCGCAGGCCCGTACCAGGTGCTCGGCCCAGGCCCGGGCGGCTGGCCCTGGCGGACGGCCGCGCAGCTGGACCAGGCCGATGGGCGGGTGCGCCAGTTCGGGCTGGAGCGGATGGACGTCGATGGCCTGGCCCGCGGCCCGCGCAGACGATCCGGCCAGCAGCGCGACCCCGAGCCCGGCCGCGACCAGCTCGCACACGCTGGCCGGGCTGTGCGTCTCGAACGGGATGCGGGGCACGAAGCCCTCGGCGGCGGCCGCATCCACCAGGATGCCGCGCAGCCCGCTGCCGGCCGGCAGGCACACGAACGGCTCGTCGCGGACGTCGGCCAGCCGCGCCACGCCCCCGGCGAACGCGTGCCGTCCCGGCGGGGTGGCCAGCACGACGGTCTCGGCGGCCAGCGGCTGGCCGAGGTAGGCGGCGGGCAGGTCGTCGTGGATGGGGCACAGCGCCGCATCGATCCGGCCCGCGTCCAGGTCGGCGAGGAGGTCCGCGATCAGGCCGGTGCGCAGGGCCACGGTCACCCCGGGATAGCGGCGGTGGAATCCGGCCAGGGCGCGGGGCAGGTCGACGGACGCGAGCAGCTGGGTCGCGCCGACCCGCAGCTGCCCACGGGTCACCGAGGCCAGTTCGGCCAGGTCGGCGCGGGCCCCTTCGACCTGGGCGAGCGCGCTGCGCGCCCGGGCCAGGACCAGCTCGCCCGCGGGCGTCAGGGCGACCCGGCGCGTGGTGCGCTCGAGCAGGGCCGCGCCGAGCTCCCGTTCCAGCCGCCGGATCTGGGCGGACACCGCGGGCTGGGCGACGTGCAACTGCTCGGCGGCCCGGCTGAACCCGCCGTGCCGGACGACCGCCTCGAAGTAAGCGAGCTGCCGCAGCTCCATGAATTAATAATGACTGCTTATAACTATCCAGCGCAAAGCTGTCTTGGACTTATGAGTGCCCGGCCGGGCAGGCTGGGGTCATGGAGCAACGCAACCTCGGCGGCCTGGTTACCTCCGCGATCGGCCTGGGCTGCATGGGCCTGTCCCAGGGGTACGGGGCGGCCGACGACGCGGACTCGGTCCGGGTCATCCACCGGGCCCTCGACCTCGGCGTGAGCATGCTGGACACCGCGATGAGCTACGGCCAGGGGCACAACGAGCGGCTGATCGCCCGGGCGCTGCACGGCCGGCCGGAGCCAGTGCTGATCGCGACCAAGTTCGGCATCGTCCGCGAGCCGGACGGGGTGCGGGTGGACGGCCGGCCTGAGCACGTCCGCGGCTTCTGCGAGGCGTCGCTGCGGCGCCTGGGACGCGACGTCATCGACCTGTACTACCTGCACCGGGTGGATCCGGACGTGCCGGTGGCTGACACCGTGGGCGCGATGGCCGGGCTGGTGGCCGAGGGCAAGGTCCGCTATCTCGGGCTGTCCGAGGCCACCCCGGCCCAGCTGGAGCAGGCCGCGGCGGTGCATCCGATCAGCGCGGTGGAGTTCGAGTGGTCGCTGCTGTGGCGCGATCCTGAGGACGACGTGGTGCCGGCCGCCCGGCGGCTGGGTACCGGCCTGGTGCCCTACAGCCCGCTCGGCCGTGGCCTGCTCACCGCCACCCTCGGCGCCGCGGACATCGACGGCAGCGACTTCCGCCGCGCCGACCCGCGGTTTCACGGCCCGGCGCTGGACCGCAACCTGGGTCATGTAGCGGTGCTGCGCGACCTGGCGGCCGGGCTCGGGCTGACCCCGGGCCAGCTGGCCCTGGCCTGGCTGCTCGCCCAGGGCCCGGATGTCGTGCCCATTCCGGGCAGCCGCCGCCCGGACCGGATCGCGGAGAATGCCGCCGCGGCCGGGGTCCAGCTCAGCCCGGCCGACCTGGAGCGGCTCGAGGCCGCGCTGCCCCGCTCCGGCTGGGCGGGGGACCGGCGCTCGTTCGCGGTCCCGGTCACGACCAGGGCCGGCACCGGCCAGATCCCGCAGGCCGGCCGAACCTGAAGGCCGGCCGAACCTGAACGCCGCACCCCCGGCGTGAAACGTCGGCGCTTCGCTCATGGCGCTCGCGGCCCGGCAGCGGATGGGGCGGACGGGTCAGGCGGATTTGCGGGGCTCGCCGCGGTAGGTGCCGAAGGACCAGCGGTTGCCTTCGGGGTCGCGGACCGCGAAGTCGCGGGAGCCGTAGTCCGTCTCGTGCAGGCCTGAGATGACCGTGGCGCCGGCCGCGCTGGCCCGGGCGAACAGGCCGTCCGGGTCGTCGGTGACCACGTAGGCGCCGAACGAGCCAGGCGGGACCGGCCAGGGATCGTCGTCGTCATCGCGGACCGAGCCCAGCATGACGCCGCCGCCGGGCGGCCAGGACAGCTGGGCGTGGTGGACGCGCTCGCCGTCGCCGTAGACCACGGTCTCCTCGAAGCCGAACGCGTCGACGAGGAAGCGGATCAGGGCCCGCGCGTCGCGGGCCCGCAGGGTGGGCCACACCTGAGGTGGCGGGGTGTTATCGCTCATGACCACTACTCTGCGTCCTGGGTGCCCGGGCCGGATTGGACGTTTCGGAACTCCTCCGCCAGCCAGGTCGATGGAGGGCACCCGGCCAGCTCACGGAACTCGCGGGCCAGGTGGGCCTGGTCGTAGTAGCCGCACTCAGCGGCCAGGCGGGCCAGAGTGCACTCGCCTGGCCCGGTGGCCTGGCGCTGCAGCGTCCGCCGGGCCCGGTCGAACCGGGTCACCCGGGCGGCGGCCTTCGGGGTCAGCCCGGTCTCGGTGAGCAGCCGGCGTTGCAGGTAGCGGGGGCTCCAGCCGACCCGCCGGGCCAGTTCCCCGGCCCGGATCGTGCCCCCGCTGCGGGTCAGCAGCCGCCAGGCCTCGGCGATGTCCGGGGCCACCTGCTGGTCCAGGTCGGCGTGGTCGAGCAGGATCTGGTCGAGCAGCGCGAACCGGGCCGGCCAGCTGGCCGCGTCCCGGAGCCGCTCGTGCAGTTCCCGGGCTATGGCCCCGAGGACCTCGGAGCCGTCCACGTCGATCCCGGCCAGCTCACCTGCGGGCCGGCCGAGCAGGGCCCGGGCGCCCAGCGGGCTGAGGGCGAGCTGGATGCCGGACTGGCGGCCCGGGTGGGTGATCACGGCAGGCGTGGTGTGCAGTCCGCCGGCCAGGGTCACGTACTCGCCTGGCGGGTCGGCGGGATCCGGGTGCGCCGAGACGGTCAGCGGGTCATCCAGGGTGATGATCAGGGTCAGGTAGGGCGAGGGGAGTCCCCGGTGCCGGCCCGGTGGCACGCCCTCCTGCCGGTATCCGCTGTACCAGGCGACCAGGCCGCGCAGCGGCGCTGCCGGAGCCGCCCGCGCCGACTCCGACACTTCCGCTGTCCATGGCTCCCCGGCCATGCTCCCAGTCTGCCGGACGACCGGCCGTGACCGCGTGGCCGGGACCTGCTCCTACTCACCGGCCCCTCCTTCGAGTGAGGGCTGCAGCCGCGGGCCGGTCTCGGCCGCCGGGCTGGTGTCCGGGTCCCGGCGGCGGAGCCTCAGCCACAAGAACAGCAGGACCAGGGGCACGATAAGCCCGCCGATGCCGTAGGCCACGAAGGCGGCGGGGCCGGTGATGTGCCTGACCAGCCAGCCGAAGTTCTGGCCGAAGAACCCGGTAACGAACGTGAGCGGCAGGAACACCGTGGCCAGGATGGTGAGCTGCTCGATGGTGGAGTTCTGCCGGACGCTGACCTGCGTCTGCTCGACCGAGATCACCGCCATGTTGGCTTCGAGCACCGTGCCGAGCAGGTCACGCTGGGCGGCGACCTCCTCGTCGACCAGGAGCAGGTGGTCCTGGACGTCACGCAGGTAAGGCTTCAGATCCGATTCGGCGGTCCGCCTTACCGCGGAGACCACCCCGAGCAGTGGGTGAACCGCCCGGTAGAACTGGGTGGCCTCGCGGCGCAGTGAGTAGATCCGCTCGGTCGGGGCCACGGTCCCGGAGAACACGGTGGCCTCGATCTGGTCGATGTCGTTCTCGAGCCCGGCCACGACCGGCGCGTACCCGTCCACGACCTCATCCAGGATGGCCCACAGCGCCGAGGTACTGCCCGCTTTGAGCAACTCCGGCCGCTGCTCCAGCCGCTGGCGTGCCTCCCGGAGCTCGCTCGCCACCCCCTGCCGCACCGTGATCACGAAGGTGGGCGCGAGGAAGACGCTGATCTCGCCGAACTCCACGTCCTCCGCCGCGTCGTCGTACCGGGCGGTGCGCAGGATGACCAGGCGCACGTCACCCTCGTACTGCTCGATCTTGGGGCGCATATGGAAACTCTGCGCGTCCTCCACCGCCAGTTCGTGCAGCCCGAAGGCCTCACGGACCTGGTCCAGCTCTTCTACCGCCGGCTCGAACAGCCCGAGCCACACGAATCCGTCCTGGTCGCACCGGGCCGCGGCCTCCTCCAGCGAGACCGGCCCCTCCTCCTGCCGGTGGCCGTCCTGGTAGTGAGCACAATCAATGATCATCGTGGGGACTCCCTTTAAGCTGCGCGCGCATCAGCCTTATCGCCGATACACAGCATGCGGAGCCGGCCCGGCTCAGGGAAGACCGGCGATGATAACTAACGCTGAGACCGGGGCCCGCTCAGGCTGATATGCCCGGGTGACCAGGCGTTCAGGCGGTCAGGATCGCGGCCAGCCCAGAATCGCGTCGAGCACGGTGGCGGTGTCGGTCAGATCGGGCAGGACCGCGTCGGCCCCGGCCGCCGTGAGGTCGGCCACCGAGAACTCCCCGGACGCGACCGCCACCGCCCGGGCCCCGGCCACCTGGGCCGCCTCGACGTCCAGGGGGGTGTCGCCCACCAGCACCGTGGCCGCCCCGCTGAAGTCCGCCCCGTACGCCGCCGTGGCGCTGGCCCGGGCCAGCGGGACCAGGTCGGCCCGGATCTCGTGGGTATCGCCGTACGCGCCGACCCGCAGGTCCAGGTCGCGGTCGAGGCCCAGGGCGCCCAGCTTCACCTGGGCCATCACCCGCATGTTGCCGGTCAGCACCGATTGCACGAGGAGGCCGCCGTCCCAGGGCCCGGCGGCCAGCGCCCTGACGGCCTCGGCCGCGCCGGGGAGTACCCGCCCCTGCTCCCTGACCAGGTCCGTGACATCGGGGGCCAGCTGCGCGAGGAGCCGCTGGAAGGCATCCACCTGGGTCCGGGGGTGCGGCACGCCCGCCAGGGCCAGGGCCTCGAGCGCGATGGCCCGGTCGGTACGGCCGGCCATCGAGGGGGCGGCGGGCACGTCACGCCCGAACATCTCGCCAAAGGCCAGCTGGTACACCCGCCAGCCCGCGCGGCCCGCGTTGATCAGGGTGTGGTCCACATCCCACAGGACCAGGCGGCCGGGCACGTCGCGACGCTACCGCATCCTGCTCCCGGGCTGCCCACCCGCGGAGCGCCGTGCTTCATGTCACGGCCAGAATCTGACGCCTGGCGCCCCCTTTTGACCGCGATCATGGGGATCCGCTGCCCGGCCGTGCGCGGCGCGGAGCGGCCGTCGGCCACCGGGACTAGACTCGCCGCGACGGGGAGCAGTGGCGAGCGGCGGAGGGTGCCAGTGGCGGGCCGGATCCGCGATGAGGACATCGCACTCGTCCGCGAGAAGTCAGCCATCGATGAGGTCGTCGGGGAGTACCTCCAGCTGCGCAACGCGGGCGGCGGATCGCTGAAGGGACTATGCCCCTTCCACGACGAGAAGACACCCTCGTTCAACGTCACCCCGGCCCGCGGCCTCTGGTACTGCTTCTCCTGCGCCAACGGCGGCGACGTCATCAAGTTCATCCAGCAGATCGACAACCTGTCCTTCGTGGAGTCGGTGGAGCGGCTGGCCGCCCGGGCCGGCATCGACCTGCGCTATGAGCAGGGCGGCCAGGTGCCGGGGCGGGAGCACAGCCAGCGCCGCAGGCTGCTGGAGGCGCACCAGGCCGCCGCCGAGTACTACGCCGAGCGGCTGCACTCGCCGGCCGCCGCGCCCGGCCGTGAGTTCCTGACCGAGCGCGGCTTCACGCTGGCCGACGCGGAGCGTTTCGGCGTGGGGTACGCGCCCGCCGAGTGGGAGGCGCTCACCCGGCACCTGCGCAGCCGGGGCTTCACCGAGCAGGAACTGCTGACCGGGGGCCTGGCCAGCCAGGGCCGCCGCGGGGCCATGGACCGGTTCCGCGGCCGCCTGATGTGGCCGATCCGGGACCTGACCGGGGATGTGATCGCCTTCGGGGCCCGCAAGCTCAACCCGGACGAGGACGGCCCGAAGTACCTGAACACGCCGGAGACCCCGCTGTTCCGCAAGAGCACCGTGCTGTACGGGGCGGACCTGGCCAAACGCGAGATCGCCGCGCGCCGCCAGGCGGTCATCGTCGAGGGATACACCGACGTGATGGCCTGTCACCTGGCGGGTGTCGGGACCGCCGTGGCCACGAGCGGCACGTCGTTCGGCGACGGGCACATCAAGATCCTCCGCCGGCTGCTGATGGACGCCGACCAGTTCCGCGGCGAGGTCATCTTCACCTTCGACGGGGACGCGGCCGGCCAGCGCGCGGTGCTGCGGGCCTTCGACCTTGAGGAGCACTTCGTCACCCAGACGTTCGTGGCGGTGCAGCGGGACGGGCTGGACCCGTGCGACCTGCGGCTGAAGCAGGGTGACCAGGCCGTGCGGGACCTGATCGCGCAGCGGCTGCCGGTGTTCGAGTTCGCCATCCGCAGCGAGCTGGCCAAGCACAACCTGGACACCAACGAAGGACGGCTGGCGGCCCTGGACGCGGCGGCCCGGATCGTCGGCCGGATCAAGGACCGCGGACTGCGTGACCGCTACGCGGTCAGCCTGGATCGCTGGCTCGGGATGCTGAATGAGGAGTTCGTGCTGGCCCGGGTCCGCGAGCACGAAACCGGTCAGGACACCAGGCGGGGCGGCGGCCCAGGCCAGGGCCGCGGCGGCGCAGGCCCCGCGCGCGGCGGCAGTCCGGTCCGGGGCGACGGCCCGGCCCGGGGGGCTGGCCCGGGTGGCGCGCCAGCCCGGACCGCACCGGGACGGGACGCCCCGGACGGGAACCCATACGACGCGAACGACCCCGTGGTCAACCTGGAACGCCAGGCGCTCAAGCTGGCCATCCAGCGCCCGGCCCTGTGCGGCCCGGTCTTCGACATGCTGCAGAAGGACGATTTCAGCGTGCCGGTGCACGGATCGGTTCGCGAGCTGATCGCGGGCTGCGGGGGAGTAGCGGGCGCCGGAACCGACCGGGAATGGGCCGCCCGCCTGATCGACGCGGCCCCGAACGACCGGGCCCGGGAGTTCGTCACCCGGCTGGCCGTGGAGCCGGTGGAGACACCGCGGGCGGACGGCGAGGCGGACGCGCGGTACGCCGAGGAGGTCCTGGCCCGGGTGGCGGAACTGGCGGTGAGCCGGCAGATCTCCACGCTGAAATCGCGTCTGCAGCGTCTGAACCCGACCGATAGCCAGAGTGACTACAACCGGACGTTCGGCGATCTGGTGGCGCTGGAGCAGCGCCGGAAGGCCCTCCTGGAGCGGGCTTCGGGCGCTCTGTAAGCCGGCCGGAAGCGGGCTTTCTGGTACCCGGTGAGCCGAACCCGGGCGTGTTCCGGGCTCGGGCTGCTGCGGCGGCTGTCACCGGGTTGGGCTGTTGTGGCAGGTGAGCCGGGCAGAACGCGCCACACATCGGCCAGAACGCCGAATGCGTTACTTACCAATAGGTGACAAAATTAACGCCACCGTTACCCGGGGTTCGTGGCGCACACTGGTCTGCGTGACCCTTACGTTACTTCCCAGTGGCGGTCTGTCAGCGGAACAGGTGGCGGAGCTGGTCGCACGGGCCAGGGAACGCGGCACTGTTACCGCAGCTGACATCACGTCCGCACTCGACGCCGCAGACCTCCCGGCCGATGCGTTCGACAATGTCGTGCGCCTGCTCACCGACGAGGGCATCGAGATCGTCGATCCCCCGGCCGAAGAGGCGCCCGACGCCCCCCGGGACGTCCCCGCCGACACCTCAACGCGGGCGGGCACCGGTGACCTCGTCCGCATCTACCTGCGTGAGATCGGCCGCGTGCCGCTGCTCACCGCGCAGGACGAGGTGGAGCTGGCGAAATCCATCGAGGCGGGGCTGTTCGCCGAGGAGAAGCTGCAGGGCGGGTTCCCGGTGCTGGATGCGCACCGCGCGGAACTCGGCGAGCTGGCCGACTACGGGCTGCGGGCCAAGCAGCGTCTCATCGAGGCCAACCTCCGGCTGGTCGTGTCCATCGCCAAGCGGTACATCGGCCGCGGGCTGGTTTTCCTGGACCTGATCCAGGAGGGCAATCTCGGCCTGATCCGCGCCGTCGAGAAGTTCGACTACACCAAGGGCTACAAGTTCTCCACGTACGCCACGTGGTGGATCAGGCAGGCCATCACACGCGCCATCGCGGACCAGGCCCGGACCATCCGGATCCCGGTGCACATGGTGGAGACCATCAACAAGATGGCGCGGGTGCAGCGCCAGCTGCACCAGGACCTGGGCCGGGAGGCCACGCCGGAGGAGATCGCCGCGGAGATGGGGCTGACCCCGGACCGGGTGGCCGAGATCCAGCGGATCGCCCAGGAGCCGGTGTCGCTGCAGTCCCCGATCGGCGAGGAAGACTCCGACCTGGGTGACTTCATCGAGGATGCGGACGCCGTGGTGCCCATCGAAGCCGCGGCCTTCATCATGCTCCAGGATCAGCTGGAGCAGATCCTGGACACCCTCTCCCCGCGGGAGCAGAAGATCATCCAGCTCCGGTTCGGCCTGATGGACGGTCACCCCCGGACACTGGAAGAGGTCGGCCGGGAGTTCGGCGTCACCCGGGAGCGGATCCGCCAGATCGAGTCGAAGACCCTGGCCAAGCTCCGCCATCCCAGCCGGGCCCAGATGCTCCGCGAGTACCTGGGCTGACACCGTCCCGGCCGTAATCTGAAGCCCGGGAGCTTCAGGTTCCCCGGAGCAGCTCAGCAGCTTCGGAGACCTCGGTGGCCAGCTTGTCGAGGATGTCCGCCGCAGCGTGAGCCTGAGACGCGGAGACCGGCATCCAGGTGATGAGGCGTTGCAGATCGGTGATCACGCCCTCGAGTGTCCCGGCCGCTTCCGATTGCGGACTCACGTCGTGATCAGTCATGCTGTCATCATAGACACGTATACGGTAGTTCACCGTCGTCTACGGCCATCTAAGCCCGTGGATCATGGCAACGTACCGTGATCTTTATGGAGATCAAGCCAGGCCCAGTGCCGCCATGGCAGCAGGTCAAGGCGATCATCGTGGGGCGGATCGAGGCGGGTACCTACCCGCCGGGCGGACGGCTGCCGTCGATCAGTGATCTGGCTGTGGAGTTCGGGGTGGCCCGCACCACCATCCAGAAGGCCACCGAATCCTTGCGGGATGAGGGCGTCATCCAGACCAGCCCGATGGGCATGTTTGTCTCTGGGTAATCCCAGGAAACCGGGCGGCCCCGCCCGGCCCCCGGTCGGGGGCCGGGCGGGGCCGGTTGCCCTACGGCCCGCTCGTGTTAACCGGGGTGGCCGGGGTCCGCGGGCGGGGTGCCCGGCTCGGCGGGGGCCGATCCCGGCCCGGCGGGGGCCGACCCCGGCCCGGCGGGCGGGACGTCCGGCCCCGGGTACGTGGAACCCGCGCCCGGGGAGGTGGAACCTGGCCCGGGGTAGGCAGAACCCGGCCCTGGGTAGCCCGTCTCCGGCTGGGGGCCCGCACCGGGCTGGGTGCCCGGCCCCGGATACGTGGCGTCCGGCCCGGCCGGCGGCCACTGGGCCTGGCCCGCGCCGCCCCTCGCTTCGTGCGCCGCGGTGAGCCGGTAGTAGATCAGCGTTACCACCAGGGCCAGGAAGGGTGCGACCAGGGTGCCGGAAATGATGCTGCTGATCGCGTTCCTGGCCACCACCGGCAGGAACAGCAGGATGAGGCCGATCACGATGTCGAACACGATCAGGATCAGGAACACCAGCACGTAGGTGCCGAACACGTGCCATGCGTAGCCGCGGACGGTCCGCCAGCTCTTGCGGAACGAGCCGAACACACCCTCCCCGCCGATCACGATGCTGGGCACGATCAGCGACCAGAAGGTCAGCAGGATCAGCCCGGGCACGATGATCAGCACGAACCCGATGGCGATCCCGATCCCGGCCAGGATGGAAGCGATGATCACCGTGCCCAGGAATGGCAGCACCGCGCGCACCGTCTCGCCCAGGTTCAGGTCAACCTGGCCGTCCCGGACGTCTTGCACCGCCTTGACCAAGGCGGCCTGGACCAAGAAGGCGGCCACCACGCTGACGATCCAGCCCAGGAACAAGCCGATACCGCCGGCCAGGCCGAGCAACGCCGCGATGATGCCAGCCGCCACATAGATCACGAACGCGATCAGCAGGAAATGGGCCGCGAACCGCTTGTAATACGTCCAGGCTTCGCCTAGTACCCCCGATAGTGGACTCATGGGCTGGTTATACCGTTGCCAATAGTGATCAAAACAATCCACAGCAGGGCAGTCTGGGGAGGGTGTTTTCCCTGGTCAGAAGCCTGCGGACCGGCCCGTTCCGGACGCTAAACGGCCCGCCGGGCTGGCTTACGCCGGCCGGCGGGCCGTTTGTGCAGGCCCTCCTGGCCACCCTGCGGTGGCCAGCCAGGTGGTTAGCTGCCTGTCCCCGGAGTGCCGGGCGCATTGGTGTACGTGTCACCCTGCGACTGGCCATTGGCTGCGCGCGCCCGGAAACCCGGGACATGCTCACCGAGCGGTGCGACCGTGCTCTTGGCCTTCTCGGTCAGCCGGGGGACCCGCTCCATCGCCTTGTCCTTGGCCGACTTGGCCAGGCCGGCGGCCTGGGCTTGTGCGGCCCCGGCCGCCTGCTGCATAGCGGGGCTGTCCGCGGCCTTGCGGGCTAGCTTCTTCATCTGCTCGTAACGCTCCCGGCCCGCCCGCGCGCCGACGATGAAACCGACGGCAAGGCCGGCGAGGAACGTGAACCGGTACCGCATCTGGCTACCTCTCTCAACGGTGTCAACTGCGCCAGGTTGGACCTTCCCCTGATGTTCAGCCGTATTCCAGGTTACGCGCTGGCAAATAACCGCTACGAGCCCCGCGTCCGCCGCGTGTCTTCCCGGGCGGCTGCGCCGGGTAACCCCGCCACGGGTACCGCCCTGGGTGCGCTACCCTTATGCGCGGTGCAAAAAGCTGGCTGGGCTCATGATCCGGCTCGCGTTGCCGCCTCAATCTGGGGTAGCTCAATCGGCAGAGCAAGCGGCTGTTAACCGCTAGGTTGCGAGTTCGAGTCTCGCCCCCAGAGCAATGTGCCCGACGGCTCACACCTCGGACCGTCCTGGATGCCCACTATCGCAGGAGCCAGCGCAGCAGGCCCACGAACACCCGATGGCCGGCGGGAGAAATCCCGCCGGCCATCGTTGCGTTCCGGTAACGCGGACAGCTAGACCGCGCCGGTTACCTTAACTCGACCTCGATCGCCTCCCGGGTGACCAGGTCGTCGCCAGCCGGGCTGTCCAGCTGGGTCTGGGCCCCGGCCAGGTCGGCGCGCTTCACCCGGACGAAGGCGATCGACACGACCAGGGCGATCAGCATGATCCCGGCTGACACCTCGAACCCCCGGGAGAACCCGATCGACAGCGCGTGGTCGTAGATCGCCACAGCGGCCGACTTCGCCTGGGCGGCGGAGACGTGCACCGGGTGGCCGGCCTTGGCGGCGGTGGCGGCGGCCGCCTTCGCGGCCTCGGCCGAGTGCCGTGCGGTGTTGGCCACCACGGTCCAGGCCACGGTGCCGAGCAGAGCCAGCCCGATCGAGCCGCCGACCTGCTGGCCGACGTTGGGCAGGCTGGCCGCCAGGCCCGCGTCCCGGTCCGGGACCCGGTTCAGGGCGATCAGGGTCACGGGCATGAACAGCATGCCCAGCCCGGCCGCGGTGACCAGCATCGGGCCGAGCAGCCCCCCGGCGTACGTGCTGTGCTCGTTGATCCGCGACAGCCAGAACATCCCGCCGGAGGCGATCACCGACCCGGCGATCAGCAGCGGCCGGGCGCCGATCCTGGGCACCAGCTGGGCGCTGACCCCGGCCATCACCATGATGGTGGCGACCATCGGCAGGTAGCCGATGCCGGTCTTGAGGGCGCTGTACCCCCACACGGTCTGCACGAAGATGGTCAGGAAGAAGAACATCCCGAACATCGCGGTCCCGATGCACAGCATGATCAGGTTGGCCGCCGACCGGTCCCGGTTGCGGAAGATCCGCAACGGCATCAGCGCGTGCGGGCTGCGCGATTCGATGAACACGAACGACACCAGCAGCACGACCGCGGCCGTGAGCGAGACGATGACCTTCGTGTCACCCCAGTGCGAGACACCGTTCGGGCTGGTCGCCGCGCTGGTCAGGCCGTAGACCAGGGCGGCCAGGCCCAGCGTGCTGGTGATGGCGCCCGGCAGGTCGAACCGGCCTGGCCGCCGCTCGGACTCGGCCAGCGCCCGCGGCGCCATCAGCGCGACCACGATCCCGATCGGGACGTTGACGAAAAACACCCAGCGCCAGGACAGGTAGGTGGTGAGCACGCCGCCGGCGATCAGGCCGACCGCGGCGCCGCCGATGCTCATCGCGGCGTAGACACCCATGGCCCGGTTCCGGGGCGGCCCCTCCGGGAAGGTGGTGGTGATCAGGGACAGGGCCGTCGGGGCGACGATGGCGCCGCCGACCCCCTGCAGCGCGCGGGCGCCCAGCAGCCAGGCCTGGGTGGTGGCGAAACCGCCAAGCAGCGAGGCCACCGAGAACAGGATGATCCCCGCGATGAACACGCGGCGCCGGCCGAGGATGTCCCCGGCCCGGCCGCCCAGCAGCAGCAAGCCGCCGAAAGTCAGTGCGTAGGCATTGACGACCCATTCCAGGCCGGTGCCGGAAAATCCGAGCGCCTTCTCGATGTCAGGCAGTGCGACGTTGACGATGGTCGCGTCGAGCACCACCATGAGCTGTGCGGTGGCGATGACCACCAGGGCCAGGCCGAGATGTCGCTGGACAGGGCCGGCGGCCGCGCCACGTGCGGTGGCGCCCCCGGCCGCGGGCTGTGTGGAGCTCATGCCGTCTCCTTGTCGAGGCATAGTTAACCAAGGCCGCGGCGGCTCCGCCGCGTGCGTACGTATATGGGACGAAGAGGAAGGCCGCCACTCATCGGTGTGTGCTCCGGCCGCTGCGTCGCGGCCAGCGAGCAATTCGGTACGGCTGGTCAGCCGACCTTGGGAGTAGCAGCAGTTGCCAGGAAGTTAGTCACCTCCTCGGCCGGGCAGTCGGCGGGGTCGGTGGCGCTCAGTGGCGGCGCCATCTTGTGGATCAGGGAGATCAGGGTGGCGCGCTCCTCGCCGGTCAGGGACTGGCGCCAGGGCGAGCGCTCCAGCATGGCCTGCTCCATCTGGTGCTTCATCTCCAGGCCCGCGCTGGTCAGGACCAGCCGCTTCACCCTCCGGTCGGCCGGGTCGCTTTCCCGGACCGCCAGCCCCCGCTTTTCGAGCATGTCCGCGATGCTGGTCACGAACGAGGGATCGCAATGCATGCGCTGCCCCAGTTCCTTCATGGCCAGCGGGGCGTCGATCAGGTGCAGCGCCTTGATGAAGAAGGCTGGGACCCCGAAGTCCTTGGCCAGCCCCTCTCCCTCGGCCACGCAGCTTGCCGATCAGTCCGGCCAGGGCGTCCAGGAGGTCCAGGTCAAGCTGGCTCTCATCAGAACGCTGGTACATGATGCCTCCTGCCTCCCCCCGGGCTGTTGCGGCGACGGCCCCTGAGTCGCTCAATAGTTGAGTAGCTCAAACATAGACCAGGTTGCTTGAGTAGGTCAAATTCTTTTCTGCAACGAAGATCTTGACGGCGTTATGTGACTACACACAACCAGAGCGTGATATTTGGCGTCTGTATAAGTATCGGGGCAGCTCGTCGCGCCCCCGGCCGGGCTTGCCGGGCTGCAACGAGGACAAAGCTGGCGGGGAACTGGGGGATCCATGGACAGCGGAGTCCAGCCGTACGACGACGAGGCGGGCTCCGGCCCCTGGCCCGGGACAGGCCCGGGGACGCGGGAGAGCGGCTGGCCCGGGGATGATCCGGAGCCAGGCCCGGGCCGGCGGCGCTTCCTGGCCATGGCCGGCGTCGCGGCGGGAGCGGTCCCGCTGGCCGGGATGCTGGGCACCACCATACGGCCCAGGCACCGACGGCCACCCCGGGAACCGCGACTGGATGGCGCTGCGCGCTGCGCTGTCCACGCACAAGCTGATCCGCCCGGGGATGCGGGTCTACCCGGTCTCCAAGGAACTTTTCGACCCGCGGTTCGACTACAAGCGGCCGGCCGGCATCGCGTACTGTGCCAGTCCCCCTGACGTGAGCTGCCTGCCTGGCCTTCGTCCGGAAGTTCGGGCTGCCCGTCGCGGCCCGGTCCGGCGGGCACAGCTACGCGGGCTGGTCCAGCACGCCCGGCACGACCGGGCTCATGGTGGACGTGACCGCGATGAACTCGTTCCAGGTCGGGAGCGGGCAGACGGTCCGGGTCGGCACCGGCCCGCACCTGATCGACCTGTACAACCGGCTGGCCGCGCGCGGCCTGGCCGTGCCGGGCGACTCCTGCCCCACCGTGGGCGTGGCCGGCCTGGCCCTCGGCGGCGGGGTCGGAGTGCTGGGCCGGGCCTTCGGGCTGACCAGTGACGCCCTGGAGGCGGTGCAGATCGTCACCGCCGACGGTACGGTCCGGAGTTGCAGCGCGTCCAGCAACAGCGACCTGTTCTGGGCCTGCCGGGGCGGCGGTGGCGGCAACTTCGGCATCGCCACCGCGTTCACGTTCCGCACCCACCGCCTGTCCCGGCTGGTGGTGTTCTTCCTGTCCTGGCCCTGGTCACAGGCGGCCAAGGTGGTGGCGGGCTGGCAATCCTGGGCCCCGTACCAGCCCGACGACCTGTGGTCCAACTTGCACATGTCGGCGGCGCAGCGCGGTGGGACGCCGATCATCCAGGTGGGCGGCACGTACCTGGGCAGTGTGTCGGCGTGCCAGGCGCTGCTGCGCCGTCTCTACCAGCGGGTGGGCTCCGCACCGTCCGGGACGCCGTTCGTGGCCGAGCGGACCTACCAGCAGGCGATGATGCTCGAGGCGGGCTGCGCGAACCTGTCCGTGTCCGAGTGCCATCTGCCGTCCCAGACGCCCAACGGCAAGCTGGTCCGCGTCCCGTCCTACGCCAAGTCCGACTTTTTCACCCGGAAGATCCCGGCTGCGGGCATCCGCGCGCTGGTGACCGGTATCGAGCGGATGCGCGGGGTGCGCGGCGCCGCGGGCGGCGTCGGCGCGATCGCCTTCGACGCGTTCGGCGGGGCGCTGAACCGGCCGAGCCCATCGTCGACCGCGTTCGTGCACCGCAACTCGCTGTTCCTGGCCCAGTACTCGACCAGCTGGAACGAGGGCGGCTCGGCGGCCGGGGCGGGCCGCCAGCACGACTGGCTGCGCTCCTTCTACGCGTCAATGCGGCCCTGGGCGAGCGGCCAGTGTTACCAGAACTACGTGGACCCGGACCTGAAGAACTGGCGGCAGGCGTACTACGGCGCCAACTACGCGCGGCTGGGCCAGATCAAGAAGACCTACGACCGGGCTCAGGTGTTCCAGTTCCCCCAGGGGATCACGCCCGCGTGATCATCCGGCTGGGCATCCGGCGCCCCTACCGGCCACCGAGCCAGGCGTGGAGCACCACGTACACGGCCACTCCGACCAGCAGCATCGCCCCGCGTGCCTTCCACGCCGCTCTCGAGGCGGCGTCGGCCAGCACCCGGGCCGATTTGGCCGAGCCCTCCCAGCGCCGCCACCGGGCAAAGTAGTACCCGAGCATCAGGGCGACGATGACGGCGACCGCCGCCGCTTCCGGTGTCATGTCCTTAAGTGTGCTACGTTTCCGCGCTTCACGGGCAACGACGGGCGGCAGATACGAAATCGGCCTGACCGCCCCGGCGGCCGGTCAGCTCCGGCTCGACGCCGCCCAGATGTTGATCCCGGCCTCGACCGCGTGCCGGTCGATCGCGGCCAGCTCCGCCGCGGTGAACGAGGTCCGGCCCGCGGCGGCGAGGTTTTCCTCGAGCTGCCCGACGCTGCTCGCCCCGATGAGCGCCGAGGTGACCCGGTCATCGCGCAGGATCCAGCTGATGGCCATCTGCGCCAGGGACTGGCCGCGCTCGCGGGCGATCTCGTTGAGGGCACGGACGTGGGCCAGGGTCTGCTCGGTGATCTGGTCACGGCTGAGCGAGCCATTGCGCGAGGCCCGGGAATCGTCCGGCACGCCATTCAGGTACTTGGTGGTCAGCAGCCCCTGGGCCAGCGGCGAGAACGCGATGCAGCCGATCCCTTCCTCGCCGAGCGTGTCCAGCAGCTCCTCCTCGATCCACCGGTTGAGCAGGGAGTAGGACGGCTGGTGGATGAGCAGCGGCACACCCAGCTCGCGCAGGATCGCGGCGGCCTCCCGGGTCCGTTCCGCGGAGTAGGAGGAGATGCCGGCGTACAGGGCCCGGCCCGAGGTGACCGCCGTGGCCAGCGCGCCCATGGTCTCCTCGAGCGGGGTGTCCGGATCGGCGCGGTGGCTGTAGAAGATGTCCACGTACTCCAGGCCCATCCGGCCCAGCGACTGGTCCAGGCTGGCCAGCAGGTACTTGCGGGATCCGCGGTCACCGTACGGGCCGGGCCACATGTCGTAGCCAGCCTTGGTCGAGATGATGAGCTCGTCCCGGTACGGCCGCAGGTCCTCGCGCAGGATCCGGCCGAAGTTGATCTCGGCGGAGCCGTACGGCGAGCCGTAGTCGCCTAGTAGCGGGGAACCGGCAGGTGCAATGCCGCCGTAGTTGTTCGCGAGATCGAAGTGGGTAACGCCCAGGTCGAAGGCCCGGCGAACGATCGCGCGCTGGGTCGCCAGGGGCCGGTCATCGCCGAAGTTCTGCCAGAGTCCAAGGGACACCTCGGGGAGCTCGATCCCGCTGCGCCCGCAGCGGCGGTAGGGCATCTTCTCGTACCGGTCTGGTGCGGCAACGTAAGTCATGCCAGCGATTCTTCCACTGTCCGTAGCCCTAGCCCCTGCCTGTCGCATCGTATCGGTGGACCTACCTCCGTGAGAGAGACGTCCTGGTCTCGGTGAAGCTCGACCGGTGGGGCAGGAGTGTCCAGCACCTCCTACAGATCGCGGCCGACCTTGAAGCCAGGGGACTCGGGCTCCGGTGCCTTGACCAGCCGATCGACACCACGGCGCCGGTCGGGAAGCTGATGTTCACGATCCTGGCCACCTATTTCAGGATGGTCACCGCCAAGCCGGTGTCGGCATAGACCTATGGGCGCCAAACTCTGGAGCTGGAGCTGGGTCGATGACGCAGAAGAATGGCTGGCGATTGGGGCCGGCGGGCAGGGCCTGTAGTCGGCTTACACCGACTGCATCACAAAGGGCTGACAGTGGCGCTCAGGGCACTAGCCGGGCGCAGCATGTCGCCCAGGCTGCCGAGGTAGATCACGGCGTAGAGATCGGGTCTGTCGATGAGCGCTGTCCTCGGGATACCGAGGGCTGTCATCGGTCCCGCCTGGTACTCGATCGGCGGCGCTCCTTCTCGGCTTACGACCGCGCGGACACCATGTGACCGAAGGAACTCGTTCCGGCCCGCTGCGTCCAACGATTCCCACCGCTTGCGGAACGTCTGACCGGTCCTCACGGGCTCGGCGCGCGCCTTCACTAGCGTGTGGGCATGCAGCCGGGCTAGTTCCGCCTGGGCGCGCTGTAGCGTCTCCTGCCTGCCGGTGACGTTCTCCCCAGCGAGCGCCGCGAGCTGGATCTCCTTGTAGAGATCGGTTATCTGCTCGACCGTCCGATTGATGTCCTCGGAGAAGTCGCGGCCCGGGATCACCTTGTCCTCGGTCAGCTCGACGTCACCCATAAGCGCCAGTAGTTCATCCGAGATCCCGGCCTCCATCTCGTCGGCCTTGACGCGCCGGGCCGTGCACTTTCCGTCACGGCGCAGGCTGTGGACGCAGCAGTAGTACGCATACGTCTTGTCTCCATACCTGGCTGTCGATCCGTACATCGGGTCTTTGCAGGCGGCACAGAACGCGATCTTCGTCAGCGTCCAGCTGTTGACCCTGGCTGATACCGGGTTGGTCGCGAGCCGGGCCTGTACGCGTTCCCAGACGTCGTGGGAGACGAGAGCATCGGCGCGGTACAACACAACGCCCTCCTCGTCCCTGACCGGCGTGCCGTCCGTTCTGACAGTGGCACCGAGCATGGCCGGGCTGGCGAGGATCTTGCGGACGCTGGTGGTCTTCCACGTCGCGTCTTTCGGCGGCTTGCCGTTCCTGATCCTGGTGACGTTCCAGGGCGTCGGCACGCCAGTTTCGTTCAGCCACCTGGTGATGCTTCCCAGCGACTCGTAGCCGACGTACCGCCCGAATATCTCGGCCACGATCGGGCCGTACACCGAGTCTGGTTCGTAGCCCCAGCCCCTGTCGAGTTTCACGGGCCGGTAGCCGAACGGAACCTGGCCGCCGCCGTACTTGCCGCTCTTGCGGAGCTTGTGCCATGCATCGCGCACTCGGGCCGCGATGGTCTCCCGCTCAAACTGGGCAAAGGTCGCGATGATCGATGCGAACGCGCGCCCGGCCGGGGTGCTGAGGTCGAGCATCGGGTCGAGGCAAACGAGAGTCTTACCCCGGGATTCGAGCCAGGACGTAAGGGTCACGAAGTCGAACAGTGACCTGGTGAGCCGGTCGAGCTTCGCGGCACAGATCCCGTCCCACATGTCGAGGCGGTCCTCTCGCAGCCAGGGACCAAGGCCGGGGCGCTCGAATGGGTTGACGGAACCGCTGACATCGAGGTCGTAGTCAGCTTCGCTGATCGGCACCAACTCGTGGTCACCGAGCTTGGCGAACGTCTGGATCTTGTCGAACTGCCGCTCGGGGGAAGTGCTCGCATCGTCAAGCACGGACACGCGGATGCACGGTAAGAGCCGCATGTGATGACGGTATCTGGGGCTTACGACAGCCAAACTAAGACGCGCCATTGGAGCTAGCCAGGCTTAGCGACTAGGCAACTAGGACGGATCATAGTTTTCGGCCAGGTCGAAGATGGGTCACGCCGGGGTCAAGGCGCGCCGCAGGATGGCCCGCTGGGTATCAATGGTCCGGTCGTCACCAAAGTTCTGCCAGAGTCCGAGGGAGATCTCGGGGAGCTCGATACCGCTGCGCCCGCAGCGGCGGTAGGGCATCTTCTCCTGGTACCGGTCCTCGGCAGCTACGTAGGTCATGGGAGGAGTCTGCCACTGGCCTCGCCCGCGGGGGACTGCTGGCAGGATGTGATAGTTGCCTAGGCACAAGTAACAGGCCCAGTCGCGCCGCATTCGAATGCGCCGGTGTGGCCCGGGCACAGCAAGGCAGCGCGGCAAGACGACGACGACGTACGGGAAGTAGGGCGCTTCATGTATGACGCGATTCAGGCGGAGACCATCAGCCTGGCCGGGGCCGGCGGGGACCAGATAGAGGCGTATCTGGCCCGCCCGCTCGGGCCTGGCCCGTTCGGCAGCGTGGTGGTCATCCACCACATGCCCGGATATGACGAGCAGACCAAGGAGATCACCAGGACGTTCGCGGTGCACGGCTACAACGCCGTGTGCCCCAACCTGTACTGGCGTGAAGCCCCCGGGGCCAGCCCGGACGACGCGGCCGCCACCGCGCGGGCCGCGGGTGGCGTGCCGGATGAGCGGCTGGTCGGCGACGTGGGCGGCGCGGTCGCGTACCTGCGGGCGATGCCGAACTCCAACGGGAAGGCCGCCACGATCGGCTACTGCTCCGGCGGCCGGCAGTCGTTCCTGGCCGCCGTGAGCCTCCCGCTGGACGCGGCGGTGGACTGCTACGGCGCCTTCGTGGTCGGCAAGCCCCCCGAGGGCATGCCGCTCAAGGTCGGCCCGATCGTGGACCGGACGCCGGACCTGTCCTGCCCGCTGCTCGGGCTGTTCGGCGCCGACGACTCCCATCCCTCGCCGGAACAGGTCGCCGAGCTGGAGAAGGCCCTCGTCGAGGCGGGCAAGACCTTCGAGTTCCACAGCTACGAGGACGCCGGGCACGCGTTCTTCTCGGTGAACCGGCCCTCCTACCGGCCCGAAGCCGCGAACGACGGCTGGCAGAAGATCTGGGACTTTTTCGGCCGCTACCTGGCCAGCTGAAGGGAGATCGCCATGTGCACGTATCTCACCGAGAAGGTCGACGTGACCGGCAGCGGCAAGGGCTCGGCCGGGTGGTTCAGGCTGAGCGAGGCGACCGTGTATTTCGATCATCCGGTGCACGCGCCCGCCGGGCACACGCTGAACATCGACTTCCTCAACCCGGGCCAGGGACCGTCCGCCCGGGTGGCCGTGGAGCTGACCGCCGAATCCGCCCGCGCGCTGGCCGAGGCCATCCAGGCCACCCTGGCGTCCGCCCCGCCTGGCCTGGTCTAAGCGCGGCCTCAGCTGGCGGCCGGGGTTAGCTGCCGTGGATTAGCTGGGCTGGGTTAGCCGGGCTGGGTTAGCCGCGCTCAATCTGGGCGCCTGCCCGTCTGGTGGCCCGGACTGTCGGTATGCCGTGCCAGTATCGGACTGGCGGCATCCGGCAGCTCCGGGGCCGCCGGGCGATAAGGCCATCGGGACGATGGCCATGGCGGAGGGCAGGACATGAAGATCAGGGTCGATCGGGACGTGCTGGCTGAGGCGCTGGCCTGGGTGGCCCGGGCCCTGCCCACCCGGCCGGTGGTCCCGGTGCTGTCCGGACTCCGTCTGGAGGCCGGGACCGGCCTCACCCTGTCCTGCTTCGACTATGAGGTCTCCGCGACCGCGCAGATCGAGGCGGAGGTGGGAGAGCCGGGCACCGTGATCGTTCCGGGCCGGCTTCTGGCCGAGATCACCCGCAGCCTGCCCGCGCTGGCCGTCGAGGTGGCCACCGACGCCGATACGGTGAATCTGACCTGCGGCAGCGCGGAGTTCACCCTGTTCGCACTGCCCGCCGAGGAGTACCCGGAACTGCCCGCACCCCCGCCGCTGGCCGGCCTGGTGGACGGCGGCGTCCTGGGCGCGGCCATCAGCCAGGTGGTGGCGGCGGCGAGCCGCGACGACACGCTGCCCATGCTCACCGGAGTCTGCCTGGACATCGACGGCGCGATGCTGACGCTGGCCGCGACCGACCGCTACCGCCTGGCGGTGCGGGAGATGCCGTGGGAGCCGGTGCAGCCGGGACTGCGGGCGGCGGCCCTGGTCCCGGCGCGGACGCTGGCCGATGCCGCGCGGGCGATGACCCCCGGGGTACCGGTGTCGGTCGCCTTCGGGCCTGGTGCGAGCCGGCCGGACGGCAGGCAGCCGGATGAGCCCCGCCCGGCCGAAGGCATGATCAGCTTCGGGATCGGCGGCCGCCGGCTGACGACGCGGCTGATCGGCGGCGAGTTCATCCGGTACCGGTCCCGCTTCCCGACCGAGTTCGGCTGCCGCGCCGACGTGCCGGCCGTGCCCTTCACCGAGGCGGTCCGCCGGGTGTCCCTGGTCGCCGACCGGGCCAGCCCGGTCCGGCTCACGTTCGGCCCGGGCCAGGTCCTGATCGAGGCGCAGACCGAGGGCCGCGCCCGGGCGGTCGAGACGGTGCCCGCCGATTTCAGCGGCGGGGAACCCGTGATCGCGTTCAACCCGCACTACCTGCTGGACGGCCTCGCCGCCGCTGCCGTGCCGGGCCAGTCCCGGCCGCATGGCGGTGCTGCGGACGACGCTGGCGCGGCGGACAGTGCCGCCCAGGCCAGCGCCGCGAGGGACAGTGCTGCCGGAGAGAGTGCCGCTGGGGACAGTGGCCCAGCTGACGCGGGCCGGGCGGAGACGGACGGGGGGAACCCGGGGCCGGGCGATCCCGGGCTGATCAGGATCGAGTTCACCAGCCCGGCCAAGCCGGCCCTGATTACCCGGGTGACCTCGGTACCCGGTTCCGAGGGGGCCAGCGAGCAGGCGGAGGAGCCGGGCGGGGCCGACTTCCGCTACCTGGTCGTGCCGCTGCGGGCCCCGGTGAGGTCCTGAGCGGCGAACCCGCTCAGCTCCTGCCCTCCGTACCCGCTCAGCTCCTGCCCGGCGAACTCGCTCCGGTCCCGGCGCCGTGCGGAGACCCGGTTGCGGAGCCGCCACACGGCATGCCCGGTCCACAGCACCCGCACGGCCCACATCACCCGGCTCAGCCAGGGGAGGCCGACCAGCAACGGCAGCGCCTCCAACCACGCCCCGCGCAGCCAGAGCCGGCGCACGATCCAGGCCAGCGCCACAACCGCGGCGGCGACCACCGCCATGAGGGCCAGCACCGCGATCAACGCGACCTGCAGCACCCCGCCGTGCCCGGAGACCAGGGCGAAGGCGGCCAGGAACAGGACCGCGACACCAGCCGCGGCGAGCACCCCCAGGCCGAGCAGAAGCCGCCGGCCACGGCGTGCCCAGCCGCTAGCTCGGACATCACCCTGCATTGCCATAGAGTCCTCCCGGCCCTCAGGTCGCTGCCCGCACACGATATGTCGCGAAACTGGGGAGAGCAAGCCGCCGCCGGTCAGCCCGGTCACCGCCCGAGATACGCACCGCCATTGACGTGGATGATCTGGCCCGTGATGTGTCCTGCGGCGGGGGAGGCCAGGAAAGTCACGGCCGCGGCCACGTCCGCGGTGTCTCCCGGGCGGCCCGTCTTCGTCTCCGCCACCAGCCGCCGGGCCCGCTCGTCGGTCAGCCGGCCCCGGAAGAACTCGCTGCCCAGCGTGACGCCCGGCGACACGACGTTCGCAGTGATCCCGCGCGGTCCCAGTTCCGCGGCGACGTCGGCGGTCCAGGCCTCGACGGCCGCCTTGGCCGCCCCGTAAGACCCGGCACCCCGGCGGGCCGCGATGGAGCCGAGCGTGACGATCCGGCCGTCCGGCTCGAGGCGCGGGGTCAGGGCCGCGGTCATCAGGACGGCCGACAGCAGGTTGGCATCGAGGTTGGCCTGCCAGGCGGCCGCCAGGCCGGCCAGGTCGTTCGCGTCCGGGGCCGCCCGGTCGAAGTCGGTGTTCCCGCCCGCGTTGTTGACCAAGACCGCCACGGCTTGCGGCAACTGGTCCAGGGCGGCGGAGACCGCTGCCGGGTCCGAGGCGTCGAAGGCCACCCAGGCCGCGCCGAGCGACGCGGCCGCCTCTTTGAGCGGGGCGGCGCGGCGTCCGGTAATGGTGACCTGGTCGCCCTGGCCGGCGAAGGCGGCCGCTATGGCCCGGCCGATCCCGGTGCCGCCGCCAGTGACCACGACGTTCCGCGGGGATTCCTCCGGCACTGCTGCTCCTAATCTGGTCCCTGAGCCCGGCGTGGAGGGCTCAGCCGTCTGCGGTATGCGCCCTGCTGGCCCCGGGCGTGCCGAGCGCGTCGAGGGTCGCGGACCAGGGGAACTGATCTGGCCCGTTCCCGTCCGTCCCGGGCTCACCGTGCCCGTGGATGCCCGGGCCAAACAGCACCGAGACGCCCCAGGACCGTAGCTTGCCGAGGTTCTCGGTGAACGCGGGGTGCGCGGCGTGCGCCTGGTTGGTGGACGGCAACGCCACGATCGGCAGCCGTTTCCCGATCGCCTCGACCAGGATGCCGAGTGCGAGCGTGTCGCAGATCCCGGCGGCCCACTTGTTGATGGTGTTCACCGTGGCCGGGGCGACGATCACCGCGTCCGGGTCAGGCAGCACGTCGGGCTCGCCCGGGTTCTTGTACTCGCTGCGCACCGGGTGCCCGGTCTGCCGTTCCAGGGCCGCGGGGTCGGTGAACCGCCGGCCCGACGGGGTGGTCAGCACGCACACGTCCCAGCCGCGCTGCTGGGCCAGGCTGACCAGCCGCCCCACGTCGGCGGCGGGCGGCGCGGCGCAGGCGATCACATAGAGCACCGGGCTGCCGGTCCCCGGGCGGCCGTTCCCTGGGCGGTCGGTCACAGGGCGGTCAGTCACGGGCGGGCCAGACCGGCGGGCCAGCGGAAGTTCCCGGTCCCGTCGCGCTCCAGGGCCACCGCCTGGACCACAGCCGCCACGTCCAGCGGGCCGTAGATGTGCGGGAAAGGATCCGTCCAGCCCGGCACCGGCTCGCGGCGGATCTCGGCCCCGATGCGGCTGGTGTCCAGCACCAGCAGGACCAGATCCTGCTGTTCGTCCAGGTACACCGCGTTCGCGACCGGCAGGACCTGGGCCGCGGTGCTGGCGTGGATGAATCCTTCCTCACTCAGCGACCGGCCGCGGGTCGACGTCCGGTACTCGCCGTCCTGCTGGGCCTGGTTCCAGTCCGGCACGGTCGCGATGTGATACAGCCACCCCATCTGGCGGGTTCCTCTCCTGGTGAGGACGCTAGTTAAGGAAGTAGCTGCTGCCGCCGGTCTCCGGATTGGTGATCTGGGCGATCACCGAGATGGCCCCGGCGTGGGCGAAGACGAGCGTGAGGGTGATGTCCCTGCCACCGTGCATCGGCCTCGCCCCGGTGATCAGCAGGTGGACGCTGTTGGGGGCCAGCCGGACGACGTTGTGGCCGGGGATGCTGATCGCCGGGAGCGTATGCGTCGCCGAGTTGCCCGCTGGTGCGAAGGTGACCCGTCCGCCTGCGCTGGTGCGGGCGCTGATCAGCCGGTCCGGGCCGCCGTTGTTCCGGATGACCAGGAAGGCGACGGTCTTACCGGGAACCGAGGGCTGCGGCACCACGGCCGTGGACAGTTCGATCGCCGGGGCGGCGCTGGCCTTGGTGTAGCACCCGGTGAGACCGGCCGCGGCCAGCACGACCAGGCCCGCGGCCGCGGCCACGCGGGCCGCCCGCCTGGCAGGCGCCCGCAGGCCAGGCGCCCGCCTGGACAGCAGATCGATTCGCGGCATAGTCCTTTACCCTCGCGTCTGAAGCGCGCTCACGATGCTAGTCCCGCCGGCCTCCCCGCGGGTCCCGCGGGGGGCCGGCGAGGCCGGCACCCGGGCTCCGGTCAGGAATAGTCGCGGAACGCCGGCCAGGCCTGAGCCCACGATTCCCGGAGCCCGGTGGCCAGGTAGACCGCCGCGCCCTGCTCGTCGTCGCTGACCCCCAGGCCGTTGTAGAACGTGGCGATCTGGCGCACGTGCCGGAATTCGCGGCGCAGGAAGGACGGGGCCAGGTTGATCGCGATCGCGGAGCGGTCCGCGGCCGGCGGCGGCCCCCACAGCCAGAAGTTGTTGCTGCCGCTGTAGGCCGCGGGCAGGCCGAGGCCCGGGCCGTACCGGTCGACCGCCCCGGCCTCGCCGTAGTTGCCGGTCAGGATCGTGGTCCGGTCCCGCTGAGCGGCAGGCAACGCGTCGTACTCGCGGGCGATGAGCCCCACCTCCCGGGGCCACGCGATGGTCTCGGCCAGGTCGTAGTTGATGGTCTGCAACGGCACCGTGTGCAGCGTGACCGCCGGAAGCACCGGGATGGCGATGGGCACGGCTGCGAGGGTCACGACCGCGCCAGCGGCCAGCAGGGTCCAGCGTCCCCAGCGCCGCCCCGTCCCTGGCCGCGGCCCGGGGAACAGCCACCGCCCGGCTGGCACCGCCCCGGCCGCGAGCAGGACCGTGTAGGCGCCGCCGGAGTAGTACGCCTTGCCGCCCAGGAAGAACTGAAGCGCGATCGCCAGCGCGGCCCCGATCACGGCCGGCCGGAACCGGCGTGCCGAGTCGCTGCGCAGGCCCCAGATCAGCCCGGCCACCCAGATGGGGGTGAGGGCGAGGCCGGTGAAGAGCACCTGAGCCTGCCAGTACGTCGCCCGGTTGTGCCCGGCCGCGCCCTGCAGCGCGCGGAACACCTCCAGGTTCGGCCAGCCGTGCGCGGCCTGCCAGATCAGGTCCGGGGCCGCCAGCGCCGCGGCGATGACCGCGCCCAGCAGCAGGTACCGGCTGCGCAGCAGCCGCCGCTGCGGGGTGACGGCGAAGCCGGCCAGCACCGCCGCGGCCAGGAACCAGATCGTCCACTTGGCCTCGGCCGCGACCCCCGCGCACAGCCCGATGGCCAGCCACCAGCGGGGCTCGCCGCTGTCCAGCAGCCGGAGCACCAGGTACAGCAGGATCGCCCAGGCCACGAAGTCGGGCGTGGTCGTGCTGAGCAGGTGCATGCAGCCCAGGAACTCGGCGCAGCCGGCCACGCACACCGCGGCGAGCACCTGCCCGGCCCGCCCGGCGCCGAGGATGCGGCTCATGCCCGCGGTCAGCAGCACCAGCGCGCTGAGCCCCAGCGCGGGCAGCACCCGCAGCCCGACCAGGGAGTTGGCGAACAGCACCGCCGCGAGACGCGCGGCCAGCGGGGTGAGCGGCGGCTGATCCACATACCCGAAGGCGGGATGCCGTCCGGCTTCCAGGAAGTACAGCTCGTCGCGGTGATAGCCGTACCGGGCGCTCACCGCCATCTCGACCGCGAAGGCCGCCGCGGCGACGAGGATGACGCCCAGCCGGGGCGAGCGGCGGGCGCGGGCCAGCAGGCTGGCGGCTTCTGGTGCGGTATCCGGGCTGGTGAGCTGCGGCCGGAGCGGGAGTGCGCTTCCCGTGAGCGGGTTCTGCGACATGCCAGCATCGTGGGCCCCGGGGAGGCTGGCCGGCATCGGGCGGCGGGGCGATTTCCCCCGCTCCGCAGCATGGTGGAGCCGCGGCACGGGGACCGGCCTTCCTCCCCCCGGGGTGGGAGCCGCCCGGCTCCACCGGCGGGAGGATGCCGCCGGGCCCCCTGCGCCATACGATCAGGTCGTGAACAGCCAGGTCGTGACGAGGCTGAGGGACCGGGCCGCCGCGCTGCCGCCGCGGGTCCAGGACCTCGCCCTGGCGCTGGCCCTGAGCCTGGTCAACGTCGCGTCGGTGCTGCCCTACCGCAGCCAGATCCACCCGTTCTGGGTCGCGCTGGTGCTGGTCATCGCCCAGTGCGTGCCGCTCACGTGGCGCCGCAGATGGCCGCTCGCGGTGCTCATCGTGGCCGGGATCCCGCGCATCCTGTACGACCAGCTCGCCTTCGCCTACGCCCCGTTCCCGCTGGCTAACACCATCGCGTTCTACACCGCGATGGTGTACTGCCGCCCCGCGATCCGCCGCGTGGTCATCCTCCTGGTGGTGATCGGCAGCATCGAGTCCCAGGTGTCGCCCGGCCACACCCAGCCCTACGACGCGATCGTGTCGGCCCTGACCACTCTGGGCGCCTGGGGGGCGGCGGTGGTCGTCCGGAACCGGCAGGCCAGCGTCCAGGAGGCGGAAAGCCGGGCCGAGCGGGCGGAATCGGAGCGGGACGACGACGTGGCCCGCGCCGCGGCGGCGGAGCGCACCCGGATCGCCCGCGAGCTCCATGACGTGGTCGCGCACCACGTCAGCCTGATGGCGGTGCAGGCGGAGGCAGCCTCCTCGCTGCTGCCCGGGCGGCCGGACGCCGCCGCGCGGTCGGTGGAGGTGATCGCGGATACGGCCCGCCAGGCCCTGACCGAGCTGCGCCGGCTGCTCGGGGTGCTGCGCGAGCCCTCCGACCACCTGGAGACCGCGCCGTCGATGTCGCTCGCGGACCTGGGCCCCGTGCTGGACCAGGTGCGCGGCACCGGGCTGGCGGTGGAGCTGACCGTGCGGGGCACGCCGGGCCCGCTGGCCCCCGGCGTCGATCTCACCGCGTACCGGATCATCCAGGAGGCGCTCACGAACACGCTCCGGCACGCGAATGCCTCCTGCGCGGCCGTGGGCCTGTGCTACGAACCCGGCTTCGTTACGGTAAGCGTGACCGACACCCGGTCGGAGGCGGGTACCGGACCGGGCGTAAATGAGCCTGGGAACGGTGCGGTGAACGGAATCGCGAGCGGATCAGTGAACGGCCCGGTGAACGGCACCGCGCTGGTCCGGTCGGGCGGCTTCGGGCTGGCCGGGATCGCGGAGCGGGTCGCCTCCTGCGGCGGCAGCCTGGTGGTGGGACCCACCGACGCCGGGGGGTTCGCGGTCACCGCCCGGCTGCCGGCCCGGTGAACGGCCGCGTGAACAGTCCGGTGGACCTGGCCGGGCGCCCGGCCCCGATCCGGGTTCTGGTCGCCGACGACCAGGAACTGGTCCGCGCGGGATTCTGCGTGATCCTCGACGCGGCCGAGGACATCAGCGTGGTGGGCGAGGCCTCGAACGGCGCCGACGCGGTGGCCGCCGTGGCGGCCCAGCACCCGGACGTGGTGCTGATGGACATCCGGATGCCCGGGATGGACGGGCTGGAGGCCACCCGGCTGATCACCCAGGGCGGCCCTGAGGCAGGCCCGAGGGTGGTCATGCTCACCACGTTCGACCTCGACGACTACGTCTACGAAGCGCTCCGCTCCGGGGCGAGCGGGTTCCTGCTCAAGGACGCGCCGCGGGGTGACCTGATCGCCGCGGTCCGGGCGGCGGCGGCGGGCAACGGGCTGCTCGCTCCCTCGGTGACGCGGATGCTCATCGAGGCGTTCGCGCGGCGGCCGGCCGCCGCGGTGACCGCTCCGTCCCGGCTGGCCTCGCTGACCGCCCGGGAAAAGGACATCCTGCTCCTGGTCGCGCGGGGCCACAGCAACGCGGAGATCGCCCGGGACCTGTTCGTCGGCGAGGCGACGGTCAAGACCCACATCGGGCACCTGCTGGCCAAGCTGGGGCTGCGCGACCGGGTGCAGGCGGTAATCCTGGCCTACGAGACCGGTCTGGTGGTTCCCGGCGACCTGCCCGACTGACGCCCGGCCGGGCCGCAGCCGGCCGCGCGTCAGGCCAGGCTCAGCCGCCAGTTCTGCCCGACCAGGTCGTGGCCGAAGCTGTGATGCGGCTCCGAATCCACCAGCTCGAAGCCGAGCCGCTGATAGATGCGGCGCGCCGCGGAGAGCACGTCGTTGGTCCACAGGACGATCTCCGGGTAGCCCGCCTGGCGGGCGAAGGCGAGGCACTCCGCGGCCAGGCGCTCTCCCAGTCCCATGCCCCGCGCGGCCGGTTCGACCAGCAGCAACCGCAGCTGGGCGGTGTGGTCGTCCTTGCGCATGCAGAACACGCAGCCCACCGGCGTGCCATCCAGTTCGGCGATCCAGCCGGCTTCGCGGGGGTCGGCGCGCCCCGCGTAGTCCGCCACGATCCGGGCCACCAGCGCCTCGTAGCTGGCGTCCCAGCCGTACTCCTGCGCGTACAGCGCTCCGTTGCGCTGCACCACCCAGCCGAGGTCGCCGGACCGGGGGGAGCGCAGCACGAACGCGGCCGGGCGGTCCCGCGGCCCGGTGATCTCCTTGATCGTGGTCATCGCCGCGGTCAGCCGCTGCTGCTCGGCCTCGGTGAGCTGGTCGAGCAGCGTGCTGATCTGCTCTGCGGAACGCTGGTCCAGGCCGCGGAAGGCGTGCTCCCCGGCGCTGGTCAGGGTGATGACCCGGCGGCGGGCATCGGCGTCCGAGCGCCGCCGGGTGATCAGGCCGTCCGCCTCGAACCGGGCCAGGATCCGGCTCAGGTACCCGGCGTCGATGTCAACCGAGCGGCGCAGCGCGCTGATCTCGCTCTCGCTGTGCCCGGCCGGCCCGGTCTGGGCCAGCTCGAAGAGGACCCGGGCCTCGGTGAGCGAGTAGGGCGAGTCCAGGTAGCCGCCGCGGAGCAGGCCGATCAGGTTCGTGTAGACGCGGTTGAACTCCCGCACCGCCTGGACCCGCCCGTCGCGCACGGCCCCGGCGTCCGCGGCTCCAGCGCCGGCCAGCCCGGTGCTGGCAGACCCGGTGCTGGCGGACCCAGTGCTGGCCGGCCCGGGGGCGGTATCTGACGGAGGCAACGAAGTCTTTGACATAGTCAAATAATTGCGCACGGACGCCCCGGGATCAACCCCCGGCGGGCCTCTCGCCGGGGCAGGCCAGTGCATGGGGTGTGGCCCCCGGGCACACCTCAGTACCTGGGAGTTGCACCCACGCAGTCGGGCGGGACGGTCAGCCGCGGTCGAGGGCGGTGGCGATCAGGCCGAGCGGCGGGGAACCCAGCTCCATCAGGGCGGTGTGGAAGCGCAGCAGGGTGAAGCCGTTGCCCCAGTGCTTGCGGGCCTGCTCACGCAGATCCATGATCTCGAGCTTGCCCCACGTGTAGCGCCCGTACGTCGGATCGAACGTCGCCCGCCGGGCCTCCGACAGGGCCGCGGGACCGGCCAGGTGGGTGTCCGCCTCGAAACGCCGGGCACCTTCCTCGACGCTCATGCCCGCGGTGTGCACGCCGATCGAGCAGGCCAGCCGGGTCACCCGGACCAGGGCCTCCAGCCACACGCCCACCGCGAACCGGGGGTCGTCGCGGAGGAATCCCTCCTCGACGCACAGTTCCTCGGCGTAATGCGCCCAGCCCTCCAGGAACGCGGCGGAGGCCAGCGTCCGGCGCACCGGGCCGGCCGCCCGGCGCAGCGCACGGCCGTGCGAGAAGTGCCCCGGCGCCACCTCGTGCACGACGATGCCGGGCAGCGTGGTGGCGCTGAACACCTCCAGCCACTCCTCCTGGTCCTGCTCCGGCCAGCTGGGCTCGGGCGGCGTGACGTAGAACCACGACGGTGCCTCGGGCTCGCCGGGCGCGGCGTTGGAGATCATCGCCATGGCCCAGCGGCGTGATTCCGGGGCCGGCCCGACCAGGCAGACGCCGTCGTTGTAGGGCATCAGGTTCCGTTCCCGGGTGAACTCGATCGCCTGATCGGTGCCGAGCCGGGCCGCCTCCATCACCCCGTCCGGGCCCGGGTGATCACGCACCAGGTCCCGGCACAGCTCCAGCGGCGGCCGGTTCGCGTCGATCCGGGCGCAGTCCTCGGCCAGCCGGTTCAGCAGCCGGTCACGCTCGGCGTCGGCCCGCTCTGCCAGCGCGCCGAGGTCGACGTCGATGTCATCGGCCGCGCTCATCAGGCTGCGCAGCCCGGCCGCGCCCAGCGCCGGGTCCGGGTCCCCCTGCCGGGCCGCGCGCTCCACATGGGCGACGAGCCGGCGGTGCGCGGCCCGGGCGGCCGAGGCCACGGCGGGCGGGGCGTCCGCCGGGATGCCCGCGGCCAGCCCCTGGATGCCCCCGGTCAGCGAGCCCGCCACCGGGGCACTGACCTGGTCCAGCGAGGCCAGCGCCGCGTCCACCGCCTCGGGCCAGAGGGCCAGGTGCGCCAGCTTGGCCCGCGCCCGCTCCTCCGCTGGTGCGTACTCGCGGTCATAGCAGGCCAGATCCATCTCGGCGAGGTGGGCCAGCGGGTTGCGCCGGTGCAGTTCCAGCTCGCCGTAGGCGACCTGGGCCCGCCGCTCGAACGCGGCCAGGTGGGACTCGTCGTGCGGATCATCGAGCCGGTCACCGGATGCGGCGGTCTCGGCCAGCCGGGCCAGGCCGCCGCGCACCCCGCCGGGGGAGAGGTCCTGGATCCTGCCGTCGTACTCGTGGCGTCCGCTGTACTCGCGCGTCTCGGCGACGTCGAGATCACAGAGCGCCCGGACCCGCGGGGGAAGGTCATCCATGACCCCGACGCTATCGGGCGGGCCGGGCCGGCGGGCAGCGGGGTCAGCGGTTTACAGGCCCTGGCCGGGCTGGCCCGCACCGCCCTTGACCGCGTCCACGGTGAGCGGGACGCCCAGCTTCGCGGGGAGCTTGGCGGAGCAGGTCGTCGCGCTGAACTTGATGTACAGCGCGGTGAACTGGCCGGGCGGGAACACCTTGAGCCAGTGCGCGGTGACCGGCTGGCAGTCGGACTTGCTGTAGTTCAGCGCGTCGACGACCTGGATGGTCACGTGGGCGGTCCCGCCCGGGGGCACGATGACGGTGCTCGGCGTGACGGCGGGGTTGCGGGACGCGGGCTGGCCGATCTGGCTGCCGGACGGCCCGGTCACGAAGGACACGCCCGGGTAGCCGTACAGGTAGCACGAGCTCTTGGACGTGTTGGTCAGGTTCAGCGGGTAGTAGGTGCTGCCGGCCGCCGCGCCGCCCGGACTGGTGTTCACCTTCCCGGACAGGTCGGCCGTGGAGCAGGCGGGCGCCGACGGTGTGCTGGGCGGGGTCGTGGCCCCCGTGGTGGGCGGGGGGCTCGAGGATGCCGCGGCGGCCGAGGCGGCCGCGGATGCCGTCGAGACGGCCGTGGACGCCTGGCTTCCGGCGGAGCTGTTGCTGCTGGTCGATCCGCAGGCCGCCGCGAGGGCGCCGGTGCACAGCAGGGCTGCGGCGGCGCTGATTCGCCGGGCGGCGTGGGCGGATGGTCTCATCGGCGTTCCCTTGTTCGGCGGGGCTGGCCTGGCGGGCCGCTAGCCGTACCCCTGGGGTGTCCTGACTCTTACGACGCAGCATGGGCCAAGGCGGTTGCGCGCACTTCTGGTTGCCCGGGCTATGGGGCCCCGGCGATTATGGCACCTGGATCCCGTCCCTTCCCCCGGCCACGCTGGCCCACGCCGACAGGAGTGCTGATGCTGCCGCAGGGTTCCTCGTTCACGACCCGGCCCCAGCTCGCGGGCACCTTCGGCATGGTCGCCTCCACCCACTGGCTGGCCACCGCCTCCGGGATGGCGGTGCTGGAGGCCGGGGGCACCGCGTTCGACGCGGCCGTGGCGGCGGGCCTGGTGCTGCAGGTGGTCGAGCCGCACATGAACGGGGTGGGCGGTGAGGCGCCGATCATCGGCTACGACGCCAGCCGGGGGAATGACGGGACCGGAAGCACCGGCGTGTTCGTGCTGGACGGCCAGGGACCGGCGCCGGGTGCGGCCACGCTGGCCGCGTTCGGCGCCCTGGATCTGGACCTGATCCCGGGCAACGGCCTGCTCGCCGCCTGTGTCCCCGCGGCCTTCGGCAGCTGGATGCTGCTGCTCCAGCGGCACGGCCGGATGCGGCTGCGCGACGTCATGCAGTACGCGATCGGGTACGCCCGGGACGGCTACCCGATGGCGGCCGGGGTGAGCGCGGGCATCGCCGCCGCCGAGCCGGTCTTCCGCGACCACTGGCCCACCTCGGCCGAGATCTACCTGGCGGGCGGGGTGCCGGCCCCCGGGGCCCGGTTCGCCAATCCGGCCCTGGCCGCGACCTACCAGCGCATCCTGGACGAGGCCGAGGCAGCCGGCGCGGACCGCGACGGGCAGATCGAGGCGGCGCGCCGCGCGTTCTATGACGGGTTCGTGGCCGAGGCGATCGGCTCCTACCTGGAGCGGGCTGAGGTCATGGACATGACGGGGGAGCGGCACCGGGCCTTGCTCAGCCCGGCGGACCTGGCGGCCTGGCGGGCCGGCACCGAGCCGCCGGTGACGCTGGACTTCGCCGGCCTGACCGTGTGCAAGACGGGCCCGTGGGGCCAGGGCCCGGTCTTCCTGCAGCAACTGGCCCTCCTCGACGGGCTGGGCGTGCGGGAGATGGACCCGGCCGGCCCGGACTTCATCCACACCGTGGTCGAGAGCGCGAAGCTGGCTTTCGCCGATCGCGAGGCCTGGTACGGCGATCCCAGGTTCGCCGATGTCCCGCTCGGCGACCTGCTGTCCGGGTCTTACGCCACGGCCCGCAGGGCCCTGGTGGGTCTGGCCGCGTCCCCAGACCTGCGGCCAGGCCATCCCGGCGGCGCCGAGCCGCGGCTGCCCGGCTACGCGACCGGGGACACGCATGTCCCGGCCGGGGCCGCCCCGGACGGCGTGGTGGCGGCGGAGCCCACCGCCGAGGAGTCCGGGGCCGCGGCCCGCCCGGCCTGGGAGGTCACCGGGCAGGGCACCCGCGCGGACGCGAGGCCGACCCGGGGCGACACCTGCCACCTCGATGTCGCCGACCGGTTCGGGAACATGGTGTCGGCCACGCCGAGCGGGGGCTGGCTGCAGAGCTCGCCGGTCATCCCGGGCCTCGGTTTCTGCCTGGGCACCCGGGCCCAGATGTTCACCCTCACCGCGGGGCTGCCCAACAGCCTGGCCCCGGGCAAGCGCCCGCGGACCACGCTGACGCCGAGCATGGCGCTGCGCGACGGGGAGCCCTACCTGGCCTTCGGGACGCCCGGCGGGGATCAGCAGGACCAGTGGACGCTGACCTTCTTCCTGCGTCACGTGCTGTTCGGGATGAACCTGCAGGAGGCGATCGACGCGCCCGCGTTTCATACCCGGCACTTCCCGTCCTCGTTCTACCCGCGCGAGTCGTCGCCGCTGGCGGTGGATGTGGAGGAGCGGGCCGGCCCGCAGGTGCTGGCTGAGCTGCGCCGCCGCGGGCACCAGGTCACGGTCCGGCCGCCCTGGTCGCTGGGCCGGGTCAGCGCGGTGGCCCGGGATAACGGGATGCTCTACGCGGCCGCGAACCCCCGCGGCATGCAGGGGTACGCCGCCGGGCGCTGAACGCGGGCCCGCACTCATTAGCGGGGTGCTTTTGCGCTGCCGGCGGCGCAAAAGCACCCCGCTGTGGCCAGCGTGGGCCGTGGGGGGCTGGGCGCCCAGGTCGGTCAGACGGGCAGGGCCAGGGCGGCGGCCAGCACCGCGGCGACCGCGGCGGCGGCCCGGAGCCAGCCACCGGCCAGCCCGTCCCCGGCCGAGGGCAGCAGCGCCGATCCCGCCGCCAGCACCAGCAACCCCAGCCCCGCGGCCAGCACCGGGGCCTGGCTGCGCAGCACCGTGCTGGCTTCCCCGGGGCCGCCGGTGGACTCGGCCAGGTGCGTAGCCAGCAGGTACGCCACGAGAGCCACGCCGAGCACGGCGGTGTGCCAGGGCCGGGCCGGGTGGAACGCCTCCAGGCCCAGGGCGCCGAGCGTCACTCCCTCGGCCCAGGGAAGCCGGCGCAGCCGGTCCAGGGCCCCCAGGCCGAGCCGGGTCAGCGCCCCGGGATAGGCGCCCGGCCCGGGCGTCACCACGGCGGCCGTGGCCAGCTGGCCGACGCCCCCGGCCACGCAGCAGGCGGCGAGCACGGTGAGGACCGGGCCGGCCTGGCCAGCCGACCCGGGCGGCGACGCCGCCCACGCCACGCAGGCCGCGCCGAGCAGGCCGGCCGCGGTCGTGAGCCGGACGGTGCTGCGGCGCCACCAGATCCGCCAGGCGGCCTGGAGCTCCGGTGGTGGCCCGGCCGTCACAGACGTCATCGCCGCGTCACCATGGCCCGGCGGGTCAGCGGGGCCAGCGACAGGTCCAGGCTCTGCTCCCCGTCCCAGTGCACCACGGGGATGTCCAGTTCGCGCAGGGAGAACCGGATCGCCTGCTGCTCCATCCGCCAGATCCGCTGGGCCAGCCGCGCGCCCCGGCCCCGGCCCGCGCGGGGCTCCCCGTTGAGCACGTCGACGACCAGCACCGCGAAGCCGCGCTGGCGCAGGTCGCGCAGGGTTTCCACCAGCCGCGGGTCCATCAGCGGGGTGAAGACCAGGATCAGCGCGCCCGGGGGCAGCGCCTGCCGGGGGAGCCGGGAGAACCCGGTGTCCGCGGTCCAGTCCCGGTCCTGGGTGAGCATGGCCTCGGCGATCCGGTAGTAGTGCCGCTGGCCGTGCCCCGGAGCCAGCCACCGGGCCCGGTACCGGTAGGTGATGAACCCCACCCGGTCCCGCGTGTCCAGGTAAGCCCGGGCCGCGGCGGCCGCGCCGCGCAGCGCGATGTCCACCACATGACGCTCGGGCTCGTCCCCGTCCCAGGCCGTGTCGACCAGGATGACCACGTCCTGTGAGCGTTCCGCCTGGAACGTGTTCACCTGGAGGCGGCCGCGCCGGGTGGTGGCCGGCCAGTTGATGCTGCGCTGCCGGTCGCCTGGCACGTACTCGCGCACGCCCGCGAACTCGGCGCCCTCACCGGGCGCCCGCGCGGAGTGCTCGCCGAGCCGCTGGGGCAGGCGGCTCAGCACCACCCGGGTACGCTGGGCCGCCGGGCGCGGGTAGCACTCCAGCGACGGCAGCCCGATCCGGGCCCGGCCCTCGGCCAGCCGCCAGCGATCACGCAGCACGATCTCGGCGGTGCCCACCCGCCGCCGCCCCCACCGGTTCACCGCGAACGGCAGCATGACCCGGTGGCCGGAGGCGTAGCCACGCCGCTGCCCCGGCGCGGCCCGCAACGGCACGATCTCGTGCGCCGGGTGCAGCATGACCGCCGCGGTGTAGTCCCCGGCGCCCGCGACCGCCGCGGTGACCGCGGCCCGCTCGCCTTCGATCAGCCGGCCGCCGGTCAGCCCGGTCGTCACCTGGGCGTGCGACAGCCGCCCCGGCCGCCGGGGGGAGAGCAGCAGCAGGGCCGGCGCGGCCGCGCCAGCGAACTCGGGCCGCCTGGTCACGAGCGCGAGCGCCAGGCCGGCCAGGGCCAGCGTCAGCAGGCGGCGCGCGTGCCGGGACGCAGTCCACTGCAGCGGCGCGGTCACGGTGGACTCGTGTTCCGGGCCGGCCAGCGGGGCGGCGGTGCCCGGCCGGGCCGGGGTGTCTGCCGCAGGCGGGCCGGCTGACCCGGGCGGGCGCTCAGGCATGGGCTGCGGACGGGTCGGTCCGTGGCGTCGGCACGCTGGCCAGCAGCCCGGCCACCACATCGTCTGGCTGGACCTGGCGGACCCACAGCTCGGGCCGGAGCGTGATCCGGTGCGCGAGGGCGGGCACCGCCACGCTCTTGATGTCGTCCGGGATCACGTAGTCCCGCAGCCGCAGCAGGGCCTGGCCGCGGGCCAGCTGGATGATGGCCAGCCCGCCGCGCGGGCTGGCCCCCACCTGGATCTGCCGGTGCTCCCGGGTCGCCCGGACCAGGGCGACGACATAGTCGATCAGGTCGGCCGACACCTCCACATCCTCCAGCGCGGCCCGCATGGCGAGCACCTCGGGCGCGTCGGTGACCTGCTGGAGCACCGCGTTCTCGGCCCGGCGGTCCAGCCGCCGCTGCAGCATCGCCGCCTCGTCCGCGCTGTCCAGGTAACCCAGCCGCAGCCGCATCAGGAAGCGGTCGAGCTGCGCCTCGGGCAGCTCGTAGGTGCCCTCGTACTCGATCGGGTTGTCGGTGGCCAGCACGACGAAGGGCTGCGGCAGCGGGCGGGTCTGCCCGTCCATGCTCACCTGCCCCTCGCCCATGGCCTCCAGCAGCGCGGCCTGGGTCTTGGGCGGGGTCCGGTTGATCTCGTCCGCGAGCAGCAGCTGGGTGAACACCGGCCCGGGCCGGAACTGCATCTCCGCGGTCCGCTGGTCGTACATGGGCGCGCCGATCACGTCAGACGGCAGCATGTCCGGGGTGAACTGGATGCGCGCGAAGTCCAGGCCGAGGACCTGCGCGAACGTCCGGGCGATCAGCGTCTTGCCCAGCCCTGGGAGGTCCTCCAGGAGGATGTGACCGCCGGCCAGGATCCCGATCAGCACCAGTTCCAGGGCGCGCCGGTGCCCGACGACCGCGCGCTGCACCTCCGCGAGCACCTGGGCGGACCGCTGCGCGGTCTCGTCGGGGGTCAGGGTCTTGTCCGTCACAGGTGCTCCAGTCGGTCGAGAAGGCGGGCCAGGGTCCGGTAGGGAATCCCCGGCTGGTCGCCGGGCGAGGGCGGCGCGGCGGACCGGGCCGGGTCGATCCACCGCCAGAGGCTGTCGTAGCCGGGATGGCCCCCGGTGAAGGCCTGCCGGGCGGCGGCCGGGTCGTCGTAGAGGCTGATGCCGTGCCGCTCGGCCAGCCGCGTGGCCAGCAGGTGCTCCAGCTGGCCGCGCAGGCCGGCCTGGTAGGCCGTCATCGAGGCCTGGGCATCGGCCAGCCTGGACTGCCGCCGCCACTGGCGGGAGAAGGACGACAGCACCGGTGCGGGCACCGCCGGGTCGGGCCCGCTGACGTCCTCGGGCGACGACGCCAGCGACTGCGGGCGCACCAGACTGCGCAGCACGACCAGGCTGATCACCCCGGCCGCCACCGCCACCAGCGCGACCGCGCCGGGACCGGCCACGGCGTAGCCGGCCGCCGCGGTCGCGGCCACGGCGAGGGCGGCGATGATGAGCTCGGGCACGGGCGGCCAGCCGGCCTCCCGCGGCCCGGGCCGGGCCGGCCCCGAACTCGCCGGGCGGGTCATCACGAACCTCGCAGGTCGGCGGCGAGCTGGTCCAGCGCGCCCCGGGCGGCATCACGCTGGGCCGTGGTCAGCTCGTGCGCCGAGAAGCGGGCCTCGTAGAACAGCCCGGTCAGCTCCCCGGCGGCCGCCCCGCGGACCAGTCCCGCCGCGGCCGCCCGGGCCAGGAACTCATCGGGCGTGTCCGCGGCCTCGTGGTCCGCGCCGGCCGCGGCCAGGCTTCGCTCCATGGCCACGTAGCAGGCGATGATGGCGGCCCGGGCGTCGTCCAGCCCGGCCAGCGCCCGCCGCCCCGAGCTGACCGCGTCGCGCAGGTCGCTGCGCTGCCCCTCGGCCACCGAGGCTTCGTCGGGCGGCAGCACATCGTGCTCGGTCTGGCGCCGCCGCAGCAGCACGACGCAGGCCACGATCCCGCCGATGAGGGCCAGGATGAGCAGGGCGTACAAGATACCGGCGAGTGGCAGCCGGAACACATGGCCCGGGTGCGGGGGCCGGGTCAGCGTCGGCCGCACGGTCGGCTGCGGCGCGGTGGGCAGCGGCTGCGGCGGCAGCGGATGCGGGTGCAGCGGCACGGCCAGCAGCAGCACCGCCGGGATGGCGGCCAGGCCGGCCAGCAACGCGGCCCGCAGCACCCCGCGCACCCGGTCCACGCGGAAGTCGTCGCTGGGCCGGCGCCCGCGGACCAGCACCGCGATAAGCAGCCCGGCCAGGATGATCTCCAGCCCGACCCCGATCGCGACCCCGTCCTGGTGATACGGGCCGTGCCAGCCGTGCAGCGCGAAGCCGCCGCGCAGCCCGACCAGGACGCCGGCGATGAGCAGCGTGGTCAGCAGCAGCCGGGCCAGGGCCGGCCCGCGCAGGGCGCTGGTCTGGGGAGACTCGCGTCCCGGGACGGCTGTCTGCCTGCTGGTCATGGTCTCCTACGCGGGGGTGGCGAGGCCCGCCTGGTAGGCCAGTATGACCAGGTGCACGCGGTCCCGCGCGCCGAGCTTGGTGAGCAGGTGCCCCACGTGCGTCTTGGTGGTGGCCGGGGTGATGTCCAGCCGCTTGGCGATCTCCGTGTTGGACAGGCCGCTGGCCACCAGGGCCAGCACCTCGCGTTCCCGGGCGGTGATCACGTCCAGCGCCCGGCCGCCGGCCGGGGTGGCCGGGGTCAGCGGTGGCGTCCGGGCGAACTCCTCGACCAGGCGCCGGGTCACACTCGGGGCGAGCAGGGCGTCGCCCGCCGCGACGACCTGGATCGCGTTCAGCAGCTCGGCGGGCGAGATGCTCTTGAGCAGGAAGCCGCTGGCCCCGGCGCGCAGCGCGGTGAACACGTACTCATCCAGGTCGAACGTGGTCAGGATGAGGACCCGTACCTCGCTCGTGGCGGCCGACCGGGTGATCTGGCGGGTGGCCTCGATGCCGTCCATGCCTGGCATGCGCACGTCCATCAGCACGACGTCGGGATGGTGCCGGCGGGCCTGCTCGACCGCCTCGGTGCCGGTCCCGGCCTCGCCGACCACGCTGAACCCGGGGGTGGCCGCGACGATGCCGCGGAAGCCCGCCCGGACCAGGGCCTGGTCGTCGGCGACCAGCACGCGCAGGGTCATGACCGGCCAGCGGGCAGCGGCAGCCGCGCCCGCACCAGGAAGCCGCCGTCCGGCCGCGGCATCGCGTGCAGCTGGCCGCCGCACAGGCTGACCCGCTCCCGCATGCCGATGATCCCGTGCCCGGCCCGGTCCGGGCCGCTGCCCACGGCCGCCCGGATGGGGGGCCGGTCCCCGGCGCCGGCCAGGGCCGCCGCCGACTCCGGTTGGCACCCGTGCCCCGGTCAGCACCCTGGTTTCGGTCAGCACCCTTGGTTCGGTCAGCACGGGGGAGCCGGGATCGGTGACCTCGATCAGCAGGCTGTCTACCCCGTACTCGAGCACCACGTGGCAGCGGTCCGCGCCGGAATGCTTGACCACGTTGGTGAGTGCCTCCTGGACGATGCGGAACGCGGACAGGTCGAGGCTGGCCGGCAGGCCGCGGGGAGCGCCGATCCGCTCGACGGTCACCGTGACCCCGGCCCCCGCGGTCCGCTCCACCAGCCGGTCCAGGTTGCCCAGGCCCGGCGCGGGAGCGAGCGGGGCGGGCGCCCGGACGGTATCAGTCCTGAGCCGGACGGCCGGCGCCGCCCCGATCCCGGGCAGAGCGGGGGCGGCTTCCGTGGCGATCTCGGCGTCGGGCTGGCGGAGCACGCAGAGCATCCGCTGCATCTCGCCCAGCGCCTCACGGCTCACCGCCTGGATCGCGCCCAGCGCGGCCCGGGCCTCATCGGGCTGGCTGTCGAACACGTACTCGCCGAAGCCGGCCTGCACGCTGACCACGGTCATGCTGTGGGCCACCACGTCGTGCAGTTCCCGGGCGATCCGGAGCCGCTCCGCGGTGACCGCATCGCTGGCCGCCCGGTCCCGGACGTGGGCCATATGGGTGCGGCGCTGCTGGACCAGGTACCCGATCATCCAGGCGATGGTCAGCGCCAGGGCGGCCCCGGTCGCGTTGCCCGAACCCTCCCCGTCGAAGTGCAGCACCACGCCCTGCGCGATCAGCAGGGCCAGCCCGCCGGCCAGGCCGGCCAGCGCGACCGTCCGGCGGCAGGTGGACGCGACCACGTACAGCACCGCGGCCAGCGGGAGGAACGGGCCGCGGGTGATTTCCCCGCCGATGACCAGGGTGGCCAGGCAGCCGGCCAGCACGATGACCAGCGACCGGACCGGCAGCCGGCGGCGGATGGCGACCGGGAAGGACAAGGCGATGGCCAGCAGGGCCAGCAGGGCGCCCCGGGGACCTACCAGGGCGACCTGGAGATGGGCGCCACCTACGGAGTGGAACAGGACAGCGAAGATGAACACGGCACAGAAAGCCGCGGCGCCGTAATCCAGCGCGGTCCAGAACCGACGTCTCAGCCGCCCGGGCGGGGGCGGTCCGGTTGCTCTGCTCACCTGCTAACGGTAACGCCGCAGGCCGCCCCGGGGCGTCCGCCCGCGGTCGTAGGCTGCCGGGCTGACCGGGGAGACGGCGCGGGCCTGGTCAGGCCAGGGCCTGATCACGAAAGCCATTCCCCAGGATGATGACGCGCGGCCACCCCGGCCGCCAGGCTGGGACCCTACCGCGAGATGCGACGACGAGAGCAGGAAGACACGTGACCGCTCCAGTGCCTTTGGAGCCCGGGCCCATGGAGCCCGGGCCGCCACCGGCCGGGCCCATCCAGGCCGGGCCGCTGCAGGCCGGGCCCCTGCAGGCTGGGCCGCTGCCTGACGGGACCGGCCCCGGGCCGGGTTTCGTGGCGGCGGTTATCGAAACCTCCGCTCTCACCAAGCGGTACCCGGGCGCAGTGACCGCCCTGGACCAGCTCACCGTGCGGGTCGGGCCGGGAATCACCGGGCTGGTCGGGGCCAACGGCGCGGGCAAGTCCACCCTGATCAAGATCCTGCTCGGGCTGCTCACCCCGACCGGCGGCCAGGCGGCCGTCCTCGGCCTGGACTGTGAGCGGGACGGGGAGCGGGTCAGGTCGCGATGCGGCTACATGCCGGAGCACGACTGCCTGCCGCCAGACGTCACCGCGACCGAATTCGTTACCCACCTGGGCCGGATGTCCGGGCTGCCGCCGACCGCGGCCAAGGAGCGGGCCGCGGAATCGCTGCGCCACGTCGGCCTGTACGAGGAGCGCTACCGCCAGATCGGCACCTACTCCACCGGCATGAAGCAGCGGGTGAAGCTGGCCCAGACACTGGTCGGGGACCCGCAGCTGCTGCTGCTGGACGAGCCCACCATCGGCCTGGACCCGGCGGGCCGGGCCGCGATGCTGGACCTGGTCAGCCGGATCGGGGCCGAGTTCGGCATCTCGATCCTGGTGTCCTCGCACCTGCTCGGCGAGATCGAGCAGATCTGCGACCATCTGATCGCCATCGACGGCGGCCGGCTGCTCCGCTCCGACTCGATGACCAGCTTCACCCAGATCAGCCAGGTGCTGCTGGTGGAGGTGGACGAGGGCACGGCGCTGCTGGAAACGGAACTGGCCACCCGGGGGCTGCGGCCACACCGCGACGAGCGGGCGCTGCTGGTCCAGATCGCCTCCGGCGAGACCTACGACACTGTCCGCGACGCCGTGGCCGACCTGGGGCTGCCGCTGAACCGGCTGGAGCAGCGCCGGCGCCGGGTCGAGGAACTGTTCCGGGACGACGTCCCGGAGCGGGAAGGAGCAGCGTGACCACGCAGAGCGGGCCGCCGGCGGCCGGGGCCGGCGTCATCCACGACATCGGCTACCGGCACTACGACGGGCTGCGGCTGGGCCGGGCCGGCATCATCCGGGCGCTCGGCTGGCACAGCCTGCGATCGGCGTTCGGCATCGGCCGCGGCGCCAAGGCCAAGATCATCCCGGTCATCGCCTTCGCGATCATGTGCGTGCCCGCGGTGGTCAACACGATCGGGGTGGCCGGGGGCGGTGCCCAGGTCGTCCACTACGACACCTACCTGTTCCAGCTCCGGGTCCTGGTGATGATCATCTTCGTCGCCGCCCAGGCCCCCGAGCTGGTATCCCGGGACCTGCGCAGCCACGTGCTGCCGCTGTACTTCTCCCGGCCGCTGCGCCGGCTGGACTACCCGGCGGCCAAGCTGGGCGCGTTCATCCTGGCCTGCCTGGCCCTGCTGGAGATCCCGCTGCTGCTGCTGTACCTGGGCATGATCGGCCAGGCGCACGGCGGGGCGGCGATCTGGGCCCAGACCCGGGCCCTGATCCCCGGCCTGCTGGTCGGGCTGGCCTGGGCCGTGCTGCTGGCCTCGATCGGGCTCGCGCTCGCCTCGCTCAGCGGGCGCCGCGCGTACGCGACCGGCAGCATCGCGATCTGCTTCTTCCTCAGCTGGGCCCTGGCCGGGCTGCTGCGCGGGGTGACGTCGGAGAACGGAGCGGGGGCCGGCGCGGGGGCGCGGCTCTCCGGGCTGGTCAGCCCGTTCACCGTGCTGGACGGGCTGCGCCAGTGGCTCGGCGGCACCTCACCGGGGCCCAATCCGCCGCCGGGGAACCTCGGGCCGCTCTACGGCGTGATGTTCCTGCTGATGCTGGCGGCCGCGGTGGGCGGGCTGGCCGCCCGGTACCGGAAGGCGGGCATCGCATGAGCGAGATCGAGCTGCGGAATGTGTCCCGCTGGTACGGCAACGTGGTCGCGATCAACGACATCACGATGACCATCGGCCCGGGCGTCACCGGGTTGCTGGGCCCGAACGGCGCCGGCAAGTCCACGCTGCTGCACCTGATCTCCGGGTTCCTGGAGCCGTCCCGGGGCGAGCTGACCGTGGGCGGCACGGCGAGCTGGCGCAACCCGGATGTCTACCGGACCCTCGGCCTGGTGCCCGAACGTCCCGCGGTCTACTCGTTCCTCACCGGGCTGGAGTTCGTCCGGGCCACGGCCCGGCTGCACAAGCTGGCCGACCCGGACCGTTCCGCGGAGCGCGCCATCGCGATCGTGGAGATGGCCGGGGCGCAGGACCGGAAGATCGCCACCTACTCCAAGGGCATGCGGCAGCGGATCAAGGTGGCGGCGGCGCTGGTGCACGACCCGGAGATCCTGCTGCTGGACGAGCCGTTCAACGGGATGGACCCGCGGCAGCGGCTGCACATGATGGACCTGCTGGAGACCCTCGGCGACGAGGGCCGCACCATCTTGTTCAGCTCGCACATCCTGGAGGAAGTGGAGCGGCTGTCCGGCACCATCCAGGTCATCGTGGCCGGGCGGCTGGCCGCGTCCGGGGACTTCCGGGCCATCCGGCGGCTGATGACCAGCCGGCCGCACATGTTCCTGGTGCGTACCTCCGACGACCGGCGGCTGGGTGCGGCGCTGATCGGCCGGCCCTCGGTGACCGGGGTGGAGATGAGCGGGCGCGGGCTGCAGGTCAAGGCCTCCGACTACGGCGCGTTCAGCCGGGAGATCGCCGGGCTCACCCGGGAGCAGGGCATCCAGCTCCGGGAGCTGCTGCCCGAGGATGAGTCGCTGGAGAGCGTGTTCGCCTACCTGGTGGAGTCATGATGCTTTCGGTACAGGCCCGGACCGTGGCCTCGATCACCCTGCGCGCCACCATGGGCCGCCGGCGGGCCCTGGTGTTCGCCATCCCGCCGCTGATCCTGGTCCTGGTCAGCCTCTTGCTGAAGGTCGGGCACGCCGAGCGGGCCGACTGGCCGAGTCTCGTCCTGGGCAGCTTCGGCCTGGCGGTGGTGCTGCCGCTGACCGCGCTGATCATCGGGACCAGCGTGCTCGGCGCGGAGATCGACGACGGCAGCGTGGTGCACCTGCTGGCCACCCCGGTGCCGCGGTCCACGGTGATCATGACCAAGTTCGCGGTGGGCACGGGGCTGACCATGGTCTTCGCGGCGGTGCCGGAGTTGGTGGCCGGCCTGATCGCCACCGGCGGCGCGACCAGGCTGGCGGCCGGGCTGTTCGTCGGCGCGCTGGTGGGCTCGGTCATCTACAACGCGGTGTTCGTGATGATCTCGGTGCTCACCACCCGGGCCATCGCGGTGGGCCTGCTGTACCTGCTGGTCTGGGAGTCGCTGCTCAGTAACGTGGTCAGCGGGGTCCAGGTCCTCTCGGTTGTGCAGTACTCGCTGGGGATCGCCAACTCGATCGCCCGCGACGGCAACCTGAACGCCCACCTGGGGCTGGCCACCGCGGTGGTCATGGGCGCGCTGGTCACCGTGGTCACCCTCGCGCTGGCCATCCGCCGGCTGGCCGCGTTCTCGCTCAAGGGCGACGCCGTCTGACGTGCTGCGGCGCTTAGCCCGGAGGCGGTAACCCGCAAGACCGGGGGCCGAGGCATGTGAGCGTCTCTGACGATATCCGGGAGCGGCGCGAAAATGAAATGTCCGATCCCGGAACTACCGTTGGATTGTGCCTATGAAGATCAGCGAGATCATCATCCTGTTACAGGAGGATGGCTGGACGTTGAAGCGTGTCTCCGGCTCCCATCGGCATTTCACCCATCCGGAGAAGCCTGGTCTGGTGACGGTAGCGGGCAAGCCGAGCGCTACCTTGAAACTAAGACCGAGTCGAGCATCCTGAAGCAAGCAGGCCTGCGAAAGGAGCGGCCGTGACCGGCTACCGTAGTCGTCTTCGAGGGTGATGATCAGGCAGGCTATTCAGCGTACTCTCCTGATCTTCCTGGGGTTGTTGCCGCCGGGGACACCCGCCAGAAGACCGAGAGGCTGATGATCGAGGCCATGGCCGCGCACATTGCCCTGCTGCGGCAAGAAGGCCGCCCGGTGCCTGAACCGTCAGAGGCTGCCGGAGTGACGATCCTTGATCCGGCGGCGGCCTGACCCGGTTTATCCGGACACGCAGCATCCTCGCAAATCTTGAACGATCTCCGCTTACCGCGCGGTGGTACACGGCCTGATTGGCCGCTTCATGATCCTGGGCAATGGACGTTGCTATTTCGCGCTTATCACCCAGGATCAGAAAGTCCGCGTTAGCGGGGGGTGTCCGGGCCCGGGCGGAAGGCAGGGCCGTGCCCGGGCACGATCACCGAGGCCACCGCCAGGATCCGGGCCCGGCTCTGGTGCAGCGCGGCCTGGTCCGTGCCCAGCGGGTCGTCGGCCGGTCCCTCCGGGCCCCACCACGCGTGCGTGCAGGCGTACACGTCCTCCGGGGTGCCCGCGAGCGTCGTGATGTCCTCGGCGGTGTGCCCCGGCGTGGCGATGAGCCGGACCGACGGGGTGAGCGCGAAGTCGCCCGGCTCGCGGCTGATCCACCGGTCACCGTCGTAACTGGCCCAGTGATCGTGCACGACGGCGTCCGGGAACAACGCCGCGTTGATGGTGTGGTCGGGGTGGTGGTGGCTGAACACCACGTCGGTCACCCCGGCCGGGCTGGTCACATGGGCCGCCAGCGCGCTGAGCAGGGCGTCACGGCCGGACACCATGCCCGGATCGACGACGATCACCCGGCCGCCGTCCACGATCAGGGTGACCGTGCTGCCCACCCGGTCCGCGTCGTCTTCTTCCCGGGCGTACCCCTCGTGCAGCACGAACACCTGCGCGGTCCCGGCCAGCGCCTCGCCCGATTGGGTCATGGGCTTACCTGGCCGCTTTGGCGGCGGCTTTGCGCTGCTGCTTGTAGGCGCGGACCTCGGCCAGGGACTCGCGGTCGGTGATGTCGGCGACCGAGATCCGGGAACCTTCCTGGCCGAATGGGCCGGTGGCCTCCTGCCAGCCAGGCGGCCGGACCCCCAGCTGCTTGCCCAGCAGGGCGGCGAAGATCTGCGCCTTGGTCGCGCCGAAACCGGGCAGCTGCCCGATCCTGCGGACCAGTTCCTCGCCGGTGGCCGCGCTGGTCCAGACCCCCGCCGGGTCCCCGCCGTAGCGATCCACGATCAGCCGGGCCAGGTCCTGGGTCCGGGCGGCCATGGCCCGCGGGTAACGGTGCAGGGCCGGCCTCTCGCTGAACACCGCGGCCAGCGCGTCCGGGTCGAAGTCCGCGAGTTCGGCCGGGGTCGGCTCATGGCCGAGCCGGCGCGCCAGGTCCCGCGGCCCGCTGAACGCCTTCTCCAGGGGCACCTGCTGGTCCAGCAGCATGCCGATGAGCAGCGCGAGCGGGTCACGCGAAAGCAACTCGTTGGCGTCGGGATCGACGGGCAGCGATATGGTCATGACAGCCTCCTGGTCACTGCGGCCATCCTGGCCGGCCCGGGCCGTGCTTGCGAACCCGGGCCCGCGAACGCTGGCCGGCCACAGCCAGGGAGCCGGGAAGCTGGGCACAGCCTGGAAACATGTGCAGAACCGGCGGACGCGGAACTACGGGGCGGCCGGCCGGCGTTTCACTTAGCAGGCGCGGATGTGGCGGTCCGGCCGGACACGGGTTGGCCGTGCCCGGCTGGCCGGGAACCGGATCCTCGCCGCCTGAGGAGGCAGAAGTTGTCCGGTCGAATGAAGTTCGCCATTGCTGGGATCATTGTGGGTCTCATCTTGTTCATCGTGAGCCCCTGGCTCGCCATCGGCGTGATCATCCTGGCGATCGGCATCCCGACTGGGATGTACCTGATGCTCGACCCGTCGCAGCGGCGGCGGCTGAAGGACATCCGCCGCCGCCGGCAGATCGGCGGCTGACGGTCGGTCCCGCAGCCCCGGTCAGATCAGGCCGGGGAACAGCAGCGCGAGCTGATGCGGGTAGCTCCCGATGAGGCGGAGCTCGTCGTCGGTCAGCGGCTTGCCGCTGGCCGACGCGCACAGCTGGAGCACGGAAAACGCCAGATCCTCATCGCCCTCAGCGATCTGTATGCCCAGCCCTTCCAGCACGTGCCGGAAGCCGGCCTTCCCGCCGTACTCCCCGGTCAGCACGACCCGGCCCGCCCTGGTGAACCAGTCGTCTCCGAACGGCCCTAGCGTGCCGTCGTCGTACAACTCGTAGTTCTGCCGGTCCTTGAGCGCGCCGTCGGCGTGGATGCCGGATTCGTGAGCGAACGCGTTGCGGCCCACCCCGGGCTGGTTCTGCGGGAGCGGCTGCCCGAACGCGTAGCTCGCCCACCAGCCGAACCGCCGGGCCCAGGTCAGGTCGAGCGGGTCACCGATCCGGGCCTGGCCCGCCACCCCGAAGCCGTGCCGGAACGCGAGGATGCAGGACAGCAGGTCGGCGTTGCCGGCCCGCTCGCCGATGCCGTTGACGCAGGTGTTCACCCACGCGTCCTGGCCGGCGTCCAGGTCCCCCAGGGCCCCCGATACTGAGTTGGCCACCGCCATGCCGAGGTCGTTATGGCAATGGGTCTCGACCGGGATCCGCACGGCCGCGGCCAGCTTGGCGAAGCGCTCGCGGATCCGGTCCGGCGTCTCCCCGCCGATCGTGTCGCAGTAGCGCACCCGGTCCGCCCCGGCCTCCCGGGCCGCGGTCGCGAACTCCAGCAGGAACCCCTCGTCGGTGCGCGAGCCGTCCTCGGCGTTCACGCCGATGGTCTGCGCCCCGCCATCCCGCGCGGCCCGCACCGCGGCCACCATCTCCGAGATGACCGACGCCCGGTCCAGCCGGCCGCGGAACTTGTGCACGATCATCTGGTCGGAGGTGGAGATCGACAGGTTGTAGTGCCGCAGCCCGAGTGGGACCGCCGCCTCCACGTCACCCGGCACGGCGCGGCACCAGCCAGACAGCCGCAGCCCGCCGAACGCGCCCGCCTCGGCCAGCGCCACGCTGGCCCGGATGTAGGGCACCTCGTGGAACAGGAACGGGAACCCCAGCTCGGACTGGGCCACGCCGAGCTGGCCCAGGTAGAAGTTGACCATGATCTTGCCGAACTTGGACAGGCCGGTGCGGGCGGTCTGCACACCGTCGCGGTTGGTCACGTCAAGAAAGTGGATCGCGGGCATCGGCATCCTCCGGAACTGCGCGGTGTGCGGTGAGCTCGGTGACCCGCGGCGCGGGCCCCGGGTTCGACACACTGGCATTTCTGTCGAATGTCATCAACGTTGATTAAAATCAACTAATCTAGCTCTCTAACGACAACCGCTGGCCGGCCCGGCCCCGGGCCAGGACTTCGGGTCTCCCGGGAACGGGAGTGGCAGGGGGAGGCGGCGGATGGCCGGGCCGGAGTGGATCAGTGCGGCGGAGGCGGCCAGCCGCCTCGGGATCAAGCAGGCCACCCTGTACTCCTACGTCAGCCGGGGGGTGCTGACCCGGCGCCGGGCCAGTGCGACCGGCGGCGTTCCGACGGCGGTCCCGCTGGCGCTGCTGGCGGGGGTTCCGGCGGGAAGGGCAGCTGGTTCGATCCCGGGGAGGTCGAGGAGCTGGCCCGGCGTGGCCGCCCGCGCCGGCCGCCGGGCCTGGCCGGGCTGGTGATCGAGTCAGGCGTGACGGAGATCGCCGGCAACCGGCTCTGGTTCCGCGGGCTGGACGCGCTCGACCTGGCCCGGGAGCAGGACTTCGAGGACGTGTGCGAGCTGTTGTGGGGCGTGCGGCCGGGCCCGGATCAAGCCGGCCCAGACTCCGCTGGCCCCGACCCGGGGGAGTGGCAGGCCGCGCCCGCGGCGCTCGCGGCGGGCCGGGCCGCGCAGGCCGCGCTCCCGCCCGGCACCTTCCCGCTGGAACGGCTCCAGGTGATCGTCCCGGCGCTGGCGGCGGCGGATCCGCTGCGGCTGCAGTTCGGCCCGCCGGCCGTGGCCGCGGCGGGCCGGGTCATCATCGCGGGCCTGGTGGATTGCCTGCCGCTGGCGGGGGCGGAGAATCAGCCGGCCACAGCCGGGGCCGGGAATCAGGAGGCCGGGGCCGGGGATCAGGAGACCGTGGCCGGGGCCGGGATCCCGGCCCGGCTCTGGCCCAGGCTCAGCCCGGATGACCCGCCGCCCGGGCTGCTGGACGCGCTGCGGGCCGCGCTGGTCCTGCTCGCGGACCACGAACTGGCCGCGTCCACCCTGGCCGCGCGGGTGGCCGCGTCGGTCCGGGCCGACCCGTACGCCGTGGTGGCCACCGGGCTCGGTGCGGTCGGCGGGGCCCTGCACGGCGGCGCCTCGCTGGGCGCGGAGACCATGCTGGCCGCGGCGCAGGACGCGGCGGGCGCGCCCCGGGTGGTCGGTGAGCTGCTCCGCCGCGGCGAGCGGGTGCCCGGCTTCGGCCATTTCGTGTACCGCGGCGGTGACCCGCGGGCCGGGTTGCTGCTGGCCATGGTCCGGCGGGCGGTCCCGGCCTCACCCCGGCTGGCCGTGGTCGACGCGGTGCTGGCCGAGATGCACCGGCGGTCCCTGCCGGAGCCGAATATCGACTTCGCGCTGGCCGTGCTGGCCAGTTGCGCGGGGATGATCCGGGGCGCGGGTGAGGTCATCTTCGCCGTGGCCAGGACCGCGGGCTGGCTGGCCCACGCGCTGGAGGAGTACACCGCCCGGACGCCCCTGCGGCCACGGGCTGTTTACACTGGCCCTGCCCATCGGCTGGCCGGTCAGGGCCAGCCCGAACGACCCGGGAGCCCCCATGACTGATGACCTGTGGCACGCGCCGCTCGTGCACATCCGCGGCCGCGACGTACGCGGTGATACCGGCCAGACCAGCGGGATGACCCGCCTGGAAGCCATCTCCGGCAAATCCTCCGGCTCGTCCAAGCTCTGGATGGGCCAGACCCACGTGGCCCCGGTGACCAAGTCCGGTGACCATCATCACGGGCACGCGGAGACCGCGATCTACGTGGTGTCCGGGCATCCGGCGTTCGTGTTCGCGGACGGGGACGACGAGGTCAGGCTGGAGACGGAGCCCGGGGACTACATCTTCGTGCCGCCGTACGTGCCGCACCGGGAAGAGAACCCGGGCGACGACGAAGCGGTGGTGGTCATCGCCCGGAGCAGCCAGGAGGGCATCGTGGTCAACCTGGACAGCCTCTGGTCCCCGGTGGACCGGACCGGGGACGTGGCCCCGGACGCGGGGTAGTCCCGGCCAGGAGCCGGGACGGGCCTGTCTCGCTGCCTAATTCCTATAAAAACGATAGGAGTTATTGACATAGCGAAGGCCGGTGTGTTTGCATCCGAGGCATGCCCCCTCGCTCCACTGCTGCCCTCCCGGGCCGCTCCGCCGCGCCCCGGGAGGGACGATGACCATCGAATTCATCGGCATCGCCGCCACCGCCCCGCACAGCGAGACCGAAATCGCCGCCACCCAGGCCAACCCGGGTCAGGCCGACCCGGTGCAGCCCGGCTACCTGGAGGAACTGGCCCGGGCCCACGAGGAGGCCGGGTTCGACCGGGTGCTGGTCGCGCACTCGTCCGCCTCGCCGGACGGCTTCACCGTGGCCGACCAGGTGCTGTCCCGCACCCAGCGGCTCGGGGTGCTGCTGGCCCACCGGCCCGGGTTCGTCGCCCCGACCTACGCGGCGCGGAAGTTCGCCACCCTGGACGCGTTCCACCCCGGCCGGGTCGCGCTGCACGTCATCACCGGCGGCGACGACGCGGACCAGGCCCGCGACGGCGACCTGACCGACAAGGTGACCCGCTACCGGCGGACCGACGAGTTCCTCGACGTGCTCCGCCTGGAATGGACGTCCGCCACCCCGTTCGATTACGACGGGGAGTTCTACCACGTAGCGGGCGGCCTGTCCGGGGTGCGGCCCCCGCTCGGCCGGATCCCGGTCTACTTCGGCGGCGCGTCGGCGGACGCCATCCGGGTCGGCGGCAAGCACGCGGACGTGTACGCGTTCTGGGGCGAGCCGCTGGCCGGCATCCGGGAACGGATCGACCAGGTGCAGGGGGCGGCCGCCCCGTACGGGCGGGCGCCCCGGTTCAGCGTGAGCCTGCGGCCGATCCCGGCCGCCACCGAGACCCAGGCCTGGCAGCGGGCCACGGACATCCTGGAACTCACCCGGGAACGGGCCCGCGGCGCACGCCAGTTCTTCAACCTCGACCACTCCCAGCAGCACGGCTCGCAGCGGCTGCTGGAATTCGCCGCCCAGGGCGACGTGCACGACGAGCGGCTCTGGACCCCGATCGCCAAGGTCACCGGGGCGGCGGGCAACTCCACCGCCCTGGTCGGCAGCTACGAGCAGGTCGCCCAGGCCCTGCTCCGGTACGTCGATCTCGGCGTGAGCACCCTGCTGATCCGCGGCTTCACCCCGCTCGCCGATGCGCGGGACTACGGCACCCTCGTCCGCCTGGTCCGCGAGCAGGCCGACCCGGCCGCGCTCGTGAGCGCTCGCTGAAAGGAACTGGCCTTGACCACGGAAATCATCGGGATGGTAGGCACCAAAGAGGTCTCCGAGTCCCGGGGATCCTTCGACGGCCCGCCGGTGGATCCCGGCTACCTGGCCCGCTTCGCCCAGGCCCATGAGGCGGCCGGATTCGACCGGGTCCTGATCGGCTACCACGCCACCGGCCCCGACGGGTTCGCAGTCGCGGCCCACGTGCTGAACGCCACCACGCGGCTCAAGGTGCTGATCGCCCACCGGCCGGGTTTCGTCGCCCCGACCCTGGTGGCCCGGAAGCTGGCCACGCTGGACCAGCTGACCGGCGGCGGCCGGGTGGCCATCCATCACATCACCGGCGGGGACGAACTGGACCAGAAGCGGGACGGCGACTTCGCCGACCACGACCGGCGCTACGCCCGCACGGCCGAGTTCATGGGCCTGCTGCGCCGTGAGCTCACCGCCCCCGGGCCGTTCGACCACGACGGCGAGTTCTACCGGGTCCGCGGGGCGTACAGCTACGTCAGGCCGGCCACCGCGGACGCGATCCCGCTGTATTTCGGCGGCGCGTCCCCGGCGGCCATCAGCGTCGGCGCCCAGCACGCGGACGTGTACATGCTCTGGGGCGAGCCGGTCGCCGACATCGCCGGGCGGGTCGCGGGGATCCGCGCGGAAGCGGCCCGGCACGGCCGCACCGTCCGGTTCAGCCTGTCGGTCCGGCCGATCGTGGCCAGCACCGAGGAAGCGGCGTGGCAGCGCGCCGAGCAGATCCGGGCGGCCACCGAGGAGCGGGTCGCCGGAACCCGCGGCGGCCAGGTTCAGGGCATCCAGGTGCCGGACACCCCGGGGCCGGCCCGCCGCCTCTTCGGCTTCCGCGAATCCTCCTCGGTCGGCTCGGAGCGGCTCCAGCAGCAGGCGGCCGAGCGGGAGGTGTACGACGACCGGCTCTGGTACGGGGTGACCCGGCTGACCGGGCCGGGCGGCAACTCCACCGCGCTGGTCGGCACCGCGGCGCAGGTCGCGGACGCCCTGATGGCCTACCGCCGGGTGGGCGTGGACACCGTGCTCATCCGCGGCTTCGACCCGCTGGACGACGTGGTGGAGTGGGGCCGGGAGCTGGTGCCGCTGCTGCGCGAGCAGGCCGCCCGGACCCCGGTGGGCGAGCCGGACGCGGCTGAGGGTGCCCTGACCGCATGACCGCCGTGACCAGCATGACCTGCCAGCCCCCGCTGACCCGGCTCCGGCCGGCCCAGCTGGCGGCCCTCCCGGAGGTCACGGCCGCCCTGGCCGCGCGGGCCGCCGAGCACGACCGGGACGGCTCGTTCCCGGCGGGCGGCATCAGCCTGGTCCACGAGGCCGGGCTGCTCACCGCGACCGTGGCCGGCCGGTACGGCGGCGCGGGCGCGGGCCTGGCCGCCACCGTGCGGATCCTGCGCGCCCTGGGCCGCGGCGACCCGTCGGTGGCCCTGATCACGGCCATGACCCTGCTCACCCACGCGATGCAGGCGCACGGCGGGACGTGGCCGCGGCGGATCTACGAGGAGGTCCTGCAGGAGTCCGCGGGCCGCCCGGTGCTGATCAACGCGCTGCGGGTGGAGCCGGAACTCGGCACCCCGGCCCGCGGCGGCCTGCCGGCCACCGTGGCCCGCTGGCACTCCGGCACCTGGTGGCTGAGCGGCCGGAAGATCTTCTCCACGGGAGCGGCCGGGCTGCGCTGGATGGTGGTCTGGGCCCGCACGGACGAGGACCCCGCCCGGGTGGGCAGCTTCCTGGTCCGGAGCGACTCCGCGGGCATCAGCATCGAGCGGACCTGGGACCATCTGGGCCTGCGGGCCAGCCGCAGCGACGACGTGATCTTCACGGACACGCCGGTGCCGCCCGGCGCCACGGCGGGCCTGCACGATCCGGCGTTTCCCGCGCCCCCGGACGAGGGGTTCCTGGCCTGGAACTCGCTCGGCCTGGCCGCGCTCTACCTGGGCGTGGCCGCGGCCGCCCGCGACTGGCTGGTCGGCTTCCTGGGTGAGCGGACCCCCAGCGCGCTGGGCCGGCCGCTGGCCACGCTGCCCCGCTTCCAGACCGCGGTCGGGGAGATCGAGGCCGCCCTGACCGGGGCTGACGACCTGGTGGACGGGCTGGCGCTGCGGGTGGACGCGGGCGACGAGACGGTGGCCGGCCATCCCGCGATGGCCAAGCTCATCGCGACCAGGGCCGCCATCGGCGCCGTGGAGCAGGCGGTCGCACTCGCCGGAAATGCCGCCCTGACCAGGAACAATCCGCTGGAACGGCACTACAGGGATGTGCTCTGCGCCCGGGTTCACACCCCCCAGGACGACTCCATTCTCACCGCGGCCGGCCGCTCCGCCCTGGCCGCGTGCCGCACCGACACCACGCCAGCACCACGGGCGCCAACACCACGGGAGAAACACTGATGCCGGTCGAGTTCATCGGGATGATCCACACCAACGACGGGTCGGAGTCCCGGCCGCAGACCACGCCGCTGCTGGACCCCGATTTCACCCGCCGGCACGCCCAGGCCCACGAGGACGCGGGCTTCGACCGCATCCTCATCGGCTACGGCTCATCCTGGCCGGAGGGCACCCAGGTCGCCGCGCACGTCGCGGCGCACACGGAACGGCTCGGCCTGCTCATCGCGCACCGGCCCGGTTTCGTGTTCCCCACCCTCGCGGCGCGGCAGTTCGCCACCCTGGACCACTTCTCCGGCGGCCGGGTGGCCGTGCACGTGATCACCGGCGGGAACGACGCGGAGCAGCGCCGCGACGGCGACTACCTGCCCAAGGACGAGCGGTACGCCCGGACAGACGAGTACCTGCAGATCCTCCGGGAGTCCTGGACCGGGCCGGAGGCGGTCAGCTTCGACGGCCGGTTCTACCGTTTCGAGGGCTACCGGCCCGGGGTGCGGCCGGTCCGCCCGGCCGGTATCCCGCTGTTCTTCGGCGGCTCCTCCGCCGCCGCCTACCAGGTGGGCGGCAAGCACGCGGACACCTTCGCGCTGTGGGGCGAGCCCCTCAGGGAGACCGCCGAGCAGATCGCCTCGGTCCGGGCCGCGGCCGCCGCGGCGGGCCGCCCCGGGCCCGGGATCAGCGTGTCGTTCCGGCCGATCCTGGGGGCCACCGAGGATCTCGCCTGGGAACGGGCGCACCGCATCCTGGCGGCCATCGAGAACCCGGAATCCCCGGCGGCGCAGCACCGGGGCTGGCGCGGCGCGAACGGGCAGCCGGAGAACACCGGCTCGCAGCGGCTGCTGGCCGCCGCCGCCCAGGGCGACCTGCACGACCGGGCGCTGTGGACGGCCACCGCGCGGGCCAGCGGGGCCGGCGGCAACTCCACGGCCCTGGTCGGCACGCCAGACACGGTCGCCCAGGCCCTGCTCGATTACGTTGACCTGGGCGTGAGCACGCTGCTCATTCGCGGGTACGACCCCCTTGAGGACGCCACTGACTACGGCCGGGAGCTGATCCCGCTGGTCCGGGCCGAAGTGGCCCGCCGGGACGCGGCCCCCACGGGGATGGCCGAGCCGGGCGCGGAAGCGGAGCTAGCCGGGCGGTCCTGAGCAAAGGGGGCAGCATGATCGAGATACTCCAGCTCGACACCCCGTCCCTGGGGGACCGCAGTTACCTGGCCACCGACGGGACCGTGGCGCTGGTGGTCGACCCGCAGCGGGACATCGACCGGGTCCTGGCCCTGGCGGACGAGCGCGGGGTGCAGATCACCCACGTGTTCGAGACCCACCTGCACAACGACTACCTGACGGGGGGACTGGCCCTGGCCCGGGAGACCGGGGCCGGGTACCACGTCAGCGCCGCGGACCAGGTCGCTTTCGACCGGGTCCCGGTGTCGGACGGCGACCTGGTCGAGGTCACGCCGTCCGCCTGCATCCGGGTGCTGGCCACCCCGGGCCACACGTTCACGCACCTGGCTTACGTGCTGGCCGATGGCACCGGGGACCCGGTCGCGGTCTTCACCGGCGGGTCGCTGCTGTTCGGGGCGACCGGGCGCACCGACCTGCTCGGCGCCGCGCATGCGGCGGAGCTGGCCCGGGCCCAGCACGCGTCGGCGGCCCGGCTGGCCGCCGTGCTGCCCGACCAGGTCGGGGTGCTGCCCACGCACGGGTTCGGCAGCTTCTGCGCCGCGACCCAGACGGCCAGCGTGGGCTCATCCACGATCGGCCAGGAGAAGGCCCGCAACCCGGCGCTGACCCTGAGCGCGGACCGTTTCGTGGCGGACCTGCTGGCCGGCCTGGACGCTTACCCGGCGTACTACGCGCGGATGGGGCCGGGCAACGCCGCGGGCCCGGCCGCGCCCGACCTGTCGCTGCCCGCCCAGGCCGGCCCGGCTGAGCTGCGCCGCCGGGTGGAGGCGGGGGAGTGGCTGGTGGACCTGCGCTCGCGGCGCGTCTTCGCCGCCGGGCACCTGGCCGGCTCGCTCGGCTTCGAGCTAGGTGACACGCTGGCGGCCCAGCTGGGCTGGCTCCTGCCGGCCGGTACCCCGGTGACGCTGCTCGGGGAGACCGCGGATCAGGTCGCCGAGGCCCAGCGGGAGCTGGCCCGGATCGGCATCGACCGGCCCGCCGCCATGGCCACCGGCAAGCCGGAGGACTGGGCCGCGGGGGAGCCGCTGGCCAGCTTCCCGGTCTCTGACTTCGCCGGGCTGGCCGAAGCCCGGCGGGCCCGCCGGGTGACCGTGCTGGACGTCCGGCGGGACCTGGAATGGGCGGCCGGCCACGTGGACGGGGCCGTCCACATCCCGCTGCACACGCTGGCCGGGCGGCTGGGCGAGATCCCCGGCGGTGAGTTGTGGGTGCACTGCCAGGCCGGCTACCGCTCGGCGGTGGCCGCCTCCCTGCTGCAGGCGGCCCACCGTGAGGTGACCGCCGTGGACGACGAGTTCGGCCACGCCGCCGAGGCGGGCCTGCCCGTGGTCCGGGAGCCTGCGGCGCCGGCCGGGTTAACGGCCGGTCAGTCCTCGGGTGGCCTGCTGCGCACCTCGACCGTGCCCTTGTAGGTATAGCCGCGCACGTGCAGCACGGGCGCGTCCGCAGGCACCACGGCCGCCGGGTCGGTGTCGGTGTCGGCGCCGAACCCGCCCGCCTCGACCCGGACCCCCGGCGGGACCAGGATCGTGATCCGCGACTTGTAGGCCACCGCCAGCAAGGTGGTGACCGGCGCGGTCAGCTCGGCCGCCCGCAAGTCCAGCCACCCGCTGCCCTTGTACACGACCGAGGTGTGCCGGTCCGGGACCCGCCACCGGCCCGACCGGCGGACCGAGCCCTTGAACGCGATGTTCAGCCGCCCCGGGCCCTTACCCGCGCTGCGCCCCGCCACGGCCGCCTGGCCGGCGGCCGGGCCGGCCGCGGGCAGGTCGGCCAGCAGCCCGTCCAGGTCCGCGCGGGTCCGGGCGGACAGGGCGCTGCGCATCCGCGCGTCGAACTCGGCGTCATCCAGGCGGCCCTCGGCGAACGCGTCCTGCAGCCGGCCGGTCGCCGCGTCCCGTTCCCGGTCCGACGCCCGGATGGCCGGCGCCGCGCTGCCCGCGCCCGGTGCCCCGCCGCTCCCGCCCGCCGCAGGATCCATCGCTGGGTCCATGCCTGCCCTCCCGTTATTAGCCAACTGGCTGATATCGAGATGTATCGTAACCGGTTCCGGGTGCCCGGTCAGCAGGCTGCCCCGTGGTGCTGCCCCGTGGTGCTGTTCAGTAGCGCCAGCCGGGCCGGCGCATCACCCGGATCTTGGACTGGGGATGCGGCAGCTCGTCCCAGTCGTCCAGCAGTTCCGCGTCGAAGCCCCGGGCGTCGGCCAGCGCGAGCAGGGTCTCCGTCCGGTAGTAGAAGTCCTCCCGCAGCACCTGGTGCTCGGTACCGTCGGTCCGGCAGAACGTGAAGTCGAACACGCCGTCGGGCCGCATCACCCGGCCCACATTGGCCAGGCACTCGTCGATCACCTCGATCGGCGAATGGCTGAACACGCTGTGCGCGTGCACCACCGTGAACTGCTCCGCCGGCAGGAACCGGAACTTCAGGTCATCGACCAGCTCCAGATGAGGGAGCTTGGCCTGCAGGTCGTCCCGGGCGATGGTCTCCTGCGCAGCCAGCAGGATGTCCGGCGAGATGTCGATGCCGTAGTAGTTGCCGGGGTTGAGATAGGCAATGAACAACCGTCCCGCCCGCAGATCACCGCAGCCGATCTCCAGCATCCGGTCGCCCGGCTGCAGCCCGTCTTTGAGCAGGTAGTCGTACTGCAGCTGACCCACCTTCAGCCAGGAGTCGTGGGTCATGCTGCCCACGGCGGCCTCGGGGTTGCGGGCGGTGTTGGCCTTCATGACGGCCCGGTAGTAGCTGACGTGATCGGAGGCTTTCATCCCGATCAGCGCGTCCCGGCTGCGGCGCCGGGCGTAAGGCAGGACCCGGCCCGGATTCCGCAGCGCAAAGCTGAGCTTGTAGGACAGGCGGGAGCGGTCAGGTGCAGACACGGCACAGAGTCTCGCACGCCTCCGGACCTGCCCGGACATCGATAGCTAAGAGCCTGGATGCCAGGATCGGGGGATGCGAGCGGAAAAGGAAGCCCGGGCGGCCGTGCTGGCCGCCGCGCAGGGCATGCTGGAGCACCGGATCACGTCAGGGACCAGCGGGAACGTCTCCGCCCGGCTGGACAGCGAGACCATCGTGATCACCCCGTCCGGACTGCCCTACCAGGACATGGGCCCCGGGGACCTGGTCGTGATCACGATGGCGGGCGAGCCGGTCTCCCCGGGCGGCGGCCTGGCCCCCTCGTCCGAGCACCAGCTTCATACCGCCTGCTACCAGGCGTTCGGGGAAATCGGGGCGGTGCTGCACAGCCATCCGCCGTACGCCAGCATGTTCGCCGCGGCCCGGGTGCCGGTGCCCGCGGTGATCGACGAGGCCGTCATCTTCCTCGGTGGGGAGATCCCGGTGGCGCCCTACGCAATCAGCGGCTCGGCCCAGGTCGGCGCGAACGCAGTAACGGTGCTGGCCGACCGGGCCAGCGCGCTGCTGGCCAGCCACGGCCTGGTCACGGTGGCGGACACCCCGGCCCAGGCGCTGCACCGTGCGGTGGTGTCCGAGCATTGCGCCCAGGTGGCCTGGGGCACGCGGGCCCTCGGCGGGCACATCCCACTGCCTGCGGCCACCCTCGAAACGTTCGGTGAGGCCTACCGGCGCGGCCGGCTCAGCTAGCGGCCGAGTTCTCGGCGCTGTGCCGGGACCGGGTCGTCGCCGCCCGGATGGCCAGTACCCGCACCGCGGCCACCACCACGCCCATGGCGACGGCCCAGCCGAGGGCCTCGGCCATGCCCACCGCGGGATCTTCCGGATCAGCCGGCGGCTCATGCCCGGTGACCTTGGTCCAGGCCATCGTGACCGCCTTGCGGGCGACGAACGCCGCTCCGAAGGCCGCCACCGCGCTCAGCGCTTTGCTGGCACCGTCTCCGCGCTTGTCTGTCATGCATCCTCCCTGATGCCCGCCTGGCCGCCCGATGCTCCCGCCCGGCGCGCCGGTTGCTGCGTGCTGATCATCCCACGGGTGTGCCGCCAGCCCGCGCAGCGGGACGGGCGGCCTCGATCGCGGCGGCCAGTTCCTCCGGCCGGCGCGTGCCGATGAGCCAGTAAGGCCCGCGCGCGGCCGGGTCGTCAACCGCGATGTACACCGACCGGGGCAGGTAGGGCCGGGCCATCAGGTAGGCCGCCGGATCGGCCCGCGGCCCGCGCAGCGCCCGGGTCTGGTCCTCGTCCAGCGCGGTCACCTCGCCCGCCAGGGCCAGCGGCAGCCGGTCCCGGCCCACCCGGAGCTCGCCGTCGGCCACCTCGGTGCGCAGCCGGCCCCAGCCGACCAGGATCGCCGCGAGGCCCACGGTGAGGATCCCGTAGACGGCCAGCGCCGGCTCCCAGTCGAAGCCGGCCAGGAAGCCGGCCCCCAGCATGAGGACCGAAATCATCCCGAGAACCCACCAGCTGACCGGGACACGCAGGCGTTCGTGGTAAACACGCATGGGGTCCACCGTAGTTGGTTACATGAAGCCATGATTGGGCGACACATGCGGCACGGTCTTCGCTCGGGAGTGGGCCGGGCCGCTGACCCCGCCCCACCGGAACACGGCGCGGGGACTATCACGCAGGCAGGCGAGGGGGCCAGCCAGCCGGTGCAGGAAAACCAGGAAAACCAGGGCCGCAACGAAGACCCTCCGGCCGCCGCGGCCACCACCGCGGACGGGGCCACGGGGTCAGCGGCCGGGGCGGCGCGGCCTGCTGAGGCCCCGCCGGATCCTGGGTGCCCGGATCGCGGCAGCCCGGATCATGAAAACCCGGCGGCCGGGCCGGAGCCGGAGGCCAGCGTCCAGCCGGGCCGCGGCGCCAGCCGGGGCCGGAGCACAGCCAGGCCGCGCAGGTGCCCCGCTGGCTGCAGCGCGCCGCGGGCTGGTCCTGGCGGCTGCTGCTCGTCGGCCTCGTCGTCTACCTGGCCTTCCGGGTGGCCAGCGTGCTCCGCCTGGTGGTGCTGCCCTGCGTGGCCGCGCTGCTGCTCACCGCGCTGCTGCACCCCCTGCTGTCCCGGTTCCGCCGGCTGGGCCTGCCCGCCCTCGCCGCCACCTGGTGCACGCTGCTGATCGCGGTGGCCATCCTCGCCGGAGCGGGCACCCTGGCCGTGACCAGGACCACGGCCGACTATCCGCATCTGGTCAACGAGCTCAGGCACACGGTCACCCAGCTGCAGGCGTCACTGGCCGGGCCGCCGTTCCATGTCCGGCATGCGGGGATTCAGGGCCTGTCCAACCGGGCGCTGAAGTACCTGCAGCAGCACCAGTCGCTGGTCGCGGGCACCGTGGTGTCCGGGGGCAAGATCTTCCTGGAGATCCTGGCCGGGCTCGTCCTGATGCTGTTTGTCACGTTCTTCCTGCTCAAAGACGGCCCGCGGATCTGGGCCTGGCTGGTCGGCTTCCTCGGCCGGGACAGCAGGCAGCGGGTTCGACCTGGCCGGCACGGCGGCGTGGCAGGCCCTGGTGTACTACGTGCGCGGCACGATCACGGTCGCGGCCATCCACGCCGTGGTCATCGGGTTCTCGCTGTGGGTGCTCGGCGTGCCCCTGCTGGTGCCGCTGGTCATCCTGGTCTTCCTGGCCGCGTTCGTGCCGCTGATCGGCATCCTGGTCGCCGGGGCCCTGGCGGTCGCCGTCACCCTCGGCACCCAGGGGTGGATCGCCGCAGTCGTGCTGGTCGTCATCTTCATCCTGGAGAACCAGCTGGAGAGCCATCTCCTGCAGCCCCTGGTGGTCGGCCGGATGGTCAAGCTGCACCCGCTGGCCATCATCCTGGTGCTGGCCGTGGGCGGGATCGTGGCGGGCATCCCGGGGGCGATCGTCGCGGTCCCCACCGCGGCCGCGCTGGTGCGGGCCGCGCCGTACCTGCGGGGCACCCAGCCAGCGGTAAGGTCGCGGGAGTGAGAGGCATCAGCACACTCAGCATCCGCACACGGGGGGTTGAGGCATGGCCACGGTGATCCCCGGCACGGACCCGGTTGACGTGCTCATCAAGCGCCTCGACCCGGAGCTTCCGCTGCCGGCCCGGTCGCATCCGGGGGACGCCGGCGCTGACCTGGTTACCGCCGTGGACGTGGAACTCGGGCCGGGGGAGCGCGTGGTGGTGCCGACCGGCGTGGCCATCGCGCTGCCGGACGGGTACGCCGCGTTCGTGCATCCCCGGTCGGGGCTGGCCGCGAAGCACGGGGTCACGATCGTGAATGCGCCGGGCACCGTGGACGCGGGGTACCGTGGCGAGATCAGGGTGACGCTGCTCAACACGGACGCGGCTGAGGCCGTGAAGTTCCAGCGTGGCGACCGGATCGCGCAGCTCGTCATCCAGCGTGTGGCCCGGCCGGTGTTCCACGAGGTGGACACCCTGCCCGGGTCGGCACGGGGCGACGGCGGTTTCGGGTCCACCGGAGGGCACGCCAGCGCGCAGGCGCCGGCCTAGCGTCGCCCGGCACTCCAGGGTCCTGAAAGCAGGGTCCAGAAAGCTCCAAGATCCAAGCAGGGAGAAGCACAGTGTTCCGTCGGCGTCGCCGCGAGGAAGTGACCGAGCCTGAGGTCAGCGAGGACGAGGTCAGCGAGGACCTCGAGTCGGACGACGAGGAGTCCTGGGACGAGCCCGGGGACGATGAGTCCTGGGACGGCGCCGGGGTCGAGGCGTCCGCGGCCGCGCCAGGGCACGCCGGGGAGCCAGCGTGGGGGCCGTGGGACGCGACGGACGACGTCCCGCCGCTGAACCGGGTCGACTTCGGCAGCCTCCAGATCCCGGTGGTGGACGGGTTCGAGATCCAGCTCAACATCGCCGACGACCAGGGACCGCTGATCGCGGTGGTACGGGAGGACGGCTCGCTGCAGGTCCAGGCCTTTGCGGCGCCCAAGAGCGACGGGCTCTGGGAGGACGTGCGGCAGGAGATCATCACCGCGGTGACCGAGGCGGGCGGCCGCGCCGAGGAGGCGGACGGCCCGTTCGGCCCGGAACTGCACGTCCGGGTGCCGGGCGATCCGCCGCAGAGCGGGCTCCAGCCGATCCGGTTCATGGGCGTGGACGGCCCGCGCTGGTTCCTGCGCGGCGTGATCACCGGGCCGGCCGCGGAGCGCCCCGAGGCGGCCGCCCCGTTCGAGCAGATCTTCGCCGGGCTGGTCGTGGTCCGCGGCGATCATCCGGTGCCGCCCCGCGAGCTGCTGGAGATCACGCTGCCCGAGGAGGCCCGCAAGGCCATGGAGGAGCAGATGGCCGCCGCCGAGGAAGGCCAGGAAGGCGAGCGCTTCAGCGAGCCCCTCAACCCCTTCGAGCGCGGCCCAGAAATCACCGAAACCCGTTAAACGCGCCAGTGGTGGTGGCCGCCCGATAGCAGGGTGGCCAGTTCGTCCTCCACGTCCTCGCTGGTCACGAACAGCAGCTCATCCCCGGTCTCCAGCGGGTCATCCTTGGCCGGCACGATCACCCGGCCATCCCTGAGGATCGCGACGAGCGCCGTGTCCGCGGGCCAGTTGATGTCCCCGATCCGCTGGCCGACCAGCGGTGCGTCGTCCGGCATGGTGAGCTCGACGAGGCTGGCGTCGCTCTGCCGGAAGGTCATCAGCCGGACCAGGTCACCGACGCTGACCGCCTCCTCGACCAGTGCCGACATGATCCGCGGGGTGGACACGGCGACGTCCACCCCCCACGACTCGTTAAACAGCCATTCGTTGTTCGGGTGGTTGATCCGGGCGACCACCCGGGGGACCCCGTACTCGGTCTTGGCCAGCAGCGAGACCACCAGGTTGGCCTTGTCGTCGCCGGTCGCCGCGATCACCACGTTGCACCGCTCCAGGGACGCCTCGTCCAGCGAGGCGATCTCGCACGCGTCGGCGAGCAGCCATTCGGCCCGGGGCACGCTGTCCACCGCGATGGACCGCGGGTTCTTGTCGATCAGCAGGACCTCGTGCCCGTTATCCAGCAGTTCAGCGGCGATGGAGCGGCCTACCGCCCCTGCTCCTGCGATGGCGACGCGCATCAGCGGCCTCCCTTGGCCTTGCCACCGGGCGCCCGCGCGGACAGCGCGGCCGAGATCCGTTCCAGATCTTCCTCCAGCGCGATCACGTGCAGCACGTCGCCCTCCTGCAAGACCGTGCCCGGCCCGGGCAGCACCACCTCGCCCAGCCGGGACAGGAACGCCACCCGGACCCGGGCCGCCTCCTCCAGCGCGGTGGTCTTCTCACCCACCCAGTCCGCGGCGTAGGCCACCTCGGCCAGCACCACGGCGCCGGTGGGATCCCGCCACAGCGGCTCGGCGCCCTCCGGCAGCAGGCGGCGGAGCATCTGGTCGGCGGTCCACCGGACGGTCGCCACGGTCGGGATACCGAGCCGCTGGTAGACCTCGGCCCGCCGCGGGTCGTAGATGCGCGCCGCGACCCGCTTCACCCCAAACGACTCCCGGGCGACCCGGGCGGCGATCACGTTGGAGTTGTCGCCGCTGCTCACCGCCGCGAACGCGTCCGCGTGCTCGATGCCGGCCTCGCTCAGCACATTCTGGTCAAACCCGATGCCGGTGATCTTCTTGCCCTTGAACGTGGAGCCCAGCTTGCGGAACGCATCCCGGTCCTGATCGATGACCGCCACCGAGTGGCCCTGGTCCTCAAGGATGTGGGCCAGGGTCGAACCAACCCGCCCGCATCCCATGATCACAATGTGCACGACCGCCCCTTGCGTGAGTACAGTGCCTGTCCAGAGTTCGCGTTGGAACGCTCACAGTGGCCCGCCAACGGTATTCCCTGTCTTGACCCGGTGAGACGGCCGGTCACGATACTCGATCAGACTGAACATTGAGGTGCAGCGTGGAACCAGCCCGGCCGGCGGGCGACGAACAGCTCGAGCTGGACGTCGGCGAGGTCGCCCAGGGCGGCTGGTGCGTGGCCCGGGAGCCAGGCGGGCGGGTCGTCCTGGTCCGGCACGCGCTGCCCGGGGAGCGGGTGCTGGCCCGGGTGACCGAGGTTACCGCCAGATTCGCGCGGGCCGAGGCGACGGAGATCCTGGCCGCCTCGCCTGACCGGGTCGAGCCACCATGCCCGCACGCCCGCCCCGGCGGCTGCGGCGGGTGTGACTGGCAGCACGCCAGCCTCGCGGCCCAGCGCCAGTTCAAGGCCTCGGTCATCGGCCAGCAACTGCGGCGGATCGCGGGCCTGGACCGCGAGGTCACCGTGGAGCCGCTGCCCGGCGACGAGGACGGCCTGGGCTGGCGGACCCGGGTCCGCTTCGCGGTGCGGCCCGGCGGCCTGGCCGGCCTCCGCCAGCACCGGTCTCACGAGATCATCGACATCGGGACCTGCCCGATCGCGCACCCGCTGGTCAATGAGGCTGCCGTCACCCGGGGCCGCTGGCCGGGCGCGACGTCGGTGGCCGCGGTGACGTCACCGAGTACCGACGAACGGGCCGTGGTGGTGACCCCGGCGGGGGCGCCGCGCCCACGGGGCGCCCGGGGCCGGGCTGCGGGCCGCCCGCCGGCCCGCAGCCCTTCAGCGGCGTCCACCGCGGCCTGGGCCGAGCAGGTGACCGGGCCGGTGCTGGTCGCCGCGGGGAGTGGCGGGCTGACCGCGCTGCGCGGCGGCCCGTTCCTGCACCGGACCGCCGCCGGCCGGACCTGGCGGACCAGCGCGGGCGTGTTCTGGCAGGTCCACCCGGCCGCGGCCGACGTCCTGGCCGGGGTGGTCAGCGAGGTGCTCCGGCCGCAGCCCGGGGATGTGGCGCTGGACCTGTACTGCGGGGCCGGGCTGTTCGCGGGCATCCTCGCGGCGGCCGTAGGCCCGTCCGGGGAGGTGATCGGCATCGAATCCGACCGGGCCGCCGTCCGCGATGCCCGGCACAACCTCCGCGATACTCCCTGGGCCCGGGTCCACCGGGGTGATGTCACCGAGGTGCTCAGCCAGGCTCAATGGGACCAGGCCAGCCTGGCCGTGCTCGACCCGCCCCGGGTCGGCGTGGCCCGCCCCGCACTGGACCTGCTGCTGCGCCCGGGCAGCGCGCTGCGCCGGGTGGCCTACGTGTCCTGTGACCCGGCCACGCTGGCCCGTGACATCGCGGTGTTCGCCGAGGCCGGCTGGCAGCTCGACGCGCTCCGCGCGTTCGATACGTTCCCCATGACCCACCATGTCGAATGCGTGGCCACCTTGACCAGGTAGTGAACGCCGGCCGGGAGCCCGGCGGGTCCCGGGCGGGACCCGCCGGGCCTGGCCGGCCTCCGGTGGGGTCAGGGAGCCTGGCCCGCGGGCGGCGCCGGCGCCGGGACCTGCTTGAAGCCGGCCGGGACCGTCACCTTCAGCTTGGCCAGGTTGGCCGGAGTGGGGGCGAGCCAGTGGAACTCGGTCTGGCGCGGCCCCAGGTCCGCCTTTACGGGCAGGTAATTCGCCGGGTTCACCCAGAAGGTGAATCCGCCGTCGGCCCCGGTGATCTTGATGGTGTTGATTCCGTCGACCACCTGCCTGCCCGACACCGCGTACGCACCGCAGGCCAGCTGGGACCGGATGAAGGCCGGCCAGCCGTTGCCCGCGCCCCCGCCGAGGGCAATCTCGTGGCCCCGGAGGCAACTGGATGGTGCGGGGCCGCTCCCGCCCTGGCCATGCTGCGCCGCCGCCGTCCACCAGGTGTCGTTCCCGTAGATCACCGCGGTGGTTCCGTGCGCCGGGCTGATGGTCCAGTCGAAGACCCGCTGCCCGCTGGCCGTGAACGAGGAGAGCTCGATGGAGCCGTGATAGATCCAGCGAAGCGTGTAGCCGGCCTGCCACGGCGAGCTGGAACCAGCGCCGCCCGCCGACCCGACCAGAGCCTGCGGGAACGGCTGGAGGGTGCTGCCGGGCGAGAATACGGTGCGGTCCGCCTCGACCAGGTTGCCGATCCGCGGGGCGGCCAGGGCGTGCTCGACGTGGGTGATCACATAGGCGGTGTAGGCGGTCTGGACGGGCGCGCGGCTGGCCGAGCCGAAGGCCCCCGCGGCCCCGGCTACGGCCAGGCTCCCGGCCACCACGGCCGCCGTCCCGGCCGCGGCGGCGACCCGGCCCGTCGTCCGGCGCTTCTGGCGGTGCCGGTACGCCTTGAGGGCCAGTCCTGGCGGTACCCGCACGTCGCTGGTGAACCGCTCCATGGCCCCGCGAAGCTGCTGCTCGAGGTCTGCGCTCATGGTGTCTTCTCCTCTGCCAGGTCGTTCTCTGTGCTGGTCCCGCTGAGCTCGCGCAGCCGCTGCAGCCCCCGCGAGGCGGACGCCTTGACCGAGCCGGCCGAGCAGCCCAGGACCATGGCCGTCTCCGCCTCGCTCAGCTGCTCCCAGTACCGGGCCACGATGACCGCCCGCTGCCGCGGCGGCAGCTGCACCAGCAGCCGGATCAGGGCGTCCCTCGTGTCCACCTCGCGGGTGCCGTCCGCGACCGTCGCGGCCGTCTCGGTCTGCAGCAGCGGCAGCCGCCGCCGCCAGGCGCGCTGGCGCCGCCAGCCGTCCGCGGCCAGGTTGTACAGCGTCCGGCGCAGGTAGCCCTCGGGATCGCCAACGATCGCTGACCGGTGCCGCAGCAGCCGCTCCAGCCCGGCCTGCAGCAGGTCCTCGCCCGCCTCCTTGCTGCCGGTGAGCAGCACCGCGGTCCGCAGCAGCGGCTCGCCCCGCTCGGCGAGGAACGACTCCAGGTCGGCGACGGCCGGGTCGTGTGCCATGCCATCAGCTCCCTCTGTCGTCAACCAAGTACGAGACAGCCGGGCGGAAGGTTGACGGGCCGGCCGGGCTGGCCAGGCCGCCGTCCGCCGGGGGCGGGCCCCTGGCTGGTCCCGGGCACCGGTGCGCAAGGATGGATCTATGGAACTGCGGATCTTCACCGAGCCCCAGCAGGGCGCGGACTACGGCCGGCTGCTCGCGGTGGCCCGGGCCAGCGAGCAGCTGGGCTTCGACGCGTTCTTCCGGTCCGATCACTATCTGAACATGGGAGACGGCGACGGGCTGCCCGGCCCGACGGACGCGTGGCTGACCCTGGCCGGCCTGGCCGTGCAGACCTCACGGATCAGGCTGGGCACGCTGATGAGCCCGGTCACGTTCCGCTACCCCGGGCCGCTGGCGATCTCCGTGGCGCAGGCCGACGAGATGAGCGGCGGCCGGGTCGAGCTGGGACTCGGGGCGGGCTGGTTCGAGGCTGAGCACACGGCTTACGGCATCCCGTTCCCCCCGACAGCCGAGCGCTTCGACCGGCTGGAAGAACAGCTCGCGATCATCACCGGCCTGTGGGAGACCCCGGTCGGCCAGCGGTTTTCGTATGCGGGGAAGTATTACCCCGTCAGTGACTCACCCGCCCTGCCGAAGCCAGCTGCGCGCCCGCGTCCGCCGGTCCTCATCGGCGGCCGCGGACTGCGCCGGACCCCGCAGCTCACCGCGCGGTACGCCGACGAGTACAACGTGCCGTTCAGCACCGCCGAGGAGACCGGGGCCGCGTTCGGCCGGATCCGCGAGGCCTGCCAGGTGGCCGGCCGGGACCCGGATTCCCTGGTCTACTCGGCCGCGCACACGGTCTGCTGCGGCCGGGACGAGGCGGAGCTGGCCCGCCGCGCGGAGGCGATCGGCTGGGATCTGGCCACCCAGCGCGCCGAGGGGCTGGTCGGGACCCCGGACGAGATCGTGGACCGGATCGGGACGTTCGCCGGGCTCGGCGCGACCCGGATCTACCTGCAGGTGATGGACCTGCACGACCTGGACCACCTGGAGCTGATCGCGGCCGAGGTCATGCCCCAGGTCCGCTGACCCGGGGCTGGCTAGGACGTCGGCACCCAGAAGCGCAGTTCGCTGCCGCGCTTGTCCTCGAGCCTGCCGCCGTTGGCCTCGATCACCCGCCGCGATCCCTCGTTGGACTCATCGCAGGTGACCAGGGCCGGGTCGATGCCCAGCGCGCGGGCCAGCGGCAGTGCGGCGGCCAGCATGGCCGTGGCGTGCCCCCGCCGCCGGGCCGAGGGCTTCACGTCGTAGCCGATGTGCCCGCCGAGGTCGGTGAGCCGGGGCGTGAGCCGGTGCCGGATGGCGAGCCGGCCCAGGAACTCGTCCCCGTCCACCCACCACAAGGTCGTGGAGGGCACGTACCCGGGACGGCGGGGCGCGTCCGCCCGGGCCTGGTCCTGCAGGTAGCTGGCGTAGGCCCCGAAGCGCTCCGGGTCCTGCCAGTCCAGCCCGTAGTCCCGGATCTCCCGGCCGAGCATGGTGTCGTCGGTGGCCGAACCGCGTCCCTCGCCCCGGAACTCCTCCATGGCGGCGATGAACGAGAGGCGGACGTGGGACGTCGGCGGGCTGAAACCGGGCAGCTGGCCCGGCGGCTGGCCGGCCGCCGGGACGTGTGGGTGACGGTCATCGCCCATTCAGAGTCCCTTCAGAAAGAACCCCCAGCGCGGCAGGAGGCTGCGGGAGGATCGTCACGCCGGCTGGGGCGACGTGGCCCTGCGGCGCGTTCACGTCAGCGCTGATCCAGCGTAAACAGGAGGCATCCATGGTGTCGTCGCGTGGCCCCTGGCGCTGGCTGAGATGGGTGATCGGGGCCGTCGTCGTGATTATCGTGCTCGCGGTGGCCGGGCCGTTTGTCTACTTTCATTTCATCGAGGGGAACTCCCCGGCGCCGCTCAGCCTCACGCCGAGCGCCAGCGCCTCGGGCACCCAGAGCGCGAGCCCCGTGTCCAGCCAGGGCGCTTCCGGATCGGTGGCCGGAAGCTGGGCGGTGGGCTCCGGCTCCCGGGTCGGCTACCGGGTCAAGGAGATCCTGGCGGGCCAGTCGCACACGGCCGTCGGCCGCAGCAGTTCGGTGACCGGGTCGATGGCGATCAAGGCCACCACGGTGAAGACGGCCAGCTTCACCGTCAAGATGGCCACCATCCACACCGACTCCGCCCAGCGGGACTCGCAGTTCGACGGCCGGATCATGGACGTGGCCACCTACCCGGCCGGCACCTTCGTCCTCACCAGGCCGATCTCGCTGGCGCCTTTGCCGTCAGCCGGGACGATCAAGACCTACACCGCCACCGGCAATCTCCGGCTGCACGGCCAGACCCGGTCGGTGACCTTCCCGCTCAAGGCCGAGTTCACGGCCAGCACCATCGAGGTTCAGGGCTCGATTCCGGTGCTTTTCTCGAAGTGGGGCATTCCGAACCCCTCCTTCACCGGATTCGTCACCACGCAGAATCACGGGATCATGGAGTTCCTGCTCGACTTCCGGCACGCCTGATTATCCCGGCTGGCCGCTGAACCCCCGGCGCACCGCAGGTCCCCGCTCCCTGCGGTGCGCCGGGCTTGCTCACGCCCGGGCGAGCACGGGGCGGCCCTCTTGACATCGCGTGCGTGGGCGAGATGATGTGTTTCGATTTGGTTGGTCTCGTTCAAACAGCATCAGAAAATGTTTGATCTTGGTGTTACCGGCGGCCGCCGGAGTGCGCGCTGGCGCCGCGGGAGCATCTCCCCAGGTGGATCGGGCGAAACGAGGACGTTATGGGTGCCGACCAGAAGAACCACGCTGCTCCGCCGCCGCACGCCAGCGGCCCATCGCGCCGTCAGGTGCTGCAAGGCGCGGGTGCCGGGCTGGGCGCCGCCGCCTTGGCCCCCGTCCTGGGATTAGGCGCCTGGCCCGCCGACGCCGCCCAGGCCCGGCTGACCGCGCGGGCCGCCGCGAACCGGATCACGGACTTCGGCCCGGGCTGGAGGTTCGCGCTGGTCAACCCCGACGGGATTACCGACCCGACCGGCGCCTACGCGAACGCCATGGATCCCGGCTTCGACGATTCCGGCTGGCAGCAGCTGGACGTCCCGCACGACTGGAGCATCGAGCTGGCCCCGGTGGATAACGCCAGCACGAGCAGCGCCACCGGGTTCCTGCCGGGCGGGCTGGCCTGGTACCGCAAGCACTTCACGCTGCCGAAGTCCCTGGCGGGCCAGCGGATCTCGGTCGAGTTCGACGGCGTGTACCGCAACTCGAACGTGTACCTGAACGGCAAGCTGCTCGGCAACCACCCCTACGCCTACACCGGCTTCAGCTACGACCTGACCGGCCTGGTGCACACCGACGGCGTCACCGAGGACGTGATCGCGGTCAGCGCCGCCGACCAGCAGCCGAGCAGCCGCTGGTATTCCGGCGACGGCATCTTCCGCAACGTCTACCTGGTCACCACCGGCCCGGTCCACGTGGCGCGGCACGGCACGTTCGTGACCACGCCCGGCCTGCCCGGCACGCTGAGCTCCGGCTACGCGAATGTCCAGGTGGACACCGACGTCACTAACGAGGGATCCGCCGCGGCGTCGGTGCAGGTGGCGGTGACCCTCACCAGCCCGGCGGGGAAGACCGCCGCGCGGGGCAGCACCACGGTCAGCGTCCCCGCCGGGCAGACCCAGACCGCGACGGTCAGCCTGAAGGTGACCAGCCCCGCGCTGTGGTCCACGGATCACCCCCAGCTCTACACCGCGCGGACCGACCTGGCCGTGGGCGGCACCGCCGCCGACACCGTGACCACGCCGTTCGGCATCAGGTACGTCACGTTCGACCCGGCCGCGGGGTTCTCGCTCAACGGCCAGTCCCTGAAGCTCCAGGGGGTCGACCTGCACGCCACCGAGGGCGCGGTCGGGTCCGCGGTGCGTTTCGACGCGATGGCCCGGCAGATGCAGCTGATGAAGAGCATGGGCGTGAACGCGCTGCGCACCGCGCACAACCCGCCCGCCCCGGAGCTGATCGCGGTGTGCGAGCAGCTGGGCATCGTGATGATGGTCGAGGCGTTCGACTGCTGGCACACCGGGAAGCTGCCCTTCGACTACCACCTCTACTTCGACCAGTGGGGCGACTCCGACATCAAGGAGATGGTCAACGCCGCGAAGAACTCGCCGGCCGTGGTCCTGTGGTCGATCGGCAACGAGACCCCGGACACCGGATCGTCCCGCGGCCCGGGGATCGCGAAGCAGCTGGTCGCGGACATCAAGTCCATCGACACCACCCGGCCGGTGGTGATGGGCTCGGACAAGTACCGCAGCGTGCCCGCCACCGGGTCGCCGCAGGACCTGATCGTGGCCGAGCTGGATGGCCTGGGCGTCAACTACAACACGGCCATGTCCATGGACGGGCTGCACGCGAAGTACCCGGGCAAGTTCTTCTTCTGCTCCGAGATGGGCTCGGAGACCTCCACCCGCGGGGTCTACCAGGACCCGCAGCTGCTCAACACGGGGGAGAACTACACGCCCGGGAAGCGGGCCACCTCCTCCTACGACAACAACCTCGCGTCCTGGACGATGAGCGGGGAGTACGAGCTGAAGAAGGACCGGGACCGGAAGTTCTGGAACGGCGGGTTCCTGTGGTCGGGGCAGGACTACATCGGCGAGCCGACCCCGTACGACGTGTTCCCGGTCAAGGCGTCGTTCTTCGGCGCGATGGACACGGCCGGATTCGCCAAGGACGCCTACTACCTGTTCCGCAGCCAGTGGACCACCGAGCCGATGGTGCACCTCGTGCCGATGGACTGGACCAGCTACGAGCCTGGCCAGCCCGTCTCGGTCTGGGTGTACGCCAACGTGGCCACCGTAGAGCTGTTCCGCAACGGAACCTCGCTGGGGGTTAAGACCTTCGACGAGAAGGTGACGACCTACGGGCGGAAATACCTGGAGACCACCGAGCCCACCCACGACGACTACAACTACCCGTCGGGCAGCTACACCAGCCCTAACGGCAGCATGGGCAAGCTCCACCTGACCTGGACGGTGCCCTTCCAGCCGGGCACCCTCACCGCCGTCGCGAGGGTCGGCGGCCGGATCGTGGCCCGGGACGAGATCCGCACCGCCGGGGCGGCGCACGCGCTGACCCTCACCCCGGACCGGCGGGTGATCAGCGCCGACGGCACCTCCCTGGCCTTCCTGGCCGTCGAGGTCGTGGACCGGGCTGGCGTCCTGGTGCCGGACGCCAGCCCCCTCATCCAGTTCGGGCTGGCCGGCCCGGCCGTGCTGGACGGGGTGGACAACGGCCAGCAGGAGAACGCGCAGAGCTACCGGCTGTCCTCGGTTCCCGCCTACAACGGCCGGGCGCTGGTGATCATCCGCTCGACCGGGGCGCCGGGCCGGATCACGGTCTCCGCGACCTCGGCCGGCCTGGCCGGGGCCAAGGCCGGGCTCACGGCGGCGGCGGCCAGCACCTCGTCCGGCCGCGGCGCGGTGCCGTCCGTCCCGGCGGTGCTGCTGGCCGGCGCGGCGAGCGGCAGCGCGGCGGCGAGCGGCAGCGCCGCGACCGCCGACGCGAGCTACTCCGGGTCGCCGGCCACGATCCCGGCGGCCATGCTCGACGGCGATCCCGCCACCGGATGGTCGAACTACTACGACAAGGCCCAGACGGCCAACCTGCCCGCGGTGAGCGTCTCTAACGCCAGCGACTGGGTATCGGTGTCCTGGCCGGCCCCGCAGTCCTTCGACTCGGTCCAGGCCTCGTTCACGATCGCCGCGGCGCTCGCGCAGCCCGCCGCGATCACCGTGTCGTACTGGGACGGCTCGAAGTATGTCCCGGTGCGGAACCTGACCATCAGCCGGGCCACCGCGTCTGACCAGCCGACCACGCTCACCTTCGCCCCGGTCCGCAGCACCCAGGTGAGGCTGGACATGACGAGCGCGGCACCCGGCACCGCCGCGGGCTTCCTGCAGATCGTGGAGCTGCAGGTACTCAGCGGCGGGACGGCCGTCAGCTGAGCCGTCCTGGGCCGGCCGCAAACGCTCACTGGTATCGCGGCGGGCGCGGAGTAACGTGAGGTCATGGATGGTGCTCTGGTTGGCCGTGAGTACGCCGCACATCTGACCGACACTGACCTGAAGCTGCTGGTCTCAGCGGCGGGTGCACCCGCCCCGGGCGGGCCGGCGCCGGGCGGGCCGTCCGGCCCGGTTCCGGTCCTCCCGGCGGACGCCGACGCCGGCTGGCTGCGCCGCGACCCCGCCGCTATCGCGGGCCTGCTCGGCGACCCGCGGGTGTTCGAGGCCGTGTTCGGCTGGCCCGTGTCTGGAGGTGGGGACCAGACCGGGCCGCCGCGGCCGGGCCAGGCCGTCCCGGTCTCGCCGTTCCTCACGTTCGCGGTCGCGGTGCACCGCTCCGCCATCGAGCTGGCCTCCATGGGGCACGTCGCCGAGCGCACCGGCCCCCGGCAGCGGATCCCGCTGTTCGACGCGCCCGCGCTGCGCGAATTCCTCGGCTCGCCCGCACGGAAGCTGTTCCTGGCCGAGCTGCTGGCCTCGTTCACCCGGGTGGCGAGCGGCCGCTACCGGGTCCGCGGGGGCGGCGGCCGGACCCGGACCCGGCGGTTCAGCGAGCTGGACCCGGTCCGGCTGGCCGGGCTGCTGGACGGCGTGCCCGACGCCGAGCGGCCCGGGGTGTACCGCAGGCTCGGCGACGTCTCCCTGTTCCTGGCCGGGGTGTTCCCCGACTACGCCACCCTGTACGGGGTCGGGCCGGCCAGCGTCGCCCGGCTGCTGCGCGCGGCCCAGGTGCCCGCCGCCGAGCAGGAGCGGCTGGCCACGGTGCCCGCCATCGAGCTGCTCGAGCAGCTGGGCGCCCGGTGGTACCGGGCCGCCTACGGCCTGGCGCCGGTGCGCACCGCGCGGCTGGACGTCGTGGCCGACGTGGCGGGCCGGTTCCAGCAGGCCCGCCGGGTGCTCAACCACATCGCCGACCGGTACCTGTTCACGGCCGACCATCCCTGGTTCGCGCCGCCAGCCCGCTGAACCACGGGCCCCTGGAACGGACGTTTGCCCGCCGGTCAGAGCGAGACGGCGTGCTGTCATGATGTGGCGCGTGCCCCGTAACCTGACGCCGCCCCGCCCGGCCGTAGCGGAAGCCTGACCGTGGCCGCCATCGCCGTCGCCTGCCTCATCGCCGTGCTGCGCTGGCTGATGCTCGCCGGGCTGGCCGGCGCCCTGGGCGGCCTGGCCGGCCGGGGCCTGGCCCGCCAGTACAAGGGGACCGCCCCCGCGCCGTTGCCGACGCCGTGGGCGCTTCGCTCCTCGCTGCTGGGCCTGGCCGCGACGGCCGGGCTGGCCGTCGTGATCTTCAGTGCCCGGGCGCTGCTGACGCTCCCGGCCCACCCGGCGGTGGCGGCCCTGCTGACCACGAGCCAGGGCGGGCTCGTGGTCGTCGAGTGCGTGGCGTTCGCGCTCGCGGCGGGGGCCCTGCGGCTGCGCCAGCCGGGGCTGAGCGTGCTGCCGCTGCTCGCGGTGGTCCTCGCGGAAGCGATCCGGGCCCATCCGGAAGGCATCGTCCCGGTCGGCGGCGCGCTGCTCAGCGTGGTGCATGTGCTGCCCGCGGTGATGTGGGCGGGGATGCTGGTCTACACGCTGCGTGCCGCGATCGCCTGGCGGGAGGACCCGGTGGCGATGCGGGGGCTGATCCGGCTCTACGCTAACGCGGCGGTGTGGCTGTTCGCCGTGGTGGTGCTGACCGGGGTGGTCAGCGCGCTCGTCCTGGTCCCGCTGGGCTCGCTGCTGAGCACCGGCTACGGGATCATGGTCATCGTGAAGGCGGTGCTGGTCGCGGCCGTGGCCGGGGCGGCGATCGCGGGCCGCGCCTGGCTGGGCCGGGGACCAGACTCAGCCCGGCCGGCGGCACGCGCCCGGGCGGCCCGGGCCGAGTGCTACGGGCTGGCCGCGGTGCTGGCGGCCACCGCCGTGCTCACCGTGCTGACCCCGCCCGCGACCCCGGCCCGGGGGGGCCCGGTGCGGGCCGCGCACGCCACGGTGCGGGCCGGGCACGTCACAGTGCGGGCCGGGCACGTCACGGCAGGAACCAGCCGCCGCCCGGGCTAGCCAGGTCCGCCAGGCAGCAGGTCAGGTGGTCGCGGACGGCACCCGGACAGACCGCGCCCACTCCGGCCCGTCCGGCGCCTCGTCGCCCAGCAGCGCCACCACCACCCGGATGCCCCGCGGCGCCCGGCCGGGCCACGGGGTGAACCCGTCGGTGAGGACGACCGTCACCGCGGGCCGGGGCCGCAGCGCCGCCGCGGCGTCGATCCCGGCGCCCATGTCGGTCCCGCCGCCACCGACCAGTTCCACCTGGCGGGCGGACGTGACCCGGCGGGCCGCCCCCACCGCGGTGTCACAGGCCAGCACGCGGATCTGCCGGGCCAGGCCCAGCGACCGCAGCAGGCCTTCCACCTCGGCCAGCGCGGCGGCCAGCAGGTCCTCCGTCATGCTGCCCGAGGTGTCGCAGACCACCGCGACCTCAGGCACCGGCCGCCGCAGCGCGGGCAGCACCACCGGGCCGGCCACCGAGGCGCGGCGCGAGGGCCGCCGGTAGGAGTAGTCGGCCGCGCCCGCCGTGTCCGCCACGGCCCGGCGCAGTTCCGCCGCGAGCACCCGCCGCCAGTCCACCGCGGGCTGCAGAGTCTGCTCCGCCCAGCGCAGCAGCCCGGCGGGCACGTTCCCGGCCTCCCGCGCGTGCCGGACGCATTCCTGGGCCACCTGGCGGCAGAGCAGCCGGGCCTGCCAGGGGGAGAGCGCGGGCGGCCCGGAGGCGTCCCAGTCGCGCGGCCAGCCGTCCGCGCCGCTGCCGCAGTCCAGGTCCCAGTGCCCGGCCGCAGGGGCGCCGCCCGCGCCATCCGGCCTGGCCGGGCCGGGCTCGCCGGACCGGCCCGCCACGAAGTACTGCTCGGCGAGCAGGCCCTCCTCGGCGCCCAGGTGCCCCGGCAGCACCGGCTGCCCGGGCAGTTCCAGCCCGGCCGGGACCAGGTCATCATTGATCTCCGCATCGGCGCCGCGCACCCAGGCGCGCGCGTCGTCCGGGATGATCCCGGCGGCCACGGCCCGCTCCCCGTGCGCCCGCAGCAGGTGGGACACGTGGTGCACGAGCACGCTGCCCAGCTGGGGCGGGGTCCAGGTCGCGGTGAGCTCCGGGTCCGCGTGCAGCCGCCACCCTTCGTCCACCGCCACCGTGGCGATCCCGGGCTTGGCGAGCACCTGCGCGCCGAACAGCCCGCTGGCCAGGTAGGGAAAGTGGGACGCCGCCCAGAGCCGTCCGGCGGCCAGGCCTGGCACCTCACCCCCGGCGTGGCTGCTCATCCGCGCAGCAGCCCGGCGTCCCGCAGCACCGGCGCGAACAGCTGGAGTTCCGCGGGCGGCGGCGCCCCGTCGGGGCGGCACCGGGCCAGCGTGCGGGCGGCCACCGCCGCGACGTCGGGGGCGGTTTCGGCGGCCCGGCCCAGCACCTGCCACCCCGCGGCCCAGCGCTGCGGGGTGGGATTGGCGGCCACCACGGCGGCGACCGCGGCCACCGCCGCGTACGCCCGGTCGCCGCGGGCGGGCAGCAGGAACCCGGCCGGGTCGGCGAGCACCGCCTCCGGGTCGGGCAGGTCCATCTCGGCCACCCAGGCCAGGAATTCCACCCCGGCCCCCTCGCCCACCGCGCCCCGGACCAGGGCGGCCCGCGATTCCTCCGACGACCCGGCCGCGCCGCTGGCGGCCCAGAGCCGGGCGGCCATCTCCCAGGTCCGCGGACTGGGCCAGCCCCGCCCGGCCGCGTCCGCGTCGGACGGCGGGGCGCAGGCCAGGGCCGGGCGGACGTGCAGGAACGCGGCCACCAGGGCGAGGGCCAGGCCGAGCTCGGCGGCCCAGTCCTCCGGCAGCTGCGGGACCGGCGGCGGCATCCACCCGCCGGCCAGCCCGTCCGCCACCGCCCGTGGGTCGATGTCCCACGACAGGTGGCAGAGCCGGTTGGCCAGCGGCGCGGACAGGTCCCAGCCGTCCGCCGCCTGCTCGGGCGGGTTGGCCGCCGCCACCACGGCCACCTCGGCCGGCAGTTCGAGGTCGCCGACCACCCGCTCCAGCACCACGCGCAGCAGAGCCGCCTGCACCGCCGGGGGCGCGGTGGACAGCTCATCGAGGAACAGGAGGCCGCGCCCGGCCTCGGCCAGGCGGCGGGCCCACGCCGGCGGCGCGAAACGCACCCCGTCCCCGACGACGACGGGCAGCCCGGCGAAGTCCGAGGGCTCGCGGATTGAGGCGATCACCGTCTCGCATGGCCACCCCAGGGCGTCGGCCAGGGCCCGGATGACCGACGTCTTGCCGGTGCCCGGGGCGCCCCACAGCAGGACCGGCACGCGCGCGGCGACCGCCACGCCCAGCGCCTCGACCGACGCGGCCTGGCGCTCGCTGCCCGTCCCGGCAAACCGCCGGCCATCGTTAGCCATCTGCGCTCCCAGCGGTCGAGTCAGCTTTCCCCGCGTGCCACTGACCAGTGTTCCCCGTCGGCCTGGATGCTCAGGACGGCAGGCTCCGCTCCCGGCGCCGGCAGCCCGAGCACCTGCACCTGCGGCCAGCTGCCCGCCAGGACGTCCACGACCAGGTAGCCACCGACCACGGGGAAGCCGGGCGCCCACACCCGGGCCAGCCAGCTGAGCGGGAGCGCAGCCTGCAGCCCCGGCCCGTCCCGCTCGGCGCTGCCCCACCCGGGACCCTCGTGCAGGGTGGCCCGGACCGCGTCCGGGTCGAGCCCGGCCCAGGGCCCGGCCGCGGGGGCGAGCCGCCCGGTCAGCGCGGCGACCAGGGCGGGCCGGGCCGGGCCCGGTTCCCGCGGACCGGCCGGGGTCCCCTCGCCGGACCAGGCCGAGACCACCTGCGCGGACAGGCGCGGCTGGAAGTCCCGGCCCAGGGCGAACAGGGACAGCAGTTCCGCACGCCGGGCCTGAGCCCGCTCCTGCTCCGGGGTGAGCCGGCGCATCGGCATGCCCCGCACCACCCGCGCGGCCGGCCGGGCCCCGCGGGACGGCGCCGAGTAACTCAGGGCCGAGAAGGTGCCAGCCCCCCTTCCTGCCGCGGGACCAGGCCGCATCGGCGCCGATCCGGGGCGGCGGCCGAACGCGGTGCGCAGCTCGTCCACGAGCTCCCAGGTCACCGCGAGCTCGTCCGCTGGAGAGCGGGGGCCGAGCGCCAGCACGTCGAGGTCGTCAGCGTGGGCCCCCCAGGCTTCCAGCATGGCCACGCACTCGGCCTTGTCGCCGCCCAGCGCGGCGAGCACCAGCTCACCCTCGGCGTCGGCATGGTCGGCGGCGTGAAGTCGCCCCTCCGACCAGCGCAGCACGTGCTCCCCGGTGCCGCAGCGGATCCGGGTCTCGGCCGCGGGCAGCGCGGCCCACCACGGCGGCCTCACCGGCCTGGTTCCCAGTCGAGCGGCACCGTCGCCTGGACCCGGCGCTCGAGGCCGCTGAGGATCACGTCCAGAGACGTCGCCTCGGGGTGCAGCGGGGGAGTCAGGTACATCTTGATCATCCCTCTGGTCTGCGTAAACATGCCCCAGCTCATGCCGCTGACCAGGTGCCAGCGCCCGGTGGAGTCACGGGCCCGCCAGGAGAGGGAAAGGTCCACCGGTTCACCGGACGGGCCCGTATCGTGCACCAGCCAGCCCTGGCCCTGAGGCTCCCAGCCGGCCGCCATGACGTGCAGTGTCGCGCCGCGGCGGGCGGATCGCAATCCGGCCAGCGCGAACCTGCTCCCGCCGATCTCGGGCAGGTCGGCCGCGAACGACGCGACCGCGTCGGGTCCGTCGTGGGCGTGGGCGTCGGCGAGCACGCTGATCCACGCGGGCGGCATCGTGCGGGCCGGGACCGGGCCGCCGGGGCCCAGGTCGAGGCCGAGACGCCAGCCCAGGCCGGCCAGCCGCAGCACGGCCGGGTCATCGGCCCGCAGGGCGCAGGATCCGATCAGATCCTGGATGACCTGCGTGACCCTGGCCTCCAGCTCGCGGGCGGCCTGCCCGGACGCTTCGAGGCCGAGCAGATCGTCGCCAATCTGGTCCAGCAGCCGGGCCGCCGTGCTGACCGGCGGAACCGGCTCGGTCACGATCCGCACCGCTCCGGGCGGCGCGGTCAGGTCGATCCGTACCCGCTGGCCCTGGGCGCCCGGCCCGACCTCCAGCCAGCGGGTGCCGGGCGCCGGGGCCGGGTCCAGGCCGAGATGGCAGTCCCACCAGTCGCGTTCGCCCTCGATGCCCATGTCCCACAACGACGCCCGATAGCTGATCCCGCGGTCGTCAACGGCGCCCACCTGGTAGTAGGGGGCGTGCCGGGGACGTGACCCGGCACCCCGCCGGGTCTGCCCGGCCCACCGGGCGGCCACCGCCAGCGCCGCCTGCGCCTCGGTGCGGGCCAGGCTGAGCAGGCAGAACTCGCCATACCAGCCTTCCCGCTCGGCAGGCAGCGGCAGCGTGGCACCGACCCGCACTGCGGTAGGGCCGTCCGGCCCGCCCATGGTCTGACGGCCCCCCGGGCGGCTGCCCCCGCCGTCGCCGGCCCCGTGCTGGCTAGCCCCGTGCTGGCTGGCCCCGTGCTGGCTGGCCCCGTGCTGGCTAGCCCAGTGCGGCGGGTGCACGCTGCTGATGACCGGCCGGACGTTCCCGCTGCGCAGCCCGGCGGATATCTCGAACTCGCTCACCACCTGCCAGGCCAGGTCCGGGCGGATGGCGCCGGCCGCCGCCAGGGTGGCCGCGGCCAGCCAGACCCGGTGCGGGTGCGGCCCGGGCCCGGAGATGACCGGCCGCTGGCGCAGTTCGCCCTCGGCGATCAGCCGCAGGTAGGTCTCGGCCGTCCCCGGATCGCTGCGTCCCGAATCTGGACCGGCGCCGCCAGGACCGGCGCCGCCGGAACCCGCGCCGCCCGGCTGGCCGTCCGGGACCGGGGGACGCCCGCTCACCGGGACACCAGCCAGCGCAACGGCACGGTCACCGCGGCCTGGCTCGACGGCCCCCGCACGATGATCTCCAGTGCCCGGGCGCCGGGATGCAGCGCCGGGCCGAACTCCACGAGCAGGTCCACCTGGCCGCCTCCGTAGTGCGCGCCGCGCTCCCGGGCTAGATGCCAGCGGCCCCGGTCATCCCGCGCCCACCAGGAGAAGCGCTCACCACCGAGACCGGGCCGCGGACTTGGCTGCCAGCCCCAGGCCACCACCCGGAGGGTAGCCGAATCGGCCGCCGAATCCAGGCCCGCGAGCGCGAACCGCGCGCCGTCGATCTCCGGCAGCACGGCCGCCACCGCCGCGCTGCGATCCGGCCCGTCGGCGGCCCCGCGATGATCCAGCACGCCCGCCCACGCGTCCGGCAGCCCCACCGGCCGGGTGAGCGGGCGCAGGCTGGCCGGGAAGTCGATGCCGAGCCGCCCGGCCAGGGCAGCGAGGCGGCTGAGGGCGGCCGAGCCAGCGGTCAGGCCGGCCACGGCCTGGAGTGCCCCGACCATCTCGGCCAGGCCGGACAGCGGCGCGTCGCCCGGGCCGTATCCGCGGGCCACGTCGGCCAGCAGGCGCTCCGCGAGGGCGTCCAGGGGCCGCTCGGCTGGGCTCAGGCTGGCGGGGAGCCCGCCCTGGCCGGTGGGATCGGGATCTGGGCGGGCGGGGTCCGCCCCGGCGGGATCCGGGCCCACCGCGGAACCGGGACCGGGAGTGCCGGTCAGGTCCACCCGGATCGGGTCTTGGATGGCCGGCCCGGTGAGGTCCAGCCGCCGGATTCCGGGCGGCGGGACGGGGGTCAGCTCGAAGGCCACGGACCAGCGGCCGTGGGCCGACTGGGCCGTGTGGCCGGCCTGATACTGGACGCCATGTTCGTCGGTCGCAACGAGCGGGCCCAACGGCAGCGGCGCCGCGGGCCACCGCCCCGGACGGCGGGCGCCGCTGCCAGGCTGGGCCAGCTGCGTGGCGGCGGTGAGGACCGCGCGGTCCGGAGCCAGCACCAGGGCGAGCAGGCTTGCCTCGCCGAGATCCCCGCCGGGCCCGAGGGGCAGCGCCGTGCCGAGGGGCACCGCCCGCACGGGGCCGCCGGGAAGCGGGGGCGCTGAGCTCGGCCAGCGAGACCCCGGTCCCCAGGATGCGGAGCCGGCCGGCCAGTACAGCCCGCCCGGGGTCAGCTTGCCGCGGATGACCAGTGCGTCTGTCAGGCTGTCGAGCATCGCCTGGGCCGCGTCCTCGCCGACTACGCCCGCCCGCACCAGCGCGCCGGCCACTAGCCGCACCCGGTCCAGGCCAGCCTGGGCCGGGGGCTCCGCGAAACGGCCGCGGCCGGCCAGGAGCGGCCGGAGCACCTGGCGGGCGCGCAGCGCCCGCCAGAGAACCGGCCCGGCTGCCCGTCCGGCCGTCCCCTGCCGGGCCGCCGCGGCGGCGGTGCGCGCGGCTGGCCACAGCGACCCGAGCAGGGGGCCGGACACCCGGGCCGCGGACCGCACCGGGGGAAGTAGCGGGGCGAGCAGCGGGCTGGAGAGGCGGACGGCCGAGCGCACCACCGACGGGGGCAGGCCAGACGGCTCGGGTGCCTCGTGTCGCGGGGAGGCCAGCGCACGGCGCAACTCAGATTCGGTCATCAGCCGCAGATAGGTCTCGGCCCGCTCCGCTGCTGTCATGCCGACCTCCGCCCAGCTGCCGGGCCGCGTGCCTGCGGGCACGCAGCGGCGCGCCATGAGCAAGTCAATACGATATTTCTTGATCCTGGCCCTCGGCCAGGCGCGCCGCCCAGCCGAGCGGCAGGGTGGCGGTGACCCGGCCGGCCCGGCCGGTCAGGATGATGTCCAGCGACCTGGCGTCCGGATGCAGCGGCGGGGTCAGCTCCAGCTGGAACGTGCCGGGCGCCGCATCGTGCATGGCGATCCGCCCGACGTGCCAGCGGCCGCCGTCGTCCCGGGCCCACCAGGAGAAGGGCTGATGCGGGCGGAATTCCCGCGGCCGGCGGGACCAGCCCCAGGCGAAGACGAGCACAGTGGCGTGGCGTTCCCAGGACGACAGGCCGGCTAGCACGAACCGGGCTCCGTCGATCTCGGGCAGGACGGCGGTGGCGGTCGACGTCCCCTGCGGGCCGTCCACCCGGCGACTGCCGCTGAGCACACTGACCCACGGCCCGGGAAGCCCGGCAGCCCGGGGCCGGCTGGCCCACGGGCCGCGAACCTCGATGGCCCGTCGCGCACAGAGTGCGGCCAGGTGGCTGGCGGCCGGGCTGTCCGGCGCCAGCAGGCCGGCCGCGGTGAGAGCGTCAGCCACCTCGGCCAGGCCGCTGGCCAGGAGCGTGGCGCTCATCCCGACGAGCTGGCCGCCCCCGAGCATCGTCTCGGCCACCGCGCCGAGCAGAAGCTCGCCGAGCGGCGGAGGAGAGTGGTGCTCGTGGCGGACCTGGATGACCGGCGCCCCGGTCAGGTCGATGCGGATACTCCGGGCCGGGGTGAGCGGCATCTCCAGCCACCGGGTGCCCGGCGGCGGCACCGCGGACAGGGCGAGTACGCCCGCCTCGTGCCAGCCGCCCCCCGCGATCTCCAGCGTGAGGCCGTAGCGCCGGCCCTGGTCGTCGGTCACCCCAGAGCCGCCGAACGGCGGGAAGCTGGGCTGGGGAGTCGCGGGACCACCACCGGCGGCGGCAGCTGGTTCCCGCCAGGAGCTGACGAAGGTGGTGGTGATGGCGGCGCGGTCCGGGGCCAGCACCAGGGCCAGCACGTGTACCTGGCCTAGGTGGCCGTCCCACTCCGCCGGGATCATCGCGCCGACCGGGACGGCCAGATACCGGCCGCGAGGCGCACCGCTGCCCGGCTGCGCGGCAGCATCAGCCGCGCTGGCCCCGGTCTGGGTGGATCCACCCGGGCTAGCCGGAGCCGGGCTGGCCAGGCCGCGGGGGTCGTGCAGGCCGCGGACGGCCAGCGCGCCGGCGAACTCCGCGGCCAGGTGGCCTGCCGTGGCCCGGCTGAGCACACCCGCCTGCCGCAAGGCACTCAGCACCGCGCTGACCCGGTGCAGGCCGACCTCCTCAGGCGGCTGGCCGCCCCCCTGGAAGTCCTCGTCCAGCCACCGGTACCGGGGCGACGCCACCGCGCGGCGCAGCTGAGCCTCGGCTAGCAGGCGTACGTGGGTCTCGGCGCGCGCGTCATCCACCAGGCCGGCCGCCGCCCCGGCCCCACGGGTCGTAGTCGACGTCGAGTTCCTCCTGGGGCGGCCGCTCCGCCTCGGGCACGTGGCGCAGGTTCAGCCGGATCCGGGTCCAGGTGGAGCTCCGCCCGCGCATCGAGTCCACTAGCACGTCGGCTGGCTCCAGGTAGGGCCACACCGTGGCGTGCCGCTCCTTCCAGCGGTCCAGCCCGGCCAGGGCCTCGTCCTTGCTGGCGGCGCGGGCCACCTCGATGAGCGGCATGGTGGACCGGCGGCGGCCAGTCGGCTGGATTTGACTGGCCGGCTTTGCGGCTGGCTCCTCCGCCGCACGCGCCGCTGGTGCCGCCGCACGCGCGGCGGTGCGGCGCTTCGACGGCTGGACCCGCGGCGCCTCGCCCGCCTGCTTGTCGTAGTGCGGCGGCCACGGGGCGTCCGGCATCCCGGCCGCCTCGTCCTGCTCGGCCAGGCTGAGCAGCGGCTCCAGGGAGCCAGCGGCCTCGTCCATGCCCCGCCACGGGTCACCGAGCTTGGCGAAGCGGTCCGGCACGGTGTCGATGGTGAACACCTCCGGCTGGCAGCCGGCGACCTCGTCCCAGGTCAGCGGCGTAGAGACCCGGGCGTCCGGGGTGGGCCGCACCGAGTACGCCGAGGCCACCGTCCGGTCCTTGGCGTTCTGGTTGTAGTCCACGAATACGCCGTGCCGTTCTTCCTTCCACCACTTCGCGGTGGCCAGGTCTGGTGCCCGGCGCTCGACCTCCCGGGCCAGGGCCACCGCTGCCCGGCGGACCTGGGCGAAGTCCCAGCGGCGCTCGATCCTGGCGTAGACGTGGAACCCGCGCGAGCCGGATGTCTTGGGCCAGCCGGTCAGCCCGAAGTCGGCCAGTACTCCCTGGGCGACGAGCGCTACCTGGAGGATCTGCGGCCATTCCACCCCCGGCACCGGGTCCAGGTCGACCCGCAGCTCGTCGGGATGCTCGAGGTCGTCGGCCCGGACCGGGTGCGGGTTGAGGTCGATGCAGCCCAGGTTGACCGCCCAGATCAGGGTGGCGGCGTCCCGGGGGACAACCTCGACCGCGCTGCGTCCGGACGGGAAGCGCAGCTCCACCGTGTCGATCCACGGCGGGCGCGACTCCGGCGCCCGCTTCTGGAAGAACGCCTCGCGTTCCGCGCCGTTCACGAAGCGCTTGAGCACCATCGGCCGTCCCGCGATGCCGGCCATCGCCCCGTCCGCCACGCTGAGGTAGTACCGGACCAGATCAAGCTTGGTGTGCCCGGTACGCGGGAAAAAGATCTTGCCCGGGTTGGAGATGGCCACCTCGTGGCCGGCCACCTCCAGGATCTCCTTGCGATCGGCCATGGCGCCACCATAACCGCAGCCCGTGGCCGGGTCGCGGCGCGCGCCGGCCGCCCGGCTCGGTCAGCTCCGGATGTCCTCGATCACCGCCAGGAGCTCGCGCATGGTGCTGCGCAGCAACCGGATCCGGTACAGCCCCACCAGCCGGGCGGCGAGCGGGACGGTCCGGTCGATCAGCCGGTACGTGCGGGCGCAGCCCGGTGAGGTGTCGTGCACCCAGAACAGGATCACGCCCAGCGAGTACAGCCAGAGCAGCTCCGGCAGCTGGGCCCGCAGCTCCCGGTCGATCTTCAGGGCCGAGCCGTCGATCAGCTCGCCGTACATCGCGATCGACGCGTCCCGGGCCGGGCTCGATTCCTTGCTGAACGGGCTGAGCGGGCTGCTCGGCTCGGCCGCGTGCTTGAAGAACCGGGCCGCGAACTCGTGATACGGCGCGGAGATGTCGATCAGCGCCCGCAGCGCGCCGTGCAGCCGGGCCGCGAAATCGGTCTCGCGGTCCAGTACCACACGGCAGGCGGCCAGGTGATCCGCCTGGTTGCTGGCGTAGAACTGCTGGACCAGCTCTTCTTTGGAGCTGAAGTAGTAGTAGGCGTTGCCGGTCGAGACGTCGGCCTCCCGGGCGATGGCCCGCATGGTGGTCGCCTCGTACCCGTTCTCCCGGAACAGCCGCAAGGCCGCCGCTACGATCGCGGCCCGGGTCTGCTCGGCCCGCGGGGTCAGTTCAAGCTCGGCCACAGAGGTCAATGTACGTCCTGGGGGTTCCGGGACACGGGCTCCGCCGGGAGGCCGCGGCGCAGCACCGGCTCCTGGGGCGCGTGTAGTGCGGGCGCGGTCGCCGGGCGGCGGCGGATCCGCCGGAAGATGGCGAAGTTGGCCAGGTGCAGCGCGCCCAGCACCAGCAGCACCTCGCCGACCTTCACCGACAGCAGCCCGGCCGCCTGCCGGACGCCGGTGATCTGCCCGGATGGCCGCATGGCCAGCACCACGAAGCCCAGCATGAGCAGGTAGAAGCCGACCACCAGGAGCCGGTTCACCGCCTTGGCCAGGGCCTCGTCCCCGCCGAACACGTCCCGCAGGAAGACCTGGCCGCTGCGGGATAGCACCAGGCCCGCCCCGACGGTAAGGCTGACGCTGATGGCCAGGTAGAGGGAGTAGGTAACGAGGGCGCCCATTGCGCCTCCCCGGGGTCGGGACGCTGACTAGTTGAACATGTTCAAGTATGAGTCAGCCAGGGTGAGAGCGTAAAGGTAATTTTGAACACGTTCAAGAAATGGAAGGCGGTGTGGCCGCCGGGGGAGGACCGCACCGGGCAGGATGGGGCCGTGAAGGTGATCGTGCTGTCCGACACGCACGCGCCGCGCCGCTGGCGGTCCTGCCCGCCCGCGGTCGCGGAGCACCTGCGCGGCGCGGATCTCATCCTGCACGCGGGCGACGTGTGCACCGCGGGCGTCCTGGACGAGCTGGCCGCTTACGCCCCGGTCCGGGCGGTCCGGGGTAACAACGACGGCCCGGAAGTCGCGGCCTGGGGCGCGCCGGACACGCTGGAGCTGGACCTGGGCGGGCTCCGCGTGGCCATGATCCATGACTCCGGGCCGGCGGCGGGCCGCCCGGCCCGGATGCGCCGCCGGTTCCCCGGCGCGGACCTCGTCGTCTTCGGCCACTCCCACATCCCGCTCGACTCCGGCCCCGGACCCCACCCGGGCGGGAACGGGCAGCGGATCTTCAACCCCGGTTCGCCCACCGACCGCCGCCGCCAGCCCCAGGGCACCGTCGGTGTGCTGGACATCGGGGACGGCCAGCTGGTCTCCGCCCGGATTGTCCCGGTCACCCCGCCGCCCTGACCGGGCGGTGCCACCGCGCGCCCGTCCTCACCGCGGGGTCAGCTCAGGCCCGGCTTCCGAGTTCGGCGACACCGTCGCCGGTGAGGTCGGGGAGAGCCTCTTTGCGCCCGGTCATGGCCATGATCAGCGAGAGCAGCGGACCGGAGACCTCGGGGCCGTCGCCGTGGGCCCACCCGGTGTCGGTGGCCCGCAGCCGCAGGCCGCTGATCCGCCGCTTCGTCCCGATCAGGAGGTTTGAGTTCTTCCAGCTATCGGCGACCGCGGTCAGGGCGGCCTCCGGCGGCCGGTGCTTGAGGCCCAGCGGCCGGCGGATGTCCTGGCCGTGCACGACGATCTCGCCCAGCATGGCCAGCACGGGGCCGGGCGGGTGGTTGGTGGTCGAGGTCCGCGCCCGCAGGCGGCGGACCAGCTCATCCGGGCCGATGACGGCCAGCTTCCTGGCCCCCCGGTCGGCGAAGACGTTGAACCGGAAGCCCGCCGAGGCCATCTCCTGGAAGAAGTTACACCGGGGTCTGCTCGGCGGCCGCCAGGATGTGGCCGGCGGTGTCCTGGACTGACCAGCCCTGGCACCAGGACTGGGCCGCCCACTGAGTGGGAGACAGCGTGGTCCAGGTGTCCGCCATCTGTCCCCGTTCAGCGTGCATGTGCTTCCAGATTTCGTCGGACTTCATGCCGATGCCCCCTCTATCGTGCTGCGTTCCCGGCAATGTGGCCGGCCGGGCTGGCGGATTAGCCTGCACCTGATACGACGAACAGGAAGCTCCCTAATCGACACCGCGGCCGCCGGAGGCGATCCTGACCATGCGCCCTGGGCCGCTGCGGAGCCGCAACTTCCGGCTGCTGCTCGCGTGCAACGTCATCTCGGCGAGCGGGACCGCGGTGGCGACCGTGGCGCTGCCCTTCGCGGTCCTGGAGATCGGTGGTTCCGCCAGCGACGTGGGGTACGTCGCCGCAGCGTATCTGGTTCCCCTGATCGGATTCCTGCTCCTCGGCGGCGTGGTGGCGGACCGGCTGCCCCGCCACCAGGTCATGGTGGCGGCGAACGCGCTCCAGGCCCTGGCCCAGGCCGCGTCGGCGGGCCTGCTGCTGGCCGGCCACGCCCGGGTCTGGGAACTCGCCATCCTGGCCGCCGCGCGCGGCATCGGCACCGGCTTCTACCTCCCGGCCTCGGAGGGCCTGTTGCCGCACACGGTGCCGGCCGACCAGCGTGCGCCAGCGAACGCCCTGGACCGGATCGGCCGAAACAGTGGCCAGATCGGCGGTGCGGCACTGGGCGGTGTCCTGGTCGGCCTGGCCGGGCCGGGCTGGGGGCTGGCCGCCGATGCGGTGAGCTTCGCCGTGGCCGGGGCGCTGCGCGCGGGCATGCGTTTCCCCGCCCTGCCGGCGGTGCCCAGGGCTGGCCTGCTCCCCGAGTTGCGGGAGGGCTGGCGCGACTTCATCTCCCGGCGCTGGCTCTGGGTGATCGTGGCGCAGTTCGCCTTCGTCGTCGCGATCCTGGCCGGCACCCAGAGTGTGCTCGGCCCGCTCGTCGCCGATGCTCACCTCGGCGGGGCCCGGAGCTGGGGACTGATCCTGGCCGCCGAGAGCGTCGGGGCCGTCCTGGGCGGGTTCGTCATGATCAGGTTCCGGCCGCGCCGGATGCTGCTGGTGGCGAGCCTGACCGTGCCGGCCGATTCCGTGTTCTACCTGGCCCTGGCCGTGCCCCTGCCGGTCCCGGTGATCGCGGCCACCGCGTTTGCGGCCGGCGCGAGCCTGGAGGTGTTCAGCGTGAACTGGGCCACGACGATGCAGCAGGAAATCCCGCCCGCCATGCTGTCCCGGCTCTCGTCTTACGACGCGCTCGGCAGCTTCGCTCTGGCCCCTGTCGGCACGGTGGTCGCGGGTCCCCTGGCCGGCGCGTACGGCACCTCAGCCGTCCTGACCGCAGGGGCCATCCTCGTCGTGCTGCTGACGGCCGCCGTGCTCCTCGTGCCCGAGGTGCGGAACATGCAGCGCCAGGCCGTCAGCCCAGGCCGGCCGGAAGAAGTGCGCTGATGACCCGGGCAGCGCGGTCGGGATCGGGGTGCTCACCGGTAATGAGCCCGAGGTAGATGTAGGACTCCATGATGCGGACCAGCACGTAAGGCAGATCGTCGAGGGGGACCGACGCGGCCAGGCGCCCGGCCACGGCCTCTTCCTCGACGAGTTCGCGGATCAGGCTGATCAGCCGGTTCTCGAAGCCCGAGGCCTTGGTGGTCAGCAGCCGCAGGGCCAGCTCCCCTTCGCGGTCGAGAAAGCGCTGCATGCCCGGGTTGGCCATGACGTCCCGCACCGTGGCGGTGATCACCGCCGCGGCCGGCGACAGCTCAGGCGCGGCCGGCGGCCCGGTGTTGCCGCAGGCCTTCCGGAGGTTCCTGATGGTGGGGTCGATCAGCGACCAGAGGACCTCGCTGAGCAGTTGCTCGCGTGAGCCGACCCAGCGGTACAGGGTGGCCCGGTCGACGCTGAGGGCCCGCGCGAGGGCCTGCATGTCGATGCGGTCACCGCGCAGGAAGGTCCGCCGGGCCACCCGGAAGGCGTCCAGCGCGGTGGGCCGGGTCGTGGCCCCGGCGAGCTGGCGTTGCAGTGGCGTGTCCGGGCGGTGCGGACGGCGGGCGGTCATCCGGGCTGGCTCCTGTTCCGGTGGTGAATCGGCGACCTTGACACGACGAGGACCGCTGGGAGACAGTTTGCACCAGTTCAGCTAAACGTCGCAATGGAGAGACACATGAGCGATATGACGCAGCCGGTGGTCCGCCTCAGGGACGGGACCGTCCGTGGCCAGATCGGGTCCGGTGTCTCAGCGTTTCTCGGCGTCCCGTACGCGGCGCCCCCGTTCGGCCCGAACCGGATGCGGCCGCCCCAGCCCGTCCGGGCGTGGGACGGCGAACGCGACGCGACCGCGTTCGGCCCGACCGTGCCTAAGGGCGATTACCCGCCGCAGTACGCCACGCTGTTCCCGGAGGTGGTGATCCCCGGTGAGGAATGCCTGAACCTCAACGTATGGACCCCCGACCCCAGCTCTACCGGGCTCCCGGTGCTCGTGTGGATCCATGGCGGCTCGTTCATGAACGGGTCCGGGTCGGTGGGCGCGTACGACGGGGCGACGTTCGCCCGCGATGGGGTCGTGTGCGTGACCATCAACTACCGGCTGTCCGCGGAGGGGTTCCTGTTCCTCGGCGACGGCATCGCCAATCTCGGCCTGCTCGATCAGCTGGCCGCCCTGCAGTGGGTACAGGACAACATCTCCGCGTTCGGGGGCGACCCGGCCCGCGTCACCGTCGCTGGTGAATCGGCCGGGGCCATGAGCGTCACGACGCTGCTGGGGATGCCGCTCGCCGACGGCTTGTTCACCCAGGCCATCACGCAGAGCGGCGCGGCGGCCCACACGCTCACCCAGGATGCGGCCCGCATGGTGGGCGGCTACCTCGCCGACGCGCTCGGTGTGCCGGCTGACCGGGACCAGATCCAGGCGGTTCCGCTGGAGAAGTTCGTGCGGGCCGCATCAGACCTGGTGGTGGAAGTGCAGACCGCTCCCGACCCGGCCAGATGGGGACCGCTGGCGCTGAGCGTGTTGCCGTTTGCGCCCGTCGTCGATGGCCCGGTCCTGCCGGAAGCGCCGATCACCGCGATCGCCGCAGGGCAAGGACGCCACGTCCGGCTGCTGGCCGGATCGAATCGCGACGAGGCCCGGCTGTTCCTGGTCGCTGCGGCCACCATCGACCTCATCGACGACCCGACCCTGGCCGTCGCCGCAGGCGCGTACGGGCTGTCCGCAGACGACCTGGCCGTCTACCGGGGCAACCGGCCCGGTGCCAGCGCAGGCGACATCATGGCCGCCGTGGTCACCGACTGGTTCTTCCGCATCCCGGCCATCCGGGTCGCCGAAGCCCGTGCCGCGTCAGGGGCCGGCCACACGTGGCTCTACCGTTTCGACTACCCCGCGGCCGAGGCCAACTACCGGCTCGGAGCGTGCCACGCCGCCGAGATTCCCTTCGTGTTCGACACCATCACCCGCGACGACGTCCGTCCCCTGATCGGCGAGACGCCCGCACAGGCCGCCGCCGACCAGGCCCACCAGGTGTGGGTGAACTTCATTACCAGCGGGGATCCCGGCTGGGCCGTGTATGACACCGCCAGCCGGACCACCGGCCTGCTCGGGGAGACCCTGCACGCCGCCCACGACCCGGCCGGCGATGAGCGGGTGCGCTGGGACGGGATCCGCTAGCCGGCGGCTCCGCTGCCGTCGCGCTCCAGGGGGCGGAGCAGCGGGAAGATCTGGCACTCCCGGACGCTCTTGTCCATGAAGAACGCGAACACCCGCTCGCTCAGCCCGAAGCCGCAGGCCGGTGGCATGCCGTACTCGAGCGCCTCGACGAACTCGGGGTCGGGCATCTGGGCTTCCGCGTCCCCGGCTTCGCGCATCCGCTGCTGTTCCTCGAAGCGCCGCGCCTGCTCCAGCGGGTCGTTCAGCTCGCTGTAGCCGTTGCCCAGCTCACTGCCGGCCACGATGACGTGGAACCGCTCCACGATGCCGGGCCGGTCCGGCCGTCCCTTGGCCAGCGGGGAGACCTCCAGCGGCTCGTTGACCAGGAAGCCCGGCCCGGACAGGCTGCGGCGGCAGTGCTTCCACAGCGCGTCCATGGCCCGGGCCCGGTTGAGGCCGCGGCGATCCACCACGATGCCCAGCTCGTCGATGAGGCTGACCAGCTTCTCCAGGGTGGCCGACTCGACGTCCAGGCCGAGGATCTGGCTGATCGTCTCGTAATAGTCGTAGCGGGCCCAGTCCCCGCCCAGGTCGACCTGGTACTCCCGGCCGTTGCGGTGCAGGGTGAAGGACAGGGTGCCGAAGGTCTCGCTGACGACGTGCCGGAACAGCTCCTCGACCAGCCGCATCCCGGTCTCGTAGTTGGCGTACGCCCAGTAGAACTCCATCTGGTCGTAGTCGTTGAGGTGCTCACGGCTCTGGTTTTCGTTGCGGAACTGGCGGCCGATCTCGAACGTGCGCTCCAGCCCGCCGACCAGCAGCCGCTTCTGCCACAGCTCGCCCATGGAGATGCGCAGGCAGACGTCGGTGTCCAGGTAGTTGTGGTGCGCGACGAAGGGGCGGGCGTCCGCCCCGCCGGTGGTCAGCTCCAGGGCCGGGGTCTGCACCTCGATGAACCCGTGGTCTTCGAGGAACCGGCGCATGGACCGCCAGAACCGGGCCTTCGCGTAGATCATGTCCTGGATCTCGCGGTGCAGCAGGATGTCCAGGTAGCGCTGGCGGAGCAGGACTTCCTCGTTGCTCAGCCCGGAGTGCTTGTCTGGCAGCGGCCGCAGGGACTTGGCCAGGATCGTCACCCGGCGCGCCCCGACGGACAGCTCCCCGGTCTTCGTCTGCAGCCGGTAACCCTCGATAGCCACGAAGTCGCCGATGTCCAGGAGCTTGGTGAGGGCCTTGTAGCCGGGGACGTGATCCGCGGGCAGGTCGCGGCGGGAGATCATGAACTGCATCTCGCCGGTCTCGTCGTGCAGCTGGCCGAAGGTCAGGTTGCCCATCGGGCGCAGCAGCATGATCCGCCCCGCGATGGTGGCGGGCTCCCCGTCGGCGATGTCGCGGGCGCGCGCGATGCTGACCCGGTCTACCGCGTCCGGCGGGTAGGGGTCGATGCCCTGCGCACGGAGCTGGTGAACCTTATCGATCCGCTGCCGCCGGATCTCGCCCAGCACGTCGGTCCGGCTGGCCGGGGCGGCCTCATCTGCCGCCGGGCTGCTGGTCGCGCTGCTCGTGCTGTCCTCGCCTGACACTGTTTGCTGGCCCTTTCACATGCGATGGATTACCGGTGTCGCCCGGCGGGCGCGCCGCCCGACGGACCAGTATCCCGTACCGGGGGAGCGGCCTGACGCGGGCCAGCGGGGCAGGATGGGGGCATGAGGCTGGATGCCGTGACCGCCCGTCAGCGGTTCGCCGGGGCCCGCGTGGCCCGGCTGGCCACGGCCGGCCCGGACGGGCAGCCGCACCTCGTGCCGTTCACGTTCGCGCTGGACCGCCACCCGGGCCAGGAAGACCGCATCTACAGCGCGGTGGACGCCAAGCCGAAGAGCACCACCGACCTGCGGCGGCTGCGGAACATCAGGGCGAATCCCCGGGTGGCCGTGCTGGCCGACCATTACCAGGACGACTGGCGCGCCCTGTGGTGGGTGCGCGCCGACGGCCAGGCCACCATCCTGGCCGAGCCCGCCGCGATGGCCCCGGCCCTGGCCCTGCTGGCCGCCCGTTACCCCCAGTACCGCGAGCACCTGCCCGGCGGCCCGGTAATCAGCATCCAGGTCACCCGCTGGACCGGCTGGGCCGCCGCTCTTGCCTGACGCGGCGATTCGCTTCGGGTCGGCCGGGGGCCTGGCTACGGGCTGAGTCAGACGCCGGCCGGGAGGGTGCCCAGGGCGTCCTGCAGCGACTGGGCGGGCAGCTCGAAGTCGGTGACCTGGCCGGCCAGGAAGCTCTCGTAGGCGCTCAGGTCGAGCAGCCCGTGCCCGCACAGTGCGGTCAGGATGACCTTCTCCTCGCCGGTCTCCTTGCAGCGCAGCGCCTCCTCGATGCAGGAGGCGAGCGCGTGGGTGGGCTCGGGTGCGGGCACGATGCCCTCGGCCCGGGCGAACTGCAGGCCGGCCGCGAAGCACTCCGACTGCGGCTTGGCCACGGCCTCGAACAGGCCCAGCTCGTACATGTGCGACAGCAGCGGGGACATGCCGTGGTAGCGCAGCCCGCCCGCGTGGATGGGGTCGGGGATGAAGTCGTGGCCGAGGGTGTGCATCTTGAGCAGCGGGGTGAAGCCCGCCGTGTCCCCGAAGTCGTAGGCGTACACGCCCCGGGTGAACGAGGGGCACGCGGCCGGCTCGACCGCGCGGAGCACCGGGTTCATCCGGCCGGCCAGCTTCTCCCGCAGGAACGGGAACACCAGCCCGGAGAAGTTGGAGCCGCCCCCGGTGCAGCCGATGATCAGGTCGGGTACCTCGCCGGCCTGCGCCAGCTGCTTGATGGCCTCCTCGCCGATCACGGTCTGGTGCAGCAGCACATGGTTCAGCACGCTGCCCAGCGCGTACCGGGCGGCCGGGTCAGCGGCGGCGACCTCCACCGCCTCGCTGATCGCGATGCCCAGGCTGCCCGGTGACTGCGGGTCGGCGGCCAGCACCGCCTTGCCCGACTGGGTGAGGTCAGAAGGGCTGGGGTGCACGGTGGCCCCGTAGGTCTCCATCAGCAGCCTGCGGTAGGGCTTCTGGTCGTAGGACGCGCGGACCTGCCAGACCTCGCACTGCAGGCCGAACACGGACGACGCGAAGGCCAGCGCGCTGCCCCACTGGCCGGCCCCGGTCTCGGTGACCAGCCGGGTCACCCCCTCCGCGGCGCTGTAGTACGCCTGGGGCACCGCGGTGTTGGGCTTGTGCGAGCCGGCCGGGCTGCCGCCCTCGTACTTGTAGTAGATCCGGGCCGGGGTGCCCAGCTCCTTCTCCAGCCGCCGGGCGCGCAGCAGCGGGGTCGGCCGCCACAGCCGGTACACGTCGCGGACGTCCTCGGGAATCGGGATGTACCGCTCGGCGGACACTTCCTGGCCGATCAGGGCGAGCGGGAACAGCGGGGCGAGATCGTCGGGCCCGACCGGCTCGCGGGTGCCCGGGTGCAGCGGCGGGGGCGGGGGTGACGGCAGGTCGGCGAGCACGTTGTACCACTGCTCGGGCAGTTCGGACTCATCGAGCAGATATTTGACCTGACGGTCCATGCGTCCCTCCCGGAGGCCCGGAACCGGCCTGTGCCGCGAACCGGTTTCATCGCGCGGACCAGCTGGCAGGCCGCGCCGACGTGCCTAGTATGGCGGTATCGGGCGAAAACCAACAGAAGATCATAAAGCGCCACGGATCGTGGTCCCCGCCCGCGTGGCTCACGATCCGGCCCGCACGGCCCCCCAGCCGTCCCCACTCGTCCCCTCCTGCCCCGCGCCCCGCGGGCCGCACGCCGGAAGGCCCCCGGATGAACCGCCCCCAGCTCGCTCATCGTCGCCTGCCCCGCCCCGGGTTCCTGGTCCCTGCCCTGGTGCTGGCGGCTGCGCTCGCGCTGCCGCTGGCCCTGACCGCGGGCAGCCCGGCCCAGGTCACCTCCCGGGCGGACCTGACCCGGGCCCAGGCGTCGCCGGACGCGGACGGCCCGGCCGGCTTCTATTACGGCACCGACAGCTGGCCCATCGCGATCAACAGCCCGGCGCCGTACCGGGAGCCGGACATCAGCGGCAACCCGGTCTACGGCGGGTACATCGGGATGGCCGGGAACTGGGCCCGCTGGTCCGGCTGCGGCGGCAACATCGCCTGGTCGTCCGCGGACAGCGCGGCGGCCAACACCAACTACAACAAGTACGGCAAGGGCATCGGCACCGGCGTCTACTGGTTCATGGGCGGCCCGGGCGTTGACCCGCATTACAACGGGACCACCAGCGAGGCGAGCTCCTGGGGGGCCGCGCAGGCGGCCAAGACGCTGCGCGCCATGGGCAGCCTGAAGGTCACCTACAAGATCGTGTGGCTGGACATCGAGCTGCCGGGCATCAAGCCCGCGCTGGATAACGGCTGGAACAACGTCTACACCTCGCCGTGCAGCGGCCGGATCAAGACCCGCGGGATCAAAGCGTCCGTGGACCGGGCCGAGGTCAACGGCTACGAGGCCTACCTGACCGCGCACTCCTCCTACGTGCCGGGCGTGTACTCGTCCCCGTCGATCTGGGGCTCCATCTTCGGCACCGGCAGCGCGTCGAACATTTCCGGCACCTACGAGTGGACCTACACCAACGGGACCAGCAGGCTGTCGCCCGCCCCGGTCAAGTGGTGCATCCTGCGCACCACCACCTGCGCCCGGTTCTTCGGCGGGGTGAGCCGGTCCTCGAAGCAGGCCGTGATGTGGCAGTGGTCCGGTGGTGGCGGGATCACCAACGGCATCGGCGACTTCGACCAGATCGACACCAACACGGTCAAGTAGCGCCCGGGGGCCGGCGGGTTACCCTGCTTGGTTCGCCAGGTCCTGCTGTCCTCGCAGAGAGGTCTCGCCGCGCCGCCCGCGCCGCGGGCCGGCCGTGGCCCGGCTATCCAGCAGCCGCCCCCGCACGGCGCTGAATGACCCCGTGACAGGCTGGCCCGCCAGGTCGTGCTGTCCTCGCTGAGAGGACTGCTTGCGCCGCCCGCGCCGCGGGCGTGCGCGGCCCGGCTATCCAGCAGCCGCCCCCGCACGGCGCTGAATGACCCCGTGACAGGCTGCAGTGCCCGCCATGGTGAGCCCGGCTGCGGCGAGAACTCCCAGGGCCGCTGGAAGTTTGCGCATATTGTCCCCCCAGATGTGCATGGCCCCAGGGGGTTATGCCAGGCCGACATTCCCCGCCGATGGGCCCGGTTTCAGGGGCACCATACATACATCTCCCGCACGCCGCTACCCCGGGCAGGTAAAGGATTCATAGTGGATGCTCCATGGCTGATCTTCATTAGAGATGGCTCAGAGCCGGGCGCGAATTAGATACCGGCAAATGCAGAAGACCAGGGAAGGGCACTGGGACCTTGATTAATGACACGGGCCAGATCACCAGCCAGATTGGGGCCCGGATCGGGGCCGCGTTGCTGCCCGCGATCGCGCTGACCGCCAGCCACGGCGGCCGCATGGCCGGGTCGGCGGCGACCGGACGGCGATGCTCGCCGGGGCCGTGGTGGCTGGGCTGGCCACGCTGATCGCGCTGGCGCACGCCCCGCAGGCCGGCCGGCTGCTGCCGCTGACCGGTGCGGGTTAAAGATGAGAACCACAGTCTCCGCAACGACAACCACCGAGGGGATGACGACATGAGCTCTTCCGGAGCGGCCGGGGCGCGGCCGCGGGTGGCGGTGCTGGGCGCCGGGACGATGGGCCGGGGGATGACGCATAGCCTGCTCCGGGCGGGTTTCACGGTGGACGTGTGGAACCGGACCCCGGAACCCGCGGCCCAGCTCGCCGCGGACGGCGCGACCGCCCACGAGGATCCCCGGGACGCGGTGCGGCATGCGGACGTGGCGATCACCATGGTCGCGGACGCGGCCGCGGTGAACCAGGTCGCGTTCGGGCTCGGGATGCTGGAGGCGATGCGGCCGGGGGCGGTCTGGTCGCAGATGAGCACGATCGGCGTGAGCGCCATCGAGGAACTGGCCGCCCGGGTCAGCAAGGAACGCCCCGACGTGTACTTCGCCGACGCCCCCGTGTCCGGCACCCGCGGCCCGGCCGAGCAGGGCCAGCTGCTGATCCTGGCCTCCGGCCCGGACGCGGCCCGGCCCGCGCTCGAGCCGGTGTACGCCGCGCTCGGCCGGGAGGCCAGGTGGCTCGGCCCGGCGGGGGCGGGCAGCCGGCTGAAGCTGGTCATGAACTCCTGGCTGGTCATCCTGGTCGAAGGGGCGGCGGAGATGATGGCGCTGGCCGACTCGCTCGGCGTGGACCATCAGCAGGTGGCTGGACTTCCTCAGCGCCGGGAACCTGGCCAACCCGGTCGCGGCGGCCAAGTTCGCCAAGATGGACGCGGGCGATGACGCCCCGGACTTCTCGCTGCAGTGGGCGCTCAAGGACATCCGCCTGGCCATGGAGGACTCCGGCCGCCGGCTGCCGGCGCTGGAAACGGTCCGCGACCGGTGGGCCGCCCTGGTGGACCAGGGCCTGGGTGACCGTGACGTGAGCGCGGCCCGGCACGGCCTGGGCTAATTCCGGGGCGCCGCGGCCGGGCTAGAGTGCTGGTCGTGGACACCCGGCGGCGGATACCGCGCACGGACACGCTGCTCGCGCAGCCCCCGTTCGCCGAGGCGGTCGGCCGCCTGGGCGCGGCCACGGTCAAGCAGGCCATCACCGCGGCCCAGGACCAGGCCCGCCGGGGTGAGATCGCGCCGGAGGACGTCCCGGACCAGGCCGCCGGGCTGCTGCCGGCCAGCGCCACCACGCTGCGCCCGGTCATCAACGCCACCGGGGTCCTGCTGCACACCAACCTGGGCCGCGCCCCGCTGTCCGCGGCGGCCCGGGCCGCCCTGGCCACCAGCGCCGGGTGCACCGACGTGGAGTACGACCTGGCCACCGGGCAGCGGGCCCGGCGCGGCCGGGGCGCCCTCGGCGCGCTGCGCGAGGCGTGCCCAGCCGCGCAGGACGTGCACATCGTCAACAACAACGCCGCCGCGCTGGTGCTGGCGGCCACCGCGCTGGCCCGCGGCCGCGAGATCATCATCAGCCGCGGCGAGATGGTGGAGATCGGTGACGGCTTCCGCCTGCCCGACCTGCTCGCCTCGACCGGGGCCCGGCTGCGGGAGGTCGGCACCACGAACCGGACCACGGTCGCCGACTACGCCGCGGCGATCGGGCCGGACACCGGGTTCATCCTCAAGGTGCACCCGTCGAACTTCCGCATCCTGGGCTTCACCAGCGAGGCCCCGATCGCGGAACTCGCCCGGCTGGAGCCGGCGGAGCTGACGCCGCCGGGCAGGCCGGCGAGCCGGGTCCCGGTGGTGGCCGATATCGGCTCCGGGCTGCTGGCCCCGGAGCCGGTGCTGCCCGGCGAACCGGACGCCGCGACCGCGCTGGCCAGCGGGGCGGCCCTGGTCACCGCCAGCGGCGACAAGCTCCTCGGCGGCCCGCAGGCCGGGCTGCTGCTCGGCCGGGGCGACCTGATCGCGGCGTTGCGGCGGCACCCGCTGGCCCGTGCGCTGCGGGTGGACAAGCTGACCCTGGCCGCGCTGGAGGCCACGCTGCGCGGGCCGGCCACGCCGACCGCGACGGCCCTGCACGAGCCGGCCGGGCGGCTCGTGGACCGGGCCGGGCGGCTCGCGGCCCGGCTGGCCGCCAGCGGACTGGACGCCCGGGCCGTGCCGAGCGACGCGGTGGTGGGCGGCGGCGGCGCGCCCGGCGTCCGGCTGCCCAGCGCGGCGGTGAGTCTCCCGGCCACGCTCGGGTCTTCGTTGCGGAAAAATAATCCACCGGTGGCCGGGCGGATCGAAGACGGCCGTCTGCTGCTGGACCTGCGGACCGTTGACCCCGCCGACGACGACCTGCTCCAGGCGGCGGTGCTCGCCGCCGCGGCTCAGGGCCAGGACGCGGCCGGCCCGTAGCCGGGTGGTGAAATCAGCTGCCGGCGCGGCCGTAGTCGTCGTCCAGCCGGACGATGTCGTCCTCGCCGAAGTAGTCGCCGTGCTGCACCTCCACGAACACCAGCGGCCCGGAGCCGGTGTTGCGGATCCGGTGCGCGGCGCCCAGCCCGACGTCGACCGTGTCGCCCCGGGTGACCTTGATGTCGGTGCCGTCCAGGGTGACCACGCCCTCGCCGCGGACCACGAACCAGTGCTCGGCCCGGCGGGAGTGCCGCTGGTAGGACAGCCGCTGGCCGGGGTGCACCTCGATGGTCTTGACCTTGTAGTCCCCGGCCTCGGCCAGGACCGTGTAACCGCCCCAGGGGCGCTCGCTGTGCTCTGTCACCTCCCCATAGTCGCGGATCGGCGGACCCGGGCGGGGCGCATCGGCGCCCGCGATGGTGAAGTGGTGGCAATGTTGTCCCAGCGGCCCGGCCGCCGCGCCGGGCGCGGGTGCATCGCCGGCATTCCCGGGGCGGCACCCGCGCGCGGGCGATACCTTGACGTCGAGATAAACTCGCCCTAGCGTGAGTACACGCGTATTAGCTTGATATCGAGATAACTTCACTGGTGCAGGAGGCGGACCCTGATGACCGCGAACAGCTTCGGCAGCCTGGCGACGTTGCGGGCCGGTGAGGCCGAGTACCAGATACACCGGCTCGACGCGGTGGACGGGGCCGGCGACCTGCCGTTCAGCCTGAAGATCCTGCTCGAGAACCTGCTGCGCACCGAGGACGGCCGGAACATCACCCGCGAGCACATCACCGCGCTCGCCCAGTGGGACCCGGCGGCGGAGCCCGCGACCGAGATCCAGTTCACCCCGGCCCGGGTGCTGCTGCAGGACCTGACCGGCGTGCCCGCCGTGGTGGACCTGGCCACCATGCGCGAGGCCATGCGGGACCTGGGCGGTGACCCCGCGAAGATCAACCCGCTGGTCCCGGCCGAACTGGTCATCGACCACTCCGTGGTGGCGGACATCTTCGGCCGGCCGGACGCGTTCGACCGGAACGTGGAGCTGGAGTTCGGCCGCAACCGCGAGCGGTTCCAGTTCCTGCGCTGGGGCCAGGAGGCGTTCAGCCAGTTCAAGGTGGTGCCGCCGGGCACCGGGATCGTGCACCAGGTCAATATCGAGCACCTGGCCCGGGTCGTGATGGCCCGCGACGGGGTCGCCTACCCCGACACCTGCGTGGGCACCGACTCGCACACCACCATGCAGAACGGGCTCGGGGTGCTGGGCTGGGGAGTCGGCGGCATCGAGGCCGAGGCGGCGATGCTCGGCCAGCCGATCAGCATGCTGATCCCGCGGGTGGTCGGCTTCCGGCTCACCGGGGAACTGCCGGCCGGGGCCACCGCCACCGACCTGGTGCTGACCATCACCGAGCTGCTCCGGCGGCACGGCGTGGTCGGCAAGTTCGTGGAGTTCTACGGGGACGGCGTGGGCGCGGTGCCGCTGGCCAACCGGGCCACGATCGGCAACATGAGCCCCGAGTTCGGCTCCACCTGCGCGATCTTCCCGATCGACGAGCAGACGCTGGCGTACCTGCGGCTGACCGGCCGCCCGGCGCAGCAGGTCGCGCTGGTCGAGGCGTACGCCCGGGAGCAGGGCCTGTGGCACGACCCGGCCGCGGAGCCCCGCTACTCCGAGCAGCTCACGCTCGACCTGTCCACCGTGGTCCCGTCGCTGGCCGGGCCGAAGCGGCCGCAGGACCGGGTCGCGCTGTCCGACGCCAAGGAGTCGTTCCGCGAGGCGCTCGGCAACTACGTGCAGCTTGACCGGCTGGACGAGGACGTGGCCGACACCTTCCCGGCGTCCGACCCGTTCACGCCGGACCGGGAGAACGGCGAGGCCGACCGGCCCGCCGGGCCGCCGGCCCGCACCGGGTCCGGGCGGCCGTCCCACCCGGCGCAGGTGACGCTGGAAGACGGCACGACGACCTCGGTGGACCACGGCTCGGTGGTGATCGCGGCCATCACGTCGTGCACCAACACCTCGAACCCGTCGGTCATGGTCGGCGCCGCGCTGCTGGCCAAGAAGGCGGTGGAGGCGGGGCTGGCCTCCAAGCCCTGGGTGAAGACCACGCTGGCGCCCGGCTCCAAGGTGGTCATGGACTACTACGAGCGGGCCGGGCTGGTGCCCTACCTGGACAAGCTCGGCTTCAACCTGGTCGGCTACGGCTGCACCACCTGCATCGGCAACTCCGGGCCGCTGCCCGAGGCCATCAGCGCCGGGGTGGCCGAGAACGACCTGGCCGTGGTGTCGGTGCTGTCCGGGAACCGGAACTTCGAGGGCCGGATCAACCCCGACGTGAAGATGAACTACCTGGCCTCCCCGCCGTTGGTGGTCGCGTACGCGCTGGCCGGGACCATGGACTTCGACATGGAGCACGAGCCGCTGGGCACCCGGCCCGACGGCACCCCGGTGTACCTGCGCGACATCTGGCCCTCGCCCGCCGAGATCAACGACGTGGTCCAGCACGCGGTGGCGGCGGAGATGTTCACCCGGGACTACGCGGACGTGTTCGAGGGCGACGACCGGTGGCGGGAACTGGATGTGCCCGCCGGTGACACGTTCGCCTGGGACGGGAACTCCACCTACGTCCGCAAGCCGCCGTACTTCGAGGGGATGCCGGACAAGCCCGCCCCGGTCAGCGACATCCACGGGGCCCGGGTGCTGGCCAGGCTGGGCGACTCGGTGACCACCGACCACATCTCCCCGGCTGGGGCGATCAAGACCGACGGCCCGGCCGGGGAGTACCTGGTGGGCCACGGGGTGGGGCGGAAGGACTTCAACTCCTACGGCTCGCGGCGCGGCAACCACGAGGTGATGATCCGCGGCACGTTCGCCAACATCCGGCTGCGCAACCAGCTGGCTCCCGGCACCGAGGGCGGCGTCACCGTGCACCTGCCCGACGGGGAGCAGATGTCCATCTACGACGCTTCCCGCAAGTACGCGGAGGAGGGCGTCCCGCTGGTCGTGCTGGGCGGCAAGGAGTACGGCTCCGGCTCGTCCCGGGACTGGGCGGCCAAGGGCACCCTGCTGCTCGGGGTGCGGGCCGTGCTGGTCGAGTCGTTCGAGCGGATCCACCGCTCCAACCTGATCGGCATGGGCGTGCTGCCGCTGCAGTTCCAGCCGGGGGAGTCGGCCGAGTCGCTCGGGCTCACCGGGCAGGAGGTCTTCGAGATCACCGGCATCGAGGAGATGAACTCCGGCGCGGTTCCCCGCGAGGTGACCGTCCGCGCGGACGGCACGCAGTTCCGGGCCGTGGTGCGGATCGACACGCCAGGGGAGGCTGAGTACTTCCGGCACGGCGGGATCATGCAGTACGTGCTGCGCTCGCTGCTCGGCTGAGCGGGCGCGGGCCGGGGAGGTGCTCGCGGTAGCGTGTCGGGGAAATGCCCGATCCTGACGCTCCCCCCGCGCCGTCGCCGCCGCGGACCCGCCGCTACGCCCGGAACGGGATCCTGCTCGTCGCGGGCGTCCTCGCCATCGCGTTCAACCTGCGGGCCGCGATCACCAGCCTGCCGCCGCTGTTCCCGGAACTGTCCGCGCGCCTGAACCTGTCGCCGGCCGCGGTGTCCGCGCTGGCGGCGCTCCCGGTGCTGGCCTTCGGCGTGTTCTCCGGGGTGGCGGCCCCACTGAGCCGCCGGTTCGGGGAGGAGCGGGTGCTCGGGGGGGCCGTGGGCCTGCTGGCCGCGGGGCTGATCCTGCGCGGCCTGGCCCCGGGCGTGCTGCTGTTCCCCGGGACGGCGCTGGCCGCGGCGGCCATCGCGCTGCTGAACGTGCTGCTGCCCAGCCTGGTCAAGCGGCGCGCCCCGGAGCGCGCGGGGCTGCTGATCGGGCTCTACCTGCTCAGCCTGTCCGCCGGGTCCATTCTCGCCTCGCTGATCGCGGTGCCGGTCTACAACGCCTCCGGCGGCTCGGTCCCGCTGTCCCTGGCCATATGGGCGCTGCCCGCGCTGGCCGCCGTGGTGGCCTGGCTGCCGCAGCTGAGATACCGGACGGTGCCCCATCCCGCGGCGGCGCGGCCGGAATCGCGCGAGCCAGGAGCCGGGGAGCGCCCCGCCCTCCGCGCCGCCCCGCGCAGGCTCTCCCGCTTCGCGCTGACCTGGCAGGTCACCGCGTTCATGGGCTTGCAGAGCCTGACCTTCTACGCGGAACTGTCCTACCTGCCGACCATGTTCCGGGACCGGGGGGTGAGCGCCGGCGCCGCCGGTACGCTGCTCGCCCTGACCGGCGTGGGCGGGGCGGTCGGCTCGATGGTGATCCCGGTCCTCGCGCACCGGGCCCGGAACCAGCAGGCGCTGATCGCGGGCACCGTGGCCGCCAGCGCGGTCGGCCTGGCCGGGGCCTGGTTCGCCCCGCTGGGCGGCGACGTGGTCTGGGCGCTGGTGCTCGGCGTGGGCCAGGGTGCCTCGCTGGGCCTGGCGATCTTCTTCACCATGGCCCGGGCTCCCGATCCGCGGACCGCCGCGTCACTGTCAGGATTCGCGCAGAGCGTGGGGTACCTGGTCGCCACCACCGGTCCGCTGGTCGTCGGCTTCCTGCACTCCGCCATCGGCGGCTGGACCGTCCCGGTGGTGGTGCTGCTGGTGATCACCGGGCTGCAGCTCACGGCCGGCTGGCCTGCCGCCCGGGACGTCACCCTGCCCGAGGCCGATCGCGCTGGGCGGCCCGTCGCCCTACCGGGTCGCCGGGCGATAGGTTCAGTCCGTCGGCGCGAAGGGGTGAGCGATGCTCGTGGCTGGGGTGGACTCGTCTACGCAGTCAACCAAGGTCCTGCTGTGCCAGGCCGAAGACGGCACGATCGTGGGCCGGGGGAGCGCCCCGCACCCGCCTGGCACCGAGTGTGACCCGGCCGCGTGGTGGTCCGCGCTGGAGCAGGCCGGGCAGGGGCTGCTCGACCGGGCCGACGCGGTCGCGGTGGCGGCGCAGCAGCACGGCATGGTCGTGGTGGACGAGGCCGGCCAGGTGATCAGGCCCGCCCTGCTGTGGAACGACCTGCGTTCCGCCGCGGCGGCCCGGGAGCTGATCGCCGAACTGGGCGGGCCGGGCTGGTGGGCGGAGCACACCGGGAGCGTGCCCAGCGCGTCGTTCACCGTGACCAAGCTGCGCTGGCTGGCCGGGCACGAGCCGGAGAACGCGGCCCGGGTGGCCCGGGTCATGCTGCCGCACGACTGGCTGACCTGGCGGCTCGCCTCGCAGGGACCGGGCCGGGGCGGTGCAGGCGGAGCCGGGCCCGTGACCGACCGCGGCGACGCCTCCGGCACCGGCTACTTCTCCCCGGCGGCCGGCCGCTGGCTGCCCGAGGTCGCCGCGGCGGCGCTCGGCCATGAGCCCGGCCTGCCCCGGATCGCCAAGCCCCACGAGGTGGTCGGCGAGACCGCGGGCGGCGCCGCGCTGGCCCCCGGGACCGGCGACAACATGGGCGCCGCCCTCGGTCTCGGCCTGGAGCCGGGCGAGCTGGTCATCTCGATCGGCACGTCGGGCACGGCGTACGCGGTCACCGAGCGGGCCGCGGCGGACGAGTCCGGCATGGTCGCGGGGTTCGCCGACGCGACCGGCCGGTTCCTGCCGCTGATCGCCACGGTCAACGCGGGCCTGGTGCTCTCAGCGGTCGCCACCCTGACCGGCACCGACCTGGACGGACTGTCGTCCCGGGCGCTGTCCGCGGAGCCTGGCGCGGGCGGCATCGCGCTGCTGCCCTACCTGGACGGGGAGCGCTCCCCGAACCGGCCCGACGCGACCGGGGTGCTCCGGGGTCTCACCACGCAGAACGCGACCGCCGCCAATCTGGCCCGGGCCGCGATCGAGGCCGTGCTCGGCACGCTGGCCGAGGCGGCCGACCTGATCGCGGCGCAGGGCGCGTCCCGCGAGCGGGTGCTGCTGATCGGCGGCGGGGCCCGCTCCGAGGCCGCGCGCCGCCTGGCCCCGGGCATCTTCGGGGTCCCGGTCCTGGTGCCGGCGCCGGAGGAGTACGTCGCGCTGGGCGCGGCCCGGCAGGCCGCGTGGGCCCTGGCGGGCACGTCGCAGCCGCCTGAGTGGCCGCGGCACCTGCCGGAGGAGTACACCGGGCCGGCGGAGCCCGTCGTCCGCGAGCGGCTCGCCTGGCTCCGCCGGGCCACCGCGGACTGGGACACCGCGGGCTGGGACACGCCGGTCTGGGAAAGATGATCTCCAGGGCCGGTGCAGCAGGGGCTCCTGCTGGCCGGGGTGCCGTGAGGCCCGCTGTCGTGATGGCCGCGACATCGGGGTGCAGAGCAATAGAGAGGACTGGCTGGTGACCGCAGACGCTTACGTACCGACCCCGCAGGACAAGTTCTCGTTCGGCATCTGGACGGTGGGCTGGCAGGGGGTGGATGTGTTCGGCGGGGCCGTGCGTCCGCCGATGGCGGCGGACCGGGCGGTGCGCAAGCTCGCTGAGCTGGGCGCGTACGGGGTGAACTTCCACGACAACGACGTGTTCCCGTTTGAGGCGTCCGACGCAGAACGGGACCGGAAGATCGGTGATTTCCGCCGCGCGCTGGAAGACACCGGGCTGGTGGTGACGACCGCGACCACCAACCTGTTTGGCCATCCCATCTTCAAGGACGGGGCGTTCACGGCCGCGGACCGGGATGTGCGCCGGTTCGCGCTGGCCAAGACGATGCGGAACCTGGACCTGGCCGCTTCGCTGGGTGCGAAGATCTACGTGTTCTGGGGCGGCCGGGAAGGCGCCGAGTCGGGGGCGGCCAAGGACATCCAGGCCGCACTCTCCCGGTACAAGGAGGGCCTGGACCTGCTGGCGGGCTACGTCCAGGAGCAGGGGTATGACCTGCGGTTCGCGATCGAGCCCAAGCCGAACGAGCCGCGGGGGGACATCCTGCTGCCCAGCGCGGGGCACGCCCTGGCGTTCATCAACGAGCTCGAGCACTCCGAGATGGTGGGCATCAACCCGGAGGTCGGGCACGAGGAGATGGCCTCGCTGAACTACGCGCACGGCATCAGCCAGGCGCTGTGGCATGGGAAGTTGTTCCATATCGACCTGAACGGGCAGAACGGGCCGCGGTATGACCAGGATCTGCGGTTCGGCGCGGGGAACGCGCGGGGCGCGTTCTGGGTGGTGGACGCGCTGGTGACCGGGGGGTACGACGGGCCGGTGCATTTTGATTACAAGCCGCCGCGGACCGAGGACGACGAGGGGGTGTGGGTGTCTGCGGCGGCGTGCATGCGCAACTACCTGATCCTGCGGGACAAAGTCCGGGCGTTCCGCGCCGACCCGGACGTGAAGGCCGCGCTGGCCGCCTCCAGGGTCGAAGAACTCGCCACCCCGACCCTGGCGGCGGGGGAGACCTGGCGGGATGTCCAGGGGTTCACCCCCGACATCGAGACGCTCGGAGCCCGCGGCCTGGGCTACGAGCACCTCGACCAGCTCGCCCTCGAACACCTCTACGGCGTCCGGTAAACCCTGCCGCTAACCCCCGGCCGCGGCCAGGCGGGCGCCCGCCTGGCCGCGGCCTCCGGGTCAGCCTGCGAAGACGTCCGATCCGAACGCCTTGACCTGCGGCTGCCTGGCGTCGCCGAGCAGCGGCAGGCCGAAGATCCTCTCCATCGTCTTCAGCAGCGAGTAGTGGTTGTAGTCCACGCTGCTCCGGGTGCCGGGCTTGATGAACGGGGACAGGGCGACCGCGCCGACCCGCCCGCCGCCCGGCCCGTACAGTCCGGGCTCATTGACGTTCGGGTGGGATGGGTCGGTGTAGCCCAGGCTGTCCTTTTCGCCGCAGCAGGCCTTCGCGTTCGTATCGTCGCCGGACTCGTCGAAGGTGATGAAGATCAGCCCGCCCTGCCGGTAGGCGGGGGAGGCCATGATGCGGGGCACCCAGGTGGCCAGGAACTTGTCCGCCTGGTTCAGGCCGCCCTTGGCCCCGTCCTGGCAGCGCGGGGTGTCGTGCGCGTCGGCGCAGGTGTCCGGCGTGATCCACGAGTAGTCCGGGGTGCTGGACGCGCGGGTGAGATCCGCGGCGAGCGGCTTCAGGGTGACCACGTGGCTATCGCAGTACCCCTGGCTCCCGATGATGTTCTCGAAGTAGACGAACGGGTTGTGCCGGGTCGCATAGCTGTCATGCGCCGGGCCGGTGACGTCGGTCTGGTCGATCGCGCCCAGCTTCGGGTGCCCGCAGGCCGGGCCGTGCGCGGTGGCCGTGGTGCCGTCCCGGGCCGGGTCGTTGCCCATCTGCTGGTTGTAGGACTTCCAGCTCAGGCCGTGCGCGCTCAGCTGGGAGCCGATGTTCCGCACGTACTTCGGGTAGACGCAGCCGTCCCCGGACAACTGGCCGTCCTTGGTCCACTTGCCGAAATTCTCCCCGCCGAACTGGAGGAACTTGCTGAAGTACTCGCAGTCCTGGCCGGTCTGGACGTTCGGCGCCTGGCCGGAGATCTGGGCGATGTAGTTGTCCAGGCTGTCGTGGCCGATGCCGTAGTAGTTCTTGAGCAGCGCGCCCTTGGACACCAGAACCCTGGCGAGTTCCGGGTCGGCGGAGGGGTCGCCGAACGTCGCGCTGGACGACTCGTTCTCCAGCTCGATGATCCAGACGTGATGGATCTTCGTGAGCCGGAACGAGGCCCGCTGGGTGTCCGCGGCGGCCCGGGCGCTAGCGGCGGCCCGGGCGCCAGAGGCCCCGGGGCCCGCCAGGGCCAGGGCCACGGTCAGGCCGGCGGCCAGGCATCCGGTCATGATCACGGCGATGGCCCGTGCCGGGCGGCCGCGGGTGAGCCAGCGGGCCGGCATCCCGGCCCATGATTGGCGCATTGGTGTTCCCCCCTGCGGGCGGTGCGGCAGCGATGGCGGTAATCTGCCGCAGATGTGACTATTGCCCGGATATGGTGGCCGGCCAGGATGTCCCGGCGACTAACCGCGGGCGAACGGCGGGACACGGTTGCCGGGCCGGGAAGGCGGGCCTTCCGTGCCGGCCACGAGCCCGGCGAAATAGACTCGCCACAGATTCCCGCTTCTCAGACGAGGGAGCTGCCCTGGTGACCCTGCTGGAATCCATCTCCGGCCCGCGCGAGCTCAAGGAGCTGGCCCCGGACCAGCTGCCTGTCCTGGCCAGCGAGATTCGCGACCTGCTGATCGAGACGGTCTCACGGACGAGTGGTCACCTGGGACCCAACCTCGGGGTGGTCGAGCTGACCATCGCGATGCACCGCGTGTTCGACTCGCCGGCAGACAAGATCGTCTTCGACACCGGGCATCAGTCGTACGTGCACAAGCTGCTGACCGGGCGGGTGCCCGAGTTCGGCACGCTGCGCCAGCGGGGTGGCCTGTCCGGCTACCCGTCCCGCGCCGAGTCCGAGCATGACCTGGTGGAGAACTCGCACGCGTCGACCAGCCTGTCCTATGCCGACGGGCTGGCCAAGGCGTACCGGCTGCGTGGTGAGACGGACCGGACCGTGGTGGCGGTTATCGGCGACGGCGCGCTGACCGGCGGCATGGCCTGGGAGGCGCTGAACAACATCGCGGTGGCCCGGGACAGCAGGCTGGTCATTGTGGTGAACGACAACGGCCGGTCCTACCAGCCGACCATCGGCGGGCTGGCCCAGCACCTGGCCACGGTCCGGATCAACCAGCGCTACGAGAACGTGCTGGACTACATCAAGACCACGCTGACCCGGGCCCCGCTGGTCGGGCCGCCGCTGTACGGCACCCTGCACGGCATGAAGAAGGGCCTCAAGGACGTCCTGCAGCCGCAGGTCCTGTTCGAGGACCTCGGCCTGAAGTACCTGGGCCCCATCGACGGCCACGACGAGCAGGCCATGGAGATGGCGATGCGCCGGGCCCGCGACTTCGGCGGCCCGGTGATCGTGCACGCGATCACCCGGAAGGGCTTCGGGTACCAGCTCGCCGAGGACAACGAGGAGGACCGGCTGCATCAGGTGCCCGCCGGCGCCCCGGTCGGGCAGCTGCCGGGCGCGCCCAAGCGCACCTGGTCCCATGTGTTCGGCGACGCGCTCGTCTCGGTCGGCGCGCGGCGTCCTGACGTGGTGGCGATCACGGCCGCGATGCTGCACCCGACCGGCCTGGCCTCGTTCGCGGAGGCCTACCCGGACCGGGTCTTCGACGTCGGCATCGCCGAGCAGCACGCCGTGACCAGCGCGGCCGGGCTGGCCATGGGCGGATTGCACCCGGTGGTCGCGATCTACGCGACGTTCCTCAACCGGGCCTTCGACCAGGTGCTGATGGACGTGGCCCTGCACCGGCTGCCGGTCACCTTCGTGCTGGACCGGGCCGGGGTGACCGGGCCGGACGGCTCCAGCCACAACGGCATGTGGGACGGCTCGATCCTGCAGGTCGTGCCCGGGCTGCGGATCGCGGCCCCGCGGGACGCGTCCCGCCTCGCCGAGCTGCTGGATGAGGCGGTGGCGGTCAGCGACGGGCCTACCGTGCTGCGCTTCCCCAAGGCCAACGTGGGCGGCGACGTCGAGGCGGTGGGGCAGCTCGGCGGCATGGACGTGCTGCGCCAGCCGGACGGCGGCGCAGCCCCCGACGTGCTCCTGGCCGGAGCCGGGCCGATGGCGCTGACCTGCCTGGTCGCCGCGGACCGGCTGGCCGATCAGGGCATCGGGGTGACCGTGGTCGACCCGCGCTGGGTGAAGCCGGTCGATCCGGCCCTGGCCGGCGAGGCCCGCCGGGCCCGGCTGGTGGTGACGGTCGAGGACAACGGCGTGGCCGGCGGATTCGGTGACGCTGTGTGCCGGCTGCTCCGGGACGCCGGGGTGGACACCCCGGCCCGGACCTTCGGCATCCCCCAGCGGTTCCTGGCTCACGGTTCCCGGGACGAGGTCCTCGACGAGATCGGCCTGGTCCCGCAGCACCTGGCCCGGCAGATCACCGAGGCCGTGGCCCAGCTGGACCCGGAGCTGGCCGATAACCCCCAGGGCTGACGCCCGGGGCGCAGACTCCCGGGAGAAGACCCCGGGACAGGTGACACAGCGGAGAAGAACGGTGGGGTTGCGTCGGTGACGACACTCGAGGTCGCCGTGGTGGGCTCCGGCCCGGCAGGCATCTACACGGCTGAGGCACTCATCAAGCAGGTCGCCGCCCTGGCTCCGGCGGGAACCGTTCGCGTGGATGTGCTGGACCGGCTGCCCACTCCCTACGGCCTGGTCCGCTACGGTGTCGCGCCGGACCACCCGTCCATCCGGTCCATCGCCGACTACCTCCGTGGCGTGCTGGAGCACCCGGACGTCCGGTTCCTCGGCGGCGTGCACCTCGGCGACGACGTCACCCGGGACGACCTGCTGGCCAGCTACGACGCGGTGGTCTACGCGACCGGGGCGATGCGGGACCGGCGGATGGGCATTCCCGGCGAGGACCTGCCCGGCAGCTACGCGGCCACTGACTTCGTCAACTGGTACTGCGGCCATCCCGACTCCGCGGCCGAGGCCTTCACCCTGGACGCCGAGTCCGTGGCCGTGGTCGGGGTCGGCAACGTGGCCGTGGACGTGGCCCGCATCCTGGTCAGGGACCCGGCCACGCTGCGTTCCACCGACATCCCCCAGGCCGTCCTGGAGGCCCTCACGGCCAGCAAGGTCCGTGAGGTGCACATGATCGGCCGCCGCGGGCCCGCGCAGGCCAAGTTCACCACCAAGGAACTGCGTGAGCTGGGCGAACTGGCCGACGTGGACATCGAGGTGCGGCCGGGCGAGATCGACCTGGACGCGTTCGACCCGACCGGGCAGAGCGCCGAACTGGCCGCCAGTGACCGCCGGGTCCGCGGCAACCTCGCGGTGCTGAGGGACTGGGCCGCACGTCCGGCCGGGACCGCAGGGCGCAGGCTCGCGATCCGGTTCTGGCTTCGCCCGGCCGCGATCGAGGGCACCCCGATGGAGGGCAGGGGATCGAGAGCCCGGGGATCGAGGGACCGGGCCGGGTGTCCGGGCTGACCGTGGAGCGCACCCGGCTCGACGAGCAGGGCCGGTTCACCGGGACCGGCGAGTACGAGACGATCCCGGCCCAGATGGTGTTCCGCAGCGTGGGCTACCAGAGTGTGCCGCTGGACGGGGTGCCGTTCGACGAGAACACCGCCACCGTGCCCCACGACGAGGGCCGGGTACTCGGCCCGGACGGCGCGCCGCTGCCTGGAGAGTACGTCGCCGGATGGCTCAAGCGCGGTCCTACCGGCGTGGTGGGCACGAATAAGTCCGATGCGGCCGGGACCGTCCGGTCCCTGCTGGCCGACCTGGCTGCCCGTGGTGCCGGGCCGCCCCGCAGGCCGTTCACGGAGGTGCTGGCCGCGCGCGGGGTGCGTCCGGTGAGCTATGTGGACTGGCTCCGGGTGGAGACCGCCGAGGCGGAACTGGCCGCCGCGCTCGACCGCGGTGAGCGGGTGAAGATCGGTGACCGGGGGGCCATCGAGGCACTGTGCCGCCCCGCTGCCGACTGAGCCGGACCGCCCTGCGGGGACTTACTGGCCTGATCGCCGGCGGGATGGCGCTGGGCATCCGGCCCTCGTTGCCGCTACGCTGCGCGGAGGAAACGCTTCATACCGCTTTGCGGGTAAATGACGCCCTGCTGAACTGGACAAACCTGATCCTTAGCGATATTGAAAACAGGAGGGCAGGAAGTCTTGACGCGCCGGGCACGGGGGACAATGACGACATGACTGTCGGAGAGGCGAGCCCCCAGCGGAGTGTGCAAGAGAACGGCGCGGGCGGGGCGCCGAATCCGGAAGTGGCGGAAGCAGCGGACAATCTGCCGCCCGACCGCTACATCGAACGCGAGGGAAGCTGGCTCCGGTTCAACCAGCGGGTGCTGGAACTCGCCCAGGACGAGACCATCCCGCTGCTGGAGCGGGTCCGCTTCATGGCCATCTTCTCCAGCAACCTGGATGAGTTCTTCATGGTCCGCGTGGCGGGCCGGATGCGCCGGATGGCCACCGGGCTCCCGGTCGAGGGCGTGACCACCGGGATGCCCGCGGACCAGGTGCTGGAGCAGACCCTGGAAACGGCCCGCGAACTCACCCTGGAGCACGCGGAATACTTCAACAACGCCATCCGGCCGGCCCTGGCCGAGGAGGGCATCGAGATCCTGCGCTGGAAGGAACTGTCCCCCGGCGAGCAGGAGGATCTGCACCAGCTGTTCCGCGACCGGATCTACCCGGTGCTCACCCCCCTGGTCGTGGACCCGGCGCACCCGTTCCCGTACATCTCCGGGTTGTCGCTCAGCCTGGCGGTCATGATCGCGGAGCCGGACACCGGGCTGACCATGTTCGCCCGGGTGAAGGTGCCCCCCCTGCTGCCCCGGTTCCTCACCGTCAGCAAGTACCGGTTCGTGCCGCTGGAAGACGTGATCGCTGCCCATCTCACCGAGCTGTTCACCGGGCTGGACATCCTGGAGCACCACGTGTTCCGGGTCACCCGGGCCCGGGAGCTGGAGGTGGACGAGGACGTCACCGAGGACCTCATGCAGTCGCTGGAGCGCGAACTGCTCCGCCGCCGCACGGAGCCGCCGGTCCGCCTGGAGGTGGAGGAGTCCATTTCCGCCGAGGTGCTCACCCGGCTGGTCACCGAGCTGGGTGTGGACCGACGCGCCGTCTACCATCTGCCCGGGCCGCTGGACCTGACCGGGCTGAACACCGTCGCCGACCTGAGCCTCCGGCGGCTGAAGTACCCCGCCTTCGTCCCCTCGGATACGGCGTTCCCGCACGACGGCGATGTCTTCAGCACCCTGGACAAGCAGGATGTCCTGGTCCACCATCCCTACGACTCGTTCACCGCGACCGTGGAGCGGCTGACGGTGGAGGCGGCCGCGGACCCCCGGGTCCTGGCCATCAAGCAGACGCTGTACCGGACCAGTGACTCCTCGCCGATCGTGGACGCGCTGATCGACGCGGCCGAGGCGGGCAAGCAGGTCGTGGTGGTGGTGGAGCTGAAGGCGCGCTTCGATGAGCGGGCCAACATCCTCTGGGCGCGCAAGCTGGAGCAAGCCGGCTGCCACGTGGTCTACGGGTTCGTGGACCTCAAGACACATTGCAAGATGGCGCTGGTCGTCCGGGAGGAACCTGACGGCTCGCTGCGCCGCTACTGCCACATCGGGACCGGTAACTACAACTCGTCCACGGCCCGGCTGTATGAGGACTACGGCCTGCTCACGTCCGATCCGGACGTCGGCGGCGACGCGACCGACCTGTTCAACGTGCTGACCGGATACAGCCGCAAGACCGCTTATCACCGGTTCCTGGTGGCGCCGTATGCCCTCCGGGCCGGCCTGCTGGAGCAGATCGAGAGGCAGACGGCCCGGCAGCGCGACGGCCAGCCGGCCCGGATCCAGCTCAAGTGCAACGCGATCGTCGACGAGGCCGTGATCGATGCGCTGTACCGGGCTTCCCAGGCCGGGGTGCCGGTCGACCTGTGGGTCCGCGGCATCTGCTCGCTGCGGCCCGGCCTGCCCGGGCTGTCGGAGACCATCCAGGTGCGCAGCATCCTGGGCCGCTTCCTGGAGCACTCGCGGATCTACGCGTTCGGGACCCGGGACGACCCCGAAGGGGAAGTCTGGATCGGCAGCGCCGATCTCATGCACCGGAACCTGGACCGCCGGGTCGAGCTGCTCTGCTCGGTGAAGGAGCCGGATCAGCAGCGGGAGCTCAGGGCCCTGGTCAACACGGCCATGGACGATGCCACCAGTTCCTGGTGGCTGTCCGGAGACGGTACCTGGACGCGGCACCATCTGGACGCTGACGGGAAACCCCTGCGCGACCTGCAGGAGTACCTGCTAGCGCGGCGCGGACACCTCACTGACGGCTGATGGTGGGCACCGAATCAGAGGACACTGAAATTCGGGCCGCCGGCGCCGTGGTCTGGCGGCCCGGGACCGACGGCCCCGAGGTAGCGCTGGTTCACCGCAGCCGCTACGACGACTGGAGCCTGCCCAAGGGCAAGCCCCTGGCCGGGGAGCATGTCCTGCTGACCGCGGTCCGCGAGGTGGCCGAGGAGACCGGGATCCGCGTGGTCCTGGGCCGGCGCCTGCCGTCCACCCACTACCAGCTGCACGGCAACCGGCCGAAGACCGTCGATTACTGGGCGGCGAGGCCTGCGGACGGGCCCCAGCCCGGCTTCGTCCCGAACGACGAGGTCGACCAGGTGGCCTGGCTGGGCCTGGCGGCTGCCCAGGACCGGCTGAGCTACCCGCATGACGCGGGCGTGCTCGACGAGTTCGCGGCCGGGCCGCCCGACACGATCCCGTTCATCCTGGTCCGTCACGCGTCAGCGGGAAACAAGGAGGACTGGCGGGCGGCGGGGCACGACGATGACCTGAAACGGCCGCTGGACGACGAGGGAATGCGGCAGCGGCAGCAGCTGGCCCTGCTGCTGCAGTGCTATGCGACGGGGCAGGTGCTCAGCTCGCTGGCCGAGCGCTGCATCGGGACCGTCCAGGCGTACGCGGAGGCCACCGGGCAGGGTGTGCAGGCCGATTCGTCGCTCACCGTGGGACTGGCGGGAGCCGGGGAGCCGCGGCGCCGGGTGGACGGGATCCTCGGCAGCGGGCTGCCCGCGGTGCTCTGCGGGCACCGGGAGAACCTCTCGCTGATCCTGGAAGAGGCCTGCGCGGTGCTCGGGGCGAAGGTCACCGAGAACGCGCCGCTGCCGCTGGGCGGTTTCTGGGTCCTGCACGTCGGGTGGAACGCACTGGCCTCCCGGGAAGAGCATCACCTGGTCGACGGCTGACCCGTTGACCGTCTGCACCGACCCAGTCGTGGTGCCCGGGAGGTGGCCCGATGCTGCTCATCGTCGGTGAGACGCTCGCTGCTTTCATGCGCCAGCTTGCCGCTGACGCCGATCAGAGCCTGGCCTTTTCCGGTCCGTGGGCGAGTGGTGCTCCTGCCATCGCCGCCTACTCCGCCTCGATGCTCGGCGCCCCCACCCACCTGGTCGCCGGGATCGGGCAGGACGCTGCTGGAGATACCGTCCGGAGCCGCCTCTCCGCCGCCGGCGTGACCTGCCACGAGAGCAGTGGCGGCCACCTCAGGCCGACCGCGACCGCGCACATCACCTATTACCTGGACGGTCACCGCGAATTCGGCTTCGCGGTCGGGGGAACCGCAGCCACAGCCGTGCTGGAGGCGGACCTGGCCGCACTGCCGGAGTCGGCGTCGTGGCTGCACCTTTCCGGGTCAGCGTTGCTCTTCGGTGAGCCGCTGGCCGCCTCGGCGATGAGCGCGCTCCGCCGGGCGCACGCCACCGGGGCCACGGTTTCGGTGGATCCGAACGTGCGGACCGAGGCACTGACTCCGGCCTCCGCCGCACTGCTTGCTGAGGCGCTGACCCTGGCCCACGTGATCTTCCCGAGTACCGGGGAGCTCGAGGCGCTCGGCCTGAGCGTGGCTGAGCTGACCCGGCGAGGAGCCACCGTGTGCGCCACCGACGGGCCGCGCGGAGCCCGCCTGGAGACCCGCGAGGGAACCTGGGTGATCCCGGCCGAGCCGTCTGATCCCGTTGACACGGACGGGGCCGGGGATATCTTCGCCGGTGGCTACATCGCGGCCACCATGGCGGGCGCGACGCCGCAGGAGGCCGCGCGGGCCGGATCCCGCGCCGCCGCGGAATCGATCGCGGTCCCCGGCCCGATGCAGGCTGAGCTCACCCGGTACCCGGTTTCGTGATGACCTGCTGACTGCCCTCAGACCCCGGCTACGTCCCAGTCCATCGTGGCGGGCAGGGCCCCCTCGAAGATCAGCAGCCAGCGCTTGATCTCGATGCCGGTGCCGCCGCTGTAACCGCCCAGCCCGTTGCCCGCCACCACCCGGTGGCACGGGACGATCAGCGGGAGCGGGTTCGAGCCCATGATGCGCCCGATGGCGCGGGCCGGCAGCGAGATCCCGTCCGGTCCGGCCACCGCGCGCTGCGCCAGCTCCCCGTAGGTGAGCGTCTCCCCATAGCCCGCCGAGTCATAGAGCACCGACAGCACCTGGTGCTGGGCCCGCGAACAGCCGGACCAGTCCAGCGGCAGGTCGAACACCTGGCGCTGCCCGGCAAAGTACTCGGCCAGCTGGTCCCGGGCCGCACTCACCAGCCCCGGGCTGGCCTGACCCGCCCCGGGCTCATTCTCGCGCCGGCCGGGGCCACCGGGCGTCCTGAAGTCGACCCGGGCCACGCCGGCCGGGCTGCAGCCCACCGCGAGCGGCCCGACCGGCGAACTCAGGGTCGCCCAGCTCAGCGTGGTCCCGCCCGGGGGAATCGCGCCCGGTGTGGCCGCGCCTGCGGTGTGGTCCCGGCCGGTGTCGTCCCGCCCGGTGTCGTCCCGCACTGCGTGGCCTGGGCCAGTTCGGTCATGGTTCCCATCCGCCTTCTGTCGGTCCAGAGTCGAGATTACGCATCCCCACTGACATTTTCGGCTGCCCGGCCGGGCCCCGTGGCCGCAGGCCGCGGCTCGTTGTCGGTGCCGCCGCCTACGCTCGGTTCCAGTTCTCGCGCACGCTGGGAGGCACCATGGACGAGGCACCTGTGCTGACCGTTTCGGGTGTGGTCCTCGACTCGCCGGACGCGGGGGAGCTAGCGGCCTTCTACCGCCGGTTGCTGGGCTGGACGGTAGTGGAGGACGAGCCGGACTGGGTCCGGCTGCATTCCCCCGCGGGCGGGGCCGGGCTGTCGTTCCAGACCGAGCCCGCTTACGTGCGGCCGGTGTGGCCCGCCGGGCCTGGTGACCCGCAGATGTCGGTCCATCTGGATATCGCGGTCGAGGACCTGGCGGTGGCCGGCCAGCACGCCATCGCGGCCGGTGCGGCGCTGGCCGACTACCAGCCCCAGGATGACGTGCGCGTCTACCTGGACCCGGCGGGCCACCCGTTCTGCCTGTTCCTGCCCGGTTAGCTCGTGGTCCCGGTCAGGCCCGTGGTCCCGGTCAGGCCCGTGGCCCTGGTGAGGCCGGCGGATCCGGCTCGTCCTGCCCCGGGCGCAGCTGGTTGCCGATGATCGCGTCGATCCGCGCGGTCTCAGCCGCGACCCGGCCCAGCAGCCGGTCGAAGTCAGCCGCGGTGAGCTGGTCATGATGCCGGTAATACTCGGTCAGCCCGGTCAGGACGCTGAGCGGTCTGCGCAGCTCACGGCCGGTGGCGGCGATGGCCTGGCGATTCTGCTCGGTGGCCCGGCGGGCCCGGGCCACCGGCGCGGGACCGCCGGCCGGGGCTTGGACGTCCTCGAGCCGGGTCATCAGTGCGCTCAGCTCCGGTGCCACCCGGTCCGGCCTGAGCGCGGCGCGGATCGCCCAGGCGGCCAGCCATCCGGTGGCCAGCAGCACCAGGCCGCTCCCGGCCAGCAGGATGACCAGGAGGTGGTCGGTGGCCTGGCCGATGCGGGCCAGGCTGACGCCCACCACGAGGGTGCCCGGAGAGCCGGTCCCCCCTGGGCTGGTCACGTCGAGGGCGAAGTCCTCGGCGCTGTAGGCATAGGGGATATGGTGCGCCCGGTAGCGGATCGGCTCGACGATGGCCAGGTAGCTGCCGTGCCGGGCAGGCCGGATCGCGGCCGGCCCGCCGCGGCTGGCCAGGACCCGGGCCGCGGCCACGTGCAGGCCCGGCCCGGCCGGGCGGCCCGGACCCGTCCCCATGACCAGCTGGCCACCGGGCCCGCGCACCTCGACACGCACCTCGCCCGTCCCGGCGGCAGCGAGCTCGCTGAGCCCGGGGGCGCCGGGTGCGGACCGGGAGGACGGCGTGAGCAGGAAGGGATGCCTGGTGAGCTGCCCCGCGTAGGCGCGCAGCTGCTGCTCGGCCTGCCGCATCAGGTGGCTCCGGGTGGCCGAGACGCCGGACATCACGATGATCCCGGCTCCGGCGGCCAGCAGGCACACCGCCACGGCGACCAGCCGCACCCTGAGCGAGGGCCGCGCCGGGCGCCAGGTGAGGATCTTCCGCCGGAGCCTGCCGTCCTGCCGCACCCCACCAGTCTGCCGCCTGCAGCCCGCGTTCCGCTCGCCCCGGAAGCTGAGGGACTGACCTGCCCGCGAGTGGCCCGGCTGGCCGGGGGTGTTACCCGTCTGTGCCGGGGTGTTAGTCGTCGCCCTTTTCGGCCAGGCGGAGTAGTGCGCCAGCGATGGGCACCGAGGTGAGCTCGACCTGCCAGGGCCGGGCCCCGTAGCCGGCCAGATGAGCGGCGACCGCCTCGCCGGTCACCGGGTCGGGAGGCTGCCAGGCCAGCCTGCGCACCGAATCGGGCTGCAGCATGTTCTCGGCGGGCAGCGAGTGCTCGTCGGAGAGGGCCGCGATGACCGTCCGGACGGCGGCCAGCCGCCGGGCCGCCTCCGGGTCCCGCTCGTGCCAGCGGTGCGCGGGCGGGGGACCCTCCGCCACCTGGGCGGAGGGCCGGGGGAGCGCCTGGTCGGCCTCGGTATGCGCGCGGCGGATGGCGGCGAACCACTCCTGGGCGTGCCGTTTGGCTCCGCGGCCCTTGAATCCGGATACCCCGGCCAGCGCGGCGGCCGTGGTCGGTGCCGCCCGGGCCGCCTCGACGATGGCGGAATCCGGCAGCACCCGGCCGGGTGACAGGTCGCGCCGCTGGGCGATCCGGTCGCGTTCCAGCCATAGTTCCCGGACGATGGCCAGGCCGCGGCGGGTGCGCACGCGGTGGATGCCTGACGTGCGGCGCCAGGGGTCGGTCCGCGGCGGGGGCGGCCCGGCGTTCAGCACGGCCGTGAACTCCTGCCAGGCCCACTCGTCCTTGCCCTGGGCCACGAGTTCCGCCGCCAGCGCGTCCCGCAGGTCAACCAGGACCTCGACGTCGAGCGCGGCGTAGCGGAGCCAGTCCTCAGGCAGCGGGCGGGTGGACCAGTCCGCGGCGGCGTAGCCCTTCTCCAGGGCCAGGCCGAGGACGTTCTCGACGAGCGGGCCCAGCCCCACCCGCGGATAGCCGAGCAGCCGCCCGGCGAGCTCGGTGTCAAACAGCCGCTTTGGCCGGTATCCGAGGTCCGCCAGGCAGGGCAGGTCCTGGGAGGCCGCGTGCAGCACCGCTTCGGTGCCGCTGAGCGCCGCATCCAGATCCGACAGGTCCGGGCAGGCCACGGGGTCGATCAGCACGGTCCCGGCGCCCCGGCGGCGCAGCTGGACCAGGAAGGCCCGGTGACCGTAACGGAAACCCGACGCCCGTTCGGCGTCCACCGCCACCGGCCCCTCACCCGCGCCCAGCGCGAGAACGGCTTCGCGGAGCGCGTCGGCCGACGTCACCAGCGGGGGCAGGCCATCACGGGGCTCCAGCAGCGGGATGGCCGGTGGGCGTTCGGGTGGCTGCTCTGCGGCGGGGGCCTCCGGCTCCAGCGGCTGGCTGTCCTGATCGGTCACCGCGGCCGCCGGCTGCCCTGCGGCAGCGTCGTCACGCCCTCGGCGAGCGGCGGCAGGCCGGCTGCTGTGCAGAGCGCATCACACCACGCGGCGAGATGCCCGTCCAGGACCTGCGGCCCGGGGGCGCGGTCCGGGTCAGCCGGGGAACAGCCAGCCGGCGACCAGGACGCCCGCAGCTCGAACCCGGTGACCGCGGGCTCGGATTCCTTGGCCCCGAAACCCTCGGTGACGACCGTGGTCACCGTGCCGCTTGGCTCGGCGTAGCCGCCGGTGCGCTGGCCGAGCGCCTCGGTCAGCCAGGTCCAGCCGACCTGCCCGATGAGCGGGTCCTCGGCGATGTCCGGGTCCAGGTCGGCGTGGATGTAGGCGATGACCCGCAGCGATCCCGCCCAGGCGGTCTGTCCCGCCGGGTCATAGAGCAGCACGAGCCTGCCACTGGCGATTTCCTCATCGTCCACCAGCACGGTGGCCGCCATCGCGCTGGCGTACGGGGCCAGGGTGCGGGGGGCCGGAACGTCCTCGAAGACCAGTTCCGGGCGCAGCCCGCCCAGCTGATCACGCTGTGCCTGCAGGCTGGCCACGATGACGCCGAAACCGGCCGCGGCGTCGTCACCAGGCGGCATCGAAGGCTGAGCCGTGTCGCCCGCTGCCGCTGGTCCGCTGACCTGCCTCATAAGCTGAGCGTACGTCGTCGCGATGGACTATCACGCGGCGCGCCCGGTCAGCTCCGCCGCGCTGAGGGGCTGCCCGGGGGCAGGAAGGATGCTGAGGAGGACGGCGGCGCCACAGGCCAGGCAGTACCACTCCGGGCAATTACCATCGGATCCGTCAAAACAGCTTCCCGGATCGGGGTGGACCTGAGCGAACGTCCTCATGTCCCGGCAATCCAGGCAATAGCTGCCGATCTGGTTCACGGTCCCGTGACCTCCTCACCTGTGGGTGCCGCAGGCGTCCTCATCTGGGGGTTTTGGGCTACGGCGCCAGGCAGGTGTCGATCGTGGCATGCGGAGCGCGCGGATCGGTGGATCTCGGACGGCGTGTCCCGATGTCACCTGGGCAGATGCTGCGGGTCAGCCCGCGTCCTGTGAGACCATCGCAGATGTGAATGCGCAGCCCAAGACCCTCGATGAGTCTCCGTTTCTGCTGGCCTGCCGCCGCCAGCCGGTGCCGTACACGCCCGTCTGGTTCATGCGCCAGGCCGGCCGCTCGCTGCCCGAATACCGCCGGGCGCGGGGCGGGATGCCGATGCTCAAGGCGTGCTCCCGGCCAGATGTCATTACCGAGATCACCCTGCAGCCGATGCGCAGGTACGCGGTGGACGCGGCCATCCTGTTCAGCGACATCGTGGTCCCGTTGCGGGCCGTGGGGCTGGATATCGACATCAAGCCCGGCGTAGGCCCGGTGATCGGGGAGCCGATCCGCGGCGAGCGGGACCTGAAGCGGCTGCGCCCCCTCGAGCCTGGTGATGTGGACTTCATCACCGAGGCCGTCACCGCGCTGGTGGCCGAGCTTGGCCCCAAGCCGCTGATCGGCTTCGCTGGCGGCCCGTTCACGCTGGCCTCCTATCTGGTCGAGGGCGGGCCGTCCAAGAGCCACGACCTGACCAAGTCACTCATGTACGGCGACCCGGCCCTGTGGAACGCGCTGCTCGGCAGGCTGGCCGACATCACGATCAGCTTCCTGCGGGTGCAGGTGGCCGCGGGGGCCTCCGCGATCCAGCTGTTCGACTCGTGGGCCGGCGCGGTCAGCCCGGAGGACTACCGGATCGGCGTGCTGCCGCATCAGCCGGCGGATCCTGCAGGCCCTGGCCGACACCGGCGTGCCGCGGATTCACTTCGGGGTGGCCACCGGGGAACTGCTCGGCATGATGGGCGAGGCGGGTGCGGACGTCGTCGGGGTGGACTGGCGGGTGCCGCTGGACGAGGCGGTCCGCCGGGTGGAGCCTGGCAAGGCGCTGCAGGGCAACCTGGACCCGGCGATCCTGCTCGCCCCGTGGGACGAGATCGAGCGGCGGGCCAAGGACGTCATCGGGCGCGGGCGGACGGCCGAGGGGCACATCTTCAATCTCGGGCATGGGGTGCTGCCGGCCACCAATCCGGACGTGCTGGGCCGGCTGACGGATCTGGTCCATGAGGCTTCGGCCCGGGAACCTGCTGGTTCGTAGGCTCGCTGCGCTATCTGCCCCTGCCGCCGCTCAGGGCTGGGCGGCGGGATCGGCCGGGCCTGCTCCGCCGGGCCCCTTGCCGCTGAGTAGGGATCTGCGGCGGAGGAGCCAGTGCCGGCTGCGGTAGGCAATGACGCCGATTACGGCGAGGATCACGGCGAAGGGGAGGGCGGCGCCGGCTCCGGTCAGGACTACGTTGACGGAGCGGACCAGGCCGTGCCAGCCAGCCTTGAGGCCACCGATGAAGCCGCCCGCTGCGGGGTGCTTTCTGTGCTGGGTGGTGGCTGCGGGGGCGACCAGGAGGAGGGTGATGGTGGCGAAGGAGGTCTCGTGGTTGAGGGCGCGCTGGCGGGCCAGGAGGGATTCGAGGCCGGACTCTTCGGCGTTGATCTGGTTCTGCACGGTGAGCAGGCTGCCGACCGAGCCTGCGTGGCGCAGCAGGCTGCGCAGCTGGCTGATCGCCGCCTCGGCTGAGGTCACGCGGCTGGTCACGTCGGCGACGGTCTGCGTGACGTCCTGGGCGTGCTGGGACAGGGCCAGCCTGGCGCCCAGCTGGGTGGACAGGGCGCCTAGCGCGGCCTGGTAGGCGCCGACCGGGATCTTCAGCTGGAGGCTGACCGTGGACCGGTCCGGGTGGGCCCGGTTGAGCGCGGTGTTCTCGCTGGACACGTAACCGCCCGCGGCGCGGGCCAGCTGGGTGGCCCGGGCCGCGGCCTGGGTGAGATGCACGGTGCGCACGGTCACGCTGGCCGTGTAAATGATCGATTGGGTGACGGGCAGCGCGGTGAGGGAGGTGTTCTCCGCGAACGATCCGGCCTGTGACGCGCCAGTGCCCGCGGCGGCTCGCGCTGCGGCGTGCGGTGCGGCCATTCCGGCCGACGTTGATGAAGAGGAGCTACCCGCCGAGCATCCGGCGGCGAGCAGGCAGGCTCCGCCGAGCAACGCGCTGGATGCGACGGCCCGGGCCAGCAAGGACGATGTCATGCCGCTCGGACGCGCCAGCGCACCGGCCCGGTTCCGGCTCCGGGGTCACAGCTTCGCAACGTGCTCATCTGGGTCGGGCTCCGGGCTGGGAGTCCTGGTCCACGGCCGGAGCGACAGCGCGGCCGCCGGGAACAGCAGCACGGACAGCAGCGACGCGCCGATCAGCGCGGCAGCGCTCGCCGGGTTGATCAGGCCAAGATCGCTGCCCAGGGCCGCCACGACCACCGGGAAGGTCAGCGTGGTGGCCTGGAGCAGCCCGGCCGCCGCAGCGGGCTTGGTGCCGAGCTTGCGCCGGTACAGCAGGGCCGGGCCGCCGCGTACCAGCCCGATCGCCAGCACCAGCAGCGGGACCAGGATCAGCGACGAGGCGTGCGAGAAGAGGGCCCGCACGTTGAACTGCACGCCGGTCATCACGAAGAACACCGGCACCAGGAAGCCGTAGCCGATCGCGCGGAGCTTGCCCCAGTACCGCTCCTGATTCGGCCGCTCATCCCCGTCGGAGATGCCCACCACCATGCCGGCGATAAACGCTCCCAGCAGCGCGTCCACGCCGAACTGGTGCGCCAGCGCGGTGAACAGCAGCAGCACGACGAACGCGCCACGGACCCGCAGCTGGGTGGTGTCGTCATCGGAGTCGGCGAAGACCCGGGCCATCGCCGGGGTGCGCCACAGCCACTTCAGGATCAGGGCCAGCACCAGGGCGGAGACGCCCATGACCAGGACGTAGATCACCTGCACCACGGTGGACTCAGGCTGCGCGGAGAACAGGATGGTCAGCAGGAGCAGGGAACCGAATTCGCCGACCGAGCCGGCCACCACGAGCAGCTGGCCGAACTCGGTGGTGATCTCCTCGGCGTCCCGCAGGACCGGGACGAGGACCCCCAGCGAGCTGGCCACCAGGCACAGCGCCAGCAACCGCACGTCCGCGCCCGGCGCGATCTCGTGCAACCCGAACGCGACCGGGACCGCCAGCACCGCGGAAATCAGGAAGGCGGTCCCGGCCAGCCGGAAGGTCGGCCCGCGGAACCGCTCCGGGCGCACGTCCTGCCCGGCCAGGAAGAGCAGGAAGCCCAGGCCCAGCAGGTACAGCACCTCGGCCGCGCCCTGGGCCCGGACCAGCCCCAGGACCTGCGGGCCGACCACGATCCCCACCAGCACTTCGAGCACCACCGGCGGGACCAGCCGCCGCGGCACCAGGCGGGCAATCAGCGGGGCCACGAAAGCCGCTACCGCCACTACGAGCAGCCCGCCGTACTGGATCGTCACCTGATCCGCCCCCCGGTGGTGGTGTACCCGCGCGGCCTGGCCGCACCCTTAGGGTGAACGCGTGGAGCAGCCAGGGCAAGACCTCCCGGTGGTCGCGATCATCGGAGCCGGGATCGCCGGGCTCGCCGCGGCGTTCTTCCTGCGCGACGAGCCGGTCCGGGTCGTCGTGCTGGAAGGATCCCCGCAGGCCGGCGGGAAGCTGTCGCTGGCCGAGGTCGCCGGGTGCCGGGTCGACGTGGGAGCCGAGGCCCTGCTGGCCCGCAGGCCCGAGGGCACCGGGCTGGTCCGGGCGGCCGGCCTGGGTGACGACCTGCGGTCACCGGGGACCACCGCGGCCCGGATCTGGAGCCGGGGGGTGATGCACCGGCTGCCCGCCCGGCAGTTCATGGGCGTGCCCGCGGATACCGGGGAGCTGGGCCAGACCGGGCTTCTGTCAGCCGAGGGCCTGGAGCGGGCTGCCCGCGAGCCCGGGCTGCCCCCCACCCACCGGGACGGCGACGTGTCGGTGCAGGGCTACGTGGCGGCCCGGTTTGGCCAGGAGATCGTGGACCGGCTGGTCGACCCGCTGCTCGGCGGGGTGTACGCCGGGCGGTCCGAGGAGCTGTCCTTCGAGGCGACGCTGCCCGGCCTGGCCGAGGCCTCCCGCACGCACGCCTCGCTGGCCGGGGCGGCCGCGTCGCTGCTGCCACCCCCGCCGCCTGATCTTCCCCCGGCCGGCCGCCCTCCCTCGGCAGGCGGCCCGCCCGCCAGCCCTGCGCGGCCCGCGGTGTTCACCACGCTGGCCGGCGGCCTGGGCACGCTGCCGCCGGCCCTGGCCGCGGCCTCCGGCGCCGAGGTACGGACCGGGGCCATGGTCCGCGAACTGGTCCGCGCGCCGCGCGGCTGGCGGCTGACCATCGGCTCGGCGCACGCCCCCCAGTACCTGGACGCCGACGCGGTCATCCTCGCCGTGGCGGGGCGGCCGGCCAGCAGGCTGCTCGGCGGGGTGCCCGGCGCCGGCGCGGCCGCCGCGGCGCTGGGCGAGATCAGCTACGCCAGCATGGCCATCGTCACCCTGGCCTACCCGGACACGGCGTTCCCGCAGTTCCCGGAGGGCAGCGGCTACCTGGTGCCGGCGGTGGACGGGCGTCCGGTGAAGGCGGTCACGTTCTCCTCGGTCAAATGGCCGCACCTGCGGGACCGCGCGGACGGGCTGGTCTTCGTGCGCTGCTCGGTCGGCCGCATCGGGGAGGAAGCCATCCTGCAGCGCGACGACGGCGAGCTCGCCGCCCTGGCCGCCGCCGACCTGGCCGCCGCGACCGGGGTCCGGGGCGCCCCGGCCGACGTGGTGGTCACCCGGTGGGGTGGCGCGCTGCCCCAGTACACGGTCGGGCACCTGGACCGGATCGCCCGGATCCAGGCCAGCCTCGCGGCCCAGCCTGGCCTGGCGGCCTGCGGCGCCGCCTACGCGGGGGTCGGCATCCCCGCGTGTATCGGGACCGCGCGGGCCGCGGCAGATCAGGCGATGGCGGGGCTCCGGGTCGGCAGCACGCACGGTCAGGGCGGACAATAGTGGCCATGGGAACGACTGAGGGCGTGGCAGAAGGCGGTATCCCCGAAGAGATCCCGGCGGAAAGCCCGGGCGGGGCGGCCGGCACCGGTGTGCTGCCCCCCGACCCTTTCCCGGACCCGGAGCCGCAGCGGCCCCGGGCCCGGGACCTGAACGAGCTCATCCGCTACACGATGTGGTCGGTGTTCCGGATCACCGGCTCAGGTGCGCTGGAGGCGGCCGGGTCGCTCGAGGGCGTGGGCCGGGACGGGCTGGCCGACGAGGTGGCCGAGCTGTCCCAGCAGGCAGCGGGCAAGGGCGTGGTCACCCGCGGCTGCTACGACCTGCAGGGCCTGCGGGCCGACGCGGACTACATGTTCTGGTGGCACGCGCCGACCTCCGATGACCTGCAGGAAATGTTCGCCCGGTTCCGCCGGACGGCCCTGGGCCGGGCCAGCGAGCCGGTGTGGTCGGCGATGGCGCTGCACCGGCCCGCGGAGTTCAACAAGAGCCACGTGCCCGCGTTCCTGGCCGAGGAGGAGCCGCGCAGCTACGTGTCCGTGTACCCGTTCGTGCGGTCCTACGAGTGGTACCTCATGGACCCGTCGCAGCGCCGTGAGCTGCTCGCCGAGCACGGGAAGATGGCCCGCGAGTACCCCGACGTGCGGGCCAACACCGTGGCCTGCTTCTCCCTCAACGACTACGAGTGGATGCTCGCGTTCGAGGCGGACGAGCTGCACCGGATCGTGGACCTGATGCGGCACCTGCGCGGGGCGCGGGCCCGGCTGCACACCCGGGTCGAGATCCCCTTCTACACCGGCCGGCGTAAGCCGGTCCATGAGCTGGTCCACGCCCTTCCCTAACGGCAGGCGCGCAGGCCCACGGCCCGGGCAGACGCTGCCCGCGGTGCTCAGCCCTTGACCGCCGCTGGCTGCTGGCCACCAGCTTCCGCGGCCGCCTCGGCGCTGCGCCGGGCCAGGTGGGACGGCCACCAGTTGTAGCGCCGGCAGAGCACCACGATGGCGGGCACCATCAGCGTGCGGACCAGGAAGGTGTCGATCAGCACGCCGAGCGCGATGGCCGTGCCGAGCTGCTTGATCTGGCTGGTCGCGCCCGTGATCCCGGCGACGCCGAAGGTCGCGGCCAGGATCAGCCCGGCCGACGTCACCGTGGTCCCGGTGTGGTGCGCCGCGGTCCGCACCGCGGCGCGCAGCGGCGCGTGCTGCGCCTCCTCCCGGATCCTGCTCATGACCAGGATGTTGTAGTCCTCGCCCAGCGCCATCAGGAAGATGAACAGCAGGAACGGCAGCACGAAGTTCAGCCCGGATTGGCCGCCCGCGATCTGGAACAGGAGCACCGCGATGCCCAGCGCGGCGAAATAGCTGAGCAGGACGGTCGCGACCAGGTACAGCGGGGCCACGACGCTGCGCAGCAGCAGGCCCAGCAGCAGCGCCAGCAGCACGATCACGATCGGGACGATCTCCTTCAGGTCACTCTGGGACACGCTGCTCACGTCGTAGGAGGACGGCGCGAGCCCCGCCACACCGCTGTCGGTGGCGCCCACGGCGTGCTGGACGCTGGTGGTGGCGCTGCGCATGGACGGCGTCGCGTTCAGCGCGGCGGTGGACGACGGCGCGCCCGCCGACAGTGACGTGTAGAACTGCACGGTCTTGCCGTCAGAGCTGATGAACTGGGCCAGCGACCGGTACAGGTCGTACTGGTCCGCGGGGACCGGGGTGCCGGCCGGCTCGGTGGCCGGCAGCTTCCCGGGCGGTCCCAGCTGCTGGTACAGGCTGTTCAGCTGGGCCGTGGTCAGCTTGGTCCCGTTGGGATCGAACGGGCCCGTCACCGACGCGAAGACCGACTTGCCGCCCAGGTCGTTCTCGGCCTTCTGCACCGGGTCCAGGTTCTTCCACACCGAGGATTTCCAGACCATCAGCACCTCGGTCGGGTTGGCCACGGCGGCCGGGTAGTGGTCGTTGATCACGTTGGTGCCGTTGGCCGACTGGCTCCCGGCCGGGCCGGTGGTCTGGCCGCCGAACCCGCTGGAGGTGTACGCGGCGGCGAACACGCCCAGCACGCCCAGGAACACCACGCCGGCGACCAGCGTGACCACCGGATGCGCGATGACATGGTCGGCCAGCCGGGCGTAGACGCCCTCCTTCTTGGCCTCCCGGACCGGCCGCGGCCAGAACACCTTGGTGCCGAACACCCCGAGCAGCGCGGGCAGCAAGGTGAGCGCGGCCAGCAGCATCAGCGCGACGCCCAGCGCGAGGGCCGGGCCCAGCCCCGAGTACAGGCCGAACGAGGCCAGCACCAGGGTGAGCAGGGCCACGATGACCGTGCCCGCCGAGAACGTGATCGACTCGCCCACGTACCGGCCCGCGCGCTCGATGGCCGTGTGGGCCGACGCGCCTCCGGCGATTTCCTCGCGGACCCGCATGATGAAGAACAAGCCGTAGTCGGTGCCCGCGCCGAGCAGCAGCACGGTGAGCATGGTCTCGGTGATGGTCGAGACCTGCAGCCCGGCCTTGGACGCCTCGGCGATGATGGCGCCGGACATGAGCAGCACCCAGATCGCGGGCACCAGCGTGACCAGCGGCGCGCCCACCGCCCGGAACACGATGATCAGCATGACCAGGATGATCAGGACCGACAGGTCCTCGGTGAGCTTCTGGGCGTGGGCCTGGGAGTTCTGGTTGTCCACCGCGCTCGGCAGCTGGCCGGTGAGATAGGAGGACAGGCCGGAAGGCAGCGCGAAGCTGCTCATCGTGGAGCGGATGGCCGCGACGGTGGGGGACGCATTGGTGCTGGAGGTCTGCACGCTGATAACCAGCTGGGCCTTGTCGACCTTGCCGTCCTTGGACAGGCCCTGGTCGGAGACCGAGACGACGTGGTCGTCCTTGGCGATCTTGTTCTGGAGCTTGGTGATGGACTGCAGGTCGCTGGAAGTCAGCTTTGACTTGCCCAGCACGACCAGGGTCCCGGTGGTGTCGTTCGTCGGCTGGAACGGCGCGGCCAGGTTCATCGCATGCACGCTCGGCGAGCTGGGCGGCAGGAACGAGCTGTTGTCGGTGTTGACCGCGCTGCCCAGCGAGGGGAACAGCGCGATGCACAAGGCCCCCGCGACCAGCCAGAAGGCGATGATGGCGTAGCGGAACCGGACGGCAAACCGAGCCAGCCCCGCCATGAAGTTTCCCACAGTGCCCCCCGCGGTCGCATCCCCATGCGCTACCGGGGACAGTACCCAGGCGGAGGGATTACTAATGCGGGGAGATCGGCCCGTCTGGTCAGCTCTCGGCAGGTTCCAGGTTCAGGGATACGGAGTTGATGCACCAGCGCTGGTCGGTGGGCACCTCGTAACCCTCGCCTTCGAACACGTGACCGAGGTGGGACTCGCAGTTGGCGCAGCGGACCTCGACCCGCCGCATGCCGAGCGAATCGTCCTCGATCAGGATGACGGCGTCGTCCTCGGTCGGCTGGTAGAAGCTCGGCCACCCGCAGTGCGACTCGAACTTTGAGTCCGACCGGAACAGCTCGGCGCCACAGGCCCGGCAGCGGTAGACACCCTCGGTCTTGGTGTCGGTGTATTCCCCGGTGAACGGCGCTTCGGTGCCCGCCTCGCGGAGGACGCGGTACTCCTCAGGGCTGAGCGCTTCCCGCCATTCGGTCTCTGTTCGGCGCACCTTGTCCATGCCCGTGAGACTACCCGGCCTCACTACCGCTACCCTCGTGTCGGCGAGATCACGGAGGCGTTGACTCATGGAGTGGCTGAATGAGCCGGCTAGCTGGCAGCGGACGGACGACGTACTGCAGGTAAACGTCGACCCGGGTACCGACTTCTGGCGGGTAACCGGATACGGCTACATCCGTGACAGCGGGCACGTCTACGGCGAGGTGCTGGCGGGCGACCTGGACGTCGCGGTGCGGATCCGCGGGAACTGGTCGGCCCAGTACGACCAGGCCGGCGTCATGCTCCGGGCGGACGAGCGGACCTGGCTGAAGACCGGGATCGAGTTCTTCGAGGGCCGTCCCCGGCTGAGTACCGTGCTGACCCTGGGCATGTCCAGCTGGACCGTGGCGAACCTGCCGGACGACACGAACGATGTGGCGCTGCGGCTGTCCCGGCGCGGGGACGCGGTGGAGATCCGCTACAGCACCGGCGACGGGCCGCCGGACCTGGCCGCCCTGGTCTACCTGCCGCCCGACGCTGAGTTGCTGGCCGGCGTGATGTGCGCGGCTCCGGAAGGTTCGGGGTTCAGCGTGTCCTTCCATGAGCTGCGGATCGCCAAGCGCGAGCAGGGGAGTAGCCAGGGTTAGCGGCTGCTAACCGGGCCGCCTCGTGGCCGGCGCCCTCTCCCGGGGGCCGCTGCGTGGCCGCGCCCTCTCCCGGCACACTAAACGCCGGGAGGAAGGGCACCGCCACGCCGCGGCTGGCTTGCCGCCTGGCCCGGCTGGATCTCAGAGCGTGACGTGGTGTACCGGCTCGGAGCAGGCTGAGGGCCGGAGTAGGACCTGGTCTATTTTGCCGGCCGCCTGGACGTCTGCGAGGACTGACCGGATCTTGGGGAGGTCCTGGTCGGGGGCTGAGATGACTAGCTGGCGGACGGGGGCCCGCATGGAAAGTCTGGCGGCGGACTTGGCGCTGCGCACCGCCGCGATGGCGGCGGAGGCGGCGTCGAGCAATCCGGGATCGGCGTTCCCGGCCTGGGCCTTCAGTTCTTCTGGGGTGGGCCAGGGGGAGCGGTGGATGGAGCCTTCTTGGTACCAGGACCAGGTTTCTTCGGTGACGAAGGGAAGGACTGGGGCGAAGAGGCGGAGGAGGACTGAGAGGGCGGTGTGGAGGGCGGCGGCGGCTGAGGCGGCGGGATGGGGGCCGTGCTCGCCGTAGGCGCGGGACTTGACCAGTTCGAGGTAGTCGTCGCAGAAGAACCAGAAGAACGACTCGGTCTCGTGCAGGGCCCGCGCGTGGTCGTAAGACTCGAAGGCCGTGGTGCAGTCGGCCACCACGTCCGCCAGCCGGGCCAGCATGGCCCGGTCCAGGGGCTCGCTGAGCCCACCTGCCTCGCAGGCGTCACCGCCGCCGCCGGCGTCCGCCGGACCAGGTCCCGGGGCGAGGGACAGCACGAACCGCGAGGCGTTGAGGAGCTTGATGGCCAGCCGGCGGCCCACCCGCAGCTGGGCCGGGTCGAAGACCATGTCGGTGCCGAGCCGGCCGCTGGCTGCCCAGTACCGCATCGCGTCCGAGCCGTGCTTGCGCAGCGAGTCCATCGGGGTCACCACGTTCCCCCGGGACTTGGACATCTTCTTCCGGTCCGGATCCAGGATCCAGCCGGAGATCGCGGCGTGCCGCCAGGGGGTCACGCCGTACTCCTCGTGCGCGCGGAGCACCGTGTAGAACAGCCAGGTCCGGATGATCTCGTGGGCCTGCGGCCGCAGGTCCATGGGGAAGATCCGGTCCAGGTCCGGTCCGCTGGCCGCGCGCGCCGCGATCTGCGGGGTGAGCGAGGACGTGGCCCAGGTGTCCAGCACGTCCGGGTCGGCCGCGAACCCGCCGGGCCGCCCGCGCTGCTCGCCGGCGTACCCGGGGGCTGGCTCGGCGGCCGGGTCCACCGGCAGCCGGGCCTCGTCCGGGACGATCGGCGTGTCGTAGCGCGGCCGGCCGTCACCGTCCAGCGGGTACCAGACCGGGATGGGCACGCCCGAGAACCGCTGGCGGCTGACCGGCCAGTCGCCGGACAGCCCGTTCACCCAGTTCTCGTAGCGGGCCCGCATGTGCGCCGGATGCCAGCTGATCTCCCGGCCCCGGGCCAGCAGCGCCGCGCGCAGTTCCGGGTCGCGCCCGCCGCTGCGCAGGTACCACTGCCGGGTGGTGATGATCTCCAGCGGCGTGTCGCCCTTCTCGTAGAACTTCACCGGGTGCACCACCGGCTCCGGCTCGCCGAGCAGGTCACCGGCGGTGCGGGCCAGGGCGGTGACCCGGGTCCGCGCCTCGGCCAGGGTGGCGCCCGCCAGGCCCTGGTAGGCGGACCGCCCGGCCCGGCTGGTGATCCCCGGCGGCGGCGACGCCAGCAGGCGGCCGTCCGGGCCGAGCAGCGGCCGGGTGTCCAGGTCGAGATCACGCCACCAGGTCACGTCGGCGGTGTCGCCGAACGTGCAGACCATCGCGATGCCGGTGCCCTTGCCCGGGTCGGCCAGCGGATGCGTCCGCACCGGCACCTGCACGCCGAACAGGGGGGTGGTCACCGTCGTGCCGGCCAGCGCCGCGTAGCGCTCGTCGTCCGGGTGGGCGACCAGCGCCACGCAGGCGGGCAGCAACTCCGGCCGGGTGGTGGCCACGGTCACCGCGCCGCCGTCCGGGCGCCGGAACGCGAGCCGGACGTAGCTGCCGGCCACCTCCCGGTCTTCCAGCTCAGCCTGGGCCACCGCGGTCTGGAAGGTCACGTCCCACAGGGTGGGGCCCTCGGCCAGGTACGCCTCCCCCCGGGCCAGGTTGCGCAGGAACGCGCGCTGTGAGGTGGCCTGCGCGTTCTCGTCGATGGTCTGGTACTGGGTGGACCAGTCCACCGATAGCCCCAGCCGTCGCCAGACCTGCTCGAACGCCTGCTCGTCCAGGCTGGTGAGCCGCTGGCAGAGGGCCACGAAGTTGGCCCGGGAGATGCGCACCGGCTCGCCCGCTGGCCGGTCTGGCGGCACGAACGACGGGTCGTAGCGAAGCGTCGGGTCACACCGCACGTGGAAGTAGTTCTGCACCCGGCGCTCGGTGGGCAGGCCGTTGTCGTCCCAGCCGATCGGGTAGAACACGGCCTTGCCGCGCATCCGCTGGAACCGCGCGATCGTGTCGGTGTGGGTGAACGAGCAGACGTGCCCGATGTGCAGCGCCCCGCTGACCGTCAGCGGGGGAGTGTCAATGGAGAAGACCGCCTCACGCGGGTTCTGGCCGCTGAGCTTTGTGCCGCTGAGCGCGGCCGCGTCAAACTTGTACTACTCCCGACTCTTCCCACCGGCGTGACCACGTGTCCTCGATGCCCTCAAGCGACGGCTTGAGCGGCATCGGGCTGGCCTGCGCGCGGGCCGGGAAGGCCGGCGCGGCAGCGGGGCGGGAATCGGTACTCATGGCGGTCAGGGTAGCGTATGCCGCTCCGCCGTCGCCACGAAGATTCGCCCTGCACCCGGCCCGCGCTACCCGCCGCCGCGGCACAAAAAACCATAAAAGGGCAGCAAGTACGTATCAGTCCGGCCTGTCACTGGCGGATGCTGGGATACTTAAAGCGTGCTGAGGGCGTCAAGCGGACGGCTGGTCGGCAGGGACGGTGAACTGACTCGCCTGCTCGGCCTGCTTGACGACGCCAGCAACGGCCGCCCGTCCCACGCCCTGATCAGCGGCGACGCAGGCGTGGGGAAGACGCGGCTGGTCGCCGAGCTGGCCACCCGGGCGGCGGACCGGGGCTTCCTGGTCCTCTCCGGCCGGTGTGCTGAACTGGGCGACAGCATTCCTTACCTGCCGCTCGCCGACGCGCTGCGGGAAGGCACCACTACTCCGGGCGCCGCCACGGAGCCGCTCGTGGCGGCCCTCGCCGCCCGCCCGGTCCTGGGCCGCCTGCTGCCGGACCGGGACGCCGTGGCGCAGCCGGGCGGGGAAGTCTCCGGACTCGCCCAGCAGCAGCTGTTCGGCGCCGTGCTCGGGCTGCTCGCCGAGCTGGCCGAGGGGCATCCGGTGCTGCTGATCCTCGAGGACCTGCACTGGGCCGACCGTTCTACCCGCGACCTGGTCACGTTCCTGAGCCGGGTGCTGCACCGGGAGCGGGTGGCCGTGGTGGCCACGTACCGCACCGATGACCTGCACCGCCGTCATCCGCTCCGGCCGGTGGTCGCGGAGCTGCTGCGGCTGCCCAGCGTGGCCTCCATCGAACTGGGGCCGCTGGGCTACGCGGACATGGCCGATCACCTGACCGCGCTGGCCGGCCGCCCGCTGGACCCGGCCGCCCTGCACCGGATGGTCGCCCGGGCCGAGGGCAACCCCTACTACGCCGAGGAACTGCTGGCCGCGGTGGCGCCGGCCCGGCCCGGCGGGGGCCTGGGGGGCGACGTGCTGCCCAGCGGGCTGGCCGCGCTGCTGCTGGCCCGGGTGGAGCAGCTGCCCAGCGCGGCCCAGCAGGTGCTCCGGGCCGCGGCGGTCGGCGGGCGGCGGGTCAACGACGACATCGTCCGGGCCGCATCCGGGCTGGCCGGGCCCGAGTACGAAGACGCGATCCGGGACTGCGTGGCCCAGCAGTTGCTGGTGCCGGGCGGCGCGGACGGCTACGTGTTCCGGCACGCCCTGATCCGCGAGGCGCTCTACACCGACCTGCTCCCCGGCGAGCGGACCAGGCTGCATGCCCGGTTCGCCGAGTTGCTGGCCGACCCGGGCCGCCTCGCCGCCGTGCCGGGGTCCGCGGCCGAACTGGCCCACCACTGCCTGGCCAGCCACGACATCCCGGGAGCCTTCGCCGCGTCGGTCCGGGCCGGGCAGGAGTCCGAGCGGCTGGCCGCCCCGGCCGAGGCGCACCGGCACTACGACGCCGCGCTCGCGCTGTGGGAGCGGGTCAGCGAGCCGGAGAAGCTCGCCGGTCAGGACCGCGACCACCTGGCCTTCTGCTCGGCGAACTGCGCCGCGTCCAGCGGCGAGATCGCCCGGGCCGTGCAGCAGCTGCACCGCATCCGCGGCTTCCTCCCTGAGGACACCGACCCGGTGCTGGCCAGCCGGGTGCACGAGCGCCTCGCCTACTACCTGCTTGAGCTCGACGAGGCGTCCGACGCGGAGGCGGCCGCGCGGGTCGCGGTCGAGCTCCTCCCGGCCGACCCGCCGCGCAAGGAACGGGCCCGGGCCCTGGCCACCCACGCCCAGACGCTGATGCACGCGGGCGACGAGGCCGCGGCCTCGAGGCGGGCACAGCAGGCGCGGGTGGCTGCCCGCGCCGCGGATGCGCCCTGGGTGGAGACGGATGCCCTGGTGACCCTGGGCATGCTGGCCGAGCGCGAGGGCGAGCCGGCCCAGGCCCTCGACCTGTTCACCCAGGCCTACCGGGAAGCCCAGGCCCTCTCCATGCTCGGCGTCGAGCTCCGGGCGGCCTTCCAGAAGGCCCGGGCCGAGCTGGAGAGCGGGGACCTCGCGGCGGCGGCCGCGACCGCCCACGAAGGCGGCCAGCGCGCGGACGCGGCCGGCCTGAGCCTGGCCCCGTACGGCCTCGATCTGCAGTACCTGCACTACCTTGCGCACTACGCGGACGGTTGCTGGAACCACGCGGGGGAGCTGGCCGACGGCTTCGGGGTCCGGGTGACCACCGCGTCCGAGGCCAGGCTGTCGGCCATGGCCCTGTTCCTGGACGTGGCCCGGGGCAGCCCGGCGGTCGCGGAGCGCCGGGCCTGGCTGGAGCCGTTCTGGGCGGGTGACAGTTTCGGCGCGTACATCGCGCGCGGCCTGCTGGCCGAGCACGCGCTATGGCGCGGTGACACCGCGACCGCGCTGGCCGAGGTGGCCGCCACCCTGGCCGAGATGGACGTGGAGGGCGGCTACGGGCCGCCCGTCATCCGGGTCGCGGCCGTGGGCCTGGCGGCCCGCGGCGATCAGGCCCGGCGGGCCCGGGCGGCCGGGGACGACGAGACCGCCGCAGCCGAGGTGACCGCGGCCCAGGTGCTGATCGACGCCGCGCGGGAGGGCGCCGCGTACCCTCGCCGGCCCAAGTTCGTGCTGGGCGTGGACGGCCGCGGCTGGCTGGCCCGGGCCGAGGCGGAGTGGGCCCGGGCCCAGGGCCGCAACGATCCGGAGGCCTGGCAGGCCGTGGTGGAGACGTTCGGGCCGGCGTTCACCTACGAGACAGCGCGGTCCCGCTGGCGGCTGGCCGAGGCGCTGGCCGAGGCGGGACAGCGGGCCGAGGCCGAGCGGGAGTGGTCGCTCGCGCTGGCCGTCGCCGACGAGCTGGGCGCCGTGCCGCTGGGAATCGCGCTGCGCGATCTTGGCCGCCGGGCCCGGCTCGGACGCCCGCCGGGCAGCGGCCCCGGTGCTGGCCCGGATGGCGGTCCCGCCGACGTCCTGGCCGGGCTGACCAGCCGGGAACGCGAGGTGCTGCGCCTGCTGGTCGCAGGGCGCAGTAACCGGGAGATCGCGGCGGCGCTGTTCATCGCGCCCAAGACGGCCAGCGTGCACGTGTCGAACATCCTGGCCAAGCTGAACGCGGCCAGCCGGGGTGAGGCGGCGGCCATCGCCGCGGCGGCCGGGCTGACCCCGGCGGACGGTTAGCCTGCGGCTCCGCTCGCCCGCCAGGCGGCATCACCCTCCGGCTGGCCACCGGGAGCGAGCTCGGTGAGGATCTCCTCGGCCCGGGCGACCGCGCCGACCGGGTCCGCGTCGGGCGCCCCGACCAGCGGATCCCAGTTCAGGTCGTAGAAGACCTCGGTCACCCCGCGCTCCGCGAGCCATTCCACGTCGCCGCGGATATCGGCGTAGCTGCCGGACAGCAGCACCCGGCCGCCGCCCTCGGGGACGGTTACCGGCGCCCCCGCGCGGACCACGCCCCGGCAGATGATCCGGATCGAGTCGGGGTCGCGCCCGGCCTCCCCGGCCGCCGACCGGACCACGCTGATCCCCTCGCTGATCCGGGACAGGTCGGTCCGGCTGGAGGTGACCCAGCCATCCGCCAGCCGCCCGGCCCGCTCCAGGGCCGGGCGGGCGATCCCGCCGAGCAGAATCGGCGGCCCCGGCCGCTGCACGGGGTTGGGCGCGAACCAGCCCGCGGGTACCTCGTAGTCCTGTCCGTGGAACTCGGCCATCCCCTCGGCCCAGACCCGCCTCATGACCTCGATATATTCGCCGGTCCGGACGCCCCGGCGGGCCATGGTCGCGCCCGCCACGGTGAATTCCTCGGGCAGCCAGCCGATGCCCAGCCCCAGCTCGAGCCGGCCGCGGGACAGCACGTCCGCGGTGGCAGCCATCTTGGCCAGGTAGCCGGGCGCGAGGTACGGCATGTTCACCACCGCGACGCCGAGCCGGATCCGGTGGGTCACCGCGGCCAGGTAACCGAGCGCCACCATGGGGTCGAGCACGCTGTGGTAGACGGGCTCCATGGCCGAGCCTTCGGGCACCATGAGCCGCTGGAACGTCCAGAGTGAGGCGTAGCCGGCGGCTTCCGCGCTGGCCGCGATCGACGCAAGGGTGTCCGGGGTCGCCCACACACCCGAGACCGGGGCACCGAAACCAATCTTCATTCCGCTCAGCCTAGGCTGTATTTGTCCCGCCCCGCCGCCCCCCGCCCGGATCGTCCCCGCCCCGCCGCCGCGGATCGCGCGTCTCGGTAAGCTGTGCCGTCCGGTCCGGTCATCCCCAGGGAGCTAGCCATGCCCACTGACCCTCGCGCCCTGATCGGCGTGCTGCGCAACTCACATGACCAGCTGGCCGGCGTGGTGCAGCCGCTCACCCCCGAACAGCTGCGCGCCCCGTCCTACGACACGGACTGGACCATCGCCCAGGTCCTCTCGCACCTCGGCAGCGGCGCGGAGATCGGCATCCTCAGCCTGGCCGCCGCGCTGGGCGGGCGCGGCCAGCTGGACCAGGGCGCGTTCCCGGCCATCTGGGACGCCTGGAACAACCGCACCCCGGAGATGCAGGCCGCCGACGCTCTGACCTGGGATGGCGAGAACGTCAGCCGGCTGGAGCAGCTCACCGGCGAGGAACTGGACTCGATCGAGCTCGACTTCTTCGGCCGCAAGCTGGACGCGGCCGGGCTGGTCCGGCTGCGCCTCGCCGAGCACGCCGTCCACGTCTGGGACGTGGCGGTCAGTCTGGACCCTGCGGCCACCGTGGCGGACGACGCGATCCTCCCGGCCATGGAGCAGATCACCCAGCTGTTCCAGTTCGTCGCGAAGCCCGCGGGTGACGCCTTCCGGGTGCGGCTGCGCACCTCAGCGCCCGACGGTGACTACCTGCTCGATGTGGGGGAGTCGGTGACCCTGTCGGACTGGGCCGGGGCCGGCGCTCCGGCGGTGGACGGGGAGATCCAGCTGCCCGCCGAGGCGCTGCTCCGGCTGTTCTACGGGCGGCTGGACCCGGACCACACCCCGGCGTACACGGCCGAGGGGATCGAGCTGGACCGGCTCCGCGCGGTGTTTCCCGGCTTCTAGTCGACCGCGGCTTCTCCGAACCGGTCAGATGGTGGCCCGGCGCACGGTGGTGAGCCCACCGAACCCCATGGCCAGGGCGAGCACGGCCAGCACGCCGGTCAGGGCCAGGGCGGTCACCGTGGTGAAGAAGTGCCCGACCCCGGACCAGCTGTGGGTCGCCGACACGGCCACCACGGCCAGCAGCGCCACGAGAATCTGGGCGGCGATGAAGGCGACCAGCCCGGGCACGCTCCACCGCCGGAACACCAGCCCGTACCACATGCCGTACAGGACGAACACGACCAGCAGCACGAACGATGTCAGCCACGTCTCGTACCACGGGCCGTTCATGATCCACGGAACCCGGAAGTAGTGCAGCTTGAGACCCCACCCGTTCGTGGCGCGCTCCACGAGCTGCAGCAGGGTCAGCCCGAGGCCGTAGACCACGCCCAGGGCCAGCACGAGCAGGGCGGTACCGGCGTAGTAGGTGCGGCGGCTGATCCCCATCATCAGCCCGAACGGAAGCGACCTGGTCATGCTCAGCGACCCGCACAGGAGCATGAAGATGTAGAGCGACACCACCCCTCCGGTGTAGATCCCGTCCGGGCTGGCCGGGACCGACAGGGCGACGCCGATGTTCACCAGGAAGCTGAAGGCCATGATTCCCCACGGCAGCGCCAGCCAGGTGAAGCGGTCCACCAGGTGGTAACGACCCACGTTCACCAGCGTGTTCATGCGCTCACCTTCTCGTCGGCCGGGGTGCCGGCCGCGTGGACCAGCAGTTGCTGCAGGGACAGGGGTTCCAGGCTCAGGTGCAGCGCGCGGGCCTGGGCCTGCGCCGCCAGGTCGAGCGGGTCGGCGATCGTGACCGAAGCCCGCGAGCCGAGCCGCTGCCGGTGCCAGACGGTGCGGCCGGCCACGAACTCCTCCACGGCCGGGGCCGGACCGTTCACGGTCATGCCCGTACCACGGACGTCGTCGGCGGGTGCGTCCAGCACTACCCGCCCGTGGTCGAGCAGCACCACGTGCTCGAGCAGGTCCGCCACCTCGTCAATGAGGTGGGTGGACAGCAGGATGGTCCGCGGGTGCTCGGCGAACTCGGCCAGCAGCCGGTCGTAGAACAGCTGGCGCGCGACCGCGTCCAGGCCGGCGTAGGGCTCGTCGAACAGGGTCAGCTCGGCGCGGGCCGCCAGCCCTATGACGATCCCGACGGCGGACCGCATCCCGCGGGACAGCCGCTTGATCCGGCGCCGCGGCGGGAGGTCGAAGTCCTCGAGCAGTTGCTGGGCCAGGTCCTCATCCCAGTTCGGGTAGAACCACGAGGCCACCCGGATCGCGTGCCGCACCTGGAAGTCCGGGTAGGACTGCTCCTCCCGGACGAACACCATGCGCCGCAGCACCGGGTCGTTCTCCGCCGGCGCCTCGCCGAACACCCGGAGGTCGCCTGAACTGGGGAACTCCTGCCCGGTGATGATGCGCATCAGCGTGGTCTTGCCCGCGCCGTTGCGGCCCAGCAGGCCGGTCACGGTACCGGGCTCGACCGTGAGGGTGACGTCGTCGAGCGCGACCTGATCACGGTAGCGGCGGCCCAGCGCGGTCGCGGAGATCGTCGGGGTCATGGCGTGCTGCCTCCGTTGTGCCAGCCGGGTTCCTTGATCAGGGTCACCAGCGTGTTGGTGTCGATGCCCAGCCGGTTGGCCTCGGCCAGCATCGGGTCTACGTACTGCTCGGCGAATCGCTTGCGGCGGGTGGCCCGCAGCTGTTCGCAGGCCCCCGAGGCCACGAACATCCCGATGCCGCGCCGTTTCTCCAGGACCGCCTCGTCCACCAGCAGGTTGATTCCCTTCGCCGCGGTGGCCGGGTTGATGCGGTAGAAGGCAGCCAGCTCGTTGGTGGACGGCACTCGCGCGCCCTCAGCCAGCACGCCGTCGACGATGTCGTCGGCCAGCTGCTCGGCGATCTGCACGAACAGCGGCGTCCCCTCGTCCAGGGCCGGCACCGCACCTCCCGGTTAGGTGGTTCATTACTTGAGTAATGTACCCATGAGGCTGGCCCGAGTCAACCAGCCAAACCAGCCAGCCAAATCAGCTAGCAGGATTCAGCCAGCAGGGTTCAACCAGCGAGGGTTAGCTGCGGAGGTCACCCGCGTTTATCCGGTGGCGGGGCCGGCGGCGGGCGTGGCAGCCTGAGCCCGTGCTCAGCGACGATGAGATCAGCGCGTTCCTGGCCGACGGGTACGTCGCGGTCCGCGGTGCCGTCCCGGCTCCCGTCATCGAGGCGATCCAGGACGCCATCTGGGCCGAACTGGGCCGCCAGGGCGTGGTGCGTGACGACGCCTCGACGTGGACCGCTCCGGTGGTCCGGATCCCGTGCCCCGAGGGTGGCCCGTTCGCTCGGGCGGGCACCATGCCGGTGCTGCAGGAGGCCTGCGACCAGCTGATCGGGGCCGGCCGGTGGTGGCGACGGGCCGGGATGGGCGGCAGCATCCCGGTGCGGTTCCCGGGCGAGGCCGATCCGGGCGACGCGGGCTGGCACATCGAGGCGAGCTACGAGGAGGGCGGGCAGCAACGGGTCAACGCCGGCTCCCGGGCCCGCGGGCTGCTCGCGCTCTACCTGCTCACCGACGTGGACCCGGAGGGCGCGCCGACCCGGCTGCGCCCCGGCTCGCACCGGGATGTCCCGCCGCTCCTGGCTCCCGCCGGGGATGCGGGGATGGAGTGGCTGCCTGCGGCGCAGCAGGCCGCGCGGGCCAGCGCGCACCGCCCGACCAGGCTGGCCACCGGCCGGGCCGGTGACGTGTTCTTGTGCCACCCGTTCCTGGTGCACGCGGCGTCCTGGCCGCACCGGGGGCACCGGCCGCGGATGATCGCCCAGCCCGCCGTGGCGCTGCACGGGCAGTACGCCTTGCGGGCTGCGCCGGGGGAGACGCCGCCCCCGGTGCAGCAGGTAATCCTGGACAGCCTGGCCGCTGCGGCCCGGTGACGTCCCGTCAGCGCGAGCCCGCGCTCAACGCCAGGACCCGGCGAGCCGGGCCACCTCGCGCGCGCATCCCCAGGACAACGTCACGCCGCAGCCTCCGTGGCCGTAGTTGTGGATCACCAGCCGCCTGGCGCCGTGGCGGTCACCGTCGCAGTCGGTGGTCTCGGCTTCCAGCCTTACCTCGGGCCGGACCGGGCGCAGGCCCACCCGGTGCTCCAGGACCCGGGCGGTGGCCAGCCGCGGGTCGATGGCCGCGCAGTCGGCCAGGATCCGCCGCGCGGTCCCGGGCCGGGGCTCCAGTGACCAGTCGCCCGGGTCCTCGGTCCCGCCCAGCACCACCCGGTCCTCGTGCGGGAACACGTAGCTGAGCTCGTGGGTCCCATCCCCGGCCCCGATGAAAAACTCGGTGAGGCCCGGGTTCTCGGCCACCACGACCTGGCCGCGGATCGCGGTCACCGACGGGTCGGGCACGAAGTCGCGGGCCCCGGCCCCGGTGCAATTCACGATCACCGGCGAGGTGCTCTGCTGGACGGCCTGGGCCAGCGAAGGCAGCGGCGCGACGGTGATCTGCCCGCCCGCCCGGCGCAGCCGGGTGGCCAGGTAGTCCAGGTAGACCGGCATGGACACGGCCGGCGCGGTGTATCGCCAGCCCGCCGCGAAGCCCGCCGGCAACGCTTCCGGCTCGCATGGGCCCAGGTCGCTCAGCGGTACGGCCCAGTACGGGCGCGGGTAGGCACCCCGCGCCACGTCAATGCCGGTGACCAGCCGGACTCCGGTACCGGGCTCGGCGGCCAGCGCGGTGAGCACCTCGAGGGTCTCGGCACACCAGCGGGTGACGCGGTCGCTCTCCTCGACCATGTGCCGTCCCCAGATGGCCCCGGCCACGGCCGACGTGGTCTGCTGCGGCAACTGCCTGGCCTGGACGGTCACGGCCAGCCCGGATTCCGCCAGGCACACCGCGGTGGTCAGCCCCGCCACACCCGCCCCGATCACCAGCACCTCACCCGCGCGATCAGTCATCCCCCGACGGTAGCGCCCGCCGGCAGTACCCGGCGATGGCGCCGGGCGGAGAGCGGGAGGCCGGTCAGGGAACGTAGGACGGCTGCGGGTGCGGCGCGGCGGTGTGGTGGCCCTGGAACAGGATCGAGGCGATCTGGGTCAGCGTGTTCGTGCCGTAGAAGAATCCCCGCGGGCCGGTCCCGCCGTAGCTGTAGAGGTTGTCCGTGACGGCCAGCGTGTACTCCTGGGCGGGCCCGGCGAACCCCACCGTGTTCGTGATCCACCAGTCCTCGCCGGGGCCGATGGGATCCTGCTCCCAGCCGTCCTTGTTGCCCGGCTCGTTCGCCGGGCCGGCGCCCCACACGCCCCACTGCTGGTCGTGCACGCTCACGTGCTGCAACTGGCGGACCAGGTAATCGCGCACGCCGGCCGGGGCCTTGGTGAGGATGTAGTTCATCAGGTGGTCCAGGTCCTTGGCCGTGCAGTACATGTAGCCCCAGTTGACCTTCGTGGTGAACTGCGCCCGGGTCATCCCGAACGCCCGGATCCGCGGCAGGAAGCTGCCGTTCTCGTACTTGCGCCACAGGTCGTTGGCGTCGTCGTCGTTGCTGGTGTGCAGGGCCTGGTACATCTCCCGGAAGTCGCCGGGGGTGAGGTGAATACTGCCGCGCCGGTTGCGGAGCAGCAGGTCAGCCAGGACAGCCAGCTTCATCGTGGAGGCGGCCGGGACCAGCGCGTGGGCGCGGGCGTTGTGCCAGACCGAGCCGGTCACCCGGTCGTCGAGCACGATCCCGATCGAGCCGTGCCGTCCGGCCACGTAACGCTGGACCTCGGTGATCCGCCGCTGCATCACGCAGGAGAAGCCCGGGGCGATCCCGGTGCAGGTGGGAGTGGGACTGGGAGTCACGCTCGGGGACGGCGAGGCCAGGGCCTGCGCCGGATGGGTGCCCGGGGCAGCGGCGGAGGACGACGGCGGCGGCGGTGGTGCGGGGGCGCCCGGCGCGGACCCGCTGCACCCGCCCAGGGCCAGGCCGGCGAGCGCCAGCCCGGCCAGCGCCAGGCCGGGCACGCCCCGCCCGGGCACGCCCCGCCTGGGCACGGCCAGGCCGCCCCGGCCGGCGGCCGCGTGGCTGAAGATCACGGCGTGGCGGGAGGCGGCGGGAACTTGCCCGCGGCGCCGCGGGCCGGCGGCCGGGGAACGCATGCGGGCCAGAATAGGACGGCCCGCGCACGGTGGGGCCGTCGTGCGCGTCTCAACTATCGAGACGGGTGTAAGAAAAGACTCACCGGATTGTCCGGCCAACGGTGCCTGACCCCGGCGCTGCCTGTGGCTGGACTGTCATGTCCCGGCAAAGCCCGCTGGTCATGCACGGGGACCGGGCCGGCCGGGGAGCCGGCGACGAGCGGAGCGGCGACGGCCCGTGGACGGCCTGCGGGCTCCGTCCCGGGGCCCGGCAGGCCCCCGATCTGCGGCGAAGTGCCGCGAGTGGACTTGCTGCACGGGGTGTCGCGCATAAGCTCGGTCGGGTCGGAAAACGTCCGCATCCCCCCTGCCGTGAATTCCGCGCTGGCTGAGCGGGGGACTCACCAGGCAAAGGGGGACGGTTAATGAGCGGGAGGCGCGGACTCAACCTGAGCGCCGCCCAAGTCATCGCCAGCGTCCTGGCTACCCTCAGCGCCGCGGTCGCCGCCTCCTTCCTGGGGGTGGCCGGCACCCTCGTAGGTGCGGCCGTGGGCAGCGTGGTCAGCACCATGGGCACCGAGATCTATAAGCACTACCTCCAGCGTTCCGAGGAACGTCTCCGGTCTGCGGGGCAGGTGCTCTACCACTCGGCCGCCCGGACCGGGACCGGCAACACCAATGCCCAGGCGGGAGCGGCTTCCGGCGGGCGGCACGCCGCGTACCAGGGTTCGGCGGGTCAGCAGGGTGTGACCCGGGACCTGGGGAATCGCGATGTGGCAGGCCAGGACCCGGCGAACCAGGAAACGGCCGTCTGGGACCATCGGCAGTACGGCACCCCGCGGGATTCCCGCGAAACCCAGACGATCCCGGGCTCCACTACCCAGTGGGCCGGCGCCGCGAACGGTGTAGCCAGCAACGGTGGCTCACCGAACGGCGGGGCAGCGAACGGCGGGTCGTCAAACGGGTGGGACGGCTCCGGTAACAGCGCCGGCCAGCACGCCCACGGGAGCATCACGCCGGAAGGGGCGGACGGCGACGCAGCGGGCCACGGCGGCGTGTGGGCCGCGATCACCAGCTTCTTCAGCGGCCTGACCCGCCGGCAGTGGCTGACCTACGGCGGCATCGCCGCGGTGTTCTTCGTCATCGTCATCGCGGGCATCATCGTGTTCCAGCTCGCCCTGGGCAGGCCGCCGCTGGGCAGCCCGGTCGGCCACACCTCGCGGCAGCAGCAGCAGACCACGCACCCGTCCAGCACACCGTCGGCCACGCCGACCGGGTCCACGTCGGCCAGCCCGACGTCCTCGGCGTCGTCGGCCTCGGGGACGCCGACGCCGTCCTCAGGGACGCCCACCCCGGGTAGCTCTGGCACGACGTCCTCGCCCTCGACCGTGCCGTCGCCGACCCCGAGCACGGGCAGCAGTGCCGCGGCCAGGTCCACGCCCACGCCCTAAGCGCCGTCGGCTGCCTCCCGCCCGGGGGCACTAACAGGCCGGGCGGGGGGCGCCGCACGAGGCGTGCCGGGGGCCGCGGGCGGCGTGAAATCCTGCTGGCCGACCTGACCGACTACGGCCAGGCCCGAGGTGCTCCAGGGTGCGCTGGCATCATGCCGGGCGGATTCGTTGGCCTCCGATTTGGCTGGGATGCACCCGGATGAAGTGCTCGGGTTCGCCCTCCACCCACGACTCGAGGCCGAGGTCGGCAATCGCTGCCCGCTCGGCCTCGGTGTCTATGTGATGGGCCGCGCCCTGGACGATCACCATCCATCCCTCCCGCGCTTCCGGATCAGTCTGGTCGACCTCCACAGCGACCTTGTACTCGGCATACGCGATACCAGTGCGCAAGTCCTCCTCGGTGAAGATGGTCCGGTAGGTGCGGAAAACGATCGATCCTTCATGGATCTTGTACTCGGACGGCACCGCCACCGGCCCATACCGGCTGTTGTACACCAGGCGCCCGATCCTTGCGGTGCTGAGCAGCTCCATGCATTCGGGCTCATCCAAGCGCTCCACCACGCGCCGGGCACTCACTCCGGAACCGGGCGAAGCGGAACCAGCAGGAGAACTGAGGTCGGCCTGGTTGTCCGGCATAGCTCCACACCCTAGCCACCGTCCTTGGCGAAGGGTAGCCGCGCACCGTGCGTGCATGTGCGTGGTCACCCGTGAGTTCAGCCGGGAGGAACGGGGCCGGCCTTGGCTTGTGCAGTTGTCACTTCGGCGTGTGCCGGAGGCGTCGTGCTCGCCGGGCGCAGTGGCCCGCGCCGGAGCAGGGCGCCGGCGGTGACCGCGCCGGCGGCGAAGATGCCGGCGGTCCACCAGAACGCGGTGTCATAGCCGTGCGCCAGCGCCAGCCCGGTCAGGGCCGGGCGGCCGATCAGCCGGGCCGCGGCGAGGTGCGCGGCCAGGTAGGCGGCGACGGCGGCGGCGAAGATGGTGTTCAGCAGCGACGTGCCGACCGAGCCGCCGAGCATCTGGCCGACGGTGACGGTCGCGGACGCGACTCCCGCGTCCTGCGGGGCCACGCCGAACGTACCGGTGTTGATCGCCGGCGCGATCACCAGGCCCACGCCGATTCCGGCCAGGATGGTCGGGCCGAGCACGCCTCCGGCGTAGCCGGTGTGCGGGCCCAGCTGGGCCAGCCATACCATCGCGCCTGCCGCGGCCAGCATCCCGGACGCGACCAGTGGCCTGGGCCCGAATCTGGGCATCAGCACGGTCGTGGACAGGTTGGCCGCGATGATGAGGCCGGCGCTGAGCGGCAGGAACGCCACGCCGGTCACCAGCGGCGAGTACCGGAGCGTCTGCTGCAGGTAGTAGGTCAGGAACAAGAAGATCCCGAACAGCCCGGCCGAGGCGAAAAGCATCGACAGGTAGGCGCCGCCCCGGTTGCGGTCGAGCACCACCCGGGGCGGCAGCAGCGGGTGAGCCGCCCGGCCCTGCCAGAACGCGAACGCCACGCCAAGCGCCGCGCCGGCGGCGAGGAACCCCCAGGTGGACAGCGCTGACCAGCTGTGCGAAGCCGCGTTGGAGAAACCGTAGACCAGGCAGAACACCGCGCCGGAGACCAGCAGCACGCCGGGGATGTCCAGCCTGGGCTTAACCGGCGACGGCTGGCGCTGTCAGCAGCAGCGCGCCCCCCGCAAAGGCCACCGCGGCGAAGATCAGGTTCACATACAGCGTCCACCGCCAGGACAGGTACTCGGTCAGCGCGCCGCCCAGCAGCAGGCCCACCGCGCCGCCGGCCCCGGCGATCGCCCCGTAGACGGCGAACGCCCGGCCGCGGTCCTTCGGCGCGGTGAACGTGGTGGTCAGCAGGGACAGCGCCGACGGCACGAGCAGCGCCGCGAACGCGCCCTGGCAGGCCCGTGCGGTCACCAGCATGGTGAAGTTGACCGACGCGCCGCCGATGGCCGACACCCCGGCGAAGCCGACCAGGCCGGCCAGGAACGTGACCTTCCGGCCCAGCAGATCAGCCAGCCTGCCTCCCAGCAGCAGCAAGCTGCCGAACGCCAGCGAGTACGCGGTGACCACCCACTGCCGGTCCACCGTGGTGAAATGCAGCGCCCGCTGCGCGGACGGCAGCGCGACGTTCATCACCGTGAGGTCCAGGACCACCATCAGCTGCGCCAGGGCGATCACACCCAGGATGAGCCACCGCCGCCGGTCCCAGGCGCTGTCGGTGGACGTGGCACTAGACATGAGATTCACCACTTCGCTCTGTCGTTACTGCATACGCGCGGAAGTTTGGTATGCTGACGATGTGATTACTGCACTTATAGTGCAACGAATTTGGGGAAACGTCAAGGCTCCGGGCGGGTCACGATGAGCCCCCCACCTGACGCAACGAGCCCGCCCGATGCGACGACCCAGCCGCCTGACCCAACGAGCCAGGCGCCGAGGCGGTACGCGTCGCAGGTGCGCGACGAGCAGGCCCGCCGTACCCGGCGGGCGATCGTCACCGCGGCTCACGACCTGTTCTTGGCCCAGGGTTATGCGGCCACGACGATCGACGGGATCGCGGAGGCCGCGCACGTGAGCCGGCGTACCGTGTTCAACTCGGTGGGCGGCAAGGTGGCCCTGCTCAAGCTGGCCTTGGATTGGGCCATCGTCGGCGACGACGAGCCGGTAGCCCTGATCGACCGCCCGGCGATCAAGGCGATCCTGGCCGAGTCCGACCCGCGGAAGGCACTCATGCTCTGGGTGCAGAGCGTGGCCGACGTCGCCGCCCGCACCACGCCGCTCGGCGAAGTTCTCATCGCCGCCGCCGATATCGACCCGGCGGCCGCGGAGCTGCTCGCCGAGGCGAGCCGCAACCGGATGCTGGGCGCTACCGTGTTCATCCGGTATCTCGCGTCCCTGGACGGACTGGCCGCCGGAATGACCGAGCAACGTGCCGCGGAACTCTGCTGGGCGCTCACGGACGGCCACCTGTACCGGCTGCTGGTCGCTCAGCGCAGCTGGAGCACCGCCGACTTCAACCGATGGCTGTCCGACAGCCTCGCGGCGGCACTGCTGCCTACCTGAGCGGGCCGCAACCCAGGAGGCCTTCCCTGAGCACGCGGCCAGCACGAGGATTAGCGCAGAGAGGAATATGGCCAATAGTGTTTGACCATGACTCTTCGTAGCCGGGACTCCAGGTCGTCCTGACCGTGACCGGAGCCGGGGCGGTGCCGAGCCGGACCATCCCGCAGGTCCTGGCCGACGCGGCGGCCCGCGATCCGGACGGGGTCTGGGTCCGCAGCGACGAGGGGACACTCAGTTTCGCCGGGGCGCTGGTCCAGGTGGCAGCGGCCGCGCGGCGGCTGCGCGACGCCGGGGTCGGCCACGGGGACCTGGTCATGGTCACCGCGCGGACCACGCCGGAGTACCTGATCTGCTGGCTGGCCCTGACCACGCTGGGCGCGGTGGTGGTGTCGGCCAACCCGCGCAGCGCTCCGGCCGAGCTGGCCGGCCTGGCCCAGCAGACCCGGCCACGGGCGCTGATCACGGACGCGGGCCTGGCCGCCCTGGTCAGCCAGGCGAAGGTGGCCGAACTGCTCCCGCTGGGCATCCTGGACGCCGGGGAACTGGCCGGTGACTGGGCCCGGGCCAGCTCCCAGGACCCGGCCTCCGGCCAGCCGGCCCGTGGTGAGCCTGGCCCGTGGTGAACCGGCCAGTGATCCGCTGGGCGGCGGGGTGAGCCCCGACGACCTCGCGGTGCTGATCCCGACATCCGGCACGACCGGCCGGTCCAAGCTGGTCATGCAGACCCACCGGGCCTACGTGCTGGCCGGGGAGGGATTCCCGTACTGGATGGAACTGTCGGCCCAGGACCGGCTGATGACCTCGCTGCCGTTGTTCCACATCAACGCCCCGGCCTACTCGGTGATGGGCTCGCTGGCCTGCGGGGCCGGGCTGATCCTGCTGCCGCGGTTCTCTGCGCGCGGCTTCCTGGACGCCGCGCGGCGGCACGGCGCGACCGAGTTCAACGCGATCGGCGCGATGCTGGAGATCCTGATGCGCCAGCCGCCGCGGCCGGGTGACGCGGACACGCCGCTGCGGCTCTGCTACACCGGCCCGGCGCCGGCCCGGGAACGGCAGGAGGAGATGGAGCGGCGGCTCGGCCTGCGCATCGTGGTCGGGTACGCGATGTCGGAGAGCCCGTACGGCTTGATCTGGCCGCACGGCACCCGGCCGTTCGGCACCCTGGGCGCGGTCCGCCAGCACCCGGTGCTTGGCGAGATCAACCACGCCAGGGTGGTCGACGACGGCGGGCCGGGAGGTCGGCCCGGGCGGCCAGGGCGAGCTGCTGCTCCGCAACCCGGTGCTGACCCGCGGCTACTACGGCATGCCCGCCGAGACGGCCCAGGCGTTCACCGAGGACGGCTGGCTGCACACCGGCGACCTGGTCACCGTGGACCCCGGTGGGCTGTACACGTTCGTGGCCCGCAAGAAGGAGGTGCTCCGCCGCCGGGGCGAGAACCTGTCGCCGGCCGAGGTCGAGGAGGTCCTCGAGACCCACCCTGACGTGCTCGAATGCGCGGTGGTCGGGGTGCCATCGGAGCTGTCCGAGGAGGAGGTGAAGGCGTTCGTGGTGCCGGCGCCGGGCCGCCGGGCCGACTTCGCCGACCTGCGTGCCTACACCGCCGCCCGGCTGGCCGCCTTCAAGGTGCCCCGCTACTGGCAGCTCATCGACGAGCTGCCGCGCACGCCGACGGCGCGGGTGGCCAAGCACCGGCTCCCCGCGGGACACCCGCCGGGTGAGTACGACGCGGATGAAACCGGCTAGAGCCCTCCTAGATCCGGAAGAACAGGTTCAGGTAGCGGTCGGCGATCTCCTGATCGCCGCGCACGGTCCCGGCGTTGCTGCGGCCGAAGGTGGTCAGCACCAGGCTTCCCGCGTCGAAGTCGATCACGGTGGGCAGGTCGCTCAGGTCACCCTGCTCGTAGCTCATGCCCTGGTCCGACACGTCGATGCGGAAGCTGCCCGCGTTGCGGCCGGTGACGGTGATGCCCAGGCGGAACGGGGTCAGGTCGGCGTCCTGCCGGATGGTGGACTGCCAGAGCACGAACATGAACGGGACCAGCAGGTCGGCTGCGTCCCCGGATAGCCCGTGCGCGCGCCCGCTGCCCTGGCGGATATCCCAGGAGTGCACCGCGTAGTCCATGAGCTGCCCGGCGGCGTAGAAGAAGGCCGGGACCGGGCCCATGTAGAAGTGCGGGACGATGAACCCGCCCCATTCGTCGGGGCCCATCGGCTGCAGGATGCCCATCAGCTTGTCCAGGTCGTTGCGCAGCCGGGACAGCATCTCCTCCTGGGAGAGGTCGCGGAACCTGGTCGCCTGCTGGCCCGCGCGCTGGTGCATGCCGGCCAGGCCGTACGCGCTGGCCTCGGCCCCGGACCGGGCCACCTCGAAGGCCTCGAAGTAGCCCTCGGTCGTGTCCACCAGGTGACCGACCACGTCGCGGACGGCCCAGCTCTCGCAGGCGGTGGGAGCCTCCCAGGCACCGGGCCGGCTGGCCAGATCGATCAGCCGTCCTGCTTCTTCCCGGACCACCCGCAGGATGGTCTCTTTACCCTCATAGGTGGTCGCGTCCCAGGCGTTCATGTGCTTCTCCTCTTCGTCGAGTAAGCCCGCACAATTCCGGCGGATAACCCCGCCGGGTTCCAGCCGGTTTCCGAACTCCAGCGCAGTCCCTCCCGCGTGTCAATGCCCAGCGGTTAATGGGACGGTTCCGGTTCGCTATTGGGACGCGCAGCACCGGAGGCCAGGTCGGATGTGTGATCCGCGCCCAGGCGGGCAGACTGGTGGCCGTGCGCTCCCCGCGCAACGAGGCCGGGGAGCGTCTGGCCAGGTGACCGGGGCAGGAAGCGCGGTCGGGTAGCGTCGGGGCCTTGGCATTGACCGGAAACCGCGCGTCCCATACTCTACTAAATTGATCGGGATAATTCCCTCTGCTCTAGGCCGCCCGAAGACGTGCGCAGGAGCTCTTTCACGTGAAGGAGGCCCCATGCCTCTGCCGGACTTCCTGATCATCGGCGCCCCGAAGGCCGGCACCACGGCCCTGCACGCGGCCCTGGCCACGCACCCCGTGCTGTACATGTCGCCGGTCAAGGAGCCCAAGTTCTTCCTGACCGACGGGCCGCCGCCGGACCGCGGCGGCGGGCCGGGGGACATCCCGACCTGGCGTGAGCACGTCTGGCGGCGGGCGGACTATGAGGCCCTCTTCACGCCGGCCCCCGCGGGCCAGCTGCGCGCCGAGTCCACCCCGTTCTACCTGTACGACGCGGCGGCGCAGCGCCGGATCAAGGACCTGATCCCGGACGTCAAGATGATCGCGATGCTGCGTGACCCGGTGGAGCGGGCCCACTCCAACTGGGCCCACCTCTGGTCGGCCGGCCTCGACCCGATCGGGGATTTCCTCCGGGCCTGCGCGGACGAGGACCGCCGGGTGGCGGCGGGCTGGGCGCAGTTCTGGCACTACACGAGGCTGGGCCGGTACGGCGAGCAGCTCGAGCACCTGTACCAGGTGTTCCCGAAGGAGCAGGTGCTCGTGCTCCGCTACCGTGACCTGGTCGACGCGCCGGTGCGGACGCTGGACCAGATCTGCGGGTTCCTGGGGGTCGAGCAGGGGGTCGTTACCGAGGTGCCCCGGGAGAACGTGACCGCGCACCCGGATGGGTCGCTGGGCCACCGGGCCGTGTCCTCGGTGATCCGGGCGGCCGCGGCGGCGAGCAGGCACCTGCCGGGTACCACCGGCACTGCGCTGACCAGCCCGCTGGAACGGATGCTGCAGCGCGGCGCCCGGCCCCGCCAGCCCCTCACCTGGGAGCAGCGGCAGGCGTTGCTGCCGTACTTCGAGTCCGATATCCGGCTGCTGGAGAAGGTCACCGAGTCAGACTTCAGCGACTGGCTGCAGCCACGGGAGAGGTCCGGCGGGCTGGTCGGTGACCGTCCGGTCGGGCAGCGCCAGGCCCGCAACGGCCAGCCCCGCAACGACTAGCCCGGCGGCGGCTGGCCCGGCGGGCGGTTAGCCGTCCAGCCCGGACCGGAGTTCGGTGCGCAGCTCGTGCGAGCCGTCCGGCCTGGTCATCTCGTAGTAGAGCCGGTAGCTGCCGTCGCCGAGCGGCAGGATGTCCAGGTAGCGCAGGCCTCCGCCGCCGTACGGCGATTCGGCGGAGGGGGCATCCCCGATCGGGGTCAGCGCCGTGGGCTCGGTCCCGGTGGCGATGCCGGTGCGCTCCTCGTAGTTCTCCAGGGCGCTGGCCCGGCCGTCGTAGTAGGCGACGATCTCGGAGCCGGTGTGCATGACCGCGGTCACCCGGGCGCCACGTGAGTCCCAGTAGCCCGGCCGGCCGGTCAGGGCGGTCCCATGCCAGGTCCACGCCTTGCCGTCGGGACTGGTGGCGTAGTCCGTGACCATCTGGTCGGCCTCGTCAGGATCGGCCAGCGGGTGGCACGACGCCCACAGCTGCCACAGGCCGTCGTGGTGCACGATCACCGGGTCCTTCACGCCGGTCTTGGCGTCCCCGGGCAGGACGACCTGGCTGGTCAGGGCGTCGAACTCGGCCGGATGGGCCGCCTCGACCAGTTCCACCCGCCAGTGCTTGGTGCCCGGCGTGGCGCAGCTCAGGTACAGCCGCCAGGTACCCGTCTCGGTGCGTACCAGGGAAGGGCGCTCCAGCGACTCGGTGCCGATCATCTCGCGGCCGATGGTGATCACCGGCTCGAAGTGAACGCCATCCTCGGAGCGGGCCACGCTCGTGCCGTATCCACGGCCGCGGCCGACCGGGCGGCGTAGCCGGTAGGCGAGGTAGATCCCGTCGTCTCCCAGTACCGCGCTGGACGCACCGGCCCAGTAACCGGGACCGGTGCCCGGCGGGCCGATGGCAAGCTCTGACTCTTCCGGGCGCGGCAGTAGCATAGGCAAGCGAGATTCCCCTATTACCATATAGGAATTATAGGCATAGTCAGCTCCCCGTGCTGGCCGGAGAGCGAGATATAGGTAACTTCTTGGTTACGCCGACGACGGTGAAAGCGACGAAACGCCGGATTTGCTGTCACTCCTGGCGGGCGCGGCCCAAAGCACCTATTCCGAGCGCAGCATACTCCGGTACACGGTGATCAGGGCGTTCTTCTGCTCATCGGTGAGCCGCTGATCAGCGAGGATAGCCGCTTCGGCGTCAGCGCCGGGCGCTGGGGCGGCGCCCCGGCCAGCGGTGGCCGCGGCGGCGGCCCGGTCGCCATCCAGCAGCCCGGCCTGCGCGAGCAGGGTCTCCGCCGAGACGTTCAGCGCGTCGGAAATGAGCTTGAGCACCCGGACCGAGGGCTGGTGCAGACCGCGCTCGACCTGGCTCAGATAGGGGTTGGAGAGGCTGGTCATCTCCGCGAGCTGGCGCAGCGAAAGATTGGCCAGCTTGCGCTGGGTGCGGATGAAGGCGCCGAGGGCTTCCCGCTGGGTGTCCCAGGGTTCTGGCATCAGGACCTCCGGTGCCTGAGACGGCCCGGCCGGCCCAGGCTGCCCGGCGCTGCAGACCTAGGGCGGCCACTACCGCACACCAGGGCTGCAACTACCATTGCAAACTATAGTACGCATAACATGCGTCCGCGCGGTGGTCCCGGATGTCCGGGTCCACCGCGCGGGTCGGGCGATCAGGTTACTTGGCTGAGGTGCCGGCCTTCGGGGGCGTCGAGCCGTTCTGGCCAGGGGTCAGCGGCCGCGCCGCCTGGAGCACGCCCTCGGCGAAGGAGCGCTGGCTGGCCAGCAGCTGCTGGGCGAAGTCGTAGGCGCTGGCCAGAAGGTCCTCGGGCTTGGGCAGCTTGTCGGCGTAGGGCAGGTTGGGGACGGGGATGGACGGGGTGATCGACTGGACCGTTTCGGCCCAGCGCTTGATCGCGTCCACCAGAGCGTCCTGGCTCTTGCGGACGGTGTCCAGGATCTCGGCCTGGACTTCCTGGGTGGTCGTACGGGTCTCGGCCATGGTGTTCTCCTAGGTATGCGGGGTTAAGTCTGGTGCGGGGTTTCCCTCGGACGTGCTTACTATACCGCGCATGTGCACGGTTTACCAAGCAGGCCCGTGTCAGATAGCTCACACCGGGCCGGCTCACCCGGGGCCGGCGCACACCGGAGCGGTCAGCCGTGGACGTACTGGCCGGGCGCATCGCTGAGCACCGGGTAACGGCGGCTGCCCAGCCGGGGCGGGGTCACCAGGCCGCCCGCCCGCGGCCCGGCCCAGTCGGCCCAGTCCTGCCACCAGGACCCGTCGCGGGTCTCCGCCACGGCTCGCCACTGCTCCGCGCCGGCGGGATACGCCGCTGCGTCAGGGCTGACCGTGTACCAGGCCTTCGGCCCGGGCGGATTGACGATCCCGGCGATGTGCCCCCCGTTGGACAGCACGTAGCGGACGCTGCCGCCGAGCAGCCGGGTCGCCTGATAGGAGGTCGTCCACGGCACGATGTGGTCATTGACGGCCCCGACCACATAGCTGTCGCTCCTGATGTCACCGAGCGAAAGCTGCTGGCCAGCGAGTTCCAGTTCGCCGCGAGCGAGTTCGTTGCGGATATATAGGGAGCGCAGGTAGAAGGAGTGCATCGCGGCGGGCATGCGGGTGCTGTCCGCGTTCCAGGCGAGGATGTCGAACGCGGGCGGGGGCTTGCCCATCAGCCAGCTGGACACCACGTAGCTGAAGATCAGGTCATTAGCCCGGAGCATGTCGAAGGTGCCGGCCATCTGGCTTCCTTCCAGGAAGCCCGGCCCGGCCATCTGGCGCTCGAGCCGGGCTACCGTCGGCTCGTCCGTGAACACCCCCAGCACGCCCGGCTCGCTGTAGTCGAGCATGGTGTTCAGCAGCGTGACCGAGCCGATCCGCTCGTCCCCCGTGCCGGCCAGGTAAGCGGCGAGCATCCCGGTCAGCGCGCCGCCCAGGCACAGGCCGGTAATGTCGATCTTGTCCGCGCCGGTGATGTCGGAGATCACGTCCAGCGCGGTCTTCGGCCCGGCGATGAGGTAGTCATCCAGCGTGACCCCGCGCATGGTGCCGTCGGGGTTGCGGTAGGAGATCGCGAACATGGTGTGCCCGCTGCGGATCGCCCACTCGATGAAGCTGCGGCCGGGCGCCAGGTCCATGATGTAGTACTTGTTGATCCACGGCGGGCTGGCCAGCATCGGGATCGCGTGCACCTCGGGGGTCTGCGGGGCGTACTGGATCAGCTCCATCAGGTCGTTGGAGAACACGACCTTCCCGGGCGTGGCGGCCAGGTTCTCGCCCAGTACGAACGGCCGCGTGTCGACCTGCCGGGGCCGGCCGTGGTTGTGCACCAGGTCGTCGAGGAAGTTACGGGCCCCGGCGATGAGGCTGATCCCGCCGGTGTCGAACGCCCGCTTCAGGGCCGCGGGGTTGGTGGCCAGGAAATTCGTCGGGCTGCACGCGTCGAGCACGAAGCTGGCCGCGAGCTCGGCCTTCCCGTCGCTCACCGGGTCACCCCGGCCCGCCGCGAGCAGGTCCCCGGAGAACTGCCGGGCCGCCAGGTACCCCTGGCGCAGCGCGGCGAACGCCGGGTTCTCGTCCCAGGCGGGATCCGCGAAGCGCTTGTCCCGGCCGGTCGGCAGGGGCGGCGGCAGATCCGCCCCGGCGGCCCGGGCCACGGCGAACGGGCCGATCCGGGCCAGGTTCGTGCACAGCTGCAGGCTCGCCCCCGCGAGCTGGGCCGGACGCTCCATGGCCCGGTTGAGCACGGCGATCAGCGATCCGCCGAAGCCGGCCATGTCGAGATCGGCGACGAGTTCGACCTCGGGGGCCAGGGCGTCGGCGGCGTCCTGGGCGGTCTGCCACGCGCTGTCACGCTCGGACATGGGAGCACCTCCTGGGCTTGCTCGCCCGTCCTTAAGGGGTCATGCCCGGACAGTTGCGGCGGAATCGTTCGAAGCGCACCGGGCCAGGTCATCGGCGCTCACCACGGGACGGATATGCTCGTCGGTGGCGAACGTGGTGGTGGTGCTCTTGCGGCCGGGCACCTGGACCGGGGTGATCTGCCCAGTGAAGTACCCCTGTACGGTGGCGTGCGCCGCGCGTCGATGACTCTCGGCCGCGAGCGCATCCTGGTCGGCGCGGGACACCCCGAACTCGGCCGCGACATTCTCGGCGGTCACGCCCATGTGGCAGTGGTCGAACGGGTCGGTGAGCGCGCCCACCATGGCATCCACCACCGCCGCGTCCTGCATTCGCCGGCCCCAGCGCAGGTCAGGAAGCCAGTACTGGCCCCGGCTCATCGACTCCGCGCCGCCGGCCACGGCCACCTCGGCGTCGCCGAGCAGCAGGGACTGGGCGGCCGAGATGATCGCCTGCAGCCCGCTGCCGCACAGGCGGTTGAGGGTGAGCGCGGGGGTCCCGGCCGGCAGGCCGCCGTTGACCGCGGCGACCCGGACAGTCGGCGGGAATCCCTTCGAAGGCCGCCGCGACGGACACGGCGGTCCGGCCACCGCGGTCTGGTTACCGCGGGTGAAATGATCAACTTCTGCCGTGAGGCCCGGTGCCGATCCGTCATGCCCATGTAATCCTGGTTTCGGGCACTATGCCGTATTCATGGGGCCGGGACATGTGGCCGCGCGGCTGCGCGCCGCTAACGCACTCTGGGGAAGTGATGCTGTGCCGATCTACGCACTGGACTATGCCGCACCCGCGATCGACCCGCAGGCCTTCGTTCACCCGGACGCCGTGGTGATCGGCGCCGTGGAACTCGCCGCCGGGTCCTCGGTATGGCCGGGAGCGGTGCTGCGCGGGGACCACGGGTTGATCAAGGTGGGGGAGCGCACGTCAGTCCAGGACGGCACCATCGTGCACACGACCGAGGAGCATCCGACGGTGATCGGCGCGGACTGCGTCGTCGGGCATCGCGCGCACCTGGAGGGGTGCGTGGTGGAAGACGGCTGCCTGATCGGCTCCGGGTCCCTGGTCCTCAACCGGGCCCGGGTCGCCGAAGGCGCGGTGGTCGCGGCGGCCGCGCTGGTGCTCGAGGACATGACGGTCCCGGCGGGCGCCCTGGCTATCGGGGTGCCCGCGTCCATCCGGGCCGAGGCGGGCCTGCGCCAGCAGTCGTGGATCAAGTACGCGGTCCAGACCTACCTGGACCTGGCTGAACGGCACCGCACCGGCCTGCGCCGGCTGGACCTGCCGGCCGCGACCGCGTCCGGCCCGGGCACCCCGGAGTAAATCTGCGGCGAGCCGGAATGACGTCGCCCGCACGACCCGGCAACTGTGCGCTGCTCACCGGGCCATGCGGGCGACCATTCACCATGCGCCCCAGGTGGGAAGAGGCACTTGCTTAGACGTGCCGCGCCGTCTGGGCGGTTCCGCTTCTTCCGCAAAAATTTCGCGATCGGGTGACGACCGTCCCCGGACGGGGCTAGCGCCCGTCCGGGGACGGGCCAGCACCCGTCCGGGACGGGGCTACCGGCCGCCCAAAGACGGCGGGATCTGCTCATCGGGCGTGCCCCAGGACGGCGCCGGGGCGGAGGGCGGCAGGAACGCGGCCGCGGCCGGGTTGAGCTGGCGGTGGATGACCTCGGCGACCCGCTGGATCGTGGTGATCCCGTACGCCATCGTGGGGTTGTCCTGGGTGAGGGCGACGATGATGTAGCCGCGGTGATGGCCGGTGAAGCAGCCGATGCTGTGGATCCGCCAGCCGTGGGTGGCCAGCGGCAGCCAGCCGTTCTTCACGTGCACGGTCAGGTCGGCCGGTGCGCCCGCCGGGACTCCCCAGCGCTGGGCCGGGATGACCTGCGCCATGAGGTTGAGCGCGAAGGTCCGCGACGCGCTGTCCAGCACCGGGTTCGGGTACATGATCAGGTCCAGCAGGAGCCGCTCATCGTGCGCGGTGATCTGGGTCAGGCCCCAGTAGCCGCCCGGCCCGAGCTGGGTCTGCTTCATCCCGGCCCGGCCGAGGAAGTAGCGCAGCCGCCCGCGTCCCACGTGGGCCCAGAGGGCGGAGGCGGCGTTGTTGTCGGATTGGGTGATCATCAGCCGGGCCAGCCGGACCTCGGATGCGGTGAGGTTCCGGTGCTGGGTCTCGGCCTCGCGCAGCAGGGTGCCGAGGATTTCCACCTTCACGACGCTGGCCGAATCGAAGTGCGTGGTGGTGTTGAGGAAGCAGCCCAGGTCCTCGCTCCGGTCCTCGACCCGCAGTGCCACCGCCGACTCTCGCCCCTGCAGCGCCGTGTGAATGTCCCGGGCCAGCCGGGCGGCCAGCCTGGGATGCGCTGCGGAGATGCAGTTCACCGCGATCGAGGCGGCCTCAGCGCGCCGTCCGGCCAGGGACGAGGTCCGGGCCAGGGACACCACCCGGGCCGTGGACGTCGCCTGGGCCGGGCCAGCGGCCCAGGCTACCCCGGCGCAGAGCACGGCCGCGGTGGCGGCCAGGCTGACCCGGCCCCGCCGCAGGGATCGGCACCATCTCATGTCCCACCATCCCTCTGATCCCGGATCAATCCGGTCCCGGATCCGACGCCGGTAACTCACCAGACGTCCGACGGGGGCTGGAGGTTGCCTGCGGACGGGGGGCGGTCAGGCACGGCCGCGGAACCGGTCGCGCAGTGCCCGGCCGTCCGGGTCGTAAACCAGGTGGTAGAGCGGCCTCGACCAGTACCGCTGGGCGGTCGTGGGCCGGTAGGTCTGATGAGGCAGCAAACGCCCGGGCGGCCGTTCGCCCGCCTCGCCACCGTCATGCCAGGCGGCCAGCTGCTGGGCTTGCCGCTGGAACGCCGCGAAGACGTCCCGGGGGTCCAGCAGGTCGGCCACGTCATCGGGATCGCGGTCCAGATGCTCCTGGCAGAGCCGCAGCCGCAGGTCCCGCGCGAACACCCGGGCCCCGTCACCCAGCCCGGCGGGGTCACGGGGCTCCCGGGGGTCCCGCTCGGCGTCCAGCACGCCGATGGACAGCTCGCTGTCGTGGCTCCAGGACCGCCGGTTCAGGTTGTCGGACCCGACCATCGCCCAGACGTCGTCCACCACCACGATCTTGGCGTGCACGTAGACGGGCGTTCCCTGGTGGTTCTCCAGGTCGTAGACGGCGAAACGGTCACCTCCCGCGGCGGCGCAGGCGCGCACCACATCGTGCCGGGCGACCAGGCCGGGCATCCGGGTGACCGGGCCGTCGTTGTCGGGGTACCGGGGTACCACCGCCATGACGTGCAGGCCGGGATGGGCCCGCAGCGCCGAGGCGATCAGGGCGGCCACCGGCCGCGACCAGAAGTACTGGTCCTCCAGGTAGACCAGGGAGCGGGCGCGCGCGAACGCCTTCCGGTACGCATGCGCGATACTCCGCTCGCCGTGCGGCGCGAACGGGTAGCGGCGCAGCCGGGCCGGGTAGGTCCGCAGCACCTGCACGGCATGAGGGCCACGCGGCATGCTCTCGTCCGGCACCGGCTCGGGCAGCGGGCGGCTGGTCATCGCGCCCATGTGGTACGCGCGGTCGTAGAGCTGGCGGACCGGGCTGGGCAGATCCAGGACGCTGCTGCCGTACCAGCGCTCGCGGAAGGTGTGCTCCAGGTCATGCACGGCCGCCCCGCGCACCTCGGCCTGGATGTCGTGCCACGGCGGACGCGGGCCGTAGCTGTCCGGGAAGTCCATCACCTGCGGGTCGCCGTTGTGCTGCGAGTCGTCGTTGCGGCTGTAGCCCAGGTCGATCCCGCCCACGAACGCAACGTCGCGGCCGGGGGCACCCGGATGCCGGATCACCACCAGCTTCTGGTGATGGCTGCCAGCCCGGCGGGTCCGGGCGTCGAGCAGCACCTGGCCGCCGTCCTCGTCGATCTCCCGGACGAACTCGGCGTTGCCTTCCTCGGACTGCCGCAGCGCCTTGGGCTGGGAGCGCCAGAGCAGGCCGAAGACCTTCACCCCTCGCTTGGCGGCGCGGCCGAGCACGTCACCGACGGCCGAGCCGGGACCGTCGAGCAGTTCATCCAGGTCACCGCGGAAGTCCAGGAAGTAGACCTGGTCGCCGGGCTCGGTCGCGTTCAGCTCGGCGTGCAGCCGGGCGAAGTAGCTCCTCCCGTCCACCAGCGGCTGGACCAGGTTCCCGATCGTGAAGGTACGCAGGTCAGTGGCGCGGTTGGCCCGGTCGCCATCGCCCAGGAACCAGTACACGATGGCCGGGTCGTCGATCGGGTGGTCGGGAGCATCCTGCTCGAGGGGGTCGTCAGCCGAGTCGGTAGCACCTGGGAGCATGTCCGGATTGTGGCATCCCCAGGAGCCTGCGCAGGACTCATTCACGGCACCCGGCGCGGTCTCCGGGACCGCCAGTGCCCCTTTTGCCCGCATTCCTGCCTGGTATGGGAATGGTCAAGAAAGGTCATGCGGCTGATGTGCACCGGCCCTGCCATCAGCCTGGGCGACGCGGCAGGTTCATCATGGGAAACATGGGACTGCCGTCTCACTACGCGCACGTTTCGCGTCGGGCATTCTTCGGTATCGCGGCTGCGGCCACGGCCGTGGCCGCAGCGGCCTGCGACGCGGCAGCCAGGACGGCCGGCCGCAGCGGGAGCAGGGGCCAGGAGCAGGCGCCGGGAGCACGAACCATCGCCACAGGCCCCATTAGCGAAAACGACCGTCCGGGCGACCCCCACTGGAACATCAGGCACCTGGGTGCTCCGGACGCCATCGTCGGCTATGCGGGGCAGGCCAGCGTGCTGCCGGGCGAGCCGATCACGTTGTACGTGTCCACCACCGCCCGCTCCTTCCGGGTGAGTGCCTTCCGGATGGGCTGGTACCACGGCGACGAGGCGCGGCTGCTGTGGAAGTCGGGCCCGGTGAAGGGGCACCGGCAGCGCCAGCCAGAGCTGATCAGGCCGACCAACACGGTGCAAGCCAGGTGGGAACCGTCCCTGACCGTGCCCACCCACGACTGGCCGGAAGGTTCCTACCTGCTCCGCCTGGACGCGGAGCACGGCGCCCAGCGGTTCGTGCCGGTGACCGTGCGCTCGGCCAGTACCGCCGGCAAGATCGTGATCAAGAACGGCGTGGAGACCTGGCAGGCCTACAACACCTGGGGCGGCTACGACCTGTACAACGGGCCCGGCGGGGTGGGCGACTACGGCAACCGGTCGCTCGCGGTCAGCCTGGACCGGCCGTACGACGCCAACGGCGCCTACATGTTCCTGTACCACGAGCGGAAGACGATCGAGCTGGCCGAGCGGTCCGGGCGGCCGCTGGCCTACGTCACCAGCATGGACATCGACGCCGATGCGCACCTGCTGGACGGGGCGCATGCGCTGTTCACCGCGGGCCACGACGAGTACTGGACCCCGCAGGAGCGGGCGCACGTCACGGCGGCCCGGAACGCGGGCACGAACATCGCCTTCATGGGCGCGAACACCATGTTCCGGCGGACCCGGATGGCCAGCACCAGACTGGGGGAGCGGCGGCTGGTCATCTGCTACAAGACGAGCTACCTGCAGGACCCGATGTACGGCAAGAACAACGCCCTGGTGACCAGCGACTGGCGGGAGCCGCCGCACCCGGATCCGGAGTCGTCGCTGACCGGGACGCTGTACGAGTCGAACCCGGTGACCGCCGATTTCGTTATCGCGTCGCCGGACAGCTGGATCCTGGCCAGGACCGGGGTGCGCAAGGGCACCAAGTTCACCGGCCTGGTCGGCATCGAGTACGACCGGGTCAATCCGGTCTACCCGGTCCAGCGGCCGATGGAGGTGCTCTCCCATTCGCCGCTGAACTGCCGCGGCGTGAACAGCTACTCCGACTCGGCCTACTACACCCACCGCAGCGGCGCGGGAGTGTTCAACACCGGCACCATGCGCTGGGTGGCGTGCAGCAACGGACTGCGCCTGTTCGGCCTGAACAAGCACGCGGCCCAGTTCACCCGGCAGGTCACCACCAACCTGCTGCACGGGTTCGCCGACGGCCCGGCCGCGGCGAAATACCCGGCGCACGACAACCTGGGCTCCATGCACGAGTGGGCCGGGGACCCCATCGCCGGCCAGCACAACCTGTGGCCGCCGGTGGTGCTCTGACGGGCCGGTGATCCCCCGTATCTCTTACGGCCCGGCGCCAGGGTGATGCTCGCAGGCTGGTCATCACGGGCCGGGGTGTATTTAGCGGCCCTGACCGTGCTCCGCAGTGGTGGGAGGAGAGTCCTTCCTCGCCGCCGGGGGTGGCGGCACCGCATCTGCCAGGGGGCAATGCACATGCCTAACTTCAACGACGCCAAGATCACCAGCCTGTACGTGAACGCGGTAGGCGCGTCGATCGACATCCAGGATGACGCGCCGAACGCGGCCACTCCTGGGGGGCCCTTCGACGTGACCCTCGAGATGGTGGCCGGTAACGGCCTGCTCACCGGGGCGTACACCGTGACCACGACCTGCACCGATCTCTCGGCGACTCAGGCCGCGCCGGCCTCGCTGGTGCCCGGGGGGCACCTCAACAGTGCCACCGACACGTTCGGGGAGGCTGGGGTCTGGAAGCCGGTTCCCCCCTACCTGACGTTCAACCAGTCAGTGCAGGTGACTGGCGGCACCGCCGGCCATGTCTACCAGTACACGGCTTCCCTGTTCAACGCGAACGGCCAGGTCGCCTCGATCATCCAGAGCGACCCGTTCATCCTGCTGTAAGCACTTGGCTTCAGCACTAACCAGGCCCCGGGCGGCACACGCCCGGGGCCTCGGTTTCGTGGTGGCGGGATTTCACCGGCCGCGCCATGCCGCACCCCCGGCCAGGCCAGGGGATCCGTGCGTTACAGCGTGATCCAGGTGGTCAGCACGCTGCCGCCGGAGTCCAGGCGGCAGTTCAGCCGGAACGGCGAGGGCGGCAGCGGCCGGATGATGAAGCAGCCGATCTCGTCGATCTCCGCGGTCGCGGCCGGGCCGCTGGCCGGGCAGGCGTCCACGTGCCCGGACTGGGCCGGGACGATCTGGCCGAGGATCGAGTCCGAGCCGATCTCCAGCTCTATGGTGAGCTCCGATCCGGCGAAGGTGAGAAACCGCGGGCTGGCTTCCTCGGCCCGCACCGCCGGCACCGCCGCTTCCTCAGCGGCCGAGTCGAAGGTGAGCGCGGCCAGTTCGGCGTCGATCGTCCGCCAGGTGAAGGCGGCCTGGCCCGCCGCGGTGAACTCGGGCGGGACGGCCTGTGCGGCGCGGACGGCCTCGCCCAGCGCCGCCAGGAGGCGGTCATCATCGGCCCACTGCTGGCTCGTCACTGGGGTCACCTCCGACCGGGATTTCGTTGCTGATCAGGGCGGCGACCGCCGGATGCCGGCGGAGCCGGTCCAGACAGCGGGCCCGGTTCGGCCCGATGCTGCCGATCGGGATGCCCAGCTTGGCGCTGATCTCAGCGTAAGGGACCGGCGGGTCCGTGCTGAGCAGGCCAAGTAGTTCCTGGCAGCGCGGCGGCAGCTCCGCGAACGCCTCCCGGAGCGCGGCGTGGCGCTCGGCGGCGAGCACTTCTTCCTCAGCCGCCGCCAGGCCCTGGTCCGGGATGTCCGCCGGGTCCAGCGCCGAGCCCAGGGCCTCCTGCCTGCGGGACCCGGTCAGCAGCCGCCCGCACTCGCGGCGGGTCGTGGTGGCCAGCCAGCCAGGCAGCGCCTCGGGCTCGCGCAGCTGCATGAGCTGATCCACCAGCCGGAGCCAGACGCTCTGGCCCACATCGTCGGTGTCCGCCCGATCCAGGCGGTAGCGGCGGCAGATCGACCAGATCAGCGGGGCGTACCGGTCCACGATGGCGTCCCAGGCGCGCTTGTCCCCGTCCCGGGCCCGGGCGACCAGCACGGCAACCGACGAGTCATCGCGCATCGCGGGCCCGTCCTCTCGCCGCACGAGCCGTAGTGCCCTGGGCGGCCCGTAGATGCCTTGCATTGTACGAGGACGGCCGAACCGGGGCGCTGTCTCCATGTTCACCTGGCCCTTCGGCGTGCCGCAGGAAGGCGGATAGCCACCGTGGAGCGTCTGCCTGGCGTGAACAGACGGGTTCGCTCAGACGGAGGGCGCCGGGTCGCCCCTGATACGCGCGCGGCCCAAGAAACTTTCTGGCGCTGGCCTGTATCAGGGACCATCCGGCTGGCTCCGTCCAGTCAGAACCCCGGTGGACCAGAGCGGGGGGGAACCGGGGGGCGGGGAAAGGCCCGGCCCGGCTGTGCCCGCAGCAGCGGGTGCGGCCGGGCCAGGCCGGCTAACCGGCTCCCAGCGCTGCTAATGACCAGGCCGCGGCGAGGGCGCAGACCCGCGACGGAGCTCGGTCAGCCCGCGCCTAGCGCCACGAGGGACGTCGCGGTTGCTTGCTGGATCTGATCGCCGGTGAGTCCGAGCCGGACATTGCACATCGACTCGGCCAGGTTCTGACCGGTGCGCAGATATCGGTGCAGGCCGACCATGAGAGGCACGACCGCGTAGTCGTTCAGGGGGACAACGCTGGCGACAATCCCGGCCGTGCCCAGCGGCAGCAGGCTACTGACCAAGCCGAGAAGCTCGTCAGCCCCAGCCGGCGCCTGAACGCCGGAGTCGCAGCTCGAGAGAACCAGCCAGTATGGCGCGCGGTCCAGCTGCTCGAAGTCATAGACGGTCAGCGGTCCGTCACACATGCGCAGGGAAGAAAACATCGGGCTGTCGGCGCGGAAGCTTCCGTGCGCGGCGATGTGACCCAGCCAGGCTCCGTCGAGTGCGGACAGCACCCGCCCTGCGGTGGCCTCAGCCCCTCCCAGCACCGTGACGTCGTCATACAGCTCCGCAATCACCGGAACCTCGGCACCGTCAGTGACCAGGCCAGGTCCGCGGGCCAGCGTGACATGCCGGCGGCCAGGCGGTGAGGCTGAGTGCGCACGCAGCCAGGCGCCAGCGGACGGAGCCACGCTGAACGCGCGGCCGCTTAGTGCCGGGATCAGGGCCCAGGGAATCATGTGAAGCTTGCCGGGCGGTACGACCACGACCGGCCGGTCGCCCAGGTCCCCGGCGGCCGGGCCGAGGAGCGTGTCCTGGAGCTGCGGGCCGACCGCCTTCAGGATGCCCAGCGCGCTGTCCAGGTTGTCTCCGGGCTGGCTGCGGGCCAGACGGCGCAGGGCAAAGCGGGCGAAATCAGCAGCGCGGATAGCGTCCTCGGTGCGGCCTGCTGTGAATTGCCGTACTCGCCCGGCTCCGCAGGACAGTACGTGCAGGACGCCGTCGAGATCGATGATCTCGATCAGTTGGGCGGTGCCTAGCTGGTCGAGTAGTTGCGGGATGTTGATCACGCTGTGGCCGGGGTCAGGAGCCCCCCGGGCCCGCAGCGACGTGGCACGTACCGATCTTTCGAGCCGCTGCTGCTGCCGCTGGAGCGAGGCGGAGGGAGTGCCTTGGCGCCGGGCGTCCTGCCGCCGGCTGGTGATCTCACGCAGCGCGGCCAGACTGTCAGCGAATCCCGCGTCGGCCGGGGGCCTTACCGGCGGGACGGCCAGCGCAGTGGCCCGCCAGCGCTCACTCCAGGTCAGCAGGAGCCGGGGCCGGTGAGCCCGCGCAGCATGACGCTGCGCGAGTACAGCCAGTTCGGCCCCGTGAGCGGTGGCCTGTGCTCGCAGTTCCGAGGCGCCCAGGGTGAACTGAAACTCATCCAGGACCGCCAGCCCGCGGCGGCAGGCAGCGAGCAGGCGGCGCGGGTCGGCGGCCGCCTCGGCCCGCAGTGCCTCGCCGAGCCAGCCGGTGGCGCGAGCCATTGCCGGGCCGCGCCGCCTGCTCTGGGCGGCCGCGCTCAGATGACGATCGGCCTCATCACGGCGGCCCAGGTCCAGCGCCACTCGCCCGCCCAGCAGGTGGGCCTGCGTGGCCTCAGCCGAGCCGAGCGCCTCTAGCTGGATCGCCACCTGGCTTGCTGCGCGCAGCAACTGGGCTGACCCCGGGCCGGCCGCATAACGCGCCTGGGCGAGGGCGAGCCCGGCGTGAGCCTGCCCCCAGGCGCTCTGCTGAGACTGGAAGAGGCGGTACGCGACCCGGGCCCGGTCAAGGGCGGCCTGCGGCTGCGCTGCGGCCAGCGCGCAGTTGGCCGCCATGACCAGCAATTCGGCCTTCTTGGTGGACTGGCCATGAACTTGTTCGATAACGCCTATGGCTGCGTCCGCCTCGGCCAGCGCCTCGCTGGCCAGCCCTGCCGCCAGCAGCACGGCGCACCGGTCGAGGCTGAGGAATGGTGTGGGCACGTTGAGTGGCCCATAGCGGGAGGCCGCCTCATCGAGGAAGGACAGCGCAGCAGGAAAGTCTCCGGACCGGAACGCGACCGTCGCCCGGTTGAACACCGCATGGACCGCTTCCAGCTCCTGACCGGTTCCGGCGTATAGGCGCCCGGCCGCCACAAAGTCAGCATCCGCGCGGGCTGGCGATCCGAGGCCCAGGTAGACCAGCCCGCGGCCGCTCAGCGCACGCGCCGTCCAGACCTGATCACCGGCGCGCTGCAACGCGCTGACGGCCCGGCGGAAGTCGTTCAGCGCCGCGGGGAAGCGGCCGAGGACCCACAGCACAATGCCGCGCCGGTGCAATACCCGTCCCATCAGCACGCCGCTGGACAGCTGGATAGCACGATCGAAGGCGGCAAGTCCGTCCGCCGTGCGGCCCGTGTGGACGAGCGCTGTCCCCAGGGACCCCAGCACATCGGCCTCGCGTTCGGCCGTACCGGTCTGGCGGGCCAGTTGCAGCGCGCGGCGCAGCTCACGTACCCCGGCATTGACATCACCGGAATCACGCAGGACGATCCCGGTGGCCTGGCGGGCGACAGAGGCCTCATACGGATCAGGCCGGCCATGCAGAACCGTCCGCGCCCGGGCCAATGCCTCATGAGGACGGGACACGGCCAGCAGCAGCAAATCGTCTACATCGCGCCGACTGGTTCTGGCGGCAAGTGCGCCTTCGGCCACGAAGCCAATGCTAGTTCCTCGCTTTCTGGCTGGTCCACGCATTTTTTTACGAAAATATGTTCCACCTAGGTAAGCCAGGTTTTCGGCAGGCTGATCACTTTAAGCGATATTGCAGATACTGGAAGTAATCAGACCTGGCGGCACCCCTTGCCAAAGACGCTGGGCAGATGTATCACCACCACAGGAGACGGCTCCCTATGTGCAGCAGACCGGTGGGCGCATCGTGCGTGCGGCCCGGTGCCAGCGGCCTGCGTTCGGTCCGGCGCGGCGAATCCAGGTCGTTTCAACCTACGGAGGGGCAGTATGACCGAGGCAGGTAAATGGAGAAATGGGCTCCAGCCCAGAGTTGCCGATGAGGTCGAGTACATCCAGGCGGCCTTTCAGAACCCGCCCCGCAGAAAAGGTGCCGACCGGCCGCAGAAAAGGAAAATTGTAGCCGTCGCCACCCCGGATGGCGGGCTCGACTATATGTTCGTCGAAGGTGAGATCCTGGTCCGCGATGAGTACCTCGATCGCGTACTGGAGATTCTCGGGCACCCCCCTCGGCGCGAACTGGAACAGGCCAGGCAAAACCCGATCCGGCGCGTCATCGCCGGCGTTACCCGTCTCACCGCCCTAGGCCGGCACTCGACCACGCTCGGAGCGCTCGCGGCGATCGACGAGGTGCTCGGCCGGGGAATCGCCACACCGAATCACGTCATGACCGTCTGTCCGGGTCAGGGGACTTCCTGCCCGGCCACAGAACCTGAGGAGGTGTACGACGATATCGAGCCTTATCCCTCGGTCTGCCAGGCCGGCGGGGGCGCCGGGGTGCTGATTTACATGGCCGATACCGGGCTGCTCAGGGACGCGGCGGCCCATCCGTGGCTGGCCGGCGTTCAGATGGGGGATCCGGCGGAGGACGCGGACCCTCCTTCCCCACTCCAGGGCAACCCGCCGGTGATCCCCGCTTATACCGGGCACGGCACGTTCGTCGCGGGTGTGACGCGGTGCATGGCACCCGCCGCGGAGATCATCGTGACCAATGCTTTCTCGGTCGCGGGCAGTGTGCTGGAAGCGGATCTGGTACCCAGGCTCGAAGCAGCGCTCAGCCTCGGCGTGGACATCTTCCATCTGACCATTGCCTGCCTGTCCAGGTATGATCTCCCGCTCATCTCTTTCCTGGAGTGGCTCAGACGGCTGCGCCAGTACGGGGGGGTGGTGTGCATTGCCGCCGCGGGTAACAGCGGCTTCCGGAGGCCTACCTGGCCGGCCGCCTTCTCCGAGGTGATTTCCGTCGGCGCGCTCGGCGGCGACTGGCGCGGCCGGGCCTCCTTCAGTAATTTCGGCGGGTGGGTGGACGTGTACGCGCCCGGGAGAGATCTCGTCAACGCGTATGCGACAGGCAAATACACCTGCCATGTCAGTCCGTATGCAGGTCAGGTCCGGCGCTTCCACGGCATGGCCAAGTGGAGCGGCACCTCCTTCTCGACGCCGATCGTGACTGGGCTGATCGCCGCCCGGATGTCTCGCACCGGCGAGAACAGTCAGCAAGCGGCCGCTGCCCTGCTCGCCGAGGCGCGCCATCAGGCGATCCCGGGCGTTGGTGCCGTCCTGCTGCCCTGCTGCCACACGGGAACCGCGGCAGCCTGCCGAGAGGGGACCGGGGGACCTCGCTGCGGACAGGAGCCCAGGCCAGCTCGTCACCTGCCCCCCGGCGCGTGTGGCTGAGGTGATCCTAGGCCAGGAAGCGTCAGCCGGGGGGCGGGACCAGGCGCAGGCCGTGCCGGGGCCGGGTCGTCACGGGCTGGCCGTCGCCGGGTACCGAGGTCAGGGTGAGCCCGAACACGTGCGACCGGAGCTCGCTGGTGCTGATCCCGATTGAGGACGCGATCGTGGCCGGGGTCTCTCCGCCGTCCCGGATCGCGCGGAAAACCTTGGCCAGCAGTTGCGAGGATTCGCGTTCGATGCCCCGCGGCTCGCCGTACCGGTAGCCGAGCCGGGAGAGCTGCACGCAGGCGGTCCGGTAGCCCCACTCGGTCAGCAGGTCCAGCTCGTGCAGCCGGTGAGTCAGCGCCATGGCCGACACCTTCCAGATCCGCTTGGCCTCCAGGATCTGGGCGGGGGTGGCGTCCCGCAGGCTCTGGGCCAGGACGCTGGCCCGGGGCATCAGGAATGCGGCGGCGAAGCGGTTGGCCTCGGCCTCGGCGGCCGGCCGGCTGGGTACCTGGTGCCCGCCGTGCAGGACGAGATGGCCGAGCTCGTGCGCGGCGTCGAAGCGCCCGCGCTCGCCGGTCTTGCCGGTGGCCAGGAAGATGAAGGGCCGCCCCTGCCAGTACAGCGAGAACGCGTCGAGCTCGGTGTTCTCGGGGGTCAGCGAGTAGATCCGGGCCCCGCGCGATTCGAGGAGATGCAGGACGTTGCTGACCGGGCGCTCACCCAGTCCCCAGTGAGCCCGGACCACCTCCGCGGCGGATTCAGGATCGTGGCCGGTCAGGCCCGGGATGTCCGTGTCCGGCAGCCGGAACCTCGCGTCGATCCAGTCGTTGATCAGCAGCGCGACCCGGCCCGCGCTGAGGGCCCGGTCCCGCTGCCGGGCCGTCATCTTGCTCAGCGCCCGGAAGCTCACCGCATCCTCGGGGATCTCGTCCACGTCTGGCCCGCCGAGGAAGCCGGTGGACACGTCCAGTGCCTCGGCCAGCTGGCCGAGCGTGTCCGCGGACGGTTCGGTGTGGCCGTTCTCGTACAGGGAGATGCTGCGCGTGCTCAGGCCGGTCAGCCCGGCCAGCTGGGTCAGGGTGAGACCGCACCGCTTGCGCGCGATCACCAGCCGGGACGGGGTCAGGGCCGCCGCCTGTCCGCCGGGCATCAGAGCCGGCTGACCTCGACGACGATGCCCCGCTCCCCAGCCGAGTCGGGTGAGTCCAGGGCCGCCGGCAGGTGGATCTCGCCCCGGGGGAAGACGGGCAGGATGATCCGCTCGGCCCAGCTCGTGATGCGGCCGTCGTCGATGCGGTCCGGCAGCGACAGCTCGACGTGGAACCCGTCGTCGGCGGTGTGGAACAGCAGCAGCCAGGTCAGCAGGTGGTCGCGGGGTGGCAGGCCGGCCAGGTCGAAGTCACCGAAATCCAGCGTGAGCTGCTCGTTCACCTCGACCGCGCGGGTGGTGGCATACCCCTTCGCGTACTTGGGCGCGGGCAGCAGGTCCGCCAGGCCGGTGACGTCGTCCCCGGTCGTGGCCACGATCGCGAACTGGCCGCCGGGATGGATCGTGCGCGGCAGGTTCCGGGGGTTGTCGAACCGCCAGCCGAGGGGGATGAGCTCCTCGCGCAGGAAGCGGTTGGTCCGGGCCCAGCGAGTCAGCCCCTCCATGATCGGCGGGTCGAGCGGGGTGCAGAAACTGGCCTCGGCGTCGGCCTGGCGCACCACCCGCTCGACGAGATCGATGCTCAGGCCGAGTTCGGCGAGCCGGCCGACCGCCTCGCCGGCCATCAGGACCTGTGGCGTCATCGCATGCTCCTGCCCCCGGCGGTTAGCCTCCACTTCACGAAACCATACCTCGGATGAGGGACGGAAACATGAAGTCTGGCGCGGATGCCTGACCAGGCCAGGCCCACGGCCGGCCGTAAACTCGTCGCATATGAGCGCAGAATGCCCTTTAGGGTGACACTTCATGGAACCCGTTATGGTGCGTGGCTGATCTGAAAGAGGCGGTCGGCCAGGCTGGACGTCTCCTTTCAGCGGAGCCCCTCCATAAAGCCGGTCAGGTATTGCGTAAGTGTGCGTCTAATGCGATAAAAGTCCCCGCCGGCATTACCTGGATTATCCTTGCGCTGCCTTACCGTGCGTGATCAACTTGGAACCTGGCACGAGGCGCTGACCTGCTCGGTTGCGGGCGCTCGCGGTCGCTACTGCTGCGCGTCCCATTTCGGAAGGGCGGCGCGTCCAGGCACCTGCAGCGTTGAGCGGAGGGGAAACGCGTGCTGGCGAAGATAACAGGCTGGGTCGTGGGCATCCTGGTGATCGTCTGGATTGTATCCACACCGGCCGGGGCCGGTAATGACGTGCATCAGTGGATTTCCGGAATCCTGTCCTTTTTCCAGCATCTTGCCCAGGGGTGAGTAAAGGGCTCAGCTTTACGCGTGACGAGTCAGGCTTCCCGGCTATCGACGGGGGCGCGCCGGGCGGTGCGCAGCCCCACCACGACCGCCACGCACAGCAGCACGGCGAACGGCAGGACGGTCAGCGAGACCCGCAGCGGTCCTTCCCATGACATCTCACTAAAGCCGGGGGATTCGCTGAACGACGGCGGCACGAGGTATCCGACGACCAGGTAGTAGGCGGGAATGGACAGTGCGAGCGCCACCCGGCGACTCAGCGGTGTGGCCACCATCACCCCGGCCAGAGTGATCGCGACCAGGGTGACCATGGTCGCATTCGCCAGGAGTGGATGGGGTAGCCACACCCAGTTGAAGATGCAGGCCACGGCCGCCGGGACCAGCACGGCCAGCGCGTAGTACCACCAGGTCATAAGCGGCATCCCCTGTCGAGGGCCCGCCGAGGCGAGCAGCGCGACTAGCTCCAGCCCGAGTGCGGCGACGGTCAGCATGACACCCGGATCGATTCCCACCCAATAGGGCGCGCCCGTCGTGGCGGCCAGGAACCAGATCAGTAGGCCGGCCGTGGCCAGGATGGCGATCCACCGCAGCCGCAGCAGGACGAGGGCGGTCAGGAGGACCCAGGCCCCGGCGCTGACGAGCATCGACTGCAGGACCGCGACAAAGCTCTCGTGTGGCTCAGTCCCCGGGGCCAGCAGGGTGGTGACCGAGGTGCTCATGTGGGCCAGGTAGGCCAGCGGCAGGAGGACGCTGACCACGGCCAGCGCATCACGCCAGAGCGGCCACGCCGTGCCCGGGCGGGCGGGGCGGAGCCTGATCAGCAGGGCACCCCAGACCAGGTTCGCGGTGTCCGCGAGTCCCGGCCGGTGCTGCCCGGCGCGCGCCCCTGTCATAAGCACGCCGAGCATCTCGTCCTGGTGCTTGCGCCGGTGCTCCGCCGGATACATGGCCAGCAGCCGGCGGTAACGGCCCTCCAGAGCCGCGGCGGCGGTCATGCCAGGCCCCCGAGCAGGCCGAGCCGCTGGGCCGCCACGGCGCTGTGTGCCCGTATCCGCTCCACCTCGGCCGCCAGCCGCTGCGCGCCCGGCGGGGTGAGCCGGTAGTAGCGGCGCAGCCGGGCGTCCACGATTTCCTCCCGGTCCACCTCGACGAGCTTCTCATCGGCCAGCCGGTCCAGGGCGGCGTACAGCGTTCCGGCTCGCAGCTTCACCCGGCCGCCGGAGATGCTGGCCACATCGGTCATGATCCCGTAGCCGTGCTGGGCGCCGGCCGCGAGCGCGGTCAGGATCAGGAACGTGGGCTCCTGCAGCGGGCGCTGACTCATGCCATCTTTATATACCGACTGTCGGACTATGGCAAGAGCCGGGACCGCCGGTCCGGGACGGGATCGTTTCCGCTCAGTAGTGGATGGCGCCTGGCGCGCCGCCACCGGCGGCGATGGCGTCGCCGTTGATGGCCACGCTGCGGGGCGACGCCAGGAAGGCGACGACATCAGCAACCTCCGCAGCGGCGATGATGCGGCCGATGCTGATCCCCGCGGCCAGGCTCGCCTCCGCCTCGGCCTCGGTGCTGCCGCTGGCGGCGGCGTATCCGGCGATCATGGCCGGGGTGCGCTCGGTCGCGGTCAGGCCCGGGTGCACGACCGTGACGTTGATGCCTGCCGGACCCAGTTCGTCCGCCAGGGTCTTGGTCAGCGCGGCGACGGCGACGTTGCGGATCGAGCCCGACGGCGTGCCCACGCTGCGGGCGGCCAGGCCGCTGATGTTGATGATCCGGCCCCACCCCTGGGCGATCATGTACGGGGCGGCGGCCCGGGCGCAGCGCAGGTAGCCGAGGACCTTGGCGTCAATCGCCGCGAGCAGGTCGGCGTCGATCAGATCAGCCAGTGCCCGGCGCGAACCTGGGGCAGCGGGCACGGCGGCGTTGTTGACCAGGATGTCCACGCCGCCCAGCTCGTCGGCGGTGCGGGCGATCGCAGCCCGTACCGCGGTGTCGTCGGTGGTGTCAGCGGGCAGCGTGAGGACCTGCCGTCCGTGGTCCGACGCCAGCTGCCTGGCCGCTGCCGCGAGCCGTTCCGGATCCCGGGCCAGCAGGGCGAGATCCGCCCCCTCACCCGCCAGCGCCGCGGCGATGGCGAACCCGATGCCGCGGCTGCCGCCCGTGACGATGGCGCGTTTGCCGGCCAGTTGCAGATCCATGCTGTTTCCGTTTCCGGCGCCGGCGGCGCCTGGATACCGCTGGCTCCCGGCACGGCGGAGCCGGGAGCCAGCGGAGCCTCAGGGGCGGGGCCGGGCGGGTCTACAGGTCGGTGTACTGCGGTTCATCGGCGATAAGGATCCGCTCCAGCAGGCGGGGGAAGTCGCCGTAGTTGCGCACGGCGTAGTGCACGGCCGCCCGGTTGTCCCAGAACGCAACCGAGCCGGGCCGCCAGCTGAAGCGCACCTGGAACTCGGGCCTGCGGTACTGGTCGTGCGCGATGGACAGTAGTTCCCGGCTCTCGTCCCGGTCCAGCCCGACGATCCAGGGGTTCTGCGAGAAGTTCACCCAGAGGATCTTCCGGCCCGTCTCGCGATGGGTGCGCACGACCGGGTGGGCCACGATCGGGTAGTCGTGACCGGAGCTGAGCAGCGCCGCCCGGTAGTCATGGGTCACGTGCAGGCCTTCCAGGCGCTGCTTCGCGTCGTCCGGCAGCGCGTCGTAGGCCAGCCCGGCGTCGACCCAGATCGTGTCGCCGCCGACCTCCGGCAGCGTGACGGCGCGGAGCACCGCACCCCAGGTGGGGACGAGCCGCCAGCTCGTGTCGCTGTGGTAGGGGTCCCAGTTCTCGGCCTGGTGCCGTGCGGCGGCCTGATCCTGCGCGGATTTCTCGTGAGCCTTCGCGTCCACCGCAGAGATCTGGTGGATGGCCGGCGCCGTGCCGGCGTAGGACTTGCTGACACTCGGATGCGTGTACAGCGGGCCGAACTGCCGCGCGAACGCGCCGTGCTGGTCACGGTCCAGTTCCTGGTCGCGGAAGAACACGACCTTGTACTGGAGGATGGCGGCCTTGATCTGGTCCCGGGTGGCGTCGCCGAGCGGGTACCGGAGATCCACGCCCTCGATCTCGGCGCCGATCGTGGGCTGAAGCGGGCGGATCGCGAGGGCACCCTGCTGGAGGTCTGACTCGATGACTGCGGACATTCGCGGGTCCTTCCTGCGCGGCACCGGCGGAGGGTGCTGATAGAAGCCTATAAAAACGATCGACAAAATATAGATTAGGTCCGCGAGGCCGGATGTCAATGGGTCTGGGGTTTCCAGCCCAGCATGGGGGCGACCCGGGTGGCCAGCAGCTCCAGGGCGCTGATGGCCTCGCCGAGCGCGGGCGCGGCCGGGCTGAACTGGACGATGAGTTCGGTCGCCAGGGGCAGCACCCGGTCGGTGGCCAGCCGCTCCGCTACCTCGTCTGGGCTGCCGTAGGAGATGTGCATCCGCTCGAAGTACTCCTCAGCGCTCAGGCCCGCCGGAAACCGGCCGGCCTTGATCATCCGTTCGGCTGTTCGCAGGACGGGCGCCTCGATGGCCGACCTGGCCGCCCGCTTGCTGGCGGCCGGGTAAACGCCCCGGGAAAGCCCGATCCGGGCCTGGTCCGCCGGCCCAGGATGGGCGGCGAGGTAGGCCTCAGCCCACGGGGCCTGCACCTCGTCGGTCCGCCCCTCGCTGCCGAACGTGGCGCGGTTCAGCAGGAGCCGGGAGCCGGCCGTACCCACGTAGCGCGCGCCCTCCAGGCTGAACGCGGCCTGCCAGAGGCGCCCGCCCAGGCCGCCCGCCTCGGGCAGCAGCCGGAAGTCCGTGCCCCCGACCGGTTCGCCGGCGAACGCGGCGGCCAGCGTGGCCACGCCCGCTGAGTTGTCCTCGCGGCGGCGGGCCAGGTCCTTGCCGAACGCGGCAAACACGGCCGGGTCTGCGCCGCTGCCCACGCCGAGTTCCACCCGGCCTCCGCTCAGGGCGTCCAGCACGGCCGCATCCTCAGCCACCCGGAGCGGGTCTTCCAGCGGGAGCGTCACCACGGCCGTGCCCAGGTGGATCCGCCGGGTCCGCGCGGCGACGGCGGCCAGGAAGGTGAACGGGGACGGGAGCCGTCCGGCGGACGCGTCGAAGTGGTGCTGGGCGACCCAGGCCGAGTCGAAGCCGAGTTCCTCGGCGGCGACGAAGAGCTCCACGTAGTCGCGGTAGAGCTGGTCCGGCGGTGCGGTCCCATGCAGGTGTGAGAGGAATCCGAGACGAAACCCCGCGGGCACGAGGGCCCCCTTTCCGGCCGGGTGATGCCGCTGACCTGACGGGCCCAGGCTCCCGCCCGGCGGTCAGGCCGGTACGGCGACCAGCGGGCGCACGGCCTCGATGACGGCTTCCGCCTCGGTCCGCACCAGCCAGTCGGGGTGAACGTCCGCGAACCGGACCACCCGGTCCTGGCCGATCACGACCATGGTGGGCATGGGCAGCTCCCACTGGCCGGTGCCCAGGACCTCGCCCAGGTCGCTGCCGTGGGCCCGCGCGTGGGCCTGGGACGCCGGGCTGGCGGTGAACGTAATGCCGAGGCGGCGGGCCAGCCCGTTCCCGGTGTCGGACACCACGGGGAAGCCGAATCCGAACCGGTTCTTGATCGCGGCCAGCCGGTCGGGCACCTGCGGGCTGAGCGCGACCAGCGTTGCTCCCAGCTCGGTGAGCGCGGGGTAGAGCTCGGTCTGGTAGTAGCGCAGCGCGATGTTGCAGGCCGGGCAGCCCTCGTAGCGGAAGAACAGCAGGACCACCGGCCCGGCGGCCAGCAGCCGGTCCAGCTCGATGGTGCCCCCGTGGACTTCGGGCAGAGCGAACGGCTCGATGATGTCGCCGGCCTTTCACGAACGCGGCGCGGTCGGCGGTGTCCTCCAGGAGCTGCCGCTGGTCGATGTTGATCTGAAGGTCAGCGGGCGCCATCGTCTGCACCCGGTAAGAGTGCAGCTCGGCGAGCAGCTGGCATACGGATGGTGCGGGCCGGTCGGTCACGGGGGACTCCTGCTCTGCGGTGCGGGGTCAGTTATCGATTTTTTCTATCGAAAATATAGACTATTGCCCGCGCGGCAATCCGGGCAAGGGCTGCGCCCGGCCGGGTCCGGCTGCGCCTGGCCGGGTCCGGCCGGTCCGGTCCGGCTCTCCGCGCTCGCCACCCAGCGCCCTGACGTTCACCCCAGCACCCTGAAGCCGTGGGTGCCGTCCCGGTCCAGCTGCCCCACGAGTCCGTACTCCCAGTCCAGGTAGGCCTGCATGGCGTCCGGGTCCACGCCGGTTCCCTCGTAGGGCCGCCGGTACACGTCGATGACCGGCGACAGCATCGCGGCCGGGCCGTGCTCCAGCGGCCGCCCCGATCGGGCCCACCCCGCGGTTCCGCCCGCCAGCACCACCACCTCGATCCCGGCGGGCACGTCGGCGGCGGCGAAGCGGGCCAGCATCCCGTCCGCGCTGGTCAAGATCAGCCGGGATGGACGGCCAAGGTGACCGGCCAGCCCGGGCTGGCCGAGGTCGGTCCGCAGGGCCCAGGCCGCACCGGGCACGTGCCCGGCCGCGAACAGCCGGCTCGAATCGACGTCGATAACCGCTGCCCCGCCGTCCCGCAGCCCGCTTTCCACCTGTGCCGGATCTTCCTCGGGCAGTTCCGGCGGGGGCGGCCACACGGCCGCCCAGGGCCCCGTCTCGACCGGGAGCCCGTCCGGGCCCGCCTCCAGTACCGCAACCTCCCAGCCCATCTGGGCCAGCCAGGACGCGGTCATCGCGGCCCGGCCGCCGCCATCGCCGGCCAGCACCACGAGGGCTCCCCGGACCGGGGCGTACCAGTCGGTCTCCTGCACCAGCTGCCCGCCGGGCGCAGGCCTGAACCCGGCCAGGTGGCCTGCGGCGTAGTCCTCGGGGGAGCGGACGTCGAACCGGTACACGGTGCGCGTCCCGCGGTCCAGCAGCGACGCCAGCGCGGCGGCGCCGATCCGGCCCACCCCAGCCTTACGGGCGACGGCCCAGCCCGCCGCCTCCGCGCGCCGGGCCATGGCCGGCAGCACCCCGGGGGCCCGGCGCTGCTGGCCGTGATCCAGGCCCAGCCCGGCCAGGCTCCAGCCGATGGTCCCGTTGCGCAGCGCCATCACCCGGTTCGGCAGCCCGGCGTTGATCAGTGACTGCGTCCCGATGATGCTCCGGGTGCGGCCGGCGCAGTTCACCACGACCAGGGTGGCCGGGTCCGGGGCGAGCGCACCGGCCCGCATGACCAGCTCGGCGCCGGGGACGCTGGTCGCGGTCGGGATGCTCATCGTGTGGTACTCCTCGAACCGCCGGGCGTCCACGACGACCACGTCGGCGCCGCTGCGCAGCAGGGCCTGGAGTTCGCTGGCGGCCACGGCGGGGGTGCCTGCCGTGGCCGCGACCAGCTCCCCGAAGGCCTTGCTGGGGGCGTTGACGTCGCGGAAGAGCTCCCCGCCCCCGGCCACCCAGCCGGCCAGGCCGCCCTCCAGCAGTGACACGTCGCGGTACCCCAGGCTCTGGAGCCGGCCCGCCGCGGCTGCGGCGTCCTCGGCCCCGTCGCCGTAGACCACCAGCGGGACCGACCGCCGCGGCAGCCGGCTGAGCACCTCGGCTTCCAGGCGGCCGAGCGGGAACGACGCCGCGAACAGCGGATGCCCCTCGGCGAAGGGCCCTTCCGGGCGCACGTCGAGCAGCCCGATCTCGGTCCGCTGGCGCAGCGCGCGGCGGACCGCCGTGCCCTCTGTCAGGTTCACGCCCGGCACCTCCGAAGGGGCTCTGACCATGCGAAATGCCCTTGCCCGCCGGGCCTCCCGCCGAATTACCTACTTGACCAATCGATTTTATCTGATTTACAGTGACGCCGCTGGATGCACCGGGCCACGAGGGCGTGGCTGGGCCCGTCACCCCGACAGGAGTACTCGATGCGATTCCCCCGGCGCGTGGTTCGCCACGCCCCCCGGCCCGCGGCCCGCCGCGGTGCCATCGCGGGCGCTGCACTTCTCGCTCTCTCGCTGCTCGCGGCCGCCTGCGGCAGCACCACCAGTTCGTCCGTAGGCTCGGCCTCGTCCGCTTCCGCCGGGGCGAGCGGCACCCTGAACTGGGAGTGGGAGCTCCCCACCTCCTGGGACCCGGTGACCTCGAGCGCCGGGTGGGACGTGCACGCGCTCGGCCTCGTCTACGCGTCGATCACCACCCTGGACCCCTCCGGCACGGTCGGGCCCGGCCTCGCGACATCCTGGAAGTACGCCGCCAACGGCAAGAGCGTGACGTTCACGCTGCGGCCAGGCCTCAAGTTCACCGACGGCACGCCGCTCAACGCCGCGGCGGTCAAGAAGAACATCGTGCGCGGCCAGAAGCAGTCCACCTCCAACATCGCCTCGGAGCTGGCGGTCATCTCCAAGGTCGTGGTGAACAGCCCGACGAGCTTCACCCTCGACCTGGCCGGAGTCGACTACCAGGTGCCGGACCTGCTGGCCGGCAAGGACGGGATGATGGTCAGCCCGGCCGCGTTCACCAAGAACGCGGGCAGCCTGGCCACCCACCCGGTCGGCGCCGGGCCGTTCAAGCTGACCAGCTACGTCCCGGACTCCCACGCGGACCTGGTGCGCAACCCCGGCTACTGGGACGCCAGCCAGGTCCACCTGGCCAACTTCACGGTGCAGTCCATCACCCAGCCGGAGCAGATCCTGGCCGCGCTGGAATCCGGCCAGGTCAACGTGGCCTACATCGCCGGAAACCAGGTGGCGTCGGCCAAGGCCGCCGGGTTCAAGATCGCCGTGATCCCCTCTGAGGTGGTCAACGAGCTCGACATCCAGACCACCACCGCGCCGTTCAACAAGCCGGACGTGGTCAAGGCCATCAACTACGCGATCGACCGCCAGGCCATCCTCAAGGTGCAGGCCTCGGGCTACGGCGCCGTGTCCTACCAGCCGTTCCCCAAGGGCTTCGTCGGCTACAACCCGCAGCTGGCCAACCTGTACCCCTACAACCCGGCCAAGGCCAAGCAGCTGCTGGCCCAGGCCGGCTACCCGCACGGCCTGAAGATCACGCTGAGCACCGTCAGCACCAGTGACTCGCTGGCCGAGCAGCTGCAGAGCCAGCTCAAGCAGGTGGGTATCTCGGTGACCATCAAGGACATCCCGGCCGCCACCGAGACCCAGTACCTCTACCTGGACAAGACGATCCCGCTGGCCATCGACGGCACCGCGGGCCGTAACTCCCCGGTGGAGATGCTGGACGTGCTCTACAGCCAGCAGGGCCTGATGAACGTCAACGGCAAGAAGTCCACCACCTCGCCTACCGTGACCCAGGCGCTCAACCAGGCCCTCACGGTGCCGCTCGGCTCGGCCAAGTACCCGACCACCCTGCAGAAAGCGGTCAGCACCGCGGTACTGAACGACCCGATTCACATCTGGCTCTACACCAACCCGCGCATCCTCGCCTACAGCCCCAAGGTCACCGGCATCCCCTACGACCTGGTCCAGCAGCGCTGGGAAGGCGTCCGGGTGGGGAGCTGACCCGATGACCGTGACGAGCCTGCCCCGCGCCGCCGGGGCCGCCGCCGGGGCCCTCCGGCCCCGGCGGCGCCGGAGCCGGATAGTCCTGGCCCGGCTCGGCGGCGGCCTCGCGGTACTGGTGCCGATCGTGCTCATCAGCACGTTCATCAGTTACAGCCTCGGCGCGCTGTCCAACAGCGACCCGGCGGCCACGATCCTGGGCCAGGACGCGGCCACCCCGGCCGCCGTGGCCCGGCTGAACCGGACCCTGGGCCTGGATCACCCGCTGATCGTCCAGTACTGGAACTGGCTGAGCCAGGCGGTCCGCGGCAACCTCGGCCGGTCCTACTTCAGCCAGATCCCGGTGGCCCAGAGCATCGGCCAGCGGCTCCCCGTCAACCTGTCCATCGCGGTGCTGGCCATCATCCTGGCCGTCATCATCGGCGGCGGCGCCGGGACCCTCGCGGCCGTCCGCCGCGGCGGCTGGTTCGACCGCGCAGTTACCGCGGCGTGCTCGGCGGCGTCTACCCTGCCGGCCTTCGTGGTCGGCATCATCCTGGTGGTCCTCTTCGCCGTCACGGCCCACCTGCTGCCGGCCAACGGTTACGTCGGGCCGAGCACCAGCGTCACGCAGTGGCTGGCGCACATCATCCTGCCGGCCCTGGCGCTCAGCCTCGCGGTGTCCGCCGACGTCGCCCGGCAGCTGCGCACCTCCCTGGTCGAGGTGCTCGAGCAGAACTACATCGTCGGGGCCAGGGTCCGCGGCCTGCCGTACCGGCGCATCCTGGTCCGGCACGCGCTGCGCAACGCGGCCGGCCCGGCCCTCACCATCCTCGGCAACGATTTCCCGCTCATGCTGGCCGGGGCGGTGGCCGCCGAGGCGGTGTTCTCCCTGCCGGGCCTGGGGCAGCTGCTCCTGGAGAGCGCGCAGACGCGCGACATCCCGGTCGTCCAGGGCCTGCTGCTGGTGGTCAGCTCCTTCGTGATCGTGGTCAACCTGATCGTGAACCTCACGCTCAACTGGCTGTACCGCACGGACGACGGGATCGGCACATGAGCGGGCACAGGCCCCGGGAGCGCCAGGCCAGGACCCTGCTGCGGATGCCCTCGGTCTGGATCGCGATCGCCGTCCTGCTCGGCGTCGCCATCCTGACCGTGTTCGGGAGCACGCTGGCGCCGCAGAACCCGCTCACGGTCAACGCCAACGCGCTGTTCCAGGGGCCGGGCGCGCACCACCTGCTCGGCACCGACTACCTCGGCCGGGACGTGCTGAGCCGGCTCATGGCCGGGACCAGGCTGTCGGTGCTCACCGCGCTCGAGGCGGTCGGGATCGGCCTGGTGCTGGGCACGATCCCCGGCATCGCGACCGTGTTCCTGGGCCGCGGGTTTGACTTCGCCGCGAACCGCGTCACCGACGCGCTGATGACCTTGCCGTACATCTTCTTCGCGGTCGCGGTCACCGCCGCGCTCGGTAACGGCCTGGTCCAGGCCATGGTCCCGGTGGGGATCCTGCTGGCCCCGTTCTTCTTCCGGATCACCCGGGCCGCCACCCTGGAGCATGCCCGGGCCCAGTACGTGGAGGCCGCCGAGCTGATGGGTGCCTCGAAACTGCACGTGGTCCGGACGCACGTGCTGCGGAAGGTGCTGCCCACCATCGCGGTGACCACCGCGTCGATGACCGCCGCGGCGCTGCTGGCGGTGTCGTTCCTGACCTTCCTCGGCATCGGCGTGCAGCCACCGGCGCCCACCTGGGGTGGCGTGCTCTCCTCCGACCTCGACTACCTCGCCCAGGCGCCGTGGGCGCCGTTCATTCCCGGGGCGCTCATCGCCATCACCGTGGGTGCGCTGAACGCCCTGGCCGATGCGTTCCGCGACCGCCGCACCCCAGGGATGCTGGCTGTCCCGGGGACGGTGGCCGCCCCGGATCCGGTCATCCGAACCCACTCGACTCTGGAGCCTGCCGATGACGATCGACAATCTCAGGTCGCCTGACCTCGCCGCCCCGGGCCTGGCCCCGGCGTCCCGGCCGGCCACGGCGCCCAGCCCGGACGCACCTGACGTGCTGCGCCTCGATGACCTGCACATCAGCGTGCACCACGGGTCGGCGCTGGCTGTCCGCGGTATCTCGCTGAGCATCCGGGCCGGGGAGATCGTCGGCCTGGTCGGGGAGTCGGGCAGCGGCAAGACGCTGACCTGCCGGGCCGCGCTCGGCGTGCTGCCCGCGGGGGTCACCATCGAGCGGGGCACGATGTCGTTCGCCGGGCACGACCTGACCGCCCTGTCCCGGCGCGGCTGGGAGAGCCTGCACGGCAGCCACATCGGTGCGGTGTTCCAGGACCCGGCCTCCTACCTCAATCCGTCGATCACCGTGGGCCACCAGCTGGCCGAGGTGCTGCGGGTGAAGCTGGGCCTGTCCCGCCGGGCCGCGCGGCAGCGCTCCATCGAGCTGTTCACCTCCGTCGGCCTGCGTCACCCGGAGCAGGTGTTTGACCAGATCCCGGCCGAACTGTCCGGGGGCATGCTGCAGCGGGTGATGATCGCCATCGCGATCTCCTGCGACCCGCAGCTCCTGGTGGCGGACGAGGCCACCACCGCGCTGGACGTCACCATCCAGGCCGAGGTCATCGAGCTGCTGCGCCAGCTGCGCGAGCAGCGCGGCCTGGCCGTCCTGTTCGTGTCCCACGACCTGGCCGTCATCAGTGAGCTGTGTGACCGGGTCGTGGTGTTCTACGCGGGGGAGATGGTGGAGTCCGGTCCCGCCAGGGAGATCATCGAGCGGCCCCGGCACCCCTATACCCAGGCCCTGCTCCGGGTGGCCTCGGTCGGTGATTTCCGCCGTCGTGAGCTGGAGGTCATCGCGGGCCAGCCCCCGCAGGTGGGCGCGGACATCACCGGCTGCCGGTTCGCGGAACGCTGCCCCGCCGCGACCGCGACGTGCCGCGTCGGCGCCATCCCCCCGGTCAGCGTCGGCACCCAGCATCAGGTGCGCTGCGTCCGGGTCCACGAACCGCAGGTCGCCGGCGAACTGGCGGCCCGGTGAGCGCCGCCGCCCCGCCCGGTGCCCCGCCCGCGGCGCCGCTGCTCGCGGTGGAGTCGCTTGACGTGATCCTCGGCCGCGGCTGGCGGGCCGCGCGGGTCCTGCGGGGAGTCGACCTGGCTATCGAGCCGGGGGAGATCGTCGGCCTGGTCGGTGAGACCGGCTCGGGCAAGACGACCCTGGCCCGGGCCGTCCTCGGCCTGGTCGGCCCGGCCGGGGGCCAGGTCGTGTTCGAGGGCACCCCGATCTCTGCCCTGCGGGCCGGCGCCCGGCGCGCCGAGCGCCGGCGCGGGCACCTGCAGCTGGTCTTCCAGGACCCGCTCCGCTCCCTCGATCCGGACATGACCGTGGGCGACATTGTCGCCGAGGGGATCAGGCTGCAGGGCGAGACCGACCGGGGGGTGATCCGCCAGCGGGTCCTGGGATCCCTGGACAAGGTCGGCCTGGACGCCTCGGTGCTGCCGCGCACCCCCGGCCAGATCTCCGGCGGCCAGCGTCAGCGCGTGTCCATCGCCCGGGCGCTGGCCACCGAGCCGAGGCTGCTCATCTGTGATGAGCCGGTGAGCGCCCTGGACGCCAGCAACCGCAACTACATCCTGCGGCTGCTGGGCCAGCTCCGGAACGCCCTGGGGCTGTCCATCGTGATCATCTCGCACGACCTCAGCTCACTGGCGGGCATCGCCGACCGGGTGGCGGTGCTCTACCGGGGCCGCATCGTCGAGGACGGCCCGGTGGACCAGGTGTTCGCCGCTCCCCAGCATCCCTATACGGCCCTGCTGATGGCGTCCGCGCCGAGCGTCCGGCACGACCGCGAACTCTCCCCGCAGCAGGTCACCCGGACCGTCGCCGAGGCGGGCGCGCTGCCGGAAGACCTGCTGGCCAGCCTCGACGACCCGGGCGCCTGCGTGTTCGCCACCCGCTGCGCGTTCGCCGCCGGCCCTTGCGCGGCCCAGCCGCCCCTCGTCCCGGCGGGCGGCCGCCGCCACGTCGCCTGCCACCGCCACACCGAATGGATGACCCTGGCCCGAGCCCGCACCGCGGACGGCCGGACTACGGAAGGACAGCCCCGATGAGCAACCCCACGAGCAACCGGCAGATCAAGCTCGGCGCGGTGACCATGGGGGCCGGCGGCCCCGGCCAGCACTTCCAGTGGCTGGACCCGGAGATCCCCGGCGACGCCAGCGTGAACATCGGCTGGTACATGGAGCAGGTCCAGCAGGCCGAGGCGGCCAAGTTCGACCTGGTCTTCATCGTGGACAGCCAGTTCATCACCCCGGACTCCCCGCCGCACTACCTCAACCGGCTGGAACCGATGACGCTGCTGTCCGCGCTCGCGGTGGTGACCCGGCACATCGGCCTGGTCGCCACGATGACCACGTCCTACAACGACCCGTTCAACCTGGCCCGGCGGCTCGCCTCGCTGGAGCTGATCAGCGGCGGCCGGTCCGGGTGGAACGTGGTGACCAGCGGCGACGCGGGCGCGGCAGGCAACTTCAGCCGGGACGAGCACTACGACTACGACACGCGCTATGCCCGCGGCCTGGAGTTCGTCCAGGTCGCCCAGGGCCTGTGGGACTCCTACGAGGCGGACGCCTTCCCGCGGGACCGGCAGGCGCGGAGGTTCCTGGACCCGGCCCGGCTGCACGCGCTGAACCACCAGGGGGAGCACTTCGGTGTGGCCGGCCCGCTGAACATCTCCCGCTCGCCGCAGGGACAGCCGGTCATCTTCCAGGCCGGCGACTCCGAGCAGGGCCGGGACCTGGGCGCCACCATCGGGGAGGGCATCTTTACCCACGCGGCGTCCATCGAGCAGGGCCAGGCCTTCTACACCGACATCAAGACCCGCGCGGCCGCCAAGGGCCGCCACCCCGACCACATCATCGTGATGCCCGGCGTCCGCGTGTTCGTCGGCGACACCGACCGGGAAGCGCGGGAGATCGAGCACGACCTGCAGGTAGCCGACCAGGACTTCGACCGGGCGCTCGGCGAGCTGGGCCGCCCGTTCGCCTGGCACGACTTCCGCCAGTACGATCTCGACGCGCCGTTCCCCGATGTGCTGCACGTGGCCGAGCGGGGCTTCCGGACCCAGGCCGAGAAGATCGTGACGCTGGCCCGGGACCACGGCTACACGCTCCGGCAGACCGTGGAGGCCATCTCGGGCCCGAAGCCGACCCCGTTCGCAGGCTCCCCGGAGACCGTGGCGGATGAAATGCAGCGCTGGTTCGAGGGCCGGGCGCTGGACGGCTACAACATCCACATCGGGCACCCGGCCCAGTTCCGCCGGTTCACCAGCGAGGTCGTGCCCATCCTGCGCGAGCGCGGCCTGGTCCGCGCCGAGTACGAGTCCGGCACGCTGCGCGGCAACCTGGGCCTCCCGGTCCCGGAGAACCGCTACACCGCGGCCCGCCAGGCCGACGAGGAAGCCGTCGCCCCAGAGCTGTCTGCCGCCCGCTCGTAGCGCGGGGGCGGCCAGGCGAACCCGGCCGCCCCCGCCGCGCCGGCGGTCTCAGCCGGCGGGCTGCTGGTGCTTGGACGGGGCGAGCACGGCCGCGAGCACCCCGGCGGCCGCCACCGCGGCCGCCGTCCATTCGGCGGGCCGGAACCCCTGGATGAACGTGGCCGGGGATGCGTAGCTGCCGTGGGCGGCGAAGACCGCGGCCAGGATCGCGACTCCGAACACGCCGCCCAGCGCGTTCAGCGCGTTGTTGGTGCCGGCGGCCACGCCGACGTCAGCGGGCGGAACTGAGCTGGTGACGGCGTTGGCCACGGTGGGGAAGCACATCGAGACGCCCACGCCGGCGATGATCAGCGGCGCGACCAGGGTGCCGTACCCGACCCCTGGCGTGACCACGGCCGCCAGCCAGCCCAGCCCGGCGGCCTGCATGACCAGGCCGGCGACCATGAACGGCCGGTTGCCGATCTTGTCGGCGAGTGCGCCGGCGACCGGCGCGACCAGCATGGGCGTGGCCATCCAGACCAGGATCCGCAGGCCAGCCTGGAACGGCGAGTAGCCCAGCCCGATCTGGAACAGCTGGGTGATGAAGAACAGGGACCCGATCAGCGAGATGAACTGGAAGAAGATCACGGCGTTGGCGGTGGCGAAGCCGCGCCGGCGGAAGTAGGCCAGGGGCAGCATCGGATACCGGGCGCGCCGTTCCCAGGCCAGGAAGCCGGCCAGGAACACGGCACCGGCCACGAACGAGCCGATGACCTCGCTGCTGCCCCAGCCGGCCGAGGGCGCCCGGACCGGCGCCCAGGTCAGCGCGAAGAGCGCGATCCCGGCCAGGACCATGCCGATGAAGTCCAGTTGCGGCCGGGGACCGCGGCTTTCGCGCAGCCGCAGCGCGGACAGCGCCGCGACGGCCAGCCCCACGGGAACGTTGAGCCAGAAGATCCACTGCCAGGAGATGCCCTGCACGATGGCACCGCCCACGACCGGCCCGGCGGCCACGCCCAGGCCGGTGATGCCGCCCCAGATCCCGATGGCCGCCCCCCGCTTCTCGGCCGGGAAGGCCTCGCTGATCAGGGTCAGGGTCAGCGGCACGAGCATGGCCGCCCCGGCGCCCTGCACCACCCGCGCCGCGATGAGCGTCCCGGTGCCAGGGGACAGCGCCGCCATCGCGGAGCCCAGGACGAATACGACCAGGCCGAGGACGTACATGCGGCGGCGGCCGAACCGGTCGCCCAGGGCCGCGCCGGTCAGCATCAGGCAGCCGAAGACCAGGTTGTAGGCGTTGATCGTCCACTCCAGGTCGGCGAGGCTCGCCCCCAGATGCGCCTGCAGGGTCGGCAGGGCCGTCGCGACCACCACCACATCCAGGGCGGCCATGAACGCTCCGAGCCCGGCCAGCACGAGCGTCCAGCCATTGCGGGACCGTCCCGGCGCGAGGCCCGCGGCACCGCTGGCTGGGCCGCCCCCGATGCGGCCGCTGGCGCGGCCGGCCGGCGGGGCGGCAGATAGCTCCGACATCTCACTTACTCCGTTCTGAGTCATCTGGTTGGTGCGGCCGCCAGGCGTTCGGGCGGCCTATATGGATAGACCAGGTGGGCCCGGGCGAATCGCCGCGATGCCGGGCCGCGGCGCGATCTGGGGGGCGGCGCCGGATTGGGCGGGCTGGCGCCTGGATCAGGACAGGCTGGGCGGGGCCGGGCGGTGTGGCTGACGGCCGAGGAAAGCGACCAGCTGGTCCCCGGGGCAGGCCCGCCCCGGCACCGGGACCGGGTCGGCGAACAATCCGGCCCGGGTACCGGGAGTGATGAACAGCGGGGCGATCGGCAGCAAGAGCGCCGCCAGGTCCGGCGGGACCGGCAGGCGGCTGCCGCACGCGACGGAGATGTCCCAGCCATGGACGGTGAGCTCGATGGCCCCGGTGGCCACGACCATCTTCGCGGCCAGCTCGCGGTCACCGATGGTGACCGGGTGCCCCGCCGGGCCGGCCCGGCCAGGGAGCACGCGGCCAGCAGCTGGCCGGCCCGGCGGTACAGGCCGCTGACCGGGTCAGGCTCGGGCCCCTCGTCACCTGGCACCGGGCCCGCGCCGATACATCCGGCGGCTAGCGCCTCGTGCAGCACGCCGACTGAGTCACTGACGTGCCGCAGCAGCGATCCCAGATCCCAGTCGGCACACGGGGTGGGGCACGAGAGACGTTGCGGGCTGGCCAGCCGGGTACTGGCCAGCGCATAGCTGATCGCCCAGCCGAGAAGCTCGAGTCCCCTCGTCAGCGGGGCCATGTCGGGACCGCCAGGTCGGGCGCGGTCGAGGGCCAGGGCGTGGCGGCGGGATCAGGCGCGGATGCGGGGCCGCCCGCGCCGTACTCGTGCGGCAGGCCGAACGCGCCGAGCAGGCCCGGGCTGAGGAAGATGACGATCCGCGCGATCCCGGTCGCCGTGACCGTCAGCACCAGGGCCGCGTGCGCACGGTACACGCCGTCGTGCTCGCGCTCATAAGCCGCGAAGGCCGGCTGCCCGTTGGCCCTGGTGGGAACCAGCCGGAACTGCCCGGGCGTGCCGAACAGCTTGGTGGCCAGGAAGCGGCGCACGTTCTCCCGGCCGGCGAACCAGGTCAGCATGGGCGGCATCTCCAGCGCCACGTCCTGGCGCAGCAGTGCCGTCAGCTCGGTCACGTCACCGTTCTCGAACGCCAGCGCGAAGCGGTCAAGCAGCGCGCGGTACTCCGGCTCGGCGGGCTCAGCGACGTCGTCTTCATCGGGCAGCGCCCGCGCGAGCTGGGCCCGGGCGCGCCGCAGGCCGCTGTTGACCGCGGTGGTGGTGGTATCCAGCATGGCCGCCACCTCGGCGGCCGGCCAGTCCAGCACGTCCCGCAGGATCAGCATGGCCCGCTGCCGGGCGGACAGGTACTGCAAGGCCGCGACCATCGCCAGCCGGGTGCCCGCCCGTGACGCGGCGGCCTGGGCGGGGTCGTCATGAGGCGAGGCCAGCAGGGCATCGGGAATGGGCTGCAGCCACGGCACCTCCGGCGCTGCCATCACCGGGGCACCGGGGTCCTCGCCCGGGCCGCCCAGCCCGGAGGGCAGCGGCCGGCGGCCGCGGCGCTCGATCGCGGTCAGGCACGCGTTGGTGGCGATCCGGTACAGCCAGGTGCGGACCGAGGACCGGCCCTCGAACCCCTGGTAAGCACGCCAGGCCCGCAGATATGTCTCCTGCACCAGGTCCTCGGCCTCATCGGCCGAGCCCAGCATCCGGTAGCAGTGGGCCAGCAGCTCGCGGCGGAACTGGCCGGTGAGGCTGGTGAAGTCCTCGCTGGCGGTCATACCTGTACTGACCCGCGGCACCCCGGAAAGTCACCGCGCTCCGGCAGCCGCCGTGTTTTCGCGGCCGTCTACGCCGGAACGGCGGGCCCGGGCGTCGTAGGCATCGGGTAGTAGGTCTCGTACACCGCGCGGGCCTGGCGCTCCGCGTCCTCCCAGGTCCAGGTACGGGGCAGGTAGCGGTCCGGGCTGAGGGACCGGACGTACGGCGAGGGATCCGGGCCCAGGCTCTCCACCAGGTACATGGCCAGGCCTGCTGAACCAGACACCCCGTGCGCGTTGCAGCCGGCCGCGAAGGCCAGGCCCCGGATCGAGCTGACCGGGCCGACCAGGAACCGGCCATCGGGGGTGAACGCCGGCCAGCCACGGAACGTGGTGCTCACCCCGGCCTCAGGCAGCCCTGGGACGAACCGGCCCAGGCCCTCCGCGAAGCCGCCCAGGACGTCCCAGTCGGGGAGCGCCGGCAGCGGCGCGTCCACGGCCACCCCGCGCGGGTCCAGGCTGGTGCCCCGGTTCTCGAACCCGCCGCACAGCACCCGCTCGCCCTCACCGCGCGCGTAGATCTGGATCTCCGGGATGCGCAGGCACGGCAGGCCCGCGTGCCAGCCCGGGACCGGCTCGGTCACGAAGTACTCGTGCAGCACCGGGACGATAGGCAGCTCCACCCCGGCCAGTGCGGCCAGCGCGGCCGACCACGGCCCGGCCGCGATGATCACCTGCTCGGTGGCGAACTCGCCGTGCTGGGTGGACACCGAGCAGACCTGGCCGCGGCTGGTCCCGATCCCGCTCACGGCCGCGTGCGGGACGATCGTGACCCCCAGGTCCCGCGCCGCATGGGCGTAGGCGGCGACCAGGCTGTTCGGCTGGACGTATCCGCAGGTGGGGGACCACAGGGCGGCCCGGATGCCGTCCGTGCGCTGCAGCGGCGGGAAGATCTCCCGCAGCTGCGCGTCCGACAGGAACTCGACCGGCAGGCCGGTCACCGCCGCGGTCGCGGCGATCTGCTCCAGCTCCGCGACGGACGTGTCCGACAGCGCGATACGCACGGCCCCGGACTCGCGGTAGTCCATCGAGTAGCCGGTTTCCCGCTCGAAGCCGCGGTACAGCTCCGCGGCCGCCATGGTCAGCCGGGCCCGGTCTACCGTGGGCCGGGCCTGGCCCACCATGCCCGCGGCCTGGCTGCTGGTGGCCTCGCACAGGCCCTGCTTGTCCAGCAACTGGATGTCCCGGTACCCCGCCCGGGCCAGGAAGTACGCGGCCGCCGTGCCGACCGCGCCGCCGCCGATGACGGTGATCTGGGCATCTCGGGGGTGGGCCACGGTCCCGGTCGCCTCCCACCGGGCCAGGCCGTCCCGCGCCCAGCCTGAGGTTCGTTATCTGGTACGGCCAAACGCTAGACGACGCGGGGGCCGGGCGGAAGGCGGGATCGGGGCAAACAGGGCACCGGGGGCGTCTGCGGGGAAGTCGGTGCAAGTTGGTGCCTACGGCCTGGGTAACCTGTCCAGATAGGGGAAGTTCCGCAACCGCCGCAAGTCAATGAATTCGCCGGAAGGATTCGGTAAATGTGGCGTGGTGCATTCGGCGGTCAGCCTACGCTCAGAGTAGACATGTAGGCAGGGTTAGCTATGCGGGGCCAGCCAGGCAGTATCGAGGGCACGCGGGGGCCTGGCAACGCGGTGCTAGTTAACGCAGTGCTAGCTAACAGCGTGGTGATACCCGCGCACAACCGCCCATGGAGGTGTGGCGCAGGGTGACTCAGGTGTCCAGTCACTCTGCCGACGCGCCCGGGCTGACCCGGCCGGCTGAGCGGCCGGTCGCTCCTGGCCCCCTGGACGGCGGCAACGGGCCGGTCGAGCAGCTGATGAGCACGCTCATCCGCAAGCTCGCCTGGAGCAGGCTGTCCAACCCCAAGGTCGCGGTCACCTTGTCGGCCGCCGGGCTGCTGCTGGGCATGCTCCTCGGGGCCACCGCCCCGAACGCCGAGACGCTGCCTGTCCTGCTGCCGCTGTCCCGGCTGCTGCCGTCGCTGAGCTCGCAGCACGTGCTGGCCAGCCTCATGCTCTACACCAGCATTACCCTGGCCTGCCTCGGGCTGGCCGGCATGCTGTGGGCGCACAGCCAGGGCTGGCGTCCCAACCCGCGGATCCTGCTGCTGATCAGCAGCGGCATCGTCGGGATCATGGTCTGCCTCACCCCGGTCGGCTCCTCCGATACCGCGAGCTACGCGGCGTACGGCCGGATGGCGGCGCTGGGCGGTAACCCGTACACCACCAACCCGCTGGCGTTCCTCGGCGCCCATTCGCCGTACACCACGGTCGTCGGGACCATGTGGAAGGCGCAGCCGTCGGTGTACGGCCCCTTCGCCACCGTGATCCAGTCGTTCGCGGCCTCGATCGGCCACGCCAACGTGGCCACCACCATCTGGGTCCTGATGATCCTCAACGGGATCGTCTTCATTGGCGTAGGGCTGCTGCTCCTGCTGACCTCGGACGACCCGGTGCGGGCCACCCTGTTCTGGACCGCCAACCCGGTCCTCATCCTCGAACTGGTCAGCGGCGGTCACCTGGACACGCTGGTGGCGGCCGCGGCCATCGGTGCCATCCAGATCGCGCGGCGCTTCGCGAACATGTGGGGCGACGTGGCCGTGGGCGTCCTGATCGGCCTGGCCTGCGGGGTGAAGATCTACGCCGTGCTGATCGGCCTCGGGCTGGCCTGGCCGCTGCTGCGTAACCGCGAGTGGACGCGGATCACCCGGATGACCGTGGTGGCGCTCGCGACGCTCGGCCTGAGTTACGCCCCTTACGGGGCGGGCGCCCTGAAACCCGTGTTCGGCGGGCTCAAGCTCGTCACGCTGCCCTCGCCCTGGCGGGTGTTCGAGCTCACGGGTCAGGCGCTCGGCGCCTCGCAGGACACCATGGCCACGATCATCAGCTGCCTGTGGCCGTTCGCACTGTTCATCGTGGCCTGGCTCATCTACCGGCGGATCTCCTCGGACCAGCCGGCTGAGGTCGTGGCGCCGTTCGCGCTGACGTTCGCCTGGATCCTCGTCGCCCCGTGGGTCTTCGCCTGGTACACCGCCGTGGCCTGGGCCGCGCTGACCCAGGTGCCGCGCAACCGGATGACACGATGGCTGACGATCGTCACGGTCCTGCTGGCCCTCTGCCTATCCAGCGGCGGCCACGCGGTCCCGACGACGTGACGGCGCTCCTGTCCCGCACACCGGCCGAGGATCGCCGCAAGGCCCGGTGGCACGCCTCATGGACCGGACTCGCGCGGCGGCACTGGCTGGCCATCATCCTGCTGACCGCCGGCCTGGCGCTCCGGGTGCTGGCCCAGGTCACCTACCGGCCCGCGCTGTTCTATATCGACACCGCCCGGTACCTGTACAACGCCGACGGAATGGACCCGGTCGGCTACAAGGGACCGTTGCGGGCGATCCTGTTCGTGGCCAATTTCGATACGGTCGCCGCCGTCCAGCATCTGCTCGGACTGGCCATGGCCGTGGTCATCTACGTGCTGCTGATCCGCCGCGGCGTGTCCCGGTGGCTCGCCGCGCTGGCTATCGCGCCCATCCTGCTGGACGCCTACCAGATCCAGAACGAGCAGGCGATCATGCCGGGCACCTGGTTTGAGGCCCTGATCGTGGCCGGCCTGGCCATCCTGCTCTGGCGGCCGAGGACCGGGTGGCGGGCGGTCCTGGCGGCCGGCGTGGTGCTGGGCACCTCAGCCCTGTTCGCCCAGGTCGGTGAGGCCTTGATCCTGCCCGGGGTGATCTACCTGCTGGCCGCGGGCGGCGGCTGGCGGCGGGCAGTGGCTAAGGCCGCCGCGTTCTGCGCGGCCTTCGCCCTGCCGATCGCGGCCTACTGCACCGTGTCCTACCTGGTGGCCGGGGACTTCTTCTTGTCCCACACCGGCGTCACCTCCTTCTACGGGAGGGCCGCGGCCGCCGTGGACTGCGCCACGATCAGGCTCCCGGCGGCCGAGCGGGCCATGTGCCCTACCCCGGCCCAGCAGGCCAGGGGGCCGGACTGGCTGGAGTACCAGCCGGGCTCCCCGATCCGGCCCTACTACGCGAACCTGCCGCGGGCCGAGACCGACAGCCTGCTCTCCGACTTCAACCACCAGGTGCTGACCCAGCAGCCACAGCGGCTGCTCGGCGCGTACGCCGGGGACGTGGTGAAGCTGTTCGCGCTGACCCGCAACACCAGCCCCGGGGATACGCCGATCAGCCGGTGGCAGTTCCAGACGACGTTCCCGTACTTCTCCTCGCACTCGACCAGGCCGGACGTGCTGGCCGAGATCGCCCAGTACGGCGGGGGAGCCCCGGCGGCCTGGCGGCCCGGGGCCGTGTTCCTGCGCTCCTATCAGCTCGGCGGCGGGTTCACGCCCGGCCCGTTGCTGGCCCTGTGCGTGGTCACCGGGCTGGCCGGGTCCCTGGTCCTGGTGCGCAGGCGCTGGCGGTCCGACCCGGCCACCCGGTCACTGGGCCTGGCCTGCCTGCTCTGCTTTACCTCGGCTGCGGCCGTGCTGCTGGTGTCCGACCTATTCGAGTTCTCCTGGCGGTATCAGCTGCCTGCGCTGGTCACGCTGGTGCCGGCCGGCGCGCTGGGCGTCGCCGTCATCCTCCGGCTGGCCGGAGCGGGTCACCGGGCTGCGGCCGGCCAGCCCCCGGCGGGGCAGTAGCAGAACCGGGCTGGCGGGGTTCGGGCCGTGCGTATTACCGTCTGGGTCCGGCCCGGGGCCGCTCACCCTGGCGTGGGTGGGGAGCACGGGGGTGCGCTGGTCGTCCGGGTCAGCGCGCGGGCCACCGGCGGCCAGGCCACCGCCGCGGCGCTGGCCGCGGTGGCGGCGGCTTTCGATGTTCCCCGCAGCGCCGTCACCCTGGTCGCGGGCGCCGCCAGCCGGACCAAGATCGTGGATGTAGCCGGCGCCGATCAGGCCGTTATGGATCAATTGCTGGCCTTGTGATGGCGAAGGTCTGGATCAGCTGGTGCCTTTCAGGGCCGAGTCCCAGAATTCCTGGACGGGCGGGTAGATCAGCTCCTGGTCGCGGGACAGCTCTGCTTTGACGGTCCGGGTCCGCTCGTCGGCGAGGACCTCCACCTGGCCGGCCTCGACGGCGGCGAATACCTGCTCGGCGACCGACTCCGGGCTGAGCTTGGGCACGTCGATCAGGGCGGCCATGTCGGTGTCGATGAAGCCAGCGTGCACCGCGACGACGAGGGTGCCCTGGTGGTGCAGTTCGAGGCGGACGCCGTTGGTCAGCGACCAACCCGCGGCCTTCGAGGCGCCGTAGGAAGCGTTGAACGGGTTGGTGTAGAAGCTGGTCACCGACAGCATGTTGACGATCGCCCCGCCGCCGTTGGCCGCGAGGACGGGCGCGAAGGCCCGGCACATGCTCAGCGTGCCGAAGTAGTTGGTCTCCATTTCCTGCCGGGCGCCGTCCAGGCTGGGCGCGCCGATGAACGTGCTGTACTTCAGCACTCCCGCGTTGTTCACCAGCAGGCTGACGTCCGCGCACTGCGCGGCGACCTCGGTGACCCGCTGGGCGTCGGTGATGTCGAGGGCGATGGGCGTCACGCCCGGCTCGGTGACCTGGGCTGGGTTCCGCGCGGCCCCGTACACCTTGGCCGCGCCCGCCTTGACCAGCCCCCGTGCGTACGCCTGGCCGAGTCCGCGGTTGGCGCCGGTGACCAGGGCCACCGATCCGGCGATCTTCATGGGCGTCCTCCCTGGCTGGGACCCGCGACCTGGCGGAGGGTCCGGTGATGATCTAGTGTCCCCGAAGATCGGGTGCATCCGTCAACGCCGCAGGCCCCCGGCTCCAGTTACCAGCCACACGTCGGGGGAGGAAAGGTACGGGCATGGGTTTCGAGGTGGAAGTCAGGAACGTCGACGGCGCGGTGACGGCTCTCGGCGCGGCGGGACCGCACACCCTGGTCGTGGACAGCCCCGCCGCCGCGGGCGGTGGCGGCCGTGGCTTCAACGGCGGGCAGTTGCTGCACCTGGCCGTGGCGGGCTGCGTGTCCAACGACCTGTTCCGGGAGGCGGCGAAGCGGGGCATTGAGCTCACCCGGGTCGTGATCACCGCCGACGGCGGGTACAGCGGCGAGCCTGCGGTCTCGACCGGTATCTCCTACGCGGTCGAGATCGAGGGCCTGGCCCCGGAAGCGGAGTTGCGGGCCCTGGTCCGGCACGTCGATGAGATTGCGGAGATTCCCAACTCTCTGCGCGTCGGCACGCACGTCCGGCTGGGAAACGCGGTCGTGCGCTCCCGGGGCCAGGCCAGGGGCGGGGCCTGATCGCGGCCTACTGCGGCTCGTCTCCGCCCTCCACCAACAAGCCCAGAGCGGCTGTTTCATGCCGTGCAGGAGGGTGTGTGCGGTTCCCCTGAAAGGGTGGACACTTCGATTGGCTGATCTTGGTTGTCCCTGCTTCTCGTTAGCTGCCAGGTAAGCGCCGGAGCGCAGGCGGTGTCCAGGTGGAGCTCCCGCAGGCGGGTCAGGCCCAATGCGGCGTTCACCGCCTGGCTGTTCCCTATTCGCGAAGATCAGCGAGCTTGACGACCCTAGATCGCAGCACCTGCCATGCGGGCAGGACGGATGCCAGCACGGCGGCCGCTGCGCAACCGGCCGTAATCGCGCCGATCGGGAGCCACGGAATGCTGACCGGGACATCTGTTGAGACCCGGGTCAGCGCGACCCACTGGCCGACGACCACCACGGTGGCCGCGCCGGCCGCCAAGATTGCCCCTATAACTACAACCAGGGCCGATTCGGTGGCGATGAAGCGGAGCGCCTGGCGGCGGGTGGCGCCGGCAAGGCTCAGGGCAGCGATCTCGCGTCTGCGGCCCGACGCCGCCATGACCAGCGTATTGGCCACGGCGATCAGGGCGTAGATGAGCGCGAGACCGAGAATAACGGTGGTGGCCTGCCGGTCTTGCTGCGTCTGCTGGGATCGTATGGCTTCGAGATATTGGCGGATCGGCGTGACAATGGCGCTGTGGCCGCGGACCGCTGCTCGCAACGCGGCTCCGACGGCCGCCGCGTCGGCTCCTGGCCGCGCCGTGACGTCCATCTGGGTCGGTAGCCCGCCGGCGGCGTCTGCGGCGGGCATGAAGACGGTCGCCTCGGTCGAGCCGGTATGGATCACTGCGGCGATCCGCAGCCGGATGCTGGTGCCGTCTGGAAGATATGCCTTGACCGGCTCTGCGGCGTGCAGGCCGTCTGCGTGCGCCGTGCCCTGGTCGATGATCAGGAAGTCACTGCCCAGATGGGAAAGCGACCCGGCGACCGGGGTGAGGTTCTGCGTTGTGTTCAATGTGGCGGGTTCTACCGCCTGTGCGTTCCAGGTGTCGATGTACGCGCCGGAGTCGGCAGCCACGTTTATGAGGATGGAGGTGAACTCGGTGACGTCGGCGCCTGGAATTCTGCGTATCGCGGTGACCGTCTGCCGGCTGAGTTCCGTGGATTCGGTTGGGACGATCACGAATTCGGCATTGGCCTGCCGCCGCATAGCCGAGTAGGAGGTGGCGTTCGCGATGGCCTCCAGGGTCAGCATCGAGGCGGCCAGCCCCAGTGCCAGTACGATCGGTGCCGCTGTAGCGGTGGTGCGGCGCCCGCCGGTGAGGACGCTCTGCCTCACCACCATCGAGCCCGCTCCCATGCGGCTCATCGGCCAGGTGGCGAGGCGGGCCACCGGCTTGAGGATGACTGGGGCCAGCAGCGCGAATCCGGCGACGATCGGCACGAACACAGGTAGGTAGTCCTTGACAATCATCGCGTTGCCGGGATCGCGGGTGATCGTGTTCACGCTGACGTACGCGCCGAGGGCGAGCAGGCCCACGCCGAGCAGCCACCGCGTGACGGTCATGACCTTCTGCTCCACGACAGCATCCCGGAGTGCCTCGGTGGGCCGCGTCCGCGCCGCCCGCCATGAGGCGGCCGCCGCGCCAACAATCGCTGAGGCCAGCCCGATGGCGAACGCGATGATCAGTGGCGGGCCAGTGACGTGAACAGTGAACCAGGCTGGGGCCACGCCGTGGCCGATCATCCATTCCCCGGCCAATGAGGACCCCAGCGGGCCGAGCGCGCAGCCAGCAGCGGATGCCACCACGCCGACGACGGCCGCCTCGGTGATGATCAGGCGGCGTACCTGCCGCGGTGTCGCGCCTACGGCTCGCAGCAGTCCCAGCTCCCGGCGCCGCTGGTCGGTGATGAAGGCGAATGTCGCGATCATCACGAACACCGCGACGAAGACGCCAAGACCTGTCGAAGTGCCGGCAGCGGCGCTAGCGGCGAAAAGCTGGTCTTGACCACCGCTTGGATCGGGATCCGCCTGCTTCCTTGCGCCGCCGGTGAGCACCTGGGTGGCGCCGCGGCCGGCGGCCCGGCGGACGGCGCCGGGCGGCCCGTAGGCAACGACCGCGTCGATCGGCGGGGAGATGCGGGCCGCTGCCGCATCGGTGAAGAAGATCGCGTGCTCGAACCAGACGGGCGCCGTCACACCGGTAACGGTGTAGGTGCTGGTGCCTTCCGCGGTCGTGACTTGTACCCGGTGGCCTACCAGCGCGGGGGTGCCGCCGCCGACCACGACCTCGCTGGCGGTGGCCGGGGGGTGGCCGGCGACCAGCCGGTACGGCGTGAACGAGGCCGCCGACCAGGCATGTCCCACCTGGCCGGGCGGGCCCCCGGCCTGCTGCGCGGGGAACGTGTGGTCGGGGACGGTCCTACCCGTGCTGGCCAGCCGCTTCACCACCGGGGCGCGAAGGCCGCCCGGCTGCTGGACCGGCAGGCTGAAGGGAAAGCCGTCTGCGGTGAACCGCTCCGTCTTGTGGGGCACCACCACGATCGGTGCCGCGGCGAACCGCTGCGGGCCGGGAAACGGGGTGGCCGAGGTCGCGGTCAGGGTCATGAGCATGACGGCGATGAACCCAGCCCCCAGGGCCAGGGTGAGGAAGGCTCCGGCGAAGCTGACCCAGCGGGCTCGCAGCGTGGCCAGCGCGACGCTCAGCACGGTACGTCCTCCAGGCGGGTCAGGCGCCCGGCAACTGTCTCGGCGGTGGGTTCGAGCAGCTCGCCCGCGAGGCGGCCGTCGGCCAGGAAGACGACCCGTTGGGCATAGGCGGCAGCGACCGGGTCATGCGTCACCATGATGATCGTCTGGCCCTGGGCGACTAGGCCGTGAAGCAGCGCAAGTAGGTCACGGGAGTTGCGGGAGTCCAGCGCTCCGGTCGGCTCGTCGGCGAACAGCACCTTCGGGCGTGTCACCAGAGCGCGGGCGATGGCGACGCGCTGCTGCTGTCCGCCGGAAAGCTGGCCGGGCCGGTGTCCCGCCCGTTCGGCTAGGCCCAGCTTGGCCAGCACGCTGGTGATCTCGGCTCGTGCCGGGCGATGTCCGGCCAGCCGTAGCGGCAGCGCCACGTTCTGCTGCGCGGTGAGCGAGGGCACCAGGTTGAAGGACTGGAAGACGAACCCGATCTGGGCGCGGCGCAGCCGGGTCAGCGTGTTCTCTTTCATGCCGCCCAGGGCGGCGCCTGCGATCACGACCTCTCCGGTGTCCACGCGGTCGAGCCCGGCGGCGCATTGCAGCAGTGTCGACTTGCCCGAGCCTGAGGCACCCATGACGGCGGTGAACGTTCCCGAGGGGAAGTCAATGGTCACGTTTGTCAGCGCGGCGACCCGATTATCCCTTGACCCGTACGCCTTGCTCACCGAGTGGAGCCGCACCATGATCTCTAGTGCTTCTGTCACGTGGCCCGCTCGATCGGACGACTGGATGTCCACGTGCGTCCTTTCCTTTCCCCGAGTGACTGGAGAGATGGTGTGCTTGTCCTTCCATCCTCCGGACTCGCGGACGACACGTGATCGCCGCCGAGAGCGGTCTTTCGGGCTCGGCGGCATGGGGGGTACTGGCGCGGCTTCTCCCCCACAGGAGGGAGCTGGAATCAGCTAGGAGCCAGGGGAAATCAGGCCGGTCTCGTACGCGGTGATGACCGCCTGCACCCGGTCACGCAGGCCGAGCTTGCTGAGCACGTTGCTGACGTGTGTCTTTACGGTGTGCTCGGTGACGGTCATGGCGACTGCGATCTCGGCATTGGATAGCCCGCGGCCCAGCAGCATGAGTGTCTCGAGCTCGCGGGCGGTCAGTACCGCCAGCCGCTCGGCCGGGTGCCGGCCCTCGCGGGGCCGGTTCCGTGTGAGGTCGCGGATGAGCCGGCGGGTCACTGTAGGTGCAAGCAGCGACTCTCCTGCCGCGACTACCCGTACGGCCTGGACCAGGTCATCGCGGCGGACATCCTTGAGCAGGAAGCCGCTGGCGCCCGCGTAGAGGGCGTCATAGATGTAGTCGTCTTGGTCGAAGGTGGTCAGCATGATCACCCGGCAGCTGGTCTCGGCGCAGACGACCCTGGCGGCCTCGATGCCGTCCATCTGCGGCATCCGGACGTCCAGCAGGACCACGTCGGGCATGTGCTCGCGGACGGCCTCAAGAGCCGCCGCTCCGCCGCCCGCCTCGGCGACCACCTCGATGTCTGGCTGCGCGTTGAGGATCATCGCGAAGCCGCTGCGGACCAGCTCCTGGTCGTCGGCGAGCACCACCCGGATCACGGGCACCGGTGCGCGGTAGGCGCTCACCATGGTGCCACTAGGGCGCCACCGCAGGTTTGGGCAGGCCATCGGGCGCTCCCACTGGGGGAACGTGGGCGCCGCCTGCTCCCTTTTCGATGTACGGCAGCCGCGCGGTTACCTGGAAGCCACCGCCCGGTGCCGGTCCTGTCTCAGCATGACCGCCACACGCCGCGACCCGTTCCTGGATCCCGATCAGGCCGTGCCCGCCCGCCTGCGGGGCCGCCGCGCCGTCCGGTCCGCGCCCATCGTCGGTCACGGTGATCAACAGGCTTGCATCCTTCCAGTCGAGCCGCACGGTCGCCGAGTCGGCGCCTGCGTGTTTCACCGTGTTCGTCAAGGCCTCCTGCACTATGCGGTAGGCGGCCACCTCGGCATCGGCTGGCAGGAGGTGGGGCTCGCCCCCGGTCCGCAGATCCACCCGAAGGCTTGTACTGTCCATCTGGGCCACCAGCGCGGGGACCGCAGCCACGGTCGGCGGCGGCGCACGAACCCCTGTGTCCTGTTCCTCCTTCAAGACGCCCAGCATGCGCCGCAACTGGGCCATCGCGTCCCGGCCCGCCTCGGCGATCGCGTCGAACGCCCGCTCAGCCCGGTCCGGATCGGTTCTGAGGATCACCGGCGCCGCCTCCGCCTGCACGACCATGATGCTGACCGCGTGAGCGAGGACGTCATGCATGTCCCTGGCTATCCGGGCCCGCTCCTCGGCCGCTGCCCGCGCCACGTCGGCCGTCCGCCCGCGCGCCAACTGCTCTGCCCGTTCCTCCAGTGCCTCCGCGCGTTCCCGGCTGATCCGCGCCAGTGCCCCGAGCAGGTAGGCGCTCAGCGGCAGCAGAAGGTCAAGCAGGAAATCGGCCGCACCGTAATGCTTCACCAGCAGCGCCCCGGGTCCAAGGATGAGAACGAGGCCCCCAAGGAAGCTCCATCGCTGCCAGCGCCGCCCCAGATCAGCCACCGTGTAAGTAGCGAGCAGCGCACCATACGGCAGGTTCTGGCCAGGCCGGTTGTACACCGAGACCAGGAGTGAGAAGACGGCAACGGTGACCGCTACAGCAAAGGGCGCCCGCCGCCGCCAGATCAGCGGCAGCACCGTACCCGCGTTCAGCAGTACGCCCAGCGGAGTCGCGCCACCGGGCGACGCGTTCGCGAACTGGACCGACATGGGCACCGCGACCGCAGCTGCCAAGGCGCTATCCACGGCGTAGGTGTTGGCCGAACGGAGGCGGGCCGTGACGGCCGCCCACCAGTGGCGAGGCTGCTGGCCAGGCATGAGTGCATTATCCCGCCCACGAAGCTCGCACGCATCGCCCGCATGAGGGAGGCAGGCCGGCGAGTTCCCTCACACGAGTGAGCCGCGGGACCGTTGGCGGTCCGAGGGGGAACCAGCGAGCTGAGCTCCGACCGCGCCGCCGTCCGCGGTGAGGGCGGGAAAACCGATGGACACCGCCGGGCGCGGGCCCTCAGGATCACCTCATGCAGCTGCGTATCCAGTGCCTGTGCGTCGATACGGCCGATCCGGCCGGGCTGGCGTCTTTCTGGCAGTCGGCGCTGGGCTGGCGCCGTACGTTCGAGCAGGACGACTCGGTAGTGCTGGAGCCGCCGGAGGGCAGCGCGGAAGATGGCGTCGCTCCGGACTTGCTGTTCTTGCGGGTCCCGGAGGGAAAGGCGGGCAAGAACCGTCTCCATCTCGACCTCCGGCCCCAGGATCAGGCCGCAGAGGTCGCGCGGCTGGAAGGGCTCGGCGCGAGCCGGGCGGACGTCGGGCAGGGCGCGGACGTCAGCTGGGTCGTGATGGCCGATCCGGACGGCAACGAGTTCTGCATACTCAAGCCGCTGGCGCAGGCTCAGCCTGGCTGAGAACGACGTCTCAGGTGCCCGCGTTCGCCCGGTCCATGATCTCCTGGATCACTGCGCTCTTCGCGTCGGCGTAGTGCTGCACGTGCCGCCATTCGCGCTGCGCCAGTTCGCGTTTGGCGCGCAGGTACAGGTCCCGATCGCTGCCGGTGACCCGCAGCCAGTCGCGGAAACGCAGCATCCGGTCGATCTCGTCGGCGCCCGTGCTGAAGACGTGCAGGTTGATGTCGGTATCCGGGCCCTTGAACAGGCGGTGCTCGAACCATCCGGGCTCGCGGATCCGCAGCCGGTACCCGGCCCCTTCCAGAGCGGGCAGATACGACGCCTCGTCGGCCGAGTCCGGCACGACCAGCAGGATGTCGATGACTGGCTTGGCGGCGAGCCCAGGCACCGAGGTCGAGCCGACGTGCTCGACGCGCAGGGCCGTCTCGCCCAGGGCGGCCTGGATCCGGCGGGCCTCGAGAGCGAACAGCCCGGGCCAGCCGGGGTGGTACTCGGCGAGGCTGATCGGAGCGTTATGCGGCTCCAGTTCACCGACGAACACTTCCCCGAGCTCGCCGTCGCTTCTCAGGCCGGGACCAGTATCGCCCGGCTCGCCTGGCGTCAAAGACATGCTGCGCCCTCCGTCCGGTAGGGGAGATGAGCGAATGACTGGTCAGCAGGAACCGCGCCCGAGCGAAAGCTGCCTCCTGGTTCCGGTGCCTGAGGCCGAGCCGGCGGTAGGCCGGCTCCGCAGCCGACTGGACCGGGCTGCAGCCTGGGGTGTCCCAGCCCATGTCACGATCCTTTACCCATTCGTCCTACCGGACGCGATTACCAGCGAGATGATCGAGCTCGCGGCGGCGGCCATCGCGTCGGTGTCCGCCTTCGTGTGCACGTTTGCCCGGACGAGCTGGTTCGGAGAGGACGTGCTGTGGCTGGCACCCGAGCCCGACCAGCCCTTCCGGGCGCTGACCACGGCCCTGCATGCGGCGTTTCCCCAGTGCCCGCCCTTCGGCGGGATCTATCCGGACGTGGTGCCGCACCTGACCATCGGTGACCGGCCGCCAGGTGGTCTGGCCGTGCTCGAAGCAGCCGAGGCTGACGTGTGGCCGGTCTTGCCGGTGCACACTTTCGTCAGCCGTGCCTGGCTCATGACGGGCACCCAGGCTGCGGCCAGCTGGCGGGTGGCCGCGGAGCTTCCACTCGGCGGATGACGAGGCGTTACGGCCAGCTTGACCTGCGAGGTAATTGCGGGCCTGTCCGGGGCCGCCCATCGTGGTAGCGGTATCAAGTCCTCGGAACAGACTGTGGAGAGACCATGCCTGCTTATGCCGTGGCTCACATGCGCCAGGTCGCGATGGGCCAGCCGATCGTGGAGTACCTGGAACGGATCGACGCCACGCTGGCCCCGTTCGGTGGCCGGTTCATCGTGCACGGCGGCGACGTCGAGGTCCTGGAAGGCAGCTGGCCTGGCGCGCTGATCGTCATCGAGTTCCCCGACCGCGGCCAGGTGCGGGCCTGGTACGACTCGGAGGCCTACCGGGAGATCGTGGCCCTGCGCACGGGCAACTCCCAGAGTGACGTCATCGTGGCCGAGGGAGTCGGTGATGGGCACCGGGCCACGGATGTACTCACCGCCAGCAGCTAGCCAGGGACCCGCCCGTCGTGCCGTCACCGCTGAGCAGGTGGCGTAGGGAGAGTGTCGGAGGGAAGGCATAGCGTGGTCGGGACCACGGATCCGCACGTGACGGGAGGCACCATGACCACGCTGCAGAACCGGCCCAACACCGCTCTGCTCGTTATCGACGTGCAGAACGGCGTCGTGGGGGAGGCGCACGACCGGGACAACGTCGTCGCGAACATCGCCACCCTGATCGACAAGGCACGCGCCGCCGGCGTCGACGTCGTCTGGATCCAGCACAACAGCGACGAGCTGGTCCGGGGCAGTGAGAGCTGGCAGTTCGTGCCCGAACTGGTGCGGCGCGAATCCGAGGCGCTGGTCCAGAAGGCGTACGGCGACGCCTTCGAGGAGACCGACCTGGAGCCGGTGCTGGCCGAGCGGGGCATCGGCGCGCTCCTCATCTCGGGCGCGCAGACCGACGAGTGCATCCGCTCGACGCTCCACGGCGCGATCGCCCGCGGCTACGACGCGACGCTGGTGGGCGACGCCCACACGACGGAGGACCTGACGTCGTTCGGGGCCCCGCCGCCCGACAAAGTCATCGCTCACACGAACCTGTACTGGCAGTACCACCGGGCTCCCGGCCGGACCGCAGGCACGGTCAGCACCGCCGACGTCGACTTCGCGGTGAAATCGCGCACCTGAGGCCAGGCCGCCCTGCGGCGTCTGCTCACGCGCCAGCTTGGGGGCGTTTCGCGGGCCATGCCGACAGGATCGATGCGCTGGCCAGTGCCAGGCACAACGGGGAGTACACCCGGCGATCGAGCCGAGAGAACGTCTCCGACAGCGACGCAGGCGACACTAGCCGGGTCTGGCCAGCCACCCCTAGCGCACCCCGCCCGGCGAGCACGCCGGCGGCCCCGGCGACGCCAAGCCGGCGCAGCACTGGCCGTCCGCGCGGCCAGCCCGCGACCAGTGCTCCGGCCGCCGCCAGGGCGCCGCTCACCGCGAAGCAGGCGGCTGGGCCGGGTACCTCGGCGGTCCCGACCACCGCATCGGCCAGCTCACCCCGGCCGGGGAACGGCCAGGCGGAACCAGCGCCCCAGGCGGCATGCAGCCCAGCTAGAGCGAACAGCACGCCGCTGGCGGTAACCGCGCTGACTTGTCGGGCGACCACTCCCCGACAGTACCCGCGTCAGCGCGCCTGTCCTGAGCCGCCCGGAGCCCGCCAGTCGCCCGGATTCGCCGCGATAATGGGCGGGTGGGAAGCTCTCGGCCAGCGCTAGCGCAGTACTTCGATGACTGGTACGCCGGGATGCCGGGGTCGCCGGTCAAGGATGAGATCCAGCAGCGGCATCTGGGCTTGCCCGCGTATCTGCTGTCCACCAGCCTGCTGACCTGGGCGGGGATCGCCGAGGTCACCGAGGCTCTTCGCTTGTCTCCCGGCGGTACCTTGCTGGACCTGGCGTGCGGCCGCGGTGGCTACGGCCTGGAGATCGCCGCCCGCACCGGGGCCCGGCTGGTGGGGGCGGATTTCTCCGCCGAGGCGGTGCGCCAGGCCCGCCAGCAGGCGGGGCGGCTGGACCGCACGGCCAGTTTCGCCGTCGCTGACCTGGCCGCGACGGGGCTGGGCCCGGGCGTGGCCGACGCGGTGCTGTGCGTGGATGCCATCCAGTTCGCCCCGGAGCCCGATGCCGCCTACCGCGAACTGCGCCGCGTCCTGGTCCCCGGCGGGCGCGTGGTCCTGACCTGCTGGGAACCCCTGGATCCCGGCGATGATCGGCTGCCCGCCCGGCTGCGCCGGGTCAGCCTCGGCCGCGGCCTGGCTGCGGCCGGCTTCAGCGGTATCGAGGTCACTGAGCGCCCCAGCTGGCGCGCCGCCGAGCGGTCGATGTGGGAGGAGGCCGCCGCCCTGGACCCCGGTGATGACCCCGCACTGCAGTCCTTTCACGCCGAAGGCGTCCGTTCTGTGGAGGCCTTCTCCCTGCTCCGCCGGGTCATGGCCACCGCCTCCGCCTGAGCCGTCCCCGACGGCGCGGGCGCTTGGCCTTTCGTGGCCGCAGATCTCGGGGGCCATGGGGCTGGGATCGGCGCAGGCGGCGCAGCAGCGGTTCGGCCGGGTGACGGGCCGCGCTGGCCACCCCGGGCTGTTCTGTCGTGCCTAGGCTGTACCGTGCGGGTGCCACGATGCGGGAGGGATCTTGATGGCGGACGCTGAGGACGTGCGGCGCCTGGCGCTGGGCCTGCCGCACGTGGAGGAGATCGACAGCGACGGCTTCGACTTCCGGGTGGCCGGCAAGGGCTTCGTCTGGTCGTATCCCGAGCGCAGGCCCGGCAAGCCGAGGGTGATCAGGACCGACATCGCGGTGCTGTTCGTCGGCGACGAGGCCGAGAAGCAGGCGCTCCTGCTCGGCGAGCCTGAGGTCTTCTTCACCACGTCCTCCTACGACGGCTGGCCGCTGGTGATGCTGCGGCTCGCCGAGGTGGACGCCGGGCGCCTCGCCGAGCTCGTGACCGATGCGTGGCGCATGCGGGCCCCGGACGCGCTGGCCGGCGACCTCGACGAGGCTGGCGGCCGGCGAACCCTGGACATGTGAACCCGCCCCCGCTTACGACCGGGTTGACCGGTTCCGCCGCCGGCGGCGGAACGGGTCGAGCCGGGTCCAGCGGCGGAACGGGATGACGTAGTACAGGGCGATGGCCAGGTACCCGGCCACGGCGATGATCGGGATGAACAGCCCGAGGACGATGAGGAGAACATAGCCGCCCAGGCCGGGGGTGAGGCGCTGGGTCAGCAGCTCGACCTCCTCGTCCCCGGCGTCCGGCCGGACCAGGCGGGCGTGCACCGCATAGCGCCAGAGCACCCACAGCAGCGTCGAGGCCACCAGGAGGCTGACCCCGTAGATCGTGGCCGCGACCCGTTCAGGCCGGTTCTCGCCGAGGTAGTCCGCGAACAGCCGGGTGGGGAACGGAAGGAACGCCACCACGAGCAGCAGCAGGAGGTTCAGCCGGACGAATGCGGCGTCAGCGCGATCCAGGTACTCAGTGATCGCGTTGTGACCGAGCCACAAGGCCCCGATGGTCGAGAAGCTGACCGCATAGGCCAGATACGACGGCCACTGGTGGGTCACCGCGCCCAGCAGGTCCTTGCTCGCGTGGGCAGGGACCGCGATGTCGAGGACCAGCAGCGTGATGGCGATCGCGAAGACCCCGTCGCTGAGCGCCTCCAGCCGTCCGGTCGCGAGCCCGCGCTGTGGCGGCTGGGCCGGCGGTTCCCCGGTGGTCATCGCCCGACTGTAGCGCCAGGCCCGGCGGGAGGCCGGGCCCTGGCTCGTGGACGGTGACCCCCGGGAAAGTCTTCATGAATCACAAGTGCTCACGCTCCAGCACGGGACGGCGGGCTCTTGATCTCTTACGCTTAACCCGTGCTGGGTCTCCCGGATGGTATCCGCGGCTGTCTCTTCGACCTCGACGGTGTGCTCACCCAGACCGCCAAGGTTCACGACGCCGCGTGGAAGCAGATGTTCGACGAATTCCTGCGCGAGCGGGCTAGCCAGGCCGGGCAGCCGTTCACGCCCTTCGACCCGGTCAAGGACTACGACGAGTACGTGGACGGGAAGCCGCGGGCCGACGGTACCCGGTCGTTCCTGGCCTCCCGGGGCATCGAGCTGCCCGAAGGCGACCCGGATGATCCCCCTGACGCCCCGACCGTCAACGGCCTGGGCAACCGGAAGAACGTGCTCCTGCTGGAGATGATCCGCACCCAGGGAGTCGAGGCGTACGAGGGCTCGGTCCGCTACGTCCAGGCCGCCCGCGATGCGGGGCTGCGCCGTGCCGTCGTGTCGTCCAGCGCCAACTGCGAGGACGTCCTGGTCGCCGCGGGCATCGACGACCTGTTCGAGGCCCGGATCGACGGCGTCGTCGCGCGGCGTGACCACCTGCACGGAAAGCCTGCCCCGGACACCTTCCTGGCCGGGGCCAAGGCCCTGGGCCTGGCGCCCGCGGAGGCGGCGGTGTTCGAGGATGCCCTGGCCGGCGTGGAGGCAGGCCGGGCGGGCCATTTCGGCTATGTGGTGGGGGTGGACCGGGTGGGGCAGGCAGCGGCGCTCAAGGCCCATGGCGGGGACATCGTCGTCGAGGATCTCGCTGAGCTCCTGGACCGCCGGTGATCCGGCAGTCGACCTTCACGGTCGAGCCGTGGTCGCTGCGGGAGAGCAAGCTGGACCCGGATCTGCTCGCCCAGACGGAGTCGGTGTTCGCGCTGTCGAACGGGCACCTGGGCTGGCGCGGCAACCTGGACGAGGGAGAGCCGCATGGCCTGCCGGGGACCTACCTCAACGGGGTCTTCGCGCTGCGCCCGCTGCCTTACGCCGAGGCGGGCTACGGGTTCCCGGAGTCCGGGCAGACCGTCATCAACGTGACGAACGGCAAGATCATCCGGCTGTACGTCGACGACGAGCCCTTCGACATCCGCTACGGGCAGCTACGCTCCCACGAGCGCGTGCTCGACTTCCGCACGGGCCTGCTGACCCGCACCGTCGAATGGGTGTCGCCGGCCGGGCAATCGGTCCGGGTCACCTCGACCCGGCTGGTGTCGCTCACCCAGCGGGCGATCGGGGCGATCAGCTACCAGGTAGAGCCGCTCGACCGCCCGGCGCGGATCTCAGTCCAGTCCGAACTCCTCGCTAACGAGCAGTTGCCGGCGTCCGGCGGTGATCCCCGGGTCTCCGCGGTGCTGGAGAACCCCTTGCATTGCGAGTTTCACGCTGACCACGGCACGCGTGTCGTGGTGGTGCACACGACGGGCGAGAGCGGGCTGCGGGTCGGCGCGGCGATGGAACATGAGATCGACGGCTCGTCCGGCGTCAAGGTGCAGGTGGACTCCCAGGCCTACACCGATGGCGGGGTGGTCACGGCCACGGCGCTGCTCAAGCCGGGCCAGCGGCTGCACATGGTCAAGTACGTGGCCTACGGCTGGTCGGGCTCGCGGACCCTGCCCGCCGTCCGCGACCAGGTGTGGGCGGCGCTGAGCGCGGCCAAGCAGAGCGGATGGGACGGCCTGGTCGCCGAGCAGCGTGAGTACCTGGACGATTTCTGGGACCGCGCCGACGTGGAAGTGGACGGGGACACCGAGGTCCAGCAGGCGGTGCGCTTCGCGTTGTTCCACGTGCTGCAGGCGGGCGCCCGGGCGGAGACCCGGGCGATCCCGGCGAAGGGCCTGACCGGGCCCGGGTACGACGGCCACGCCTTCTGGGACACGGAGACGTTCGTGCTGCCGGTGCTGAGCATGACCAGCCCGGCCGCGGCCGCCAACGCCCTGCGCTGGCGGCACAGCACCCTCCCGCTGGCTATCGAGCGGGCGTCTCAGCTCGGGCTGCAGGGCGCGGCCTTCCCCTGGCGGACCATCGCCGGCGAGGAGTGCTCGGCCTACTGGCCCGCCGGGATGGCCGCCTTCCACGTCAACGCGGACATCGCCAACGCGGTGGTCCGTTACGTTGACCTGACCGGGGACGAGGAGTTCGCCCGGGGACCAGGGATCGACCTGCTGACCCACACCGCGCGGCTGTGGCGTTCCCTCGGCCACCACGACGACCAGGGGCAGTTCCACATTGACGGGGTCACCGGCCCCGACGAGTACAGCGCGCTGGCCGACAACAACGTCTACACCAACCTGATGGCCAAGGAGAACCTGGTGGCGGCCGCGGACGCGGCCAAACGCTATCCCGGCCGGGCCCGCGAACTGGGGGTCGACCCGGAGGAATCCGCCGGCTGGCGGGACGCGGCCCAGGCGATGTTCATCCCCTACGACGAAGCACGCGGGATACACCCCCAGGCCGAGGGATTCACCCGCCACCAGGTCTGGGATTTCGCTCATACCTCCCCGGAGCAGTATCCGCTGCTGCTGCACTTCACCTACTTCGATCTGTATCGCAAGCAGGTCGTCAAGCAGGCCGACCTGGTGCTGGCCATGCACCTGTGCGGGGACGCCTTCACCGCCGAGCAGAAGGTCCGCAACTTCGACTACTACGAGCCGCTCACGGTGCGGGACTCCTCGCTGTCCGCGTGCACGCAGGCGGTCATGGCCGCCGAGGTGGGGCATCTGGACCTGGCCTTCGACTACCTCGGCGAGGCCGCCCTGATGGACCTGCGGGACCTGGAGAACAACACCCGCGACGGAGTGCACATTGCGTCGCTGGCCGGCGCCTGGGTGGCCCTGGTCGCCGGCTTCGGCGGCCTGCGTCACCAGGACAGCACGGTCAGCTTCACGCCCCGGCTCCCCGAGGGCATCGCCAGGCTCAAGTTCCACGTCCTGATCCGGGGCCGGCGGCTGCACGTCGAGGTGACCCACCCCCAGGTCCGGTATGAGCTGGACGATGGCGAGCCGCTGACGATCATCCACTACGGCCAGGAACTGAATCTTCTGCCCGACAAGGCGCAGACCCGCCCCATCCCGGCGACGCCGGCCCGGCCCCGGCCCACCCAGCCGCCGGGCCGCGAACCCGCACACCGCCTGGGCGGCGAGCAACCGAAGTAACCGGTCTCCCCGCGGCGGCTAGGCCTGGGCGCCGCGCCCATCGCGGCAGCGGCGGATAAGGTCCCCGGCGGACGGCAGACGGCTGTTCTCGTCGGCGGTCAGAGCCGGGTCGGCCCGGCGCCTCGCTATGGCCTGGTCCAGCATCTGCAGCGGGCCGCCGCCGGCGAACCGCAGGAAGGCCATCAGCACGACGCCTGCCAGCGCGGACATTTCGTGCGCCTCGTCGGCCGCGACCTGGGCCAGGATCAGCGCCGAGACGGCAAGATCCAGGTCAGGCGGACCTTCCGTGCTGTTGCGCCAGTCGATGACCACAGGCCCGCTGGAGCTGAGGATGACGTTGCCCGGATGGAGGTTTAAGTGCAGGACCCTGGCGTCAGCATCGCTGCTCAGCTGCGGTGGCAGCCCGTGCAGCTGGCGATGCAGGCTGAGCAGCAGCGCGGCGCCGATCTCGGGGCGGACCCGGCGGGACAGCAGCGCCTGCAGCATCGTCGGGGCAGCCAGGCGTTCCATGACCAGATCGGTGCCCCTGGCCTCGTAGATCCTCGGCACGGGAAACCCGAGCGCCGCCACGTAGGTCATGACGGAAACCTCGGCCGACACCTCGACGCCGTCGCGGTACCGGCGGAGGACTCGCTGCTCGTCCAGGGCGAACACGTCCGCGCTGCGTCCCGAGCTGATGAGGACCGGAGGTGGCACGCTCCGACGGTAGCGGACCGCCCAGGGCGCAGTCCATGAGCGGAGCGCGCCCGATCCTGCCCCGCGTTCGCAGGCACCCCGGGGCTTGGGCCGGACAGCCCGGTGGTAGGGATGGACTGACGAGGGGGGACGTCATGAAGTCGAAGATGATCGAGGACGCGGACGTCATCACCTACGTGGTGGTGTGCGACCCGGGCGACGAGGCGATGGCCTCGCTGAGGCAGTTCGCGCGCTCCGAGCGGCTGGAAGCATCGCAGATCACCGGCGTCGGGGGTTTCGAGCGGGCCACCGTCGGCTGGTTCGACCGTACGGCCAGGCAGTTCCGGCACATCCCGGTAGACGAGCCGTGCGAGGTGCTCTCACTGATCGGTGACGTGGCCGAGGACCAGGACGGTCCCGGCCTGAATATCCACGTGGTCCTCGGCCTGTCCGATGGGACGACGCGCGGCGGGCACCTCATCGAGGGCCAGGTGTTCCCGACGCTGGAGCTCGTCGTGACCGAGCACCCGGCGGAGCTGCGCAAGGTGATGCACCCCGACCTGGGGGTCGCGCTCATCGATCTCGGCCGGTCGCAGACGTGACCTGGCGGTAAGACCCGGTGGTAAGACCGGTGGTAAGACCGGCGGGAGGGGCAGCGTGCCCGGGGCTGATGAGATCCGCGCCCAGGCGCTGGAGGTGGCGGCGGGCTGGTCCCCGCCGGATGCGCCGCCCTCGTGGCGCCTGACCGCCGCCTTGTTCCAGGCCATCGCCGCGCACGATGAGCTGCTGGGCCGGCTGGCGGCCCTGCCGCCTGACCGGCTGCCCGCCCTGCTCGCGAGCGCGGCCATATCGTTCCTGGTACGCCGGGACCGGCCGGTTCCCCTGGCCGCCTACTTCCCGGAACCGGGAGCCCCGCAGCCCCGCTTCGACGCCGGCTTCTTCCCGGCGGCCCGGGAATTCTTCTCGGGTCACCTGGACCATATTGCGGCCGTGTGTGCCGGGCGCCGGTACCAGATGAATGAGGTAGCCCGGTGCACGCAGATCGCGCTGGGCGTCGCCGCCACGGCGGTGCCCGGGGCGGACCCGGTCGCGCTGGCCGACCTGGGCACCGGGGCCGGGCTGGGGCTGCATCTGGACCGCTACCGCTATCAGGTGGGGCCGCGGGTGTCCGGGGCTGACGCCGCGGCCCTGAGCCTCAGCTGCGACGTCCGCGGATCCCTGGAGCCCCCGCAGGTCACGCTGCCGCCATCACCGAGCGGGTCGGTATCGATCTGCATCCCATCGACGTGGAGGACCCGGCCGCGAGGTCATGGCTGGAGGCCTGCGCGCCGCCCGAGGCGGCCGCGCTGGCGCGCCTCGCCGCGGCCATCGAGGTGACCCGGCGGTACCCGGTGAAGCCGGTCACTGGCGACGTCGTGCAGGCGCTGGCCGGGGTGCTGGCGAGTTTCCCGCCCGGGCGCAGCGTGATCGTGGTCAACGCCTACCTGGCGGTGTTCCTGCCGCCGGAGCAGCGGGCGGCGCTGGCGGCCATCATGGCCAGCGCGGGCCGGACCCGGCCGGTGACCTGGCTGTCACTCGATCCGCTCGTCCCGCTGGGACCCGCGGGGCGAGACAGCGTCCAGGGCCTCGAGCTGCCCGCGGCGCTGGTCCGCGACTACGCCGAGCACGGCGTGTTCGCGGTACTCGGCGCGCGGACCTTCGAGGGCGGCACCCAGCGTGGCCGTCTGCTGGCGATCGCCCACCCGTCCGGCCAGTGGGTCGAGTGGCTCGACCCCCAGACTTCCCGGCGGCGGGGATACTGAGCTTATGGTTGACGACAACGCACGGGACCGGGCCATCTATCACGCGCTGAAGGCCGCCGACGAAGTCGCTGCGGCCCTCCAGGCTCATCTCATCGAGGAACATGGGGCCGATCCCGACCGGGCGGTCGCGCAGAACTCGTTCACCAACTCGTTCAAGCTGCTGCGGCAGGCCCGGGAGCGCCTGGGTGAGGGCCTGCGGGCCGTCGGGGCCGGCGACATCGCGGAATCAGACGGGATTTCGCTGCGGAACTCCTGACCGCGCAACTCCTGACTGCGCGACTTCTGAGCGATGTGTTAACACTGGCGGATGGCGCACCAGCAAGACCACGAGCAGGACGGCGAGCAGGCTCCGGGTCCCGCCGCGGCCGATGAGGCGGCGGGCGGACATCACGACCTGCTCAGCTCAGTGCCAGCGCCGCAGGACCCCGGCGGGTCAGAGAGCCTGATCACGGTCCTGGTCGCGTTCGGTGTCAACGTCCTCATCGCGGTGGCGAAGTCGGCCGCTGCCGTGCTGACCGGGTCGGCGTCGCTGCTGGCTGAGGCCGCGCATTCCTGGGCCGACACGGGCAACGAGATCTTCCTGCTGATCGCCGACCGGCGGTCCCGCCGCCCGCCGGACCCCGCCCACCCGTTCGGTCACGGCCGGGAGGCCTACGTCTGGTCACTGTTCGCCGCGATCGGGCTGTTCGTGGCCGGCGCCGCGGTCTCCATCACGCACGGCATCACCGAGCTCATCACGCCGGAGGCGGCCGGGTACTTCCTGGTCGGGTACGTGGTACTGGCCTTCTCGTTCATCCTCGAGGCCATCTCGTTCCTGCGGTCGGTCCGGCAGGCCAGGCGCGAGGCGCAGTCGCTGCAGCGGGACCTTATCGAGCACATCCTGGCCACCTCCGATCCCACTCTGCGGGCGGTGTTCGCGGAAGACTCCGCCGCGCTGGTGGGCCTGGTCATCGCGGCCGCCGGCCTGGGCGCCCACGAGCTGACCGGTTCCCCGACGCCGGATGCCATCGGATCGATCCTGGTCGGCGTGCTGCTCGGGGTGGTCGCGATTGGCCTGATCAACCGCAACCTGCGCTTCCTGGTCGGGCAGGAAGTCGACCCCCGGGTGCGTACGGCCACCATCGCGGCCCTGCTGGAGGCGCCGGAGGTCGCCCGGGTGACTTATCTGCGGCTGGAGATCGTCGGGCCGCGGATGGTCTCGGTGATCGGTGACGTCGATCTCACCGGCGATGACACCGAGTCGCATGTGGCCGTCCGGCTGCGGGCGCTGGAGGCGAAGGTGTGCGCCTCGCCGGCGGTGGCCGGCGCGGTGCTGAGCCTGTCCGCGCCCGACGAGCCGTCCCTGGTCGTCTAGCTGGCCCGGCGCTGGCCCGCGCCGCACTGGACCGCGCCGCGCTGGCCCGCCCGGGGCCGGGAGGCGCTGGCCGCCGCCGCGCGATGATGCGCGGATTGGCTCCAGTTTTCCTGAAGGTTTTATTGCCATCTCTTGGGTGTTACGGGATTATCTGCTGGTAGTACTCCTACAGTGGCCGGTTATGTCTGTCAGTGTTTGTCTGGTTTGTCAGATATGCCGTCGGGGTCAGCTTGTCGTGGCACACGCTCCGTGACGAGTAGCCATGGGAAGGGGTTCGGAGGGGGCGTCGCCCGGCCGTGGGCTGAGACCAATGCGGAGACAGGCTCCGAAAGGACTGGCCGCACTGCGGGTAAATACCCGCGCTCCAGGTCCCGCCTATGGACGAAAGGACAGACGTTGAAGCGATACGTCATGACTGCGATCAGTCTTCTGAGCTTCCTCGTCCTCGCGGCCGCCTCGCTTCCGGCGAGCGCCGCGAGCCACGCTGACACACAGGCCCGGGTCACGAGGGCCACCACCGCCAAGGCCAACCTCGAAGATCCCCTGTGCCAGAGTTACAACTCGCTATGCGTGGACACGTCGAGTCACCCCGCGGGCGGCTACGTCGGACATGACGAGCCGTCCATCGAGTTCAAGTCCGGCCGGGCCGGATCGGGCAATGACATGACCTACACGATGACCCTGCCGAGGGACCCGAAGAAGCAGCCCAACGCCACCGGTTCCGGCGGGTCGACCTGGAATTTCCAGCTCCGGCCCACGTTCTGGTTCGGGCTCACCCTCTGCGACACCCAGTCCGCGCCTGAGTTCACTCACAAGTGCAGGCCCGACTCTGACGCCAACAACCTGGTGGGCACCAATCCCAAGGCGCGGGACTACATCGGGAAGCACCCCGGTAACGCGTTCATGGAACTGCAGTTCTACGGCCCGGGATACGTTCCGCAGTTCGAGGGCTTCGGCTGCGCCAAGACGCAGTACTGCGCGGCGATGACCATCGACAGCTTCGTGCAGAACCAGAACACCGGCGTCCCGAACACCAGTGCCTGCAACAACTTCGTCCTCGGCGGCATCGAGCCGATCAACTGGGCGTATATCACCAAGAGCGGGAAGTCCCAGGCGCCGGCGAACCCATTGTTCACCGGAACGCTGACCAACCCGAACTTCGCCGCGGTGAACCCCGACCTCCGCAAGGACCTGCTCATGAGGCCCGGCGATGTCGTCCGGTTCCGTATCCATGACACCTCGGCCGGGCTCCGCATCGACATGGCCGACCTGACCACCGGCCAGCACGGCTCGATGACCGCGTCCGTGCGCAACGGCTTCGGCCACATCCTTTACACGCCGAAGTCCAAGACGTGCCAGGAGAAGCCGTACGCGTTCCACCCGGAGTACTCGACAGCCAACCCGCGCGGCAACACCTGGTCAGCGCACACGTACAACGTGTCCATGTCCGACGAGATCGGGCACTTCGAGAACTGCCTGGCCATCGACGCGCAGGGCGACTGCACCAAGGCCGGCGGCCAGGACCCCGTTATCGACGCGGACGACAGTGGCTGCGTGCCGGGAACCGACTCGCTACAGGTGCACATCGACGGCTGCTTCAGCCCGGATGGAGATTATGACGGGCAGTCGTACCGCCTGGACTGGCCGGGCACCAACCCGAATGTCGCCCGGGACCGGGCCCTGCATCCGTCACCGGTCCTGTTCACCAGCCCGGTCAGCCGCGGAAGGAACTACCCAACGATCGCCTTCGAGACCGACCTGCCGCGGATCGAGGCATCGGACTCACAGCTCAACCCGCCCTTCTGCGACCGGACGACCGGCGCGAACTGCGTGAACCCGCCGCACGGTGCGCAGTTCTACCCGTTCTACTCGACCACAGTGAGGTACGGGTCGTGCACCTGGCAGGAGGGCGGCAAGTACCTGCCCAGGACCACGAACGACTTCGGCGGCAGTTCCGCCACCGAATACGGTCCGCTGCTCAAGACCGTCTACCCCGAGGCCGGATTCACGACCGCGGAGCTAATTAACAACTTCAACAGCGGCAACATGCCGAACCCCTGCAAGGTCCGCGACTAGGAGCAGTCCGGTTATCCATCAGTAAGAGGCACGGGCCGCGGCGGGAAGGGGTACACCGCCGCGGCCCGTGCTTGCTGAGGGCAGCCGGCCCGCGACCGGATTACGGCGTGGGCACGCTGCTCGGATGCGTCCCGGGCACGAGCCGGCCGTAGCCGCCGGCCGCCTCGTTCAGCAGCCGTCCGGGCCGCGATGACCAGGCCCACTGGCGGACCGGGCCCACCCCGGTGACGCTGGCGCAGCCCGAGTCCCGGATGAGAACCGGCGGGTAGCGGCGGCCCTCCGCGGTGAACTCCAGCCAGAGCGCCCCGCCCAGGGCGGCCGGGCAGCGCAACCCGCGCGGCATCCTGGGCAGCGCGCAGAGCGCGGCGGCCAGGGCATGAGCCCGGGGCGCGGCCGTAATCGTCATCGCCCGCGGCAGGATCTCGGCGTGCTGGGGGGTGGTGAGCCGCATCACGACCTGATCGACCTTCGCAGTCCCGGCGCAGAGCGGGACACCGGCCGATGTACCCGCGGCTGTCGCCTGGGTGTGGCCCGCCCCGGCCGTGGCCTGCGGCCCGGTACCGTCGCTGGTCGCGTTGCCACAGGCAGCCAGGCCCACGACCGCGCTGGCCGCGGCCAGCGCGGCAAGCCGCGAGGCCGTGATGTGCCTGCTCATTCCGCTGTTGACCGCGCCCATATGTCTTGGACGGCGCGCCGCCGGCCACGGTTCCATTACCGCCCGTCTTCCCCAGATCGTCGGGCCGCGGATCAGGACGTAGGCGGGGGAAGCTGGCTGGTCCAGCGGGCGCTCGTTGTTGCGCTGTAGAACAGCATGGTGCCTGGTACCGCACCCGCGACCGGTGTCTGGGCCACGGTCTCGGAACCGAGCAGGTCGCCGGTCTGCGGGTCGATGATGACGAAGGTGGTTTCGTACCGGAGATAGGCCCCAATCCAGGAGTCCTGCCAGACGGCGGTCCCGGTTTGGCCTTCTGGGTCCGTTACTCCTGGCCGCATCCGTACGCCCGGCACACTTGCGAGGACCCGGAAGGCCGCTGCGCGTACCACTGGCCGCACGGAGTCGGCGTTCATGACCGTGAGCGCCCCCGCGGCGATCACATTGTTCCGTCCTTTGGCCCCGGGCTGCGGATGGGCCAGGAAGACCGTCCGCAGTTTCGCAGGGTTGGCAGGCAGCCACAGATCGTTTTTCCCGCCAAAGTCCCCGGTGCCGTGTTTGACGGCTCGACCTTCCTCCACGGGGCCCGGGTGAGCGGAGAGGACGCGATGCCCCCGCCGCCAGTGGTCTGGGGAGCCGTCGCGGCGCCAGGCACGGGCGTCTGCCCGGGACGCGGGGCGGGCCCCCAGGTACTGTATGGAGATCGTCAGCCGGGTGACATCCGAGACTCTGGTGCACTGCGTAATCCGGTACCTGCGGTTCAGCGCGTACCTGAATCCCCGGGGCGCTGAGGTGGGAACGCGATTCGGGCCGTTCAGCCAGGGCTCGGGCAGCAGCCTGCCGCCCACCCCGACAAGTTCACGATCTCCTTGGACTTCGGTGGTGCAGTAAAACCGGCCAGTCTTCTGCTGCGCTGCCTTGACTGCCATCGCGAGCAGGAACGGCCCGGCGGGCTGCCCGGCCGGCAATCCCGCCGGCACATGGCTGTCGCCGGGGGTGACAGGCTTCCCGCCCGCGGCCAGGCTCGCGATCGCCAGGGCCCCGGCGGTCCCGACAGCGGTAGCGCTGAGTGCGAGGGAAACCATGCGGGTCGTCCGCGGGCGGCCCAGAGGCACCGAACCGGAATGCTGACCGCCTTCGATGGCGGTCATCAGCCGTGCACGCGACCTGGCGAGGCGTTCTGGTCCTGGCTGTGCTTCCTCAGCGCAGAAATCCTCGATCAGCTTCATCTCGTTCACTGGTTCACTCTCCCGGGGCTTCGCTGGAGTTCAGATCCTCAAGTTCCGCGCGTACCCTGCGCCTGGCCCTGGCCAGCCGTGATGCCACCGTGCCGGGCGGGACGCTGATGGCAGCGGCAATCTCCTGGCAACTCAGCCCGCTGGCCCTTAGGAGCAGCACATCCCGCTGCGCCCCAGACAGACGGCTCAGGGCCGATGCGAGCCGGCCGCGGATGGCCTGAGCCGCGACCCGGTTCGTGACTTGCTCGGCAAGGGACTCGGCGGGTGAGGTCTCGCCACAACGGGCAATCGCGCGGAACAGGCGGACTTCGTCACGGCGGCGGCGTCCGACCAGGTTGGTGGCAATGCCGTACAGCCATGGGCGCGCGTTGGCGTGGGCGGTCTTGTAGCCCCGCCGCCGCTGGAACGCGATCAGGAATACCTCTGCAGTAATGTCGTCAGCGGCGTCCTGCCCGAGCCGGCGTGCGACATAGCTGTGGATCGCCGGACCGTGCCGGTCAAACAGCAAGGCGAAGCACTCAGGCGCGGATATGGATTGCGCGATGAGCGCGGCGTCGTCGCAGACGTCCCCACCCGTGCCCTCGGGACGCTCTAGACGTGTCACGCCTGCAGGCGTATCGCCCATCACAGTTCTCCTGGCAAGTAGGGATACCTGCTCTTGCGGTTACTCACCTGCTATTGCCCGCAACCGGGATCCCGTGTCCATCTGGCAAGCTAGCGTCCGGCAGCATGGCGCGGGGCCCTGAAAATTTCCTGCCGCCGCTGCAGCCCTGCCTGCAGACCGGCACCGAGGCCCTGACCACAGCCGCGCTAGCCTGGCTGGCGCGGAAATAACGCACGCAGACGGCGATTGGACCCGGGATATGGGCACTGGAAAGTACGGCATTACCCCGCTCGCCGCCGTCGTGGGCGGCCTTCTGGCCGGGGCCGTGGGCACGGCCTGCCTGGACGCGGTGAATTATGTCAAGTACCGGCGCACGGGCGGTAAGGACAGCCCGCTCGCCTGGGAATTCCCGAAGGTCGACAGCTGGGACCAGGCGCCGGACCCCGGGCAGGTCGGCAAGCGCGTGATCGAGGGTTTCACGCAGCGCGAACTTCCCGATCGGTGGGCCGGGCCGGTCAGCACCGTCATGCACTGGTCCTACGGGTCGGGGTGGGGGGCGGTCTATGGGGTCCTCGCCGGGTCCCTGCGCCGCCCGCACCCCCTCTATGGCTTGGCGCTGGGCCCGGTGGTCTGGATTTCGGGGTACGTGCTGCTGCCGGAGGGCGGGCTCTACAAGCCGATCTGGGAGTACGACGCCAAGACGCTAGCCGGTGACCTGAGCGCCCACCTCGCCTACGGCGTGGGCACGGGAGTCACCTTCTGGCTGATCGCGAAGCTCTGAGAGTGATCGCCTCCTGCTGAGCGGCTCTTGCTCACATGCGGGCGATTAGCTGCTGGATCTTGGAGACGATATCGGCTAGCGCATCTACTCCGCCTACCGTCCCGCTGATCCAGCTGAGTATTTCCCTAACCCGGCTGAAGTTTGGCCTTTTGCTCGTCAGCTCCTGCTGTGCTGTGATGGCTGACGAATGCACCTCCTGTGCCTCGGGCACTCCTGCTGGTTGGCTTGTACGAGCTCGATGAGCTTTTGCAGTTCAGCGACGGCCTGTCCGAGCGCTGATCCGTCAGGTCGCGATTCTACGCTGGCCTTAGCCTTCTTGCCGATCGCCATCGCTGAGTTGTCCATATCTCCGGTGCGAACGGTGTACTCGGTCATCGGGGATGCCTTTCCGTGAACGAAGGTTTATCATGAATCTGATTTAGACTCTGATTTGGATTTGTCGCCGACTGTGACCGCTGAATTCTTCATATCGCCCACGTGAACGCTGTAGTGATTGGTGGTCGATTCAAGAATGACCTGAACTTGCGAATCAAATTCACCCAGTTTCACATCGTGCTTCTTAAGAAAGTCCCGGAGGCCTCTGAGCAAGGTCTGCTGAGACATGATTACGTACATTATCTCATCGCGGGCAAGAAAATGGTGCTCGCGGCTGAAACCGCACGCCAGCTCGCGGATGCTCGCGCTGCTCCGTAGTCAAAGTCGCGCCCGCGCCGGATCGCTCTGACCTGATTAAAGAGCCTTCTCTGTTCAGCCCGGTAACGTCTAACATCTGAGATGAGCAGCAACGGGGCCTTCGCCAGCGCGGGCAGAAATCTCCTAGCGCCCCACCGGCATGATTTCCACAGCTGCTGCCGGTGCGACGGGCTGTAGCGCCGGTCGATGCTGCGGAACTCACGGCGGATGGGAGGGAGAACGCGGTACTCCCACTCGATATACAGATAGCCCCCAGTATGGACGGCCCTTACGAAGAGGGTGACCACCAGCTGGCCCTGCCACGCAGGCATCTCCACGCAGACATAAACGCGGGCGTCCGGGGTTGGGTGCAGGGCCGCTTGCTGAAGCAGTGCGGAACTCACCGAGGTTGCAGGAGGGGCGGCCGCACCGGCGGGAAGAAATGCAGGATGATCCTTGATGTGCCGCCCGTTTACGAACAGCCTCTCTTTCTATCCGCATATCGTTGAAGCCTAGCTTGTTCATTGTTTTCATCAGCGCTGCATGAACGTCCGCGTTACTAAACTTGCGAGGCTTCGTGCTTTCCCGTTCTTTACTCTCTTTCCCTGGCTTACATCGATCACCACGTGCTCTCTGCTGAGCCTTTGCCCGCTGCCGACGAAGGCAGATTCGCCGTGAAAGATGACCAGGTTACCCCGGCGCCGCGCTGAGACCATGTTGATGCGATCACGCACCCATTGATGACGTGGCTCGGGCGCCGTGTGGATATCAAACTCTCCCCGGAGCATCTTGCCGACTACAATCTGGTACATCCGTATCCAGTACTCCAGCGTGACGATCGTGCAGGCGGTGAAGAGCCCGGCAGCGATTACGATAATCACGGCTGGCAGCCAGATCAGCGTCAGCGGCAAGAGTACGATAGTAGCGAGCACCGTGATGGCGAGGTGTATGTCTCGGCGAGCACGGCGCATCACTGAGTCCACGGCCCACCGGGCAACGGCTGCAATTTCGACTCCGTAGGCGGGGGCTACGGCCCTCAGCGGTTCGCCGACGACGTTACGGACCACGTCCTGCGCGTAGTCCAGGTTAATCTGCGTGGCGGCAGACAGGTAACGCGTTGTTTCGCGGTCGAAATCGTGCCGGGCGTAGCGCCATACATCGGGGCCGGTCTGGTGGCGTCCTTCCCCGGATGGGTGCCCCGCACCCGTGTTCGAATTCCCATTTGCTGATGGCGGTATCGCCGAGGTGGGATGGAATGGTTGGCTAGCATCCATGGAGCCCTCGCTGCCGAGCCAATTCGGCGGATCAATTGGTTATAGATCTGCTCTACCACGATGTTGTTGGCGCGGCAAGACCCTGGTTTAGGGGTCAGACATATCTCGGACGTGCTCGTAGGCGCACAATGTCACAGCAGCATCAAGGGTTACGGTTAGTCAGGCAGCGGGCCTGCCACCGCGGAAAACCACTTCTCCGCTGTCGCAGGGGGTGCCTACGATCGCAGCGTGGTGACCGGGATGCCTGCCTGGCGTGAGGTCCGCCTGCTGGTCGCCCGGGAGCTGGGTGAGCGGATCTACGGTGGCGAGCCGCTCGTGCCTGCACGGCAGTCGGGGATGACCTGGGCGGCCCGGGCGCAGCGGGCTGGCCCGGTCGTGGTCAAGGCCAGGCACGGTGACCGCGCGGAGGAGGGGACACGATGGTGCGCGACGCACCTTCCCGCGCTCGGGGCGCGCGGGTATCCGGTCCCGGGGATTCTGTGGCAAGGCATGATCAGCTCTGCGTGGCGCCTGACCGTGCAGAATCGGCTCCCCGGCCGTCCCCTTTACCCGCTGGACGGGCCGCTGGATGGGCCGATGCTCGACGCGCTGCTGCACATGGTCGAGTTGCAGGCCGGCGCCGGGATTCCTGACGAGGGTCGCGATTTCACCGGCTACCTGGCGAACGTGCTGTTCGACGACTGGGACGAGATATGGGCTGATGCGGCCCGGGCTTGCGCGGCGCCTGGTCCCCTGTGCGCGCGTCTGCGGCGCTGGCTCCAGCCGGTCTGGGGGCTGCGCTGCCTGCTCAGCTACCGGATAATCGGCGGGCTCGCCGTTTTCACCCACGAGCGGCAGGCGTACGGCGATTCCCTTGGGGATGAAGAATGCGCAGCCGAATCGGCCATCCTCGACAGGCTCCTGTCGGCCGGCCGGCCGCCACCCCGGGCCGTCCCGGCTTACGAGGACACCAGCTTTCCCAGGTTGGCCAGGGACTCCGCCATGTCACGGCGCATTTTAGGGACGAGCAGCCGGATCACCGGAGCAAGTGCGCCCTGGACGTCCACCTTCTTGACCACCCGGACCCGGCCCCCCGCGACCGGATCGACCAGATGGTCGAAGACCAGCTTCCCGATGGGCGTCGGGCATTCCGTGATCCAGCGGTGGCCGGCGTCCACCATGGTGATGGTGAAGGAACCGCCGAGGTTGCCACGCTGCTTGGCCCAGCCAGATACGCCTGGCTCGAATGGGCCGTCCAGCCGGGCGATCTCCTTGCTGACATCCCATTCTGGCCAGCGGTCCACGTCGGTCCACACCTTCCAGACCGTGGCCGGGTCGGCGTCGAACGTTGCTTCACTTTCGAATAGGTACATGCCTTGCCCCTTGGGGGGAGGCGGTCCGGAGATTAAAAGCTAGCCGGCCGATACGCCCGGCCACGGGCTATTAAGCACCTTCGTGAGGCATTTGATACCGGGCAGCCGGGTTCGCTGCCCGACGGCTCCGGGTGCGGCGCCGTGGATGGCGACGGCGTAGCCGTCGGGGTCCTGGAAGACGAACGTGCGCCCGAACGGGGTGTCAAACGGGTCGATAAGGATCGGCGCTCCGTGACCCTTGAGCTGGTAGTGCAGGGCCTGCGCATCATCGGCGCGCAGCGATATGGATACGCCGAGCCCGGCGGGCCCGGCGTCGAGGTCGGTGCCCGGAAGGGGCTCGCGGACCGCGAACGGGATAGGGGCAGTCTGGAAAGCCACCACGCCAGATGGTGAACCGGGTACGCGGGCCAGGCCTAGTTCGTCCTGGTAGAAAGCGGCGGCGCGGTCCAGGTCACGGACCTGGAGGGCGAGGAAGTCAGGTCCGGAGACGTCGGGACATGAGCGGGATGCTCCTCGGTGCGATGGGTGCGGGAACGCGGTCGCTCTCGGTAGACGTCATGACGGCTGCGGATTCATCGCTTTTGGTGGCGGGCCAGGATGAACCTTTAGCGGCACCCAGGTAGTCGTATTGACTGTTGGGTCGAGCTGGCCGGAGGTGCGGTGGACGCCGAGGTCGAAGGATTCGTGCAGTTCGTTGCGGCGCGTCAGCGTTCGCTGCAGCGTACGGCGTGGCTGCTGACCGGTGACTGGGCGCTGGCTGAGGACCTGGTGCAGACCGCACTGGTGCGGTCGTGGCCGCGGTGGGAGCGGATCAGGCGGCGCGACGACCCGGAGATATACGTGCGCCGGGCCATGGTGAACACCTGGTCGAGCTGGCGCCGCCGCAAGTGGCGGTCCGAGCACCCCTCGGGGGCGGTGCCCGACGGCCCGGCAGCCGGGGACCTGGCCGCCGAGACAGCGGCGCGGGTGGCGGTGCGCGGTGCCCTGGGCAGGCTGACCGACCGGCAGCGGGCGGTCCTGGTGCTGCGCGTGTTCGATGACCTGTCAGAGGCGCAGGTTGCGCAGGTGCTGAACTGCGCGATCGGGACGGTGAAGAGCACGATGGCCCGGGCCGTGGCCCGGTTGCGTGAGGACCCCCAGATGGTTGAGTTCATGGAGCGGGAGGTCCGGTGACCGGGATAGACAGGCGGCTGCGTGACCTCCTGGAAGCCGCCACGGGGGAGCCGCCGCACCAGGTGAGCGCCGAGGCGGTGCGCCGCCGGGTGTCCAGGCGCCGGGCCAAGGAGTACCTGGCCGGGGCCGCGGCAGTCGCCGTGATCGCCGTCCTCGTCCCTTTGGGCATCGGGGCAGCCGGCCATGCCCCGGGCCGGCCGGACGACACCGGCCGCCGGGCGGTCCGGCCGTCTACGTCGCCTACGACATCTCCCGTGGAATCAGCAGGAGCACCCCTGCGGTCATCCCCATCAGCAGAGCCGCCAGCAAGGCCGGAAACCCGATCAAGGTCGGCGATGGGGCGATCGACGTCGACGGCGGCCAGATCGCGATCACGCCGGACGGGAAGACCGCCTACGTGCCCACCAACGCCACCGGCACGGTCATCCCCATCAGCACAGCCACCAACCAGGCGGGCCAGCCGATCGAACTCGGCCACAACCGTACGTCTGGCCCTGACTTCATCGCGATCACCCCGGACGGGCGAGACCGCCTACGTCGCCAGCCTGGCCTTTAACACGGTCACCCCGATCAGCACGGCGACCAACACACCGGGCCGGCCGATCCACGTCGGCTCCGGCCCGATCTGGATCGCGATCACCCCGGACGGGAGGACCGCCTACGTCGCCAACGAGAGCAAGCCGGGCACGGTCACCCCGATCGACACGGCGACCAACACCGCTGGCCAGCCGATCCACGGTCAGCCACGACCCGTTCGATATCGCGATCACCCCGGACGGGAGGACCGCCTACGTCCTCGGCCGTTCGAGCAGCAGTAAGCACACCAGGGACGTGGTGACGCCGATCAACACGGCCACCAACACCCCGGGCCAGCCGATCTACCTCCCGGGCCTGGGCGGCTACGGGCTTGATCGCGATTACCCCGGACGGGAAGACCGCCTACGTCACCACCGGCTACCCGCGCGCGGTCATCCCGATCAGCACGGCCACCAACCGGGCCGGGAAGCCGATCGAGATCCGCAACAACAACAGCAGCGGCAGCCAGATCGTGATCTCCCCAGACGGGAAGACCGCGTATGTCGTCATGGGCCCGCACGAAGTCGTCCCGGTCAGCACGGCCACCAACACCGCGGACCAGCCGATCCAGCTGAGATCCGCCTGCCGTAGCCGACTGCTCGCCTTGGCCGAGCTCAGGATGGCATTCACACCCGATGGGAAGACCCTCTACGTCGCCTGCGAGGGCGCGGTCGTCCCGGTCAGTACGGCCACCAACACGCCCGGGCGGCCGGTTCGCCTCCCCCTTGGGTACCCCTTCGCTATCGCGATCAAGCCCTGAGCAGCGACGGGCCGTGACCTGTACGGCGGCCAGGTCACGGCCCGGTGAAGGCCGGGCCCGGGCTCACGCCCCGCGAGTGGCCGGCGAGCCCGGTTCGGTAACCTGGCCGTACCGGCTCGGCAGCGCGGCCTGCTTGATTATCCGGGCTTCAAATGGGCAGCGGCTGGGCGACCCGTGACGAGTTTGGTCACTTCCCGGTGAGCCAGCAGGAGGGCCTTCGCCCGCACCGCCGGCAGAAAGAAGGGCCTGACATGGGCAGCGAAACCCAGCCACTGACCGGGATCGACCTCGGGGTGGCCGCCGACCTCGCCGCACAGCTCCGGGTGGACTCCATCCGGTCCAGCACGAGTGCCGGATCCGGGCATCCCACCTCCAGCATGTCCGCCGCGGACCTGCTGGCGGTGCTGGTCGGCCGTCACCTGCACTACGACTGGGACCACCCGCGCGCCGACCATAACGACCACCTGATCTTCTCGAAGGGACACGCGTCCCCGCTGCTGTACTCCGTCTACAAGGCGGTGGGGGTGGTGTCCGACGAGGAGCTGATGACCGGGTACCGGCGGTTCGGGTCCCGCCTGGAAGGCCACCCCACCCCGGTGCTGCCGTGGGTCGACGTCGCCACCGGATCGCTGGGCCAGGGCCTGCCTGACGGGGTGGGGGTAGCGCTGGCGGGCCGGTACCTCGACCGGCTCCCGTACCGGGTGTGGGTGCTGTGCGGGGACAGCGAGATGGCTGAGGGCTCCATCTGGGAGGCCCTGGACAAGGCCGGGTACTACCAGCTGTCCAACCTGACCGCGATCGTCGACGTCAACCGGCTGGGCCAGCGGGGCCCCACCGAGCTGCAGTGGGACCTGTCCGCCTACCAGCAGCGCGCCGAGGCATTCGGCGCGCGGGTGCTGACTATCGACGGCCACGACCTCACCGGCATCGACGAGGCCTTCCGCTCCGTCGCGGAGGACGGATCCGGCCAGCCCACGGTGATACTGGCCCGCACCATCAAGGGGCGCGGGTTCTCTGAGGTCGAGGACCATGAGGGCTGGCACGGCAAGCCCTTCCCGCCCGACATGGCCGCGCGGGCCATCGCGGAACTGGGCGGCGAACGCAGCCTGCTGGTCCGCGGCCCGCTGCCTGCCGACGCCGCCCCGGGTCCCGCGCCGGCCATGCCCAGCGCGGCGGACCAGGCCCACGGCACCCCGCAGACTCCGGCACCGCAGGCGCCTGCCTACGCACTGGGGGACAAGGTCGCCACCCGCAAGGCGTACGGCGACGCGCTGGCCGCGCTCGGCACCGACCGGCCCGAGGTGGTGGCGCTCGACGGTGAGGTCAGCAACTCCACCCATGCCGATGAGTTCGCCAAGGCCTATCCCGGGCGCTACTTCGAGATGTTCATCGCCGAGCAGCAGATGGTCGCGGCCGCCGTGGGGCTCAGCGCCCGTCACTACGTCCCGTTCGCCTCGACGTTCGCGGCCTTCTTCAGCCGCGCGTACGACTTCATCCGGATGGCCGCCATCTCCCAGGCCAATATCCGGCTGTCCGGATCGCACGCGGGCGTGGAGATCGGCGCGGACGGGCCATCCCAGATGGCCCTCGAAGACCTGGCCATGATGCGCGCCGTGCACGGAGCAACGGTGCTGTACCCGAGCGACGCCACCAGCACCGCGGCGCTCGTGCGGGCGATGGCCGACCGCCCCGGCGTCAGCTACCTGCGGACCACCCGTGGCGCGTATCCCGTCCTGTACGACAGCGCGGAGGCCTTCCCGGTCGGCGGCTCGAAGGTGCTGCGGTCGGGCCCCGACGATGCCGTGACCCTCATCGGGGCCGGGGTCACCCTGCATGCCTGCCTGGCCGCCGCGGATCTCCTGGCGGGGGAGGGCATCCAGGCCCGGGTGATCGACCTGTACTCTGTCGCGCCCATCGACACGGGAACGCTGGTGGACGCCGTGGCCGCCACGGGTGGACGGCTGGTCGTGGCCGAGGACCACTACCCCGCGGGAGGGCTCGGCAGCGCGGTGGCGGATGCCCTGCTTGCGGCGGGATCACAGCCACTGCACCTGGCTCATCTCTGTGTCCGCGAGCTGCCTGGTTCCGGGAGCAGCACCGAGCTTCTGGCCGCGGCCGGCATCGATGCCGAGCACATCGCGGCCGCCGCCCGCGAGCTGGTCAAACACGCTTAACGTGGCACCGGGCGGCAGCCAGCGCCAGGTGCACTTCGCCGACCGGTGCTTACGCGGCTATGACCCGGCATCCGTCTGTGGTGGGATGGACGTGTGGCTGTGCCGAGCAGCGCGGTGGTCCGCGCTGCCGAATGGCAGAGGGTCAGGGAGTTCGCCGAGGGTGTCTGGTCCCGGCCCGCCGCTTTGGCGATCGCCGGGGAGCCGGGGGCCGGTAAGTCCACGCTGTGGCGGGCCGGGACCGAGGCGGCTGCCGAGGCGGGGGCGCGCCTGCTGCGCAGCGAGCCAGCGGCCGCCGAGGCCGAGCTGCCCTTTGCGGCCTTGTCGGACCTGCTGACGGGCGTGCTGGCGAGCGTGGCCGCGCAGATACCCGCCCCCCAGCTCGCGGCGCTGGAAATCGCGCTGCTGCTGCGGCAGGCCGGCCCCGAGCCGCCGCCGGTCCGGGCGGTCGGGCTGGCCGTGCTGGCAGCACTGCACGGACTCGCGTCCGCCGGCCCGGTGCTGGTAGCCATCGATGACGTCCAGTGGGTGGATGGGGCCAGCCTGGACGCGCTGACGTTCGCGTTCCGGCGCGCGGGCCGCGGGCCGCTGGGGCTGCTGGTGGCGGCGCGGACCGAGGCACTGGCTGACCCGCTGACGGCCGCTGCGCCGCCGCCGTCACAAGGCTGGCGCGACCTGATCACCGCGGTGCCCAGCGACACGATCGACCTGGCTCCGCTGGACGACCGGCAGGTTCGGCGGCTGCTGCCCCAGACGGTCACGGCCGGTCAGGCCAGGCTGGTCGCCCGGCAGTCCCGCGGGAATCCGTTCTGGGCCGGGGAGATTGCCGCGAGCCTGGAGTCCGCCGACAGCCCGGTACCGCCGCTGGCTCGTACCCTGACCGACCGGCTCGCGCGGTCGCTGAGCCCGGACGCCGGCACGGCGCTCGCCGTCGTGGCCGGAGCCGGGCGGATCGCCGTCAGCGACGCGCTCACCGCCTTGGAGCCGCTCCCGGATGCGGCCGCGGCCCTGGATGAGGCCGTGCTGGCCGGGGTGGTCGTCGAGACGGAAGGCCGGATTGCGCCGGCCCATCCGCTGATCGGTGCCGCGGCGGTTGAGGGGCTGCCACCCGTCCGCCGGCAGCGCCTCTACCAGCGGCTGGCTGAGGGTGCCGCGAGCCCGGAGCGCTACGCTCATTTCGCGGCCCTGGCCGCCGGGCCCGGGCCGGACACCCGGGTAGCGGAGGCGCTGGATGCCGCGGCCACTTCCGCGCGGGCCCGGGCCGGGAACGCCGAGGCCGCCCAGTTCGCGACGCAGGCCGTGCGCTTCACTCCTGACAGGATGGCGATGCGCTGGTGCGGCGACGGATCCGCGCCGCGGAACTGCTGTTCCTGGCCGGGGACGTCCGCCGCTCGCTCGAGCACCTGGAAGTGCTGGAGCTCTGGGACCTGGCGACCGCGGACCTGGAGCGGGCGCTGCCGTTGCTGCTGGACATGACCGAGCTGGTGCACGGCACCGCCGCGGCGACCGCCATCGTCATCTGGGCGGTTGACGAGGCCGGGCCCGATCCGCGCCGGCGCGCCCTGGTGCTGGCGCTCGCCTCCGACGTGGTCTACGGCATCCGGGACGCGCGCCGTGAGATGGCCGCCGAGGCGATCCGCAACGCTGAGGCCGCCGGGCCCGCTGCGGATGCCTCGCTGCATCGGGCCCTGATCAACCTGCTGATGGCCGACGTCAGCGCGGGCGATGGCCTGGACCGGACGCTGCTCGACCGGGCGGAGCTCATCGAGGCCAGGGTGCCTATCGCCCGCCTGCACGACACCGCCGACCTGCACCGGGGGCTGTGGTCCCAGTATGCGGAAGACCTCGCGACGTCGCGGACGGCGCTGCACCGGTGCATCACCCGGGCCAGGGAGGCGGGGGATGATTTCGCGCTGGCCACGTTCTGCGCCTACCTGGCGACGGCCGAGGAACTGGCGGGTGACTTCACCGCCGCCGGCGCGGCGCTCGCGGACGCGGCCGCAGGCTGCCGCCTGGCATGACTGGCCGCCGCTGCCCTGGAGCCTGGCCCCGCGCGGTGAGCTGCTTATCGCCGGGGGAGATCTGGACGGGGCGATCACCCTGGCCGATCAGGACCTGCCCGACACCGCGGACACACCGGCCGTAGCCAGGTTCATCGGGGCCCTGATCCGGGGGCGGGCCTGCTCCTGGCGAGGTGATGGCCCGGAGGCGGTGCGGCACTACCAGCGGGCCGCGTCGTACGCCGATGAGTGCGGGTACGCCGATCCAGGAGTACGGCAGGGGCTTGATGCCGCGCTGGCCGAAGAGTATGTCTCCGGGGGACGGGTCGATGATGCGCAGCAGATCTCAGGCTGGCTCGGGGAGACCGGCGAACGGCTGGGGCGGCGCGCGCTGGCCGGAACCGCGAACCGGATCGACGCGCTGGCCGCCGCCCAGGCTGGCCACCTGGAGCTGGCCGCCCGGCTGGCCCAGCGGGCCGTCACGGCGCACGAGTCGTCACCGCTGCGCCCCGAGCTGGCCCGCAGCCTGCTGGCCCTGGGCCAGATAGAGCGGCGCCGCAGGGCCCGCCAGGAGTCCCGAGGCGCGCTCAGCCGGGCGCGGGACCTGGCCCGCGAGATGGGTCACCAGCCGCTGCTGGCCCGGATCGAGCGGGAGCTGCCGCGGGTGGCCGCCACCCGGGCCGGGAACCAGCTCACGGTCACCGAGCAGCGGGTCGCTCAGCTCATCGCGGCCGGCGCGACCAACCGCGAGGCCGCCGCGGAGCTGTTCGTCAGCGTCCGCACCGTCGAAACCCATGTCGCCGCCATTTACCGCAAGCTTGGCGTACGCACCCGGGCCGGGCTGGCCAACCGGCTCTCCGGGACACCGGCCCGATAGAGGGCGCCCGGCTGCGTAGTCCTACGGATACCGCCCCCGTCAGGCGCGGCACGCGGGACAGCGATCTCGGTAGCGCCACCCGATGTGCCGCGGGCCACGGAACCCTAGCGTGATCCCGTAAGCCAGCGCCACCTTCCGGCCTCTCGCCCGCCGCTGCGATCAGCACGGCGGGCCATCGCCGGGTGCTGCAGCGCCGCGTCAGTGCCGCCGCGGTGCCAGGCCTGGCGCACAGGCATCGGCGGCACCTCGTTAGGAAAGAGGATCTTCCATGCTTGCCACCACGGCGCGCCCACGCCAGGGCGCGCCAGCCGCCATGATCCGCACTCCCGATCAGCGGGTGCGGGTGTTCGCCAGCTCGACCCTGCAGGAACTGGCCCCCGAGCGGCAGGCCGTGCGGGACGCGGTGACCCGGCTGCGGCTGGTGCCGGTGATGTTCGAGCTGGGCGCCCGACCGCACCCGGCTCGCCAGGTCTACCGGGCTTACCTGGCGCAGAGCCAGATCTTCATCGGGGTGTACTGGCAGCGGTACGGCTGGGTCGGCACCGGGTGAACCGATATCCGGGCTGGAGGATGAATACCTGCTCTCGGCGGGGATGCCCCGGCTCATCTATGTCAAGTCGCCTGCGCCGGACCGCGATCCCCGGCTGGCCAAGATGCTGGCCCGGATCGAGAACGACGGCGCCGTGTCTTATCAGCAGTTTTCTATCCGCGGCTGAGCTGCAGCGCCTGGTCGAGAACGATCTGGCCGTCCTGCTGAGCGAGCGGTTCGAGGCCACGCAACCGCAGCAGCAGGAAGATGAGGCTGGCCGGGTCGTTGCCCATACCGGCCACGGCGCTGGTGGACCGCGAGCACGAAACCAGCCGCCGTGGTCGACCTGGTGGTCCGGCGAGGGCGTCCGCCTGGTCGCCTTGACCGGCCCCGGCGGGGTGGGGAAAAGCCGTCTCGCCGTGCAGGCCGCGGCCCGGCTGGAGCCCGGAATTCCGAGGATGGCGCACGGTTCGTCCACCTGGGCTCGGTGCCGGACGCCGACTGGTCCCGGCGGCGATCGCACCGGCCTCGGGCTGAGCACGTCGGGTGGCAGGCTGAGCACGCGCCTCCGCTCGTACCTGCGGTCCAGGCAGATCCTCCTGGTGCTGGACAACTTCGAGCAGGTCCCCGGGGCGGCCCCGCTGGTCGCCGGGCTACTGAGCGCCGCCCCCGGGCTGGTGGTCCTGGTGACCAGCCGGACCGTCCTGCGGCTGCGTGGCGAGCAGGAGTTCCCGGTGACCCCCCTCTCGATCCCGCCGGACGGGCCGGTGCGGAACCCCGGCCGCCTCGAGCGCTACGCCTCGGTGCGGCTGTTCCTGGAGCGAGCCCGGGCCGCCGTCCCGGACTTCGAGCTGACCAGCGGAAACGCCTGGGCCATCGGCGCAGATCTGCCGCCGGCTGGACGGCCTGCCGCTGGCTATCGAGCTGGCCGCGGCCCGGGTCAGGCTGCTGCCCCCGCGGGCTTTGCTGGCCCGGCTCGACGATCGGATGGACGTGCTGACCGGTGGCGCCCCCGACCTGCCCGAGCGGCAGCGGACCCTGAGGAACACCCTGGACTGGAGCTTCAGCCTGCTGTCCGCGGACGAGCGGGCGCTGTTCCCCCGGCTGGGGGTGTTCGCGGGCAGTTTCGGCCTGCCCGCTGCGGAGGCGGTGTGCGGCGGGGCCGCTGGGCCCGTCGATGGACACGATGGGCTCGCTGGTGGACAGCAGCCTCGTCCGGCTGGAGACCCGGGAGCGGGACGACGAGCCGCGGTTCAGGCTGCTGGAGACCGTCCGCGAGTACGCCCTGGAACGCCTGTGCGACAGCGGCGACTGGGCGGACGCTCACGACCGGCATGCCGCCCACTTCCTGGCCCTCGCCGAGCCAGCCGAGGCCGAGCTGGGCGACCCGGGGCAGCTCGCCTGGGTGGAGCGTCTGGAGGCCCGCCACGACAACCTCCGCGCGGCACTGTCCTGGCTGGTGGATACCGGCCAGATGGGCCAGGCCGTGCAGCTGATCTGGGTGACGTGGCGGTTCTGGTGGCTGCGCGGGCACGCCGACGAGCTCACGCCTTACCTGGAGAAGATCGTGGCCAACGGCGACGGCCTGGATCCGCATCAGCGGGCCCAGGCTCTGGGCGGAGCCGGCTCACCCTCCTGGCCGCCGGGGACCAGGCCTCGGCGCGCCCGCTGTTGGAGGAAAGCCTGCCGCTTTACCGTCAGGCCGGGGACACGCTGGGCGCGGGCCTGGTCGCGGCGGCGCTGGGCCGGCCTGAGCTCGGGCCGCGACGGCGCACGCGCCAGTGAACTGCTCGAGCAGACCCTCGGCCAATTGCGGGAGCAGGACCCCGATCGGCTCGACGGGCGGCAGCGCCTGCTGTACCGGCTGGACCTCGCCCTGGTCAACAACTTCCTGGGCCAGATCCGGCTGGGCCACGGGGATCACGACGACGCGCTGCGGCTGTTCACCGACGGCCTCGCCGCCGCCCGCAGCGCGGCCGACCGGTTCGCCATCCTCGTCTCGCTCTATGACCTGGCGCTTACCAGTCAGGCCCGGGGCGACCTGGCCGAAGCGGCCAGACAGCTCGATGAAGGGCTGGGCCTGGCGGCCGAGGCCGGGGATCAGCCCAGCGTGGCCTACTACTCGAGGCACTGGCTGCGCTGGCCGACCGCCGGGACGATGCCGAGCATGCCGTGTGCCTGCTGTCGGCCGCCGGCGCGCTGCTGCGAGCAGGCGGCCGGGGCTGGCTGCACGCCTGCGTGCCACGGGCCGCCCACGGGGACAGCGTGCTGGCCAGGCTGCGCGCCCGCACCGGCGACGCGGCCTTCCGGCGGGCCCAGGCCCGGGGGAAGGCCCTCGATGGCGACCGCGCCGTGCAGCACGTACTCAAAGCAGCCCGCCGAGAGCTCAGCCAGCGATGAATCAGCTCCCGGACTCTCGACCCCCCCATCTCCGCACGGCGAGACCAGCCCGTCCGGCACGTGGGCCGGGTCCGCTATCTGGCTAGCGCCCCGGTCCGGCTCAGCCCGCCACCGCTGCGCACCGCCGATGGCCACCACCGCGACGAACGCCGGGCGAGCTGGCTGGAGCTGTTCTTCGACCTGGTCTTCGCCGGTGCGGTCGGGCAGCTCGCCGGAACTCTGCAGGATCACCTGGACTTGGCACGCTGGCCCGGTTCGTGCTGCTGTTCACGCCGATCTGGTGGCTGTGGGTGCAGTTCTCGTTCTACGCCGACCGGCACGAGTCCGACGACGCGGTGTACCGCGGTGCCTTCCTGACCGCCATCCTGCTCTGCGTCGGCCTGGCCGCCTGCGCGCCGCTGGCCCTGGCCGGCCACACGACCGGCTTCGTCATCGCGTTCAGCTGCCTGCGCGGCCTGCAGTTGCTGCTCTACGCCCGGGCCCGGTGGACCCTGCCGGCCACCCGCCGGCTGTACAACTGCTACCTGGTCTCCTTCGGATCCGGCGGGGCGCTCTGGCTGTCCTCGCTCGCCGTCGCGGGTGCTGTGCGCTACGCCTTCTGGGGTGCCGCCTGGCCTGCGATGCGGCAGGCGCGCTGGCCATGCTGGAACCGTCCAGGCGGCTGGCGGTGAATCCCGCGCATCTCACCGACCGGTTCCAGCTCTTCGTCCTCATCGTGCTCGGCGAATCGGTGGCCCGGCTGATCAGCGCCGCCGCGGCGCGGCCGTGGAGCGTGCCCCTGGCTGCCGTGCTGGGAGCGGCGTTGCTGACCCTCGCGGCGCTCTGGTGGGCCTGGCTCAGCACGGCCGACCGGGCCGCCCTGGGCACCCCGAAGGCGATCGCCTGGTTCACCGCCCTCAACCTGCCTATTGTGACCGGCATCGCGGGCAGCAGCGCTGGCCTGCATACCGCGATCCTGGCCGCGGACGGGGGCGGCACGATCGGCATCGCGCCGCGGGCCGCGCTCTACGGCGGAGTCAGCCTCTTCCTGCTGGCCAGCGCCCTGCTGCCGTCCGGGAAGCTCTCCCAGCGGGCCCGCTGGATCCGGCTGGCCACGTCGCTGGCGGCGATGGGCCTCGTGTTCATGGGCGCCATCGTCGTGCCGGCCCTTCCTGGTCCCCGCCCTCACCCTGATCCTGGTCGTGGGCCTGACCGCGGAGGCCCGCAAACGCGGCGGCCAGGCGCCCGGCTTGAGCCGTCGCGTGAGGCGGGCCCCTCCAGGGACAGACTGGGTGACGTGGACATAGCCCGCCGCGCGTTCGACTGGATCGCTTCGGTGGCGATCGCCGCCGACGGCGGCCTGGGGTGGCCCGAGGACGGGGTGCTGTCCGACGACCTCTACTCCGGCACGGCGGGGGTGCTGCTCGGCTGCGCCGAAGCCGAGGCGGCCGGCCTGGGCACGGCGCACGTCTCGGCCGGCGCCGCGGCCGGCTGCTGTCCCTGGCCCGGCAGGGCCGGGGCGTGGCCACGATGCCCGACGACGGCGTGTTCTCTGGCTGGGCTGGAGTCGCGGTGGCGCTGCGCGCCTGGTCGGACGCGACCGGGGACCCCGCCGCCGCGGAAGGCGCCGCGCAGGTGACCCGGCGGATCGCCGGGCGCGTCACGCAGGCGCCGCCCGACCCGCTGCGCTGCACCGACGTGATCTCCGGCGACGCCGGCCTCCTGCTGGTCCTGATCGCCGACGACGCGGGCCCTTCGGTCCAGGCCGCGCACGTCCTGGCCGACCGGCTGGCGGATGCGGCTGAACCGTTCCCGGAGGGGCTGCACTGGCGGATGACGGCGGGCTGGGAGTCCATCATGCCGGGGTTCTCCCACGGCACCGCCGGGGCGGCCTACGCCCTGGCCGCCGCCGGCCGCGCCCTGCACCGCCGCGACCTGGTGGACGTCGCCATCCGCGGCGCCGAGGCGATCCTCGCCGCCGGGGACCGTCCCGGCGGCTGGGCGGTGCCGCTCGCGATACCACTGCGGCCGGGCCGCCCCGAAGTCAATTACGGCTGGTGTCACGGCCCGGCGGGCACCGCGCGGCTCTTCGTGGTGCTGAACGAGATCGACCCCCAACCGCGGTGGCAGCACGCCATTGACGCCAGCCTGCAGGCCCTGCGCGACAGCCGCCTGCCCGCCCGGCTCTATCCCGGCTACTGGGACAACGTCGCCCGGTGCTGCGGCACCGCGGGAGTCGGGCAATTCCTGCTCGACTGCTTCCAGGCCACCGGCGACCCCGCCCTGCTCGACTGGGCCGGCGTCCTGGCCGCCGATGTCGTCGCCCGCGCGGTGACGACCCCGCAGGGCGTCAGCTGGTCCAATACCGAGCACACCAGGACCCCGCCCGACCTTCCGCCGGAGCCGGGATTCATGCAGGGCGCAGCCGGAATCGCCGGCTGGCTGTCCCGGCTGCACGCGCTCCACGGCTCCGCGGTGACCGGTCCCGGCTCCCCGGCGGCCAGACCCGGCCCCTCATGGCTTTGACGTCGAGGACGGCTGTCATCCGCAAGAGGCTCACTCGCGTCTTACTAGTGCGCGTTCAGTTACACGGGGCGTTCAGTCACGCGGGGCGCGGCAGGACAGTCGCTGCCCTGCGGACCTCCGGAGGTCTCCATGCTAGGAACTTCCATCCGGCTGCTCGCGACGGCCGTCATGTCCGCCTCGGTCGTGCTGGCGGGCTCGGGGGTGGCGGGCGCCAGCACCGGCCCGGCGGAGATCAGCCCGGAGCAGGCCGGGTACACCGCCACCGGAGCGCAGTTTGACCTCGTTGACGCCCTCGTCTACCTGCGCAAGCCCGGGCAGTACGCCAGCGAGGTGGCCAGTGTCGCAGACAGCGTGCAGCTCTGGTCGGCCGACCTGGTGGTGACCTTCGGCGTCAGGGCCAGCACCTCAGGCTCGGGTTACACCCAGTACGCCACCATCTATGACCGCAGCACGCACACGGTGATCGCGTCGAACCCGAACGCTGAGTTCTGCGATGAAAACGAGGACGTGTGCAACCTTCCCCCCCAGCCGTTCGACCCCGGCACCGAGCTGGGGATGCTCATCGAATACTCCCCAGCCAACGGCAGCCTGCACATGACCGAGGTCTTCAGCGCCGGGTTCAGCTTCATCTCGTCCTACACGGTCCCCGGGCAGTCGTTCACCCAGGCCAGGATCGGCACCGAGTTCGGCACCTCGCCGTGGGACGGCTCGTACTCGCACACGCCGCCCGCGAGACAGGTCAAGGTCGCCGCCTTTAGCAACGCGCGGTTGTCCACCTACAGCGGCCATAGCTCGTCGTTGTGGTCGTGGTGGGTACACCACCCGCTGCTGGCCAACACCGGGCAGCAGTCGGGCAGCGACTGGGTCGCCGTCCCGGGCAGCCTGTCCTCGTTCGGCTCGAGCTTCTCGACCTACCTCGTGCCGCAGAGCGGGCAGGGCCGCAACCAGCCCGTCCTGCCCTGAACCGAGGTCAGAGTCTTAGGTGCCGCAGCCCGGCACTCACGATCCGGGCACCGAGCGCGCCGGCGGCACCGGTCACCACCCCTTTGGTGATCGTGGGGCCATGCTCCGCGCCGAAGTTCTTTCCGGCCCGGATGATCGGGTTCGCAGTCGTATTGAACCCTTCGATGAAGGCACCGTGGTCAGTCGAGGCGTCATAGGCGCCCTTAGCCAATCCAGCAGCGATCGCAACTGGCGTCACGACCACCGCACTGACCCCCGACCAGAACTCACTCTCATTTTCCATGTGCCGTTTTCCCTCGTATCGGAGATTGCGAAATTCACCGGTATTGGCCACCAATTATAGGCACATCTATTTAAGCTGGCATCATGCTGCGGGTGGACGTGCAGCGGCCTGGGCATCATCCTGCCCGGCGACGCGCTGGCGCGCCAGGGGGCAGCATCCACCATCTGTGGTGGACCTAGGCCTACCCGGGACCAGGGGCCGGTGCTGCCGCCCAGCCGGTGATTTCCCGCCGCGGGCGACGTCGTATCAGCAGGTCACGCAACGACACCCGGCGAGGAACCAATGCAGTCACCCACGCCCCACCCTGAGCTTCACGGCTGGCAGCGCTTTACCGGCAGGTGGACGACACAGGCCACCCATCCGCTGCTTCCGGGCGCTGTCGTGCACGGGCACGCCACGTTCGAGTGGCTGGCCGGCCGGCAATTCCTGATCCAGCGCTGGCACTACGACCATCCGGAGATCCCGGACGCGATCGCGATCATGGGGGTTACCGACGGGCAGTTGTCCATGCATTACTTCGATTACCGCGGCGTGCACCGGGTGTATGCAGCCAGCCTTGACGAAGGCCAGTGGCGGTTCTGGCGCGACGCACCCGGGTTCAGCCAGCGGTTCACGGGCATCCTCAGCGACGATGGCACCACGATTACCGGCCAGGGCCAGCTGTCGCGGGACGGGGCCGCCTGGGAGGACGACCTCGCGATCACCTACCGGAGAAGCCCGGCCGGATCCGGCCCGCTGACCGGCGGGCATCCCGACCTCAACGCGATGGCCCGGCGGGTGATCGACGCCAGCCACTACATGACGGTGGCGACGACCGATCCCGACGGCCGGCCGCGGCTGTCGCCGGTGTACTACACCCCCGCCCGGTACTCGGACTTCTACTGGGTCTCCTCGCCCGGGGCGCAGCACTCGCGCAACCTGACCGAACGCCCCGGGGCCGAGATCGTGATCTTCGACTCCACCGCGCCGGCCGGCGAGGGCGAGGCCGTCTACATCACGGCTGAGGCCAGGGCGATACCCGACGGCGAACTGGAAGCCGTCTGCCCCGAAGCGTTCAGGACCACAGCCGGCGCACGACAGTTCACACCCGCCGACCTGCGCGGCGATGCCCCGCTGCGGCTGTACGTCGCGCACACCCGATCATGCGAGGTCCATGTCGCCGCGCATCATCCGGTCCACGGCCGCGGCACCGACAGCCGCCAGCCAGCCGACCCCACCTCGGCCAGCTAGCGGCCCTGACGCGCCCGGCCCCGGTCCGCCGCCGCCTGCTTCCCGGGGCCGGATCCACCAGGGAACCCTCGCTTCGACTGGAATATTCATGCAAGGGACGGCATACTTTTGCGTATGTCGAAGGTCATAACCTCCCTGCCCATCGGTGAGCGTGTCGGGATCGCCTTCTCTGGCGGGCTGGACACGTCGGTCGCGGTCGCCTGGATGCGTGACAAGGGTGCAGTGCCGTGCACGTACACCGCTGACCTAGGGCAATACGATGAGCCCGACATCGCCTCGGTCCCCGGCCGGGCCAAGTCCTACGGTGCCGAGGTCGCCCGGCTGGTCGACTGCCGCGCGGCGCTCGTGGAAGAAGGGCTGGCCGCGCTGACCTGCGGGGCGTTCCACATCCGCTCGGGTGGCCGGTCCTACTTCAACACGACCCCGCTGGGCCGGGCCGTCGCGGGCACGCTGCTGGTCCGGGCGATGCTCGAGGACGACGTCCAGATCTGGGGGGACGGCTCGACGTTCAAGGGCAACGACATCGAGCGCTTCTACCGGTACGGGCTGCTGGCCAACCCGAGCCTGCGGGTCTACAAGCCCTGGCTCGACGCGGCCTTCGTCAGTGAGCTCGGCGGCCGTCACGAGATGAGCGTGTGGCTGCTCGACCACGGCCTGCCCTATCGCGACAGCGCCGAGAAGGCCTACTCCACCGACGCGAACCTCTGGGGCGCCACCCACGAGGCCAAGACCCTCGAGCACCTCCGCAACGGGATCGAGACGGTCCAGCCGATCATGGGCGCGCGGTTCTGGGACCCCGCGATCGAGATCGCGCCGGAGGACGTCACGATCGGCTTCGAGCGGGGCCGGCCAGTGACCATCAACGGATCGGAGTTCGCCGCCCCGGCCGACCTGGTCATGGAGGCCAACACGATCGCGGGCCGGCACGGCCTGGGCATGTCCGACCAGATCGAGAACCGGATCATCGAGGCCAAGAGCCGGGGAATCTACGAGGCACCGGGCATGGCGCTGCTGCACGCGGCCTATGAGCGGCTGGTCAGCGCGATCCACAACGAGGACACGATCGCGAACTACCACACCGAGGGGCGCCGGCTCGGGCGGCTGATGTACGAGGGCCGCTGGCTCGACCCGCAGGCGCTGATGCTGCGCGAATCGCTGCAGCGCTGGGTGGGTGCCGCGGTCACCGGCCAGGTCACCCTGCGGCTGCGCCGCGGTGAGGACTACTCCATCCTGGACACCACCGGTCCCGCGTTCAGCTACCACCCCGACAAGCTGTCGATGGAGCGCACCGAGGATTCCGCGTTCGGCCCGCTGGACCGGATCGGCCAGCTCACCATGCGCAACCTCGACATCGCCGACTCGCGGGCCAAGCTCGAGCAGTACGTCGGCCTCGGCATGGTCGGGACCGCCCACGCCGAGCTGATCGGGGCGGCGGGCCACACCGAGCTGGTAGGCGAGATGGCCCAGGGGGGCGCCGAGGCGATCGCGTCCCGTGGCGAGGTGGATGAGGACGAGGAGTTCCTCGACCGCGCCGCGATGGAGGTCGGCACGGACTGACCGCACGACCCGGCGCTGCGGTCAGACGTACTCGCGGTGGCGCATCCACACCAGCGTGAGCCAGCCCCAGATCGGCGGCAGGTAGGCGGTCCACAGCCGCTCGATGAAGACCGCCGCGACGGCCTGGCTCTGCGGTACGCCCGCGCTGGTCAGCCCGGCGATCAGGCCGGCCTCGACGACTCCGGCCCCGCCGGGGACCGGAGCGGCTGCGCCGACCATCGCGGCCAGCGTCTGCACCACGATGATCGTGGCCAGGCTGAGATGCTCGCCGACCGCGTGCAGGGACGCGCCCAGGCACAGGGCGATGACCAGCTGGCTGATCGCCGATCCGGCCAGCACGTAGACGATCTTCCGCGGCTGGGTGGCGATCGTCTTGAGGTTGGCCCAGATGCTGACCAGGTGCGGCCGGACCCGCTGGGTGGCCAGCCGGCGGATCCGCGGCACCAGGGTGACCACGGCGGCCAGCACCGCGACCGCCAGCACTACGGCGAGCACCAGCCAGACCAGGTTCTGGTGGCTGGTGCCGTTGCTGGTCGGGGCGTGGAAATTGCCCGCCGCGAACCCGATGGACAGCAGGAACAGCAGCCCCTTGACCACCCAGCTGGCCGTGCCGGCGATGGCCCCGGAGCTGATCGCCGTGGTGGTGTCGAAGCCCTGGCGCTGGAAGAACCGGACCCGCACGCCGAACACGGCGGCGTCCCCGCCGACCAGCGAGGTGAACATGTTGGACGTCTCCAGGGCCACGCACCGGCCGTACGGGATCGGCCCGGCCACCGCGCCGGTCACCGCCCAGGCGTCGCTCAGCACGGGCAGCTGGGCCAGCACGAAAGCCAGCGCGACCCAGTCCCACTCGGCGCCGCGGATGACGTCCAGCGAGCCGGACGCGTCGGACAGCACGCCGACGATGGCCCACAGGCCGATCAGGCTGCCCAGCACCATGGCCAGGTTGGCCCAGCTGATCCGCTTGGCCTCGACCAGCTTGGGCACGTCCACCCCGGCCGCGGCGGCCAGGGACTGGCGCAGCGCGGGCAGCAGGCCCTTCTGCGACTTGGCCATCCGCACGGTGGCCGGGTCCAGCGTCGACCGCTGCAGCTGGGTGAGGATGGCCTGGATGGTGGCCGTGTCCAGGACCTGGGTGGCCACCGCGGTTACCCGGTCGGTGCCGGCCAGCACCGCGGCGGCGGCCACCGCCGCGGCCAGGTCCCGGTCGGTGCGCCCGGCCGGCGCGGAGGACGAGGCGCGGCGGAAGTCACGCAGGCACGGGCCGTCCGGGGTGACGACGACGGTCTGCGGGCTGAGCGCGCCGTGCGCGATGCCCGCCGCGCGCAGCGCCAGCACCGAGGTGAGGAGCTGGGCGATGAACTCGTCGCTGAGCTGATCGGCGGGCAGGCCGGCCAGCCTCGGCCCGGCCGGCAGCCGGGTGGCCAGGACGGCGTCGCCGCGCGGCCCGCACTGGCCGGCCGCGACCACCTCGGGCACCAGCACCCCGGCCTTGGCGGCCAGCAGGGTCAGGTAGGCCTCGTGCTCGACCTGCTGCAGCCGGTGGATCATCAGCGTGGGCCCGGAGTCGCGGTAGACGCAGAACCGCCACACCTTGTTCAGCCACTGCGCGTCGGAAGCATCCCGGCCGTACACGGCGAGTTCCAGCGGGCGGCCCTGCTCATCCTGGCCGGCGAAGGCCTCCACGCCCCACGGCTGGTCCGCCATCGGGGCCAGCGCGTGCACGTCCACCCGGAGATCGCGGACCGCGTCGGTAACCTCGGCCGCCGAGGGCAGCCCGGCGGGCGAGCCGAAGGCCAGATGGCAGGCGGCCGCCATGCCCCAGCCCAGCGCGATGGCCGACGCGACGTTGAGCGGCAGGCCGTAGCCGCCGACGAGCGCGGCCAGGGCGGCCAGCGCGATGGCCGACCCGACGAGCCGGTGCATGGGGCGGCTCAGGAACGGCAGCCCGGTCAGCGCCACCGCCAGCGCCACCGCGAGCTGGGTCACCGGGTAGCTGGCGTCGATCCCTTGCAGCGCGGAGACCGGCGGCCGGCCGCCGGCCGGGCCGAGCAGCGCGTCCAGGGCGAGGCACACGCCCAGCGTGGCGAGCCCGGCCACCGCCATCTGGCGTACCGCCAGCAGCCGGGGCACCAGCAGCCCGAGCACCGCGAGCAGCGCGATCACGCCGAACGAACCGGCCAGCCACAGCGTGCTGACCAGCCAGCGGATTCCGTTCGGCGGCGGGGACAGCAGCTGGGCGAGCCGGAGCTCGATCGAGGTGTTGGCCCGGATCAGCGGGATGGTGGCCGCGACCAGCAGGACCGCGGTGCCGAAGCGGACCGCGTCGGAGGCCCGGCGCCGGGTGGTGCCGCCGCCCGGCGGGCCGAGCACAAGCGAGCGGAGCCGCTGGGTGGCCCGGTGCCCGGCATCCGGCGCCCGCCGGGCCCGTCTTTCCGGCGCGCTGACAGCACTCTCCGCCTGCAGAGCGCTCTCGCCGTCCATGGCTGGGGGTCCCGGGGGCTCGGTGGCTCGGTGGCTTAGGTCAGGTCGTTGTGACGAAAGCCTTTCACGGCCTAATGATCTCAAAATCCGGCCATTACACCAGTCTGTCCCAGGGTGCATTTGCGGGCCTTTCATGCGCCCGGGGTACAGCTGCTGAAGAGCCATCGGCGGCCAGCCCGGCACGGTGGCGGCCACCCCGGGGACCCTCGCCGCCGGTGATCGCCGGAGGGGTTACTCGGCCCGGAGGGTGGTCGCCGGCGGGATCCTCGCGGCGATCACCGCCGGGCCAGCGGCCAGCAGGTTGCCGGCCACGAGCAGGGCGGCCGCGCCGGCCACGAGCGATAGTTGCGGGACCACGGGCGTGGGCACGACACCGATCGCGTTGGCGAAGCTTGTCCAGGCCCACCGTCCGGCCACCAGGCCGAGCGGCACGCCGACGGCAGTGGCGACCACCAGGGTGATGCTGGTCTGCCAGGCGACGACAGCCCTGAGCTGCCGGCCGCGCAGGCCCAGCGCCTTCAGCAAGGCCAGCTCCCGGCGGCGCTGGCGTACCGACGCCAGGACGGTCAGCCCCAGCGCCAGGACGGCCGCGGCGGCCACGCCCGTGGCCAGGGCGAGCGGCTGGCTGCCCATCTGGCTGGCGTTCAAGACCGGCGCGCCGCGCTGCGGCCCGAGCTGATAGGTACCACCTGGCGTCCCGTCCGGGTTGGCTGTGGTGATCCTCGCGGCAAGTGCGCTGGCGTCGGCGCGCGGGCTGACATCGATGGCCGCCGCTGACGGGTACGACGGGCTTGACACGGAGGTGTGGTACTGACTGGCCGTCGGGTTCTCCGGCAGTCCCTGGACGGCCAGCAGTGTCCGTTCGTCCATCAGGGCGCCGCGGCCGAGCGAGACATGGTCGGTCAGGATTACGCCGAACGAGGGCAGCGTGACAGTGCCCACCACGGTCAGAGGACGGGAGTAGGAGCCGACCCGTACCTGGTCGCCGACGCGCAGGCCGAGCTGGTGCATGGTCACCGAGCCGAACTCGATCTGGTTATGCCCCATCAGCGGGTGGCCGCTGGTGGTCGGCGGCTCGACAGCGCCAGTATGCCGCTCTATGCCCATCGTGGGCACTTCCGTGCCCCGGATGCCCAGCTGGGCGAAACCGAACTCTGACCAGCCGGTCACGCCGGGCTGGTGGCTGACGAGCCTGCCGATGGTGGCGGGTGTCCAGTTGCCCCACCCGCCCTGGGCCTGGACCAGCACGGTCCAGTTCCAGCCGTACTTGCGCGGATGCGTCACCAGGCTGGTCAGGCTCGCGCCGAACACGAGAGTGGTGACGAGCGCGGTGACGGCGACGACCGCGCCTGCCAGCGTGGCCCGCACCGGAGCCCGCGGCCGCCCGGAGCCATGTCCCAGCGCCTGCCTGATGCCGGTCACCGCAGTCACCGGCAGCCCAGCCCGGTTCGCGGCCGAAACGACTGCGGACGGCCGGGCCGGGGGGAACTCGCGGCCCGCCCTGACGGCGCGCCAGGCGAGCCAGGCGAGCAGGACAGCCAGCAGGACGAGCAGGGCCGCGCTGCCGCCGCCGAGCACCAGCCAGTCGGCCTGTGCGCCGCGCACCGGGTCGTAGCGCCGGACCGGCCCCACCGGAGCCAGGGGCGATATCGCAATCGCTCCGCCGATCGCGATGAGCAGGGCGCCGAGCACAGCCACGCCGCCGAAAGCGCCGGCGGCCAGCGCCGCCTCAGAGCGGCTGGCCCCCATCACCCGCAGCATCGGCGCGTCAGCCGCGGACCTGCTCAGCAGCTGGGCGAGGCCTTGCGCCATGAGCACAATCAGGGCCAGCCCGGCGAGGCCGCCTAGCACCGCCAGCGCGAGCGCCTGCGGCTCGATGGCCTGCTGCGCCTCATGCTGGACGACGGCCATCCGGCGGATGGTGAACCCGAGAGGATAGTGGTAGGTGCGCAGTACCGACCTGGCCAGGCCGGCCAGCCGCCGCTGCAGCGCCGGCACCCCGGCGTCGCCGCCGCGCAGCCGCATCGCCACCCAGCCGAACTGGAATTCACCGTCCAGGAACCTGGCCGTCGCGGCAGGCGGCAAGATCGCGGTCGGAGTGTCGTCGAACTGGTCGACCAGCGCCGGAGGCACGTCGGCGATCGCCGCGACCAGGAACGTCACCCGCCCGGCCGGGCGGGGCTGGGCTTGAGTTGGCAGCCCGTTGACGAACTTGCTCTGATTGAACTCCCACGTCATGTGATCGCCGACGGCCAGGTGGAACGTGCGGGCCATCGCCGGGGTGAGCACCAGTTCACTGGTCGCGTGAGCCGACGGGAGATGCCCAGCCAGTACGGTCAGCTTGTCCTGCCGGTAGAACTCGCCGTCCAGGCTGCCGGAGATCGCGTCGGTCAGAAACGAATCATCCAGCCTGCCCCTGATGACCGGCTCCGCGTTCAGGCCAATCCAGGCCGCGGTCGACAGCGCTCCCGGCTCACGCTCGACGTCTTTTATCACCGGTAGCAGCGGGCCAGGAACGTCCACGAACACGTCACTGGCTCGCACCGACCGCAGATATCTGCCGTAGGCAGATTCGGTCCGCCGCGCTCCGGCGAGCGCACCCAGTGCCACGGCCCCGAGTAGCCCGGCGATAACGGTGACCACCAGGGTTATCCGCCAGTACTGCTTCCAGCGCGCTCGGCAGACATACCACGCGATGTCCATGACGCCATTCTGTGCCACCGCAGGTCACGAGGCAGGTGTGCCCGCACCCCCATTCACGGGTGAGCCAGCCACCAGCCGGCGTCAACCCCGGTTCAGGCAAGCACTCAGCCCGCCAGCGCCGGTGGGGCCATCAGCGCCGCATGCCCGCGGGAGTGGCGACGTGCTGAGTCAGCGGGGGCAGGCCGGCCCGGGACGTTATCCCGAGTTTCTGGAAGGCCTGCCGGAGGTGGGTTTCGACGGTGGCCTGCGAGATGAACAGGTGCTGGGCGATCTGCCGGTTGGACAGGCCGTCCGCGGCCAGTCCGGCCACCCGCCGTTCGGCGCTGGTGAGCGCGTCAGGACCGGTGAGCGCGGTGCGCCGCGGCCGGGCGCCGGCGGCCAGCAGCTCGTGCCTGGCCCGCTGGGCCAGGGGCGCCGCGCCCGTGCGCCGCGCGAGATCCTGGGCGCGGAGCAACGGGGCCCGCGCGTCCCGGGAATGGCCTGCCCGGCGCAGGTGCGCACCCAGGTCGCACAGGGCCTGGGCCAGGTCGTACCGGGCCTGCGCGGATTCCAGCAGGCGGACCGCTTCAGCCAGGTCTTCACCGGCCTGATCAGGGACAGCCGCGGCGCGGGCGCGCAGCGCGACGCCGACGGTCCGCGGGTGCCGACCCGCCGGGCGAGCGCCAGCTGCTCGCGGGCCAGGGCGCCGCAGCCGCCGGGTCGCCGCACGCGGTGTGCACGGCCGCGGCGTCGGTCCGCCAGGACGCGATCGCCGGGCTGGTGGCGCCGAGGGCCTGCCAGCCTTCCGGCCGCGGTGAGATCGCGTAGCGCTTCCCCGTAACGTTGCTGGGCGGCCCGGAGCCCGCCGCGGGCCTGCCGGAACATGACCGTCTGGACCCAGCCTTCGGGCGGGGCCCGCCGCGCGGTGACCGAGGCCACCTCGTCCGCGTCGGCGAACCAGCACTTGGCACAAAAAGGCATCGTTGTGCGTGACGGGCCTGCCGTTACTCGCGGCCGTGAAGGTGGCGTAGACGCGCAGTTTCTCGCTGTAGCATCGCCACGTCTGGTCAGGTCCGGCTCCATTCCGGAGTGCTACGCCACGGATCGGTGGTGAATAGCGACCTCCATGCCATCTGCACACATCCTCCATGCCGTCTGCACACGTCGAGGTTGTCATGCTGTAGCCACGGCAGATGACCGGCCTGACCTCATCTCGGTGCGGCACGGCCGCTGCCTGCCGCTGAGGTGTGAGAACGATGAGCACGCTGATCCGCACCAGCCAGGTGCCTGCAGCCGACCGTCTGGATTTTGTCCGGGAGATGACGGCCGCTACGTGGGTGCCGATGGAGTGCCGTTCCGAGTTCGGCGATTACCGGGGAGAGTTCCGCGCCAGCGGTCTGGGCGCGATGCAGGTGGTCGTGATGGACATCATGCCCATCACCGTGCGCCGCACTCCCAAGCTGATCTCCCAGGCCGATCCCGACCTGCTGAAGATGGTGCTGGTGTGCGGCGGCAACTCATGCGTGGTTGCCCAGGACGGCCGGCAGGCTCCCCTGTCGGCGGCCGACTTCGCCATCTACGACACCCGGCGTCCCTACCAGGTGGCGTGCGGGGTCGGCGGACATCGGCCGACGCAGATGATGACCTTCATGTTCCCGCCGTCCCTGTTGCCGCTGTCCCGGAGCCGGCTCGGGCAGCTGGCCGCCGTGCGTTTCCCGGCCGGCGCCGGCCTCGGGGATCTTACCTCGCAGTTCCTCCTCCAGCTGGCCCGCAATGTCGATCATTACAGCCCGGCCGAGGCGGCGCGGCTGTCGTCCGCCGCGCTGGAGGTGCTGGCGACGCGGCTGGCGCACGAACTGGATGTCCGTGATTGGGGCACGCCGGAGGCCCGCAGGCATGCCCTGCTCACCACGGTTCAGGCGTTCATCCAGCAGCACCTGGGTGATCCCGGGATGTCACCGACCGTGATCGCCGCTGCCCATCACGTTTCCCTGCGCTCCCTGCAGCAGCTCTTCCACGACGAAGGCCTGACCGTCGCGGGCTGGATACGGCAGCGGCGGCTGGAGTACTGCCGCCAGGATCTCGCCGATCCGGCGCTGGCCGGCCGCCCGGTCGCGGCTATCGCAGCCAGGTGGGGGTTTTCGAGTGCGGGTGACTTCAGCCGGGTATTCCGTGCCGTGCATGGACTGCCTCCGGCTGAGTACCGCATGTCTGCGCGCACTGTGAAGTGCTCTGCGCGGTAGCCCAACGACAGCCCGGTCCCTCCCGTCAATGCTGGCCGTATGACGAACTGACGTATGGCGAGCAGACGGGGGCATTGACCTTGAGCACCACCGAAACCGAGCGACCACAGGCAATCTACGCGCTGGGGCACACACCGGAGGAGTACGAGCGGCTGCGGATGCAGGCCCGCATGTGGGAGGTAGCGACCGGGCGGCTGCTGGACCAGGTCAGCCTCGGACCGGGCGCCAGCTGCCTGGACGCTGGCTGCGGACCCGGCGAGACGATGCGCGCCATGGCCGAGCGGGTCGGGCCCGCGGGCCGCGTGCTGGGCATCGACGCGGACCCTGCGCTCGGCGCCATGACACTGGCCATGCTGCACGGCGCAGGACACCGTCAGTGCACGTTCCAGGCCCAGGACCTCACGGCCGCCAAGCCGATCCCAGGTGCTCCGTTCGACCTCGTGTACGCGCGGCTGTTGCTGTTCCACCTGCCCCAGCGCGTCGACGTGCTGTCGCGGCTGTGGGACGCGGTCGCCCCGGGCGGGCATCTGCTCGTGCAGGACTACGACCTGCGCAACGTCAGCACGCTGCCCCAGCTGGACTGGGTCGGCGAGCTGCTGCGGGTGTGGACCGGCGCGTTCGGTGCGGCGGGCGCCGACATCTCGGCCGGAACCCGGCTCCCGCAGCTGTTCACGCAGGCCGGGGTCGGGACCCCGGACGGCACCGACGTGGCCGGCCGCATCGAGCCGCTCGCCACTGGCCGCAACATCATGGAGGGCGCCTTCCGCAGCGTGCTGCCGACGGCTCTGGCGCATGGCATCACCACCGAGGCCGGCGCCGCCGCAGCACTGGCCTCGATCGACCGTGACGCCACCCGGTTCCCCGACCGTCCGGTGCTGTGGCCGTTGCTGATCGGCGCCTGGAAGCACAAGGAGCAGGCATGACACCGGTGATCCCGTGCCTGCGGGCTCCGGCCGGGCAGCCGGGAGCGACGGCCATGTTTTCTGGCCAGCTGGATGTCCGGGCTATCCGCAGGCACTTCGTGTTTCCCCAGCAGGGGCGGGTGGTCACCAACAATGCGGCGAGTACGCAGCCGCCGCGTGAGCTGCTCGAGCTGTACGCCTCGCTCGGGCCCGGGTACGAGAACGTCCACCGGGGGCAGTCCAGCGCCTCGCAGCAGATGACCGGGCTGTTCGAGGAGTCGTACGACACGTTCGCGCAGTTCATCGGCGCCCCAGGCCGGGCCAGCATCGCGCTGTACCGCAACACGACCGAGGCCATCAACGCGGTGATGTACTCGCTGCTGACCGAGTTCCGCGACGGCGACAACGTCGTCACGACGATGATGGAGCACAACTCCAACTACGTCCCCTGGTACGCCATGTGCCGGGACATCCTGCCCCGGCTCGGCCGGCGGGTGGACTACCGGCTGGCCCGCTTCGACCCGCGCACCGGCGAGCTCGACCTCGATCACCTGGCGTCGCTGGTCGACGCGCGGACCAAGCTGGTCTGCTGCACCGGCGCGTCGAACTTCCTCGGCACCCGGAACCCGCTGAGTACCGTCCGGGCGCTGGCCGATGCGAGCGGCTACCCGCAGCCCGGGGGAGAGCGCCGCTCCTACCTGCTGGTCGACGGCGCCCAGCTGGTGCCCGGGTCCTTCACCGACGTGCAGGCCCTGGACGTCGACTATCTGGCCTTTTCCTGCCACAAGATGCTGGCGCCATTCGGGATCGGGGTCCTGTACGCCCGGGAGCACCTGCTCGGTTCGTCGCTGCCGTTCCTGTACGGCGGGGACATGATCGCTGAGGGGCAGGTGTTCCCCGAGCGGGTCGAGTACAACGCACTGCCCTGGAAGTACGCCGCCGGGACCCCCAACATCCTCGGCGCGATCGTGTCGGCGCAGGCGCTGCGCCTGCTCCTGGACCTGGCCCTCACGCCCGGGCGGCCAGAGTATTTCGGGACGGCCAGGCCCCTGGAGCGCAGCGCCATCCAGACCGCCATGAACCGGGTGTCCGGCTGGAATCAGCAGCTGACCAGCCGGGCGCTCGAGGGGCTCGGCAGCCTCCCGGGCCTGACGATCTACGGTCCCCGCGAGGCCGCCCGGCGCACCTCGCTGGTCGCGTTCAACCTCGCGGGCCGCGATCCGGTCGCCGTGGCCGAGGCCCTGAACCAGGCCGGGGTGGAGGCGCGCGCGGGCTGCCACTGCGCGACCCTCGCTCATCACGCGCTCAGGCTGACCCCGCCCGCGAGCTGCCGCCTCAGCTTCTACCTGTACAACACCCCCGCCGAAGTCGATCAGGCGGTGGCCGCGGTGGCCGCTGCGAATGCCGGCCACGGCCCGGCTGCGACGCCCTGGTACCGGCGCCTGCCCCGGCGGCGCCCGGTCCGGACGCCGATCCCGGCCTGAGCATCACGAACGCTGAGTAGCCCGAGGAGGAAGAAGTGCTAACCGTCATATCGTGCCCGGATTGCGGCGTCCCTGCCGAGGTCACGGATCGCTTTTCGCTCGCCAGCACCGACGGCCCCGTCGGTCACGTCGCCGTGTGCTGCGCCGCCGGCCACCACTTCCGGATGGCGGCAGACAGGCTGCCCGGCTCATCGACCGCGCCGTCCCGGGGCCTGGGCGGCCTGCTCAGGACCAGGATGCTGCCGCGTACCGTCCACCTGTGCGTCCGCTGCCGGGAGAACGCGGCCGGGTTCTGGGTCAGCGGTACTAACGGCCAGGCCGCGCGCCGTCCCTGGTGCCTGTCGTGCTGTCTCGATCTGGACCGGGGCCGCCACGTGGTCACCCGGTTTGGCGTCTAGCCGATGCATCCGGGCCAGTAGAGCGATAGGCGGACACGATCAGGTCGGCGACAGCATCCAGCGGCAGTGCCGTGCTGTCGATGTGCAGATGGAACAGGTCCGGGTCGTCGATATCGGCGCGGTAGAGCCGGCGGACGTAGTGCGCGCGGGCCCGGTCCACCTCAGGCAGCCGCTGCCGCGCGGTGGCCTCGTCGGTGTTCTCGATCCGGGCGGCCTGGGCAATACGCGCCTCGGGCGGACCGAACAGCCGGACCCGCAGGACGCCGGGCTCGCCGCGGAATGCTGCCGCGCCAGCGCGCCCGAGGATGACCGCGCCGGAAACGATGGCGGCCCGCATGATGGCGTCGGCCTGCTCACGGAACAGCGCCCCATCACCAGGTGGGGCGATCAGGTCGCGCGGCAGCGTATCGGTACTCGTGGCGATCACCCCGGCAGCCAGCGGGACAAGCGCGCTGATGAAGCGATCGGGCAAGGAGCGGCGGGCTGCACCGCCTTCGGCCTCCTTGACCGACACGCGCAGCTGCGCCGCGACACGCGAGCTGATCGCCCTGTCGAGCAGGGGCAGGCCCAGCAGCTTGGCCACCTGCGGGGCGACGACACTGCCGCCTGCGCCGTAGCCGGCCGAGATGGTGACACCAGGCATCGCAGGCTGCCTCCTTACTGCTTCAGGCCGTGCTCGATCGCTTCGATGATGCGCGGCCGCAGCTCGGCCGCGCTGATGATCGAGTCCACCGAGCCGACCTCGACGGCGCGCTGGATGCTGTGCACGCGGTCGAACTCCGCCGCCGTCTCGCCCAGCTTCTCGGCCCGCACGGATGACTGCACCTCGGCCAGTTCGGCCGTCAGCGCCGCCCGCTCGGCGCCGCTCACCTCAGCCAGGCGGGCCTGCAGCGACGCCACCCGCGGGTCGCTGGCTGTGCGGGCGTTCACCTCGCCGGAGAACACGACCGCCGCGGCGGGGGCACCCCCGAGCACGGAGGCGAACGAGCCCTCCAGGGCGAGCACCGTCATGTCCGGGTTCAGCGCCTTGGAGAACACGACGAACGCGCCGCCGTGGTAGCGGGAGATCACGGTGAACACGATCGGGCCGTCGAAGTTGACGATGGCCCGGCCGATCTCCGCCCCGTACTCCAGTTGCAGCCTGCGCATCGACTCCGGGGAGCCGTCGAAGCCTGACAGGTTGGCCAGCACCACCAGCGGGCGGTTGCCGCTGGCCGCGTTGATCGCGCGCGCCGCCTTCTTCGACGAGAGCGGGAACAGCGTGCCGGCCGTATAGGTGTCCGGGCCGTCAGTGGGCGGGTAACCGCGGCGCGGCACCGAGCGGGACTCGATGCCGAGCAGGCACACCGGACGGCCGCCGATGTGCACGTCCTGCACTACCGCCGTGTCCGCGTCCCCCATGCCCGCCCAGCGTTCCAGCACCGGATGGTCCTGGTCGGACAGCGCGCGCATCACCGTGCGGATATCAAACGGCTTTTTCCGGTCCGGGTTGTGCTGGGCCGAGAAGATCTGGCCCACCGTGGTGAAGTCGCTGCCGTCGATCGCGTGCGGGTAGTCCGACACGTCGCGGCCGGCCGGGTCGGTGGTGGTGGCCTGCCGCGGCGCGGGCTCGCCCGGCACCACGTAGGTGTGGTCGTAGTGGGCCATCAGGATGTCGCGCGCCCCGGCCAGGCTCGGCGCCCAGTACTGCGCCTGCCCATTCGGGCCCATCACCCGGTCATAGCCGCCGATGCCGAAGTTGTCCTCGGCCGACACGCCGCCGGAGAAGTCCAGCGACTGCTTGCCGGTGAGCACCATCGCCGACTCCGGGGTCATCACCAGGATGCCCTTGGTATGCATGAGCATCGTGGCCTCGGCGTTCCAGTACGGCTGCGCGCCCACATTGATACCGGCGACGACAATGTTGATCTCGCCGCCCGCCTGGGTGAACCCGACGATCCGCTTGAGCGCGGCCGCCACCCAGTCCATGTTCTCGGTGCCGGATTCCATCGAGATCCGCGCACCCGCGGAGAGTGCGAACCATTCGAGCGGCACGCCCTTGCGCTCGGCCAGGTCGAGCGCGGCGATCACGCGGGCGCACTCCGGCTCCGACAGCGCACCCAGTGCCTTCGTCGGGTCGCCGAGCAGCACCACGCGCTCGACGCCCTCGGGCACCAGCTTGGTCGGGGTGCTGACCACGCCCGCGACGAGCGCCGCCTGATTCCGGCCCCTGGGCCGGTCCACGGGCACCAGCGCGCCCGCGTCGTCGAGGTCGTGCTCGGCGAAGCTGCCCTCGCCAGCCAGCATCGCGGTGAGCTCGTAGGGATACACGGTGCCGCGGCGCGCGGCGCGCAGCACCTTCTGCTTGTAGCCGTCCAGCGGCTGCACCGGCTCGGCCGACGGCAGCCCTACCGAGAGATGGACGCCGGCGCCGACGTCGTCGCGGATCGTCACGGCCACGTCCGACAGCTCACCGGTCTCCGGGTTGGGCCGCCGGGCCAGGAAGAGGACCTCCTCCAGGCCCGCTCCCGTGGTGGTCGGCAGCACCCGCTGGGCGATCAGGTCCAGCTCCTCTATGGTCAGCTCGTCGGTGGTCAGGTCGCTCGGCGGCCAGACGTAGATGACGATCCGGTTGGTGTCAAAGCGTTTGTGGGCCGGCCGCTGCGCCTGGACGATGCGGATCGCGTCCAGGCACGCGGCGAGCGTGTCCTCGACCGCGGGCAGCGCGACGAGCCGTCCGTCGGCCTCGCGCAGCGGGGTGAGGTCACGGACCTGGGCCATGGCGACCAGCCGTTCGTCGGCCGGGTTGGCCTGCGCGACACACTGGAACAGGTACACCTCCTCGTCGGCCGACGGCAGCCGGGTGAGGTCGAACTCCCGCAGCCGTTCCAGCTGCATGCGCTCGGCGATCCGCGGGTGCAGGCCGCGGATCAGCCGGTCCTCGCCGAATCCGGCCGCACCGCGGCGGAAGGTGAAGTGATGGTGCATCAGCGCGCGGCCGCCCCCGGCCACGGTGGTGGTGATCCGGTCGACGTGCCCGGGCAGCGGCTGTGCCGTGATCACCTCGCCGAGGCGGGCGGCCATCGCGTCCGCGTCCGGCTGGCCGGCCCACCGCACGTAGATGTCGGCGACGACGTGCGCGCCGGCCGGGGCGTCCGCGGCCAGCTCGCCGACGGCGCGCACGGCGTCGGCCAGCTGCGCGAAGTCGACGGCGGTGGTGACCACCCGGGCCGGTTCCGCGTGCTCGGCGGTGACGAACATGCAGCCCGCGACGTCGCGTGAGCGGATGCCCGATAGGTCCTTGTTGCCGTAGTAGCGGCGGGTCATCACTTCCAGCAGCGGCACCGGGTCGGTGCCCGGGCGGCCGATGCGCTGGCCGAGTAGCCGCACGAGTGGCTCGGAGACGGCGACCAGGGCGGCGATCCGCTCGGCGCGGTCCGGCGGGTCCGGGTTCCGGTCGAGGTAGCGGAGGTTCTGGCGGACCTGTGCGTAGGCCTCGGCGCGGGCCCGGCGCAGCAGCGGCTGCGCGAACCAGCGGAACACCACGCCGCGGGCCAGGTCGCTCACGGACGGGTAACGCACCTGCGTGGCGGCCACGAGGTGCTCCAGCGCCAGGCCGGCTTCCTCGCCCAGCGACCCCGCGGGCGGCGCCTCAGTGAGCCACTGGCCTAGCAGCGCCGAGACGATCGCGACGTCGGCCGAGGTGCGCTGCTGGGCCAGGAAGATGCGGAAGACCGCCTCCTCCAGCTCGGGCGTGCGGTCCAGGCTCACGACACCGTAGTGGCCCAGCACGCGCCGCAGCCGGCCCTGGAACGTCTCCGGCAGCCCGGCCCGCTCCACGTCGAGGCTCTGCAGGTAGCTGTGGAAGTATTCACGGGCGCTGTGCACCGTGTTCTCGCCGCGGATGTCCTCCCCGGCCGGCTTGTTGCGGGTCAGCTCGGACAGGTCCGCGAACATCTGGAGCAGCTCGACCTCCGCGGTCAGCGGACGGCTGGACTCGCCCAGCTCGGCGCGTGCGGCGAGGTAGCCGGCCAGCGTGCGGCGCTGGTCGTGCGGGCCGACGTCGAAGCCGAGCAGCAGGCTGCGCAGGTCCTGCAGACCGCGCTCGGCGCGGTGGGCGGCCGACGCGTCGGCGGGCTCGGCCGGCAGGTCGATCTCGGCGGTCCCGCCGGTGCCGGCGGCTTCCGCCTCCTCGCCCCCGTCGGCCAGCGGCTCCAGGCGCAGCAGTCCCGCGCCCGTCTCCACCTGGCTGCCGACCGAGACCGGCAGCTCCCGCACCCGGGCCCGGAACGGCGAGCGCAGCACCGTCTCCATCTTCATGCTCTCCAGCACGAGGACCGGCGCGTTCGCCTCGACCTCGTCGCCGACGGAGACCGGCGTCGCGACCACCAGCGCGGGCGCGGGGGAGCGGACGACGCCACCCTCGTCGCGGCTGACGCGGTGCGTGACGCCGTCCACCTCCACGAGGTGGATCGGGCCGTGGGTGCTGGTGACCAGGCGGTAGCGCTGGCCGTTCACGGTGATCTGGCCGGTGTAGGAGTCGAAGCGATCGATTTCGATGTCGGCCGGGTGCACATCGCCGCCGTCGCTGATGCCGACGCGGAAGCGCTGGTTTCCGATGCGGGCCACGCTCACCCGGTAGGCGACGCCGCGGAGCTTGAGGTCCAGCGGCCGGCCGCTCTCGTGCTGGACCTGCGGGCGGCCGCCGTGCGCGGTGGCGAGCAGCCGCTGCCGGGCGACCTCCTCCTCGTCCTCGTAGGCCTCGATGGCCGCCGCGGCGAGCGCGATGGCGGAGTGCCTGGTGCTCACCAGCCTGCCCTCGGCGCGGACGCGGTCGATCCAGCCGGTGTCCGCGCTGGCGTCGATCACCTCGGGCTGGTCGAGCAGGTCGAGCACGAAGCTCTTGTTGGTGACGCCGCCCTCGATGATCACGGTGGTCTCGCCCATCGCGCGGCGCAGCCGGGCGAGCGCCTGGTCGCGGTCGCTGCCGTAGGCGATGATCTTGGCGATCATCGAGTCGAAGTCGGCGGGGATGGTGTCGCCCTCGCTCACCCCGGTGTCGACCCGGATGCCCGGGCCCGCGGGCAGCGCCAGGCGCTCGATGCGGCCGGGGGAGGGGGCGAAGTCGCGGTCCGGGTCCTCGGCGTTGAGCCGGGCCTCGATGGCGTGCCCGGACTCCGCCGGCGGCGGCCCTTCCAGCCTGCCGCCTGCGGCGACGTGCAGTTGCAGCCGGACCAGGTCGGTGCCGGTGGTGATCTCGGTGATCGGGTGCTCGACCTGCAGCCGCGTGTTCACCTCCAGGAAGGCGAACAGCTTCTCCCCGGGGTGGTAGAGGAACTCGACGGTGCAGGCGCCGCAGTAGCCCACGGCCAGCGCGAGCCGTCCGGCCGACGCCTTCAGCTCAGCGACCTGCCCGGGGGAGAGCACCGGCGAGGAGGATTCCTCGATGATCTTCTGGTTGCGCCGCTGCACCGAGCAGTCGCGGACGCCGAGCGCCCACGCCGTGCCCTGGCCATCGGCGATCACCTGGACCTCGACGTGCCGCGCGCCCGTGACCAGGCGTTCCAGGAAGACGACGCCGCTGCCGAACGCGCGGAGCGCCTCCTGGCTGGTGCGCTCGTAGGCGTCGGCGAGGTCGCCGGCCGAGGCGACCATGCGGATGCCGCGCCCGCCGCCGCCCGCGCTGGCCTTGAGCATCAGGGGGTAGCCGATCTCGTCACCCGCGCGCAGGGCATCGTCCAGGCTCGCCACCTCACCGCGGCTCCACGGCGCGACCGGGACCCCGGCCTCCTCGGCGATCAGCTTGGCCCCGATCTTGTCGCCGAGCTTGCGCATCGCCTCCGCGCTCGGGCCGACGAACGTGACGCCCGGCCTTCTCGCACAATTCAGCGAACGCCGGGTCCTCGGCCACGAAGCCCCAGCCGACCCACGCGGCGTCGGCCCCGGTCTCGACCAGTGCCTTCTCCAGCACGGCGAGGTCGAGGTAGGGGCGGGCCGAGGCCGGACCCAGCGGGTAGGCCAGGTCGGCCTCCCGGACGAACGTCGCCGACCGGTCCGCGTCCGTGTAGAGGGCGACGGTCTCGATCCGGGTCCCGGTTTCCGCGGAGAGGTCCCGGACGGCGTGGATCAGCCGCATCGCGGCCTCCCCGCGGTTCACGATGGCGACACGACTGAACAAGGACTGAGCCTCCCATGTACCTGCGCGCATGACGTCCGCCCTGGAGCGTGCCTACACCCTGCCCGTTCACGGCCGGAAACACCAATGTCGGGCAGGGCCCACGCCGGGGCCGCCGTGTTGTGGGAACCGGCCAAAAGCGCGCGGGCGGCCGCCGGCCATCGGGGGCGCCCCCGCCGGCCGCTAGGGCGATCCCGGCGGGCCTGGCGATGGCCGGGCGGCGCTGAGCGGGACATCCGCGCGGCGGAGAATCATGGCCAGTACGGCCGCGCAGGCCACGTCGATGAGTCCACCGCCGAGGTAGACCAGGCGCCAGCCTGCCGCCTCGACCAGGAATCCAGCGAATCCGAAGCTGGCCGCGCTGGCGAGGGTAGTGATAGCACCGACGGCAGCGAACATGCGCCCGCGGATCGCATCCGGCGTGCCGCGCTGGTAGATGCCGCTGAAGCCGACCATGGCGAAGGAATCACTGCCGGCGAACAGCAGGCTGAACACCGGGATGAGCGCAAACCAGGGCGCTACCCCGACAGCGGCGACGAACAGGCCGAACACCAGGACCCCAGCCACCGCGGCTGCGGTTTCGCGGTCCCTGGTCACGATGCGGGCCGCGGCCAGCGCGCCAGCCAGACCGCCCGCTCCCCAGGCGACGTTCATGATCCCGTAGCCAACTCCGCCGACCCCGAAATCGTGGACGAGCGGCAGGTCAGCGACGGCCACCAGCTCTGTCGCCATGAACGTGACCGCCCCCACCACGGTGAGCGCCAGCAGCGCGCGGCTGTGCCGCAGGAACCGGGCTCCCGCCCAGATGCTGCTACTGGGCGCACCGCTATCGCTGGCGGCGGGATCGTTGCCGCGGAACTGCCCGCGGACTGCCGCGATCAGGGCGGCGGAGATGACGAACGACACCGCGTTGGCTGCGAACGCAGGTCCCGCGCCCACAGCCGCGTAGAGCACCCGCCGACCGCGGGGCCGGCCAGTTGTCCCACGTTGGATGCGGCGGCCAGCGTGCCGTTGGCCCAGGCCAGATCGGCTTCACCGGCGAGGTTGGGCACGGCGGCCTGCGCTGCCGGGCCGAACGGCGCGTGCAGCAGCGCCGCTGCCGAGCCCAGCACGATCAGCGGCAATGGCCGGCCGGTGACCGCCATGCCGGCGTAGACAGCCGCGCCGAGCAGGTCACAGGTGATCATGATCCGCTTGCGGTCAAGCCGGTCGGCCATCATTCCCGACAGCGGCGCGACCAGGGCCGACGGCACCTGGGTAAACAAGAAGCTGGCCGACAGCCACACCGTCGAACCGGTCTTGGCGAACACGACCAGCGCCAGCGCCACGCTGGCCGCCCAGTTGCCGGTGTTCGACGCGGCCGTGGCCGCCGCCAAGGTCCGGACACCGCCCCGCGTGCGGCTGGCCATCAGGTGCTCCCGAGCGAAGCGGCGCCTTAGAACCCCCCACTGAACTCCGCGGCCATCTGGATGTCAACAGGGTCAAGGTCCACGCCGCCACAGCCCACAGCGACGGCCGCCCAGGGCGGTTCACATCTGTAGCTCGCCGCCGCCGGGAGCTGATCAGGAAGCGGTCACCCGGTCAGCGGGTCCCGCCTTGTGCCTGCCGGCGCGGACCCATCGCCTGACCAGCCACCAGGTCAGGTAGAGGAGAATGAGCCAGGCGGCCGCCAGGTAGTTCACCCAGTCTCCCGGGGCCTGCACCGCGTTCGAGATGTAGATGACCTCGCCCGCGATGAGACTGCTGATGACGATCAGCCCCGTTATGCGCGCGCCGGACCGGAGGTACTGGCTAACGGGCCAGGCCGCCAGGACGAGGGACCAGGCCACCAGGACGTAGTTCACCCAGTGTCCCGGATCCCGTACCAGGTCCCGGATTTCAAAGACCATACTTCCCAGGGCGGCCATGAACAGCACGCTGGGCAGGATTCTCGAGGGCGGCGCAGGCCCACGCCGGGCGCGGCCCGAGGCCCGGGCAGTTCCCCGCAGGGTGTCCGCCGCATAGCCCAGCATGCGCACGGCGCGGTACGGAGCGAGCCTGATCTCGCGGTCGTGCAAGATGGCGGGCAGCTCAGCCGCCCATTCCCGGTAACGCTCACCCCGGGTCTCGGGTGGCAGGCGGTGGCAGGCCCGTCTCACCAGGTACTCGCCGATACGCAGCAGAGCCGGTTCTGCCCTCATCCCAGGCTCCCCGGTGCGACGCGGCCCGGGCGGGCCGGCGCGCGCTGGCCCCGGCTGGCCCGCGCGAGTTCCAGCCGGGCAACCTGGATGCCCTCGCTGGTCAGCCGGTAGTACTTCCTGGGCCGCTGCCCTTCCTGCTGCGGGGTCTCCCACGCGGAGGTGACCAGCTTCTGCTGTTCCAGACGGGCCAGCAGCGGATACAGGGTGCCGCTTTGCAGGCTGGCCGCCTTCATCAGGTCGTAGCCGTAGCGCAGTGCGGCAGGGTCGTCCAGGAACGCCCGCAGCACCCGTTCCAGCGGCCCGGTCATCTTCACGCCTCTTAGTCTACACATGTAGGCGGAGCCCGTGGGAACGGGCGCGTTAACCAGGTGAATGGGGTGGGAGTTGTGGCGATACTGCGGGGGTGGACCCAGCCGGGCGCCCCACGCTCCTGCACGGCGACGTCCGCCCCGGCAATGTGCTGGTGGACGCGGGCCGGGCCACGCTCATCGACTGGGGCAGTGCCCGCATCGGCCCCGCCGCGCTCGACCTGGCGAACCTCGTGACCGCCGGCTCCGTGAGCGTCGCGCGATACGCACGGACATGGCAGCAACTCATCGGACAGCCGCCTCGCGCCAGCAGCCCTGGCTTCGTTGTGCTGGTAGCGCTGCTGCTCGCGTACTACCTCACCGCTGCGCACCGGGCCGCCCGCTAACTAGGAGAAGCCGCCGCCTCCGCCGAAGTCGCCTCCGCCGAAATTCCGCCGCCGCCGAAATCGCCTCCGCCGAAATCTCCGCCCCCGAAGTCCCCGCCGCCGTAATCACCGCCGTTGCCGGGATCGCCGCTCCCGCCGAAATCTCCATTCCCGTAGCCGCCGTCATCGCCGAAGTATCCGCCGCCATACCCAAAGCCGGGGGAGAGCGCCTCACCGAGCAGGAACCCGGTGAACATGCCGGGAAGGAGCCCATAACCACCCCAGTAGGCGGGGGCGAAGCCGGCGTTAACGTAGCTGACCGGCGCCCCGCGGACCTCCACCGTCCGCAGGTCGGGCTCGATTCCCTGCTCCACCTTGCGCGCGTCGTCGGCGCAGGCTGGCACGGGGCGGCTGGGCCCGCCGTCGGGCGGCGTCCACAGCACGTCGCGCACGGACATGCCGTGCCGGGGATCGAAGAAGCATGACGGGCGGCGCGGGGGCCTGGGCTGCCCGTCGGCCAGGGCCCGGGCGCTGGCCAGATGGTACTGGCCCTCGGCGATGGCCCGGCTGACCGTGCCCATCTCTTTGGAGCTGCGCGCCGCGTCAAGGGCCGCGGTTCCCCGCTCGTACGCGTTCAGCGCCGCGGCCTGCTCGGAGGCCGCCTCGGGGTGGCTGCGGATCGAGATGTCCGCGTCATGATCGGTCAGGCCCGCGCTCAGCGCGATCAGGTCATCCTGGGCGGCCGCCTTGGCCTCCCGGAGTTCCTGCTGCCGGCGCCTCCGGATGGGCCGGATGATGAAGAAACCGCCGAGGAGGCCCAGCAGGATGATGACCCCGGCGACGATCAGGACGTTGCGCAGCAGATGCGAGGGCCCGCTGGCCGTGCTGCCCGCCGGGGTGCTGCCCGTGCCTGAGCTGGCCTGCTGCCGTACCTCTCTCACGAACTGGGTCAGCGCCGCGTCAATGTTGCCGTCCGCCTGGTGCTGCCGGACGACCTGGGTCGCGATCGCCGCGGCGTCGTGGCCGGGCAGCATCCCCTGGCTGTAGGCGCCGAAGTGCCGGAGCCTGCTGTCCAGGAACCCCACCGTGAACTGGGCGTGCCCGTTGAGGTCGTTGATGACTTGCCGCATCGCGCTGTTGTAGCCCGCCGAGCCGGACGGGGCGACCACGACGTAGATGCCGTCCGTGCCGATCTGGCGTTCGAGCTGGTTCTCCTGGCTCGCGGAGACGATCGACCGGGCGCTGCCGCTCACGCAGACGTGCTGCTGGGCGAGGCACTGCGCGAGCGTGCTGGCGCTGGCCTGGACGGGAAACATGCCAAGTCCTGCGGCCACCAGCACCCCGGCGATGAGCAGCCTTTTCATGCCCGGACCTCCTTCCGCGTCAGGTCCCGGCCCAACACTAGGCGGTCCCGGCGACCCGGCTGGCGGCACGATGGCGGCCCCGGATGTGCAGCCCCAGCGGGGAAAGCGGATGCCCAGGCCTGGGCCCGGCCGGGTACGGAGAGCGGATCTGCTCAGCGGCGGGCGGTGCCGAGGTCGTCGGAGCGTCCGGCTTCGAGTCGCGACCACTGGGCGATGGGGCGTCCGCCCGGCCATTGCGATACTGGTGTCCAGGCGGGCGGGCCGGCGTCGGTCCGCGCGTTGGTGCATTGTTGCGGCCAGCCGGGTGGCGAGTCCTCCCACGATTCCTGGCGTCCGTGCACGGTGAGGTCCATGAGCGCGTAGCTGTAGTCCATCGCCTCGACGCCGCGGCGGGTGGTCCAGTAGGTCTCGAAGACGCGGTCGCCGTCCCGCAGGTAGCACACGAGGTGGAACAGGCCGATCTGGCGCCCGGCGAGGAGCGCCTCGGCCGAGTCCTGGGCTGAGTACCAGGGCATGTCCCAGCCCATGAAGTCCCGGTACCGGGCGCTCACCTCGTACGGGCCCTGGCAGAAGGTGGCATAGGTGATGTCCCGCGAATGCAGGGACGACAGCTCGCCGATCTGGCCGTTATAGAAAGTACAGCCCTCGCACTGCCCGGCCGCGGGCCGGCCGGCGTGCCACATGAAGTAGTAGGCGATCAGCTGCCGGCGGCCCTCGAACGCCTCCAGCAGCGTGACCGGGCCGTCCGGGCCGGCCAGCGGAATGGCGGGGTCCACCTCCACCATGGGCAGCCGCCGGCGGGCCGCCGCGATCGCGTCGCCCTCGCGGGTGTGCGCCTTCTCCCGGGCCCGCAGCTGGTCGAGATCGGCCTGGAAGGTGGCGCGGTCGACCACCTCGGGCATTCCCGGTGTGCTGGCGGCGCCAGCGGCCGGCTGTCCGGCGAGTTCTGGCTGGTCCCTCATGGGTTCCCTCCTTGCTGGGTCAGGCGCCTCGCGCGGCCCGGTGACGTCTTACATCGGTGGCATGACCCCGGGGACCGACGCGGGCGCGAGGATGATCAGGATGCCGAGCCCGACGATCCCCAGGGCCAGCGGCACGTCAACGGCGGCCTTCGCGGGCAGGAGTTTCTGGCCGAGAGCCAGAACGGTGATCACGGCCATCCAGATCACGCTCATGACGCTCAGCGCCACCAGGATCACCATCAGCCCGATGCTGGACCCGAGGCAGCACAGCCCGTAGCCAAAGCCGGAGCCGGTGGCGTCCTGGCAGCGCCGCCGGAAGTGCCGTTTGAGCGGCGTGAACTCGTAGGCACCGGCCGCGATCACCACCGCGCCGGCCAGGACGAACCCGTGCGGCCGGTACAGCGCGTACACCGCGGCGCCGGCCAGCGCCCAGACGGCCAGGTAGGAGCCGAGGAAGAGCGGCACGCCGCGCAGCCGGCCGCTGGCCTGGACGCGCCGCACGACGGCCGGGACCGCGCCCGGCAGCATCATCGCCGCCATCATCGTCACCCACACGGCGGCGAAGAACGCGAACGAGCCGAGCCGGGTCGCCACGCCCATGTCCATCCCGCTCATCTGGCGGATCGCGAGCGCCCAGGACGCCGCGGCCAGCCCGAGGGTCAGTGCCAGCGCGGCCGCTGTGGCGGCTGTCCCCGTGCGCACGCCGCTGACCTGGACATTCATGCGTCGTCGCCGTAGGCGTCGTGCCACCGCCACCACGAGTACGGCGCGGTCTGCGGGTAGCCGTCGGGGGAGTCTTCCCATTCCTCCTGGCGCCCGAGCGCGGTCAGGTCGAGGTAGGCCCAGGTGCCGCCCATGACCTCGTCGCCGCGGTTGTTGACGAAGTAGGTGCGGAACACCCGGTCGCCGTCGCGGATGAACGCGTTCGTGCCGTGCCATTCGTCGACGCCGTGGTCGGCGTCGAAGCTGTCGGTCATCGTGTACCAGGGGATGTAGTCCCAGCCCATCCGGGCCTTGACCCGCTCGATGTCGGGCTGCGGCGCGCGGGAGGCGAAGACGAGGGTGGTGTCGCGGGCGTTCAGGTGGGCCACGTGGGCGACCTGGTCGGCGACCAGGGAACAGCCGGGGCAGGCGTGCTCGGGCCAGCCGTGCACGCCGGGCTCGAAGAAGGCGCGGTAGACGATCAGCTGACGGCGGCCCGCGAACAGGCCGGGCAGGTTCACCGTGCCCTCAGGACCCTCGAACTCGTACTCCTTCTCTACCGGCACCCACGGCATCCGCCGGCGCTCCGCGGCCAGCGCATCCCGGGCGCGGCTCACTTCTTTCTCCTTGACCAGCAGCTGCTGGCGCGCAGCCTCCCACTCGGGCTGCGTAACGATCGGAGGAGTCTTCATGGTCATGTCCGCCTTCCAGTTGAGGTCGCCACCACGGAGGTGGCGGTGAACCTGATCAGCCAGCGTCACGATCGAGCTGGTCCTTCAGCGCGCTGAGCCGGCCGTCCCAGTCACGGGCCAGCGCGGCCAGGAACTGCTGTGCTACTTGCATCGGGGCGGAACGGAGCCGGTAGCGCACCCGGCGCCGCTCCCCGGGTTCGGCCGTCACCAGGCCGGCGTCGGCCAGCAGGGCCAGGTGCTTGGCGATCCCTTGCCGCGTGATCGGCAGGCGGGTGGCCAGGTCTGTGGCCGTGGCCGGCCCTCCTGCAGCCAGGGTGGCCAGGATGGCGCGGCGGTTCGGGTCGGCCAGGGCGGCGAAGACCTGCTCGGCGATCGCCTCGACGTCAGGCGGCATCAAGGTAATCGGCCAGCTCACCCAGCTCGCTTCCCCAGCCTCGGGTGTTGCCGTCGAATGCCTCGCGGTGGGCGTCCTCCGGCAGCTGGCTGAAGCCAGTCTCGACCACGGTCAGCCGGGTGCCCGAACCGGCCGGCTCGAGGGTGAACTCGACGTAGGTGCGGCGCGGATCGTCTTCGGGCAGGCCGTAGATGTGCCAGGTGTAGCCGAACACCGTGGGCTCCTCGACCCGTTCGACCCGCATGTCGGCGATGTGGCCGTGGTCCCACTTCATGCTGGCCGACCCGCCCGGGCGCAGGTCGATCGCGGCCTGCTGGCCGAACCAGCCCGCCAGGCCCTCGGCCGTGGTCAGCGCCGCCCACACCTTCGCCGGCGGATGGCCGAGCTCCACGGTCCGCTCGATGCGATCGGGGAATCCCATGACAGCCTCCATGAAGTAGCAACTGAGTGGTTGCCACACTATGGCAACCACTCAGTTGCGTCAACACGAGGCCCGCCGGAGGGGCAGGAACCTAGGCGGTGTGGAAGCTGGCGGTGGCCAGGACGGTGCCGCCCGGCCCGACCAGCCGCGCGCCGGTGAGCGGCCCATGGGTCGGGGGGACCGGACTGCCCCAGTAGCCGCGGCCGCCGGTCAGCTGGAACGAGCCGACGGTGGTGATGTGGCCGTTCCCGCTTTCCACCTCGCAGATCACGGTGCCGTTCCCCGTGGGCATGTTCACGGACATGTACAGCCACCGTGAGCTGCCGTCGTAGAGAAAGATCTTGCCCGCGGCCTGGTGGCTGGCGGAGAGCAGAGTGGCGGAGCTCAGCGGGGTCCCGGCCGGAGCCGAGGTGCCAGGCCGCAGGCCCCACCCTCCCAGGCCAGCCGCGACGACGGCCAGTGTGACGGCCGCCAGGGCCAGCGCCCGCCGGGTTCGCCCGGCCGGCCTGGCCTGGCCGGTGGCAGCCTGGTGAGCAGGATTCCGGCCCAGGCGGAACATCCGGCTGGTCCAGCTAGCCTGGCGGGCCGGGCTCGGGGCGGGGGCGGCGAGGCCAAGCCGGTCCATCACCCGCGCCTCAAATCCCGCCGGAGGCTCCACGCTGGGCAGCAGGCCCAGCAATCCCTCGCTGGTGGCCGTCAGCTGGCGGACTTCCTCGCGGCACGACGCACAGTGGTCCAGGTGCGCGAGGGCTTGCGCGCGCTCACGCCCGGTCAGCACACCGAGCGCCAGTTCGGCGGCGGCGTCTGAGAACTCGCGGCATCCCATCTCGTTCAGCTCACTCATTACCGGCCTCCTCCGGGAGGTAGGCGGCTCGCAGTTTCTGCATCCCGTCCCGGATCCGGGTTTTCGCCGTGCCCAGGGGGATGCGCTCACTGTCAGCGATCTGCTGCGCCGTCATGCCGTAGATGCCGGCCATGGCCACGGCCCGGGCCTGCGGCTCTGGCAGCCTGGCCAGCGTGCGGCGCAGTTCCGCGGCGTTGTCGTGGGCTTCGGCGACCCGTTCCGGCGTGTCCGTCACCGCGGTGAGGATAGCGGGAAGATCGTCCGGGTCCATGGGCGCCGAGGTCCGCGCCCGGACGGCGTCCACGGCGAGGTTGTGGGTGATGGTCCTCAGCCAGGCCCGGACGGAGCCGCGGCGCGAGTCAAACACCTGGGCGTGCCGCCAGGCCTGCTCGAAAGCCTGCTGGGCGACATCCTCCGCCGTCGTGGTGTCGCTGACCACGGCCACCGCCGCGCCGAAGACGAGTCCCTGGAAGCGGCGCACAAACGCGAGCGAGAGCTCCGCGTCGCCGGCGCCCAGGCCTGCGAGCAGCGTCTCGTCTGGTAGCTGGTCGGTCGAGGTTCCCACTATCCGCACACAGTACATACGGGTGACGGCCGGAAAGAGATTGGACCACCGGGCATGAACTGGGGAAATTCTTCGCCGCGATCCCTGGGCCGCCGGGCGGGCCAGCGGGACAGGGGTCCCGCTGGCCCGCCCGGCCTGCCGTGGGGCGCTAGTGCCGTACTGGCCGGGATCCCGGGCGGGCGGCCAGCAGGATGGCGGCTGCGGCGGCGAGCACGGCCGCGCCGGCGAACTCCACCACCAGCGAGCTCATGGCGTAGGGGACAGCCAGGCTTTCGGTGTAGCCGAACAGGCCGATGCCGGCACTGAGCAGCAGCCCGGCGGCCGTGGCGGCCATCATGACAGCACCGGCGGCCAGGAGGACCACGCGGCGGAAGACGGCCAGCACCACGGCCAGCGCGATGCCCCCGACGCCCTGGATCAGGAACAGCGGCCCGATCACGGAGATGCTCCGGTAGCCGTCAGCCCACAGCTGAAGGTGGATCACGCCGGACCACACGATCAGGGCGGCCCCGGCGACGGCCAGGACATTGACCGCCCAGCGCGCGCCTGGTGATTTCACCCTGGCTGGCCCCCGGGCCAGCAGCCGGGCGGCCCGGCCCGGGAGGCTGTCCCGGGAGGCGGTGTCGTGCTCGCGGAGCAGGGTGCTCGTGTGACTGGAGTTCATCGGTCTTTCTCCTTATGGGTAGTGGTTCCGGCTGGCGTCGCGGCCAGCCGTTTTCGGGTCAGGTCGCGGAATGCTGGATGGTGACCCACAGGCCGTAGAGGGCGAACGCGGTGGCGATCACCGTCAGCGTCCAGGCGGGGAAGCGGCGGTCCTGCTGCCGCCCGGCGAACCGGGGGTAGACCGCGAAGACGATCAGCTGGCTGAGCCACAGCGCGACCAGCGACGGCTTGATCAGGAAGCTGTAGATCCGGTCCGGGTTGATGAGCGTGACCGGCGCCGACAGGACCAGGGCGGCGCCGAGGGCGATGATGACCGGGCGCAGCCGCCAGGAGGTGACGGTGCTGATGAGCCGGCTCAGGGCGAAGTACTCGGCGAGCATGACCCCGGCGACGCTGATGGCTACCCCGAGCCCGATCGCGACGGCGAACCCGTGCCCCGCGAAGCGCTCAGCTACTGCCATCCCCGGGATGGGGGCCCGGGTGAACGCCGGTGCGGCGGCCAGCGGGGCGACGGCGGCCGTGACGACCACGGCGGTCACCAGCCAGGCGGCGATCAGGCCGCGCCGGATGGTCCGGGCCGGGCGGGCCAGCTCGCCGCCGAGGAACAGCGGCAGGCTGCCGCAGATGTACAGCAGCGACGTCTGGGCCGTCGCGCTGGCCAGGGCCCCGGCGGGGGCGGAGGCCGTGAAGCTGCTCACCGGGACGGGCAGGTGGGCCAGGGTCACGCCGTCCAGGGTGGCGGCGAGGACGATCTGGCCGGCCGCCAGTGCGCCGGTGACCAGGAGCGCGGCGCGCCGCCCGGCGATCATCACCCCCGCCAGCGCCACCGGGATGGCGATCTCCAGCACCGGCTGGTAGCGCCGCTCGGCGGGCAGGACGGCGGGCAGCGTGTCGTAGACGATCTGCGCCGTGGTGTACAGCAGGTACAGCAGGTAGCTGACGATCCACAGCCCGGCCTGGACCAGGGCGACCGGCCGCCCGGCCGCCGCCTCGACAAAGGAATACAGCCCGCCCGCCCCGTTCACCCGCCGCGCGTAGCGAAGCCAGATGACCAGCGGGACAGCGAACAAGGCCACCGCGCCGGCCATGGCCAGCCCCGCCCCGGCGCTGGCCCCGGCCACGCCGGCCGGCGCATACAGCGCGGCCAGGGCCAGCGGGCCGCCGAAAGCCGTCACGGCGAGGCCGGTGAAGGCCCACCCGCTGGCCGGCCGCCCCAGGGAGCGGGGCGGCCGGCCAGCGTCAGTGCCCGCGATGCGGGTCGGGAACGTGGTCACGGGAGGGGTCAGCCCCAGCCGCCACCGGCGCTGCCAGTGCTGGAGCCGCCTGCGCTGGAGCCACTGGACGAGGCCGGCGCCGACGAGGAGGAGCTGCCTGCGCTGGCTGCCGCATCGGCCACCGTGATCTTCGCCCCGGCCGGGGCGACCAGCCACCACTTCGCGCCGAAGTTGTCACTGCCCTGGCCGTTGGTCTGGCCCGGGCCGGAGTCACCGGCGAAGTAGTACAGCGGGTGACCGCTGTAGGTCACCTGCTTGGTCCCGTCCGACCGGGTGATCGTGCCCAGGTCAGCGGCCTTCGCGCCGTTGGCTGCGGTCACCTTGCCCATGCTCGTCACCGGAGGCCAGGCCCCGGCACACGCCCCCGAGCAGTTGGACTTGTTCATGCTGTCCGCGGCCCACAGGTACACGGCCCGTCCGGACGCATTGGTCAGGAACGATCCCGCCGAACCAGCGTGAGACTCGATCACCGTCGCCGTGGCTGACCCGCTCGCTGGCGTCCCGGCGGCCGCTGACCCGGCGGTCGTTGACCCGGCCGCGCTGCCGCACGCCGTGGCCAGCAGTCCTGCGGCCACTGGAACACCCAGCTTGACCGGCATCGGCACCCGCCGCAGCAGGGACATCCTCATCTTGATCATCTCCAGTTCCGGGCGGTGGACGCTCGTGCGCCAGGCGCCGCCTCTTCATCACTTGGTTGCCGGAACCAGATACGGGCGGGCCGCCCGGAGGGATTGGACGGTCAGGGGTGACGTGCGTCACGCACGCTTCCCGGGCCGCAGGGCGACCTCGGTGTGGACCCACAGGAACCCGCAGACAGGCGGGACGTAGTTAAGGCGATGCCCATCCCGTTTAAAAGGCCGCAGCATTTCTCCGGGACCTGGCATTTCCGCCTTGTGTAATGCAGGCCGGCCTGACCGGCGTTCTGCAGCGTTCTGCACCGGTACGGAACGGATCTGTTGACGAGTCTCGTCTGCCCGGTGATGATGTGAAATAAGTGCAGTACTGGGGGAGTGCTGATGCACCTGTGGCGATTGCTGGCGGTACCGCTTGCGGTCCCCGTCGCCCTGGTAGCGCTCGCTGGTTTCACCCAGACGTCGGACGCGAGTGTCGGGGTTGGCGTGCAGGCCAGTCCCGTGCGTCTCGGGAGCATGGCGCACCGTGGAGAGAGGTTTGCGCTTCCGCTTGACGTCGTTAACACCGGGTCTGAAGCAGAAGCGGTCAGCATGCGTGTTGAGCGGCTCAGCCGGGGTCCGGGCTGGGATGTTCCGCCGTCCTGGATCCAGTTCCCCGGGTCTGCCGTGCAGATCGCGCCGGGCAAAGCGGCCCGCGTTTCCCTTGAACTCGTCATACCGGACCGGGCCAAGCCGGGCGTGTACCTGAGTGACATCGTGGTGAGCGGTTCCGCAACGGCTCAAGCGGGGGCGAACAATATTGGTGTCGCCGCTGCGACCAAGCTCGAGTTCAGTGTGAGTTCTGCGCCTGCGCCGGGGGGATCCTCATTCCCGGTCTGGATGTGGTGGGCCATAGCCGGGCTCCTGCTGCTGACCGTCACGGTCTTCGCCGTCCGCAGATCCGGTCTCCGGATCCGGGTCGAACGGGCTAGCAGCCACCCGGGCGCGGTCGATCACCAGGGAGAACCGCATGGTTGATTATGAGATTAGAGTGCGGCGCCGGAGGACCTGGGCGATTGTACTGATCGGCCTGGCCCTGCTAATTGCCGTGCTCGTGTTCGTCAACAAGCCGGCTCCAGCCGCCACCAACGGCGGCAGCATCTCACTCTCACTGAAGGCCGTTCCGACGATACGTTCGGTCACCGTCTCACCAGATACTGCGAGTTTCGGCAACTGCACCGGCGGGAGCGCGGGCGCTGACACCGCCTCGACGTCGAATGCTCTTGGCTACCCGAACGGCCACTGCTGGGTGGGAGCGCCCGGGGCCAGTGGAAGCTTTCCCATCAAGATCACGTACCAGGGTCCTCCGGGACAGGTGTACGTGGTCGGCGCGAACGCGAACCCCTCCGGAGGCGGTCCCAACTGGGCCCTGTGCAACCCGTCTGCGGCCTGCACCGGCCCTGGCGGCGCTCCGGGGGTGGATCAGTACATGCTGAAAAACTTCGGTACCAACACGAACAGCTCTACGGGGCTGACCGGCAGTCTCACCTGTGACCAGGAGTTCAGTTCGGGGGGTTGCTCAGCAACCCAGGGACAGTCCGAGAAGGAAGGCATCGAGCTCATCGGTCCGCTATCCAGCGGGAGTACCGCATCGGACTGGACCGTCACAGTTACCTGGGCGGCGGCACCGCCCCCATCGTGACGGTATTCGTCCCTGGGCTCCGCCGCATACGGCCGGTCCAGGCCTTCGGGCTCAGCGGCTCACCGCGGTCTCACGCTCGACACGCGACAGCTTCTCAGGATTGCGCACGACATAGAGTCCGGTGACCAGGCCGTCGTCGATCCGCACCGCCACGACATCGTCGATCTCCCCGTTGAGCCGGATGATCAGGGCCGGACTGCCATTGATCTGCACCGGCTCGACCGACACCTGCCCGCCAATCCTGGGCAGGCCAACAGCCAGCAGGCGAGCCACCCGGCCGGCCCCCACGATGGGCCGCACCACGGCCTGCACCACTCCGCCACCGTCACCCAGCAGGACGACGTCCGGCGCGAGCATGTCGAGCAGGCCCTGCAGATCGCCCGTTTCGATCGCCCGCTGGAACGCCTCAAGTGCGCCGCGGGTCTCGGCTGCGGACACGACCCCGCGGGGCCGGCGCGCGGCGACGTGGGCACGCGCCCGGTGGGCGATCTGGCGGACCGCAGCCGGGCTCTTGCCGACGGCCTCGGCGATCTCGTCATACTCCAGACCGAACACCTCGCGCAGCACGAACACCGCCCGCTCGGTCGGCCCGAGCGTCTCCAGCACCAGCAGCATCGCCATCGAGACGCTCTCGGCCAGCTCGACGTCCTCGGCCACGTCGGGCGCGGTGAGCAGCGGCTCGGGCAGCCAGGGGCCGACATAGGACTCCTTGCGCCGGCGGAGCGTACGCAGCCGGCTCAGCGCCTGGCGGGTGGTGATCCGGACCAGGTAGGCACGCTGATCCCGTACGGTGCCGAGATCGACGCCCGCCCACCGCAGCCAGGTTTCCTGCAGGACGTCTTCGGCGTCGGCGGCCGAGCCGAGCATCTCGTAGGCGACGGTGAACAGCAGGTTGCGGTGGGCGACGAACGCCCCGGTGGCCGGATCCGTGCGGCCGCCGCGCGCGAGCGGCCCGGCTGTGCCCGGTGCTGGCTCGCTGTGCTCGCCCATAGCTGGCTCCTGCCTGTTCGCTCCCGACTGTGCCACACGCACAAGACGCCGGTCCCCGCCGCTTTGTGACACCTCCGGCCGGTGGCCCGCGTCACAGTGCCGCAGCGTCACAGGGACCAGGCCGCCGGCATCTCCATGTTCGTAAGGACGCCGCGCGAACGATCCGCGCGGCACCCGGACTCCACGAGTGAGGACGAAGTCATGGAACCCCGTATCGACCTGATGGCCAACGAGATCGGCGCCAAGATCGCCAAGCGGATCTACAACGTCAGCCTGGTGATCGACCAGTCGCCGCTGCCCAAGGCCACCCAGGAGCTGGCCAGCCTGCGCGCCAGCCAGATCAACGGCTGCGGCTGGTGTGTGGACATCCACACCAAGGAGGCCGCGGCCGCCGGTGAAACCCCGGTCCGGCTCAACCAGGTCGCCGCCTGGCGCGAGTCCACCGTGTTCACCGAGGCCGAGCAGGCCGCGCTGGCGCTCACCGAGGAGGGCACCCGGCTCGCCGATGCCAGCCACGGAGTGTCCGACGAGACCTGGGCCCAGGTGCGCAAGCACTACGACGACGACCAGATCACGGCGCTGGTCGCCCTGGTCGCCCTGATCAACGCGACCAACCGGCTCGCCGTAATCGTGCGCCAGAAGGGAGGTTCCTACGAGCCCGGCATGTTCGCCAGCCTTACGGGCTGACCGGCAGGCGAATCCCGGCCCAGCATCTCCCCGTCGTGATCCTGAATGGATCATGAAAGTCCGCGACAGGGAGATGCTGGGCGGGGGCGGGTCCGGTCATTCGTTTCTGGCGACTTCGGGGCCGGTGATGCGCCGCAGCAGCGGGAACGTGGCCGCGATGATGCCGAGGGAGGCCGCGATCCCGGCCGCGGCGAGCAGGTAGTAGGCGGCGCCCGGCAGCACTAGCGGGTGCTGCAGCTGCACGCTCGCGTAAATCGCGGCGGCGCCGAAGCCGACGCCGATCGAGACCGCGGCGACGGCCAGGAGCGGGATGGCGCCTTCCAGCGCGACCACGCGCCGCAGCATGGCTGAGCCGGGCGCCGGTGAGCCGCAGCAGGCTGAACGGGCGCTTGCGGTCGGCCAGCCCGGCCGCGACGGCGGCGGCCAGGGTGCAGCCGGCGATCAGCAGGCTGGCCAGGATCACCACGTTCGCGAGTTGCTGGTAGCCGTTGTTGCCCGTGGTTACCTCGGCCGTCACCTCGCTCAGGGTCAACGGCGGGCCGAGGCTGGGGTAGGCGTTCGCGTTCTCCAGTGCGGTCCTGGCCTGCTCGACGGCTGACTGCGATCCGTTCGTCGCGATGTCGATGCTGTCCAGGCCCAGGCCGCGCAGCTGGCGAGCGGGGACGTCCGCGGCCGGCCAGGTGATCCTTTCGAGGCTCTTGCCGGGCGGAGGCGGCGTCCAGGAACTTGGGGAAGGACGCGGCTGCCGCCCCGGCGGGGCAGCGGCCGAGGCCAGGAGACGCGAGTCCAGCTGGGAGCACGAGACCACGCCGGCGGGAACGGGGCCGGTCTGCTCAAATGCCGAGGGGAGCCCAAGGGACGCTTCCGCCAAGCAGCGCTCTGGGCAGGGTCAACTTGCCGTCCACGCGAACCGTGATCACGCTCTCGACGCCGTGGATCCTGCTCAGCCGGGCTAGCAGCGGGGCCAGCGTCCGCGTTGGCCCCGGGGCCGTCAGCGACGGACGGCCGTCGGTGGTCGGCTGATCTTTGGTGGGCAGCGGCTGGCCGACGTGGTCGTCCACCAGGACGTTGGCGGCCGAGGCCCAGCCGATCGGATGGTCTTCCTTGGCGTTCTGCGTGGTGATGCCCGCGACGGCCACGGTCATGATGAACAGGGCCAGGACCAGGCCGCTGACCGCGCGGAACGCGGCCCGCGGGTCGTCGGCCAGCCGCCGGGCGGCAATCAGCGCGCTGGGGCGGCTGGCGCGCCGGGCCATGATCCGCGCGCCGGTCATCGTCAGCCACGGCCCCGCGATGACCAGGCCGATCATGATCAGCAGGAAGCCTGGCACCAACGCGTGGGTCTGCCCGGCCGCGGTCGCCGGGCGGCCGTGCACGACGAAGAAGCCGAGCTCGGCCAGGCCAGCCAGCAGCGGAAGCACCCGCCAGGCCCGCGGCGGCTTCGGGGTCGCCCGGCGGGTGACGCCGAGCGGGGAGATTTGTACGCGCCGCAGCGCCAGCCGGGCCACCAGGGCGGCCGCCACGGGCACGCCGATCGCGACGGCCAGGATGTCCGGCAGGCTGAGCGACAGGTCGCTGGGGAAGAACGGCTCGCCGGTGAACGGGACGGCCGCGAGCGGGATCCGCAGCACGAAGAACAGGCCGAAGCCCGCGGCCACGCCCGCCGCGGCGGCCACCGTGGACTCCACGGCGGCGATGACGGAGATCTGCCGTGGCCGCGCGCCGACCAGGCGCATCGCGGCGAACCGCTGCTCGCGGCGGGCGGCCGACAGCCGGGTCGCGGTCGCGATGAAGATCAGCACCGGGGTCAGCAGGGCCAGCGCCACCACCGAGAAGATGAGGTCGACGCCACTGGCCCCGACTCCCTCGTCGGGCGGCGGATTGGCCAGGCCCTTAGGGTTCCTGCCCCCAAATCGGATCGGCAAGGCGGTCGCGATCGTGGTTACCGCGATGGCGTCCGGGGTGCGGGCCAGCTGCGCGGCGGGGTGCCCGATGATGATGTACAGCGAGTCCGGGGAGGGCAGCGCGGCATCGCCGATCGTGCCGGCCAGGCGGCCGGGGTAGCGGTCGGCGAGCTCGTCCGCCGGGGTGCTGCGCAGCAGGCTGGCCAGCGCCGGGGAGGCGTAGTACTGGCCCGGTGCGGGGTCACGGGGGATACCCGGCGGCACCGGTGAGGTGGGGCCGGTGGCGGCCACGTCGACGCGGACCACCTGCTGGCCGCCGAACTCGTCGCCGCTGGTGCTCCACCACAGCGGAGCCGTGCCGGCTGGCGCGTGCCCGGCGGGCTCCTGGTCGGATCCGGTCCACAGCCACGCGTGACGGTCGTTCTGCGCGTTCACCGCGTTGATCGCGGATAGCGCGGTCAGCAGCAGGCCAACGCCGAGCCCGACGGCGACCGCGAGGACGGCTAGGCGGATGACGGCCTCCCGGCCGCCGCTGACGGCCAGGCGCAGCCCGAGGCGGATCACGGCGAGGCCCCGGTGAGCGAGCTGACCTTCCCGTCCCGGACGACGACCTCCCGGTCGGCGTAGGCGGCGACCCGGGCGTCGTGGGTGACCAGGATGACCGTGGTGCCCTGCTCACGGGCGGCGGCGGTGAGCAGGTTCATCACCAGCTCGCCGGACACCGAGTCCAGCGAGCCGGTCGGCTCGTCGGCGAACAGGACCTCGGGCCCGCCGACCAGGCCCCGGGCCAGCGCGACGCGCTGCGCCTGCCCGCCGGACAGCTCTCCGGAGCGGCGCTGCTCGAGGCCGTCCAGGCCGAGCCGGCCAAACCAGGGCCGGGCCTCGGCCAGGGCCGGCCTCCGGCGGGTGCCGCCGAGCAGCAGGGGCAGGGCGACGTTCTCCTCCGCGGCCAGCTCGGGCACCAGCTGGCCGGACTGGAACACGAACCCGAACCGGTCCCGGCGCAGCGCACTGCGCCGGTTCTCGCCCAGGTTGTCCAGGCGCTGGCCGCCGAACCAGACCTCTCCGTCGTCGGGGACCAGGATGCCGGCCAGGCAGTGCAGCAGCGTCGACTTGCCCGAGCCGCTCGGGCCCATGACCGCGAGGATCTCGCCCTGCTCCACTGCGATCGTGGCGCCGCGCAGCGCCGGCGTCTGCCCGAACGACTTCACTACGCCGCGGGCCTCGATGATCGCGCTCACTGGCGCACCGCCCGCGCCAGTATGTCTAGCCGGGCCGCGGTGTGGTCGATCCATCGCAGGTCTGCCTCCAGGTGGTACAGGCCATAGTCGGCGAGCAGGGTGTCGACGACCTCGCCGCGCTGCTTCAGGGCGGTGAGCTCGCGCATCCGCTGGAGGTGGGCCGCCCGCTGGGCGTCCAGGTAGCAGTCGGCGGGGCGGTCCAGCATCAGGGCCAGCACGACCTTGGCGAACAGCACCGTCTGCAGGTGCGGCTCGGGCGGGGCCGGCTCGGAGAGCCACTGCTCGACGTCAGCGAGGCCGGCCTCGGTGATCGTGTAGCGCTTGCGGTCGGGGCCCTCGCCGTGCTCGGCCGGCCCGGCGATCGCCTTGCCGTCCCGGGCCAGCCTGGACAAGGTCGCGTAGACCTGGCCGTAGGGCAGCGGCTTGCCCCGGCCGAAGTAGGTGTCATAGTCCCGCTTGAGGTCGTAGCCGTGACTCGGCTCCCGCTCCAGCAGGCCCAGCAGTGTCAGCGGAACGCTCATACCCCGAGAGCATACACTCAGCGTATACTCGCGGCAAGTAGCGAGTCAGGCCCGGCGTCGTGATTCATCCCGCCCGGCCGATCAGGCGGCGGGCGACCTGGACGCCGGGGCCGAGTGAGGCCAGGTGGGCCGCCAGGTCGTCGGCGGCGGCGTGGAGTGCCTCGTCGGTCAGGGGGTCGAGCGCGTCGAGGATGAACAGCGCGGTGGTGGTGTCGTCGCGCAGCTGGGTGCGACGGGCCTGGCGCCAGTTCCAGCGCCGGCAGGTTACGCCGGTCTTGTCGCACCACACGACCTCGCCGGGGTCGGGCTGCTCGGTGACCGCGATGCCGTCGGCCACGGTGTCGAAGGGCTCCTCGCCGGTGGCCCGGACCAGCCGCGGCGCACCGGTGTAGCGGGTGAGATCCTCCCCGCCGAGCGGGAGCTGGTGCAGCACCGAGACCGCGTTGTAGAGGTCGGTGAGCCGGTTCACCCGGGGCAGCCCGGACGCCGCACGGCGCAGCAGCGCCTCCAGGCTGTTGCGGGTGCGCTGCGGCTTGGCCCCGAACGCCCGGTACGCCTCGCGCCACGCCGCCACGTGCGGGAGCTGTTCCACCGTGCGGTCGCGGAGCGCCTCGGCGGCGGCGGTCTCTGCCGCCCGGAGCAGTGCGTCGCTCGCCTGATCGCCCGGGCCCGTGGCGATCCCGTCGGCGGCCAGCAGCATCGCGCGGTAGTCGGGCCGCAGCGCGAACACGGCCGCGTCGACCTGGCCGCCGGCCAGGAACTCCGAAAGCATGGCCACGTCAGGCACCGTCAGCCTCCGATCGTGATCCCGGGCCCGCCCCTGGCTCGAAGACGGCCAGGGAGAGCCTCGCGGGCTCATTCCGCTGGCCACCGATGATTTCGCCGGCCGGGCAGCGTCCATACCTGCAAACCGCAAGCTACCGGGCGCACCTCGGAGGATGCCATGACCACCAGCGCACTGCCGCCTATCGTCAACGCCGGCACCTGGCAGGGCCAGCTTGATGCACTGCGCGCCCGGGAGAAGGCCGCGACCCGGGAGCTCGACGCGATCGCCGCGCAGCGACGCCGGATGCCGATGGTTGAGATGCCCGACTACACCCTGGACGGCGAGCAGGGGCCGGTCCGGCTGGCGGACGTCTTTGACGGCAGGTCACAACTGATCGTCTACAACCACATGTGGTTTCCCGGCGAGCAGTGGCAGTGCCCGGGCTGCACCGGGTTCACCTCGCACTTCACCAGGCTGGAGTTCCTGGATAGCTACGACGCCCGGTTCGTCATCGTCACCCAGGGCCCGATCGACGAGGCGCTGGCTTACAAGCGGCGCGTTGGGAACACGATGACCTGGTATTCCACGGCGAACAGCTCATTCGGCACCGATGTCGGCGCGCCGCCGGGCGGCGGGTTCGCGGTCAACGTGTTCTTGCGTGATGGCGACACCGTCTACCGCACCTGGCACACCAACGGCCGTGGCACCGAGCAGCTCAGTTACACCTTTCCGCTGATCGATCTGCTGCCCTACGGGCGGCAGGAGGAGTGGCAGGACTCGCCCGAGGGCTGGCCGAAATTGCCCACCTACAGCGGGTGGGGCAGCTCGCAGGACGTCGCGGCGGCCTACGGCCCGGATGCGTGAGGCCGCCGGCGATGAGTCGTGATCTCGCCCGGCCATGATCAGCCCAGGATCGGCACCCCGGCCACCACGTCGCCCTTGAGTACCGCCGGGCTTCACTTGGGCTCCTCGAGGGCCGAGGCCACGGCGTAATCAGGGATGGTGTTCGTGGCCATCTGCTCGGCCGGCGCGGTCGGCGCGGCCTGTGGTCGGCCGGGCAGGGTCAGCCCGGTGAGTGCCCCGGCCAGGGCCAGGCCGGCCGCGGCCGCGATGGCCGGCGCGAACCCGTCGCTGAACACGGCGGCCGAGGTGTAGCCGCCAGCCGAGGCGAACACGGCGGCCAGGATCGCGACGCCGAACGCGCCGCCCAGCTGGCGCATCATGCTGAAGCTGCCCGACGCCTTGCCGATGTCGCCGCGCGGGACCGAGCCGACCACGGCCCTGGTGATCGCGGGCACGGCCAGGCCAAGCCCGGCGCCGGAGATCATCATCGGCGCGAGCATCGCCGGGTAGGCCAGCCCCGGGCCGGCAATGACAGCGATCCAGGCGAACCCGGCGGCCTGGAGCAGCAACCCGGAGACGACCAGCGGCCGCTCGCCGATCCGGTCGGCCAGCTTCCCCGCCCTCGGCGCGATCAGGAGCGGCGCCACGCCCCAGGGCAGCAGCCGCAGCCCGGCGCCGAGCGGATCCTGGCCGAGGCCGACCTGCAGGAACTGGGCCATGAAGAAGACCGCCCCCGTGGTCGCCGCGTTCATGAGGAAGACCGCGGCGTTGCCCGCGGAGAAGCCCCGGATGGCGAACAAGCGCATCGGCAGCATCGGCGCGCGGGCACGCAATTCCCAGCCGGTGAACGCCACGGCCAGCACCGCGCCCGCCGCGAGCGTCCCGGCGACCTCGGGACTGGCCCAGCCGGCCGAGCTGCCGCGCACCAGGCCCCACACCAGCCCGAGGGCCGCGGCGGTGCCCAGCACCACGCCGGGCAGGTCCAGCGCGGCGCGCGGCCCGTAGCTCTCGTCAAGGTGGCGCAGCGCCAGCGGGATGGTGAGCAGGCCTATCGGCACGTTCAGCCAGAAGATCCACTGCCAGGCGAGGCCCTGGGTGATCGCGCCGCCCAGCACCGGCCCCACCACGACCGCCAGGGCGGTCACCGAGCCGAAGATGCCCATCGCCCAGCCACGGCGCTGCGGCGGGACGGCCGCGTTCAGCAGCGCCAGGGCCAGCGGCATGACCATCGCCGCGCCGACGCCTTGCACCGTGCGCGCCGCGATCAGAGCGGCGGCCCCGGGCGCGAGCGCGCACGCCGCCGAGCCCGCGGCGAACACGCCCAGGCCGATGGTGAAGACCCGCCGCCTGCCGAACCGGTCGCCCACGGCGGCCGCGGTCATCAGCAGCACCGCGAACGCCAGGGTGTAGGCGTTGACCGTCCACTCCAGTTCCCCGATCGAGGCGCCCAGGTCGCGGCGGATCGTGTTCAGTGCGGTCGCGACGACCAGCAGGTCCAGCACGACCATGAACGACGCCACCGACGCCAGCGCCAGGGCCCAGCCCTGGGCGCGGGTCACGCCGTCCTGCCTGCTCGCGGTGTTCACGTGTCCTCCAGTTTTGCGTGGTGATGCTTGCTGCTGGTTGAGACACCGCGGTAGCCGCGAATTGGCCGGTGAGTTTCCGGCCCGGCTGGTGTCGTTACTTCAGGACCCGGCGAAGGGTGAGGATGTGATCGTGACCACGACAGCGCTGGCCCGCGCCCGGGCGGGCGATGGGGAGGCGTTCCGCGAGCTCACCGAGCCGCACCGGCGCGAGCTGCAGCTGCACTGCTACCGGATCCTCGGGTCAGTCCAGGACGCCGAGGACACGCTGCAGGAAACGCTGCTGGCCGCCTGGCGCGGGCTCGGCCAGTTTGAGGAACGCGCCTCGCTGCGCTCCTGGCTGTACAAGATCGCGACCAACCGGTGCCTGAACGCGCTGCGCGACACCGGCCGCCGCCCGGCTGCCGCGGCCAAGTACCAATGGTCTGCCCCTCCGCCAGAGCCCACCCGCCGGACCGAGCCGCTGTGGCTGCAGCCCTACCCGGACGCGCTGCTGGATGGCCTGCCCGACGCCGCGCCCGGTCCCGAAGCACGCTACGAGACCAAGGAAGCGGTGGCCTTGGCGTTCGTGGCCGGGCTGCAGCACCTGCCGCCCCGGCAGCGCGCCGTCCTGGTGCTACGCGATGTGCTCGGGTACCCCGCAGCGCAGGCCGCCGGCATGCTCGGAGTCAGCGAGGTGTCGGTGAACAGCGCCTTGCAGCGGGCCCGCGCCACGCTCGCCGCCCAGGTTCCGGCCGCGGGCCGCGACGGCGCTCCCGCGCCACGGTCGGCCCGGGAGCGCGAGCTCACCAGCCGGTTCGCGGACGCGTTCGAGGCCGCCGACGCCGACCGCCTGGTGGCCCTGCTTACCGAGGACGCGTGGCTGACGATGCCGCCCGAGCCCCTGGAATACCAGGGCCACGCCGCGATCGCCGACTTCTTCCAGACCCGGCCCTGGTGGGGGGCGCAGGTGGCCCGGCTGGTGCCTACCCGCGCCAATGACCAGCCCGCGTTCGGCTACTATCGCCCCGATCCGCCCGGTCCGGTCATGCACGGCCATAGCCTCGTCGTGCTCACGCTGGCCGGCGACCAGGTCTGCGCCATCACCCGGTTCGGCGACAACAGCCTGTTCCCCGCCTTCGGGCTGCCCCGGACCCTGCCGCGCTAGCCGGATACTTGCCCGAACATCCGATCTGGTGACGGGCGGCCGCCTACCGGCCATTCAGCTTGCGCACCAGCGCGAGGAGCGGCGCCAGCAAGTCAGCCACGAGGGCAGCGAAGAGGAATACTCCGCCAATGTGGGACAAGCTTGGGCCGATCCGCTGCAGGACCTGCACAGAGGAATAATGCATGCCCGCGTAACCGATGGCGGCGGCACCTAGCCCGACCATCATGCAGATCAGGAAGGCGGGCAGCAGCGGATGCACGCTGCCGCCTTTCCTGGGCAACCTGGCTAGCGCCCGTTGGCACAGTACCGCGCTGACGATGGCGCCCACGGCGGCCAGGATGGCCAGGGGAGGCACGTGCGCCCCGATGTGGCGGATGTGCCCGACATTCAGTTTGTATACGGCATATACCAGGAACCAGGCAAAGAAGAACTCCAGCGTCGCCGTCCATACCGGGATCCGGTGGCGCTGGTGCTCCACGGCGGCCACGACGCCACCAAGAATGGCGCTGCACAGCACGGCCAGCGCCCAAGGCTTGGTGAAGGCGGAGGACGGCGCAAGGACTTTCACAGCCAAGATCAGCAGAGGCAGGCCCAGGATGAGCGGGCCGAAGGCCAGGACAGGCACCCGGGGCCGCGGCCCAGTCTCGTGTTGCGTGTGCTCGGCCCCGGCCGGTTCCCCGGTCGCCGGATGCTCACCGCCCAGCGTCCTGGTTTCCTCCTGGCCAAGCCGCATGGCTGCCAGCCGGGCGGCTTCCGCCGGGCTGCTTCTTCTTGGGCCAGGCGGTCGGCTTCGCGCTGGGCTGCTTGCTCTTGGGCTAGGCGGTCGGCTTCGCGCTGGGCTGCTTGCTCTTGGGCCAGGCGGTCGGCTTCGCGCTGGGCTGCTTGCTCTTGGGCCAGCCGGTCGGCTTCGCGCTGGGCTGCTTCTTCTTGGGCTAGCCGGTCGGCTTTTTGCTGGGCTGCTTCTTCTTGGGCCAGGCGGTCGGCTTCGCGCTGGGCTGCTTCCTCCTTGGGCCAGCCGGTCGGCTTCCTCCTTGGCCCGCCGGTCTACCTCGTCGGGATCTACTTGTGTTGTGGGCGGACTCCGTCGCCGGATGAAGACGCGGCCGTCCGTCGAGCGCAGGTACAGCACGGGGGTGGCCCATTCGATCTCGTTATCGTCGGCGAACATCGAACGCCGGGCCTCGACCGTGGCCACGTCGACCGGCAGCCCGTCGGCTATGGCCTGGTAGAAGGACTGGCTGAAGGCCAGGGCGGCCGGGTCGGAGATCTCGAACTGCATGGCGATGACCGCAGGGATGCCCGCGCGGGCCAGTGCCTGGGCCACCCCGCTGAACGGATCATCCGGCGCGGTCCGGGAGCCTTCGCAGGCGTTGAGGACCACCAGCCGCAGCGACCGGTGCCGGATCATCATGCTGAGATCGCGGCCGGTGACGAGCCGGGTTTTGCCGGCGGCGTCCTCCAGCGCGAGCGCCCCATCCTGGGCCTCTTCGTCGTAGCCACCGTGCCCGATGAAGTGCAGCACGTGGTATTCCCTCAGCCGCAGCGCCCGCGGGAGAGCGGCCAGGGTCCCGTCCTCCAGGCGGTCCACCTCGACCAGCCCCTGGCTGACCAGAGGCTCGAGCGCCCCCTTCAGCCTGGCCCACTCCTGCTCAGCGTCGAGCTGTGCCAAGTCGCTGGGCGCTGAGATCATCGCCAGGACCCGCAGCGGAGGCCGGATCGGGAACGGCCGGACCGGCGCGGGCAGTTCCAGGTAGCGCACCAGCGCCGTGTCAGGATCCAGGCCGAGAAAGCCGTGCTGCGCGTCGTACAGGTACTCCCAGGGCACATTGGCCAGTGCCCCGGGCAGCCGCAGCCGGATCCGCAGCCCCGCGTCCCGGCTGTTGGCGGTGTCCCGGCTGCGTTCCAGGCAGTCGCCGACCGGGCCGGTGAACAGGGCCTGATAGAGCTGGCCGCCGAAGTTCTCGATCAGCTGCCGGTCCGGCGCCTCGATCCGCCGCACCTTGCGGCGCAGCCGGCCGATCGAGCCCACCACCTCAAGCACCAGGATCCGCAGGTCCTTGTCGGTGAACGGGAGAACCAAGCTGGCTTGCGCCTCCCCGGCCGGGGAGGCGATCACCCGTGTCCGGTAACCGTCATCGAGAGGTTCGACGACTAGATCGAAATCCAGCAGCTTGCGCATCGGCCTGCTCCCCTCAGGTTCCGGGGCCGTGCCGCCAGGTCATGGAGACCTTGAAGTTCGCTTCGATGGCGGCCGAGGCGATGAAGGCGCCGGTCTGCGCGCTCAGCTGCACACCGAACTCGATGCTGATCTCAGCGGCCGGATCGTCGGTGCCCCGGAGCCGGGACAGCAGGCTGCGGGCAGCCGGTACAACCGTGGCCGTGGCTTCTTCAAAGGTCTTGTCGGTCTGCTCCGCGACGGTCAGGCGATCCTTTCCCAGGCCACGCATGACCGGGCCGCCCGGCGTGTCGTCGATCTCGACGAGAACGCTGCCCCCGTGCTCGAGGGGATATTCGACCAGACGTTTCACTAGGTCCCCCAACCCCGTAAACCCCCATCACCCGCACGCTGAGCCCGACACGTCCGGCTGTCAAGACCGATTCGTAGTCCCACGAGTAAAGAGAGGCCGCCTAGTTCCCTGATACATCAGACGGCCACCGAAAGACGGCACCGGCAGGGCCGGTAGCGCGGAATACCCTGATACGGGTCTGACCCGGCCTCGCGTCAGTCACTACCGCGCCCCCCCAGCGCCCACAACAGGCGAAAAATCCGCGCAAGCAGGGCCACAGCCTCCTGCTCGTATGCGCGGCACTGTTGAGGAACCCCGGCACCCATGCTGTAGGTGGCCGAACATACATTCCGGTGTGCCTTCGCGTGCGAGCCGCTGAGCATGTTGAGGGGCTGACCGACCGGATCGGGCGTCCGCACGGCTCCCTTCGGGTGGGACGGCTACTTCGATCGTCGCCAGGGGTCGGCGGGGTCAAATTCGAGTGCCGTTGCCAACCGTTGCACCAGCGCACGCAGCGAACGAGCCTTGACCTTCTCAGCCCGCTCACTTTCCTCGTCTTGGGCCAGAGCGGTGAATGTAGAAAATAGCTTAGTTAGAGTCGGATCAGAGTTAGCCAGGTTCCGCTCGATTGCGTGCAGGGTCCGCCGATGGCGCAATCGCAGATTCATCGCGACGGGCACGAGCGGAAGCAAGCTGGTCAGAACCACGGCACGAGCAGGTGCGATCGACGGTCGGCTCGTCGCCGCTCCGTCCGAGGCGTCACTTCTGGCTGCCACCGCCCACTCACCTCCGTTGTCAGGCTGCTTGCGGCCGGCTCGCTGCGCTCAGGGCCTGTTGCGAGCCGGGGCGCGTCCACTGTGCTGCCGGCACCCCGCGGAGTCCACTACCCGGCCCCGCAGGACATGGACAATGCCCACTGCGATGACCGTGCCTGCCACGGGCCCGACGAGAGTAGGCCGACCATGAGGTCCAGTTGTCGAGCACCGGGGCAGGCCCAAGCCGGTCGGCCGGTGTTCTCGGTGACCACTGACCGGTGCTCCCCACACCCCAGCCAGCGCTTGAGCACGGCGCCGGTCATTACCCGCCCCGCTGCGTATCGGTGTCAGCGATGCCCGGCGGGATGGTCTTGCCCTCGTCGATCTCCTGCGCCAGTTTCGCCTTGGCGGCCAGGGACCCCTCGTCCAGCACGCCGGAGCCCGCCGCGCGGGAGATGACATCACCGCCGCGGCCACGCAGCACCACCGCGAAGCCGACGGCGATCAGCGCACCGATGAGCGGCCCCGCGAGGTACACCCAGTAGCTGCTCCAGTCACCGCTGACCAGGGCCGGGCCGAAGGAGCGGGCCGGGTTCATCGAGGTGCCGCTGACCGGAGCCGACCACAGGCCGGCCAGGGCGATGTAGCCGCCGACACCAAGCGCGGCGATCGCGCCGACGTTCTGCGCCGCCGATGCGGTGCCCAAGATCACGCTGACCAGCAGCGTGGTGAGCACGATCTCCATCAGCAGGGCCTGCCAGTTCTTATACCCTGGGCCCGGCAGCGTCGCCCCCAGATGCTCGACGTTCCCGAACACCAGCCGCAGAAACAGGGCGGCCAGCGTCGCGCCAATGAGCTGGATGATGATGTAGCCCGGGACCCGTTTCCACGGGAAGTCCCCGCGCAGCGCGAACGCCAGCGACACGCCCGGGTTCAGGTGCGCGCCGGAGACCGCGCCCATGAACAAGATGATCGCCATCACCATCAGGCCCGGGGCCACGACCGCCGCGGCGAGGCTGATCTGCCCCTTCGCGTGCAAAATCCCCCCGCCCGCGGCGACCAGGACCAGCGCGAAGGTGCCCAGCAGCTCCGAGAACAACCGCCGCCATTCTCTGCGCGGATTATCGAAGTCCTCGCGGTCCCCGAACTCAAGCTGAAGTATGTGGTGCGTGCGCGGGAACGCCGCCCCCAGCGCAGACGGCTCGATCTCCTGGGTCGTTGAGCCGCTCACACTATCGACCCCACCTGCGCGCGCGTGCTTGCCCGAATCCTCCTGCGGCTCACAGAGACGTTGCCTGTCATGCGCCGGTCCCTCCCGTCAACAGCACCGCAGAACCTTCACGATGAGGACCGCAAACCCGGGCCCGGCCTGGTCTTCGACGAAGCCTTCGTCGAACATCGCCACCCTGCGCAAGGTCTCCTGGAATCCTGCGATCTGACCCATACATCTCCGCCCGTCAGGCACCATTTCACCTCATAGTGGGGCGAGTTCCATCCCCCTGATGGGGTGAAAGATGGCCGTCACCCTCTAGTTCGCTCTCGGAGGGGTTAGCCCAGGCGGAACACTCCCAGCAGGATTACCTGGCGAGGTCGGCCGGTTCGACGAGCCGCGTCAGCTTTCGCGGGTTCCGGACCAGATAGACCCGGCTGACCCGCCCGTCCTCCACCACCAGGCTCACCGCGGCCGGCTCGCCGGCGACCTCGATCAGGCCCGCGGGCGCGCCGTTGAGCCACACGGTCGTCGACGCGAACGTGTACTGGCTCGCGCGCGCGAGCACCCTCGCCACCTGCCCGGCCCCGTGGACCGGGGCCAGCGCGGCGGCCGCGAGCCCGCCGCCGTCGGCGATTAGGACCACGTCCGGCGCCAGTACCTCCATCAGCTCCTGCAACTGCCCGGTTCGCAGCGCGGCCAGGAACCGCTCCACCACCGCCTGCTGCTCCAGCTGGCTCACCTGCACCCGCGGCCGCCGGTCCGCCAGGTGCTCGCGTGCCCGCCGCGCGATCTGCCGCACCGTGGCCGCGGGCTTCCCGATGGCCTCGGCGATCTCGCCGTAGGGCATCTCGAAGACCTCGCGGAGCACGAACACCGCCCGCTCCGCCGGCCCGAGCGTTTCCAGCACGGTCAGCATCGCGATCGAGACGCTCTCCGCAAGTTCGACATCCTCGGCAACATCGGGGCTGGTCAGCAGCGGTTCCGGCAGCCACTCGCCCACATAGTCCTCGCGGCTGCGCGACAGCCTCCGCATGCGGTTGAGCGCCTGGCGGGTGACGACCCGGATGAGGTACGACCGCGGGTCACGCACCCGCGAACGGTCCACGTCGGCCCACCGCAGCCAGGACTCCTGCAGCACGTCCTCCGCGTCGGCCGCCGATCCGAGCATCTCGTAGGCGACCGTGAACAGCAGGCCGCGGTGGACGACGAACGGGTCCCCGGTCATGCCGTGGACGCCACGCTGGACTTCTCGGGGCGCCTGGCCAGCGGAATCTCGCAGGCATCGGAGTAGCCCTGCGACGTGATGCCGTGTGCCGTGTTGACCCGGCTCGCCAGGTTGGCAAAGCCGATGAACACGGTGAGCTCGACCAGTGCCGCGGGGCCGAGCCGCTCCAGCAGGCTCGCCGACAGCTCGTCGGTGACGGTCGTCGGCGTGCTGGTCATGGCCTCGGCGTACTCCAGCACGTCCCGCTCCAGCGGCGTGAACACGTCCGATTCCCGCCAGCGCGGCACCTGGCTCGCCTTGGCCAGGTCCAGGTTCTTGTTCTGCGCCAGGAAGTAGTTGACGTCGAGGCACCAGCTGCAGCCAACCTGCGCCGCGACGGCCATGTGCGCGAACGTCTTGAGGCTCGCGTCGACCGCGTCCCACGTGGCCACCTTGGCCGCGTACTCCTGGTTGGATACGGCCACGTTGGGGTTGTTGTATGACACCTCGACTGGCTCGGGCACGGCACCAAGCTGCCTGATCATGCTTTCCCTGAGCTCGGCAGGGAGTTCGGCCTTCGGGACGCGTAGCACCATGGTGTCCTCCTTGTACGTTTGCCTGTTCGGCATGAAGACACCGCCGAGCCCGCGAATGTTACAACCACCGCCACCGCGCATAGATCGCCAGCGCACAGGGGTCGTGTCTGGCCGTAGGGGCCAGTTGCTGCCCGGATCACTCTCCTGGGATGTCGGTGCCCTCGCCGGATTTGCGACCCGTCCGCTTGACGTGAGCCGGGCGGGTGCTGTCGGGAGCCTCCCAAGATCATCGGTGCGGCCCAGTGCAGGCTTTCCGTACGCGGGCAGGCGTGTTACAACCAATTTGGGGGGTGAAAAGTGAACTCGCTACCGATTGGGCGAGAGGCCGAAGTAGGCAAGATCTGTGCCTTTTTTTCGGCCGGCTCCGGTGAGTCGGCGGCGCTTGTCATTTCTGGTGACACCGGAATCGGCAAGACAGTGGTGTGGAAACACCTGGTGAAGACCGCACTCCCGCCATCCTTCCGGGTGCTCTCTTGCCGGCCAGCCTCGTCTGAGAGACCGCTCGTTTTCTCCGCACTTGACGATCTCCTGGGCGACGTTGCCCAGGAGTTTCTTCCGCGGCTCCCGGAATACCGAAGACGAGCCGTGACAGGCGCGCTAACACGCGGGACACCCCTGGGATCGATGCCCGACCGGCAAGTCCTGGCCCGCGGGGTCTTGGACGCATTCCGGAGCCTTTCGAGTGCCAGGCCCCTTCTGGTAGCTGTAGACGACGCCCAGTGGATGGATCGTCCCTCCGCCGACGTGCTGGAGTTTTGTTTCCGCAGGCTGGAGCGTGAGCCCGTCTCGATCCTGCTGACGCTTCACGGACGCCGACCTCGTGTCCCCCCTCGGCCTAGACCGGGCACTGTCACCGGGCCGCCTGTCGCAAGTGAGGTTGGGGCCACTGGGCCTGGGCGCGATCGGCGAGATCCTGCGGTCGCAGCTAAGCGTCGCCTTGCCCCGGTACACGCTCACCAGGCTGTACGAAGCATGTGGCGGGAACCCCTTTTATGCGCTCGAGAGCGCGCGGGCGCTCGTCGAGCACCAGCGCACGTCGGTCGTCAACGAACCGATTCCAGTTCCCAAGAGCCTCGGAGATCTTGTGCGACACCGCTTGCGCGGCCTGTCGCCAGAGGCACGCGATGTGGGCCGGCTGGTCGCCGCCTCCTCCGACCCACGCGAGCGCTTGATCCGCGCCGCTTACGGGGCTTCCGAATCGTGGGTTGCGATCGATCAGGCCATCGACGATGGCATCATCGAGCGCGACGGTGATTCGCTGCGTTTCACGCATCCTCTCCTCCGGTCAGTGCTGTATGCCGAGATGACCCTGAATGAACGCAGGCAGCTGCATCGGCAACTGGGGGCGGTGGCCGAGGAAATCGAGGACCTCGCCTGGCATCTCGCCCTCGGCGCGGAGGGACCGAGCGAGGAGATCGCCGAGATAGTCGACGGCGCGGCGAAGCACGCAGGATCGAGGGGCGCGCCGGCCTCTGCAGCAGTCCTCGAGGAGCAGGCTGCGCGGCTAACACCGGCAAGCCGCCCCAGGGAAGCCCGTGGACGATCGGTGCTCGCGGCCGACTATCACTTTCGCGGCGGCGAGATTGCCCGTAGCCAGGAACTGATCGAATCTGCGCTCGCTGCCTGCCCGGCCGGTCCGGCCCGGGCAGCGTTGCTCGTCCGTCTGGGCACGATCCGCTATCACGAGGGCAACTGGTCCCTGGCGGAGGAGATGTTCCGCCAGGCAGCGAAGGAAGCACCGAAGAACCCAGGTCTCCGTGCACACGCGGAGCAGGAACTCGCATTTGCCCGGCTCGCGGCTGGCGACCTGCCCGGTGCCTCCCGCTGGGCCCACATATCGCTTCGTTCCGCCCGGCGGGCCGCTGATCAGGGTCAGGTTGCTCACTCGCTTGCGCGCATCGCCCTGATCGAGTTTCTCCTGGGAAACGGAGTGCGGTCAGATCTATTCGATAAGGCCGAGGCGCTCGGCGTGGCAAAGGATGAGCAGCCGATTGAGCGCCGCGCGATGCTCGATCCGTTTTTGCTGCGAGGGCTCGTCCTTAAATGGTGTGACCGGCTGGACGAGGCGCGGGTGAGGCTGGCCGACCGGTATCAGCGCGCTCTCGACCACGGAGACGAGGCGTCACTGCCGTTCCTTCTGTATCACTTCAGCCAGCTCGAATGCTGGGCGGGGAACTGGGATCGTGCGGAGGAGTACGCTCTGGAGGGCTGCCGGGTGGTCGAAGAAAGCCATCAGGTGACCATGAAACCCGCCACACTGTATTCCCTTGCCCTCGTCCGTGCCCACCGGGGCCAGGTGGACGATGCTCGCGAGCTCGCGAGCGAGGCGCTCATCCTGAGCGAGCGGGCCGGGAATGTGCCGTTCATATCCATGACTCTCTCGGTCCTTGGGTTTGTTGCGCTCTCACTGGATGATTACCAGGTCGCACATTCGCACCTCGGCCGCATTGCAGATGCGGGCACTGCCGCAGGCTTCGGGGAGCCGAACGTGGTGAAGTTCCTCCCAGACGAGATCGAGGCACTCGTCGCGCTGGGTGAAGTCGATAGCGCGCGGTCGCTGACGTCACGGCTCGAGGCGTTAGGGAAGTCACTCGGGCGCAGCTGGGCGCTGGCGACGGCCGCACGCTGCCACGCCCATCTTGCGGCCACCGACGGCGACTTCGATGGAGCCCGGTTGGCGTGCGTTCAGGCGCTCTCCGAGCATGCCCGGCTGCCGATGCCATTCGAACTGGGACGGACCCTTCTGGTCAAAGGGATGATCGAGCGCCGGGCCAAGCAAAAAGCAGCTGCCCGCCAGACGCTGGACCAGGCCCTCGGCATCTTCGAGCAGCTGGGCGCGCCGCTGTGGGCCGGCAAAGTCCGCCAGGAACTGTCCAAGATCGCTGCACGCGGTCCGGTGGCGGGCCTCACCGAGACCGAGAGCCGTGTCGCCGCCCTGGTGGCACGAGGCCGGACTAATCGAGAGATCGCTTCAGCGATGTTCGTGACGGAGAACACCGTGCAAACTCATGTCCGGCACATCTTCCAGAAGCTCGGCGTGAGATCGCGCACCGAACTGGCGGTGCAACTTCTATCTGAGGCGGCGGGGCCGGCATCGGCCCCGCCGCCTTCCGGGTACCCGTAGCACTGGCGGCGGCGCGTGGCCAGGCAACCAGACACTGGGCCTGCAACGCCCGCACTTCAAATTGAACGTCACTGGTTCGGGGGATTCCTCAGCTTCTACGCGGAACTACCCTGGGGCCTATCGCCCGGGGGGTGTCATGGGGCGCGGGTGCGATCGTGGAGCCGATCGCCGTAGCCGGCTAGGGAGAGCGCAGCCGCCGGCGGCGGCGGACGAAGGGTGCTATCGGCAGGCGATTCAGTGGTGCGTCGGTCCTTCTCAGCACCGGACTCTGCCGGGGCGTGCAGTGATTTGTCGGCCCGGTTCGGGTATGGACCGCTGATTATCCGCGGAGGGGGGACGGATTCTTGGTCTGGCAGGACACATGCCATTCGACCCCAAAGACATTAGCGCCTTCTGGATCTGGTCCGGAAGCACTGCATAGCGCGTTTGAGAGCGCGGCGGCCGGCGGCGTGGCCGTTCTTGAGGCACCTTCGGGACACGTGCTGACCGAAGGGCTGGCGTCGGCCTTCACGCGAATGGGCCGCAGTCCGCTGTGGCTACGTTTAGGCCCTGAGGATCGTGACCCGGGAACCTTCCTGGTGTCCCTCGTCACAGCGGCACAGCGTATTGGTAGCGGCGTGGGACAGCGCACGCTCGGGCTGATGCGGGCACGGCCGGGACCTGTGTTTGGCTGGCCTCCGCTCTTCGCCCAGCTGGCTCGCGAGCTGCGCGACGGTATGGCCGGGCGAGGCGCGCTGGTGCTCGAGGATGCCCATCAGGTGTGGACCGGCAGCCCAACCGTGTCCCTGGTGAGCGCGGACCTTCTCCCTGAGCTGGAAGGTACCGCGCCGTGCGTGATACTCACTCAGCGCGTGCCGTGGCCCGCTGGCTCTTGGCCAGGCACGCGACGATCTGCCAGTGAGTTGCGCCTGCCGGCGCAGGCTGTGGAACGGATGCTCGACGAGTACGCTCCGGCTCTGGCGAGACGGGGACGCGAGCGGGCAGTAACGCTTATCGGTGGCCGGGCGGCGGCCTTGGCCGGGCTGCGCAGCGTCGGCGCGGCGACGGACGGCAGCCTGGAGCCGCTGCTTGACGGAGTGGCTCACTGGGAGGAGTTGCTTGCGCGACTCGCTCAATCGCTCCTGGCCAACGTCGGCAGTGCGGAACGCCGCTGGCTGGCGCTGGCGGCCCGGGTAGGGTATGCGCGTCTGGACGGCATCCCAGTTCTTCCTGCCGAGAGTCAGCCCCCCGTTGGCCCCTGGCTTCAGCATCTGGAGAACGGCTGGGTGCGCGTCCGTACCTGCTGGCGGGAGCCGCTGCGGGAAGTGCTTGGCCCCCCTGCCGAGCCGGGGCGCGATACTCTCCATCAGGCGGCGGGCTGGCTACTTCAGGCCGGCGCCGACGACCAGGCAATCTCCCTCTACATCGAGATAGGCGATCCTGACTGCGCCGCCCGGGTCATAGCCAGCTGCGCCACCATGCTGATGGACCGGGGCCAGTGGGCCACCCTGGAAAGCTGGCTGCGGCAGCTGCCGGATGATGTGCTCGCGTCGCATCCTGACCTGATCTATTGCCAGGCCGACATCGCAGCAGCCTGCGGCCAGGCGGAAGTGGCCCAGCGGTGGTTCGACATCGCAGCCTCGCATTGCTCCAAACGCAATGACATGGAAGGGGCCTGCCACAGCATGCTGGCCGCGAGCGCGGTGGCGGCTGGCCACGGGGATCTCGCGGCAGCGCTCTCACATGCTTGCGTCGTTGGCTCGCTCGCCGAGGGTTCTGACCTGACCGCGGTCCGGATGTGGGCCTCCTGGCAGCAGGGACGCATCCAGCTGATGTCGGGAGACACCGACGGCGCCCTCGCTTCCTTCTGCCGCGCAGCCTCAGCCGAAATCACCGCCCGCGAGGGCACCGCGATGCAGCCCGTGCAACTCGCAGGCGATCTCGCCATGCGCGTAAGAGAATTGCGCGGTCAGCAGGAATCGCACCGGGCGGCGGAGGCGGCGCTAAAGCAGGCTGAGCACGAGGCGCTCAACCAATTGCTAGCGGACGTCAGGACACCCGCCTGGGACAGCGACAACGTGCTGGGTACCCTCGGGTGGTCGCGTGCACCCGTACCACTCAAGCTGCCCGGCCTGAGTACGCCCGGAATCGCGGCGCCGGCCAGGCGGGCCTGGCCCTGGGTTCGCTTCCGGCGGCCATTGCTGACTAGCCGGCAGACGGAGGCGACGCCGCGCAGCCGGCTCGCGGATCCGGGCGGCCATCCCTTTTCCCCCGCGCCCGCCGCGGTCCAGGATCGGTCCGCTGTCCTGGACATGTCCGTGGCCGGGGACCCGCCCGGTGTCCTCCGTACACCTGCCGTCACAGGACCACCTGCCTCGCTCGGGCCGTCGCCGGCGGCACAGCGGAGCGACGCGGCGGCCGGGCTCGCCGTACATCTGCTCGGGCCACTCTGCGTCGCCGTCGATGATGTGCCAGTCGGGGATTTTCCCAGCGCGCGCTGCCGCTCGCTGTTCGGGTACCTGCTGACACACCGCGAGCCCTGGCCGCCGCGGGAAGTGCTGATGGACGTCTTCTGGCCCGAGTCGTCGCCAGATGCCTCAAGGAACAGCCTGAACGTCGCCATCCACGGCTTGCGGCGGACGCTGCGCACCGTCACGGATCAGCGAGTGATTGTGCACGGCGGTGGCGCCTACGGAATTCATCCCGACCTGCAGCTCTGGCTTGACGTCGAGGAGTTCGAGAGCCGTGTGGAACACGGCCGGCGCCGCGAGGAGGCGGGCGATGCTGGCCGGGCCACCAGGGAGTATGAGTACGCCGATGGCCTCTACCGCGGCGACTTCCTCGCCGGCGACCTCTACGAGGAATGGGCGGCGCTCACCCGCGATCGTCTCCGGCTCGCCCACCTCGACGCGCTCAGCAACCTCAGCAATCTGCACTTCAGTGCCGGGCGGTACGCCGCCTGCGCGGCGCTCTGCCAGCGGATCACCGAATGCGATCCCTGCCGGGAAGACGCACACCGGCGGCTGATGCGCTGCTACAGCAGGCAAGGCCAGCCGCACCTGGCCCTCATGCAGTACCGGGCATGCGCCGAGGCGCTGGCGGCGGAACTGGGCGTGGACGCCGACCCGGCCACGGCCAACTTGCACGACCAGATCCGCAGGCACCAGCCCGTTTGAGTCCGTTCCGTCGCGATCCTGGGCCTCGCAGCGCGCTGGCCCTGGCCTCCAGACAGGCCCAGCCATGACATGGCGCTTAATCCTAGCGGCGCGGACGTTAAGCGCCCAGATCATGTCGATTAAGTGCCGGTTGCCACATTGCGGCGTATGGCGTCGGCAGATCCGCCACGCCAGAACTGGCCACTGGCCACCAGCCACGCCACGAGGGAGCAGAAATGACTACACCGGCAAAGCCCAAGAGCCCCCAAGGCCACTACCCCAATTGCCCGTCCAAGAGCCACTTCCCCGAGATCACGGGGTTCGTCACTCCCGGATCAGACTTTCCCCCACCGCATCCGCTCGACGCGAGCGTCTCGCTGGATGTATTCGACCCCACGGAGTTTGTTGGTGCTGGGCAGTACGAGCGGATCCGGGTCGTGGAGACGGACACACCATTCCTGATCGAGGTCAACTGGTGCGTCTGCGGGGCCTTCGCTGCCTCTCTCGCCGGATGCTGGGAGATTGAATTCTACCTCGATGACGTCGATGGCGTGGGGAAAAGTAGCGGCCCACTGCCTAACTCGACACGGACCGTGTCCGTGGACAGCGTGAAGGCGGTCCCCGGTCCCAACGATGATATCACCAAACGGTGTTATACCTTGCAGGTTACCGTTCCCGCCAAGACTGTTCAGGTCGGTGCCTACAGCCTGCTCGCCATCATTAAGCTCTACAGCGGGAGTTGTCCTCCCCAGCGGGGTTCTCTCCTCGGGGATTACCTGGGATTTGCGGAGATCCCGGTCCTGGTTTTCGTTCCCGAGTGAGCTTCGCGGTCCTGCCGCCCTACCATTCCGGCGGGGCGGCAGGAGCCATTATGCCGACGGCGCGTGACCGTCCCGCTCTGGCAACCAGTGGCGGGGTGTCACCAGAGTGAGAGGAGCGAAGCCGTGACTCCGCGTGAGCCCCGCAAATCGACTTCCGCCGACCAAACCGGCGATGACTTCCGGAAGATTGCGGGCATCGGCTTAGCGATTGAACGACGTCTCCACGAAGCGGGAATTCTCACCTATCAAGATCTGGCTGCGCGCAGTCCGGAGCAAATAGCCGTCAGCCTCGCCGACGTGGCGGGGGTGTCTTCGGCGCGCATCGCCAGCCAGGACTGGGCCGGCCAGGCCGGGCGGCTGGCTGGACCTGCCGCTCCGCCCCTGCCGTCCGAGCCTGATCAGCACTACGCCTCGTTCCACATCGAGCTACTCCTCGATGTTGACGGCAGCGTGCGCCGCACCAAGGTTCACCATCACCAATCGGATAAAGATGAAGCCTGGCCAGGCTGGGATGAAGGCCGGCTGATCGCACTGCTGAGCGACCAGATACCGCTCTTGGCTCCACAGCGGACGGCCGAGGCTTCCGGTCCGCAATCATCAGCCACGCCCGCCACGGACCAACAGGAGGCGGCGGCACCCTCCAGAAGCGAGATGGAGACAGTCGAGCCGCCCGTGAGCCTGCCTTCCTCCTTCCTGCGAATCGAGAACCTCGGCCTCACTCGTGAGGGGCAAAGAAGCCACCGCTATGTCTCCGACGAGCCAACTGCCATCGGCTTCACCCTTCACGTCACCCGACAAAGCACCCTGGAGGCGGCAACGTTCGACTTCACCGCCGATATCACAGCCAGCAGCGAACTCGGAGACAATCAACGCCAGCCTCTGGGCACCGTGCAAGGAGCCGTCCGCGCGGGCGAACCACTCCCTGTCGAGCTGGCCGGGCAATCTCTGCCTCGCGGTCTCTACCGGCTTGAGGCGACGGTGGCCATCTATCCAGCCGACCACACTCGCGATTCCAAGCCCCTGCATAGTCGGCGAAAGACTGGGGCGTTCGTTCAGGTCGCAGACGTGTCGGCTCAGCCCGTTCCTACGCGGACCTGACACTTTCTCGCGGCCAAAGGAAATCACAGCGATGTCGCATGTCATTGCGGCGGTTCGTCTTCCGGCTTACCCGGTGTCGAGCCGGCGTACCGAGATCAGGCACAGCCCGAGGTCGCGGACCTTGGTCAGCACTCCGTGCAGTGCGGGCTGGTCCGGGAGCAGGCCAACGATCACCGTCTGGGTACCGTCGCTGCTGACCTGGAGGCCGCCGAACCAGTCCGCCCACCGGTCGTCGAGGACGCTGTCGACGCGGATCTCGTAGCGGGCGGGCCACTCCGGACCGTTCACGCCTGCTCGCCTTCTCGCCTGGCCGCCGGCGCCCGGCCAATGCCGTGCCGCGGCTGCGGGGACGGCCGGGCAGGCCAGGCTCCAGTGGCGCGCATGGCGGCCGCCGCACGGATCTGCCATGTCCTTGCCGTGAACGGGCCGGACGCGATCACGCATCGACCTGCGCGTATCCGGTCGCGTTGACTTTGGCGGGCAAGAACGCGGCCCTGGCCCGCGGGATGCCGGGCGCCGGCAACGCAACCTGCACGCTGGCGAGTGAGTCCCACCGTCATACACCGGCCCGCCTCTGGTCGCCGGCCGCATCTCGATGAGCCCGGGAAAGGCATCCTCGACTGCGGCGGCCGGGGCGGCGTGCCTAGTGAGCATGTCCCCGGTGTCGGCCGGGCCGGCCCTGAAGTGGCCGAGCCTGAGAACGGCCATTGCTATCCCTCCTGCCGGTGCATGTCTGGTTCACCCGCACGCTACGAACGCCTCCCGGGGGTGGGCGTCACCCGAAGGTGCTCATGCGGGTGGAATCTTCTGGCGAGGCGGCGGGCACGATGGTGCCGGCCGGGGGCGCGCCGTGCCCTGTCCGCGAGGGCGGGTACTCCTCCCGGAGCGCGCTTCTGCGGCGGTGATCGCCGCATCCGCACCGTCGATCAGGCCGGCGGATACAATGACCGGATCTGGCAGCGATGCTGGTCATCGCTGGATGCGCTGAGTGGTAGGTCGCCCGATGGCTAAGCCCCAGGCGGCACCCCCGTCCGCGGCTGCCGCGGCTGAGCAGGATGTCCTGCTGGCCACCAAGCTCCACGTGCCTGGCCCGCGGCCGGGGTTCGTGGCGCGGCCGCGGCTGGCGCGAGCGCTCGGCGAGGGGCTGGCCCGGGGGCTGGTCTTGGTGTGCGCCCCGGCCGGGTTCGGCAAGACGGCGCTGCTGGCCGACTGGGTCCGGTCTGGTGATCGCCGGGTGGCGTGGCTGTCGCTGGACGCGGCCGACAACGACCCGGTGCGGTTCTGGCGGCATGTGGTTGCCGCGCTGGACCGGGCGCGGCCGGGGATCGGCGAGCGGGTCAGCCCGCTGCTCGGCCCGCCCGCGCCGCCATCGTTTGAGGGGCTGGTCACGGCCCTGATCAACGGGCTAGCCGCTCAGCCTGGCGAGGACGAGACAGTGCTGGTCCTCGACGACTACCACCTGGTCGACGCCCAGCAAGTGCACACCTCGCTCGAGTTCCTGCTCGAGCACCTGCCGCCGGGACTGGGCCTGGTGGTGGCCAGCCGGTCCGACCCACCGCTGCCGCTGCCGCGGCTGCGGGCCGGCGGGCAGCTGGCGGAGTTGCGCGCCGGCGAGCTGCGGTTCACCGTGGAGGAGGCGGCGGCGCTGCTGCAGGAAGCAACCCGGGCCGACCTGCCCGGCGCCGCGGTGGCGGCGCTGGCGTCCCGCACCGAGGGGTGGGCGGCGGGCCTGCAGTTGGCCGCCCTCTCCCTCCGCGGGCAGGCAGATCCCGCCGAGTTTGTGGCAACGTTCAGCGGCAGCCACCGGTACGTCCTGGACTACCTGGCTGGGGAGGTGCTCGACCGCCAGCCGGAGGAGGTGCGCGCCTTTCTGCTGCAGACCTCGGTGCTGGAGCGGCTGTCGGGGGAGTTGTGCGATGCGGTCACCGGCCGGGATGACAGCCAGGCGATGCTGGAGCAGGTAGAGCGGGCGAACCTGTTCCTGGTGCCCCTGGACGAGGTCCGCGGCTGGTGGCGCTACCACCACCTCTTCGCCGACCTGCTCCGTGCCCGCCTCCAGCAGCAACATCCCGATCGGCTCGCGGCACTGCACCGCAACGCTGCCGCCTGGTCAGCAGAGCGTGGGCTGGCCGGCGACGCCGTGCGCCACGCGGTAGCTGCCGGGGAGATGACCTGGGCGGCCCGGCTGATCGAGCGGCACGTCGACGCGTTCCTCCTCCGCAGCGAGGAGGCGACGGTGCAGCGGTGGCTTGCGGCGCTGCCCGCTGAGGTGGTCCAGTCCCGGACCCGGCTGTTGCTGGCGCAGGCGTTGCTGGCAGCCACCAGCGGCCGCGCAGAGGCGGTGGAGCTGCCGCTGGACGCGGCCGAGCGCGCGCTGGCAGGCGATGCGCGTACGGTCGATGAGCCGTTCGAGCCATCGGCCGGCCGGGCCGCCAGCATGCTGGTGAATGTCCCCGCGCTGATCGCGCTCCATCGCAGCTATCTCGCTCAGTTCCGCGGTGACGCCGACGGCACGGCCGCGTTCGCTTCGCAGGCCCTGGCCGAGCTCGATGGTGATGAGCGGCTGCTGAGCTCTACCGTCCAGGGATTTCTGGCCGCGGCTGAATGGCTCCGCGGCCGGCTCGCGGAGGCCGAGCAGGCGTTCGTGTCCAGCATCGCCGGGTGGCGGGCGGCCGGCCAGCCCACCATGACCGCCTGGGGCGTCTATCAGCTCGGCCAGGTCCAGCGCGCCCAGGGTCGGCAGGACGCGGCCGTCCGGACCTATCAACAGACACTGGCGATCGCTGCAGGGTCGGGCCCGGCGCCCGCGCCACCGGCTGGCTCCGCGTACGTGGGCCTGGGCGAGGTGACCTACCAGCGGAATGAGCTCGACAGCGCCCTCCGGCAGGTCACCGAGGGCATCGCGCTATGCCGCCAGTTCCTCTACCCCGCGCCGTTGGCCACTGGCCTGGTGACCCTGGCGTGGATCCGGCAGGCCCAGGGTGATCCGGGCGGGGCACTGGAGGCGATGGACGAGGCCGGGCGGGTGGCCCTAGGCCCGGGCGTGACAGGTCTGCTCGACCCCGTCCCCACGCAGCAGGCGCGGCTGGTGCTGGCGCAGGGCGAGGTCGCCGCAGCCGCCCGCTGGACGAGGGAACGCGGCCTCGATGCGGACGACGAGCCGTCCTACCCGCAGGAGCCGGAGTACCTGGTGCTGGCCCGGGTGCTGCTCGCGCAAGACCGTCCCTGCCCGGCGCTCGGGCTGCTGGAGCGGCTGCACGCGGCGGCGGCCGCCCAGGGCCGGGCGGGCAGCGTCATCGAGATCCAGGCGTTGCAGGCGCTGGCCCTGGCAGCCGCAGGCGAGGAGGACGCCGCGGTGGACGCCCTGGCCCACGCGCTGATACTGGGCTGCCCGCAGGGCTATGTCCGGGTGTTCGCTGACGAGGGCGCGCCGATGGCCGCGCTGCTGGCCCGGCTGGTCGCGGCGCAGAAGGCAGACCAGGCCGCCGCCCGCGGCGTCCCGCTCGGCTGCCTGGCCCAGGTGCTGCGGGCCTTCGGCGGCAAGGAAGCCGCGCCGGGCGTCCGGCGAGCCGCCACCGCGGCGGTGCCGGGCCTGGTCGAGCAGCTGACCGCCCGGGAGCAGGAAATCCTGGTGCTGCTGGCCGCGGGCACGCCGAACCCGCGCATCGCCGAGGAGTTGGTGGTCAGCCTCGACACGGTGAAAAAGCACGTCAGCCACGTGCTGGGCAAGCTCGGCGCGGCTAACCGCACCGAGGCCGTCACCCGGGGCCGCCAGCTCGGCCTGATCCCCTAGCCCGCTACCCTCAGCCAGCCCTCCGCCGGCACCGCCGTGCCCCGGGTGCGCTCGGCGGCACTGTCGTGCCAGCGGGCGGCGCGCCGAAGATCCCACCCACATGGGCACCTTCGGGTGACGCCCACCTGCGGCGCCGGCTCATACCGTCCCTCGAAGAACCAGTCCCCACCACGGTCAGGCTCCTGATTACCGGGCTCGGACATGGCGGCTGGCCCGAGGAGATGGCAGTGAAGCAAATCCGTATCGAGAGGCCGAGGGCCGGGCGCGAGCACCTCGGGCGTGAGGTCTTTCCGCCCAACCCGCGGGATCCAGATGTCGCCCGGGGCCAAGGCGCTCGCCCGTGGCCGAAGGTCGCGTCGGCAGATGCCGGGCCGTGTCGTCACGGTCCCCGGCGCGCGGATCCGAACGGGCTGACGGCGCCCGGTCCTGCCCTGCAAGACAAGCCCGCAGCTCCCGGAATCAACAGGTGAAGACCATGCATCCGTATCTGATGGAAGAGCTCGCCCGCCAGCGCGAGCGTGAACTGCGCAGGCCGGCACAGCGATACGCCCTGCTCGGGCCCCGGCGGCGACGCCGTCCGGCCCGGCGCCGCCCCGGCCGGGCGTTCGCGCGGGTCGGCCAGTCGCTGGCCCACGGGTCACGCGATGCGTGACCCGCACCCCAAGCCCACCCCTTCGTGACGCCCTTCTCGGGACCCGTTCACAAAGTGCCGGGTGACCGCACCGCAGGATGGAAGAGGCCAGGTGCCAGCTCCGCCCATGCGCGCTGCCCTGCCCCGTTCGGACGGCCGGCCTTCGATGGCGCCACCTGGACACATCACGCAAGCGGTGCACCCTGCGCGGCACAGAAATAGCCCAGCCCAAACCCGCTAGGAGAAACTGTCATGTCCCAAGCACCACCCATAACTAAGCGGACCGCCGCGGCGGGCGCCACTGGGGGCGCCGGCCCCCGGCTCGGCCTGGCCCTTCTCATCATCGCCACCGCGCAGCTGATGGTGGTGCTCGACGCGACCATCGTCAACGTCGCGCTACCGCACATCCAGCACGCGCTCGGCTTCTCCGGTTCCGGCCTGGAATGGGTGGTCAACGCCTACGCCCTGGCCTTCGGCGGGCTGCTGCTGCTCGGGGGCAGAGCCGGAGACCTGCTCGGCCGCCGCAAGGTGTTCATAGCGGGGCTGCTGCTGTTCTCCGCGGCATCGCTGGCTGGCGGGTTCGCCACCTCCCAGGCGTGGCTGCTCGCGGCCCGTGTAGTGCAGGGCGCCGGCGCCGCGGTCATCGCGGCGGCCGCGCTGGCGCTGATCGCGACCACCTTCCCTGATGGCCCGCCCCGCAACCGGGCGATGGGCGTGTACGCCGCGATGAGCGTGGCCGGCGGCGCGGTCGGCCTGATCGCCGGCGGACTGCTGACCACCTACGCGTCCTGGCGGTGGGTGCTGTTCGTCAACGTGCCCATCGGCCTGGCGGTGGCCCTGGCGGCGCCGCGGGTGCTTACCGAGTCCGTGCGGCAGCAGGGCCGGTTCGACCTGCCCGGCGCGATCACCGGCACCGGCGGAATCGCCACCCTGGTCTACGGGCTGTCAACGGCGGCCACCAGCCCGGACGGGGCCTCGCACTGGGGCGACGCCACGGTGGTGGCCTCGCTGGCAGCGTCGGTGGTGCTGCTCGCCACGTTCGCTGTCATCGAGGCCCGCAGCAACCACCCGCTGCTGCCGCTGCGCCTGCTCCGCGACCGCGACCGGACCGGCGCGAACCTGATCATGCTGTGCATGGGCGCCGCCATCGCCGGCATGTTCTTCTTCCTCACCGTGTTCCTGCAGACCGTCTGGGGATACTCCGCGCTCAAGACCGGCGTCGCCTACCTGCCGATGACCGGCGTCACCCTGGTGTCCTCCGGCGCCGCCGCCCAGCTCGCCGCCCGGGTCGGCGCCCGGCCGCTGCTGCTGGCTGGTACCTCAGTTACCGGCGGCGGCATGTACTGGATGTCGCGAATCAGCGAGCACGGCAGCTATGCCGGCGCGGTGCTCGGCCCGATGCTGCTCATCGCCGCCGGGCTCGGCCTGCTGTTCGTGCCGGTCACCCTCGTTGCCATGTCCCGGGTCGCCGACCAGGAGTCGGGCGTCGCAGCCAGCTTGCGCAATACCGGCCAGCAGGTCGGCGGCTCGATCGGGCTGGCGGTGCTCGGGACTGTCGCCTGGACCGTCGTGGCCAACAGCGTCCACGCCCAGGCCGCCCGCGCAGCGACCGCAGCCGGGGCCGGTTACCGGGCGCGGCCCAGCCGGGGGGCGCTCACCACGATCTACCACCACGCCCTGGCCAGCGGATTCTCCCGGGGCTTCCTGGTCACCGCCGGGATCATGCTGCTCGCCCTGGTCATCACGATCATCGCGATCCGGCTGCGGCCGGCTGACCTCGGCGAGGCCCGTCTCTGAACCCGCCACGGGACAAGGTCTCTGAACCCACCACGCGACAAGGAGAAAGACCATGCAATCACCGAGGAAGATCGCAGTCGCCGGGGCGACTGGCAGGGTCGGCCGCCACACAGTTGACGTGCTCGAGGAACGCGGACACGATGTCGTGCCGATGTCACGGTCACAAGGCGTGGACGTGATCACCGGGGACGGTCTGGCCGCAGCACTGACCGGCGTGGACTGCGTCATCGACGCAGTCGCCGGGCCATCGGCCGAACAGTCGGCGGCCACCACATTTTTCACCACCGCGGCCCGCAACCTTCACCAGGCCGGCCAGCGGGCGGGCGTTAGCCGGATGGTCGTGGTGTCCATCATCGGGGCCGACCGGTTCACGGCCGGTTACGGGCCCGCGAAGATCGCTCACGAGTCGGCCTACCTGTCGGGCCCGATCCCGGCGCGGGTGCTGCGCGCCGCGCAGTTCCACGAATTGGTCGGGCAACTGGTGGACTGGGGCACCCGGGGCGACGTGGCCTACGTACCAAAGATGCGCACCCAGCTCGTCGCGGCCAGGGCCGTTGCCGAGGTCCTCGCTGGCCTGGCCACCGGACCGGTACCGGCCGGGGCATTGTTCACCGAGGTCGCCGGCCCGCGGGAGGAGAGCCTGGTCGAGATGGCGAGGCTGCTCGCCGCGCGGCGCGGCTACCCGCCGGAAATCGAGGGCGTCAGCGACCCGGCTGACCCAGACCGCGAGCTCAACGAGAACGGTGCCCTGCTTCCCGGCCCCGGCGCCATCCTCACCGGCCCCACCTTTGCCGAGTGGCTGGACTGAGCATCCTGACCGGCCTCGGCCAGCGGCCGCCTCGCCTGAATTTCAGGATGCCCGCTCACCGGGAGAAACCGAGATGAGAGTCCTGCTGGCCGCCGCGTCCGGCGCCATCGGCGTGCCGCTGATCCGCCAGCTGCACGCGGCCGGCCATGAGAGGAAACCGATGAGCGACCTTCAGCTATCGCTGACCGCGTCGAGATCGAGGCGCTGCGCGGCGAGTTCACCGATGCGGCGATGATGCGCGACTACGACCGCGTCGCGTCGCTGTTCACACCCGATGGCGCGGTGCGGATCCCCGACGCCAGCGCTAACGACGCCACGGCGGACACGCTGGTGCCGGGCCGCACCAGGAGACCCCGCTTGCGGAGCACGCTCAGAGCGAGCTGGTGTGCCTCGGTCACGGCTGTGCGCGGATGGCGGTGTGATAGTCCTGCGGGCCTGGCTGGAAACGAGGTTTCGTGTGCACACCCCTGGGATTGGCGCCGCTGACCGGGTGCATGATCCCATCCCGTAACCGGGCCCTTCCTTCGCCGGGTACCGCCATCCTTTCCCTCGCGAAGCGCCGTCGTGTACGGCAGGGCCCGGCCGGGTGAGCACGTTACCGTCGCGTGAGCCGAAGCGCCGTCTCGTACCGTCGGCGCGCTTCCATGAACTGTTCAGCTGTGCCGCCGCGGTCGGGGTGAGTGTCGGCCATCGCGCGGCGCAGCTCCTTGATGCGTGGTGCTTGCCGTTCGGCCTGTCCGGCTCGCTCGCGTTCCCGGCGGTACAGGTCGGCTTCGGCAGCCTCGCGGGTGGCGAAGAATAGCCGGCCAGCCGGTCCGGGGCGGGGGCGGTCACCGGGAATCGGGATCACGCCGGCCGGGTATCCGTGACGGCACGCGTCGTCCCCGTGTGGGCAGTGCTCCCACGTATAACCGTGCTTTGTGCAGCGCAAGCCGCGGGTGTCTGCCGGGCAGTCTTTCCCGCAGCCGCCGGGAGCGTAGCAGTGCCGGCCCGGGGCCCGGAAATGCACGCAGTGGCGGTGGCCGCGGCCGTGCGGAGCGCATACCAGGCCGGCGGCGATATCCCTCGGGCAGTTGTCGTGGCACCGGGTGTCGGTCTCGAACTCTTGGCGGCTGATGCAGCCGGGGGAGACAACGGCCTCGCGCCGGTCCCAGGTGTCGCTGGTGTAGTAGATCCGCGTGGCCGTCTTCTTGACGATCGGCACCTCTTGGACCCGACGGCGTGTCCCGGTGGAGTAGCCGCGGTAGCGGATGCGGGCGCAGGGAACGTACAGGTATTCGACGGGGACGTCATGAGCGCCGGGTTTCGGCGGCCGGGCCTTCCGCTTGGCGGCATTGATCCGCTTCAGCTCATATGCGCCCGCCGGCTGTTCCCGCGCGTGGCTGCGCCCGGACCGGCTGGCAGCGATGAAAGGCAGGGCTATGCCCGTGAACAGGGCAATCGGAATCACGATGGGCACGATGATGAAGATCAAGCTCGACTCGTCCATGGCGGGCCTACTTCCAGGATGTGTCATGGAGCCGCGGTCTGAGCCGCGCATGGGCCAGCCAGGAAATCTGGCCCGGATTCCTGCTGGGCGCATGACCCAGCCGTGGTTCACGTGTTCGTGCCAGCATGGTCGGCACCCAGCCCGGCGTGCCCGGGCAGAACTGAGCGGCAGGCATCCGCGGAGCGTCAGGCCGGCCGGCCGGGCCCGCGCGGCGGGCACAGGCTCCAGCAGGCCATCGCGCTGCCGCCGCCGGGGCGGCGAGTCCGGCGGCGGGGCAGATAGTGGTCACAGAGCTGGCGGGGGCTGGCGCGACCACGTGCAGGCCCTGAGCTGAGCCTTCCACGGCCGGCCTTCTTCCTGGCGTCGTGGCGGTCGCCGGGAACCCCTTGGGCTGTCCCGGATGACGTCCCTCTCCGGGGATCTTCATCGGGCGGGTCTCACAGGCTTTCTCGCTGCGGCGACGCCGTGACCTGGAGTCGTTCCGTAGCGGGTTCGGCTTGCGGGCCGCGTAGCGGCGGCCTGCTGCTCGCTTGGCGATAGGGAGTGCGCTCCCGTGCGGTGTCGCCGTCACGGCCATCACCGCGTGGTGTAGCCGTCGTCGCGCGAGTTCGTCAGGATGGCTGGGCGAGCGGTGTGCTCGGCGACGTCGAGGCGTGCCGCGTCCGGGCTCACGAGACCGACCTGGGCACCCAGGGGACGCGCGAAAAGGTTGAGCAGCCACGAAGCTGCGACCCGCACACGGTTCGCTGGTGACGGCAACGCATACAGGTGGTAGAGCTTTGTGATGATCTTGGCGGCTACGCCGCTGATCGGGATGCCGAGGGGGCGGGCGACTGCCGCCGTACCACCGAGGTCGGCCACCAGCCCAAGGTCACGATGGCGGTAACGCCGCGGCCGGCCGTTATTGAGGCTCGCGGCGACGTTGTGCCCGATCACCACTCCCTGGCGCTGTGCGTGCTGCGCGGTCGGGGGGTACGCGCTCCCGGGCGATCCGAACGGGTCGCGCGCGGACGCGGCGTCTCCTGCCGCCCAGACGTGGTCCCGGACCTGCAAGTATGCGTTGACGACGAGCCGGCCACCCGACATGGGCAGGTGAGTGCGTTCGACCAGCGGCGGCGGTGTGACCCCGGCGGTCCAGAGCACTGTCCGGGTCGGCAGGGTGCTGCCGTCGGACAAGGTCACGCTGTTGGGGGTGATCTCGGTGACGCTGGTGCCGAGCCGCACCTGGAGACCCCGCTTGCGGAGCACGCTCAGAGCGAGGCGGCCGAGGCGCGGTCCGAGTTCTGGCAGCACGCTGTCGGCGACATCCAGAACCACCCACGAGACGTCGCCGCGGGACAGGGTGGGGAACCGGCTGAGCTGGGCGAGGGTCATGCGGTGCAGTTGGGCTGCGGTCTCGGTGCCGGCATAGCCGGCACCGACGACGACGAAGGTCAATCTGGCGCGTCGAACCGCGGGGTCGGTGGTGGCCGCGGCCATCTCCAGCTGCCGCAGCACGTGGTCGTGGATGTAGTCGGCTTCCACGAGGGTCTTCAATCCCAGGCCGTGCTCAGCCAGGCCGGGCACCGGAAAGGTTCGGGTGACGCTGCCCAATGTCAGGACGAGTCGATCCCAGGGGATCACGGCTGGCTCGTCCAGGCCGCATTGCGCGGTGACGGTGCGCGCATCGAGATCTACCGCATCGACGATTCCTTGCAAGATGCGGGTTCGCCGTAGTGCACCGTGCATGGGCACCGCGATCTCCAAGGCATTGAGACGGCCGGCTGCGACCTCGGGCAGCAAAGGGCTGTAGCACATGTGTGCAGTGGCGCTGATGATCGTCAGGTCAGCGGCGCCGGGCGGGACGCAACGTTCGATCGTGCGGGCGGCGAAGAATCCGGCGAACCCGCTGCCGACCACGACCACCCGGGGGGCATCCGTGTTCACAGGCTGCTGCCCGTGTCTTCCGTCAAGCCGCCCTCGGTAAGGCCCAGGCTTCCGAGCCGCGCCCCTACCTCGCTCTGGGTTGACGATGTCCGGCAGGGCCTGGTTGGCGGTGGCAATCTCGGCGAAGTGACCCGCGCGCCGCATCAGCGCGAAGACATGGTTCCGGTGATAAGTCGGCATGGTCTTCCTGTCCGTAGTTGTCCTCTCTGGTTTTCTCCCGGCACACTACGAACGGCCCCCTGGTCCGGGCGTCACCCGAAGGTGCACATGCGCGTGGAATCTTCCGACGAGGCACCGGGCACGACAGTGCCGGCCGGCCTCCATGTTCACGGGTTTGACAGCGCGGCGGGGGCGGCGGGTTTCTTCGGCGGTGATCAACCGCATCCCCGGGCGCGCCAGCTCGGCCCGATCCCCTAACCCGGCACCGGCAGCCGGTCCCGGCCTGCACGGTCGTGCCCTGTACCCGGCCCTGGCACGACAGTGCCAGCAAGCCGGCTGCGGAAGATTCCACCGGCATGCGCACTTCTGGGTGACGCCCCACCGCCGCGCCGGCCCGTACCGTCCCTCGAAGAACCACTCCCCAAGACGCCTGGCCTCACAATCACCTGGGCCGGGCACAGCGACTGGCCGAGGAAATGACAGTGAAACAAGTCCGTATTCGGAGGCCGAGGGCCCGGCGCGGACGCGACTGGCGTGAGGCCCTTCCGTCCGACCCGCGAGACCCAGATGTCGTCCGGGCCAAGGCGATCGCCAGGGCCTGGCAATACCGCCAGAAGGCGGCCAGCAAGTGGTAGCCGCTATTGACCCGGGCGCGCCCGCCGCCAGGACCTCCGCGGGGTAGCGGAGCAACGGCACCGCTACCAGCTGCAAGGCCACCCGCACCTGACAAGCCGGCGCACCGACCAGGAGCACGGTCATGACCTCCCAATCGATCACTAAACCCGCGGTCGCGCGGAACCGCGCGTTAGGAGACGCGGATGTCTATTCGAGCCTTTCTCCAGCGAGCGACGGATTCCGTCACGTCCGGCGGCGGCGGCAAGCAGTGGCCTTTCCGCGGGCCCGGGACTGAGCGCAGGGCCAGGCGCGGTACCCGGCCTGACCATCGGATCAGGTCGGCAGGCAGCGGGTCCGCTGAGCACCGGCATCCGGTCCTTACCGGGTACGACGGCTCGAACGCCAGCAGGCATGCGTTGGCATACGCGGCCGGGATGGCGCGCCGGCGGGACGGCTGGCTGGTGGTGGTGCACGTCTGGCAGGGCAGCGGTTTTGTATTCGTGCCGCTCACGGAGCGGATGCACTGGCTGCGGATGGAACTCGCCGGCGCCGGCCTGACCGGGCTGGATATCGAGATAGTCGTACGGTATGGGTGTCCGGCAAGGGAACTGCGCCGTGTCACGGCGGAACGCGGCGCGGACGCGATCGTGATCGGCGCTCCCGAGCGGTTCCCGCACCGGTTCGCCGGATCGGTGCCCGCCTGGCTGGCCAGGCATGCCGAGTGCCCGGCGGTGATCGTGCCGTGAAGTCTCATGACGGAACGCTTACACAAGGGTCACCGCCCCGGCCCGCGGACATACGGCCCCGCTGGAGGGGCTTGCAGAGTTTCCTCACGGGATTGCCGCGATCCGGGGCCCGGCCGTTCCGGCGCAGCCAGGTGGACCACTGGTCGTTTCTGTTCAGCCAGATCGCCGTCTACTCGTTCGTGGTGGCGTGTGTCAGCGGCTTGTTCCTCGTATTTTTCTTCAAGCCGGGCATGACGGGCGTCATCTACCACGGCTCGTACCACGAGCTCAACGGCGTCCGGATGAGCGAGGCGTACAAGTCAACACTGGATATCAGCTTCGAGGTGCGTGGCGGGCTGCTGATGCGGCAGATCCACCACTGGGCGGCGCTGATCTTCGTCGCGGCGGTGTGCCTGCAGCTGCTGCGGCTGTTCTTCACCGGCGCGTTCCGCCGACCGCGCTGGCTGAACTGGCTGATCTGGGTGACCCTGCTCACACTAGGCATGGCGGTGGGGTGGACCGGCACAATCCTGCCGGACGACATGCTGTCGTCCGGAAGCCTGGATGTGCTCCGCGGTGTGCTCGAGTCGATCCCGGTGGTCGGTTCCCATCTGATGCTCTGGATCTTCGGGGGAGACGTCCCAGGCCATCGCATCATTCCGCGCCTCTACTGGCTGCATGTGCTGCTGCCGGTGGCCATGGCCGGCCTGCTCGTCCTGCGGCGCTGGCTGGTGCGGCGGCGCGGGCACACCCGCTTCCCCGGCCCGGCTGGCTCCCGACGACCTGGATCCCTCCGGAACGTCCCGGCGGCCGCCGGGGTGGCGATGTTCTTCATCACCTGCGGGGTGCTCGCCCTCGCGGGTGCGCTTGCGCAGATCAGCCCGATCTGGCTGTACGGGCCCTACCAGCCGGGGTCGATGTCGGCCGGGGCAGCGCCCGACTGGTACATGGGCTTCCTGGACGGCGCGTTGCGGATCATGCCGGGCTGGGAGCTCAATGTGGCGGGTCATCCGCTCACCCTCGCGGTGCTGGTGCCCGGGCTCATCGTCCCAGGTGCTTTCTTCACCCTGCTGGCGTCGTATCCGCTGCTCGAAAGCAGGCTCACCGGCGACCGGGGCGTGCACCACTTCCTGGATCGCCCGCGCGACGCGGCGACCCGTACGGCGGTAGGTACGGCCGGGATCACCTTCTACGGGCTGCTGTGGGCCGCGTCCTCCAACGACCAGATCGCCGCCCACATCGGCCTGGATCTGTACGCCGTTACCTGGTTCTTCCGGCTAGCAGTGCTCGCCGGCCCCCGCTCGCGTACATCCTCACCCAGCGGATCTGCCTCGGCCTGACCCGCCGGGAGGAGGAGGAAACCAAGCACGGACGCGAGACCGGGCGAATCGTGCTGAGTCCCGACGGCGGGTTCAGCGAAATCACCGAGCCGGTACGACCCGTCCGGGAAGATAGCCCAGGATCGAACCTCCCCCCGGCAGGCCAGGGCGTTCCTGGCGGCCGTGGTCACCTGGATCTCGATCGGCGTGCTGCGCTCGCCGGTGGCCAGCAGGAGAAATACGTCGGGCGGTGGCTCCCCGAGCCACTGCTCACCGACCCCGACCAGGCCCCGGAGCGGCCGGCGGAGCTGGCCTGATGGTCCAGTGACTGCTCCTGGCAGGCGAGCCGGCGCACCACCCGCGTCGCTTACACGGCGCTGGGCTGGGTGGTGCTGTTCTTCGCCTTCCACGTCTACTGGTACCTCGGTGGCTCCTTCGGAAGCCCCGGCAAGCTACCGGGCGGACCACACTCGCTGGTCGCCTGGATCGTCGACGTGCTGGTCGCGGTCGCCTTCCCGCTGGGAGCGTTTGTGTGCCTGGCGATCGCCCGGGGGTGGGCGCGCGGGCGGCTGGCGCTGGCCGCCGCGGCCCTGGTCTGGTCCGGCTGCGTGCTGCTGCTCCTGCGCGGCGGCGCCGGGGTCCTCGATGATCTGTCCCGCGCGGCCGGCCTGCTCCCGAACGGGATCACCGGGCTCTCGCTCACGGAGACGGCGGGTGCGGCGAACGCCTCCGCGCACGTCGTTTGGTCCGGCCGGGCGATCGACGCCTACTTCCTGGCCGGCGGGATCATCTTCTGGTTCCTCGCCGTTCACTACGGCGCGCAGCAAGCGCACTCACGACGACGCACGTCCTGCGGGCGCGCTGCGGATCCTCGCCCCGGCCCGCGGTGGCCCGCTGCAGTTCTTCCTGGCCGCCACCACCCAGGACATGGTCACACCCACCTGGGCCCCGAGACCGTCAGGGGCCGTCCCGAGACATCCAGGGAGACATGATGAAGATTCTGCTGGCCGGCGGCTCCGGCGCGATCGGGCTACCGCTGATACGGCAGTTGCGAGTGGATGGCCACGAGGTCGTGGCCATCCACCGCTCCACTGTGGGCCGGGAAGCGCTGCTCGCCGCGGGCAGTAGGCCGATCCGGGCCGACGTGCTAGACCGGGCCGCGCTGCTCGCGGCCGTGGACGGGTACCGGTTCGACGCGGTGATCTCGCAACTGACGGCGATGAAGAAGGCCCCGACAAGGCATCAGGACATGACCGCGACTAACCGGCTGCGCATCGAAGGCACCGCCAACCTGCTCGAGGTCGCCGCGCGAACCGGGGCCGGCAAGTTCGTGACCCAGTCGATGGTGTTCGGCTACGGCTACGGCGACTTCGGTGGCCGGGTGTTGACCGAGGCGGACCCGTTCGGGCCGCCCGGCCACGGCCGCTTCGAAGAGCATCTCGCCGCGATGCGCTCCGGCGAGCAGCAGGTGTTCGCCGCGTCGCACGTCGAGGGGATCGCGCTGCGATACGGCCTGTTCTACGGACCCGGTCCGGCCGGCGACACCCTGATCGATGGTCTGCGTCGGCGGCGCCTGCCGGTGATCAGCGGCGGCGGGGTGCAGCCCTGGGTGTACATCGACGACGCCGCCAGTGCCACGGTCGCCGCGCTGGAACGCGGTACCGCCGGCTCGGCCTACAACGTCGCCGATGACGAGCCGGTGAGCTTTTCCGACTTGATCATCGCGATGGCCGCCGCGCTCGGGGCACCCAGGCCGCGCACCGTCCCCTCTTGGCTGCTCACTTCCATGCCATACGCCAAGGCGGTGATGACGGGCGGGCTACGGGTCGCCACCGCTAAGGCCAAGCACGAGTTGGGCTGGGCGCCGCGGGTGCCCACCTACCGTGACGGGGTCGCCGAACTCGCCCAGCACTACCACCGGGAGGCTGTATGACCAGCAAACCACGAGCGGTCGCGACCATGTTGCCCGGCAGGCTCCGCCGCCGGGCTTTGGTGAGAATCGGCGGGGCGTCGGCTCAGGTTGAGGAGGCTGGCGTGAGCACCACTTGCTGTGACCATCAAGACGGCTGTCTATCCGCGATCCGAACCTGGCGTGGTGGTGTCGTTTCGGGTTTCGTGGAGAGGACTTCGCGGACCTGCTCCGCGGCGCGGAGGATGCTCTCGCTGATGAAGTCGCTGAAGCGGGCGATGTTCTCCAGGCGGGCGGCGGCCGGGCTGTCGCGGCCGAGGATGCCGACGCCCTGCCGTGCGGTCTCGGCGACCTGGGCGATGCCGCGGGCGCTGGCGATCGTCGACTGGTACCAGACGTCGTCGTCGACGAAGTAGCGCTCGCGGCGGCGTTCGTCGCGTTCCCGGCGGATGAGGCCCAGACCTTCGAGGAACGCGATCGCCTTGGAGACGGACGCCGGGCTGACCTGGAGGTGCTGGACGAGTTCGGACGCGGTGAGGCTGCCCGCGTCGGCGATAAAGAGGCAGGTCAGCACCCGGGCCGTCATCTTGGGCAGGCCCTGTTGCATCAGGAGGGTGGTGAACGCCTCCTCGTACTCGCGCACGGCCTCGTCGTCGCGCCCGCGGCCCTGCGCCGCCGTCCCCTGCCCCCGGGGCGGGGTGTGCTTGCGCCGGTGGGCGCGGCGTTCGGTGGCGCGGTGGGCCAGATCGGCGCGGTAGGCGGTGGGGCCGTCGTTGCGCATCACCTCACGCGTGATCGTCGAGGTGGGGCGGTCGAGGCGCCGGGCGATCTCGGCGTAGGGGAGGCTGTCGGCCAGCCCCAGCGCGATCTGCTGGCGTTCCTGCTGGGTGAGCCTGCCTCCCGGCATCGCGATCTCCTTGGTGATCCTTCGTGGCGGTCCCTGATTCCCTCACTATAGCGTTCACTTCTCATCCATTGCAATGATCAGAGCAGTTACCGTTGCGTTGCTCTCAAAGCCATTGCAACAGTTTCAACATCTCTACCTGCAGAGATGTCTGATTTTGTGCAACAGATATGTTGCGGAATTCTGGAAGGCTACGTAGCGTTTCCAGTATCAGAAACAACGAACGAGCTCAGGAGAGCATGATGCAGAAGTTCGACACCCCCGCCCCGATCTCCGCCGTCCTGGACATCCCCGCCGGACGCATCCAGTTCATCGCCGCGGACCGCGCCGACACCACCGTCGAGGTCCGGCCCGCCAACCCCTCCAAGAGCCGCGACACCAAGACCGCTGAGCAGACCACCGTCGCCTACGCCGACGGCGTCCTGCGGATCACCGCCTCGGCCCCCAGCAACCAGCTCTTCGGCCCCTCCGGATCCCTGGAGGTCACCGTCCAGCTGCCCGCCGGCTCCCGCATCGAGGCCAAGGCCGCCAGCGCCGAGCTCCGCGGCGTCGGACGCCTCGGCGACGTCGCCTTCGAAGGTGCGTACCGCCAGATCAAGATCGACGAGGCCGCGAGCGTCCGCCTCACTGCGATCGACGGCGACGTCGAGGTCGGCCGGCTCAACGGCCCCGCAGAGATCAGCACCGCAAGGGGCGACATCCGGATCACCGAGGCCGTGCGCGGCACGGTCGTGCTCCAAACCCAGTCCGGCGACATCACGGTCGGCGCCGCCCCCGGCGTCTCGGCCACCCTGGACGCCGGCACCAGCCGCGGCCGCATCAGCAACGCCCTGAAGAACGATGGCACCGCCGAACTCGACATCCGCGCCACCACCTCCGACGGCGACATCACCGCCCGCAGCCTGTGAAGGAGCAGAACCAGGACGGTCCGGCCGGGCCTGCTGCGATCGAGATCCTGTCGGTCGTCGCCGACGGCCCGGCCGTCCGTCCCTCCAGGCCGTGCGATCCACTCGCGGGGCCTGGAGAAGCCGCACCAGACGCCTAACACGACAAGGTGAAAGACATGACGACCGCATTCGACGTGGACCGGCATGGTGCCGGTTGACGATACGGCCCTGGCCGTCACCGACACCGGCGGTCCCGGCATCCCTGTGGTCTACCTCAATGGCCAGTTCGCCACTCAGGGGTACTGGCGGCGGGTCATCGCTGAACTGGGGACGGAGTGGCGGCACATCACCTACGACGAGCGGGCCCGCGGCAAATCGAAGCGTTCGGCGGACTATTCCTTCGCGGCCGCCGTCCGGGATGTCGATGCCGTTCTCGCGGCCAGGGATGTGGACCGCGCGCTGCTGGTGGGCTGGTCCTACGGGGCGGTCGTCGCGGCGCACTGGGCCAGCCGGAATCCGGAGCGTGCCCTGGGCGCGGTCCTGGTCGACGGCGCGTACCCGTACGACTGGCTCGACGAGGCCATGGAGCAGCGGATCCGGAAGCTGTTCCGGCGGATGAGCTGGTTCACGCCGCTGCTGCGCCCGACGGGCCTGACCCCGCGGATGACCGCCGAACAGCAGGCCGACAGCAACATCGAGCTCGGCAGGCTCTCCCGCGAGCGCGAGCTGGGCCCCGTGCTGGACAACATCACCGTCCCGGTGCGGTATGTGGTCGCTTCGGGGACGTCCCTCGGAAGCCGCGGCGATGAGCAGGAACAGATACGCACCAGCCTCGATGCGGTGACCGCCCGCAACCCGAACATCAAAATCAGCGCGAAGGTCGCCAGCAACCACGGTGCGATCCTCAAAAAGGACTTCCCGGCCATCGCCGAGGCCGTACGCGAGGTCGCCGCCCTCGACCGCGGCCGGCGCTGAAGACCTGACCAGCGCACTGACGATCGTGGTCGGCGGCAGTTTCGGCGGACAGGGCTGGGGGCCTGGGGCTTAACCCGTGGCTCGGTGGGTGGCGGCGGGTTACCGTCCGTCCATGGCCCAGACTCACGGCACGTACTCCGACCGGTTCAGCGCAGTGCGGGAGACGCTGGAGGAGTCGCTGGAAGCGCATGACGTCGGCGCCTCGGTGGCGGTGTACCTGGACGGCGAGCCGGTGGTCAACCTGTGGGGCGGGTACGCCGACGCGGCGCGCACCACGCCCTGGCAGCGCGACTCCATCCTCAACACCTGGTCCACCACTAAGACGATGACGGCGTTGTGCGCGCTGATCCTGGCCGACCGCGGCGACCTCGACCTGACCGCGCCGGTGGCCAGGTACTGGCCCGAGTTCGCCGCCGCGGGCAAGCAGGACATCGAGGTCCGGCACCTGCTGTCGCACACGGCTGGGCTGCCGACCTGGGACGAGCGGATGACGGTCGCCGACTTGTACGACTGGCCGAAGGCGACGGCGCGGTTGGCCGCGCAGGCGCCCCGCTGGGAGCCGGGGACCCAGGCCGGCTACCACGCGGTGACCCAGGGCTACCTGGTCGGCGAGGTGGTCCGCCGGGTCACCGGCGTCAGCCTGGGCACGTTCTTCGCGCGCGAGGTGGCCGGGCCGCTGGGTGCCGATTTCCACATCGGGCTGTCCGCCGAGCACGACGGCCGCGTGATCCCTGTCATCCCGCCTCCCCGGCCGTCGGCCGCGGACCAGGAGCCGGTGGCGCCCGGCGGCGGGCAGGGCGAGGCCGAGGCCGCCCCGCGCGGACGTGGCAACCCGCCGATTGACCCCGCGGACGCCAACACCGTGGCCTGGCGGCGGGCCGAGATCCCGGCCGCCGGCGGGCACGGCAATGCCCGCTCGGTCGGCGCCGTGCAGTCGGTGCTGGCATGCGGCGGGACGGCGCGCGGCGTCCGGCTGCTGTCCGCGGAGGGCTGCGAGCGCGCCCTGGCGGAGCAGTATCGCGGGCCGGACGGCATCCTCGGCCTGCCAATGCGCTACGGCAACGGTTACGGCCTGAACAGCGGCTGGCTGCCCAACCCGCGGACCTGCTTCTGGGGCGGCTGGGGCGGCTCGATGGTCGTCGTCAACCTGGACGCCAGGATGACCGTGTCGTACGTGATGAACCAGATGCTCGACCAGGGCGGCATGGGCGACGGCCGGGCATTCGGCATCGTGGCGGCCGCCTACGACGGCCTGTCCGGATAGTCGCCAGGTCGTGAGGCGCTGAACGACGCGGCGCTAGGGTCCGTGTCGTTGATCAGAAGCTGACCACGTTCCTGCGCGTAGCCCGGTAGGGCAAGTAACGCGAGTGACAGGCCGAGTTGGCGGTGCTGTCCTACTATGCGCCGATCCCGCCGTTGCTCGGCTTTTCCGGTGCGGCCGCGCTGCTTCCCGACGTTCCCGAGCGCCTCCCGGCCCGTCGGGCGCGTGCCCTGTCCGCTGCTGCGCGGCCTGGGGCTGAACTTGTGGCTGGGCCGCCATCCCGACTATCAGCGGCGGATCCTGGTGCCGGATGTGCGGGGCTGTTCTACGACGTGTTCGTGGGGGTGGTGGGCAGGCTGGACCTGCAGGTCACGTTCGTGCAGCTGACCGAGCACCCGATGCTGGCCGAGGGCCTCGTGGTCGGCCAGACACCCGGGCTGCGCCGCCCGATTTGAGTGAAACAGCCCTAGCCAGCCGTCCCGAAGGTCGCTGTCTCCCACGGTCATCTCTGTCGGTGCCTTTGGCCTTCGTGAGCTCGGGTTTGCTCTGCTGAAAGCCCCGGGTCACGAGGCATCACCAGACGGCCCATTCGTGGCCGCCGCAGGACGCCGGGGCTCGTGCTTCCGGTGGCGTCGCACGGCGACGACAATGCCCAACGCCGTGGCGGCGAGCCCGATGAGCAAGATGGCGCCATCGTGCCAGGTGTGGTGGCCGGTGGCGAGCCTGCCTACCCCGTAGGAGCTGGCCGCCACCGACACAGTCCACCCGAGCGAGTCCAGCAGGTTCCAGAACGCGAACCGGTGCGGCGGCATCTTCGCCGTGCCCGAGATCACGGCCGGGGTGAAGAAGACCGCCAGCCAGCCCCACCGGGCGTATAGCCGCTGGCCCCGCTCCATCAATTTCTCCCGGCCCGCCTGGTGCCGGCCGGGACGATCCAGCAGCCGCCGGCCCCAGCGACGGCCGATGGCATAGCCGCCCAGTCCGCCCGCCTCACCCGCGACCACGCTCACCACGATCACCGCCGCCAGGCCCAGCTTCCCCTGGCTGGCCGCCACGGCGGCAACCCCCAGAGCGGCAGTGCCGATGAACGGCACGCCCGCCCATGAGGCAGTAACCGCGAGGAACAGCAGCAGGTACTGCCACCACGCGCTCCCCAAGCCCGTTTCCACCATCCGTTCTCGGCCCTGCCGTCGCCAGCAGCGGCACACCCGCCTTATTAAGACCAAGCTTGCCGCATCACCTCGAAGTCCGCGCCCTCGCGTCGCTGCGCGATGGCTTCGCCAACCTAGACCCGGCGTCCTCTCGCAAGAGTTCAGCGCCTGCGAGGAAGATGGGGAAGGCTGGTCGATCGCAGACAGGGCGGGGGCGGGCTAGAGAATGAACGCCCAAGGGGTGCCTTCCTACTTGGGTTGGCCCTGCTCAGCGTCTTCCCGACCGACATCGCTGGCAACATCGCAGTCGGTCTCCACGTCTCAGGCCACGGAGTTCCGTAGTGGCATGCCTCCCGTTCGTTGGGCTGACTGTGCTGCTTCTGGCCGTCCCATCGCTCATGGTGGTGCTATTGGGCAAGCGAGCAAACGACATCTTGCCGAAGATGCGCGACTGGATGAATCAGAACGCGTGGGTCGTCAGCGAGATCGTGCTGGTGTTCCTCGCTGCCATTACGATCAAGAGCCTTGTCACCGGCTAGGCGGGGCCGCCGCTGCCTCAAGCACGACGCTGCCGCAGCTGGACGTTACGGATTCAAGGTCCAGCCACTCGAACATCCGAGTGCCGTAGCAGGTCACGCTTGCCCCCTGCGGTCCTGGCCGGGCCGGGTATTTGCCGCGGTTGCTGATCGTCGAGACTGGGCCGGTGACCGAACGCCTGCGGGTGGGTGAGATCGACGATGACGAACGACAGCGCCTGGTGCGGACCGTGCCGCGGGGCACGGGCTCGGTGGTGACCTGGCGGCAGGCGGTGTGCCCGTTGCGCGGCGGGCGCCAGGCGAGCCGTTAGTGATCGTCTGGGCTCAGCAGCGCGGCGTCGACGTCATACCCCAGCGCGGCGGCCACGCCGGGGAGGGCGCCGGTGACCCGGCCGAGCCCTGCGACCGGGGCGATGGCCAGCAGCGCGTCGGTGATCTCGTCTTCGGTCGCGCCCGCCGCCAGCGCCCGGGTAGTGCCCCACTCCAGGCAGACCCCCGGCGACCCGATCGCCACCAGCGCCCCCACCCGCACCAGCGCCGCGGTCTTGGGATCCAGCACCCGGGAGGCAGGCAGACCCAGCCCGAGCCCGGCCTGGTCTTCGACGAAGGCTTCGTCGATGATCGCCAGCCTGCACAGGATCTCCTGGAATCTCACCGTCTGGTTCATACGCCTCACCTCGCGGCCGGTCACCAGCCCACCGCGTGACGGGCCTGCTTTCATCGCCTGATAGAGGGGAAACCGGCCATCAGCCTTCCAGCAGTCCCAGTTCCCTGGCCCGGCTGACCGCCTGGCCGCGGGTGCCGGCATTGAGCTTGCGGTAGATCGAGACCGCGTGCGTCTTGGCGGTGTTGGGCGACAGGAACAGTTCCGCGCCGATCTCGGCGAACGACAGATGGGTCGACAGCAGCGGCAGCAGGCGCAGCTCGGCAGCGGTCAGCGCCGACGCCCCCGGGATGCTGGAACCGCGCTCTTTGGCCAGCCGGACCCGGAGCGCCCCGGCCTCGCCGACCAGGGTCCCCAGGCCGGGCCGCCGCTTGAGCAGGTCATCGATCTCCCGCATCAGCGTCCTGGCACCGGCCAGGTCGCCGAGCGCGAAGTGGACCCGGGTGAGCTCGATCCGGGCCTGAACGGCGAAGTAAGGGAGGGCGTAGGTCAGCAAATGCCGCGCCCGCTGAGCCTTGAGGAGTTCCTGGCGCACCGCGGGGGCATCTCCGCGGTGCAGGGCCACACGGGCTTGCACCGCGCAGTCAAAGAGGTCTTCGATCCCGGCCCGTTGCAAAGCGGTTCGTGCTTGCACGGCAAAGACCCCGGCCCGGCTCCATTCGCCGCGTGCCATCGCCAGCAGCGCCCGTTGATACAGCGCCCCCGCGCGGGCCTCGTGCCCACCGACCTGCTCCCCGGCGCTGACCGCATCCGCCAAAGACGCGTCGCCGCCATCGAGGTCACCGGAAAGGACGCGCGCGAGCCCTTGCATCAGCACCGCTAGTGTCGCGTGTTGAAAGTTATTTTACGGTGAGTTGAGCGGGACAATGGAGCATGTCTCGTGCTCCTGCTCTTGTCCTGCGTCGGGGTGATCGTGAGCGGCTGGCTGAGCTGGCCCGGCTGCCGAGTGTGCCGTCGGGGCTGGCGAAACGGGCCCGGATGGTGCTGCTGGCCGCCGATGGGATGCCGAACGCGCAGATCGCCCGGGCGGCCGGGGTGTCGCGGCCGACGGTGATCGGCTGGCGGGACCGCTACCAGCAGGGCGGGATCGCCGCGCTGGAAGATGAGCCGCGGTCTGGCCGGCCGGCGGAAATCAGCGAGGCGGACGTGGTCATTGCGACGCTGGCTGATGACGGCCGGCCGCCGGAGCGGCTGGGGATCACGCACTGGTCGGCCCGGTTCCTGGCCGCTGAGCTGGGGATCTCGTTCGCGTCCGTGGCCCGGATCTGGCGGAAATGGAAGATCCAGCCGCACCGGCTCGAGACGTTCAAGTTCAGCACCGACCCGGAACTGGAAGCCAAGATCCGCGACGTCGTGGGCCTTTACCTGGCACCCCCGGACAACGCGGTGGTGGTCAGCGTTGATGAGAAGTCCCAGGTGCAGGCCCTGGACCGCACGGCGCCGATGCTGCCGCTGCGGCCCGGGCTGGCGGCGCGGCGCACCCATGACTACAAGCGCCACGGCACCACCACGCTGTTCGCCGCCCTGGAGATCGCCACCGGGAAGATCACCGCCGATGCCTGCTACCCGCGGCACCGCCACCAGGAGTTCCTGCGGTTCCTCAAGAAGGTCGCCGCCGCGCACCCCGCCACGGACCTGCACGTCGTGCTGGACAACTACGGCACGCACAAGCACCCCGAGGTCCGCAAGTGGCTGGCGAAGCCGGAGAACCAGCGGATCACGCTGCACTTCACCCCGACCGGCTGCTCGTGGCTGAACATGGTGGAGATCTTCTTCGGGATCATCACCCGCCAGGCCATCCGCCGCGGCACCTTCCGCTCCGTCAAAGAACTCACCACCGCCATCGGCGCCTTCATCGACGCCTACAACGACCGCTGCCAGCCGTTCTCCTGGACCAAGGACGCCGACGAATTACTCACCAAAATCAGACCGTCAAACAACTAACGCCACGCGACACTAGTGGCATCACGATGCCCGCCGCCGCGAACCTGCGTACTGCCTCGTCGGCGTCAGCGAGCATCTGCTCGACCCCACGCCGGCACAACAGCGCCCGGAGCACGGCGACCCACGCCTCGGCGTGAAGGTCATCGGGCCAGGCCGCGTCCCGGCTCTGCCAGCGATCGACCGCGTCGGCCCACCGCTCGGCCTCCACCGGCCGCCCCGTCAGCGCGGCGAACATCGACGCCCACACCGTGGCCATCGGGTGTTCCTCGATCGCGCCCCGGTCCTCCAGCCACCGGTACCACCGCTGCACGGTAGTGACCCGGCCCTGCCGGTAGGTCGACGAAAATAGCCTTTCCACCAGGCAGACGGCCGTGACGACGTCCCCGGCGGCGATGGAGTACTCCAGCGCCTCCTCCGGCAGGTCGTTGCGCAAGCACCAGCCGGCGGCGCGGCGCTGCAGGACCGGCATCAGCCCCGGCTCCAGGCGTTCCAGCTCGGCCAGCAGCATGTCGCGGAACAGGTGGTGGTAGCGGTACCACAGTCCCCGCCGGTCCAGCGGCACCAGCAGCAGGTTCGACCGTGCCAGATCCGCCAGGGCGGCGACAGACCCGTCATGGTCAAGCACCGCATCGCACAGCGGCCCGCACATCCGCTCCAGCACCGCGGTCCGGGTCAAAAACACCCGCTGCGGCTGGGAGATCCGGGCCAGGAACTCCGATTCCACATATTCGCTGACGAACCGGTCATCCCCGCCGAACGACGCCGCCGCGTCCCCGGACGAGTCGCCTTCGCGCAGGTACAGCGCCGCCAGGTACAGCCCAGCCGCCCACCCCTCGGTCCGCTCATGCAGCTTCGCCACGTCTTGTTCGCCGAGTGCCACCTCAGCGGCCCGCAACAGTCCAGAGGCCTCCCGGCCTACCTCCCATCGGTTGCCATGGGTCTTCAGTACATCCGCCAGGTAGTTCTCGTTCTGGTCCGGTAACGATGAGGAGTACCTGTCCATGGCAGTAGCGTATGCCTAGCATGCGCTAGTATGCGAGAGCATGCGCGATCTCGCATTTACATGATCACGCCAGCTAGCGTGATCATGTGCAGATTGATCATGAGGCGGCGGAGTTCCCGTTCCAGCAACTGGCCGCCATCCTCCGGGAGAGGATCCAGGCGGGGGAGTACCCGTCTGGGCGGAAGATCCCGAGCATCATCGACCTCGTTGAGGAATCGGGCCTGTCCACGATGACGGTGCGGAGGGCGGTCCAGGTCCTCGCCGACGAGGGCCTGGTGCGCACCGTCCCCGGCCGCGGAACGTTCGTTACGCAGCGGTAGGCGCGCTCGTCGCCGCCTTACGGGAGCGGGCAGGCTCGCGCCGGACCGCGAGAGCATCCGATGCTAAATAGCGCCAAGCGATATTGGGTGTTCTTATCTGGCACTCTTTGCCAAGGGGTCTGTGGCTTTCTCCCGAAGCTGCGGCTCCGGCACTCGCTGGAAAACAATTTAAAAGCGAGCAAGATATTCTTATCCATTGGATAGCTCTGGACCGGCGCGGTCCAGAGCTGCATCATGGAAGCTGCTGACCTGGGCATGCGAGAGCGTGACCGAGCGCGGTCTCGCAGGCAGGGTGTGGTGTGACGCCGTGCCGAAGTCGGATAGCCGGTCGCCTGGAGTGGTTGCGGCAGTTCGTGAGTATTGGCCAGCGCGGAGCAGATAGTGAACCTGGGCGAGCGAAGATCATGATTGGAAATGTGGTTCGCGGGGCGAATGTCGGGGGACTGCTGCGCTATTTGTACGGGCCAGGTCGAGCAAACGAGCACACGGATCCGCACCTGGTGGCTGGGTTCGGAGACCCGCAGGAGTTAGAGCCGGATCGGCGGGCGGATGGATCACCGGATCTGAGGCGGCTGACCGGGTTGCTGCTTCTGCCGTTGGCGCTCGATCCGTTCGGAGGGCCCGAGAAGCCGGTATGGCACTGCTCGGTCCGGGCCGCGCCGGGGGACCGGATGCTGTCGGACGCGGAGTGGGGGCAGGTGGCGGTCTCGGTGATACGGCGGACCGGGTACGCACCCGAGGAAGACGAGCGCGAGGTGCGGTGGGTGGCGGTCCGGCACGCGCCGGATCACGTGCATATCGTGGCGACGCTGGCCCGGCGGGATGGGGGACGGGTGAAGACGTGGAATGACTTCTTCCGGGTGCGGGAGGCGTGCCGGGCCGCGGAACGGCGGCTGGGGCTGACGGCGACGGCTCCGGCGGACCGGACCGCCGCGAAGCGGGCCAGCCGCGCTGAGACGGAGCAGGCGGCCCGGCGCGGGTGGGACGAGGCGCCCCGTGTGAGTTTGCGACGGGAAGTGTGCGCGGCGGCGGCCGGGGCGGGTTCGGAGCGGGAGTTCTTCGCCCGCCTGGAGCAGGCCGGGGTTCTGGTACGGAAGCGGCTCAGCACGGGAGACCGGCTGCGCGCCGCAGCCCGGCTCGTCGCGATGGCAGGCAGCAGCGAGGCGGGCACTACGCCGACCGCGCTTCACCTGGCGGCGAGCCTCGTCAGGCTGGCTGGGGCGGTCGGCGAGCTGCGCCAGGCGCAGCAGCACGCCACGCAAGCGGCAGCAGCGAGGAAGGCGGCCGAAGGCCTGCACGCCGCGCTCAGCCGGTCGAGGGCGGGCGCCGCTGCGCTGGGCATCCCCACGCAGGCGCGGCCGGCCCAGACCATCCGCAAGCCCGGAGGCGCAGCACGGCTTGATTTTCCGGTCCGGTTCCAGCCTGGGCCACTCGCGCCTCAAAGCAGCGGTCATGTCGCCCCGCAGCCATCTCCGAGGCCAAGACCTACGCCGAACGCTCCTACGCGTGCGGGTCCTGGCCGGTGAGCTGTCCCAGAGCAGTCACGGCCCACCTCACAGAGCGACGGTCTCACGGAGCACGCAGTCGCGGATCCGGAGTTTCAGGCCACGGGGGGTCGCCACCTGGGTCATGGCGCCAAGCTGGTCCTCCACGCCCGGGGCGAACCCGGCCGGGCTTGCCAGCCGTTCGGCGGCGCTCAGGTGCCAAGGGTGCTCAGATGTCGAGAAGGCAATCCTGGCTACGACCACACTATGAGGACCGATGAACTCAGCTTCGACCAGAGAGGTCTACCGTCATGTCACTTGTTCGTGTTCACAACATGTGTGTCTCGCTCGATGGCTTCGGCGCTGGTGCTGACCAGAGCCTGGAGGCACCCTTCGGGCATGCTGGCGGCCGGCTGGTGCGGTGGTTCACCGGCACCCGTTCGTTTCACGTCCAGCAGGGTCAGCAAGGCGGGAGCACCGGCGTCGACGATGCCTTCGCGAGTAGGTGGGGGCCGGGTGTCGGCGTGGAGATCATGGGGCGCAACAAGTTCGGCCCGCAACGCGGACCGTGGACTGATGAGGAGTGGAAGGGCTGGTGGGGCGAGGAGCCGCCGTTCCATACCCCCGTTTTCGTGCTCACCCATCACGTCAGGCCCTCGATCGAGATGAAGGGCGGCACCACCTTCCACTTCATCGACGCCAGCCCGGCGCAGGCGCTCGCGGCGGCCAAGGAGGCCGCGGGTGGCCTCGACGTCCGCATCGGCGGCGGCCCGGCCACTGTCCGCCAGTTCCTCGCCGCCGGCCTGATCGACCACATGCACGTCGCGGTCGTGCCGATCCTCCTCGGCCGCGGCGAGTCCCTCTGGGACGGGCTGGAGGGCCTGGAGGAGGGCTTCGCCATCGAGTCGGTGAGCTCCCCCAGCGGCGTCACCCACGTCACGTTCACCCGTCGCTAGCCGCGCTCAGCCGCGCCACACCAATACGATGAAGGCGTCGGCTCCGCCCGGGTGCTGCGGGTCAGGGCTGGTCGCCCACGAGAGCGATTGCGCGCGTCTCGGGAACTCCCAGCATCAGCAGGCTCGTGATCGTCGCTGCCCGGGCGCCGGAGGTCCCGTTCGACAGGTCGCTGTCCGCGATGGCGAACACGACGCCGTAGGCAACCTGGCTCAGAATGCCCGCTGGCAGGTGCTGTGCGAAAACGTCGCTGTCCTGGCCCCGTTTCACGAGGTCGGCGAGGAGCTCATCGACTGGCCCGAGCAGGCCGTGGATCGCCTCGCCGTACTCGCCGCGGCGCAGCGCCAGCAGCACTCGGTACCGGTGCGCCACCGGCCAGACGCGGGCGATGAATTCGACCCACGTCGCGTCCGCTTCTGCGCCGGAGGCGTTGACTTCGGTGAGCACGGCTGTCATCTCGGTGACGGCCCGTTCCGTGAGTGTCCGAACCAGGTCGAGGCGCGAGGGGAAATGGCCATAGACCGTGCGGCGGACGACGCCGGCAGCGGAGGCGATGTCGCCCATTCCGGCGTCGGGGTTCTCTCCCAGCACATCGAGGGCGACGTCGAGGATGCGATCGCGTGTCTCGTTCATCGAGCGCACACGGGAGGACTCGGCAGGCACGACACCATTGTTGCACACCGGTGCGCAACGAAGTAGACTGCACACCAGTGTGCAGCGGAGAGTTGCGCTGTGCTTCGAAGCTCAGGAGAAGAGAAGAAGGCAATGACCGCACCGACGCCGCCGGCCCGGCCCTCGTCCGCCCGTTCACCGTCTCGATCCCGGATTCGGAGATCGACGACCTCAAGCAGCGACTGGCCAGAACCCGGTGGCCGGATCCGGAAACGGTGGGCGACTGGTCGCAAGGGGTCCGCGTGGAGAACGCCAGGTCTCTGGTCGGCTACTGGGCGCGCGGCTATGACTGGCGGCGCTTCGAGTCCGGGCTCAATCGCTTCCCCCAGTTCCTGACCGGGATTGATGGGCTGGACATCCACTTCATCCACGTCAGGTCCAAGAATCCCGGCGCGATGCCGCTGATACTCACGCACGGATGGCCGGGCTCGATCGTCGAGTTCCTGAAGCTGATCGGCCCGCTGACCGATCCGGTTTCGTCCGGAGGAGAGGCCGCCGATTCATTCGACGTCGTCGTCCCGTCGCTCCCCGGGTTCGGATTCTCCCAGAAGCCTGCGGAGACCGGGTGGACTGTATCGCGCATCGCAAGCGCGTGGGCAGAGCTGATGAAGCGTCTCGGCTACACGAGATGGGCCGCGCAAGGCGGCGATTGGGGTGCCGTCGTCACCACCGCCCTCGGGGCCATGCAGCCTGAGGGGCTTCTCGGAATTCACCTGAACACCCAGTACGCCTTTCCCGCACAGATACCCGGCACCTTGTCGCCCGAACAGCGCTACGCCGTGGAGACCCTCGCCCTCTACACCGGCGATCTCGGTGGGGCGAACCACCTTCCGGGCACGAAGCCGGAGACTGTCGGATTCGCCCTGGCGGACTCTCCCGCTGGCCAGGCAGCCTGGATCTACGACAAGTTCCAGTCCAAGACCGACAACCACGGGCTCGCCGAGGACGCCCTCAGCAGGGACGACATGCTCGACGCGATATCCCTCTACTGGTTCACCAACAGCGCAGCGTCGTCCGGCCGCATCTACTGGGAGAACAAATCGGGCACTTTCGCCGGCCCGAAGCTGACGCTCCCGGTCGCGGTGACCGTCTTCCCGAAGGACATCCCACGCCTGCCACGAAGCTGGATCGAAGACACCTACAGCAATCTGATCCACTACGGCGAGGCCAGCAAGGGCGGGCACTTCGCGGCCCTGGAACAGCCCGAGATCCTGGTCAGCGAAATCCGCACCGGCCTGCGCACCCTTCGTTCCTGACGCCAACGCGCGAGCTCCTTGGCGACCCGGACGGTGATCTTCTCGGCGGCTTCGAGGATGTCGGCCAGCTGCGGGGAGGGGCGAGCTGGCTGTGACGTCAGCGGTAAGTGGCGGTGAAGTGCAGGTCTCGGCTCCGGCGGGACAGTTCTAGCCGGCGTCCGGCGAGGTCGTCATCTCGCGCTGGATCCAGCGGAAGATCACGTTGACCACGTAGGCGCGTTCCTCGGGGGTCAGTTCGCGTCCCCTGGGGATCTGGTGCCAGCGCAGCAGGCAGGTCCGGCAGCACGTGGCCGTGGCGTGCTGGGCCACGAAGACCGGGTGCCCGCGGTAGGGGGTCTGCTTGCCGTCCTTGTACGGCTCGGCCGGGGCGAGCCGCTTGGCGATGAGCTCGCCGGCGTGCCGCCGGATGGCTGCCGGGCCGCTCAGCTCAGCCGTGGCCCGGTCCCGGCCGCGCAGGTGGAACCTCGCGCGGAACGGGTGCCGCGCGATGGCGTCTAGTCTCTGGTCGAGCGCGTCAGGGCTTGGATCGGGCATCGGACGCTCCGGGGCGACTACAGGAGCGACTCAAGCCTATGACCGTCCGCAAAGGGCCGCTGAGTGCCGGGCTTGTTCAATTCCTGCCGCAAAACACCGGCGTGTCTTGATGGCAAACTGATGGCAAATGATCTTGAGGCCGGTTCCCGTCTCCGGGAATCGGCCTCTGACCTGCGCAAACTGGTGGGCGATACTGGGATTGAACCAGTGACCTCTTCGGTGTCAAGGCGAAAACATGTTCGATACGCTCCCTGGTCACTGGTACGCTCGGCGATATAAGACCAGGTAGACGTGCCATTCTGGGTTGCTCGTCATCGGCGTGTGCCGGAGGATATCGGGCGGTGCTTGTTGACAAATGGCTGACAAACGATCTTGGCGGGAGGTTGCCGTGGGGTTGACGCGGGAGCGGATTGGGTCGGATGGGAGTGTCCGTTATACGGCGCTCTACCGTGACCTGAAAGGCCGCCAGCGGTCTGCTGGGACCTTCACCACGCAGCGGCAGGCCGACCGGGCCTGGCAGCGTGCGGAGTCGAAGGTCGCCCAGGGCCAGTTAGGCGAGCCCGGCCGCGGGCGGCAGACGTTCCGCGACTACGTCGAGAAGACGTGGCTGCCGAACCACGAGGTCGAGGCGACCACCCGGCAGTCCTACACCTACATCCTGCGCCGAGCACATCCTGCCGGAGTTCGGGCCGATGCGGATGATCGACATCCTGCCCGAGCATGTGCGCGAGTGGGTCGCCAGCCTCAAGGCCGGGGGAGTGAAGCCACCGACGATCCGGCAGTGCTTCGTCCTGCTGAGCGCGGTCTTCACCACGGCGCTCAACGACCAGGTGACGTTCCTGCACCCGTGCAAGGGCGTCAAGACCCCGCCGGTCCCGGCCCAGCCGCGCACGATCATCACGCCGGAGCAGTTCGCCGCCCTGTACGAGTGCCTGCCCGACGCGCAGTCCAAGCTGCTGGTGGAGACCGCGGTCGAGAGCGGCCTGCGCTGGGGCGAGCTGACCGAGCTGCGGGTCCGCGACCTGGACTTCGCCACCCGGATGCTGACGGTCAGCCGGGCGGTCGTCCAGGTCCACCCCAAGTTCCACCCCGACGGCGGCCGGTTCCTGGTGAAGCCCTACCCCAAGGACAAGGAGTACCGGCGCTTCAAGCTCAGCGCCCAGATCACCGCCAAGCTGAAGGCGCACGTCGCGGAGCGCGGCCTCGGACCGCGACGATCTGCTGTTCCAGGCACCAGCGGAGGAAGCGGCCGCGGGTCGCGGCTGCCGCGCCTCGCAGCCGACCCCGACGCGCCCCTGGGCCGCACCAAGCCGAACGCGGCCGGGCACCGCTACCGGCACGGCACGCTGACCGGCTACTCCCTCGGCCGCTGCCGCTGCGATTACTGCCGGGACGCCTACTGCCGCTACCGGGCCGCCCGCCGCGCGGACGGCAAGGACGACCCACGCGGCGTGCGGGCGCGTGACACGGACGGGCACATCCCGTCGAACTGGTTCCGCGACACCATCTGGAACCCAGCCGCTGAAGTCGGCGGACCTGATGATCCAGGTGCGCATCCACGACCTCCGCCACGCCCACGCCTCCTGGCTCCTCGCCGGCGGCGCCGACCTCCAGGTCGTCAAAGCAGCGCCTCGGCCACGGCAGCCTCCGCACCACCGAGAAGTACCTCCACACCCTCCCCGACGCCGACGAAACCGCCCTCGACGCCCTCTCCAAGATG
>CAVQZG010000006.1:0-147874 GCA_963718305.1 uncultured Actinomycetes bacterium
GGGGTGGATGCCCCACATACCCGGGCCGATACCCGCTCATAGCCAGCGGCGGTCAGGTCGGCGGCTAACTCCATCCGGGACCGTGCCGCCTCCACGCCGGACACGTCCGCGTCCAGGCCGCGACCGCGCTGATGATCTCCCCAATCTCGCTATAGCACATGTGGGGGGTGAATCTGGGTGGCATCCGCCGCTCTGGAGGTGGCCAGCGGAACGCCCACGTCGCCGAGTCCAGATAAGCCTCCCCGTCCGCGTGCCGCAGCGGCAGCAGCTTCCGCGGCGCTGGCTCGTCCACCTGGATGCGGGCTGGCCATCTCCCAGCGCCGCCAGCCTCGCCCTGACCTCCGCGTCCTCCGCCAGCCTGGGCGCCGGCACCGCGGCCAGCGCCCTCAGGGCCGCGTGCCGCCCTCGGCCAGCGCCCGGCCCAGCGCTACCACTTCATCAACCTTCTGCCTTGCGGACGCCAGCCGGGCGGTCGGCCCGGGTGCCAGTGACGTCTCCGCGCCGAGGTCCAGCGGTACGTGCAGCAGCGAGCAGGAAGTGCTCACCACCACCTGCCCAGCGAGGCCACGAAGCGACTCCAACAGTGACTGGGCGGCGAGCAGATCCGTACGCCACACATTCCGGCCGTCAACCACACCCGCAACCAGGGTCTTCCCGCCGAGCCCGCCGAGCCCCGCCAGCGCCTCGCGGCTACCCGGACCGGCCACGAAGTCCAGCCCGATCGCCTCCACCGGGCTGGCCGCCAGCACTCCCAGCGCGTCCCCGATCTCCCCGAAGTAGGTGCTGACCAGCAGCGCGGGACGCCGGTTCAGTGAGCCCAGCCGGTGATAGGCGTGGCGCAGCGCCTCCAGTTCCTCCCCGGACCGGTCCGCGGCCAGCACCGGCTCATCCAGCTGCACCCACTCACACCCAGCCTGCGTGCAGGTCGGCGAGCAGCTTCGCGTACACGTCCAGCAGCAGGTCCAGCAGGATCAGCGGCCGGAATCCCGGTTCGGCGGCCTTGGACAGCAGCAGGAACGACACCGGCCCGAGCAGCACCGGGCGGGTCTCGACACCCAGTGACCAGGCCTCGGTGTACTCGTACAGCGGCTTGTCATCAGCCAGCCGCAAGTCCGTTCCCGGCCCCAGCTCCGGCACCAGATAGTGGTAGTTCGTGTCGAACCACTTCGTCAGCTCAAGGGGGCGACCCCGTCCGCGCCCCGCGCCATCGCGAAGTACGCGTCCAGGCCAGCCAGCCCAGCGAAGCGCTTCGGCACTGCGCCGACCATGACGGCGGTGTCCAGCACGTGGTCATACAGCGAGAACGTGTTCGACGGGACACCGTCCAGCCCAGCGTCACGCAGCGTCTCCCACACATCCCGCCGCAGCCCGGCGGCGGTCGACTCCAGGTCATCGGCGCTGCTCCGGCCGGCCCAGAACGCCTCAGTGGCCTTCGTCAGTTCCCGCCGCGCGCCGATCCGCGGGTAGCCCAGCACGGTTGACTTCATGGCTATGTCTCCTCGCCCAGCCATCAGCCGCGGCCCGAGGACGCGAGGAGGCATGGCGCACGAACCAGCCGGTCCTGGCCGCGAGAGGCCACGGATCTCCACACGCCAAGCCGGCGCATGGGCGGAGGCAGCTCTTCGGACTCACGGGCGCGGCACCCGAAACCGGTGCCACCTACTGGCCGTCGCTTCCCAGGCCAGCTGGCCCAGTGCTTGATGACGGCAGTCGTTCCCACATACCGCTGCGGGGCAGTCCCGGACTCACACCGGATTCCCTCTTACGACGCCCACCCAGCCACAGGCCAAAAGGGCAAACCATCCGCGACAGCAGTATAAGCAGCGGTAACGCCCTTCGCCGCCCTGCCCGCGGTGAGATCCGCGTGGCTTACACTCGGGCGCGACGAACAGACCAGCGGCCGCCGCTGCGCCTTGTCCCCCGGGCGGGCAGAAGGACTGACGTCCAGGAGGACGGGCCTTCCGGCTAACAGAGGCGGCAGAAACCGGCTGCCGCGATGGCAGTGGACACGGTGATCCACTGAGCGGGGAGACACCGGGACGCGCCCGCACCTGACTTCTCCGGTATTTCTCCGCGGAGCCGGACTCTGCTGGCAACGACGGCCAGGGGCGCTGATCTGCGCAAAGCAACCACGCTCCCGCAGAGTCAGCGGTGTTGAACACCGCTCCCACGGCTAGGGGTCAGTATCACCGGCCAGCCCGGATCCTGCATTGACGCCGCCAGCCTGACCCGCTCAACCACCGCTCAGCCGCGCCGGACGCATCTCTCAACCACAGAGTCACCACGGTGCCCGTGCTGACGCTCTGACCTGCGCGGCTCTCAGCCAGCGCTCAACCAAGAAGCCCGCGCGGCGGTTCATCAGACCGCTCCCTCTGGCCGCAGGCACACCAGCCTTGACCTGGGGTTTTACTGGTGGCAGGTGCTGGGTTCGAACCAGCGTAGGCTAAGCCGACGGTTTTACAGTGAGCCGATCCCAACCCATCGGAATACCCGCTGACCTGCTGTTTCTCCATTTCCCGCCGTGTGAATGCCGCGTTCTGTCCGTGCGGCGTCCGTAGTCCCCGAGTGTGCCTGGCCAGCGCGACGCAGGTTTTGGATCATGTCCCATCAAGTCCAGCTGAGTCCAGCGGTACTGTTGCGTTGGTCGATCTCGGCGGCGAGAGACTGGTGAAGTGACACCATCGCGCTCGTTTTCAGTCTTCGCTGGCTTCCGGTTCCCGCCCGAGGTCATCTCGGTCGCCGTCCGCCGGTACCTTGCGGTACGGGCTGTCGTACCCGGACGTCGAGAAGCTGCTGGCCGAGCGCGCTGTCACCGTCGATCACGTCACCATCTACCGGTGGGTCCAGCGCTTCACACCGGAGTTCATCGAGCAGCCATGCCATGCCGCCACCCTCCTGGTGACCGCTGGTTCGTCGATGAGACGTACGTGAAGGTCGTCGGCAAGTGAGCCTACCTATACAGGACTGTTGACCAACGTGGCCAGGTCATCGACGTCCTGCTATCCCGGCGGCGGGACCTGGCGGCCGCCCGGAGCTTCCTAACCCGGGCACTGCGCGCGGGCACGGCCCGGCCGAGGTCACCACCGACCGCGGCCCTGTCTACCCGCGGGTCCTCGACGAGCTGATCCCTTGGGCGCTTCACACCGTAGAACAGTACGCGAACAACCCGATCGAGACGCATCACGGACGGCTGAAGGCGCGGCTCCGGCCAATGCGGGGCCTGAAACGGCACAGGTCAGCGACGATCCTTGCCGCCGGTCACGCGTTCGTGCAGAACCTTCGCCGCGGCCACTACGACATCGCGACCGACCTTCCCGACCGCCAGCGGCTCCGCAGCGCCTTCGACGACCTGGCAATCACCATCTGACTGGCAGAGCATCCGGGATCTTGTTCCGAAGCTGTCGGGGATGACATAACGCAACAGTGCCGATCCTCAATACCCTGAAGCTTCCGCCCGCGCCAACACGTCACACCCAGACGACCTGGCGGCAATTCCTGCACGCGCACGCCTCGACAATGCTGGCCACCGACCTCTTCCACGTGGACGCGCGGTGACCTTCCAGTGCCTGTACTGCTTTGTTCGTCATGGAGGTCGGCTCCCGCTATGTGCACATCCTCGGGATCACCGCCAACCCGGACGGGCCGTGGACTGTGCAGCAGATACGCAACCTCCTGATGAATATCGGCGAACGGGCCGCAGATTTCCGTTTCCTTGTCCGCGACCGAGCTGGCAGTTCACCGCCTCATTCGATGCGGTCCTGGCCAGGCGGTATCCAGGCGGTCAAGATCCCCCTCCCGAAGCCCCCGCGCGAGCGCCTACGCGGAACGCTTCGTCCTCACCGTCCGGGCAGAGGTCACTGATCGGATACTGATCCTTGGCAAGCAACACCTGCGGACCGTCCTTGGCCAGTACGAAGCCCACTACAACGGACGCCGCCCCCACCGCAGTCGCCAACTCCAACCACCCCGGCCCGATCACCCCATCGCCGATCTCAAACAGAAGCGGATCAAGCGCCGACAAGTGCTCGGCGGCCTCATCTGCGAATACGAGCGGGCCGCCTAAAGGCCCAGATCAGGGCCAGTGGCCGAGTTCTGGAACCCCACAGGACGCGATGTATATCGTCGCAGCGATTCCGCCGCATATTCGTCGCAACGTGGGCACCGGCAATCAGTTCGAGGGTACCGGCTCCTCTGTAGCGGCAGAGCATAGGCTTGAACAGAAGTCCCAAAAGCTAAAATGACAATCAGGACACGCGCATTCTAGGCACGAATTAGTGTCCTCACGCGCGAAAAGTTCCATGCTCATCGCGAAATGTTCAAAGACCTCGAAGATTTCTGTTAGCATGAGGGTATTCATCAGAGGCTTGTAGCAACCCCCTGCAACGCCACCATTCTTGAATCGAAGGCTCCGAACAAATGCAAGAAAGTCAGGCTCGGGCAACTTTGAGAAGACCGTGTTCCCGGCACCACGAAGATCTCTTACGTCATCGGCAGTTCGCGCGAACCAATCAGCGTCGCTTGCCGCCAGGTCCAGCAACTCTTTGTCCGTTCTCGCGAGGCGAGATCTGTCGATCGGCGCAATTCGCATGGACAGCATCCTTCCACTCAACGGCGTGGGTCACACAGCCAATCTAGTAACCGGTACGACTACCTCTTGCTGACCAAATAGAGGCCGGATCCTCACAACTCTTTTCCTCGACGCTGGTCAGGTCGTCCTATGACCTCCCCTACAAGTCTGAGGTATCAGAGAGGGACGATCTGTGTCAAGACCGCATCATCAGGCGACTAGACACCATGCCCGAATTGTGCCCAACGCCTCGATGGTCCTAGTTCACGGGGTCACTCCTGTAGAAGCCTGCCAGCGGGCCGATAACCATGGGCTGCTTGTAAATCAGCCTGCACCACGAGGCTGACCCCGATTACAAGGGGCCGGGCCAGACAATCCCGAGCGTGGAACCGGGTCACTCCCGTCATCCATCCCACGTTCAGGTACAAACAGGCCGCGGGGCTGGTCGGTGTCAGTCTTGGTCTCATTTCTCTCGGTTCTCCGCCGTCTCCGACCATGCCTCACGCCCCGCTTGCGCCTGACTCACGGGCAACGAACGGACTAGTACGGAAGCAGCCATTGGTTAGCCGACCAGGGCGATCACCCGGGTTTATGGTGAGCCGTGTGCCCTGGTGGGTAACAGCGGGCGCGGGCTTGGTGGCGGCGTCTCCATGCCAGCCAGTGCACGGCATGGCCGAGGCGGCGCAGGCCGGGCGACCAGGCGGGTGATCTCCGCGACGTACAGCGGGATCATGCTGCGATCAGCTGGCGGCGGCTGGCCAAGCCTGACCGCCGGTGGTGCCTGGGTATTGGTGCGTCTTTTGAGCAGCGCAGCGGTGATGGCGCAGATGGCAGGGAGGCCATGACGAGGACAGTGTGCCGGGCAATCGCGATGTAGAGGCGGACCTGGGACACATCGAGGCCGAAGCTGTCCTTGCCAGACCGGAAGCCCTCTTCCGCCGGCCAGCGCAGCCCGACGGTACGGATCGGCCGGTCAGGGTCAGTGGCTGGCTCTGGGGCACTTAGCAATAGTGAAAAGCCGGTTCCCGTCTTGAGGTGGTGGCGGATGAGCAGGCAGTGCCGCGGACCTGCAGCGAGGACCCCGGCCATACTGCCGGAATCTTGCAAGGCAAGCGTGGTCAGCCGGGGGCGGACAGCTACGTCTCCAGCCTGGACCCTATGCCGGAAGCGTGAGGCGGGATACGCTCGCCTGAGTGCGTCGTCCCGCGAGGGAGGCATGTCGTGGAAGGCAACGCTGAGTCAGCGGCCAGGATCCGCTTGATTCAATCGGATGATGCGCAGCCGCTGGTTCGGCTGGCACCGGGGAAGCGGTATGAGGTCGTGGCGACAGCCATTGTCGACAAAGATCTCCAGTCGGTCGAAGTCGAGGCGGAGACGCCTGATGTCCGCCCGGCCCGGCTGTGTGGCAGCAGGTTGACGTGCCTGGCCATTGTGGAGATCGACTGAGGATCCGTTGTCATGGCAGCGGAGCTGGCGACATCCCGCTACACCTTCCGGTTGCCGGTACCCGGCGGGTTCGCGTTGTTCAACGGGAGCACCGGCAGCGTCTTGCGGCTGCAGGGACCAGACGCCGCGGAGCTATCGGCGCTGTTGAGCGGCCCGCGGGTGCTCCTGCCTGGCGGCATGTTCGGTGACGAACTGACAGCCCGCCTGGTGCATAGCGGGTTCCTGCTCGGCGCGGACTTCGATGAGGTGGCGGTGGTGCGCAAGCGGTACTGGGCGGCGCGCAGGAACGCTCCTGTCGTCCTGGTGATCACTACGACGATGGACTGCAACCTCGGCTGCTACTACTGCTATGAGTCGCGGTCCCCAGACGCGCTGCGGGTTACGGACGTCGGCGAGCTCGTCGGGGTCGCCCGCGAGCGGCTCGGGCGGCAGGGCAAACGCAGCCTTCACGTTGACTGGTACGGCGGCGAGCCGATGATGAACCTGGAGTTCCTGGAGGAGGCGTCGCTGGCGCTGCAGGCGTTGTGCGCTGCTGAGGGCATCAGCTATCACGCGTCAGCCATCTCCAACGGCACCCACTGGCCCGAGGACGTGGGCTCGTTCGTTGCCCGCCACCGGATCCGGCAGGTCCAGATCTCCTTTGATGGCCTGAAAGCGAACCATGACCGGCGGCGGCGTTACCGGCCCGCGTACCGCCCATCGCCGGATGCCTCGTCGTTCGACCGCGCTTCCGCCCTGGTCGGCGAACTGCTCCAGCACACCCGCGTCGACGTCCGCTACAACGCCGATCCGGGGAATGCAGACGACTTCGCCGGCTTCCTCGAGCATGCCCGGCAGCAGGGATGGTTCGATGCCCCCTGCCGGTGCGTGGTGATGCCCGCCCGGCTCGCGGCCTACACCGACCGGTCGGCCTTCATGCGCCGCCACCAGCTGGGTCATGAGCAGTTCGAGGTGCTGGAAGCCGGCGCCCGGCGGACGCTGCCCGTCCTGGCCCAAGACGAGCCAGATACTGTCGGCGGTTTCCCCCACCCCAAGACCTCGGTCTGCGGCGCGCTCGCGTCCGACTCCGCCGTGGTCGGCGCCGACGGCCTGGAGTACAGGTGCGGCCTTCAGGTAGGGGAGGCCCACCGGGCGATCGGCCGGTTCGACACCACGGGTGTGCAGGAGGCCTTCCCGGACCGGGACTGGTGGGACGCGTTCGACCCCACTACTTTGCCCAGCTGCTCACGATGCTCCTTCCTGCCCCTGTGCTGGGGAGGGTGCCCCAAACGCCACCTAGAGGGCAGCCAACCGGACCTCGACGCCGAAAGCCGGTTCTGGCGTACCCAGCTGCCGAGACTGATCGCCACCGGGCTCGGCGAGCAGGCACCTCCTGGCTTCACGTTCACCGAGGCGGATCAATTCCGCGGTGAAGCAACTCCCGCGGGCTGACAGCCACCCTGCCTGGCGTCAAGGCTCCTGTGCCGCTCGGAAATAGGATTCTGTGGTGAGCTGGGTCTTCTTGAAGTTCAGGCGACTCGGATGTACTCGTTGATCAGGTCGCTCGGGACAGGTTTTCGGCGGATCTGGCGAGCGGGGAAGCGCCCTGCCGTGATGGAAGGACGCGGGTGTTCAGCGTTGGGGACGCGCTGGCCGATTTCCTGGTGCGGGCGGGCAGTGTTGTAGCGCTCCTGATACTCGGCCAGCGGCAGCTGTTCCAGGGTGCCCGCGGCGGCCCGCTCAGCGAGAGCCTCTACCGGCCGGATCTGGCACCAGGCCCGCGCCGCGGCCATCGGCCAGGCAGGCACCCAGCCGGCCCGCCCCCCTACGCCCCGCCCGCCGAAATCGCTGCCCGCGCCGGACGCAGCATGTAGATCCTGCTCACCATCTACGCCCACTGCATACCCGGCCACGACCAGATCGCCAGCCAGCACATCGAACAAGCCTCCGCCCCAGCAACTGGCCACGACTGGCCCACAAGAATCCACGCAGATGCCGGGAATCCCGTCCGTCATGCGTCCGTGCCACAGCCGGACTCAACAGGACACAGCTGGACCCGAAACCTCCGCCCAGATCCGGTTACACGCCTGCGAGCTGCGGAAATGCCGACAGAGGAGATTAGTTCCACGGATCGCTGCCCCGGACGGGCGATCCCGGGCGCCCGGTCTCATAAGCCGCTGACCAGCCCAGATCTGGCCCACCACTGGCCCACAGCCACCGGGAACGGTCTGCCGAACCGCTCCCGGATACGCATCAGACCCGGTATCCGGGAACACCGGTACCGGGTCTGACCTGGGGTTTTGAGTGGCAGGTGTTGGGTTCGAACCAACGTAGGCTAAGCCGACGGTTTTACAGACCGCCTATTCCTGACCATCGGAATGCCCACTGACCTGCGGATTCTCCTTTTGACGCCGCGTGAAACCCGCGTTCTGTCCGCGTGGCGTCCGTAGTTCCGGAACGTGCCTGGTCAGCGAGACCGAGGCTTTGGATCATGTCCAATGAAGTCCAGCTGAGTCTTGCCGCAATCCAGGCAGGCCAGCACCACTACCACGCCGACGCATCCGATTCTGCGATCAGGGCGCTTAGGTGCCGCCGACAGATTCATGTCATAGCCAACGTCCTGCCCGGTCAGTTGGCCGCCTTGGTTGGTTGCAGGTTGGCGGTCATGCGCCGGTGGCGGTGACCCGCCGGTGCCGCGTCGCCCACATCCGGTCAGCGAGAACCGCCAGCATGGCGGCGACGAGCGCGGCACCCACCGCTATCAGGACGATCTGCCAGCCGGGCATTCCGCCAACGGTGATGGCAGGGGTTGGGTTCGGCACTGCGTGACTGTGGTTTTGCAGGCCGGGCGGGGGGACCCGGACAGCAAAGGCCGCGGGCGCGTCTATGGCGGGAGCTACCAGGACGGCAGCAAGTGTGGTCAGGACGGTGGCCGAACGCAGGATACGGCGGATGGTGTTCATGACGGTCTCCTCCAAGGGCGATGTTGGGTGATCAGGTTCCGGCGCCGTCGGTGCCAGCCCGTTCGTCAGCCTGGCCGGTCACCGGCCTGGCTTCGTGCACCGCATTTGCTGCACGGTCCAACGATGGACGTTGGGCGCTGACAGTCCGCTGACAGCATGGTCGGTAGGGACGATGCGGGTTCGCAGCCTCGGCCCGTTCAGCTTGAGGAAGGCGGCCGGTGCATTGCGATTGGTGGGGTTCCGCCAGCGCGCGCTGTATTGCCAGCCTTGCTGCATGCGAAGCGGGCATTCTGCTGCGTCGGCCTGGCGTGACCTTGAGTCCCGCTTCGGCCGTGACGGGCGAGGGCTGCTGGGAGGGTCAGGGGCGCTTGGGTTCGCAGTGATGCAGAGGAAAGGCTTCAGGTTGTGTACCGAGTACCCCGTGCAGGAAGACGGGCACCAGGGTGCTGAACGGGCTCAGGGCGCTGGAGCAATCGGTCACCAGTGATTACCTATCCCAGGACTCTCCAGCGTGGTCCTTGGCCACGATTAAAGATTGCACGGCTACGGCCCTACCAGGGTCCCGGCATAGTGGCGTGATGTCCGGTTGATGGCTTGATGGCCGTTCCGGCGTGCCTGGGGCGGCACAGGCACGGCTTCCACGATCATGTGGGTGTCGAATCCCATGATCATTGCGGAAGTCCGTGCCTGCCTTGCCATGATCTCTGATCAGTCCTACCCTGGAGCAACTTCAGGATCTTCCTGCTGGTGACCGTGCGCTGCTGGCGGACGAGTGCCCAGCCTGCTGGAGTGCCTGGCGCGGCTTCCTGACCCGCGTGACCCGCGCGGGGTGCGCCACACCCTGACCTCGTTGTTACTGGCATCCGTGGCGGCGGTGCGCGCCGGGCGCGGTCGTTCGCGGCGGCCGGTGAATGGGTCGCGGATGCGCCACCCCCGGTCCTGGCCTGTCTCGGGATCCCGCGCGATCCATTAACCGGACGGTTCGAGCCGCCTGATGAGGCCACCATCCGCCGGGTCCTGGAATCGGTGGACGCCAGTGCGCTCGACGCCGCGGCAGGGGGCCTGGCTCGCTGCCCGGGTCGGGGCGCAGTCCAGTGGCCGGGGCACGGCCGGCCCGGCGGCGGGCGCTGCTGGCCGTGGACGGCAAGGCGGTGCGGGCACCCGGCACGCCCAGCAGCGACGGGCAGGCGGTGCACCTGCTGGCCGTCATCGATCAGCAGGCCGGCGCAGTCTTCGCGCAGGCGGGCGTGGACGCAAAACCAATGAGATCACCCAGTTCGCCTCGCTCCTGGAGCCCCTAGATGAATGATTCCTGATGGGTTCAGTGGTCATAGGCGATCAGCGACCGCTTGATGGGCTCGGCGGTAGCCCAGTTGTGCCAGATTTCGGCGGCCATGGCGAGCAGCCGCTGGGCGATCCGGGTGTAGACGCCGGCAGTGGTGCGGCCGCCGTGCCGTTCCAGGTCGAGCTGGCCTTTGAGGGTGTCGTTGACCGATTCGATCCACTGGCGGATCCACCCGATGGACCCGTGCCGGGGTGCCTCGTCGCGGCGGTCGGGCCGGATCAGGTGCAGTCCGTATCCGGTGGTGACCAGGTCCTCGAAGTCCCGCCCGGCGAAGCCCTTGTCGCCGATCAGGGTCAGCCCCGGCCGCAGCGCCCCGGTGCGGGAAGCGTGGGCCAGCAGTTCGGCAGCGACCTCGCGTTCCCCGATCTTCGGGCTGGCCAGGCACCAGGCGACGGGCATCCCGTCCGGGGTGGTGACCAGGTACAGCTTCAGGCCCCAGTACCAGCGGGAATGGGCGGCGCAGTACCCGTAGCCCGCCCAGCCGGCCAGCTCGGAGCGCTTCACTGTCTCCCGGGAGGCCCCGCATGGGACAGGGGTGGCGTCGATCAGCCGCACCTGGTCCTGCCACGACGGCGACTGCCGGGCCAGGTGATCGATCGTGGCGGCGAGCAGCGGCGCCGCCGCCTTGAGCCGCTTGTGGTAGCCGGGCTGATGAGGCAGGTAGGGGAACAGGTGGCCAAGCCGGGCATAGCACAGCCGCAGCCAGTGGTGCTCCGACCGCGCGCCCAGCAGCACCTGGGCCACGGCCAGGCATACCAGCTCGGCGTCGGACAGCCTCTTCGGCTGCCCGGGCCGGCGCCGGCCAGATGGGATCACGTGGTCGTCGATCTCGACGTACAGTGCGGTCAGGAGGGTGTCCAGGTCTGGCGTCACAACCGACCATGGGTGCCCTCCTCCCATTTCATGATCAACCCGACACGCCGTGCCGGCCCGAATCAGGAATCACTCATCTAGACCTGGCCGGGTGCGTGATCACCATGGACGCGATGCATAGCCAACGGGACCACGCCGGATTCCTGGTCAAGGCCAAGGATGCCCACTACATCATGTCGTGAAGAAGAACCAGCCCACCCTGTACGCCCAAGTCAAGAACCTCCCCTGGCGGAACATCCCCGCCGGTCACACCCAGCGCGACCGCGGGCACCGCCGCGAGGAACACCGCACACTCAAAGCTGCCACCGTCACGGCCGGGCTCGTCTTCCCGTACGCCGCCCAGGCCCTCTGCCTCACCTGCGGGACCCGGCCCATGAACGGCGGGAAATGGCGGACCGTCACCGTCTACGCCATCGCCAGCCTGGACGCCCACCAGGCGGCCCCAGCCCAGCTCGCCGGATGGAAATGCGGCCACTGGCAGATCGAGGTGCTGCACCACATCCGCGACGTCAGCCACGGCGAAGACGCCTCCCAGATCCGCACCGGCAACGGACCCCAGGCCATGGCCACCTGCGCAACCTCGCCATCGGGATCTTGAAAACAGCCGGGCACACTAGAGCGTGTCCCGTAGATCATTGGCTGGGGTGGCGGAGCCAGATCCGGATTGAGGCGACGTCAACGGTTCCGCGCCAGACGAAGTCGCGTTTGCCGTACCGGGTGGCCACGGCGCGGTGCTGGCGGAGCTGGCAGAAGGCCCGCTCGACGGTGTTGCGCTGCTTATAGGCGGCTGAGTCGAAGGCGGGCGGGCGGCCGCCCCGCCTGCCGCGCCGGCGCCGGGTGCGGATCTGGTCCGCGCGCTCGGGGATGGTCGCCTTGATCCCGCGGCGGCGCAGGCCAGAGCGGATCGCGCTGCTGGAGTAGGCCTTATCGCCCAGTACCCGGCCGGGCCTGGTCCTCGGGCGGCCATGGCCCCAGCGTCTGATCGCCAGCTGGTCCATCAGCGGGACGAGGGCCAGGGAGTCATGGCGCTGCCCGCCGCTGGTCACCCGGGCCAGCGGCCGGCAGCCGGAGTCAGCGAGCAGGTGAACCTTGGTGCTCAGCCCGCCCCGGGAGCGGCCCAGCGCCTCCCGGTCCTTGTAATTCGGCTCAGCCCCTGATGCGGGCCGGAGCGCTCAGCGCAGCCGCCGCCAGCCGCGCCGGATCCACGTCGGCCGGTGGCTTGTGCCGGGCCCCGGCCGCGTGCTGGTGCGCCCGGACGACCGTCGCGTCCGCCGCCACCGTCCACGCCGTCCCGTCCGCCTGATCACACCCGGCGCGCAGCTGGTCCAGGATCTTCTCCCACGTCCCATCGCCTGACCAGCGGCGGTGCCTGTTATAGACGGTCTTCCAGTTCCCGGACCGCTCTGGCAGGTCCCGCCACGGGCACCCGGCCCGGGTCCGGAAGAAGATCCCGTCGATCACCAGCCGGTGATCATTCCAGCGGTGCCCCTGCCGCGGATGCGCCGGCAGCAACGGCTCCAGCCGCGCCCACTCCGCATCACCCAGATCATGCCGCTTCAGCCGGTCCTCATCCACGGCGCAATCCAAGCGGAAACGATCCCCCAAGATCTACAGGACACGCCCTAGTGTGTCGGCCGTCTACCGCCACAGCCGCGACGCCACCCGGACCCTGGCAACCCTCGGACTCAGCCCATGACCGAAACGGACATCACGCCACTATGCCGAGGCCCTGACGGCCCTACAGGCCAGCCGCCCACCCCGATCACGTAGACGACCTCGACGGTCTTCTTTCCCGCCCGGGTGGTGGTGCGGCGGATCTGGGCGACCTGGGCGGCGCCGGCGAAGGTGATCCAGGCCGGGGCGGCGACGACCTTGATGGTGCGCCGGACCCGGCGGCCGTGGCTGGTAATGACGCTGGCGTGGGCGGCCACGTCGCGCCAGGGCAGGTGCTTGCACGCCGCATGCAGGCTCGGCTGGTTGGCCTTGACGGTAAATACGTAGTCCCCGCGGGCTCCGGTGATGGCTGCCGCGGTGCCGGCCTGAGTGTGCATCGCATCCGCCGTCACCACCACGCCGGCCAGGTCCATGCCGGCCAGAAGGGTTCGGTACCGCGGGGATCTCGTTGCTCTTGGCCGCGATGGCCAGCTGGCCGAGCACGGTGCCGGTGGCGTGGTCGAACGCCGACACCAGATGAGGCGCTGGCTGGCCGGCGGTGCGGGCACCGCGCACGGTCTTCCCGTCGATCGCGATCACCCGGCGGCCGCCCGCCACCTGGGTGCGGGTCCACACGAAGGCCCCGGCCAGCTGGTCCAGGACGGGCGCGTCAGGCCGGCCCAGGACCTTGCGGAACGTCGAGGTATCCGGCGCCACGCCCCGCGGCAGCCCCAGCTCGGCTAGCTGCGCACCGGTCAGCTCGCTGCCCCACTGCCCGATCGCGGCGAACGAGCGGGCGCCGGCTAGCACCGCGGCCAGGGCCACCGCGACGATCCCAGGCAGCCCGTGCCGGATCCCGCGCCGGGCACGCGGATCAGGAACCAGCTTCAGCACTTCGACGAGGCTCGCGGCGACAGGCAGTTGCCGGGCCGGGCGCAGGCATCGGAGAGGATGACATCGGCGGATGTGGCTTTCGACGGAAGACGGTCAGGTGTGAGAACCACCATCAAAACCGCGTAGGCCACATCCGTCCCACACGCCACGCCGCGCAGCGGCGACGAACTACCAGGTCAGGACATGATCAACTGACTTTGCCTAGTCCATCGACGATCGCGTTTACGCGAGTGGTGACACGGCGGGGCGGCAATTCGCAGTCATGGATGCGACTAGGTCTCCGGCTCGGCCTTCCATACAGGCTCACCCGGGTTTCCGTTCAACACGGTGCCCCAGATCCTTATTACCCTGGCTTGCCCACCGACTGTGATCACCTCCCCTTCGACAAACTTCGCCGCTGGGACCGCGATCGCCATCACGAGAGAACCGTGGCCAGAAATGGCGGGGGGAGTTCTTGGACGGTATAGAAGGTAGCGATGGCCCCATTAGCCTGGGTTGCATGGCCGGATATTTCGACAATTGTGCCAACGTCGAATCCGAAGACCTCAACGCTGAGGCTGAGACTGCCGTCGTCCCTGAGATCGATCTCGGGGACCTGGGTGTGCGGCTGGACTACGTCAAATAGCATGGATGGGTCCTCTCAGAGGCGTGCGTATTGGGCCAGGTGTCGGAGTGACTCCCGGACTCCTGGAAGGTTGTCTTTGCGCTGGTAGAGGTCAAGAGCCTGGGTGGCTGCGGCGTATGCTTCGGGGATGCGGCTGGCCGCGGCGACGACCTGGGCGTAGTCAAGCAGGGTGTCGGCGTGCTGGCTCAGCAGGTCTGTCTGCGCGGCGAGCGCCACCGCTGAGTCTGCGAGTGCTGCCGCTTCGGCGTGACGGCCACGGTAGGCGAGGATCCTGGCCGAGAGTCCTTGGCAGATGATCTGGGCGGATAGGTCCTCGTCGGCACCGGCTTCTCGGCTTATCGTGATCAAGCGGGTGGCTTCATCGTACCGGTCCTGACCCTGGACCACGATGGCTCTGGCCAGCAGCGCTGTCGTGGTGGCGAGGTAGCCCCTCTCGCCCATCCGGTCGAGGGATTCGTATTGGAGGCGTAGGTGGGTCTCGGCGGCCGCGGGATCACCGGCGAGCATCGCGACGAAGGCGGCGGGTTCGGTGAGCGCGGCGGTCATCGTCGGGCCGAGGGCGGCCAAGAGGGCTTTCGCACGCTTCAGCGTTGCGTTTGCCGTTGCGACGCTATCTTGCATCGCGTACAGGCCCGCCATGTGGCGAAGGACCACGGCCTGTCCGGTGGGGTGGTTCCCGATCTCGTCGAGGTAGTCCTCACATTGTCGTATCCCTACCGTTGCCGGTGTCGGGCCCCAGAGCGCAGCTGAGGCGAGCCAGCCGAGTATCTCGGTGAGTTGCCTCCGGTCGTTTACCCGGCGGGCGTATTCGGCGGCATGCTGCCAGGCATCTTGGGCGGCGGCAGACTTCGCGTGGTCCCAGTGCAGCGCCGCCTGGAGCTGCAAGGTCCGGCATAGCCCCAGCTCGTCAAGAGTTCGCTCAAACTCGCGGAGCAATTCGGGAAGCGCCCGACCGATCTCCATTGCTGCCCCATTTGGGTCCACCTTGAGACCCAATAGGAGTGCTTGGACCCGGGCGTGGGCGTGCTGGCTTTGGTCGCCGTTGGCAGCGGCGATCCGCTGAGCGTGGTCGAGCGTGTCTCTTGCTCTTTCCAGCTGCCCGGCATCCGTGGCGGCCGCGCCAAGGCTTGTGTAAAGCCGCGCGAGAGACGGGTCCTCGCGCGGTAGAAGCGCCGCCGCGCGGACCAGTAGATTCACTCCCGCAAGCGCGTCGCCCCGGTCATGCGCGGCACGACCGGCCGTCTCGAGGTGTGTAGCCGCCCGGCGCGATAGCGGGTTTGACCAGGCTTCGGCGGGCTGCAATTCGTTGCGGTAGCGGACGGACTGTTCGAGGTGATAGCCGAGGATCTCGGCGCGTTGGGTGGCCGGTTCCCACACCACGTACTCGAGCCAGTCGGCGAAGCGATGGTGCAGTTCCGCGCGAACCGACTTGGGGATCGCCTCGTAGGCCGCCTCCTGGATGAGGTTGTGGCGGAAGCTGTACTGTTCCGCGCGGCTCTTTTCAGGTGGCCGTCGTTGCACAAGCCCTTTCCCGACGAGGGTCTGGAGGTTGCGGCTGAGCGGGCCACGCGCCTCGGGTGGAAGTAGTTCTCGCACCGCCTCCACCCCGAAGTCCTTACCGACGACAGCCGCGCGGGCCAAGACACTGCTTGCTGCTGGCCCAAGGCGCTGTAGGCGCGCTGCCAGCAGAGCCTGGATCGTGGGCGGCAGCACCGGCCGGATCTGGCTGGCGGCCTGCTCACTGAGCGAGACCGCCAATTGCTCAAGGTAGAGCGGATTGCCGGCAGCGGTCTCAAGAATCCGTGCTCGTGTGGACGGCGGGATTTGCTGATCCCCGGCTAGGGCGTCCAGGAGTGCGGCGGCTGGGCCGTCGGCGAGTGGCGTCAGATCGATGGAAACCGCCCTTGCTGCCCCGGCTGTCCACATTGGACGCTGTTCTAGCAGTTCCGGGCGGGCGATGCAGACCAGGACAAGCGGGGATCGCCCCGGCTGAACGGTGAGGGATTCCACGAGGTCGAGAAAGGTCGGTTCGGCCCAGTGCAGGTCCTCGAAGACGACCAGCAGAGGGTGGGACCGTGCAAGCGTTTCAAGAAGCCGCCGGGCCGCCCAGAAAATCTCGGCGGCATCCGACCTGCCCGGGTTACCGTGGCCCAGAGCGCGGCTCAGCCGATCGGCGACTTCTGCCGCATCCGCCTCGCCATCGAGGAGGGCCTGGATGCCTTTCTGGCGAGTCGTGTCCGGCGCTCGCCTGGCGGACCAGTTCACGCAGCGGCCAGAACGTGATGCCCTCCCCATACGGAAGGCATCGGCCGGTCAGAACGTTCACCTCACGGCCGAGATGCCCCGTCATCTCGTGGATGAGTCGTGTCTTCCCGAGTCCTGCCTCGCCGATCACGGTCACGAGCATCGTCACCTGCTCACGATTGGCCCGAGCGTAGGCGGCTTCGAGCTGCCCCATCTCCTCGTTTCGGCCCACCAGGGGCGCATCGAGACGCAGCGCCAGCGGACGCACGCCCGCGTGCGCGGACTGCAGGAAGAATCGGTCGGGACCGGCACTTTCCGTTTCGATGGCTGCTGCAGCGAGCTCTTGCGTTGCCGGCTGATGAGGATCTGGCCAGGCTCGGCGGCCTCGGCAAGCATCACCGCCAGTGCCTCGGCATCTCCCGCGAACCCAAGCGGCCGTGACCCTCCCACCAGCGCCTCACCCGTGGCAAGGCCGAAGCTGCATGCCAAACTCACGCCATACCGGTGCAGCAGACTGCCCGCTTCGGTGGCGAGCGCGCTTCGCGCCTCCAAACTCGCGCGCGCCGCGCGCAGGGCATCATCCTCGTGCACGGAAGCGACACCGAAGACGCCCACCAGGCGCTCGCCCGTGCTGATCGCCAGCTTTCCTCCGTACCGCTCGAGGACCGCCGTCAGGCCGGAAACGGTGTGCTCGTGCACGACTTCGTGAGCCTCCGGGTCCAGCGCCGTACCTGAGCTAGCCGCCACGTGCAACGCGACGCAGAGCACGGTCACGGGTCTGCGCGCCAGCGGCGCCCCCGTCGCGGTCGACCCTTGTGAAAGCGCTGGGTCTTGGCGCAAGATCGCCGCCTCGAGCTCACGAAGGAGCGGCGACGTCTCCAAACCCAGCTCTTCGCGCAGCACGCTCTGGAACTCGCGGTAGACCTCGAGCGCTTCGGTCTGCCGCCCGCTGCGGTAGAGGGCGAGCATGAGCTGACCGCGAAGACGTTCCCGCACGGGGTGCTCGCTGACCAGTCGCCGCAACTGGGCTGTGAGTGCACCTGCCGACGACCCGAGAGCCAAGTCCGCCTCGATCCGCTCCTCCAGGCAAGCCAGGCGCAGCTCCTCCAGCCGGGCGATCTCCGCCTGCGCGAACGGTTCGTAGCGGAAATCGGCCAGCGCCGGACCCTGCCACAATGACAGCGCCTGGCTCAACGTACGGGCAGCCTGTGCCGCGGACCCGGCTGCGAGAGCATCGCGACCCTCGGAGATCAGTTGCTCGAACTGCTCGACGTCCAGCTCTTCCGGGAAGACGCGCAGGGCATACCCAGGATCCCTGGTGATGAGGCGGCCCGGCGGAAGCGCTCTGCGCAAGCGTGAGATAGCCGCCTGAAGTGCGTTCGCCGCGCTGGGCGGGGAGTCCTCGCCCCACAGCTCCACCAGGAGCTGCTCGCTCGGCACGACCTCGTTCGCGTGCAGCAAGAGACTGGCAAGCACAGCGCGCTGGCGGACCCCGCCAATCGTGATGCGCCGGCCGCCTTCCTCGAGCTGGAACGGGCCGAGGATGCGAACCCGCATCGTCCCCTCCCGACCACACTGTCAGCGGACTGTCAGGGCCCCACGCCCATCGTTGGACCGTGCAGCAGAGAAAAGCAAGCCACGGACTCGGAGCCAGAAGGAACGCGCCCCGGCGGTCCCGGCTCCCGCGGCAGTGGAGGCCGGGATGGACACGATCTACGCGGCCGACGGCTTCGACCCGGACATCAACTGCCCATGCGGAAGGTGTCGTGGCGCAGGTGATCAGTAGTCAAGTCTTCTGCAACAGCGAGAACATTTCACCCCCAACAGGAGGACCCGATGCGCAAGCTGGCTAAAGGGACGCTGCCTGCCAAGTCGCGGAAGTCCACACCGCGTGCACCGGCCAGGTCAGGTGTAGCGCCCACGACGAGTCCCGCCCCCGGCCTGGCTGACCTGCGCCAGGTGCGGCAACTGGAAAAGATAGGCGGTTGGACCCACCGCGAGCGGCTGCGGATTCTCTGGTATCGGCTGCGTTTGACTGTGCGAGAGATGAATTACGCGGCCCGCCGGGTTGTCGAGCTGCAGATGCGGCTGCCGCCATGACCGCTACCACGACCGTGGCGAACGTCGCGTTCGAATCCACGGAAGTTCAGCAAGTCATTGGTTTCTGGGATGAACCCAGCCAGAAGCTCACGTTCGTTCGGGTCATAAGTCAGAGTGACCCATCGGTGAATCAAATCAACGCTGGCTTCCGTTTTGACAACGAGCGAACCACCTGGCTGACCGCACACACCCTTACTGGCTACTTCGAAGCCTTTCAAGGCAGCGGCGCCGTCTCGTCACGCGTTCTCTACGGCTGGGTTGCCTCAATCACCGTCGTCGGCTAAACGGGATTAGCGGCAACTGCGAGGCGCTCGCCTGGCCTAAGCGAAAGTGTTACAGGCGTTCCCATCGATGGCGTAGATGTAGACGTTTGTGACATGTGGGAGTGCGCCAGCACGATGGTCTTACAGCGATAAACGAGCCCTGGAGAAGCTGAAATGACAAGAAGAATCCAACATAACATCAGGCTTCATGACGAAACGTGCGATAAAGGAGGCGGTCGTGACAACCGATACCACTGTTCCCCGCTACAGATCTGAGCTACCAAGCTTGGTGATCACCTCGGGAAGCGACAGAGGGCGACGGATACCTGTGCCTTCAACGGGCATCGTGCTTGGACGAGAGGGCAAACTGGCATCGCTCTTTCGCGATGATCCTCTCGTGTCGCGTGGGCATGCCCACATCTACCTCGCCGAGGACAATTCGGTTCAGGTCGCAGATCTTAATTCTACGAACGGCACATTCGTAAATGGTGAGGCGATCCGCTCGCTAACACGTATGGCCGACAGGGACGTGCTCCGCATTGGCTCTATCAACATGCGGCTGGACTCGCCACGAGCCGACAATCAGCCAGCAGATGAAACTGCCAGACTGCCTGCTGCCCGCGCCAGCTGGGCAGATCCCCTCGCCGAGCGACGAGCCCCGCCCGAAAGACCTCCGCACGAGGATGGCCGCCGGGGCTTTCCTGTGGCACCTGTGTGGCCAGATGCTGGAGCCGAGGTGCATTACTGTCTGGGGGTTGCCCCCCCAGAATCAGCCGCCACCTACTCACGTCGTGATGGTTGCACCAGCTGGGCGGATCCCGTCGCTGGGCGACAAGCCCCGCCAGCGGAGCGTCGGTACGGTCAGGGCCGCCAGGGCTTTCCTCCAGCTGTTGCGCACCCGGATACTGAGGCTGAGGCATCTTACGGTCTAGGAGCTGCCACGGGGGCATCAGCCACCACCAACCCACCCCCGGACACCCGCTCACCCGCTCCTGCCGACCTCGCGGAGTCGACGCTGTCTGCCCCGCACTCACTGCGACTGCTGGCGTTCGCGCTCGACCTATCTCTCGTCGCTGCCGCCACCGCGGTTGTGGCCGCAGTCACAGGATCGCTGCTGTTGTCCACTGTCGTCCTGGTGATGGCCTGGGTCATCTACCAGACCGGATCGGTATGGCTCACTGGCGGCCGCACGACCGGAAAGGCGGCATGCAACCTATCTGTGCGCCGCGTCAACGGCTCCGCCCCTCGCCAGGACCGGGCCGGGCTCGCCTGGGCGTTCGGCCGGGCCAGCCTCGGCTACCTCGTCATCGACATGGGCGGCTTGGGCGTCCTGGTAGCTCTGGGCAACCCCCGGCGACGCTGCCTTCACGACTACGCCTTCGCCAGCGAAGTCGTCCTGCACCCTGACACCAGCGATCCACTGCGCCCACACAGCCGCCTCGAACGCATCCGGCAACGGCTACAGCAGTTCAGCGAGGACCGCGACAACGCCTGGGAGTCCAAGAAGAAAAAGTACGCTTTCGTCCCGGCCCTGTGGAACACACTACTGCGGACCGCCGAACTCAGCCTGGGCTTGGTCGTGTTCGCAGGGAAACGCTGGCATACCCTGGTGTTGAGCCTCGCCGCACACGCTCACCCCACCGCCAGCGCACCCGCCGCCAAGGCCCTGACCGCCGGGAAGATCACCGCCTTGGTCGCCACCACTAGCGTCGCGACCGGCACTGCCGTAGTCGTCGCCGCCGCCTATGTTTCCGCGCCCATAGTCGGCAACTGGGGCAGCGTCAGTATCACGCGGGTCGGCGCGCAGAGCTACCAAGGGACGCAAATCTCCAGGAACTACGCGGATCCAAGAAACGGCTGCACCTTCTACCACGGCCAAGAAATATTCCGGATCAGAGGACACGGCCAGCACTACAGCGGCTATACGCTAGCGGTGCGGGGGCGGGACGGGCAAAACTGTCACTACTTCTGGACACCAGCGACCTACGACATGACCGGCACTAACACCTTCAAGCGCTGCATAACCGCCCCTGCGGTGCTACGGCACAACCCACGGTGCACCTACTGGCATAGATCACCGGACCGTTAAACCGGGCGAACCGCGCCGCTAAAACCACGCAGAGGCCTGGGGCAACCAGGCGCCTATGCCAGCACTCTCCCTGGCCTAGGGAGCGTCCGACCGTCTGTGTAAGGGCACTGTTGCGTTGGTTGATCGCGGAGACTGGTTGGATGACTGCCCGCCGCATGACCTCGGTCTTCGCTGGCTTCCGGTTCCCGCGGGAGGTGATCTCGCTCGCAGTCCGCTGGTACCTGCGGTACGGCCTGTCCTACCGCGACGTCGAAGAGCTTCTTGCTGAGCCTGGCATCACCGTGGACCACGTCACCATCTACCGCTGGGTGCAGCGGTTCACCCCGGAGTTCATCGAAGCGGCGCGGCCGTGCCGCCATGCTCCCGGAGATCGATGGTTCGTCGATGAGACCTACGTCAAGGTCGCCGGTACATGGACCTATCTCTACCGGGCGGTGGACCAGTACGGCCAGGTCATCGAACGTCCTGCTGCCGGCAAGGTGTGACCTGGCGGCAGCGCGGCGCTTCTTTATCCGGGCGCTGCGCACCGGCACAGTCCCGGTCGAGGTCACGACCGATCGCGCGTCCGTATATCCGCGGGTGCGCGATGAGCTAGTCCCCTCGGCGCTGCACACCGTCGAGCAGTACGCGAACAACCCGGTCGAGGCAGACCATGGACGGCTGAAAGCCCGGCTTCGGCCGATGCGGGGACTTAAGCGCCACCGCTCAGCATGGACTCTCGCCGCCGGTCATGCCTTCGTGCAGAATCTCCGCCGTGGCCACTATGAAATCGCTACCGAAGCTCCTAGTCGCCACCGGTTGCGCATCGCGTTCAACTGCCTCGTGCCTGCCATCTGAACCCAGCGAAGCATCCCGATCATGCTCGACCCTGTTCAGGGAAGGCGCAACGCAACAGTGCCAGTCCTGATCCCCTGAATATCCCGGGCCCGCGATAACGTTGGGATTAGTCGCCTGCCTAAGCTTGTTCTTTAACCTGCCCGGCTGAGGCCTGGGTGTTTTGCCGATCTTGAATCGGTCTGCCCGGCGTGTCGCAGCGCGTGAGTACGGCCCTCGCATGATCATGTGTTCTCGCCAAAGGACCATGATCACTAGCGAAGGCCGTGATGGACAGCTTGCCAGAGAATGCCGGTGCCGGGCCACTCGCCGTGCTGTCGCGGTTCCGCCTGGATTTCCATGCCTGCCTGACCACCCGTGCTGACGAGCTTTCCGAGCTGGCCGACGCGGTGCTGTGCGCGGACGGGCCGGTCAGGGCCCTGGCGGGGCTGTCGCTGGCGCCGGGGCACCGGCGTGGCCACGGCGCCCTGTATGACGCGGTGAACTGCGGCCGGATCGAGATCGCGCGGCTGCGCCGCTCGCTGGCGGGGCTGCCGTTACCGCGGGCCGCGGACGGGCGGCTGATGCTGGCCGTGGATGTGAGCAACTGGCTGCGGCCCGGCGCGGCGACCAGCCCGGACCGGTTGTTCTGCCATGTCTATGGCCGTGGCAAGGGGCAGGCGCAGATGATCCCGGGCTGGCCGTATTCGGTGGTCGCGGCGCTGGAGCCGGGCCGGACCTCCTGGACCGCGGTGCTGGACGCCATCCGCCTGGGACCTGATGACGACGGGGCCGAGGTCACCGCCGGCCAGGTCCGCGACGTCATCACCCGCGTCATCGAGGCCGGGCACTGGCGGGAAGGTGACCCGCCTGTCCTGGTGATCTTCGATGCCGGGTATGACCCCATGCGGCTTGCTTGCCAGCTCGCTGACCTGCCGGTGGAGATCCTGGGCCGGCTGCGCAGCGACCGGGTGCTGCACTTCCCGTGCCGGCCCGCCAGCCCGGCACCAATGGCCGGCCTCCCCGGCACGGCCGGGAGTTCGCCCTCGCCGATCCGGCCACCTGGCCGGACCCGGCCGTGGCCACCACCACGGAAACCACCCGCTACGGCACCGCGGCCGCCCATGCCTGGGACCGGCTGCATCCCCGGCTGACGCACCGTTCCGCCTGGATCAGCCATGATGGCCCGCTGCCGGTGATCGAAGGCACCCTGATCCGCCTGCAGGTGGATCATCTGCCCGGTGACCGCCACCCCAAGCCCGTCTGGCTGTGGTGCTCAGCCGCCGGCGTCCCGCCAGCTGAAGTAGACCGCTGCTGGCAGGCGTTCTTGCGCCGGTTCGACCTGGAACACACCTTCCGCCTGTTCAAGCAGGTCCTCGGCTGGACCACCCCGAAAATCCGCGACCCGGCTGCCGCGGACCGCTGGACCTGGCTGATCATCGTCTGCCACGCCCAGCTGTGGCTCGCCCGGCCGCTCGCCGCCGACCTGCGCCTGCCCTGGGAACGGCCCGCCCCGCCGGGCCGGCTCACCCCCGCCCGGGTCCGCCGGGGGTTCCGGAACATCCACGCGACCCTGCCCCGCCTGGCCAGTGCGCCGAAACCCGGCAAACCCGGCCCCGGCCGCCCGCCAGGCTCAAAGAACCGCCGCCCGGCACCCCGCCACGACGTGGGAAAGACCACCACAAGAGAACGCACGCTCAAGGCCAGGCACGAACGCGCAGGTTAAACGGCAAGCTAAGACTCTCATGGCCATCCGGGGCCTGACGGTCAGGCGCGGCACCTTGGAGGTGCGGGCTATGCCCAAGCACTGGTGGCGTCGGGCAGCCGAGTCCCGATGTGGCGCCGGTGTTGCCGCCGCACCTGGTCGCCTGGGCGCAAGTGGTGGATGTGTCGCGGCTATCGGACAGGACCGTCAGTCAGGCCGAAGACTATCTGCACGGGTACCGGCACATGACCGGGGCCTCCGCCGAGGAAGGTGCGATGCGCCTGATGGCCCTCGTTGCGACTCAGGTAAGCCCGCCACCGCCAATAGACCTCCAGCCGCTGGACGTCCTCGCGACGATCCTTGCGGTGCGCCGTAAGCAGCTTGGCGTGGGCTGATCGTCACCGTTTAGAGTGAGCCTGCGTTGCCCCGGTCCCTTTCCGGTCGTCGTCGCCGCCGGATCACGTGATTTTGGCCCATTCGCCCTCGGATGACTCCTGCTCCGCCCCCGTATGAGGTGATTACTCGGCTGTACCTGGTGCCTAGCCTGGGGCGGCACCGGCTCGACCGGCTCTCAGTGGCGACGGTGCAGTCCTGGCTGAATGGCCGTCTGGCGGCTGGGGACTCCACCCGAAGGTGCATGTGATGCGGAACGTCCTGGGCGCCGCGCTTACCCGCAAGGCCTGGCCCTCACCGCCTCCGGCGACATCTGCCCCGGTAACGGCGAACTGCTCATCAGGCTCCACCCGCTCACCGCGCCCCGCTGCACCCAGGCCCTGGCCGCGCTCTGCGACCAGCTCACCGCCGCCCGCGCCCGCTATCCCGGCACCGACCTCATCCTCCGCTACGAGGTCAAATCCCGCCCAAGCCCTGCATAAAAGACATCTCCTATGTCGGGAGTCCTGGTCCCAGACCGAGAAGATGACCGGACTCCTCGGCGACGAGCGCCCTGACATCGTGGCCGCCGCGGCCCGCATGGGTTGGCAGATGGGTGGCAAACGTGAGCTGAAGAAGCTAGCGGGGCACTTGTACGAGGGCGAGACTGTCAGGTTCATTGCGCAGGGCACCTACGAGGACGACCAGGGCATCCTGGTGCTCACCGACGTGCGAGTGCTGTTCCTTTTCCACGGGGTGATCAGACAGCGAAAGGAGGACTTCCCCTTGCGTCTCATCTCTTCGGTGCAGACCAAATCGGGATGGGGTACCGGCGAGATGAAGGTGTTCGTGTCCGGAAGCTCTGCCTCGATCTCCGGGATCCTAAAGTCCGACCTGGAACCTCTCGCCGACGCGGTCCGACAGGGAATGACCGCCCAGCATGCGGCTCCCCCAACCGCGCCGTCGGCCGTATCTGCCGACGACCCGTATGAGGCGCTGCGGAAGCTCGCGTCATTTCGCGACGCCAGTGTGCTGACCGAGGAAGAGTTCGACGCGAAGAAGCAGGATCTGCTCGGCCGCATGTGAGCCGTCAAGCTAAGCCCTCGGCCGGTCTGACATCGCCACCACCGCTCCATATACTGCTGTGCCCGATGGCCGCCTCGGCGGGGCACACGCTATGCGGCAGATGAGGATGGGGGGACGGTTCGGAAATCCGGCGTCATGAAGGCAGGTCGGTAGGTAACTGGCGTGACGCTTCCGAACCAGGGAAAAGATCCAGGCGACGAGGGCCGGGTACGGTTGCGCGCTGCGCTGGATGATGCTCTGCGGAGCCGACAGGATTGCCGTGTCCGCGCTGCTCGGCGCTGAGCCCGATCGGCAACGCGGAGGCCATCAGCCCGCCGCCGGGGATGCCCGGTGCCGGCAGCCCGCACATTGCCGGTGCCGTTGCCGGTCTCAATGCCGCAGAGGCGCAGCGGCGTACGCTAAGCGCGGCGGAAGTCGATCAGATTATCCAGGCAGAGATCAGCGAGCGGCTGCTGGCCGCCGGTGACTACGAACGCAGCGGCCATACTGACCGGGCGCAGCGGCTGCGCAGCGAGGCGGGCGTTCTCACCTCGGTGGCATCGGGTAACGCCCCACCCAGCACAGGCTGATCTGATCTGCGAGCAGGGGAGATGTTCATGGAGGACCTAAGCCGACGATCTGCGCGGGAAGTGCTCGACGATCACCTGAACCTGGCCAACGACTGGGTGGACGCGTCTTTGGATCAGGTCCTCAACGAGGACCTGCGGCGCAATGTCTCTGAGGACATCGTCGTCTTGATCAACCGGGGCACGTTCCGAGGCTACGACGAGGTGAGGCAGCTCGCCCAAATGCTCTCCGAGGAGCTGCCGGAGCACGGGGCATTCGAATATACCTGCGTTCTCGCCGAGGGAAGGACGGGCCTCCTCGAGTGGACCTACGATGACTCCACCGTCCGGGTGCGAGATGGCGTCGACTCATACCTGATCGAGGACGGCAAGATCGTGGCACAAACGATCCACTACACCCTTGAGAAACGGTAAACGCTCCGACGCCAGCGGTTGCCCCTCATGTCAGATCCGCCTTCGGGGCAACTTCCGCTCATCGGCATGAGGGTGAGCCCAGTGCCCACCTCCCTGCGACGTACGTGGACCTGTAGCACGCGACGCCTTCGAGCATGGATTGGGCGCCGGCAGACCTCACCGAGGCATGATCATCGACGAGCATCCTGTTCCGTCACAGTTCCGCAGACGCCACCCGGATCCCGGCGAGAGGCGGTTGGGTGCATCGGTGCGGAGGTTTACCACGAGTCGTTTCTGCAGGTCAAAGCCTTCTGCAAGGCGATGCAGCCTCATCCCGGATCCAGGCGGTACACGGCACCCGCGGTTAGGCACACCGCTCCGTATGCACTCGTCCACAATAACGAAAACCCCAGTTGACCTGGGGTTCAAGTGGTGGCAGGTGTTGGGTTCGAACCAACGTAGGCTAAGCCGACGGTTTTACAGACCGCTCCCTTTGGCCACTCGGGCAACCTGCCATGCGCCGTCGCCAGACAGCACAGTGAAGGATAGCGGACACGCGGGGTTCTCGTCCCATCGGCGAACCTGCCTGGCCCAACGCCGCTCCGGCCAGCCGCCCCCCACCTCAGCAGGCCACTCAGCCCGACTCAGCAGGCCCGTCAGCCACCCGGCAGGGTGGCCGGTGCGCGGCGGATGCGGCCCCGCCCCCGGCGGCGCAGTAGCCTCAGGACTCGGTATTCCACCGACGGTACTCAGCGACGGGCCGGCACGCCGCTACCGACGTCTTGTACCGGCATGTTCCACCGACGGGAAGGGAGCCGTCCATGGCAGACAGCAGCTTCGACATCGTCAGCAAGATCGACCGCCAGGAAGTCGACAACGCCCTCAACCAGACGGCCAAGGAGGTCTCGACCCGCTTCGACTTCCGCGGTGTCGGCGCGTCCATCACCTGGTCCGGAGAGCATGGCGTGGAGATCCGGGCTAACAGCGAGGAACGCGCCAAGGCCGTGCTCGACGTGTTCAAGGACAAGCTGGTCCGGCGCCAGGTCTCGCTCAAGATCGTGGATGCGGCCGACCCGAAGCCCTCGGGCAAGGAGTACCGGATCGGGATCAGCCTCAAGGAGGGCATCTCCCAGGAGGACGCCAAGAAGATCGGCAAGATCATCCGCGATGAGGGGCCCAAGGGCGTGCGCGCCCAGGTCCAGGGCGAAGAGCTGCGCGTCTCGTCCAAGAAGAAAGACGATCTTCAGGCCGTGATCTCGCTGGTCAAGGGCAAGGAGCTCGACCTCGCGCTGCAGTTCGTCAACTTCCGCTAGGCGACGCGCCCGCCAGCCAGCCCGCGCCGCCCGCCCGTCCGCTAGCCGCCCGGGCCGCGCCCCGGCACCGCGCCGGGTCGCGCGGTCAGCAGCTCTTTCGGCGGCGGCGCGCCCGGATCGTGGGCCGGCGGCGGCGGCACGGTATCCATCCAGGACTTCAACCGCCCGCGCTCATGGGTCAGGTCGCGCAGGTCCGGCTCGGCGTAGCTGAACTCCGGGGCCCAGAACAGCGCGTCGTACGGGCAGACCTCGATGCAGATCCCGCAGTACATGCAGAGCGAGAAGTCGATGGCGAACCGGTCCAGCGCGTTCCGGACCCGCTGACGGCCCCGCCCGGCCGGGCCCCCGGCCCCCGGCCCCCCGGCCGCAGGCGGCTCGGGCGTGCTGGGCACGGGCTCCTTGTGCGAGTCGATGTAGATGCACCAGTCCGGGCACTCGCGCGCGCACAGCATGCACACCGTGCAGTTCTCCTCGAGGAGCCCGATCACCCCGCGGCTGCGGGCTGGCAGCTCAGCGCTCACGAGGCCGGCCACCCGTCGTGAATCGCGGGCGCCGGGATCCGGCGGCGGCCGCGGGCGCCGTCTTGCTCGCCTGGCTCCTTCGCACCCGGCCAGTCCTTTTCCCGCCTTGCGGCCAGGACAAAATCTTTCCGCAACGGAACACCGTCGAAGCCCTCCGGCAGCAGCAGGGGATCCAGTCCCGGGTGGCCGTCGAAGACGACGCCGAACATCTCGTGTGTCTCCCGTTCGTGCCAGGCCGCACCGCGGTAGACGCCGGTGGCCGTGGCCAGGCGCGGCTCACCGGCCAGCAGGGTCCGCAGCAGCAGGTGGTGCCGCCCGGCCAGTGAGTACACGTGCGCCAGCACGGCCACCCCGGCGTCCAGTTCGTCCACCCCGGTCAGCCAGTCGAAGAAGTCACAGCCCAGCTCGTCCCGGGCGCAGGCCAGGGCGGGCAGCCACGCCTGGGCCGGCACCGTTACCGTGATCATGTCCGGGGTGACCTCGCTGTCCAGCGCCGGTCCCTCCGGGGCCACGACTGCCTGCAGCCGGCTGACGACCGCCTCCGGGGTCACGGGTGCCCCGCCACGTTCGCGGCGGCCGGGTGCTGGCGGGCGAGGACGTCCAGGCCGTGCAGCAGTGCCTCCGGCCGGGGCGGGCAGCCGGGCACGTAGACGTCGACCGGGATGAGCTGGTCCACGCCCTTGGTCACGCAGTAGGAGTCCCAGTAGGGGCCGCCGCTGTTGGAGCACGCCCCGAAGGACAGCACCCACCTGGGCTCCGGCACTCGCTGGTAGGCCTGGACCACCAGCGGCGCGAGCTTGTCCGTGACGGTGCCGGCCACGATGAACACGTTGGCCAGGACCGGATCCGGGGCGGCCGGGCCGCTCACCCGGCTGAGGGCCGCCGCGCACTCGACCGCGCAGCAGGCGAGCCCGGCGTCGAAGACCCACAGCGCGTAACCCCGGCCCGTATCCAGGACGGTCGCGCTGATGTCGCGCGCCGCCCGTGGTGAGGGCAGGTCCACGGCAACCACCGGCTCAGAGTACCCGGGATGACCTGCCGCGGCCGGACCGCCCGCGGCCCGCGGTGAACCCGGGCCCAGGCCCGGACGTCATACGAAGTAGCCACGGGCTCCGGCGCTCACCAGGCGAACCGAATTGATGTGAGATAGGTCACTACTTATTCACAGAGCACGTGCTCGGCGCAGGAGCAGCGCAACTGCGCTGTAACATTGTTTTCAATCCCAACTCAGCCCCGGACGCGGTGCGTGCCGGGTGCGGCGTTCGCCGGCCTCGCGCTGCTCGACAGCGTCGGCCACGCGGCGCGCCGAGGAGGTTCTCCGACTGTGACCAAGCAGGTCCAGCAGCTCGATCGCGTCATCATCCGTTTCGCGGGCGACTCAGGCGACGGCATGCAGCTCGCCGGCGACCGCTTCACTCAGGAAACGGCCGCGTTCGGCAACGATCTCTCGACCCTGCCGAACTTCCCCGCCGAGATCCGCGCCCCGGCCGGGACGCTCCCGGGGGTATCCAGCTTCCAGCTGCACTTCGCCGACCACGACATCCTGACCCCCGGTGATGCGCCTGATGTGCTCGTGGCCATGAACCCGGCCGCGCTCAAGGCCAACCTGGCCGACGTGCCGCGCGGCGCGGACATCATCGCCAACACCGACGAGTTCACCAAGCGCAACCTCACCCGGGTCGGCTACGCGGCCAACCCGCTGGAGGATGGCTCGCTGTCCGGCTACAACGTGCACGCGGTGGCGGTCACGTCGATGACGGTCAAGGCCCTCGAGGAGATCGACGTCTCCCGCAAGGAAGCCGAGCGGGCCAAGAACATGTTCGCGCTCGGGCTGCTCTCCTGGCTCTACAACCGGCCGCTGGAGGGCACGCTCAAGTTCCTGAAGTCGAAGTTCGCGAACAAGCCCGAGATCATGAAGGCGAACATCACCGCCTTCCAGGCCGGCTGGAACTTCGGCGAGACCACCGAGGCCTTCTCGGTCCAGTACGAGGTCAAGCCCGCGACCCTGGCCCCGGGCACCTACCGGAACATCACCGGCAACAGCGCCCTGTCCTACGGCCTGGTCGCCGCGTCCCGGCGGTCCGGGCTGCCCCTGTTCCTGGGCGCCTACCCGATCACGCCGGCCTCGGACATCCTGCACGAGCTGTCCAAGCACAAGCGGTTCGGGGTCCGCACGTTCCAGGCCGAGGACGAGATCTCCGGCGTCGGCGCGGCGCTCGGCGCGTCCTTCGGCGGGGCGCTGGGCGTGACGAGCACGTCGGGCCCGGGCATGGCGCTCAAGGCCGAGACCATCGGCCTGGCCGTGTCGCTCGAACTGCCGCTGATCGTCATCGACGTCCAGCGGGCCGGGCCGTCCACCGGGATGCCGACCAAGACCGAGCAGGCCGACCTGCTGATGGCGCTGTACGGCCGGAACGGGGAGTCCCCGGTCGCGGTGCTGGCCCCGGCCACCCCGTCGGACTGCTTCGAGATCGCCCTGGAAGCGGTGCGGATCGCCACCAAGTACCGCACTCCCGTGATCATCCTGTCCGACGGCTACCTGGCCAACGGCTCGGAGCCCTGGCGCATCCCCGACCCGGCCGGCCTGCCGAAGCTGCGGGACGAGTTCTCCTTCTCCAGCCCCGGCGAATGGAGCAGCGCGGACGGCGGCAAGCCCGACTTCCGGCCCTACCAGCGGAACCCGGACACCCTGGCCCGGCCGTGGGCCATTCCGGGCACCCCCGGCCTGGAACACCGCATCGGCGGGATCGAGAAGGCAGACGGCACCGGCACCATCTCCTACGACGCCGGTAACCACGACCGGATGGTCCGGCTGCGGCAGGCGAAGGTCGACGGCATCGCGGCCGACATCGGGCCGCTCACCGTGGACGACCCGGACGGCCAGGCCAGGGTGCTGGTACTGGGCTGGGGATCCACGTTCGGATCTATCGGCGCCGCCGTGCGCCGCATCCGGGTGGCGGGTGGCTCGGTGGCCCAGGCCCACCTGCGCAACCTGTCCCCGTTCCCGGCCAACCTCGGCGACGTCCTGGCCAGCTACGACAAGGTGCTGGTCCCGGAGATCAACCTGGGGCAGCTCTCGCTCGTGCTGCGCGGGCGCTACCTGACCGACGTGATCTCCTACAACCGGGTGCGCGGACTCCCGTTCCGTGCCGCCGAACTGGCCGGCGTGATCCAGGATGTGATCGACAATGTCTAACGGTGCACACGGCGGGGCTAACGACGGGGCGCTGGAGGCTGGCCGCAGGCCGGCCTCGCTGACCCTGGTGCCGGTGGCCGACGAGAAGCTCGGCACCAAGGACTTCAAGTCCGACCAGGAGGTGCGCTGGTGCCCCGGGTGCGGCGACTACGCCATCCTGGCCGCGTTCCAGTCGTTCCTGCCCGAATTGGAGATCCCCCGGGAGAACCTGGTGATGATCTCGGGTATCGGGTGCTCGTCCCGGCTGCCGTACTACGTGGACAGCTACGGGATGCACTCCATCCACGGGCGCGCGCCGGCCATCGCGACCGGGCTGGCCGCCTCCCGCCCCGACCTGTCGGTGTGGGTGATCACCGGGGACGGCGACGCGCTGTCGATCGGCGGCAACCACCTCATCCACGCGCTGCGGCGGAACGTGAACATTAAGATCCTGCTGTTCAACAACCGGATCTACGGGCTGACCAAGGGCCAGTACTCGCCGACGTCGGAGCAGGGCAAGGTGACCAAGTTCGACGCCGTTCGGCTCGCTGGACACCCCGTTCAACCCGGTCTCGCTCGCGCTCGGCGCCGAGGCCAGCTTCGTGGCCCGCACCATCGACTCCGACCGCAAGCACCTGACCAGCGTGCTGCGGGCCGCCGCCGATCACCGCGGGACGGCGTTCGTGGAGATCTACCAGAACTGCCCGATCTTCAACGACGACGCGTTCGTGCCACTGACCAGCCCGGAGTCGCGGGATGACACGCTGATCCGGCTGGAGCACGGTGAGCCGGTCCGGTTCGGCGCGGACCGCAGCCGCGGACTGCGCTTCGGCCGCACCGGCTCGCTGGAGGCTGTGGACGTGGCCGGGGCCGACCCCGATTCGCTGGTCGTGCACGACGCGCACGCGGCGGACCCGTCCTATGCGTTCGCCTTGTCCCGGCTGGACAGCGCGGACTTCGCGCACACCCCCATCGGCGTGTTCCGGCAGCAGCCGCGGGCCAGCTACGACGACCTGATGGCTGAGCAGATCGCCGCGGCCCGGGCCCGGCAGGGCGAGGGCGACCTGGCCGAGCTGCTGGCGGGCTCGGACACCTGGCAGGTCGGCTGATCCCGGTCGGCTGACCCAGGATCGATTAGCACACGATTGGCTGGCCCACGATTGGCTGACACCGTGCCGATGAGCGTCCGGGTCGAGCGGGACGGTCCGGTCAGCACGGTCATCCTGGACCGGCCGGCGGTGCGTAACGCGGTCGACGGCCCCACCGCCGCCGCGCTGGCCGAAGCCTTCCGCGAGTTCGAGGCGGACGACAGCGCCCGCGCCGCCGTGCTGTGCGGAGCGGGCGGCACGTTCTGCGCCGGGGCCGACCTGAAGGCCCTCGGCAGCCCGGACGGGAACCGGGCCGAGCCCGACGGGGACGGGCCGATGGGCCCCACCCGGATGCGGCTGTCCAAGCCGGTCATCGCGGCGATCGGCGGGCACGCGGTCGCGGGCGGACTGGAACTCGCGCTGTGGTGCGACCTGCGGGTGGCCGAGGAGGACGCGGTCCTCGGGGTGTTCTGCCGCCGGTGGGGTGTGCCGCTGATCGACGGCGGCACCGTCCGGCTGCCGCAGATCGTCGGCCTGGGCCGGGCGCTGGACCTGATCCTCACCGGACGGCCCGTCCCGGCGGCCGAGGCGCTGGCTATGGGCCTGGTCAGCCGGGTGGTCCCGCCCGGGGAGGCACGCGCCGCGGCGGAGGCGCTGGCCCACGAGCTCGCGTCGCTGCCCCAGGCCTGCCTGCGCAGCGACCGCCAGTCCACACTCGAAAGCCTGCCCCTCACCGAGGCCGCTGCGCTGGACAACGAGTTCCGCCACGGCAGGTCCGTGCTGGCCGATCCGGGCCTGGCCGAGGAGATCGGCCGCTTTGGTGCTGGGGCCGGCCGGGGCGGCGCACCTGCCTGAGCTGTGCCCCTGCGCGGCCGCCTCACCAGGGTCGTACGGCCCGCCACCTATCCCCCGACGGCGAGAAATCGTACAATTACGGAAAGTAATGTCCGCAGGTACCGGCGCTGAGTAGGGTGAGGGACGGCGCGGGCGGCACTCGACGTTCGGGGGACGGCATGACAGGACGCGTAGGCAAGACCAGGAACATCTGGCTGATCTGGCTGATCTGGCCGCTGATCACACTCGGCATCTACCACTTCGTCTGGTACTACAAGATCAACCGCGAGGCGCGCGATTTCGACGAGAACATCGACGTGGAGCCCGGGCTATCCCTGCTGGCCATCCTGATCGGGTGGATCATCATTGTGCCGCCGTTCGTGTCGATCTACCGGACCGGCGAGCGGATCGCGCAGATGCAGGAAGACGCGGGCATGGAACGGTCCTGCAACGGCTGGATCGGCCTGGTGCTCAGCTTCTTCGCCGGGCTGTACTCGCTCTACTACCAGTACGAGCTCAACCGGATCTGGGCCCGGCTGGGAAACCCGCAGGAGGGTTCCCTGGTGGCCCTGCCGGTCGGCGCGGCCGTCCCGGCCAGCACGCCGGACGGCGTTCCCGACGGGCCCGCAAATGGGACCCCGAATGGGACCGCGGCCGGAGAGGCTCAGGCGGCGCGGTCCGGCGGCGCCCCGGGCCTGCGCTCCGACGAGTCCAGCAAGAACGGCCCGGAGGACGGCAGCTCCGCCGGGGCCTGAGCGGGGGTCGCGCCGCTCACCACCTCGCCGCCGGAGACCTCGTCCAGGCTCCGCCGGGCCGGCTCGGGCAGCACCAGGCTGAGCAGCAGGCCGAGGACGGAAACGCCCGCCGTAAGCAGGAGCGTGCCGCGCAGGCCCAGTGAGGACTGCAGCACGGGGAAGAGGAACACGCCGATGAAGGCGCCGAGCTTGCCAACCCCGGCGGAGATGCCATGCCCGGTGGCGCGCATCGTGACCGGGAACAGCTCGCTCGGCATCACGAACGTGGTCATGTTCGGCCCGAACTCGGTGAAGAAGTAGCTGACCCCGTACACCAGCAGGAACGGCACCACCGCGGTGGTCAGCCCCGGCACCAGGCCGATCACGGCGAAGCACAGCCCCATCACGGCGAAGCCGATGATCTGCAGGCGCCGGTGCCCGATCTGGTCCATCCGGGCGATGCCCAGCAGGTAACCGGGCACGGCCGCCACCGTGAAGATCACCAGCTGGATGGCGATGGTGGTCATCGTCGAGGAATGCGGCGAGATCAGCCCGATGATCTGCGGCGTGGAGATCGTGTTGCCGTAGTAGGCGTAGTCCAGCAGGAACCAGCAGCCCGCCGTGCCGGCCAGCGTCACCAGCCACCGGCGGTTGGTGAGGAACGCGCGCAGGCCCATCCGGTGCCGGATGGCCGGCCGCGGCTCGGCGATCACCGCGCCCTGGCTGAACTCGGACAGGCCGAGGACGGCCGTCCCGTGGCGGCCCTGGACCTGGGCCTGGTACCGGGGTGACTCGGGCATCTTGCGGCGCAGGTAGACCACGGCGGCGGCCGGGACCGCGCCCAGGCCCAGCAGGATCCGCCACGTGGCATCGTCGCTCACGCCGCCGCCCAGCAGGGCCAGCGCGATGAGCGGCCCCACGATGAGGCCGAGTGCCTGGGTGGAGAACACCATCCCGACCAGCTTGCCGCGGTCCCGGCGGTTGGCGTATTCGCTCATCAGGACCGCGCTGACCGGGTAGTCACCGCCCACCCCGAAGCCGAGCACGAACCGGAACACGATCAGGATCCAGAACGACGGCGACAGTGCCGAACCCAGCGCGCCGACCACCATGATGGCCGCGACCAGCCAATACACCCGCTTACGGCCCACCAGGTCGGCCACCCGGCCCAGCACGAGAGCGCCCAGGAACGCCGCCGCCAGCATCGTGCTGTTCAGCAGGGCCAGCTGGCCAGAACCCAGGTGCCACTGCTGCTTGATCAGCGTGGCGGCAATCCCGATGACGAACAAGTCATAGGCATCGGTGAAGAAGCCCATGCCGGACACCAGCACCGCGCGAAGATGAAATCGGCTGATCGACGCCTCATCCAGGGCATTCGTCAAACCCAGCGAGCGGGTCTCGGCCACCAGGGATTCCTCCTGCGCGCGCAGGGCTGGCCTCCATCAGGCTCGCCCGCATGGCGAATGTACGTCATCTAAGCAACGCGAAACCGACAAAAAGGTGAATGGAGGATGAACGAACGATCGAGCCGGATCGCGCCGCGGCTGAGGGCGCCGGACGCGGGCCGTTAGCGGCTGAGGGTACCGGCGCGGCCGTTAGCAGCTGAGGGCGCCGGACCGGGCCCGCTGGCAGGCGGCGTCCAGCGCCTCGCCGGCCGCCACGGGGACGTCGGGAAGGACGCCGGTACCTTCCCAGTTGCCGCCCGAGACGGGGCTGAGGGCGCGGGCGACGGGGATGGTCGCCTGCAGGTGCGGCCGGATCCGGAACCTCTCCACCGGGTGGGCGCCGCCCCGGGTGCGCTCGCCGACCACGGTGGCCCGGCCCAGTTGCTGGAGGTCGTAGGCCAGTTCCTCGCCGCCGGAGAATGTGGTGCCGCTGGTCAGCACGAAGACCGGCTTGTCCGGGCCGAACCGGCGGCCCGGCGCGAAGGGCATGGTCCAGGACTGCCGGACCTCAGCCGTGCCATCCTCGGCCGGCCGGCTTATCACGTCGATGAGATGCACCGGATCGGGGCCGAACAGGTAGGTGCACAGCATCGCCACCATGTTCGGGTCGCCGCCCAGGCACTGGCGCACGTCGATGAGGAGGGTATCGGCCGGGGCGATGAGCGTCATCGCGGCGGCCACGGCCTCCCCCGCGATCGACGGCGGGAACAGCAGCGGCTGCAGGTCGAGGTAGCCGACGTTGCCGTCGAGCCGTTCGGCCCGGGCGATCCCCCCGGCCGTGTGTCCCGCCCAGTCGGCCAGGGCGGCCAGCTCGGCCGCTTCATCACCACGTTCGGGCAGCTCGGCAGGGCTGTGCAGGAGGCGCAGGTGCTTGTCGCCGTTGAGCGACTGGAGATCCTCGGTGAGGGTCGTGGCCAGCGCTTCCTCGTCCGGCGCCCGCGTGTAGCGGCCGTCGGCGAGCCCGCCTTCCAGCAGCTGGCCGAGGTCCGCGCCGAGGCCAGGGAACACATAGCGTTCCGCGACCAGCCCGGCCAGATCACGGGTGATCGCGGTGATGTCGGCCTGCTGCATCAGGTCCTCCGTCGGAGCTGCGGGCTGTGGGTTCGCCGCCCAGTACAGCATCCCGGTTGATAAAGCGTCAAGAATATTAGACACTTAGATTCATGAGCCCACCCAGGGAGCCACCCGACGAGGTGCTCACCATCACCTCCCCGGAGCAATACCGCGCCCTCGGTCACCCGCTGCGCCAGCGGCTGCTGTTCGCTCTGGGCCAGCGCCCGGCGACCATCAGCCAGCTGGCTGGGGCGCTGGACAGCCACAAGGGCAACATCGCGCATCACCTGAAGGTGCTGCGCGAGGCCGGACTGGTAGTGGTCACGGAGACCCGGCAGGTTCGCGGCGGAACCGAGCAGTACTACCAGCGGACCGCCCGCCGGCTCGACTTCCCCGGCGAGCCGGCCGAGCACACCGGCGTCATGCTCCAGGCCGTGGCCGGCGAACTGGCCTCGGCCGCAGCGGAGCCGTTGCTGGTGCTGCGTAACATCCGGCTGACCGCGGACCAGGCCGCCCAGCTCTCGAGCACGCTGAGCGAGCTGGCCAGCGGGCTGGAAGACGCCGGGGACGGCGCGGCGCGGTACGGGTTGCTGATCGGCCTGTATCAACCGCGCCAGCCCGACCCGGCCGGCCCGGAATGACCCCGCCGTTCGCGGGTAGTTGCGGAGAAGGGGGTAGTTGCGGAGAAGGATTGCGATAACGGATCGAGGTGATCCTGATGTGGTGGCAATGGCTGATCGCGGCCGCGGTAGTGATCATTGCGGTCTACGGCTTCGTGACACTGGTCAAGATGCAGACCCACAAGCTGTCGGACCGGACCAACCACACCGCCGAAGACGTGTACGACCGCTACGCCGACTCGCTGCCCAAGCAGCGGAAGTACGCGGAAGACCACGGTGGCGAATGGGGGAACGAGAAGTAGTTCCCCCGGGCGGCGGGATCCGGCCGGGACCGTGATGAAGATCAGGCCTGCCCCGGGACATCCTCGGTGCACAGGCAGAACGGATGCCCGGCCGGGTCGGCGTAGACCCGGAAGTGGTCGCCCGGCTGGAAATCGAACTTCGTGGCGCCGGCGGCCAGCACCCGCGCCTCAGCCGCGTCCGCGTCCTCGACGTCGAAGTCCAGGTGGGCCTGCATGGACGAGGCCGGGTCGGGCCAGCGCGGCGGCACGTAGCCCGGCGCGGTCTGGAAGTCGATCCGCCCGCCGGGACCCTGGACCGTGGCCCAGTCCTGGTCGAGGTACGTGACCTTCCCGCCGGTGATCTCGGCGTAGAAGGCAGCAAGCAGGCCCGCGTCCGGGCAATCGAGCGCGACCGAACCGAGCTTGATCGAGTCAGACAAGCGGTCCTCCCAGGAGGCAGGCTGCGGCGGGCGGTGCGGCAGGCAGGGACAGCACGCACAGTACGGCAGACAGGGTAGGCCGGCGGGTAGACGCACCCGGTATGGGCCGGCGTACGCTGCAATGGTTGCAGAAGGCCCGGCGCTCTAGCGCACGAGACCGATGGTCAGCACGAGACCGGTGGTCAGCACGGGGATTCTGCAGGGGGATGTGGCACGGGGGGATGTAGCACGGACGGTGAGCGTAGGGGGACGCATCCACAGCCTGTGGGTAAATCAATCCCGACCCCTGTGCGAACTGCGGGGTAACGTCCGTAGCCCTTGTGGAAAGCCTGCTTTCCGCCGCGGCAGGCAGGTTTGGGCAGTTAGCCCCGCAGTCCCCTGGTGGCAGGGCCCTTCCGTAATGCCGTAGGCACTGCAATACTGCGTTTATGCCGGCTCTTAGTGTTGCGTTGCTCAACCTCAAGCCGGGCACGGGGAAGACCACCTCCGCGGTGTGGCTGGCACACATCTTTGCCCAGGCCGGGAAGACCGTCCTGCTCGTGGACGCGGACCCGTCCGGCAGCGCCCTCGAGTGGTCCGATCTCGCCGCCATGGATCCGGGGCTCCCGCCCAGGCTGGCCTTCCCGTTCCGGATGGTGGCCCTGCCGTCGCGCAACCTGCACCAGCGGGTCGCCGAGATCGCCCACCCGGACGACGTGGTGATCATCGACGCCCCGCAACTGGAGGACCACGCGGGCATCGCCCGGTCGGCGATGCGCTTCGTCGACGAGATCGTGATCCCCTGCGCGCCGAGCCCGATCGAGATCAACCGCACCACGCCGGTGCAAGAGGAGATCAGCGAGGTCGAGGCGTTCCGGGAGCGGCCCGCCCGGGCCGCGATCCTGCTGAACCGGTGCATCGCGCGGGCGCACTCCACCTCCAGCGCCCGGGAGGTCCTGCAGGGCCTAGGCTATGACGTGCTGCGAACGGCCGTGCCCAGGCTAGAGGTGTATGCCCAGAGCTTCGGCGTGCCGATTCCCGAGATAGGCCGCGAAGTGTGGCGCGGCGTGGCCCACGACCTCATCGAGCGATGCGTTCCCCTCGGGAAGGTGCCGTCATGACAACGGAGCGGGAGCGACGCAGAGCGCAGATGGCGGCCGCCGCCACGAGGCGCACCGAACCCGGGGCCGGGCCGGCCGGCAAGACGGCGATCCGGTCGAAACCGGTGCGGATCACGCTCGATCTGAGTCCGGAACTCTACCGGGAGCTCACCCTGTGGGCCCACTCAGCCGCGATCGAGCTGGATGTGCCGCGCATCGCCCTGGCCGACGCGGTCCGCGCGATGATCAGGGTCACCACGGAAAGCCCGGACGAGGTGCTGGCCCGGCTGCGCCGCGACCGGGAGCACTAGCCCCGGCCGATGTACAGTGCAGGCCAGCGCAAGTCCCTGCAAGTCCCTGCCAGATATGCGGAGGGTGTCGTGGCCGGACGCAAGTGGAGCGATCTCAGCCCGCGCACCCAGCGGCTGATCGTCATCGGAGCCGCCGTGGAAACCGGCCTCAAGGCGGCGGCGCTGGTCGACCTCAAGCGCCGCCCGGCCAGTGAGATCCGGGGCGCGAAGTGGATGTGGGTCCCGGTGCTGACGGTCGTCAACTCGGCCGGGGTCGCACCGGTGGTCTACTTCCTGTGGGGCCGGCACCGGGGGTAGCCGGGCGCCCGCGCCACGTCAGGAGGTGGCGGGCAGCCAGCCGTCCACGTCCGTCGAGGCGGCGAGGTCCTGCTGGGCCTCGAAGCCGGCCAGCCGGGCGGTCAGCGCCGCACGGACCCGGCGGTAGGCGTCCGAGCCGAGCAGGAGCCGGGCGGGCGGATCCGGGGAGAGCGCGGCCTGGATCATCGCGGCTACGACCTTGGCCTGGTCGCCGGGCATCTCCTCCAGCGGCAGCGCATCCCGGTCAACCGGGGTGCCCTGGTACGCCGGGCTGGCCGGAACCCGGGTGGCCGCCTGATAGAAACCGGTGCGGATCATGCCGGGCTCGACCAGCATGGTCCTGATCCCGAACGGCTCGACCTCAGCGGCCAGCGCCTCATAGAAGCCCTCGATGCCCCACTTGGTCGCGTGGTACATCGAGAACGCGGGAAAGGCGATGTGGCCGCCCATGCTGGACATCTGCATCAGCAGGCCGCCGCCCTGGGCGCGCAGGTACGGGAGGACGGCCCGGGCGAGCTGGATCGAGGCGGTCAGGTTGGTGGAAATGACCGCCTCGACCTGTGCGTCGGTCAGGTCCTCCGCAGCGCCGAACACTCCGTAGCCAGCGTTGGAGACCACGACGTCGACCCGCCCGAGGCCGGCGAAAGCCTGCTGGACGACGCGCCGCAGCTGCCCGGTGTCGGTGACATCGAGAGCGCGCACCCACAGCCGGTCCCCGTACTGGGCCGCGAGGTCGTCCAGCTGCCCCGGGCGGCGCAGCGTGGCCGCCACCCGGTCGCCCCGGGCGAGCAACTGCTCGGCCAGCTCCCGGCCGAAGCCACGGGACGCGCCGGTGATGAACCAGGTGGTGGACGAGCTGTTCCGGGGCAGGCTCATCCCCCCATGATCCCTTACCGCGGTAACGTCCCCGGGTCGCCTTAACGCCCCGGCGAAACCCGGCGCGTGTGGCATTCTCCTTGTCAGGTTCCGGCCGCCGGGGCCTTGGCCCGGAAAGATGCCGTGAGCCCGGGAGCCAGCGGAGGGTGAGCATGCACGCCAACGCGCGGCCTCCCTAACTGGAGACGGGCTGATGGTAACGGCGCAGTAACAGTAAGGACGACGGCTGATAACTAAATAGCGCCGGGGCACCAGCGGGCACGTTGGGGTTAATGAGGAAATTTTTCCGTTGCGCATATCCGTATTGCGCATAGCCGTACGCTAAGCGCACACTAGCACTGCCTTGATCCCGCAGGGCCCAGTCCTGAGCCGAGCGCTGGCTTGGAGGCGGGCCTTGGACACCGGTGTCCCGCACGCCGGCGCAAGGGGGGCGGACGTCGAGGAGACGGAATGGAACGTCAGGGAAGCGGCGGCGTGGCCACTGAGCATCTGCCGGTCACCGGGTGCCCCCTGGCTGAAGGGGACTGGCTGCGGCATGGCTGCAGCGCGCGGTCCCAACCTCTGCGATACGACCTCACAAGGAGATCGATGACAGATGAGTGACCAGACTGAGCATTCCGCGAGAACCGGCCAGGCCGACAGCATCAGCCGGCGAGGCTTGCTGCGCGGGGTCGGCGCCGGCGCGGCCGTGCTGGGCGGTGGCGGACTGCTGGAGGCGTGCAGTTCCGGCATCAAGGGTGCTAGCTCAGGCGGCACCAAGGGCATCACCATCGGCTGGATCCACCCGCTGACCGGCTCTCTGGCCGGGTTCGGAGCGCCGGACAACTGGGTGATCTCCAAGATCAAGCAGACCACCCCGTACAAGAGCGGGTTCAAGATCGGCGGAAAGACCTACCCGGTCACGATCAAGTCCTATGACACCCAGTCCAGCCCCACCCGGGCCGGGGACCTGGCCAAGACGGCCATCCTGAACGACGGCGTGGATCTGCTGCTTGCGTCGTCCACGCCGGAGACCGTCAACGCGGTGGCGAGCCAGGCCGAATCGCTGCACACGCCGCTGATCTGCTCGAACATCCCGTGGGAGGCCTGGTACGTCAACCTCGGGGGCAACCCGCAGAAGCCGACACTCAAGCCCAAGTACGTGGTGATGTACTTCCTGGGCGCCGAGCACCTGGTCGAGGCATTCATCCCGATGTGGAACCGGATCCACGCCCAGCTGCACACCAACAAGATAGTCGCGGCCGCGTTCCCGAACGACTCGGACGGCAACGCGTTCCGCGCGGTGTTCCCGCCGATCGCCACGGCAGCGGGCTACAAGATGGTGCTGTCCTCGGCCTACCCGGATGGGACCACGAACTACTCGTCGATGATCTCCCAGTTCAAGTCGGCCGGCGCCGACTTCTTCACCAACGTGCCGCTGCCGCCCGACTTCGCCACCATGTGGAAGCAGTCGGTCCAGCAGGGCTTCAAGCCGAAGCTGGCCACCGTGGCCAAGGTGCTGCTGTTCCCGCCCGATGCCTACGCGCTCGGCCCCCTGGCCTACAACGTGGCCACCGACGCCTGGTGGGCGCCGTCGCTGCCGTGGAAGTCTTCCTTCACCGGGGAGACCTGCCAGCAGATGGCCAACGAGTTCGAGGCCAGCCACGGCCAGTGGAACTCCAACATCAGCAACTACAGCCTCTTCGAGGTCGCCCATGCGGCCCTCACCATGGCGAGCGACCCGCACGACAAGGCCGAGGTCGCCGACGCCATCCACAAGGTGAACATCCAGGCGCTGGCCGGGCCGCTGAACTTCACCTCCGGCAAACCCGCTCCCGGAGTGGCGATCACCCCGCCGGTCGGCGTGCAGTGGCAGAAGGGGACCAAGTACCCGCTGGAGATGCAGGTCGTCGACAACACGCTGCAGCCGCATGCGAAGATCACCGCCGACCTGAAGCCGACTAACCAGTGACCGGATGAGCGAGCCGCTGCTCGAGCTCGACCACGTGACGAAACGGTTCGGCCGGGTCGTCATCGCGGAGGACCTGTCGCTGGCCGTCGGTACCGGCGACACGGTGGGGATCGTGGGGCCGAACGGTGCGGGCAAGACCAGCCTGTTCGGCCTCATCTCCGGGGATCTCGCCCCCGGCGGGGGCGAGATCCGCTTCGGCGGGCGCACGGTTACCGGGCTGGACGCGGCTGCGCGGTGCAGGCTGGGTGTCGGCCGCACGTACCAGGTGCCGCGCCCATTCGGGGACATGACCGTGTTCGAGAACCTCCTGGTCGCCGCCCAGCAGGGCGGCGGGCTGCGGCGGCGGGCCAGCTACACGGCCGCGGTTGCGGCGCTGGAGCGGACCGGGCTGTCCGGCCAGGCGAACGTGCCCGCCGAGCGGCTCGGCCTGCTGCAGCGCAAGCGGCTGGAACTGGCCCGCGCCCTCGCCACGCAGCCGACACTGCTATTGCTCGACGAGGTGGCGGGCGGCCTCACCGACCCTGAGGTCGCCCAGCTGGTCGAGATCGTCCGCGAGGTCAACGCCGAGGGCATCGCGGTGATCTGGATCGAGCACGTGGTGCGCGCGCTCACCCCCGTGGTGAGCCGGCTGATCTGCCTGACGGGCGGCAAGTTCGTTGGCGACGGTGCACCGGCCACCGTGCTGGCCGATCCCGCGGTTCGTGAGGTCTTCCTCGGCACCGAGGTCACCGCGGCGCTGGCCGGCGGGTCCCTGGAGGCACCGTTGACGGTGGACGGGGACGGGACGGCCGGGCGGGGAACGGAGGCGGCCGTGACCGTACCGGGAGCGAAGGGGGATGGGGAGGTGGGCGGGGAGCGGGCGGAGACCGGCACCCCGCTACTGGAGGTCAGTGACCTGGTCGTGCACCACGGGCAGCTCCGGGCCCTGGATGACATCTCGCTGCGGGTGTTCCCCGGCGAGGTCTACGCGATCATCGGCGCGAACGGCGCGGGCAAGTCGACGCTGCTGCGCACGATCGCCGGCCTGCACCACCCGACGACGGGCTCGGTCTGGTTCGATGGGACGGACGTGACCGGGCTGCGGCCCGAGCGCCGGGCCAGGCAGGGGATCCTCATGGTGCCGGAGGGCAGGCGGCTGTTCGGCTCGCTGTCCGTCAACGAGAATCTGCAGGTCGGCGCCGCGTACGCGCGACCAGGCCCGTGGACAATCGAGCGGGTGTACGAGATGTTCGGCTGGATGCGAGAGCGCCGCAACCAGCTCACCGCCCAGCTGTCCGGCGGTGAGCAGCAGACGGTGGCCATCGGCCGGGCCCTGGTCGCCAACCCCCGGATTCTGCTGCTCGACGAGCTGTCGCTCGGCCTGGCGCCCGTGGTCGTCCAGCGCATCTACGGCATGCTGCCGGAGATCCTGGCCACCGGCCTCACCGTGCTGCTCGTCGAGCAGGATGTGAGCCAGGCCCTGCGGGTGGCCTCGCACATCCAGTGCCTGCTGGAGGGCCGGACCACATTGGAAGGCAGGCCCGCCGACGTCACCGCGGACCAGGTCGAGGCGGCCTACTTCGGCCTGGCCCCCGCCGCCTCGTCCGGCCAGACCGGCGAAGGGAGCGAGCCGTAATGGCCTGGGTGAACGCCATCATCCAAGGGGTGCTGACGGGCGGACTGTATGCGCTGTTCGCCTGCGGGCTGTCGCTGATGTTCGGGGTGATGAAGGTCGTGAACCTCGCGCACGGCGACCTCGCGGTGGTCGCCGGGTACATCGCCATCGGCGTCATCGCCGTCATCCACATCCCGGTGCTCTGGTCCATCCTCATCGTGATCCCGGTGATGGCGGCGCTCGGCTACGTCCTGCAGCGCACGATCATCCAGGGCGCCCTGGACCGCAGCGTGCTCACCACGCTGATGGTCACCTTCGGCCTGTCGGTGGTGATCGAGAACGGCCTGCTGCAGTTCTTCACGGCCAACAGCCGCGCGATCGGCACCGGGCTGTCCCTGGTAAGTGGCTCCTTCACGATCGGCTCGCAGATCCAGATCGGCTACCTGCTCGTGGTGGTCTTCGCCGTCGCCGTGATCGTGCTGCTCGGGCTGCAGTACTTCCTGTCCCGCACCAGGTACGGACGCCTGATCCGCGCGGTCGCCGACGACCGGGAGGCGGCGCAACTGGCCGGGGCGGACTACCGGCACGTGTTCGGCATCGCCGCGGCGGTCGCGTTCGGCACCGTGGCCCTGGGCGGCATCGCCTACGGCATGTACTCCCAGCTCCAGCCGACCACGGGCACTGACACCATCCTGCTGTTCGCGTTCGCGGCGGTGGTGATCGGCGGGCTCGGCTCCCTGTGGGGCACCCTGGTCGGCGGCGTGGTCCTGGGGGTGGCCCAGCAGATCGGCGCGCAGATCAACATCTCCGACGAACTCCTCGCCGGGTTTATCGTCTTCCTCGCCGTCCTCGTGCTGCGCCCGCAGGGCCTTATTGCCGGGAGGGCACAGTCGTGAGCACGGTCACGGAAACCACCGCTCGCCCGGCCGAAAAATTCCGGGTCAGCCGGTCACGCAGGAACGTGGCCTGGACCGCGGGGGGCGCGCTGATCGTCGTCGTGGTGCTCGCGATGCTGCCCTACATCGTGTACTCGGGCACCACCGCCATCCTGGTCCAGGGGTTCATCGTGCTCACGATGGCGAGCATGTGGAATTTGCTGGCGGGCTACGCCGGCCTGGTATCGGTGGGGCAGCAGGTGTTCGTCGGGCTCGGCGCCTACTTCGTGCTGATTCTCGCCATCCACGGCACCTCGCCGTTCGCCGCGCTGCCGGTCGCCGCGATCGGCTGCGGGGTGGCGGCGCTGCCGTTGTGGTGGCTGGTCTCCCGGCTGCGCAGTGGGTACTTCGCGATTGCCACCTGGGTCCTGGCCGCGACCGTCATGCTCATCATCGAGAAGTTCTCCTCGATCGGCGGCGGGACCGGCATGCCCCTGCCCGGCCTGGGCGGGTTCAGCCCGACGCTGCTCACCGCCTATACCTACTGGGCCGGGCTGGCCGTCACGGTGGTGACGCTGGCCGTCATCTACCTGTTGCTGCGCGGCAGGCTCGGCCTGGTGCTCACCGCCATCCGCGACAACGAGGTCGCCGCGCGCAGCTCCGGTGCGCGGGTCGGCCTGGCCAGGCTGCTGGTGTTCGTGGTGGCGGGGGCCGGCTGCGGCGCCGCGGGCGCCCTGCTGGCGATCAGCCAGCTCCAGGTGCAGCCGAGCGCGGTGTTCAGCGTGCAGTGGACCGCGGAGATGGCGTTCGCGACCATCATCGGCGGGCTGGGCACGATCGAGGGGCCGATCATCGGCACCATCGTGTACCTGGTGCTGCAGCAGACCCTGGCCTCCTACAACGCGTGGTACCTGATCATCCTGGGCCTGGTCGCGATCTTTATCGCCCTGTTCGCCCGCCGCGGGCTGTGGGGGCTGGTGGACGAGCACCTGAACGTGCGGCTGTTCCCCGTCGGGTACTGGCTCCGGCTGGACGGAGAGCAGCCGCGTAAACGGCGGTCAGCGGAACCGGCAGGCTCCACCGACGTCGCCCCCCCGGGCTAGCCGGGCATTTGCTGACGAGGCGGGGCGCGGCGAAGCCGTGTTCTCGCCGAGTCAGCAACTAACCCGGCACCTCCAGCAGACGACGTGCCTGCGGCAGCGGGCACGCTGGGGGCTCCGGGGGCTCGGGCCCCCGGATAAGCACAGCTAACCGGTGCGGTCCACCACGTAGTCGCACAGTCCCTCGAACGCGGTGCGCGCCGGGACGTCTGGCAATCCGGCGATCTCCGTGCGCGCTACTGCGGCCCAGCGCCGAAGATCCGCCCGGGCTTCCTCCATGGCCGGGTTGGCCCGGAGCAGCGCCAAGGCCTCGGCGTGCAGCACCGGGTCGGTCAGGTCAGCGGAGGTAAGCAACTCGCGCAGCCGGGTATCGGCCGGGCGGCTGGAGGCCAGCGCATAGAGCACCGGCAGGCTGCGCACGCCCTCGCGCAGGTCGGTCCCGGGCGTCTTGCCGGACTGGTCGGAGTCACTGGCCACGTCGAGGATGTCGTCAGACAGCTGCCAGGCCACGCCGATCGCCTCGCAGGCCGGCTCGATCCGGGCCACCACCTCGGCCGGCGCGTCCGAGTACATGGCCCCGAACCGGCCGGCGGTGGCGACCAGCGACGCGGTCTTGTCCTTGACCACGTGCAGGTAGTGCTGCAGCGGGTCCTGTCCGGGCCGGGGCCCGATGGTCTCCGCGATCTGCCCGCCCACCAGCCGGGCGAACGTGTCCGCCTGGATCCCGACCGCCTCATGGCCCAGCGCGGCCAGCATCTGCGAGGCCCGGGCGAACAGGAAATCGCCGGTCAGGATCGCGATGGTGTTGGTCCACCGGGAGTTGGCGCTCTGGTGGCCGCGGCGGATGACCGCCTCATCCATCACATCGTCGTGGTACAAGGTGGCCAGATGGGTCAGCTCGACCGCGGTCGCGGCCGACACCACCCGCGGATCGCGGGGGTTGCCGAAGTGCGAGGCGAGCAGGACCAGGGTGGCCCGGAATCGCTTCCCCCCGGCCTCGAGCAGGTGGGTGGACGCCTCGGCCAGCAGTTCCTCCTCGGACTCCGTGGCGTCGGCCAGCTGCTTCTCGACCAGGGCAAGCCCATCAACGACCTCCGCGGCCAGCGCGGCGTCGGTCAGCTCCACAGGGACGGCGGCGATCAATCAGGCTCCCGGTCATCGGTCGTCGCGGCGGTCACGGACCGCGTCGGGCTGGCGTGACCAGGGCGGGCGAGTTTCTCCTCGCACCAGGCCCAAGGTACCGCCGTCCCGAATATGCCCCCCGCCAGGTCTCCGGACACCCGGCCAGCCGGCCGGGTACGCCGGGCCAGGTCAGCGGACGAACAAGTGCGCGGCCGCATGATTCGCCAGGTTGAGCAGGGGCTGCGGGAAGATGCCGAACACCAGCGTGGTGATCACCCCGATGGCCACGGCCGCGCCGGTGAACAGCCCGGGGGTGACCACCGCGGGGCCGCCGGGGGCGGGGTCGCTGAAGAACATGAGCACGATCACCCGGACGTAGAAGAACGCGGCGATGGCACTGGCGATCACACCCACGATCACCAGCGGGATCGCCCCGCCCGCGATGGCCGCCTGGAACACCGCAAACTTTCCGGTGAAACCGCTGGTGAGCGGGATACCGGCGAACGCCAGCAGGAAGAACGCAAAGACCCCGGCCACGAGTGGTGAGCGCCGTCCCAGGCCGGCCCAGCTGGACAGGTGCGCGGCCTCGCCGGTCTGGTCGCGGACCAGCGTGACGACCGCGAACGCACCGATCGTGGTGAACCCGTACACGGCCAGGTAGAAGAGGCTGCTGGACAGGCCGGCCACGCTGGCGGCGATCACGCCGGTGAGCACGAAGCCGCCGTGCGCGATGGAGGAGTAGGCGAGCAGCCGCTTCACGTCGGTCTGGGTGATCGCGATGATCGCGCCGACCACCATGGTCAGGATGGCCACCACCCACATCACCGGCCGCCAGTCCCAGGTGAGCTGGCCGAACGCGACGTAGAAGACGCGCAGCAGCGCGCCGAACGCGGAGACCAGCGTGCAGGAGGCCATCAGCGCGGTGACGGGGGTCGGTGCGCCCTGGTAGACGTCGGGTTTCCAGCTCTGGAACGGCACGGCGCCGATCTTGAACAGCAGGCCGATGCCGAGCAGCGCCATGCCCGCGTAGAGCAGGGTCAGGCTGCCGACATTACTGGCCGCCGCGGACGCGATGGCGGCCAGCGACACCGAGCCGGAGTAGCCGTACAGCATGGCCACCCCGAACAGGAAGAACGCCGAGGAGAACGCCCCGAGCAGGAAGTACTTCATGGATGCTTCCTGCGACAGCAGCCGGCGCCGGCGGGCCAGCCCGCACAGCAGGTACAGCGGCAGGGAGAGCACTTCCAGCGCGACGAACATGGTGAGCAGGTCGTTGGACGCCGGGAACAGCAGCATCCCGGCCACCGCGAACAGGGTCAGCGGGTAGATCTCCGTGTGCGCCACGCCGGCCAGCTGCGCGGCGCGCTCCTCGGCGCTGCCCGGGGTGGTGGCCGCCTGGGCCACGAACGTCTGGTCGTCGCGGGACGAGTCCGCGATCAGCAGCACGCTGACGAACGCGAGCACGAGGATCGTGCCCCACACGAACAGCGTCGGGCCGTCCACCCCGACGGCCCCCATGGCCGCCACGTTCCCGTGCCCGCCGTGGGCGAACAGCGAGGAGGTGGCGGCGACCACGATGGTGAGCACGAAGGCGACGGCCAGCCCGCCCAGCGTGATGATCAGGTGGGCGGGGCGGCGCAGGTCACGCGGCACGAACGCCTCGATCAGGACGCCGACCACGCCCAGGCCGAAGACCAGCAGCAGCGGCGAGAGCTGGCCGTACTCAATATGAGGCGGGGTGATCGTCGCCACCGCGAGGGACCCGGTCACGGGGTGCTTCCCTTCTTCTGCTGCGCGCCTGCCGCGTTTATCACGACGGTTTTGCCGCCGCCACCGTGATAGACGATCTGAGTCGTGGGGCTGGGATGCTGGGGCCGCGGGTCGGTCACATGCACCTGGGACAGCGTGTCGCGCACCGCCGGGTTGATGACGTCGAGCAGGGGCTGCGGATAGACGCCGAAGAAGATGAGCACCGCGATCAGCGGCCCCACGGCCCACAGCTCACGGGGCCGCAGGTCGGGCATGTCCGCGACCTCCGGGCGGACCGGCCCGGTCATGGTGCGCTGGTACATCCACAGGATGTAGATCGCCGCCAGGACGATGCCCGCGGTGGCGAACGAGGCGGCCACCTTGTACCGGCTGAACGTGCCGACCAGGACCAGGAACTCGCTGACGAAGGTGGACAGCCCGGGCAGGGACAGCCCGGCCAGGCCGGCGATGAGGAACAGGCCCGCCATGACCGGGGCCACCTGGTACACGCCGCCGTAGTCGGCGATCCGCTGCGACCGGCGCCGGGCGATCATGAAGCCGGCCACCAGGAACAGCGCCCCGGTGGAGAACGCGTGATTGACCATGTAGAGCGTCGCGCCGGACTGGGCCTGGGTGGTGAACGCGAAGATGCCGAGCACGATGAACCCGAAGTGGGAGATCGAGGTGTACGCGATGAGGCGTTTCAGGTCGCGCTGGCCGATGGCCACGATCGCCCCGTACAGGATCCCGATCACCGCGAGCACCAGGATCAGCGGCGTGAAGTAGCGGGACGCGGCCGGGAACAACTGCAGGCAGTACCGGATCATCCCGAACGTGCCGACCTTGTCCATCACGCCCACGAGCAGCACCGCGGTTCCGGGCTGGGACGCGGTGGCGGCGTCCGGCAGCCAGGTGTGGAACGGCCACAGCGGGGCCTTGATGGCGAACGCGATGAAGAACCCGAGGAACAGCCACTTCTGCACGACCGGGCTGAACGTGACGTGGGTCAGATCCTGGAACAGGAACGTGCCCGGGTGGCCGCCGCGGGCCGAGTAGACGTACAGCGCGATGACCGCGACCAGCATGAGCAGCCCGCCGAACAGGCTGTAGAGCAGGAACTTGACCGCGGCGTACTGGCGCTGGCCGGTCCCGAAGCTGCCGATCAGGAAGTACATCGGGATCAGCATGGCCTCGAAGAACACGTAGAACAGGAAGACGTCGGTGGCCGCGAACACGCCGATCATCATGGTTTCCAGCACGAGCAGCAGCACGAAGTAGGTCTTGGCACTGCGCCGGGGCCGGGTCACCGGGGCATCAGCGGCGCCCGCCGCCTCCTCGCCTTCGGGCGGGTCCGCGTCGTTCCACGAGGCCAGGATGACCACCGGCATCAGCACCGCGGTCATCGCGATGAGCACCAGGGCGATCCCGTCCACGCCGACCGCGTAGTGCACGCCGAACTGCGGGATCCACTGGTAGGTCTGGGTGAACTGGAATTCGTTCCCGTGGGGCGAGAAGGCGACCATCATGGCGATGGTCAGCCCCAGGGTGATCAGCGAGAACAGCAGGGCGAGCCGCTTGACCAGCAGGCGCCGGGCCGCCCGGTCGGCCTCGCTGCCCGGCGCGGACACGCCCGGCGTCACGCCGATCACCAGCGCGCCGGCCAACGGCACCGCGCCGATCACGGTCAGCCAGGGAAACGTGCTCATGAGCCGTGGTCTCCTAGATTCTCGCCAGCAGGAGGGCGCCGACCAGCAGCACCCCGCCGAGGAACATGGACAGGGCGTACGAGCGGACGAAGCCGGTCTGGATCCGGCGCATCCGCCCCGACGTGCCGCCGATGACCGCGGCCACGGTGTTGACCAGGCCGTCCACGCCGCGGTTGTCGAAATAGACCGACAGCCGGGTCAGCCACTGCCCAGGCCGCATGAGCAGGGACTCGTTGACCGCGTCCCCGTACAGGTCCTTGCGCGCGGCGGTCACCGGGAACCCGGCGGCCGGGGCGGTGCCCGGCACGGGGCGGCGCCCGTACAGCGCCCAGGCGAGCCCGATGCCCGCGACGATCAGGACGAGCGCCACGATGCCGGAGGTACTGAAGATCGCCGGTTCGGGCGGGATGTACCCGGTGACGGGGCCGAGGAAGTCGGCCAGCCGGTCCCCCAGGATCTCCCAGGCTCCGAACCCCACGGCCCCAATAGCCAGCACGATCACCGGCCAGGTCATCACCGGCGGCGCCTCGTGCGGGTGGGCGTCGTCCGCCCAGCGGCGCTTCCCGGCGAACGTCATGAACATCACCCGGGTCATGTAGAACGCCGTGAGGCCCGCGCCGATCACCGCGCAGATGCCCACGATCCAGCCGGTGGTGCCGCCCTGGTGGAACGCGGCGTCGATCACCGTGTCCTTGGCGAAGAAGCCGGAGAACGGGGGAATGCCGATGATGGCCAGGTAACAGGCGCCGAAGGTGATGAAGGTGATCCGCATGACCGCGGCCAGGCCGCCGTAGCGGCGCATGTCCACCTCGTCGTTCATCCCGTGCATGATCGAACCGGCGTCGAGGAACAGGCCGGCCTTGAAGAACCCGTGGGCCAGGAGCAGCGCGATGGCGAACGGGTAGCCGGCGGGCCCGATCCCGGCGGCCAGCATCATGTAGCCGATCTGGCTCATGGTCGACCCGGCCAGCGCCTTCTTGATGTCGTCCTTGGCGCAGCTGATGATCGCGCCGAACAGCAGCGTGGCCGCGCCCACGATCATGACGGCCAGCCGCGCGTCCGCGCTCAGGTCGAAGAGCGGGCCGGACCGGACGATCAGGTAGACGCCCGCGGTGACCATGGTGGCCGCGTGGATGAGCGCCGACACCGGGGTCGGGCCCTCCATCGCGTCCAGCAGCCAGGACTGCAGCGGAAGCTGCGCGGACTTGCCGCAGGCGCCGAGCAGCAGCAGCAGGCCGATGACCGTGAGCACGCCGGAGCTGGCCCGGCCGGGGTGGGAGAACACCCCCGCGAACGACACCGTGCCGAACGTGGTGAACATGAGCATGATGGCCAGGGACAGCCCGGCGTCACCGACCCGGTTGGCGATGAACGCCTTCTTGGCCGCCACGGCCGCGGTCGGCTTGTACTGCCAGAACCCGATCAGCAGGTAGGAGGCCAGGCCGACGCCCTCCCAGCCGGCGTACAGCACCAGGTAGTTGTCGGCCAGCACGAGCAGCAGCATGGCGGCCAGGAACAGGTTCATGTAGCCGAAGAACCGGCGCCGGCCCGGGTCGTGAGCCATGTAGCCGACCGAGAAGATGTGGATCAGCGAGCCGACCCCCGTGATCAGCAGCACGAAGCAGATCGACAGCTGGTCCAGCTGCAGCGCCACGTTCACCTTGAACGTGCCGACCGCGATCCAGGAGTACAGGTTCAGGTCCCGGCTGCGCTGACCGCCCGGGTAGCCGAGCATCGCGGCGAAGGCGATCACCGCGTACACGAACGCGGCCAGCGGCATGGCCACGCCCAGCAGGTGTCCCCAGCGGTCGGTCCGCTTTCCGCCGACCAGCAGTACTATCGCGCCGAACAGCGGGAACGCGAGCAGCAGCCACGCCGCCCGCTGCACGCCGACCGCGGGCAACGTGGTCTCCACGCTGGCCGCGGCCGCGTGCGCAACCGCAAGTGAGCCTGTCACTGCGCTACTCCTCGTGCTTCAGCAGGCCGTGATCGGGTCAGCGAGCCTGCTACGTCAGCCGGTCCGAGCTAGTACTTCAGCAGGTTCGCGTCGTCCACCGACGCGGACCTGCGGGTGCGGAAGATCGCCATCAGGATTGCGAGGCCCACCACGACCTCGGCCGCCGCCACGACCATCACAAAGAACGCGATGACCTGGCCGCTCAGGTTGCCGTGCATCCGGGCGAAGGCCACGAACGCGAGGTTGACCGCGTTGAGCATGAGCTCGATGCACATGAAGATCACCATCGCGTTGCGCCGCACCAGCACGCCCACCGCGCCGATCACGAACAAGATCACGGCGAGCGCGACGAAGTTCCCGGGGCTCATCAGGCCTCCCCCTCCTGGCCCGCGTCGCGGCCGGCCTCGCCGCGCACCGCGGCGCTGCTGCCCAGCAGCGTGCGGCGCTGATCAGGCGTCTCGGGCACGCCCCGGATCACCGGGCTCACCGAGAGCTCGGAGGGGGTGCCGTCGGGCAGCAGGGCGGGCATGTCCACGGCGTTGTGCCGCGCGTACGTCCCGGGGCCGGGAAGCGGCGCGGGCCGGCCACTGGCCACCCGGAGCCGGGACAGGTCGCGCTGGGTCGGCTTGGGCAAGATGCGCTCGCGGTGCGCCAGCACCATGGCGCCGAGCGCGGCGGTGATCAGCAGGGCGCTGGTCACCTCGAACGGGAACACGTAGGTGGTGAAGATCAGCCGGGCGATCGCGTACACGTTGTTCGCGCCGAAGGCCGGCCCGGCGACCGGGGCGGTGCCGAGGACCGCGTGGCCCACGGTCAGGCTGAGCAGCACCAGCAGGCCGATCCCGGCCAGCCCGGCGGCGACCCGCTGGCCCTTGATGGTCTCCACGAGGGAGTCCTTGGCCCGGATACCCACGATCATCAGGACGAACAGGAACAGCATGAGCACCGCGCCGGTGTACACGATCACCTGGACGAAGGCCAGGAACGGCGCGTTCTGCAGGGCGTACAAGGCGGCCAGCGAGAGCATGACCACGGCCAGCAGGACCGCGCAGTACACGGCCTTGCGTACCATGATCATGCCGAGGGCCGCGCTGACCGACACCACGGCGAGCAGCCAGAAGATGATCTGCTGCGTGGTGGACGCCACGTCGCTGATGGCCAGGACGCCGCCGTGCATCACTGCTGCACCCCGGTCTCGTCCGGGCCGGCCTGGCTGGGCCCGGTCTCGTCCGGTTCAGTCCCGCCGGCGGTCCAGGCTGGCACTCCGGCCTCCCCTTCCGACCCCGGCGCCAGGGCGGGTTCCGCGACGACGCCTGCCGAGCGCAGGTTGTAGTAGTCCCGCTCGGTCTGGCCCAGGCGCATGTCGTGCGGAGGCTGCTCCATGCCGGGCAGCAGCGGGGCGAGCAGCTGCTCCTTGGTCCAGATGAGGCTTTCCCGGTTGTCGTCCGCGAGCTCGTACTCGTTGGTCATGGTCAGCGCGCGGGTGGGGCAGGCTTCGACGCACAGCCCGCAGAGGATGCAGCGCAGGTAATTGATCTGGTAGACGGCGCCGAACCGCTCGCCGGGGGAATACCGCTCCTCCGGCGTGTTGTCGCCGCCCTCGACGTAGATCGCGTCCGCGGGGCAGGCCCAGGCGCACAGCTCGCAGCCGATGCACTTCTCCAGCCCGTCGGGCCAGCGGTTGAGCTGGTGACGACCATGGAAGCGGGGTGCGGTGGGGTTCTTCTCCTCCGGGTACTGGACGGTGTCGACCTTCCGGAACATCTGCCGGAAGGTGACCCCGAATCCCTTGACGGGGCCCAGGAACTCAGGCACCGGTCACCTCCTTCGTCGTGGCCCGGGACTCGCCAGATTCCTCCGGGGTGACCTCCGCGGGCGACACGTCCACCCCGATCCCGTGGTAGTGCGGCAGGTCCATCGGCGGAACCGGGAAGCCCGGGCCGCCGTCGTCCGCACCTGGCTCGCCCGTGCGGGGCGGCGGGGCGGCCTGGGCGGCCTCCTCAGCGGCCTGGGCACGCCGCTGCGCCGCCGCGTCCCCCAGGAACAGCAGGGTGAGGAGCGCGACGACCAGCAGGCCGGCCACGGTGTAGACCGCCGGGCTGCCACCGTGCGTGCGCCAGACCCGGATCGTGGCGATGACCAGGATCCAGACCAGCGCGACCGGGATGAGCACCTTCCAGCCGAACCGCATCAGCTGGTCGTAGCGGATCCGGGGCAGCGTGCCGCGCAGCCACACGAAGCAGAACAGCAGGATCAGCACCTTGGCCAGGAACCAGATGAGCGGGTACCAGCCGGTGTTCGCGTCGGGCCACACGCTGATCGGCCAGGGGGCCCGCCAGCCGCCGAGGAACAGCGTGGTGGCCAGCGCGGAGACCGTGACCATGTTGATGTACTCGCCCAGGTAGAACAGGGCGAACTTGAGCGAGGAGTACTCGGTGTGGTACCCGCCGACCAGTTCGCCTTCCCCTTCAGGCAGGTCGAACGGCAGCCGGTTGGTCTCGCCGACCATGGTGATCAGGTAGATCACGAAGGACGGGAACAGCAGCACCGCGATACCAGGACGGCCAGTGCAGGACCGCGCCGAACAGATGGAAGCTGGTGTTGGACCCCGGACTGCGCGGCCACGATCTGCGTGGTGGACAGCGAGCCGGAGTAGAGGAAGACCGGGACGAAGGCCAGTCCCATCGCGATCTCGTAGCTGATCACCTGGGCGGATGAGCGCAGCCCGCCGAGCAGCGGGTACGGGGACTCCGACGCCCATCCGGCTAGCACGAGCCCGTAGACCGCCATGGAGCTCATGGCCAGCACCAGCAGGACGGCCACCGGGAGGTCGGCGAGCTGCAGCGGGGTCTGCACGCCGAAGATCGAGACCAGAGGGCCGAACGGGATGATGGCGATGCTGATGAACGCGGGGATCACGGCGATCGCCGGCGCCAGCCAGAACAGCAGCTTGTCCACGTTCGTCGGGACGATGTCTTCCTTCAGCGGCAGCTTGACGCCGTCCAGGAGGGACTGGAGCAGGCCGAAGGGCCCGGCCCGGTTCGGTCCCGGGCGCTGCTGCATGCGGCCGATGATCCGGCGCTCCGCCCAGATCGCGAACAGCGTCATGAGCATCAGGAACAGGAAGACGAACAGGACCTTGATGACCACCAGCCACCAGGGCTGGTGATAGAAACTGGCCAGGGTCGGATCGGCCGCCGCCAGCACACGGGCGTGGGCGGCGCCGGCCGGCGCCAGGCCCGGGGCCGCCATGCTGGCCAGGCCGCTCATTCCGCACTCCTCAGGGTCACCAGGCTGCCGTACCCGGCGACAAGCTCGCGGCGGATCTCGGATCCCGCCGACCGGGTCGGCAGCCACACCACCCGGTCCGGCATGACGGCCACCTCGACGGGAAGAGTGAGCGAACCGTGCTCGGTGGCCACAGAGACCTTACCGCCGTCCGAGGTCCCGGCCTGCGCCGCGGTCGCTGCTGACATCCGGGCCACCACCGGCCGGGCCGTGCCGGCCAGGAACGGCTCCCCGTCCTGCATCCGTCCCGCGTCCAGCAGCTGGTGCCAGGTGGCCAGGAGGGCCTCCCCCGCAGCGGGCTCCGGGGGACCGGCGTCGGGGGCTGAGGTGAGCGCTGTCCCGTGCGCCGTCTCCGACGGCGCAGCCTCCGCCGGGGACCCGGAGCCGCTCACCACGCCGAGCGCGCCCAGTTCCTGGCGGGCGGCGGCGGCGTCGGGCAGGCCGAGGTGGACGTCCATCTCGTCGGCGATCCGCCGCAGGACATGCAGGTCTGATTCGACGCCCGGGATGTCCAGCACGGCCTCGAAGGTGCCGATCCGGCCTTCCCAGTTCACGAACGTGCCCGGCTTCTCCGCCACCGCCGCCACCGGGAACACGACGTCGGCGCGGTCGGTGACCGCACTCGGGCGCAGTTCCAGGCTGACCACGAACGGGGTGGCCTCCAGGGCCGCGCGGGCCGCCGCCGGGTCCGGCAGGTCGTCCAGGTCAACCCCCGCGATCACCAGGGCGTCGATGTCACCCTCGGCCGCGGCGGCCAGGATCTGCGACGTGTCCCGGCCGGGGTGCGGGGGCAGGGACGCCACGCCCCAGGCCCGGGCCATCTCCACCCGGGCCTGCGAGCTGGCGACCAGGCGGCCGCCGGGCAGCAGGTTCGGCAGCGCGCCCGCCTCGATGGCGCCCCGCTCACCCGCCCGCCGGGGGATCCAGGCCAGCCGGGCCCCGGTCGCCCGGGCCAGCCGGTCGGCGGCGCTGAGCGCACCGGGCACTTCCGCGAGCCGCTCGCCGACGCAGATGATGGCGCCGTCGGCGGCGAGAGCCTCCTTGGCCGCCCGGCCCGTGTCATCCAGCCCGGTACCACTGATCAGGCTGCCCAGTGCGGCCGCCTCGCCGCCCGGGACGGTGGGCAGCAGGACCCCGGACATCCGGGTCAGACTCCGGGTGGCCAGCGGGGCGATGGAGTACACGGTCAGGGTCCCGGCGCGGGCCGCCTTGCGCAGTCTCAGGAAGACGATGGGAGACTCGTCGTCGGGCTCGAATCCGGCGAGCAGGACCACCGGGGCCCGTTCCAGGTCGGCGTAGCTGACCTCCAGATCCCGGCCGGCCACGTTCGCCGCGAGGAACCCCGCTTCCTCGGCCGAATTCGGGCGGGCCCGCATGTCGATGTCGTTGCTGCCCAGCGCGACCCGGGCAAACTTGGCGTAGGCATAGGCGTCCTCCACGGTGAGCCGCCCGCCGGTCAGCACGCCGGCCCGGCCGTGCGCGGTGGCCAGCCCGCTGGCGGCGGCCGCGAAGGCCTCCGGCCACGAGGCCGGGATGAGGACGCCGTCGGCGTTACGCACCAGCGGGCCGGCCAGCCGGTCCGGCTGGGTGGCGTAGGTGAAGGCCCAGCGGCCCTTGTCGCAGTTCCACTCCTCGTTGACCTGCGGGTCGCTGCCGGCCAGCCGCCGGGTGATCGCACCGCGCCGGTAGTCGGTGCGCTGGCGGCAGCCCGCCGCGCAGTGCTCGCACACGCTCGGCACCGACACCAGGTCAAACGGCCGGGCCCGGAACCGGTAGGCCGCGCCGGTCAGGGCGCCGACCGGGCAGATCTGGACGGTGTTGCCGGAGAAGTAGGAGTCGAACGGCGCACCCTCGGCCACGCCCACCTGCTCCTGCGGCCCGCGCTCAAGCAGGTCGATCAGCGGGTCTCCGGCGATCTGCTCGGCGAACCTGGTGCACCGGGCGCACTGGATGCACCGCTCGCGGTCCAGCAGGACCTCGGTGGACAGCGCGATGGGCTTGGGGAAGGTCCGCTTCACGCCGCTGAACCTGGTCTCACCCTGCCCGGTGGACATGGCCTGATTCTGCAGCGGGCACTCGCCGCCCTTGTCGCACATGGGGCAGTCGAGCGGGTGGTTGACCAGCAGCATCTCCATCATGCCGCGCTGCGCCTTCTCGGCCACGGGCGAGGTCAGCTGGGTGTGCACCACCATGCCCTCGGTGCAGGTGGTGGTGCAGGACGCGGGGGGCTTGGGCTGGCCCTCGATCTGCACCAGGCACTGCCGGCAGGCGCCGACCGGGTCGAGCAGCGGGTGATCACAGAACCGGGGGATCTGGATGCCAAGCTGTTCCGCAGCGCGGATCACCAGGGTCCCCTTGGGCACGGTGATCTCGAATCCGTCGATGGTGACGGTCACCCCGTCGGCCGGCTTGGCCACGGTGGCTGACCCCGTGGTGGCAGACCCCGTGGTCGCGGGGGCGGGCGCCGCGGGGGCCGGGGCAGGGCCGGCTCGGCGGGCTGGTTCGGCGGCACAGGCATCAGGCGGACTCCATGGCGAATAGCGTCGAGGCGGCCGGGTCGAACGGGCAGCCGCCGAGCCGCAGGTGCTCGAGGTACTCGTCCTTGAAATAGCGGATGGACGACTTGACCGGCGCCTCGATCGAGTCGCCCAGGGCGCAGAACGCGCGGCCGGTGATGTTGCTGCACACGTCGAGGAGCTTGTCCAGGTCGGCCGCGCCGCCCTCGCCCCGCTCCAGCTGCTCGAGCAGCTGGACCACCCACCAGCTGCCTTCCCGGCACGGCGTGCACTTGCCGCAGGACTCGTGCTCGTAGAACTTGATCCAGCGCAGCACGACGCGGACCACGCAGGTGGTCTCGTCGAAGATCTGGACCGACCGGGTACCGAGCATCGATCCGGCCGCGGCCACCGACTCGTAGTCCAGCGGCACGTCCAGCTGCTCGTCGGTGAACAGCGGGGTGGACGAGCCGCCCGGGGTCCAGAACTTGAGCCGGTGCCCGGACCGGATGCCCCCGGCCAGCTCCAGCAACTCCCGCAGCGTCGTGCCGAGTGGCGCCTCGTACTGGCCCGGCTGGGTGACGTGCCCGGACAGGGAGAAGATCCCGAAGCCCTTGGACCTCTCGGTGCCGTAGGCCGTGAAATCCGCGGCCCCGCGGTCGAGGATGTAGGGCACGGTCGCAATGGACTCGACGTTGTTGACCACCGTGGGGCAGGCGTACAGCCCGGCCACCGCCGGGAACGGCGGCTTCAGCCGGGGCTGGCCGCGGAAGCCCTCCAGCGAGTCCAGCAGCGCGGTTTCCTCGCCGCAGATATAGGCGCCCGCCCCGGCGTGCACGACCACCTCGAGGTCGAACCCGGAACCGAGGATGTCGGTGCCCAGGTAACCGGCCTCGTAGGCCTCGGCCACGGCGAAGTGCAGCCGGCGGATCACGTGCAGCACCTCGCCGCGCACGTAGATGAAGGCCCGGTGCGCGTCGATGGCGTAGCAGGCGATCACGATGCCCTCGATCAGCGCCTGCGGGTTGTTCAGCAGGGTCGGCATGTCTTTGCAGGCCCCGGGCTCCGACTCGTCGGCGTTCACCACCAGGTAGTGCGGCTTGTCGCCGCCCTTCGGGATGAACCCCCACTTCAGGCCGGTGGGGAAGCCGGCCCCGCCACGGCCGCGCAGCACGGAGTCCTTCATGGTCTGCACGACCTCGTCCGGCTGCAGGGCCAGGGCCTTGGACAGGGCCCGGTACCCGCCGTGGCGCTTGTAGGCCGCGATGGTGAACGAGTCGGGCTCGTCCCAGAACGCAGTCAGCTCCGGCGTCAGCACAGTGGTCACTTCGTGGCCTTCCCGTTCCCGGTGGCGTTGCCGTTCCCGCTTTCGGCGGGATCCGGCGTCCAGCCCTGTTCCCTGGCCACCCGCAGCCCGGCCAGGGACGGGCCGCCTGCGGTGTTCCCCTCGGCGGCCTGGCCGTCCGGGAACCCGGCCAGGATCCGGGACGCCTGCTTCCAGGTGCACAGCCGCGGCGCGCCGCGGGTGGGCACGACGCCCTCCGGGTCGGACCGCAGGCCGTCCACCAGATCCCGGGCGGACTGCGGGGTCATGTTGTCGAAGAATTCCCAGTTGACCATCACGACCGGCGCGTAGTCGCAGGCCGCGTTGCACTCCAGGTGCTCCAGGCTGACCTTGCCATCCGCAGTGGTCTCGTCGTCCCCGACGCCGAGATGCTCGTGCAGGTCAGCCAGGATGGCGTCGCCGCCCATGACCCCGCACAGGGAGTTGGTGCAGACGCCGACGTGGTAGTCACCCACCGGATGGTGCTTGTACATGGTGTAAAAGGAGGCCACCGCGGTGACCTCCGCCTTGGTCAGCCCCAGCCGCTCAGCGCAGAAGTCGATGCCGTCCTCGGTGAGGTAGCCCTCCTCCGCCTGCATCAGGTGCAGCAACGGCAGCAGCGCCGACCGCGACACCGGGTACCGGCCGATGATCCGTGCGGCGTCCGGCTCCAGCCGGGCGCGCGCCTCCTGCGACAGCGCCATTACCGGTCCACGCCTCCCATGAAGACGGAGCTCAACGCAGACCCTGCACCAGTTGCTCACCGGTCCACGCCTCCCATGACGAACGGAGCTCAACGCGGACCCTGCACCAGTGCTGCTCACCGGTCCACGCCTCCCATTACGGGGTCAACACTTGCTACCGCCGCGATCACGTCGGCGACCATGCCGCCTTCGGCCATGGCCGGGACGGCTTGCAGATTGGTGAACGAGGGGTCACGGAAGTGGGCCCGGTACGGCCGGGTACCGCCGTCGCTGACCGCATGGCAGCCCAGCTCGCCGCGGGGCGACTCGACCGCCGTGTACACCTGCCCGGGCGGCACCCGGAACCCCTCCGTGACCAGCTTGAAGTGGTGGATCAGGGCTTCCATGGACTGGCCCATGATGTGCGCGATGTGGTCCGGCGAGTTACCCAGGCCGTCCCCGCCCAGCGCCAGCTTGGCGGGCCAGCCGATCTTCGGGTCGTCGATCATCACGGGGTCGGGATCCGGCCGCGGCCCGGCCAGCCGGTCGGCGGCCTGCTCGACGATCTTCAGCGACTCGTTGCACTCGTTGATCCGCACCAGGTACCGCCCGAAGGCGTCACAGGTGTCCTCGGTCTGAACCTCGAAGTCGTAGGTCTCGTAGCCGCAGTACGGCTGGCTCTTGCGCAGATCCCAGGGCAGCCCGGTGCCGCGCAGCAGCGGGCCGGTCAGGCCCAGGGACATGCAGCCCGCCAGGTCCAGGTAGGCCACGTTCTTGGTCCGGGCGTGGTAGAGCGGGTTGGCGTCCATCAGTGAGCGCAGCTCTTCGAGCTGGTGCGGCATCCGGCCGAGGAACTGGCGGATCGCGTCGAGCGCCCCCTGGGGCAGATCCTGGGACACCCCGCCGGGACGCACGTAGGCGTGGTTCATCCGCAGCCCGGTGATCAGCTCGAACAGGTCGAGGATGCGTTCCCGCTCGCGCACCGCGTAGAGGAACACGGTGGTAGCGCCGAGTTCCAGGCCGAACGTCCCGATCGCGGTCATGTGCGAGGCGATCCGGTTGAGCTCCATCATCAGGACCCGCAGGATGGACGCCCGCTCCGGGATCTCCGCCTCGATGCCGAGCAGCTTCTCGACCGCGAGGCAGTACACGGTCTCGTTGAAGATGGGTGACAGGTAGTCCGCCCGGGTGCAGAACGTGACGCCCTGCGTCCAGGTGCGGAACTCCATGTTCTTCTCGATGCCGGTGTGCAGGTACCCGATCACCGGCCGCAGCTCGGTGACGGTCTCGCCGTCCAGGGTGAGGATCAGCCGCAGCACGCCGTGCGTGGATGGGTGCTGCGGGCCCATGTTGACGACCAGCTGCTCGGAATCCGAGCGGTCCCCGGCCTCCTGCGCGGCCCGGACGATCTCGTCCCAGTCCTCGCCACCGACGTTGTAGACCCGGCCCTCGGTGCCTGCGTCCGTGGTCACGTGTACGACCTCCGCTCGTCCGGTGGCGGCACGGTGGCGCCGCGGTACTCGACCGGGATGCCACCCAGCGGATAGTCCTTCCGCTGCGGGTGGCCCTTCCAGTCGTCCGGCATCTCGATCCTGGTCAGCGCGGGATGCCCGTCGAAGATGATGCCGAAGAAGTCCCAGGTCTCCCGCTCGTGCCAGTCACACGTGGGGTAGACGTCCACCACCGAGGGGACGTGCGGGTCGGCGTCGGGCACGCTCACCTCGAGCCGCAGCCGGCGGTTGTGCGTGATGGACAGCAGCTGGTAGACCGCGTGCAGCTCACGCCCGGCGTCGCCCGGATAGTGCACGCCCGAGACACCGCCGCACAGCTCGAAGGCGAGCGACGGCTCGTCCCGCAGCAGCCGGGCCACCTCGACCAGGTACTCCCGGCGCACGTGCAGGGTGAGCTCGCCGCGGTCGACCACGACCCGCTCGATGGCCTCGCCGAAGTCCGAACCGCCGGCCTCCAGCCGGGTGCTCAGCGCGTCCGCGACCTCGTCGAAGTAGGAGCCATAAGGGCGCGAGGTGGACGGCAGCGGCGGCCGCCGGACCTGGAGGCCGCCGTAGCCCGAGGTGTCCCCGGTCGTCTGGGTGCCGAACATGCCGGTCCGCACCACCTGCTCGCCCAGGCGCTGCTGGCCCGCCAGCGCCGCCTCATCGGGCTCGCCCTCGCCGGGAGCGACTCCGCCGGGGGGCGTGTTCTCACTCACCGGCCGCACCCGCCTCGCTCGCCCGTGCCTCGGCTGCCTCTGCTTCGGCTGCCCGTGTTTCGGCTGCCCGCGTTTCGGCTGGCGGTGCGCCGCGGTGCACGGCCGGTTCCGGCTCGGGCACCGACGTCATGCCGAGGTTCCGGGAGCGCACGGCCGGCGAGGGCAGGGCCGGGGTGTCCAGCAGGGTGGGACCGCTGGCCGCGGCGGTGCGGGACTGGCTGCCGGCCAGGTCGGTAGCCAGCGGCAGCCGGCGCAGCCGGGCCTCCTCCAGTTCGGTCACCTCGCGCTCACGGTTCACGCCCAGCTTCATGTTCTGGATCTTGTCGTGCAGCTTCACGATCGCGTCCAGCAGCATCTCCGGCCGGGGCGGACAGCCCGGCAGGTAGATGTCCACCGGCACCACGTGATCGACACCCTGCACGATCGCGTAGTTGTTGAACATGCCGCCGCTGGAGGCGCACACGCCCATCGAGATGACCCATTTCGGGTCGGCCATCTGGTCGTAGATCTGCCGCAGCACCGGGGCCATCTTCTGGCTGACCCGGCCGGCCACGATCATCAGGTCGGCCTGGCGCGGCGTGTTGGAGGCGCGCTCCATCCCGAAGCGGGCCAGGTCGTGCCGCGGCCCGCCGGTCTGCATCAGCTCGATCGCGCAGCAGGCCAGGCCGAACGTGGCCGGCCAGACGGAACTCTTGCGCGCGTAGCCGGCCACCTTCTCGACCGTGGTGAGCAGGATCCCGCTCGGCAGCTTTTCTTCGACACCCATCGGCTAGTCCCACTCCAGACCGCCGCGCCGCCACACGTAGGCGTACGCGACCAGAACGGTGACGATGAACAGCACCATCTCGACGAGCCCGAAGGCACCGAGGTGGTCATACGCCACGGCCCACGGGTAGAGGAACACGATCTCGATGTCGAAGAGGATGAACAGCATCGCCGTCAGGTAATACTTCACCGGGAACCGGCTGCCGCTCGGCTGCTGGGTCGGCTCGATCCCGCACTCGTAGGCGTCGAGTTTCGCGCGGTTCCAGCGCTTCGGGCCGGTAAAGGCCCCCAGCCCGAGCGAGAAGATCGCGAAGACGGCGGCCAGGCCGGCGAGCACCAGGATCGGAACGTACAAGCTCAGCATGAGGCGCCTCCTTTCCCCTTCTCCATATTTCGATTTCGGCTGCGAGACGAGATGATTGCCTATGCCGCCGGCGTCATCTTAGACAGTGCGTGAATCACCCGGTCCGTCGCATGGCCACCTCGCGGCTCGGTGAGGTTGGCCAGCAACTTCAGGGTGATCCTCATCAGCGCCGGGCGCGGCATTCCGTACTTGGTCGCGAACTGCATGACTTTCGGATTGCCGATCGCCTGAACGAACCTGCGCCCGAGAGTGTAGTAGCCGCCGTAAGCGGCCTTGAGGGCCTGTGGGTAGGTCATCAGCACCCGCTCCGCGCCGGCCGCGTCCGGCCGGGCCAGGGCCTGCGCGATGACCTGGGCGGCGAGTTCGCCCGACTCCAGGGCGTAGGGGATGCCCTCCCCGTTGAACGGGTTCACCATGCCGCCCGCGTCCCCGGCGAGGAGCAGCCCCCGGGTGTAGTGCGGGGTGCGGTTGAAGCCCATCGGCAGGGCGGCGCCCCGGATGGGCTGGGTCCGGTTCTCCTCGAGGTAACCCCACTCGGCCGGCATCCCGGCCAGCCACCGGCGCAGCAGGTCCCGGTAGTCCACGTTCCCGAACGAGGAGGAGGTGTTGAGCATGCCCAGCCCCACGTTGCTGGTGCCGTCGCCCATGCCGAAGATCCAGCCATAGCCGGGCAGCAGATTCTCCCCGTCCCACAGGTCCAGCCACGATTCGAGGTAATCGTCCTGGTGCCGCGGGCTCGTGTAGTACGTGCGCACGGCCACGCCCATCGGCCGGTCGTCACGCTTGCTCAGCCCCATCGCCAGCGACAGCCGGGACGAATTCCCATCCGCCGCCACGACCACCCGGGCCCGGTAGCTGCGTTCCGGCTCGCCGGCGGCGCCGGAAGGCCGGGCGGTGACCCCGGTAATCCGCCCGCTGTCATCCAGCACCGGGCCGGTCACGGTCACCCCTTCGAGGAGCCGCGCCCCGGCCTTCTGCGCCGTCCGGGCGAGGATCTCGTCGAAGTCGAGCCGGGTCCGGACCAGGCCATAGCCGGGATAACTGGACAGTTCGGGCCAGGGCAGCTCGAGCCGGACCCCGCCGCCGATGATCCGCAGGCCCTGGTTCCGGACCCAGCCGTCCTGCTCGCCCACCGGCACGCCCATGCCGACCAGGGCCTTGACCGCGCGGGGGGTGAGGCCGTCGCCGCAGACCTTCTCCCGCGGGAAGCTGGCCTTCTCCAGGACCAGCACGTCCACTCCGGCCCGGGCCAGATAGGCGGCGGTCGCCGAGCCGGCCGGCCCGGCGCCGACCACGATGACGTCGGCGTCCTCGGTGACCGCGGGCCGCGGCGAGGGATCCGGCCCGGCCACGGGCGGGTGGCGCGGGGCGCTGCCGGGCGCCGGCGTCGCCGCCGCATCGGGCGGGAGACTGGGGGGGACTTCGTGGGTCACGGAAGATTGTCCTGACTATCTTGTGAACCGCTTCACAAGTGCTCTTTCCGGAGTCTAGACCTTGCCTTGCCGCGCCCGCGAACCCGGCCCGCGGTGCTGGCCCGGCCCGGGGCGATCCCGGGCCCGGCCCGGCTCGAAGGCCGTGGGGCGCCGCTGCCTGACCAGCCGATCCCGCTGGCCCCCGGGGTTGCGTCCCCGGCGGGCTGCGCTCACGCGGGCCGGCGCGCGTGGTGCACGGCCACGACACCCATGGTCAGGTTCCGCCAGCGTACTGCCGACCACCCGGCCGCAGCTATCCGGCGCGCGAGCTCGGGCTGGGCGGGCCAGTCCTTGATGGACTCGGCCAGATAGTCGTACGCTTCCGGGCTGCCCGACAGCCGCCGTGCGACCACGGGCAGCGCCGTCACCAGGTAGGACTCGTAGACCGTGTTCAGCCGGGGCCAGGGCAGGTGGCCGAACTCGCAGATGACCAGCCGGCCACCGGGCCTGGTCACCCGGAGCAGCTCGGCGAGCGCCAGGTCGGGGTCGGCCACGTTACGCAGCCCGAACGAGATCGTCACCGCGTCGAAGGCCTGGTCGCGGAAGGGGAGCAGGAGGGCGTCGCCCGCCACGAACCGCACGGGGCCGGGCGGCACGGGACCGGGCCGCGCATCGCCGGGCGGCCCGTCACCGGGCTGGCCGTCACCGGGTCGCACGGGCGGCTCGGCCTGGGCTGACCGCAGCCTGCTGGCCCCGACCTGGAGCATGCCCAGGGAGAAGTCACACGCCACGCAGCTGGCGCCGGCCGCGGTGAAGCTGCGGGACGACGTCCCGGTGCCCGCGGCGAGATCGAGCACCAGCTCACCCGCCCGGGCCCCGACCGCCCGGGCGACGATCCGGCGCCACCACCGGTCCTGGCCCAGCGAGAGCACGTCGTTCATCAGGTCGTAGCGGCCAGCGACCTTGTCGAACATCGCCGAGACCTCGCCGGGCCGCTTGTCCAGGTTCGCGCGCGTCATGGGCCCAGCCTGGCACAGCCGCGGGCCGCTCAAAGCAGCGCGGGACGCTCCCAGGGCTCGCCGAGCACGTGCTGGGCGAGAAACGCGAACACGGTCTCGTACCAGATGAGCGAGTTGCCAGGGCTGAGGACCCAGTGGTTCTCGTTAGGGAAATAAAGGAACTTGGACCCGGCCAGCTGCCCCGGGCGGCCAGCCAGGTCGGTCCACAGCCGGAGCGCCTCACCGATCGGGACGCGGTAGTCCTTGTCCCCGTGGATAACCAGCATCGGCGTGCTGATGGCGGCCACGTGCCGGTCCGGGGAACTGGCCGCGTACCGCTCCGGCTGGGTGGCGGGCATCCCCAGCTGGCGGCGCCACTCCGCCGGGCAGTCGGTCGTCCCGAACATCTGCTCCAGGGCCCACAGACTGGCGTGGCTGACGATGGCCCGGAACCGGGTGGTGTGCCCGGCGATCCAGTTCGCCATGTAGCCGCCGAAGGAGCCGCCCATCACGGCGGTCCGCCCGGCGTCCAGGTCAGGGCGGGCGATGGCTACGTCGGTCATGTCCATCAGGTCGGTGAACGGCAGGTCGCCCCAGTTGCCGTGCCCGCGGGCCACGAACTCGTGCCCGTAGCCGGTGGACAAACCCGGGTCGGGCAGCAGCACCGCGTAGCCCCTGGCCGCCATCAGCCACGGGTTCCATCGCCAGGACCAGGAGTTCCAGCTCGAATACGGGCCACCGTGCACCCACAGCAGCAGCGGGGCGGGGGTGTCCGGGCTGGCCGATTCGGGCAGCACCAGCCAGGCCCGCAGCGCAGTGCCGTCGGCCGCGGCGGCCTCGATCTCGTCCAGCCGGCCGGGCAGCGGTGGCTGGGCGGCGGGGCCCTGGAGGAACTCGGGCTCGCCGGGCTCGGCCGCGCCGAGCCGCACCACCAGCGGTGGGCTGTCCATGGCCGAGCGCAGCGCGTAGAGGAACTGACCGTCCGGCGAGGGGCACAGGCAGGAGTAGGCGCCGTGATCGGTGCTGAGCCGGGTGACGGCTCCGGTGTCCAGGTCAGCCCGCAGCACCGGCCCCCGGCCGTGGTCCGCGGTGGTGATGAAGACCGCCGAGCCATCCGGCGCCCAGGCCAGTTCCCCGGGCCAGTGCTCCAGGCCGGGGAGCAGGTCCTGGGTTTCGGCGAGACCATCGTCCAGCGGCACCTGGACCACCGTGAGCGCGCTGGCCTGGTGGTAGGTCTCGTGCCGTTCCCGGATGGCCACGACCCGCTTGCCGTCCGGTGACACCCGCGGCGCGCTGAAGTCGAATCCTGGCGCGGACAGCAGGGTCCGGCGCTCGCCACTGCCGGTGTCGATGACCACGATGTCCTTGCGCAGTCCCCCGCCGCCCTCGTCGACGGACCAGCCGGTGACGGCCACGCGCCCGTCCGGGCTCAGCTCGAAGGCGTGCTCATCCAGGGCCCGGCCCGGCTGGGGGGTCAGGTCCCGCGGGTCGGCCGCCGCCTCGGCCCCCCCGGGGGCACCCATCCCGCTCGGGGCGTCCCCGGTGGCCAGCAGGTCGGTGACCAGGAGCCGCTGCTCGTCCGGGCCGAGATCGTGGTCCCAGTACCGGACCAGGGGCGATTCGTGCAGGATGGCCGTCACGCCGGCGTCGGCGCGGGCCCGGCGCTGCTCCGCGTCCGCGGCGGCCCCGCTGGCGCCGGGCAGCACCGGCGCGGTGAACGCGGCCAGCCCGCAGCCGGCGGCGGTGCCCAGCCGGCTGAGGCCCCCGGGGGGCGCGGCCACCAGGCGGGCCTCCCCGCCTGCGGCCGGCAGCAGCCACAGGGCCCGCTTCCCGCCCGCGTCGCCGCCCGCATCCGCGGCTGGCTCCGGGCCTGGAGCCGGGGGCGCCGGGCGGGCGGACAGGAACAGCATCCCGCCGTCAGGCAGGAAGGCGGGGCTGTCCTCACCCTCGGCGGACCAGGTCAGCCGGGCCGCGGCCCGGGCGGGACCGCTGGATCCGGTGTCCACCCGCCAGATGCTGGGCTTGAGCGTCCGCCCGTCGGGGGCGAGGGCCGACGTGGTCACGGCCAGCCAGCCGCCGTCGGGGGCCAGCCGCAGGCCGGTGAGCCGGGGCAGGGCCAGGTAATCCTGCAGATCGTGGAATGGGGTCACTGCGCTTTCTCGCCTCGGTTCGGCCCCCCCTTGATGATGGCGCGCCCGGATGCTCAGCGCCCTTCGGTGATCATGACGGCGCCGACCGTGGCGTTGGTGGACTCGTCGATGAGGATGAGGCCGCCGGTCTCCCGGTTCCGGTTGTACGGATCGAAGAACAGCGGCTGGGTGAGCCGCAGGCTGACCCGGCCCACCTCGTTGAGCCCGAGCCGCTCAGCGCTCTCGTCCCGGTGCAGGGTGTTCACGTCCAGCCGGTAGTGCAGGTCACGGACGATGGCCTTGACCGTCCTGGTGGTGTGCTTGACCACCAGCCGGTCACGGGCGGCCAGCGGCCGGGTGTCCGACATCCAGCAGACCATCGCCTCCACGTCCTGGGAGACCAGCGGCTGGTTGTGCGGGCGGCAGATCATGTCGCCGCGGGAGATGTCCAGGTCGTCCTCGAGCACCAGGGTCACCGACATGGGCGGGTAGGCCTCCGGCACCGGGCCGTGCGCGGTGTCGATGCGGGAGATGGTCGTGGTCAGCCCGGACGGCAGGTGCATCACCTCGTCCCCGGGCTTGAGCACCCCGCCTGCGACCTGGCCGGCGTAGCCCCGGTAGTCGTGCAGGTTGGGGTCGGTGGCCTGATGCGGCCGGATGACGTACTGGACGGGGAAACGGACGTCGATGAGGTTGCGGTCCGAGGCGATGTGCACGTGCTCCAGGTGGTGCAGCAGCGACGGCCCGTCGTGCCAGGGCATCTTGTCCGACCGCTGGACCACGTTGTCCCCGTGCAGGGCCGAGATGGGGATGAAGCTCAGGTCGCCGATCTCCAGCTTCGCGGCGAAGGCGGCGAACTCCTCACTGATCCGCTCGAACACCCCCTGGTCGTAATCGACCAGGTCCATCTTGTTGACCGCCAGGACCAGGTGCGGCACCCGGAGCAGCGTGGTGAGGAACGCGTGGCGCCGGCTCTGCTCGGTCAGCCCGTTGCGCGCATCGACGAGGACGATGGCCAGGTCGGCGGTGGAGGCGCCGGTGACCATGTTCCGGGTGTACTGGATGTGGCCCGGGGTGTCCGCGATGATGAACTTGCGGCGCGGCGTGGCGAAATACCGGTAGGCCACGTCGATCGTGATGCCCTGCTCCCGCTCGGCCCGCAGGCCGTCGGTGAGCAGGGCCAGGTTCGTGTAGTCCTCGCCGCGGGCCTTGCTGGTCTGCTCGACGGCCGCGAGCTGGTCCTCGAAGATCGCCTTCGAGTCGTACAGCAGCCGCCCGATCAGGGTGCTCTTGCCGTCGTCGACCGAGCCGGCCGTGGCCAGCCGCAGGATGTCCATCGGCCTGCCCCCCTCGGTGGGCAGGACTTCGGCTGTGGTGGTGGCGGACATTTAGAAGTAACCCTCCCGCTTGCGGTCTTCCATGGCCGCCTCGCTGGCCCGGTCATCCGCGCGGGTCTGGCCGCGCTCGGTGACCCGGGTGGCCGCGACCTCGGCGATCACGTCGGACACGGTCGTGGCGGTGGATTCCACCGCGCCGGTGCAGGTCATGTCGCCGACCGTGCGGTAGCGGACGGTGGTCTCGAAGACCGGCTCGTCGTCACCCCGGGGGGTGAACTCGTTCTCGGCGAGCAGGATGCCGTCCCGCTCGAACACCCGCCGCTGGTGGGCGAAGTAGATGGACGGGATCTCCAGCTTCTCCCGGGCGATGTACTGCCAGACGTCCAGCTCGGTCCAGTTGGACAGCGGGAAGACCCGGATGTGCTCACCCATCCGGATCCGGGTGTTGTAGATGCTCCACAGCTCGGGACGCTGGTTCTTGGGGTCCCACTGGCCGAACTCGTCCCGGAAGGAGAACACCCGCTCCTTGGCCCGGGCCTTCTCTTCGTCCCGGCGGCCGCCGCCGAACACGGCGTCGAAACGGTTCTCCTCGATCGCGTCGAGCAGGGTGGTGGTCTGCAGCCGGTTCCGGCTGGCCCGCCGGCCGGTCTCCTCGGCGACCCGGCCCGCGTCGATGGAGTCCTGGACGGACGCCACCACCAGCTGCACCCCGGCCTCGGCCACCCGGCGGTCCCGGTAGTCGATGACCTCGGCGAAGTTGTGCCCGGTGTCCACGTGCATGACCGGGAACGGGATCCTGGCCGGCCAGAACGCCCGCTCGGCGAGGGCCAGCATGACGATGGAGTCCTTGCCGCCGGAGAACAGCAGTACCGGCCGCTCGAACTCCGCGGCTACCTCCCGCATGATGTGAATGGACTCCGCTTCGAGCACTTCGAGCTGCGAGAGCGAATAGTCAGAACGCGGCACGGCCATGAAACAGACTCCGGTCGTCGGGCACGGGCGGGATCAGGTCACTCCCCTTTGCGGGAGCCCTACTGGGTAGCAGAACAGCCTGCCACGCGCAAACCATCCAGCAGTGTGGCGGCGAGCCCCGCTGGGCAGATAAGGATATCCGGCAGGGAAGGATCTGCCTGGTTGTAGGCGAGCTTCGAGCCGTCCAGCCGGGACGCGTGCAGTCCCGCGGCCTGCGCGACCGCCACCGGCGCGGCCGAATCCCATTCGTACTGGCCGCCGCTGTGCACGTAGGCGTCCGCGTCCCCGCGGATCACCTCCGCCGCCTTCGCCCCGGCCGAGCCGAGCGGGATCAGCGTCAGCTCGATCTGCTCGGCCAGCTGCTCCAGGAACGCGGGCGGACGGGTCCGGCTGACCAGCACGCGAACCGGACGGCCCGGCGCCGGGGCAGGCGGCGCGGCCGGCGGCTCCGCCGTGCTCAGCACGGTGCCATCCTGGGCGGGCAGCGCCACCGCACCCGCGGTCAGCTCACCGCGTTCCCACAGCGCCACATGCACCGCCCAGTCGGTCCGGCCAGGCTCGCCGAATTCCCTCGTCCCGTCCAGCGGATCCACGATCCAGACCCGGTCCGCGCTCAGGCGTCCCAGGTCGTCGCGGCCCTCCTCGGACAGCACCGCGTCCTCCGGGCGCAGTTCCGCCAGGCGGGCGGCGAGGAACTCGTGCGACTTCCGGTCACCCGCCTTGCGCAGCGCAGCAGGCTCGCCGCCCTCGGCGCGCAGCGCGAGCAGCAGGCGGCCAGCTTCACTGGCCAGGTCACGGGCCAGTCGGTCGTCGTCGGTGGTCATCAGGCAAGCGCCCCTTACTCCGGGGGGGTGAGCCTCACAGGCTAGTAGGCGCCATGACCCCGGAGGACGGCGGACCACGTTTTCCACATGATCTGAAGGTCCAGGGCGAGGGACCAGTTCTCCACATAGCGCAGGTCGAGCCGGACCGCCTCGTCCCAGGGCAGGTCGGATCGCCCGTTGACCTGCCACAGGCCGGTAATGCCCGGCTTGACCACGAGCCGGCGCCTCATGTGATCGCCGTATTTGGCCGCCTCGGTGGGCAGCGCAGGCCGCGGGCCGACCAGGGACATGTCCCCGATCACCACGTTGAACAGCTGCGGGAGCTCATCGAGCGAGTAGCGGCGCAGCCAGCTGCCCGCCTTGGTGACCCGCGGGTCCCGGCGCATCTTGAACAGGGCACCGTCGGACTCGTTGAGCGCCGCGAGCTCGGCCTTCCGCTGTTCCGCGTCCACCACCATGGTGCGGAACTTCCACACCGAGAACGTGTGCCCGTCCTTGCCGACCCTGGTCTGCCGGAAGAAGACCGGCCCGTGGTCACCGAGCCGGACCGCCAGCATGATCGCCGCGAACAGCGGCGCCAGCAGGATGACCGCCGTCAGCGCGACCACCCGGTCGAACGCGGCCTTGAGCACCCGCTTGCCGCCGGCCAGTTCCGGGTGGTCCACATGCAGCAGCGGCAGGCCGGCGACCGGGCGGATGGTGGTCCGCGGTCCGGCCACGTCGAGCAGGGCGGCCGCGACGCACATATCGGTGCCCGTCTTCTCCAGATCCCAGGCCAGCTCGCGCAGCCGGATGCCGTTCATTTCCGGGCAGGAGAGCACCGCGACGGTGTCCGCGCCGAGGTTGCCGACCGCCGTCGTCACGTTGGTGAGGCCGCCGACCACCGGGACCCCGGCGATCTCGCCGAGCATGGTGCCGCCGGCCAGGCACGCCCCGACGACGGACAGGCCGTGGTAGGAGCCCCGGCGCAGCTCGCCGATCAGGTCGGCGACCGCGGGAGCGTGCCCCACCGCCACCACCCGGCGCATGCAGGCGCCGCGGCTGCGCAGCCGGTGCAGCCGCTTGCGCAGCCGGTGCCGGACGACCAGGTCGAAGAGGGTCGCGCAGGGCAGCGCGATGAGAATGTAACCGCGCGCCAGTTCGAACTTCACCGCGTAGGAGGCGATGGCCACCATGGCCGTGAGGCTGACTGCGGCGTTCAGCACCCGGCGGAACTCATCCGAGCCGACGCCGATGAACCGGGGGTCATAGCCGCCGGCCAGGGCTATCGAGGCGACCCAGAGCAGCGGGAGGAGCCCGGTGAACGCGAGGTAGATGGCCGGCCGGTAAGTGGGCTCGCCGAAGCGGACCTCATAAGCCAGCACGCTGCCCGCGAGAGCGCAGGCACAGTCGGCCACGCCCATCCGGCGCAGGTACGCTCCGGTCCAGGCCGCCGAGTCCGGCGAGCCCAGCCGCGCACGAGTCCGCCGCACACCGCTGACGGCCGTATTACCCGACACGCGCCCCACCGTCCCTGTTGAGGTCCCGCCCGCACCCCCCGGGCACACAACGGAAGACGCTCAGCCAAACCGGATGGTTGACGCTTTCTTCAACACTGACCACCCAATTTCAGGACAGCAACAGGTTAGTGATCATGGTGATACTCCGGGTGATTCGTTCCGGGGGCGCTGGGCGGCGCTAGGCCGGGTCAGCTAGGCGCGGCTGCTCTCGTCGCGCAGCCACGTCGAGTACTGATTCCGCCGGACCTCGCGGCGGGCCCGGCGGCGGGCCAGCACGGCCACCGCGAGGAACACCACCACCCGCGGCGCCAGCCGAGGCTCCGCGCGCACCAGGGCCAGCAGATCCCGGGGCCGGGTCCGCGCCGAGGCCTCGGGACCCCCCTCGGCCTGCTCGACCTGATCCACGCCCATGGCCGCGCGGACCCGGCGGCGGAGCAGGTCGGCGGCGGTCCGCGGGACGTGCACGACGACCCGGGCACCGGGCACGATGACCCGCTCGTCCGGGCCGAAGACCAGGGACGCGGCGAGGTCGTCGGCGAGCAGCGGCGGGAGGCTGGCCACCCGGGCGTGGCCCGCCTCGCTCAGCCCGATCACCCCGCGGCCGAACAGCCCGCTGCGCACCTCGGGCAGCCGCGCCCAGACGTCGTAGTACCAGCGGACCAGCCAGGATGCTCCGGACAGGGCCAGCACCCGCTCCGGGCCCGCCGCGAGCGCACCGGGCCGGGCCAGGGCATCGGCCAGGGCGCGGATGTCGGCCGAGCCGAGTTCCACGTCCGCGTCCACGTAGATCCGCGGGAAGCCCGTGGCGGCCCGGTCACCGGCCAGCAGGGCCTCGCGCTTGGAGGGAACCGGGATGGACAGCACCCGGACCCCGGGCTGATAGCGGCCCGCGATCTGGGCCGTGTCGTCGGTGCAGCCATTGGCCACCACGATCACGTCGAGGCCCTCCGGGGGAAGTCCCGAGGTGAGCTGCCCCAGCAGCCGGTCAATTACCCGCGCTTCGTCATGGGCCGGGACCACCACGCTGATCACGCCAGGCAGTATGCACGAATCATGACCAGGTCGCCGGATATCCCCCACAGTGGCAGCGGGTGGCCGGGAAAACCGATCTGCCCCGCAACCGCTGTCACCGGCCAGGGCGTCCCGCACGTCCTATGAGTAGCCTGGCCCCCGGGCGAAGCCCGCAGGGCCGCAGACCCGGCCGGGCGGCAGAGCCGGGCGGAGCCCGCAGGAAAGCAGAAAGGGAGAACGGGTGAAGGCATGCCGGTAACGGACCGAGGACCGGATGTGATCGTGGGCATCTGCTTCCACGGCATTGGCACCCCGTCGGCGGGCCTCGACCCCGCCGCCCACGAGTACTTCGTCAGCGAAGACCTGTTCCTCGCGGTGCTCGACGAGTCGGCGCGCACGCCTGGGGTGCAGCTCAGCTTCGATGACGGCTACGCGTCCGATGTGGAGGTGGCGCTCCCCGCGCTCGCCGATCGCGGCCTGACGGCCACCTTCTTCCCGCTGGCGGGGAAGCTGGGCCAGCCGGGCTACCTGGACGAGGGCGGCGTCCGGGCCCTGTCCGCCGCCGGGATGGCGGTCGGCTCGCACGGCATGCACCACCGGTCCTGGCGCGGGCTCGACGCCGAATCCGAGCACGAGGAACTCACGGTGGCCAGGTCGGTGCTCGGGGCGGCGGCCCAGGTTCCGGTCACGGCCGCGGCCTGCCCGTTCGGCAGCTACGATCGCCGGGCGCTCGGGATCTTGCGCCGTCACGGCTACGCCCAGGTGTTCACCAGCGACCGGCGGCGGGCCCGGGCAGGCGCCTGGCTGCAGCCGCGCTACAGCATCAAGCGCGATGACACCGTGCAGAGCGTCCGGGAGCACATCCTGGCGCCACCGCCAGTATCGGAGCGGGTCCGCCGCGGAGCCGCCGTGCGGGTCAAGGCCCTGCGATGACGCCCCCCGTACCCCAGCCCCCTGTGCCGGAGCCTTCCGTGCCCAGGCCCACCGTGCTGATCGGCTTCGCCGACTCGCTCGCGGCCATCGAGTCGGCCTGGTGCCTCCTCGACCACGGGTTTGAGGTCTGCGCGTTCACCAGATCCGGCACGGTCCCGGCGCTGGCGCGGAGCAAGCGGGTCCGGGTGGTGCCGATCACCGCGCCCGAGCAGGACGCCAGCGGGTCCGTCGCCGAGCTCAGCTCGCTGATCCGGGACCTGCGGCCCGCTGCGGTGCTGCCCCTGGACGACCACGCCGTCTGGGTCGCTGATCAGTACGCGCAGCGGCCGGTGCCGGGCGGGCCGGTCATCGCCGGGCCGACCGGGAAGCTCGCCACCATCGCGCTGGACAAGCGCGAGCAGTTGCTGCTCGCCGCCACCGCCGGTTTCGAAGTTCCCGACTCCGCCGACGCCGCCACCGGGCAGCCGCCCGGCGACGGACCGTGGATGGTGAAGCCCGCGCTGGCTGTGGAGTTGCGTGACGGCAGGCTGCACCGCCCGGTGGGCCGGATGGCCGTCACCCCGTCCCAGGTCCGCGAGATCGCGGCGGGGATCGGCGGCCCGGCCATCGTGCAGCCCATGCTCGCGGGCACCGGCGAAGGCGTGTTCGGGCTCGCCACCGCGGCCGGTGCCGCCGCGCTGAGCGCGCACCAGCGGGTCCGGATGATGAACCCCCGCGGGTCTGGCTCCAGCGCGTGCCGGTCGGTCCCGCTGGCCACCGACCTGGGCGGCCCGGTCCGTGAGTTCATCTCCGGCTGCGAGTGGCGAGGGCTGTTCATGGTGGAGATGCTCCGCGATACCGCCGGGCGGCCCTGGTTCATGGAACTGAACGGGCGGACCTGGGGAAGCATGGCGCTGGCCCGCCACCGCGGGCTCAGTTACCCGAGCTGGGCGGTGCAAGCCGCGCTCGACCCGGAATTTGCCCCGCCTTACCCAGGGCTGGCTGAGGTGCAGGCCCCGCACGTGACCGCCCGCCACCTGGGCCGGGAGATCGTTCACCTGGGGATGGTGCTGGCCCGGGGCGGCGCGCCGCGAATCGCGACGGTCCGTGACGTGCTTACCCCGCACCGCGGCGAACGCTGGTACAACTGGCGGCCCGGCGAGCCCGCGGTGTTCGCCGCCGACACCTGGACGACGGTGCGCGGCCAGCTTCGCGGCCGCAAACCCGGCAGGAAAGGATGAGCGGGATACACCCGGAGCGACCGGGCCGCGGGCCCGCGGTCAAGGCCGTGGCGCATGTTCATTCGGAATGGTCAGACGACGCATCGTGGCCGCTGAGCCGGATCGCGGCCACCTTCTCCCGGCGCGGCTGCCACGTCGTGCTGATGTCTGAGCACAGTCGCGGGTTCACCGCGGCTAAGTGGGACGACTACCGCCAGGCCTGCGCGGACGCGAGCACGGACCGGGTGCGGCTGGTGCCGGGGATCGAGTACGGCGACGAGGACAACGTGGTGCATATCCCCGTCTGGGGGGATGTGCCCTTCTTCGGCGACCCCCCGGACATCGGCGACCTGCTGAAGCAGGCCACCGCGGCCGGCGGCACCGCCGTGTGGGCGCATCCGTGGCGGCGGGCGGCCTGGCGGCGCAGCGAGCCATCCTGGTGGGACCACCTGGGGGCGGTCGAGGTCTGGAACCGGAAATACGACGGCATCGCACCCAACCGCGATTCGCTCGCGCTGGCCCGCGAGCACGCCGCGGCCCAGTTCGTGGCGCTCGACCTGCATACCCGGCGTCAGCTGTTCCCGCTGTCGCTCAGCCTGTCGGTCCCGGGCATCTCCGACCGCCGCGCGGTGCCTGACTGTGATCAGGTGTACAGCGCGCTGCACGACGGCGGCTTCGCTGCCCACGCGTTCGGGATGGCGCTGGATCAGCTGACCGCCGGGCCAGCCGCGCACGTCCTGCGGCTGCTGGAGGGAACCCGGCGGGCGGCGGCCCGGGTGCTGCACTGACGCGACGGCCCGCGCGCTACCCGGCCGCGCGCTCAGCCGGCCGTGGCCCGGACGACGTCGCCGGCGGCACCGGGTGGCCGCAGCACCGTCCCGGGTGGCGGGCTGCCGCGGCGGACGTGCAGCACCCCCGATTCCCGGCTGCCCTCCACCTGGCCCACCACATGAGCCAGGATGCGCAGGTAACTCGCGCGCCGGCCCGGGCCCCGGACGCAGTCCACGGCGTGCGCGGCCAGCCATACCGAGGTCCGGACCGCGTCCTGCCACGACTCCGCGGGCAGCAGCCCCAGCTCCTGGTAGCGGGCGACCAGGTGAGCCCGGCCCCGCCCGTAGCCGCGCCACTGCCGGAGCAGCGAGCGCAGGTCGGGCCGGTGCCGGTAGGCCACGACGGCGTCCGGCGCATAGCCGAGCTGGTAGCCAGCCAGCTGAAGCCGCCAGAACAAGTCGGTCTCTTCAGCCGCGGCACCCCGGAAGGAGAGATCGAAGCCACCGACCGCCTCGTAGGCATCCCGCCAGACCCCGCAGTTCGCCCCGATGGGCGCGGGCAGCAGCCCGAACGGGCAGGGCAACTCGCCGGGAGTGGCCCGCGGGCGCCAGGCGAGCACCGCCGGCGGGTTGAGTGATTCCTCGTCGAGGTACCCGCCGGCCGCCGGCCAGTGGTCGAGCGCGGCCTTCATCCGCTCGACCCAGTCGTCGGCGACGATGTCGTCCGCGTCGCAGAACAGGAGAAGCTGGCCGCGCGCCACGCCGGCCGCGACCGCGAGCGCCCCGGCCCGGCCGACCGCTTCGCGTGAGTCGACGATGCGCAGCGGAACGCGGGCACCGGCGGCGCGGATGGCGCGGATGCTGCCGTCCGTGGACCCGTTGTCGCTGAAGATGATCTCCCAGCGCCCCTGATAGGTCTGCCGGGCGAGGGCGTCCAGTTGCGCGGGCAGATGCGGCATCCCGTTGCGCACCGGGACCAGCACGCTGATCCCGGGGTCAGGTGACCGCGCGGCGTGGCGAGCACCATCCGCCCCTGGACGCGCAGTGGTTCCAGCACCATCTGCTGTCACGGTACCCTCCGTCGCCTAGGTCAGCTGGTGCGTCATCAGCAGCACGCATCACTCATTAGACGCACAGGGCCGATTTATCGTGCACGCCCGAATCTTCTGCATTTCCTCTGCATCGCCGCCCGGCTCCGCTCACCAGTGCGACGCCTCAGGTACCTGGTTTGTGCAGACCGGCCCAGAACCAGGCAGCCCCAGGACTAGCATGTTCTCCCGCACATCGCTCATGTCCGGCAAATCATGCTAGCGGCGCTTGCTCGTCAACCATGCGGCGCAGCACGGCGTCGTACCTTACGTCTCCCTAGTGGTGGGACGGGATGGGCTAGGGAGGAAGGGGACAGGGCATGGGTGAGCTGACTGCTCTGCGCCAGCGCCTGGTGGACGGTCCGGACTCGCTCGGTGCACGTAACCGGCTCCGGCGCTGGGAATGGCTGCAGGACACGTTTCCTGGCCTCAGTTCGATGTCGGTCATCGATCTCGGCGGGACCGTCGAGGCCTGGCTGCGGGCCCCGCTGCGCCCCGCCTCGGTGCACGTCGTCAATCTCGAACCGCAGCCCGCCGCGACCCCGGACTGGCTCACCGCCGAGCAGGGTGACGCGTGCGCGCTGCCTGCCAGCCTGGCCGGCGCCTCGTACGACCTCGTCTTCTCCAACTCCGTCATCGAGCATGTAGGCGGCCATGCGCAGCGGCAGAGGTTCGCGGGCGAGGTGCACCGGCTGGCCCCGCGCCACTGGGTCCAGACGCCTTACCGGTACTTCCCGATCGAGCCGCACTGGCTGTTCCCGGGCTTCCAGTTCATGCCGGTCAGCGTGCGGGCCGAGATATCCCGGCGGTGGCCGCTCGTGCACACGCGCTCCGCCAGTCACCAGGACGGGGTCCAGGCCGCGATGGGCGTTGAACTGCTCAGCCGCACCGAGATGGCGTCCTACTTCCCCGGCTCGGTGCTGCGGTCCGAGCGGGCCATGGGCGCGATCAAGGCGCTGATCGCGGTGAAGACCGCCTAGTCCCCACGACCCCCGGGCGCCCGGCCGGCGTCGTCTCCCCGGCCGGAACCGCGACCCGGCGCTCAGAATCCGACGAAGGGATTTGGCAGGCATGCCGAGCGGACCGCTCACCAAGCAGCCCACCTGGCGGCAGGCCCCAGCCGACGGGCACCCCATGGGGGTGTCCGTGGTGATCGTGACCTACCGTAACGAGGCGGACATCGGGCCCTGCCTGAGCGCGGCCGGCCAGGCGGCTCCGGGAATCCCGATGGAAGTGATCGTCGTCAACAACGCTTCGGACGACGGCACCGTGGCCGCGGCCCGCGCCGTCGCCGGCACGAAGGTCATCGAACGGCAGGCCAATGGCGGGTTCGCGGCCGGGTGCGCCACCGGCGCGGACGCGGCCACCGGCCAGTGGCTGCTCTTCCTCAACCCCGACACAGTCATCGCGCCGGATGCCGTCCAGGCGCTGCTCGACTGCGCCCAGGAGCATCCGGATACGGGCATCGTCGGCGGACGGTTCGTCCATCCGGACGGCACCACCGACCCTCGCTCCTTCTGGGGCAGGCCCAGTCCCTGGTCGGCGGCCTGCTTCGCGCTCGGGCTGAGCAGCCTGCTGCCGGGCAGCCGGGCCTTCGACCCCGAGGCCCCTCAGCCCTGGTCGGCCGACCCCGCGCAAGAGCGCCCGGTACCCGTGGTCAGCGGGGCGTTCATGCTGGTGCGCAGGCAGTTGTGGGACACGCTTGGCGGCTTCGACCCGGTGTTCTTCCTGTACGGCGAGGACGCCGATTTCTGCCTCCGTGCCGCCGCCGCCGGGTGCCGGCCCATGGTGACCGCGCGCGCGGTGTGCCAGCACGCGGGCGGCCGTTCTTCCACCGGGCCGGCAAGCTGGTGCTGCTGTTCACCGGCAAGGCCACGCTGGTCCGGCGGCACTTCCCGGCCTGGCTCCGCAGCGCGGGCATCGGCCTCCTGCTGGGCGGCGTGCTGCTGCGGGCCACGGCGAGCCGGGTCACCGGTACCGCCCCGGCGGCCCGCCAGGCGCGGCCGACCGCACACGGGGAAGACTGGCGGGCCCTGTGGGCCGCCCGCGATGAATGGCGTCGTGGTTGGACCGGATAGTGCGCACCCACAAGCCAGGAAACGGCTGAGATGCCAGCCAGCGGCGCTCCGGTGAAGAGCACCGTTCGGGGCGGCCTGCACGGCCGCCCTCCGGCTGGCGGCCCCGCGGCGGCGAGCATGATCGGCCGCGGAATCCTCTGGCTGCTCGGCAGCGTGGTCGCGGCGCGGCGCGGGACGCTGGTTCTCGGCATCATCGCCGGCCGGGTGTTCACCCCGGGGCAGTTCGGTGCGGTGGCGGCCGCGGTGGTGGTGGTCCTGGCCTTCCGGAGCCTCGGTGAGTTCGGGGCGAGCCGGGCGCTCGAGCGATACGAAGGCGACCCCCGCGAGCTCGCCCCGGCGGTCATGACGATCTCCGCGATCTCCGGCGCCGCCCTGGCTGCGCTGTGCTTCACCATGTCCACGGCGCTGGCCAGTGCCGCAGGCACGACGGCCGCCGCGCCCCTGATCCGGGTCCTGGCCTTCGACATCCTGATCGGCGGGCTGGTCGCCGCCCCGGCCGCCATGCTCCGGCTGCATCCGCGGGGAATCCGCCGGTCCATCGCCGACCAGTCCGGTAACTGGCTCGGCGTGGTCCTGAGCTGCTGGCTCGCGGTCAGCGGGCACGGCCTGCTCAGCTTCGGCATCGGCCTGCTGGCCGGGGCCATCCTCCGCGCGATCATGATCGTCATCTTCGCGCCCACCTCGCTCCGGATGGGCCTGGGCCGAGGGCACATGCGCCTGCTGGCCGGGGCCGCGCTGCCCCTCGCGGGCTCGGGCCTGGCCATGTTCGCGCTGCTCAACGCCGACCAGCTCATCGTGGGCCACCTCAAGGGCGCCGCGTCGCTGGGCTGCTACGCCCTGGCCGTCAGCCTGGCCAGCTGGCCGATCACGCTCCTGGCCGAACCCGTGCTGCGGGCCGCGCCGGGGTCCTTCGCCCGCCTGCGGACCAGCCCTCAGCTGCAGGGCTCGGCTTACCTGTCGTCCGCCGCACTCCTCGCGAGCCTCACCCTGCCCGCCGGTTTCCTGCTGAGCGCGATGGCCGTGCCGCTGGTGCACGTGGCGTATGGCCCCGAGTGGGTGCCGGCCGCGCAGGCGCTGGAATGGCTGGCCCCGCTGGTCGCGCTGCGGCTGCTGTGCAAATTGACCAGTGACTACCTGACCGAGTTCAAGGGGGCGGTGTCCGCACTCGTCTTCCAGCTGGTCTGGCTGGCCGCGATGATCCCGTCGGTGATCATCTGGACCTGGGTCAACGGGATCGCCGGCGCGGCGATAGCCCAGGTCGTGATCGCCGGGGCCCGCTTGCTGCCGTGGTACCTGGTCGAGACCAGATGGCTGAGCCGCGGCCGCGGCCAGGTGATGCGGATCATCGTGCCGCTCACCGCCGGGCTCACCGTCGCCTTCGTGGTGATCTGGGTGCGCCGGGTGGTGCCGGATGAGGGGGTGGACCTCGCGCTCGGCGGGGTGGCCGGCCTCACCGCGGTGAGCCTGCTGGTGTACCGGATGCGCTCGGTGCTGGCCGCGGTGCAGCGGACCGCCGCCGTGAGCACCGCGTGGTCGTTCGCGCGGGCGGCCAGCCCGGTGCTCGAGGCGGTCATCGAGTCGCCGGGGCGCCCGATGTGGTCGGGGGTGTCCCAGCGCACCCAGATCCTCGCCCCCGCTCCCGCCCTGGTGCCGGCCGCGGAAACGGAGCAGGCGGGGCTCGGCCACAAGGTCCGCGCCGGGGCCCGCTGGAGCATGGTGAACACCCTGGTCCTGCGGGTGGCCAACTTCACGGTCGGCGTGGTGCTGGCCCGGACCGTGTTCGGGCCGCAGGCCTGGGGTCTTTACGCCATCTCCCAGCTCGTGCTGTCGGTGGTGCTCAGCGCCAACGAGATGGGGGTCAGCCTGGCCGTGGTGCGCTGGGAAGGGGATATACGCGGGATAGCCCGCACCGCGCTGACCCTGTCGCTCGCCTCCAGCGCCGTGCTGTGCGCCCTGCTCTTCTACTTCGCGCCGTCGGTGGCGACTTTCCTGGGGTCACCCGGGGCCACCAGCCTGATCCGGCTGCTGTCGCTGTGCGTGCTCATCGACGGGTTCGTCTGCGTGCCGTTCAGCCTGATCAACCGGGAGTTCATGCAGGCCCGCCGGCTGGTGGTGGAAGCAGCCGGCTTCGTGGTGACCACGGCGGTGACGCTGCTGCTGGCCTTCGCCCATCTCGGCGCGATCAGCTTCGCCTGGGGAAACGTGGCCGGCAACGTCGTCACCCTGATCGGCGCGACCGTCGCGGCCCCGTTCATCGTGCTGCCCGGCTGGGATCGCCGGCGCGCGCGCGAGCTACTCAAGTTCGGCATGCCCCTGGCCGGGGCCAGCCTGCTGGTCCTCGGCACCCTCAACGTCAACTCCGCGATCGTGAGCGCCACCCTCGGGCCGGCCGCGCTCGGCTTTTACCAGCTGGCCTTCAACATCTCCAGCTGGCCGGTGCAGAGCATCTCGGCCGCGGCCCGGCGGGTGTCGTTCGCGGGCTTCTCGCGGCTGGCCGGGTCACGCGAGCTGCTCGCCGACGGCTTCACCAAGGCGGCCGCGGTGCTGGTGGCGCTGGCCATTCCCGCCTGCGTGCTGCTCATCACCCTCTCCGAGCCGCTGATCAAGACCATCTACGGCGCCCGCTGGACGCCGGCCGCGACATCGCTGAGCCTGCTCGGGGTGCTGGGCCTGCTGCGGGTGTTCTACGAACTCGCCTACGACGGCCTGGCCGCCGCGGACCGGCGGCCCACCTTGCTGGTCGTGCAGGGCCTGTGGCTGGTCGTGCTCATCCCGGTCCTGCTGGTGGGGGCGCGAACCCATGGGATCAACGGGGTGAGCGCCGGGCACGTGCTGGTGGCGGTGCTGGTCGTCGGGCCGGCCTTCCTGTGGTCGCTGCGGCGCATCGGCATCACGGTCGGCGCGCTGCTGAAACGCTGCCTGCGGCCGATCATCGGCGGCATCCTGATGGCCGTGGTCTCGCTGGCCATCATCCATTTCGCCGGTTCGGGGATTGTCGGGCTCGGCGCGGCGGTCGCCGCGGCCGGCGTCGTCTACGTGCCGCTGATCCTTCCGATGCGTCACCTCATCCGGCAGAGCCCGCAGCAGCCGGCCGAAGTAGTAGCAGCCCGGGCCGCCTGACGGCCAGCCAGACCCACGACCCTGAACCCTGAACAGCCAGACCCGGAAATGGAGCACCATGCAGATCAGCCAGGCGCGCGGGACCGCGCGGTCCGCAGCCAAGTTCGTGCTGGCCCCGGTGATGCGGGGCAACAGCCTCGTAGTGTTCGAGGCCCGCAACAAGCTGGTCCGCGGCCGGGCCGGCCGGGCCACGCACCGGTTCGAGGATGCCGAGGTCGCCCGGCTGACCCGGCAGCTTGGTGAGCTGCCGAGGGCGCGCGTGGCCACGGTGATCACCACCTATCGCCGGCCGGAAATCGTCCAGCGGGCGATCCAGTCGGCGCTCGCCCAGACCGTCCGCGATCAGGTGATCATGGTGGTGGACGACGCGGGCGGTCTTCCGGACCTCCCGCGCGACCCCCGGGTATCCGGCGTCTCACTATCCGCCAACGTGGCCATCGCCGGCGTGGTCCGGAATATGGGCGCGCGGCTGACCCGCTCTGAGTACGTCGCGTTTCTCGATGACGACAATGAGTGGGCGCCCAACCACCTGGAAACAGCGCTCGCGGCCCTTGAAGGCGATCACGCCGGGCCGTCTCCCGATGTGGTCTATACCGCCGTGCGCCGGGCGTTCCCTGATGGCCGCCTGATGGACGTGCTCTCCACTCCATTCGACAAGCGGAAGTTGCGCGGCGCCGGATTCATCGACGTCAACTCCGTGGTCGCGCGGCGCTCCGGCGGACTCCATTTCAGCCGGCTCAGGCGGCCGAAGGGCGGAACGCCGGCCGAAGACTGGGAGCTGATATTCCGGCTCAGCTACGTGCACCGCCAGCGCATCGAGCACATCCCGGTCCAGACCGTCAATTATCTGGTCAATCCAGAGGCCTACTGGTCCGACTGGCAGTCACTCGAGACCAACGCGCACTAAGGGCAAAGCCCGCAGGCAAACGAAGCCGCAAACAACGGAGCCCGCAAACAACGCGGCCGTAAACAACGGCCTCAGGCCACCCGGACCCTGCGGTACCGCCAGCGGGTCAGCAGCGGGTCAGTCCAGAACACCAAAGCGACCCCGGCGAGCAGCCCGATCAGCACCACACCGAAATACGCCTGGCCCGGCTGGCCGGTGATAGGCCGGGGTACCGCCTGCGCCACCTTGGTCACCGTGATCATTGATTTGACATGGACCTGCCGGTCGGCCTGCATGGTGTACAGGAGGGACTGGAATTTCCGGCTGGCGGCCGACGTCGCGGTAAGTACGGCCTGCGGGCTCGTCGAACTGACGCAGATATGCAGCGTGGGACTGGTGTACGAGGGGAACCTGACCTCGCCGGTGTTCGTCATCAGCACGTTGTAGTACTGGGTGACCCCGGCCGCCTGCAGCTGGTGACGTATCGGCGCGGAGTTCAGCTGCTCCGAGACCATGCCCGCGGTCATGGGTACCGACGCATTTTGCCCAGTGATTACGTTACGGTTCCACGGCAGTGGTGGTGCACCCAGGAAAAGCTCATCGCATCCGCGGTAGGTGATTGACCGGCCGTGCACCGCCCACAGCCCGCCCATCGTGCACAGCAGCACGGCGGCCAGCACATACCAGCGGCGGCACAGCTTACCGACCCATTCCTGGGCAGTCATCACATCACTCCCGTAACTGATGGTGCCGGACGGCAACGCAAGGCCACGCCCCTCCGTCCAGATGCGGCTCAACTATATAACTATCGACCCTGGATCAGTGGATGTCCCGCCTAATTTCCCTATTTGCACTATAGTCAGCAGGTACCTGCCCGCGCGCCTTGCCGCGACGGCAGGGGCGAGTCGTCAGGCCTGGCCACAGAAGCCAGTTTGCCGAAGGGTGGAACATGGATTTCGGGGAAATGCTTCGCATACTGCGACGCCGGTGGGTCATCGCCGTAGTCGGCGGGTTGCTGACCGTGGTCGCGACGCTTGGTGCATACAAGGCGTGGCCAAACAAGTACCAGTCGACCGACGAGATCACCCTCATTGGCTCGAAAAGCATGGCCAACGCATCCGGGAATGGCGGAAATCCCTATCTGTCGGTCGCCGACCTTGATCCGGTAGCGAGCATACTCGCCGGTAATGTGTCGTCAGACCAGGCGGTCAAGCAATTGCGGGCGCTCGGTGTCACATACACGTACACCGCAGTCGTACCGCAATTCGCCGCCGGGCCATTTATCCAGATCACGGTCACCGGCAAGGTCCCGGCCCTGGTGAGCCAGCAACTGCCGATCGTGACCCGGTACACCGAGCAGCGGCTGACCCAGCTGCAGCAGGAGACGGCCATCCCGACCCCGCCCAAGGCCACCCTCACCACCCAGGAGATCGTGCCGCCGAGCACGCCCACCAAGGTGCTGAAGACCAAGCTCGAAGTGGTGGCCGGGGTCTTCGTCCTCATGTTCGTGGGCACCCTGATCGTCATCGCCGTGGTGGACAACGTGCGCAGGCGGCGGAGCGGCAAGCGGCGGGTGGCCCCCGAGCAGGAGAGCGCCGACTCCCGAGCGCAGCCCGCAAAGTGCCGCTGACCAGGTGGCCGGGCCGCCGCCCTCCTACTGGCACGCCCAGGACGCACCGTCGCCCACGCGAGTGCGATGAGCGACGTGACGACGACCTCCAGCCCCGGGGCGGCGGTATCCCCGCCGCCCGCCCGGGGGCCGGCGGGCGTTCCCGGTGACGGGGATCAGGCCCCGGCGCGGCCCTCCAAGGTCAGGCGGCCGCGCCATAGCAAGCCCAGGTTCAGCTCGGTCACCCTGTTCACGACCTACCTGGTGGTGCTGCTGCTCATCCCGTCCAACCTGGTCTTCGCCCCGATGGGCGGGGTGGGCACGCCCGCGAACATCATCGCGCTGGGCATCCTGCTCTGGTACGTGATCTCCTGGATCGTCGGCCGGATCATCCCCTCCGGCGCTGGCCGGCCCGTCCGGGTCTCGATGTTCATCTTCGCCCTGGCCGTGCTGGCCAGCTTCGTCGCGGGGATGACCCGGAGCATCACGGAACTGGAGAGCCTGAGCGCGGACCGCGGGCTCATCCTGATCGTGGTCTTCGCCGCGCTGGTCGTGGTGGCGTCCCAGACCATCGTCAGCTACGAGCGGCTGGACACCCTGCTGCGCCGGGCCGTCGTGCTCGGCAGCGTGGTCGCGGCCATCGGGATCGCCGAGTTCTACACCGGGATCAACTTCACCAACTACGTCCACATCCCCGGGCTGAGCCCCGCGGTCAACGTCAACTCGCTGCTGGCCCGGAACGGCTTCAACCGGCCGTCCAGCACCGCGACCCAGCCGATCGAGTTCGGCGTGGTCATGGCGATGCTGCTGCCGTTCGCCCTGCAGCAGGCGTTCGACCCGGCGCGCATCGGCCGGTTCCGCAGGTGGGCGCCGGTCGCCCTGCTGTTCTTCGCCATCCCGATGTCGCTGTCCCGGTCGGGCATCGTCGGCCTGGCCATCGCGCTGCTGTGGATCATTCCCACCTGGCCGACGCAGCGCCGCAAGCCCGCGTATGTCGTCCTGCTGATCGGGATCGCCTCGCTCAAGGTGGTCGCACCAGGCCTGATCGGCACGTTCGCCGAGTACTTCGGCGGCCTGTCCGGCAGTTCGAACTCCGACGTCAGCATCTCCACCCGGACCGCGGACTACGCCGCGGCGTTCAGGTACATCGGTGAGCGGCCGCTGTTCGGCCGGGGCTTCGGCACCTTTCTCCCCGAGCTCTACCGCTACATCGACAACACCTACCTGCTCGGCCTGGTCGAATTCGGGATTGTCGGCATCCTGGCCTTGCTGATTGTCTACTTCTCGGGCGTGCACTGCGCGGCGGCCGGCCGCCGCATGACCCAGAATCAGCAGCAGCGCGAACTAGGACAGGCCCTGATCGCCTCGATCATGGTGGCCGTGGTGAGCAGCGCCACCTTCGACGCGCTCACGTTCCCCATGTTCAGCGGGCTGCTGTTCCTCATCATCGGATGCGCCGGGGCCTATCTGGGCCTGATGAAGGCCCAGGCCCGGGGCGACGGACTGGTCCAGAGCCGGGGCCTGCCCGTGTACAGCCTGGACACCGTATGGCGCTGACGGCGCAGCATTGGGAGGGGAACAGCTGATGGGCGGATCGAAGATGTCCCGGTCGGCCAGGCTCAGGCAGGCAGGCCCGGGCCGGCGGCGGGGAATGGCGCTCCTGGGGACGGTGGCGCTGGCGGCCATCGCGGCGGCGGGATGCTCGAGCCCGGCACCCAGCTCCTCCCAGGCGACGGCGGCCACGGCCGCCTCGTCGCCCACCGCGTCGGCCGTCGATTCATCGCCCGGCGGCGGCCAGCCGGCCGCGGCCACGGCATCGCCCACGCCGTCGCCGTCGCAGTCAGCCACTCCCGTCCCGCAGGCGCCCTGCCCCTCGGCCAAGGCGACGTACGCGTCGTGCGGGTTCCCGACGGCCCGCAACACCGGCTGGGCATCGGCGGGGACGACCAGCCTGAAGAACGTGACGTCACCCGGGCCCACCGGGCAGGGCAGCGCCTACTCCACCGAGATCCGCACCAGCGGCGCCGTGATCAGCGGGATCAACCTGACCGGAAGCCTCGACGTGTACGCCAACAACGTCACGATCAAGAATTGCAAGATCACCACCCGGAACTGGTTCGGGATCAACCAGCGCAACGGCTACCACGGGCTGAAGATTTTCAACTGCACGATCATCGGCGTGCCAGGCAAGGGCCTCGATCACGGCGGTGAGGACTACGGCATCTCCGATGACGGCGGCCAGATGGAAGTGGCGCACAACAACATCTACGGCTTCGGGGAAGGCATCACCTCAGGTGAGGGCTACTTCCACGACAACTACGTGCACAGCCTGCAGTCCTACATCCCGCTCGGCTCGCATTCGTATCAGCATACGAATGCGCTGATCGACTCGGGCGGGTCAGGCATCCGTATCGTGCACAACACCTTCCTCAACTGGATGCCGCCCCGGGCCGGAGGATCGAGTTCGCTGATGCTGGCCTACGATTCGGCGCCCGTCACCAACGCCACGGTCCAGGACAACTGGCTGGCCGGCGGGGCGTACTGCCTGTACCCGGGCGGGGTCACCGGGTCGAAGAACATCGTCATCAAGGGCAACTTCTTCAGCACCGAGTTCTTCACCGGATGCGGGTTCTACGGGCTCAATGCCGCCACGCACTGGCACTACGGCAACGGGGACGTATGGCGCCAGAACGTCTGGGCCAACGGCCGGAACGCCGGCCGCCCGGTGAATCCCTAGCGGCGCTAGCCAGCCTGGGCATCCCCGGGCTGGCAACCCGCGGGACCAGCGTCCGCCAGCCCGGTACCCGCAATCACGTCGCGCAGGCTGTGCGCCCCGTCGCGCCGGGAATCCTCGCGGCGGATGTGCAGCACGCCTACTTCCCGGCTGCCCTGCACCTGGCCCGCCACATGGGCCAGCACCCGCAGGTAGCACGCCCGGCGGGCCTGGCCACGGAGGCAGTCGACGGCGTGCAGCAGGAGCCAGCCCGTGGTGCCGGCCGCGTCCCGCCATGACTCGGCCGGAAGGAGACCGAGGGCCTGGTAGCGAGCGACCAGGCGGGCCCGGCCCCGCCCGTAGCTGCGCCATTGCCGCAGCATCGAACGCAGGTCCTGGCGATGACGGCACGACACGACGGCATCCGGTGCGTAGCCAAGCTGATACCCGGCCAGCTGCACGCGCCAGAACAGGTCGGTCTCCTCCGCGGCGTATCTGAAGGATGGGTCAAACCCGCCCACCTCTTCGTACACCTCGCGGCGCAGCCCGCAGTTCCCGGCCAGGGCGTGCGCGAGCAGGCCGAAGGGCCGGGGCAGTTCACCGGGGGTCAGCCGGGGCCGCCAGGCCACCACGTCCTCAGTGTTCAGGGACGTGTCATCGATGTGCCCCCCCACGGCCGGGTACTTGTCGAGGGCCGCGACCATCCGGTCAACCCAGTCATCCGCGGCGACGTCGTCACAGTCACAGAACAGCAGCAGCCGGCCCTGGGCCGCCCGGGCGGCCGCCGCGCGTGCGCCCGCCGCCCCCGGTGCGTCCCGCGAGTCAATGACCCGCAACGGCACCCGGTCGGCAGCGGCGCGGATCGCGTCGCCGCTGTCATCAGTTGAACCCGTTGTCGCTGATGATGACCTCCCACCGGCCCTGGTAGGTCTGCCGGGCCAGGGCGTCCAGTTGCACAGCCAGATGGGGCATCCCGTTGCGGACGGGCATCACCACGCTGACGTCCATGGTCACCGGAAGAGACGATCGGACTGCCTCGCCCGTCATGGGCACCTCCGTTTTCACCGGCCGTTTACGCTCCATGACCCGGGCGTTGGCCTGCCGTACTGTCTCGATAAGACGCGCTGCCCGGCAGGACGGAGTACCCGATTCCGCGGCCGGAACCGGCTCTCAGGGCGCGGTACGCACCCCAGCCCGGGGGGCACCGCGGAGGACACCGGAGCCCGGTCCGCGGTACTCCTGCTTCAGCCAGCGCCGGGCTCCCCTGGTCCACAGGGACCTCGGCGAATCCGTGTCCCGGATGTATTCGCGCGGGAGTGCGTACCGCCCGGCGAACTCGGTATCCCAGACTGCGCAGCCGTAGGAGTAGCCGGCCCGCCCGACGCCGTCAATGACGCGTTCGTCGAGATGACCGTACGGGTAGCAGAAGCCATCCACCGGTTGCCCGGTAACCTCCCGGAGGATGTCCCGGCTCTCCCCGATTTCCCTGGCCAGGTCGGCATCGGAACTGGCCGGCAAGGACAGGTGGCGAAAGCCATGCGAGCCGACCTCGATCCCGGCCGCCGCCACCTGACGCAACTGGCCGGCCGAGAGCAGCGGCTTGCGCGGTCCCTCTGGATCCCAGGCATTGTCGGCACCGAGCAGCCCGGCAGGCATGAACATCGTGGCGCCGAACCCGAAGCGCTGCAGCACCGGCAGGGCATATTCGGTGAAATCCGCGTACCCGTCGTCGAAGGAGAGGCCGACCAGGCCGTGGGCGGCACCGCGGCGATGGGCATCGAGAAGCTGCCGCACGGAAGTCCCCCTGCGGCCCGCCCGGCGCAGCCAGCGCATCTGCTGGTCGAACCGCTCCGGGCGCACCGTTATGTCGTACGGGTCGTCCTCATACGGGCAGACGGAGTGATACATGAGAATGGCGGGCACGGCCCGGCCAGGCGGTCCAGCCCCAGCATCTTTCTCCGACTCCATCTTTCCCCTTGCTAAACGCCACACCGCACAGAGAGAACACAGAAGTGACGTTTGACCACCATGAGCGGTTTACGCCGCACAGAGCCCCCCTGGCCGGTAATGTCCTGGCCAGCCGGGCGCGCGACGCGTCATGGATGGCCAAGGGGGGCCTGTCATCTTTTCAGCCGATCATTACCGCCTGCCGGGAACCGGACGCGGGCGCAGGCAGGCGGCCAGCCGGCCGGCGCGACGGAGCCGGCCCGGCCGGGCCGCCGCGCTGCTGGTCTCGGCCGCGGTCACCGCCGCGTTCATGACCGCCTGCTCGAATTCCGCCCCTGCGGCGCAGTCAGCCCCGGCGCAGTCGCCGACGGTGGCCGCGCCGGCATCCTCCCCGGACAGCCCAGCGCCCTCCGCGTCCCCGTCCGCGACGCCGGACCCTACCCCGGCCCCGCCGAAGCCGGCCTACTGCCGGCGGGGCGGCGCGAAGCTCTGGGCCAACCTGGCCAGTTGCGGCTGGCCGGCATCCGCCAACACCGGGCCTGACCTGTCACAATGTCCCGGGCACCGGCTCGTCGCCAACGCGGGCAGCCTGACCAGGACCATCCGGGTTACCGCGGCCAACACCGTGATCAGCTGCGAGGACATCCAGGGCATGCTGGATATCGAAGCCCCGCATGTCACCGTCAGGGACAGCGTCATCGAGTCGAACAGCGGCAAGCTGGGTGAGGCCGCCAACGGGACCGCCGATATCAAGGTGGAGGACGGCGCCAGCGCGATCATCGACCACGTGCGGGTCAACGGCGATGAGGGGGTGCACGCGTGCATCTGGCATCAGGGCACCAGCCTGGTGGTGAACGCGGTGAACTGCTACGGCAGCAACGACGGCATCTTCAGCTGGGCTGACCACGGCTACTCGCCGACCACCGGCGACCACTTCGTGATTACTAACAGCTATTTTCACGACTTCACCGATAAGACGTCCAATGGTCATTCGGACGGCTATCAGACTGAGGGCGCCAGCGATGGGCTCATCAAGCACAACACGTACCAGATGACCGCCAGCGCGGACAGCGCCATCGCACTCTGGGATTCGCTGAGAGATTCCCGGAATATTGACGTCAGGGACAACCTCATCACCGGCGGCGGTTTCGCGATCTACGCGGAAGATTACTACCCGGGGGACGGCGGCCCCGGCGACCCGGGCGCCGTGGGCGGCTACTCAGTCTCTGAGATCAGGTTCATCAACAACGTCTTCAGCACCTACGCCGCGGGGTGCGTCGGGAGCTTCGGCGTGTGGTTCGAGCGTCCCGGCTGGTCACCGTATGACGGCGGGCCGACCGACGGCTGGCATCGTCACGGCAACCGCGTGCTCGAGACCGGGCAGAACCTGGACCAGGGCAACCCTTCGGGGACCGGGTTGTCCTGCGGTTAGCCGGGCACCGGCTGGTCCGCAGGCCGCAGAACCCCTACGGCACTGGCTGGTCCGTGGGCCGCAGGTACCCCCGCGGCCCCGCGTCCGCCAGCAGGACCGCGGCGATGCGCTGCCCGGCCTGGCCATCCCACAGCGCCGGGGAACGACGCGGCGGCGGCGAGTCGAGGACGCTGAGCGCGGTCTTCACGATCCGCTCCGGGTCCCGTCCGACCAGCTGGTTCGTGCCCTCGGTGAGAGTGATCGGCCGTTCGGTGTTCTCCCGCAGCGTGAGGCAGGGCACGCCCAGCACCGTGGTCTCCTCCTGAACCCCGCCGGAGTCGGTCAGCACCATGCGGGCGGCGGCCTGGAGCGCGATGAAGTCGAGGTATCCCGCGGGCGGGATGACTTGCACCTGCGGGGATATGCCGCCCAGCTGGCGGGCCGCCCGCGGGTGGGCGGGCAGCACCACCGGGCAGACCTGGGCGATCTCGCCGATCGCCGCCAGCAGCGGCGCCAGGGCCCCGGGATCGTCCACGTTCGCGGGCCGGTGCAGGGTGACCAGGGCGTACTCCCCGGCGCGCAGGCCCAGATCCGCGAGCGTGTCCCGGGCCAGGGCGCGGTCCAGGTTGGCCAGCAGGGTGTCCACCATGACGTTGCCGACCAGGTGGATCTGGTCTTCGCGGTACCCCTCGCCGCGCAGGTTGATCACCGCGTCTGGGGACGGGGCGAGCAGGAAGTCGCTCACCCGGTCGGTGACCACCCGGTTGATCTCCTCCGGCATGCCCCAGTCACGGCTGCGCAGCCCCGCCTCCACGTGGGCGAGCAGGGCCCCGGACTTGGCGGTGACCAGCGCACAACCCATCGTGGAGTTCACGTCGCCGACCACGACGACCACGTCCGGGCGCACCTGCGCGACCAGAGGCTCGAAGGCCGCCATCACCTTCCCGGTCTGGGTGGCGTGGCTGCCCGACCCGACCTGCAGCCGGTGATCCGGTGGCCGGATACCGAGATCGGCGAAGAACACGTCGTTCATGGCCGCGTCATAGTGCTGGCCGGTGTGCACCAGGATGACGTCCGCCGCGCGCTCCTCCAGCGCGTCCATGACCGGCTTGACCTTCATGTAGTTCGGCCGTGCGCCGGCTACGCAGATGACCCGCATCGGCGTGCTCAGAGGCTCTCGACGTTCGGGCCGGACAGCCGGCGGCGGCAGTCGAAGATGAACTTCGCGTGCTGGCGGATCTCGGGCAAGTCAAAGGCATCGTGGTCGGTCAGCAGGATGACCGCATCGGCGTCCGCGAGCTCGGCCGGGGTCGGCTCCACCCGGGGCACCATGTCGTCCACCGCGGTTCCCTCGACCACGTAGGGATCGGCGGCCCGCAAGTGCGCCCCCATGGCGCCGAGCAACTGGGAAACGCGCACCGCCGGCGATTCCCGTGCGTCGCCGGTGTTCTTCTTGTACGCCAGGCCAAGCAGCAGGATGCGGGCTCCCTTGACCGTGCGGCCCTGGGCGTTGAACGACATCATGATCCGGTTGACCACATAGTCGGGCATATGGCGGTTGATGTCGTCGGCCAGCTCGACGAATCGGAAGCTCTTGCCCAGCGCCCGCTCGACCCGCCAGGAGAGATAGGACGGGTCGATAGGCAGGCAGTGCCCGCCTACCCCCGGGCCCGGGGTGAACCGCATGAACCCGAACGGCTTCGAGGAAGCGGCCTCGATCGCCTCCCACACGTCGATGCCCAGGTCGTGGGCGTACATCGCCAGCTCGTTGACGAGAGCGATGTTGACGTGCCGGAACGTATTCTCGACCAGCTTGGCCAGCTCGGCCTCGCGCGGGGAGGACACCACCACGGTCTGGTCCACGATCGTGTCGTAGAAGGCCTTGATCACCTCGAGCGAGGCCGCGTCGATCCCGGAGACGATCTTCGGGGTGGTGACCAGCGTCCACGTCGTATTGCCCGGGTCGATCCGCTCCGGGCTGAAGCCCAGGTGGAAATCGCGCCCGGCCACCAGGCCGGATCCCTCTTCCAGCAGCGGCAGGACCTTCTCCTGGGTGGTGCCCGGGTAGGAGGTGGACTCGATGATGACCGTGGACCCCGGCCGGAGGTACCGGGCCAGGGTGCGGGCCGAGTCCTCCAGGTAGGTCAGGTCGGGGAGCCCGTCCCGCAGCGGGGTCGGCGCCGCGACCACGGCCACGTCGAAGCCGGCGCACACCCTCGCGTCGGCCGACGGCCGGAACATCCCGCTCGCGAGAGCCTCCTTCAGCTCCCCGGAGGGCACGTCCTCGACGTAGGACTCGCCCGCCTCGAGCGACTTCACCCGGGCCTCGTCAACGTCGTAGCCGACGACGCGGTGCCCGACCTCGGCGGCCCGCATGGCCAGCGGCAGCCCCACGTACCCCAGTCCAACGACGACGACCGTGGTCATGCGCGCTCTCCCGCTTTCTGTGGGCCAGCCTGGTCCGGGCCCGCCTGGTCCGGGGCCGTCTTGTCCCGGCGCATCATCTCGCGCGCCACCAGGGCCATGAAGGACAAGTTCGTGGTCAGGTACCGGCGGCCGAGCCGCACCGGTTCCTGGTAGGCCCGGTACAGCCATTCCAGGCCGTGCTCCTGATACCACAGCGGAGCACGCCGGGTCAGCCCGGCGAGGATGTCGAACGACCCGCCCACCCCGTGCACCACGTGAGCCTTGGTGGCCGTCCCCCATTCGTCCAGGAAGAGTTCCTTGCGGGGCGAGGACATGCCCACGAACAAGATGTCGGTCTGGCAGCGGCGGATGTCCTCCGCGACCTCGCCTTCCTGGCCGGCCTGGTAATAGCCGTCTTGCGAACCAGCCACCAGAAGCTCCGGGAACAAGCGGGCCACCTGCGTCAGCATCTGGGCCAGCACCTCCGGGCGCGCACCGAGGAAGTAGACCCGGTCACCGCGCTGCTCGGCGGCCGCCAGCAGGTTCATGAACAGGTCGACCCCGGCCACCCGCTCCGGCAGCGGGGCGCCCAGGATCCGGCTCGCCCACACCACGGCCTGCCCGTCGGCCAGCACCATGTCACACTCGGCCACCGCCTGCCGGAGCTTCGGGTTCCGCTGCATGGATACGACCTTGGCGGCATTGATCACCCCGATGGAGAGCTGCTCGCCATGATCGATCGCTCCGGTGCACCGCGCGATGGCCTGGTCCATGGTCAGCGCGTCGACCGGCAGGCCGAACAGGGCACGCTGCATCCGGTCACCAGTGTCGTGACTCATACCACCCCCACGAGAAGTTCCCCGGCCTCAGGACAGCCAGGCGTAGAGCATCCAGCCGAGCTCGTACGGCCGGCACTCATGATCGACGGCGCCCGGGGGATAGACCCGGTCCAGCGCCGCGACCCGGGCCCCGGGGACGATCCTGGTGGACGCGGCCCGCAGCCCGCGGACGACCTTGCGGGGATCGGCCCGCGCCACCTTCCGCCAGGTGATCGGCGGCTCATCGAGGACCAGCTGGGCCGGGCTGGCTGACCGGCCCTCGGGCGGTCCGGCCAGCCAGCGCAGGCCGCGCCGGATCGCGTCCAGGTGACCGTCACCGCCGGCGTCGGCCAGGTCCAGCAGGGCCATCGGCCCCATCGCGTGCTGATGCACGCTGTACACGGGGTAGCCCTCCACCACCGCGCCGGTCCGCGAGTCGTAGTGCCACCACCACTGGCCGTCGGCGCCCTGGGCCGAGCAGATCGCCCCGGCCACGGCGCTCGCGACGGCCAGCGCTTCCGGGTCGTCCGCACTGCGGTGCAGCCGCGCGAGCGCCTGGATGGGGTACACCTGGTCGGCGAAGCTGCCGACGTGTGCGCGGTACCAGGGCGTGTCCGGGCCGGTGGTGTGCGGGTAGACCGCCGGGCCGCGCGCGGCCAGCAGGCGCTGCCGCGCCGTGACCAGGTGCCGCTCCACGTCCACCAGGGGGCGCGCGGCGGCCAGCGCCGAGACCACCCAGGCGGCGGACACGACATCGACGGGGCGCTCCGGCTGGTCCAGCGCGGCCAGCCGCTGGATCGCATGACCCAGGTCCGCGTGCCCGCACTCGGCCGCGGCCCAGCACACCAGCGCGGCATCGCCGAGCCCGCTGATCTCATCGATCCGCTTGGCCAGCTGGCCGACCAGGTCGTCAGCCCTCATCCCGGCCAGCACGGTCCGCTGATCAGGCTCGGGCAGCCGCAACAGGCCGAGCGCGGTGATCGCCCCGTACCGCAGGCTCGTCCCGGCCCGCCGCAGTCGCCAGCCCCCGCCGGGCCCGTGCTCGTCAGTGACGGCCTCGCCGGTCACGGTGAACACGAACTCGCCGTTGTCGTGCTGCTCGGCCAGCCGCAGCTGGGCGATGCGGAGGAGCCTGTCCAGCAGGGCGGCATCGCCAGGGGGGCCGTCGGTGAGGAGGCCGAGCCGGGAGGGCGGCAGCGTCACCGGAGCCCCAGCGGGCACACGCGCACCACCGATGGCCGACCGCTACCGCGAGCCCTGAACACGTGCAACCCCAGCCTCCATAAGTGGATCTGTCCGCCGAGTACGGACGCTCCTGCGGGAAACCGCAGCGGCCCCAGGCACGCAAAGCGCGCAAACTACTCGTAGGACGTCCAGCCCCTGAGCACCGATGACGGCCCGCAGAGGCTGTTATCGCTTCGTTACCTGTTACCGGCCGGCACTTGTTTGCGTTCGCCTGGGCTTTCCGCGAAGTTAGCCTGAGCCGATAGCGTTCGACCTGCGTGCGGCGCGCGTCAGGGTCCAGCAGCCCGGAAATCAGGACCCGAGCATACGGCAACCGAGCCCCGGCAGAGGAGCTTCAGATGGAATCGCTCAGCATCGATGGTGCCTGGGCTTTCACCCCGCAAATCCACCGGGACGACCGCGGTAGCTTTCACGAATGGTTCCGTGGCGGTGAGTTCGCGGACACCTTCGGCTACCCGATGAGCATCGCGCAGGCCAACTGCTCGGTATCGCGCCGCGGAGTCATCCGCGGCATCCACTTCGCTGACGTCCCGCCGGGCCAGGCCAAGTACGTCAGCTGCGTGGCCGGCGCCATCCTGGACGTCGTGGTGGACCTGCGAGCCGGCTCGCCTACCTTCGCGGCCTGGGCCGCGGTCCAGCTGGACGACGAGAACCGCCGCGCCGTGTTCTTGTCCGAAGGCCTCGGTCACGCGTTCATGGCCCTGAGCGAGGAAGCCACCGTCCTGTATCTCTGCTCCACGCCCTACAGCCCCGGGCGGGAACACAGCGTGGATGCCCTCGACCCGGACATCGGCATCGAATGGCCGGTGGACGTCAAGCCGATCCTGTCGGACAAGGACGGCGCGGCCCCGTCCTTGCGCACCGTGGCGAGCGCCGGCCTGCTGCCCGACTACGACGCCTGCCTGGCCTACGCGGCTCAGTTGCGGGGCTCGCTGCCCGCCTGCTAAGCCCGGCTAGCTGGGGCGGCCCGCTAGCTAGACGCGGGCTCGGCCGCGGCGGTGGCGGCCGCGAGTTCTGGCAGGCCGCGCTCCAGCGCCTGCTGCCAGCCGCCGATCGGGGCGAGCCCGGCCCGCTCCCAGGCGGCCTGGCCGAGCACGCTGTACGCGGGCCGCGGCGCCGGCCGGGCCATGCTGATGCTCTTCGCCGGCCGGACCCGGGCCGGGTCGGCGCCGCGCAGCCGGAAGACCTCCTGGGCCAGCCCGAACCAGCTCGTCTCCCCACTGCTGGTCGCGTGGTAGGTGCCCGGCGGCGCCGCCGAGGCGATCAGGGCGTGGATGCGGTCCGCCACGTCCATCGACCAGGTGGGCTGGCCGCGCTGGTCGTCTACCACGTGGACCTGCGCCTGCTCCCGTTCCTTCCTGATCATGGTGGCGACGAAACTCGGCCCGTGGGCGCCGTACAGCCAGGCGGTGCGGACCACGTAACCGGCCAGGCCGGCCTGCTCCAGGACGGCCCGCTCGCCGGCCAGCTTGGTCCGGCCGTACGCGGTGCGGGGGGCCGGGAGCCCGTCCTCCGGGTACGGCTGGCGGCCCAGCCCGTCGAACACGTAGTCCGTGGAGACCTGAACCAGCGCGGTACCCCGGGCCGCGCAGCAGGCGGCCAGCCCGGCCACGGCGGAGCCATTGACCCGGAGCGCCGCATCCTCGCTGGCCTCAGCGTCGTCCACCGCGGTCCAGGCCGCACAGTTGACCACCACGGCGGGCTGCCAGCGGGCCAGGGTGTCCCGCACCGCACCGGCGTCGGTGATGTCAAGGTCGCTGCGGGACAGGCCGGTCACGGCCTCGCCGCGGTGTTCCAGCACGGCCACCAGATCCCGGCCCAGCATCCCCCGGGCGCCGGTCACCAGCCACCGGCTCACCGGCCTGGCCCGGCCTGGGTGGCCGTCTCGGGCTCGCGGCCCGGCCCGGCCGCGGCCGGCGCGGACCGGAGCGGCCCCCGCTTCAGCGGCTCCCACCACGCGCGGTGGTCCGCGTACCAGCGCACCGTCTCGGTCAGGCCGTCGGCGAACGGGATGCGCGGCGCGTAGCCGAGGGCCCGGAGCACCCCGTCGTCCAGTGAGTAGCGCCGGTCATGGCCCTTGCGGTCCTGCACCGGGGTGACCATGTCCCAGCCCGCCCCGCAGTGCTCCAGGATGGCGCGGGTCAGCTCGAGGTTGGTCAGTTCCGCGTCGCCGTTGATGTGGTACACCCCGGCCGCGGCGCCCTGCTCGAGCACGAGCTGGATGCCCCGGCAGTGATCGTCAACGTGAATCCAGTCGCGGACGTTGCCGCCGTCGCCGTAGAGCGGCACCTTCAGCCCGTCCAGCAGGTTGGTCACGAAGAGCGGGATGATCTTTTCGGGGAACTGGTAGGGGCCGTAGTTGTTGCAGCATCGCGTGATGCTGACGTTCAGCCCGTGGGTCCGGGCGTACGCCCGGGCCATCAGGTCGCCGCCGGCCTTCGCCGCCGAGTAGGGGGAGTTGGGCGCGAGCGGTGCGTCCTCGGCCCAGGAGCCCTCCGCGATGCTGCCGTAGACCTCATCGGTGGACACCTGCACCACCCGGCCTACCCCCGCATCGAGGCAGGCCTGCAGCAGGACCTGCACCCCCACCACGTTCGCGGCGACGAAATCGGAGGCGCCGTCGATGGACCGGTCCACGTGCGTCTCGGCGGCGAAGTTGAGCACCGCGTCGTGCCCGGGGAGCAGCGACGCCAGCAGCGTGGCGTCGCAGATGTCGCCCCGGACGAAGCGCAGCCGCGGGTTCCCGGCGACCGGATCCAGGTTGGCCAGGTGGCCCGCATAGGTGAGCTTGTCCAGGACGGTCACCCCGGCCTGCTCATATCCGGGGTAACCGCCGCTGAGCAGGGTGCGGACGTAGTGGGAGCCGATGAACCCGGCCCCGCCGGTGACCAGGATCCTCATGAGCTGATCTGCACCTTGCTGTGATCACCGAGAATGAGCCGGTGAGCCTTGGGCACCCGCGGCGCGGGCGTCACCTCCACGTCCCGCCCGATGATAGACGCCTCGATCCGCCGCACCCCGCTGATGGACGCGCCCCGCAGCACGATCGAGTACTCGATCTCGCTATCGGTGATCACGCAGTCCTCGGCCACCGAGGTGAACGGGCCGAGGTAGGAATCGGCGACCCGGGTCCGCGCGCCGATGATGACCGGGCCGACGATGCGGGACGCGCTCACCTCGGCGCCTTCCTCGATCACCACCCGGCCGATCAGCTCACAGCCCGGGTGTACCACACCGCGCCGGACCGGTTCCGCGGTCTCCAGGACCAGCCGGTTGACCTCGAGCATGTCCGCGACGTTCCCGGTGTCCTTCCAGTACCCGGAGATGGTCGTGGACGCGACCTTCCGGCCGCTGTCGATCAGCCACTGGATGGCCTCGGTGATCTCCAGTTCGCCGCGCCACGAGGGCTGCAGGTTGCGTACCGCCTCGTGCACGCACGCGGTGAACATGTACACGCCGACCAGGGCCAGGTCGCTCTTCGGCTGCCGCGGTTTCTCCTCCAGGCCGACGACCTGGCCGGTTACGTCGAGTTCGGCGACGCCGAACTCACGCGGGTCGGGAACCTGGGTGAGCATGATCTGGGCATCCGGCCGTGCGGCCCGGAACTCATCCACCAGCGGGGAAATCCCGCCCACGATGAAGTTGTCCCCGAGGTACATGACGAAGTCGTCGTCGCCCAGGAACGTCCGGGCGATCAGGACCGCGTGGGCCAGGCCCAGCGGCGCCTCCTGCCGGAGATAGGTGACGTTCAGGCCGAACGCGGAGCCGTCCCCCACCGCCTCCTGGATCGCGGGCGCGGTATCGCCCACGACCAGCCCCACGTCGGTGATGCCCGCGTCCCGGATCGCCTCCAGGCCGTAGAACAGGACAGGCTTGTTCGCCACGGGAAGTAGTTGCTTGGCCGAGGTATGCGTGATCGGCCGCAGCCGCGTTCCCGCGCCCCCCGACAGGACCAGGGCTTTCATTGCAGCGAAACTAGCGCCCCCCGGCCTGCTGATGCACCCCTAGCGGGAAAAAAGCCCAGGCTGGTCAAACTAATGACGTCTTGTGTTCATTCAGGACCGGGCCGCACCCGGGGACTCGCCGTGAAAGGCATTCTGGGCCGCGGCCAGGCCGGTGCCGAGCAGGGCTTGGACGGCATCCGCACTCCGGTCGACCAGGAACGGCAGTTCCTTGCGTTCGGCGGCGCTGAAATCGCGCAGCACGAACGCGGCCGGATCCATCCGGCCGGGAGGGCGGCCGATGCCGACGCGCACCCGGTAGTAGTCCCGGGTGCCCAGGGCCGAGGTCACCGAGCGGAGCCCGTTGTGCCCGTTGTCCCCGCCGCCCAGCTTGAGCCTGATCGTGCCGAACGGCAGATCCAGTTCGTCGTGGACGGCGACGATATGGTCCGGGTCCAGGTGGTAGTAGCCCCGGAGTCCCGCGACCGGGCCGCCGGACTCGTTCATGTAGGTCAGCGGCTTGGCCACGGTGACCGGCGTCCCGTCGAGACGGCCTTCGGCGATGCTGGACCGGTATTTACCCGGCTTGAACCGGCCGCCGATCCGGCTGGCGATCTCGTCGGCCACCAGGTAACCGGCGTTGTGCCGGTTACCCGCGTAGCCGGGCCCGGGATTGCCCAGCCCGACGATCAGCCATCGTTCGTCCGCCATGCTGTTCCCGCCCCGGGCCGCGAGCCTGCCGCGTAGCGCGGACCACACCTCGCCCGCCGCAGCCTGACCCCGGCCCGTTCCCGGGTCTCTTACTCGTCGCCCGGCGCCGAGGAACCGGCCGCGGACTCCTCGTCGCCCTCAGGAACCGGAGCCGGCTCAGCCGACGCCGCGGCCGCGGTCTCGGGCACGCCGATCTCGGCTTCCATCTGCTCGGCGGTGGGCGCCGCGATGACGTGCAGCACAAGCGCCTCGGGCTCCACGGCCAGCGAGGATCCCTCCGGCAGTTCCAGGTCGCCGGCGTGCACCGCCGTGCCGACCTCCATGTCTTCCACGTTCACTTCGATGCCGGTGGGGATGTGCGTGGCCTCGGCTTCGATCGCGATCTGGACCATCTGCTGGTCGAGCAGGCCGCCCGAGTACACCTCGCCGGTCACCTGGATCGGGATGTCCACGGTGACCTTCTCACCGCGGCGGACCAGGATCAGGTCCACGTGCTCCACGGAGCCGCGGATCGGGTTGCGCTGCACGGACTTCGGCAGCACCAGCTGGTTCCCGCCGGGCAGGCCATCCAGGCGGATCAGCACGTTCGCGGTCTTCAGCGCCATCATCACGTCGTGGCCAGGCAGCGTCAGGTGCCGGGTATCGGTGCCGTGGCCATACAGTACGGCGGGAACCCGGCCTGCGCGGCGCTCACGGCGGGCGGCGCCCTTGCCGAACTCGGTGCGCGGCTCAGCGGCGATGCGGACCTCGGGCACGGTACTTACTCCCTACGACGCGGACTAGATTGCCGGGGCAGCGCCTCTCCGGGTAACCGCTCGGGCACCGGGGCCGCATACGACAACCGACAGGCACGCGAAAGAGCGTGCCTGTCGGAGTCTAACTCACACCGGGCGGTTCCCGGTCCGCCGCTGGTGAGCCCGCTCGCGTGCGCCGACCTTCGTGGCTCGCCAGCAGGCCAGGAATGGCTGAGGTCCCCCGGTTACCCCTGCTCGGTCTCGTGCGTCATCTGCGGCTTGGACTCATGGGTCATGGCCGGCTTGGACTCGTGCGTCATCTCCGGCTCGGACTCGTGCGTCATCTCCGGCTCGGACTCGTGCGTCATCTCCGGCTCAGATTCGTCGGTCGTGACCGGCTCGGACTCGTGGGTCATCTGCGGCTCCGACTCATGCGTCATGGCCGGCTCGGACTCGTGGGTCATGTCTGGCTGGGCATCGTCGGAGCTGAGGTTCTCCATGGTCGTTGTCCTCTCCTGTTCCCTGACCCCCGTGAGCCAGGAAGAAAGACATCCACTATGTGCCGGTAGCAGCGTACCGGGGCGTCCCTCATCGTCCCGCCGGATTGTCCGGCCTATCCGGTCTGAAACAGCTCACTGAATGGATAGGTGCCAGCCAGGCCGGAATATGCGTGACCCTTACATGACACGCCGTCACCAGGCGGTGCGGTCAGGACCCGGGCAGGCTACGTGGCGAGGCCGTGAAACCGGGCGCGGACGGCCGACGCTTGCGCGTCGTCCCCCAATTCCTCGTAGATCAGCAGTGCCCGGCGCAGATACGCCCGGGCCCGCTCCGGTTGCTGCCTGGCGACGTGCGCCCGCACCAGCCGCCCCAGGGTGTCCGCGGCATCGAACCGGTCCCCGGCGGAGTCGCGGAGTTCCAGGGCCCGCTCCAGGGCACCGATAGCGGGGGCCACCTGGCCCAGCGACAGGTACGCCTCGCCGAGATTGTCCAGCGCGTAGCCTTCTCCGCGGATCTCGCCGATATCCCGGAACATTTCCCGCGCGTGATCCAGGCTGCCCACCGCCTCAGTCACGCGGCCCAGCGACAGGTACGTTTCACCAAGGTTATTCAGCACGACAGCTTCGCTATACGGATTGGCCGCCTGACGCTGAATTTCCAGGGCCCGCTCGAGCAAAGCGAGTGCCTCGCCGTAACGCCGCAGCCGCCGGTAGGTATCGGCCAGGTTGCTGGCCGTCTGCGCTTCGCCCGGGAGGTCCGCGATCTCACGGCGGATCTCTAGAGCCTGCTCGAAGTAACCGGCCGCTTCATCCATGCGCCGGCGGGCGAAGGCCATGCCCAGGTTGTTCAGCACCAGTGCCTCGCCACGTCTATCACCCAGCACGCGGACGCTGGAGAGGGCGACCTGGTGCGTCTCGACCCAGTCGGCCCAGTAGGTACGCCGGTTGAAGAATCCGAAGGCCGCTACGGGCAACTGCCACGCGAGCACGTGCAGGGCACTCGCCGCGGCCTGCCGGGTGGCGGTGACCAGGTTCGTGCGCTCTACCTCACACCAGTTGAGCGCCTCGTCCAGGGACAGGAAACTGAGCGGCTCACAGTCTGCCTCGAGGGGAGGAAGCGGCACCTTGTAGCGGTGCGGAGACACCATATGGGCCACGGCATCGACCGTGTGCAGGTACCAGGCGAGCACCCGGCGCACGGCATCGTCCCGCACCGCGGGAGTCTCCTCCAGATTCGCCCGGCCGGCCGCATAGGCCCTCAGCAGGTCGTGGAACCGGTAGCGGTCGGGGGCTGGTGACTGCAGCAACTGCGCGTCGACCAGCTCCTCCAGGGCATCCGCGACGCATCGCTCGGGCTGCCCCACGAGGGCGGCCGCCGCGGGCAGCCCGATCGACCGCCCCTGCCACGTTCCCAGCAGGCGGAACGCATGCGCCGGGTCAACGTCATCCGTGTCGTGGCGGGGCAGGCTGGCGAAACTGACCTCGAAGCAGGCCCGGACGGCCAGATCCCCGGTCTTCAGCTCATCCAGCCGGCGGCGCTCGTCGGCGAGCCGCCGGGCCAGGTTGCGAACGGTCCAGCCGCCCCGCGCAGCCAGCCGGGCACCCGCGATCCTGATGGCCAGCGGCAGTCCCGCGCAGGCGGTCAGCACATCATCGGTGGCCTCCGGCTCCGCCTCGGCGCGGCCGCGGCCGATGATGCCGCCGAACAGGTTCAGGGCCTCGGCCGGGTCGAGCACATCCAGGTCGATGAGCCGGCTTCCGGCCAGATCCGGCATGCGGTTGCGGGTCGTGACCAGCACCGCGCAGGAACCCGACCCCGGCAGCAACGGCCTGACCTGAGCGGCATCCCGGGCATCGTCCAGGACGATGAGTACCCTGCGGTCCGTCAGCAGGGAGCGGTACTGGGCGGCCCGTTCCTCCTCTCCCGCCGGGATGCGGCCCGGGTCCACACCGAGATCACGCAGGAAGCGGGCCAGCACATCGCCCGGCGGAACCGGCGGCGCATTAGGGCGGACCAGGTTGGCGTACAGCTGCCCGTCCGGGTACTGCGGCCGCAGCAGGTGAGCGGCGTGGACCGCCAGGGTGGTCTTGCCCAGCCCGCCGGCCCCGATCACCGCCGCCACCACGACGGCCCCCGGACTGTCCGGACGGGGCGGGCCGGACAGCAGGTCACGCAGGTTCTGCAGATGGTCAGCGCGACCAGTGAAGTCTGGGATGTCCGCTGGCAGCTGGGCCAGCAGCGGCAGCGGCACCGCGGCCGGGGACACCGGGCTCGCGTCAGCCGGCCCGGTGACCGTCGTCTTCATCGCGCCGGGCGCCGGCTCGCCAGGCCCGGCCTGAGCGGCTGCGGACGGCATGGCCTGCGGCCCGGACGGCCACGCGCCGAAGGGGGAGTCCGCCGCGGCGGTTTTCGTTGCGGATACTGGTGAACCTGAGTCCGCGTCGGCCTGCAGCATCCGCTCATACAGCTGCCGCAGTTCCGCGCTGGGGTCAACGCCGAGCTCATCCGCGATCACCCTGCGCGCCTGCGCGTATGCCTCCAGCGCCTCGGCCTGCCGGCCCGAGTCATACAGGGCCCGCATGAGCAGGGCCCACATCCCCTCGCGGATCGGGTGATCAGCCAGCAGCCTGCGCAGCTCAGCCACGACCTGCGCCTGACGGCCACAGGCGAGATCGGCCTGGATCCGCAGTTCGAGGGCTTCGACCCGGGATTCCTCCAGCCCGGTGGCCTCGGCGCTGACCAGGCCCGAGGCGGGCACGTCAGTCAGCGCCCGGCCGCCCTGCCACAGGTTGAGCGCGTCGCCGAGCAGCTCCGCGGCCCGCTCACCCTCCGCGGTGGACAGGGCCTTCCGGCCCTCGGCGGCCAGCCGGGCGAACCGCCCCGCGTCAATGTCGTCGGCCGGGACCAGCAGCTGGTATCCCGGGAAGCGCGTCACCAGGATCCTGCCCTCGGAGTCGCCGATCAGCCTGCGCAGCCGGAGCACGTACACGCTGACCAGGTTGGTGGCGCGGGCCGGCGACCCCTCCGGCCACAGCTCGTTGATCAGCTGATCGGTCGAGACAACCTCGCCCACCCGCAACAACAGCACGGCCAGCACCGTGCGCCACTTGGGTGCGTTGATGCCGATCCAGCTCCCGTCCACCTGGACCTCGAGGGGCCCAAGTATCCGAAACTGCATCGGTCGCGCCTCGTTCACTCGGGGTGAGCCCGTCCCGGACACCGTGAGTCACGGAACTGGCGAAGCCGTCACTCAATGATGACCCAATTTTGGTCAACGCGGGGCACTACCGGCCGGGGTGTTGCCGGACGTACCTGACGTTCGCGGCTCAATCACGGATCAATCGTGGCGCAAGAGCCTGCTGACATTGTCGTACTCAGCCCCGGCCAGCGCGAACAGGCCGGGGCGGCAGGGGAACCAGGGCGGGGGACGCCCGGGATCGCCGCGGACGGCCATGCGGGGGCGCAGTCCGCGAAATCCCCTGGTCAGGGCGGGCATGCGTGCGCCCGCCCTGACCAGGGAACCGCGATTCCGGGTGAGGGTAACCGGTACGCGCCGAGGCCCGATGGGGGGCGAGCTGGTGGCCGCCGTCTTCGTCTCTTGCGGGGGCGAAGACAGCGGTCGCCTTCGGGATCGCCAGACGCCGCAGGCCGGTGCTGGGTCCGGGGGATGGTCCACGCCGGTCTGCGGCCCAGCCAGGTCGCTAGCGCCAGGTCAGCTAGCGCCGGTTCAGCTCTGGCCGTCGAAGAGGCTGGTCACCGAACCGTCGCTGAACACCTCGGTGATCGCCCGGGCGATGAGCGGCGCGATCGACAGCACGGTCAGCTTGTCGAACCGGCTGTCGTGCGGGATCGGCAGCGTGTTGGTGACAATGACCTCGCTGATCCGCGAATTCTTCAGGCCGTCCACCGCGTGGCCGGACAGCACGCCGTGCGTGGCGGTAACGATGACCTTCGCCGCGCCCTGCTCGAACAGCGCGTCGGCCGCCTTGATGATGGTGGCCCCGGTGTCGATCATGTCGTCCACCACGATGCAGGTCCGCCCGGCCACCTTCCCGACCACCTCGGAGACCGCCACCTTGTTGGCCACGTCCGGGTCGCGGCGCTTGTGGATGATGGCCAGCGGGCTGCCGAGCCGGTCGGTCCACCGCTCACAGACGCGGACCCGCCCGGCGTCCGGGGCCACCACCGTGACCTGCGAGACGTCCAGGTTGCCCTCGATGTAGCCGGCCAGGATCGGCAGCGCGAAGAGGTGGTCCACCGGGCCGTCGAAGAACCCCTGGATCTGCGCCGTGTGCAGGTCCACGGCCATGATCCGGTCCGCGCCCGCGGTCAGGAACAGGTCCGCCATCAGCCGGGCCGAGATCGGCTCACGGCCCCGGCTTTTCTTGTCCTGGCGGGCGTAGCCGAAGAACGGCGCGACCACGGTGATCCGCTTGGCCGAGGCGCGCTTGAGCGCATCGACCATGATCAGCTGCTCCATGATCCACTGATTGATCGGCGCGGTGTGGCTCTGCACCACGAACGCGTCGCTGCCGCGGACCGACTCCATGAAGCGGACGAAGATCTCGCCGTTGGCGAAGTCGAACAGCCGGGACGGAGTGGGCTCGATGCCGAGGTTGCGGGCGATTTCACTGGTCAGTTCGGGGTGGGCCCGGCCGGAGAAAAGCATCAGCTTCTTCTCGCCGGTCGCGGTGATGCCGGTCACGCGTCCTGAGCTCCCTCACTCGTTGCGGCGTCCTGTCCCCCGGCGTGGCGCCCCCCGGCGCCCTGTGCTGTAAAGCCCTGTCCGCCAGGACCCTGGCCGCCCCGATCCTGCTGGGCGGAGTCCCGTCCGCTGCCGGTCATCTGCCCGCTAGCGCCGGTTCCTGTCTCGTTCATACCCTTTGCGGAGTCACCTGCATCGACCTTGCTGCCTGGAGGTAGGTACGCGAAGGGACCCACGACCGCGCCCGCGCCGATCTCGGCCTCCCGGCAGACGGACTGGATGACGCTGGCCCCCTCACCAACGGTGGTGTCACGGAGCTGAGCCCCGGGGCCGACCCGGGCCCCCGCCGCGACCGCGGTACGGCCCTCGAGCTGGGTTCCGGGGCCGATCTCGACGTCGCGGGCCAGGCTCACCCCGGTGTCGATCCAGGTCGTCGCCGGGTCCACGATCGTGACCCCCGCGCCCATCCAGGTGCCGAGCAGCCGCGCGTTGAATATCTGCCGCGCCCGGGCCAATTGGGCGCGGTCGTTCACGCCCAGCACCTCGTCCGGGTCCTCCAGGGTCACCGAGGCGACATGGTGACCCTCGGCGCGGAGGATGGCGATCACGTCGGTCAGGTATTCCTCCCCCTTGGCGTTGTCGGTGGGCACCCGCTTGACCGCGTCCCCGAGCAGATGCGCCTCGAACGCGTAGACCCCCGAATTGATCTCATCGACGGCCCGCTCGCCCGGCGTCGCATCCGCCTCCTCGGTGATCTTCAGGAAGGCGCCAGAGTCATCCCGGATGATGCGGCCGTAACCGGTGGGGTTGCTGACCCGGGCGGTCAGCACGGTGGCGGCGGCGCTGGCGGCCTGATGCTCACGGACCAGGGCGGTGAGCGTGGCGCCGCGCAGCAGTGGCGCGTCCGCGTAGGTGACCACGATCGTCCCGTGGTCCAGCCCGACTTCCTCGATCACCGTCCGGACCGCGTGGCCGGTGCCGCCCTGACGGTGCTGGACCACGGCCTGGGCATCCGGCGCGTGGCTGGCCAGGTAGGCGGTGACCTCGCGGCGCCGATGGCCCACCACCACGATGAGACGGACCGGATCAGTCTCGCGCGCGGTGGCCAGGACGTGCCCGAGCAAGGTCTCACCGCAGATCGCGTGCAGAACCTTGGGAGTGGTATCGGACTTCATCCGCGTACCTTCGCCCGCGGCCAGGATGATGACCGCAGCCGGACGGCTCACACTCACTTGGCGGTGCTCCTCGGTTGCTGCTCCCCGGATGCCGGGATCCCGCTCCCCGGTTGCGCCGTCATGGCCCGCGCTGATCCCGCCCGCTCACCTGGCCCATCAGTACACGCGCCCGACACCCGCAGGATACCGTCCGGTTCGTCTCGCCGACGCGGGATGGGTGGGGTGAAGCCCCTGCTCAGCGGAACGTGACGAGGCCCGCACGGGCCGCCAGACCTGGCGCCGTACCCTTTCGGCCCGCATGTCCCGGGGAGACGGGTTTTGTCGGTATCCCTCGTTAGCATTCGAATATGGATTCGATTAAGTTAGCCAGCGACAGTCGGACTCCCCCTACCTCTGCCGAACGGCTGCGACAGCAGGCCGTCGCGTTACGCCGGGCCGGGCGATCCCGCCGGGAAATCAAGGAGATCCTCGGCATCGGCAGCAACGCCACCCTGGACCGGGCCCTGCGCGGCGAGCCACCGCCGGAATGGACCCGGCGGCCCCGGGCCAAGGACGACCTGCACGCCCGGGCCCGCGTGCTGCGCGAGCAGGGCCTCGACTATGAGGAGATCGCCGCGGCCTTAGGTGTGTCGAAGAGTTCCGTCTCACTTTGGGTCAGGGACATGCCCGTGCCCGCGCGGCTCAGCTACGAGGAATGCCGCAAACGCTCCGCCGAGGGATCCCGGCTCTACTGGGAGACCGAGCGGCCCGCCCGCGAGGCCCAGCGAGAAGCAGTCCGGGCCGCGGCGGCCGGTCAGATTGGCGTGCTGTCCAAGCGGGAGATTCTCATCGCTGGCGCGATCGCCTACTGGTGTGAGGGCGCCAAGAGCAAGCCGCACAGGAGACAGGAGCGCGTGGTCTTCATCAACAGCGATCCCGGGCTCATCAAGTTCTTCCTGCGCTTCCTCGACGAGGCCGGTGTCGCGTCCGCTCAACTGCGGTTCCGCGTGCACATCCACGAGACCGCCGACGTGGCCGGCAGCGGAACGGTTCTGGCGGGGCGTTACGGGCGCCGAGCCAGCACAGTTTCACCGGACCACGCTGAAAAGGCACAACCCGCGGACCGTCCGCAAGAACGTGGGTGCCGACTACCACGGCTGCCTGATCGTTCGCGTCAGGCAGAGCGCCGACCTCTACCGGCGGATCGAAGGCTGGGTCCGGCGCGATCATGGCCGGGCCAGAAGGGCCCGTGCATCGAGTCTCGATGGGGCAGATATCGAACCGGCCTGCAGCTCCCGGGGGAGGATTCGAACCTCCGTTGATCGGACCAAAACCGATAGTCATGCCAGGCTAGACCACCCGGGATCGCGTCTCGCTGCAAACTCTACCGGGCCGCGTGGCGAGGCGGCTGCGGACCTCAGTGACGCACGGAGCGGGACCTGATGGTGCGGGTTCGGTCGCTGCCCGGGTAGTGCCGGTATCGGCACCACATTGCGCGGACGTTCCGTCGCGGCGATCACGTCTCGGTATGCGAGACGGACGAGGTGATTACTCTGCGCTGACTGGGCGACCACATGGAGAAGTCTTTCGGCTCCTGCGTGTTCAACTTACGGTTTCGTAGGTTACGGTGACGTAAGCGTCATGAATTCCGCGAGGCTGGGTAGCTGAGCCGGAACCGACGTGTGGCCCCACCCCTAAGGCCCCGAGAGCAGAGCGAGGTTCGGCATGACCGCCTCCCCCGAGACCGTCACGAACGGAACCACCCCGGCTGCGGCCCCCGCGCCCCCCACGGTCACCCGGCGCACACCCCTGCCGGAGATCGAACCCGAGCCGAGCGGCGCGCTGGACCGCTTCCTGGTCGGCGTGTTCGTGGCCATCCCGCTCCTCGCCGTCCTCGCCGCCATCCCGCTGGCCTGGAACCTCGGCTGGCTCGGCTGGCACGACGTGGTGATCGCGCTGGTCTTCTACGTGATCTCCGGGATGGGGATCAGCATGGGCTTCCACCGCTACTTCACCCACTCCTCGTTCAAGGCGAACCGGGGACTGAAGATCGCGCTGGCCGTGTCGGGCACCCTGGCCATCGAGGGGCCCGTGCTGGTCTGGGTGGCTGATCACCGCCGTCACCACAAGTACAGCGACAAGGAAGGCGACCCGCACTCGCCGTGGCGGTTCGGCTCCGACTGGAAGGCGCTGACCAAGGGCTTCGGCTACGCGCACGTCGGCTGGCTCTTCAACCCGAACCGGACGTCGCAGGCCAGGTTCTGCCCGGACCTGCTGGCGGACAAGGACGTCAGCCGCATCTCGCGGTGGTTCCCCGGCCTGGTTGCCGTGTCGCTGCTGGCTCCCGCGCTGATCGGCGGGCTCTGGTCGATGTCCATCGCGGGCGCACTCACCGCGTTCTTCTGGGCCAGCCTGGTCCGGATCTGCCTGCTGCACCACGTGACCTGGTCCATCAACTCGGTCTGCCACACGTTCGGCAACGAGGACTTCGAGGTACGCGACAAGTCGCGCAACGTCGCCTGGCTGGCCATCCCGTCGTTCGGCGAGTCCTGGCACAACCTGCACCACTCCGACCCGACCTGCGCCCGGCACGGCGCGCTCAAGGGCCAGATCGACATCAGCGCCCGGGTGATCGCCTGGGCCGAGCGCCTCGGCTGGGCCTACGACGTCCGCTGGCCGGACGGCGAGCGGCTGTCCGCCCGGCTGACCGGGGTACGGGGCCAGACCCTGGGCTCGATGACCGACCGCCAGGCGCCCATGACGGGTGACCGGAAGGCTGCGTGATGGCGGCATGATGGCCTGGTGACCAATTCGGACTCGGGCTCTAGCCAGCGCAAGCGGATGACCGGAAAAGAGCGCCGCGAGCAGCTGCTGGACATCGGCCGGCGGCTGTTCGCGGAACGCGGCTTCGAAGGCACCTCCATCGAGGAGATCGCGTCGCAGGCAGGCGTGTCCAAGCCGGTGGTCTACGAGCACTTCGGCGGCAAGGAAGGCCTGTACGCGGTGGTGGTGGACCGCGAGGTCGAGCGGCTGCTGGGGATGGCCACCCGGATCCTGGGCGGCGAGCACACCAGGGAGAAGTTCGAGGCGGCGGCGGTCGTCCTGCTCAAGTACATCGAGGACGACGCCGACGGTTTCCGCATCCTGGTCCGCGACTCCCACCCGGCCTCGGGCTCGGGCACCTTCGGCAGCCTGATCAGCGATATCGCCAGCCAGGTCGAGTACATCCTGAGCGACTTCTTCGCGGCCCGCGGCTATGACCGCAAGCTGGTGCCGATGTACGCGCAGATGCTGGTGGGCATGGTGGCGATGACCGGGCAGTGGTGGCTGGACGCCCGCAAGCCGAAGATGGAAGAGGTCGCGGCGCACCTCATCAACCTGGCCTGGAACGGGCTGTCGCAGCTGGAGACCAAGCCGCGGATCTCCAGCGAGGTGGTCAAGCGCGCCCGGTCGTGACCCGCCGGGCGGCCCGCACCCGGCTCAGCCGCTGATCCTGGCCACCACGAACACGCGGCGGAACGGCAGCACCGTGCCGTACGGAGCGGGCGGATAGGCAGCCCGGATCCGCTCCCGGTACTCGGCCAGGAACTCCCCGGCCGGACCCGGGGGCAGCGCCGCCAGCACGGGACGCAGCCCGCTGCCCCGGTACCAGTCCACCACCGCGTCCTCGCCGGGCAGCACATGCAGGTAGGTGGTCTCCCAGGCGTCCACCTCGCAGCCCGCCCCGGCCAGCAGGGCCAGGTAGTCCACGGGCTCCCCGGCCTGCCGGTTCAGCTGGGCGCCGTCGAGCAGCGGCCGCCACCGCGGCGCGCTGGCCAGCTCGCGCAGGATGGTGTGGCTCGGCTGGTCGAAGTTGCCCGGGAGCTGGAAGGCCAGCCAGCCGCCCGGGGCCAGCCAGCGCACCCACGAGGTCAGCAGTTCCTGGTGGCCGGGGATCCACTGCAGCACCGCGTTGCAGGTGATCACGTCCACGGGCTGGTCGGGCTGCCAGGTCCGGATGTCGGCCAGCTCGAACGCCAGCCGGCCGGCCTGAGCGCCAGCCTCCGCCCGGGCGGCCTCGATCATCTCCGGTGAGCTGTCCACGCCCACCACGCGGGCGGCCGGCCAGCGGGCGGCCAGCGCGGCGGTCAGGTTGCCCGGCCCGCAGCCCAGATCGGCCACGAAGCCAGGGGCCTCCGCCTGGACCCGGCTGACCAAGTCAAAGAACGGGCGGCCCCGCTCGGTGCCGAACCGGAGGTAGGTGCCTGGATCCCACATTCCGACCACCCATTTCTCTCGACATCGAGATACATTCGCGGCACCTGTCTACCGGGGTCACACTCTTGATGTCAAGAGATATGCTGCCCGCATGGACGAGCAGCCCGTGAGACCGGCCCACCCGGCTGCGCTACCCCGCGACGAGGTGGACGATCTCGTGGCCGCCTGGCACTCCGAGCGGCCCGACCTCGACGTGGAGCCGCTCCAGGTGCTCAGCCGGGTGTCCCGGCTGGCCCGGCACCTGGACCGGGCCCGGCGGGCCGCCTTCACCGGGCACTCCCTGGAGACCTGGGAATTCGACGTGCTGTCCGCCCTGCGCAGGCAGGGAGCCCCGTATCAGCTCACGCCGGGCGCACTGCTCCGGGCCACGCTGGTCACCTCGGGCACGATGACCAACCGCGTTGACCAGCTGGCCAAGGCCGGCCTGGTCCGCCGGGAGCCTGACCCCCAGGACCGCCGCGGGGTGCTGGTCACGCTGACCCCGGCCGGGGTGGACCGGGTCGACGCGGCCCTGGCCGATCTCCTGCGCAGCGAGCACGCGCTGCTGAGCGGGCTGAGCGAGGCCGACCGCCGGACTCTGGCCGACCTGCTCCGCGTCCTGCTCGCCCCGCTGGACGCCTAGCCCCGCCCGGAGCCAATAAGGGCTGCGGCAAATAGCGCCTCTTTACCTCTTACGGACATGGGCCGCCCGGCCATAGCATCCGGTTCACACCTCAGCGATCTCGTATGACCCGGAGGACACATGCGCCGCATGGCCACCCTCGCCGTCTTCGCCTCCGCGGTCGCGCTGGCCATCGGCACCACCGCCGCCCCGGCCCTGGCTGCCCCGGCGGGTCATGGCCGGGATCATGGGCCGCGCTACTACCTGGCCCTGGGTGACTCGCTCTCGGTGGGTATCCAGCCCGACGCGGCGGGCACCGACGTGCCTACCGACCAGGGCTATCCCGACCAGCTCACGGGCATGCTGCAGCGCCGCGGCCACGACCTGCGGCTGGTCAAGCTGGGCTGCTCCGGCGAGACCACGGTCACCCTGATCAACGGCGGCATCTGCAGCTACCCCGGCGGCTCCCAGCTAGCTGCGGCCACCCAGTTCCTGCGCCAGCACCGCGGCCAGGTCGGCCTGGTCACGATCGACATCGGCGCCAACGACCTGAACCCATGCATAGCCCTGGGCCAGGCGGCGGAGATCCAGGCGTGCCTCACCGCGCTGATCCCGCAGGTGGTGACCAACCTGACCACGATCATGTCGGCGCTGCGCCAGGCAGGCGGCCGGGTGCAGATCGTCGGCATGCGGTACTACGACCCCGAGCTGGCCGACTGGCTCACCGGGCCGGCCGGGCAGTCGCTGGCCCAGGCCAGCGTGGGCCTGCTGGACACCTACAACGGCTACCTGTCCGGTGTCTACCAGCAGTTCGGGGCGGCGGAAGCGGACGTGTTCACCGCCTTTGGCACCACGGACTTCACCGACCAAGTGACCCTGCCCGGCCTCGGGACGCTGCCCAGGAACGTGGCCACCATCTGCCAGCTGACCTGGGAGTGCGTGCCGCCGCCGCAGGGCCCCAACGAGCACGCCAACGCGGCCGGCTACCACGTCATCGCCGACGCCTTCCTCGCGGCGCTCACCCGCCACTGACCGTCGGCGCGGTGTTTCTGCGGAACCCCCGGCCCGCAGAAACACCGCGCCGATGCTTATCCGGTTTCGGCGGCCTCGAGCCACTGCTCTTCGAGGCGGGCCTTCTCGTCCTGGACGCCCCGGAGCTCGGCGCCGAGCTCGGTCAGCCGGACGTAGTCAGTGGCGTGCGCGGCCAGCGCCGCGGCCAGCTCGCCTTCCCGGCTGGCGAGCCGGTCGATCTGGCGCTCCAGCCGGGCCATCTCCTTGCGCGCGGCCCGCTGCGCTCCCGCCCCGCCGGACGGACCGCCAGACGAGGCACCAGCGCCGGCAGTCTCACCGGACGCCGGGGCACCCGCCCCCGCGGGCCGCGCTCCGGACCCACCCGGCCGCGCACCGGTATTACCCGGCCGCGCACCGTTTTGCGGCGCCGACCGGCGGCGCAGGTACTCGTCGACCCCGCCCGGCAGGAAGGACAGGCTCCCGTCCCCGAGCAGGGCGACCACGTGGTCGGTGACCCGCTCCAGGAAATAGCGGTCGTGGCTGACCAGCACCAGGGATCCGGGCCACCCGTCCAGCAGGTCCTCGAGCTCGGTGAGCGTGTCCACGTCCAGGTCGTTGGTGGGCTCGTCGAGGAACAGCACGTTCGGCTCGTCCACCAGGATCCGGAGCAGCTGCAGCCGCCGCCGCTCCCCGCCGGACAGCTCCCCGGCAGGCGTCCACTGGGTGTCGCCGCGCAGGCCGAGCCGGTCGAGCAGCTGGCTGGCCGCCGCGGCGCCCTGGGCGGAGTCGAGCGTGCCGCGCACCTCGGTGACCGCTTCGCGCGGGGTGAGCGCGGGATCGAGCCCGGCGTCACCCTGATGCAGGTAGCCGAGCCGGACCGTCTTGCCCCGGATGATCTCGCCGGTCACGGCCAGCCCCGGCTGGCCCGCTACCCCGCCGTCCTCGCCACCGGCCTCCGCACCACCGGCCTCGCCACCACCGGCCTCGCCACCACCGGCCTCGCCATCACCGGCAGCCAGCAGGTTCAGCAGCGTGCTCTTGCCGCTGCCGTTGGGCCCGATCAGGCCGACCCGCTCACCCGGGCCGAGCCGCCAGGTCACGTCGTCGAGCAAGATCCGCGGGCCCACGGCCACGCTGACGTCCTCGGCGTCGATCACGGTCTTGCCCAGCCGCGCGGTCGCCATCCGGATCAGCTCCACCCCGTCCCGGGCAGGCGGCTCATCCTCGATGAGCGCGTTGGCCGCGTCCACCCGGAACCGGGGCTTGCTGGTCCGGGCGGGCGGCCCGCGGCGCAGCCAGGCCAGTTCCTTGCGCAGCAGGTTGCGCCGCCGCCGGTCGGTGGCCTCGGCGACCCGGGCCCGTTCCGCGCGGGCCAGCACGTACGCGGAGTACCCGCCGTCGTAGGCGTGCACCCGCCCGTCGGCCAGTTCCCAGGTCCGGTTGCACACCGCGTCCAGGAACCAGCGGTCGTGGGTCACCGCGACCAGCGCCTCCGGCCGGCCGGCCAGGTGCTGGGCCAGCCAGTCGATGGCCTCGACGTCCAGGTGGTTGGTGGGCTCGTCCAGGAGCAGCAGGTCGTGCTCGCCGATCAGGACCGAGGCCAGCGCCACCCGCCGGGACTCGCCGCCGGAGAGCCGGTCCGCCGGGCCGCCCAGGTCCACCCCGGGCAGCAGCGCGGCCAGCACCGACCGGGTCCGGGGGCTGGCCGCCCAGGCGTGCTCGGGCAGGTCACCGACCACGATCGAGGCCACGGTGCCGGTCAGCTCACTGCGCTGGCCCAGCGCCCCGGTCCGCAGCCCCCGGGTGCGGGTCGCCCGGCCGCTGTCCAGCGCCTCGGTCCCGGCCAGCACCGCCAGCAGGGTGCTCTTGCCCGCGCCGTTGCGGCCGACGATACCGATCCGGTCGCCGGCCGCGACCCCGGCGGACACCCCGTCCAGCAGCGGCCGCTGCCCGTACGCCTTGACCGCCCGTTCCAGGTTGACCAGGTTCGCCTGGGGAGTGCTCACGCTCGCGCCCCGTTCACGCCCGCACTCCGCTCACGCCCGCGTGCTGGGCACACTGATCACGGTCGCGCCGGGGGCGGGACCGGCCACGCTGGCTACCGTGCGGCACACCCCGGCCCCGGCCAGCGCCACGGCCAGGTCGCGCGCGTGCGCCCCGTCCCGGGCCAGGAACGCGCAGGTCGGCCCGGAGCCGGACACGATGGCGCCCAGCGCGCCGTGCTCCCGGCCCGCGGCCAGCGCCTGGCGCAGCCGGGGCAGCAGCGACACCGCGGCGGGCTGGAGATCGTTGCTCAGCAGCGGGCCGAGTTCCGCGGGATCACCCGAGCGCAGCGCGGCCATCAGGGCCGTGTTCAGCTGCGGCGGGGCGGGCGGAGCAGTCCGGCCCGCCCGGAGCCGGTCGCACGCCGCGTACACCGCGGGGGTGGACAGCTGCTCGGCCGCGAACGCGAGGACCCAGTGATACGTGCCCGCGGCCAGGGCCGGGGTGACCCGGTCGCCGCGGCCCAGGCCCACGGCGGTCCCCCCGAGCAGGGCGAACCCGACGTCGCTGCCGACCTTGGCGGCCACCTCGGCCAGTTCGGCGTGGCTGAGGCCGGTGCCCCACAGCTCGTTGCAGGCGACCAGGGCCCCGGCCGCGTCCGCACTGCCGCCGGCCAGGCCGGCCGCGACCGGGATCCGCTTCCTGATCTCGATGGCCAGGCCGGGCGCGTCCCTGACCCCGGGACCGACCGCGTCCACCAGCGCGGCGACGGCCCGGGCGGCCAGGTTGCTGCTGTCCGCCGGCACGCTGGGGGCGCCCTCGCCGGTGACCGCCACGCTGTCGGTGTCGGCGGAGGTCACGGTGACCTCGTCGAACAGCGCCAGGGCATGGAACACCGTCACCAGGTCGTGGTAGCCATCCGCACCGGGCGGGCCCACAGAGAGCTGGAGATTCACCTTCGCGGGCACCCGCGCGGTCACAGCGGTCACGATCCCCCGATCGTAGCTGCCTGGGCGATCCGGGCGAACTCGGCGACCCCCAGCGCCTCGCCCCGCGCTCCCGGGTCCACCCCGGCGGCGCGCAGGATCCGTTCCGCGTCCGCGGCCGACCCGGCCCAGCCGGCCAGGGCCGCGCGGAGCGTCTTGCGCCGCTGCGAGAACGCGGCGTCCACCACCGCGAACACCTCGGCGCGCGGCACGGCCACCTCCGGGGGGTCACGCCGGGTGAAGGCGACCAGCCCGGAATCCACGTTGGGCACCGGCCAGAACACCGTGCGCGGCACCGGGCCGGCCCGGCGCGCGTCCGCGTACCAGGCGAGCTTGACCGACGGCACGCCGTAGACCCGGCTCCCGGGGGGCGCGGTCATCCGGTCGGCCACCTCGGCCTGCACCATCACCAGGCCCCGGCGCAGCGAGGGCAGCTCGGCCAGGAGGTGCAGCACCACCGGCACCGCGACGTTGTAGGGCAGGTTGGCGACCAGCGCCGTGGGCGGGTCTCCCGGCAGTTCCGCGGCCCCGATCCGCGCGGCGTCGGCCGTGACTACCGCCAGGCGTTGCGGAAATGAAGGGGCATGGGCCGCGACGGTCACCGGAAGCGCGGCGGCCAGCGACGGATCCACCTCGATGGCGGTCACCTGGCGGGCCGCCGGGAGCAGGCCCAGGGTCAGCGAGCCGAATCCCGGCCCCACCTCGAGCACGACGTCTTCCGGCTCGAGCGCGGCCAGCGACACGATGCGCCGGACCGTCCCCGCGTCGGTGACGAAGTTCTGGCCGAGCCGCTTGGACGGCCGGACGTCCAGCTTCCGGGCGAGTTCCCGGATCTCGCCCGGCCCCAGCAGCCCCTTTACCACGGGCCGAAGACGCGCTCGCCGGTCGCCTCGATGATCGCGCACAGCTCGGCCACGGGAAGCTGCTTGATCGCCGCGAGCGCGCGCAGCGTGTGCACCACCTGGACCGGGGAGTTGGACTTGCCCCGGTTGGGCACCGGGGTCAGGAACGGGGCGTCGGTCTCGACCAGCAGGGACTCGGGCGGCGCGATCGCGGCGGCCTCGCGCAGCGGCTGGGCGTTCTTGAACGTCAGGGTGCCCGCGAAGCTCAGCACGTAGCCCGCGGCCACGCAGCGTTTGGCCATCGCGGCGTCCCCGGAGAAGCAGTGGAACACCACCTGGTCCGGCGGGCCCTCCTCGTCCAGGATGCGCAGCACGTCGTCGTGCGCGTCCCGGTCGTGGATCATCAGCGCCTTGCCCACCTGCTTGGCCAGCGCGATGTGCGCCCGGAACCACTCTTGCTGGAGCTCGGGCGGCGCGTCGTCCCAGTAGTAGTCCAGCCCGGTCTCGCCCACCGCCCGCACCCGCGGTTCGCGCGCGAGCGCGGCGATCTCCTGCCGGACCGCTTCGGTCTCCGCAACGGAACCCGACACGGCCCCGGTGTCGTTCGGATGGATCGCGACCGCGGCGTAGATCTGGTCGTGGTCGGCCGCGCAGGCCACGGCCCAGTACGAGGACGGCAGGTCGGTACCCACCGTGATCATCCGGTTGATGCCGCAGGCCCCGGCCCGGGCCACCACGTCCCCGACCGGGCCGGGCACCAGGTTGAGATGGCAGTGACTGTCGAACGCGGTGGCCGGCAGCGGCTCCGGGTCGGGGGCGGGCGGCCGTCCGTACTGGTCAGCGACTCGCCCGGTGCTGGCTAGATCCGGGCTGGCTGAGATCCGGGCTGGCTGGATCGGGGGCTGGCGTGCTCACTCCGGCGGCTGCTCCAGGCGGCCCAGCTCCTCGTCGACGATCGAGGGGTCGAGCTTGGTGAACAACGGCGCCGGCGGGCTCAGCGGGCTGCCCGGCGTGATGGGGCGGGACTCCCAGCGTGCGACGGCGTCGTAGTCCCCGGTGATCACCGGGTAGGACGGGCCGCCGTCCTCGTCCACCTCGTCGATCCGGGGCATCCCGGTCCAGGTGCCCTCGCCGCCCAGCATCGCGTAGACCTTGGCCGAGGACTCGGGCAGGAACGGGGTGAGCATGGTCTTGGCGTCGTCGACCAGCTGCAGGACCACGTGCAGGATCGTGCGCATCCGCGCCGGGTCGGACTCGCGCAGCTTCCAGGGCGCCTGGTCGGACATGTACTTGTTGGCCTCGCCGACGGCCCGCATGGCGTCGTTCACCCCGGCCTTGAACCGGGACCGGCCCAGCGAGCCGCCAACCCGGTCGAAGGCCTGCCGGGAGCGCTCCAGGATCTCCCGGTCGGCTCCGGTCAGTTCGCCGGGCTCCGGAATCGAGCCGATGTTCTTGGCCGCGAACGACACCGAGCGGTTCACCAGGTTGCCCCAGGTGGCGACCAGCTCGTCGTTGTTGCGGCGGAGGAACTCGCTCCAGGTGAAGTCGGTGTCCTGGTTCTCCGGCCCGGCGACCGCGACGTAGTAGCGCAGCGCGTCAACGTCGTAGCGCTCCAGGAAGTCACGTACGTAGATCACGACGGAGCGGGAGGAGGAGAACTTCCGGCCCTCCATCGTCAGGTACTCGCTGGACACCACCTCGGTCGGCACGTTCAGCGCCCCGAGCTGGCCCGGGGTGCCGTCCTTGCTGCCCTGGCCGTTGTAGCCGAACAGCATGGCGGGCCAGATCTCGGAGTGGAAGACGATGTTGTCCTTGCCCATGAAGTAATAGGACTCGGCGTCGGGCTCCTGCCACCAGGCGCGCCAGGCGTCCGGGTCGCCGGAGCGCCGGGCCCACTCGATGGACGCGGACAGGTACCCGATGACCGCGTCGAACCATACGTAGATGCGCTTATCGGGGCGATCCCGCCAGCCGTCCAGCGGGACGGGCACCCCCCAGTCGAGGTCGCGGGTGATGGCCCGGGGGCGCAGCTCGTCGAGCAGGTTCAGCGAGAAGTTCAGCACGTTCGGCCGCCACTGGCCGGTCTTGCTCCCCAGCCACCGGCGGAGTACCTCGGTGAACGCGGGCAGGTCCAGGAAGTACTGCTCGGTCTCGATGAACTGGGGCGTCTCGCCGTTGATCTTCGAGCGGGGGGCGATCAGGTCCACCGGGTCGAGCTGGTTGCCGCAGTTGTCGCACTGGTCACCGCGGGCGTGCTCGTACCCGCAGATCGGGCAGGTGCCCTCGATGTAGCGGTCGGGCAGGGTCCGGCCGGTGGACGGCGAGATCGCGCCCAGCGTGGTCTGCGGGAAGATGTAGCCGTTCTTGAGCAGCCCCAGGAAGATCTCCTGCGTCACCGCGTAGTGGTTGCGGGTTGTCGTCCGGGTGAACAGGTCGTAGGAGATGCCCAGGCGGCACAGGTCGTCGGCGATGACGCGGTTGTAGCGGTCGGCGAGCTGGCGGGTGGTCAGGCCCTCCGCGTCGGCGGCGACCTGGATCGGCGTCCCGTGCTCGTCGGTGCCGCTGACCATCAGCACCCGGTTCCCCGCCATCCGCTGGTACCGGCTGAACATGTCCGAGGGCAGGCCGAAGCCGGAGACATGGCCGATGTGGCGGGGCCCGTTGGCGTACGGCCAGGCGGGCGCGGTCAGGATGTGACGGGTCGTCGCGGACATGGTTCCAGCCTAGGGGCACTGCGGGCAGGTCCCGAACGGATTACGCCAGCCCCCCGGGGGCCTGGGTATCTGGTCCCCGCGGGCCCTGCGGGCCGGGGCCGGCCGGGCCGGGCCGGCGGGCCGCCAGCACGGCGTCGTACACCTCGCGCCGGCGCAGGCCGTACTCCCGGGCCACCGCGGCGATCACCTCGTTGCGCGGCTGGCCGGGCCCGGCCCGGCGGCTCACCTCGGCCGCCGCCTCCGCCGGGGTGAGCCGGGGTCCGCCCTGATGCCCCTCGACCACCAGGGTGATCTCGCCCAGCGTGCCGCCCTCCGCCCACTCGGCCAGCTCACCCAGCGTGCCCCGGCGGACCTCCTCGTGGGTCTTGGTCAGCTCACGGCAGACCACCGCCCGGCGTCCGGGCCCGAACGCCGCGGCCAGCTCGCCCAGGGTGGCCTGGATCCGCTTGGCGGCCTCGAAGAAGACCAGGGTCCGGGGCTCGGCGGCCAGCTCGGCGAAGCGACGGCCCCGCTCGCCGGCCTTAGCGGGCGGGAACCCCTCGAAGCAGAACCGGTCGGTGGGCAGGCCGGACACGGCCAGGGCGGCGGTCACCGCGGACGGGCCGGGCAGGACCCTGATCGGGGCGCCCGCCTCGGCCGCGGCCGCCACCAGCCGGTACCCGGGATCGCTGATCGTGGGCATGCCCGCGTCGGAGACCAGGAGCACGTCCTGGCCCGAGCGCAGCACGTCGAGTAGCTGGTCACTGCGCTGGCGCTCGACCGCGTTCCAGTACGAGATGACCCGGCCCGTCACCTCGACGCCGAGGGTGGCGGCCAGCCGCCGCAGCCGCCGGGTGTCCTCGGCCGCCACCAGCGGGGCCTCGGCCAGGGCCTGCGCGAGCAGCGGGGACGCGTCCCCGGGGCGGCCGATGGGCACGGCGGCCACGGTGAGCGTGCCGTAGCGGCCAGCGGCCGCCCAAGCGGGGTCACTGGCGGCCGGTGAGCCACCGGAAGCCGGGGCCGGAGAGCCGCTGGAGTGGGCTGCGTCGCTGGTGTTCATGCCGGGCACCACGCTATGTCCCGGTGCCGTGTCCCGGGCCCGGCCGCGTCGCGCCGGTCACGCCAATACGTGGCAATCTGCCGCCCGCGACACCCGCCCGCGCCAATACCATGTGACCGATGATGGCCTCCCGGACGACGGCGCAGCCGGACGCGACCAACGACCAGCCATCCGCGCTCCTGGCCCGGATGGTCCCGCCCATGCCCGGCAGCGCGCTGTGGGGCTGGCTGGGCCCGCTGCTGGTCACCGCGTTCGGGGCGTTCCTGCGGTTCAACCAGCTGAACGTGCCGGACAAGGTCATCTTCGACGAGACGTACTACGTCCCGGACGCGCTGGGGATCTTGCGGTACGGCGTCGAGCACAACTACGTGAGCGCCCGGAACTCGATGCTCGTCCAGGGGAACACGCACATCTTCACCCCCGGCGGGGAGTTCGTCGTGCACCCGCCGGCCGGAAAGCTGTTGATTGCGTTCGGCGAGTGGACGTTCGGCGTCAACTCGTTCGGCTGGCGGTTCTCCGCCGCACTGATCGGGTCGCTGGCCATCCTGCTGCTGGCCCGGATCGTCCGGCGGATGACCCGGTCCACCCTGCTCGGCTGCATCGCCGGCCTGCTGATGGCGCTGGACGGGCTGGAATTCGTGATGAGCCGCACGGCCCTGCTGGACATCTTCCTGATGTTCTGGGTGCTGGCCACGTTCGGCTGCCTGGTCGTGGACCGGGACGTCACCCGGACCCGCCTGGCCACGGCGGTGGCCAGCGCGCCCGCTGGCCATGAGCCAGCCGGCCTGGAACCGGGCCGGCTGGATGGGTCCCCGTGGTGGAAGCTGCGGCGGCAGCCGATCCCGTGGTGGCGGGTGGGCGCAGGGGTCTGCATGGGCCTGGCCCTGGCCTCGAAGTGGGACGCGATCTGGTACCTGCTCGGCTTCACCGGGCTGGTGATCGCGTGGGACGTCGGCGCCCGCCGGGCCGCCGGGCTGCCCAACGGCTTCCTCGGCACCGCGGCGCGGCACCGCTGGATGCCGGCCTGGTTCGGCCTGCTGCCCATCGCGGTGTACCTGGTCACCTGGTCCGGCTGGTTCTTCACCAGCACCGGATATGACCGGCAGTGGGCCGCGCAGAACGGCACCCACGTCCCGGTGATCTCCGCGCTGCTCTCCTTTGCGCACTACCAGAAGCAGATGCTCCAGTTCCACCTGGGCCTGACCACCCATCACCCCTACCAGTCGCAGCCGTGGACCTGGCTGGTCATGAGCAGGCCGGTCGCGTTCTTCTGGCAGTGCCCCGCGGGCGGCACGCACGGGGCCTGCGCCAGCTCCAAGGCCCAGGAAGTGCTGGCTCTCGGGACGCCGGTGATCTGGTGGGCGTCCATCGCCACGCTGCTGGTCTGCGTGGCCTGGTGGCTGACCCGCCGCGACTGGCGGGCCGGGGCGCTGCTGCTGGCCGTGGCCGTGGGCTGGCTGCCCTGGTTCTGGTTCGCGCTGCACGACCACCGCACCGAGTTCTTCTTCTACGCGCTGGAGTTCGAGCCCTTCCTGATCTTGTCGATCACCCTGTGCCTGGGGCTGATCCTGGGCCCGGCCCAGGCCTCCGCGATGCGCCGCACGGTCGGCGCGGGGGTGATCGGCGCCTACCTGCTCGGGGTCCTGCTGAACTTCGCCTACCTGTATCCCATCCTGGCGGGCAAGATCATCCCGTACACGACCTGGCTGTCGCACATGTGGTACCACGGCTGGATCTAGCCCCCGTCAGGGTTCCCGGGCCGCTTCCTCAGCGAGCAGGGCCGGTGACCGGGACCGGCAGCCGCTCCATCTCGCGGGGCTCGAACTTGACCAGGCCGCCCGCGTAGACCCGGCCCTGCTCCGGGGAGACCGACCGGCTCAGGAACGCCGCGAGGGCGTCCAGCATCCCGGGGCCCAGCGGCTCGCGCGGGTACAGCCCGTGCGCGATGTTCAGGTAGCTGGCCCCGGCCTGGTTCCGCACGAAGACCGGCGGCCGGCGGCCCATATAGCTGGCCATGATGGGCGGCGGTGTACCCAGCCGGACCCGCCACCAGGGCGTGCGATGCCGGGCCACGTAAGAGTCCGCGGCCCCGGCCGCGGTGGCCTGGCGGAGGAACCGGGCCACGGCGGCCCGTTCCCCGCGGGGCAGGTCGTCCAGGTCCGCGGGCAGGCTGATGACCCGGCGCAGCGTGGCCCCGGGCGCCAGGACCGGGCCGGCCGCGATCAGCTCCCGGGCCCGGGTCACCGCGGGGACACAGAACCGGCCCGGGACCAGGGGATGCGCCCCGGCCGTGACCCACACCGCGTTCGCGCCGGTGACCTGGCCCCGGTGCACCCGGCACAGTTCACCCAGCTCAACGTGACCCTCGGGGAGACGGCCCGGGCGACTGGCGCCGGCTGATCCGGGTCCGGCCGCTCCGGACTCCGGCCGCTCCGGGCTGGGCTGCTCCGGGCTGGGCTGCTCCGGGCTGGGCGACCCGGAGCAACGGTCCCCAGCGGGGGGCGGCACGGAGCACCGGGGCGGCCACCGGGGTGCCGCCCGCCAGGGCGCCGAGGTCCGCCGGGCCGGCCACCCGGCGCATCCGGATCGCCGCCGGGGTGGTGCCCGGCCGGAAGCAGGCGATGACCGAGGTCGCCACCGCGTCCGCGAACACCGGGGCGGCCGGCTCGATCAGGTGGACCGCCTGGCCGCCGAGCGCCCCCAGCAGCAACTCCCGGACAAGCCGGCCGTAGTTCACGTCCAGCCACTCGGCCGCGGTGATGAGCACGCCCAGGTCACCCGGGACCGCGTGGCGCGCCGTGGCCAGGAAGAAATGGGCGTGCAGCCCGGCCAGCCCGCTGGCGGGCAGCCCCTGTTCCCGGGCGGCGCGGCGGAACCAGTCCTTCCCCGGCGCGGCGATCTGGTGGTGCCGCACGTAGGGCGGGTTGCCCAGGAACAGCGTGGGCCCTACGGCCGGCGGCAGCCGGGCGCGGCGGTAGTCGCCGAGCAGCACCGCGGACCGGCCCGCGAACCCGGCCGCGGCCAGGCTGGCCCGGCCGATGGTCGCGGCGGCCGGGTCGATCTCCACGCCGATCAGGGCCGCCTCCGGCCAGTGGCGTCCCGCGGCCAGCAGCATCCGGGCCGAGCCGGAGCCGGGGTCCACGATCCGCGCCGGGCGGATCCCGGTCCCCGCCGCCCAGGCAATCATGCTCTCGATGACCGGCGGCGGGGTGAACGTCTGCCCGAGGACCCGCCGGCCCGCCGGGCTGCGCAGCGCGCAGAAGGCGTCCCCGAGCGGGTCCTCCCCGGCCCGGATCCGGTCCCGGACCGCCATGACCGCGTGGGTGCTGCCGGGCCCCCGATCGGCCACCGAGGCCGCCAGGTCCTGCTCGGCGCCGGACCAGCCGGCCACGGAGCCCGCGCCCAGCCGGCTGGCCAGGGTCATCAGCGCCTGCTCGTCCGTTATCTGATCGTCTGGTCGTGGTTCGCCTGCTGAGGGGCCGCCCGGGAGAACGCTGGTCACGCGCCTCATTGTGACGTGAGCGTCCGCGGGCCCGCGTACGCCGGGCCGGGCGGCGCTCTGACAGCATGGGACTGGCAGGTCACCTGGCCAGCAGACCAGTCCGCGAGGCAGCCCAGCCCCGAAGTACTGGTAGATCCGCTGCCGGAGGCACACAGTGCGCCTTCAGGAATCTCTCAGATTCGGGGGGTAATAAAGAGAGCAGGAACAGCGGGGAAAGTGTGACCTGATTCACCGAGCCGGATGGGTGTTCCCATACGTCTCTAGGGTGAAGGGTAACGATCGAGTAGTGGAGTGGCCCCATGGGGACTAGCGAAGAGGCACCGGACCGGGACCAGCGGTTCGAGCAGGACGTCATACCGTTCCTCGGTCAGCTGTACCCCGCCGCGCTCCGCATGACCCGCAACCCGACGGACGCCGAGGACCTCGTCCAGGAGACCTCGGCCAAGGCGTACGCCGCGTTCCACCAGTTCCGCCCGGGCACCAACCTGAAGGCCTGGCTGCACCGCATCCTGGCCAACACGTTCATCAACACCTACCGCAAGCGGCGCCGTGAGCCGCGGCAGGCGTCCGGCGGCGACTTCCAGGAATGGCAGATGCCCGCGGACCCGCTGGCCGCCCAGGCCAGGTCGGCCGAGGCCGAGGCGCTCGACCGGCTCGCCGACTCGGAGATCCTGCGGGCGCTGCGGGATCTGCCCGAGGAGTTCCGGGTCGCGGTGTACCTGGCCGACATCGAGGGTTACGCCTACAAGGAGATCGCCGAGATCATGGGCACCCCGATCGGCACGGTGATGTCGCGGCTGCACCGCGGCCGCGGCCGGCTGCGCGACAAGCTGGCTGCGTACGGGCCCGGCCCCGGTCCGGGCCTGGCCCCGATGACGGGCTGAGCCCCGGCCCGCCAGTCGGGCAGGCCGGTCCGGCTGGTCCGCTCTACCAGGTGCTTCCCGGCCGCGGCGGGTGTTCCCAGCCGAGCGCGGCCGGGTCGTACACCCGCTCCACGTAGATCTGGTGCCACAGCGAGAACACGATCAGCACCCAGATGTGCCGCCAGCTCACGTCGGGCTCGCCCGCCCGGAACCGCTCCAGCAGGCCGAGCGCCGCGTCCCGGTCGATCCATTCGTCGGTCCTGGCCTCACGCAGCAGGCGGTCGGCCCAGCCGTACATCTCGCCCTTGAGCCAGTGCCCGATCGGCACCGGGAAGCCCAGCTTGGCCCGTTCCGCCGCGGCCTGGGGCAGCACCGCGCCCATGGCCTGGCGGAGCGCCAGCTTGGTGGTGCCCCCGCCGATCTTCTCCTCCCGGGCCAGCCGCGCGGCCACGGCCATCACCTCGCGGTCCAGGAACGGCACCCGCAGCTCCAGGCTGTGCGCCATCGTCATCCGGTCCGCCTTGACCAGGATGTCGCCATGCAACCAGGTGTTGATGTCCACCAGCTGCATGGTGGACGTGTCGTCCAGTCCCGCCTCGGCGGCCTGGTCGTAGACGGGGGCGGTGACGGCGTACGCGCTGGCGGCTGGTGATCCGGGCCCCCGGGCCACCAGGTCCACCTGCCCGCCCACGAACACGTGCGCGTTCCCGATATAGCGCTCCCGCAGCGGGGTCGAGGTCCGTTCCAGGAAACCCTTGCCCTTGACCCCGGCCGGGAGCATCGAGGCCGCCCGCTTCAGCGGCGCCCGGGCCAGTTCCGGCAGCCGCTCCCCGGCCCGGACCACGCCGGGCTGGTGGTAGATGGCGTAGCCGCCGAACAGCTCGTCCGAGCCTTCGCCGGACAGCACCACCTTGACGTGCCTGCTGGCCTCCCGGGCTACGAACCACAGCGGGACGGCGGCGGCGTCGGCCATCGGGTCGTCCAGGTGCCAGATGATCCGCGGCAGGTGGGTGAAGAACTCCTCGGCGCTGATCACGTAGGGGATGGACTTCACGCCCAGCGCGGCGGCGGTCTCCTGCGCCCGGTCGATCTCGCTGTAGCCTTCGCGCTCGAACCCGACGGTGAAGGTGAGCAGGTCCGGGCGGTGTTCCGCGGCCAGCGCGCAGATCGCCGCCGAGTCGATGCCACCGGACAGGAACGCACCGAGCGGCGCGTCGCTGCGCAGGTGCACGGCGATCGAGTCGCGCATCACGGCCAGGATCGAGGCGGCGGTGCTCTCGCTGGGGGCCGGGGCGGGCCGCAGGTCAGCGCGCCAGTAGCGGAACACGTCCACGCTGCCGCCCGGCCGCGCGATCAGCGCGTGCCCGGGCGGGAGGACCCGGATCGGCGGGGTCAGCGCCTCCGGCGGCGGCACGAACTGGAAGGCCAGGTATTGCCGGAGCGCGTCCCGGTTCAGGGCGCTCAGCTCGCCCGGGCTGGCCAGGCACTTGCGTTCGGAGGCGAACCGCAGCAGCCGGCCGCGCCGCCCGGGGCTGGCTGGCCCGGTGCTGGCTGGCCCCGGGTTGGCTGGTCCGGGGCTGGCTGGTCTGGGCTCACCGCGTGGCGGCCGTGCCGCCCGGAGGACGCGGCCGGCGGGCCGTCGGGCCCCGCACCACCCAGCGCCGGGCCTGCCGGGGCGGACGGGCCGGCCGCGTGCCGCCCGGCCGGGCGGGTATCCCACGCGGAGCCGCCCGGGGCCTGCCCCCCGGGCATCCCGGACGGCGCGGCCTGGCCGTCCAGCCAGTCGTGCTCCTGGGACTCGTCCACCGTGTAGTAGAACGGCTTGATCCCGAACTGGTCCCGGGCGCAGAACAGTTCCCGGGTCCAGGTGTCCCAGATCGCGAACGCGAACATGCCGCGCAGCCGGTGCACCACGTCCTTGCCCAGCAGCGCGTACATCTCCAGCAGGACCTCGGAGTCCGAGGTGGTCCGCAGCGTCACGCCCTGCTGGCGCAGTTCCTGGCCGAGCTCGACGTAGTTGTAGATCTCGCCGTTGTAGACCATCCAGTAGCGGCCGTCGGCGGACCGCATCGGCTGGTGCCCGCCCGGGGACAGGTCGATGATCGCCAGCCGCCGGAAACCCAGGGCGACGTCGGGGTCGGTGTAGAACCCCTCGTCATCCGGTCCCCGGTGGGTGATCCGCTCGGTGGCGGTATGCACCCAGTTCTGGTCCGGGTCTGCCTCCAGGGCGAGGGCCAGGCAGCCGACAATTCCGCACATCAATGTCCCCATCGAGAGTCTGGTGGTGAGCCGCTGGTGTGGGCCAGTCTGCGCCCCGATCCTAAGGGGCGGGCGCCGCCCGCGGGGGCCGGGCCGCCCAGCCCGCCGCAGGCCGGCGGCCCGGCTGGGCTCCGGCTACCTCAGCAGCCTCACTGGCCACTCCAGACGGGAGGCCGTTTCTCGGCGAACGCGGCCGCGCCCTCCAGGGCGTCGGCCGAGCCGAACACCGGGGCGGTGATCTCGTTCTGGCGGGCGAATTCCTCGGCCGAGGACCAGTCGGCGGATTCCACGATGACCCGCTTAGTGGCGGCCAGGGCGAGCGGTGCGTTCTGGCTGAGCCGGCGGCCCAGGTCGATGGCCACGGCGAGGGCCTGGCCGGGCGGCACCAGCCGGTTGATCAGGCCGGCCCGGTGCAGCTGCGGGGCGGGGATACGGTCTCCGGTCAGCGCGACCTCCATGGCCAGGTGGTAGGGGATCCGGCGGGGCAGCCGGAGCAGGCCGCCAGCCGCCGCGACCAGGCCGCGGGTGACTTCCGGCAGCCCGAAACTGGCCGCCTCGCTGGCCACGATGAGGTCGCAGCTGAGCGCGACCTCGAACCCGCCGGCCAGCGCGTAGCCCTCGACCGCGGCGATGACCGGCTTGGCTGGCGGCCGTTCCACGATGCCGCCGAATCCGCGGCCGCCTGCCGTCGGGTTTTCCCCGGCCAGGAACCCCTTCAGGTCCATGCCCGCACAGAACGTGCCGGCCGCCCCGGTCAGCACGATGACCTGGACGTCCGGGCGCGCATCCAGGTCATCGAGAACGGCGGCCATCCCGGCGGCCACCGCCCCGTTGACGGCGTTCCGGGCGGCGGGGCGGTTGATGGTGACGACCGCGATCGGGCCGTCCACCTGACACAGCACCGCATCCGAATCGCCCGCCCCCGCGCCGCCGGCTACCGCGCTTTCCGTATTGTCCGACACTGCGTTGCCTCCTGATACTCGTAATTTTTTCCGGACAGCCAGCGGCTTCCGCGCAGGCAGACGCCCCTTACTCGGACAAGTCAGCAGGTCGGGGATGGTCCGGCAACTGGCAAGATATGCATGATTATCGGCATCCAGGGGTAGCGTGTTCGCCGTGGAGGGGTCCGCGACCCTCTCACGGGCCTTATTGCTGGCCCTGAGAGTTTGCCTGTACGCGTGCGGAGCGTTGGCCGCAGCGCTTGTTTTTGCTGTGCTCATGGCCGGACGGGCCGCCGCGGCCCAGAACCCCGTCGCATCGACCCCGGGCTCTCCGGGAAGCAGCCTCAGCGCGCTCACTGCGGGTGCTCCGGGCGGCGGTCCCGGCTCCCCGGTCAGTTCCGCGGCCGGTTCGGTGATCACTTCGGCGGCCGGCTCGTGGCCAGCTCGGTGATCAGCTCCGCCCAGAGCGTTATCCCAGGCCAGGGCGGTAGCTCTGGACTGGGCGGCAGCTCTGGGCCGGTCAGCACGGCGCCCGGCAACCCGGCGCCCGGCGGCAGCGCAGCGACCAGGGGGCGCCCGCCAGTGCCGCCTCCTCCCAGGCCGCCCCGGCGGCCAACGTCCCGGCAGCGAACGTCCCGGCGGCCAACGTCCCCGCGGCCAGTGTTCCCGCACCGGCGTCGGCGGGATCCAGCGGCGGCGCGGAACCGTCCCCCGCCCCGACGGCCACCAGCACCGCGGCTTCCGCCGTCCACGCAGTCACCCAGGACATCATGCCGGGCCAGGGCGGCGGCCAGAGCACCGGGGCCGCGGCCGGCACGACGGCCAGCGCCAGCCCGAAGCGGTCGCCGGCTTCGCCGGCCGGCGGTGTCCTGACCAGCGTCAGCGGCACCGTGAGCGGCATCGTGACCGGCACCGCCGCGAGCGTCACCCAGGGGCAGCACGCCCGCCAGGGTCTGGCGCCGCAAGGTCCGGCCGCCGGGTCCCAGGCCAACCCCCAGCCCAGCCCGTCCGGCCCGGCCGCCGCCATCACGGCCGCCGCCCAGGTGGCCGCGGGCACCCTCACGCCAGCAACGGGGTCCGGGCTCCCGGGCCCGCCGGCCTCGGCGCCGTCCGGGGTCACCGGCAGCCTGACCGGCGTCACCGGAACCGTCCTCCCGGCCGCCACTGGCACCGTCACGCGCGTCACGGGAACGGTGCTCCCCAGCGCTACGGGCTCGCTCACGGGCGTGACCGGAAACGCGCTCCCAACCGTCACTGGCGGGGTCGCTGCCGGCCGCTACCGGGACCCTCAGGGGCGTCACCGGTGCTGTCCTCCCGCCGGTCACCAAGACGGTAACCGGCGCAACCGGAATGGTTCTCCCGGCCGTCACCGGCGTCACCGGAGCCGTCCTGCCGGCCGTTACGGGGACCGTGGCTGGCGTCACCGGAACAGCGCTTCCGGCTGTGACCGGGACTCTCACCGGCGTCACGGGCACCGTGCTGCCGGCCGTGACGGGCACACTGACCGGCGTCACCGGAACCGTCCTCCCCGCCGTCACCGGCACCCTCACCGGCGTCACCGGAACCCTGCTGCCGACCGTCACCGGCACACTGACCGGCGTCACGGGAACCCTGCTCCCGCCGTCACCGGCACACTGACCGGCGTCACCGGGACCCTGCTCCCCGCCGTCACCGGCACCCTCACCGGCGTCACCGGAACCCTGCTCCCGCCGTCACCGGTACCGTGACCGGCCTCACCGGGACCGTCCTCCCCGTGGTCACCGGCACCCTGCCGCTGGTGCCGCCGGGCACCACGGGGACGCCGACCCCGGTCACCGGCCCACAGAACCCGTCCGGTCCGGGCGGCCCCGGCGCGACCTCATCGCTTCCGGCGGGAGGCGCATCGACCGCAGCCTCCACCACGGCGGCGCTGGGCGCCGGCCTGCGTTCGCTCTCGGCGCCGCTGGCGGAGGCCGGCGGCGGCGCACCAGTGCCGTCGGCACCGACGTCCCCCCGGCTGCCGGCCGGGCCGGGCGGCGGTTCGAACGGTGGCAGCGGTCCAGGCGGTGGCCCGGGCGGCAGTTCCGGCGGGGGTAGCGGGCGCGGCGCGCAAAGTGGCGTCGCCGCAGCCCTGATGGCCCTGCTCACCCTGGTCTTGCTGCGGCTGGCGCGTGGCGCCGCCGACAAGCCGATCTGGCGCTCCTATCTGCCGGAGGTGCCACCGGCCTAAGTCCTTTCCTTCCCGATCGGTTCATCCGTTTCGGCGCCCGGACCAGCAGTGTCCGGCGCTGATCCCCTCGGAAGGAAAGTGACAGCACCATGCGTATGCGGACCAAGTCCGCGTGCGTCGTGCTCGCCTGGACCATCCTGTCGATCACCCTGGTGACGGCAGGCATGAAGGGATCCATCCAGCCAGCCCAGGCGACCATGCGCACTGCGAGTAGTAGTACCGAAAACGTCCTCACCAGCACACTGACCATCGCCGCGCCGCAGGTGACGGCGAGCGCCCCGGCCACGAGGTACGTGGTCCAGCCCGGCGATACCTTGTCCGGCATCGCCGCCCGCTTCGCGGTACGCGGCGGGTGGCCTGCGCTGTACACGCTGAACCTGCGGGTTCTTGGCCGGGACCCCAATGCGATCCGTCCCGGCACCGTGCTCACCGTGCCCGGCCGGGCACCGGTCCGCTACACCGTGGCGGCCGGGGACACCCTGTCCGGCATCGCAGCCGGGCTGGGCGTGCCCGGCGGCTGGCCGGCCCTGTACGCGGCCAACCGGCGGGCCATCGGCCGGGATCCGGATTCGATCCGCCCCGGCACCGTGCTCACCATCCCGCCCCCGCCCACCGCGCCGCCCGCACCTAGCCGGGGCCATCCGCGGCACCCGGCACCGCCACCGCACCGGCACCGGCAGCCGCCAGCCGCTGCCCCGCACCATGCCCAGCCGGGGACCAGCGCAGTTCCGGCGGCCCAGGGCATGCCGCAGTGGCTGAAGACCATGCTGCTGGCCTTGGGCCTGCTGATCCTGGTGGCTTTTGTGGTCGAGCCGGTACTGGTGGCCCGCCGCCGCCGGCAGCGGGCGGCGGCCCAGACGCCCCCAGCGGCGCAGGAGGCTCAGACGCCCCAGGCGTTCCAGCGCGGCCCGGCCGGCCCCGGCCGGTGGCCGGGCACCGCTTCCGTCCGGGGGGCAGACTCCGCCCCCATCCCAGGGCTGTGCCCAGGGCAGCCCGGCGCGAAGCAGGGCTGCATCGTGCTCGCCGACCACGATCGGCTCATCGTGACGTGTAATCAGCGTGACGACACCGTCTACGTGCTGCGGCCGCCGGGCGAAGATCCCAGGGCGATCCTGCGGGTGGCCCGCCTGGTCTTGCCGGAGGGCCGGTATGGGGAACTGGCCAGGCAACTCGGGATGCCCGCGATCGGGCCGGTGGAGTAGGGGTGCGCGCGGAGGTAGCCGGGGCAGGTGGCCTCACCTGGCCCCGGGCCGGCCCGGGTGAGGGGCGCGGCCCACCGCCGGACACCGGGGGTGGGCGCGTCGCGGGACCGGAGCGGGGCAGAGTCCCGGCCGCGGGGGGATGCAGGATCCCGCGGGCGGGGCTAACGATCCGTCGGCTCCGGCGACGTCCGCTTCCGCAGGGATTCGACGAGCGCGGCCACGTGACGCCGGTCTTCCGGGGTCAGCTCGTCGATGCTCGCGATGAGGAGTTCCCGTTCAGGGTCGCCGGAGTGTTCCCGTTCGGCCGGGACCTCGTCGTAGTAATGCAGCCCGGTGGATTCGGCCGCGGCGGCGCGGATCGCCGAGACCGGGACATCGAGCCCTTGGGCGAGCCCGTCGAGGGTGGCCGGGCGGGGCGGCCGGGCCAGGTTCCGGGTCATGGCCAGGGTGTAGACAGTGGAACGAGGCAACCCCCCGCGCCGGGCGACCACCCCATACGACCAGCCCTGCTCGCGCAAGCGCTGCTGGATCAGGCGCTGCAGCGGGTTGAGGTCCTGCTCCTGCGCCGCGGCCGGGGCACCCGGCTGGTCTGCTGCGGGCTCCCGCTCGTCCCCCGTCACATGCGCCGTCATGGCCAGCCAGCCGTCTCCATCCGAAGGGCGTGGGCCGCAATTGGGCCAACCTTGCCTTACCCGCGGGTAATGAATACTGTACGGTGATAGCCGAACAGGTTGTACGCCGAGGAGCGTACACCAGCTTCGGGCCCGGCGCCACGGGGTGCCGGGCGGTCCCAGAGGCCCGTTCGACCGCGAACGCGGCGAACCCGATCTGCCTGGCCGAGGCAGGTCACTGCCAAAGGAGGCACCATGTCCAATGTACCGGCCGTGACCATGGAGGACCTGGAGCTCGAGCACGCCGAACTGCTCCCGAGCCGCGAGACCCTCTGGGTGTGCCACCCGAGCCACGGTGGCAGCAGCAGCAGCTTTACCCAGGTGGGGTACGGCAACGTTTCTCAGGGGAGCGGGCTGAACATCGCCGTGGCGAACGGCAGCTTCAACAACATCCTCAGCCTGGGCTCGGGCAACATCCTGTAGCCGCGCGGTTCGCGCCGCGTACCAGCCTGCTGCGCATCGCGGGGTTGCGTGGCGGGGGAGAGGGGCCGCCCGGCCATTCCCGGGCGGCCCTTCCCTTTGCCTCCCTGGTGAGCGGGGGCTACGCGCTCCCGTCCCTTCTGACATTTCCCTGGTGCGCACCGTGGGAGGAGCAGACCCATGACCGTGGCCGCAGGACGCATGACCACCGAGCCCGCGCCATCCACCCCGCCTCCGGACGGTGTGCCGGAGACAAGGGAAGCGCCCCGGATAGCCGAGGGGGTCGAACTGCTCGGCGAGTACCAGGATTCCGGCTACAGCCAGCCCCCGTCGCTCGTCCGGCGGCCCGACGGCCAGATCATCCAGATGTCCCCGCTGCTGTACCAGGTGACGTGCCGGATCGACGGCTCCCGCGACCCCGCCGCCATCGCGAAGCTGGTCAGCGAGGACCTCGGCCGGGCCCTGAACGCCGAGCAGGTCCGCCTCCTCGTCACGGCCAAGCTGCAGCCGCTCGGCGTCGTCGCCAGCCAGACCGCGCCGTCCAGGCTGCCCACGGCCAACCCGCTGCTCGCGCTCAGGGCGCGGGGCACGCTCCTGCCGGAGGGCACGGCGAACGCCGCCGGAGCACTCCTGCGGCCACTGTTCCACGCGCCCCTGGTCGTGGCCGTGGTCGGCTGCGTCCTGGCCGTGGACTACTGGCTGTTCGCCGTCCATGGGCTGGGCGGCGGCATCCAGCAGGTCCTGCGCGACCCGGTGGATCTGCTCGTCGTGCTCGGTCTCTCCGTGGTCTCCGCCGCTTTCCACGAGTGCGGACACGCGACCGGCTGCCGCTACGGGGGTGCGCGGCCTGGCGTGGTGGGCGTCGGGATCTACCTGATCTGGCCGTCGTTCTTCACCAACGTCACCGACTCCTACCGGCTCAGCCGGGCCGGCCGGCTGCGGACGGACCTCGGTGGCCTGTACTTCAACCTGATCTTCATGCTGGCCCTGGCCGGCCTCTACGCGGCCACCTCGGCCGAGGTTCTGCTCCTGGTCATCGCTATTACGCACCTGGAGATGCTGGAGCAGTTGCTGCCGTTCGTCCGCTTCGACGGCTATTTCATCCTCAGCGACCTGGCCGGCGTGCCGGACCTGTTCGCCCGGGTCGTCCCCCTGCTGCGCAGCGTCGTGTCCCGGGGCCCCAGGGATCCGCGCATCACCGGCTTGCGCCGCCGGGCACGGATCCTGGTCACCGGCTGGGTGCTGTGTGTCCTCCCGCTGCTTTCGGCCGGCCTCGGGTACCTCCTGCTGCACCTGCCCGGTATCAACCGGGCCCTGTGGCGCGCCGGGACCTGGCAGGCGCACCTGATGGCGGCAGCCGTCATCGGTCACCGCTTCGCGATGGCCGTGATCGACGCTCTCGGCTTCGCGTTGCTGGCGCTGTCCTTCGCCGGCTCGCTCTACATCACGATCGGACTGGCCCGGCGGCTGACGACCGCGGGCCTGCGCTGGTCCGCGGGCCATCGCGGCCGCCGTCTCCTGCTCGCCGTGGCCGGCCTGGCCTGCCTGGTGGGGCTGGCCAGCTTCTGGACCGTGCAGGGCCAGTTCCGCGGCTGGTAGGCCCGGGCGGCTACTTGGGCTGGAAGCGGATCCCGCCGTCGAACCGGATGACCTCGGCGTTCATGTAGTCGTTCTCGATGAGCGCCTGGACCAGGTGGGCGAACTCGCTGGCCGTGCCCATCCGTTTCGGGAATACCACCGGGGCAGCCAGCTTGGCCTTGAACGCCTCACTGTCCGGGCTGAATCCGTAAATCGGGGTATCGATGATGCCCGGGCAGATGGTGTTCACCCGCACGCCGATCGCGGCGAGGTCGCGGGCGGCCGGGACCGTCATGCCGATGATGCCGCCCTTGGAAGCCGAGTAGGCGACCTGGCCGGTCTGGCCCTCCAGCCCCGCCACGGACGCGGTGTTGATGACCACGCCGCGGGCGTTGTCCGCGTCGGCGGGCTCGGTCTGGGCGATGGCCGCCGCCCCGATCCGCATCAGGTTGAAGGTGCCGATCAGGTTGATGTCGATGACCTTGCGGTAGGAGGCGAGATCGTGCGGGGTACCGTCGCGGCCCACGGTCCGCGCCGCCCAGCCGATCCCGGCACAGCTCACCACGGTGCGCAGCGGCGCCCCGGTGGCTACGGCGGCTTCCACGGCTGCGGTGACCGAGTCCTCGTCCACGACGTCCGTCTTCACGAACAGGCCGCCGGTCTCGGCGGCGACTGCCTTGCCGTGCTCCTCGTTGAGGTCGGCCACGACAGCCGTGACCCCCGCGGCCGCGAGCCTGCGGGCCACCGCCGCGCCCAGCCCGCTGGCCCCGCCCGAGATGATCGCTGCGGTTCCGTTCAGTTTCATGGCCGGGAGCATACTTCGCGGCCCGGGCCGCCAACCGAACGGGGTTCGGGCTGGCCGGCCTGGGTGGCAGCCAGCTCACTTTGTCGGTGCCCAGGGCTACGATCGTGGGGAACTGGGGAGCAGAGCACAGGGGAACAGGGAGCATGCGGTGAGGAAGTTCCACGCGAACCCGTGGGCGGTACTACTGGTCGTCTCGCTCGGGTTCTTCATGACCCTGCTCGACCTGACGATCGTGAACATCGCCATCCCGGACATGCTCACGAGCCTGCATGCCTCGCTCGACGACATCCTCTGGGTGATCAACGCCTACGCGCTGGTGCTCGCCGTGCTGGTGATCACCTGCGGCCGGCTCGGCGACCTGATCGGGCCGCGGATCATGTTCGCCGGCGGGGTCGCACTGTTCACCGTGGCCTCCGCGGCGTGCGGGCTGGCCCCGAGCGCGGGCTGGCTAATCGGGTTCCGCGCCGTGCAGGGTCTGGGTGCGGCCATGCTCATGCCCCAGACGCTGACGATCATTACCAATACGTTCCCGGCCGAGCGCCGCGGCGCCGCCTTCGGCGTCTGGGGCGCGGTGGCGGGGGTGGCCACCATCGCCGGCCCGACCCTGGGCGGCCTGCTGGTCAGCGCGTTCGACTGGCGCTGGATCTTCTACGTCAACGTGCCGTTCGGCGTGCTGGCGCTGGTCCTGACGTTCCTCATCATCCCGGACATGCGGCCCGGGCGGCGGCACCGGATCGACATCCCCGGCGTGCTGCTGGCCAGCGCCGCCCTGCTGGCCATCTGTTACGGCCTGGTCGAGGGGCAGAAGTACGACTGGGGCACGATCACCTCGTTCATCAGCATCCCGCTGGTGCTGGGAATCGGCGTGCTGTTGCTGATCGCGTTCCTGGTGCTGCAGTGGCTAACCCAGGACCGGGAGCCGCTGGTGCCGTTCGCGCTGTTCCGGGACCGGAACTATGCCGTGGTCAACTGGGTGTCCGGGACGCTGGCCATCGGCATGATGGGGATCTTCCTGCCCTTCACCATCTACCTGCAGTCAGTGCTGGGCTTCTCCGCGCTCCGGGCCGGCCTGACCATGGCCCCGGCCTCGCTGCTGTCGATGGTCGTGGCCCCCGTGGCCGGCCGGCTCACCGACAAGATCGGCGGCAAGTACATCCTGATGCTGGGCCTGATCTTGTTCGGCGGCGGGATGGGGTGGGTCGCGCTGGAAGCGACCACCACGTCGACGTGGTACGACTTCCTGCCCGCGCTGATCGTGGCCGGGATCGGGATGGGCTGCGTGTTCGCGCCCATGGTCACCGTGGCCATGCGGAACATCGACCCGCGGATGGCTGGCGCGGCGTCCGGCGTGCTGAACACCGTCCGGCAGGTCGGCCTGGTGATCGGCACGGCCGCGGTGGGCGCGCTACTGCAGAACCGGCTGGTCACGTCCATGAACAGCCAGGCCGCCGTCCGGGCGAAGGCCCTGCCGCCGCAGTTGCGCGGGCCGTTCGTGGCCGGGATCAAGCACGCGGCCAGCAACGGCATCCAGGTCGGGGCCGGCCAGAACGGGTCCGGGATCAAGCTGCCCGCCGGGCTGCCCGCCCGGCTGATGGCTGAGCTGCTGCGCATCGGCCATGACGTGTTCACGTTCGGCTACGTGAACGCCATGCGCTCGACCATGCTGCTGCCTGTCATCCTGCTGGGCGTGGGCGCGGTCAGCTGCCTCATGCTCAAGGAGGCCAAGCGGCCCCCGGAGCGGGACGTCCCGCAGGTTCCAGACGTCCCGGCCCAGGAGGGCGCCCCGGCGGCCTGAGCCCAGTGCGGTGCTGGCCGATGAAACACCGGCCAGCACCGCGCGGGCCGGCTCAGCTGGCCGACTCGAAGATCTCCGGGGACCACAGTCCCGGCAGGTCCTCGGCGGCGGCCTCGAACGGGAAGCGGCTGTCGAACGCGGGCCGCAGGTCGGTGAGCCAGGTGGCGTCCGGGTCGTAGCGGGCGAAGAACGGCTTCCCGACCAGGTCGGGATCCCGGGCCTGGATCATGTGCAGGACGAAGACCCGCTGGCCCGCCACGTCGGCGATCCCGTCCACGCACACCTTGCCGGGAGTCGACGACATCGACGGCCCGCGGACGGTGCGGCACAGGCCGGCCACCTGACGATAGGCGTCGCTGAAGATGCCGTGGGCGGTCGCGAGCGGCACCGCGAAGTAGTCCTGCGGGCCGGTGTCCCGCTCCACGAACATGTAGTACGGCACCATGCCCATCCGCACCTGGGTCCGCCACATCGTGGCCCAGGTCGCCGGGTCGTCGTTGATCGTCCTGATCAGCGGGGCCTGGGTGCGGATCACGGCTCCGGTGGCCCTGATCCGGCGGCTGGCCTCAGCCACCAGGCCTGATTCCAGTTCGCGGGGATGCGAGAAGTGCGCCATGAACGCGAGCGACCGGCCCGAGTCCACCACCTGCTCGAAGAGGCGCAGCGTGTCGTCGGCGTCCGGGTCGGATACGAACCGCTGCGGCCAGTAGGCCAGCGACTTGCTGCCGATCCGGACCGACTCGATGTGCTCCAGCCCCGGTTCCAGCAGCGGCTCGATATACCGGCGCAGCACGGTTGCGCCCATGATCATCGGGTCGCCGCCGGTGATCAGCACGCTCGTCACCTCGCGGTGCTGCCGGAGGTAGTCGATGACCCGGCCCAGGTCCGCGGTGGCCATCTTGAGCCCGGGCTCATCCACGAACTGGGCCCACCGGAAGCAGTACGTGCAGTACGCGTGGCAGGTCTGGCCCTGCTTGGGGAAGACCAGGACCGTCTCCGGGTATTTGTGCTGCACTCCGGGCAGCGGTTCATCGTCCAGGTCGGGGATGTTCAGCGCCAGCTGCCCGGCGGGGTGCGGGTTCAGCCGCATCCGCACATCATGCGCGGCCGCCGTGATCTCCTCGTCGGGCGCGCCACGGGCCAGCAGCCCCGCGATCCGGGCGACGTCCCCGGCGGGCAGCATGTCCGCCTGCGGGAACACGAGGCGGTAGACCGGGTCGTCGGGGGCCACGGTCCAGTCGATCAGTTCGTCGATGACATAAGCGTTGGTCCGGAAAGGCAGTACGGTCCCGACGGCCCGGACGGCCAGGCGTTCGGCCTCGCCAAGGCCGGCCCGGGTGGTCAGGGCGTCCAGGTGCTTCGCGTTGTAGGCACGGAAACGTCGACCCCCATCAGGTACTGGCACTATCTGCCGGATGCCACTCACGGGTCTCCCTCCGGTCGGTCGCGATCCCGGCGACCCCGCCGGGATGCGAGTCCCTGTGGCCCGCGGCTGGCGATCTTCCCGCCGCGCTCTGCTCAGCTGCCCTGGCCTCAGCTGCTCACTGCGCAGCACCCGGTTAGCAGCACTGGGCGGCCCCCAGGCCACGTCGGCAAAAACGCCCCGTCAGAACCAATACAAGGAGGTCATGATGAGGAAACACTGAAGCCGTGTTGATGAGTTGCTCAGCTCACCTGGCTCCACCCGTGTGCTTCCCCGCCGACCCGCCGGGTCCGTCCCTGCCGCTAGCCCTGGCTTGCCGCCAGGCCCCCATGACTCATCGCTGATCCCCGCGTCTTGCGGCCCCCACCAGGACGGTTTGAATCACCCCTTCGTCACGTTTTATCACCTTTTCTGGCACCGGCGGCCCCAGCCCCAGATTGTGACAGATGGTTACCCAGTGGACGGATGATCAAATCCTGTGATCCCCTCGCGAGAGCGCTCGCAGCGCGGCCAGAGCGCGCCGGACAGCCCTGGTCCGCAGCATTGGCCTGGGGGTGAGAAGCTTGGGCCCGTGCTCGAGGAACCCCCGCCGGCCGGCCCCAAGGCGCAGGCCATCGTGGTCAACGCCATGGGCGGCGACAACGGCCCGGCCGTGATCGTGGCCGGTGCGGCGGCGGCCGCCGCCGCCCTGCGGGCGCCGGTCATCCTGGCCGGGAGGGGCGCTGAGCTGCGAGCATTGGTGGCCGAGCACGGCGAGGTGGCCGGGCTGCTGCAGGTCGCGCCCGCCGAGGACACCATCGCCATGGACGAGGGCGCCCTGGCCAGCTGGCGGCGGCCCCGCTCCAGCGTGGCCGTGGCGTGCCAGCTGGTCCGGCGGGGCCAGGCCGCGGCGGTGGTCTCGGCCGGCTCCACGGGCGGCGTGGTGGCTACCGCCCGGCTCCGACTACGCTCCGTGCCCGGTTTGCTCCGGCCGGCCCTGGTGGTCGTGCTGCCCACCCAGCCGCGGCCCACGTTCCTGCTCGACGCGGGCGCGATCGCCGACCCCAAGCCGGAGATGCTGCTCCAGTTCGCGCAGCTGGGGGTGGCCTACGCGCAGATCGCGCACAACGTCGCCGAGCCGAAGGTGGGGCTGCTCACCATCGGCGCCGAGCCGGGCAAGGGCAACAAGCTGACCCGGCGGGCCCACGAACTGCTGTCCGCCCCGCCACCGCACGGCGCCCTGCCGATCCGCTTCACCGGCAACATCGAGGGCACCGACCTGCTGACCTGCTCGGTGGACGTGATCGTGACCGACGGCTTCACCGGGAACGTCGCGCTCAAGACCCTGGAGGGGGCGATGGGCTTCGCCGCCGGCCAGTTGCGGGACGTGCTGCGCGGCTCCCGGGCGGCCCGGGCCGGCGCCGTGCTGCAGCGCCGGGGCCTGCGCGAGCTGCGCGGCCGGCTGGACGCCGAGAGCTACGGCGGCGCCGCCCTGCTGGGCCTGGAGGGAACCGTGGTCATCGCCCACGGCGCATCCACTCCCCGCGCCGTCACCTCGGCCTGCCTGCTGGCCGCCGACCTGGTCAAGGGCCAGATCACCGAGAAGATCCGGGAGCGCCTCGGTCACGGCCGGGGCGGTCATTTCCTCCGCCGGAACTGACCGGGATCGCCGGGGGTGGACCGCCGGTCCTGCTCACGGATTTATTGGCGCAGGTCTACCCGGCGTGGTCGCTAGGCTTGAGGCATGGCGGATCCACGGGATGTTCTCGCGCAGCGGGTGTCGGCTGCGCTCGGTGCGGCGTTCGGCCCCGGCTACGCGGCCGCCGACCCGGTGATCCGGCCGTCCTCGTTCGCCGACTACCAGTCCAACGTGGCCCTGCCGCTGGCCAAGCAGCTCGGGCGGCCACCGCGCGACATCGCCGCGGACATCATCGGCCGGCTGGACCTGGACGGGGTGGCGGAGCCACCCGAGGTGAGCGGCCCGGGGTTCATCAACTTCAGGCTCCTGCCGGGCTGGATCGCCCGGCAGGCCAGCGGGCAGCTCGCGGACCCGCGGCTGGGTGTGGCGCAGGCCGATCCGGCCCCGCGGGTGGTGGTGGAGTACTCATCACCCAACGTGGCCAAAGAGATGCACGTCGGTCACTTGCGCACGACCATCGTCGGCGACGCGCTGGCCCGGATCCTGGAGTTCGCCGGTCAGGACGTGATCCGGGATAACCACCTGGGCGACTGGGGCACCCCCTTCGGGATGCTGATCGAGCATCTACTCGACGTGGGCGAGGACTCCACCGACGCTGACCAGCTGCGGAGCAACCCGAACGCCTTCTATCAGGCGGCGCGGCACAAGTTCGACTCCGACCCGGAGTTCGCCGAGCGCGCCCGGCAGCGGGTGGTGCTGCTGCAGGGCGGCGACGAGGCCACCCTCCAGCTCTGGCAGCGCCTGGTCGCCATGTCGCTGGACTACCTGCACCGGATATATCGCCAGCTCGGGGTCACGCTGACCGACGCGGACATCCGCGGGGAGAGCTTCTACAACGACCTGCTGGCCGAGGTGTGCGCCGAACTGGAGGCGAGCGGGGTCGCGGTCATCAGCGACGGTGCGCTGTGCGCGTTCCCGCCCGGGTTCACCGGGCGGGACGGTGAGCCGCTGCCAGTGATCATCCGCAAGCGGGACGGGGGCTACAACTACTCCACGAGTGACCTGGCCACCATCCGGTACCGGATCCGGGACCTGCATGTGGACCGGGCGATCTACGTGGTGGGCTCGTCCCAGGCCCTGCACTTCCAGATGGTGTTCGCGGTGGCCAGGCAGGCGGGGTGGATTCCAGCCGCGGCCCGGTTCGAGCATGCGCAGATAGGCAACGTGCTGGGGACCGACGGGAAGCTGCTGCGCACCCGGGCCGGCGACTCGATCAAGCTGAGCGAACTGCTGCGGGAAGGCGTCGAGCGGGCGCGCAAGGTGTTCGACGAGCTCAACACCAGCCCGGAGTTCGACGAGAGCGAGCGCGCCGCCATCGCGGAGGCGGTCGGGATCGGCGCGATCAAGTACGCCGACCTGTCCACCGCACGGGACAGCGAGTACGTGTTCGACTGGGACCGCATGATCTCGTTCAGGGGGAACACCGGGCCCTACCTCCAGTATGCGACCACCCGGATCCGGTCCATCTTCCGCCGGGCCGGCCTCGACCCGGACGCCGCCCGCGCCCCGATCACGCTGGCCGAGCCGGCCGAGCGGGCCCTCGCGCTGCGCCTGCTCGGGTTTGGCGCTGCGGTCCGGCAGGCCGGGGAGACCACGCAGCCGCACCTGCTGGCGGGCTTCCTGTTCGAGGTGGCCAGCGCGTTCACCACGTTCTACGAGCAGTGCCCGGTGCTCCAGGCGGCCGAGCCAGCCATCCGGGATAGCCGGCTCGCGCTGTCCGCGCTCACCCTGCGGGTCCTGCTGACCGGCCTGGACCTGCTCGGGATCCCGGTTCCTGAGCGGATGTGACGCAGAGGTTCCGGTAATTGGGAGGGTGCTCCCAGGGAAATCCCAGACTTCACCGCCTGATGTCACAGCCGGGCCGGGCAGGCTCGGGGCCATGGACAACATGTACGAGCCCCCAGGCGGGGACCCGAAGGAGGAGTCCCGCCCGACCGAGCAGTTCTGGCCGATGAGCCACGGGCCTGACGCCAGCCACCGTCCGGGATACCAGCAGCCCGGATACCAGGACCTGCGCTCTCAGCAGCCCCGGCGGCGGCACCCGCTGAGCTGGACGGCCGGGCTGGTGGCGGCCGTGGCGCTGGCCGCCGGCGGCATCGTCGCCGGGATCTCGCTGGCCGGCCATTCGTCGCCGGCCGCCAGCACCTCAGCGGCCAGCGCAAGGCGGGCCGGGCACCCAGGCCGCGGCCCTGAACACCGCGCTCAACTCGGCCGACACCCCCGGCACCCTCGCGCTGACGTCATCGTCGTCCGCCGCGGGCGTGGCCGGGGCCAGCGCGGCCGGGGCCGCCACCACGGCCCACCCGTGCGCCGCGGCCCGGAAAGCGGCCCGCGCCGCCAGGCAGGCCGGGCACCCTGCCGTGGCCCGGGCGGCCCGGAAGGCGGCCGGCCCGCGCTGCCGGTGGCTCCGGCGCCGGATCGTCCGGGTGGCCCTGCTCCGCGGCATCGATGGGCAGTTCACGTTCCGCGGTAAGGGCGGCACCATCCGCACCCTGGCGTTCGAGCGTGGTGTCGTCCAGTCGGTCAGCGGCAGCAACATCGTCGTGTCCGCGGCCGACGGCACCACCTGGACCTGGGACCTGGTGAGCAACACCGTCGTCCGGGAGAACGGGTCGAAGACCAGCCAGAGCGCGCTGGCCACGGGCGAGCCGGTCTGGGTGGGCGGCCCGGTGCTGTCCGGGGTCAAGGACGCCCGGCTCGTCGTGATCAGGCCGCCGTCGGGCTCATCCAGCCCGGCCAGCCCGGCACCCTCGGCCTCCAGCAGCGCTGCTTCCGGGAGCTGAGCCTGCGCACACTGACCATCCGCCCACTGGCGGGGGACCGGCAGGCTCCCGCAGGCCCAGCCTGCGGGAGCCGGTAATCTTTGCTGGCCGTGCCCCGGCCAGCCTTACCGTCTTGCTCAGGTGATGACAGACAACGACCGGATCCCCCAGGTGCTCGTCGTGGACGACGAGCCCAACATTCGTGAGCTGGTGCAGGTCGCGCTGAAGTTCCACGGCTGCGCGGTCACCACCGCGTCCAGCGGTAAGGATGCGCTGCGGCAGGCGGAGGCGGCCCGCCCGGACCTGATCGTCCTCGACGTGATGCTGCCTGACCTGGACGGTTTCGAGGTGTGCCGGAGGCTGCGGGCCGCGGGCAACGACGTGCCGGTGATCTTCCTGACCGCGCGGGACACCTCGTCCGACACGGTGACCGGCCTGGCCCTGGGCGGCGACGACTACGTCACCAAGCCGTTCTCGGTGGAGGCCCTGGTAGCCAGGGTGCGGGCCGTGCTCAGGCGGGCCGCACGGAACGCCGGCGACGCTCCCGCGGACCAGGGCATCCTCCGCGCCGCGGACCTGGAGCTGGACGAGTCACGCTGGACGGTGCGCCGCGCGGGCACGCCGGTAGAGCTGTCGCCGACCGAGTTCCGGCTGCTCGCGTACCTGATGCGGCACCAGGGCCGGGTCCTGACCCGCGCGCAGCTGCTGGAGAACGTATGGGGCTGGGACTACGCCGGGCAGTCCCAGATCGTCGAGACCTACGTCAGCTACCTGCGGCACAAGCTCGATCCGCTGGGCCCGCCGCTGATCCACACCCAGCGCGGGGTGGGGTACAGCCTGCGGCCCGGCGCCCGGCCGGAAGGATGATCCCGCCCGGGCGGCCAGACGGGCCCGCGACCAGGCCCGAGCGGCTGGCCGCGGGCCCGGCCGGCCCCGGGGACTGGCCCCCGGAGCCACCCGGTCCGGGGCTCCCGGCCGGAAGGATGACCCGGTCTGGCGGGATGCTGTCGCTGCGGGCCCGGCTGCTGGTCCTGCTGATCTGCGTGACCGCGGCGTTCCTGCTGATCATGGGGGCGGTCAGCACGATCGTGCTGAGCAAGCGGCTCGGGAACCAGTTCAACACGCAGCTGGTGGCGGCCGCCCAGCACAGCCCGCAGCAGATCGCCAGCAATCCCGGCGACTACGTGGCGGTCAAGATCACCGGCCTCCCGGTGCAGGTACAGCCGCTGACCGGCAGCTCCGCCGCGAGCAGGGAGCTGACCTCGGCGGTGCAGAGCCTGATCACCAGGCGCCTGGCCCGCTACTACCTCGGCGGCCGGCCGTTCGACGTGCCCGGGACGAGCGACCCCAGGCTGCGCGCGGTGGCCCGGCTGATCCGGGCCCGGGCCAACGGCGGGACCCGCGCGGTGCTGGTGGTCGCCCGCCCGGTCGGCGCGGTCGGCGCACAGGTCGGCGGCATCATCATCGCCGAGCTGATCACGGGGGGCGCGCTGATCCTGCTGCTGGCGGTCAGCGGGCGCTGGCTGATCGGCCGGGGACTGGCCCCGCTGAGCCGGATGGCGAGTACCGCGCAGCAGATCACCTCGCGCGGCGACCTGACGGCGCGGATGCCCGAGGCGGACGACAGCACCGAGGTGGGCCGGCTCGGCGGGGCCATCAACGCCATGCTGGACCGGATCCAGCAGGCCTTCGGCGCCCGCTGGCGCTCGGAGCAGAAGGTGCGCCAGTTCGCGGCCGACGCCTCGCACGAGCTGCGCACCCCGCTCACCACCATCCGCGGCTACGCCGAGCTGTACCGCCAGGGCGCGCTCGGCCCGGATCAGCTGCCGGACGCGATGCGCCGGATCGAGCAGGAGTCCCAGCGGATGAGCACCCTGGTCGCCGAGCTGCTCGAACTGGCCCGCCTGGACCGCACCTCCTCGCTGGACCTGGCCGAGACGGACCTGGCCCTGCTGGTCCGGGACGCGGCCGCGGACGCCTCGGCGGTGGAACCGGGCCGCCCGGTGAAGGCGGAGGCGCCCGACCGGCTGATCGCGGTGGTCGACGAGGCGCGGATCAGGCAGGTGCTGGCCAACCTGCTCGGCAACGTCCGCGAGCACACCCCGCCGGGCACCCCGGTCGCGGTGCGGCTGGCCCCGGTCCGCGGCGGCGCGGTGCTCGAGGTGGCCGACGCGGGACCCGGGATGTCGGCGGAGGACGCGGCCCGGGCCTTCGACCGCTTCCACCGCGGCGCGGAGCGGGCGGGCCGCGAGGACGACGACCATGGCCAGGGCGCCGGCAGCGGGCTGGGGCTGTCCATCGTGCAGGCCATCGCGGCCGCCCACGGCGGCCAGGCCGTGCTCGAGTCGCAGCCCGGCTACGGCACCCGGGTCAGGATCTGGCTCCCGGCCGAGTCACCGGCCAGCTGACCGCGTACGGCATCTCCTCGCCACACCCTCGTAATCTCTAACGCCCCCCGGCCTCGGTCCTCCAGCCAGGGTCACGCCCTCACCCGGAGGGAGCGGCCGACGACGGGCTGGGCAGGTGCTCGAACAGGTAGTAGACGCCGATCAGGCCGTAGATGACCAGCGCGGCCAGCGGTGCCCCGAACGCCGCCACCAGCGTGGCGGCCACATAGACGAGCAGGCCGCCGGTGAACCCGGGGATCGAGCGTCGCAGCGCCTCCGGCTGGGCCGACCCGCCGAGCCGCTCGGCGTGGGTTACCACGTAGATCCACAGGCCCGCGAAGCCCACCGAGGCAGCCATCAGCACCAGCCCGTAGGTGACGGTGGCCGCCACGCCGCCCGAGGCCCGCAGGTGCTCCGCGACCAGCGAGGTCGGGAACGGGATGGCCACCACAGCCATGAGCAGCAGCAGGTTGATGACCAGCAGCGGCCGGTCAACCCGGGTGACGTGGGCGAAAATCGTGTGGTGGTTCATCCACATGATGCCGATGGTGAGGAAGCTGACCACGTACGCGAAGTACTGCGGCCAGTCGTGCAGCAGCTGGTGGATGAGCGTGTAATGCTCGGGTCCCCCGCCGGGCAGCCGGAGGTCCAGGACGAGCAGGGTGATAGCGATGGCGAACACGCCGTCGCTGAACGCCTCGGCGCGCCTGCTCTCCATGGCCCGGGCTGCCTCCGTCCCCTTCAGTTCCCGGCCGGGTCAGCCCGTGGGCTGGTCGGCCGGGGCTGGCGCGGCGGGGGCGGCCGGCGGTGCCGCGTCCGCGGGCGGCGTGGGCGGCTGGATGGAGCGGGCCAGGACCTGGGCGACGTCCACGACTTCGAGGCTTTCTTTGGCTTCGCCGCTGGCTTTCTTGGCGGCCACGGCGTCGCCCAGCATGACCAGGCAGTAGGGGCAGCCGGTGGAGATGGTGTCCGGGTCGGTGCCGAGCGCCTCGTCGATGCGCTCGGTGTTGATGCGCTTGCCGATCCGCTCTTCCATCCACATCCGGGCCCCGCCCGCGCCGCAGCAGAACCCGCGGTTCTTGCACCGGTGCATTTCCTGGGCCTGGACGCCGGGAACCTGCTCCATGATTTCCCGCGGCGGGGTGAACACCTTGTTGTGCCGGCCCAGGAAACACGGGTCGTGGTAGGTGATCTTCTCCTCGACCGCCGTGACCGGCGTGATCTTCCCCTGGGCGACCAGCTTGGCGAGTAGCTGGGTGTGGTGCACCACCTCATAGTTCCCGCCGAGTTGCGGGTACTCGTTGGCGATCGTGTTGAAGCAGTGCGGGCAGGACGCGACGATGGTCTTGCCCGGCGTGCCCAGGCCCGCCTCGTTGAGGGTCTCGATGTTCTGGGCGGCCAGCATGGAGTACACGAACTCGTTGCCCATCCGCCGCGCCGGGTCCCCGGTGCAGGTCTCGGCCGGGCCGAGGACCGCGAAAGCTCACCCCGGCCTGGTGCAGCAGGGTGGCGATGGCCTTGGTGGTTTTCTTGGCCCGGTCCTCCAGCGCGCCGGCGCAGCCCACCCAGAACAGGTACTCCACCTCCGGGCCGAGCTTCTCATCGGCGACCGGGACCTCGAAGTCGAGTTCCTCGGCCCACGCCAGCCGCCGGTTAGCGCCCATGCCCCACGGGTCACCCTTGTTTTCCAGGTTCTTCAGCATCCCCGAGGCTTCGGTCGGGAACGCCGACTCGATCAGCACCTGGTGACGGCGCATCCCGTCGATGTGGTCGATGTGCTCGATATCGACCGGGCACTCCTCCACGCAGGCCCCGCAGTTGGTGCACGACCAGATGACGTCCGGGTCGATCACGCCGTGCTCAGCCTCCGTGCCGACCAGCGGGCGGCCCGCCTCGAACTTCACCGCATCCGGCAGGTTCTCCCGGGCCTCCTCCGACGCGAGGAGGTAGGGGGCCTTGGCCAGCGCGTGGTCACGCAGATCCAGGATGACCTGCTTGGGCGACAGCGGCTTGCCGGTAGCCCAGGCCGGGCACTGGGACTGGCAGCGCCCGCACTCGGTGCAGGTGGCCATGTCCAGCAGGCCCTTCCAGGTGAAGTCCTCGATCTTCCCCAGCCCGAACACGTCGGTGTCCGGGTCGGCCTCCTCGAAATCCAGCACCTTCCCGTTGCTGCGCATCGGCTCCAGTCCGCGCAGCGCGTCCGGGCGGCGGGAGAACAGCACGTTGACGGGCGCGGTGATGATGTGCAGGTGCTTGGAATAGGTGAGGAACACCAGGAAACCGAGCACCACCGCGAGCTGGGCCAGCAGGAACACCACCTCCAGCACGCTGTTCACCCCGGCCCCCAGCGGCGCCAGCCAGTGGCCGACGATCTGGGAGGCGAACGCCCCGTGCGGGTAGGGGAACACCCCGGTGTTGATCTGCGCGCCGCGGTACAGCAGCAGCGTCGCGATCACCAGGAAGATCATCCCGAGTACCAGCCAGGCGGCGCCGGTGTGGCTGCCGGCGAACCGTGACTTGCGGCCTTCCCGCTCCGGGTTGCTGCGCAGCCGGATGACCGCGAACGTGAT
>CAVQZG010000007.1:0-515080 GCA_963718305.1 uncultured Actinomycetes bacterium
CCACCGAGGCCATCTCGCTCGCGTTCATCACCGCCCTGCAACTGCTGCCGCCGCGCCAACGCGCCGTACTGGTGCTGCGCGACGTTCTGGGCTATCGCGCGGGCGAGGTAGCCAAGATGCTCGATGCCACCCAGGAATCGGTTCAAAGCGCCCTCAAACGCGGTCGGGCCACCGTTGACAACCACCTCGCCGACTCCAGCACACCGACTCCAGCGCACCGGCAGCAGCGGCACCGGCAGCCGCAAGCCTGCGCGCCAACCCGACACCGCCGCCGAACACCGGCTCGTCGCCCGGCTCACCGACGCCCTGGAACGCGCCGACCTGGACGCCCTGATCGAACTGCTCGTCACCGACGTGAGAGTCTCCATGCCCCCGGCCATGCTGGAATACCGTGGCATCGAATCGGCCCAGCGCTTCTTCGCCGCCGCCACCTTCCGCCCCGGCCGCACCTACCGCGTGGTGCCCACCCGCGCCAACGGCCAGCCCGCCTTCGGCTTGTACCTGGCAGACCCCCACGCCAGCGTCTACCGCGCCTACGCCCTCCTGGTCATCACCACCGCCGGCGACCACATCACCGCCATCACCGGCTTCACCGCCGAAGTCATGACGCGCTTCGGACTACCCCGAACCCTCCCCGAGGTCTGTCTCGCTAAAGGTGTTTCCGGCGGTTGGGTTAGTAGGTCTCGGCGGCCGGGAAGCGGTCGCCGAAGGTGATGGCGAACGCGTTGAGGGCGGGCTTCCACCGCATGGTCCAGCGTGGCCTGGCCGGTGCCGGTGGGGTCGAGGGACCGGGTGACCAGGTAGAGGCACTTTAGCGCGGCCTGCTCGGTGGGGAAGTGGCCGCGGGCCTTGACCGCCCGCCGGTAGCGGGCGTTCAGCGACTCGATCGCGTTGGTGGAGCAGATGACGGTGCGGATCTCGACGTCGTAGTCCAGGAACGGGATGAACTCCTCCCAGGCGTTCTCCCACAGCCGGATGATCGCCCCGTACCGCTGGCCCCATTTTTCCGCCAGCTCATCCAACGCGGCCCGGGCGGCGGTGGCGTTCACCGCGGTGTAGATGGGCTTGACGTCGCGTTTGAGGGCGTCCTGGTCCCGCTTGGACGCGAGCCGGAAGGTGTTGCGGATCAGGTGGATGATGCAGGTCTGGACCGTGGTCTGCGGCCACACATTGCTGACCACGTCGGGCAGGCCTTTCAGGCCGTCGCAGACCAGGAAGAACACGTCCCGCACGCCGCGGTTGCTCATGTCGGTCAGCACCGCACATCCAGAACTTGGCGCCTTCCCCGCCGGTCCCGGCCCACAACCCCAGGATGTCTTTCTTCCCGTCCAGGGTGACGCCGATCGCCGCATAGACAGGCCGGTTGGCGACCTGCCCGTCGCGGATCTTGACCACGATGGCGTCGATGAACACCGCCGCGTAAATCTCATCCAGCGGCCGGTTCTGCCAGCTCTGCATCTCCTCGATCACCTTGTCGGTGATCCGGCTGACGGTCTCCTTCGACACCGACGCGCCATAGATCTCCGCGAAGTGCGCCGAGATCTCACCCGTGGTCAGGCCCTTGGCATACAGCGACAGCACGATCTCATCGACGCCGGTCAGCCGCCGCTGCCGCTTGCGCACGATCTGCGGCTCGAACGTCCCCGCCCGGTCCCGCGGCACCTCGATCCCACCGGGCCGGTGCTGTCAGTGAGCACCTTCTTGGGCCGGGTCCCGTTGCGGACGTTCCCGCTGCCCGCGCCCTGGCCTGCGGGATCATGCTTCTCATAGCCCAGGTGCCCGGTCATCTCCTCGTTCAGCGCGGTCTCGATCACGGTCTTGGTCAGCTGCTTCAGCAGCCCGTCCGGGCCGGTCAGGGCCAGGCCCTGCCCGCGGGCCAGCCGCACCAGCTCCGTAGCGGCCGCCTCCTCAGGGGTCGGTCTTGGGTGAGTACATCGATCACTACGACATGCACCGGCCGCACCGTTCATTGCAGCAGAACCCGCCCGCCAGGCGCATCCAACCGCCCGCTGAAGTGACCGGTATGCGCGTTCTGCGCCGAGACCGGCTCGGCGGGCTGATTCGCGAATATTCCCAGGTTGCATGAGGTGACAGGGAGCCGGGATGCGGCCAGGTCGCAGCGCCGTGACCGGCGTCAAGACTGGCCAGCAGCAGGCCACAGCCCCGTCGGCCACTCGCCGGGCACGCTTTTGCTGGCTATTTGTTTCGTGGCGGAGGGATCTCCTTGCCAACGAGGGAGAATCCGGGCCTGATTGGCTTGGGCGGCCCAGCGCTCGCAGGCCCGCCCAGGGGGAAACGACACGCTCATCCGCTCACAGCTGCCGGTTCGACGGTGATGTCCGCTTCGGGGACTGGCTCGCGGGCGAGCTTGCTGGGCCACCAGACCCAGCGGCCGAGGTCCAGGTTGAGGGCGGTGACCAGCACCGACCGGACGACGAGGGTGTCCAGCAGCACGCCGAACGCGACCGCGAAGCCGAGCTCGGCCAGGAACGTGACAGCGGCAGCGTGGCCGAGCGCGGCGAAGGTGCCGGCCAGCACGACGCCGGCCGAGGTGATCACCCCGCCGGTCGCCGCCAGCCCGGTCAGCGCGCCGCGCCGCGGTGCCGTGCTTGCCCGCCTCCTCGCGCACCCGGGTCATCAGGAAGATGTTGTAGTCGATGCCCAGGGCGACGAGGAACACGAAGACGAACAGCGGGAACGAGGTGTCGGCGCCGCCGAAGCCGAAGACGTGGTCGAACACCAGCGCGCTGACGCCCAGCGCCGCGGCGAACGACAGCACGACGGTGGCGATCAGCATGATCGGCGCGATCAGCGCCCGCAGCAGCAGCGCCAGGATGAGGAACACCACGGCCAGGATGACCGGGATGATCACCGTCGCGGTCGTGCGCGGACGCGTGCTTGACGTCCAGGTTGATCGCCGTGTTGCCGCCGACCAGCGCGTTCGCGCCGGGGACCGCGTGCACGGCGGCGCGGACCCGGTCGATGGTGTCGTACGCGGCCTGGCTGTCCGGGGCGGTGGTGAGCGTGCCCTGCAGGTAGGCGTGGCCCGCGCCTGACCGCCGGCTCGGTGACGCCGGTGATCCCCGGCGTGGCCTTGACCGCCGGCCGCAGCGCGGCGGCCTGCGGCCTGGTTGCCGATCACGATCGACCGGCTGGCCGGCGCCGGCCGGGAAGTGCTGGTCGATGACCTGTCTGGCCGACCACCGAGTCCGGGGTGTGCCGGAATGCCTGCGCGGTGGTCAGGCCGCTGGCCTTCAGCCGCAGCAGGCCGAGCGCCAGCGCGCCGAGGACCAGCGCGGTGACGACCCAGACCAGCCGCGGCCGGACGCGCGATGCGGCGGCCGACCCGCGCCCAGAATCCCCTGGTCGTCGGCTCGGCGGTGCCGTACGCGGGCTTGACCGGCCAGAACACCCAGCGGCCGACGATCACCAGCAGGGCCGGCAGCAGCGTCATCATCGCGGCCAGCGCCACCACGACGCCGATCGCCAGCACGGGCCCAGGCTCTTGGTGGAGTTCAGCTCGGCGATGGTCAGCGTCAGCAGGCTGACGATCACGGTGGCGCGCGCTGGCGATGATGGCCGGTCCGGCCCGGCGCAGCGCGACGGCCATCGCCTCATGCCGGTCCTCGTGGCGGCGCAGCTCCTCGCGGTAGCGGGCGGTCGAGCAGCAGCGCGTAGTCGGTTCCCGCGCCGAAGACGAGCACGAGCAGGATGCCGGCGCTCTGCGCGTTGACGGTCAGGCCGCGTGCCTGGCCAGCAGGTAGATCAGTCCCTGCGCGGTGGCCAGCGCGACCCCCGCCGAGATGACCGGCAGCAGCCACAGCACCGGGCTGCGGTAGGTGATCAGCAGCAGCACGATGACGACCGCCAGGGTCGGCGAACAGCAGGATGCCGTCGATGCCCTTGAACGCGTTGGCCGAGTCGGCGGCGTTGCCCAGCGGGCCCGGCGATGTGGACGAGCCAGGCCGTTCGCGTCGGTGCGGGCGATGGCCCGTAGCTTGGTCGCGGCGTCCGATGCGCCGTTCCAGCCCTTCGAGCCGAGGTTGATCGGGACGATGGTCTCCATGGCCTTGCCGTCCGCCGGACGGCGATCGGACCGGCCAGCTGGCTGCGCACCACGCCCGGGCACGCCGCGCGAACCTGCGGACGTCGGCGGCCGCCTTGGCCTTGTCCGCGCCGGTCAGGCCCGAGCCGCGGTCGTACACCACGACCGCGGCGTAGATGTTGGGCGACTGGAACCGCGACTGCACGTCCAGCACCTTGGTCGACTCGGCCGCGGCGGGCAGCCACGCCGACGCGTCGTTCTTCTCCGCGCCGGTGAGCTTGCCGGCCAGCGGGCCGATCACGGCCACGATGATCAGCCAGAAGACCAGGACGGCCCACTTGGTCCGGCGTCCGGCCGGGAGGCGGATGATAGCGCTGGCTTTACTCATGCCTCGATCTCCTCATTGCTGCGGGGACGGCATGCGCCCCGGGCGCCCGGTGGCGGCGTTAGCTCCGTGAATGTAGACGCTTACGTCGCCCGGAACTCACCGGACCATCCGGCCGCTTCCACCACAGCCTGGCGCGCCGTGGCCGGGCGGGGACAGTGCATGGAGCATGAGCTGGGAGAAGAGCAGGCTCCTATACCCCGTCCGTGCCACCCCGGGCGGGGAGCGCGGGAAGGCCGTCCGCGGTGCGCTCCCCGTCCTCCGCCTTACGAATCAGCGATCAAGCCGCATGTCCCCATCAGAGGTTCACGCGCCGGCCGTGCGGGGCAGCACCCCCCAGGCCATGACAGCTGCAGAGAGCGAAAAGCCATGCCCGCACCGCCGGATTTCCCGGGCCAGGATCGCTAGCTGAGGTGGCTGATAGTCACCCGGCACCGCCGTGCTCGCTGGCCTGGTAGACCAGCTCAGCGAACTGCTCCAGCGTCCTTGTGCACTCCTTCAGCCGCCGTTCGGCATCCGCTACGCCAGGGGCACCGAACAGGTCCAGGGCCCGGATGGCCCGGGACCAGCGGCGCAGCCGCTCCAGGCTCTGCTCCTCCTCATCCAGGTCAGCCTCGTACTTGCCGCAGTTAACTGTGAACTCAGCCCACTCCGCCTCGCGCTGGGCGTGAACCGGGCTTCCAGCTGGCCGACGCTGGCCTGGTCATCGACCACCGCCAGCATCAGCGGATAGCCGTCGCCACCGTGATCGCATCGGTGATCTGGGCCAACCCGGCGTCGAATGGCGTACCCACGGCAGCGCCCAGCTGCCCTGCTGCAATGGCACCGCGCCCAGGTGCCGCACCTCCCGCCAGATCGCTATCCGGTGCCGGGAGGGCTCGGCGGAAAGCCGGTAGGTGAACACCCGCCAGCACACCGCTGTCACCTCAATTACGAGCGGCGGTCACCCTGCTCAGGGACCCCGGAACGCGTCTGCGGCTGGCCGCGCGCCCGGCGGCCGTTCCCGGCGGTTACTCCAGTTTCTTCGACGGTTCCGGAGTATCAGCGACTTGCCGGGTTGAGGAGCCAGTCCTCGGTGAGTGGTGCTTCGGGTGGTCCATTGAGCATCCAGGCATGGATTGCCTGGATCAGGGGCCCAGGGTTCTTCCTTGTGCGCGGGAAAGCGCGGCTGCTGGTGTAGAGGATTCCTGTAGTGGCAGTGTCGGCTTGGAGTGCCCGCAGCAGGATGGGCCGGAAGTCTTTGACGTTCTCGGTGAGCAGCCACCGACGTTGAGAGATTGCCCAGGCGAAGACGTCATCATCGCTCATTGCCCGCAGTTCGCCGCGCTCAGCCACAGCGATCACGTCCTGGCCCAGGTCGCGCAGTGCGGCAGCGATGGCGGGGGAGAACATCTCGTCAAGCACCAGGCGGGCGCTGGCTGGGTGGCTCATGCGATGAGCTGCCGCTGTACCCGCCATGCTTCCTCGGCGCGGGCCGACGCCTCATCAGCGTCGCTGATCTCGGTGTCGATCTCGTCCCGGTAGTCCCCGTAGTAGCTGACGGCTGTGGCGATCCGGCTGGCGTTGACGGCGAACACCTCGGCCGCGGCGTCTAGCGCGGCTGGGCCGCGCTCGTCTACTTCACGCAGGAACTTGATGATTTCCCAGATGTCTGGTCCGTAGGCGAGGGCAGCCCGGCGGCCGGACGGCCCGTCTTTGAAGATCACCCCTGGGTGGTCAGCCATCCGCAGTCCTTCGTCGATGAGCCGTTGCGCTAGCGCGGAGGTCGTTGAACCGGCCGTGGCGCCCGCGCGGCGCCGCAATCGCGCCAGCAGGGCGGCGTCAAAGCGGATAGAAAGAGGTGTGGTCATGTAATACATTGTAGCCTGCGCACTACAAAGGTTCGAGGCCGGGTGGAGGGCGCCGGGATGTCCTCTCGTTCTCGTGCTTTTGACTGCTGGGCTCGCGGTCGGGCTGAGGAGAGGTTGGAGCCGACCGACACGCCTGCTCTTGCGCGGACATGCGAGAAACCGGTGCCGGACGGGGCCGTGCTGCCGATCAACCGCCCGGCGGTCGGGCGCCAGCACTCCTTGGCCGCCAGCCATTATCCGTTGACTCTCGCGGCTGCCCACCTGCTGGCCGGACAGCGGGCGGTCACGGATCTCCGCCCTCCTCACCGTCGCTTCTCTCCGATGCCTGGGCGCGGGCGCCTGAATCAGGGGACGCGTGCACCAGGGCTGGGCTACTGAGAAGATGGCAGGCGTGGCAGACATGCGGCGCCGGAGTCCAGAGCCGGCCCCAGGACCACCCGAGGTCCAGATGAGGCCGGGCATGGCCAGCGAGTTGCTCCGCGAGCTGGCGCCCTTGCTCGCCGAGGAAGGCATCGACGTTGACAACCTCGACGTTCCCGACGTAGATACCCTGCAACAGGCTATGAACCGCGCCATCGAGCGGCAGAACATGGTCCGGTTCACCCCGGTCGGGCAAGCACGCGAACTGGCCGCCGTCACCCTGCGGCTAGCGGCCGAGGCAATCGCTGACGGTGACACCCGGCTGGCCGCCGCGGTCTTGGACCAGGCCCAGCCAGAGTCCGCCGACGGTTCCGCCGCCACCGTCGCCGGCTGCATCGGCGTGGCCCTCGGCTTGCTTGACCAGTGGCTGCCGGGACACGATCGCAGCATCCCCGCTGATCTCGGGAAGCTGACCCGGCTGCCCGCCGGGCACTGGACCGGTGAGCGCGCCGCCGCCGACATCGTGATCCTTGCCCGCAAGGGCCGCGCCTTCGCCTCCCTGGATGCGCTAATCGCCAGGCAAGGCGGCCAGCACGTGCTGTACGGCAGCAGCCTTGCTCTCGCTGCCGCGCTCCAGGCCTGGTCACGGCACGCCAGCACGTCCCTGCCCGATCTGGCGCGCATGACCATCCGCTGAAGCCGCTACGATCTCAACTGTGCCGGACCTTACGGCAAATAGCCTCAAGCCGGTGGGATGGTTGAGGAGTGGTTAAGCGTGGTAGCTCAGAAAAGCTAAAACGCCATTTGTCCAGGTCGCAATGAAAATGCGATCTTGTCTGGGAGCGCCCTGTAAAACCGTCGGCTTAGCCTACGTTGGTTCGAACCCAACACCTGCCACCATCTAAACCCCAGGTCACCTGGGGGTTTCGTTATTGTGGACGAGTGCACACGGAGCGGTGTGCCTAACCGCGGGCGCGGTGTACCGCTTGGATCCGGGCCGAGGCTGCATTGCCTTACAGAGGGCTTTGACCTGCAGAAACTACTCAAGGTAAGCCTCCGTAGTGATGCGCCAACCACCCCTCGCCGGGGATCCGGGCGGCGTCTGCGGAACAGTCGCGGAACAAGGTGCCTGTCGATGATCATGCCCGGGTAAGGTCTGCGGGCGCCCAATCCATGCTCGAAGGCGCCGCGTGCCACAGGTCCGAGTACGCGGCAGGGAGGTGGGCATCGGGTTCATCCTCGTAGCCGATGTGAGCGCATTCGCTTAACCGGAAGATGCTGCAGTCCCGGACCGCATCGGCGACGACTGCTGACACGTCCGTTCGGATGAGACATCACGCCCGGCGGTGTACCTCTGCACCGGGGCAATCACGCCCAGCGGCGAAACTCCATCGAGTTGATTGGTGAGACCGCCGCCGGTCAGGGCATGCCCCAGCGGCAGCCACGGGCGCCTTGGGAGAAGGCGGGGCAGTGTTGTGTTGGCTGATCGGTGAGCATGGCAGAGTGTGCTGACGCCAGTTATGGACTGGTCAGACAGTCACCGTTAGCTGGTCGAAGGCTGTGCGGATCCGGTGGCGGGCGGGGACGTCGGTGGCGAGTTCATAGTGGCCGCGGCGCAGATTCTGCATGAACGCGTGACCGGCGGCCAGGATCCGCGCGGACCGCTCCCGTTTCAGGCCCCGCATCGGCCGGAGCCGGGCTTTCAGCGTCCGTGATCTGTCTCGATCGGGTTGTTCGCGTACTGCTCCACCGTGTGCAACGCCGAGGGGACCAGCTCGTCGAGGACCCGCGGGTAAACAGGGGCACGGTCGGTCGTGACCTCGGCCGGGGCCGCGCCGGCGCGCAACACCACGATGAATTCCGGTGTGAAACGTTGGACCCATCGGTCAACGTGATCCACGGTGACAGCGCGCCCGGCCAGCAGTTCCTCGACGTCCCGGCAGGACAGGCCATACCGCAGGTACCAACGGACCGCAACGAGATCACCTCGGGCGGGAATCTGAAGCCAGCGAAGACTGAAACCGGCCCGATGATGTCACTTCACCAGTCTCCCGCCGCCGCGATCGACTAACGCAACAGTGCCGCCCCGGACACGTTGACCAAGGGCCGCCCACGGACGGCGCGTGTCCGAGCCTCATTGCCTATTGAGCACATGCCGTCAAGAAGCGCCTCGAGGAGACGTGAATATCGAAAGGTTGTCGGTACCGCCGACCGTTCTCCATCCTTCCTCCATCGCGACGGTATCCGGCCTGCGCGTCCGCATCCCTCACTGGTCGTATCCGGTGAGAGGGGGAAGAACATGCCAGACCGGCAGTCCGCAACCCAGGGCGGCAACCAGCAGGAGGCCATCGATGGCTACTTTGGTCCTCTTCGGTCGGCCAAGTACATGCTGCTCACCACTTTCAAGCCAGATGGCATTCCGGTATTCAAGCACGTGCACGGAGTCGTTGACGGTGAGCGGGCCTACTTCCGCGCCTGGTACCAGTCGGACACGGCCAAGCGCCTCGGGCATACCGATGACGTGCAGGTGAGGGCGTGCCCCTTGCCGGGCTTGACCGTGGGGCCGCCAATCGATGCGGTCGCTCGGCTGCTGCCCGGCGAGGAAGCCAGCTGGGTCGCCAGGAAGCTGGCCTGCAAGTACCCGCTGCAACAGCATTTCCTGATCCCGCTGCTGCACAGGACGCGGCGATGGCAGATGGCGCACTATGAGCTTCTGACCTACGAAGCCGCAGCCAGCCAAGACGTATGCCAGGAAGCTCCAGGCATCCCTGATCGTCGTGGCGTGAAGGCGCACACGCCGGTCCCGGGCGCTGGCAATCAGGATCCGGTTCCCGATCGGCCATTCGCGCGGCTTGATCTGGTGACCGGTCACCGGGTCGGACATGGCTACCTCTAGGACAGGCACTCGCAATTGGCGCCGGCTGCCGGTTCCGCCATCTCGCCGTCAGAACGAGCAGACCAGCCAGATATGCAGGCCGCTGCGGTCATGTGGTGAAGGCGCGGAGAGCGCCGTCGGCCCACCTGGGGACCGCCAGAGCCAGCGGCTGTCTTCATGCCAGCTCCATCAGCAGCGCACCTGAGCTGCACCCGGGCCAGGTTTGATCGCAGTCAGGAAAGGGAGCTGCCTATGACGATGCCGCGCCCGCGGGGCAGCGCGCCGACCGGGCAGGGCACAGGCCCCGGACGGCGGGCAGGCGGCGTGCGCGTCGCCGGATTCGCCATCAGGCTGACGGCGGGCGCATACCTCCTGGCGACGCTGGCGGTGGTGGTCAGCACACTGAACCTGCGGGCCGCAGCTCCCGGATGGCCGGCTGGCGCCTACGCTGCCGCGACGGCCGGTGTGGTCGTCGTCGTCCTGGGCAGCCTGATCGGGCACGAACTAGCGCACGCACTGGCTGCCCGCCACCATGGCGCCGACAGCCATGAGATCTTGATCGGATTCTTCGGCAGCACCACGCATGGCAGGTACCAGCTGCCGACCCCGCGTGCTCAGTGGTACGCCGCCGCCGCGGGACCTGCTGCCAGCCTCGCGGCCGCTGGGCTCAGCGTGGCCATCGCAGCCGGGCTTTCAGCGCTGGGCACAGGGCAGCTGACGGTCATAGTGTTCGTGGTCGCCGCCTGGATCAACGCGGTTCTCGGCCTGGTGAACCTGCTGCCCGGAGCCGGGCTGGATGGCGGGCTGATGGTCCGGGCGCTGGTGTGGGCGCGCACCGACGACCCAGTCCGCGCGGGGCTCACCTCGGCCAGGATCGGGCAGGTCACCGGAGCCGTTTTCGCCGCCGCTGGATTGACCGCGCTCGCGCTCGGCTACCTGGGCGGCCTGTGGATCATGCTGATCAGCCTGCTGACGATCGTCGCGTCCCGGGCCGAGACCCGCCGGATACTGAGCACCACCGCGCTGTCCGGCCTACATGTGCGGGACGTCCTTCCGCTGTCCCCACCACCGCCAGCAGCTATCCACTCGTGGCAGACGGTCGGGGCATTCCTCGGCGCGGAAGGCCCCGGTGCGGCCCGGCCGGGACCGGCTGGCAGCGCCTCGACTGCCTTCCCGCTGCACGACGTGGACGGCAAGCTGACCGGAATCGTTACGCTGAGCCAGCTTGCCGCCCTCCCGGCCGCGCACCGTGACACGACCCGCGTGTCCGACGTTGCCACCCCCATCGCGCACATCGTGACCACGACACAGGATGAGCCTGTGTGCGACGTGCTGGCCCGCATGACCCGGCGGCCATCCAGCCTAGCGGCGCTGAACGCCACCGGCCACGCGCTGGTACTGCGCGACGACGGCACGCTGGCCGGCCTGCTGAGCCCCGCAGACATCGCCCGGGCCGCCCAGCTGCGCGCGCTGCGCGCCCGGCCAGCAGCGGCAGGCCAGGCAGCCTCGAGCAGCAGCGCATACTCGCCTGGATCTCCCGCTGCTAGGAGGCCCGTAAAGAACTCGGCGGCACCACCCGGAGCCGAAACAGATTCCCGCGCCGACACGACCGCCCTCCCTAGCCGGTCACAGCCAGGCAAGAAACGTTCCAGGCACCCGAGCACCCCTGGACGGTAAGACGATCCTCAGCCCGCCCGGTGATTGCTGGCGGCATCACGGCCGCCCGGTCACCTAGACCTGGAGTGGGTTGCTCCGATCAGTCGCCCTTGCCTGTGCGGCTCACGGGACACCTGCGGCCAGATGATCGGGCCGTTCTCCGCTGCCGTCACCTGGCTCCGCCAGCGGCCCCGGATACGGGACCGGGGAGCGAGGGGAAGCGCTGGGATCGGCGGCTCGACGTGCGCAGCGCAAGATATTTAGGGCCCAGGCTTCCGGCTGCGTGTCTGCCGCCCGGGGGCCGTCGGCGACCGGGTCGTTTTCGCGATCGCCGGGCTGGGGCCGGCGCATATAGCGGGCGATGGCGGGCGGGATGAGCACCACACTGGCGGCGGACACAATGGTGAATGCCAGCAACTGGAAGGGCAGGGGAAGCCCGAGGGCCGCGAGCCCTGACGTGACCAGGGCCGCGTCGGCCAGCATCCCGAGCGCTGCGGTCAGGAAGATTCCGCGGCACCCAGTAATACTGGGAAGATCAGCCGTATGAGCCATGCGTCCATGTGATGACCCCCTGTCGATGCTCAATAGCCAACGCTGATCCGAGCCTTTTCCTGGCTGCGTGCGGGTACCGGCAGGTCGCCATAGGCACGCCGCGCGGCGCCGCGACCGCATAGCTGTCGATGGCGGGGACAGTGTGCGCCGGAGCCTCTACGGCTAGGGCTGGTGCTGTCAGGCCCCCTGCCGCGGTGCATGCCGCGGCCGGGCGGGCTGACTTCCGGGCCGGACCTGAGTCCGGAAGAACGCCTGCCACATCAGCATCTGCTCATCGTGGAGGATGCGCAGGCCGCGAATTGCGGCCCTCAGGGCGTGCGCGGGCTGCACGCCGGTCCTTGCCTGGTGCTGAGACTGTGGGCTGTGGGTTGTGCTCATGACGATCGCCTCGTCGCTTACTGCGGCTGCTTTCAGGTCGTAGCAACGTTGTATGCCGTGCAGCGGGACCTGGTGTGTGCTGGCGATGCAGCCCAGGTGGAGAAATTGCAGGTGCGCGCCCGTCCGGGCATGCGGTGCGGACCGCGAGGGACCCGGCGTCGGCCTGTTCGAGAAGGCCCAGCACGTCGTCATCTGCTTGCGGTCCTGGCGCCAGCGGATCACGGCTCGCTTGCCGACATCGGCGGGAGTGAGCGGGACCACGAGCCGGTAGCGCCTGCCTTCAGAGCACCTTAGACAGGAATGCGCGGGTCCGCGCGTGCTGGGGGGTGCTGAGCACCTCGCGTGGGCGGCCGGCTTCGACCACGGTGCCCTCGTCCATGAAGACGAGGGTGTCACCCACTTCGCGGGCGAACCCCATCTCGTGGGTGACCACGATCATCGTCATCCCGCTGGTGGCGAGGTCGCGCATCACTGCGAGTACGTCGCCGACGAGCTCAGGATCCAGCGCGCTCGTCGGTTCGTCGAAAAGCATCAGCTTGGGCTGCATGGCGAGCGCCCGGGCGATGGCAACGCGCTGCTGCTGGCCACCGGACAGCTGCTTTGGGTAGGCGTCGGCCTTGTCGCTTAGGCCGGTCCGGTACAGCAGCTCGCTGGCCAGTACAGTCGCACGCGCCTTCGATAGGCCCTTCACGCGAATCGGCGCCTCGATCACGTTCTCCAGCGCGGTCTTGTGCGGGAACAAGTTGAACTGCTGGAAGACCATGCCGATCTCGGCCCGCTTCGCGCATATTTCCCGCTCGCGCAGCTCGTGGAGCTTGCCGCCCTGCTGCCGGTAGCCGACCAGCTCACCGTCGACCCATAGCCGGCCGGCATTGATCTTCTCCAGGTGGTTGATGCATCGCAGCAGCGTCGACTTGCCGGAGCCCGACGGGCCGATGATGCACATCACCTCCTGGCGCGCTACCTCGAGGTCGATACCGCGCAGCACCTGCAGCCGTCCGTATCTCTTGTGCAGGTCCTCAGCAAGCACCATGGGCGGGCTGCCGGCGCTGCGGACCGGCGGGGTCGCGCCGGCCGGGGTGATCATCGTCCCTCCCTGGACGGGAGCTGTGCGGGCGGCGGCGGGGGGGCGTGGAAGGTGAACAGGTAGCGACGGATCCGCTGCCACGGCGTGGGTGGAAGCTGACGGGCTGAGCCACGGGCGTAGTACCGCTCAATGTAGAACTGGCCGGCCGTGAGCACCGACGTCACGATGAGGTACCAGAGGCTGGCCACGATCAGCAGCGGGATCGTCTGGAAGCTCACTGAGTAGATGAGCTGGACCGCGTAGAGAAGCTCGGTGACGGTGATCACGCTGGCCAGGGACGAGGTCTTGAGCATCGAGATGGTCTCGTTGCCGGTGGGCGGGATGATCACGCGCATCGCCTGCGGCAGGATGATCCGGCGCATCGTCTGGATCCTGGTCATTCCCAGCGCCTGCGCGGCCTCGACCTGACCATGCTCGACGGACAGGATGCCGGCTCGCACGACCTCCGCCATGTAGGCGCCCTCGTTGAGCCCGAGCCCTAGGATCGCCGCGGTGAGCGCGGTGATCACGTCATTCGCGTTGGCCTCCAGGAAGGAGGGCCCGAAGGGTACGCCGAGCGAGATACGCGGGTACAGGAAAGCCAGGTTGAACCAGAACAGCAACTGGACCAGAACCGGCGTGCCGCGGAAAAGCCAGATGTACGCCCAGCTCGAGCCAGAGAGCAGCGGGTTGGGGGAAAGCCGCATGACCGCGAGGATCACGCCGAGCACGATCCCGATCGCCATGGCGACCACGGTGAGCAGGATTGTGAGCTCCAGGCCCTCCAGCACCCGGCGGGACAGGAAATAGCTCCCGACGATGTCCCACTGGAAGCGGGGGTTCGTCACCAGGGTGTGCGCGAGCATCGCGACCAGCAGCAGCACAACTCCCGCGGCCAGCCACCGTCCGGGGTGGCGGACTGGCACCGCCTTGATCTCCTCCGGCGGCCCGGTGCGGCCCGTGGTCTGCGCCGTTCGCGGTGTCGTCACTGTTGCTCCGGGTTCGGCAACGGGCCCGATCGGATCCGCGGCAGTTCAGCTAACGGCGGCGTTGATCGCCGGGTTGGAGATGGCGCCGCCCCGCACTCCCCACTTGTCCAGGATCTTCATATAGGTGCCATTGGCCATTAGATGTTTCACGGCGGCCAGCACTGGATCGGCCATCTCGCTGTTCTTGGGGACCGCGATCCCGTATGGCGCGGTGCCGTAGGGTGAGCCGGTCACCTTGAACGTGCCCTTCGACTGCTTCACCTGATAGGCGGCCACCGGCGAATCGGCCATGGCGACCTGCGCGCGGTCCGAGGACAGCGCCAGGTTGACCGCGTTCTGGTCGTTGTACACCTGGACCGTCACGCTGGGCTTACCCGCCGACTTGCACTTCGCTGACTGCTCTTGCGCGTCCGCCGCCTGGGTGGTGCCCTTCTCCGCGGCGACAGTGCGCCCGCACAGATCTGCCAGGGACTTGATGTCCGGCCCGCCGCTGGACTTGACGTAGAACGACGTGCCGGCCACGAAGTAAGTGACGAAATCGACGGTCTGCTCTCGTTCCTTGGTGTCGGTGAACGACGAGATACCCAGGTCGTACTTGCCTGAGGCGAGGCCAGGGATGATCGTGTCGAAGGTAGCGTTGACCACGTTGACCTTGAGACCGAGCACTTGCCCCAGCGCCTTCGCAAGGTCGGCGTCGAAACCGATCACGGTGCGGCCGTCAGTCGCGACGAATTCGTTCGGGGCATAGGTGGCATCCGCCGCAATGGTAAGTGCCTCGTCCGCTTTGACGGAGCCGGGCACCTGGGCCGCGATCGCGCTGACTGCGCCGGACGGCGACGCCGACGGCACCGGGCTTGTGCCTGTCTCTGTGCCATTGCCGCACCCCGCAGCGACCAGCGCGATGATCGAAAGCACGGCGGTCGCGAACAGCGGCTTGTGGGCTCTGCGGATTTTCACGGGAGACCTCCCCGACCGCGAACGCAGCCACATTGATGAAGAGCTCGCGGCCGACCTGCCAGCACTGCGAGACGACGAATGATCTGCGGTCTCCGGTCTATGAACCCTGGCTAACCCAGCCAGATGAGATGCGGATGCAATCGCCATGCAGTCCATGTGGAGCACTCGGGGCACTCGGTCCCGCCGGCTGTTCTTGGGTCACCTCTGTACGGCGGACATGTCAACAGCTGCCCATCGTGCCAGCCGGTGCGCGACGCGAGAAGCGGCGCTCGTACAGGCGCCATGCCAGCGGTGACACGATGGACGAGCAGCGGGCGGGGCCAGTGCACGAGGTGGTTCTAAGTGCGTGGTGAGATGCTGAGGGCCGGGGTGAGGATCCCGTATTCGTGGATTTTGCGGTAGATCGTCGCCCGCGACATGCCGAGTGATCCGGCTGCCTGGAGCTTATTGCCGTGGTGGTCCAGGAGGCTCCGCACAATGGCATCGCGCTCCATCGACTCCAGCGGGCTCAGCAGCCTGCGGCTCACCGTCCAGCATTCTGGCGGCAGGTCAGCCGGGTGGATCGTTCCGCTGCGCCGGTGGCCGGCGACTGTCGTGAGTACCTGCCGGAGCTGCTCGATGTTGCCCGGCCAGCCGGACCGGAGCAATAGCTGCATCGCCTCGGGCGAGCAGGTCAGCGGGCCGCAATGACTCAGCCTGGCCAGGAGGAATGGCACGAGCTTATGCAAGTCCTCGATGTGCTGGCGGAGCGGCGGGAGCTCCACGGTGCCCGGGAAGAACTGCAGGAAGCTGGCCATGTCGGTGTCCACTGGGCTGTGGCTTATCGTGAGTGCAACCCAGAGTGCTTTCTGCCTGCCTGCGGCCAGTGTCTGCTCCAGCGCTATCCACAGCGCGCGCAGCCGCTGGGTGCCCAGGCGGTCGGAATGCTGGATGACCAGGCTCCCCTCGCCCTCAAGCAGTTCGCTGAGGGCCCGTGCCAGCCAGTCGTAATCGCCGGGGGCAGCGGCGTCCAGCACATGGAACGCGCCGGTCGGGTTGCGGCGCCGGCAGACAGCCTGCAGCAGCGACAGCTTGCCGGTTCCAGGCTCGCCCTTCACCGCGAGCCACTCGCCCGAGGCATAGGCCGCATCCACCTCATCGCATCCGCGTAGCCAGAGCGGACCCGAGCCGATCAGGCCGGGCAGGAATCTCCGCGCTGCCGGCCTGCTCCCGGGGTCCACTGTGCCGGGCAGTTCGGCCAGCTTCATGTGCACGACGCCGCCAGTGACAGGCTGCGGGCCGGGCCCGCGCAGCGGCCTGCAGTACATCCGCGCTCTTGCCCCGGTAGGCAGCTCGACGTCCACGCGAGCAGGATGCCCGCCGGTCAGGGCCTGGGCCGCATGCCCGAGCACCGCGGCTTGGTCGCCGGGGTCCAGCGCGTTCCGGGTGTAGTCATTCATCATCACCAGGTCGCCGGTGAGGGCAAAGACGATTCCGCCTGAGTGCCGGCAGGCCCGCAGGTATTCCTGCAGCAACTGGACCTCGCTGCTGCTGGTCAGCAGCGCCTGCGTGATTTGGCCGGCGGTGGTCTGTGCGAGCGTAACCAGCAGCGCGCCGGCGTCTTTGCGCCAGCAGGTCAGGCCCACGGCGCCGAGGGTCTTGCCGGAGACCGGGTGGTGGATCAGCGCCGCGGCGCAGGCAAGATCCTCAAGGCGCTCGGCGTAGTGCTCGTGGCCGGATACATGCACCGCCTGGCCGCTCTCCAGCGCCGTGCCGATCGCGTTGGTGCCGGTGAACTCTTCGGCATAGCTGAAGCCCGGCGCGAGCTGGACGCTGTCAAGGTGCTGCTCGAGATCGCGATCGGCTGTCAGCCGGGACAGCACCACGCCGCGCGCGTTAGCGAGGATGACGCTGACCGGCTGGCCCCCGAGATTCTCGCGCAGGTTCCGCAGCACCGGCAGCGCACCGCGGGTCAGCGGCGTGTGACGGCCGGGATCATGGACGCGGGACAGTTCCACGTGGTCGGCGGCCACGTTCCACCGCCGGGAACGCCACCACGACGCCAGGATCGCCTCACGCACCGGGCCTGCCTCGACAGGCTCCGCAACCAGGAAATGCTCCCTCGCCTCGGCCAGCCCCATGTCGCCCGCCATATCCGGCCAGACGATCGTTCTGCCCGACACCACTCCTCCTGCTGCCATGTCGCCGCGCAGGTCACGATCGGCCAGGGACACATCCCGGGTGGTCTACTCCCCGGCACCCCGCGCGCGCGCCGCGACGGGCCATCACCTCAGGCTGGGAGCACACACTCCGGCAATCGCCGTCTGCGTCCGGGCTGAGCCGCATCTGGGCATCGCGCCGGCCCGATAACCCGGCTTCCGTCGTGGTGTGCCCTCCGTGGCCACCGGCCCTCGGTGTGGTTCCACTGAACCCCTGCCGTGTGAAATCCAGGCGGTTCCGGTTTGAAGAATGCATGGAGGATGGTGGGCGCGCTCAGCGGGCATTCCGCCGGGGTAGCAGGCCCGGCTGGTGACCGGTCAGTGATCCGGTCCCACCGCAACCACCCGACGTGCACGGCATCCCGGGCTCCTGGGTGCACAGGATTAGATGTGTCTAATTGTGAGATTAAAGACGGCCGCCGGGCAAGGTTAGCTGACTGACATGATCCCGGTACCGGTCCGGCGCAGGTTGCCCTGCTGTGACCTGGAGCGCTCGGAGGCGATGGAGAAGTATCTCCGGGCTATCTACCTGCTCAGGTTCCAGGCGCCGCCGGTGTCGACGTCTCAGGTGGCGGCCCGGCTAGGGGTCGCTCCTCCATCAGTGTCGGCGATGCTGCGCCGGCTCGAGGACCGCAGGCTTGCTGGCCGCTTCGGGCAGTGCCGGTATAGCGCTGAGTGAGCACGGCGAGCGCCATGCGATGAACGTGATCCGGCGGCACCGGCTGATCGAGACCTTCCTGGTGCGGGCCGTGGGCATGCGCTGGGATGAGGTACACGCGGAGGCCGAGGCACTGCAGCACGCAGCCAGCGAGCTGCTGATCGAGCGGATCGACTCCGTGCTGGGGCATCCGCGGCGTGATCCGCACGGTGACCCGATCCCGCCACCGTCGGGTGATCACGTCGAAGACTGGTCTCCGGCGCTAGCGGATGCCCCGGAGGGTGCGTGCTTCCAGGTGGACCGGGTCAGCGACGAGGAAAGCGCCGCTCTGCGGTATCTCGGCGGGCTGGGGATCGGGCCCGGGGTGACACTGCGGGTGGCGGAGCGGGAGCCATTCGGCGGCCCGCTGTGGGTCGAGGTCGGCGGCCGGCGCCGTGCGCTGGGAACTCAGCTGACCTATCTCGTACATGGCGTTGTCCTGCCGTGACCACCACCGCCGAAGCCGGAGCCCGCGGGCGCGTCACGCTGCAGGATGTCAGGGCCCGGGGCCGGATCCGGACCGTGCTGAGCCTGCTGGGGCCCGCGTTCGTTGCCTCGGTCGCCTACGTCGACCCGGGTAACTTCGCGACGAACTTCGCCGCCGGCGCGCGAGTACGGCTACGAGCTGGTATGGGTCATCGTGATGGCCAACCTCATGGCCATCCTGGTCCAGTACCTCACCTCCAAGGCCGGGCTGTCCACCGGCCGCAGCCTGCCGGAGCTGTGCCGGGAGAGATTCGGCCGGCGCGCGAACCTGATCCTGTGGCTGCAGGCCGAGGTCGTCGCGATGGCGACTGACCTCGCGGAGTTCGTAGGCGCCGCTGTCGGACTGAACCTCATCTTCGGCATACCGCTGCTCCCGGCGGGGCTGATCACCGCAGTGGTTGCCTTCGTGATCCTGGCCCTGGAGCAGCGCGGTTACCGCCGCTTCGAGCTGGCGATCATCGCGCTCCTGGCACTGGTCGGACTGGGTTTCCTCTACGTGTTCTTCGCCGTCGGCGGTCAGGACTACGGGCAGATCGCTGACGGCTTCGTACCGCACCTGAGCGGCGCAGGTACCCTGAGCCTGACTGTCGGGATCATCGGCGCAACCGTCATGCCGCACGTGATCTACCTGCACTCTGCGCTGCAGAAGGACCGGATCCAGGCCGCCGGCCACCAGGAACGCAAGACGCTCCTGAACTACAACAAGTGGGACTGCATCATCGGCCTCGGCGTCGCGGGACTGGTCAACCTCTCCATGCTCTGCATCGCCGCTGCGCTGTTTCACGAGCCGGGTTTGACCGGCATCGGCGACCTCGGTGCTATCCATGCCCACCTCGGCGAGCTGGTCGGCGGCGGCGCCGCGCTGGCCTTTGGAGTAGCCCTGATGGCCTCGGGCCTGTCGTCTTCCAGCGTCGGCACCTACGCCGGCCAGATCGTCATGGCCGGGTTCATGAACTGGCGCATCCCGCTGCTGGCCCGGCGCGCCCTGACGATGCTCCCCTCGCTGATCGTCCTCGCGCTCGCCGTCAATACCAGCCAGGCCCTGGTCTTCTCCCAGATCGTCCTGTCCTTCGGCATCCCGTTCGCGCTCATCCCGCTGCTGCTCATCACCCGGGACCGCGACACGATGGCCGACATGGCCAACCGTCGCCTGACGAGCAGCCTGATGCTCCTGACCACGGTCATCATCACAGGCCTCAATCTCTACCTGCTCTCCGACGCGATCACCGGGCTGCTCTGACAACAGCCGCGCCCAGGCCCCGCCGATTCTCTGCCAGGCGAAGACCAGCCCAAGGACTCCGGTCATATGTGAGCCGATGCCGGGCAGGCCAAGCGCGGGCGGTACCTCGAGGTGTCGCAGATCGCGGCAGTCAGGATGGCGCAGCGTGACCAGTCGCCCGCGGCAGAGCACGTGTAACCGCCATTCTGCGCCCAGCGAAGCCCTGTCAGTGGCGTGCATAACGGGCGGTGGTTACAGCCGCCCCGCCCGGTCTGCTTGTGCCTCAGCGAGTCGGGCCGGTGGTGGTCAAATGGGAGCCGTCAGAGGTTCGGGCCGGGCAGGGGCGGCCTGATGTTCCCAGGGTTTCCCGGGCACCCAGTGCTCCGGCCGGAAGCGGCCCGAACCGGGCACCCGAAGATCAGCGTCTGGTCGCTACCTCGGCCGGGGTCGATGAGTGCGAAGCGTTCGGCGTGAGCTTCGCGCGGGATTGCGGGCGGGATCGTCACGGCTTTGACCCCCGTGCTGGCAAGCGCAGGACTGTGGGAGGCCCCACAGGTGTCGGCGGGTGTCATTGACGGTCATCGCACTCCTTGCGGGTGAACTCGCGGATGATCTGGGCCAGTCTGGCTGGCTGGTCCAGGGGGATGAGCGTGTAGCTGTCATCGACCTCGACCAGCCGTCCCTGCGGGAGGAGCTCGGCGAGGCGCCGGCCGTGCTCGGGCGGCATCACGCGGTCGCCTGCGGCCCAGACCATGAGCGCGGGGCGGTTGAAGCCGGGGAAGGTCTCGGCCGCCCCGAGCAGGACTCTGGTGTCTGCCCCTGCTGCTCGCAGCATCCGCACTGCGTCGCGGCGGATCTCAGGCTGGGTCAGGACCGGCTTCAGCCACCGTGCGGTAGCGGCGTCTCCTCGCATGGTCAGCCAGCCGAATGCGACCGGTAGCCGCCGGATCATCCGGAGCCGCATCTGCTGCATGAACAACCCGAACATCGTCGGCGGGAGCTTGCCGGCGAGCATGAGCGCCCTGCCCGTCAGCCCGGGCGGGAAGTTGTCGAACGCATCGCAGGAGGCAAGGACCACCCGTCCGACCCCGGCGATATTGTCCCGCATCAGCAGCTGGACCAGCGCCCCGCCGGTGTCGTTGCCGACGAGGGTGACATCCTGCACGCCGAGGCGGCCAGCCAGCTCGGCCACCAGCCGGGCGATGCCGGGCAGCGACAGGTCGGCGCCGGGCCGCATCGCGTGACGATGCGCACCCAGCGGCAGCGTCGGCACTATGCAGCGGTGATCGGCCGCCAGGTCAGCGATCGGCCCGTCCCACAGCGAGGCGTCCATCATCAGCCCGTGCAACAGCACCAGGACGGGCCCGTGACCGCCGGTGTCGTGGTATTCGATCGTCCCCGCGGACAACTCGATCTGCTTCATGCCCGGCCACCCGGCTGCGGCACGGATGCCGCGGCAGCGGGGCGGTCCGGCCGCTCCTGATCAAGCAGGTGCCGGCGCAGGAAGGACAGCTCGGCCTCGACGGCCTGCTCGTGACCGTCCAGGAACGGCGCATAGTGCCGCCCGGGTAGGCGAACCAGCTCTGCCCGGGGCGCTCGCTGGGCAGCGTCGGCGGCCGGTCCGGCCAGCGCTGTCTGGTCCTGGTCGCAGACGAGCACCAGCAGCGGGCACCGCACCAGCGCCGCATCGCGGCCGGGCCGGTAGAAAGCCAGAGGGAGCGCCGAGCGGGCGGCGACCGCCTGCAGCCAGCTGGGATACCTGTTGTCCGGGTTGAGCGCCTGGTCCCCGTCCAGGGCGTCCGGCGTCGTGACGAGCGCGACGGTTCCCGGCTCGCCGGCCAGCGGCACCAGCCGCGGCGGCCGGCCGGCCAGGCCGCCAAGCGCGTCGAGGACGCCGCCACCAGCCAGGCGCAGCATTGCGAGCGGCCTCTGGCGGCGCGCCGCGTTACGCGCGGCAGCCTGCCCGTCGGCGTTCGGCGTCTGGGCGATCGCCGCCGCGACCCCCGGGCTGCGCGCCGCGATGCGGAACACGTGACCGCCGGAGACAGAGAACCCCCAGACTGCGAGCCTGGCCGGGTCGACTCCCGGCAGGGTCGCGGCGAACCCGATGGCGGCCTGCCAGTCGGCCAGCTGCTCCCGGATGCGCACGACCTGGCGCGGCTGCCCCCCGCTTTCCCCCAGACGGCGGTAATCGAAGGCCAGCACAGCGAACCCGGCGTCGCAGAATCGCCTCGCGAACAGGTCGGTGCCTGGCTCCTTGGTCACCGCGAACCCGCCGGCCATGACCACGCACGCGCCGTTTGATCCCGGATAGTGCCAGGCGGCGCACTCGGCGTCACCGCTGCCGAATCGGATCTTTTCCCGGTCTCCAGACATCGCCATGTCAACCTCCGGCTGAAAAGAGCCTTCTGCCAATAGGGCTCGCATGACCGTCATGCTGTCGGGTCCGTCTTGCAGAGCGCTTGCGGCGTGCTGACATGCCCGCCGCCGGCGGCTTTGGCTGGCCACCCGGGCAGAGAGCGGGCCGTGCGCCGCGGTCAGGCGCGGGCGGCGCTGAGCACGGCGAGCGGGTCGCGCAGCCCTTCGGCGTAGGCAGCACCGAAGCCGTCGCCGTCGCCAGCACGCACAGCCGCCCGGCCGGAGTCGTTGTGCTGGGCCGCGAGCAGCCGGCCGATGATGGTCTCCCGCATGGCGGTGCCCTGGCCCATTACGGTGCCCACCGTTCCCTCGCGAAACGCGCTGGCCGCTCCCAGCAGCCGTCCCGTGGCAGTGGGGTCGCCGCGCAGCGAGGCGACGCCGGCCAGTCCTTCCAGCGCGAGTGCCTGCGCCTGCCGGTCGGCCACCTCGCAGGCGGCCTGGAGGCTGGCCCGGTGATGCCGTTCGGCCGCCGTCGCGTCGTCGCGCAGTTCCGCGATGCATCCGAGCGACGCGTGCGCCATGGCCAGGCCCTCCGGGACGTTGCGCTGCCGGCACAGCTGCAGGGCACGGCGGTGGCATTGCTCGGCCTGCTCGAGGCGCCCCAGGCGCCACAAGGTAAGGCCTCGCGCGTTCCATGCGAACACGAGCAAGTGAAGATGCTGCTGGTCCTCGGCGGTGGCCTCGGCGCGGGCGTGCCAGCGGTCGGACTGGTCGGGCCGGCCCTGGAACGCGTACAGGCAGCCGAGCTGCGCCATGCGGATGATCCCGGCCGGGTGGTCTTTCGCGGGCAGGATGGACAGCATCTCCTCCAGGGCGGAGATGGCGTCGTCGTAGCGGCCGCGCAGTACCGCCAGGTCGGCGAGATGCCTCAGCGCGCCGCCCTCGGCCAGGACATTGCCAGTCCTGGCGAACCAGTCCGCGGCACCGCGCAGCAGCACCTGCGCCCGATCGTAATCGGGGCGCGCGAGCGCGGCGACGCCCCTGGTCAGCGCAGCCAGCCCTGCGCTCCAGTTATCCGCCTCGGCCTCCAGCAGCGCGCCGGCCTCCTCGAGCAGGCGGATGGCCCGCTCGCGCTCGCCAAAGACCCCGGCCAGCGCGGAGCCGTGCAGCCACACGGCGAACGCATGCGCCGGCCGGTCGCGGGCCACCTGGCCGAGTTCGACCGCCTGTTCCCCGTAGCCCAGGGCATCGTCGCGGCCCTGCGCCAGCGCGAGCTGCTCGGCGAAGGCCAGCGCTCGCACCCGCCGCGCGGTGGTCGGCTGCGGGAGGGCGAGGCTCGAGGTCACCCATCGCCAGCAGTCCTCAAATGACCCGATTGCCCCGCCGGTGGCCCAGAACCAGCCGATCCCGCAGGCGATCGCCAGCGAAGCGTCCGGGTCACCCGCGGCGAGCGCCGACTCCATGGCCCGGCGGATATCGTCGGCGAACTCCCGGACGGTAGCGAACCAGCCCGGTCCGTGCGCACCGTCGGGGACGTCAGCGACCGACGTCACCCACCGGGTGTGCTGGGCGCGGACATCGGCCAGCTCGCCGCGCGTGGCGAGGCGCTCCCGACCATATTCGGCAAGTGTCTGGAGCATGCGGAACCTGACACCGCGGCTGGTGTGGGTGGCGGTGATCAGCGACTTGTCGACCAGGCGTGCCAGCAGGTCCGCCACGTCTTCCCGCGCCAGGCCCGAGCCTCCGCACACCTGCTCGGCCGCCTCCAATGGGCATGGCCCGGCGAAGGCAGACATCCGCTCGAACACCCGCCGCTCATCATCGAAGAGCAGGTCGTAGCTCCAGTCGATCACGGCGCGCAGCGTCTGGTGGCGGCGCAACGCGGTCCTGGACCCGGCGGTGAGCAGCCGGAACTGGCCGGCGAGCCGCGCCAGGATGTCGCTGGGAGCCAGCGCCCGCACCCGCGCGGCGGCCAGCTCGACGGCAAGGGGAAGGCCGTCGAGACGGGCGCAGATCTCGGTGATGATCGCCCTCGCCTGCTCATCGGCCGCGAAGCCGGGGACGATCGCCCGGGCCCGGGCCACGAACAGCTCGCTCGCCGCATCGATGGCCAGCGGCTGCAGCGGCCACAGCGACTCGCCCGCGATCGCCAGGCTTTCCCGGCTGGTGGCCAGGATCTGCAGGTCCGGGCACCGAGCCAGCAGGTAATCCGCGACCCGGGCCACGCCCCCGATGATGTGCTCGCAGTTGTCCAGGACCAGCAGCGCCTGCCGGTCCGCCAGGAACTCGCCCAGCCGCTCCAGCATCCCGGCGCCGGCGCCGCGGCTGGTCTCCGGCGCGACGCCTAGCGCTGCACCGGCCGCACCGGCCACAGCCCCGTCTTCCCCGACGGGGGCGAGCTCGACCAGCCATACTCCGTCGCGGTACAGGCCGAGCAGGCTGCGGGCCGCCTCGATCGCCAGTCGGGTCTTCCCGACCCCGCCGGTGCCGGTAACGGTTACCAGGCGGCTGGCCTGCAGCATCGAGGCGACAGCAGCGAGCTCTGCGGCGCGTCCGATGAGCGCTGATGGTGCCGCCGGCAGATTGCCGGACCAGTGCTCGTCGCCCTCAGCCGGAACGGCGGCGGGCGCATCCAGCGCCGCGTCCTGACCAAGCACCGCGGCCTCCAGCTGTCGCAGCTCTGGTCTCGGGTCGACGCCGAGCTCGTCGGCCAGGACAGCCCGGGCCCGCTGGTACGCCCCCAGCGCGTCACCTTGCCGGCCGGCCCGGTACAGGGCCAGGATCAGCTGGCCCCACAGCCGCTCACGCAGCGGATGCTCACCCACCAGGTCCTCGAGCTCGCCGGTCAGCTCGCCATGGCCACCGAGCATCAGCTCGGCGTCGATCCGGTCCTCGGTCGCGGTCAGCCGCGCTTCCTCCAGCCGGGTGATCACGCCAGGCGCGAACCCGGTGTCCGCGAACTCAGCCAGCGGCCGCCCGCGCCACAAGCCGAGCGCCTGGCGCAGCAGCCGTCCTGCCCCAGCCGGGTCCTGGCGCCGCAGCGCCGTGCGTCCGCTGGCGGCGAGCTGGCCGAACCGGGCGGCGTCCAGGGCCGAGGCAGGGATCTGGAGGGAATAGCCCCCGGCCCGGGTCAGGATGCGGTCACTTCCGAGCACCTTGCGCAGGCGGGAAATGTGCACCTGCAGGCGGTTGCGGTCACCCAGTCCCTCACCCGGCCACACCTGGTCCAGCAGCTGGTCGGCTGGCACCGGACGGCCTTCCGCCAGGGCCAGCGCGACCAGCAGCGCCTGCGGAAGATGGCCGCCGACGTCCACCAGCTGGCCATCGTCGCCGACCAACTCGAACGGCCCGAGAACCCGGATCTCCATCTCCTGCCATGCTAGTGACGCTGACAGCGGATCGACAGGGACGCTACAGCCGCTACCGCAACGCTTGCGGCATGACCGAAGACGATGCCGTTCCTGCAGCGAAACTGGCGGTCATGGCGTGGCAGGCATGGACCGGGGGTAACGCGGCCGCCGCGCAGTCGCTCGCCCGCGCAGCCACTGTCGGCGGCCCGGGGGCAACCACGTCGGGAGCGCCAGCTCGCCCAGATCGTGCAGCTCGCCGTCGACGGTGACACCGGCCGCGCCACCGGGCTGACCGCTGAGCACCTGGCCGAGTTCCCTGACGACCATTTGATCGGCCGCGTACAAGCCTGGCTGAGCGGCCGCCGCAACCCGGCACGTCCGAACTAGGGGAAAGGCGCCGGCCGGTCAGCGACTGACCAGGCCTAGCAGCCGGTGCACGAGCAACTCACCTGCCGGACGGCCGTCCGTGGCGGACCTGCCCGGAAGTATCCGCCACCCGCTGACGAAGGACCAGCGCTATCGATGCGTGAACCCGGTCACTCAGAGCGTTGCTGTCGCCTGCTGCGCTGCATGATCTGCCGGTGGTGAGATCCTGGAAGGCGTGGAATGCCCGAACCGGTCAGGATGAGCGATGACCCCAGCGGTCAGCGTGCCGGTGAGGCCGACCGTGACATGACTCCGTTCCGGAGGATGGCTCTGGCGGTACAGGCGCGCCTGAGTCCAGTCCGGCAGTGGCTGGCGCGGTACGAGCACGTTCCTGTGGTCGATGTCATCGTCGGGACCTACAGACGGGATCGGGAATCGGCAGGATCGGTCATGGGTAGCGCGATCGCGTTTCGCCTGTTTCTGTTTTTCGTGCCATTCCTGCTTCTGGTGGTCGGCATCGCAGGGTTCGCTTCTGCATTCGTCGGTGCCCGCGCCCTCAGCAGGACTGCGGGTATATCCGGCAGCCTCGGGGCGGAGATCAGCGAGGCTTTTCAGCAGCCCGGGTTCACACGGTGGTTCGCCGTGCTGTTCGGCCTGTTCGGGGTGCTCACGGCAGGCCGGTCGTTGAGCAGGGTTCTGGCGGCGGCGAGTGCAGCCGCGTGGCGACTGCCGCTGTCGGGGACTCGAGCTTCGTTGCGCACGGCGGGCATGGTTGCAGGCCTGATCTGCGGCATGGCCGTGATCGCCATTCTCGTGAATCGGCTCCGGGAAGACCTGGGGCTCGGCATTGCAGGCCTTTCGTTTGTGCCGGCCCTGGTGATTTATGGGTTGGCGTGGCTGGCCCTCTCGATGATGCTGCCGCGGGTCACCGCTGACCCCGGGGCACTGCTGCCGGGTTCCTTGCTAGTGGCTCTCATCATCACGGTCATGCACGCAGTTAGTGAATTCTATCTTCCGGATCGGCTCAGCCGCGCGAGCCAGCTTTACGGAGCGATTGGCACAACTATCGTGACGCTGGGATGGTTCTTTATCCTCGGGAGAGGAATCGTGCTTGCCATGGAACTGAACGCGGCAATCTACGAGCGGTACGGAAGCGTTTCTCAGGTCATGTTCTCGCTTCCGGTTTTCCGGATCTTGGCTCGCAGGTCTGCTCGGGTGCGCAGGTTCTTCGGACTCCAGTAGGCGCCCGCGCGGCAGATCGGAAGCCCAGTCCCCGCAGGCCCAGTCCCCGCAGGCCCAGTCCCCGCAAGTCCGGGCCCCGGCAGCCAGCCTGCCGTACGTGACGCTATCGTCCGCCGGGCGATAGCGTTGACTGCGGCACGACCTCCATGATTACGGCGGGTGCCGGTGGGAGGGGAGTTATGCGAGCGCGCCTACCAGATAGCGCAGGCTTCGTGGAGCGCGACGGGGTCAAGGTCTCCTACGAGTTGTTTGGCCACGGCGATCCCACGATCGTGCTCATGCCGCCCTGGTCCATCGTCCACTCGCGTACCTGGAAGATGCAGGTCCCGTTTCTAGCCCGCCATTACCGGGTGATCACTTTCGATCCCCGCGGCAACGGCCGCTCGGACCGGCCGGGCTCGGCGGACAGCTACCTTTCCGCCGAGTACGCGGCCGACGCCCTGGCGGTCATGGACGCCACCGGCACCGATCGCGCTGCGCTCGTCTCATTCTCGCGTGGAGCGTCCTACGCCCTGCATCTCGGCGCGGCTAGCCCGGAGCGCGTCCTCGGGCAGATCTTCATCTGCCCGACGACACCCCTGGCGCCCTTCGCGGCAGCGCGACTGCCCTATGCGCAGCGGTTCGAGCAGACGCTCGACAGCGACGCAGGCTGGGCGAAAGATAACGCCCGGTACTGGGAGCGGGACTACCGGGGATTTCTGGAATTCTTCTCCTCCCAGGTATTCACCGAGCCGCACTCGACTAAGCCCGCGGAAGACTGCGTCAGCTGGGGGCTGGAGACAACACCCGAGACCCTCACGGAAACGAGACGCGCAGCTATCCGCGAAGCGAGCGGCGGCATGGCCGCGCTGCTCGCCGCGGTCCAGTGCCCGTGCCTGGTCATCCAGGGAACTGACGACGCCATCGTAGGGCCGGACGCTGGCCGCATGCTCGCCGAGGCCCTGGGCAGCCGGGCCCGGATCGTCGAGTTGACCGGATCAGGTCACGCGCCGCACGCTCGCGACCCCGTCAAGGTAAACCTGCTGATCCGCGAGTTCGTTGCGGCGCTCAAAGCCGACACCCCGATGCCGCCCAAGCGCGGGAACCGCCGCGTCCGCGGCCGCACCAAGCGTGCGCTGTATATCTCGTCCCCGATCGGGCTCGGGCACGCCCGCCGGGACCAGGCCATCGCCGATGAACTGCGCCGGCTGCACCCAGGGCTGCAGATCGACTGGCTGGCGCAGCACCCGGTGACGAGGTTCCTGACCGCCAACGGCGAGCGGATTCATCCCGCATCCGGCGAACTGGCCAGCGAGTCGGGCCACATCGAGGGCGAGTGCGCAGACCACGACCTACATTGCTTCCAGGCCTGGCGGAGGATGGACGAGATCCTTCTGGCCAACTTCATGGTCTTCCACGACATCGTGACGGAGGATCCTTACGATCTGTGGATCGGCGACGAGGCCTGGGAACTCGACTACTACCTGCACGAGAACCCCAAGCAAAAACGTGCACCGTATGCATGGATGACCGATTTCGTCGGCTGGCTGCCTATGCCGGACGGCGGCCAGCATGAGGCGGCGCTCACCGCGGACTATAACGCCGAGATGATCGAGCACATCGCCCGCTATCCGCGTATCAGGGACAGGGCGATCTTCATCGGGGCGCCGGACGACATCGTCCCCGACCTCTTCGGTCCCGACCTGCCTGGTATCCGCACCTGGACTGAGGCGCACTACGACTTCGCCGGCGACTACATCACCGGTTTCGACCCCTCGGATCTGCCCGACAGGGCGGCGATCCGGGCCGAGCTGGGCTACGCGGCGCAGGACAAGGTGTGCATCGTCACCGTCGGGGGATCGAGCGCTGGCGTGCAGCTGCTGCGGCGGGTCATTGACTCGTTCCCCGCGGCCCAGCGAGCCGTCCCCGGGCTGCGCATGATCGTCGTGGCCGGACCCCGGATCGACCCGCGACTACTGCCGGCCCGCGATGGCGTCGAGCTGTATGCCTACGTGCACGACCTGTACCGCCACCTGGCCGTATGCGATCTGGCCGTAGTCCAGGGCGGCCTTACCACCACCATGGAACTGGTCGCTAATAACCGGCCGTTCCTCTACTTCCCGCTCGGTCATCATTTCGAGCAGACCTTCCACGTTCCGCATCGCCTCGCTCGCTACCGCGCCGGACGGCGGATGGACTATGCGACCGCCACTCCCGAAATCATCGGCTCGGCGATCGCCGAAGAGATCGGAAAGCACGTGACCTACCGGCCGATCGATCCCGAGGCCGTCAGCCGCGTCGCGCGCCAGATCGCTGAGATCCTGTAAGGATCGCCAGCCATGCGGCCTGCTGAGAGCCGCTCGTGCGGGCCAGGATCCGTTGGCACGTCGCGTCGTCTCCAGTCGGTGTACGTGCCAGTGGGTGACGGCGTACGGCTGGCCGTGGATGTCTGGTTGCCGGTGGAGCGCACGGCGGTGGGAGGCACGGTCGGCACGGTCATGCGGGTGACCCGTTACCACCGTGCTGAGGCGCCGCAAGAGCCTGGGCCGGAGGCTGACACCAACTGGGCGGCCGGGGATCTGTTCAATCGCGCGGGATTCGCGCTGGTCGTCGTGGACGCCCGCGGCACCGGGGCGTCGTTCGGCACGCGCACCGGCGAACTCGGCCAGCGGGAGATCAGCGACTACGGCGAGCTGATCGACTGGGTGGCCGCACAGCCATGGTCGAACGGCCGGGTCGGGATCTACGGCACCTCCTACGAAGGCCAGGCGGCCGAACTGGTTGCCGGGCTCGGCCATGCTCACCTGGTCGCGGTGGCCGCGTTGTTCAGCCCGCATGACCCCTACCGCGAGCTGTTCTACCCGGGCGGGTGCGGCACCGATGGCCGGTATGCGCGGTGGATGTATGAAAGCCAGCTCAAGGACGGCATTACCGGCGCGCTGGACCGGCTCGCGGCGATCACCGGGCAGCCAGCGGAGACGATCGGGCTGCCGTCGCCGGTGAAGCCGGTGGACGGACCGGACGGGCCGGCCTTGCTCGACGCCGCTATCGGCGAGCATCAGTCGAACACCGATGTGCATGCGCTGATGGGCCAGGTGCCGTTCCGTAACGACCGGGTGGCCGGTCTGGACTGGGAGGCCACCACGCCCGCGGCGTTCAGGTCAGCCATCGCATCCTCGGGTATCCCGATGCTGGTCCGCGCTGGCTGGCTCGACGGCGCCTTCGCAGCGGGAGCGCTGGCCCGGTTCGTGACCCAGGCCAACCACCAGCAGGTCGAGATCGGGCCCTGGGGCCATGGCGGTGACAGCTTCGCCGACCCCCTGCGACCGTCCGGCGCCGCGGAGCACGACCCACTGAGCCCGGGAAGCCAGGACCGCCGCCTCGTTGACTTCTTCGCCCGGTACCTGGAGCGAAACGGCAAGCCCGAGGGACCAAGCACCCTGACGTTCGGCACCCTGGGCACCGACACATGGCAGGCCGTCACCTCCTGGCCACCCGCGGATGTGGGCGTGCAGCGGTGGTATCTCGGTTCGGTGGCCGGTCTGACGCGGGAGGCAGGCCTGGCTGAGACCGTGTGCCACCGCGTGGATGTCGCGACCTCCACCGGGCCCACCAACCGGTGGCTGGCCATCGACTTGGGCCGGGCAGCCGCCTACCCCGACCGCAAGCATGCCGACGACACGCTCCTCACCTTCACCAGCGGGCCGTTGCCCAGCGATGTCCACGTCCTCGGGTTCCCGGTCGTGACGCTGCGCCTGGCCACGTCCGGCACCGACGGCGCGGTCTACGTCTACCTCGAAGACGTCGATCCCGGCGGCGACGTCGCCTACCTGACCGAGGGCTGCCTGCGCTTCCTGCACCGCAGGACAACCGGCCCCGCTGAACCGATGCGCCTGGGCGTGCCCCGAACCTTCGCCCGATCAGACGCCCTTCGCGTGGTACCCGGGAGACCCATGGGCCTGGCCGTGCCACTGCTGCCCGTCTCCGCCGTTGTCCCGGCCGGCCACCGGATCAGGGTCGCTCTTGGCGGCCGCGATGCCTCCTGCTTCACCAGTTACGGTCCGGCGGAGGAGACCTTCACCCTCGAACTCGGCAGTGACTCCCACCTCGACCTCCCGGTTCGATACGGCTGAAGACGGACGCCAGCCGGGCGCGGGCGCCGGGCCAGCCCGCGCCGCGGTTCGGTTTTCCGGCTCGATGAGCCAGACTGACATGCAGGACCACCGGCCCCGGCGCTGCGGCCACGCACCAAACTGTGCGCCCTCGCCTGGTTCGGGGCAACCGGCGCAGAGGGGAGGTGCCATGGAGTTCCTGCAGCCGCTGACCTGGGCGGAAGCCCTGCAGCTGAAGGCGGCGTACCCGCACGCGGTGCCGATCCAGGGTGGCACCGACGTCATGGTCGAGCTGAACTTCGACCGGTACCGGCCGGAGTACCTCCTGGACCTGACCCGGGTGGGTGAGCTGGCCGAGTGGGCCCCGGACAACGGGCGGATCTGGCTCGGCGCCGGGGTGACCTACACGAGGGTGCAGACCGAGCTGGGTGACCGGCTGCCCGGGCTGGCCATGGCATCCCGCACCGTCGGGTCACCACAGATCCGCAACCGGGGGACGGTCGGCGGCAACCTCGGGGCCGCGTCCCCCGCGGGTGACGCGCATCCCCCGCTGCTGGCCGCGCACGCGCAGGTGGAGGTCGAGTCGGTGCGCGGCACGCGGCTGATCCCGGCCGATGAGTTCTACACCGGGGTGAAGCGGAACGCGCTGGAACCGGACGAGCTGATCAAGGCGGTGCTGGTCACTCCGCCCACCGGCCCGCAGCAGTTCTGCAAGATCGGCACCCGCAACGCGATGGTCATCGCGGTGGCCGCGTTCAGCCTGGCGCTGCACCCGGACCGCCAGGCGGTCGGCACCGGCATCGGGTCGGCCGGCCCCACCCCGCGGCGCGCGCTGGCCGCCGAAGAGTTCCTGGCCCAGGCGCTGGCCGCGGACGGGCTGTGGGAATCGCGCGGTGACCTGCCCGAGTCCGCCAGCCGCCGGTTCGCGGACCTGGTCGCGGAGGCGGCCGCGCCGATCGACGATGTCCGGGGTAGCGCGCGGTACCGGGTCCACGCGCTGTCGGTGATGGCCCGGCGCGCGCTGACCTGGGCGTGGCACGAGTTCCGGAGGACGTGACCGGCATGCGGATCACCTGCACCGTCAACGGTGAGCAGCAGCAGGCCGACGACGTATGGGAGGGCGAGAGCCTGCTCTATGTGCTGCGCGAGCGGCTCGGGTTCCCCGGCTCGAAGAACGCGTGCGAGCAGGGCGAGTGCGGCTCGTGCACGGTCTACCTGGACGGCGTGCTGTCGTGCGCTTGCCTGGTGGCGGCCGGCCAGGCCCAGGGCCGGGACATCCGCACGGTCGAAGGCCTCGCGCCCGGCGGCGAGCTGTCCACCGTGCAGCGCGCGTTCCTGGAGGCGGGTGCGGTGCAGTGTGGCTTCTGCACGCCCGGGCTGCTGATCGCCGCGCACGACCTCATCGAGCGGCAGCCCGCGCCGGGCGACGCCGAGATCCGGGAGGCCCTGGCTGGCAACCTGTGCCGGTGCACCGGGTACGAGAAGATCATGGAAGCGGTCCGCCTGGCGGCAGCCCGGCGGTCTGGCGCTCGGGAGTGACCTGATGACGGCACCGACCACCCCGGCGGGGACATCACCCGGCCGGACCACCCCGGTATCCGGCGGGGTGGGCAGCAGCGCGCGCCGGCCGGACGGCACGCCCAAGGTCACCGGGGAGTTCGTCTACTCCAGCGACCTGTGGCTGGACGGCATGATCTGGGGGGTTACGCTGCGCAGCCCGCACCCCTACGCCCGGATCCGCTCGATCGAGACGGCCGAGGCGCTGGCTACGCCGGGCGTGTCCGCGGTGCTGACTCAGGAGGACGTGCCGGGCCATAAGTTCTACGGGCTGGAGATCACCGACCAGCCGGTGCTGGCCGTGGACGTCGTGCGCTACCAGGGCGAGCCGGTGGCGCTGGTGGCGGCCGACCACCCGGAGATCGCCCGCCAGGCGGCCAAGCGGATCCGGGTGGACTACGAGGTGTACGAGCCGGTCACCGACGCCCACGAGGCCCTGGGCCACCCACGGTGGAACCTGGTGCACACGGTGCCGGGGAAGGTCAGCGAGCTGTCCCGGGAGCGGGCCCAGCTGCATCCGCAGGGCAACCTGGTGCGGCACCTGAAACTGCGCAAGGGTGACCCCGAGCCGGTGGCCGACATCGTGGTGACCGGCGAGTACCAGGTGGGCATGCAGGACCAAGCCTTCCTCGGCCCGGAGTCCGGGCTCGCCGTGCCGGCCGAGGACGGCGGCGTGGAGCTGTACGTCGCTACCCAGTGGCTGCACGTGGACCAGCGGCAGATCTGCTCGGCGCTCGGCCTGCCGCCGGAGATGGTGCGGCTCACGCTGGCCGGCGTGGGCGGCGCGTTCGGCGGCCGGGAGGACCTGTCCATGCACGTGCACGCGTGCCTGCTGGCCCTGCGCACCGGCAAGCCAGTGAAGATGGTCTACAACCGGGAGGAGTCGTTCTTCGGGCACGTGCACCGGCACCCGGCGCTGATGCGCTTCGAGCACGGGGCCGACCGGGACGGCCGGCTGGTCTACGTCAAGGCGCAGATCTACCTGGACGGCGGGGCGTACGCGTCCAGCACCCCGGCCGTCGTCGGGAACGCGGGCACGATGGGCATCGGCCCCTACGTGGTGCCCAACGTGCACGTCGATGCGTACGGCGCGTACACCAACAACCCGCCGTGCGGGGCCATGCGCGGCTTCGGCTCGGTGCAGACCGCGTTTGCCTACGAGGCCCAGATGGACAAGCTGGCGGCCGCGCTGGGCCTGGACCCGGTGGAGCTGCGCTGCCGCAACGCGATGACCCAGGGCGCGCAGGCGCCGACCGGGCAGGTCATCGACAGCCCGGCGCCGGTCGAGGAACTGCTGCGCCGGGTGCAGGCCATGCCGCTGCCGCCGCCGCGCAGCACGAACGGCGTGCCGGACCTGCGGGATCTGCCCGGCGGCGTCGCCAACACCACCCACGGCGAGGGCGTGGTGCGTGGCGTCGGCTACGCGGTGGCCTACAAGAACGTCGGGTTCTCCGAGGGCTTCGACGACTACTCCACGGCCCGGGTCCAGCTCGAGGTGCTGTCCGGGGAAGCGACCGCGACGGTGCACACCGCGTCGGCCGAGGTCGGCCAGGGACTGGTCACCGTCGAGCAGCAGATCGTGCGCACCGAGCTGGGCGTCGACCGGGTCATCGTGGCGCCCAAGGACACCCAGGTGGGCAGCGGCGGATCGTCGTCCGCGTCCCGGCAGACCTACATCACCGGCGGCGCGGTCAAGGCCGCGTGCGAGAAGGTGCGCGAGCGCGCGCTAGCCGTCATCCAGCACCGGCTCGGCCGGACCGTGCCCGGCCTGCGGCTGGAGGGCGGCAAGGTGGTCTCGGCGGGCGAGGGCATCCTCGGTGAGCTGGCCGACCTGCTGGGTGGCGAGGTCATCGACGAGACCGCCGAATGGCGGCACCGGCCGACCAAGGCACTCGACCCGGAGACCGGGCAGGGCTTCGCGCACGTGCAGTACGCGTTCGCGGCGCACCGCGCGGTGGTCGACGTGGACACCGAACTCGGCCTGGTCAAGGTCGTCGCGCTGGACTGCGTCCAGGACGTGGGCAAGGCCATCAACCCGCAGGCGGTGCTCGGGCAGATTCAGGGCGGCTCGGCGCAGGGGCTGGGGCTGGCCGTGATGGAGGAGATCCAGATCTCCGGCGGCAAGATCAGGAACCCGTCCTTCACCGACTACCTGATCCCCACCATCCTCGACATGCCCCCGATGCGGATCGAGGTGCTGGAATATCCCGACCCGCACGCGCCCTACGGCCTGCGCGGGGTCGGCGAGCCGCCGACGATCTCCTCCGGCCCGGCCGTCGTGGCCGCCATCCGCGCCGCCACCGGGCTGCCGCTGAACCAGGTGCCGGTGCGGCCGGAGCACATCACCGGCACCTGAGCCTGCGCGGCTCAGACCGGCAGGCCGTGGGGTCAGGCCTGCGCACGGTCAGAACTGCACGCCGCGGGTCAGCGCCCCGTCCACGAGCAGATTGGCGCCGGTCATGAAGCTGGCCGCCGGGCTGGCCAGGAACACCGCCGCACGGGCGATCTCCTCGGGCTTGGCCATCCGGCCGGTCGGGTTCAGCCCTATGGCCGTGCCGAACAGGTCGGGGTTCTGCTGCTCGATGTTCTGCCAGACACCACCGTCGAAGTAGGTGTTGCCGGGAGACAGCGAGTTGGCCCGGATGCCCTTCGCCGCGAGCTGGTAGGCCAGCCCCTGGGTGTAGTGGATGATGGCCGCCTTGAACGTGCCGTACGGGCCGGCCGCGAAGTCGATCTCCCGGCCGGACACGCTGGCGATCGTGACGATCGACGCGGCGTCGCTGCGCTCCAGGTAGGGCAGGGCCGCGTTGACCAGGCGGACCGTGCCCATCATGTCCGTGTCGAAGCTGGCCTGCCAGTTGGCGGGCTCGTCCGGGATGGCCAGCGCGCTGACGTTGGCGACCACGATGTCCAGGCCGCCGAGTTCGGCGGCGCTGTCGTCCACCCACTGCTGCAGGCCCGCCTCATCGGCCACATCCACGACCCGCCCGATGGCCACGCGGCCGGCCCTGGTCAGCACCTCCACCGCGTCGGTGACGTCGCTGCCGGTGCGGGCGCAGAACCCCACCGCAGCGCCCTCGGCGGCCAGCGTCTGCACGATGGCCCGCCCGATCCCCTTGGTGCCGCCGGTTACCAGGGCCCGGCGCCCCTGCAGACCCAGATCCACCTGGTGCCTCCTTACTGGCCGGCGGCCGCGGCGGCCGCCCGTAGCTGCCGGTGCATGCCGTCGTACGCCGCCGCCTGCGGGAGCAGCGCCTTCGCCACCTTGGTGACCGCGCTGTAGTTGGCGTCCACCACGTTGGCCAGCGGGGTCTCGCTGGTCTGGGACAGCAGCTGATAGGCGTCCAGCTTGTCCAGGCCGTACAGCTCGCTGAGCCACGTCACCATACCGACCTGGCTCACCCGCCAGGCATCTTCCAGTGGCCGGCTCGACCCGACGACGATGAGGTAATCATCGGTCTCCAGCCGCGGCCAGGCCGGTCCGCTGCCCTTGATCAGGTCCACGATGAGCGTGACGTCCATCGCCCCTTCCACCGCGGTGCCGCACGCCTCGCCTTCGCCCTGCCGGTAGTGCCCGTCACCGACCGAGAACAGCGCGCCGGGCACGTTCACGGCCAGATAGCAGGTGGCGCCGGCCCGCATCTCGGGGGTGTCCATGTTCCCGCCGAAGGTGTCTGGCACCAGCGAGGAGCGCACCTCGCCGGCGGCGGGGGCGACGCCGACGGTGCCCAGCATCGGGTCCATCGGCAGCTCCAGGCGGAAGTCGCTGGACTGGGCCTGGAACGCGACCGTTCCCCGGTCCCGGTCCACCTCGTAGATCCAGGTCCGCTCGGGCAGCGGATCCTGCAGTGTCGCGGTGCGGTCGGTGCTGGTCAGCCCCCCGAACAGCGGGATCGTGCAGGACGCGCCGTAGCCGCGGGCCGGGGTGAGCCCAGCGAAGTGCAGCGCCAGGGTGTCACCCGGCTCGGCCCCCTCCACGTAGAACGGGCCGGTCTGCGGGTTGACGAACGGCATGGTCAGTGACGTGCTGGGCAGGTCCGAGGTGCTCCGGATGCCGCCGCAGAACGCGTCCTCGGTCCACAGCCGCAGCATCGTCCCGGGGACCACCTTGCGGACCGGCGCGACGCCGCCGAACGTGAACGCGTACTGCTCGCGTTCCGGGCGGAACTCGACAATCTCCATGGACGGCCTTTCCCTCCTGCTCAGCGCAGTGACACGTGCGATCGGTTCAGCTCCCGGACGCTGCGGACGCCGAGCAGCTGGAGCGTGCGGGCGATCTCCTCGCTGAGGATGCCGATCGCCTGGTCCACCCCACGTTCCCCGCCAGCCATCAGCCCGTACAGGAAGGCCCGTCCGACCAGGCAGGCTCTGGCGCCGAGGGCCAGCGCCGCGACCACGTCCCCGCCGTGCAGGATCCCGGTGTCCAGCAGGATCTCGGCCCGGTCACCGACCGCGTCGGCGATCTGCGGCAGCACCTCCAGCGGCGCGGCGGCCCGGTCCAGCTGCCGGCCACCGTGGGTGGAGATGACGATCCCGTCCGCGCCGTGGTCCACGGCGGCGCGGGCGTCGGCCACGGTCTGGATGCCCTTGAGCAGCAGCGGCCCGGTCCAGGCGGCGCGCAGCCACTCGATGTCGGCGAACGTCACCGTCGGGTCGAACATCGTGTTCACCAGTTCGGCCACGGTGCCGCGCCACTCATTCAGGCTGGCGAAGCTGAGCGGCTCGGTGGTGAGCAGGTTGAACCACCAGGTGGGGTGGACGGCCGCGTCGAGCACGGTGGCCGGGGTCAGCGCGGGCGGGACGGTCAGCCCGTTGCGCACGTCCCGCATCCGGGCCCCGCCGACCGGCGTGTCCACGGTCAGCAGCAGGGCCTCGTAGCCGGCCGCGCGGGCCCGTTCCAGCAGGTCCTTGCCAGCCGCCCGGTCCTTCCACACGTACAGCTGGAACCACTTGTCCGCATACGGCGCGGCCGCCGCCACCTCCTCGATCGAGGCGGTGCCCATGGTGGACAGCGAGAACGTCACGCCGGCCCGCTGCGCGGCCCGGGCGGCCGCCAGCTCGCCCTCATGGTGCATCATCCGGGTGAACCCGGTCGGCGCGAGCGCGAACGGAAGCGCCCAGCGCCGCCCGAGCACCGTGGTGCTGGTGTCCGGGTCGCTCACGTCGCGCAGCGCCTGAGGGTGGAACTCCACGCGGGCGAACGCGTTGCGCGCGCGGCGCAGGCTGACTTCCCGTTCCGCGGCCCCGTCGGTGTAGTCGAACACGGCCCGCGGCACCCGGCGGGCGGCGATCTTCCGCAGGTCGGGGATCGTGTGTGCGCGGCCGAGCCGCCGCTCGGTGGGGTTGAGCGGGATCCGCTCCGGGCGCAACAGCGGCTGGAACTCCGACCAGCGGGGAAGCCGCCTGCGCGCCAACGTCACCCTCCTCCCGGTTCCCGACAGTCTGTCCTGCCCACGCAGCCCCCCGCAAGCAGGCGAGACACCGCCCCAAACGGGGCGATCCGTCAGCGGTGCACAACAGGCCCGCCATGTGCAGTCCGGATGCAGAGAGTGTGCACGGGGTGTAGAGCATGCGGCCGGTCACGGGATCCGGCCCCCGGCTCACCCTCGGAGGGCCGCGCCGTGGCGCAGGATGGTGGTAATGGCGGGGCCAGGGGACCGCCTGATCGGCCGTGGGGGAGTTCATGCGCTCACGAGTTATCGCCGCGATAGCGGTGTGCGCGGGCCTGGTATGTGGCGGCTGCGCTGGTGACGCAGGCTCGCCGCCGGGTCGCAGCGCGCCAGCGCCGGGCGGCGCCGTGCAGCCCACGGCGCATATCGGCGAGCCGGCCGTGCTGGTGCGGAATCTGGCGGTGCCGTGGGCGATCGCCTTCCTGCCGGGCGGCGACGCGCTGGTCACCGAACGCGACAGCGCCCGGCTGCTCCGGGTGTCCCCGCACGGCCGGGTAGCCGCTATCGGTACCGTCCCCGGGGTCGAGCCGTACGGCGAGGGCGGGCTGCTGGGGATCGCGGTGTCCCCGTCGTTCGGCCGGGACCGGCTGGTCTACCTGTATCTCAGCACCCGCACGGATAACCGGATCGTGCGGTTCCGGTACGCGGGCGGCCAGATCGGGCCGCTGGATGCCGTGGTCACCGGTATTCCGCGTGCCGCCATCCACAACGGGGGACGCCTGGCCTTCGGCCCGGACGGCATGCTGTGGGCGGCCACCGGAGAGCACGCCGAGCCCGGCCTGGCCCAGGATACGGAGTCACTGGGCGGCAAGATCCTGCGTTTGACCCCGGATGGCCGGCCCGCGCCGGGCAATCCCTCCGGCACGCTCGTCTGGACGTACGGGCACCGCAACATCGAGGGCATGGCGTGGGATAACGCCGGGCGGATGTATGCCACCGAGCTGGGCCAGGACCGCTTCGACGAGGTCAACCGGATCGAGAAGGGGCACAACTACGGCTGGCCGGTCATCGAGGGAGCTGGCGGCCGCGGCCGGTACACCGATCCCGTGCTCACCTGGCCGCCGGACCAGGCGTCGCCATCGGGTGCCGCGATCGCCGCTGGCAGCCTCTGGGTCGCCGCGCTGCGCGGGGAGCGGCTATGGCAGGTCCCACTGGGTCCTGCGGGCCAGGTGGGCGTCCCGGTAGCGCATTTCGCGGGTGAGTACGGCCGGCTGCGGGAGGTGGTCCGCGCGCCTGACGGCTCGCTGTGGTGCACGACCAGCAACCGGGACGGCCGCGGAAACCCCAGGACAGGCGACGACAAGATCCTCGTCTTCCCGGTGCAGAAGTTCCGAACCGCAGGCTCCGCTGAGCCGTGAAACGCGGCCCTCTCCTCCCACGGGTGGAGTTTGCATCTCCACATCAACCACACATCCCCTGCATAGAAGCTGCTCGATGCCTGGTTGTCATGGTGCCATGGGACGGGCGGCGGCCGGAGGGCCAACGGACCGTCGCGGGGATGGCTAGGCGGTGCCCGGCCCGGCGGACTCATCCGCCACCCTCGGTCATGTGGGGGCGTGACCTGTGCGGTGGCCGGATTCTCGGAGGTCCGCGGGCAGTGCGGTTCAGCGGGCACCGCCAGCCGCCTGCCAGCGCGCAACGGTGGGCATGCGCAGGGACCGGGCCTGTGCCCGGGCGGTCGCGCTGCCCCAGGCTGCTTCCCCCGCAGGCCTGTGGGCAGCGCACTGCGGCACCAACCCCGCCTTCGCGGTTTCCGGCGCAGTTGCTGGTGGCTGCAGATCAGCCGGGCAGCATGCCGCTGACCAGTGCCTGCCAGATGGTGTCGCTGACGGTCCCGTCCTGCGTGACGCCCAGCCCCTTCTGGAAGCCCTTCACCGCCGCGTCTGTCTTAGGCCCGAAGATCCCGTCTATCGCGAGGTTCTGCTTGCGGAACACGAACTCTTCCTGCACCCCGCGCACGGCATAGTCGCTGGCCCCCTGCTTGACCTGGAGGGCCAGCTGAGCCCAGGTCAGCGGCCCGACTTCGCCGTCCTGGGCCAGCTTCTTCTCGGCCTGGAAGGCCTTCACGGCCGCCGTCGTCATCGGCCCGAAAATCCCGTCAATGGTGACCCCGTGGCCGCGCTGGTGGAGCAGGTACTGCACGGACTGGACCGGGTGCTGGCTGTCCCCCTCCTTGACCAGTGGCCACGGCCGGATCGCATCACTCATAATTTCCCCCTGATGTGAAAGTGCGCCTAAATGGGCCCAAGATGCAGCTCATCACAATGAGCAAGACATTGGCTACCCACCGACGCAAAATTCACCCTTGTCTCGGGTCGCCGTCGATCGGTTACTGGTTGCCGAGCACTGGAGGGATGGCCGGATTGGCCCGGTCGAGGTCGGTGTGGCCGGGAGCCTGGATCCCGCGAACCGTTCCGGTGCTCGTGTACTGCCAGAACGACCAGGTCTTCCACCCGGCAGGCAGCAGCGGGCTGGGTGCGGTGGTGTAGTCAGGCACCCACAACTGTCTTTTCCCGAATCCTGTACTACTGCCGGTGCAGGATGCCCACCAGTACACGGGGACGTACAGTATCGGCTTCCGGCCGGTCTTAGCCTTGACCTCATAATTGAACGAGGAGATCCAGGACACCATGGCCCGGGCGGTGAGCCCATAACACTCTCGCCCATAGGGGTTGTACTCGATGTCCAGCATGACCGGAACACTGCGGCTCATGGTTCCCAGGTATCTCAGCAGGTAGTCGGCCTGGCGGGCGGGGCTGCCGCTGGCGCCGTTGCCGTTCGGGATGGCAAAGGCGTAGGCGACCACGGACAGCCCGGCGGCGCGGGCCTGGTTCAGATCGGCCAGCGCGTACGGGTTGCGGTAGTAGGCCCCCTCGGTGGCCTTCACGGCGGCGAAGCGTATTCCAGACGCGTGGACCCGCGGCCAGTTGATGGCGGCGCCGTTCGGGTGCTGATAGGAAGCGACGTCCACGCCCCGCTCGGCGCGACTGGCGGCGGCCGGCGGAGCCAGGCCGGGCACCTGCCGCCCCGGGCCCGCCCGTGCGGCCGGGCCGGCGAGCTGTCTCAGCAACTGCGGCGAGTGGGTGGCGCCCACATTGAAGTGATTGGGTGTCCCCGCGGCGTGACCAGTGGTCGCCGGAGCGGCTCTGAACCCGGCCAGCGACAGGCTGGCTGCGGCACAGCAGGCATACGTCAAGAAGCGGCGAGATGGCGCAAACATGCGAACTCCCCCCGAAGTACGCGCAGATCGGCCCACGATCCCCCGTAGGCCCGATTTCCTTCCTAACGGTCATGGGGAAGACGTGCAAGGGCAGATCGTCCATCCGGGCGGTCCGGATAGCTGTCCCTCGAGTGGCAATGCCCTTACCAACCAGCCACACTGGCCGGGGAAACCGCGCGCCGCGCTTTCACCGGAGCGGACGCTACGGGCCCAGGCGCGGAAGCCAGCGGCGAGTTAGGGAACCGTCTCCCTGGCCGCGCCCTGAACGACCCGTGCAGCCGCCCACACCTCCATGCCGGATAGATAGAGATCTGTCAGCCCCGCCCGGGCTGCCAGCACGAAGCCGACGTCATCCAGATCCTGGCCTGGCCGCCCGGTCCAGCGACGGAGCCCGCGCTCCAGCCAGCCACTCGCCGCTGATGCGTCAGCCGATGAAGCGGCACTGAGACCGGCGGTGATCTCCTGCCGGAACTCCGCCGTATCGATGACTGCCGCGCCATCAAGGGCGTAGGACCGGCCCCGCGTCCGCACTGCTGCCGGCCCTTAGCTGTTTGCGCAGCGCCGAGACGTAAACCTGCAGCGCGTTCGGCGCAGAATCCGGCGGCCGGTCCTCCCACAGATCATCAATCAGCTGGGCGACCTGAACAAACCGTCCTTCAGCGAGCGCCAGCCGTGCTAGCAGCAGTCGCTGGCGACCCGAGACCACGGTTATCACGGTGCCGCCGAGCCTGACTTGCATATCGCCCAGCAGCTGAAGCTCAAGCAACCCCCACCCCCGCGCGACGGTTGCGACCACGCCGGTCAGGGCGGTGGTCCCAGACGGTCCGCCTATCAACAGCATCGCATGTGCTTGCGTCCCGCCCCCATGCGATCCAGGCCGCCCGCAGACCCTGACCATGCCCGGCCCAGTGCTCGTTAAGCGCCGCTTAAGTGCTCGCTTGCACAGTCCAGGCATCGGGTAACCGGCGAAGGCAAACCTCATCGGGCCCGCAAGCCAAAGGAGCTGACGATGTCGCGATTCCAGCCCAACACCGCAATTCGCCGAGCCAGCCGCCGGCATTCCGCAGCAGGCCCGATCAGCCAGGAGGCGCCACTAATCCAGCAGATCGTCCCAGGTCGTCGCGGTCACTTTTCGCGCCGCCTGCTCAGGCCGGTGCTTGCTCTGGTCGCCTCCGCATGCACGCTGGCGCTAGGCCTTGGAGTGGCGTCGGCTGCTCAGGCACAAGTGAACCCAGCCGGACCCCATCACGTCTGGGTGTGGGGCGACTGCAGCGTGACCCTCGGGAATGTCAAAACGTCCAATGGTGCGGCCGTCGGGGGAGCCGACATCACCTGCGGCCACTACCGCGGCCATATCACGGCTTCCGTTTACCTCTATCGCTATAACGGATCCAGCTGGGTTCGCGTGGGTAGCGGCGGGGGGACTGATTACAACAATTACTATCTTTCAGCCTGGACGGCGCCGCCTGTCTGCGGTGCCTACACGTCCTACTGGGATGACGTGGTCACCGTCAATGTGGACGGTGCTCAGCAAACATTCGACCTCGACTCGGGACTCGGCTACTACCCGAAGTACGCCCCTACGTGCTAGTTAGCCACCCCGCCAGCATCGGCTCGGGAGCCTGTCAGGCCCTCGAGCCGATGCGCGGGTGCACCCTCACGTGAGCAGGCGACCCCGATCGGGGCAGTCCGTCCCATGACCACCGAGGGATGCCCGGGGACCTCGTCGGGGACATGCCCAGCACGCCCGGCCGCCCCTTCGCTGGTACCGGGAGACCAGTGGCCTGGGTGCAGAGTGGCAGGAAAGGCTGGCCTTACTGCGGGGACAGATGCGAAATCGAGACTTTCTATCCGTGACCCCAAAGCCGGCCTGGGGCGTCCCACGTGTTGTGCATCGTGACTGCAGGTCTGATCTTGAGGTGTCAGCCGCCCCTCTGGGTGGATAGCACCCAGGTGGCTGATGCAGCTGAAGATCCGGGACCCTTGGGGGAGGGACAGATGGAACCGGTCTCGACCATCGCACTGGCCGCGCTGATCCTGGCTTCGAAGGGCAGCGCGGAGGAATTCGGCAAGGACGCTGGGCATTCGGCCTGGTCTGGCCTGTCGAGGCTCCGGGGAATAGTGACCCGGAAATTCCAGGGGGACCGGCGGGCCATGCAGGCCCTGCTCCTGGCCGAGGAGCGCCCGCAGGACGATCGGGCCGTGGCGCTCCTGCGGCAGACCCTGGAGGACTACGCCGCGCGGGACGAGCGGTTCGCGGGCGAGCTTCGGCGCCTGGTCGCGGAGGCGCGCCAGCGTCCCGAGTACGCGTCCGGATCCACGCTGCTGACCAACTACGGCCAGGTGGGCAAGATCACCGTTTTCAACGATCAAGTGCGCCTGGATAAGGGCGACCTCAACATCAACTGACTGACAGGGCGCGCGGGGCGCGCGAGTGCCGTGGGGGAGGTTAACTATGGCGGCCGATAGCTCAGAGGAAAGACGACCATCCGGGGAAGCACCGGTCACACCGGCCGCGGGCGGGCGACCGGAGGACCCGCCTGGCGACGGCAGTCGTCCGGGGGAAGCCGGCGACGGGCCGGCACCCGGCGAAGGGATCACCGAGGAGCAGGCCATCCGCTCCCTGGCCGGGCAGCTGCCCGCACGCGAGGACTCAGCCCGGTCCGGGGACATCCTCGACCAGCTCATCCGGCGGCTGGGTGGTGATCCGAGCCTGCGGATCGGCTCGATCAACGTGTTCAACGACGAGATCCTGGTCGAGGAGGGGGATTTTGCCATCAGGTCAGGAAGCGGCGAAAGCACGGGTGGCCGCCCGGCCGCGGACTCGGCCGTCCCCCTGGATGATGGTTACCTCGACCGGCACATCGGGATGTACGTCCGGCCGGGCGGGTTCGGGCCCGCGCTCGACACGCTGCGCGGTCGGCACCTGCTGATCCTGTGCGGTCCCCCGGGCAGCGGACGGGAATCCGCGGCGATCGCACTGCTGGCGGAAGCGGGCAGCAGGAACAGCATGCGCATGATGGCGGGTTCCGTCCTGCTAGCCGAGCGCGGATGGCGCTGCGGGCCGGCCGGCACGGCATTCCTCGTGCCTTCCCTGCCGGGCGACCTGACCGGGCGGCTCGATGACGTGTGGCTCCAGAAGACCGCGAAGCTGCTGCGGGACAGCCGTAACTACATGGTGGTCGTGACCGAGGAGGCCTGCGGGGCGCTGGCCGCGGCGGGCAGCCGCGGCGAGTTCACCTTCGAGGAACTCGGCCTGCCTGACCCGCTCACTCTCGTGCGCCGGCGCGCCCGCGCCCTGGTCACACCGGCCCGGACCGAGGAACTCAGGCGGTGGCTGGCCAGCGACGAGGTGGCCGCTTTACTCGCCGAGGACGGCAGCCCGCGATTCGCGTCGCGTGTGGCGGTGCAGATCGCCGACGCGGTCAGCACCCACAAGGACCGCGCGGCCACCCTGCAGGCCCTACTGGATCCGGCGAAGCGGGTGCAGGCATGGTTCGCCAGAACCGACACGTCGGCAGGTACCGACTACCGGCAGATCGTGCTCCCGGTTGCTGTCTCGGTCCTGGAGGACTCTAGTTATCTCACCATCAGCGACGCCGCGACCGCCCTCTACGGCCGGCTTTTCCCCGATCTGGAACAGCCGCCCGCGCTGCGGTTCCGGCGCGCGCTGGCAGATCAGCAGCAGTGGATCCAGCTGGCCGAGCCCCCGGAACCTGCCACCGCTTACGGTGATCCGTCCCCTGAGGTGCTGCGGTTCCGCAGCCCCCGGCTCGGGGCTGCGGTCCTCCAGCACACCTGGACTTGGGTCGACGGCATGCGCCCGGCTCTGACCGGCTGGCTTCGGGACCTGGGGCGGCATCCTGACGTTGAGGTCCGGGCGCGCGCCGCCGCCTCCACCGGCTTGCTGGCCACCCTGGATTTCTCCTATGTGCTGCACCGTTTCGTCTATCCGTGGGCGGTCAGCCCTTCGCCCGCCACCCGGGCCTGCGCTGCGCTGGCCCTCGCGGTCCCCGGGCACAGTCCCCGGTATGCGCCGCGGGTGTGGGCGCTCCTGCGGCAGTGGGCCGCGAACCAGCCCGAGGGACCCGGCAGCCGCCTCCCATGGACGGCGGCTGAGGCCGCGGGCAGCGCATTCGGCCGTAGCCACCCGGCGGACGCGATCAGCGTCCTCGGCGAGGTACTCAAGCGGGACGAGTGGGACTGCCTTGTCGCGCTGGCCGTCGCCGTCCTCAACCTGGCGGAGAACGGCCGCCTGGGTGAGGTACTTGATGCGCTGCTGGAATGGAGCGACTCCATGGACGGCTCACCGCCCGTGCTGAAGGCGCTGCTGGCCTTTATCCTCACCGCCCGCACCCCGGCGCTGGGTGAGGCAGACGGCCCCCCTGGTGCCGCGACACGTGCTGAGGTTCCGCCCGTGCTGAAGCTCGTGACCCCGCCGCCGGACCGCCGCCTGCCCGGCCGGCCGGATCCTCGCGCCTGACGGGAACCGCGGTCATGTCACGCGCAGGCACGAGCCCTGGCCCGGCCGGCGCAGCCGTCAGCAGGCCCGCGCACGAGCGCGGGCGCACCACCGTCGCCGAGCGGAAAGCCCGGCCAGATGCTGGGTCGTGGCCCGTGCTGCTCGCCCAGTCGGACCGCCACCGTGAGGCCCTGCGTGACCTGTGGGGCAGGGCGCTGTCGGCGAAGCCAGTCCGGGGACTGGCGCTGGATGCCCTCCGGTCCTGGCTGGAGCTGGCCGACCAGGACGAAAGGGCACTGGGGCCGGTGTCGCGGGTCATCGAGTCGATCACCCGGCTGGGCGGCAAGCACCCCGACCGCATGGAGTATTACCTCGAGCAATGGGCCAGCAGCCCCAAGGCGCCAGTGCGGTCGGCGCAGCGCGTGCTGAGCGTCATGGGCCGGTGAGCGGAGGGACGACATCATGGAAACGACGTACGACCCCATCGTGGGAGACCCTGAGCCGCTGCTGTACTGGCACTGGCGGCGGCTGGCGGCACCCAGGCTAGGCCTCGCGCTAGTCCTCGTCTCGTCCCGGGGTGAGCTGGTCGCCTTCCCCGGGGGCTCCCCGGTGCCTGCCGCCCGGCTCGGGAACTACCGCAGCGCCTACTACATCGATACGGCGGAGCATCTGCTCTACCTGGATGCTCAGCTGCCCAGCTCTGACCCGGGCTTCGTGTTCCAGGCCCACCTGACCTACCGGTGCCGGGTCACCGACGCCGCGGACGTGGCCCGGCGCCAGATCCGCGATATGCGAAGCCTGGTCGCGCCACGCCTCGTGGCCACCATGCGCGGGGCATCCCGCCGGCTGGACATCGCTGAATCCTCCCGGGCGGAAGAGGCTATTGAAGAGGCGCTCCGGTCGGTCTCCTGTGACCCGGCGGTGGAGATCAGCGGCTGCGGGATTGAGCTTCCAGTCCACGCGGATGAGGCAGCCTCGAGCGGGCGGAGCTTCCGGGAGACCCACCGGGAGACGCGCCTGACCGAGATGAAGGTCGGACCGATGCGCGAGCTGCTGGCGGGCGGCAATCCTGCGCTGCTCGCGCTGCACCTGGCCAACCACCCGGATGACACCGGCCCGGTCATGGAAATGATCGTCGCCGGGGACATCGCCGAGGCACAGAACATGCTGCAGGCGATCAGCATGATGTACGGGCGAAGCGGCTCCGACGAGGAGCCGTTCGAGACGCGCGATGAGCGCAAGAAGCTGATGGACCGGTTCCTGACCCGGGCACTGCCGACGGGCACCCTGTACGGCGCGGGGACCGGTGCGGACGCGGGGCCGCGCCCCAGCGGGTCACGGCTGCGCGGCAGCCTGGCTGCCGACCCGGGCCGCAAAGTGATCAGTGCGTCGGTGGTGGGCGACACCGGGGAGTCCCCCCGCGGGACAGCAGACCGCGACGACGGTAGGCCCACGGAAGGCCGCCCAGACGGGTCAGGCGCACCGCGGCCATCCCGCATCGTGACGTCAAGGCCGGTGCGCCGCGACCCCGACAGTGATGAAGGCTACTGACTGATGCGCATCACCCCTGCGGCCCAGCACGGGTCAGCAGTATGGGCCCATGACCACGCACCGATGATGACGGTGGGGGTCTGGACCGAGAAGAAACCCGGCCAGGGCGAGGACGCGGAACCGCTCGTGCTCTTCTGCGGTAGTTCCCGCCTGGGGCTGCTGGCCGTCTGCGACGGGGTCGGCGGCGCGGGCGTGCAGGTAGCCGGGCGCACCAGCGACGGGACCGAGCGCTCCGGCGCCTGGGTATCGTCGCGGGCGGTCCGGCTGGCCCTCGAGCAGTACTTCGTCCGCCGGGTGCAGTACGTGCAGAGTCAGGGTCTGGCGGGCCTCGACCAGGCCTGGCGGCCTGGAGCTGCCTGGCTCGGCGCTGCCTGATCCGGCGCTGCCCGGTCCAGCGCCGCCCTCGCTGCGCCGCAACATTGATGGCGTGCTCCAGGAGCTGCGCAATCCAGCGCGGCGCCGCATCGGCGGCACCATGCAGCGGGAACTGCCCAGCACCCTGGCCGCGCTGATCTACCGCGTCGAGCTCCCGGCTGTGCAGGTTCAGGTCAGGTGGGCCGGTGATTCCCGCTGTTATCTGCTGACTCCCGGGGCCGGACTACAGCAGCTGAGCCGCGATGACACGGAGATGCCGGACGCGCTTCGCTCACTCGAGCAGGACCCTCCGATGACCAACCAGATCGCGGCCGACGGGAAGTATGAGATCCACTCCGCGGAGCAGCACATGACTGCCCCGTGCGTGCTGCTGTGCGCGACCGACGGCTTCTTCAACTACGTGCAGACCCCCGCGCATTTCGAGTACATCCTGCTGGACACCCTGACCAGCGCGGACAGCCTGGCCGGGGAGGGCGGGCTGCTGGCCGGCCGGGTCCAGGGCTACACCCAGGATGACGCCAGCCTGGCGCTCGCCGCTCCCGGCTACACCAGCTTCGGCGAGCTTCAGGCCGGGTTCGCCGCGCGCCTGTCCGCGCTGCGGGCGGAGCACTGGCAGCCGTTGCAGGGCCTGCCCCAGTCCGATGACGGCGCCTACCGGGCCGCCCGGCTGGACTCATGGCAGCGCTACCGGCCTGGTTATGAACAGCGCATCGCACAGCCGTCGGAGGCACGTGGATGAAGCAAGGCGAGGTACTCAACGGCTACTCGGTGGCCACCAAGCCCACCAACGCCGGAGGAGGCAAATGCGTCTGGGCCTTCGCGACCCAGGGTGGCCAAGAATTCTTCATCAAGGAATTCCTGGAGCCTAAATGGCCGCTGGACTCTTCCCCGGGCTCGGCCAGCAGCAAGGAAAGGCGCCGCGCTGACTGCCTGGCGTTCGAGCAGCGGCACAAGCATGTGATGAAGCGTCTCAAGTCCGACGACGTCGGCGGCGGCAACATCGTCACCGCGGAGGCGTTCTTCCGGGAAGCGACCACGTATTACAAGGTCACCAAACGGATCGATCCGTCGAACCTGGCCAGCCTGGACGGCCTGTCCACGCGGCAGAAGGCCGTTGTGCTCCGGACTCTGGCACTGAGCCTGCAGCAACTGCACCGCATCAACGTGGTCCACGGCGACCTCAAACCCGACAACGTGCTGGTGCAGAAGCGGCCGGGCCACGACCTGTACACGGCCAAGCTCATCGACTTTGACGACTCCTACATCGCCGGGGAACCGCCGGAATCAGGCGCCGTCGGCGGGGACACCCTCTACGGGGCCCCGGAGTGGCTGGCCTACATCCAGGACGAGGCAGGCGCGGAGGGCGCCGACCTGACCACGGCCGTGGACATGTTCGCGCTCGGTCTCATGCTTCATGAGTATCTGACCGGGGAGCGGCCAGGTGTCCCCGCCGCGTTCAGCTCCCCGGGCGAGGCGGTCAAGGCCGGGCAGGAGCTTGCTCTCGACCCTCAGCTGCATCCCGGGGTCGCCCGCCTCGTCCGGTCCCTGACCGATGCCAGCCAGCAGCGCAGGCCCGGCATCGAGGAGTTCCTCAAGGCACTGGAGGACGAGAGCGTCCTGGCCTTCCCCAGCAGCGTAACGGAGGACACTCCTCCAGCCCACGCCAGCGGCCGGGCGAGCCGGCTGCATATCAACCTGGGTCCGGGTGGCACTCGCGGGACCGCGGGCCTGCCGCCTCCCCGGCTGAGCCGACCAGCCCCCCGCCGGCACCCGCTGAAGACGGCGCCTCACACGGGCCGAGGCGCAGCCGGGTGCGGATCCGCGTCGATACCCACGGACCGGATCGATTTGCACCCGGGCGAGGCGCCCCGCCGCCGGAACGATGACGCCGGGCCGGGCACGAACAGGTACGCCACAGGAAAGTAACAAGAGCGGAGACATGTCATGACGGAAGAGCAAGGCCAGTACAGCGGCAACCTCAGGTACGCCGTTGACATCGTGCTATGCATCGATACCACCGCGAGCATGCGGCCGGTACTGGAGAACGTGAAGTCCAGCGCGCTGTCATTCCACGACCGTCTGCGGACGGTCATGGGAGAAAAAGGGAAAAGCATCTCCCAGCTCAGAGTCAAGGTCATCGGCTTCCGCGACTTCGGGGACCGGGCGGACGACGCGATCGAGGAGACCAAATTCCTCTGCCTGCCTGAGGACACCGGAGCGTACGAGGACTTTGTGCGCAGACTCGAACCGCGCGGCGGCGGGGACGCCCCGGAGTCGGGTCTTGAGGCGCTGGCCCTGGCGGTCCGCGCGCCGTGGGAAAGGGGGCTGGACCGGCGGCGGCACGTGATCGTGGTGTTCACCGACGCCCCGGCACATCCACTGCGCTCGCCAGCAGCCGTTTCCAGCGGCACCTACCCCCAGTCCATCGCCGGCTCAGAGGACGACCTCTTCGAGGAATGGGGATACCAGTCCAGCCAGTCAGCCGTCATGGAAAACTCCGCGAAACGCCTGCTGATCTTCGCGCCCGACCTGGAACCGTGGCCGGGAATCGCGGCGAACTGGAACAACACCATCTTCTTTCCTTCCCAGGCCGGAGAAGGCCTGGATGAATGGGAAATGGACGAGATCATCCAGACGATCGTGAACAGCCTGTGAGCAGGTAACACGATGCCGCTTTTCCGCGTCCGCTGGACGGGTGCAGATGCCGAAGAGGGTCAATGGCATGACGATCCGTACGGCTGCTTCACCGAGCGATATTTCGTCAACGGCGAGCTGACCGGTTACGTCCGGACGGCGGATGATCCTGCCACCCTGATCTGGGACCTCGGCTTCAGCGGCCGTATCTTGCGCGAAGGCCGGGAAGCCGAGGTAGACCGCCTCGTTCTCTCCGACGGCGGCAGGTGGCTTGAGCTGACGGACGAGTTCCTCCGTTTTGGCTGGTCGGCCTATCCGCACCGCGGGGAAGCCTGCGTCTTCGCGGCCGTTCACGCGCTGGAACGGTTCCAGGCCGAGATCATGCCCGATCCTGAGCAAGTTGAGCTCACTGTCCAGGCCGCGATCCACCGGCGAGGCGGGGTACCTGCCCCGCCTGGCGCCCCCGGATGGCGCGTGAACAGCGGCTTCAGCGTGTCCATCGCCTTCGGCCGCGAGCACGGGCCAGTGCTGCAGGACCTGCGCATGGTCCTCGAAAGGCGAATCGGCCGGAGGCTGGCGGGTCACGAAACCCCGCCGCCTCCTGGCCCCCGCGCATACCCCGAACCCGCGTCCCCGCCTCCCGCGGCACCGCCAGCCAGCCTGGCCACCGTTCACAAGGAAGAGGCGGCGGCGCCCGGCGTGCAGGACGGCGACGCGGTCACGGCCGTGAAGCGCTCGCGGCCTGGAGCGCGGACCCTGGCGCTCATCGTGGATACCGTGCCCGATACTCCCGACTGGCTGAGCTTCACGGGCCCGACCACCCTGGAACTGCTCGCCTCCCGCAGCGCGGGCCCAGGCCCCGGCGCGGGGGCGGAGGCGGGCACTGCCGCGGGCGCGGACGCGGATGCTCCCGACCCCACGGTCGTGGTGTCGCCGCCCTCCTCCGGCCGAGCGGCTGGCTGGTAAGAGCAGGCCACAGATGGGCGACACCTGGCAGTGCGGCGAGTGCGAGACCGTCAACCCCCGCGGGGCACTGACGTGCCAGGCATGCCTCTCATCAGCCCCGGCAACGTCCGCGAAGGCTCCTGCTGCGGCGGCCAGGAGGCGGACCGCGGGTCGCGCGGCCTCCGGCATGACCGCATGGACGTGCGCCGCGTGCGAGACGGTGAACGCGGCCTCGAGCCTGGCCTGCACCGCATGCAGGCAACCAAGATCAGCACCGAAGAGCCACAGGCCTGCACCGAAGCCACGCAGAACCTCCAAGCACTCGGGCTCACCAGGCTCAGCGCGGCCGGGCGGTACGGCGAGCCCTTCCCCCTTCCGGCCCGTACCACCGCGGACGGCGGGCACCGGCCGGGAATCTCCCCTTCCGGACATCGGGCTGACCGGCTTGGGTGACCCGTCGCGTTTCTTCCCGCCGGGAACGGGCTCCCCGGCGAGTGATCCGCCGCGTCCCCGCGAACCGTATCGCGCCGCCCCCGTTCCGCCGCCTGCGGCGTCCACGGACGGATTCTCCCCCTCAGGCGCCGCCCCGACTTCTTCGTGGGATTCCCCGCCCTCGCCAGAGGCGCCGGCCGCCCCGGGTCACCGTGAAGGCTGGACCCCGCCGCCGCCTTCTTACCGGCCAGCGCGCCGCAAGCCGGGAAAGCTGATCGCATTCCTTGTGCTGCTGGCCGTGGCCGGCGGCGCCTTCCTCACCCGCGGTGACTGGCTCCCCGCCGTAGACCACCTCACCGGATCCGGCCGGGCTGTGGCCTCACCACCTGCCGGGCCGCGGTGCCCGGCGGGAATCGCCGCCACCATCAATGGCGGGGAGAACAGCACTCTTATCGCTGCGTACAATTCTGTGAGATTCAAGGTAAGGATGTGCGAGACCAGTACCGGGGAGATTTACTACCACGGGTCCGACAGAAACCATCCGAGTATGCACATCACGCTTCCGGCGCAGCGGTCACGCCACGGCTTCAAGGCCCAGAGCAATGATTACGTGTACTACGTGAGCAAGCATCGCCTCGTCATAACGAAAAACGGCGTCAAGGTACTCGACGAGCGGCTGAAGCCTGTCTCGTGAGGATCGCCGCTGGCCAGCAGGTGCCTGGTCGGTGGGTCACCCTGGCCGACCAGGTGGCCAAGACCGCGTTCCGCCACGCGCGGCCGCCCAGGTGTGGATCGGGAGTGGGAACTACACCACGGCGCGCATTTTTGACACGAGGCTTTCGAACATCGGGTAGGCGGCGCTGCCGCCGATCGCGTCGATCGCCGGCTGCCACATCTCCCACCGGTCGATCAGCCGGCGGCCGAGCAGGGTTCTGATGAGCTCGAAGTCAAAGCCGCCGTGCCTCTCGAGGGCACCGAGTTGCTCGAAGTAGTCGAGTTCCCGGTACAGGATGTACGCCTCAGCGGAGTTCTCGGCCACGAACACCGTTAGCGCGTCCCGCAATGCCTCTGGCGTTTCGAACTGGGCGACAAGCCGACGCGTCTCCAGCATCGGGCCTTCGCTCCAGCGCCTGAAGAATTCGACTGCCATCTCGGCCTGACGGCCAATCCGGGCTTCACGGGCCTGCTGGCCCGCGAAGATCACTGCACCGATCGCACTGAGCAGTCCGATGGCGCTCACCGCGGTCGCGATCGCCGTGACCTGCTCGGCCCAGTTCGGCATGGGGCAGCCCTCCTATCGATGGCGTCGGCAGGTGCTCCACCCGGGGGGCGCAATGCTGGTCAGGTGAACGCTGGCGGTCTTGAGGAAGGATGCTCACACAAGAGGGTTGTCAGGAACCCGGAGTGCGTTGAGAGACGACTCAAGAGCCGACAGTCGGGAACGGAGGAACCCGCTCCGCTGTGCGCTGGCGCCCCCTGGAGAACGCTGGGCGTCCATCTCGTCACGGACAGCCCGCAGCGAGAGGATGGCGTTCTCCACCTGAACGCGGCGGTGCTCGGTGGGAGCGGTCTCACGCATCGCGTACAACGCCTCGGTGAGGTCATCCGCCCGGCGCTGGAGGTCAACCCACTGGACGCTGGACGCCTCGGTGAACACGCCCTGCCGTTCGGCCGAGTGCACCGCACTGTCGAAGGCCGCGCCCTTCGCATACACATCGACGGCTCTCGAGCGCCAGCCGGAGGCCGCGGCCGAGGGACGGCCACGCGCGGGAGAGCGGGTAGCCAGCAGGATTATGCCGAGGAGGACCACGGCGCCGAGGGCGACCCACAACCAGATGAGGTTGAACCCGGACCCGCTGGACGAGCCACTCGGCGTCGGGCTCGGCGCGGTCGAGGCCGTGCTGGGCGCGGCCGTAGGGCTGGCCGTACTCGGGGCCAGCGTCGGGCTGGCTTCGGTCGGTGTTACTGAGGGCTGGAGGGTGGGCGTTGCCGGTGCGCTCGCGCCGGGCGAGGGGGCGGTGACAGCGCCGCGAGCGCTCTGCGCGCATGCGGTCGCGAGGCATCCGGCACACAGGATGACGGCTGCCAGCAGCACGCTCTGCAGGAGGCGTCGCATCCCCGATGCTTCCATGCCTTGATCCTGACGGAACCCGTGGTTTACCGCACCACCCTGCACGGGTGGAAACCCGGCGTGCATGCCCCGGCGCCTAACGGGCCGGGTGCCAGGGCAGGAGGTAGGCGCGGTAGGTGCTGACCCCAGACGGGAGCTCTGCGTTGAACAGCAGATGCCCGGATGGGGTGAACTCGGAGATGTAGGGCAGCATGCCCCAGCCGACGAACATGTCCCCGCTGCGGGTGGTCTGCGCGTTCCCCTCAGCCGGGGTCACCAGGCCCTCAGGCTGGTCAACGGATTTCACCAGGGTAGCCACCCTGGTGGTGAGATCCAGCTTCACGGTGACGACCCGGCTATGGGACAGCAGCGTGGTGGAGTGGTCGGACTCGTCGTCGAGGAATGTGTACTCGCCGTTCCCGATAGCCTCCGGGTCGTGCTGGAAGGCGAAGATCTCGCCTGCGGTGTCGAGGACCTGCCCGGGGGCGGCCGCGAGCTTGAACGTGCTCTGCCTGCCGCCAAGCTCCCAGATGATCTTCCCGGTGTGCAGGTTCACCTTGTAGGCCGTCCAGGTGTAACGGGAATTGATCAGCAGGTTCCCGTCGGTGTCGAGGTGGACGGCGTTGATGTGAAACCAGTCCCAGGGCATGGCTGCCGAGGCAGGCCGCGGGTTGTGGCTGTCGCGGTAAGGAACGTGGTCCGCGCTGTTCCACTGGAACAGCACCTTGCCGGTGCGAATGTCGATCTCCTCGACGATGCCGTCAAAGACTTTCTGGTCGGCGGGACCGCCGATCGAGGTCAGGTTCGCGGTCGCGAATTTGTCGGCCGTGATCAGTGCCGTGTTCCGGGGTGTGATGAGGAACTCGTGAAAGTCCGTGAAGTCGCCGTTGCTGGCTCTCACTTCGGCGATCCGCCGGTAGCGGTCGTTGTAGATGTAATCGGTTCCGCTCAGGCCCCTGCCCTGATACCACGTGAGCACCGGCCTGCCCTGGTAGGTCTGGGTCCGGAAGTCCGTCGCGAACTCGCCCGCTGGCAGGCCGTGGAACCAGATCACCTGGCCCTTATTGGTGAGGATCTCCGGTCCGCTCGGATAGCCGCACCCCTGCGGGGTGATGAAGATATCTCCGTGGCCGTCATCCGCAGCCTGCGTCAGCACTCTGACCGGCGGAGCCTGATCAGCAGCGCCGGAAGGCGGCGCGTGACAAGCAGCTAGGGCCCCTGACGTCGTGGCGGTACAGGCTGTCCCCGCCCAGGCAGTGACGGCGCCGGCGACGATAGCGGTGGCCACCCGGCGCGCGCGCCGCAGCCGGCGCCGGCCGCCGGGCGGCGTCATGCCGGAACGCCGCATCGTCGCCCGCTCGGCGCTCGGCCTCATGGCCGAAGCCGTTCAGGTGGTCCCATGCTCTGCCTGACGCAGCGGCAGGCCAGATTGGTTCCCAACCCGCAGGCAAGTCAGCGGTTATCCCGTGAGCCGGCGCCCCACCCCGCGGCGCTGGCGGGCCGGGTGGACCGCCAGCCCCCGGATCTCCAGCACATGAGAGCGCGACGCCAGGGGGTGTGACTGGCCGAGCGCCGCGAAACCGGCAATCACCGGGCCGGTCTCAGCGACCAGGACATCGGCGGGCGCTATCCGTCCGCCGAAGAAGGCTGCATCGGCGGATGGCGGTGGAGCCGGCGAAACCCCAGCCGCCCACGTGGCCGCATCGATGTCCCTGAGCTGCGGTTCGTCTTCGGGCCTAGCCTGCCGGATAGTCGTCACCACACCAGGATGAACCCAGCCGGGCTTTATCTTCGGCACTAAGGCAGGCTCTGCGGCCTATGCCCGGGGGCATAGGCCGCCGGCGAAGTGTGGTCTTCGGGCAGATTCCCCGTGGTGGCGCGATCCGTAGCGTTCTGGCCGTCAGGTACGGCCGATGAGAGGACGCATTGTGATCGAGATTGACGGCTTGACCAAACGCTACGGGGACAAGGCCGCAGTTGACGGGCTGAGCTTCGTGGTGGAGCCCGGGGTGGTCACGGGATTCCTCGGCCCGAACGGGGCGGGGAAGTCGACGACCATGCGGGTGATCGCGGGCCTGGACCGGCCGACGAGCGGCACGGTGCGGGTCAACGGCAAGCACTACCCGGACTGCGCCGCTCCCATGGGGGAGCTGGGCATCCTGCTGGATGCGAGGTCAGTCCATCCCGGCCTGTCGGCGCGGAACAACCTGCTGGCGCTGGCGCGGACGGCTGGCATCGGCCGCCGCCGGGTCGATGAGGTGATCGAGCTGGCCGGCCTGGGAGAGGTCGCGGGCGTACGGGCCGGCGGATTCTCGCTCGGCATGGGCCAGCGCCTCGGCGTCGCCGCGGCGCTGCTCGGCCAGCCGCAGACGGTGGTCCTGGACGAGCCGGTCAACGGCCTGGACCCGGACGGGGTGCGCTGGATCCGGCTGCTGCTCAGGTCGCTCGCCGATGAGGGGCGGACAGTCTTCGTTTCCTCGCACCTTATGAGCGAGATGGCGCAGACGGCCACCCGGCTGGTCATCGTGGGGCGCGGCCGGCTCATCGCCGAGACCAGCGTCGAGGATTTCATCGGCCGCGCCGCCGTCGGTGACGTGCTGGTGCGCACGCCGGAAGCCACCGGCCTGGGCCACGTGCTCGCAGGCCCCGGGGTCACCGTCACCAGCGACGGGACGGACGTGCTGCGGGTGTCCGGCGCCACCGCCGAGCAGATCGGGACGGCGGCGTGGCGGGCGCACGTACCGGTGTTCGAGCTCACGCCCGCCAGGGCGTCACTAGAGGAGGCATTCATGCAGGTCACACAGGACAGCGTTGAGTATCACGCCGGAGCGGCACGATGAACGCCGCGCTCGCGCCGGCTCCGGCGCAGGCCAGGCCGGTTACCGCAATGGCCGGGCCGGTCACCCAGGTGCGGGTCGTCCGCTCGGAGTGGGTGAAGCTGCGTGCGCTGCGCTCGACCTGGTCCTGCATGCTGATCGCGGTCCTGCTGATCGTCGGGGTGGGCGCCGTGTTCGCGGGCGGGAAACCGTACCGGGTCTCGGCGGCGCATCCGGCCGCCTACGCGGTGTCGGTCAGCCTGTTCGGCATCCTGGTCGCCCAGCTGGTGATCGGCGCGCTCGGCGTGCTGGTGTTCAGCGGCGAATACGGGACCGGGATGATTCGCGCGTCGCTGGCCGTGGTGCCATCGCGGTGGCCGGTGCTCTGGGCGAAGCTGATCGTGCTGGCGGGGCTGGTGCTCCCGGTGACCCTCCTGGCCGCCGTGGCCGAATTCTTCGTCGCGACAGCTATCCAGTCGGCCCGGGGGGCTTCGGCGATCTCCCTGGCAGATCCGGGTGTGCTGCGGACCGTGGTCGGGGCGTCGTTGTACCTCACGGTCGCCGCGTTCATCGGCCTGGCTCTGGGATCCCTGCTCAGGAAGACCGCCGCCGGCTTGTCGGCCTTCGCCGCGGTGTTCTTCGTCGGGCCGATCGTCGTGCCGCACCTCCCGCACGCGGTCGCGGGGATCGCGCCGTACCTGCCGTCCAGCGCCGGCGGGGCTCTGTGGGGCCAGCCGCTTGCCGCCCACCCGCTGAGTCCGTGGACCGGATTCGCCCTGCTCTGCGGATACGCGGCCGTACTGATCGGCCTGGCCGCCTGGCAGCTGCGGCGCCGGGACGCGTGAACTAGGTGGATGAGGCGTGAACGGGGAGGATGCAGGTATGTCCTTCTGGAAGCCGGCCGAGGACCCGGGAACGCGACGGCTGCGTTCCTGGGTCTTCGACATCGGCTGCGCCGTCTTTGCGTTCGCGGCGTCCTTCGCACGTTTTTCGTTCGCCCAGACGGCCCACCCCCCGCACCTGCGGCTGGCTGCTGCCCTGGTGGTCGGCGTGCTGACCGCGGGAGCGCTGCCACTGCGCCGGGTCTGGCCCGGCCCGGTGTTCCTCTGGACCGTCCTGGTCGCGGCCGTCCTGGCGGAGTGGCCGATCCGGGGCGCGCTGTATCCGGTCGCGCTGGCGATCAGCCTGTACACCGTGGCTGCGCTCATGCGCCGGGCCGAGGCGCTCGCCGCGGCCGTGCTCACCGCCGCGGTTGTCCTCCCCGCGGCCGGCCAGGCCGGCTGGCTCAGCAGCTGGCTGCCCGCCGTCTACGAGATCGCCGCGACCGCGGCCGTCCTCTTGCTGGGCCTGTACGTGAGCACCCGCCGGGCCTACCTCGCCGAGCTGCGCGACCGGGCCCAGCGGATGGAACGCGAACGAGACCAGAACACCGCGCTGGCCGCGGCCGTGGAACGGGCCCGCATCGCCCGGGAGATGCACGACAGCGTGGCCCATCACCTCACGATGATCGTGGCGCTGTCCGACGGTGCCCTCCGGGCCGTGACCCGCGCCCCCGGCGAAGCCTCCGATGCCATCCGGGACGTATCGAGCACGGCCCGCGAGGCGCTCGCGGAGACCCGCCGCCTGCTCGGTGTGCTCCGGGCCGATTCCGGGGACGATCCCCGGCAGCCGCTGCCCGGGATCGCAGACATGGACGATCTGCTGGCCCGGGTCCGGGCGGCCGGCCTGCCGGTCCGGTACGAGCGCACTGGCGCGCCTGTGACCACGCCGCCCGGCATCCAGCTGGCCGTTTACCGGCTGGTCCAGGAAGCCCTGACCAACACCATGAAGCACGGCGGCCCCGGCGCGACGGCGGCGGTCCGGCTGCAGCTCACCCCGGCCGAGGTCCGCGTGGAAGTGGACGACGACGGCACCGGGGGATCGGGCGGGCCCTGCGCCGCTGGCGGTGGAATGACCGGGATGCGCGAGCGCGTCAGCGCGTTCGGCGGCGAACTGGACTGCGGCCCGCGGGAGCCGCGCGGCTGGCGGGTCACCGCCCTGCTCCGCCTCGACCCGGCCGCCGCGTCATGATCAGCGTGCTCCTGGTGGACGACCACTCGCTGATCAGGAAGGGTTTCCGGCTGATCCTCGACGCCGAATCCGACATCGAGGTGGCTGGGGAGGCCGCCGACGGGACCGTCGCCCTGTCCATGTGCTCGGCGTTGCGTCCCGACGTCGTGCTCATGGACGTCCGGATGCCGGGCCGGGACGGCATCGAGGCGACCGGCGACATCGTGGGCGCCGGGCTGGCGTCGAAGGTGCTGATCCTGACCACCTTCGACCTCGACGACTACGTCTACGCCGGGCTGCGCGCCGGCGCCAGCGGCTTCCTGCTCAAGGACACCCAGCCCGACGATCTCGTCGCCGCGATCCGCACCATCGCCGCGGGCGACGCCGTCCTCGGGCCGGGGGCCACCAAGCGCCTCATCCGCCAGTTCGCCACCACACCGCAGCCCGGATCACCGCAGCCCGGCTCACCGGGCGGCGCCGATGCCGCCCGGATACAGAAGGCCCTCACCGGCCGCGAGCAAGACGTCTTCTCCCACCTGGCCGCAGGCAGGTCCAACCGCGAGATCGCGGCCAGCCTGCACCTTTCCGAGGGCACGGTGAAGATCCACGTCGGCCGGATACTCGGCAAGCTCGGCTTGCGCGACCGCGTCCAGGCCGTCGTTCTCGCCTACGAATCAGGCCTGATCACTCCGGGCGCCCACGCTCCGGACCGGTGAGACCCGGTCGGCGCCGCCCTGGCCGCCTTCATCTGCACCAGGCGCGAGCCAGTTGTGCCCCCGGAAGGCCTGGGCGTGGGCGAGGTTGGGGTTCCCGGCCAGGGAGATGAGGATGGCCTCGGCCGCAGCCCGGCCCATGTCCTCGTCCCCGGCGAGCACCCTGGCGATCTGGGCGCGAACCAGCTGGGTGCCGGGCCGGGCACCGTCCCAGACCCGGACCAGGTCAGTCGCTGTCCTGATGCCGAACATCCGCAGATCATCCCGGGGGCTGCGGTCGCCCCACGCCGTGGGCACCGACAGGTAGAGCAGGGCCTGATCCACCCAGTCGATGAGCGTGTTCACCGGTACCCGGGTGCCCAGGAGCAGGTCGACGAGGTTCGCTGTGGCCAGCGCGTGCACGTCCTCGATCCCCTCTTCGAGCAGCCGCGCCTGATCCCACACGGTGAGCCCGTCGAGGTCGCTGAGCGGGAACCGGACTGACATGGAGGGGATGGCGCGGCTGAGCAGCTTCCCCGTGCCGGCCTTGAGCAACTGCACCCCGATCTGGGGGAACACCCCGATGAAGAACGCCAGGACGTCCAGCCGTGCAGGCGGTCCCACCGGCAGGAGGGCCACCGTGGCCACGGTGATCGTCACCACGATGAGCCGCACGCTGGCGCTGACGTAGGCCGCGGTCTTCAGGTCCTGCCGGAAGTAGCGGCGGGTCAGGTCCTGCAGGATGAACCAGTACGCGCCGATGAAGCCGAACTGCAGCGCCGTGTACGGCAGGTGCGGCTGCCCGCTGAAGGGCAGATGGCCGAGCAGGTTGAAGTCGTGGTACAGGTCAGGCTGCACGACGATGGCCCAGCCCAGCGTGAGCAAGGCCGTGGCCAGGACAACCGGGTAGAGGCCCTCGCTGCGCGCGGGCCGCTTCGCCGGGTCGGCGAACAGCTCGCGCGTGCTGACCGCCTGCTCGCCGTAGACGGCCTCGAACTTGCGCCGGTACAGGTTGTCCCGGCCTGGGTCGGCCAGCTTCTTGTGCTCGGCCAGCCACTCGGCGAAGTAACTGGTGTGCCTGGGCGGCGCGGGCAGGTTGCAGTAGCGGTCGATCTTCAGGCGGAACAGGTTGATGACGAACTCGTCATACAGGCTCCGCCCCTTGAACCTGACGAACTGCACGTACAGCAGGCCCGGCAGGGAGGCGAAGATAACGATGGCGGCGACCTTCAGCAGGAAGATCCGGCTGTGCGGCTGGAACAGCACGGCCGGCAGCACCGCCGCGGCCACCGTGGCCAGCAGCAGCGAAGCATAAAACGCTTGCGCCGCCCGCCCGCCGGCCCACCACGGGGCCGGCGGGCGGACCATGCGCGGTGCGGGATCCTGCTGCCGCAGCCGGGCCGAGACACCCGTTAACATGATGATCACTCCACTAGAACGTGACGCTCACGAGCCGTGCTTGCTGATCTGGTTCGCGACGCCGGCCAGATGGTGAGGCTGAGACCCGGCCGGGGGCCGGTATGCCCGGCCGAGGAAGGCGCAGATGCCTTCGGCGAGGCCCTCGCCCTGCTTCTGGTTCTCGGCGTCCGGGTAGTTGTGCACCCGGCGGATCTCCGGGATGAGCGCGGGCATGTCCGTGCTGTTCAGGAACAACAGCTCGGGACGGTGCACGTCGGCCTTCCGGGGCAGGCCCCGGGCGGTGAACGCATCGCCAATGTGCCGGGCCAGAGCCTGGCCCGCGGTCGAGAAGTACAGGCCGGAGAATCCGTCCACCCCGTTCGAGGAGTCGAAGTGGACCTCGATGGCGACCCGCGGCTGGAGCTGGTTGGCCCGGATCGCCGACCCACGGAAATCGGGATCATGCGAGGCACCCTGGGCGGTCTCGCTGACCACCGTGAGCCCGGAGCGCCGCATCGCGGCCAGGGCATAGGTGCAGACCTGGAAGGCCTCGTCGTGCTCGTGCCGTCCGTCGGTCCCGATGGCGCCCGGGTCGAGGACCCCGTTGGGCTCGACTCCGTGGCCGACCGCAAGGAAGACGTCGAGCTTGCCATTCTGCATGTCACGTATCCCTTCAGTTGTGCGCGCCGGTGACGCGCCTTGCCAGCTACGGGGACTGGCAGCGCGCCCAGATACATCAGGGTTCACGGCACTGGCTGGCTGGCGGGCTGGCCAGCAGGTGGCCAGACGCCGACTATTGGATGTATCTCGGCGGGTCGCGCGGCCACACATGCATAGGCGGCAATGCCGTCGGGGGGGACTCACGACATGGAGGCAGCAATGACCACGAACGACCCGAACCAGCAATACAGCGCCGGCACGGTCGAGGACGGGGCCCGGCTGATCAGGCTGTTCCCGCGCGACTTCGGCGGCGCGGGGAAGAAGAGCGGGCACGGGGCCGTCGCCTGGCTCCCGGCGCCGCCCGGCGAGATGCCCTTGGTGCCGTGGCAGCCGCAGCGGCCGCCGGTGATCGCGCTGCTGGACAGCGGGGTGCAGGACCATGACTGGCTGCCCACCGGTGGCGACCCGCAGTTCGTCGTGAATGCCACCGAATTCGGCTGGGCCGCCCCGGCGCTGGACCAGCCGGCCCCGCCCGGGCTGGACCCGGGCAACCAGTTCTACGGCAGCCATTACGGGCACGCCACGTTCATCGCCGGGCTTATCCGGCTGGCGGCACCCGATGCCCGGGTGCTGTCCATGCAGATAATGAACAACGCGGGGAAGGTCGGCCACGAACACGTGGTCCACGCGCTCGAATGGCTGGCCGGGCACCCCGAGACCGGTGTTGACATCGTGCTGATGGCCTTCGGGCGCCAGGCCGACCCCGGTGATGCCGATCTGGACGACATCAGGACCGCCATTGGCGGGCTCAGCGGGGCGAGGATCGTCTGCTCGGCCGGCAACGACGATTCCGATCGCACGGTGTACCCGGCGGCGTTTGCCGCCGAAGGGAGCCTGCCCGTGGTGAGCGTCGGGGCATTTGCCAGCCCCACCGAACGCGCGCCCTACAGCAACTACGGTCCCTGGGTCCAGGAATGGCGCCGGGGCACGAGCCTGGTCAGCATCATGCCGCTGACGACCAGCGGCATCGGCGAGAGCCAGGTGACCGACCGGGCCACCGCCGGCCTGTTCGACGCGGACAAGGGGAACGGGTACGCGTGGTGGAGCGGCACCTCCTTCGCGGCGGCGCTGTACGCCGCGGAGCTCGCCAATCAGATGTCGGCGGGCTAAGGCCCTCCCGGAGCCGATGATCGGGGCCTAGCATGGCACTCGTGACGCTCGGTAGCGGCAGGGCCGAAACCGGCCGGGGCGGGGCGGGCCGCGCGGACCGGATCGGCGCCTGCCTCGAGCGGGCCAGAAACGGCGAGACGGCCGCGCTCGGCGACATCGTGCGCGAGCTGAACCCGCTGCTGTGGCATGTGGCCCGGGGCGAGGGCCTGACCACCGAGGAGGCGGCGGACGTCGTCCAGACCACCTGGCTGGAGCTGCTGCGGCGGCTGCACGACATCCGGTCTCCCCGGGCGGTGACCTCCTGGCTGGTCACCGCGGTCCGCCGGGAGGCGTGGCGGGTGCGAGAGCTGTCCCGCCGGCAGGTCCCGGATGGCGCGGCGCAGCTGGAGGCGGCCGCCGATCCGGACCCCGGCCCGGGCGAGCGGCTCCTGTCCGACGAACGGGACCAGGCCCTGTGGCGGCATTTCCAGCGGCTGCCGGAACGGTGCCGCACGCTGCTCCGCATCGTGGCCCAGGTGGGCCGGCCCGACTACGCGGCGGTGGCCGAGGCGATGGGCATGCCGGTCGGCAGCATCGGCCCCACCCGTGGCCGCTGCCTGGCCAAGCTGCGCGAGCTGCTGCTGGCCGACCCGGGCTGGAGCGCATGATGACCGATCCCGCTGACCTGCCGCTGGACGACGACGACCAGGCCATCCTGGACCGGCTGGGTGCTGTCCACGCGATGCTCGACCCGCCTCCGGCCGACCTCGACGAGCGGGTCGTGTTCGCCATCGCGCTGGATTCCCTGGACGCGGAGGTGGCGCGGTACACCGAGCAGCAGACCGTCGGATCCGGCGCCCGGGCCAGCGAGCGCACCCACACGATCACGTTCGACGCCGACAGCCGCGCCGTGATGATCACGATCGTGGACCGGCCGGACAGCCTGGTCCGGATCGACGGCTGGCTCGCGCCCGCCGCGGCGCTGCAGGTCGAGCTGCGGCTGCCGGAACCGGCCCCGCCCCGGGTGGTGACAGCGGACGCGGCGGGCCGGTTTGCCTTTGACAGCGTGCCGCACGGTATCGCCCAGCTGCTGGTGCGGCCACCCGAGGGTCAGGCCTCGCCGCGGGTCGTCACGCCAGCGTTCTCCCTCTGACGTGCGCTCGGCACCGCTCGCCGACCGGGCCGCCCGGCTGCATGCGGCCGGCCTGGCGTCCAGCGATAACGGCCGGCCCGCGGCCGCCGTGCGCCAGCTGCGCGCGGGACTGCGGCTCATCGGGCCCGAAGCGGCCATCGGCGATCCCGCCGTCGCCGACGTCCGCGGCCGGCTGCTGATCAGCCTGGCCTGGGCGGAATCAGAGCGCGGCCGGGTGGACGTCGGCTTCCAGCTGCTCGACCAGGCTGAGCAGCACATCACGCAGGCCCAGCGGCCGGTCCTGCTCGCCCAGCGCGGCCTGCTGCTCAAGCGCAGTGGCCGCAACGACCAGGCGCTGCGGCAGTACGACGAGGCGGTGGCGCTGCTCACCGAGGCCAGCCCGCTGGATCTGGTCAAGGTGCTCAACAACCGCAGCCTCGTGCACCTCGAGGCCGGCCATGTCCGGCTGGCCCGGGCCGACCTGCGCCGCTGCGGGCAGGTCGCGGCCCGCCACGGGCTCGCCCTGCACGTGGCGCTCAGCCGGGTCAACCTCGGCTGCATGGACGTAGTGGCCGGGGACTTGCCGTCGGCCCTGGGCGCGTTCTCCGCGGCCCGGGCCGATTATGAGCTGCTGGCTCCGGGACGGCTGGCCAGCCTCGCGGTGGAGCGGGCCCGGGCCCTGGTGGCGGCCGGCCTGTTCACCGAGGCCGACCGTGAGCTGGCCTACGCGGCCGAGCAGGCCGCCGCGCAGCGGCTCAGCCACACCTACGCCGATGCCTTGCAGGTCCGTGCGGAAGCCGACCTGCTGGCCGGCCGGGCGCAGGCCGCGGCGCAGTGGGCGCGAGAGGCCCGGGCCCGGTTCCTGGGCCGCGACAACGCCCGCCGCGCCGCCCTGGCGTCGCTGATCGAACTCCGCGCCGAGCTGGCCACGGCAACGGAACAGCCGGTGACGGAACAGCCGGTGACCGAACAGCCGGCGGCGGAACAGGTGGCGGCGCTTGCCGTCCGGGGACAGTCCCTGGCCCGGCGGCTCAGCCTGCTGGGGCTGCCCGAAGACGCCCGCGTGGCCAGCCTGGTCACGGCCCGCGCGCTAATCCCGGCCGGCCGCCTGGCCCGGGCCGGCCGCGTCGCCGCCCGGCCCGGGCCACCCGGCCGCGTCGACCGCCTGGACACCCGCCTGCTGTGGCGGCTGACCCGGGCCGAGCTGGCCGCGGCCGCCGGGCGGCCGGCTGAGGCCTCCCGGCATCTGCTGGCCGGGATGGCCGCACTGCACCGGCACCGCGCCCAGTTCGGCTGCCTTGACCTGCAGACCGGCGCCGCGGTGCACGGGCAGGATCTGGCCCGCGCCGGGCTGGCCGCGGCCCTCGCCCGCGGCGCACCGGACGCCGTGTACCGGTGGTCGGAACGGGCCCGGGCCCAGGCCCTGCTGCTGCCGACCGTGCGGCCGCCGGATGACCCGGCTGCCGCGGCCACCCTGGAGGAATTGCGTCAGGCCAGGCAGGCCTGGCGCGCCCGGGAGCTGGCCGGAAGGCCGGCCGGCAGCCTGCGCGCCCGCGTCGAGGTCCTGCAGCGCGGCATCCGCGAGCAGACCTGGGCGACGCCAGGGCGGGCTGACGTCCCGGTCCCGTCGCCTGCCCCGCTCGGCACGGTCCGGGAACGCCTGGCTGGCGCCGCGCTCGTTATCTATCTCCGGGACGGGCCCCTACTGCGGTCACTGATCGTGACGGCTGACTCAGTACAGCTGCGGACGGTGGGCAAGTACGCCGCTGCGGAAGAGGCCGTACTGCGGCTGCGTGCCGATCTCGACGCCCAGGCGGGCCGCGCCCTGCCTGGCCGGCTGGCCGCCGCTGTGGGCACTGCGACGAGGCACGATGCCGTCGCGGTCGGCGCGGCTGTGCTCAGCCCGCTGCTGCCCGGCATCGGCGACCGCGACCTGATCGTGGTGCCCACCGGCATCCTGATGACGGTGCCGTGGGCGGCCCTGCCCGGCTGTGCGGGACGGCCAGTCACCGTGACGCCGTCGGTCACCAGCTGGCTTGCCGCCACGCGCCGGCTCGCGGCGGCCCGCGAGCGCGACCCGGGCTGGCTAGCGGCGGAGGCTGCCGCGGTGCTGGTGGCCGGGCCAGGAAACGCCCGCGGCGACGCGGAGATCCGGGCCATCGCCGCGCTCCGCCCCCACGCGTCGGTGCTCACCGGCGCAGACGCGACACCAGCCGCCACGCTCGCCGCGTTCGGCCGGGCTGGCCTCGCCCATCTCGCCGCGCACGGTCAGCATCAGGCCGAGAACGCGCTGTTCTCCAGCCTGGAGCTGGCCGGCGCGCCGCTGCTCGGCTATGACCTGCAGCAGGCCGCGCGGGCCCCGCTGATGGTCGTGCTGTCCTCGTGTGACCTCGGGCTGGCCGACGTGCGGCCCGGTGACGAGACCTTCGGCATGGTCACCGCCCTGCTCAGCGCGGGCTCAGCCACGGTGGTGGCCAGCGTCGCCCGGGTCGCGGACGACACCGCGATGGCCACCATGACCGGTTACCACCGGGCCATCGCGGCAGGGATCTCGCCGGCGGCGGCCCTGGCCGGGGCCCTGGACGGGGAAATATCAGCCGGCTTCGTGTGCTTCGGGGCCGGCTGACCGCCTGTCGCAACCCCGGACCGTCACCAGGCGTGGGAGCCAGAGCGGGGTCATCCCACGCCTGGCGCGGTCAGCTCACCGGCTCGGTGGACTTGCCCCCTGTCAAGGGCACGTCCGCGACCGGGAAACGGTTCACCCCGCGCCGCCACGCGCGGTGGGTGCCTGGCGGCTCCTCCACACGAACTCCACATAGTCTCCATCCCGGCTTCAGCCGGGCAAGTTGCCTTATAGGAGCACACGGGCGGCATCTGGGTGAAGGGTGTGGGCCGCCCGCGGGGGGTGCAGGGTGGTGCCCGCGCTCGCGGTGGCAAGCGGCCGCGCGGCCGGCGGCCCGGGGGGCTTGAATCCGCGATCGGCGGGCACCGCCAACTCTCGTACCCGGCCTCTCCCGCATCCGGCGCTCAACGGCCGGGCCCCGGGACCTCCTGGCTCAGCTCGGTGTTCCTGTGCCGCAGCATCCGGCTGGCCAGTCCGTACCGGAGCGCGGTTTCCAGCTCTGGTGGCGGGACGGCCACCACTGGGCAGGTGGCGTGGGCCAGGCAGTAGCGGCTTACCGTGCCATGCCACAGGCGGCTGGCCCCGGCCCGGCGCCCTGTGCCGATGACCAGCACGTCGTCAGCGCGGGAGGCGGCGCGGACCAGGATCCAGCCGGGGCTGCCCTGCGCGATCACCGGCTGGATCCGCAGGCCGGGCGGGAGCCCGCCGAAGGCGGTGTCCAGGGTGCCCCAAAGCCGCTGCCAGGCTTCGTCCTCCCACTCCCGGTACAGGCGCTCCGAAGGGAACTGCAGGCTGGCCAGCTCCATGGCCGGCGGAGCCCAGACATGGACGGGGAGCAGGGTGGCGTCGTGGGCGTCGGCGAGATCGGCCGCGCGGCGCAGCGCGGGCAGGCTACGCCGGCTGCCGCTCACCCCCGCGATGATCCTCCGGACCCCAGGCATGGTCAGACTCCCGGGGCCGGTGAGTCGGGTCCGGGCTGCAGCCGGCCCCGGTGACGGCGCCACAAATCGCGGACGATGATCTGGATCATGGCCGCGAGGGGGATGGCGAGCAGGGCGCCGAGCAGCCCGGCCAGCTCGACCGCGACCAGGATCGCGATCAGCACCGTCAGCGGATTGAGCTGCACCGTGCGGGAGAAGATCAGGGGCTGCAGCAGATGATTCTCCAGCTGCTGGTACAGCACGAAGAAGACCACCACGATGATGCCGGCCGGCACGGAATCGATGAAGGCGGCCAGCCCCGCGACGACCGCGCCGAGCGTGGCCCCGACGAGCGGAATCAGGTCAGTGATCCCGACAAACAGCGCGATCAGCCCGCTGAACGGGATGCCGACGATGCTGAGCACCGCGTAGGTCAGCCCGCCGCAGATCACGCTGATGAGCAGGTTGCCGGAGATGTAGCCGGTGATGGTCTTGGCGCAGTCAGCGCCCACTGACCGGATGTGCTCGGCGCGGTCGCCGGGGAACAGGGCGAGCGTGCCCTCGACCAGCTTCGGCCCCTGCACGACCATCAGGAACGAGAGCACGAAGATCGTTACCGTGGCGGCGACGCCGGTCGCCGCGGTCTTCAGGAACCCGTAGGCGGGGGCCCCGAGGCCGGTCACGAACGAGCGGATCTTGCCCTCGTTCTGCTGGATGTAGCCCAGCACCCTGGTCCGCTCGAGCAGGTGACCGACCGGGCCCCGGCCCGCGCGGGCATCCTCGATGAGCTGGGGCAGCTGATGGGCCAGGGTGGCACCCTCCCGCGCCAGCGGCACGGCGAACAGCGTCACCAGCCCGGCGATCAGCCACCACCAGCAGCAGGTAGACCAGCAAAGTCGCGAGCGACCGGCGGCACCAGGGCAGGCGCCGCTCGATCCAGTTGACGACCGGGTAGACCGCCACGGCGAAGAAGGCCGCGATGATGATCCAGACCAGGACCCGCTCCACCGCGCGGATCAGGAGCAGCAGCAGCACGGTGGCCAGCACCAGCCCGATCGTGGCCAGGATCGTGCGCACCGGAACCCGCCCCCGGGCGGCCGGGCGGGTAGCGCTGCCCGTGTCACCGGATGGCGGATCAGGCAGCTGCTCCTCCACGGCCAGGCCCACGAGAACAGGTTCAGCGCCGCCCATGGAAAAGCTGCGGCCAGGCGATGGAGATCTGATGGAGCCCCGGCGTCAGTACTTGTTCGCCACGAACAGCGTCTGGGCCGGGAACTTCGTGAGGATCTCGGTGCCGTAGTCGGTCACGACGACCTCCTCCTCGATGCGCGCGGCGGAGATGCCGTCCGAAGCCGGGCAGTAGGTCTCCATCGCGAAGACCATGCCCGCCTGGAGCTCGAGCGGATTTTCCAGCGAGTTGAGCCGCGAGATGATCGGCCGCTCGTGCAGGCCGAGGCCGAGCCCGTGCGCGAACTGCAGGCCGAAGGCGGCGAGCTCGTTCTCGAAGCCGAAGTCCACCGCCCTGGGCAGGACGCGGGCCACGACGTCGGTGGAGACGCCGGGCTTGACCGCGGCGATCGCCGAGTCCATCCACTCCCGCGCCTGCTTATAGGCGTCGTGCTGGCTCTCGGTCGCGCTGCCCACGCCGAAGGTGCGGTAGTAGCAGGTCCGGTAGCCGTTGAAGGAGTGGATGATGTCGAAGAACGCCTGGTCGCCGGGCCGGATGATGCGGTCGGTGAAGTTGTGCGGATGCGGGTTGCAGCGCTCGCCGGAGATCGAGTTGACCGCCTCCACCTGGTCGCTGCCGAGCTCGTACAGCCGCTTGTTCGCCAGGGCGACGATTTCATTTTCCCTAACGCCCGGCTTCAGCACGTCGACGATGTCCTGGTAGACCCCGTCAACCATGGCCGCCGCCTGGTTGAGCAGCATGATCTCGTCTGGGGACTTGATGACGCGGGCGTCCAGCATGGACTGCTGGGCGTCGCGCACCGTGATGCCCTGCCGCTCCAGCTCGAACAGGAACGGGGGTTCGACGATGTCGATGCCGAGCGGAGCGTCCGCGACCCCCGCCTCGGTGAGCAGCGACTTGATCTCGGTCACCGCGTCGCGCATGAGGCCCGCCTCGGGGGCGACCGCGCCGCGGAAGCCGAGGAACCCGGGCCTCCAGTTCTCGTCCGGCAGCCATTTCGAGTACAGCTTGTGATGCCGTACCGCCGAGCCGAAGTCCCACAGGATGGAGTCGCGGTCCCGGAACACCAGGGCGTAGCGGATCATCTTGTCGCCGAGCGCGCCGCCGATCCAGGTCTGCGTCGTGTAGCGGATGTTGTAGAAGTCGAAGAGCAGGAAGGCGCCGCACTCGCTGGCCTCCAGCGCCGCCCTGGCCCGCGCCATCCGGTAACCGCGCAGCCGGGCGAAGTCGACGCGCTCCTCGTAGTCGACCCCCATCTGGCCGGGGGCACCGAGGGGCCGCACGCCCGCGGGACGCTCCGGTGGGGTCACGAAGTCCCCTGCGCCAGTAGTCAAACCCGTCCTCCTTCGAGTCCCCGGTCCGCTAACCGAACAGTACCGGCCATGGTCAGGCGAAGATCTCCGGATGCTTCTGCAGTTCCAGCCGGGTGCGGCGGATGTGCATGGTGAGCACCCGCTCGGCGTCGTCCGGGTCCTGCCTGCGGATGCAGTCCAGCAGCAGGCGGTGCTCCAGGTGGGTGGCGCTCAGGCCGCCTTCCGCCGCCCGCCGGGTGAACTCGCGCCGGTAATGCTGGGTCGTGTTCCACATCCGGTGAATGATCTGCCACATCTCGGTCGCCGCCGCCCCTGCGTAGCTGGACAGGTGGAACTCCCGGTCGGCGCGCATGAAGGCGTCGAGTTCGGCGCCTGCTTCCATCTGGTCGGCCAGCTGGCCGAGACGGCCGACCGCGGCGGGGTCCAGGGCCGGCAGGCTGGTGCGGAGCAGGAGGGGTTCCAGCCGCTCGCGGATGAGGTAGGTCTCGACGCATTCGCTGAGGGTCAGCTTGGTGACCCAGGCGCCCGAGTTGGCGACCAGGGTGACGAGCCCCTCGGAGTCGAGCATCCGCAGGGCCTCGCGCACCGGGATCCGGCTGGCCCCGGAGCGCGCCGCGACGTCCTCCTGCCTGATCCGCTCGCCGGGCAGGTAGTTTCCGCCCAGGATCGCGGTGCGGAGGCTGTCCGCGATCCGGTGGCTCGCGACGTTCTCGCGGTAGCCGGGATCGTGACTCGTGATCATTGGGCCGGATGCCCCGGGTGCCAGAGCTTCACGGCGGCGTCCTTCTCGTACGCCTTGCCCCCCGGGTAGCTCACCAGCTCGAACTGCATGCCCCACGGGCTGAGGAAGTACTGCCAGCGCTGCCCGGCCGAGGCGTTGCGGCTCGCGACCGGCCCGGTGAGCAGCCGCACCCCCTTCGCGCGCAGGTAGGCGACGGCCTCATCCATGTCGTCCACGTAGAAGGCGACATGGTGGCCGCCGAGGTCGCTGTTGCGCGGCTGCGGGCGCTGGTCCGGCCCGGGCTCGTACTCGAAGACCTCGAAGTTGAGGCCGAAGCCGCAGCGGTAGAACCGGACCTCCCGCACGACCGCGCGCGGGTCAACGTTGAGATGGTCGAGCATCCAGTCGTCATCGTGGCGCATCTCGGGTAGCGAGTAGACGTAGTCGCAGCCCAGCACATCCACGAAGAAGGCGTGGGCCTGCTCCATATCGGGGACGGTGACGCCGACGTGGTCGCCGCCGCGCAGTCCGGGGATGCCTATGCCCATGGGTCCTCCTTGACCAGCTATGTATCCACTATTGCGAGATCTGACCGGCATCGCCAGGATTTCGTTATATTAATCGTTGAAATGGATACATTCGCGCGATAGCCTCCTGCCAGGCGGTCAGTACATCGAGGGAGATGCGGATGCCACGTGAGAAGCGCCTTCACCCCGCCGCGGAGTGGATCGAGCTGAGCACCACGGCGGCGGACTGGAAGGCGGCCGACCCCGGGCTGCTGGCGACCATGCTCGGGCAGCTGCACCTCATCCGGGCCTTCGAGGAGACGGTCCTCGAACTGGCCGGCGAGGGCCTCGTGCACGGCCCGGCGCACTCCAGCATCGGCCAGGAGGGCGGCGCGGTCGGCTCGATCGTCTCGCTGCGCTCGACGGACGCCGTCAACGGCTCGCATCGCGGCCACCATCAGTTCCTGGCCAAGGCCATCACGCACGTGACCAAGGGAGTGCTCGACCCGGCGGACCTCGTGACGCCGGAGGTCCAGACCGTGCTGCAGCGCACGCTGGCCGAGATCCTCGGGCTCGCCCAGGGCTTCTGCAGCGGGCGCGGCGGTTCGATGCACCTGCAGTGGTTCGAGGCCGGGGCGCTCGGCACCAACGCCATCGTCGGGGGCGGCGTGCCGATGGCGGCGGGCAACGCCTGGGCCCAGAAGCATTCCGGCACCGACGACCTCACGGTGACCTACTTCGGCGACGGCGCGACCAACATCGGCTCGGTGCTGGAGAGCATGAACCTCACGTCCGCGTGGGATCTGCCGCTCTGCTTCTTCATCGAGAACAACCTCTACGCCGTCTCGACCACCGTCGCGGAGGCCACCGGCGAGCCGCGGCTGTCCGGGCGCGCGCTCGGCTTCGGCATCCCCGCCTGGCGGGTCGACGGCATGGACCCGCTCGCCGTGCACCTGGCCATGGAGCGAGCGCAGCAGCGGTTGCGTGCGGGCGAGGGCCCGGTCGCCGTGGAGGCGCTCGTCTACCGCTTCTTCCACCAGAACGGCCCGTTCCCCGGCAGCGCCTTCGGCTACCGGACCAAGGAGGAAGAGGCGCAGTGGCGGGCCCGCGACCCGCTCGACCGCGTCGCGGCCGAGATGACCAGGCTCCGCCTGATCGACGAGGCGGGCGTCGCGTCCGTGCGCGAGCAGGCGCAGCAGGCCATGAGGCTGGCCGTCGGCGAGCTGGTCGAGCCGGACCCCGGCGGCAAGCCCGGATCCCGCCGGATCCGTCCCGCCCTGTGGCCGGATCCCGCCTTCGTCGACGTCGGCATCCGCGGCGACCTGTCCGAACTCGCCGATGCGCGCACCGTCGAGCAACGGGACTTCACCGGCGAGCTCAAGCCGGGCAAGCTCATCGACGCGGTGGCCCGGGTCATGGACCGGCGGATGGGCGAGGATCCGCGCATCGTCGTGCTCGGCGAGGATGTGCACCGGCTCAACGGAGGCACCAACGGCGCCACCAAGGGCCTGGCCAAGAAGTATCCCGGCCGCGTGCTCGGCACGCCGATCAGCGAGAACGCCTTCGCCGGGCTCGGCGGGGGTCTCGCCCTCGACGGCCGCTTCCGCCCGGTCGTCGAGTTCATGTACCCCGACTTCATGTGGGTCGCCGCCGACCAGGTGTTCAACCAGATCGGCAAGGCCCGGCACATGTTCGGCGGCCGCAACCCCGTGCCGCTCGTGCTGCGGACGAAGGTCGCCATGGGCTCCGGCTACGGCTCCCAGCACCTGATGGACCCCACGGGCATCTTCGCCACCAGCCCCGGCTGGCGGATCATGGCCGCCTCGACCCCGTATGACTACGTGGGCCTGATGAACGCGGCCCTCGCGATCGAGGACCCGGTGGTCATGATCGAGCACGTCGACCTCTACGGCTCCGAGGGCGACATCCCCGTGGAAGACCTCGACTACCAGATTCCCTTCGGCACCGCCGCGGTCCGGCGCGAGGGGCAGGACGTCACGGTGCTCACCTATCTTTCGATGGTCGAGCACGCCCGGCAGGCGATCGAGCAGACCGGCGTCGACGCCGAACTCATCGACCTGCGCTTCCTCGACCGGGCCAGCCTGGACTGGCAGACCGTAGGCGACAGCATCAAGAAGACCAACGCCGTGCTCATCGTCGAGCAGGGCGCGCAGGGCACGTCGTACGGCGGCTGGCTCGCCGACGAGATCCAGCGCCGCTTCTTCGACTGGCTCGACCAGCCCGTGCAGCGCGTGACGGGCTCCGAGGCCAGCCCGAGCATCTCGAAGGTGCTCGAGCGCGCGGCGATCGCCCGCACCGAGGAGGTCGCCGCCGGTCTCGAACGGGTGCGCAGCGGGTTCGGGAGGGCCGGCTGATGGCGTCGGTGGTGCGGATGCCGAGCGTGCTCGCGGGCGCGACGGAGGCCGCCATCGCCGCCTGGCTGGTCGCCCCCGGCGACAGCGTCTCCGTCGGAGATCCGCTCGCGGAGATCGAGACCGAGAAGGCGGTCGTGGAGTACGGCGCGGAGGAGGCGGGGGTGGTCGGCCGGATCGTGCTCGCCGCCGGCGACTCCGGCGAGATCGGCGTGCCCATCGTGGTGCTGGTGAAGGACGGCGAGACGGACGCCGACATCGACGCCGCGCTGGGTGGTGCGGCACCCGCCCCGGGCGAAGCTCCGGCTGCGGCAGCCGGCCCCGGCCGCGTCAGTGCCGCCGCCGGACGGAGAGCAGCCGACCCCGGCCGCGCCCCCGGCCCGCATCTTCGCCAGCCCGATCGTGCGCAAGATCGCCCGCGAGCAGGGCATCGACCTCACCACCCTCGCCGGGACGGGCCCCAACGGCCGGATCGTCCGCCGTGACCTCGAACGGCTCCGGGCGCCCACCGAGCGGCAGCCAGCCCCGGTGGCGCAGCAGCTTGCCGCGGCCCAGCCGGCGGCCGGCGGGACGCTCATCCCGCACACGCCTATCCGGCGCGCCATCGCGCGCCGCCTGACGCAGAGCAAGGCGACGACGCCGCACTTCTACATGACCACGGAGTGCGTCGTCGACGAGCTGCTCGGGCTGCGCGAGCGGATCAACGAGACCGCGCCGGTGAAGATCTCGGTCAACGACTTCGTCATCATGGCGGTGGCGGCGGCCTTCGGTGACGTGCCGGAGGCCAACGTCACCTGGAGCGACGAGGGGCTGGTGGCCCACGCCTCCGTCGACGTGTCGATCGCCGTCGCGACCGACGGCGGCCTGGTCACGCCCGTGCTGCGGGGCGTCGAGGCCAAGCGCCTGTCCGCGATCGCCGCCGAGGCCCAGGCGCTCGCGCAGCGCGCCCGCGACCGGCGGCTGCAGCAGCACGAGCTGGAAGGCGGCGCCTTCTCGATCTCGAACCTCGGCATGTACGGGACGCTGGAGTTCTCCGCGATCATCAACCCGCCACAGTCGGGCATCCTGGCCGTGGGCGCGGCCAAGCCGCAGGCCGTCGTGGTCGACGGCGCCGTGGCCGTGGCGACCGTCATGCGCTGCACCCTCTCGGTCGACCATCGCGCCATCGACGGAGCCCTCGCGGCCCGCTGGCTCGCGGCCTTCACCACCCGGATCCAGCAGCCGCTGGGCATGATCGTCTGAGGCGGGCCTCCCGCCTGGGCCGCCAGTACGTCTAGGCGGCCTGGGCCTGGTCGGCCAGCTGGCGGACCTCGGCGGCGATGGCCGGCCACAGCGGAGCGGGCAGGTCGTGGCCGACGCCGGGCAGGATCACCAGCCGGGCACCGTCAATGGCTTTCGCGGTGGCCCGGGCCGCGCTGACGCGCAGGATGGGGTCCTGATCGCCGTGCAGGACGAGGACGGGCTTGTGCAGCTCGCGGAGCTTCGGGCCGTGCCAGGGGGCGCCGACCTGCCGGCTTTGCGCCTTCGTGTCCCGGGGCCCGCTGTCGGCCTCGCGTTCGATCCATTCCCGGGCGGCGTGTTCGTCGAAGGGGTAGGCGGGGGAGGCGACCTCGCGGGCGAGCGCCAGGGACAGCTGGATGTCACCATCCCGGCCTTCTGGGACCTTGATCCGGGACAGTTTGGCCAGCGTGCCGGGGCGCACATAGCGCCCGCCCTTGATGCCGACCGCATCGCTGGGCATGGCCATGGCCGACACCACGCTGAGCACCCGGTCGGGGTGGCGGAGCGCGATGCGCTGGGCGATGATCCCGCCGAGCGAGCCGCCGAAAATGTGCGCCCGTTCCCAGCCGAGCGCGTCCAGCACGGCGATCGCGTCGTCGGTCATGTCCTCGGAGGAGTAGGCCCCCCGCTTGCGGGCCAGCGCGGCGAACGGGTTGCTGCTCCCGGTATCCGGCATCCGGGTGGATTCCCCGGCGTCCCGCTGGTCGTAGCGGGCCACCGCGAACCCGCGGTCGGCGAACGCCTGGGCCAGCCCGGCCGGCCACCAGAATCTGGACACCGCGAGGCCCATGACCAGTAGCAGCGGATCGCCTTCCGACCCGGCCAGCCGGTCGTAGGCGATCTCCACCGCGCCGTTGCGCGCAAATTGCGTCGGCGTCCACGTGCTGGCCCACTGGCCAGCTCCTGCGGTTCCCGTCATCGTGACTCCTCAGCCCGTCCGTCGGCGTTCAAAAACTGCGATCACTGTTCGCTATTTGAGGAGTCTAACTTACTGAATACAGTGTTCGCAATGACGGAAGAGCTGAAGCCGGACGGCCGTGGGCCGAGCATCTGGACCCGCCCGGAGCGATCGGCCCGCGGGCCGGCCCCGGAGCACAGCCGCGCGGAGATCGCGGCGGCGGGCATCACCCTGGCCGACGCGCGCGGCCTGGGCGCGGTGACCATGCGCTCGGCGGCGGCGGCCATCGGGACCGCCCCCGCGTCCCTGTACCGCTACGTGGCCACCCGGGACGAGCTGGTGGAACTCATGGCCGACCAGGTGTACGGCGAAATCTCCTACCACGAACCCGGCTCGGGGAACCCCGTCGCCGATCTGCTCCGGCTCGCCCAGCAGAGCCGGGCCGCCTACCACCGCCATCCCTGGCTGCTCGACGTCCCGGCCACCGGGAACCTTCCCGGGCCGAACGCGGTGGCCTTCATCGAGCACACGCTGGCCGCGCTGGCGGCCGTGGATCTGACCGGGCCCGAGAAGCTGGTGACGGTCGGCCTGTTCTCCGGCGTGGTGCGGCTGTTCGCGCAGACGGAGATCGGCCAGCGCCAGGCCGGGCAGGACACCGCCCAGTGGCAGAACTCGCTGGCCGGTTACCTCCTGCAGATCACAGCCGCTGGCCAGTACCCGTATCTGGCGGACGCGCTGGCGGACCAGCCCGCCAGCGGCGGCCCCGCTCAGGATGAGCCCTTGTTCGACCGGGCTATGACCCGCATCCTGACCGGCCTGCTCCCGTCTACCTGATCCCGCTGCCCACGACATCGCGGGGCGCGGATCCGGCTTCGTGGGGGCCCGGCTCGGGCGCGGCGGTGCCGCTGCGGTGGGTGGCCCGCCAGGACAGCCCGAAGGTACCGGCCAGCACCAGGAGGATGAAGACCAGCGAGGCCCAGGTAGGGATCTGGTACACGTCGGTGAGCAGCAGCTTGGCCCCGACACCGGCCAGGATGATCCCCAGCCCGGTCTGCAGGTAGACGAACCGCTGGGCGGCGCCGGCCAGCAGGAAGTACAACGCGCGCATGCCGAGCAGCGCGAAGATGTTGGACGTGAACACGATGAAGGTGTCCCGGGTGACCGCGAAGATCGCGGGAATGGAGTCGATCGCAAAGAGCACGTCGGTGCTCTCGATCAGGATGAGCACGGCGAGCAGCGGGGTGGCCAGCCACTTGCCGTCGACGCGGGTGAAGAACTTGTGACCGTGCAGCTCGTCGGTGGCGGGAATGACCCGCCGGATCAGGCGCAGCACCGGGTTCCGGTCCGGATGGATCTGCGTGCCGCCGTGCCGGAGCACCCTGACCGCGGTGTAGATCAGCAGCGCGCCGAATAGGTAGATGGTGATGTGGAAGGCGTCGAGGAGGGCCGCGCCGCCGGCAATGAATGCCGCCCGCAGGACCAGGGCCCCGATGACGCCGCACATCAGCACCCGGTGCTGGTAGCGGAGCGGGACGCCGAACATGGAGAAGATCAGCGCGAAGACAAAGATGTTGTCGACCGACAGGCTCTTCTCGATCAGGTAGCCGGCCAGGTAGGCCTCGGCCGGGCCGCCGCCCTGCCAGAGGAATAGCAGCCCGCCGAAGCCGAGGGCGAGCACCACCCACATCGCGCTCCACAAGGCGGCTTCCCGCAGTGACACCTCCCGGGCCCCGCGGTGCAGCACAAACAGGTCCAGGGCCAGCATGGCCAGCACGAACACGATGAACGCGGCCCAGGCCCAGAGGGGAACATTCACCAGCGGTATCGCGCCTTCCTGCGGCTCGGCAGTTTCGGTCAGGTTCAGGACACCCGAGTGGGGCGCACGGCCCGTGCAGCGACGGTGATGGTGGTGTGGAGAACGGGTCCGGGCAGGCGTTGCATACAGTGGCAGGACATCTCCCGCCCGCGATCGAAGGGATGGACGCCCGTGGGTCAAACGGCCACAGGACGGGTCGGCTCCGGCGGCCTGACCGCGACCGAGCACCGGCTGGACAACGGTCTGCGCCTGGTGCTGTCCGAGGACCACCTCACGCCGGTCGCGGCCGTCTGCCTCTGGTACGACGTCGGGTCGCGGCAGGAGGTCGAGGGCCGTACCGGGCTGGCGCACCTGTTCGAGCACCTGATGTTCCAGGGCTCGGCGCAGGTCAAGGGCAATGGTCACTTCGAGCTGGTCCAGGGGGCCGGTGGCTCCCTCAACGGGTCAACCAGCTTCGAGCGCACGAACTACTTCGAGACCATGCCCGCGCACCAGCTGGAACTGGCCCTCTGGCTGGAGGCGGACCGGATGGGCTCGCTGCTCTCGGCGCTCGACCAGGAGTCGCTGGACAACCAGCGTGACGTGGTCAAGAACGAGCGGCGGCAGCGCTACGACAACGTGCCCTACGGCACCGCGTTCGAGCGGATGGCCGCACTGGTCTACCCCGAGGGTCACCCGTACCACCACATCCCGATCGGCTCCATGGCCGACCTGGACGCGGCAACGCTTGACGATGCGCGCCTGTTCTTCCGGACGAACTACGCTCCCAATAACGCAGTTCTGGCCGTGGTCGGCGACATCGACCCGGAGCAGACGCTGCGATGGGTCGAGAAGTACTTCGGCTCCATCCCCTCCTACGACGGGAAGGCGCCGCCCCGCGACGGCGCGCTCCCCGGCGTCATCGGCCGGGAAGTCCGGGTGGAGATCCGGGAGGATGTCCCGGCCCGGGCGCTGATGGCCGCCTACCGGATGCCGCACGACGGCACGCGCGAATGCGACGCGGCCGAGGTGGCGCTCACCGTCCTCGGCGACGGGCTGTCATCCCGGCTGTACAACCGCCTGGTGCGGCGCGACCGCACCGCGATCACGGCCGGCTTCGGGCTGCTGCGCCTGGTCGGCGCGCCCTCGCTGGGCTGGCTGGACGTGAAGGCGTCCGGCGGCACCGAGATCGGCCAGATCGAGGCGGCCGTGGACGAGGAACTGGCGCGGCTCGGCGCCGAGCCGCCGGCCGGCCCGGAGCTGGACCGGGCCCAGGCCCTGCTGGAACGCGAATGGCTGGACCGGCTCGGCACGGTCGCGAGCCGGGCCGATGAACTGTGCCGGTTCGCGGTGCTGTTCGGTGACCCGCAGCTCGCGTTCACGGCGGCCAGCCGGCTCCTGGACATCACCGCGGAAGAGGTCCGGGCGGTAGCCGCCGCGCGGCTGCGCCCGGACAACCGGGCCGTGCTGGTCTACGAGCCGGAAGGAACCGGGGCATGACCGACGCCGCCGTGACCATGGATCTGTACCCGCAGCCGGCTGCGGGGCTCGCGAAGCCCTGGGCGTTCCCCGCGCCTGACCGCGGCGTCCTGGCCAACGGGCTGACCGTGCTGCGCTGCCACCGGCCCCGGCAGCAGCTGGTGGCCGTGGAGATCTGCCTGGACGTGCCGCTCGACGCGGAACCCGGCGGGCTCGACGGCATCGCCAGCATCATGGTGAACGCGCTGTCCCAGGGCGCGGGGGAGCACAGCGCCGAAGAGTTCTCCGCCGAGCTGGAGCGCTGCGGCGCGACCCTCGACGCGCGGGCCGACTACGCGGGTGCGCGCCTCTCGCTCGAGGTTCCCCTCTCCCGCCTGCCCCGGGCGCTGGGGCTGCTGGCCGAGGCGCTCAGGGTGCCCACGTTCGCGGAGAGCGAGATCGAGCGGCTGGTGCGCAACCGGCTGGACGGGATTCCGCTCGAGCTGGCCGATCCCGGCCAGCGGGCGGCCCGGCAGCTCGCGTCGGAGCTGTTCCCGGCGTCCGCGCGGATGTCCCGGCCCCGCAAGGGCACCGAGGACACCGTCGCGCGGATCGACGCGGCGGCCGTCCGCGCCTTCTACCAGGCTCGCGTGCGGCCCGCCACGGCCACCGCGGTCGTCGTGGGTGACCTGGCGGGTATCGACCTGGACGAGATGCTGGCGGCCACGCTCGGCGGATGGACCAGCGACCACGCCGAGCCGCTGCCCATGCCGCCGGCGCCCGCCGACAACACCGGCCGGGTGGTGATCGTGGACCGGCCGGGCGCCGTCCAGACCCAGCTGCTCATCGGGCGGACCGGCCCGGACCGGCACGATCCGGTGTGGCCGGCCCTGGTGCTCGGCACCTACTGCCTGGGGGGCACGCTCACCTCCCGGCTGGACCGGGTGCTGCGGGAGGAGAAGGGCTACACCTACGGGGTGCGGGCCTTTCAGCAGGTGCTGCGATCGCCGGCGCTGCCCGCCCCGGACGGCGTGACGGGGGTGGCGGTCCTGGCCATCAGCGGTTCGGTGGACACGGCGTCCACCGGCCCGGCCCTGGATGACCTGCGCACGGTGCTGCGCACCCTGGCTGCGGAGGGGCTGACCGGGGCGGAGCGGGACACGGCCGTGCAGAACCTGGTGGGTGTCGCGCCGCTCAGGTACGAGACGGCCGCGTCGGTCGCGGGCACGCTGGCCAATCAGGTGGGCGAGCACCTGCCGGACGACTACCAGGCGCAACTGTACGTGCGCCTGGCCCAGACCAGCGCCGGGGAGGCCACGGCGGCGGTGGTGGCGGCGTTCCCGGAGGACCACCTGGTCACGATCCTGGTCGGCGACGCATCCGAGATCAGCGGCCCGGTCGAGGCCCTGGGGCTCGGCGAGGTCACGGTGGTACCAGGCTGATTGACATCCTCCCCCCTGTGAACGGCGGGGATTCCTGCCGTGCTGCTCATGCGGCACCTCGGCGGGTTCCTGCTTCGCAGGGAGTTGCCCGGAAAGCTCCGGGACTTACATTCCCTCCACAGGCGTTTAGCCTGTCCGCCTGCCCGGCGGCCAGGATGTTCCGCGCGGCGTTGACGTCCCGGTCGTGGCGCGCCCCGCAGGCCGCGCACGTCCAGTTGCGGACACTCAGCGGCTTAGGGCCATCCTTGACCCCGCACTGTGAGCAGACCTGGCTGGACGGCACGAAGCGGCCGATCCTGCAGAACGTGCGGCCGTAGTGCTCCGCCTTCTCCTCCATCAGCTGCAGGAGCTGTGACCACCCGGCGTCGTGGACGGACTTTGCGAGCCGGGTCCGGGCGAGCCCACAGACGGCAAGGTCTTCGGCGTAGATCGCTTGGTTGTCGCGGATCAGCCGGAGAGCTATCTTGTGCGCGTGGTCGAGCCGGGTTTCCCGTACCTTGCGGTGCAGGACAGCCACGCGATGCCGGGCCTTCGCCCGGTTCGCCGACCCCTTCTTCTTGCGGCACAGCGCTCGCTGTGCAGCCGCGAGGTGCCGTTCCTTTGCCCGCAAGAAGCACGGGTTCGGGATGATCTCGCCGTCTGAGGTGGCGACGAACTGGCTCAGCCCCAGGTCGATGCCGGTCTCACGGCAGGCTGCCGGCAGCGGCTGCGGGTCGCGCTCTACCACGAACGAGACGTAGTACCGGCCGTCTGCCTCGCGGATAACCGTGACGCTGGACGGCTGGGACGGCAGCGGCCGGGACCACCGGACCCTGACGTCCCCCACCTTCGCGATGTACACCCGGCCGCCGTGCAGCGCGAAGCCATTGCGGGTAAACCGGACCGACTGCCGGTTGTCCTTGCGGGACCGGAACCGCGGATGGCCGACCTTGCGGCCCTTCCGCTTGCCGGACATCGAGTCGAACCAGTTCCGGTACGCACGCCGAGCGTCCTGGCACGCCTGCACGAGAGCCACTGACGCGACCCCGGACAGCCATTCCCTTTCCGGGGTGGCCTTCGCCAGCGTGACCACCCTGCGCTGCACCTCGGTGCCGGAGATCTTCTCCCCGGCCGCGTGCGCAGCATCCCGCAGCCGGAGCGCGTCGTTGAACACCACGCGAGCGCACCCGAACGTGCGGGCCAGCATCTCTGCCTGGCCAGCAGTCGGGTAAGCGCGGTAGCGATACCGGACGAACATAGACCCATCACACCACCGGCCTATGACAGATCCTTGCGACTACAGGCGAGGCAGGCACCTAGTTTCCGACATGCACGCGCACCTGGTCACCATGACTAAGCACTAGCAGGAAGTGCCGCCCGGACCGATGATCCGGTACCTGGCCGAGGTGTCCAGGAAGGTCTGCGATGACGTCGGCGCGGACCTCGTCAAGTGCAAGGCACCCCGACCACAACACGGGCGAGGACTGATCCCAGGCGGGATTCCCTACATGATCCTCGGCCGGTCCTTGTGCTCGCTGGCCGGGCGAGCATGGCCGGGCTCGGCCTGGCGCCCCCGCAGGTACCGCCAGACGGCAATGGCCAGGGCGATCACCACCAGGGCAGCGATGACGTAGGTAGGTCCGCGGAAGCCGTCCACGATCGAATGCCAGTTGGCGCCGACCGCGTAGCCCGCGTAGGCCAGCGCGGCGGTCCAGGGGATGCAGCCGATGGTGGTGTAGATCCCGAACCGCACCGGGTCCATGCCCGCGATACCTGCGGGCAGCGAGATGAAGGTCCGGACGACGGGCAGCAGGCGGCCGATCAGCACGGCCTGCGGGCCGTAGCGGTCAAACCACTGGTTGGCCCGCTCGAGTTCGTGATCCCGCACCCGCAGCCGCCGGCCCCACCGCCGCAGCGCGGCCTGGCCGCCGTACCGGCCCACGGCCCAGGCGATATAGCTGCCGGCCACGTTTCCGGCCACGCCGGCGATGATCACGCCGGCCAGGTTGAGCCCGGTTCCGGGGACGGCCCCGGCGGCCAGCGCGCCGCCGAAGGTCATGATCAGTTCGGAGGGAATCGGGATGCACGCCGACTCCAGCAGCATGAGCAGGAAGATGGCGAGGTACCCGTAGGTCGCGATGAAATGCTGCATTACTTCACCAGGCCCAGATAGAGGACGCTGGCCACGCCAGCGATCAGGCAGTAGACCCCGAACGGGGTGAGGGTGCGGGTCCGCAGGTACCGGAGCAGGAAGCGGACCGACAGGTACGCGCCGACGCCGGACAGCACACTGCCGAGGAGGATCTGGCCGGTGATTCCGTGGCCGAGCGGGCCGAGCAGGTCAGGGATCTTCAGCGCACCGGCCGCCAGGATGACCGGCGTGGCCAGCAGGAAGGCGAACCGGGCCGCGTCCACGCGGGACAGGCCGCGCGCCATGCCGGCCACCATGGTGACCCCGTCCCGGCTGATCCCGGCCAGCAGGGCCAGGACCTGCGCGGACCCCACCACGACCGCCTGGGAGTAGCCCATCGAGGCCAGCCGCCGGTCGGCCTGGATCATCTCGGCCTGCTCCTGCTGGCGCAGGGCGGGGCTGGCGGGGGCGGCGCGGACCGCGCCGACGAGTTCGGGCTCCCGCGCCGGGATGGCCGGCCCGGGTTCCCGTTCCGCGGCGATCGCCGCGTCGGCGGCCAGCGAGGCCCGGCTCCGGTAGCGCTCACCGGCGATGAGGATGAGGCCGTTCACGGCCAGGAAGATCCCCGCGATGATCGGCTTGCCGAAGATCACCCGGAATGCGTGCTCGAACAGCAGGCCGACGACGCCGACCGGGATGGTGGCCAGGATGATCATCCAGGCCAGCTTCTGGTCCTCGGTGTGCACCCGGCGGTCCCGCAGCGAGGTGAAGAAGCCGCCGATGATCCTGATCCAGTCCCGCCAGAAGTAGACGAGGAGGGCGATGGCGGTGGCGACGTGCAGCCCGACGATGAACGCGAGGTAGGGCGACTCGGCTGTGGCCACGTTCAGGTCGCTGGCCCAGGACCCGCCGATGATGGCCGGGATCAGCACGTTGTGGCCCAGGCTGGAGACCGGGAACATCTCGGAGACACCCTGGACGAGGCCGACGACGGCCGCCTCCAGGTAGGTGAGGTGGGTCATGCCAGGCCCCTTCGCTGACGATCGATGAGGTGCCCTGTGGCATACTCGACCGGTCGGGTTCTACAACAACTGTAGAGCATCTACAGGATTTGTAGATGCTACCCCAGCGGGAGAGGTGGCCGGCGTGGGTGGTGCCGAGGTGGAAGGCGAAGGTCCCGTGTCCGCGCCCGGCCGCCCGGGCGCCGAGCGGCGGGCCGCGGGCGCGCTCGGAGCCGAGATCCTGGCCATCCTGCGCGAGGCGGACGGCCCGCTCACCCCGGGCGAGGTCCGCCAGCGGCTCGCGCCGCAGGGAGAACTGTCCTACAGCACGGTGGTGACCATCGTGTCCCGGCTGCACGCCAAGGGCCTGCTGGCCCGCCAGCGAGCCGGGCGCGGTTTCACCTATACGCCCCTCGACGAGGCCAGCCTGGCGGCCAGCCGGATGAGCCAGGTGCTAGGCGGCGAAAACGACCACGACGCCGTGCTCAGCCGGTTCGTGTCCGGGCTTTCCAGCCGCGACGCGAGGTTGCTCCGCGAACTGCTGGCCAGTGGCGGGGGTCCGGCCGGCAGCGATCCAGGTCCGGCCGGGCCAGACCAGGGCCGGCCAGGCCAGGGCAGCGAGCGGGGGTAGGCCCATGTGGCTTTACCTGCCCCTGGTGATCCCCGCGCTGGCCGGGGTGGCCGCCCGCCCGCTGGCCGCCCGGCTGGAACCACGCCACGCGACCTGGCTGCTCACGACCGCCGCCGTGGCCCTGGCCGCGTGCAGTCTGGCCGCGCTGGCCCTGCTGGCCGCCTTCGCCGCCGCCCGGTCACCGCTCCTGGCCCTGGTGGGGGACTACTCGCAGGAGGTCATGCGGCGCGGTGACCCGATTTCGGCCGCCGCCGGGGTGGCCGCGGCGCTCGCCCTTACCGGGGCCGCGGTGGCCGTCACGGTCATGTTCCGCAACCGGGCGCGGGCCCTGGCCGAGTCGTACCGGCGCGCGGCCGGGCTGCACGCCGAGGACGGCATCGTCGTGGTACCCGGACCGGCCATCGAGGCGTACGCGCTGCCTGGCTTGCCCGGCCGCATCGTGGTCTCGGGCCGCCTGCTCGACTGCCTGGATGAGCGGCGGCGGACCGCCCTGATCGCCCACGAGCAGGCGCACCTGGCCAGCAGGCATCATCTCTTCGCGACCGTGGCCCGGCTGGCGGCCGCGGCCAACCCGCTCCTCATCCCGGTGGCCCGTTCCGTGGACTACACCGTGGAGCGGTGGGCGGACGAGCACGCGGCCGCCGTCACCAGCGACCGCAGGCTGGTGGCGGAGACCATCGGCCAGGTGGCCCTCATGGCCGGGCCCCGCCCGCGGCGAGCGGGCGGGATGGCCCTGGGCATCACCGGGCTGCGCCCCGGGCGGGTCTCCGTGGCCTGGGCCGGCCCCGTGCCCCGCCGCGTCGCCGCCCTGCTCACCGCGCCGCCGCGGCGCCAGACCATCCTGGTCGCCGCCTGCACCGCGATCGTCCTGCTCGCCGGGGTGGCGGCCCTGCTGGCGGCCCGGGACCTGCATACCCTGCTTGAACTGGCCCAGGGCTCGCACTAGCAGGCCGGGCCCTCAGTAACCGACCGGCTGCCGGATGAGGACGATGTGAATGCGGCCGGGCAGTTCCTGGTGGATCTCGAGCACCTTCCCGACGTAGCTGTGCTGCCCGTAGGCGGCCTGCGCGCGGGCGTCCTCGAGCTTCAGGCTGTGCTGGTAGATCCGCTGGCGGGCCGCGTCCAGGTCAGGGACGATTTTCTGCGCGCCGATGACGAAGATGACGTTGGCCGCCCCCCAGGCGTAGGAGGCGAGCTGGCTGCCGGACGCCGAGGCGATGACCAGGGTTCCGTCCCGGGTGACCGCATGGACGCTGCCCAGGGCATAGTCGGGCTGCCCGCCGATCGCCTTCATCTGCTGGGCCTGGGTCTCGAAGTCGAGCGCGAACATCTTGTTGCGCGCTGATTCGTAAGGGCCGCCGTCGTTGATCACGTCGGCGATGCCGGTCTCCTGGAGCGTCACCGAGGTATTGGTCATCACGGAGGATCCGGCCGGGATGCGGGCCAGCACGGCGGTCCGTGCCTCATCGGGACCGTCGACGACCTCGACGCTGAAGCCGTGCTCTTCGAGGGCGACGACGGTCGCGGCCAGTTCCTGGGCGCCGGGCAGCGCGGTGAAGCGGTCAGATGCGTCGGTCATGCTCACTGCTGGTCCTCCTTGCGTAGGGTTGACGGCATAAACGGACTTTACCCCGTTTAGATTCCCGCCAGTAGGCTGAGGTTCGTGGACCGGACCGTTCTGCCCCTGGGGGCACCGCACGCCGAGCGCGCCGACGCGGTGCGCAACCGGCGCCATCTGCTGGCCACGGCCCGCGAGATGCTGGCCGGGGAAGGCGCGGACACGCTGACCATGGACGCCCTGGCGCTGCGGGCCGGCCTGGGCAAGGGGACCGTGTTCCGCCGCTTCGGCACCCGCGCGGGGATCTTCCAGGCGCTGCTGGACGACGACGAGCGCGCCTTCCAGGAGCAGGTCCTGTCCGGGCCGCCGCCGCTGGGCCCGGGTGCGCCGCCCCTGGACCGGCTGATCGCCTACGGCCGGGCCCGGATCGGCTTCCTGATCGAGCACCGGGAGATCGCCCGGGCCGCCCTGGACGGCAGCCAGCCCATCCCGGCCGGGTCGCAGACGCCCCTGTCCCAGGCCCACATCCGGATCCTGCTCGGGCAGATCCCCCTCGGCCCCGCCGACCTCGACGTCCTGGCCATCCAGCTCACCGCCGCCCTGGATGGCCCGCTGCTGCTCTACCTGTCGTCGTCCGACCTGACCGGGGCGGCCGCGCAGACCGGGGAGCGGATCGCCGGGGGCTGGCAGGATCTGGTCCGGCGGGTCTGCCGCACTTGAGTGACGAACATGTTCGTCACGAACTTGTTTTTAACGAACATGTTCGCTAGAGTGCAGTCATGGCTCCTGAAACCCGTCCGCCGCCAGCCGCCGCGAGCGGCCCGCCAAGCCCGCCCTGACCCGCGAGGGCATCGTCGCGGCCGCGGTGGGCATCATGCAGGCCGAAGGGCTGGACCGGGTCACCATGCGCCGCCTGGCGCAGGAACTGGACACCGGCCCGGCGTCGCTCTACGTGTACCTGCGCAACACCGCTGAGCTGCACGCGGCCATGCTCGAGGAGTTGCTGGGCCGGGTCGACCTGACCCCGGTCGCGGCGGCCGGCGACTGGCGCGAACGGCTCATCCAGGTCCTGTTCTCCTACACCCGCATCCTGTTCGGGCAGCCCGGCCTGGCCCAGTCGGCGCTGGTGACCCGGCCGAACGGGCCCGCCTACCTCGGCCTGGCCGAGGGGATCCTGGCCCTGCTCAGCGCGGGCGGCGTGGCCCCGTCCCGGGCCGCCTGGGCGGTGGACCTCCTGCTCCACTTCGCGACCTCGACCGCCGCCGAGCAGGGCACCCGCCACCGGGCCATCGACGCGGACGACGAAGAGGACGCGCTCGTGGCGGCGCTGCGCGACGCCCCGGCCGGCACCTTCCCGCACATCGCCGCGCTCGGCCCTGAGCTCATGTCCGGCGAAGGCCCGGACCGGCTCCGGTGGGGCTTCCGCGTCCTGATCAACGGAATCGCCGCGACGCCCCGGCCGGAAGAACCGGGCACCTGAGCCGCCAGGCACCCTGAGCCACTAGCACCAGTCACCCCCGCCGCGGGCCGGCGATCCGCCGCGCCCTCTCTTTGGCCACCCGTGATGGCCACCCCGCGATCAGCCCTCCGGAGAAAGCGAGCTACGTCATGACCACGACCAACCACCGGGCCGGCCCCGGCCAGGCCGAGGCGGATCCCGGCCGCCTGACGCTCCGCCTGCGGCTGATCCTGGCCGTCGTTCTGTTGGCCGACGTGCTGGACCTGATGGACTCGACGATCACCAATATCGCCGCGCCGACCATCGTGCGTGACATCGGCGGCGGCGAGTCGCTGATCAAATGGCTGGGCGCCAGCTACGCCCTGGCCATGGGCGTCCTCCTGGTCGTGGGCGGCCGGCTCGGCGACCGCTACGGCAAGCGGCGCATGTTCCTCATCGGCATGGCCGGGTTCACGGCCGCCTCCCTGTGGTGCGGCCTGTCCGTCGGTCCGGTCATGCTGATCGCCGGGCGGCTGGTGCAGGGCGGATTCGGGGCCCTGCTGATCCCGCAGGGCATCAGCATCCTCATCGCCACCTTCTCCCGCGAGCAGCTGCGGGGCGCCTTCACCGCCTTCGGCCCGGTCATGGGCGCCTCAGCCGTGCTGGGCCCGATCGTCGCCGGGTTGATCATCAGCGCCGACATCGCCGGTCTCACCTGGCGGCCGATATTCCTGATCAACATCGTCCTGGGCACCGCCGGGTTCGCGGCCGCGCTGCGGCTGCTGCCCCACGACCGTCCGGTCAGCGACGTCCCCATCGACGGCCTGGGTGCTGGCCTGCTCGGCGCCAGCATCTTCGCGCTGATCTACGGGCTGATCGAGGGCTCGACCGCGGGCTGGACGGCACTGCCCATCGCTTGCCTGGCCGCCGGCGTGGCGCTGCTCGCCGGGTTCGGGGTGCGCCAGCGCCTGGCCGCCGCCCCGCTCATCCTGCCCTCGCTGCTGGCCAACCGGGGATTCACCGCCGGCCTGCTGCTGGGCCTGGCGTTCTTCGCCGCCGTCAACGGGCTGGCCTACGTCATCTCGCTGTTCTTCCAGGACGCGCTGGGGCTGACGGCCCGGGCGGCCTCGATCGCCCTGAGCCCGGTCATGATCGGCATCATCGCCGCCTCCTTCATCTGCCGCCCGCTCCTGGGGAAGCTCGGCCGGACGCTGGTGGTCATCGGCCTGGGCGGCACGCTCGCGGGGGCCGCGGGGCTGTGGGCCACGGTCCTGGCCGCGGGAACCGCGGTGAGCGTGTGGGCCCTGGCTCCGTCTCTCCTCGTCCTCGGACTCGGCATGGGTGCCTGCTTCACGAGCATCTACGATGTCGCGATCGGCGACGTGGCTCCCGCCGAGGCCGGCAGCGCCAGCGGCTCACTCAGCGCCGTCCAGCAGCTCGCCGCCGCCATCGGCTCGGCCGTCGTCACGACCGTCTACTTCAGCCAGCAGGCCCAGCATGGTGCCGCGCACGCCATGACCGTCAGCGTCGTGGTGGTCGCCGGGATCGCCCTGCTGGGCCTGGGCCTCGTCTGGCTGCTGCCGAAGTCAGCCCCGGGGCAGTGAGCGCGCCCGGCGGAGGGTCGAAGGACCCCGGGACCGGCCACCCAATGGCCCTGCTCCTCCGCCGGCCTCTGGATCATGATCATAGGTGTGGGTCTGACTTATCCGCGGGAGAAGCTGGCCTGGCTCGAGGGCCAGGGACCGCTAATCCTGCTGGCCGTGACCTTCGCCGCCCTGGCGGCGGGCGGGATCCTGCAGCTGGCCGGCGCGGCGGGTGCCGGGGATGCGGCCTGGCTGGCCGCCGGGGCCTGCGGTGCGGCCTACGCTCTGTGGGCGATGGCCGATGCGCTGCGCCAGGGCCGGGCCGGGGTGGATGTCATCGCGCTGCTGGCCCTGCTGGGCGCAATGGCCGTCGGAGAGCTGCTGGCCGCGGCGGTGATCAGTGTCATGCTAGCCAGCGGGCGGGCACTGGAGGCCTGGGCAGCCGGGCGCGCTGACCGTGACATGCGCGCCCTGCTGGAGCGGGCCCCGAGGACGGCGCGGCGTTACTCCGGCGGGTCGCTGGTGGTGGTGCCGCTCAACGCGGTCGAGGCCGGCGACCTGCTGATGGTCGCGCCCGGTGAGCTCGTGCCCGTGGACGGCACCCTGGCCGCTTCGCCTGCGGTCCTGGACGAATCGGCGCTGACCGGTGAGCCGCGTCCCGTCGAACGAGCCGCCGGGGAATTGGTCCGCAGCGGCGTGGTGAACGCGGGCGGGCCGTTCGACCTGCAGGCCGCGGCCACAGCGCAGGACAGCAGCTACGCCGGGATCGTCCGCCTGGTCTCCGAAGCGGAGCGGTCGCAGGCCCCCTTCGTCCGGCTGGCTGACCGATACGCGCTGTGGTTCCTCGGCGTGACCCTGGCCGCGGCCGGGATCGCGTGGGCGCTCGCCGGGCCAGCGCGGGCCGTGGCGGTGCTGGTCGTGGCCACGCCGTGCCCGCTGATCCTGGCCGCCCCGGTCGCGCTGGTTTCCGGCCTGTCGGTCGCAGCCCGCCGCGGCGTGGTGGTCAAGGGTGGCGCGGTGCTGGAGCGGCTCGCCCGGTGCACGACCGTGCTCATCGACAAGACCGGGACACTCACCAGTGGGCACCCGTCGGTGGCCAGGGTCATCACCGCGGGCCCGCTGCCCGCGCGGGATGTGCTGCGCCTGGCCGCGTCCCTGGACCAGGTGTCCCAGCATGTCCTGGCTAGCGCGGTCGTGGGCGCGGCCGCACGGGAACGGTGCAAGCTGGTGCGGCCGGACGACGTGCAGGAGGTGCCCGGGCAGGGCATCCGCGGAACGGTCGGCGGGCATCAGGTGGCGGTGGGCAAGGCGGCCTGGGTTGGGGTGAGCGGTGCACCCGAGTGGGCCAAGATGGCGCGGCGGCGGGCCCGGGTCGACGGCGCGCTGACCGTGTTCGTCGCGGCCGACGGTGCGCCTGCGGGAGTCCTGGTGATGGAAGACCCGGTCCGTCCCGACGCGGGCCGGACCGTCCGCGCGCTCCGCAGCGGAGGGATCGACCGCATCGTCATGGTCACCGGCGACCGCGCCGAGGTCGCCGACATCGTGGGCGCCGTGATTGGCGTCAACGAGGTGCTCGCCGACCGCACCCCCGCGGACAAACTCGACGCGGTCCGCGCCGAGCAGCGCCGCGCGCCGACCATCATGGTCGGCGACGGCATCAACGACGCGCCCGCGCTGGCCCTCGCGGACGTGGGTGTCGCGATGGGAGCCCGGGGCGCCACCGCCTCATCCGAGGCCGCCGACGCGGTGCTCACCGTGGACCACCTCGACCGCCTCGGCGAGGTGGCCGCGCTTGCCCGCCGTACCCAGCGGATCGCCTGGCAGAGCGTGGTCGCCGGGATGGGCCTCTCGCTCGCCGCGATGGGCGTGGCCGCGGCCGGCCTGCTGCCCGCGGTCTGGGGCGCGCTGCTGCAAGAGCTCATCGACGTCGCGGTGATCCTCAACGCGCTGCGCGCGCTACACCCCGCCACCGCGGGTATCCGCCTCGCCGACGAGGACGCCGCACTCACCAGGCGGTTCCAGGCGGAGCACGAGAGCATCAGGGCCAGCATCGGGCAGTTGCGGACCGCCGCGGACGCGCTCGGATCTGCCCCTCCAGCCTCGGCGATGCAGCAGGTCCGCCGGGTGAACGAGCTGCTGACCGGGCAGATCGGGCCGCACGAGAAGGCCGAGGAGCAGGAGCTGTACCCGGCCCTGGACCGGCTGTTCGGCAGCAGCGATGTGACCGCCACGATGAGCCGGGCGCACGCCGAGATCGCGCATCAGATCCGGCGCCTGGGCCAGCTTCTGGACGACATCGGCCCCGGCGAGCCCGACGACATGGATCTCGCCGACCTGCGCAGTCTGCTGTACGGCCTGCACGCCATCCTCCGGCTGCACACCGCCCAGGAAGACGAGAGCTACCTGTCACTCGGTGAGGAAGCTCCGGCGCCAGACCAGCTGGCACCGGATCAGCTGGCGCCGGGCCCCGGGAGCTCCAGCTCGACCACGGCGCCGCCGCCGGGCAGGTTGCGCGCGGTAGCCCGCCCTCCGTGAGCGAGCGCGATGGCGTTCACGATCGCCAGTCCCAGGCCAGCGCCCCCGTCGCTGCGCGCGCGCCCGGAGTCCGGCCGCGCGAAGCGCTCGAAGGCGTGCGGCAGGAACTCCGCGGGGAAGCCGGGCCCAGCGTCGCGGACCTCGATGACCAGTCCCGGGCCGGCCGCCCGGGCCGCGATCACGACCGGCGTCCCCGCCGGGGCGAACCGCAGCGCGTTGTCGACCAGGTTGTCCACGGCCTCGCGGATGCGGTCCGGGTCGATCTCGGCCATGAGCCCGGCGGGCGCGTCGACCCTGAGCGTTACGCCGGCCTCGCGGCCGCGCGCGGCCGCGTGCTCCGCGCAGCGGGTGAGCAGCGCGGAGATGCTGGCCGGTTCCAGGCGCGGCTGGACCCGGTCCTCATCGCTGCGCGCGAGGAACAGCAACTGCTCGGTGATGCGCGCCAGCCAGGCGACCTCCTCGCTGGCCCGGTCCACCGCGGCCGCGAGTTCCTCCCGGCTCCGCCCCGGGCGGCTGGCCAGCTCCAGCTCGCCGCGCAGCACCGCGAAAGGGGTGCGCAGCTCGTGGCTGGCGTCCGCGACCAGGGCCCGCTGCCGGGCCAGCGAACCCTGCAGCCGTCCCAGCAGCTCGTTCATGGTCGCAGCGAGCGCGGCGATCTCGTCCCGGGTCCGGGGTACCTGGAGGCCGGGGGCGGGGTCGCGGGCGGAGACGGAGGCGACCTCGCGCCGCAGCCGCTCGACCGGTGACAGCGCCGCCCGGGCCAGCCCGTAGCCGCCGAGTCCCGCGGCGGCCACGAACACCACGCCGGCGATGACCAGTTCGCGGGTCACGTCGCTGCGTGTGCGGTCGAAGGCCTCGAGGTCGACGCTGGCCACCGCGACCCAGCCCGGGTGCCCAGCCAGCGGCCTGGCCTTCACGCGCTCCTGCTCGTCCTCGTCCGACCTGGTCACCGCGAACCCGTGCTGGCGGGCCCGGCTGATCTGGGCCTGGCTGAGCAGCGGCGTGGTTCCCGCGTCCGCGCTCCCGCCGCGGACCCGGCCCGCCGGGTCGATGACCTGGACCACGTACTCGCCGGGCGCCGGACTGCCTGCGCCCGGAGGCGGACTGGCGCGCGCCGGGCTGGCCGGGACATAGCGGCCGGCCCGGCTGAGCTGGCTGCCCAGCTGCGCATCGATCGAGCCCAGCAGTGAGGCCGACAGCTCGGCCACGAAGAGCCAGCTGCCCAGGGCGAAGAGGAGGGCGGCGGCGGCCGTGAACACGACGGCGAGCCGGAGCCGGATGGACATGGGCTACGCCGGCTCGTCGTGACGCAGCCGGTAACCCATCCCCCGGACGGTCTGGATGTCGTTGCGGCCGAACGGGATGTCCACCTTGCGGCGCAGGTACTTGACGTACTGGTCGACCACGTTCGAGGTGCCGTCATAGGCGAAATCCCAGACGGCCTCGATGATCTGGGACCTGGTCAGCACGGCGCCGGGGTTCCGGAGGAAGAACTCGAGCAGGGAGAACTCTTTCGGCGACAGCTCGATCTCGGTGCCGTCCCGCCAGGCCCGTTTGGTGGCGGGATCCAGCTTGAGGTCCCCTTCGGCCAGCACCGCCGGGCGGCGGCGGTCATCCCGCCGCGCGAGGGCCCGCAGGCGGGCCGCGAGTTCCAGCAGGCTGAACGGCTTGACCAGGTAATCGTCTGCGCCGGCATCCAGCCCCCGGACCCGGTCACCGATCTCGTCGCGGGCGGTGAGCATCAGCACCGGGACCCAGATTCCCGCCTCGCGGAGCCGGCGGCACAACTCGAAACCGTCGAAGCCGGGCAGCATGACGTCGAGGACGATGGCCGCATAGGGGTTCTCGGTCGCCATCCACAGGCCGTCGGGCCCGGTTCCGGCGACGTCGACGGCATGGCCCTCTTCCTCGAGCGCGCGCTTGACCAGGCGCGCCATCCGCACCTCGTCCTCGATCACCAGCACCCGCACAGCCATGAGGCTACGCAGCGCCAGATGTAAAGACGATGAGAGCCGCGACCGGTCCGCAGATGTGAGACCTCACACGATTCTCACCCGGCTAGTTCATCAGCGTGCACGCACGATCGGGGTAACCGGGCAGAACCCGGCCGCGACACAACCGAAAGGACGACACGCTCATGGATTCCGATCGCGAGCAGCACGACGGGCGGGTGCCGCTGCCAGGCTCCGGCGCCCCCGCTCCGGGCGACGGGCCCGCGCCGGACCGCCGGGACGGTATCCGGCACGCCCGGCGGATGTCCAACTGGACCCTCGCCGCCCTCATCGCCGGGACCGGGGCCGCCACCGTGGCGCTGGCCCACCACGCCTTCCCCGCGACCACGGGAACCGCCACGACGGCGGCCGGGGCCACGGCCCCCACCGGGACCACGGCAGGCACGGCCGCGCACGGGGCCAGCGGGCCGCAGGTCACGCATTCCGTCGCGACCACCAGCGGGTCAGGTGTCACCGTGACCACCACGACGCACACCGTCAACGGCAAGACCATCGTCACCCACGTCCGGCACGTCCCGGCCTACCACGACGACTGAGGGGGATGACGATGCTTACTGGTCCTGCCACGCTGGCCCCGCACCCCCGGTGGCGGCGGGTTCACACCGGCGACACCACCGTGGCCGTGGCCCAGCGGAACGCGCTGGGCACCACCGCCCGGGTTGCGGTGTGGCCGCCAGAGCACGCCGGTGCGGCCCTGACTGCGGTGGATGACGTCCTGAGCGCGCTGGATCTGCAGGCGAGCAGGTTCCGGCCGGACTCGGAGATCTCCTGGCTGCACCGGGCCCACGGCGGCCTGTTCATGCTCAGCGACGGGCTCGCCGAGGCCATCCGGGTGGCGCTGACCGCGGCCGCCTGGACCGGAGGGCTGGCCGACCCGACGATCGGCAGCGCCCTCATCTCCCTGGGCTACGACCGCGATTTCGCCGCCATCGATCCCGGCCGCCGCGACCCTCCGGCCGCGCCGGTCCCGGCGCCGGGATGGCAGTCGGTGCGGCTGGACGGCCCGCTGCTGCACCTCCCGGCCGGGGTGCTGCTCGACCTGGGCGCCACGGCCAAGGGCCTGGGGTCCGACCGGGCGGTCCGCGCCGTCCAGGCCGTCACCGGGAACACCGGGGGAACGCTGGTCAGCCTGGGCGGCGACATCGCCACCAGCGGGACACCGCCCGCGGGCGGGTGGCCGGTCCTGGTGGCTGACCCGCCGGGCCCGCCAGCCGGGCCCGCCGGGGCGGCACCGGCTCAGCGGGTCCGGCTGGCCCGCGGGGCGGTGGCGACCTCGTCGGTCACCTGCCGCGAATGGCGGCGGGCCGGCCGCGTGCTGCATCACATCGTGGATCCCCGGACCGGCCTGCCGGCGGACGGCCCGTGGCAGATGGTGAGCGTGGCCGCGGCGTGCTGCGCTGACGCCAACGCCGCCGCCACAGCGGCCGTCGTCGCCGGGGACGGGGCGCGGGAGTGGCTGACCGCGGCGGGTCTCCCGGCCCGGCTGGTGGCCCGCGACGGTGAGGTGAGCTGCATCGGCGGCTGGCCGGAAGGTGACGGTGAGCCGCTGGACCCACCGGCGGGCAGCCACGTGTACCGCGGCGCGGGGCCGCGCGGGGGTGCGCGATGAGCGCCGCCGCCGTGGCCGGCCCGCAGGGCCTGTGGTTCGTCTCCCGGGCCAGCGGCCTGGCCCTGCTGATTCTGTTCAGCGCCGTCGTGGTGCTGGGCGTGGCCGCGCGGCTGGGCTCGGCCCCCCGGCGCTGGCCGCGGTTCGTCTTCCCGGAGGTGCACCGCACGCTCGCCCTGTTCTCCGTGGCGTTCCTGGGGCTGCACGTGCTCACCGCGATCCTGGATCCGTTCGTCACGATCGGCTGGGCGGCTACCGTGCTGCCGTTCGCGTCCGGCTACCGGACCCTGGCTATCGGCCTGGGGACCCTGGCGGTCGACCTGGGTGGCGCGGTGCTGCTGACCAGCCTCGTCCGGGCCCGCCTGGGCTACCGGGCCTGGCGGGCGGTGCACTGGCTGGCCTACCTGGCCTGGCCGGCCGCCTTCGTGCACTCCCTCACCGCGGGCAACGACCTGGGGGTGTGGTGGGTCGCCCTGATCGAGTGGGGCTGCGCCGCCGCGGTGGCCACCGCGGTCCTGGCCCGCATCCTGGCCGGCATCCGGCATCCCGCGCCCGCCGGGGGGCCGACGGCCAGCTTCAGCCATCTCACCCCGGGGAAAGGAGCGCTCCGGTAGTGCGCCCCTACGACGAGACCACCAGCCGCTCTGCGTCGGTGAGCACCCGGCCGCCCGGTCAGCTGCCCCGCCTGCTGCCCACCGGGTTCGCGGCCGGCCCGGCCAGCCTGGCGGAGCACGTCCGCCGCTACGGCCCGGCCCCGTCACCCATCCTGGACCGGCCGCGCCGGGAGGCGCTTATCGAGGAGGTGGAACGGTCCGGGCTGACCGGCCGGGGCGGCGCGGCCTTCCCCACGGCGCGGAAACTGGCCGCGGTGGCGGCCCGGCGGGCTCCCGTGGTCGTGGCCAACGGCACGGAGGGCGAGCCCGCCAGCGCCAAGGACAAGGTCCTGCTGGCCCGGTCGCCGCACCTGGTCCTCGACGGCGCGGTGCTGGCCGCCGCGATCACTGGCGCCAGCCGCGCCGTGATCGTCGTGCACACCTCGGTCCGCGAGATCATCGACGAGGCCGCGGCCGAGCGCAGGCGGGCCGGGATCGACCAGGTCCCGGTGCACGTCGTGACCGCCGCGGACCGGTTCGTGGGCGGTGAGGCCAGCGCGGTCGTGCACTGGATCGAGAAGGGCGTCCCCGCTCCCACCCGCACGCCGCCGCGGCTGTCCGACCGCGGGCTCGGCGGGAAGCCGACCCTGGTGCAGAACGTCGAGACGCTGGCGCATCTCGCGCTCATCGCCCGCTACGGGGCCGCGTGGTTCCGCGGCGTCGGCACCGCAGCCGAACCCGGCTCGATGCTGGTGACCGTCCTGGGTGCGGTGAACGAACCCGGCGTGCACGAGATCGCGATCGGGACCCCGGTCGGGGAGGTGCTCCGCCTGGCGGGCGGCGCGTCCGCGCCCCTTGATGCCCTGCTGCTCGGCGGCTACTTCGGGAGCTGGGCCGACGCGGATGCGGCGGCGCCGCTGCCCTTCTCCGCCGCGGGGCTGGCGCCACTGGGCGCCGGGATCGGCGCCGGCCTGATCGCGGCCCTCCCGGCCGACGCGTGCGGGCTCGCCGAGACGGCCCGGGTGGTGCGGTATCTCGCCGACGAGTCCGCGGGCCAGTGCGGACCTTGCCTGTTCGGCCTGGACGCGGTGGCCGGGGAGGTCCAGCGCCTGGCCGGCGGCCGCACGTCCAGCCTGGCTACCCTCCGCCGCTGGCTCGGCCAGGTGGACGGGCGGGGTGCCTGCCACCATCCCGACGGCGCCGTGCGGATGATCCGCAGCGCCCTGTCCGTCTTCACACCCGAACTGGAACGGCACGCGCACGGCTGGTGCTGCGCGACCCGCCAGGGCGCGGTGCTGCCCGTGCCCCCGCGGCGGCCGCGATGATCCGGCGGCTGCGGGTCGACCCGATCGCCTGCGCGGGCCGGCGGCTGTGCGCCGAGGTCCTGCCCGAACTGATCACCCTGGATGACTGGGGCTTCCCCATCATCGAGGCGGGCGACGTGCCGGGTCCCCTCCTGGCCGACGCCCGGGAGGCGGTCAGGGTCTGCCCCAAGCTCGCCCTCTGGCTGGAGGAGCGGCGCTGAGCACGGGCGCGGGTGCCCGCGTCAGCGGATCGCCTCGAGCAGCTGGCCGGGGGTCTCGACCTGCGGCATGTGACCCGTGCCGGACAGCAGCTCGAACCGGGCCTTGGGGATGGCGGCCGCGAAGGCCCGGCCGTAGTCGGGGTCGACCATCCGGTCGCTGTCCCCCCAGACCACCAGAGTCGGCACGGCCACGGCATGGAGGCGCTCCCCGAGGGTGGGATCGGTCATCGCCGGGCCGGCGTAAACGGCGAGCGCGGCCCGGTTGCCCGCGGCGATGGCCTGCGCGGCGGGAGGCAGCGTGGCCGGGTCGATGCGGAACGGGGCGGGGTTGTGGAAGCTGAGCTCGAAGACCTGGTCCATGGTCAGCGAGAAGAAGTCGGCGACGGGGTGGCCCGGGACCTCCAGGCCGGCGGCGTCGATGAGGATGGCCCGGCTGACGCGGGGTGAGTTAAGGATGGCGATCTCGGCGGCGATCCAGCCGCCGATCGAGTTCCCGATGACCGTGACGTCGTCGAGGCCGAGCTGGTCCAGCAGTGCGACGTACAGCGCGGCGAGGCCCCGGACGCTGTGCAGCGCCTCGGGCCGGGGGGTGCCGCCGAAACCGGGATGGACCGGGATGAGGACGCGGACGTGCTCGGCGGCCGCGAGCGTCTCACCGAACCTGGCCACCGTGTCGGGGCCGCCGCCGCCGTGCAGCAGCAGGAACGGCCGGCCCTCGCCGGATTCGCTGACCGTCACGTCCACGGGGCCGGCGCCGTCCAGGTTCACGGTGTAGCTGCTGGTGATCATGATGTCTCCTCGGCGAAGTCGGTGGCGGGAACGGTGGCGTACCGGCTCATCACCGCGATAGTCGCCGCGGGGGTCAGGTCCTGGCCGCTGGCGATCATGTCCCGCAGGTCCCTGAAGTACTGCACGTAGAGATCGGGCGTGAAGGTGTTCAGCAGCACGGCGGGCTGGTCGCCCGGATTGGCGAACGTGTGCGGTGCGCCCGGCGGGATCATCACCAGGGTGCCCGTCGCGGCCTCGTAGGTCTTTTCCGCGACGGTGAAAGTCACCGTGCCCGAGACCACGTAGAAGCCCTCGTCGTGCTGGGCGTGCCGGTGCTGCGGTGGCCCTTCGGTGTGCGGGGCGAGCGTGATCTCGCCGACACCGAGCCGGTGCCCGGTGGAGTGCCCGTCCTCGAGGATGCGCATCTGGGTCGCGGCGAGCTGGATTACCTCGCCGTCCCCCGGTCCGACCACTGAGACCTCGGTCATCTGCCTCTCCTTCGTAAGAGTCAACCCTCATCACTATAGGAGTCTGGCATCTTAAATGCAAGTCAGCTATCATGAAGAGAGTTAAGTACCATGTCAGTCGGGGAGGGGCCGATGACGACCGGGGACGACACCGGGCGGGCCAACCAGAAGAAGCGCACCCGGATGGCCATCATCGAGGCCTGCCGCGAGATCATCCGCTCGGGCGCCCCGGTGGCGATGCCGGACGTGGCCAGGGCCGCGCTCGTCTCGGAGGCGACGGCCTACCGTTATTTCCCTGATCTGGCCGCCCTCCTGAACGAGACCCTGGCCGGTATGTGGCTCAGCCCGGCTGAGGCCCTCGGCCCGGTGGCCGGCTCCGCCGATCCGGTCGAACGTATCGCCGTCGCCTGTGAGTTCCTGCTCCGCGGCGTGCTGGCCTACCAGGGGGCGGTCCGGGCCATGATCGCGGCCACCATTACCCGGCCCGAGCTGGCCGCCACCCGCCCGGGTATCCGGTTCGGGCTGATCGACGAGGCCCTCGCTCCCCTGAACGACACGCTCATGGCCACGGATCCCGCAGGGATTGCCCAGCTCAGGCGCGACCTCGTCGCGGTGGTGAGCGCGGAAGCCCTGTTCGTGCTGACTGACCTAGCTGGCCTGGCCCCCGACGAGGCGATCGCCAGTCTCGTCCGGAGCGCGACCACCCTGACCGAGGCCGCCGTGACCGAGGCCGCCGTGACCGCCGTGACGCCGGCCAGCCTGACCGGGGATGCGCTCGAGCAGGCGTGATTTCCGGCCATCCGGCGGGAGCACCTGCTGGCCAGCGCCGCAGATGGCCCACTGGCCGGCCGGGCAGGCTGGCCGCGGAGCCGGCGGGGCAGGCTTGGGGTCGCGCAGGAGGCGGCGCTGGCCCCGGACCGGGTCGGCGCCCGCGGCTTGCCCAGCCCGGGCTTGCTGAATCTGTGCTTGCTGAATCCGGGCCCGCTGAACCAGTGCGGCCGGCACTGGCACCGCCCGCGCGCCGAGGGCGGCGGCGATCAGCACCCCGGCTCCCATGACCACGAAAAACGCTGGATAGACGTACAGCAGCCGGGGGGCGTGGCTGCCCAGGGCCGGCAGGTCGAACAGGCCGGCCAGGATGAACGCCTGCCAGGTCAAGGGGGTCTCGCTAGCCGGGTACCGGTAGGCACCGATCATGACCAGGATCATGGCCGCCCCCTCGACCGCGAGGACGAGGCACATCGCCGTCCCGGGCGCGTGGGCGAATGGCCATCCGGCCATGACGGCCGCGGTGCCGCCGAGCAGGACCCAGCGGCCAGGGCCGAAGCGCCACCCGCCCCGGGCCGCCAGCACCGCGAGTACCGCGGCGGTGCCCGCGAGCTGCAGCGCGGCCAGGCTCAGCGCGGCCCAGGGGGGATGCTGAGCGGCCTGGGCGGCGAGCAGGACGCTGTACTCCACCGTCCAGATCAGCCAGGCCGCCGGGTCAGGGTCGCTGGCCCGCCGCCAGGCGTCCCGGAGGTACGGGAGGTAGCCGGCCAGGCCGGTCAGCCCGGCCAGCAGTCCCCACCCCGCAGGCGACAAGAGGTGACTCATCGGCCCGCGCTCGCTTGCACCCGCATGAAAGGCGCCCTTCGTGAGGCTGGCCGCCGGTGAGGTCCGCGGCCACCCACAGCGTGCGCCGCCCGCCCGGACGGCGGGGTTGCAGGCGCCTTGATGCTCCCCTTGACACCCAGGTCAGAGCGGGGCCGGGGGTGTCCCGCGCGGGGAATAAGGGGCGCGGAACCGAGGGCTAGGGAGTGCCGCTCAGGGCGGGGCCGATGGCCTCGATGCGGATCCGGGCCGACTCGGCCTCCGGCACGCCGAGGCGTTCGAAGATATCCAGGGCCTGCCTGAGCGCGATCCGCGCGGCGTCGGGTCGCCGCATGCCGAGCGTGGTTTCCGCGATGCCCTCGAGGATCTTGGCCTCCTCGTAGGGGTCACCGATCTCCCGGGCCAGCCGGAGAGCCGTCTGGTAAAGATCGAAAGCCTCGCTGTACCGGCCGGATCCCCGGCGTACGCCCGCTATCCCGCGCAGGGCCGTGGCCTGCTGGTTCAGGTTCCCGATCTCCGCGGCGACCGATTGTGCTTTCTCGTGGCAGATCAGCGCGTCGTCGTAACGCTCCGCGCTCTGGTAAACCGCGCCGATTTCGTTGAGGACGCCAGCCTCATTGAGGAGATCGCCGATGTCGTGGTAAATGGCCAGGCCGTGCCCGTAAGCTGTGAGCGCTTCTTCGTAGCTCCCCTTGTAATGATAGACAGCCCCGATGTTGTGATACAGGATCGCCTCGTTCTGCGGCCCGCCTATCTGGCGGAATATTTCCAGCGACTTCTGGTATCCCTCGAGCGCGTCCCGGTGATAACCCAGATACAACTGCATTCTTCCCAGGTTATTCAGTGTCTTCGCCTCGCCGCGCCGGTCGCCGACGTTACGGTAGACCGAAAGCGCCTCATTCAGGTGTTCCTGTGCGTCGGGATATCGCCCGAGCTGCCAGGATGCGATCCCGGAATGGCTGAGCGTGGTGGCCACTCCGTGCTTGTCCGCGATGTAGTGGTACAGAATCCGCGCTTCCTGGAAATAGGCGAGCGCCTCCCGGGAACGCCCCGCCCGCTGGTGGGCCATGCCGATCTGATCGAGGGCGTCGGCCTCGCCGCGGCGGTCGGCCAGCGACCGGTAGATCTCCGCGGCGTCCTCGGCCAGGGGCAGGGCCACCTCGTAGCGGCCCGTCTGCTGGCTCACCTCACTGAGTTCCAGGGCGGCCCGGGCCGTCCTGGCCGGGTCGGCCAGATCGCGGGCGGCCTGCAAGGCCAGGGTGTGGGCCGCGATCGCCTCGTCCCAGTACGCCCTGATCTCCATGAAGCCCGCCAGCGCATGGGTAAGGTCGGCGCACTTCTTCTTCCATTCGTGCCGGCCCGCGTACCGCGCGGCCTGCAGGATGTTGTGCCACTCCGATTCCAGCCAGCCCGCGGCGTCCTGCTGGGTGCTCAGCGCCGAGCCCGCGGCCGCGGGCCGCGGACGCGGTACCGGTGTCCGGCGCCGGAACGGATGCAGGACCTGGTCAGCCTGGTCGGCGGTGCGCAGGTAGTAGTCGAGCAGCCTGCCGACGGCCTGCCGCTGCTCGGACGGGGAATCCTCGTGCTGCGCGCGCAGGGCCGCGTAGCCGCGGATCAGGTCGTGAAACCGGAACTGGCCGGCCGGGGCCCGCACCAGCAGGTGGTGATCGAGGAGGGCGGCGAGGGCCTCCTCGGCTTCGGTGAGGGTGCCTCCCCCTAGGGCGGCCGCCGCCTGCGGGCTGATGTGCGCACTGGGGCTCATCCCCAGCCGCCGGAAGAACCGCTGGTGGGCCCGGTCCAGCGAGCCGTAGGCGAGATCGAGGGCCGACATTACCTCCGGGCTGGCCGAGGCCGGGCCAGCGGAGCGCGCGGCCGAGTGCGAGAGTTCCTCGACCAGGTCGCCGAGCCGGGGCGGGTAATCCTGTGCGAGCCGGCCCGCGGCGAGCTGGATCGCGAGCGGCAGCCGCCCGCACAGCTCTACGGCCATGGCGGCCTCCTCCTCGGCCTCCCCGTCCTGGGGGGCCGTGTCCTGCCCCGCGATCCGCTGGAACAACGTGATCGCGTCGTCGATGGTCAGCGCGTCCAGGGTCAGCGCGCGGGCGCCTTCCAGGCCGGGCAGCTTGCGCCGGGTGGTGATGAGGATCAGGCACTGGCCCGCCTCGGGCAGCAGCGGGCGGATCTGGTCGCCGGCGTCGGCGTCGTCGAGAATGACGACGGCGCGACGGCGGCTCAGCTGCGCCCGCAGCAGCGCGGCACGCTCCCCGGGAGTGTCGGGTATCTGGGTGGCCGGGGCGGTCAGCATCCGGAGCAGGCGATGCTGCGCCTCGGCCGCGTCGAGCGACGGGTGCCCGGGATCGTGGGTGTGCAGGTTGAGGTAGAACGTCCCGTCCGGGTACTGCCCGGCCACCGCGCGGGCCGCCTGGAGCGCCAGCGCGGTCTTCCCCACCCCGGCCAGGCCCTCGATGACACTGACCCGCGGGGTTTCACCATCCTCGCGGGTGAGCAGTTCGAGTTCCTCGCTGCGGCCCACGAACTCCGAGGTCCCGGGGGGCAACGTGTCCGGCCGCGCGATCCGGCCCGGACCGGGACCGGCGGCCCGCACCGCCAGCTGGGGATCATGGCGCAGGATGCGCTGATGAAGCTCGGACAGCAACGGCCCCGGCTCGGTGCCCTGCTCCTCGATGAGGCGACTGCGGATATCCCGGTACAGGCTGAGGGCCTCACCGGGCCTGCCGCTTCTGTAGAGGGCCGTCATCTGGTGCGAGATGAACGCCTCATCCAGCGGGTACTGGGCCAGCAGGTGGTGAAGCTCGCCGACCAGGTCGCCGTGCCGGCCCAACTCCAGCTCGCACTCGACGCGCTTCAGGATGGCCGCCCGGCGTTCCTCCTCGAGGCTGTCCCGCATCCGTGCCATCCAGTCGCCGCGAATCCCCGCGAACGCCTGGCCGTGCCAGAGCCCGTCCGCCTGGCGCAGCAGCCAGGCCGCGTGACCGGCGTCGCCGGCCGCGGCCGATGCGTCGGCTTTCCGGCGCAATCGGCGGAACTGGTGCAGGTCAATCGTGTCCGGGTCGACGTCGAGCTCGTAGCCGCTGTCGCGCCCGGTAAGGCGGACGCTCTCGCCAATGGCCTGCCGGAGTGATCCCCGGAGCCTGGTGACGTAGACCGAAAGGCTCTCCCGGGCCTTTGCCGGCGGCTGGGTATCCCAGACCCGGTCAATGAGTACGTCCGTCGGCACTAATGTCCGCGGCGTGAGCGTGAGGATGGCCAGGACCGACCGCACCCTGGTCGGCCCAAGATCACATTGCTGCCCGGCCGACCACAGTTCTATCGGCCCGAGCACCCGAAATTCCATGATCGCGCCTTGCGTCTTCTGTAGTTGAAAACGTTTTGCTCCGTGGATACCCCGCGCTAAGCCGTCTCATGCAAATTCCGGGTGAATTGAAACGGGCCAGGGAATGATCCCGGCCGGCCTCGGCCCCCGCCTCACACTGCAATTTGTCGTGCATATTGCACGCACCGCACACTGCATGCGGGCTCAATGCCGTGAGCCGAGCCGGAGGGGGTGTGGCGGGTGGGGCTGATGACATCTGGCTGTCCGTGAGAGATGGCCGGTACAGTGTGGGCTCGCGTGATCTGGTACCCGGGCCTGGTAATGAACTTAGTACATAGGCTGGGTTTGCCGGGCCGGGTGCGCGGTGCGCCGGATGCTGATCTCGGCCCGTACCGGGCTGACCGCGGCCTTACCTGGGATTACCATCTGAATTGCGCTAAATGGCCTATCTGGTGACGCATTGGGGTGTAGTTTCGCACTCGCAGATGCCCTGATGTCTAAGTCACCGATAAGGGGACATTCTACTATGAAGAATCATAGGTCGTTAAGGCACAGCATCATGCAGGCCGGCGGTGCTCACCGTGCTCCCTCGGCGGGAATCGTCCGCCGCCGGGTGACGGGCGGGATTCTCGTTCTCGGCCTCACCCTGGGCGGTCTCGGTGCCGCGGTCCTGGCCTTGCCGGGGCACGTCAGCGGGACCTCGGGCCAGGCCAGCGCCCATCATCGGGTAAATACTCATGCGCACCACGTGGCGCTGCACAAGACCACGCCCAAGGCCTGGATGTATTAGTCCTAGACTACTTCGGGCGATACGACTGCGTTCCGCCCGCGCCCATTTCTGGGAACGGTGCGGTACCTATCCCAACGTCATGATCATCACATGACGCTGCGCTATTCGCCCGTGGCCGGATTTCTTCGCGCCGCTAGCGGGAATCCCAGTGCGGCGGGCGGTCGCGGTAGAGGCGTTCGTCGTCGTCCGGCTCCGCCGGCTCGCCCCAGCCTGCGTCGGTGTCTTCCCGGCTCTGTTCAGGCGAGACCGGTGCGATCACCCGCGGGGAGCCGGCGGCGCCGGGACGCAGGCCGTCGCTGATCAGGGCAGCCAGGGCGTCGGGCGGGATCAGCGCGAGGCTGGGCTCGCCCAGCAGCGGCGCCATCCCGGCGGCGATGGTGAGCAGCCGGGCGGCGGCCTCGTGCCCGGGCCCGGGCTCGCCGGGGTGCGGGCCGGCCTGGGCGAGGTAGCAGGCCACGCTGGCGGCCATCTGCTCGTGCAGTTCCAGGGCGCGCTGGCGGATCTCGGGGTGGGCGGCGAGTTCCTGAATGATGATCTTGCGAACGGGGGAGGGCTCGCCGAGCACGGCGGACAGGTGCCGCCACAACGCGGCGACGGCCCCGCGCAGGCCGTCATCCGGATCGGCGGCCGGGGCCAGCGCCGGCAGCAGACCGTCCAGCAGGCTGGCCTGGTCCTCCCGGACCACGGCCAGCAGGAGTTCCATCTTCGTCTTGAAGTGGTAGAAGATCAGTCCCTGCGGGACGCGTGCTTCCGCCGCCACCAGGGCGGTGGACGTGTGGTCGAAGCCGCGCTCGGCGAACAGCCGCTCGGCCGCGGCCAGGATGCGTCCCCGGGCGGGAAGGTCATCCGGCATGGTCGGTCGCTCAGATCTTGCGGTCGAGCGCGAACCCGTCGGGGACGATCACGTCGTCGGGTGACAGGTCGTGAATGGAGGCCTTGCCCAGGCCCAGCAGCGTCTCGCTGACCCCCTGGCGCAGGATCTCGATCACGTTGGTCACCCCGCGCTCGCCCCCGGCGGCCATGCCCCACAGGTAGGCCCGGCCGATCATCACCGCGTGCGCGCCCAGGGCGAGGGCCTTGACCACGTCGCTGCCCCGCCGGATGCCCCCGTCCAGCAGCACCTCGATCTGGTCGCCGACCGCGTCGGCCACACCGGGCAGGCAGCGGATGGTGGCCGGGGTGGAGTCCAGGTTGTTGCCGCCGTGGTTGGACACCGAGATCGCGGTGGCCCCTGCGTTGACGGCCCGCCGGGCGTCATCCGGCCGGGTGATGCCCTTGATCATGAACGGGCCGCCCCACTGCTCGCGCAGCCAGGCCAGATCCTCCCAGGTCGGCGGGGCCGACCCCATCCACTGGCCGTAGGCGCCGAAGAACGTCGGGATCTGCGCGTCGCGGGCGCCCAGGTTGGGCACGCCGAGGTCGGGCAGGGCGCCGCTGCGGATCCAGCGCGCCAGGTACTCGGGCTTGAGCGCCACCTGGGGCGCGTACCGCAGCATCGCCTTCAGGTCCAGCTTCTCCGGGATCCAGGGGCTGCCCCAGTCCCGGCGGGAGTCGAACACCCAGTCCAGCGTCACGATCAGGCCCTTGGCGCCGGCCGCGCGGGCCCGCTCGGCCCGGGCCAGGATGTCCTCGCGGCTGCCCACCCAGTAGCTCTGGAACAGCAGCTTGTCGATGGCCTGGCCGACCTCCTCGACCGGCTTCGACGCGAACGACGACAGGCCCATCGCCGTGCCCGCCGCGGCCGCGGCCCGGGCCACCGCGACCTCGCCGTCCGGGTGCACCGCCTGCACGCCGGTGGGCGAGATCAGTACCGGGAGGCTGACCTCCTGGCCCATCACGGTGGTGGCCAGGTCACGCGTGGCCGGCAGGTCCGCCACGTGCGGCCGGAGCCGGAGCTGCGAGAACGCGGCGACGTTGTCGTTCATCGTCACCCCGGCCTCCGCGCCGGCCACCAGGGCCAGGTACACGCCCTTGGGCAGCTGCCGCCGGGCGCGGCGCTGGGCTTCGGCGACGGTCTCGAACCACGTTCTCGTGCTGGCCATCTCAGAACTCCGTGACGCCGGCGTCCGGCGCGATCTCGTGGGCGGTAATGAACTTCGACTCGTCCGAGGCGAGGAACAGCACCGTGTCCGCGACGTCCTCGGGCTCGGTGGTATCCACCGGCAGCATGTTGATGAACATCGCGCCCAGCCGGTCGTAGCCGGCGATCGCCGCGCCGATCTCGGCCTGCATGTTCCCCGATCCCATCGGGGTGTTCACGCCGGTGGGATGGACGCTGTTCACCCGGATATTGTGCTGGCCCAGTTCGGCCGCGAAGGCCTTGGCCATGCCGCGGACGGCGAACTTGCTCGTCGTGTACGGCACCATGAACGGCTGCACCTTGAGGCCCGCCGCCGAGCTGATCAAGATGACAGACCCGCCGCCCGCCTGGACCAGGTGCGGCGCCCCGGCCATCACCGTGTTCCAGGTGCCGGTGATGTTCGTGCTGATCGTGTCCTGGTAGATCTGCGGGGTCACCTGATCCCACGGCTTCGGCACACAGATCCCGGCATTGGCCACGATCACGTCCAGCCGGCCCAGCTGCCGGACCGCGTCGTCCACGATCTCGCGCAGTTTGTCCAGGTCACGGACGTCCACGATGCCGGAGATCACCCGGCGGCCGGTCTTCTCGATCAGGCTCACCGTCTCGGCCAGGTCCTCCGGCGTCGCCGAGTCGTAGGGAACCGAAGGCAGCGGCGCGCACACGTCCACCACGATCACGTCGGCGCCCTCCTCGGCCAGGCGCAGCGCGTCCGCCCGGCCCTGCCCCCGCGCCGCCCCGGTTATCAGCGCGACCTTGCCTGCCACCCGACCGCTCATCAGCCTCACCGCTCTCGTCATTCTTTGGCCCAGATTACGGGCGGCGTCGGCGCCGTCCTGACTGAGTACTCAGTTTAATACCGGACGGCCGGGGCGGCGGGGCGGCCGGGGCGGGCACCAGTCGAGGGGTGGTGACGCGCCACCCCGTGTGCGACGCTGGTACCACCAACCTCAGGCCACCCGGGGAAGAGCCTGATGTCTGAACAACCGGACCCGCCGTTCGGCACGCTGAAGCAGGTCGATGCCGGCCTGCTGAGCGTGGGATACGCCGAAGCCGGCCCAGCTGATGGCCGGGCGGTCATTCTTCTGCATGGGTGGCCCTACGACATTCACAGCTATGCCGGGGTCACACCCGTGCTGGCCGCAGCGGGGTACCGGGTGATCGTCCCTTACCTGCGCGGCTATGGCACGACCCGCTTTCTGTCCGGTGCGACGTTCCGGAATGGCCAGCAATCGGTCCTTGGGGTCGATGTCATCGCGCTTATGGATGCCCTGGGTATCGGCGAGGCGATCATTGGCGGGTTTGACTGGGGAGCCCGGACAGCCAACGTCGTCGCCGCCCTTTGGCCCGGCCGGTGCCAGGCCATGGTGTCGGTCAGCGGCTACCTGATCAGCAGCCAGGCCGCCGGCAAGGCCGCGTTGCTCCCGCCGGCCGAACTCGCGTGGTGGTACCAGTTCTATTTCGCCACCGAACGCGGCCAGGCCGGGTATGACAAATACCGGCGCGAGTTTGGAAAGCTCATCTGGCATACTGCCTCGCCGAAATGGAACTTCGACGACGCAACGTTCAACCGGAGCGCCGCGTCCTTTGACAACGCAGATCATGTCAGCATTGTGATCCACAACTACCGGTGGCGGCTCGGACTGGCGGCGGGCGAGGCGCAATACGACGATCTGGAAAGGCAGCTCGCCGACGGCCCCGTCATCACCGTGCCCACCATCACCCTCGAAGGTGATGCCAACGGTGCGCCCCATCCGGAGCCCGGTGCCTACCGGGCAAAGTTCTCGGGAAAGTACGCGCACCGGACCATCTCGGGTGGCGTCGGGCACAATCTGCCGCAAGAGGCCCCGCAGGCTTTTGCCCAAGCGGTCGTCAACGTGGACGGCTACTGACTGGTGAAGGGATTAGGGAGACAAAGAATGCCGACCGAAGACAACACCGTCCGCCCGTTCCGCGTCGACTTCCCGGAAGCGGATCTTGCTGAATTGCGGAGGCGCATCAACGCGACCAGGTGGCCGGAGCGCGAGACGGTCACCGACGACTCGCAGGGCGTGCCGCTGGAGATGATGCAGGAGCTCGCGCGCTACTGGGGGACAGAGCACGACTGGAGCCAGTGCCAGGCGAAACTGAACGCCCTGCCGAACTTCATGACCGAGATCGATGGGCTTGACATTCATTTCATCCACGCTCGCTCCCAGCACGAGGACGCGCTGCCGCTGATCGTCACCCACGGGTGGCCCGGCTCGATCATCGAGCAACTGAAGATCATCGAGCCGCTCACCAATCCCACCGCGCACGGCGCGAGCGCGGCGGACGCGTTCCACCTGGTGATTCCCTCGCTGCCCGGGCACGGTTTCTCCGCCAAGCCGACTGCCACCGGCTGGGATCCCAGCCGCATCGCCCGGGCCTGGGTGGTGCTGATGAAGCGCCTCGGATACACCCGGTTCGTGGCGCAGGGCGGCGATTGGGGCGCGGCCGTGACCCAGGACATGGGCATCCAGGCCGCACCGGAACTGCTCGGCATCCACTCCAACATGCCGGGTACCGCTCCCGCCGCCATCAACCAGGCGGTCCAGCGGGGCGACCCGCCGCCACCGGATCTGTCCGATGAGGAGCGACGCGCGTACGAGCAGCTGGCGACCTTCTATGCCAAGCACGTGGCCTACGCACAGATCATGACCACGCGCCCGCAGACGCTGTACGGGCTGGCGGACTCGCCCGCCGATCTCGCGGCGTTCATGCTTGACCACGGCGACGGTACCGGCCAGCCCGGGCTCGTACAACAAGTCCTTCAGGGGCAACTGCGCAGCGCCCTGACCCGAGACGACCTCCTCGACAACATCACGCTCTACTGGCTGACGAACACCGGAGTTTCCGCGGCCCGTCTGTACTGGGAGAACAAGGCGGACTTCTTCGACGCCAAGCCCATCTCCATTCCGTTTGCCATCAGCGTTTTCCCCGACGAGCTCTACCAGGTCCCGCGGAGCTGGGCTGAACGCGCGTATCCCAAAAACCTCCTCTATTACAACCAGCTCGACCGGGGCGGCCATTTCGCGGCGTGGGAACAGCCGGACCTGTTCACCGCCGAGATGCGGGCCGCTTTCCGGTCACTGCGCTAACGGGGCGGAGGCGGACGGCGCGCCCGGGCCCTGCTCGCTCCGGGTACTGGACGGGGTGGAGGCCAGTTGTGCGGCTGTACTTGTCGTCTTTTCGGATGGGCGACCATCCAGAGCACCTCGCGGCCCTCGTGGGTGGCGACGGCCGCAACGTGGTGGTCGTCGCGAACGCCCTGGATGATGCGCCCTCGGATGTGCGCCGCAGCGGGCTGGAACGTGAACTGGCCGCGCTGGCTGACCTGGGCTTTGATGCGGACGAACTCGATCTGCGTGACTACTTTGGCCAAGGGCAGCGTCTGCGTCGTGATCTGGCCGGGGTGGCCCTCGCCTGGCTGCGCGGGGGCAATGTGTTCATGCTCCGCTACGCGCTCTTCCGCAGCGCCGGGGACGTCGTGTTCCGTGACCTGCTTGCGGAAGATGCGCTGGTCTACGCCGGATACAGCGCAGGATCGTGTGTCTTGTCTCCGAGCCTGCGGGGCCTTGAAGCTGTCAACGATGCGGGCGCGGTCATGCGGATCTACGGTTCAGAGCCGGTGTGGGATGGCCTGGCGCTACTCACAGAGGCGTTCGTCCCGCACTATCAATCGCCTGGGCATCCCGAGACGGCCGCGATGGACCTCGTGGTCGCCCGGTACCAGGCGGCAGGGGTCAGCTACCGGTCCCTGCGCGACGGGCAGGCTCTCCTCATCAATGGCCCCGATACCAAGATCGTGTAGTCCCGCCGTGAGCCTAGGCCCCTGGTGAAGCGACGCATCTGACCGGCAGGACAGCGTGAACGACGGCGGCCAGCAGGCCCGCGGCCTGCTCATTCCGGGTATTGGGCGGGGGTGGTGGTGTGGGTCCGGTTTCCGGGCGTCGTCCAGGTCAGGGTGCCGGGGCTGGGGGTGGTGAGGGTCCAGCCGGGGGTCTGCTTGCGCTGGTGGTCGTGGCGGCAGGCGGGGTGCAGGTTGCATTCACAGGTCCGCCCGCCCTGGTCGTAGGGGGTGATGTGGTCGAGGTCGCAGCGGGCCGCGTTGCGGCGGCAGCCCGGGGCGGTGCAGGTGGGGTTGCGGATCTCGATCAGGTGCCGCAGGCTGCCGCTGGGCCGGTAGCCGCGGGATTCCCTCGGGTGGGTGCAGTCCCGGGTTTCCAGTGTCGCGAAGGTCAGGCCGCGCAGCCAGTCCGGCGGCCCGGTGGCGGGGGGTTCGTCGCGGGAAGGCTCGCGGTCCGGGGGCCCGGTGCCTGAGGGCCCGGTCGCCGGGGGTGCGGTGCCTGGGGGCCGGTCAGCGGATGGCCCGGTGTGCGAGGGCCCGTCACCGGGGCCGGTCCGCGTGCCGGGGCTGGCTGGCGTGCTGGGCCCGGCCCGGGGGCTGGAGCCGGCCCGCGTCCCGGGGCTGGCTGAGGTGCCGGGGCCGGGTGGTGCCTGGGTCTGGTCGTGGCCGGGGTCCGGGGCGGGCGCAGGCGTGGGCGACGGGATGGCCCGCCCGGTCGGTGAGGGTGACGCACCACTGGCTGGCGGGGTTGCGGGCCAGCAGGCCGGCGAGGGTGCGGGAGTCGGCGGCGTCGAGGGGGCCGAAGCCGGGCACCTCGCCGGGGGACTGGGTCCAGCCCAGCCACGCCGACAGCGGCATGGTCAGGTTCACGGAGCCGCGCAGGCCGGGGCTGGTGCCGCCGGGGCCGGGAGTGCTGCCGCTGGGGGTGGTGGTGCGGGGGGCGGGGTCGAGGAGGGTGCTGGCGGGCTGGCCGGACAGAAGGTGCAGGTAGGCGTGGGCGCGTAAGACGTCCATGGTGCCGGTGATCCCGGCGGCCTTCATCGCCTGGGCCAGCGCGGTCAGGTACTGGTCGGCGGCCAGCACATCGACCGGGCACAGATCCCGTCCCGAGAGCCCGGCGGTCCCGGCGTGCTCGGTGAACGCCTCCACCCGCGCATCCCGCAGCGCCTGCTCCTTGCGGTGGCGCGCCGCGGCCGGGTCCGCGGACAGCACCGCCCGGCGGACCAGGGCCCGCAACTGCCCCGTGGTCAGGCCGGGGGCCTTGCCGATGATCAGTTTCTCGACCGCGGCGGCGTGCTCATCGTCCAGGCCGGACAGTTCCTCGGTGATGACCTCGGCGCGGCGCTCGTCGATCAGCCCGCCCGCCAGCGCCGCGCGGGTCAGCGGCAGCCGGTCCAGGCTCAGGGCCAGGTCCAGCAGCCGCCCGGCGCTGCGCCGGGTCAGCGTGAGCGCGACCGCGACCTCATCATCAACATGATCAAACGGCCGCCAGTCCCCGGACTTGTTCCCCTCCGCTTCACGGCGGGCCGCCAGCCGGGACGTCGCGGCGAGCTTGAGCGACGCCGACCAGGACGCCAGCCGGTTCGCGGCCTGCAACACCCCGGTCAGCTGATCATCATCCAGCTGCTCCAGCCCATCACGCTGGGCCAGATCGAGCAGGGTCGCCAGCACCGGATCAGGAGCCAGCCCATCCCCCCAGGCCCCCTGGGCGAACACCGCTCCCGCGGGTGGGGCGCCTTCGTCCGGGTCCCAGTCATCCGCATCCGGGCGACGATCCCGGCCCGCGAGTTCACCGTCAGCCAGGTCCCAGTCCACCGGATACCAGTCCGCTGGATCCCAGTTATCCGCGCCGCGGTGAGGACCTCGGCCCGCGGGACCACCACCCTCAGGGTCCCAGCCCTCGCGCTCCCAGGCCGGGGGTGAGGTGCCGGGCCTGGTCTGACGAGCTTGTGTGACGGGTAAGCCACCCAACTGCTGACCGGGCCGGGCCAGGCCTGCGGGGCGCATCGGGTCGGCTGGCACCTGAGCACCTCCCGGCAGGTCTGGCAGCTTACCGTTCTCGACCATGGTATCGAACAATGAGCTTGATAGCATCTCAATTTCGAATGTGTCATCGAATCAACAGCGAGCGGAAGCCGACGGGCCGCGGGATTCTCCTTCACGACCAGCCCGGCTCGCCTTCCCGCTGAGTTCTGGCGATGGTGACTGGGCTGCAGCGAGTCAATAATCCCAGCAGGCTCATCCCTATTAAATTGTCCGTAATTATAGGTAATACCGCGCAACCTTCCGGCCTGATCGCCGTGGGCGGGGGTCCTCTTCCCAGAGGTCGAAGCAATGTCTATATTTGAATCTTTGTTAATAGGAATTGCCTTACCAGCCCGGGAGAAGGATGAGCCAGCGATGACCCTGAATCCCTACATCGTCCTGGGCAGCGCGGTCGTGGGGCTGCTGGTCGGGTTGACCGGCGCGGGCGGCGGCGCCCTGATGACGCCGATGCTGATCCTGCTGTTCGGGGTGAAGCCGTCCGCGGCCATCTCCAGCGACCTCGTAGCCGCCGTGCTGATGCGGCCGGTCGGGGCGGCGGTGCACCTGCGCAAGGGCACGGTCAACCTGCGCCTGGTCGGCTGGATGGTCATCGGCTCGGTGCCGATGGCGTTTGTCGGCGCTTACCTGCTCCACCTGCTCGGCGGTAGTTCCACGCAGCAAAAGCACGTCGAGGTCGCCCTGGGTACGGCGCTGCTGGTCGGGGCGGGCGCCATGGTGTTCCGCTATGTCCTGGACCGCAGGTCCGGCAATCAGCGGATCGGCACGGTGCACAAGGTCACCGTGCGCCCGATACCGACCATCCTGATCGGCATGATCGGTGGCGTGATCGTGGGCCTGACCTCGGTCGGGTCCGGGTCGCTGATGATCGTGCTGCTGCTGTTCCTCTACCCGCTGCTCAGCGCCGGCCAGCTGGTCGGCACCGACCTCACGCAGGCGGTCCCGCTCACCGCGGCCGCTGCCCTGGGGGCCCTGATCTTCGGCACGGTCCAGTTCGGGGTGACCGCCTCCCTCGTGGTCGGCAGCGTGCCCGCCGTGCTGATCGGCTCGTACCTGTCGTCCAGGGCGCCCGATCGGTTCATCAGGCCTATCATCACGTTCGTCATCTTCGCGTCGGGCCTGAAGTACGTGGGGGTCGGCACGACGGCGCTGGGCTGGATCCTCTGCCTGGTGGCGCTGGGCGGCGGGACTTACTGGCTGTACCGGGTGCGCCCGTGGGAGAACGGGCGGTCGGCGGACCTCGCGACGGCGGGGGCGCCGCCGGACATCGCGGCCAACGGACGCGGATCCCTCCCCGTCAACGGTCACCCGCCGGCCCCGCCCGGCGAGCCCGGCGTCCCCCGGGCTGAGGAACCGGGCCGGGAGCCGACCGGGTAGCTTCGGCCTGATCGACATGCCGCCTGACCGGCGCCAGGGGGCTCTGCTCCTGGTAACGGCCAAGGTTCTTAACGATTCCGCTCCAAAGGGGTAACCATCCTTTCCCCGGAGCCGGCCAGCCGCCGGCCGGTAAGTAGCGTCACCTTATGGGCCGGAGCCTGGGGACGGACGTGCGCGACGCCGCCGCCCGGCCCGGTGGCAGCGGGGCGGCGCGCGGGTCCCGGGTGCAGTTCGTGCTGCGGCGCACCGGGTCCGCGCCGCTGCTGCCCGCCAGCCTGCTGCTGGCCATCCTGGTGTCGGTGACCGTGACCACCGGGCTGGCCGGTTTCGCCGGAAGGGCGCTGCCCGCGGCCGCTCATGCCCGGCTGGCCCGCGCCCCGGCCACCCCGATCCAGATCAGCGGGCAGTTCGGTGCGGCGCGGGCCCGCGCGGACGAGTCCGTCATCCGGTCCTCGGCCCGCTCGGCCCTGGGCGGCGTTCCGTTCACGCTGGCCGCCGGCCGCTGGTCGGATCAGCTGGCCCTGCCCTCCCCGCATGGGGCATCCCAGCCGCCGCAGATCCAGGCCGCGGTGCTCAGCGACGTCCGGGCCCACGCCACCCTCACCGCCGGGACCTGGCCCGGCCCCCGGCGCGCCGGGGCGCCGCTCGCGGTCGCGCTGCCGGTGAGCACGGCCAGCCTGCTGCATTTTTCCGTCGGCCAGGTCCTGGTCCTGCGGGACAGCCTGACCGGCACCCCGGTGCGGCTCCGGGTGACTGGCCTGTACCGCCCGCGGGACCCCACGGCGCCGTACTGGCGGCTCAGCCTGCTGGGTACCTCAGGAAAGTTCGTCCAGGGAACTTTTGTCACTTACGGCCCGATGCTGGCCGACCAGTCCGCCCTCGGGCCTGGCGGGCTGCCAGTGAGCGCCGCCTCGTGGCTCATCACCGTGGACACCGCGGCCATCCCGCCGGCCCGGGTGGGACCGCTGGGGCACCGGCTGAGCACCCTGGTCGGCGGCTGGCGGGGCCGGCGCCTCGGCGGTCTCCAGGTGTCCACCGGGCTGCCGCAGGCCCTGGCCGCCCTGGCCAGCAGCCTGGTGGTGTCCCGGTCGCTGCTGCTCATCGGCTCGCTGGAACTGCTGCTGCTGGCCACGGCCGCGGCGGCGCTGGCCGCCCGGCTGCTGGCCAGCCAGCGCGAGGGGGAGACCGCGATGCTGGCGGCCCGGGGCGCGGCCCGCGGGCAGTTGCTGCGGGCGTCCCTGGCCGAGGCGGTGCTACTGGCCGTGACCGGGGCGCTGGCCGGGATCGTGGCGGGCAGTTACCTCGCGGACGCGCTCATGTCAGCGAACCGGCTCCCGGCCGGCCACACGGCCGGGGGACTGTCCGGCGTGCTGCACGGCGTGACCGCCGGGGCCGCCTGGTGGCCGGCCGCCGTGATCGTGGTGGGCGTCATCGTGGTGGTGATGTGGCCGTCGCTGCGCCCGGTCACGCCGGGCACCGCCCGGGCCCGCCGGGGCCGCCCGGCCGCGCTCGCCGCCATCGCCCGGGCCGGCCTCGATGCGGCCCTCATCGCCCTGGGTGTCCTGGCGTTCTGGGAACTGCACCGCTACTCCGCCGTCCCGCGGCTGGCCGGCGGCACGCTCGGCATCGACCCGGTGCTCGCCGTGGCCCCGGTACTGGCCCTGGCGGGGATCGCCCTGCTGCCGCTGCGGGTCTTGCCTGCCGCCGCGCGGCTGCTGGACCGGCTGAGCAAGCGCGGCAGGCGGCTCGCCGCCGCCCTGGCCAGCTGGCAGGTGAGCCGGCGGGCCGTACGGGAGGGCAGCCCGGTGCTGCTGGTGATCCTGGCCGTAGCTACCGGCACGCTGGCGCTGGCCCAGCACCAGAGCTGGCGGCAGTCCCAGCTGGACCAGGCGGCCCTGACCGCCGGGGCCGACGTCCGGGTCACCCTGCCCGCGCCGCTGCCGCTCGATGGGGGCCGGGCGCTCGTGGCGGCCCGCGGCGTGCACACCGCGATGCCGGTCAGCGTGTTCAACAGCGGGTTCACCGTCCTGGCTCTCGGCGCCAGGCAGGCGGCGGCGACGGTGCTGCTACGGCCGGACCTGTCCACCCTGCCGCCCGCCCAGCTGTGGGGGCGGATCACTCCCCGCACCGCGGGGCCTGGTCTGGTCCTGCCCGGCCATCCCGCCCGGCTCGCCGTCGTGGCCTCGCTGCTGCCGTCCGGCGGCGCCCGGCCGGGGAGCGACTCCGGCGGACTGGGCGCGGGCCAGGTCAGCCTGTCCGTGCAGGACGCCTCGGGCACCGTCTACGCGGTCCGGGCCGGGACGCTGCCCGCCGACGGACGGGACCACCGGCTGACCGCCGTTCTCGACGCCGCGGGCGGGGCCCGCTACCCGCTGCGGCTGCTGGGCCTGTCGGTGAGCTACCAGCTGCCGGGGTTCCCGGCGCCGCCCTACCGCAGCGCGGCGGCCGCGCGCGCGGCGCGGCGGGCCGAGCAGCGCCAGGCGGCCGCCCCCGCCACGCTGGCCATCCGCGGCCTGGCGGTCTCCCCGCGGATCTCCGGCGGCTTCCCGGCCTCGTTCGCCGCGGCCGGTGCCCTGCTCCGGTGGCACGCCGCGGCCTCCTCCTCCGACCTCGCCAACCCGCGGGCCCACGGGATCGCACCCGCCGTCACCTCCTGGCAGGCCAGCGGGGGCGCGGCCGCGCTGACGTTCACGGTCGGGTCCGGGCACCTGATCCAGCACCCCGGGGTGCCGCCACAGCCGGTGGCGGGCCAGCTGGCGCTCACCGCCGGGGCGCCCCGGCTGCCGATCCCGGTGATCGCGACCCGGTCGTTCGCCAGTGCCGCGGGCGCCCACCCCGGTGAGATCCTGCCGCTGCCGGTGGGCAACGCCAGCGTCCCGGTCCGGCTGGTGGCCGAGGTGCGGGCCTTCCCGGGCGCCGGAGGCACCGACCCCGCCGTGATCATCGACCAGTCCTGGCTCCAGCAGGCCCTCGCCGCGCAGTCGCAGCCGCCGCTGCCGGTCACCCAGTGGTGGCTGGCTGGCCTGCGCGCCCCGCCGCGGGGGCTGCCCGCCGGGGCCAGCGTGGTGACCTGGGCCGGATCGGCGGCCCGGCTGCTCGGCGACCCGCTGCCGAACGTGCCCCAGGTATCGCTGCTGGTCATCGTGGCCGCGGCCGGGCTGCTGGCCTGTGTCGGGTTCGTGGTCAGCGTGGTGGCCACGATCCGCGAACGTCGCCTGCAGCACGCCCTGCTCGCCGCGCTCGGCGTGGGCCGGGCCGCGCGGGCCGGGCAGCTGTGCCTGGAGCAGGCCATGCTCAGCGTGCCGGGCGCGGCGGCCGGCGCGGTCATCGGGGCCGCGCTGGCCTACCTGCTGGTGCCCGCGGTCACCCTGACCCCGGGCGGTGCTGCCCCCTTCCCGCCGGTGCGCGTGGTGATCCCGCTGGGCTGGACCGCCCTGCTGGCGCTGGTCATCGCGGCGGTGCCGGTCGCGGCGGCCGCCATCGCGGGCGCCTACCGGCCCGATCCCGCGGCCGGGCTGCGAGCCGGGGAGACAGGATGACGGCGGGGAACGTCCGGGCGCGGATCGCCGCCGCCGGGACGGCCGTGACCGGCACCGGGGCGGCGGCCAGCCTCGCCCTGGCCCTGCTGGTGCTGGTCTGCGCGTTCGTCGCCGTCGCCGTGCCCCGGGCCAGCCTGGGCTACCGCACCGCCGTCCTGCAGCGGACCTTCCACGCCGCGTCCTCGTCGGCGACCACGGTCCTGGCCGACGCGACCATCAACGGCCTGAGCGGCGGCTCCCTCAGCGCGCCCCAGCTGGCCTCGGCCCAGCGCCAGCTGGCGGACGGCCTGGCCCGCGAGGGCCTGCCGCTGGCGCCAGCCACGGCCGACTGGTCCGGCATGGTCACCGGCTCGGCCCCGTTCACGGTGGTCGGCCGGCCCCCGGACCGGACCCTGGCCGCGCCCCAGCTGGAACTGCTCTACCGCAGCGGGCTGGGCCGCAACACCAGGCTGGTCTCCGGGACCCTGCCCGGTGCCAGCGCGCCGGCACCGGCACCGGCACCGGGACGACTCTGCAGGTCGCCGTCACCCAGGCCACCGCGGCCCGGTTCGGCCTGCACCCGGGTTCCCGGCTGCGGGCCGCAGGCCAGGAGGTCATGGTCACCGGGATCATCCGGCCGCTCCGCCCGGCCTCCTCCTTCTGGGCCGTCGACCCGGTCGCCGCCGCGCCGCAGCTGACCTATCCCACCCCGGACTCCGCGCCCTACCTGAGCTCCGGCGCGTTCGTGTCCGCCGCCGAACTGACCGGCCTGCAGAACTACCTGAGCGCGCCGCTGCGGGCCCTGTGGAGCTTCCCGCTCAGCCTGGGCGGGGTCACCGCCGATCAGGCGGCGGGCCTGGCCCGGACGCTGGCCGCGGTCGGCTACCTGCCCGCCGCGACGTCGGTGGGCACCAGCCTTAACGCCTCCGCGGGCCCGGCGGCCACCATCCAGGTCAGCCTGAGCAGCGGCCTGGCTACCACGCTGCCGGCCTTCGTGGCCACCGACGACGCGGTGCAGCGCGTGCTGTCGCTGATGTTCGTCAGCCTGGCCGTGATCGCGGCCGTGGTGGTCCTGCTCGGTGCCCGGCTGGTGGCGGCCCGCCGCCGCGACGAGTTCACGATGAGGCGGGCCCGCGGCGCCTCGCTCCGCCAGGTCGCCGCCGTGGCGCTGGGCGGCGGGGCCGCCGCGATCCTGCCGGCCGCCGCCCTCGGGGTGGGCGCCGCCGTCGCGGTGACCCCGGGACCCGCCTCGCCGCTGGCGTGGTGGCTGGCGGGCCTGATCGTCGCGGCCGCGCTGGCGGGACCGCCCCTGCTGGCGGCGTGGCAGCAGCGCACCCCCCGCCGCGCCGTCGCGGGACCGGCCCCGGCGGCGCGCCGGCGGATCGCGGCCGCGCGGCGCTGGGTCGCCGACGCCGCCCTGGTTCTGGGGGCGGTCGGCGGCCTGATCCTGCTCCGCCAGCAGGGCCTGCCCCCGCCCGGCCAGGTGGACCTGTTCACCAGTGCGGCCCCGGTGCTCGTCGCGATCCCGGTCGCTCTGCTGGTCATGCGGGCCTACCCGGTGCTGCTGCGCCAGCTGGCCCGGCTGGCCCGGCGCCGCCGGGGGGTCGTGCTGCTGGTCGGCTTCGCCCGCGGCCGCGCAGCCGCGCAGGCCGGCGTGCTGCCCGCGTTCGCGCTCGTCCTCGCGTTCGCGGTGATCGCGTTCGCCGGCATGGCGCGCAGCGCAGTGGCCCGCGCCGACGTCGCGGCATCCTGGCAGGTCGCTGGCGCGGACGCGGTCGTGACCGCGCCCCCCGTGGGCCCGGGGATCACCCCCGCGGCGCAACGCCAGATCACTGCGGTGCCGGGCGTCCGGCGGTGGGCCGCGGTGGCGGTGGCCCAGGGGACGTCCGGCCAGGGGCTGCAGCTGCCGGTGGTCATCGTCGAGCCGGGACAGTACGCGGCCCTGGCCGCCACGACCCCGGGCCCGGCGTTCCCGGCCGCGGCGCTGACCCGGGCGGCCACATCAGCGGGCACCTCGTCAGCCAGTACCTCGTCAGCCAGCGCCTCCTCAGCCAGCAGCGTGCCCGCCCTCATCTCGCCGGCCGCCCGGGTCATCCTCGGCCCGCGCAGCGGGCTGTACGTGGCGGGCCGGCAGCTGCGCATCCGGGTCGCCGGGACGGTCTCCGCGATCGCGGGCGGGCCGGCGGGTACCCAGTTCGCGGTGCTGCCCCGGTGGGCCATCGGGGCGCAGGCTCCGGCGCCGACCGTGCTGGTGCTGACCGGCCCGCGGCTGGACCAGGCGGCCCTGGTCCGCGCGGCCCGGCGGGCGGTCCCCGGCGCTCAGGTCACGCTGCGGTCCCGGGTGCAGGCCGCGATCGCGGGTGCGCCCCTGCCGCACGGCGGGTTCGTCACGTTCGCCCAGGGCGCCGCCGCGGCCGCCGGGTTCAGCCTGCTGGTCGTGCTGCTGACGCTGGTCCTCGGCGCGCGGTCCCGGGAGCTGACCCTGGCCCGGCTGGCCACCATGGGCCTGGCCGCGGATCAGTCGCGGCGGATCGTGGCGGTGGAGACCCTGCCCGCGATCCTGGCCGCGGCCGTGGGCGGGACGGCCTGCGCGCTGCTGCTGGTGCCGCTGGCCGGCCCGGCGGTGAACCTGGCCGCCTTCACCGGCATACCGGTGACCGTGCCGCTGCGCGCCGACCCGGTCGCCATCGTGGCCGCCGCGGTGGCGCTGCTGCTTCTCGGCGGGCTCACGCTTACCATCTCCAGCAGGCTGGCCCGGGGCCGCGGCGCGGCCCAGGCCCTGCGCGTGGGCGACACGGCGGGCGGGTGAGGACAGGGAGTGGATGAAGGACGGGGCATGGATGAGATGAACGAGACCGCACGGGTCGCGCCCGCGGCGGGACTCGGCCAGCTCGGCGCCGAGGCGGAGCACGCCCGCGCCGCCTACGGCGCCGGTAGTTCCTACGGTGAGGGTGCCCTCATCATGTGCGACCGGCTGGTCCGCATCTACGCCGCCGAGGGGATCGAGGTGCAGGCGCTGCAGGGACTGGACCTGCTGATCGCCGAGGGCGAGCTGACCGCGATCGTGGGCGCCTCCGGCAGCGGCAAGTCCACCCTGATGAACATCCTGGCCGGGCTGGACAGCCCGACGGCGGGCCGGGCCCGGGTGGCCGGGCACGACCTGGCCGCGATGACGGCCCGCGACCGGCTCGGCTACCGGCGCGCCGTGGTGGGCTTCCTGTGGCAGCAGACCGCCCGGAACCTGCTCTCCTACCTGACCGCGCGGCAGAACGTCATCATGCCCATGCGGTTCGCGGGGGTGGGGCGCCGGCTGCGGGCCCGGCGGGCCGCGGACCTGCTGGACATGCTGGGCGTGGGGTACTGCGCAGGCCGCACGCCGGCCCAGATGTCCGGCGGTGAGCAGCAGCGCACCGCGATCGCCACCGCGCTGGCCAACGGGCCCCGGGTGCTGCTGGCCGACGAGCCGACCGGCGAGCTCGACAGCGCGACCGCGCGGGAGGTGTTCGCGGCGCTGCAGACGGCCAATTCCGAGCTCGGCGTGACCGTGCTCGTGGTGACCCACGACCCGGCGGTGTCGGCCGAGGTGCGGCGCACCATCGCCATCCGGGACGGGCGGACCAGCACCGAGACGCTCCGCCACGACCGCGGCCGACGAGCACGGCAACGCCACCCGGCACGCGGTCGAGTACGCGGTGCTGGACCGGGCCGGCCGGGTCCAGCTGCCGCGCGAGATGACCGAGGAACTCGGCATGCGGGACCGGGTGCGGCTGGAGCAGGAACCCGGGCACATCGGGGTCTGGCCCGACCGGGAGAACGGGTCATGAGCCGGCCCGGCCCGGAGACCGCCCGCGAACCGGCCCGGCCGGACGGCCAGCCGGTGAGCGAGATGGTCGCGGCGCACGGGGTGTCCCGCACCTTCGGCAGCGGGCACACCGCCGTGCAGGCCCTCCGCGAGGTGTCGTTCACGGTCCGCCGCGGCCAGCTCGTCGCGGTGTGCGGCCGGTCCGGGTCGGGCAAGACCACGCTGCTGAACATCATCGGCGGCCTGGACACCCCGACCGGCGGCCACCTGGAGGTGGCCGGCCGCGAAGTAACCCGGATGCCGGAACGGGACCGGCTGGCGCTGCGCCGCAGCACGGTCGCGTTCATCTTCCAGTCTTTCGGGCTCATCCCGATGCTGTCCGCCGCCGAGAACGTGGGCGTCCCGCTGCGCATCACCGGCACGCCGCCGCAGGCCCGCGAGGAACGGGTCGCGACCATGCTGTCCATCGTGGGGCTCTCCGAGCACGCCGCGCACCGGCCGGACGAGCTGTCCGGCGGCCAGCAGCAGCGCGTCGCGATCGCCCGGGCGCTGGCGGGCCGGCCGGAACTGCTGATCGCCGACGAGCCGACCAGCCAGCTGGACCTGGAGACGGGCCGGCAGATCATGCGCCTGCTGCTCACCGTGGTCCGCTCCGAGGGGATCACGGCCCTGGTCGCCACGCACGACGAGGCCCTGATCGACCTGGCCGACTCGGTGCTCAGGCTGGAAGACGGCCACGTCCAGGCCGCCGGCCCCGCCACCGGAACGCCATCCCCGCCGCGATGAGCACGGCGGCCGGCCCGAGCAGCGCATCCAGCGGGGTCAGGTGCCAGGGTTGCGGCGTGAGCGCCGGCCAGAACATCAGCTCGTAGTCCGGTACCGACGCGAGCCAGCCGCCGATCACCAGCGCCACCACCACGTAGATCACGGTGAGCCTGGCCAGCCTGCGGCTGTGCTCGGCCCAGGCCGCAATCCCCAGACCGCACCCGGCGATCAGCAGGGCCGGGAGTCCCTTCACCCACGGACCGCGCAGCCACACGGAGGCCAGCCAGGGCAGGGCCTGGGTCAGCAGGGGAAGCGCGAGGGCCAGCGCGACGAGGACGACCGCGGTCGCCAGATACGCGCGGCGGGGCCCGCTGCGGCCGTCCCGGTAGACCCAGAGGACGGCGAGCAGGGCGCCCGCCGCCAGCGCCACCGCCCAGTACCAGCCCAGGTAGTAAAAGGACGGCAGGAAGACCTCGGTCCGGGGTCACGAACCAGCTCGTGGGCGGCGGGAAGTAGGTGGCCCGCGGTCAGCGGCGCATAGCCGATCCAGATGCCGGCGTGCGGCCCGCTGGAGGTGCCACGCACCGGCCCGACCCAGGTGTTCGTCCATGCGTACAGCGCCACCGCACCGGCCAGCAGTAACCCGCCCACCGCCAGCGGCAGCCCGTACCCAGGCCGCCGCGTATCCGGTGGCCCGGCCGCGCCGTCGTCCTCCGCCATCGCCCGCTCCCCGGCCGCCGATCTACCGGACGGCCGAACGGGACTCTAGCTCAGGTACCGCTCGGGCAGGGATAGAACACCCGGCCGTCCAGGTTCACGTCGAACTTGACCGCCGCGAAGCCGAGGGGCGGGTCGTACAGTGCCCGGCAGAACGCCGCGAACGAGCGTTTGCCCGTGCACTTCGATCCCGTCTGCCCGGGGTTGCAGACGTAGTGATCGGCCCCGTACTCGGCGTCGCCCACCCACTTGCCGTTGGGCTGCGCCGCGGTCTTGTCCGTGGTGAAGTCGTCCCAGCCGCACGGCGTCGCGCCGGCCAGCCCGGTGCAGGTGATCCCGTACTGGCTGCTGCCGCGCAGCTGGGCCGCGGTGCACTGGTGGTAGGTGTAGCACTCCTCCAGCACCGCCCCGTCCGAATACCGCCGTCCCCACCAGGACAGCAAGGGCGAGTTCTTCCACAGCCCGGTCATCCCGTCGGCGTGGATCAGGTTGAACGCATAGGCCAGGTAGTTCTGCGCGTCGCCGGGCGTGAGCCGGAACCCGGTGGTGGACGGCGGGTCGAAGCTGTCGATGTCGTCCAGCTCGACCGAGGAGAACCCCTTCCGCGCGCACATGGCGATCCGCTCGCGGAGCATGGGCTTGAGCGCGTCCAGCTGCCGGAAGTCGACCCACCGCTCTTCGGGGTAGCCGAAGTACACGTTACCGAGCGTGGCGGCCGGGAAGAGGCCGCCCCGCGCCGGTGAGCTGGCGTCCGGGCGGTAGTCCTCCCAGGCCAGGTCCAGGTAGCAGACGGTCTTCGGGTGCGCCAGCGTGCTGGCCGGCCAGCGGCTCTGGATCGCGGCGACCTCCGCGCGGGTGGTGAGGAACCCGTCGATGTCGTAGATGTCCACGGCGCGCTTGCCGGTCCGCTTCAGCGGCGTGGTCAGGCCGATCTGCCAGTCCCAGCGCATCGGCCGGTGGTTGGCGGCCAGATGCGGCGGGTACCAGCACGGCTGGCCGGCCCGCGGCTGGCAGGCCAGCGGGGCGGGCAGCGGCACGACCCGCCAGCCGAACCGGATCTCGCTCGATCCCGCCCGGTTCGCGGTCCGCACACTCACCTGGTGCGGGCCGACCGCGAGCTTCCCGGTGTAGAACACGCGATTGGCCGGCATCGGCCGCCACGGGCCCCGGTCCACCCGGTACTGCTGGCCGGGCTGGCCGTCCCCGGCGTTGTAGTGCGGCGCGCTGACACTGAAGTACTCCTCAGCCGAGCCGGTGTGCTTCTCCGGGGTTCCGTTGCGGAAATAACTCACCGGGCGCTGATGCCGCCGGTACGCGCGGACGGGGACGCCAGCCAGCCGGCTCACGGAGCGCCGGAGAACCCGGAACGTGAAGTTCCGCGCCTTCGTCTGGACCGTTTCGGCCGCGGTCTCGGTGACCCGCAGTCGCCGGCCCGTGTCGGCGTGCCCGGCGCGGTACTGGCGGGCGGCGAACGGCGTGGCCGTCGTGTCCGCCGCTGTGGTGCAGTGCCGCCCGCTGGGCGCGCAGCTCTGCCAGGTGTAGGCGACCGCGAAGCTGAGCAGCTTCATGCCGCGGGGCAGCCGGGGCGCGTGCCAGGCCAGGCCGGACGCCCTGACCAGCGCGCCGTCCCGGGGCTGGCCGGTGATCCGCAGCGCGCCGTGGTGTACGGGCGGCGGGATCTGCGGGCTCGCGCTGCCCGTGGTGGCAGACCCCGTGGTAGAAGACGCCCTGGCAGCCGACGCCGTGGCCCCGGACGCCGCGGTGGCCGGGATCGCGATGATCAGGGGCACGGCCGTGGCGACCGCTGCGATGAGCCGGGCAGCACGCATGACAGCTCCAGTCTCCGGGCTCAGCCGGTGAACGCGGCAGGCAACAGGTCCCGGTGCGCCGCGAACAGCTCGTCGCACATGGCCACGGTCTGGGCCGTGGTGAGCGTGGCCGCCGTGTTCGGGTCGAGCAGCGCGGCCTGGTACACGTGGTCCCGTGACTCCTCCAGGGCGGCCCGGACGGTCAGCTCGACCACGTTGAGGAAGGTCCGGTTCAGCGCGGCCAGCTGCGGCGGCAGCGCGCCGACCGGCACCGGCTTGGGCCCGCCCGCCCCGACCGCGCAGGGCACCTCGACGCAGCATGCGTCGGGCAGGCTGGTGATCAGCCCGCCGTTGCGGATGTTCACGTGCAGCTCGCGCTCGGTCCCGGTTTCCAGTGAGTGGATGAACAGCGACGCGAGCTCGCGGGTGGGCTCCAGGTCGAGCGGCTCGTCCGAGCCCAGCGCCCGCTGCAGCGACTCGAGCTCGCGCAGGTTCTCCTCGGACCGGGCCAGGTAGTCGCCGACGAAGATGCGGAACTGCTCGATCTGGTCGTCGTGGCGCATGAACCACGGCACGTACTCGGCGGAGTGCTCACTGGACTCGGTCGGGAAGTAGCCGAACCGGCGGTAGATCTCCACCCGGACCCGGCGCTGCAGCTCGGCGGAGCCGTCGATGACCTCGGCCAGCCGCGGGTACAGGGACTGGCCGTCCTGCTCGAAGCGGAGCACGAACGCCTGGTGGTTGAAGCCCGCGGTCAGGAACCGGACCCGGTCCGGATCGGCGCCGACCAGGTCGGTCAGGAAGGCCTGGGTGTCCCGCACCGAATGGCACAGCCCGAACACCCGGGTGAACGGCGTGCCCTCGTACACGGCCCAGGGCAGCATGGCCATCGGGTTGCTGTAACTCAGCAGGTAGGCGTCCGGGCAGACGTCCTGCATGTCCCGGGCCAGCGCGGTGGTCACCGGGATGGTCCGCAGGCCGCGGAAGATCCCGCCGATGCCCAGCGTGTCGCCGATGGTCTGGCGCACCCCGTACCTGGCCGGGATGTCGAAGTCGGCCCGGGTCGCGTCGTACCCGCCGACCTGCACCTCGTTGATCACGTAGCGGGCGCCCGCGAGCGCCTCGCGCCGGTCCCGGGTCGCGCTCACCGTCGCGCCGGCGCCGCACTGGTCGGAGATCCGCTGGGCCAGCCGCTCGGCGTGGGCCAGCCGTTCCGCGCTGATGTCGTACAGCGACAGCTGCAGGCCGCCGTGGAACTCGGGGTAGCTGCACAGGTCGGTCACCACGTTCCGGGTGAACTCGATACTGCCCGCGCCGACAAAGGTCACCTTGATCACAGCTCGGTAGTGTTCCATTACGGCGGTTTGCGCGCAAGAGCACGCAAAAATCTGCCGCAACGAAGACCGGCCGGGCGTCCCCCGGCTCCACCAGGCCGCCCGGCGCGGGGCTAGGGGCCGACTCCGACTCGTAATCTGATTGAGAAATGCCCGTTACGTCCGGAGTTGACGGCCTGGGAAGTCCGGTAACGGGTTGATGTACGGGCCTTGACACCCGCCACGTCGATCGATCAATATTGCGCGAAACATCACGACTTCATGCAACTTTGGTCGCCCGCAGGGTCGGAAGTACTGGGTTCGGAAGTACCGGCGGGCCGGAAAGCGAGAGCAGCATGGCTAGGTACCGGCTGCGGGCCACCCTGGCAGGTCCGCTTGTAGGACTCACGGCGCTCGCGCTCGGGCTGGCCGCGTGCGGGACCGACAGCAACAGCGGCGGAGGCGGTGGCGGCACCACCATCTCGATCTGGGAGGGCTGGACCGGGGCCGAGGCCAAGACGTTCACGCACCTGGTGGCCGAGTACCAGAACCAGCACCCGGGCCAGAAGGTCAGCAGCCTGTACGTCAACAACGACAACACGCTGCAGAAGGTGCTGACCGCGGTCCGGGGCGGCAGCCCGCCGGACATCGCCTACCTCTACGGGTCGTGGGCGCCGAACGTGGCGCAGATCCCGCAGGTGGTGAACCTGACCAAGGTGGTCCAGCGTCCCGGGGTCAACTGGAACGACTTCTGGGTCGGCGAGCGGAACGTGGCCACGGTCAAGGGCAAGGTCATCGGCATCCCCGCCCTGGTCAACAACCTGGCCGTGGTCTACAACAAGACGCTGTTCGCCAAGGCCCATCTCCCGCTGCCGGGACCGGACTGGACCTGGTCGCAGTTCCAGGCCGACGCCAAGAAGCTGACCGACCCGGCCACCAAGCAGTTCGGCACCGCGTACGTGACGCCGGGCTCCGAGGACACGGTGTGGCACTGGGAGGCGCTGCTCTGGGAGGCCGGCGGGCAGCTGCTGACCCCGGACAACAAGAAGGCCGCGTTCGACTCGCCCGCCGGGCTGCAGTCGCTCAACACCCTGCGGACCATGGCCATCGACGACAAGTCCATGTACCTCGACCCCACCGACTCCGCCTACGCCAACCTGTTCAACTCGGGCAAGATCGGGATGCTGGTCACCGGGCCCTGGGACCTGTCCGGGTTCCCCAACGTGCACTACGGCGTGCAGGTCATGCCGGCCTATCCGGGCTCCAGCGCCGGTCACCAGACCATTTCCGGGCCGGACAACTGGGTCGTGTTCAACAACGGCGCCACCCAGGTGTCCGCGGCGGAGAAGTTCATCCTCTGGCTCACCGCGCCCGCCCAGGCGAAGTACTGGTCGCTGCACACCGGGGACCTGCCGATCAGGCAGTCCGTCGGGAACGCGGCCGGCTTCAGCCAGCAGATGAACTCCACGCTGCCCGGGGTGAGCGCGTTCGTCGCGAACCTGGCCAACGTCAAGCAGTCCCGGCCGCAGATCCCGACGTACCCGAAGATCTCCCAGGTCCTCGGCAACATGATCGTGTCCGTGCTGCTCGGCAAGAGCCAGCCGCAGGCGGCGCTGAGCTCCGCGGCGGCGCAGGTCAACCAGATCCTGGCCGCCGGCTGACGTGGCCGCTTCGGGAATCATCCTCCGCCGGAGGCGTCCGGAACCGGGCCGGCCCGGGCGTCCCGGCGGGGCGCGCGCGACCGGCCGCCGGGTCACGGCCTCCGAGCAGTTCGCCGGGTGGGCGTTCGTTACCCCCGGGGTCGCGATCATCCTGCTGTTCGGCGCGGTGCCGATCGTCTGGTCGGCGATTATGTCCTTCCAGCACTCCAACCTGCTCTCGCCGAGCACGCCGTTCGTAGGACTGAAGAACTACCGGCAGCTGGTGCACGACCCGATCGTGGGGCAGGCCGTCGCGCACACGCTGATCTACACCGCGCTGTTCGTGCCCGGCACGATGATCGTCGGGCTGTTCCTGGCCGTGGCCATGAACCGGAAGATCCGCTTCATCTCGTTCTACCGGACCGCGGCCTACGCGACCATGGCCATCTCCACGATCAGCGAGGCGATCGTCTTCATCTGGCTGTTCGACCCCTCGTACGGGATCGTCAACTACTTCCTCAGCCTGGTCGGCATCCCGCAGCAGCAGTTCCTGAACTCCCCGTCCCAGGCCCTCTACGTGATCGTGATCATGACGATCTGGGGCTGGACCGGGTTCTCGGTCGTCATCTACCTGGCCGCCCTGCAGGGGGTTCCGTCGACGCTGCTGGAGGCGGCCTCGATCGACGGGTGCACGCCCTGGCGGAGGTTCCGCCGGGTGACTCTGCCCCTGCTCAGCCCGGCGTCGCTGTTCCTGGCCGTGTGGCTCACCATCAACGCGCTGCAGTTGTTCGACGAGGTCTACCTGAGCACCCAGGGCGGCCCGCTCAACGCGACCACGGTCCTCGTCTACTACCTCTACCAACAGGCCTTCGTGAACTTCAACTTCGGGTACGCCTCGGCCATCGCCTACTTCCTGTTCCTCGTCATCCTCGTGGTCACCGCGATCCAGTTCCGGGTCGGCCGGCGATTCACGCATTACCGGTCATGACGGCGACCTCCGCGCCCGCCCGCGGCGGGATCGAGTCCTCCGCCGGCGGCGGCGTCCCCCCCGTCCGCCGCCGGCGGTGGCTGCCGTTCAGCCCGTGGCACCTGGTCCTGCTCCCGGCCACGCTGGTGCTGATCTTCCCGTTCTTCTGGCTGGTGGTCACCTCACTGGAGACTCCCTCCGAGGCGCTGCGCTTCCCGCCGGTGCTCGTCCCCCACACGCTGCGGTTCGCCAACTACAGCGACGCGCTGAACAGCGCGCCGTTTGGCCGGTTCTTCATCAACAGCGCCGTGGTCGTGGTGCTCACCGTGCTGTGCAACCTGGTGTTCTGCTCGCTGGCCGGGTACGCGTTCGCCCGGTTCCGCTTCCTCGGCCGCGCCGCCCTGTTCGTGGTGATCATGGCCACGCTCATGGTGCCGTTCCAGGTCACGATGATCCCGCAGTTCATCATCACCAAGTGGCTGGGCGTGCACGTGCTGGCCGCGGTGGGGATCAACCACATCGGCGCGCTCATCCTGCCCAACGCGGCGACGGCGTTCGGCATCTTCTTCCTGCGCCAGTTCTTCCGGACCCTGCCGCTGGAGTACGAGGAGTCCGCCCGGGTGGACGGGGCCAGCCGGCTCACCGTGCTGATCCGGATCGTGCTGCCGCTGGCCACCCCGGCCCTGGCCACGCTGGCCGCGCTGACGTTCCTGGATTCCTGGAACAACTTCCTGTGGCCGCTGATCGCGATCACCTCCACGAACCAGATGACGGTGCCGCTCGGCCTGGCCACGTTCCAGGGCGCGCACTCGACCGAGTGGACCCTGCTGATGGCCGCGAACGTGATGAGCCTGGTCCCGGTGCTGGCCATCTTCTTCCTGGCCCAGCGCTACTTCATCCGGTCCGTGGCCTCGACCGGCCTGGCCGGGACCTGAGCGAGCCGAGCCAGAAACCCCCAGCCGGAAACCCGAGCGAGAGCTCCCGGGCGAGAGCCCCCGAGAGAAGGAGGAAGCAAGCCATGGGCGAGGAGGCCCCGGTGGTAGGTGAGCCAGCGATGCAGGACGACGTGGCCCAGGGCAGCCGCACCGAGCAGGAGGTGGCCTCCCAGCCCGCCTGCTGGCGCCGGGCGGGCCAGCTGGCCGCAGACGTCGCGGGTGTCCTGCCCGCCCGCGGGGAACGGGTCGCGGTCGCGGGCTGCGGCACGTCCTGGTTCATGGCCCAGTCCTACGCCGCCGCCCGCGAGGCGTCCGGGCACGGCGAGACCGACGCCTTCGCCGCATCCGAGATGCCGCTGGACCGGGCCTACGACCGGGTCCTGGTCCTGTCCCGGTCCGGGACCACCACCGAGATCCTGCAACTGCTGGACCGGCTCCGCGGTACCGCGCCCACGGTCGCGATCACCGCGGTGCCCGGCACCCCGGTGCCGCAGGCCGCCGACGCCGTGATCGACCTGTCCTTCGCGGACGAGGAGTCCGTGGTGCAGACCCGGTTCGCCACCACCGAGCTGGCCCTGCTCCGTGCCCACCTGGGCGAGGACCCCGGCCCGGCGGCCGACGCGGCGGAGCGGGTGCTCGCCGAGCCCCTGCCGGCCGAGATGCTGGCTGCCCGCCAGTTCACCTTCCTCGGCACCGGATGGACCTACGGCCTGGCCAACGAGGCCGCACTCAAGCTGCGCGAGGCCGCGGGCATGTGGACCGAGGCCTACCCGGCCATGGAGTACCGGCACGGCCCGGTCGCGGTGACCGGCGAGGGCAGCATCGTGTGGCTGTTCGGCACCCCGCCGGACGGGCTGGGCGCCGAGATCGCCGCGGCCGGCGGCCTGGCCTGGTTCAGCGACGAGGACCCGCTCGCCGAGCTGGTCCGGGTGCAGCGGGTGGCTGTGGCCCTGGCCCGGGCCCGGGGGCTCGACCCCGACCGCCCGCGCAACCTGGCCCGCTCGGTCATCCTCACCACGGGCTGAGCAGGCGGCTTACGTGATCGGAGTCGTCTGCCTCAATCCGGCCCTGGACGTCACCCATCACGTGCCGGCCGTTGACTGGGCCGGGGTGAACCGGCCGGACGCGGTGCACGCGCGTCCCGGCGGCAAGGGGCTGAACGTGGCCCGCACGCTGCACGTGCTCGGGGCCGAGGTGCTGGTCCTGGGCCTGGCCGGCGGCAGCACCGGGGCAGCGGTGACGGCGGCGCTCGCCGCCCTGGCCGTGCCCGCGGCCTTCACCCGGGTCCGGGAGGAGACCCGGCGGACGTTCACCGTCGTGGACGGCCGGACCGGCGACTCCGCCCTGTTCAACGAGCCGGGGCCGCGGATCAGCGCGGCCGAGTACGCGGAGTTCCGGGCCGGGTACGCCGGTGTCCTCGCCGGGTGCGCGGCCGTGGTCCTGTCCGGGAGCCTGCCGCCGGGCCTGCCGCCCGGCGGCTACGCGGAGCTCACCGCGATGGCGGCTGCCGCCGGGGTGCCGGTGCTGCTGGACGCGCACGGGGAAGCCCTGCGCCTGGGCACGGCCGCCGGGCCCGCCATCGTCAAGCCGAACCTCGCTGAGCTGGAGATGTTCGCCGGGCGGTCGCTGTCCGGGGCGACCGGCGCGGACCGGCCGGCCGTGGCGGCGGCCGCCCGGGAACTGCGGGAGGCCGGTGCGGGGGCGGTCGTGGTCTCGCTGGGGGCGGAAGGGCTGCACGCCGACACCGGCGACGGCTGCTGGGAAGCGGTCCCGCCGGCCGTGGTGGCCGGGAACGCGACCGGGGCCGGTGACGCCGCGGCCGCGGGCCTCGCGCACGGGCTGGCCCTGGGCCGCCCGTGGGACGAGCGGCTGCGTCACGCGGTCGCGCTCGGCACCGCGTCGGCCATGGCCCTGGTGGCCGGGGAGTTCAGCCCGGCGGACTACGCCCGCCTGCTGGACGCGACCGTGGTGACACGCAGCACGGCCGGCGCGCGTGGAGAGGCCGTCTGATGCCGGCCGCCGGGATGAGCGAGATCGTCGGGTCCGCCCGGGCGGCCGGCCTGGGCGTCGGCGCGTTCAACGTGATCGGCATCGAGCACGCCGAGGCCATCGTGGCCGGGGCGCAGGCCGCCGCCGCGCCCGTGGTGCTGCAGATCAGCGAGAACTGCGTGGCCTATCACGGCGCGCTCGCGCCGATCGCCCGGGCCTGCCTGTCGATCGCGGACTCGGCCGACGTGCCGGTCGTGGTGCACCTGGACCACGCCACCCGTGAGGACCTGGTGCACGCCGCGGCCGGGCTGGGCCTGCGGTCGGTCATGTACGACGCGTCGGCCCTGCCCTACGGGCAGAACGTCCAGGTCACCGCCGACATGGCCCGGTGGTGCCAGGACCGGGGCATCTGGGTAGAGGCCGAGCTGGGTGAGGTTGGCGGGAAGGACGGCGTGCATGCGCCGGGCGCCCGCACCCGGCCGGACGAGGCGGCCGCTTACGTCGCGGCGACCGGGGTGGACGCGCTGGCCGTCGCGGTCGGCAGCTCGCACGCGATGCTGACCCGCGACGCGGCCCTGGATCTGGAGCTCATCGCGAAAATCCGTGCGGCGGTCAGCCTGCCGCTCGTGCTGCACGGATCGTCCGGGGTCCCCGACGCCGGCCTGGCCGCGGCGGTCCGCGCGGGAATGACGAAAATCAACGTGGCGACCCAGCTGAACAAGGCCTTTACGGCCGCCGTCCGCGCCTGCCTGAAGGATGACGAGGAGCTGGTGGATCCGAGGCGGTACGGTTCGGCGGGGCGCCGGGCGATCGCGGCCGAGGTCGCCCGCCTGCTGCACGTGATCGGAGGTGCCGGTGACCCGGTATCGGCGGTGGAATGAGCTGCTGGAACTGCTCGCGGTGGCCGGGCAGCTCCAGGTCGAGGAGGCCGCGAAGGCCCTCGGGGTGTCCGAGGCCACCGTCCGCCGGGACCTCGACGAACTGGCCCGGCAGCAGATGCTCACCCGGATCCGGGGCGGCGCGGTAGCCCAGGGCGTCACCTACGACCTGCCGCTGCGCTACAAGAGCGAACGGCATCCCTCCGAGAAGCAGCGCATCGCCGCGGTCGCCGCCGGGCTGGTGCGGCCGGGCCAGATCACCGGGCTGAACGGCGGGACCACCACGACCGAGGTGGCCCGCGCCCTGGCCACCCGCTCCGACCTGAATTCGCAGGTGCCGCCGCCTGCCGTCACCGTCGTGACCAACGCGCTGAACATCGCGACGGAGCTGGCCGTCCGCCAGCACATCAAGATCGTCACCACCGGCGGGGTGGCCCGGCCGCAGTCCTACGAGCTGACCGGGCCGCTGGCCACGGGGGTGCTGGAGCAGGTCACCCTGGACGTGGCCATCCTGGGTGTGGACGGGATCGATGCGGTGGCCGGCGCCACCGCGCATCACGAGGGGGAGGCCAGCATCAACCGGCTGATGGCCCGGCAGGCGGCCAAGGTCGTGATCGCCGCGGACAGCTCCAAGGTGGGCCGCCGCGCGTTCGCCCGGATCTGCACCGCGCGCGAGATCGACGTGCTGGTCACCGACGCCGGGATCGCCGCCGAGGACGCAGCCCGGCTCGAGGACGCCGGAGTCGACGTTGTCACCGCCTGAGCGGGAGGCGGCCCTGGACCTCGTCGTGGTGGGCGACTGCAACCCGGACGTGCTCGTCCTCGGGGACGACGTGACCCCCGCGTTCGGCCAGCAGGAGAAGCTGGTGCCGAGCATGTCGCTGGTCGTGGGCGGGTCCGCGTCGATCACCGCGGTGGCCGCGGCCCGGCTCGGGCTCAGCGTCGCGCTGGCCGCCGCGGTCGGCGCCGACCCGGCGGGCCAGTTCATGCTGGACCAGCTGGCCCGGGAGGGGGTGGCCACCGGCGCCGTGGCCGTGCGCGAGGACATCCCGACCGGGATGACGGTGGCGCTGTCGAACGGCGGCGACCGGGCCATCCTGACCGCGCTCGGGGCGGTGGGCTCACTGACCGGCGACGACGTCCCGGCCGCGCTGCTGCGCCGGGCCCGGCACGTGCACATCAGCTCGTACTTCCTGGTCGAGGAGTCGCTCGGGCCGGCCCTGGGTGACCTGATCGCGACCGCCCAGGCGGCCGGGGCGACGGTGTCGCTGGACACCAACTGGGATCCGTCGGGACGGTGGGGCGGCGACCGGCTCGCCGCCGCGCTGGCCCGGGCCGACCTGCTGCTGCCCAACGAGGCGGAGGCGGTCCGGCTGAGCGGCGAGCCAGACCTGGCCGCCGCGGTGCCCGTGCTCACCGCGGCCGGGACCCGGCTCGTGGTCAAGCTGGGCGCCCGCGGTGCGCTGTGCGCCGACGGCATCCGGCAGCACCGGGTCAGCGTGCCTCCCCTGGTGCCGGTGGACGCGACCGGGGCCGGCGACTGCTTCAACGCCGGGCTGATCGCGGGCCTGCTCCGGGGCCTGGACCTGCCTCAGGCGGCCGCGCTCGGCTGCGCCGCGGGCGCCCTGTCCACCCGCGGGCCGGGCGGCACCGGGAGCTCTCCGGACCTGCGCTCAGCGCTGGCCCTGGCCGGCACCGCCTCGGTGACGACCCCCGTGGGCCACTAGCGGCGCAGCGAGACGGTGGTCTGCTCATGGGCCGCCGAGGGATCGCCGCTGCCGGTGTTGAACACGAGGAACTGGCCATTGAGGTGTGCCTTACCGCCGTGGAATGTGCCGCTCCCCGGCGCGGGCACGTCGTAGCGCACCAAGTGCCACCGGCCGTCACAAGGAATGGACGGCTCGACGAGGCCATCGGTGGTGACGTCTCCCTGCGAGATAGTGACGGTGAAGTCACTCGACTCCCACCCCGGGTCGCAGGCTAGCCGGGTGACGAGCGACAGCGAGCCGTCCCGGTTCAGGTGGACCTGCTTCGCGGTTTTCTCGTGCGCCACGCCCACCGGCCTGTCCTGCGCCATGGCCACCGGCGCCGCGGCAGCGGTACCGGCCAGCACGAGAACGGGAAGTGCGATAACCCGCTGTAGCGCACGTGACCGGAACGCCTGACTTACCTGGCCCAGTTTCACCTGACAGCCCCCCTGCTGACGGAAGGCACCCGGAACCTTCGGTGCCAACGGCCTAGGCTCGCTGAGCCCGCAGCACGGCACGTGAAGGCCGTGTGGAGAAGGTGTGGAGGCCTCCTGAGCTCCTCAGGCCGATCGTCAGTGCGTATCATATGTGATACGCACCGGGTTTAACATATCGACGGAGGCAGCCAAGAGGATGACCAGACCAGGACCTGATACCCCGGGACTCGCGCGGGCCGATTTGGTGCGGGTCCTCGAATCAGCGGCCCGGTTGCAGGAGGTTGTTCCTGATGCTGTCCTGGTGGGCGGCTCTGCGGCTGCACTCTGGGCCAATCACCGCTCCTCTTATGATCATGACCACGTCCTGACAGATCTGGGAGAGCGTTTCGATGCGGTGCTCGACGCAATCGAAGCGACCGACGGGTGGGTCACTAATCGGGTTACCCCCGGGAAGATCATCCTGGGCGAGCTCGGTGATATTGAGTCCGGTGTTCGTCAGCTCATCCGCAATCGGCCATTGGAAGTCGCAGAAATTACCCTTCCATCCGGGCATGCACTCCGGGTGCCAACCGCAGACGAGACCCTGCGGATTAAGGGTTACCTAGTTGTGCGGCGCAATCAGGTGCGCGACTACATCGATGTCGCCGCTCTATCCGACCGATGCGGAATCTCTCATGCCGCGGATGTGCTCGGGCATCTCGATGATTACTATTCTGACCAGCGAAGCGCCGAAGCGGCGGGTGTCGCTACCCAGCTCGCCCGGCAGTTGGCCGATCCGCGCCCCGCAGATGCCCGGACCATCAAGCAACTTCGCGACTACAAAGGCCTGGATACCCGGTGGGCTGACTGGGGGAATGTGACTGCCGTGTGCCGGGCAGTCGCGGTGGAGATGGTGGCATGACTACCCCCCTGAAGTTCCGCAATCTCAACGCGTCGCCGGAAGACCCCGTGGAGACCTGGCCATTCGAAGGTGTGCTCGCCGCGGTGGAGCGAGGCACGCTCCCCGATTGGCGCCGTCTGGCGCGGGCGATCCGAGCCGACCCGTGGGGACCAGTGGCCCAGCAAGTGCTGGAAGCCGTCCAGCTTTCTCGTCCTTACGGCACAACTGAACTCCTTGAGGGAGTGGTCAACCGGGCCCGCGAGATGGCTGCCGATTCGGAGCGCGCCGAGGTGGCCTCTGAGGTCCGGAATCTGGTGAGCGCATCTGGACTATCGCAACGGGATTTCGCTGCACGTCTGGGAACGTCACGGTCTCGGCTGTCCACTTACATGTCCGGCAAGGTTGTCCCCTCGGCAGCCCTGATCGTGCGGATGCGGCGAGTGGCACGCCAGGTCAGTGACCATATGCCGGTTGGGGCGGGCCCGTAGACGACTATGGATAAGCAGGCTGTGCTGCCTTTCGCACGGGACCTGTCCCGGGACGTGGGTTAGTTTGACCTAGACCGCACTCGGACTTTGGAGGGATGCGATGTCCCAGTACCCAGACGAACTGGGGTCGTGGTGGACCGAGTTTCCCGGCAGCGACCGCGCCGCCTGGCTCGCGCCTTCCTCGCCCTCCGCGAGTGCTCTGGCCCCGGCGCAGGACGGGGTCAGGGGCGCTGTCTCGAGGCGGGCGCTCAAGCGCAGGCTGGTGATTCCTGCTGGCAAGCGCGAGCGAGCCAAGCGCGAGGCGGTGGCAGAGTGGCGGCGCCAGACGGTCGATGCCATCCGGAAGCCGTCCCTCAAGTCGGGCGTGATCACCCTGGGCTCGGGCTTCGGGGGGACCGGCAAGACCGACGTGGCCGTGACGCTGGCGGCGATCTACGCCGCCGCGCGGCCGGCCGACCGGGTCATCCTCGCCGACAGCAACGACGATATGCCCCATGGATACATCAGGCTCGGCGGAGTACCGGTCGAGGCGCTGCCGCCGGACAAGCGGACGTTGTCCATCCGGGGCTTTTATCAGGCGTGCACGGATGCCAGCATCAAGGTCTACGCGGACCTGCGCGATGCCGTCGCCTGGCTCCAGGGTGTGGCGGTGATCCGTGGTGACACTGCCGATGAGTGCGTGGGGATTGATTTTGGCGAGCATGAGTACCTGACGGTGCTGGAGTTTCTCCAGTGCATGTCCAACATCGTCATCAACGATGGCGGCACGGGACTGTTTGCCAAGCTTCAGGTCGGCACGCTGCTGCATGGTGACAAGTACGTCTTCGTGACAGAGGCGTCACAGCTGGGCTTCTGGTCCATCGATCAGGTGTTCAGCCGGTACCGCAATTACGAAGGTGAAAAGGACAGGCCGCTGACGGAGCGGGAAAAGACGCACCTGAATCTGCTTATGGACGAGGCCACGATCGTGGTGGATAAGTTCAGCGAAAGCGACCCGGAGCAGACCCGGTGGCTGACCCGGATCCGCGAGGGCTTCGAGGGGTCGCAGGTGTCGGTGGTGGCCAGCCCCTGGGACCAGGCGCTGGCCAACCGGGTGACCCTGGATCTCGGTGCCGTCGCCGGGACCACGCTGGACGCCAAGCTGGCCATGGCCGAAGTGGTGCTGCGCGGAGTCGACCGGGCTAACCGCAGGCGGCTTGGCCTTCCCGAGGAGGAGGCGGCCAGCACCGGCCAGGGGGCCCCGGCTGAGCCGCCACGCTGGTACTCCGAGCCTGAGCGGCCGGCCGCCGATAGTGCATTCCTGGAGGCAGGCAGCGATGCCGAGCCGGTGCGGTCGCCCTGGCCAACCAACGGAGCCAGCGGCTGAGGACGCAGCGATGCCCCGGTTCCGGCGGTCTTGATTTCAGGTTACGTCCGGGGCGGCGGTCAGGATGAAGGCCAGGATCTCGGCTTCGTAGCGGAGCTGGTCGTAGCGGCCCGCGGGTCCGACGTGGGCTCCCGCGCCCAGTTCGGGGCGGAAGAGGACCCGGCCGCCCGGGCCGCTACCGGTGGCCCGGAGGCGCGCCACCCACTTGGCTGGCTCGTGGATCAGCACCCGCGGGTCGTGCAGGCTCCCGGTGACCAGCAGGTCCGGCCGCGGGCCGTCCGGGACGTTGTCGTACGGGCTGTAGGAGGCCAGGTAGGCCCGCATGGCCGGGTCGCGCGGGTCACCCCACTCGTCCCACTCGGTGATGGTCAGCGGGATGGACGGGTCGAGCATCGTGGTCACCACGTCCACGAACGGGACCTCGGCGACCACTGCGCGCCACCGCTCCGGCGCCATGGAGAACACCGCGCCCTGGAGCAGGCCACCGGCCGACAGGCCGCGCGAGACGATCCGGTCCGGTGCGGCCCACCCCTCGCGGGCCAGCAGGTCGGCCGCCGCGATGAAGTCGGTGAACGTGGTGCGCTTGCGGTCCAGATGCCCCTCGGCCCACCACCGGCGGCCGCCCTCCCCGCCGCCGCGCACGTGCGCCACCGCGTAGCTGAACCCCCGGTCCAGCAGGCTCGGCGTGCTCACCGCGAACTCCGGCCAGGAAGGCGCCTCGTACGCGCCGTAGCCGTACAGCAGGACCGCTGCGGAGCCGTCGCGGCGCAGCCCGCGCCGGTACGCGACGGTGACCGGGATGAGGGTGCCATCGGCGGCGGGGGCGCTGATCCGCTCGGTCACGTACTGCGCCGGGTCATACCCGGGTACCTCCTGGCGCTTGCGCAGCACCCAGCGGCCGCTGGCCAGGTCCACGTCGTGCCAGGACGGCGGCTCGGTCAAAGACTCGGTGCGCACGGTCACCGCGGCCGCGGTGTACTCCTCGTTGACCGCCAGGGCCAGCGCCTGCTCCGGGCCGCCCGCCTCGATCAGCCGCTCGGCCCCGGTCTCACGGTCCACGACCCGTAGCTGGGTCGCGGCCGCGTGCCGCTGCTCCACGACCAGGTAGCGCCCGAACACGTCGCACCGCACCAGCCGGGTGTCCCCGGCCGGCCCGATGACCTCCGTCCACCGCGCTGCTGGCCACGGGCCCGGGCCGGGTGTGGTGATGGGCCCCCGGACCAGCCGGAACTCGGGCGCCCCGGCGTTGGTGACGAGGTACAGCTCGCCTCCGTCCGGCCCGCCGGCATGGTCGGCGTAGTACTCCGTGCCCGGCCTTCTTGGCTCAATAACGAATGGCGCTGCGCCGGTGTCGTCCGCCGGGATCAGGAGGGTCTCGGTGGTATCCCGGGAGGCCGTCTCGATCAGCAGCCAGGCCCCGCTGCGGGTGGCCCGCACGGTGAGCTCAAACCGTTCGTCGTCCTCCTGGTACACCAGCGCGTCGCGCTCCGGCGCGGTGCCCAGCTCGTGCCGCCAGACCTGGTGCGGCCGGTACGCCGGGTCCGTGACCACGTAGAGCAGGGACCGGGAATCGGCGGCCCAGGCCAGGCCGTAATAGCTGCGCTCGATGCGCTCAGCGAGATCGGCGCCGGCGGCGAGGTCGCGGATGCGCAGCTGGTAGACCTCGTCGCCGTCGAAGTCGACCGAGTAGGCCAGGTACCGCCCGTCCGGGCTGACCTCGCGTACCCCCAGCTCCGCGTAGCTGCCGGCGGCGGCCGGATCCGCGAGGAGCAGGTTCTCGTCCAGCAGCACCTCGCCGGGGCCGTCCGGCGCGGCGGCCCGGCAGAACTGTTTCAGCTGCTGGCCGGCCACGGTCCTGGTGAAGTACCAGAACGCGCCCTGGCGCCACCGGACCGACTCCTCGGCCGGGGGGAGCCGCGCGGCCATCTCCGCGAACAGGTCCTCGCGCAGGCCCCGCAGCGGCGCGGTCTGCTGGTCGTAGTAGGCGCGCTCGGCGGCCAGGTACGCCCGCATCCCAGGCTGGTCCCGGTCGCGCATCCAGGCGTACGGGTCGGCGCCCGGGCCACGGGGCGCGACCGGCGGTCCGGAGCCGGTCATCCCGATCCCCCCGGTCGCCCCGCCGGACCCGCGAGCAGGGCGCGCAGCGGCCCGGCGGGCAGCCCGTACGAGGTGTGGCCGTCCCGGCCGGTGACGGTCCCGGCCTGCAGCAGGCTGTTCAGCACGGCCTCCTCGGTGGCCTCGACCACGGCGGCGAAGTAGTCGTCCAGCGCGCCGCCGGTGACGGGGGACCGGGACGGGGCGGCCCCCCGGGGCGCGCGCAGCCCGGTGGCCAGGGCCAGGAAGATCTCCCCGCTGCCGTGGTGCGCGGTGCTGCCCATCCGGGCCAGGCCCAGGCCGGCCCGGCGGGCCAGCCGCTGGCAGGCGGCCGCGTCGAGCGGCCCGTCGGTGAGCACCACCACGATGCACGACCCCGCGGGCCCGGGGTGGGCCTGGGACTCACCTGGCTCGGGCAGCAGCCGCCCGGCCGGCACCCCGGCCACGGTGAGCCGTTCCCGGTCACCGAAGTTGGTCATCGTGACCACCCCGACGGTCGCCCCGTCCGGCACCACCCGGGACGCGGTCCCGATGCCGCCCTTGTACCCCAGGCAGCTCATCCCGGTGCCCGCCCCGACCGAGCCTTCGGGGGCGGCCTGCGCCCCGGCGGACGCGCGGGCCGCCGCCAGCGCGTCCCGCACGTCGTCGCGCTGGACCTGCATCCGGCGGCTTTCGCTGAGGAAACTGTCGTCGCATTCGGCCACGATGGGGATGATCACGTCCTCGTCGCCGATCGCGGCCTGCTCGCCGGCGAGCAGCTCGCAGGCCGCGTCGTAGACCCGGCCCAGCTGCATGGTCGAGGTGAGGAACACCGGCGTCTCGGCCAGGCCCCATTCCTGCGCGGCCAGCAGGCCGGTGCATTCGCCCGCCCCGTTGAGCACCGCACCGCCGGCCGGGACGGGAAACCGGAACAGGTCGCCGCCCGGGTCGATCACGGTCACCCCGGTCCGCGCCGTGCCGCGGCCGGCCGGCGGGGCGGCTCGTCCCGCCAGACGGTCGCGTGCCCCAGCCCGGCCCCGGGCACGTCGAGCACCGACCCGGTCGGGCCCGGTGGCAGCAGCCCGATGGTGATGCCAAGATCAGGAACACGCGGCATCCCGCGATGCTAACCCCGCCGCGCCTTCCCGGGGAGGGTCTGAGTGAGCCTGCCGGTGCCGGTGGTGTGGAGCGAGGACTGCCTGCGGCACGAGCCCGCCGGGGAAGTGTGGCTTGGCCTGCGCGAGCCCGGTACCGAGGTCCCGGCCCGGGCGCTGGTGCTGCGCGACGCGCTGGCCGCGGCGGGCGCGCCGGTTACCGCCGCGCGGGAGCACGACGACACGGTCCTGCGCCGGGTGCATGACCCGGCGCTGCTCGATCACCTGGCCTCGGTCTGGGCGGACTGGGAGGCCGCCGGACTGCCCCGGGAGTACGGCCGGGACCGGGTGGTGCCCTACGTGTTCCCCACCCCGGGCCTGCTGGCCGGGCTGCCGCTGCGGATCCCGCCCGCCGTGCACGGCCGGGCCGGGCTGTACTGCTACGACACGATGACCCTGATCGGCCCGGGCAGCTGGGCCGCGATCCGGGGTGCGGCAGACGCCGCGCAGACCGCGGCGGACCTGGTCAGCGCGGGCGCCCCGGTGGTCTACGCGCTGTGCCGGCCGCCCGGGCACCACGCCACGCGCAGCGCCTACGGCGGATCCTGCTACCTGAACAACGCGGCGGTCGCGGCCGAGGCGCTGCGGGTGGCCGGGGCGGCCCGGGTCGCCGTCCTGGACGTGGATGCGCATCACGGCAACGGCACGCAGATGATCTTCTACGATCGGGCCGACGTCTGGTACGGCTCGCTGCATGTCGACCCGGGCGCGGGCTGGTTCCCGCACTACGCCGGCTACGCCGACGAGCGCGGCGCCGGCCCCGGCCAGGGCTTCACCCGGAACCTGCCGCTGCCCCCCGGGACCGGCGACGACGGCTGGCTGGCCGCGCTCGACGTGCTGTGCGCGGAGGCCCGGGCGCTGGCCCCGGAGGCGGTGGTGGTGTCTCTTGGCCTGGACGCGGCGGTGGCCGACCCGGAAAGCCCGCTGCAGGTCACCGAGGCCGCCTACCGGACGGCCGGGCAGCGGCTCGCCGCGCTAGGGCCGGCCGTCGTGATCCAGGAAGGCGGCTACGACCTGCCCACCCTGGGCGCCTACGCCGTCGCCACTCTGGAAGGCGCGGCCTCACCCCGATAATGCCCGGTCAGGCGAGCAGGCAGGCGGCCTCATGGCCGGGCGCCACCGTGGCCTTCGGCGGTCCCAGAGCCGGGTCCTCCTGGGTGCACTGGAGCTCGGCGATGGGGCAGCGCGGGTGGAACCGGCACCCGCGCGGCACATCGACGGGGTTCGGCGTCTCACCCAGCAGGATCTGCGGGGTGCCGCGCTGCCGGGGGTCACGGTTCGGGACCACGGACAGCAGCGCCTTGGTGTACGGGTGCTGCGGATTGCGGACCACGTCCCGCGCCGGTCCCTGTTCCACGATCCGGCCGAGGTACATGACGGCGATGCGGTCGGCGAAGTGCGCGGCCGTGGACAGGTCGTGGGTGATCATGAGGATGCCCATGTCACCGTCGCGGCGCAGCCCGTCCAGCAGGGACAGCACGCCCGCCCGGACCGACACGTCCAGCATCGACACGGGCTCGTCCGCGAGCAGCAGGTCCGGGCCGAGCACCAGGGCCGCGGCGATGCTGACCCGCTGCCGCTGCCCGCCGGACAGCTCGTGCGGGTAGCGTTCCAGGTACTGCTCGGCGGGGGCCAGCCCGGCCCGTTCCAGAGCCTGGATGGCCAGGTCCCGGCGCTCGGCCCCGGACCGGCCGATGCCGTGCACCAGCATGGGCTCCTCGACGGCGTCCTGGACCCGGAACCGGGGATCGAGGGACTCGTACGGGTCCTGGTAGATCATCTGCAGCTTGCGCCGCAGTGGGCGCATCTGCTGCTGGGACAGCCCGGTGATGTCGGTGCCGTTCAGCCGGATGGTTCCGGACGTAGAGTTCACCATCCGCAGGATGGTCTGCGCCGTGCTGGTCTTGCCGCAGCCTGACTCGCCGACCAGGGCCAGCATCTCGCCGCGGGCCAGGGTGAAGCTGACCCCGTCCACCGCGTGCACCTGCAGCCGCGGCTCGCGGGCCAGCCGCTCGGTCAGGCCGCGCCGGACCGGGTACTGCGTGACCAGATTGTCCACTTCCAGCAGCGGTGCCTCGCTCACGGCGCCTGCCCGGCCGGCTGGCGGGTGAGATGGCAGGCGGCCTCGTGGCCGGGACCGACCGCCCGGAGCACCGGGCGCTCGCCGGCGCAGGGCTCGAACGCGGAGTCGCAGCGCGGCCGGAATGGGCAGCCGGGCAGGTTCCGGTCCAGCCGGGGCGGGGCACCGGCGATGGAGACCACCTCGTCCTCTCCGTACAGGTCGGGAGTGGCGGCGAAGAGCAGCCGGGTGTACGGATGGCGGGGCGCGTGGAAGAGCGTCTCCATCGGTCCGGATTCCACGATCTCGCCCGCGTACATGACTGCCGCCCGGTCGCAGACCTGCGCCACGACCGGCAGGTCGTGCGTGACCAGCACCAGGGCCAGGCCCAGCTCGCCCGACAGCCGGGTGAGCAGGTCCAGGATCTGGGCCTGCACCATGACGTCCAGCGCCGTGGTCGGCTCGTCGGCCAGCAGGATCTTCGGGTCGCAGGCCAGCGCCATCGCGATCGACGCCCGCTGCCGCATGCCGCCAGAGAACTCGTGTGGGTACCGCTCGGCCGCGGCCGCGGGGATGCCGACCAGTTCCAGCAGTTCGCCCGCCCGCCGCCGGGCGGCCGCGCCGTGCGCGATGTCGTGGAAGGCCATCGGCTCGGTGATCTGCCAGCCGATCTTCTTCACCGGGTTCAGCGCGTTCATCGCGCCCTGGAAGACCATGGCGATGTCGGTCCAGCGGTGCGCGCGCACCGAGTCTTCCCCGCCAGCCAGGATGTTGTTGCCGTTGACCCGCACCTCGCCAGCCAGCGACGCGTTGGGCGGCAGCAGGCCCATCAGGGCCAGGATGGTGGTGGTCTTGCCGCAGCCGGACTCGCCGACCAGGCCGAAGCGTTCGCCCGGGTCCAGCGAAAAGCTCACCCCGGCTGCCGCGTGGACCTGGCCCCCGCGGGGAAGGTCGAACCAGACGTGCAAGTCGTCGACTTCGAGCAGGCTCAAATCGCGTCCGGCCCCCTTCCGACCAGCGGGCGCAGCCGCCACCGGCGCACCGACAGGTTGGCCGCCTTCAGCCGCGGGTTCAGCGCGTCCTCCACCGCCTGGCCGAACAGGAAGCAGCCCACGATGACGGCGGCGATGACGATCCCGGCGGGCACGATGGCCCACCAGGCGCCCGAGGAGATCGCGGTCCGCTGGAACGCGTTCTCCAGGATCGTTCCCCAGGTGGTGACCGTCGGGTCTTCCAGGCCGAGGAAGGCGAGCGCGGTCTCCAGGTAGATCGCGATCGCGATGGTGAGCACCGTGTTGGCGATGAGCAGGGGGCCGACCTGGGGCAGGATGTGCTTCCAGATGATCCGCGTGTTGCTGGCCCCCAGCGCCCGGGTGCGTTTCACGTACACCCGCTCACGCACGCTCATGACCTGGGCCCGGATGATCCGGGCGGTCGAGGTCCACTCCAGGATGCCGATCACCATGATCACGTGGAACAGGCTGGCCCCCCAGACGTCAGCGATGACGATCATGAGCACCAGGTCCGGGATGACCAGCAGGTAGTCGGTGATGCGCATCAGCCCGATGTCGATCCAGCGGCCGAAGTAGCCGGACAGGATCCCGACCCCGCCACCGATGATCATCGCGACCAGGGTGGCGGCGAACCCGACCACCAGGGAGATCCGGCCGCCCTGCATCAGCAGGCTGAGCATGTCGATGCCGCCGTCGTCGCAGCCGAGCCAGTGCGCGCTGGACGGCGGCGCGTATACCGCGCAGGTCTGCTGGGTGATGCTGTATGGCGAGATATACGGCGCCACGATCGACAGCAGGACGAAGAAGCCAATGATCGACAGGCCGACGACGGCCGATTTGCGTTCCCGGAGCACGGTGCGGAAGAAGCCGCCGCGGGTCGATGGCTGGCCCTCGGCCTCGACGGCGAGCGCGGGGTCCTGTAGGGGCAGGGTCACTGCGAGATCCTCGGGTCCAGGCGGAAGTAGAGAAGGTCGGCGAAGAAGTTCAGGATGATCACGGCCACGGTCAGGATCAGGAAGCCGCCCTGCAGCATCGGGTAGTCGCGCTGCCCGATCGCGTCGTACATGGCCAGCCCGATGCCGGGCCAGCTGAAGATCACCTCGATCAGCAGCGCGCCGCCGACGATGTAGCCGAGGTCCAGCGCGACCAGGGTGACCATCGGGAGCAGCGCGTTGCGGAACGCGTGCCGCCGCACGATCCGGCGGTCGGGCAGCCCCTTGGCCCGGGCGGTGAGCACGTAATCCTCGCCGAGCGTCTCCAGCATGGAGGACCGGACCACCAGCGTGTAGCTGCCGTAGGCGGTCAGCATGAGGGTCGCGGCGGGCAGGATCATGTGCTTGCCGATGTCTATCAGGTGCTGCCAGAACGGCTCGGCGCCGAACAGGAAGGGGTCGCTCATCCCGGCGGCGGGCAGGTACCCGGCGAAGATGATCAGCAGCATCAGGCCGAGCCACTGGGTCGGGAACGCGTAGAAGAAGATCGCCCCGTTCGTGCTGAGGTGATCCGGCGCCGTCCCGCGCCGCCAGGCCGACAAGACGCCGGTCGCTACCCCGACCACGATGGCGGCCACGGTGCCCACGGTCACCATGGGGATGGTGTTCTTCAGGTCAGCGATCAGCAGATGGGTCACGGGCTGCTGGTAGGTGAACGAGATGCCCATGTTCCCGTGGGCCAGTTCACGCAGGTAGATGATGTACTGCTGCCACTTGGGCTTGTCCAGGCCGAATTCCACGGTCAGCGCGTGCACCAGCTGCGGGCTGGCCTTCGGCACCCGGGACAGGTTGGACACCGCGCTGCCCGGCAGCACCCGGAACAGGAAGAAGTTGATCGTGATCGCGACGAACACGGTGACGAGCGCGAAGAACCCGCGTTTGATCACATAGTCCGCGCTGCGCACCGCCTCAGCCCGCCTGGTGCACGCTCTCGAACGGGATCTTGGACATCGAGTTCCACGAGTAGCCAGCGATCAGCGGCAGGTCGGTCCACGCGGTCGAGTGCGCCTCGATCGAGTCCGGGAAGTCGAGCACCAGGTACGACCCGCTGGCTCGCGATCATCTGCTGCATCTGATAGACGATCTGCTGCCGTTTCGCGGGGCTGGTGGCCGCGCTCTGCGCCTGGTACAGGTTGTCGTAGGCCTTGCTGCAGTAGCCGGTGTCGTTCCAGACGTTCCAGGATCCGCAGGTCAGCACGGACAGCATGAAGTCCGGGTCGGATCAGCGGGTACCAGTCCCACATCGAGATCTCGAAGTTCTTGTAGTTGTTGGCCAGTGATCGCGTTGTAGGCGGCCGAGTCGTCCAGCACCTTCAGGTTCAGCTGCACGCCGATCTTCTTGAAGTCACGGCTGGATGATCTGGAACGACCGCTGGCCATAGGTGTTCTGGATGTCGGTCGGCATGATCACCGTGTAGGACATCGGGTGGCCGTTGGCCATCCGCACCCCGTTCGGGCCCATCTTGTACCCGGCCTGGTCCAGCAGCTGGTTCGCCTTGGCTCAGGCTGAACGGGTCGGGCTTGATCGCCGGGTCATACCAGTGGCCGGTGGCGGGCGGGATGATCGACGATCCGGGCTGGCCGAGGCCGAGCAGCGACGTCTTCACGATGGCCTGCCGGTCGATCGCGTCGTCGAACGCCTGCCGCACCAGCGGATTCATCAGCTCCTTGTGGCTGGCTTGCTGCTGCGGGTTGGCGTTGATGATGAAGTCGTCGAACACCACGCCCGGGCTGGACCGCACCACGAAGTGGGCGGACTTGAGCGTGGCCACCGAGGTCGGCGGCACAACCTCGACCCCGTCCAGCTGATGGCTCTTCAGCGCGGTGATCATCCGCATCGGTGGTCTGGAAGAACTGCAGCCCGAATCCGTCAATATGCGGCTTGGGGCCGTAGAACGTGGGGTTGCGCTTGAACAGCGCGATCTGCTTCGGCGTGTACTTGGTCAGGACGAACGGGCCGCCGGACACGATCGGCGCGTTGTTGCTGAACCGGGTCAGCGCCTTGCCGTTGCCGGTGGCGTACTTGGCCCAGACGTGCTCGGGCAGGATCGGCACCTGCTGCACCTGCGACAGCACGTTGGCCACCGGCCGCTTGTAGGTCAGCACCAGCGTGGTGGCGTTCGGCGCGGTGGCGCTCTTCATGTGCGCGACGTAGCCCGCGGAGTTGGCCGTCGCCCCGTCCTGGTACTTGAGGATGGTCTGGTAGGTCCAGGCCGCGTCGGCCGCGGTCAGCGGCTTGCCGTCGGACCACTTGGCGCCAGGCTGGGTGTGGAAGGTCCAGACCTTCCCGCCCGAGCTCTCCGACCAGCTGGTCGCGAAGTCCGCCACGAACTGCAGCTGGGGGTTGTACTGGACCAGCATGGGATAGATGTACTCGAACGTCGACGTAGGCGTCACCCTGGAACGCGACGAACGGGTTCAGCGAGTCGATGCTGGAATTGCTGCCCAGCCGGAACACGCCGCCGTTCTTGACCGAACTGCCGGACCCGCTGCTGCCGCAGGCGGCCGCGGCGAGCGTCACGACGGCCGCCACGGCGATCAGCCGGGCCGTGTGACGGCGCCGGCGCGGGTTCCCCCGGTGCGGGCGCAGTCCCGTCCAGAATCCCCGGTGTCTTCCGGGTAGCTGACCGTGGCTTTCCATCCGCCTGCCCTCGTTCCTGGAGCCGCCCGGAATCCGCCCCGCCCGACTTGCCGGGAAATCATCTGAATAGCCGTTTAGGGTCGCTCATCAGGACATGGGCGTCAACCCCCGGGCCGCAAACGCCGCCTCGACGTGACCTAACGCACGCCCGGCTCACCGAGCCTGCCCCGCTGGGACAGGCTGTACAGCAGCGCGAACGACGGGCCGACCAGTACCACGATGATCGCGACCACGACCAGTTCCGCGACCCCGGCCCCGGCGGGCGCGGCCGCATCATGGATGGTCAGCCCCGGTGGCAGCAGCAGCGGGTACTGGGCGAGCGCCCATCCCCAGATCACGGCGGTCACGGCCAGGGCGGCCAGCAGCCGGGTCAGCCTGATCTTGTCCAGCGTCAGCAGGACCGCCGCGGCGACGCCGGCCAGCACCGAGATCACCACCAGCGGCAGGGCCCGCCCGGTGGTCAGGATCGAGAACACCCGGGCCGCCGCCGTGTGCAGGGTAGCCATGGTGATCGCGGCCAGCAGGCCGGTCACGACGGCGGCCGCCAGGGCCCGCCGGGTGAAGTACGTGCGCAGCCCTGGCTCACCGGCGCGCTCGCTGTCGGTGGCCAGGTAGACGGCGGCCAGGTACGCGGAGGTCGCCACGAACAGGGCGCCGGTCAGCAGGGACGTCGGGTTCACCCAGGACGCGGCCGGATCGCCAGCCGCGCCGCGCACCCGGCCGGTCACGATGGCCCCGATGGCGGTGCCCAGGAAGAAGGGGGTCAGCAGGGAGGCCAGGGCGAAGACCGCGCCACTGATCCGCTGCCAGCGCAGCGTCTCGCACCTGCGAACGGAACGCGAAGCCGGCCCCGCGCAGGACGATGCCCAGCGCGGCCACGCTCAGCGGCACGAACAGCGTGGTGAAGATGCGGGCGAAGGCGCCCGGGAAACCGGTCCAGAGCAGCACCAGGGCGATGATCAGCCAGACGTGGTTGGACTCCCAGACCGGCCCGATGGAACGGTCGATCCGCCGCCGCGCCGGCGCACCGGCCGCCGCGGCACCGGCCAGCAGATCCCAGACGCCGCCGCCGAAGTCGGCCCCGGCCAGCACGGCGTAGGCCGTGATCACCAGGATGAGCACGGCCGCGACGATGTCGGGGATCATCGCGGCGGCTCCGGCCGTGGCGCGATCTGCTCGGCGGGCGGCGCGTAGGGCACGGCGGGTTCCGGCTGCCCCGGGATCCCCGTGCTCCAGCGGCGCTGCATCACGAACAGGACCGCGAACGTGGCCGCCGTCAGCGCCCCGTAGATGACCAGGGTCGCGGCCAGCGTGCCGGTCACCCCGCTGGCGGTGGTCGCCGCCTGGCTGGTGAGCAGCACGTGATAGACGGTCCAGGGCTGGCGGCCCACCTCGGTGACGACCCAGCCCGCCTCCATGGCCGCCGTCGCGGCGACCCCGGACAGCGCACCCCCGATGAGAAACACCGGGCCCGGCCGGCCCTGCGGCAGGTCACGGTGGCGCCACCAGGACCAGGCCAGCCAGATCCCCCAGAGCAGCAGCAGGGTCCCGATGCCAACCATGAGGTCGAAGCTCAGGTGGAGGAGGGTGGGCAGCGGCGGCCGGTAGGCGGCCGGCACGCTGTCCCAGCCGGTCACCCGGGTGTGCGGCGAGAAACCCACCAGCAGCGAATCGACGTCGGGCAGCCCGATGCCCGCGATCACGTGGCCGTGATACCAGATGCCGGCGACCCACTCGGTGGCGCCGCGCGTGCTCCGGGTGACGTACTCCATCGACGCGAACTTGACCGGCTGCTGGCTGGCGATCGCGCGCGCCGCGGTGTCGCCGACCACGATCTGGACCGGCGTCGCGATCGCGGCGATGGTGAACGGCACGCCGAAGCCGAGCCGGGTGTAGCGGTCCCGGCGGCCGCGGAGCAGGCCCACCGCGTACGGCGTCGCGGCCAGGCCGCCCGCGACCATGTAGGCGGCCAGGATCATGTGCGGGGCCTCGTAGTAGGTGGCCCCGTTGAAGAACACCGCGACCGGGTTGACGCTCGTGATCTGGCCGTGCGCCACGGTATAGCCGGACGGCTGGTTCATCCACGAGTTCGCGGCCACCACCGACAGGGCGCCGAGGATGCCGCTGACCACGATCGGCCCGAGGGTCCAGAAGTGCAGCCACGGGGGCAGCCGGTCCCAGCCGTACAGATAGATCGCCGTGAACACCGCTTCGAGCAGGAAGAAGATGCCCTCGAAGCTGAACGGGATGCCGATGGCCGACCCGTACCTCCCCATCAGCCCCGGCCACAGCAAGCCCATGTCGAACGACAGGACGGTCCCGCTCACCGCGCCCACCGCGACCAGCACGGCCATCACCTTCGACCACCGCCGGGCGAGCAGCAGCGCGTCGGCGTCTACCGCGGAGGCCGAGATAGTGCGCGGTCATCACCACGGCCGGGAAAGCCGATGCCCATGCAGGCCAGGATGATGTGGAAACCCAGGCTCGATCCCATCTGGGCCCGGGCCGGGATGACCTGGTCCGAATGCAGCGCCAGGCTGCTCAGCACCTGTCTCGCCTCGCCTTCGATATCGCGGCTGGCTGCGGTACCCCCGCCTATCCTGGCAAACAGGGGTGAGAGGCTTAGACGGGGGCTAGAGGCTTGAGTTTGCCTTTCCCGGTACGCATCGGGTCAGACGAGTGATCATCGCGTAGAAGGGTAACTCTAGGGGCGTGGGGGAAGCTGGGCTTGTGTTGCGGGGCCGATACCGGTTGGACGCGCTCATTGCGTCCGGCGGTATGGGGGATGTCTGGCGGGGTACTGACCTGGCCATTGACCGGCGAGTAGCGATCAAGCTGCTGCGCTCGGAGCACGCCGACGATGAGGACGGGCTGGCCCGGTTCCGGGCCGAGGCGCATCATGCGGGCTCGCTGTCGCACCCGAACATCGCCCAGGTCTTCGACTACGGGGAAGCCCGGACGGCGGAACCCGGGTACCTCGTCATGGAACTGGTGGAAGGGCTGTCCCTGACCAGGATCCTGGACGACGGGCCGCTGCCCCCCGGGGACGTGATGGATGTCGTCGCCCAGGCGGCCCGGGGACTGGCCGCCGCGCACCGGGCGGGCCTGGTTCACCGGGACATCAAGCCCGGGAACCTGCTGGTCAGGCTGGATGGCCTGGTCAAGATCACCGACTTCGGGATCGCCACCGCGGCCGGGGAAACTCCGGTGACGCAGCCCGTGACCCAGCCCGGGATGCTGATCGGGACCCCGGCCTACCTGGCCCCGGAACGGATCTCGGGGGTCCCCGCGACGCCCGCGACCGACCTGTACGCGCTCGGTGTCGTCGCGCATCAGTGCCTGACCGGGAAGGTCCCGTTCGCGGGCGAACCGCTGGCCGTGGCCCTCGCGCACCTGGACCGGGGCATCCCCCCGCTGCCGCCCTCCGTGCCGCCCGCGGTCGCCGCGCTGGTCGCCGACCTCACCCGCCAGGATCCCGCGGCCCGCCCCGAGTCCGCCTGGGACGTCGCCGTGCGGGCTGAGCACCTCCGGGTGATCTTGTCCGACCCGGAGGCGATCAGCCGGGGCGACGCGACCTCGGTTCTGCCCGCGCGGGCCGACGGTACCGCGCTGGCTTCCCCGCCCGTGGCGGGCCCGGTGGTGGCAGGCCCGGTAGTCGGTGGCCCGGCGGTGGCCGGCTCGGCGGTGGCCGGCGCTGGGGTGGCTGGTGCTGTGGTGGCTGGTGCTGTGGTGGCTGGTGCTGTGGTGGCTGGCTCCGTGGTGGCTGGCTCCGTGGTGGGTGGCCCGGTGCCCGGTGCCGCCGCCGGCGCCGCACCGGCGGCCGCCTCGTCAGTGCCTCCGCCCCGCCCCCGGCCGCCAGGCCAGCGAGGTCACCGGGGCCGCCGTCCGCGCCAGCCCGGCCCGCCCCGGAAAAAGGCCAGCCTGCCGGTCCGCGGGGCCCTGGTGCTGACCGGTGTCGCGTCGGTCGGGTTCATCAGCTGGACGCTGGCCACATTGCCCAGTCCGGCTGCGGCGCACCCGCCGTCCGTGGCCCCGCCGGCGTCCAGCCAGAGCCCCACGCCGAGCCTGCCCCAGCAGAGCCCGGTCGCGGTCACGCGCAACGCCGGTAATGCCGACGTGGCGCGGGCGGCCGCCACCCCGCAGGTGTCCGCGTCGGGCCCGTCGCACCGGTCCGGGTCGCCGACGCCGACCACGCCCGCGCCGACCACGCCGGTGCCCACGACGCCGGTGCCGACTACGCCGGTGCCGACTACGCCGGTGCCCACCACGCCGGTGCCGACCACGCCGGTGCCGACCACGCCGGTGCCGACCACACCGGTGCCCACCACGGCCGTTCCAACCTCACCCATCGGCTCACTCAGCCCCAGCGCGGCGCCCACGGTCAGTCTCAGTGCCGCGCCCGCGCCGGCCGGCCTGGTGAGCGTGCAGATCGTCCCCTGAGGCGAGGCTCAGGGTTGCGGGGCGGCCGCCAGGGGCGGCGGCACGGCCCGGCGATCCCACGGGCCGGAGACGCGGGCCAGGAGCAGGGCCGCATCATCGTCCAGGGGCGCGCCCACGTACCGGACGAGGTCGTCCCGCAGCAGGTCCAGCAGGTCGCCATCCGGGCCGCCGGTCCTCGCGGCCATCTCGGCTACCCGCTCCTCGAGCGGATAGAACTCGCGGCGCGCATCCCGGGCCTCGGTGACGCCGTCGGTGTAGAGCAGCAGCGCGTCACCAGGCTGCAGCGGCACGGTGCGCTCCGCGCCCGACGTGTCGCCAAGTGACATCAGCCGCAGCGGCAGGGCCGGGGCGGGCACGTCCACGGCGGTGACCCGCAGCCGCCTCGGCGCGACCTGCCCGTCGCTCCCGCCCTCTCCCGGCCTGTCGTCGCCGGGCCGGTGGTCGCCCGGCCGGTGGTCGCCTGGACTGTGGTCGCCCGGACTGAGCACGAGGGGCGGCGGGTGACCGCAGTTGTAGATGGTCAGGCTGCCCGCGGCCGGGTCGATCTCGGCCAGCACCGCGGTGACGAACTCCTCGAGCGGCGCCGCGGGGCGGCGGGCCAGGCTCGCGTCGATCCGCCTGGCCACCTCGGCCAGCGTGTAGACCTCGTGCGCGACCTCGCGGAACACCCCCAGGACATCGGCGGCGATCTCCACCGCGTCCAGGCCCTTGCCCCGGACGTCGCCCACGATCAGGCGGATGCCGAACTGGGTCCGCGTGACCTCGTACAGGTCGCCACCGACCCGGGCCTCGGCCGCCGCCGCAAGGTACACGACCCCGAGTTCCAGCGGCCCGACCTGGCGGGGCAGCGGGCGCAGCAGGGCTCGCTGAGCCGCCTCGGCGACCGAGGTGACGTCGGCCAGTCGCTGGGTCTCCTGGCCGCCCCGTGCGCTGCCGAACGCGCTGATGAGGGTCACCACCAGGATGGACACCGTGGTGACCGCGGGCACTTCCGGCGTGGTGGTGAACGGCGCCGTCGCGATCGCGATTAGCAGCATCACGCCGCCGTAGGCCAGCGGGCGGCGCGGAGTCGCCGCGCCGATGCCGGCCAGGGCCGGTGGCACCGCCAGCAGCGGCAGGAGGAGCTGTCCGTCCACGGCGCTGCTCGTGGCCAGGACGATCACCGCGGCCAGCGCGGGCAGGGCGCACACGGCCAGCCAGCGGGCGGGCCAGGGGGCTGCGCGGACAGCCGACCGGCCCCGCGCCAGTGGGGCCAGCATCTAGCTATTTCTCGCGGCCGGCCTACGGGCCGTCCATTGGGTATTTCTCGCGATCGGCCTGCGGGCCGTCCACGGGGCATGTCTCGCCGCGGGCTGGCGGGCCGTCCGCTGGCCGCGAGTTACGGCAGCCGCGTCACGCAGCATGGGGGTGCTCCTCGCTAGCCGAGCGGATACCGCGGCGGGGGAACCGGGATAACGCCAAGAGTAGTGCACCGGCCCCCGATCTCCCGCCTGCTGAGCTGCGTCAGTCCGCCTGGGCCAGCGCCCCGAATGCGAGCTTGGGTTCCCAGCCGAGGCCCTGGTACCCGCAGCCCGGGCCACCCGGGGCCATCTTCACCACGCCGTAGCTGGCCAGGTCCAGGTCACGGCGGGGACCGGTGCCGGGCACCAAGCGGTAGCCCGCGAAGGTGAACCAGAAAGCGAGGTCCACCCCTTCGGCCTCGAAGATCTCGGTCAGCTCCCGCAGGTAGGTGACCTGCTCGTGCTCGTCGCGGACATAGTCGGCGTCCAGGACGGGAGGCTCGGCGCTGGTGTCGAGGATGGCCCAGCCCAGGCCGCCGCGGTCCGCCGCGCCCGCGTAGCCGCAGCAGCCGAACTCGGTGATCGCGAGCGGCTTGCCGTGGCGGAGGTGCTGGCGGAGCTCCAGCCGGAAGCGGCCGGCATTGCCGGCGTCCCGGTAGGCGTCCACGCCGGCCACGTCGAATGGGGTCCAGTCCACCGGTTCCCACATGCCGGACGCGTAGCTCAGCGGGCCGCCGAACCGGCCGCGGGCGTCCTCGGCCGTCGCGGCCAGGAAATCGTTGAGCTTCCCGGGCAGCGCCGCGAACGCGCTGTACAGCTGCTCGCCGCCCGCCTGCAGCCTGGCGATCCGCTCGTAGACCGTGCCGCCGGGCAGGAAGCCCGCGCCGAACAGCGACAGCTCGCAGCCGCACACCAGCACCACCGAGGCACCGGACCGGCGCAGGTGCTCGGCGCGGTCCGCGCACTCCGCGAGCAGCGGGGTCAGCTCCGCGGCGGTCAGTTCGCACGGGAACGGCGCGAACCACACCTCCAGCCCCGCGGCCGCCGCGAGCTCCCCGGCCACGCTGAGCCGGGCCGGATCCCCGCCGGAGACCCGCACGGCCGTGCAGTGCAGGTCATCCGCGATCACCTGCATCTCGCGGCGGACGATGCCCGCGTCGAACTGCTCGCGGCTGCTGACACCGCCCGGGTAGAACCCGGTGTCGTAGTTGATGCCCTTGCCGCGCATGGCGGGATTCCTCTCCTCAGGCGGGCCGGTCTCGCGGCCGGCCCCGGCCCTGGCCGGGGACGGTCAGTGTCCGGCTGCCTCTGCGTCGATCATCTTCTGGATGGGGGCGGCGGCGACCCCGCCGATCATCATGGCCAGGCCGATCGCGCCGAGGGTGAAGACCGTGCTCAGCCAGACCATCGTGGTGACCGGCAGCGTGTACGCGCCTATCAGGCGGGCCGCGCAGTCAGCCAGCAGCGTCACGCCCCAGATCGTGCTGAACGCCAGCTCCAGCCGGCGGAAGCGCCTGGATCCGGCGGACAGCCGGTCCCAGGCCGCGGTCCGCTCCGGCCTGCCTTTGGTCATGAACGGCTTGAGCCCGGCGGACATGAGCGGCCGGCACAGCACGACCGAGGTCAGGATGGCGATCGCGATGACGCTGCTGACCAGCGAGTCCTTGGCGATCATCGCCCGCGGGTCCCCGCTCAGGAAGCTGACCACGATGCCGGCCAGGTTGACCGCGAGCATGAGCAGGGCCAGCAGGTTCGCCTTCCGCTCCGCGGCGAAGCCGGCCACGGCGCGGACCGCGGGCGGGATGCTGGTCAGGGCCAGGGACAGCCACAGGCTGAGCCCGAACACGTCGTGCAGCAGGTAGAAGGAGCCCAGCGGGACACCGACGTCGATGGCGAGCGGCCGGAGGGACGTGAGCAGGTCAGCCCCGTGGTCTCGGTCAGCCCGGTGGTCCAGGTCAGCCCCTGGTCGGTCGGTCCAGGTCAGCCCTCCGATCAATGGCCGCGGGCATGAGGTCTGTGTCATGGACATCAATCTAGGTGGGACCCAAATTTATGTCAAACATAATTTTGTGCTCGTACTAACTTCTGGGTAAGCTGCGGGCGTGGCATCCGGACTCCGCGAACGGCGGAAGCAGGAGACCCGGCAGGCGATCTCGGACATCGCCACCCGGCTGTTCGTGGCGCACGGGTTCGATGAGGTGACGATCTCCCAGGTGGCCGACGCGGCCGGGGTGGCCAAGATGACGGTCACCAACTACTTCCCGCGCAAGGAGGACCTGGTCTTCGACCGCGCCGAGACGGTCATCGGGCACCTGGCCGACGTCGTGGCCGCCCGGAAGCCCGGGGAGAGCATGCTCACCGCGATCCGGCGCGACTACGCGGTCGCGGCCGCCCGGGGCGATGTGACGCTGGGGCTGTCCAGTCCCGCCTTCGCCCGGATGATCGCCGGCAGCCCGGTGCTGACCACCCGGGAACTGGAGATGCTGCTGCTGCGCGAGCGGGCCCTGGGCGATGCAATAGCCGCCGAGACCGGGACCGACGGCCCGCAGCAGCGGCTCGCCGCCGCGTTGCTCGCCTCGGTCCACCGGGTGCTGTACACCGAGGCACGCCAGCGCAGCCTGGCCGGGCAGCCGAGGCCGGAGATCTGCGCCGTGCTAGCTGAGGCCGCCGCCCAGGCGTTCGACCTGCTGGAGCCGGCCCTGGGGGCCAGCTACCTGCGCGCCTGACGCACCGCCCGCCCGGCATCGCTCTCGCCTGGTCAGTCACACCAGCTCGGCGATCCCGCGGGTCAGCAGGATCGCCGCGCAGAACGAACGGTACGTGGCCAGCGGGTCGTTCCCGGTGCAGCGCAGCTCCCGCGGGCCGGTGCGCTCCACGCCGCGGACCCAGCTGGCCGCCTCGGCGATGTCGGTGGTCCGGACGGACAGCTCCAGCGCCGCGTGGCCCAGCGGCGGCGGCTGCGCCGTGGCCGCGCCCGCCACCGCCCGCTCTGCGGTCTCCCGGATCAGCGCGCACGCCCGCGCCGGGTGCAGGCTGTGCGCGGCCACCCGGCTGACCGGCTCCTTGACCACGGCCGCGTGGACGCCGGGGATGAGGGCCGCGGTCTCCTCGCAGGCGCACCGGTCCCCGGTGACCAGCACCACCGGCACGCCATAGTGCGCAGCCACCAGCGCGTTGATGCCTGCCTCGCCGGTCGCCACGCCGTCCAGCCGGGCTTCGATCACGGCCCGCGGGTTATAGGTGTGCGACAGCCCCGCTGCCGCCCCGATCGAGCCGTGGTAGGACACGAACAGCACCGCGTCGAAGCTGCCGTCCAGCCCCTGCATCATGTAGAGGGGCTTGTGGCTGCCGGAGATGTAGGACGCCCGGCCCGCCAGCGCGTCCGGCGGCAGGTTACGCATGGTCGAGTGCGAGTCGTTGACCACGATCTCGGTGGCCCCGCCCGCCAGCGCGCCCTCGATGGCCGCGTTCACCTCGGCGAGCAGCAGCCGGCGGCCCGCGGCTGCTTCCGGGCCGTCGCCGGCGCACTGCGCCCAGTCGACCACCCCGGCCGTGCCTTCCATGTCGCTGGACAGGAAAACCTTCATGCCCGCCTCCGTACCCGGAGCAGCAGCAACCCCACCGTGCCGCGGCGGCCCCGTCCGCCCCCGGCTCAGGGTTTACGGGCGACTCCCACCAGGTTCCCGAACCGGCTGGGGTCATCGGGCACGTCGGCGGGCGAGTCGGGCCGCCACAGCGGGACGTAGACCAGCCCCGGCTCCACCAGCTCGAAACCGTCGAAGAAGCGCAGGATGTCCGCGGGCGGCCGGGTCTGGATCGGGGTGGACACGGTCCGGTTGTACGCCTTCTCGAAGGCCTTCACCACCGGGGTCTCGCCGGTCGCCGTGATGTGACTGAGCACGAGATAGCTGCCCGGCGCGAGCGCGTCCCGCAGCGCGGCGACCAGGTTCCAGGGGTCGTTGGCGTCGGCGATGAAGTGCAGCACCGCGACGAGCAGCAGGCCGGTGGGCTCGCCCGGGCGGATCAGCCGCCCGACGGCCTCGTGGTCCAGGATCTTCCCTGGCTCACGCAGGTCGGCGTCGATCACGGCGGCGTTGTCGTTGCCGTCCAGGATGACCTTGCTGTGCGCGATGGCGACCGGGTCGATGTCCGCGTAGACCACCCGCGCGGCGGGGTCGGCCTGCTGGGCGACCTCGTGCACGTTGCCCTGGGTGGGGATGCCGGAACCTATGTCGAGGAACTGCCGGATGCCGGTCCCGGCCAGGAACCGCACCGCCCGGCCCAGGTACGCCCGGTTGGCCCGGGCGAACGTCCGGGCGTTGGGGTCCACCGCGGTAAAAGCCCGGCCCGCGTCCTGGTCGACCAGGAAATTATGGCTGCCGCCCAGCAGGTAGTCATAGACCCGGGCAGCGTTCGCCCGCCCCGTGTCGACGCCCGGCGGCACCCAGTCGGGCTCGTCAGTCACGTGCGCCTCCCGTATCAGCCACGTGCGCCTCCCGTATAGGCCGCATTAAGCCGCGCATAATGCGGTACCTTTCGTGATTGCACGATATCGCACAGTTCTGGATCTCCGGGTCCAGGAATGGCCGTGCTCCTGGGCAAGGATTGGTGCAGACGCGGTGGTGACACAGAAAGCCGGGGCAGACGATCCGGCACCACCCCGCCGGCCCGGCGCTGGCCTGGCCAGCTTCGCGGTACTCACCGTGGACGCGGCCGGGCTGGTGACCTCATGGTCGGTCACGGCCGCGCGCTTGCTCGGCCGGACGGCCGGGGAGACGACCGGACAGCACCTGGGTGACGTGCTGCTCAACCGCCCGGGCCAGCGCGAGCTGTTACAGCAGGCGCTGGCCGAGGTCGGTGCGGGACGGTCGTGGACCGCGACGGTGGACCTCACCTTCTCCCGCGCGGACGGCCCGGCCACCATGCACTGTGAACCCGCGCCCGGCGGCTCGCCGGCCGGGCCTGGCGGCGCTCTCGTGATCATCCAGCGTCCGCCGGCCGCCCCGGCCCGCCCCGGCCCGGACCTGCTGAGCGAGGCGGCGACCCGGATCGGCACCACGCTCGACCTGACCCGCACGGCCCGCGAGGTCACCGAGGTCGCTGTGCCCGCGTTCGCCGCCGCGGCCACCATCTTCGTCTCCGAACCACTGCTGGCCGCCGATGATGTCGCGGCCCGCCGGGCGGGATCCGCCGCGGTGGTGCGCCGGCTCGCGGCCCGGCTGGCCGGCCAGCCCCCGGCGGTCACCGACAGCGTGCTCCGCCCCGGCGAGGTACTGGTCTTCGATGGGGCCTCACCCAGCTTCCGCGCCATGAGCACCGGACAGCCGGTCCGGTCCGATCACCTCGGCCAGGAGACCGTCGACCGGCTGACCCGGCGTCCCGGCGGCCATCAGATCGCGGCCGGCTACACCAGGTTCCTGGCCGTCCCGCTGGCCGCGCGGGGTCTGGTGCTGGGCTGCGCGACCTTCGCCCGGGCGCCCCGCGATCCTGGCTTCGAGCCCGATGACATCGCACTGGCCGCCGAACTGGCCGCCCGGGCCGCGGTGTGCATCGACAACGCCCGGCTCTACGACCGGGAGCGGCGGACCGCGTTCGCCCTCCAGCACGGCCTGCTGCCCCGCGAGCCGCGTATCCCGGCGGGGATGGAGGTCGCGCACCGGTACTTCCCGGTGGGAGCGAGCGTGGTCGGCGGCGACTGGCACGACATCGTGCGGTTGCCGGGCGGGCGGGCGGCGCTGATCGTGGGGGATGCGATGGGCCATGGCCCGGAGGCGGCGGCGGTCATGGTGCAGCTGCGCACCGCCGCCCACACCCTGGCCAGCCTCGATCTGCCCGCGGAGGACATCTTGCACCGGCTGGACCGGATGGCCGCCGGGATGCCCGCGGCGCCGTTCGCCACCTGCATCTACGCGGTGATCGACCCGGAGCGGAACTCGTGCGTGATCGCGAAGGCCGGCCATCCGCCGCCGTTGCTGGCCCGGCCTGGCCGGGCCCCGGAGGTGCTCGACCTCCCGCCCGGGCTCCCGCTCGGCCTGGGCACCGGGTCCTTCGAGGCGGCGGAAGTAAGCCTGCCCCCGGGGACCACTCTCGCCCTGTACACCGACGGCCTGGTGGAAAGCCGCATCCGGCCGCTGGACGAGGGCATCGCCGCGCTGGGGGCAGCCCTGGGCCCGGCGCTGGCGCCGCCTGGCGGTCCGCTCGACACCGGCTGCGAGATGGTCACCCAGGCGCTGCGCCAGCGCGGCGACGATGACATCACGCTGGTGCTGGCCCGGATCCGGCCCGGGGTATCCGGCGCCCGTTAACCCCGCCCAGCCAGCCCCGCAGCTCAGCCAGCCCCAGTCGGCCAGCCCTCAGTCACCCAGCTCAGTCGAGTGACGCGCCGACCCGCTCGCGGATCTCCTGCACCGCCCACTGGTTGCCGTCCAGGTCGGCGAAGAAGATGAACTTCCCGCCGTCCCGGGGGTCGAGCTGCTGGATCTCCGAGACCTCGACGCCCCGGCCAGTCAGCTCGGCCCGGGCCGCGCCGATGTCCCTGACCACCAGCTGAAGCCGCGCCGCGGCCCCGCCGGGGGCGTCCGCGCTGATCAGGGCAGGGCCGATCACGACCGAGCAGGCCGACCCGGGTGGCGTCATGTGCACCACCCGCATCTCCGGGGTGGGCTGCGTGTCGGCATCGAGATGGAACCCGAGCTTCCCGAGATAGAACTCTTTGGCCCGGTCGATGTCGGTGACCGGCACGACGACTACTTCCAGCTTCCAGTCCATGATGGCTACTCCTCTCGGCTGGCGCGCCTGGGCGGCGCTCCTGGTCCTAGGACGGAGCTGCCGCGCGAGTCTCGACATCGCCCCCCCGGTTTTGTGTAAATTACACGGCCGGCCCGTCCCGGCGGCCGTGCAGGACCGCCGGCCTCCGGTCTCGCCCAGTCTCACTGACCTGCCCTGATGAGGCCCGCCGCGGCGCCCGGCCGGGTAGGCGGCCGCCGCACGCCCAGACCTGGGCGCCGCCGCCGTTGCCCCGGCCAGACGGCGATGCCACAGTGAAGGCGCTTCTCGCCCACCTGCCCGCGCGGTGACACCCCAGGGAATCAGCAGTGCGTTACGGCCATTTCGACGACAGCCGCCGTGAATACGTCATCACCCGGCCGGACACGCCATTGCCCTGGATCAACTACCTGGGCACGGGCACGTTCTTCGGGGTCATCTCGAATACCGCGGGTGGCTATTCCTGCTACCGCGACGCCCGGTTACGCAGAATAACCCGGTACCGGTACAACGGTGTCCCGGCCGATTCGGGCGGACGTTACCTGTATCTGCGGGATAATGGCTCCGGTGCCTACTGGTCGCCGTCGTGGCAGCCCACCCAGCCGGACCTCGATCACTACGAATGCCGGCACGGGCTCTCGTATACCCAGATCACCTCTGCGCACCTGGGGATGCGCGCGGAGACGCTGTACTTCGTCCCGCCCGGCGAGACCCTCGAGGTGTGGCGGCTGCGGGTCAGCAACGAGCGCGGCGAGCCGGCCGAGATGTCCGTGTTCTCGTCGGTGGAATTCTGCCTGTGGGACGCGCTGGACGACGCCGGCAACTTCCAGCGCAACTACTCCACCGGCGAGGTAGAGGTCGCCGACGGGGTCATTTACCACACCACGGAGTACCGGGAACGCCGGGATCATCTCGCCTACTTCGCCTGCTCGGAGCCGCTGGCCGGTTTCGACACCCAGCGTGAGGAGTTCCTCGGGGCCTACCGCGGCTGGGACCGGCCCGCGGCGGTGGAGCGCGGTGAGTCGTCCAACTCGATCGCGCACGGCTGGTCGCCGCACGGCAGCCATCATGTCCGGGTGGCCCTGGCCCCGGGCGAGACCAGGGAAGTGATCTTCCTCCTGGGGTACTGGGAGAACCCGCATGACCAGAAGTTCGACCCCCCGGGGTCCGGGATCGTGAACAAGGCCCTGGTCCGGCCGGTCATCGACCGCTGGCTGCGGCCGGCGGCCGTCGCGGAGGGCTTCGCGGCGCTGCGGGAATCGTGGGGATCGCTGCTGGCCACGTTGCACGTGGACACCCCGGACCCGTTCACGAACCGGATGGTGAACATCTGGAACCCCTACCAGTGCCTGGTCACCTTCGAGATGAGCCGGTCGGTCTCCCTGTTCGAGTCCGGCACCAGCCGGGGCATGGGATTCCGCGACTCCAATCAGGACCTGCTCGGGATCGCGGCGATGGCACCCGCCCGGGCCCGGGCCCGGCTCCTGGGCCTGGCCGCCACGCAGTTCGGCAGCGGCGGCGCCTATCACCAGTTCCAGCCGCTCACCGGGCGCGGTAACGACGACATCGGGTCCGGATTCAACGACGATCCGCTGTGGCTCATCCTGGCCGCCGCCGCCTACCTCAAGGAAACGGGTGACACCGCGGTCCTCGACGAGCCGGTGCCCTACGACGACCTGCCGGGCAGTGCCGCCTCGCTGTATGAGCACCTGGCGGCGTCGCTGGGCTACACGCTCGCCCGGCTCGGCCCGCACGGGCTGCCGCTGATCGGCCGGGCCGACTGGAACGACTGCCTCAACCTCAACTGCTTCTCCGAGACCCCAGGAGAGTCGTTTCAGATTACGGAAAACCGCGAGGGCGGCGAGGCCGAGTCGGTGTTCATCGCCGGGTTGTTCATCCTCGCGGCCCGCGACCTGACCGCGATAGCGGAGCGGCGCGGGCTGGGCGGCGACGCCGCGTGCATACCGGGCGGCCGCGGACAAGATGGCGGCCGCGATCGTGGAACACGCCTGGGACGGTGCCTGGTTCCGCCGGGCCTTCGACTACTCCGGGGGCGTGGTCGGCTCGAGCGAGAACGAGGAAGGACAGATCTACGTGGAGCCGCAGGGGATCTGCGTGATGAGCGGCATCGGCGCCGGTGACGGCATGGCCATCCGGGCCCTGGACAGCGTGCGCGAACGGCTGGCCACCGACCACGGGATCGTGCTGCTGCGCCCCGCCTACTCGCGGTACCACCCCGAGCTGGGCGAAATATCGTCCTACCCGCCCGGCTACAAGGAGAACGGCGGGGTCTTCTGCCACACCAATCCCTGGGTCATGATCGCCGAGACCATGGCCGGCCGGGGCGACGCGGCGTTCGGCTACTACCAGCTGATCAACCCGTCGGCGCGCGAGGAGATCAGCGAGATCCACCGCTGCGAGCCGTACGTATACGCGCAGATGATCGCCGGCCGTGAGGCGCCCACCCACGGTGAGGCGAAGAACTCCTGGCTGACCGGCACCGCCGCGTGGAACCTGGTCGCGATCACCCAGTGGATCCTGGGGATCCGCGCCGAGTTCGATGGCCTGCGCATCCGCTAGGGCCGCTCCGGCCCGGCGGCGGCTCCGCCGGCCGGGAGAACCCCGGTGGTGCTGGTCACGTGCGCGGGAAGGTCGCCGTGATGGTGGTCGCCAGTCGTAGACGTCCCGGCCGGCTCGAACATCAAGATGGAGCCTCCGGGGGAGCTGGGCTTGTGCTCAGTGCCCCGGGGCACCACGAACATGTCCCCGGTCCGCAGTTCCACGGTCCGCTCACCACCGCCCCCGGCGTCACGGAGCGAAATATTGAACTGCCCGCTGAGTACCAGGAAGAACTCATCGGTGTGGTCGTGGCTATGCCAGACGTGCTCACCGCGGGTGTGCGCGATACGAACGTCGTAGTCGTTGACCCGGCCGATGATCCGGGGCAGGTAGATGTCGTCGAACTGGGCGAGCGCGGCGGCTACGTTCACTGGGCTGGATTCCATGACCCCCACGATCCGCCGCCGGGCCGGGCCCGTCTTGTACGGTCTTGATGTGGATGGCGGCCGGGAGGGGAGCTGTCACGTCGAGGCCTGGGTTCCTCCGGTTCCCGGGATCGCCGAGGTGTTCCACGCCCGCATGACGGGCTGGGCGTACCCACGGCACTGCCACGACACCTGGGCGGTCCTCATCGTGGACGCGGGCGCTATCGGCTACACCCTCGATCGCCGCAGTTGCCTGGCGGGCGGCGAGACCGTGACCCTTCTTCCGCCCGGGGTCGTCCATGACGGCCGCCCGGCTCCCGGCCAGCGCGGCTTCCGGAAGCGTGAGCTGTACCTGCCGATGACGTTCCTGCCCGCGACGCTCGTCGGCGCGGCGGTTGACCACACGGCGATCCGGGATGGCCTGCTGCGCCGGGCCCTGGCCGGGCTGCATGACTGCCTCACCGGCGATGACCAGCCCCGCAATGACCAGCCCCTCGATGACCACTCCGCAATGACCTGTCCGGCGATCGCCCGGCCCGCGAGCGCCGGCCCGCCGCCTGGCTGGCCGATCGCGGCGAGCAGCTCCAGGTGGAGGCCCGGCTGGGTCTCGTCGCCGAGCGCATCGCCGCCCACCTCGGTCACGGGCCGCCGCGCCGCGAGCCGGAGCCGCATCTCGCCGGGCAGCTGCGTGATCTCCTCGACGAGCGCCTGGCCGAGCCGGTCACGCTCGGGGCCGCCGCGGCGCAGCTCGGCCGGTCCGTCCCGCATCTGGTCCGCAGCTTCTCCCGCGAGTTCGGGGTGAGCCCGCACGCGTACCTGATCGGCCGCCGGGTGGACGCCGCCCGGCACGCGCTGCTCCAGGGCGCCCGCCCCGCCGACGTGGCGGCGGACCTGGGCTTCTACGACCAGGCGCATTTCACCCGGCACTTCAAACGGCACGTGGCGGTCACCCCGTCCCGGTTTGCCCGGGGCCGGGCCCGGCCGGCCGGGCCCGGCCCGTCGCTGACCCCCGGTCCCCCGCGGGGTAGGCCCAGGCCCACCCCGGAATTAGGTACGCCCCCATAGCGCCGGGCCCCCCGGCGGCGTCACGATGGGTGACATGGGAATCCTGGTGATCGTCCTGTGGCGGGTTATCGGCCGGCTCCTGCGTCGTCTGGGCCGGGGCGTCTTCCTCGTGCCCGTGGCCGCGATGGCCCCGGTGCTGTTCGGGCTGCGCCCGTGGACCGTGGCGGCGGTCCTGCTGGCCGTCGTGGTGGCACTCTGGCGGCCGGTCGTGGCGGCGATGGTGCTGCCGGTCACCATGGTGGTCGCCGGGATCAGCGGTCTGGTGGTGGCGGCCACCACGCCCGCGCAGTCTTGGTGGGCGGTATCCGCGCTGGTCGCGATCAAGCAGCGCCTGGTCAGCGGGCCTGCCGCGGCCAAGATGGCCCAGATCAAGATGATCCGGGGGGGCGTCGTGGTCGGCCGCAGGCCCGTCGCCGCCCGGCCCGCGGCGGTGCCCCGTTCCCGCACTGCGGTCGATCTGCCGGCGCCCGGTTCCCGCATTACGGTCAGCGGGGCGGGGCCCGGTTCCAGCATTACGGTCAGCGGGCCGGGGCCCGGTTTCCGCGGTCCGGTCAAGATGCCCGCGGGCGGGCACTTCTACGTGCCCTCGCCGAAGATCGCCCTCCAGGCGATGGCTGGCCGGGGGTGGTCGTGGACCGTCAAGGGCGGGGGCCCGCCCGTCCAGGTCCACCGCGCCGGTGGCGGATTCTGGCCTGGTTACCTGGTCCCGCTGGCCTTGCTGCTGCTCACCCTGGGCCTGTGGCTGCTGCCGCGTACCCTGGCCGCGCTGCGCACGCACACCGCCGGGCTGTTCTCCTACCTGCGGCTCCGGATGCTGGAGAATCGCTGGGGCATTCTCCTGATCCCGGTCGCGCTGGTCGGCCTGACCGTGTTCGGTGTACACCCCTGGACGGTCGCGCTGGTCCTGGCCTCCGTGGTCACCGCGGTCCGGTGGCCGGTCATCGCCGCGGACCTGGTCCCGCTGGCGCTGGCCGCGTTCGCGGCCCGCGGCTTCATGATCGCGGCGAGCTGGCAGTCGCTGCCCCCCAGGCTGGGGCAGCCCGCCCTGCTCTACGGGACCGTCCTGGTCAGCAGCCGGGAGACGGCCATGCTGGCCGGGGCCGAGGCCAGCGCGTTCCTCGTGGTGGCCGCGTGGCTGGTGCCGCGGACGCTCGGGGCACATACCCGCGCCCTCCTGGCCCCCCCCGGGCGGGACCTGGAGCTGGAGGGCCGGGTGCAGCGGCTGACCGAGACCCGGAGCCTGGCCGTGGACCACGCCGCCACCGAACTGCGCCGGATCGAGCGTGACCTGCACGACGGCGCGCAGGCCCGGCTGATCGCGCTGGGCATGAACCTGCGCGCGGTCGAGCGCATGCTGCCGGCCCGGCCGGAGGCCGCGCTGGCCCTGGTCGCCGAGGCCAGGGAGACCTCGCTGCGCGCCCTCAGCGACCTGCGGGACCTGGTGCGCGGTATCTGCCCGCCGGTCCTGGCCGACCGGGGTCTGGGCCACGCCGTGCGGGCCCTCGCCCTGGACACCCCCTTCCCGGTGGACCTGGACATCGACCTGCCCGGGCGGCTGGCCACGCCGGTGGAATCGGCCTGCTACTTCGCGGTGGCGGAGGCCCTGGCCAACGCGGTGCGGCACTCGGGGGCGCGCCGGGTGCATATCCGCATGAAGTACGCGGCGGGCCTGCTGCAGGTCCAGGTCGCCGACGACGGAGCGGGCGGGGCGGACCCGGCCCGGGGCACCGGACTGCGTGGCGTGGAACAGCGGCTGGCCGCGTTCGATGGCATCCTGGCGGTGAGCAGCCCGCCGGGCGGGCCGACCATGATCGCCATGGAGGTGCCGTGCGCGTTGTCGTCGCCGAAGACCTGTTCCTGCTGAGGGACGGGCTGACCCGGCTGCTCGGGGCCCACGGCTTCGAGATCGCCGCGGCGGTGGACAGCGCGCCCGGCCTGCTCCGCGCGCTGCTGGAGGAGCGGCCCGACGTGGCGGTGGTGGACGTCCGGCTGCCCCCCTCGTTCGCCGATGACGGGCTGCAGGCGGCGCTGGCGGCGCGGCAGCAGGTGCCGGGCCTTCCGGTGCTGCTGCTGTCGCAGTACGTCGAGCAGCTGTACGCGCGGGAACTGCTCGCGGACCAGTCGGGCGCGGTCGGCTACCTGCTCAAGGACCGGGTCTTCAACGACGACCAGTTCGTCGACGCGATCCGGACCGTCGCGTCGGGCGGCACGGTGATGGATCCCGACGTGGTGTCCAAGCTGCTCGGCCGCCGCGCCCGGGACGAGCCGATCACCCGGCTGTCCGCGCGGGAACGCGAGGTCCTGGGCCTGATGGCCGAGGGCCGGTCGAACGTGGCCATCGCGCAACGGCTCTTCGTCACCGAGAAGGCGGTCAGCAAGCACACCACGAGCATCTTCACCAAGCTCGGCCTGGCCGCCTCAGAAGACGACAACCGCCGGGTGCTGGCCGTCCTGGCCTACCTGACCGCAGTCAACGCCTGACCGCCCCGAACCCCTGACCACCCGAGAGCTCACGCTGGATCCTCCGGTGGGCCCGGGCCCGGGTCCGGGTCCGGCCCGGCCAGCTGGCTGAGGGCCTGCTCGGCCAGGACGCGGCGGGGCAGGCCGGTGGCCAGCGCCGCGGCGGCCACGTCGTCGTGCTCGGGCTTGGCCCGGTGCGGGCCGATCTTGACCCGGATCCGGTGTCCCTGGACGGTCACCTCGGCCTCCTGCCGGGGCAGCGCGCGACGCTGGACGGCGTGGCGCCGCGCGCCGAGGCTGCCCGTCTCGGCGAGCAGCCGCGCCTGGACCGGGCCCGCCTGGCCTGGCCGGCACAGCGCGGTGACGACGTGCGCGGGGCGGCCTTTCTTGCCGGTCACGGCCGTGATCCAGGCGTCCAGGGCACCCGCGCCCAGCAGCAGCCCGGGCAGGTCGCCGAGCAACTCCCCGGTCACGTCGTCGACGGTGGTCTCGACCATGATCAGGGTCTCAGTGCCGTCCGCCCCGTCCGCCCCCTCCGCGCCCTCGTCTCCGAGCGGCTCGCCGAGCAGGGCGGGCAGCACGTTGGGCCGCCCCGGCACGTCCCGCGTGCCCGCCCCGTACCCGCTGCCGGCCACCCGCATCGCGGGCACGGGCCCATACCGGCAGCCGGCCGCGCGCAGCAGCGCCGCGCCCGTCGGCGTGACCGTCTCCGCCGCCCTCCCGCCCAGCCCGGCGAGCGTCCCGGTCACCGCCGCCCCGTCCAGCAGCGCTACCGTGGCCGGCGCCGGTGCGGGGAACTGGCCGTGGCGCATCTCGATGACGCCGGCCCCGAGGGTGAGCGGCGCCGACCAGACCGCGCTGACCCGCAGCGCGTCCAGCGCCGCGGCCACTCCCACGGTGTCCACGATGGTGTCCACCCCGCCCAGCTCGTGCAGGTGTACCTCGGCGGCGGGCACGCCGTGGATCCGGCCCTCGGCCTCGGCCAGGGCGGTGATCGCCGCGGCGGCCAGCCGACCCGCCGCCGCGGGCACCGCGGCCCGGGCCAGCGTGAGCAGCTCGGCGGCGCGCCGCGCGGGCACGTCGTCCTGCACCCGGACCCGGGCCTGGCAGGCGGCCAGCCCGGCGCGCTGCACCGGCCCGGCGGTCAGCTCCCAGCCGGTGATCCCGGTGCTGGCCACGGCCGCCCGGACCGCGTCGAGCGGCGCGCCCAGGTCCAGCAGCGCGCCGAGCAGCATGTCACCGGAGATCCCCGAGAACGGGTTCAGCCAGAGGATCACGGGCGCCTCGCCTGGCCCGGCGGCGCAGCCGGTTCGTCCGGCCGGAGGGCCACGGCCCGGCGGCGCATGCTGAACGCGAGCCGGTGGGCGGCCATGGCGGCGCCGAACCCTGAGTCGATGTTGACCACGCAGACACCTGCCGCGCAGGAGGTCATCATGGCCAGCAGCGCGGTGAGGCCGTCCAGCGCCGCGCCGTACCCGGTCGAGGTGGGCACCGCCACCACCGGCACGCCGACCAGGCCGCCCACCGCGCTGGCCAGCGCACCCTCCATGCCCGCGATGACGATCACCACATCGGCCGCGGCGAGGTCACCGGCCACGGCGAGCAGCCGGTGCAGCCCGGCCACGCCGACGTCGCGGAACTCGGCGACCTGCAGGCCGGTGGCGCGGGCCACCGCCGCCGCCTCGTCGGCCACCGGCCCGTCCGCGGTGCCCGCGGTCACCACCGCCACCCGGCACCCGTCCGGCGGGGCAGGCCGCCAGCACAGCAGCCGGGCCCGGGCGTCGTAGTCCCCCGCCCGCACCCCCGCCCCGGGCGCTCCCGGCTCCCGCACCCGGGCGGCCGTCATCTCGCCCGCCACCTCGGCCGCGGCGCCGGGCTCCAGCCGGGTCACCAGCACCGGCCCGGACGTGCGGTCCAGCAGCACGGCCGCGATGGCCGCGATCTCAGCGGGCTGCTTGCCCGGGGCGTAGATGACCTCCGGCAGCCCCTGCCGCCGCGGCCGGTCCAGGTCAACGGTGGCAAACCCGAGCGGGAGCGCGGCGCCCGTGTCCGGCTGGCCCGTGTCTGGCTGGCCCGCGTCCGGCTGGCCCGTGTCCGGCTGGCCCGTGTCCGGCTGGGCGGCGTCCACCTAACCCGCCCGCTGGACCACGGACAGCGGCAGCAGGGCGTTCATGCTGCCGCTGCGCAGCCCGGCCAGGTCGGCGGTGGCGAACACGAAGCCGGCCGCGCGGACCAGGGCGGTGATCTCCTCCCGGCGGTCCAGCAGCCGCCCGAGGTCGTCCGGCGGGACCTCGATCCGGGCCACGCTGCCCGCCGCGTGGGCCCGGACCCGGCAGACTCCGAAGCCCGCCTGGTGCAGTGCGTCCTCGGCCTGCTCGATCCGGCCGAGCAATTCCGGGCTGACCGGGTCGCCGTACGCGATCCGGGAGGACAGGCAGGCGGCCGCGGGCTTCTCCGCGGTGACCAGGCCCAGCTCCCGGCTCACCGCGCGGACCGCTGCCTTGGACAGCCCGGCGTCGACCAGCGGGAACACCGCTCCACGGTCGCGGGCGGCCTGCTGGCCGGGCCGGTGGTCGGACAGGTCGTCGAGGTTGGTGCCGAGCGCGACCCGCGCGCCCATGGCCGCCGCGACCGGCAGCAGCGCGTCGAAGAGCGCGCTCTTGCAGTGGAAGCACCGGTCGGCGCCGTTGCGGCGGTACTCGGGCCGGTCCAGTTCGTCGGTGGCCACCTCGACGTGGGCCAGGCCGCGGGACCGGGCGAAGTCGCGCGCGGCGGCCCGCTCGGCGGCGGGCAGGCTGGCCGATACGGCCGTGACCGCCAGCGCCCGCGGCCCCAGCACGTCGTGGGCCACGGCGGCCAGCAGCGCCGAGTCGGCCCCGCCCGAGAACGCGGTGACCAGCCGGTCCTCCTGGTCCAGCCGGTGCCTCAGCCGCCCGAGCACCTCAGCCACGCCCTCAGCCAGGCCCCGCTCAGGCCCGCCCGCTCCGGTCACGCCGCGCTCCCTTCCGCTTCCGCGCCCACGAACGGGATCGTCTGCGGGCCCTCGGGCAGCACGCAGACCCGCGCGCCGGGCCCGGCCGCCTCCAGTTCGGCGGCGACCGCGGCCGCGATGTCCGGCACCGCGTACAGGTGCGCGCTGCGCAGGTCCGGGTCCGTCAGGCCGGACGCGTGCACGCCCACCCGGGCCCGGCGCAGCACCCGGGCCAGCACCTGGACCTGCCATTGGTCCGGCACGGTCGTGCTGCGCGCGGCGATCGAGGCGAGCAGCCGTTCCGGCGTCGGCTCCGCGGCCAGTTCCGCGCGGAACGAGCCGTGGTCAGGGAATCCGTCCGCGCACTCGGCCGCACAGATGATCAGCCCGCCGGGCACCACCACGGTGGCCGCCGCGGACATGCCCTTGACCGCCTGGTACAGGTTCTGGTCCAGCGGGAACCCGGCGTTGGTGGTCACCACCACGTCGAACAGGCCGTCCACCGGGCACATGGAGACTTCGCGGACATAAGCCCGGGCCGCCGCGTGCATGGCCAGCACCTCGCCGCCGAACGCCGCGACGACCTGCTGCTCCCGGTTCAGGACGACGTCGAAGGCGAAGTCCACCCCGGTCGCCGCCGCGATCGCGCGCACGTCGTCGTGCACCGGGTTGCCCTCGCAGATCCCCCAGGTGGCCTGCTCGCTGCCGATCCGCCTGGCGTCGTGCAGGGTCAGCGTGGTGTCCAGGCCGGCCAGGCCCGGCGCGACCAGCTTGGGGCCGCCGCTGAACCCGGCGAAGAAGTGCGGCTCCACGAACCCGGTGGTGATCTTCACGTCCGCACCGGCCCAGTGCTTGTTCAGCCAGACCGGCACCCCGTCGCCGTGCTCGCCGCACCAGGTCAGCATGCTCTCGTCGCGGGCATCGTGGTTGATCACCCGCAGCCGGGCGGCCAGCTCGGGGCCCAGCATCTCGCCCAGCTCGGCCGCGGTGTTGCCCCGGTGCGTCCCGGTCGCGATCAGCACGGTCAGGTCGTCTGGCCCCGCGATGCCGTCCAGTTCATCCAGCAGCGCCCGGAGCATGGCCGCGCGGGGCTGCGGCCGGGTCACGTCGCAGACGGACACGGCGATCCGCTGGCCCGGGCGGACCACCGCCCGCAGCGGCGGCCCGGCCACCGGATGGCGCAGCGCGTCGCGCAGCGCGGCCGGGACATCCGGCGCGGCGCGATGGTACGACGGCGCGACGACCGTGGTGCGGTCCGCGGGCAGCGAGATACGCAGGCCCTGGCGCCCATAGGCCAGGTCAACCTCCAGCAGGCCATCAGCAGGCATCAAGCTCCGTCCACGCGTCGTCCGGCACCACGGTAGCGAAGCGGGCCAGGGTGGCGGCAACCTCCTCACCGCTGCGCATCCCGCCGACCACGGACACCACGGCCGGATGGCGCAGCGGGAACTGGATGGCCGCGTCCGGCAGGGACACCCCGTGCCGCTGGCAGATCCCGGCCAGGGCCCGCGCCCGGGCCAGCACCTGCGGCGTGGCCGGCCCGTAGTCGAAGTACGCCCCGTCGCCGGGCCAGGCCCGGGCCAGCAGCCCGGAGTTGAACGGCGCGGCCGCCACCACCGCCACCCCCCGCGCCGCGCACTCGTCGACCAGCGGCTGCCCCGAGCGGTCCAGCAAGGTCCACCGGCCGGCCAGCATGACCAGGTCGATGCCGGTCTCGCGGACCATCCGCAGCGGGGCCTGCCACTGGTTCATGCCCACCCCGACGGCGCTGACCAGGCCTTCCTCGCGCATCCGGATCAGCTCGGGGATCGCGCCGGCGATGGCCTCGTCCACGTGATCGTCCGGATCGTGCACGTACACGAGGTCGGCCCGGTCCAGCCCGAGACGGCCCAGGCTGCCCTCCAGGCTGCGCCGGACCGCCGCCGCGCTGAAGTCAAACCGCCGCCGCAGCGTGTCCGGCACCGCGAAGCCGCCCGCGGCCAGGTCCGAACCCGCTGGCCGCGGATTGGGTTCCAGCATCCGGCCCACTTTCGTCGAGATAACGAAAACCTCCCGCGGCCGGTGCCGCAGCGCAGCGCCGAGCCTGCGCTCGGACAGGCCCAGCCCGTAGTGCGGCGCGGTGTCGAAGTAACGGATCCCGCCCGCCCAGGCGCAGTCGACCGCCGCGGTGGCCTCCTCGTCGGTGGTCTCGGTGTACAGGTTCCCGGCCGAGGCGCCGCCGAAGCCCAGCGCGGTCACCGCGGCCGCTGTCGTGCCGATCGGGTGCTGCTGCATCACGTCCTCCCGTGCGTCAGCGCCCGAACCGGTACCAGGCGCGGGCCGTGCCGCCGCGGACCTCCGCGCGCTCCGCGGGACTGAGGCGGCCCAGGACCGGCGTGACCGCCGCCGCCACCTCGGCGTAGCTGGCCGCCAGCAGGCAGACCGGCCAGTCCGAGCCGAACATGGTCCGCGCCGGGCCGAACCGGTCCAGCACGTACTCCATGACCGGGGCCAGCTGGCCGGGCGTCCACGAATCCCAGTCCGCCTCGGTGACCAGCCCGGACAGCTTGACCGCCACGTTCGGGAGGGCCGCCAGCGCCCGCAGGTCCGCCCGCCAGGCCGAGAGGTCACCGGCCGCGATCGGCGGCTTGCCCGCGTGATCCAGCACGAACCGGACCTCCGGCAACGCGGCCACGGTCTCGGTGACCAGCGGCAGCTGGTGGGGCGAGATCACCAGGTCGTAAGCCAGCCCGGCGGCGGCCACCGCGCACAGCCCGTCCCGGACCTGCGGCCGGCCCAGCCAGCCGGGGTCCGGCTCCTCCTGGAGCTGATGGCGCACCGCCACCAGCGCCTGGCCGCCCGGCCCGGACCGGGCCGCCTCCAGCTGGCCCGCCACGTCCGGGCGGGCCAGATCCGCCCAGCCGACCACCCCGGCCACCAGCGGCTGCGCGGCGGCCAGGGCCAGCAGCTCCCGGGTCTCCGCCGCGCTGGCCACGGTCTGCACCACGATCACCGTGTCCTGGCCCGCGGCGCGCAGGTCGGCGGCCACGTCGTCCAGGCCGAAGGAGCGCTGCAGCGCCTGCAGGCCGTCGGTCCACGGCTGCGGCCGCGCGGCCAGGTCCCACACGTGCACGTGCGCGTCCGTGGTCATCCCGGTCGGCTGCCCCGTGCCGGGCTGGGGCCCGGGCTGGCTGGCGGAGTCACGCCCGGGGCCGCAGGCGCAGACCGCCCATGCCGCCGTCCACGGCCAGCTCGGTGCCGGTGGTCGATCCGGCGGCCGGGGAGGCCAGGTAGACGACGGCCGCGGCGACCTCCTCGGCCGACACCAGCCGGCCGTGGGGCTGCCGGGCCTCCAGCGCGGCCCGCTCGGCGGCCGGGTCGGGCGCCACGTCCAGCAGCCGGGCGACCCAGGGCGTGTCGGCCGTGCCCGGGTTCACCGCGTTGACCCGGATGGCGTCGGGCATCCCGTCGGCGGCCATGGCCCGGCTCAGCGCGGCCACCGCGCCCTTGCTGGCCGAGTACACGGCCCGGTCCGGCAGCCCCGCGGTGGCCGCGATCGACGCCGTGTTGACCACGGCGCCGTGCCCGGACTCCCGCAGGAACGGCCAGGCCGCGCGGGACACCCGGGCGGTCCCGATCACGTTCACGTCCAGCACCCGCTGCCATTCGGCGTCGGTGCTCTGCTCGACGCTGCCCTGGGCACCGATACCGGCGTTGTTGACCAGCACGTCCAGGCCGCCCAGCCGCTCGGCGGCCGACTGCACCGCGGCCTGCACCGCGTCGTCGTCGGTGATGTCGGCCTGCACGTAGCCGGTACCGGCCGGCAGCCCCGCGGGCGGTGCCTCCGTCATGTCCAGTACCACCACCGCCGCGCCCTCGGCCGTGAACGCCGCGGCGATCGCGGCGCCCAGGCCGGATGCCCCGCCGGTGACCAGCGCCCGCAGGCCCGTCAGCTGTCCCATGCTCGTCCTTTCCCTGCTGCGTCTCAGGCGCCGCGTCTCAGCGGGCGGCGTCCCGCGGGGCCGCGTCCCATGGAGCCTGAGCTGAGGGAACCCGGACCCGCAGGCGCAGCCGCAACGTCAGCGTCACCTCGGTCCCGGGCGGCAGCTCGACGTCCAGCCAGGGACCGCCCACGGCGACCTCCCGCCCGCTGATCTCGACATCATGGCTGATGTATTCGGTGTGCTGCCCCATCCACCCCGCCGCAGCGCACGTGTACCCGGCGGTCTCGATGTCGTGCTCGGCGTACGCACCGGCCTGCACCGTCACCGTGCGGGCCGCCGCGGCGGACAGGTTGACCAGGGTCACCGTGGTCGCCGCCGGGTCGATCGAGCTGACCAGTGCGGCCACATCCGGGGGCAGCCCCGGCCGGCGGCGCCGCGGGTCGTAGTAGCGGACCCGGGCCTGGGTCAGCCCGCCGTTGTAGACGACCTGGGGTGCACCCCAGGTCAGCTGGGTGAGCGCCTCGGTGACCACCGGGTTGAGGTTCTGCCACAGGTGGATGTCCGGCTCGGCCACCTCCTGGCCGGCGTGCTGTTCCATCAGCGCCAGCCGCCGCCGGGCCTGGGCGTGCGCGGCGCCCAGGATGGCGGCCGGGTAGTCCGGGTTGTCCCCGCGCAGGTAGGCGTACCAGGGCTCCTCGTGCCCGGCTTCCTCCTTGTCCCGGAACGGCCGGACGGCGGTCCAGTCGTAGCCGCTGGCCGCGCGGAGCGCGTCCAGCCGGGCCTGGTCGCCCGGGTCGGCGGTGTATTGCCACAGGGCGACCGGCACCGAGGCCTGCACCGGGTTCCAGTCGAACCAGCCCCGGTCGCTGTGCCGGTAAGGGACCAGCAGGATGGGCTGGTCCGCGGCGGGCCCCAGATGGGCGTGCCAGCGCGGGCTGATGCTGGAGTCGCTGCTGCTGAACGCGAAGCTGCGGGCCCGGCCGATGATCTCGTCGAGCAGCTGGCGGGGCAGGTCCAGGTAGCCGTCGTCGCCGGTGGCCAGGGCTGCGGTCATCGCCCCGATCAGGGTGGCCTGCGCGACGCTGTACATGCCGTGCGGCCAGGACCAGCCGTAGTGCCCGCCGTACCAGCGGCCGTCCAGCTGGCTGCCGACCGCGCCGTCGGCGCCTACGTTGTCCGGGATCAGGCCGCCGTTGGCGGCGGCGCGGCGCTGCCACGCGCCCACGTAGCCCGCCAGCCAGCGGGCGTACCGCGGCTCACCGCTGACCAGGAACGCGTTGAGGACCAGGCCGCCCACGCCCAGGTTGCCGACCACGTCACCGCGGCCCAGCCGGCGCTGCATCTCGGCGCCCAGCCGGGGATCACCGTCATCCTCCGGCGCCACGTCCCCGTTGGGGGCCAGCCAGTCCAGGGGGTAGCCGTACTGGGCGGCCTCCGCCTCGGTCCACGGGTAGCTGGGCGCGTCGGCCAGCCCGGCCCGGGCCCCGCCGCTGCCGTTGTGCGGCGCCGTGATGATCTGCCGGACCGGGTCATAGTTCCCGTGCGCGGGGTCGGTGTACAGGTCGGCGAACCGCAGCGCCCGGTCCCGCCAGCGGTCCGGGTCGGCCAGCGTGAGGAAGTAGAAGAACAGCATGCTCTCGCCCTGGTGGAACCAGTCGTAGCCGATCTCGAACTCGTCGCGGAACATGCCAAGCCGGGTGAGCTGGCCCACCACCCCGTGCCAGTGCCTGCTGCTGGCCTCCAGCAGGTCATCAGCCCCGCCGAGCAGGTAGAGCTGCGGCCAGTTGAAGAACACCTCCAGGAAGTCGTCGGCGCCGTCCCGGGACGAGAGCTGCCCGTCGTAGCGCAGCGACCCGTCCGGCCGGGTGTACAGCCCGGCGAACCGCCGCCAGCCCTCATCCAGCAGCCGGAACAGGGACCGCTCGGCCAGCGCCCAGTACGGCGGCTCCAGGCACGGCACCGTGGCCCGGACCACCGGGCGGGGGCCGGCGGGCGGCCGGGGTGGCCGGCGCCGTCATCCTGGGTCACAGTTCCCGCCGGGTCCGGTGTGGTGGCTGGGGGCCTGGCCACGCTGGGGTTTTCGTTGCGGCGGCTCATTCCTTAGTCGCGCCCGCGGTCAGGCCGGAGACCAGGAAGCGCTGCGCGACCAGGAAGATGACCAGGACCGGCGCGACCGAGATCAGCGTGGCCAGGGCGAGCTGGGGCAGCTGGACCTGGGCGCTGGCCCCGACCACCGGGTTGAAGGTCGGCGTGTCCGAGAGCATCTGGGTCAGGCCCACCTGCATCGGGTACTGCGAGCTGCCGGGCAGCATCACGTAGGGCAGGAAGAAGTTGTTCCAGTTGCCCACGAAGCTGAAGAACCCGACCAGCGCGACAACCGGGGTGGCCAGCGGCAGCGCGATCCGGAAGAACGCGGACAGCTCGCCGCACCCGTCGATCTTCGCCGCCGCGATCAGGTCGTTGGGCACCGCGGTGGAGAAGTAGATGTAGGTCAGGTAGACCCCGAACGGGAAGAACGAGTACGGCAGCACCACGGCCAGCGGCGTGTTGACCAGGTGCGCGTAGTTGATCTCCAGGAACGTGGGCAGGACCAGCGCCGCGGTGGGCATCAGCATCACGACCAGCGTCGTGATGAGCAGCACCCGCCGGCCCCGGAAGTCCATCTTGGCCAGCGCGTAGCCGGCCGGGATGCTCACCACCAGGGTGATGACCAGGGCCATCAGCGAGTACTCGACCGAGTTCCTCATCCACGTCTTGACCGCGCCGCCCTGGAAGGCCAGCACCTTGTCCCAGTTGCTGCGCAGCGCGCCCAGCGACCCGAACGAGAACGGCTGCCCGCCGACCAGCCCCGGCTGGGTCTTGGTCACGGCCAGCAGCAGCCAGACGATCGGGATGAGGAAGAACAGCAGGAACAGGGCGAGCAGCAGGAAGGTCAGGGTCCGGGCACTGATGCGCCCGGGGTCAGGCCGGCGGCCCCGGCGGGCGGCGTTCACGCTCGCTACTGACACGGTCAGCCTCCTCAGTCGGTCCGGAACAGCCGGCCGCGGGAGATCAGGATCCCGGCGCAGACCAGCGCGACGATCAGCAGGTCGATGGAGATCGCCGCCGCCCCGTTGAAGTTGTTCTGGGTGAACGCGTACTGGTAGGCGAGCTGGTTGACGGAGTAGTAGTTGCTGACCACGCCGAAGCTGGCCTGGGACACCAGCTGCGGTTCCACGAACAGCTGGGTGCCGGCCGCCAGGGAGAGGATCAGCATGTAGGTGATCCACTTGCCGATCAGCGGGAGCTGCACGTGCCAGGCGGTGGACAAGGGGCCGGCCCCGTCCACCCGGGCCGCCTCCAGCAGGTCGCCGGGGATCGTGTTCAGCGCCCCGTACAGGATCAGGATCCAGCCGCCCGCGCCGGTCCAGAACGCGATGATCATGAACACCACCGGCAGGTGGCCCGGCGCGATCACGCTGGTGAACTGGGTGTTCCCGGTCCAGTTGAGCAGCGCGGACACCGGGCTGACCGAGGGGTTCAGCACGAACAGCCAGAGCAGCACGCTGGACGCGCCGGCCAGCGCGCCCGGGATGTAGTACGCGAACCGGATGAAGGCCTTGCCGCGCCGCGACGCCAGCCGGTGCACGACCAGGGCCAGCAGCACCACGAACACGGTGAGGCTGACCAGCCACAGCACCAGGAACGCGGCCACGTGCTCGACGGCCGGGACGAACCGGTAGTCCTCCGCGGTCTGGATGAAGTTGCCCAGGCCGGCGAACCCGCCGGTAGGCCGGGTCAGGGCCAGGTACAGCGAGTAGATGACCGGGATCACGCCGAACAGCGCCAGCAGGACCACGTAGCCGGAGACGAACAGGTGCCCCGTGGCCAGCACCGGTATGCGGCGGCGTGGCCCGGGCCCGGGGGCCGGGCGGGTGGCTGGCGCCACCCGCCCGGCCCGGTCCGCTATCACGGGACCAGTAGTCACTTGCTGACCGTGTAGCCGAGCACCTTGGCCTGGTTGGTGATGGCGCTCTGCCAGGCCGGGAGCAGCGACTCGATCGACTTGCCCTGGGCCATGCCCGCGGACACCGTCGAGGCCCAGACCGATTCCTGGCTGAACTCCGGCGGGACCCAGCCCGTCCACACCTGGCTGGCTGCGGCGGTGATCGGGGTGGCGATGTTGTTGGCCCAGTAACCGCTGGCCTGCTGCTTGGCGATCCACTTGGCCGCCGCCGCCTTGTAGGCGGGGTAGCCGGGCGCCAGGTTCGCCTGGTAGGCGTCGCTGGTGGTGACCCAGGTGACGAACTTCATCGCGGCGGCCAGGTTCGTGCTGTGCGCGGACACCCACCAGGCCCCGCCGCCGACCGCGCCGGTGACGGGCTGGCTCTCGTTGGCCCAGTGCAGCGCGGGGGCCACCGCGATCTGGCCCTTAGGCGTCTTCAGCAGGCCCTGGAACACCGAGCCGCCGTACCAGTCCGGGCCGGGCATCATGAGGATCTTGCTGCCCTGCTGCTTGGCGAACTGCGGGCCGAAGAGGTCCTGGGTGGACATGGTCTTGTTGGCGATGAGGGAGTCCAGCATCTTGGCCGCGCGGACGCAGTCCGGGCTGGACGTGTTGACCGTGATGGCCTTCGGCCCGGTCACCTGGCTGGCCGGGCACTCCGACCCCCACATGTAGATCTCCGGCGTCCAGGCGTCCCCGGCCGTGCCGACGATGTACCCGGGATGCTGGGTGGCGACCTTGGCCGCCAGTTGCTGGTACTGCTCCCAGGTGGTGGGGACCTGGTAGCCCCACTTGCCCATGAGCGTCTTGTTGTACCAGAGCACGTTCTGCGCGAGGTCGTTGCGCAGGCAGTACACGGAGCCGTTGACCGTGCAGACACCGAGGGAGCCGGTGGCGAAGCCGCTCAGGGTGGCGGCCGGCACCAGGTTCTTGGTGCCCTGGTTCAGCGGGGCCAGGTCGCCGCTGCCGGACAGCGAGCCCCACGACGCGGAGTTGTCGTCGGCGGTGAACACCACGTCCGGCCAGCCTGATCCGGCCCGGTTGAACAGTTCCATCTTGGTCCGGAAGGAGTTGGAGCCGTTCGCGTCACCGTCGTACGTGACGATCCTGATCTTCTGGCCGGTGGCCTTCTCGTAGGCCTGCGCGGCGGGCAGCCGGGTCGAGTCCACCCAGACGGTGATCTCCGACTTCGGATTCTGCTTGGCCGTGGTGAAGCCGTAAGGGCTGCCGGAGCTGGCGGAGCTGGAGCCGCCGCCGATGGACTGGCCCCCGGAGCAGGCGGCCAGGGTCAGCGCGGCGGCCAGGACCGCCCCGCCGAGCACGTAGTTGCGGAGCTTGCCTGGCCTGGGGGGCTGGGCGGTTGCGGGGGGCTGCCCGGCACGGCCGCCGGGCAGGCAGGTGCGCAGCCGGCCGGGCTGCGCCGCACGACCTTCGTTCATGTTGTTCCTCACACCTCAGGGGGACGGCCGTGGTCACTACGGGTCTCCGGCGCGGCCGGGGGGCCGGATGGCCGGATGAGATATGACATCACACATATGATGTCATGGCAATGGTCTAGGCTTACCGCGTGGTTTTCGCCACCGGACGACTGGCCCGACTGGCCCGCGAGATCGAGGAGTTGCCCGTGACGGAGCCGATCGTCGATCCCACGCTCGGCTCGGCCGTCCTGGCCGAGCACGCGTCCCGCCGCCAGCACGGCGGCCGGCTCGGGTCAGCCCTGGTGGTCCAGCTCGTCGACGACATCGTCGGGGGCGCCTACGCGCCCGGGGCCACCCTGCCCACCGAGGCCGATCTGGGGGCCAAGTTCGGGGTGAGCCGGACCGTGGTGCGGGAGTCCGTCAAGCTGCTCCAGGACAAGGGCCTGATCCGCATCGTCCAGGGCAAGGGCACCCTGGTGACCGATCCCCGGTCCTGGGACCTGATCGACGACGTCGTCCTCGCCGCCGTCGTCCGGCACGACGATACCCTGGGCATTCTCGATGAACTCGTGCTGGTCCGGGCCGCGCTGGAGCGCGAGATGGCCGCCGCGGCCGCCGGGCGGGCCGCCGCGGCCGAGCGGGAACTGCTCACCGCCGCGTTCCGCGTGATGGAGCGGGCCGCGGATGACGTGGCCGAGTTCGCCGCGGCCGACGTGGACTTCCACGACGCCGTGATGGACATTTCCGGCCAGCGGCTGGCCCGGGCCATCGTGACCAGCATCCACGGCAAGGCCCGGACCACCGGGCGCTACCACGGCGCGGCCACGGCGGCGCGGATCGAGGAGACCATCGACGAGCACCGCCGGATCCTCGACGCGATCTGCGCCGGTGACGCCGAGGCTGCGAACGCCGCCATGTACGCGCACATCACCGGTTCCTGGGCCCGTCGCCGCCCGGCCGCCCAGGCCGGCCTCGACTCACGCGCCTGAGCGGGGGACTTTGCCGGAGATCGGCCGGGGAGATCTCCACTGGGGATCGTCGTCGAACAGGGTGGCCTGAGTGACGTCGCCGGGTTCGCTGGCCGCCAGGTCCGCCCCGGTCTCGATGCCGCCGTCGCGGCGGAGGTGGGACACGGGCACGCCGCGCTCGCCCAGGACGCGCCCGATGAGCAGGTGGCGGTGGCATCGGCGAGGATCCTCCTCGCTGCAGAGGAGTGCGATGCGCGAGGTCCGGGCCTGGGCCAGGATCCGGTCGAGGCCGTCCTGGAACGCCGGGCTCGCGGCGAGCCGTCCGTAGAGCACGTGGCCCTGGTCGTCATAGAACTCCTCGCCCTCCGGTCGGCCGCCGAGTTCCCGGCCGAAAGGCACATACTCGATCGTGCGCTGGGCCAGGGCTGCACCGAGCGCCTTCGCATTGAAGTGCGGCACGTAGCGAGACCAGGGCACGGTGCGCACATCGGCGATGACTTCGATGCCGTGCTGCTGAAGGAGGCCCAGGAAATCGTCGAGGGGCTGGTTCGAATGCCCGATCGTGAAGAGGTGCGGGGCGGCATCCGGCACGAGTGGTTCTCTCTCCGGCGTGGTGGTGATGGGTGTCGTCAGGACGGCGGGGCACTGGTGGCGTCCGCGATGGCCTGCTCCCAGTGCTGGAGGTACTGGGCATAGTGCGCGGCGAACTGGGCCAGGTCGGCGGCGGCCTCGTCGGACAGCGCCGTGAGGTCGTATTCCACCGTGGCGGTCCCGGCATCGTCCAGGGTGACGGTCACGGTGCCCGCGTTCTGGCCGTGCACGACCCGCGCGTAGCGGACGGACCGGCCGGGTTCCCGGGCGCACACCACCCAGGTCGTGCGCTGCGGGCCGTGGGCGGTCTCGAACACCGTGCCAGGTTCCGTGTCGTCCTCGGCCGGGGCGGGGAACTGCGGATCCCAGCCGTCGGCCCACAGTTTCTCGCCGCGCGGGGTGAACAGGAACAGGGCGGTCTCGCACCCGGGCGGCAGCCGCACGGATCCGCTGAGCCGGGCGCGGCGCACCGGGGCCGGGTCCGCAGGGCTGTGCACCGGAGGCCCGTGCACCGGAGGCCCGTGTTCCGGAGTGCCGTGCTCGGGAGTGCCGTGTTCCGGGGAGTCATGTACCATGGTACAAAGGTAACATGACGACCGTGGAGCGTGTCCAGACCGGGGTCCGGATGGAGCGCAGCCTGCTCAAGGTGCTCAAGGGACTGGCCGAGTACCTCGATCTCTCGCTGGGCGACCTGCTGGAAGGCATCGTGCTGCACGCGTTCGAGGGGGAGCAGGCGTTCGGGCCGCCCACCCTCGAGGTCATCGCGGAGCTGAAGCGGATCTACGGCTGCGGGCTGACGGCATCCGACAGCCATCAGCTGGCTGAGTCAGAAAACTAGCCCGGCGGGCTAGCTGGCCTTTCTTTCATTGGCTCCGGCGGGGTGGCTGAGGCTGGCGCCGCGCTGGCCGGGCCGGGTTGTTGTCTCGCCTGCTGTCCGGGCTGGTCAGATGAAGTAGTGGCCCTGTTCGATGTCCTCGATGAGGCCGGGGTGGGTGGGCTTCCAGCCCAGGAGTTCCTGGGTGATGGTGCTGGAGGCGGGCATGTCGGTGCTGAGGATGCGCACGAGCATGCCGCCGAATTCTTCGGCGGCCAGGGACCGGGCGGGCAGGTTCAGGTGCCGGCCGATGGCCTCGGCGATCTCGCGGACGGGCACGCCTTCGTCGCCGACGGCGTTGAGCACTGCGCCGGCGGGAGCCTGCTCGATGGCCAGCCGGTACAGGCTCGCGGCGTCCTTCACGTGGACGGCAGGCCAGCGGCTGGTCCCGTCGCCGATGTAGCCGGAGACGCCCTTGGCCCGGGCCGCGGCGATGAGCTGGGGGACGAAGCCGTGACGTTCTCCCTGGCCGTGCACCGAGCGGGGCAGCATGACCAGGCAGGAGCGGACGCCCTGCTCTGTAGCCGCGAGGGCGGCCCGCATGTTGGTGATGCGGGCCGCGATGGGCCCGGCGGCGATGAGTTCGTCGCGTTCGGTCGCGGGCCGGCCGGGCGTGACGAGCGTGGCGCCGGAGATCAGCAGGGGCTTGCCGGAACCGGCGAGTCCGGTGGCAAACGTCTCGATGGCCCTGGCATCGGTCCGCGTCGCAGCCTCGCTCACGCTGGGCACGACGAAGGCGAGGTGGATGACGCCGTCGCTGTCGAGGGTGCCGGCGCGCAGCACGTCGGTGTCGTTCAGGTCGCCGCGCAGCACCTCGGCGCCCATGTCGGCGACGGCTTTGGCGGAGGCGTCCGAGCGGGCTAGCCCGAGGACCTGGTGGCCGGCCCTGATGAGTTCGGGGACGACGGCCGACCCGATCCAGCCGGAAGCGCCGGTGACGAAGATGCGCATGGAGATTCTCCTTGGTCGTGCTCTCGGGTATGACGACCCACGGCGCGGACGCCGCGGCCGGAACGCCGATGCGATCCGGTCGCATCAATTCTAACCCCTCTATGCGACGCTGTCGCATCACTTCCCAGGTGATGCGATCCGGTCGCCTCGCTTAGGCTGTGTCGGTGAGCAGATGGGCACCGAACGCGCGTGAGCGCCTGGAGACCGCCGCGCTGGACCTGTTCGTGGAGAACGGGTACGAGGAAACGACCGTCGCGCAGATCGCGGATCGCGCCGGTTTGAACCGCGCCACGTTCTTCCGGCACTTCGCCGATAAGCGGGAGGTGTTGTTCGGCGGTGAAGACGTGCTGGCCGGGCTGTTCGCCGACGCCATCCGGGCTGCCTCCCCAGATGCGACGCTCACCGAGTGCCTGCAGGCGGCGTTCGCGGCTGCCGAGGTCGCGATGACCCCGCAGCAGCGCGCTAAGGCCGCCCAGCGCGTGCTGGTGGTCGCGGCGAACAGCGAACTGCAGGAGCGGGGACTGCTCAAGCACGCCCGGATCGCCAGGTCGATCAACGCCGCCCTGCGCGAACGGGGCGCGGACGAGCTGACCGCCCGGCTGGGGGCGGAAGTGGGGATGCTCGCCTTCACAATCGCCGTCGAGCGCTGGATGGAGGCGGACAACGACGAACCGTTCCCGCTCCATGCCGCAGCGGCCTTGAGTGACCTGCAGGTGCGCGCGGCCGAGTTTGACTCCCGGTCCCGCCTTTCAGCCTGACGCGACTTCAGCGAAACGCAGAAGACCAGCTCACTAGCCGAGCCGCGCATTCAGCGCGGCCTTGGCGGTCGGCCAGTCGTCGTCCACCATCGCGTACTGGACCGTGTCCCGCCAGCTGCCGTCGAAGCGCAGCCGGTGCTTGCGCAGCACCCCTTCGCGCACCGCGCCCAGCCGCTCGATCGCGGCCTGCGACCGCGTGTTGAAGATGTCGGTGTGCCAGACGACCCGGACCGCGCCCAGGGTCTCGAACGCGAACGTCAGCATCAGCAGCTTCGACTCGGTGTTGTGCCCGGTGCGCCACCAGCGCTGGCCCAGCCAGGTGTGCCCGATGCTCAGGCCCCGCTGCGCCGGATTCACCTCGTAGAACGACGTGGTGCCCGCGAACTCGCCGGTGGCCGCGTCGATCTGGGCGTACGCGAGCCGGGCGCCGCGGGCCCGGCCGGCCAGGGCGTCGGCGATGTGCCGGGTGGCATCCTCCAGCGTGACCGGCTGGGCCAGCGCCCCGGCCGGCGGACTCATCCAGCGGAATACCTCGGCGCCCTCCTCGCCGGTGCCCGCGGCGGCCAGGTATCCGGGCGCGTGCTCCAGGGCCAGCGGTTCCAGCCGGATCAGCCGGCCGGCCAGCACGGGCATCGCCCACCACAGATCATCGCTCACGCCAGGGATGATTCCAGTCGGCACCCGGGTGCCGCCCCTCATTTTCTGGCTGTCAGGACCAGGCGGGACCGGGGTCGGGGGCGTCGTCGGCCAGGACGGTGCCCTCGATCAGGCCGTAGGGACGGTCACCCGGGTAGTAGACCTCATTGTCGTTCGGCAGCCCGAACGGGGCCAGGTCCACCAGGTAGTGGTGTTTGTTCGGCAGCGCCAGCCGGACCTCGCAGACGTCCGGCACGGCCTCAATGATCCGCTCGCCGATGGCGTAGAGCGTCTGCTGCAGCGAGTAGCTGTAGGTCTCGCTGAACGCGGACAGCAGCGCCTCCCGGGCGAGCCCGAACGCGGCGCCCCAGTCGGGGCCGGTGTCCTCCACGCCGGCGCCCCGGTACCGCCACCACGCGCTGACCTGGGTCGCCAGCATCCGGTCCCGGGTCTCCGCCAGCGTCGTGTACTCGTCGCGCGGAAAGCCCCAGAACTCGGAGTTGGTGGTGTTCAGCACGATCAGGTTCTCCAGGCCGGACACCACGCTCACCCCCGCCCCGGCGTCGTGGATGACCCGGGTCGCGCGGGTCAGCTCGCCGGTGCGGGCGAACGAATGCCTGGTCTCGCCGATCGGGGCCCAGCCGTATTCTTCGACCGACACCCGGGCCCGGGTGATCTGCGGCTGGGTGCCCACGAAGTGGGCCGCCAGCTCCAGCCCCAGCACTTCCGGCTCCACCGGCCCCAGCTTCTGGGCGAACGCGTACACGGTGTTCTTCTGCGTGTCGGTGGTCAGCACCTCGGAGTTGTCGCCGGTCAGGTGGGTCGCGGCCAGGTCGCCGGACAGGCTGGTGGACACGTTCCAGTCCCTGATGGCGTCGCCGCCGCCGGGGCCTGCGGCGCGGGCCACGCGCATCACCCGGACCTCGGCCTTGCCGTACTGGTTCGCTCCGAGCTGGACCATGGCGGGGCCCTTTCTGTCAGGTCGGGTTCAGGGCCAGGTACACGCGATCCGGGCTCTTTCCGTCATCACGGGGACCTGGCGATCACGGCGCTCGCCTGGGCCGCGGCCGCGGCGAGTTCGGCCGGGTCAGCGGTGCGCAGCTCGCCGCCCGCCACCACCTGCTGGCCGCCGACGAACAGGTGCTCCAGCGCGGGCTCGCCGAACACCAGCGTGGTCACCGGGTCCGCGATGCCGGCCCCGGGGAACTGGTCGACCCGCCACACGGCGAGGTCGGCCAGCTTGCCGGGCTCCAGCGAGCCCAGCTCGGCGTCGCGGCCCAGGCAGCGGGCGCCGCCCATGGTGGCCATCCGCAGGCAGTCCCGGGCGCTCAGTGCCTGCGGGCCGCCGGCGTAGCGGGCGGCCAGCATGGCCTGGTGCAGCTCGCCGACCATGCGGCCCGACTCGTTCGAGGCGCTCCCGTCCACGCCCAGGCCCACCACCGCGCCGGCGTCGAGCAGCTTGCGGACCGGGGCGATACCCGCGCCGAGGCGGCCGTTGGACGTGGGGCAGTGCGCCACGCCGGTGCCGGTCGCCGCGAACCGCGCCACCGCCTCATCGGACAGGTGCACGCAGTGGGCCAGCCACACATCCGGGCCCAGCCAGCCCAGGTCCTCGGCGTACTGGGCGGGGGTGCGGCCGTAGGTTTCCAGGCAGAACTGCTCCTCGTCCTCGGTCTCGGCCACGTGCGTGTGCAGCCGGACACCGGCCGCGCGGGCCAGCGCGGCGCAGTCCCGCATCAGCTCCTCGGTCACCGTGAACGGCGAGCAGGGGGCGACCGCGATGCGGGTCATCGAGCCGGCGGACGGGTCGTGCCAGCGGTCGATCGCGGCCTGCGAGGCAGCCAGGATCGTGTCGTGGTCTTCCACCACGGAGTCCGGCGGCAGCCCGCCGGCCGACTGCCCCAGGTTCATCGACCCGCGGGTCGGATGGAAGCGGACCCCGATCCGGCGGGCGGCCAGGATCTCCGCCTCGAGCAGGTCGCCCGCGCCCGCCGGGAACACGTACAGGTGGTCGGTGCTCGACGTGCAGCCGGTCAGGGCCAGCCAGGCCAGGTTGGCCGCGGCGGCCGCGCTCAGCAGCTCCGGGGTCAGCCGGGCCCAGATCGGATACAGGGTCTGCAGCCAGCCGAACAGGGTCTCGTCGGTGGCGTAGCCGCGGGTGATCCACTGGTAGAGGTGGGAGTGGGTGTTGACCAGGCCGGGGGTGACCAGCCGCCCGGAGCCGTCGATCCGGGTGGCTGCGGCGAACTGCGGCGGGACCGGCCCCGGGCCGGCCGCGACCACCCGGCCCTGGTCGATGACCACGTGGCCGGAGGGGTATTCGCTGCCCGCCGGGTCCACGGTGGCGACGTAGCAGCCCTGGATGGCAACGGGGTCGGTCACCGAGCCTCCTTTTCCGGTGCGGCGCCGTCAGGAGCCACGGTAGGTCGAATACGCGTACGGGCTGAGCAGCAGGGGCACGTGATGGTGCCCGGCCGGGTCGGTGATCCGGAAGATCACCACGATTTCCGGGTAAAACGTCTCCGCCGTGGGGGACTGGGCCTTGAGGTAGGCCTCGGTCAGGAACACGATCCGGTGCACGCCGGCCGTGGCGCCGGGGGCCAGGTCGGCGACCCGCCCGTCCGCGTCGGTGCGGCGCCGGGCCAGTTCGTGCCACCGGCCGCCGTCCTGCCGGCTGAGGGCGAGCTCCAGCCCGGCCGCGGGCCGTCCCGTGGTCGCGTCCAGCACGTGCGTGGAGATGCTCATCCCTGGTGGTTATGCCCTTCAGTCAGCCGACAGTCTGTCACTCGAAACTCCGGGCCAGCCGGAGCCGGACGATCTTGGTCAGCTCGCCCCGGACCACCTCGCGCTCGGTGGCGGGGTCGTGGCCGAGCCGGGCCTGCAGCGCGGCCAGCATGCTGGCCGCCGGCATCCCGGTCGCGCAGATCAGGAATACGTGCCCGAACCGTTCTTCGTAGGCGGCGTTGCCGGCCCGCAGCCCGGCCTGGACCTCCGGGCCGGCGTCCCGGGTCCCGGACTGTTCCTGCCGCGACCAGGCCGCCTCGCGGCCGCGTCCCGCGCCCCCGGCGCCGATCCGCGGATGCGCGGCCAGGGCCTGCTCGATGTCCGGCCAGCCCAGGGTGGCGAGGACACCGTCGGAGGCAGCCGTCAGGGCTTCCAGGCTGCGGTAGGGTCGCCCGCTGATCATCCGCTCGATCCACCGCGTGCTGGCGCAGGCCGGCCGGAGCAGGCCGACGGCCGTGGCGGCGGTCGCCCCATTCAGTTCGGCGACGGGCACCTGGCCGGAGTCAGTCACCCCGCCGACCCTAGCGTCCCCGGCGCCCACATCCCCGTGTGCGAGACTCAGTCGCGTGGTGCCCATCCTCAACGTGGTGCATTTTGCGCTCTATACGGGGCAAAATGCGCCCCGATAATGCCGGGGTGTGCGGTGGGTGAGGTGACGGCGATCCGGGGACGCCGGGTCATCACGCCCGATGGGGAGCGGGCCGCGACTGTGCTGCTGCGCGACGGGGTCATCGCCGGCCTGGCCGGCTACGCCGGCGCGCCGGACGGCGCCCTGACCCTGGCCGGGGACGAGGTGCTGCTGCCCGGGCTGGTGGACAGCCACGTGCACGTGAACGAGCCCGGCCGCACCGAGTGGGAGGGGTTCGCCACGGCGACCGCGGCGGCGGCCGCGGGCGGGGTGACCACGATCGTGGACATGCCGCTGAACAGCATCCCGCCCACCGTGACCGTGCCCGCGCTGCGCGCCAAGCAGGCCGCCGCGGCCGGCCAGCTGGCGACCGACGTCGCGTTCTGGGGCGGTGCGGTGCCCGGCAACGTCGCCGACCTGCGCCCGCTGCACGAGGCGGGGGTGGTGGGCTTCAAGTGCTTCCTGCTCCCCTCCGGGGTGGACGAGTTCGCCCCGCTCGACGCCGGCCAGCTCGCCGCTGGCCATGGCCGAGATCGCCAGCTTCGGCGGCCTGCTCATCGTGCACGCCGAGGATCCGGAGGTGATCGCGGCGGCGCCCGCCGCCCGCGGCCGCCGGTACGCGGACTTCCTGGCCTCCCGGCCGCCCGAGGCGGAGCGCCGGGCCATCACGGCGCTGCTGGCGCTGACCCGGCAGACCGGCTGCCGGACCCACATCGTGCACCTGGCCAGCGGGGCCGCGCTGCCCGCGGTCCGCGCGGCGAAGGCGGCCGGGCTGCCGGTCAGCGCCGAGACCTGCCCGCACTACCTGACCCTGCGCGCCGAGGATGTCCCGGACGGCGCCACCCAGTTCAAGTGCTGCCCGCCGATCCGGGACGACGCCAACCGTGAGGCGCTGTGGGCCGGGCTGCTGGACGGCACGATCGACTGCGTGGTGTCCGATCACTCACCCTGCCCGGCGGCGGCCAAGCGGATGGACACCGGTGATTTCGGGGACGCCTGGGGCGGCATCGCCTCGGTCCAGCTCGGCCTGCCCGCGGTGTGGACCGAGGCGGCCCGGCGCGGCATCGGCCTGGACCGCGTGGCGGGCTGGATGGCCGCCGCCCCGGCCGCGCTCACCGGCCTGGCCGACCGGGGCGCGATCCGGCCCGGCCTGCGGGCCGACCTGTGCTGCTTCGCCCCCGGCCAGGAGTTCGTGGTGGACGCGGCCGCGCTGCGGCACCGTAACCCGGTCACCCCGTACGCGGGGCGGACCCTGACCGGCGTGGTCAGGCAGACCTGGCTGGCCGGGCGGCGGGCCGGAACCGGGCCGCCAGCCGGGCAACTGGTCTCGGTCGCTGGCCGGGCCGCAGGAGGCAGATCGTGAGCGGCGAGCCCGGGGACTTCACGGGGCTGCCCGACCTGGCCAGCCGGGCCCTGGGCGGTACGGTGCTCTACGCCAGCGACGAGTTCTTCGCGGACGCACACCACCTCATCGAGCCGCGGCCCGCCGGGCACGACCCGGCGGCCTTCGGGATCCGCGGCAAGGAGTACGACGGCTGGGAGACCCGGCGGCGCCGGGAGCCCGGTGCGGACTTCGTCATCATCCGGCTGGCCGCGCCCGCGATCGTCCGCGGGGTCAACATCGACACCGCGCACTTCCGGGGGAACTACCCGCCGTTTGGCTCGGTCGACGGGGCCACGCTGCTCGGCTACCCCTCGGCAGCCGAGGTGCTGGCCGCCGCCTGGACCCCGCTGGCGGGCCAGACCGATCTCGGGGGTGACCGGGCCAACCTGGTGCCGGTCACGGCCCCGGACCGGCTGGTGACGCACGTCCGGCTGACCATCCATCCGGACGGCGGCGTGGCCCGGCTGCGGGTGTTCGGTGAGGTAGTGCCCGACCCGCGGCGGCTCGGCGGCCGGGTGGACCTGGCCGCGACAGCCGCCGGCGGGCGGGTGGAGGCCTGCAGCAACATGTTCTTCTCGCGGCCCGCCAACGCGCTCGCGCCGGGGCGGGCCCAGGTCATGTCGGACGGCTGGGAGACCGCCCGCCGTCGCGACGACGGGCACGACTGGCTGGTGGTGCGGCTGGCGGCGCCGGGGGTGCTGCACCGCGCCGTGATCGACACCACCCGGTTCATCGGCAACGCGCCGGGCCTGGCCCGGCTCAGCGACGAGGAGACCGGCGCGGAGTTGCTGCCCCGGACCCGGCTGGTCCCGGACACCGAGCACCAGTTCCGGATCCAGGGGGACCCTGGGCCCACGGGGCTGGTGCGGCTGGACATCTACCCCGATGGCGGTATCTCGCGGCTGCGGCTGATCGGCGTGGTGCCACCGGAACGCCGCGAGCAGATCGCCCGCCGCTGGCTGGGCCTGCTGCCCCCGGACGTGGCCGCCGGCGTTGACCAGGGTGAGTTCTTCGACTGACCGGGGTCAATACCTACAGGGCCGCCGCGAGGTGCTGGGCGTCGAGGCGGCCCTCGGCCCCCGCGGCCCGGGCCGCCAGCCAGAGCGAGCCGCCCACGGCGGGCAGCTTGGGCGCCGCGAAGTCCCGGCCGCCGGTCACGTGCCTCAGGTGCTCCCGCAGCGGGCCCATGAACACCTCCCCGGCCCGGAAATTGCTGCCGATCAGCGTCACCTCGGCCGGCCCGCCGAAGTCCAGGGCGGCGTGGACGGCGCTGATCTGCCCGGCCAGGGCCACCGCGGCCTGCCGGTAGATGCCGGCCGCCACCTCGTCGCCTTCGTCCGCGGCCTCTTGCACCTGCACGGCAAAGGCCGAGATGCGGGCCTTGTCGAAATCCCGGTAAATGACCGGCTTGATATCCTCGATGTGCTGCAGGCCATAGAATTCCAGCAGGCGCGGGACGAGCGGCGTCCAATCTCTTCTGCCGTCCCGGTAGGCGAGGACGGTGCGAATCGCATCCACGGCGACCATGTACCCGGAACCCTCGTCGCCGACGATATGGCCCCACCCGCCGCAGCGCCAGGCCGCACCGTGCGCATTAACGCCGAACGTATTACTCCCGGTGCCGGAGATGGCCGCGATACCGGGCGCGGCGAGCGAGCCGGCTGCCCAGGCAGCCACGACGTCATTAACAGCCAATATGACCGGCGCGCTGAGTGCGGTTACCCCGGACAGCAGGCGTTTGCGTTCCCCCTCGGTGTCTATTCCCGCGACACCCAGTACTGCTGCGGCTACTGGTTTGGCCTGCCCGAGGGCCACGCTAATCGCCTCGTTAATGGAAGCTGACGCCGCCTCGTACCCCACCGCCTCGGGATTACTCGGCCCGGTTTCCGCTGCCGTTACTGTGCCTGCATCCAGGTCAAATACGGCGGCTATCGTTTTGGTTGCGCCACCGTCTACCCCGATCAGGAGACCGTTTGCCGCCGGGCCGCTGGTCCTTCTGCTGGCCGCCGGCAGCAATTCCGCGGGCAGTGTGACCAGACTGCCTTTACGTTGCCCGCTATCTACTGATGTACTATGCATCGAGTCCCATCGGCCAATCTACGAGCGGATCACGGTGCGCCTAGACTACCTTGCTTTGGGTAACCCAACCCTGGACGTCCAGGCGGGGGGTTCTTACGTGCTGGGCGGATCGGTAGTCTACTCCGCATTGCAGGCGGCCCGGCTAGGCCTTAGCGCCGGGATCGTGGGAAGAGCGAATCCGGTCCAGCTGGGGCCGTACTGGCAGCCTTACGCCGGGGAAGTGAGTCTGAGCCTGCAGCCCGCTGAGTCGACCACGATGTTCCGTAACGTGTCTATGGGAGATTCGCGTGAGCAATGGCTTGAAGGCTGGGCCGGGGCTATCCAGGATCTGGGCGGATTGCCGGACAGCGATATTCTCCATATCGCACCCGTGGCCCAGGAAATAACGCTGGAAAAACTGGTCGAGGAGAGCCGGTCACGTTTCGTCCTGCTCACCCCGCAGGGGCTGGTCAGGAGGTGGGCCGGCCTCGGCGCGAAGGTCGGGCACTTCGCGCGGGACTTCGCGGCTGCGGTCTCGGCGGTGCTGGATGTCGTGGTGGTATCCGAGACCGAGGCCCCCTACGTGAGCGAACTCCTGGCCGTGGTGCCCCGCCACGGCGGCCTGGGGGTGGTGACCCGGGGCCGCCGGGGCTGCCTGGTGCTGAGCCGGGACGGGGCGCAGGAGTACACCGCGGACCCGGTGCGGGCCCTGGTCGACCCGACCGGCGCCGGTGACTGCTTCGCCGCCACGCTGAGCACGGAGATGTTCCGGGGCCGGCCGGTGCCGGAGGCGGTGCGGCTGGCCACGGCCGCCGCGTCGCTGTGCGTCAGCGGCCCGGGCGCGAGCACCATCGGCAGCCGAGCGCAGATCATGAGCGAACGCGGGTCTTCGCCCGGCGTCGCGGGCTTCCTGGACCGTCCTGGCCGGGGTGGCTGACCGCACCCGGAGCGTGGGCGGCCGTGTACACCCGGGCCCGTTCGACGAAGATGCGGTGCAGGTCCCGGGCGGCGAGCGGGGGCGAGCCGGACCGGGCCCGCTGGATGACCAGGTCCACCCCGGTGTGATCGTCGGCCAGCGGCCGCCAGGTGATCACCCCGTGCTGCTCGAGCGGGTCGCCGATCACGCTGAAGTCCGGGAGCACGGTCAGGCCCAGTCCCTCGGCCACCATCAGCTTGCCCATCTCGGCCCCGTCGGTGGAGTAGGAGAACGCCGGCGGCTGGCCCTGCAGCAGGCGGTGCAGATAGCGGTGCATGACATAACCAGATCGCATCACGATCAGCGGCCCGGCGAGCAGGTCGGCGGTGTGCACCGCCGCGTGCTGGGCCAGCGCGCTGTCGGCCCGCAGCACGACGACCGGGCGGCCGCGCAGTAGCGGGGTGGTCTCCAGCTCGGGGGGCATGTCGTCGCCGTCGAGGTAGTTCACCAGGCCCAGATCGAAGCTGCCCTCCAGGACACCGCGGTGGATCTCGGTCTGCTGCGCCCCGATCACCTCGACCTGGGTCAGCGGATGACTCTGCCGGAACTGCTGGATGGTCGGGGCGAGCAGCGGCGCCGTGGCCGCGCTGACCGTGCCCAGCCGCACCAGCCGGACGCTGCGGTGCTGCTCGCCGGCCGCGTGCCGGAGCCGGTCGAACGAGTCGAGCAGGGTCAGGATGTACGGGAAGAGCTCGCGGCCGGAATCGCTCATCCGCGCCCCGTGCCGGCCCCGGTCGAGCAGGTCGACGCCGAGTTCGCGTTCGAGGCTCCGGACCGAGCCGCTCAGCGCGGGCTGGGAAATGTGCAGCTCGTCTGCGGCGCGCCGAAACGAGCCCAGCCGGGCCACCGTGGCCACGTATTCAAGCTGCTCGATCCGCACACGACCCCTCTCGCCCGGTGCCTGTTAACACCAGGATAGCGATCGCTTTAATAGGAAAACCTTACCACGCCCCCGCCGATCGGTATTGGACGAGCCGCCCGGGCGGCCCGCATGCTGAAGCTAGTCCCGCTGGCCGGGACCTGGCGGCCCGAAAGCAACCGCGGAACCCGGCCGGTCCGCCAGCGTCAGCTCCGACCCCCTAGCCGCCCACCGCTTCTTCCTATAAAATAGGTCGAAAAACAAGGAAATAGCAGGACGTCCACGCCGGACCGGAGGACCGCCGCCCATGGGAGTGATCCTGCACTGGTTCCTGCCCACCAACGGTGACTCGCGGACCGACCTGAGCCTGGGCAACGCGGTCGGCGTCGCGGGCAGCCGGGCCACCCAGGACGGCACGGGCGGCGGCCGGGAGCGAGCGCCGGACATCGGCTACATCGGCCAGATCGCCCGGTCCGCGGAGCAGCTCGGCTTCACCGGCGCGCTGACCCCGACCAGCTCGTGGTGCGAGGACGCGTGGATCATGACCGCCGGGCTGACCCAGGTCACCGAGCGATTCAAGTTCCTGGTCGCGTTCCGGCCGGGCCTGATGTCACCCACGCTGGCCGCCCACATGGCCGCCACCTACCAGCGCATCTCCGGCGGCCGCCTGCTGCTCAACGTGGTCACCGGCGGCGACGACGTGGAGCAGCAGCGCTTCGGCGATCACCTCGGCAAGCAGGCCCGGTACGAGCGGGCCGGTGAGTTCCTGCACATCGTCCGCGAGCTGTGGGGCGGCGGCCCGGTGACGTTCACCGGCCGGCACTACGACGTGCGCGGCGGGCAGATCATCCCGGCCCGGATCTGGCCCGAGATCTACCTGGGCGGGTCCTCAGACCCAGCGCTCGACGTGGCGGCCAGGTACGCAGACGTGTACCTGACCTGGGGTGAGCCACCCCAAGCCGTTGCGGAAAAACTGGACGCGGTGCGGACGCGCGCCAAAGCAGCCGGCCGGGAGCTGCGCTTCGGGATCCGCCTGCACGTGATCACGCGGGATACCGCGGCCGAGGCGTGGGCCCAGGCTCAGCGGCTGCTCGACGGTCTCGACCCGGCCGCGATCGAGCGGGCGCAGGCCATCCAGCGGGCCTCGCAGTCCGAGGGCCAGCGCCGGATGGCCGCGCTGCACGGCGGCCGCACCGACGCGCTGGAGGTGTCGCCGAACCTGTGGGCGGGCGTGGGCCTGGTCCGCGGCGGCGCGGGCACCGCGCTGGTCGGCAGCCACGACGAGGTCGCCGAGCGGATCGCCGAGTACTACGCGCTCGGCATCGATGAATTCATCCTGTCCGGCTACCCGCACCTGGAAGAGGTCTACCAGGCCGGTGAGGGCCTGATCCCGGTGCTGCGGCGCCGGGGCCTCATGACCTCCCCCCACGACGACAACTAATCCTCTGGAGGCTGACCATGACCACTGCTCATCCCACCACGGGCCCCACCACCGAGCCGCTCCGCTTCGCCTACTGGGTGCCCAACGTCAGCGGCGGCCTGGTGACCAGCACCATCGAGCAGCGCACCGACTGGTCGTTTGACTACAACCGCACCCTCGCCCGGCTCGCCGAGCGGGCCGGCTTCGACTACGCGCTGAGCCAGGTCCGGTACACCGCCAGCTACGGCGCGGAATACCAGCACGAGTCGACCAGCTTCAGCCTCGCGCTGCTGCTGGCCACCGAGCGGCTCAGGCTGATCGCCGCGGTCCACCCCGGCCTGTGGCATCCCGGGGTGCTGGCCAAGTGGGTGGCCACCGCGGACCACCTGTCCGGCGGCCGGGTCGCGGTGAACGTGGTGTCCGGGTGGTTCAAAGACGAGTTCCGCCAGCTCGGCGAGCCGTGGCTGGAGCACGACGAGCGGTACCGGCGCACCGCCGAGTTCATCCTGGCGCTCAAGCGAATCTGGACGCAGGACCAGGCCAACCTGGCCGGTGACTTCTACCGGATCCGCGACTTCAGCCTCAAGCCCAAGCCCCTGTCCTGGCCGGGCCGCCCGCACCCGGAGATCTTCCAGGGCGGCAACTCCTCCGCCGCCCGGCGCAACGGCGGCCAGCTGTCCGACTGGTACTTCTCGAACGGCAAGGACTTCGACGGGGTCCGGGAGCAGCTTTCTGACCTGCGCCAGATCGCCGACGCCGCGGGACGCACCGACGGGCCGAGGTTCGGCCTCAACGGCTTCGTGATCGTCCGGGACACCGAGCGGGAAGCCCGGGACACGCTCCGCGAGATCATCGCGAAGGCTCACGTCGAGGCGGTCGAGGGGTTCGGGGCCGCGGTCCAGCAGGCCGGGGCGTCCACCGCGGACAAGAAGGGCATGTGGGCGGACTCCTCGTTCGAGGACCTGGTGCAGTACAACGACGGGTTCCGCACCCAGCTGATCGGCACTCCCGAACAGGTGGCGACCCGGATCGTCGAATACCGCAAACTCGGCGTGGACCTCATCCTGACCGGCTTCCTGCACTACCACGAGGAGATCGAGCGGTTCGGCCGGGACGTGCTCCCGATCGTGCGCGCCCTCGAGGTGGAAGCCGGCCTGGACCCGGCCGCGGTGCCCGATCCGGCCGCGGGCCTGACGGTGCCCGGCCCGGTTCTCGCGGGCGCGCGATGAGCGTTACCTCGACCGCCGCGCAGACTGAGGTCCTCTTTTCCGCAACGAAGACCCTCGCGGTGGCCCGGTCCTACGCCGAATCGATCAGCGACGGCGTGATCGAGCGCGACCGGGCGGGCACGGTGCCCTACGCCGAGCTGGCCGCCCTGGACGCCAGCGGGCTGCTCGGGATTACGGTCCCGGCCGCCCACTTCGGCCCGGATCTGTCCCCGGTCGTGCTGGCCGAGGTGATCCGGACCATCGCGGCCACCGATCCGGCCATCGCCCAGATCCCGCAGGCCCACTTCCTGTTCGTGGATGTGCTCGCGGCGCACGGGAGCGCGGCCCAGCAGGAGCGGCTGTTCGCCGACGTGCTGGCCGGCGCGCGGCTGGGTAACGGCCTGGCCGAGCGGGGCGGCCAGCACGCCCAGGACCTGAAGACCCGGGTGCTCAAGGGTCCCGACGGCCTGCGCCTCCAGGGCCGGAAGTACTACTGCACCGGCGCGATCTCGGCCCGCTGGATCGGGGTCAGCGCGCTGGACGACGACGGCCGCCTGGTCCTGGTGTTCGTCGAACGGGACGCCCCGGGGGTCACGATCGGCGACGACTGGAACGTGATGGGCCAGCGCGCCACGGTCAGCGGCTCCGCGGTCTTCGACCACGTCCCGGTGGACCCCGGGCTGGTCATCCCCTACGCCAGCGCGTTCGAGGTGCCGCAGCAGCTCGGCGCGCGGGCCCAGCTGGTGCACGCCGCGATCCAGGTGGGGATCGCGGGCGGCGCGCTGCGCGACGCCGGCGAGTTCGTCCGGACCCGGGCCCGGCCGTTCTTCGAGGCCACCCGGGCCGGCTGGGCGGAGGCCGCCGCGGCCGACCCGCACACCATCCACCGCTTCGGCCGGCTCGCCACCCAGGTGCGCGCGGCCGAGGCCCTGCTCGCCTCCGCCGCCGCCGAACTGGAGGAGGTGGGCCGGGTGCCCCGGGACGCCGAGGCCGCGGCCCGCGGCTCGATCGCGGTCGCGGAGGCCAAGGCGTTCGCCAGCGACGTCGCGTCCGGGGTGGCCAGCGACCTGTTCGCGCTGGCCGGGGCCAGCGCAGCCGACGAGCGGCACGACCTGTCCCGGCACTGGCGCAACGCCCGCACGCACGCCAGCCACGACCCCGTCGATTGGAAGTATCACCATGTCGGCAACTTCCGGCTCAACCACGTCCTGCCGCCGAACCACGGGCAGCTCTGATGACCGCCACTGACTCGCGGGTGGCCGGGGCTGATGCCCCGGGCCAGGAACTGAGCGCCGCGGACTTCCGCCACGCGATCGGCCACTTCGCCACCGGCGTCACCGTGGTCACCTCGGTCGGGATCGACGGCCAGCCGGTCGGCACCACGGCCAACGCGGTCAGCTCGCTGTCCCTGGACCCGCCGCTGATCCTGGTCTGCTTCGACCGCTCCAGCCAGACGCTGGAGGCGGTGCTGGCGCACGGCGCGTTCGCGGTCAACGTCCTCGGCGCGCGGCAGCAGCACCTGTCGGCCAATTTCGCCCGCCGGGGCCTGGCCGCGGCCTGGGACGGGGTCCGGCACCGCCGGGGCCGGACCGGCAGCCCGCGACTGGAGGACGTGATCGCCAGCCTCGAAGCCACCGTGGAGCACCGCCTCGAGGGGGGCGACCACGAGATCATCGTGGGCCGGGTCCGGGAGGTGGAGACGAGCGGCGACGACGCGGCCCCGCTCGTGTTCTGGCGCGGCACGTACGCGTCGCTCGGGTAACGAGAACCCGCCCGCCCCGCCGGGACCCCCGAACCGGCCCACCCGGCGGGCCCGCTAGGACTTCACCAACTCATCCTGTGTCACCGGAAAGGACGTTGCTGTGACGACCACTGAGAGCACTGGAATCCCAGCCACAGGCCCGGGTACGGCCAGCCGGAGCGCCCCGCTCCCGGGTATCGATCTGCAAGACCCGGTCCGGGTCGCGGAAGGCCTGCGCGACGAGTTCCGGGCCGGCGCCGCCGAGCGGGACCGCGAGCGGAAGTTCCCGTACGAGCAGTGCGCCGCCTTCCGCGCCTCCGGCCTGCTCGGCCTGATGGTCCCCCGCGAGTACGGGGGGTACGGAGGGACGTTCACGGAGCTGATGAAGGTCGTGATCGCCATCTCCGCGGGCGACTCCAACATCGGCCAGATGTACCAGCTGCACACCGGCGGCATCCGGCTGCTCCAGGAGTTCGCGTCCCCGGCCGTGCAGGCCAAGTGGCTGCCGCGGTTCGCCAGCGGCGAGCTGTGGATCACCAACGCGTACTCCGAGGTCGGCACCAGGAGCGTCAACGACTTCAAGACGACCGTGACCAAGGACGGGGCGGGCTGGCGGCTGAACGGCCGCAAGTTCTACTGCACGGGCAGCCTGGCCGGGGACATCACGTTCGGCCCGTGCCGCATCGAAGGCTCCGACGACGTCCGGGTGTTCTACACGCCGACCGACGCCGACGGCGTGACGATCCACGACGACTGGAGCGGGTTCGGCCAGCGGACCACGGCCAGCGGCACGACCGAGTTCCGCGACGTGTGGATTCCCGACGAGCTGTGCCTCGGCAGCCCGGACACCGAGGGCGGCGGGGGCGGGGACATCACCTCGCTGAACTACCAGGCGGTTCATACGGGGGTGTTCGTGGGCATCGCCAAGAACGCGCTCGACGACGCGGTCGAGTTCGTCCGGACGAAGGCGCGGGTCTGGTACGAGAGCAGTGCCGAGCGCGCTGTCGACGACCTCTACACCCAGCTGCGGGTCGGCGAGATGAAGACCGCGGTGGACGCGGCCGAACTGCTGTCGCTGCGGGCCGCCGAACTGTGCGACGAGGCCGTCGCGCATCTCGGTGACGCCCGCATCCGCGGTGAGGCGTCCCTGGTCACCGGCCAGGCCCGGCACGCGGCCGCCGAAGCCGCCCTGTTCAACGGGTCGTACCTGTTCAAGGTGTGCGGCGCGGGCAGCGTCCTGGAGAAGTACGGGTTCGACCGGCACTGGCGGAACGCCCGCACGCTCTCCCTGCACAACCCGCTCGACTTCAAGCTCCTGCACGCAGGCGACTACCTGCTCAACGACACCCTGCCGCCGGTGGATTCGTACAACTAGGCGATTCGCGCAACGAGGAGACGGCTATGTCCGCAGTAGGACTGCTGTTCGTGGGAGCGGTGCTGTTCGTGAACGGCCTGCTGTTCCTGGGCCGGATCGACGCCAAGAGCGCGGCCCCGTTCAACCTGTTCGTCGGGGCGCTCCAGGTGGCGATCCCGTTCTACCTGATCGCGACGGCCCCGACGCCCAGCGACATCCTGCTGGACGCCGGGATCTTCCTGTTCGGGTTCACCTACCTGTACGTGGGGGTCTGCAACCTGGCGGGCTTCCCGGCGCTCGGCCTCGGCTGGTACTCGGCCTGGGTGGCGATCATGGCCGCCGCCTTCGGCATCACCAACATCGTCAAGTTCCACGACCCGACGATCGGCCTGCTGTGGCTGCAGTGGTCGGTGCTGTGGGCGCTGTTCTGGGTCGTGCTCGGGCTGGGCCAGACCCGCTTCACGGCCCTGGCCGGCTGGCTGACCCTGATCTTGTCCTTTACCACCTGCACCATCCCCGGGTTCCTGCTGCTGCTCGGGGAATGGGGCCACGTGGGCACCTGGCTGGTGCTGGTGGTCATGGCCGCGACGGTGGCGGCCCTGGCGCCGCTCGCCGTCCGGAGCCTGCGCCAGCCCGCTGAGGTGCCGGACCCGGCCGAAGCCGGGGCCGCCGTCCCGGTCTCCGTGCCCTGACGGGTGGGGCCCTGCCCGGGCGGCCGGCCGGGCAGGGCCGCCAGGCCTGGGGTAGGTTGCGCCGGTGACGTCGATCCAGGACCTGCTCAAGACCTACCACCCGGAGGGCGCCGCCGAGACCGCTGACGTGGCGCGGGTCCGGGCGCTCATCGAGCACTCGCCGGACCCGTATCCGCGGTCGCTGCCGCTGCACGTCACCGGATCGGCGCTGATCGTCCACACCAGACAGCGGCCGGGTGCTGCTGCGCTGGCACCAGCGCCAGCAGGCCTGGCTCCAGGTCGGTGGGCATGGCGACCCGGGCGAGGAGGACCCGCTCGGCATCGCCCGGCGCGAGGCCGCCGAGGAGACCGGCCTTACCGACCTGGTCCCGTGGCCAGACCCGCAGTTGCGGCACGTGGTCATCGTCGGCGTGCCCGCGGCCGGTGCGGATCCCGCGCATGAGCACGCCGACGTGCGCTTCTTCCTGGCCACCCGGACACCGGACGCGATCGTGCCGGAGCGGCCGGATGCGCCGCTGCGCTGGCTGACCCTCCCCGAGGCGTACGAGCTGACCTCCGAGGCCAACCTGCGGGAAACGCTGAACCGGGTCGGGAGATTGCTACCCGATCGTGCCTGAAACAGCGGTGTCTTAGCTCATATCTACTTTTTGTCCGAATTGATACACAATGAGACTCCTGTGCTGCCATGCTGCCCGATGAGCAAATTGTCAGGCCTGGTGAGAGGCGGAGGTTGCCGCGTAGCTGGGCGCGCATCGGCGTAAGGCGGGTTCTTGAAAGCGCACGCAGAGCAGGAGGCAGGCGCGCACTTCACACGAGTCCGCACCGGCGACACGCTGAGCGGGATCGCGCAGCAGTTCTACGGTCACGCCAGCGACTGGCAGTGGCTGTATCACCTCAACCAGGCCAAGATCAGCGACCCGAACCTGATCTACACCGGCCAGGTGTTCAGCGCCCCGGCCGACCCGCCCGCCTCGGTCCGCAACGGGACCTACCAGGGCGGCACGCTCAGGCTGCGGCGGCCACCAGCACGGTGGACAACCAGTGGCCAGTCGGCCAGCTCGGCTAGCAGTTCGCCGGGCAGCAGTGCACCGGCCGGGTCGTCGGGCAGCCCGGCCAGCAGTGCCTCGGCCACCAGTGCGTCCACCGGTCACGGCGGGTCGTGCTCGGGCTCGGCGAGCGGGATGGTCCCGGCCAACTACGCCGCGATCGTGAGCTTCCTGACCTCGCACGGCTACACCGGGAACGCGGCGGCGGGCATCGCCGGGAACATCTGGCAGGAGTCCGGCGGCAACCCCGAATCGGTCGGCGACGGCGGGGGCGGCCTGATCGGCTGGACGCCGCTGCCGGGCGGGTACGTGACCGGGAATCCCGCCGCGGACCTGCGGACCCAGCTGGCGGCGATCCTGACCTTCAACCACATCTGGGCCCAGTACATCCCCGCGCTGAACGCCGCGTCCTCCCCGGCCGCGGCCGCAGCGATCTACGTCACCGACTTCGAGCGGGCCGGCATCCCCGCGGTCGGCAACCGCGAGGCGGCCGCCGAGGCCGTCGCGTCGGCGTGCGGGATCTGAGCTAGATCCGGCGGGGTCCTTACGCGCCCGGGCCCCCGGGCCCGGGCGCGTAAGATCGCGGCCGAGGAGATGCGCATGGGGATCGACTACGTCCACGGGTACTCGGCCGACGAGGAAGTCCGGCTGCACGACCAGGCCACCACGCTGACCGGGCTGCTGCACGCCGATACCCGCTACCCGGCGGGCAGCCGGGTGCTGGAAGCCGGCTGCGGGGTGGGCGCGCAGACGGTCATCCTGGCCTCTCACAGCCCGGAGGCCTCGTTCACCTCGATCGACATCTCGGCCGCCTCCCTCGCGCAGGCGCGGGACCGGGCCCGCCGGGCGGGCGCCCCGCAGGTGACCTTCCAGCAGGCGGACCTGTACCGGCTGCCGTACGGACCGGGCAGTTTCGATCATGTCTTCGTGTGCTTCGTACTGGAGCACCTGCGCGACCCGGTGTCGGCCCTGGCGGAGCTGAGGCGGGTGCTGCGTCCCGGCGGCACGCTCAGCGTCATCGAGGGAGATCACGGCTCGGCCTACTTTCATCCCGACAGTGACCAGGCCCGGCGGGCCATCCAGTGCCTGATCGACCTGCAGCGGCAGGCGGGCGGCGACGCGCTGATCGGGCGCCGGCTGTACCCGTTGCTGGTCCAGGCGGGCTTCCGTGAGGTCGGGGTGTCGCCCCGGATGGTCTACGTGGACGGCGGCCGGCCCGCCCTGGCCGAGGGGTTCACCCGCAAGACGTTCACCGCCATGGTCGAGGGGGTCGGCGGCCAGGTGGTCGGCCAGGGATTGATGACCCCGGGAGACTGGGCGGCCGGGGTCAGCGACCTGCGCCGCGCGGCCAGTCCCGACGGCACGTTCTGCTACACGTTCTTCAAGGCGGTCGCGTTCAAGTAGGCCGCCCTGTGCCGCCCCCGGTCAGGTTGGCCGGGGCTCCAGGCCGCGCAGGGCCGTGCTGGCCAGCTGCGCCGCGAGGCCGGGCGGGGTGGCGGGCCGGGTGCCCGGCGGGGCGAACAGGACCCGGGGCAGCACCTGGCCGTGGACGGCCCCCACGATCAGCGAGGTAGCAGCGTCGAGGTCCGCGCCGGCGTCGATCCGGCCCAGCTGACGTTCACCCTGCAGGTAGTGGAGCAGGATCTCCGGGAGGCTGCGCGGCTCCCCGTGCTCCTCCCCGCTCTGTTCTTCACCCCCGGGCTCCGAACCCCCCGCGGGCTCCGCACCCCCCGCGGGCGCCGCGAAGGCCTGGTCGCCGCCGACCATCTCGTGGAAGCGGCGCAGCACGCCCGGCTGGGACATCAGCCCGGCGAACGCGGGCACCACCCGGTAGAGCGACTCCATGCCCCGGTCGATGAAGACGGTCAGGTTCTCCGCCACGGTGCCGGTGCCGGCCCCGGGCATCGGCGGGACCTCGCTCATGACCGTGGCCACGTGCGCCAGCAGGGCCTGAGCGAGCAGGTCTTCCTTGTCCTCGAAGTAGTTGTAGAGCGCCCCGTCCGCCACCTGGGCTTCCCGGGCGATGTCGCGCACGGCCAGGCCGGCGCTGCCGCGCTCGTCGAGCAGTCGGGCGGCCGTCCTGATCAGGTGCTCGCGGAGGTTCTCACCGTCGCGGTCTCGGAGCACGGCAGGTTTCCTAGGTGACATCGCGCTTGAGTGTAATGAGCACCCCGGCCGCCGCGAACGCCAGCGCGTAGCCGAGCAGCACCAGCCCGCCGCCCCACTGGGGTAGCAACCCGCCGCCGGGGATCAGGCTGGCCCGGTCCAGGGATTCGCTCGCGTGCAGCGGCAGCCAGCGGGCTGGTCCCGACCCGATGAGCTGGCCCGCGATGCCCTCCACCACGGCGATCCAGGCCAGGGCGGCGGCCACGGCGGCCACCAGGTTGCGGACCAGCGCGCCGACGCCGACCCCGATCGCGGCGAAGGCGGCGTTGGCGGCCACCCCGCCACCCAGGATTTCCCAGGTGCCCGCGGCCGACCAGTGAAACGCGCCGCCCTTGGCGGACCACCAGGCCGCGGTGACCAGCAGGGCGGTCGCGGCCGAGACCAGCCCGGCGGCCGCCCCGACCGCGCCGTAGGCCGCCAGCTTGGCGGTGATCACCTGGCGGCGTCGCGGAAAGCTGAGGAAGGTGTCGGTGATGGTGCCGCGGGAGTACTCGCCGGCCACCGCCAGGATGCCGAACACGAGGGTGAAGATCGCGGCCAGCCCCACGTGCCCGAAGGCCTTGTCCTGCAGGGCCGGATCGTGCACGTTGCCGCCCGAGGCGACCAGCCCGGTGATCCCGGCCACGACGATCAGCGGTCCCAGCGCGAGCAGCAGCCACGGGCTGCGGACGGTAGCGAGCTTGCGGAATTCGGTGGTCAGGGTGCGCGGCACTGATCCTCCTAGGTCAGGTTGAGAAACGCGGACTCGAGCGCCTCGTTGGTCTCGCCGATCTCGCGGAGCGGCCCGGCGAAGCGCAGTTGCCCGGCGCTGACGATGAGCACGTGGTCCGCGGTCTGGGCGATCTCGCTGAGCAGGTGGCTGGCCAGCACGATGGTGCGGCCCTCGGCGGCGAGGCGGCGGAGCAGCCCGCGCAGCCAGGCGATGCCCGCGGGATCCAGGCCGTTCACCGGCTCATCCAGGATCAGCACGTCTGGGTCGCCGAGCAGGGCTGCGGCGATGCCCAGGCGCTGCCGCATGCCGAGGGAGAATCCGCGCACCCGGCGGCCCGCCGCCCCGGCCAGGTCTACCTGGCCGAGCACCTCGTCGACCCGGCGGTCCGGGATCCGCTCCGCCCCGGCCAGGACCCGCAGGTGGTCACGCGCCCGGCGGCCTGGATGGAAGCCGGTCGCCTCGAGCAGTGCGCCGACCCGGCGGCGCGGATGGTCCAGCTGGCTGTAGGGCACCCCGCCGATCAGGACCGTGCCCCCGGTCGGCTGGACCAGGCCGAGCGACATGCGCAGCGTGGTCGTCTTGCCCGATCCGTTGGGCCCGAGAAAGCCGGTGATCTTCCCGGCCGGCGCGGTGAAGGACATGTCCCGCACCGCGGTCACCCGGCCGAAGGTCTTGGTCAGCCCGCGGGCTGTCACGTCGGTCATCCGGTATCAGTCTCCTGTTCTGAACGCTCCTTCATGAACTATAGTTCATGAAGGAGCGTTCAGAACAGGGTTAGCGCCAGGTGGTGTTCGTTATCTGCGGTTATCCACCGGGAAGTGCCCGCGTTCCCGGGCCAGACGCATCAGCAGATCGGTCGCCCGGGTCAGGTCGGAGTCGATGGCCCGGCGTTCGACGGTGGTTAAGTGGCAGACGGATCGCCAGGGGTTGCGTTCGCGGCGGCCATCGACGTGGCTCAGCCGGTACTGGACCTCCCCGTCGGCCCGCACGACCCACGACCAGGAGAACGTCCCCAGGTCGCTGCGGTAGGTCGTCTCGATCCGGCTGATTTCACGCGCGGTGAGCCGAGGCACGGCGGATCCCCTTTCCAGGCTGCACATCCGTTCCCGACGGCCCCCGGGTGCCGGACAGTTACGCTCTGTACCACTATGACAACACGTTTGCTCTGAGGCTCGCAAAGGAATGCATCGCAAACTCCGTATCGCAACGAGACAATCCAGTCTCACTCCTGGGCGGGAGAACTATGGCCCGTAGTGATACTGGGCAAGTGCCCGTGGTGATACTGGATAAGTGACAGTGCAGTCTGCGGCAGATTCCGTCCGGCGCCGTATCGGCGCGTCCATCTTCGAGCGGGTGGCCGGTCCCGAGGGACCGAACCATCGCCGGATCATCCACCAGGCCGAGGGTGACCGCTGGTTCGCCGAGGACCGTCCCATCCAGCGAGTGCACGGCGACTCCTCGATGTTCGTGGGCGGCATCCGCGCCCTGCTGCTCCAGTCCCTGCACCCGCTGGCCATGGCGGGCGTGGACGCGCATTCCGGCTACCGCGGCGACCCGTGGGGACGGTTGCAGCGCACCAGCTACTTCCTCGCCGTCACCACGTTCGGCCGGGCCAGCGACGCCCAGGCGGCGACCGAGCGGGTCAGGGCGATCCACCGTCGGGTCAGCGGGACGGCGCCGGACGGCCGGCCCTACGCGGCGTCGGATCCGCACCTGCTGACCTGGGTACACATCGCCGAGGCGGACAGCTTCCTGCGCGCGCACACCCGGTTCGGGGCCGAGCCCCTGGACCAGGCCGGGCGCGACGGCTACGTCGCGGACGTGGCCCGCATCGCCGTCGAACTCGGAGTGCCCGACCCGCCCCGCACCGAAGCCGAGCTCGCGGACCGGATCAGCCAGTACCGGGCGGAACTGCGCGGCACCGCCGAGGCCCGCGCGGCGGCCAGGTTCCTGCTGCTGACCCCGCCGTTGCCGCTGGTCGCCCGGCCGCCGTACGGGATCCTGGCCGCGGCGGCCACCTCGCTGCTCCCTGGCTGGGCCCGCCGCCCGCTCTACCTGCCTCACCTGCCGCTGACCGAGCGGGCCGTGGTCCGCCCGGCGGGCGACGCGGTCATCCGCGGAATCCGCTGGGCCATCAGCCCGGGGTAATCACTCCCGATCCCAGCACGGCCTGCTCGAAGATGGCGCCCGCAGCGAGCAGGCTCTCCTCGCCCCCGGCGGGCCCGATCAGCTGGACGCTCGCGGGAAGCGGGCCTCCCGTGGGCACGGGCAGGGCCAGCGCCGGCAGTCCCGCCAGGTTGACCGGGGAGGTAAGGCCGCGAATCCGGACCATCTCCCGCGACTTGTCCAGGGTGGGCGGGAACCCCAGCAACGTCGGCAGGGCGAGCAGGTCGACCCGCTCCCAGAGTGATGCCAAGGTGGCCCGCCAGCGCACCGCATCCTGACGGGCCGCGCCGACCGCCGCCGGGGTGATGGTGCTCGCCTCACGCAGCCGGGCGAGCACGTCCCGGCCGATCTTGTCCGGGGCCGCATCGGCGTATCCGCCATCGGAGGCCCACGCCTCCGCGTCGAGCACGGTCATCGCGGCGACGGTGGCCCGGTCGAGTCCCTCCAGACTGACCTGGACCACGTCCCAGCCGGTCGCGGCCAGCGCGGCGTCGACCGCGTGGTCGATGATGGGGTCAGCCCCGATCACGACGCGGCCGACCACCCGGGGCGCGGGCTCCCCGGCCGAGAAGCCCGGCTCCAGCAGCTTCATCCCGGCGATAAGACCGGCCACATCACGGGCCATCGGCCCGATGGTGTCCATGCTCGGCGCGAGCGGCCAGACGCCCGTCAGCGGTATCCGGCCCCAGGTGGTCTTCAGGCCCGCGACACCGCAGCACGCCGCGGGGATGCGGATCGACCCTCCGGTGTCTGATCCGTACGCGACGTCAGCCTCGCCGCTGGCCACGGCGACGGCCGAGCCACTCGATGATCCGCCGGGGACCCGCAGCGGATCAAGCGGGTTGACCGGTGTGCCGAAGTAAGCGTTGATCCCGCTGATCCCGTAAGCCAGCTCGTGCAGGTTGGTCTTGCCGGCCAGGCAGGCCTGGCCGCGAGCGATCGCGGCCCGCAGCCCGGCCAGGCAGGGCGCATCAGCGGCCGCGGGCGTGGCCCGCTCAGCGATGGCCCGGCTGCCCGCGGTAGTGGGAAGCCCAGCGACGTCGATGAGGTCCTTCACCGCGACCCGCAGGCCCGGCCCGGGCGTGGCTTCCCTCGAGATCCACGTGGACATAGCGGATAAGTATCGCATCTCCGGGGTGCCGGGCGCGCACCGCTGTGCGGCGGGCACCGGGCTATCACGCTCAAGCCGGATAAAGCCTTCATCAAGGCAAGAAAGGCGGCCGCCTTTCTTGCCCGGCTCAATAGCCACGCCAGCCGTTCGCCATACGATGGGGCCAACGGCTGGCGGGTAATGCCCTGTGTGCTATCTACTGCTGTCTCTTCCGGGACGCTTTCCTGCCGTTCAGGCGCGCGCGGCCGGAGCGGGCCCGGATAACGGAAGTGGCCATCGGCACGAATGAGACGATGGCCGCGATCAGCCCGATGAAGGCACCGAAGCTCCAGCTCACCTTCACCAGCGCACTCCCGCCTCCGGGCATGACGGCGAAGGCGATAAGGACCAGCAGCAGGTTGACGGCGGCCCCCGCCGCCAGCAACTGGTCGCTGGTGACCGGCAGTTCCGGCAGGTCTTTCAGGCTGGCCCGGGCGATCAGTTAACCCAGCGTGGCCGCGCCGGTGACCCGGTCGGCCGGCGTCCACCTGGGGCACCCTGTGCGACATCACTGCCACACTGCACACATTTCATCTGTCTCCCCTCTCGGAATATGCGGGGCTTGCCTCCGCTATTCCTCACACGTGCCGGGTGCGTCTTCCGTTCACGTTTTCCGGGAACTGCTGGGCCCCGAATGCCGGGAAGGCCGGCGGACGTGAGTGAAGGGCGATCCAGAAAGGGGATTGCTGGGTCGTTTGTCATTGTCGTGGCGCTGGTGGCCGGGGAGCAGGTGCCCGGCCAGGGCACCATGAGGCGCCCGGGCGCGTCCTGGGATGCGGCCCCGGCCTCCGCCTCGGGCCTATCTGAGCTGGGCAAATGAGATGTTCCAACCATTCCGGCCTGACTGCCGTCTTAGCTGACGAGATTGGTCATTCCCGCGGCTGGCCCCGGGAAGACGCGGACCCGAGGGAGAGCACATGAAGCCACCTACTCGCGCGGCGCGGCGCAGCCTGGCCGCCTTGGCCCTGACGTGCGCGGCGGTCGTCATCCCGTCCACCGCCCTGGCCGCATCCGGGAGCCCGGCGAGGCCGGCCCTGGCGGCCCAGCAGGCGGCGCGGACGGCCGCGGCGGCGGGCCTCCCGAGGTGCGGCACCGGCGCGCTCACCGCCTGGCTCGGCATCCCCGGAGACGGCTACGCCGGAGGCGCGAACTACCAACTGGAGCTGTCCAACACCTCGGCCCATGCGTGCACGCTGTACGGCTATCCGGGCGTCTCCGCCCTGGCTCCCGGCGGTCACCAGCTCGGCCGCGCGGCAGGCCGCGGTCCGGCCTCAGCCAACCGCCTGGTGACGCTGGGCCGGGGCGCTACCGCGCACGTGCTGCTCCAGATCACCGACGTGGCCAACTTCCCGCCGTCGTCCTGTGGCCAGACCACCGCGGTGGCGCTGCGGGTCTACCCGCCGGGGGCCACCAGGTCGCTCGAGGTCCCCTTCACCTTCCAGGCGTGCGGCCAGTCCGGGCCGGTCTACCTGCACGTGGGGACCACGGTGGGCGGGACAGGCATCCCCGGCTTCAGCAGCTAACCCCCGTGTGCTGCTGGTAGCGCAGGCCGTCCATGAGCAGGTCAAGCAGGCGCCCGGCTTGCTCACGCTGCGCTGGCTCGCCGGCGGTCAGGGACACGCCGCCCAGGCTGGCCAGCACGTCGGCAGGTTCGATGTCGCGGCGCAGCGTCCCGGCCTGGCCGGCCGCCTCCAGCAGCGTGGTGATCGCGGCGATGAGCTGGCCGCGGCTCTGCTCGTAGGGATTGCGCCCCGAGGCTATGACCGCGCGCAGCGCATCGGCCATGCCGCGCTTGGTCGTCATGTAATCCACGAACCGGTCCATCCAGCGGCGGGTGGCCTCGGCCGGGGTCATGTCCCGCAGCAACTCCGGGACCGCGTCGCAGAGCCGGGCCAGCTCGTTGCGGTAGGCGGCTTCCACCAGGGCCTCGCGGGTGGGGAAGTGGCGGTACAGCGTGCCGATGCCGACCCCGGCGTTCCTGGCGATCGCGTCGAGCGTCACCTCCGGCCCTTCCTGGGAGAAGGCCCGGACGGCGGCCTCCAGCAGCCGGGCCCGGTTGCGCTGGGCGTCGGCGCGCAGCGGCCGGCCCGCGATCTCCGCCACGGCGCTCCTTCAGTGAATTTGCTAAACGGAGGAAGCTCCGGTTAGTCTTGACGATAGTAGTGGAGGCTCCTCCGTTTCGATCATACCCGGGGACATCATGACTGTAAGCACGCCCATCACCACGCCGTTCACGGCCGAATCGACGGCCGCCGAGGTCGTGGACGGCATCGACCTCACCGGCCGCCGGGTCATCGTGACCGGCGGCGCGTCGGGTATCGGCATCGAGACCGCCCGGGCGCTGGCCGGGGCGGGCGCCGAGGTGACGCTGGCGGTCCGCAACGTCGAGGCGGGCGAGCGCACCGCCGCCGATATCACCGCGACCACTGGTAACAAGCAGGTGCTCGCCGCCCGGCTGGACCTGGCCGACCAGGCCTCCGTGGCGGCGTTCGCGGCGGCCTGGGACGGCCCGCTGCACATCCTCATCAACAACGCGGGCATCATGGCCTCCCCGCTGATGCGCACTCCCGAAGGCTGGGAGATGCAGTTCGCCACCAACCACCTGGGCCACTTCGCCCTGGCCACCAGGCTGCACGGAGCCCTCGCCGCCGCCGGGGGCGCCCGGGTGGTGTCCGTCAGTTCCTCCGCGCACCTGCGATCCCCGGTGGTCTTCGAGGACATCCACTTCCTGGAGCGGCCGTACGAGCCGTGGGCCGCGTACGGGCAGTCCAAGACGGCCAACGTGCTGTTCGCGGTGGAGGCGACCCGGCGCTGGGCCGGGGACGGCGTCACGGTCAACGCGCTGATGCCGGGCGGGATCCGGACCGGCCTGCAGCGCTACGTCACCGACGAGGAACTGGACCGGCTGCGTCGCCAGAGTGGCGGGGGCGGCCCCAGCTGGAAGACCCCGGAGCAGGGCGCCGCGACGTCCGTGCTGGTGGCCACTTCGCCGCTGCTCGACGGCATCGGCGGCCGCTACTTCGAGGACTGCAATGAGGCCGGCCTGAACCAGCCGGGCTCGCGCCGCGGGGTCGCGGCCTATGCCCTGGATCCGGACGACGCCGCGCTGCTCTGGCAGGTCTCGGTGGACACGCTGGCCGGCTGAGCAGCCGGAGTTACTTGCTGATCATCTGGCTTACGCTGTACGCCTGGTTGATCATGTTGAAGTGCAGCATCAGGGCTTCCAGCCGGGCGAGCAGGGCCGCGTTCGACTGGGTCGGGAACTGCGGGTCGGCCTCGATGGACGCGGTCTTCGCGGGTACGTCCGCGAAGACCTCCATGCCCTGCTGGATGGCAGCCGGGTCGGTGGCCGCGATGGCCTGGGCCTGGAGGATGGCCCGGCGGAAGGCCGCCGCGGTGTTCGGGTTCTTCTTCAGCCAGCTCGCGGTGGCCATGTACCCGCTGATCGGCAGGTTCTCCGTGTTGCCCTGGTTGCTGTCGGCCAGCGGAATCGCGCCGGCATTCTCCTCGGCCTCGGTGATGAACGGCTCGGGCGCCCACATGGCGTCCACCTTGTGCTGCTGGAGGGCCTTCACCATGTCCTGGAATTGGATGGGGACGAATGTCACTTTGTTCACCGGCACCGCGTTGTCGCTGAGAACGGAGCTGACCAGCAACTGGCCGATGTTCTGCGTCACGTTGACGGCGATCTTCTTGCCCTGCAGGTCGCTGACCGTCTTGATGTGCGAGCCGGGCAGGACCATGATGTCCTGGTTGTTCGCCTCCATGATCGAACCTGGCGCGAGGACCCGGAAGTCGGCGGGCTTTTTCAGCCCGACCCGCTGGGGGTCGGCGTTGGCCAGGATGTAGGAGACGTAGTTCCCGCTCGTGACGGCGAACTTGCCGGCCAGCTGGCCGTTGACGGTCGTCTTGCCGCTGACCGCCTTCAGGATCGTGACGTGCAGGCCCTCGGCGGCGAACAGCCCGCGCTGCTTAGCGATGTACAGCGCGGCGGAGTCGACGGCCGGGACGGCCGCCACGCTCAGGTTGGTCGTCTCCAGCCCGCCCGGCGCGGCGGAGCCGCCGCCGCCGCTGCAGCCGGCGGCGAGCAGGCCGCCCAGACCCACGAGCGCGGCCAGCCCGGTGACGGGCCGGAGGCGGAAACGACGAGGCATGGGGAACTCCCTGGATTCCACGGCTGAATCAGGGGCAGACTAGCGCACCAAAGCGGGTCAATTAGCCGAGATGACGTTTATCTAACCCTGGGCGGCGGGCCGGTGCTGTCCCGGATGACCAGGGTGGTGGCCAGCTCGATGTGATGCGGTTCACCTGCACCGGGGCGGGTGTACAGCATCCGGAAGGCGGTTGCGGCCATGGCCGCGAGGGGCTGGCGGATAGTGGTGAGTGCGGGAGTGGCCCATGAGGCCACCGGGACGTCGTCGAAGCCCACCACGCTGAGGTCGCCGGGGGCCCGCAACCCCCGCTCGCCGAGGGCCTGGAGCACGCCGAACGCCTGCGGGTCGTTGCCGGCCACGATCGCGGTGGGCGGCTGAGGCAGCGCGAGCAGCTCGCGGGCCTGGCGCCGGCCGCCTTCCGCGCAGAAGAGGTCCCGGCGGATGAGCTCCCCCGCGGCGGTCAGCCCGGCCGCCTCCAGGGCGGCGCGATAGCCGGCCAGCCGGGCCCGGCTGGACCACAGCTCCTCCGGGCCGCCGATGATGGCGATGCGGCGGTGTCCCAGCTCGATCAGGTGCCGGGTCGCGGTCAGGCAGCCCTGCCAGTTCGTGGTGCCCACCGACCGGATGCCCGGGCCGGGCTCCCCGGGCGGGTCGATCACCACCAGCGGGATGCGCGCGGCGGCCAGCCGCTGCAGCTCACCGCTGTCCGGGAGGTTCAGCACCGTCAGCGCACCGTCGGTACCGCGGGCCGTGGCCCGGTTCAGCCAGGCCGTGAAGCCGCCGGGTGAGTCCACGGTGCTGACCACGACGCTGGCCCCGGCCTCGTCCGCCGCCTGCACGGTGCCGCGCAGCAGTTCCTCGGCCCACGGAGTGTGCAGGGTGGCGATGAGCAGGTCCACGACGCCGAAGCCGAGCCGGGACGCGACCTGGTACCCGTCCCGCCGGAGCAGCGCGGCGATCCGGGCCCGGGTCGCCGCGGCCACGTCGGTCCGCCCGTTGAGCACCTTGGACACCGCGGACACCGACACGCCCGCCTCCGCGGCGATGCCCGCCAGCGTGCTGCGCCCGGTCTCTCGGGCCACGGCAGCTCCTCGTCCACGGTTTCGAAACTTCGACTAGCCCTTCAGGTCAAGCAACGTGAGGCTTCCTCGTAATCCTACGGCCGGAGTCGGCGGCCGGTCCGGCGGGACCAGGCTATTGACCGTCTGTCCTGTCGAATCTAGCCTGAACCACAGAGCGAATAAGTTTCGAAAACTACTATTCCGACCACCGTTCAGAACTACGGGAGCCTGAGGCACGTGACGACCAGTAACCCCCCGGCGCTGCAGCTCTACACCGTGCGCGACCAGCTGGCGGTGGACCGGAAAGGCGTCCTGGACCAGATCGCCGCGTTCGGTTACGGAGCGGCGGAACCGTTCGGCATCCTCAACGATCCGGCCGGGCTGGCCGCCGACCTGGCCGCGGCCGGCCTGGCGGTCTGCAGCGTGCACGCCAACCCGGCGGGCGAACAGGCCGGGCCGGTCGCGGCGGCAGCCCGTATCCTCGGCGCGGATACCGTCATCGTCCCGTACCTGCCACCCGCCCGGTTCGCCGACGCGGACGGCGTGCGGGCGGTGGCCGCGGAGCTCAACGGCATCGCGGCCCGGCTGGGCGGCGAGGGGCTGCGGCTCGGCTACCACAACCACGACCACGAGCTCGCCCCGCTGCCTGACGGGACCCCGGCCCTGGAGGTCCTGGCCGCCCAGCTCGACCCGGCGGTGCTGCTCGAAGTGGACACCTACTGGGCCGCGGTGGCCGGGCAGGACGTGCCAGCCCTGCTCGGTCGGCTCGGCGAGCGGGTCGGGTACCTGCACGTCAAGGACGGTCCGGTCACCCGGGACGACCCGATGACCGCGGTCGGGACCGGGCGGATGCCGGTCGCGGAGATCCTGGCCGCCGCACCCGCCGCATGGCACGTCGTCGAACTCGACCGGTGCGCGACCGACATGATGACCGCGGTCGGGGACAGCCTGGCCTGGCTGGCCGCCCAGGGCCTGGCCCAGCCCGGTGGTACCAGTGCCCACTGACCCGGTCGGGGTGGCCGTCGTCGGCTGCGGCATGATCAGCGACGAGTACCTCCGCAACCTCACCTCGTTCCCGGACCTGCGCGTGCTGTTCTGCGCGGATCTCGTCCTGGAGCGGGCCAAGGCCCAGGCGGCCCGGTACGGCGTGCCGGAGGTCGGCAGCACCGATCAGGCCACCGCCCACCCCGACGTGGAGCTGGTGGTCAACCTGACCGTGCCGGCCGCGCACGCCGAAGTGGCGCTGCAGGCGGTGGCGGCGGGTAAGAGCGTCTGGAACGAGAAACCCCTGACCCTGGACACCGTGGCCGGCCGCGGTCTGCTCGCCGCGGCGGCCCGGGCCGGCGTGCGGGTCGGCTGCGCCCCCGACACGGTGCTCGGCGCGGGGCTGCAGACGGCCCGGCGGCTGATCGCCAGCGGCGCCATCGGCGAGCCGCACAGCGCGCTGACCCTGATGCAGGAGCCCGGGCCCGAGCGCTGGCACCACGATCCCGAGTTCCTGTTCCGGCGGGGCGCGGGCCCGCTGTTCGACATCGGGCCGTACTACCTCAGCATGCTGGCCACCCTGTTCGGTCCCGCGGACCAGGTCGCGGCGCTCGGCCGGCGAGGCCAGCCGAGCCGGGTCATCGGCAGCGGCCCGCGGGCCGGGACCAGGTTCGAGGTCGAGGTGCCGACCCACGTCGCGGCGCTGATCGGGTACGCCCGGGGCCCGGCCGCCACGCTCGTGCTGAGCTTCGACTCACCGCTCCGGCGGCACGGCTTCGTGGAGATCACCGGGACCGAGGCCACGCTGTCGCTGCCCGACCCCAACCGGTTCGACGGCGAGATCCGGGTCCGCCCGACCGGCCGCGACGACTGGGAGACGATCCCGGCGACCGGGGCCACCGCGGGCCGGGGCCTCGGGGTGGCGGACATGGCGCGGTCCATCCGCGCCGGGACGGCGCACCGGGCGTCCGGCGAACTGGCGCTGCACGTCCTGGACACTATGGAAGCGGTGGCGCGCTCCATCACCGCGGGCACGTTCGAGCGCGTTCTGGCTACCTTCGACACCCCGGACGCGCTGCCGGCAGACTGGGATCCATGTGTCGCGACCATCGACTGAGCAGGCAGGGGATCGCGTGACTGAACCACTCGGCGTCGGCATGGTTGGCTACGCGTTCATGGGCGCGGCGCACTCCCAGGCCTGGCGGACCGCCCCGCACGCCTTCGACCTGCCGATGCGTCCGGTGCTGGCCGCGCTGTGCGGCCGGGACCGCGCGGCGGCGGAGGCGGCCGCGCAGCGCTACGGGTTCGGCGCCGTGGAAACCGACTGGCGCGCCCTGCTCGAACGCGACGACGTGCAGCTCATCGACGTGTGCACGCCCGGCGACTCGCACGCCGAGATTTCCATCGCCGCGCTGGAGGCGGGCAAGCACGTGCTGTGCGAGAAGCCGCTGGCCAACACGGTGGCCGAGGCGGAGGCCATGGCGGCGGCGGCCGCGCGGGCCCAGGCCCGGGGGGTCCGCTCCATGGTGGGCTTCAACTACCGCCGCGTCCCGGCCCTCGCGCTGGCCCGTGAGCTCATCGCCAGCGGCCGGGTCGGCGAGATCCGGCACGTCCGGGCCAGCTACCTGCAGGACTGGCTGGCCGACCCGGACTTCCCGCTGACCTGGCGGCTGCAGAAGGAGCACGCGGGCTCAGGGGCGCTGGGCGACCTGGGCGCGCATGTCGTGGACCTGGCCCAGTACCTGACCGGGCAGCTGATCTCGGGGGTCTCCGGGGTGTCGGCCACGTTCGTGCCGGAGCGCCCGGTCCCCGGCGGCGACGGCCGCCCCGGTGTCCCGGCCACCACGGGCCCAGTCACCGTGGACGACGCGGTGGCCTTCACCGCCCGGCTCGAATCCGGGGCGCTGGCCACCTTCGAGGCGACCCGGTTCGCCTCCGGCCGGAAGAACGCGCTGCGGATCGAGGTCTACGGGGCCCGCGGCAGCCTCGGGTTCGACCTGGAACGGCTCAACGAGCTGGAGTTCTGCGACAACACGGCGGACCCCGCGACCGCGGGATTCCGGCGCATCCTGGTCACCGAGCCCGGCCACCCGTACCTGTCCGCCTGGTGGCCGCCGGGGCACGTGCTGGGCTGGGAGCACACGTTCACGCACCAGGTCCGTGACCTGGTCATCGCGATCGGCAAAGGCGCCGACCCCGAGCCCTCCTTCGCGGACGGACTCCAGGTCCAGCACGTACTGCAGGCCGTGTCCGCCAGCGCCGCCCAGGACAGCCGGTGGACCCCGGTCTAACCCCCGGAAATTCACCAGCAAAAATCGCCGCAACGAAAACCGACCGGAGCCGATGATGTCCCGAGCGTTCACGTTGTTCACCGGCCAGTGGGCCGACCTGCCCCTGGAAGAAGTCTGCCGGCTGGCCCGCGACTGGGGTTACGACGGTCTGGAACTGGCCTGCTGGGGTGATCACTTCGAGGTGGACCGGGCCCTGCACGAGGACGGCTACCTGGCCGGGCGGCACGCCGCTGCTGGCCAAGTACGGGCTGCGCTGCTGGGCCATCTCCAACCACCTGGTCGGCCAGGCGGTCTGCGATCACCCGATCGACGTGCGGCACCAGGGCATCCTGCCCGCCAGGATCTGGGGGGACGGTGAGCCCGAAGGGGTTCGGCAGCGGGCCGCCGCCGAACTGGCCGATACCGCGCGGGCCGCGGCCGCGTTCGGGGTCCAGACCGTGGTGGGGTTCACCGGCTCCTCGATCTGGCACACGGTGGCCATGTTCCCGCCGGTGCCGCCGGAGATGATCGAGGCTGGCTACGCGGATTTCGCCGCGCGGTGGAACCCCATCCTGGACGTGTTCGACGCCGAAGGGGTGCGCTTCGCGCATGAGGTGCATCCCAGCGAGATCGCGTATGACTTCTGGACCACCCGGCAGGCCCTGGACGCGGTGGGCAACCGGCCCGCGTTCGGGCTCAACTTCGACCCGAGTCACTTCGTCTGGCAGGACCTGGACCCGGTGGCGTTCCTGGCCGCCTACCCGGACCGGATCTACCACGTGGACTGCAAGGAGGCCCGCAAGCGCCTCGACGGCCGTAACGGCCGGCTGGGCTCGCACCTGCCCTGGGGGGACCCGCGCCGGGGCTGGGACTTCGTGTCCGCGGGGCGGGGTGAGGTCCGGTGGGAGGACGTGTTCCGGATGCTCAACTCGATCGGCTACCGCGGCCCGATCTCGGTCGAGTGGGAGGACGCGGGGATGGACCGGCTCGCCGGGGCTCCCGAGGCCCTGGCCTACCTGAAGCACTTCGACCTCGAGCCGCCCCGTGCATCTTTCGACGCCGCCTTCAGCAGCTGAGCTAGAGCGCATCCAGCCGCTGGGCCAGGGCCCCGGCCGTGGGCTCGGTGATCAGGGCCGTGGCCTTGGAGGCCTGCTTGGGGATGGCCCACCACTGCCGGGTCCAGTGCCCGAACCAGGTGTGCCAGCCCTGGTACCGCTCGGCCAGGTCGGCGGCCTCAGCCGCGGTGGACCGCTCCGGGGCCAGCGGCACCGAGGTGGCGCCGGGCGCGGTGCCCGTGGTCTCCAGGAACTGGGCCCAGACCACCCGGCCGCGCTGGTCGCCTTCGGTGCCGCAGCGGGACGCGAGGCGGGCCAGCAGGCCCAGCCCGCCGTCAGCCCCGGGCGCGGTGTGGTCCGGGCCGAGCGGCGGCGCGGTGCCCGCGCCGCCGTCGGCCACCGCGACCCGGACGGTCAGCCCGGTCCAGGTCACCTCGGTGGCGAAGAATCCGTCGCGGCCGCTGGCGGTGTGCCGGACCGCGTTGGCCGCGAGTTCGGCCGCGCAGGTGACGATGTCCGCGCGGTCGGGGCGGTCGGCCAGCAACTGGGACACGAACGTGCGCACGTAGGGAATCTGGTCTTCCTGGCCGGGAAAGACCTTGCACCATCTCATGGGACAGGAACGGCAAGCGGGGTCATATTTCGGCCCTAACACGGATTACGGACGCCGTAAAGGGGCCGGGGGCGGGTACTGCGGTGCAGTACCCGCCCCCGGCGCCGTGCGGGTTCAGTCCGGGTCAGCTGGCCCAGACCTGGAACTCGGAGACCTGCCCGGCGGGCCACCCGGTGTTGGCGGTGAAGTTCAGCCGCACGTACCGGTAACTGGCCGACGGGAAGGTGATCGTGACCGTGTTGCCGGTCGAGGGGTTGAAGGTGTAGTTGGCCGACGCGACGATCTGGAGAAGCCCGACCCGTCGGTGCTGCCCTGCACGGTCGCCACCGGCGTGGTGAACGTGACGTACTGCCCGGTGCCCTTCAGGGTCACGGCCTTACGCTGCGACGCCTCGTCGGCCAGCTGGCCCTGGGTGTAGCTCGGGCCGATGACGGTCCCGTTGGTGGCGGAGGTCTCCGCCTGGACTTCGGTGTACGGCAGGCTGCTGCCGCTGCCGCCGCTGCCGCCGCTGCCGCCGGTGGCTGAGGTGGCGGCTAAGGCCGGTGCCACCGCCACGAGAGCACCGCCGCTAGCCAGCAGCGCGGTACTGCCTGCGAGCGCGATCAAGCGTCTGAGAGTGCGGGGGGAACGTAACACCTGGGCTCCTGGAGGGGTGCGCGGGCGGGTAAAAGTGCCCTCACCGTACAGAGCCGGACGTATGTCTGCAATATATCGATTGAGTTACGTAAGTATCAAACTTTCAGACGCATATCCGTGCGGTGATGAGGCGGACGCACGACGTTGACGGGCCCCCGCACCGTCAGCCCCGGGCCCGGGCCGTCGACCCCCGGACGACCAGTTCCGGCTCGAAGAGCAGCTCAGCCGTCGCGACCGTGCCACCCTCAACCTGCTGGACCAGGGTGCTCACCACGGCCCGGCCCATCGCGTCGATGGGCTGCCGGACCGTGGTCAGCGGCGGGTCCGTGCAGGTCATCAGCGCGGAGTCGTCGTAGCCCACCACGGAGACGTCCCCGGGCACCGACATGCCCAGCCGGCGCACGGCCCGGATGGCGCCCAGCGCCAGCGGGTCGTTGCCACAGACGATGCCGGTGATGCCCGCCCGCACCAGGCGGGCGGCGGACGCGTGCCCGGCCTCCACCGAGAACATCGTGTGCTCCACGGCGTCCGTGGTGGCGATGCCGGCCCGGGCGGCCAGGGCGGTGAACGCGGCCAGCTTGCGCCGCGACGGCATGTGGTCGTCCGGGCCGATGATCAGGCCGACCCGGCGGTGGCCCAGGGACAGCAGGTGCCCCAGGGCCTGCTCCACCGCGGCCGCGTCGTCGACGGAGACCCGCGGGTAGCGGAGGTGCTCGGCGGCCGCGTTGACCAGTACCGCCGGCACACCCCGTTCCAGCAGCAGCTCGTAGTGGTCATGCGGGGAGTCCGCCTCGGCGAAGTTCCCGCCGGCGAACACCATCCCGGATACGTGCTGGTCGAGCAGCATCCGGACGTAGCTGGCCTCGGACAGGCCGCCGCCGGCCCCGCGCACGCACAGCACCGGCGTGAAGCCCTGCTGGGCCAGGCCGCCGCCGACCACCTCGGCCAGCGCAGGGAAGATCGGGTTCTGCAGTTCGGGCACCACGAGCCCGACCAGCCGGGCGCGCTCGCCGCGCATCTGGGTGGGCCGCTCGTAGCCGAGCACGTCCAGCGCGGTGAGCACGGCGTCCCGGGTCGTCTGGGAGACGCCCGGCTTGCCGTTCAGCACCCGGCTGACCGTCGCCTCGCTGACCCCCACCTTCTTGGCCACTTCCGCTAGCCGCCGTGTCATGACGCAACTATACGGCGATTACCGCAAGAAATTGCAAGAGTTTGCGACCTCGAGCAAGCCTCTTTCGGCCCGGTCGTCCCGGTGGTTTTCGGCGTTCTCGACGTCGTTCGCCGGTTCGGATGAGTCCACCCCGTCACTTAGCCCAGGTCAGGACGGTAAAGGCGAGGCCTGGTCGGCAAGCGCTGAGCTGTCGATCTTCTGCGTTGTGAAGTCGTTATCGTTCAAAAAATAGTCCAACTCTTGCTACGAAATGGAAGCACATATACCGTCTGCGGTACCTGGTGACGGAGCTCACATCACCCCCGACCACTCGCCCGCTCCACCCGACATCGAGGTCGTCATGAAGAGATTTGGCACCACGAACAGACAGCTCTACCGGCGGCCCGGCCACCGGACGATCGCCGGGGTCGCCGCCCTGGCGGCCCTGGGCCTCACCGCCGCCGCCTGCTCAAGCAGTGGCTCCTCCGGCGCCTCGGGCGATGGCCACGTGACCATCAGCGTCAACTGCGAACCGCCGGCCACCGCGACGGCTCAGCGCAAGGAGTGGAACGAGGACGTCGCCGCCTTCGAGAAGGCCAACCCCAACATCACCATCAAGAGCGTCACCTACACCGGCCAGTGTGAGGTCCCGGCCCAGTTCACCGCCACGCTCAAGGCCGGCACCGAGACCAACCTCTTCTACGCCTACTTCACCGACCTCAACCAGGTCCTCGACGCGGGCCAGGCCGCCGACATCACCTCCTACGTGAACACCAAGACGGTCCCGGCGCTGCACGACATCGTCCCGTCGGCGATGGCCGCGGAAACCGCGGGCAAGACGCTCTACGGGCTGCCGACGTCCAACTACACGCAGGGCATGGTCATCAACAGGAAGCTGTTCACCCAGGCCGGGCTCGACCCCAACACGCCCCCGACCACCTGGGCCGGGGTGGAGAAGGACGCCAAGGCGATCGCCGCTCTCGGCCACGGCATCTACGGCTACGGCGACTACAGTGCGAGCCCCGTCGGCGGCTGGCACTTCACCTCCGAGATGGACGCGATGGGCGGCCAGATCGTGGGCTCCAACGGCCAGGCGGCCTTCAACAGCTCGGCCAACGCACCGCAGGCCACGGCGATCCTGCAGGCCCTGCACCAGATGCGGTTCGTCGATCACAGCATGAGCCCGACTCAGCAGCTCGCCTGGGGCACCCTGCAGCAGCAGATCGCCGCCAACAAGCTCGGCATGTACATCGCGGCGCCGGACGACATCTACAACACCATCGTCCCGGTCAACCACGGCAACGTGAACGACTACGGCATGGGCCCGCTGCCCAGCACCAGCGGCACCCCCGCGGGCTCGCTGTCGGGTGGCAACGGCTACATGTTCGCGAAGAGCGACACGCCGGCCCAGATCCGGGCCGGCATCAAGTGGCTCAACTTCGAGGACCTGACGCCCGGCCTGGGCCAGTTCAACTACGTGCGGCAGAAGGCCGACGGGTTCCCGGTCGGCTTCCCCGAGCCGCAGCTGTTCACCGGCGCGACCCAGCAGAAGAACCAGAAGCTGCTGGAGGCCAGCGCCACGATCCACACGTCCTACTACTCGACGTTTGCCGCCGCGCGCGAGAAGGGCATGGGCGAGCCGCCCGACGCCCAGGCGCTGTACGCGGCATTGAACACGCCGATGCTGGACGCGCTCACCGAACCCAACCCTGATTACAGCAAGCTGCTCTCCGCGGCAGCGGGCAACGTCAACACCCTCCTGGCCAACAGCGGCGGGTAGGTGGCCGCCGCGGGGGCCGGGCTTCCGGCCCCCGCGGCGAGTCCCGGCGCCAGCGCGGCTGATTGCGCGTCAGCGCAGCCCCTCGCACCCCAGCGGAGTCATCGCGCCTTTGCTGGCTGGCCTCGTCCCAGGAGAATCCGGAGAATCGATGACGGACACCGCGGTCCCGCTCCGCAAGGCCAAGGACAGCCCGGGCCGGGTCGTGCGGCCGGCCGTCCGCAGCAGGCGGAGCCGGCAGGTCAGGCGCAACCTTTCCGCGCACGGGTTCCTCATCGGTGCGGTGCTGTGCTTCGCGCTGTTCTCCTGGTACCCGATGGTGCGCGAGATCATCATGAGCTTCCAGAAGACCCACCTGGGCGTGACCACCTGGGCCGGGTGGGCGAACTACATCCGGATCTTCCACGATCCGGAGTTCCGGACGGCCTGGGAAAACACGCTGGAGTTCACCGGGCTCGCACTGGTCTTCGGTTACGCGGTGCCGTTCTTCACCGCGATCCTGCTCAACGAGCTGCGGCACGCCAAGGGCTATCTCCGGGTCCTGGTCTACCTGCCGGTGATGCTGCCGCCGGCCTCGGCGCTGCTGCTCTTCGCCTACTTCTACGACCCGAGCACGGGATTGTTCAACCGCATCCTGCAGCTCCTGCACCTGCCGGCCTCGCAGTGGGTGCAGTCGCCAGGAACCACCATGCCGACCACCGCGATGATCTCCGTGGTGATCGCGGCCACCTGGATGAACATGGGCGCCGCGACGCTGATCTACCTCGCCGCGCTGCAGAACATCCCCGGCGAGCTGTACGAGGCCGCGGAACTGGACGGCGCCGGGCTGTTCCGGCGGATCTGGCACGTCACGGTGCCGCAGACCAGGCTGATCCTCTCGACGCTGCTGCTGCTGCAGATCGTCGCCACCATGCAGATGTTCATCGAGGCCTTCATCCTGACCGGCGGGCCAGGAGTGAACAACAACACGCTGTCGGTGGTCAACCTCGTCTACATGTACGCGTTCTCCATGAGTGGCTCAAGCAACTACAACAGCGCCTCGGCGCTCGGCGTGGTGCTCTTGCTGGTGCTCGGCGCCTTCTCCGGCGCCTACTTCTGGCTGAGCCGCGACCGCGGCTAGGAGACAGGAGCTCACGTGTCAGTGGTCCCCGCCAGAGCCGAGACGCCGAGGCGCCGCACGGCGCCGCGCAACACAACGTCACGGACCCTGATATCCCAGGCCCAGCTGAACCGGCGGGGCAGCAAGCTCGCCTACCGGATTATCCTGACCCTGGTCGTCGTCGTCTTCACGCTGGTGTTCATCGGCCCGCTTTACTTCCTGTTCACCGACGGGCTCAAGTCCACCCAAGAAGCGGGCCAGGTGCCGCCGACGCTTTTTCCGGCCCACATTCATCCGAGCACCTACGTCTCCGCCTGGAATACCCTCAGCGTCGGCCGGCTGATGTTCAACACCTTGTATTACGCGTTCGGTGCGCTCGCGTTCCAGCTCATCTTCGACGTGGCCGCGGCCTACGCGTTCTCAAAGCTCCGGCCGGTGGCGGGTAACGTAATCTTTGGCATGATGCTGGCCACTTTGATGATCCCCGCCACCGTCCTGATCGTGCCCCAGTACCTGACCGTGGCCAGCCTGCCTCTCCTGCATGTGAGCCTGATCGGCACGCCTGAGGCCATCTGGCTGCCTTCCGTCGCGAACGCCTTCAATATCTTCCTGCTCAAGCGGTTCTTCGATTCGATTCCCTCCGAACTGATGGATGCCGCGGCGATCGATGGTGCGTCCCCGCTGCGGGCTCTGCGCTCGATAGTCCTGCCGATTTCCAGGCCGATCCTGGGTGTCGTCACGATCTTCGCGTTCGTCACGGTCTGGAAGGATTTCCTCTGGCCGCTGCTGGTCGAGAGCGGCTACACCCCCACCAGGGAAACGATCAATGTCGGGATCACCGGGGCGACGACTACCCCCGAGAACCTCATCATCGCCGCTTCCGCGATGGCCGCGATTCCGACGATTATTTTCTTCCTGATCTTCCAGCGCAACATCCTGTCCGGCCTCACCGCCGGAGGCCTCAAGGGATGAACGCCCGCAACCAGAAACCGGTCGGCTCTTGCCGATTTTCCAGGAGGTTAACGTGCCCAACACTGGCCAGGGCGCTTCGGCGCATGACTGGTGGCGGACGGCTGCCATCTACGAGGTGTACGTGCGCAGCTTCGCGGACGGCAACGGCGACGGCATCGGTGATCTGGCCGGCGTCCGGGCCCGCCTGCCCTACCTGGCCGAGCTGGGCATCGACGCGATCTGGTTCGCTCCCTGGTATCCGTCGCCGATGGCGGACGCCGGCTACGACGTGGCCGATTACCGCGCGATCGAGCCGCTGTTCGGCAGCCTCGCCGAGGCGGAGAAGCTGATCGCCGAGGCGCACGCGCTCGGGATCAGGATCATCATCGACATCGTCCCGAACCACGGCTCGGACCAGCAGGAGTGGTTCGCCGCCGCGCTGGCCGCCCCGGCTGGCTCGGCGGAGCGGGCCCGCTACCATTTCCGGCCCGGCCGTGGCCCGGCCGGCGAGTTGCCGCCGAACGACTGGCCCGCCATGTTCGGCGGCCCGGCCTGGTCCCGGGCGCCCGGATCGGGCGGCGGTCCCGATGGCGCCCCCGATGGCGGTCCAGCGGAGTGGTACCTGCACCTGTTCAGCCCCGGCCAGCCCGACTTCAACTGGGCCCACCCGGACGTCCGCGCTGAGTTCGCCTCGGTGCTGCGGTTCTGGTTCGACCGCGGGGTGGACGGTTTCCGGATCGACTCCGCCGGGCTGCTGGCCAAGGACCCCGCCCTGGCGGATCTCGGCCCGGCCCGGGACGGGCTGGACCCGGACCTTCCGCCCCGGGCCAGCGCGGGACCGGGCCGCGCGGCGCTGGACAGCCCGGCCGCCCATCCGTTCATCGACCGGGACGAGGTGCACGGGATCTACCGTGACTGGCGGCGGATCGCCGCGTCCTACTCCACCGACCGGGTGCTGATCGGCGAGATCTGGCTGCCCGACCACGAGCGGCTGGCCCGCTACCTGCGCCCGGACGAGCTGCACTCGGTGTTCAACTTCGACTTCCTGTGCTGCGCGTGGGAGGCTCCCGCGCTCCGCGAGGTGATCGACGCCACGCTGGATTCGCACGCCCGGGTCGGCGCCACGCCCACCTGGGTGCTCAGCAACCATGACGTGGTGCGGCACGTCACCAGGTACGGGCGCGCCGAGACCGCGTTCAGCATGAGCGACCGGCGCATCGGCGTGCCGTCCGACCTGCAGCTGGGCACCCGCCGCGCCCGGGCCGCCGCGCTGCTCACCCTCTCGCTGCCCGGCGGCGTGTACATCTACCAGGGTGACGAACTCGGCCTGCCCGAGGTCGAGGATCTGCCTGACGAGCTGCTGCAGGACCCGATCTGGGAACGGTCCCGGCACACCGACCGGGGGCGGGATGGCTGCCGGGTGCCGCTGCCCTGGTCGGGCGACGCGCCCCCGTTCGGCTTCGGGCCGGACGGCGCGGCGCCGTGGCTCCCGCAGCCCGCGGACTGGAAAAACCTGACCGCCGAGGCCCAGGCGGGCGATCCCGGCTCGATGCTTGAGCTGTACCGCCGGGCGCTGCGGCTGCGCCGCGCCGAGCCCGCCCTGGCCGACGGCACCCTGACCTGGCTTCCCGCACCGGAGGGCGTGCTCAGCTACCGCCGGGGCGGCGAACTGACGGTGGTGGTCAACCTCTCCGCCCGGCCGGTGGAACTCCCTGCGCATACCGGGCTGCTCATCGCCAGCGGGGAACTCCGCGACGGCCTGCTCCCCCCAGACACCGCCGCCTGGCTCCGGGATTAGTCCCGGCAGTATTTGCCGTTAATCGTCGCCCGGGGGAACTCGCTCACCTGGGCGCAAAGTACGCAGAGTGACCGGAGAAAAGCCCTATGATCGGGCCATGCGGTCGTCTCGTTCCTTACCATCGTCGACTGCCGGGGGAGGATGGTTCGGGCGGCGCCGGGCGGCCCGGGGCCTTACCGACCGGGTGTTTGCCGCGCGGCTGTTTGCGGCGCGGCTGTTTGCGGCACCGGGCATTGCGGCCCGGGACATCGCGGGCCGCATATGTGCGGCCCGGGGGTTTGCCGCCCCGAAATGGGATGCGCCAGGGCCGGCCATGGCCGTGCTCCAGTCGGTGGTCGGGCGGATCGCGGCCGTGGTCCGGGGCGCCGCCGCCGTTTACGTGGTCGTGCAGGTAGCCATCTGGCACGACTATTACGCGGCCCACCCGTGGTATCTCGCCGGGCCCCTGGCCGCGGTGGCCTGGGGTGGCGCGGCCGCGGCCTACCTGCGCCGGTGCCGTCCGGCCTGGCCGCTGATCGTGGCGGACAGCAGCTTTTACGCCGCGCTCGCGATCAGTTCCGGGATGTGCGTGCCGCCTGACATGCGCGGTGTGGCCGGCAACTGGCTCTACATCGTCCTGGCCAGCCAGGTGGTGGTGACGGTCTGGTTCGCGCCGCGGCTGCTCGCGGTGCTGCTGGGCCTGGTCCCGGAGGCGGCCTACTGGGCCAGTGCCGCAGTGACCCCACCCGGCCGGGCCCAGGGGAACGCGCCCGTGGTGTCCGGTGCGTTGCTGCTCTTCGTTCTGCTCATCCACTGGACCGGCCGTGGCGTGCTCTACCGCCGGGCCGCCCAGGCCGACCGCGGGTTCGCCGCCGCCGACCAGGAAGCACGCGAGCAGTACGTCGTCCTGTCCCGGAACATCGAGCGGCGCGAACACGAGCGGCTGCTGCACGACACCGTGCTGAACACGCTGACCGCCATCAGCCGCGGGAGCGGCGGGGCGACGGTGGTGGCCCGGTGCCGGCACGACATCGCGTTGCTAGAGCACGCCCTGGCCGGCCCCGGCGAGGCCGCGGAGCCGCCCGCGCCAGAAGGCGCGACCCTGGTCGCCGCCGTCGAAGCGGTCGCCGGTGAGATGCGGGCCCGCGGCTTGCGGGTAACCCTCGAGGTAGCGGGGAGGGGCGGACCAGACGTGCCGGCGCCGGTGGCCGGGGCCATCGCGCACGCCACCCGGGAGGCGCTGGCCAACGTGGCCGCCCACGCCGGGACCGGAGAGGCCTGGGTCACGATCACGCTAGGCCCGGGCGCCCTGGGGGTCACCGTGCGGGACGCGGGGGCGGGCTTCGACCCGGCCCGGGTGGACCCGGCCCGGCTGGGGCTGCGCCGCTCGATCACCGAACGGGTCGCGGACTGGGGTGGCCGCGTCTCGGTGCGGTCGGCGCCGGGTCAGGGCACGGTGGTGGACATGAGCTGGCCCATGGTCCTCCCGGCCGCCGGGGCTGAACTGGTCGCGGCGGACTCCTCATGGTGAGTCACGCCGGGGCGGTGCAGGACGTGACCGAGGGCGCGGTACCCCGCTTCGCGGCCATCCTGGCGGCGGTCCTGCCGGTCGGGCTGCTCGTCCAGGTGCTGGGGGAACTCCGGGACTACCGGCACCCGGCCGTGCCGGTCGCGGTCTGGCTCAGCCTGCTCGCGGCCGCGTGGTGGCTGATCCCGCGGGCCCGCGGGGGCGGCCTGACCCGGCGGCAGGCCGCGGTCGCAGTGGCCGTGGCGCTGGCCGCGGTCAGCGCGGTGGGCTGGGACCGCCGGCCGCATGTCCCGGCCGGCGCCCTGGACTGGTCCATCCTCGGCGCGGTCTGGCTGCTCGCGCTCGCGGCCGTCAGCCGTCCCGCCTGGGAGTGGGTCCCCGGGGCGCTCCTCGTGCTGGCGGTCAACGGCTTCTTCATCGTGCGCCTGCTGGGCAGCGCTGCGCCGGGCATCGCCCGGCTCGCGGCGGCCGCATATGTGGTGGTGGTGATCCTGGGCGTGTTCGCCGCCTTGCGGCCCGCCTTGCGCATCCATGCCGGCCTGGCCGCCCGCGCGGCCGAACTGGCCAGTCGCTCGGCTGCGGAACGGGCCGCGGTGACCGCGATCCAGGAGGACCGGCGGGACCGTTTCGCCCTGCTGGAACTGGAGGCGCTCCCGTTGCTGCGCGGCATCGCGGACGGCTCGCTCGACCCGGCCGATGAGGAGGTGCGCAGCAAATGCGCCCGGCACGCCACCAGCCTGCGCCGCGCCCTGGTCGACCGGGCCCGGCTCGGCCGCGAGCTCCTGGCCGGGCTGGAACCCGCGCTCCGCGCGGCCCGGCAGCGCGGCCTGCTGGTCGAGGTCCAGGTGGTGGGGGATCCCGGGCTGCCGTCCCCGGAGGCGGCGCGGGCGACCCTCGCCGCCGTGGGCACGGTGCTGGACGCGCTCCCTCCGCAACCAGTCACCCTGACCGTGCTGGCCCCATCCCCGGCGATCAATCCCGGGCTTACCGAGCCCGTCGAGCTGTACCTGACCTTCGATGAGCTGCCGCCCGGCGCGCGGGCCCCGGCCTTCCCGCCGGTGACCGGGAACTCCCGCTGGCGGGCCGCGCTCGACGTCGATGAGGCCGGCGCAGGCTGCCTCGAGGTCGGCTGGCGCCCGGTGATGCCGGCGTGACCGCAGCACCGATCGACGTGGCGGCCGTGGACGATCACCCGATCATCCTGGACAGCATCGCCGCCTGGGTTAGCGGCCCGGGCAGCGGCATCCGGGTCATCGCCACCGCGGCCACCGTGGACGATCTCCTCGCCGGGCCCGGCCGGGACGCGCAGGTCGTCCTGCTCGACCTCGACCTGGGCGACGGGACCACGGCGGAGCGTAACGTCGCGGTGATCCGGGCCGCGGGCCCCGCCGTGCTGGTCCTGGCCGCCTCGGACAAGCCCGTCTCGGTCCGGGACGCGATACGTGCCGGTGCGCTCGGTTACGTGCTTAAGAACGAAGAGACTTCCGAGGTCCGGGCGGCCATTAAAGCCGTAGTTGCGGGAAAGGATTGGATCTCGTCCCGTCTCGCCTACATCTTCGCCACGGACGATGCCCCTGACCGGCCCATACTAAGCGCGCAGGAAACGCGTGCGCTTCAGCTTTACGCTACCGGCATGCCGATGAAGTCCGTGGCCAGGCGAATGTGCATTAGTGAAGAGACGGCCAAGCAGTATGTCGGCCGGGTCCGCGAGAAGTACGCTAGAGCTGGACGGGCGGCACCCACGAAATTGGACCTGTACTATCGAGCCGTCGAGGACGGGCATCTCCCCCCTCACCCCTAACCGCGGACCCCCCCTCCCGGTGACAGGGGTAACAGGAGATACCCGTCCTCGACCTTTGTTACGAGACAGGATCTTAAGCTGCTCATCAGCCAGCCGTCATGACCCCTCTTGGGGGGTCAGCCGCGCCAGCGGCGGACCTGCGGCCGTTTCCTGGAATGATCGGGGATCGGGCCCGAGCCGGCCAGGTTGTCACTTCCGGTGCTGCCGGGCTGTAGCATCCAGCCGCCCGGAATGGGACACTGGGCCATCAACTCACCAGCCGGAGCCCTGATGTCCAGCCCCGTGCCAGAGCACGATCCCGCACGCAGCCCCAGGCCGGCCGCCCGGCCGATGCCGGACCCGGTCGCCAGCGGGCCAACTGCGCTGCGCATCGCGCTCGGCAGCCAGCTGCGCCGCCTGCGTGAGGCGCACGGCATCACCTGCGAGGCCGCGGGCCAGGTGATCCGGGCGTCGGCGTCGAAGATCAGCCGGCTGGAGCACGGCCGGGTCGGCATGAAGCAGCGTGACCTGGCGGACCTGCTCACCCTGTACGGCGTGACCGGGGAAGCCGAGCGGGCCGACGTGCTCCGGCTGGCCCGCGAGGCCGCCCGGCCCGGGTGGTGGCATCAGTACGGGGAGATCCTGCCGGGCTGGTTCGAGTTCTACATCGGGCTGGAGGCGGCCGCGTCCCGGATCCGTACCTACGAGATGCAGTTCGTGCCGGGCCTGCTGCAGACCCCGGAGTACGCCCGCGCGGTGATCCGGGGCGGCCATCCGGCCGCCCCGGCCGACGAGATCGCGCGCCGGGTCAGCCTGCGGATGAAGCGGCAGCAGGTCCTGTCCCGGCCGGGCGGCCCGAAACTGTGGGCGGTGGTGGACGAGACCGCGCTGCGCCGCCGGCTGGGTGGCCCTGGGGTCATGGAAGCCCAGCTGGACCGGCTCCTCGAGCTGGCCAGGGAGCCGAACATCGCGCTGCACGTGGTCACGCTGCAGAGCGGTTACCACGCCGCCGCGGCCGGCTCGTTCAGCATCCTGCGCTTCGCCGCGCCCGAGCTCCCGGATGTGGTGTACCTGGAGCAGCTGACCAGTGCGCTGTACCTGGACAAGCGGCGGGACGTGGATCACTACTCCGCGGTCATGGACCAGTTGTGCGTGCAGGCCGAGCGGCGCGTGCCCACTACCGAGGTGCTGACCCGGATCCGGGACCAGCTGACCTGACCTGGGGACAATGGCTTCCCGCACAACATAGATTTGGCGGAAACAACCGGCCAGAACCTGGCCCTGAGATAATTCATGCTCGCCGCGCCGGGCGTCTGACCCGCCCGTGCCTTGCTGTCCCGCCGGCGCTACCGCGATCGCGGCCGGCACCGGCGTGGCTTCGATGGCCAGCACCGAGGCGGCAGTTGTCCCGCTGCCGGGGCGACCGCTCTAATCGGCTCACTCCACTGCCGGATACGCCCTAAGCTCGAACGCGGGAAGCCAGGGCCGGAGGCGAGCGGTGCAGGAATTCGACGAGATCCGTAAGCGACTGGAATGCCTGGAGGCTCAGGTCGCCGCGCTGGCCGAGGCGCAGAACGAGGGTCAGCGGGCCGCCGACCTGTTCGCGATGGTGGACCGGGACGTGGCCGACCTGAACACGGCGTTCGGGACGCAGCGCCAGCTTCTCCAGGCGCTCCGCGACGACCAGGCCGGGCACGGGCACAGCCTGTCCGAGCACGGCCAGGCGCTGGACGGGATCATCGCGACGCTGCGGGTGATCCACGAGGCCCAGCTCAAGCAGGGCCGCTCCCTGGCCGAGCACGGCCGGGTCCTGGCCCGCATCGATCCCGGCCACTGACCAGGCGAACGTCCCCGGGGCCACCACGGGCCTGGACCAGGTCTACGGCCCGGTCCAGGCCCGCGCTGCCCACTCTGGTGCCGGGCTACCCGCCGTGCGGGTACTCCTTGAGCGTCGTGATGAAGCCGGCCCACGCGGCCCGGCTGAACATGAGCGTGCCTTCCCGCCTCGCCTTGGAGTCGCGTACCACGACCACTCCCGGCAGGTTCCCGGCGACTTCGACGCACTGGCCGCCATTGCCGCCGCTATAGCTACTCGTATGCCAATTGGCACGGGACAGGTCAGAGCCTGAGGGGGGCATCCCGCACCTCCTTTGGGTTGTGTAGGTCTCTGCTTACTAGGGCTTACTAGGCTTACTAGTTGTTGTGGAAAATCAGCTGAATCCCTTGGCCACCTGCGCAATCAGGTCGATGGATTGGCCCGTGCCCAGCGCTTCGGCGCGGAGATGATCGAACACCACTGTATAGCGCCGGACCTCGTCCTCATTCTCTAGTAAAAGACTTCCGGTAAGGTGCTCCAAGTAGACCACGGCGGGATCAGGGGCCTGGGGGAATTCCAGAATGGTGAACGGGCTGATCGGCTGCACCTGCGCGGCCGCGCCGAATGGCAGGACCTGAAGGGTCACGTTGGCCTGCCCGGCCACGTCGATGAGTCGGCCGAGCTGGGTGCGCATCACGCCGGGGCCGCCGACCTGGGCCCGCAGCACGTTCTCGCTCAGCACCACCCACAGGTCAGGCGGCTCCTGCTGGTCGAGCGTGGCCTGCCGGTCCATCCGCAACGCCACCTGCCGGTCGATGTCCTCGGCCGGCCCGGCGGTGGGGGCGGTACGCAGCACGGCCCGGGCGTATTCCTTGGTCTGCAGCAAGCCGGGCACCACCATGCACTGGAAGTCGCGCAGCGCCGCGGCCTCGGACTCCAGGCCGATGTAGGGCTCGAACCAGGTGGGCAAGACCCGGCCGTACGTGTGCCACCAGCCCTTGCGCCGTGCTTCACGGGCCAGCTGGACGAGCGCGTCCGCCTCGTCCCCGAGCACGCCATAGATCTCCAGCAGTTCCCGGACATCGCCGGGCCGCACGCTGATCCGCCCGGTCTCCATCCGGCTGATCCGGGTCCCCGAGCAGTCGAGTCGCTGCCCCACCTCTTCGCAGGTTAAGCGGGCGTGTTCGCGCAGGCGCCGGAGCTCGATGCCGAGCCGCTTGCGGCGAACCGTGGGACTGGGACTCGCGGCCATGGCGGCGTGCCTCCGGGTCTGGTCTGTGGTGCGGGCGGGCTCTGCACGATAGAATGGAGGATCGCATAATACGGTTGGGCATCTTGCACAACGACGTGGCTTGATGCATGCTGGGGCACAATGCTGTGACGCATGATACGCGCCCGATCTCATGGGGTGCCGGTACTTAACCGCTGAGGTATCCGACTCCGGCGAGGTGATCCGCGAGATGCCCCGGACCGGTACCGGCCCATTCCCAGCGCCACGTTCCGGCTTCCCCATCCCCGCTGGCCAGTACGGCTCCATGGCCCGGGACACCCAGTTCAGCTCGGCCCCGTACGGCGGGTCTTACGGCTCGGCCGGGACCGGCCAGTACGGCTTCGCCCTTCCGGGCAGCTACTACGGACCGGTCGCGGTGCCCACCCGGGACGATGGCCCCCGGGAGGACTGGTCCCGGGACGACACAGCCCAGGACGACACAGCCCAGGACGATCTGGCCCGGGACGATCCGGACCGCACCCCGCAGTGGCCGCTTCAGACCCGGCTGGATCTGGGCGCGCTGCCCGGCGCCGTGCCCTGCGCCCGGCTGCACGCCCGGCTGGTGCTCACCGAGTGGGGGCAGGCGCAGGCCAGCGACAGCGTCGAATTGATCGTCTCGGAACTGATGACCAACGCGCTGCGCGCGTGCACCGACCCGGTCGCGGGACGGCCGGGCTACGACGCGGAGGGGCGGCAGTTGCCCCTGGGGCTGCGGCTCGCGTCCGATCGGCGGCAGGTGCTGGTGGAGATCTGGGACGGCAACCTGGCCCCGCCGGTACCCGGCCAGACCAGCCTCGAGGGTGAGACCGGGCGCGGCCTTTTAATGGTGGAGGCGGTCAGCAGCAGCTGGGGCTACTACTATCCGGCCCGCCAGCCGCATGGCACCGCCCCGGACGCGCGGGCGGCCAAGGTCGTCTGGGCGCTGATCGTGCCCGGTGCCTGAACGCTAGGTGTCACGCGGGGCGGTGCTGTCCCGCACGGCCAGCCGGGGCGGGAGCAGGACCACTTCGCTGCCCGCGCCGTCAGTCAGCCGCCGGGCCAGCAGTTCTACCGCCAGCGCGGCGAGCATCTGGCCGAAGGCCTCGCGGTCCGGGCGCGGGCCGAGGATGAGCGCGATACCGCACACGGCGTCAGTTCCTTAGGTCCGTGGCCGCTGCGTCCGCGACGGCGGCCGGGCTCAGGCACAGATGCCACGTCTGGCCCTCGTCGATGGCGTTGACCTCGCCCGCCTGCTGGCGTTCGGCCAGCAGCCCTTCCAGCGTGGCGGCGGCGCCGAACCGGCGGAACCAGGACATCTCGATGTCCATCGCGTACCCGACGCAGTGCGCGCTGGGCAGGGTGGCCGTGTACCCGAGCGCGCGCAGACGGCGCTGCTGCTCGATGCTCCGGGCCAGGCTGGTGACCCACAGCGGGGGCGTTCCCGGCGCGGCGGCGGCGAAGTCGGCGGCCATCCGGTTGAGCAGGGTCACCGCTTGCGGCCGGACCAGGGCGAAGCGCAGGCCCGCGGTGCGCGGGGTGCAGTCCGGCCGCAGCCGGCGGTCCACCGCGCGCATGGCCCGCAGCGGCAGGGTCCGGGCCTGGCGCCGATAGCTGAAATGGAGCTCCCCGCGGCGGCGGAGTGGCTCGAGATCGACCAGGTCAGCAGAGTCGGCCAGATCCGAATCCAGCACGAAGGCCCGGGTCGAGCCCCACCACATGACGTCGATCAGGGCGAAAAGGTGAATCCGGATATGGGCGGCCAGATCGGCCGCGCAATTGCGGGCGGCGGGCTGATAATGGCGCACCTCGCGGAGCAGCCGGTCGATGGCGGCCTGGCGGCCCTCCGGGCTGGCCGCTATGGCTGGCGATCTCGAGCAGCAGATCGGCGACGACGCCCCGGTATCCAGCCAGGTCCGGCCCGGTGCCCGGTGCCACCCCGTTAGCGTCTATTCACGAAGAGTAACATATCAATAACATTAAGTAACAAGAGGGCATCGGGCGTTGCGGCCGGTTTCCTGTCCCGCCCGGGACTTAATGGGCTACCCGGGAAGTTGGCTGGTACCGAATACCGGACGCGCGGACACGGCACGGGCCGAAGGCAGGTCGAAGGAGTGACAGTGGCGGAAGCACAGGATTGGAACAGCCAGATCATCGCCGAGTTCCGGGCGAACGGGGGCAAGGTCGGCGGCCCCTTCGAGGGAGGGACCCTGCTGCTCCTGCACACCGTGGGCGCCAAGACCGGGAAGCCACGGGTGAACCCGGTGGCGTACCAGGACATCGGGGACGGCGTCGCGGTGTTCGCGTCGAAGGGGGGTGCCCCCACCAACCCGGACTGGTACCACAACCTGGTCGCCAACCCCCAGGTCAGCGCGGAGATCGGGACCGAGACCGTGCCCTTCGTCGCACGGGTGGCCGAAGGTGCGGAGCGGGACCGGATCTGGGCGGCGCAGAAGATCGCCAACCCGGGCTTCGCGGACTACGAGCGCAAGACGACCCGGCAGATCCCGGTGGTCATCCTGGAGCCGGTGGAGTAGAAGGCAGATCATCCAGCACCGGTTTGAGCGGGCGAATTCCGGTGAGTTGAAACGGCCTCATCACAGAGTGAGGTCGATGGACGATGACGCAGACCGAGACAGGCGGAAGGAACGTACTCGCTGAACTCGACAAGCGAGTACCCACGAAGTTCTACTGGCAGCTCACCGTGCTCGCCTGCCTGGGCGGCTTCCTGTTCGGGTACGACACCTCGAACATCGGGGCCGCGCTGAACTTCGTGCCCTACCACCTGAGCAGTTTCTGGACCGGCTACCTGGTGGCGGGCGCCTCGCTCGGTGCGGCGGCGGGCGCCCTCTGCGCCGGTCCCATCGCTGACCGCTTCGGCCGGAAGGCCCTCCTGATCACGGACGCCGCCATCTACTCGGCCGGTGCGATCCTGTCTGCGGTCACCCCGAACGCGGCCGTGCTGCTCATCGCCCGGACCCTGATCGGCCTGGCCATCGGGGCTGATTCGGCCATCGCCACCGCCTATATCGCCGAGTACGCGCCGAGCAGCCGCCGTGGTGCGCTGAGCATGCTGCAGCAGTGGATGATCACGGTCGGCATCCTGGTCTCGTACGTCGTCGCGCTCATCATCCTCAAGATTGCCCCGGGCAGCGCGGGCACCGCGGACTGGCGGCTCATCCTCGGCATCGGTGCGATCCCGGCGCTGATCGGGCTCGCCCTGCGGACCAAGATGCCGGAGTCGCCCCGGTGGCTGATGCGGCGCGGCGACTACGAGGGTGTTCAGGCCGCGCTCGGCAGCTTCGGGGCCGAGGTCTCGCTGCAGGATGTGGAGTACACCGCCCGTGAGCTGGAAGACGCCGACCGGCGCGCCCAGCGGCGCAACAAATGGACGCCGGGGGTGCGCCGCGCACTGTTCGTGGTCTGCATGTTCTTCATCTTCCAGCAGATCACCGGCATCAACGTCCCGCTCTACTACGGCCCGCACCTGCTCGGCCCGCTGTTCCAGGGCAGCAACTCGCTCGTGGACAAGACCATCTCCGGCGTCGAGGTGACCCTCATGCTCACGGCGGTCAACGTGGCCGCCACCTACTTCGCCTTCCGCTGGATCGACCGGAAGGGCCGTCGCAAGCTGGCCATCGGCGGGTACATCGGGATGGCCCTGTCCGCCCTGGTCGCCGCGGCCGGGCTGACCTGGTTCACGGACACGCCGCGGATCATCGTGGTGATGATCGGCTTGGCCGCGTTCATCGCCTCGTTCGCGATCGGGGTGGGCGGCACCGGCTGGCTGCTCCAGGGTGAGGTATTCCCCACCGACGTGCGCGGCACGGCCGCGTCCACCGGCGCCACCGTGGACTGGCTGGCCAACTTCGCGCTGATCGAGGTGTTCCCCGTGTGGCAGGGCGGGTATCGGGCTGGGCTGGGTGCTGACCTGTTTCGCCGGGCTGTGCGTCCTCGCCATCGGCTTCGTGTACCGGTTCGTGCCGGAGACCAAGGGCCGCTCGGTCGAGGAGATCACCCAGATCTTCGACCGGGAGGCGGAGAGGGGAATCACCGCCAGCGCCGCGGCCGACGCCGCGTGACGGGTTTGCCCGAGGCCGCGTGATCGGAAGCCCGGCCCCGGCCCCCTGGACCGGGTGGCTGGGGGCCCGGGTTGCCTAGGATGCGGTGATGAGCGGGTGCTGGGACTTCTGGATCGACCGGGGCGGCACGTTCACCGACGTGGTCGCGCGGCGCCCGGACGGCCGGCTGGCCGTCCGGAAGCTGCTCTCGGACGATCCCGGCCGGTATGACGACGCGGTGCTGGCCGGCATCCGCGGGCTGCTCGGGGTGCCGGCCGGGCAGCCCATCCCCGCCGCGCAGATCGGGTCGGTCCGGCTCGGCACCACCGTCGCCACCAACGCGCTCCTGGAGCGCCGGGGTGAGCCCACCGTCCTGGTCATCACCCGCGGCTTCCGCGACGCGCTGCGGATCGGCTACCAGAACCGGCCGCGCATCTTCGCCCGCCAGATCATCCTCCCGGAGCTGCTGTATCACCGGGTGATCGAGGTGACCGAGCGGGTCAGCGCGCACGGCGAGGTGCTCGAGCCCCTCGACGAGGAGGCGGCCGCCCGGGACCTGCGGGCCGCCTACGCCGAGGGGCTGCGGGCGGTGGCCGTGGTCTGCCTGCACGGCTACCGTTACCCCGCACACGAGGCCCGGATCGGCGCGATCGCCCGGGACATCGGGTTCACCCAGGTCTCGGAGTCGCACGCGACCAGCCCGCTGATGAAGCTGGTGCCCCGGGGGGACACGACGGTGGTGGACGCCTATCTGTCCCCGATCCTGTCCCGCTACATCGACCACGTGACCGCCGAGCTGAACGGGACGCCGGTGCTGTTCATGCAGTCCAACGGCGGGCTGGCCGACGCGCACCGGTTCCGCGGCAAGGACTCCATCTTGTCCGGGCCGGCCGGCGGCATCGTCGGCATGGCCCGGACCGCCGCCGCGGCCGGCTACCGCCGGGTCATCGGCTTCGACATGGGCGGCACCTCGACCGACGTGTCCCACTACGCCGGTGAGTTCGAGCGGCAGTACGAGACCGAGGTGGCCGGGGTCCGGATGCGGGCGCCGATGCTGAGCATCCACACCGTCGCGGCCGGCGGCGGTTCTATCCTGGCGTTCGACGGCAGCCGGTACCGGGTCGGCCCGGACTCGGCGGGGGCGAACCCGGGACCCGCCTGCTACCGGCGGGGCGGCCCGCTCACCGTGACCGACGCCAACGTCATGCTGGGCCGGGTCCAGCCCGGCTCCTTTCCCCGGGTGTTCGGGCCGGGCGGGGACGAGCCGCTGGACGCCGGGCTGGTGGCCACCCGGTTCGACGCCCTGGCCGGGCGGATCGCGGAGGCCACCGGGGACCAGCGCAGCGCCGCGCAGGTGGCGGCCGGATTCCTGGACATCGCCGTGGCGAACATGGCCAACGCGATCAAGAAGATCTCGGTCCAGCGCGGCTACGACATCACCCGGTATGTGCTCGCCACCTTCGGCGGCGCGGGCGGCCAGCACGCCTGCGCGGTCGCTGACGCGCTGGGCATGACCGAGGTGCTCATCCACCCCCTGGCCGGCGTCCTGTCCGCCTACGGCATGGGCCTGGCCTCGGTAACCGCCATGCGGGAAACCGCGGTCGAGGCGGAGCTGTCCGCCGGCCTGCTACCCCGGCTGGACCAGGTGGCCGGGGAACTGGAGGCCGCCGCGCGGGCCGAACTGGCCGCCGGTAACGTGCCCGGCGGCGGCGAGCCCGCCCGGGACGGGCCCGGCGGGGACGCGACCAGCGGGCCGGTGCACAGCGTGCGCCGGGCCCACCTGCGCTACCAGGGCACGGACACCTCCCTGCCGGTCCCCGTGGGCGGACTCTCCAGCATGATGGAGGCCTTCGAGGCGGCCTACCGGCAGCGCTTTTCCTTCCTGACCCGGGACAAGCCGGTGATCGTGGAAGCGGTGTCCGTCGAGGTGACCGCCGGCGCCGGCGACGTTCCCGCGGTCACCGGCACCGGGGAGGCGCCGTCGCCGCCCCCGTCGTCTGCGGCCCGGGTCGCGATGTTCGCCGGCGGTCACTGGGCCGAGGTCGACCTGCTGCCGCGCAGCGCGCTGCGGCCCGGCCGCGTGGTCCACGGGCCGGCCCTCATCACCGAAGACTTCGCCACCACCGTGCTGGAGCCGGGCTGGCAGGCCGAGGTGACCGGCCGGGGGGACCTGCTGCTGACCCGGACCGGCGGCCGCCCGCTGCGGTCTGACACCAGCACCACCGCTGACCCGGTCATGCTGGAGATCTTCAACAACATGTTCATGTCCGTGGCCGAGCAGATGGGTGTCCGGCTGCAGGGCACCGCGCACTCGGTCAACATCAAGGAACGCCTCGACTTCTCCTGCGCGATCTTCGACGCGGAGGGCCAGCTCATCGCGAACGCCCCGCACATGCCGGTGCACCTGGGCTCGATGGGCGAGAGCATCAAGATGGTCCGCCGCCGCAACCGCGGCAGCATCCAGCCCGGCGATGTCTTCATGCTCAACGACCCCTACCACGGCGGCACGCACCTGCCCGACATCACCGTGGTCACCCCGGTGTTTGATGACGATGGGCAGCACATCCTGTTCTTCGTGGCGTCGCGCGGGCATCACGCCGAGATCGGCGGCATCACCCCGGGTTCCATGCCGGCCTTCAGCACCCGCGTCGACGAGGAAGGCGTGCTCATCGACAACTGGCGGCTGGCCGGGGGCGGGGAGCTGCGCGAGGCCGCCACCGCGGAACTGCTCACCTCGGCCGAGTTCCCATCCCGGAACCCCGGCGCCAACCTCGCTGACCTGCGGGCGCAGATCGCCGCGAACGAGAAGGGCGTGGCCGAGCTGGGGCAACTGGTCCGCGAGTTCGGCCTGGACGTGGTGACCGCGTACATGGGCCATGTGCAGGACAACGCGGAAGAGGCGGTGCGCCGCGTCCTCGCCCGGCTGCACGACGGCGAGTGCGCCTACGAGCTGGACAACGGGGCCGTGATCAAGGTGGCGGTCCGGGTCGACCGGCGGGCCCGGACCGCGCAGATCGACTTCACCGGCACCTCAGCCCAGCTGCCGGGCAACTTCAACGCTCCCTCCTCGGTGGCCATGGCCGCGGTCTTGTACGTGCTGCGCACGCTGGTGGACGACGAGATCCCGCTCAACGCCGGCTGCCTCAAGCCGGTCCGGGTCATCATCCCGCCGGGCAGCCTGCTCGCCCCGGCCTACCCGGCCGCGGTGGCGGCCGGCAACGTGGAGACCTCCCAGGCGGTCACCGGGGCGCTGTACGCCGCGCTGGGCGTCATGGCCGAGGGGTCCGGCACCATGAACAACGTCACCTTCGGCAACGGGGAATACCAGTACTACGAGACCGTGGCCAGCGGCTCGGGTGCCGGGGACGGCTTCGGCGGCGCTTCGGTGGTCCAGACCCACATGACCAATTCGCGGCTCACCGATCCGGAGATCCTGGAGTGGCGGTTCCCCGTCCGGCTGGAATCGTTCGAGATCCGCCGGGGCAGTGGCGGTGCGGGCCGGTGGCGGGGAGGCGACGGGGGCCGCCGCCGGCTCCGGTTCCTCGCCCCGATGACGGTGAGCACGCTGAGCAGCCACCGGCGGGTCGCGCCGTACGGCATGGCGGGCGGCGCCCCGGGCCAGCTCGGGCGGCAGTGGGTCGAGCGGGCCGACGGCCGGGTGACCGGGCTGACCGGGTGCGACCGCGCCGAGCTCGGCCCGGGGGACGTGTTCGTGCTGGAGACCCCCGGGGGTGGGGGTTACGGTCCGCCCTAGCGGACCGGCTCGGCCTCCGGGTCAAGGTCCTCGGTCTCGGGCTCGGCCGGCTCCGGCGCCTCCGGCTCACGCAGCGGCCGCAGCGCCGCTTCCACCCGGGTCAGCTCATCCAGCATCGCGGTCGCCGCCTCGGTCATGATCTCGTTGGGCTGCAGCTTCCTGTTCTCGTCGAGGAACTGCTGGACGAACGGGATGTTCACCGCCTCGAAGAGCGGCGTCATCTTGAGCGTGGTCAGCACCTGCTTGAGCATCTGTACCGCCCGGGTGCCCGCCGCCACGCCGCCGTAGCTGGCGAACCCGGCCGGCTTGTAGTGCCACTCGTGGTTCAGGTAGTCGATCGCGTTCTTGGTGGCCGCGTTGAACCCGTAGTTGTACTCCGGGATCACGAAGATGAACGCGTCCGCCCGGCTGATGGTGGCGCTCCAGTCCTTGGTGTACTGGTACTCGTACTGCTGCAGCCGCGGGTGCCGGGGCTCGTTGAACATCGGCAGGCCGACCTCGGCCAGGTCCACCACCTCGACCGCGAAGTGACCGTGCGCTTTCGCGCTCGCGGTGATCCACTCGGCCACCGACGGGCCGACCCGGCCCGGACGGGTACTGCCGATGATGATCTGCAGCAACGGCTGGCGCATGCTGACGACTCCAGGAGGGGTAAGGGGAAGCGGTGCGTAGGGACCAGGCTAGGGGGGAAGCGCCGGCGCAGTGGCGCCGGGTCAGGCGCCTGCTCAACGAGCACCGGACGGCCTTGGCCGCGACGGCCGCCGCGCTGTACCCGGACCTGCCGCGGGTGGCCGGCACCGACCTGCTGTGCTGGCCGGGCTGGCTGCCCGTCACCCCGCTGGACCTCGCTGATGTGCCACTCGGCTGGGTCCGCGACCCGCCGCCGCCCGCTGTCGAGGGGACTGGCGCGGCCGCGGCGCACGTGCTGCCGCGGCCGGTGACCGGCCCGGCCTACCCCACCTACGCGGCGGCGATCGAGGCCCTGGACCGGCCCGCCCTGTTCGAGAACCGGGTCTGCTACCGGCTGCTGGACGCGGATCTGGGTGGGGCGGCCAGAGCGAGCCATTCGGGACTGCGGTTCGGCCCGTCCCGCTACTTCGACGCGGTGAACCTGGGCGGGGCCGTGGGGCACGAGCTGACCGCGGCCTGGGTGACCCCGGGAGGGCCGCCGGCCCTGGCCGACCTGCCGTTGCGGGCCTCAGTGGGGGATCCGTGCGCGCTGCCGCGCCGCTCCGCCCTCACCGCCGTCACCACCCTGACCCTGCGCCGCGCCGGTGACGGCACGGCCTCCTTCCTGCTGCACTGGCGGGATCCGGCCCGGGTCAACCACGCGGGCGGGATGTACCAGGTGATGCCCGCCGGCATCTTCCAGCCGGTCTCCGCGGCGCCGGCCGCGCAGCGTCACGACCTCAGCCTGTGGCGCTGCATGACCCGGGAGTTCAGCGAGGAACTGCTGGGCGGATCCGAGGAGTACCCCACCCGTGCCGGGCGGCTCGACTACGGGCGCTGGCCGTTCCACCGGGAGCTGGCGGCCGCCCGGGACGCGGGCACCCTGCGGGTCAGCTGTCTCGGGCTGGGCGTCGACCCGCTGACCCTGGCCACCGACGTCCTGACCGTCGCGGTCTTCGAGGCCGCCGTGTTCGACCGCGTGTTCCGCGGCCTGGTCGGGGAGAACGCGGAGGGCCGGGTGGTCACCCAGGACGGCTCGGCCGCGATCCCGTTCACCCGGGCGAACGTGGCCCGCTTCAGCAGTGGGGGAGAGCCCGTCCAGACCGCTGGCGAGGCCCTGCTCCGGCTCGCCTGGCAGCACCGGGAGTTCCTGGGGGTCTGACGCCCCGGTGGGGCCCCAGGGCCAGACTGGGTAAAGAGCAGAGCAAAGTGACAGGCGCTGGGAGGACAGCATGGCGACGAAGCCAGTGATCGCGGGAACGGACGGATCGCGGGAGTCCTTGCGGGCGGTGGAATGGGCGGCCCGGGAGGCGGTGCTCCGCGCGACGTCGCTGCGGATCGTGGCGGTCCCGGAGCTGCCGCCGCGGATGACCGCCACCCCGGCGACCCCCGGCACGGTGTCCGACGTGATCGAGAAGTCCACGAGCCAGGCCCTGGCCGCGGCCGGGGAGCAGGCCGCGGCGCAGCAGCCCGGCCTGGCGATCGACACCCAGCTGCTGGCCGGAGCGCCGGCCGAGGTCCTAGTGGGGGCCGGGCAGGACGCCTCCATGCTGGTCCTGGGCTCTCGCGGCGATGGGGGCTTCAGCGCGATGATCCTCGGCTCGGTGAGCCGGTACGTCGCGACGCACGCGTCGGCTCCAGTCGTGGTGGTGCGCGAGGAAACCCAGTCCGGGCCGCGCGAGATCGTGGTCGGCGTCCGTGATCCGGCCCAGTCCGCGGCCGCCCTGGGATTCGGCTTCCAGGAGGCGGCGCTGCGCCAGGCGCGGCTGCTCGCCGTGCACGCATGGTCCTCGCCGATTCCCAGGCACACCCAAGCGCCTGCTGAGGAGACCAACCGCCTGGAAAGCGCCGTCGCCGCCTGGCGGGAGAAGTTCCCCGAGGTAGAGGCGCGCTGGGAAGTGGTGCGCGCGCACCCGGGCCGGGTCCTGGCCGGCTCGTCGGCCCGGGCGGACCTGGTGGTGCTGGGCCGGCACGCGCTGGGCGGGCCGCACACTCTGGGGGTGCGCTCGATCACCCACGCCGTGCTGAGCCACGCGCACGGTCCCGTGGTGTCCGTCCCGGGGGACTAGCAGCCGACCCCCGGCACCGGACGGCCATTCTCCAGGTAGCACAGGCCGCCGGACCGGATGGCGGCGGTCACCCGCCGCCGGATGGGCTTGCGCAGCCGGTCCAGGGCGGCGGGCAGCGACTCTATCCGGTACTTCGAGATCTCCCCCAGCTGCAGCACCAGCGCCGCGAAGCTCTCCTCGGGCAGCGCGCCGCAGTCGAACAGGAATCGCAGCCCGCCCGGCTGGCCGTGGCGCGGCGGCCGGAAGTCCACGCACGCGAGACGGCCGCGCTCCACGGTCAGGCCGCACTCCTCGCGTACCTCACGCTGGCAGGCCGCCCAGGGCGTCTCGCCGACCTCCATGACGCCGCCGGGGATGGTCCATCCGGACTTGTAGATCGGCTTGAGGATGAGCAGCCGTCCAGCCGGGTCGAAGATCATGGCCCCGGCCGAGGCCGGGATGGCCGGGAGCTGATAGCCGTCCGGTAGCGCGGTCACAAGGACAACGCTACGGCCTGGGCGCAGTGTGGCTCTCTCATGGGCTGCTAGCTCGTAGGCTGGCGCTGTGCTGGATATCTCTGTGAACGAGTTGCTGGACGAGCGGTGATCCAGCACCCGGCGTTCCCTGTCGAGCCGTGGTGCCTGCGTGAAAGCACCTTGCACGCCGACATGCTGGCCCAGACCGAGTCGTTGTTCGCGCTGTCCAACGGGCACATCGGGTGGCGGGGCAACCTGGACGAGGGAGAGCCGCATGGCCTCCCCGGCACGTACCTCAATGGGGTGTACGAGCGGCGCCCGCTGCCCTACGCCGAGGCGGGCTTCGGCTTCCCTGAGTCCGGCGAGACGGTGATCAACGTCACCAACGGCAAGCTGATCCGGCTGCTGGTCGACGACGAGCCGTTCGACATCCGCTACGGGGAGCTGCTGCATCACGAGCGGGTGCTCGACTTCCGGGCCGGCACGCTGACCCGGCGGGCCGACTGGGTCTCGCCGGCCGGGCGCCGGGTCCGGGTGAGCTCGGTCCGGCTGGTCTCGCTGACCCAGCGCTCGATCGCGGCCATCAGCTACCAGGTCGAGTCGCTGGACGGCCCGGTCCGGGTGGTGGTGCAGTCCGAGCTGGTCAGCAACGAGGAGCTGCCCCCGGTCAGCGGGGATCCCCGGGTCGCGGCGGCGCTCGAAGCGCCGCTGGAGGCGCTGGAACAGGGCAACCACGATGGCCGGGCCGGGCTGATGCACCGGACGCGGCGCAGCGGCCTGACCGTGGCGGCCGCCATGCAGCACGCGGTGGCCTGCCAGGTGGCCACCAACACCTGGACCGAGACCGAGCCAGATCTGGCCCGGCTGACCATTGGCGCCCGGCTTGATGAGGGCCAGCCGCTCCAGCTGGTGAAGTTCGTGGGTTACGGCTGGTCCGCGACCCGGTCCCGCCCCGCCCTGCGGGACCAGGTGGAGGGCGCGCTGCTGGTGGCCGCGCAGACCGGCTGGGAAGGCCTGGCCGAGGAGCAGCGGGCGTACCTGGACGACTTCTGGGCCCGGGCCGACGTGGAGCTGGAAGGGGACGAGGAGATCCAGCAGGCGACCCGGTTCGGCATGTTCCACGTGCTGCAGGCGGGCGCCCGGGCCGAGGGCCGGCCCATCCCGGCCAAGGGGCTGTCCGGGAACGGCTACGACGGCCACTCGTTCTGGGATGCCGAGACGTTCGTAATGCCGGTGCTCACGTACACCATCCCCGATGCCGTGGCGCACGCGCTGCGCTGGCGGTACAGCACCCTGCCCGGGGCACTCGACCGGGCCCGCCAGCTCGGCCTGCGCGGCGCTGCCTTCCCGTGGCGCACCATCACCGGCGACGAGTGCTCGGGTTACTGGCCGGCCGGGACCGCCGCGTTCCATGTGAACGCGGACATCGCGCACGCGGTGGCCCGGTACACCGACGCCACCGGTGACGACCAGTTCGACGGCCAGACCGGGTGTGACCTGCTGGTGCACACCGCACGGCTGTGGGCCTCACTCGGCCACCTGGACGGCAGCTTCCGGATCGACGGGGTGACCGGCCCGGACGAGTACAGCGCCCTCGCCGACAACAACATCTTCACGAACCTGATGGCCCAGCAGAACCTGCGGGCCGCGGCCGACGCGGCGCAGCGGCACCCGGAGCGGGCCCGGGAACTGCAGGTCTCGCCCGAGGAGGTGGCGGCCTGGCGGGCCGCGGCGGACCGGATCGTGCTGCCGTACGACGAAAAGCTCGGGGTGCACTGCCAGGCGGAAGGGTTCACTGAGCACGAGGTCTGGGACTTCGCCGCCACCGGGCCGGATCAGTATCCGCTGCTGGCGAACTTCCCCTACTTCGACCTGTACCGCAAGCAGGTGGTCAAGCAAGCCGACCTGGTGCTGGCCATGCAGCTCATCCCGGACGCGTTCACCGCCGAGGAGAAGGACCGGAACTTTACCTACTACGAGGCGCTCACCGTCCGGGATTCCTCCCTGTCCGCGTGCAGCCAGGCAGTCATCGCCGCCGAGACCGGCCACCTGGACCTGGCCTATGACTATCTGGCCGAGTCGGCCCTGATGGACATCGATGACCTGGAGCACAACACTCGCGACGGCCTGCACATCGCGGCGCTGGCCGGGTCGTGGATCGCCCTGGTGCAGGGGTTCGGCGGGATGCGGTACCGGCCCGGCCAGCCGGCCAGCTTTGCACCGCGGCTGCCCCCGGCGCTGACCCGGCTCACGTTCACCGTCATGCTGCGCGGGCGCCACCTGCGCGTCGAGGTCGGGCCGGCCAGCGTCACCTACATCATCGACGACGGCGGGCCCCCGCTGCAGATCAGCCACCACGGCACGCCGGTCAGCGTGACGCCTGGCCAGCCGGAGACCCGGGACATCCCCGCGCAGCCTGCCCGGCCGCGGCCGTCCCAGCCCCCGGGCCGGGCGCCGGTGCACCGCGGTCCCAGGGCAGGCTGAACCTAGCCGGCGCGTATCACCTGAAGTCAGCGCCCCGGTGCGACCGCCTGGCCTTCTGATCGTCGAACACATGCGCGGCGTAGGCGGCGGCTTGGGCGCGGCGTTGCATGCCGAGTTTGGCGAAGAGGGCGGAGACGTAGTTTTTGACGGTTTTTTCGGCGAGGTAGAGGCGGTCGCCGATCTGGCGGTTGGTGAGGCCTTCGCCGATGAGGGCGAGGATGCGGCGTTCCTGGTCGGTGAGGGTGGCGAGGGGGTCGGTGGTGGTGGCCTGGTCGCGCATGCGGCGCATGAGGGTGGCGGCGGCCTGGGGGTCGAGGAGGGACTGGCCGGAGGCGATGGTGCGGATGGCGCCGATGAGGTCGGTGCCGCGGATTTGCTTGAGGACGTAGCCGGCGGCGCCGGCCATGATGGCGTCGAAGAGGGCGTCGTCGTCGCTGAAGCTGGTGAGCATGAGGCAGGCGAGGTGGGGCATTTTGGAGCGGAGGTCGCGGCAGACGGTGACGCCGTCGCCGTCGGGGAGGCGGATGTCGAGGACGGCGACGTCGGGTTTGAGGGCGGGGATGCGGGCGAGGGCGGAGGCGGCGGTGCCGGCTTCGCCGGTGACGGTGATGTCGGGTTCGGTTTCGAGGAGGTCGCGGACCCCGCGCCGGACGATCTCATGATCATCAACCAGGAACACCCGGATCGGCTGCTGTGCGTGCTCGTCCACCCAGACTCCTTCGACGCGGTTCCCTTGCCGGACACACTAGCCGTGGGCACGGCAAATCTGTCGGGACCATGGGCCTGCCTGACGTGCCCGAACGTCCCGGGCCCGCGGGCTAAGCGTCCCTAATCCGGCCTGCTTCGCGGGCCTATCGTCGAAGACAGGGAGTCCGGGAGGGCCGGGCGCAGCGGCCCCGGTGAGGTTCTGGCGTCAGGAGGAACCATGCCTGGAATTGTCGTGGGAGTTGACGGGTCAGCGCACGCCCAGCGTTCACTGGAATGGGCGATGAACGAGGCCGTGCTCCGGCAGACTTCCCTGACCGTCCTCGCCGTCCACCCGCTGGCCATCAACGCCTGGACCCAGACCCCGATCTCCTCTCCGCAGGACGAGGCCGCGCAGGAACGCGCCCGGGCCGCGGCCCAGGCGCGTTCCGACCAGGCCGCCGCCGGGCTGGGCGAGCGGGCGCCCGCGGTCACCGTCCGGTCGGTCAGCGGCTCACCCGCGACCGAGCTGATCAGGGCCGGTTCCGGCGCCGACCTGCTGGTCGTCGGGGCCCGGGGCGGCGGCGGGTTCGCCCGGCTGCTGCTGGGCTCGGTCTGTACGCAGGTCACCCACCACGCACCCTGCCCCGTGGTGGTCGTTCCCCCGGCCATGCCCAGCTGAGCCATCCTGACCGTCCCGCCGTCCCCCCGGGCGGCGGGACTTTCGCATGCCGCGGGCATATCGGTTCTATTTCGATCCTGGACAGGACGGTTACAGGAGGGTTACCGTCAACAGCGGTAGTAAAGTCGGTTTCATACAGTGAAAGTAACCCCCCGTAACTCAGTATCCGACTCCGGAGCGCCCGGATGAACAACCTGCTCGTGGTCGAGGACCTGCGCGTGACCTACGGCGGCGTGACCGCCGTGGACGGGGTCAGCCTGACCGTGGACGAGGGCGAGATCGTGGGCCTGATCGGCCCCAACGGGGCCGGCAAGTCGTCTCTGATCGACGCGCTGACCGGCTACCACCCGGCGGCCGGCGGGCAGGTCACCTTCGCCGGGGTGCCGCTGCGGGGCGCGCGGCCGTACGCGATCGCCCGCCGGGGGCTGATCCGCACCTTTCAGTCCGTCGAGCTCTTCGACGACCTCACGGTCGAGGAAAACCTCCTGGTGGCGGCGGAGCAGCCGTCAGCCTGGTCTGTGCTGCGCGACCTGGTGGCGCCGCCGCGCACCCGCCGCAACGAGAACGTGGCCTGGGCGATCGACGCCTGCGGCCTGGAGGACGTGACCGGCCGGATGCCGGGCCAGCTGTCCCACGGCCGCCGCAAGCTGGTCGGCGTGGCCCGCGCGCTGGCCATGCGCCCCCGCCTGGTGCTGATGGACGAGCCTGCCGCGGGCCTGGACAACGACGAGAGCATGGCTTTCGGTGAGCGGGTCGCCGCGCTGCCCGGCCGGGGGGTGAGCGTGCTCCTCGTCGATCACGATATGGGCCTGGTGCTGAGCCTGTGCGATCGCATCGTGGTCATCGATTTCGGCCGCGTCATCGCCTCGGGCACCCCGGAGGAAATCCGGGACAGCCGCCCCGTCGTCGAGGCGTACCTGGGCACCCACGGCGGTGACCATGAGCGCATCTGACCGGCAGACCCGGGTGGTCGAGGTGGAAGGCCTCGATGCCGGGTACAACGGCAATCCCGTGGTCCGCGACCTCACCCTGCACGTCGGCGAGGCCGAGGTGGTGGCGCTGCTGGGGGCCAACGGCGCGGGAAAGACCACCACGCTGTCCACGATCGCCGGCCTGCAGCGGCCGCTGGCGGGCCGGATCCGGATGGACAGCCAGGACATCGCGGGGAAATCCGCGTACCGGCTGGCCCGGGCCGGCCTGTCCCTGGTACCCGAGGGCCGGGCCCTGTTCGCCAGCCTGACCACCCGGGAGAACCTCCGGCTCAGCGCGGGCCCGGGCCGCAGCCACGACGACGTGCTCGACCTGCTCCCCGAGCTGCGCAAGTGCCTGGACCGCAAGGCGGGGCTGCTGTCTGGCGGGGAGCAGCAGATGCTCGCGGTGGGCCGGGCCATCGCACGCCGTCCGAGGGTCCTGCTCATCGACGAGATGAGCCTCGGTCTGGCCCCCGTGGTGGTCGAGCGGCTGCTGCCGGTGCTCCGCCGGGTGGCCGACGAGCTGCGCACCGCGGTGCTGCTGGTGGAGCAGCACGTCGCGCTGGCCCTGGAGATCGCCGACCGCGGCTACGTGATGGCGCACGGCCGGCTGATCCTGGAGAGCCCGGCGGCCCGCCTGCGCACCCGCCGTGACCTGCTCAAGGCCTGCTACCTCGGCGACCTGGACCGGGCCGCCGAGCTGGCGGCCGAGGACCCGGGGCACTGATCCCCCCGATCCATCAACACCGATCCACTCACACAACCCAGCAACACGAGCACACCAATAAGGAGAAACCAATGGCGGTCAACCTGGGGAGGGCGCGGCCGGCTGCCGTAGTCGCCGCGCTGGCGGCATGCGGCCTGATGGCGGCCGCGTGCTCGAGCAGCGGGGGCGGCGGGAGCAGCGGCGCGAGCAGCACGCCGTCGTCGGCCGGGACGCAGAGCGCGTCCACCACCGCGAACCTGGGCACGGCTAACCCGGCGAGCGGCTCGCCGGTCGTGTTCGGCCTGCTGAACCTGCTGTCCGGGCCGGTCACGTTCCCGGAGGTGTCCGAGGCCGAGCAGGCCGCGGCGTCGTACGCGAACCAGTACCTGGGCGGTATCGGCGGCCATCCCATCAAGATCGTCACCTGCGCCACTGACGGCCAGCCCGCCACCTCGGCCCGGTGCGCCAACCAGTTGCTGAACGACCATCCGGTGGCCATCCTGGGCGGCGCCGACACCGGCGCGCCCGGCGCTATCCCGGTGTGGCAGCGGGCCAAGCTGGCCTACCTCGGCGGGGTGCCGTTCACCCCGGTGGAGTCGAACTACCCGAACGCGGTCATCTTCGATGACGTCTCGGTGGCCGACAACGCCGCCGCATCCGTGTACGCGGCCAAGACGCTGCACGCCAAGACGGCCGCCATCATCTACACCTCCGACACCCAGGGCACCTCCGTCGCGGACAACGTTCTCGCGCCGGTCATGAAGAACGTCGGCTTCACCAAGGTGACCAAGGTGCCGGTGCCGCCCACGGCCACCGACGTCACCTCGGCGGTCGCCGCCGCCATCGGCAGCCATCCGGACGTCGTCTACATCGACGACCCGAACTCCTGCCCCCAGGTGCTCAGCTCGCTGAAGCAGCTGGGCAGCACGGCCAAGGTGATGGGCGTGGACCCATGCACCTCACCCCCCGCGATCGCCGCGGCCAACGGCGGCGCGACCGGCATGTACTACTCTTCGCCGGTACTGGCCCCGGACGCCGGGACCACGCAGTCTGATCTGTACCTGGCGGTGCTGAAGAAGTACGCGCCGAAGACCATCCCGCTTGATTCGCTCACCGCGATGGGCTTCGCCACGGTGATGAACGTGCAGGCGGCGCTGGCCCACTTCACGTCCGCCCAGCTCAAGACCGCGAAGATCCTGGCCGCGTTCCGCGGCGGCAGCGATCACCCCAACTTCATGGCCCACCCGTACACCTGCGACGGCAAGCAGCTGCCCGGGGCGACCGCGGTGTGCAACGCCTACCAGCAGATCCGCCAGGTGCAGGGAACCAAGATCGTCGTGGCTGACCCGAACTGGGTCACGGCGGGTCCGTACTACAAGGGCTGATCAGCCGGCCGGGACCCGCTCACCCCCCTGGAGCGGGTCCCGGTCCCCCGGTTCACTTCGCGCCGCGAGGAGCACGACTTGTCCACCTACCTGCTCTTCTTCCTGCTGGGGCTCGGCGGGGGATCGGTCTACGCCATCCTCGGGCTGGGCCTGGTGCTCAAGTACCGCAGCGCGGGTGTGGTCGACTTCGCCCAGGGCGCCGTGGCCATGTACGGCGCCTACGTGTTCATCGGGCTGCGCACCTCCGGCGTGCTCCAGCTGCCGTGGATCATCATCCCGCACCAGATCACCCTGTCCAGCCACGGCCTGCCCGCGGTCTGGGCCCTGCTCATCACGCTCGCCTACGGCGCGGTCCTGGGCATCGTCCTCTACCAGCTGGTCTACCGCCCGCTGCTGCGGGCCGCGCCGCTGACCAAGGTGTGCGCGTCCGTGGGCGTGATGCTCTCGCTGGAAGCCATCGCGGTGCTCAACTTCGGGACCACGCCCACGTCGGCCCCGTCGGTGCTGCCCACCGGGAGCTTCGTCCTGGCCGGCATCGTCGTGCCGATCAGCCAGCTGTACCTGGCCGGCATCGTGATCGTGGCCGCCGCGGTCCTCGCGGCCGTCTACCGGTACTCACGGTTCGGGCTGGCCACCCGGGCCGGGGCCGAGAACGACGTCGGCGCGGCGCTGATCGGCCTGTCCGCGAACCGGATCGCGGCCCAGAACTGGGTCATCGCCACCGTGCTGGCCACGCTGTCCGGGGTGCTGATCGCGCCGATCTCCGAGGTTGACCCGACGTCCTACACCCTGTTCGTGGTGCCCGCCCTGGGCGCGGCGCTGATCGGCCGGTTCTCCTCGTTCGGGGTCACGGCCGCGGCCGGGCTGGCCCTCGGCGTGATCCAGTCCGAGATCGTGCACCTGCAGACCGTGTTCACCTGGCTGCCGCAGCAGGGGCTGGGCGACGGCGTGCCGTTCGTGCTCATCCTGGTGGTGATGACGCTCAGCGCGCAGCGGCTGCGTGGCCGGGGGGTGATGGGGCACTGGCGCAACCCGTCGATCGGGCGGCCCGCCCGCCCGCTGGTCACCGCGGCGCTCACGTTCGTGGTCGGGGTGGCAGCCATGGTCCTGCTGCACGGCTCGGACCGGGTGGCGCTGATGGCGTCGGTGGTGTGGGTCTGCCTGTGCCTGTCGCTGGTGGTGCTCACCGGGTACGTGGGGCAGGTGTCGCTGGCCCAGATGTCGTTCGCGGGGATCAGCGCGTTCATGCTCAGCCACCTCAGCCAGAACTGGGGGGTCCCGTTCCCGTTCTCGCTGTTGCTGGCCGCGGCCGCGGCGGTGCCGGTCGGCCTCCTGATCGGGCTGCCCGCGCTGCGGGTCCGCGGGGTGAACCTGGCCGTCATCACGCTGGCCGCGGCGGCGGCCATCGACGCGCTGGTGTTCAACCCGGCCTGGTTCAGCGGCGGCCTGGGCGGCCGTTCTGTTCCCCCGCCCACGATCTTCGGGCTGAACCTGGGGGTGGCCTCGGGCAACTCCTACCCCCGGGTCGTCTTCGGCGTGTTCCTGCTGGTCATCGTCACGTTGGTTGGGCTGTCCGTGGCCCGGATGCGCGGCTCGGCGACCGGCCGGATGCTGATCGCGGTCCGCTCCAACGAGCGGGCCGCCGCGGCGGCCGGGATCCGGGTGGCCCCGGCCAAGCTGTTCGCGTTCGCGCTGTCCGCGTTCATCGCCGGGCTGGGTGGCGGCCTGCTGGGCTACCTGCAGGGCACCGTGTCGGCCCCCACGTTCGCCACGTTCACCTCGCTGACCCTGCTGGCCATCGCCTACGTGGCCGGCATCGGCCGGGTGGCGGGCGCGGTGATCGCGGGCCTGCTGATGTCGGCCAACGGCCTGTTCGTGAACTTCCTGAACGAGCACCTGAGCATCGGCCAGTACCAGACGATCGTGGCCGGGATCGCGCTCGCCCTCACCGCGATCAAGAACCCGGACGGCGTGGCCAGCGAGCTGGCCAGCGCCACCCGGGGTCCCGGGACGCTGGCTGGCCGCCGTCCGCGACCGGGTGGTTCCGGTGCGGCCGGGCCGGCCAGCCAGCGGCCGTGACCAGCTGCGGGCGACGTCACTGCGGACGCCCGCAGGCACCGAGGTCCGGGGCGCCTGACGGCCCGCCCGGCTCAGTCGCGATACAGGCTGTCCCCGGACGGTACCGGCGTGCCGCGGCCCTCTTCCCAGGACACGACGCGGTTGCGCAGCACGCCCACGTGCTCGATCTCGGCCTCCACCACGTCCCCGGGGCGCAGGTAGAACTCGAACGGGTCCGGCTGCACCGCCGCGACCCCGGAGATCGTGCCGGTGGTCAGGATGTCCCCGGCGCTGAAGCCCTGCGGGGAGTGGTAGGCCACGAGCTGCGGCATGGACAGCACCATGCGGCTGGTGTTGCCCTTCTGCCGGATGTCCCCGTTCACCCGCAGCTCCATGGCCAGGTGGTGTGGGTCGGGGATCTCGTCCTTGGTCACGATCCACGGACCGATCGGGCAGAAGGTGTCGATGGCCTTGCTGAACGAGAACACCCCGGACTGCATCTCCCGGCGCTGGATGTCGCGGGCGGTGATGTCGTTGAAGACCGTGTAGCCGGCGATGTAGTCCGCGGCCTCGTCGGGGCCGAAGAACTTGCCGGACTTGCCGATGATGATGGCCAGCTCGAGCTCGTAATCGAGCTCTTTGGTCAGGTGCTCGGGGTAGATGACCGGGTCGTCCGGGCCGATGATCGCGTCCACGTTCTGGAAGAACACGATGCCCTTGTGCACCGGGTGGGACCAGTTGACCTTGGCCAGTTCCTCGTGGTGCTCGGTGAAGTTCCCCGCGGTGTGGAAGAACTTCTTCGGCACGATCGGGGCGCGCAGCCGCACCGAGGCGAGCGGGAGGCGGGCCCCGGTCTCACCGACGTCCCCGCCGCGGGCGAAGTACTCCCGGGTCGAGCCGCAGTCCAGCTCGACCACCGTGTCGCCGTCGATCCGTCCGGTGCGACCCTCGTCGAACGTCACCAGTTTCATATGACGAAATCTACTATCACTGATCCTGAGGGGGAAGGCCCACCCGGAACACCCGCAGCTGGAGGGCCAGCGTGGCGTAGTAGCCGACCAGGGTGGTGAGCTCGAACACCCCGGCCTCGCCCAGCTGGGCCACGGCCCCGGCGTACTGCGCGTCGTCCAGGTCGCCCGCCCGGACCAGCGTCTGCGCCACGCGGACCGCGGCCTGCTCGGCGGGGTCCGCCAGGTCCGGTTCGGCCCCGGCCCGGACCGCGGCCAGTTCCTCCTCGCTCAGCCCGGCCCGCCGCCCGGCCGCTTCGTGCGCGTGCTGCTCGAACGCACTCGACCAGTGCCCGGCCACGACCAGGATGGCCAGCTCGCGGATGCGCGCCGGGAGCGTGCCCTGATACCGGATGGCGGCGCCCAGCGCCTGGAGTGCCGCGCCCAGCCCCGGCTGGAGCAGCATCGCGTTGAACGGCCCGGCCAGCGCGCCGACGTCATCGACCAGCGCGAACGGCTGCTGGCTCCCGCCCCGCGGCCCGCTGGTGATGGCGGCGTAGAGGCGCTGGCGGTCTTCGTTATCGAAAGGGGGGTGCAGTCGGGGAAGTCGCTCCATCAGCGGTCACCGGCCCCGGTAGCCGAGCAGTTGCGAGATCTCCGCGCAGGTTTCTCCGATCATCGGCCGCAGCTCGCGGGTGATCCGCGCGGCCGGCCAATCGCGGGACTGCACGGCCAGGTTCGCGCCGGCCACCACCGCGCCGTTCTCGCCGCGCACCGGGGCGGCCACCGAGCGCAGGCCGTACGCGAGTTCCTCGTCCTGCGTGGCCCAGCCCTGGGCGCGGATCGTGGCGAGCTCGGGGCGCAGCTCGTCCAGGCTGCGCTTGGCGTTGGGGCCGGTGGTCCCGTCGAATGACTCGTCCGTGATGCACCTGGCCAGCTCGTCCTCATCGAGAAAGGCGAGCAGCAGCTTGCCGATCGAGGTGTGCACGGCCGGCAGCAGCGAGCCCACCCGGATATTGGCGGTGACCAGGTCGGAGTTGCGCAGCCGGACCAGGTAGAGCACCTGGTCCCCGGTCAGCACCGCGAGGTTGACCGTCTCCTGGGTGGCGTTGGCCAGTTCCTGGAGCTTCGGGGTGGCCAGCTCGACCAGGTCCAGGCTGCGCAGCGCCGCGGTGCCCAGGGTCAGGACGCGCACCCCGGGGCGGTACTCGCCGGAGGGCAGGTGATCCAGGTAGCCCTCGGCGGTCAGCGTCATGACGATGCGGTACGCGGTGGGCAGCGGGAGGGAGACCTCGGCGGCGATATCGGTGATCCGCCAGGTCGGCCGCTGCTCGGAGAAGACCGACAGCACCCTGAGGCCCTTGGCCAGGGCCTCGACCCGGTAGTCAGGCGGCGCGGCGGCGTCGGCGGCCCGTCCCGGGGAGTCAGCTGCCGAAGGATCGAGCGGGGCGCTGCCCGCTCGCGAAGTGCGGGCGGACGGGCGGCGGGCGCGGTTCTCCGCGCCGCGCGCCGGGTTGGCGGACGCAGGCATTGAGTGTCCCCCTGGGGTAGCTATCTGGACGGCCCTATCTCAACAGTGCCATCTGGACAGGCGGAGCACTGGGCCTCTATCGTCTAGAGACGCAGTAAAATCGACTTTCACACCTTGAAAGTATATCGGGTAATCCGCAGATAGTCAGGTACTGGAGCGACCGCGGGTGGATGACTGGCTGGATATGCGCGACCGTACGGTGCTCATCGCGGGAGCGGGCGGGCTGGGCGGCGCGAGCGCCTTCGCGCTCGCCGGGCTGGGGGCGAGGGTCCTGGCGGTGGACGTCGATCAGGCCCGCCTCGCCGAGCTTGGGCAGCGGATCAAAGAGCATGGCGGCCACCTGGAGGTGGTAGCCGCCGACCTGACCGACCCGGAGGCTTGCCGGCGCGTCGTCAAGGAGGCGGCGGGGCGGCTGGGGTCGATCCAAGTATTCCTGCACGCCGTAGGGCGCAACAACCGGCTCCCCATTCTCGACCTCGACGACAGCGCCTGGACCGACCTGGTCAACCTGAACCTGTCCACCGCGTACTGGACGGGGCAGGCGGTCGGCCGGGAGATGTGCGCCGCCGGATACGGGCGGATGGTCTTCCTCTCCTCGGTGTCCGGCCTGCTCGCGCACGCGCACCACGCGCCGTACGCGGCGACCAAAGGCGGCCTCAACCAGCTGGTCCGGGTCATGGCCCGGGAGTGGGCGCCGCACGGCGTCACGGTCAACGCGGTCGCACCCGGCTACATCGAGACCGACCTGACCCGGGACTACCTGGCCAAGCCCAGCATCCGCGAGGACCTGGTCAGCCTGGTCCCGGCCGGGCGGCTCGGCACCACCGGCGAGGTCGCCGACGCGGTGACCTTCCTGGCCTCCGACCGGGCCGCCTTCATCACCGGCCACATCCTGTACGTCAACGGCGGCCGGATCCTCATCTGACCCGCATCTTCTTCTGATAGCCCGCATCTTCTTCTGATAGGGAGCCCTGGCATGGCAGAGAACCTCCCCCGCCGGTTTGTCGGCCGCACCGTCCTGGTCACCGGGGCCGGGACCGGGTTCGGGGCCGAGATAGCGGTGCGCGCGGCGCAGGAAGGCGCGCAGGTGGTGGTGCACTACAACCGCTCCCGGGAAGGCGCCGAGCAGACGCTCAAGCGGATCGAGCAGGCCGGCAGCCAGGGCGTCCTGGTGCAGGCCGACATCACCAGCTGGGACGCGATCCGGGCGATGGCCGACGCGGCGTTCACCGCGTTCGGGCGGCTCGACGTCGCGGTCAACAACGTGGGTGACGTGGCCCGGGACCAGATGTCCTGGCGGGACATCACCGAGGAGTCGATCGACCACGTGCTGGCCGTCGACATCAAGGGCACCCTGCTGTGCACCCAGGAATTCGGCTCCCGGATGCTGGACGCGGGCGGCGGCTGCATCATCAACATCGGCTCCACGGTCGTGGTCCGGGGCAGTGCGCGGGCCCCGCAGTACGCCGCGGCCAAATACGGGATCCTCGGGATCACCAAGTCCTACGCGGCGGCGTTCGCGCCGACCGTCCGGGTCAACACGTTCGCGCCGGGTTTCATCGAGACCCAGGCCACGCTGAACCGGCAGGACTGGAAGACCGGACGAGCCGAAAAGCTCCGTTCGATGACGCCCATGGGCCGGATCCCCCGCCCCGAGGAGGTGGCCGGGACCGCGCTGTTCCTGGCCACCCAGGATGCGTCGCACATCACCGGGACGTACATGGTCGCGGACGGCGGCTACAACATGGTCGGGGCCTGAGCGCCATGGCGGGGGCTGGCCGGATAGCGGGTCCAGGGGCGTGACCCCGGACATCTCCCTCGAGCAGGCCCGGGCCCTGATCGAGCGCGCCATCGACAAGGCCGAGCAACTCGGGCTGCGCGGATCGGTGGCCGTGGTGGGCGGCAGCGGGGTGCTGGTATCCGCGTCCCGGATGGATGCCTCCGGGGCGGGCGGCATGGCCCGGGCCCGGTCCAAGGCCTGGATCGCGGCCACCCAGCAGGTGCCGAGCGCGGAGCACCTGCGCCGGATGGTGACGATCGCCGGGCCGGTGGCGCAGGGTTTCGTGTCCTGCTCCCCCGAAGCGAACTTCCCGGGCGCGGGCGGCATGCCCGTGCTTGATACAGCCGTGCTTGATACAGCGGTGCATGAGGGCGACCTGGTCATCGGCGGGATCGCCGCGTCGGGCGCCGCGGTCAGCCCGTTCTATCCGGCGGGTACCGACCCGATGGACATGATCGCGGATGGCGTGCCGGCCAACCCCGAGGACCTCGTGGTGCACTACGCGCTCGGGATCCCGTACGTCGGCCAGCACGGCGATGATGAGAAGCGCTGGCGGGACGCGTTCGGTGAGTGGCCCGGGGAGGTGGCCGGGCGCGGGATGACGGCCGCCCCGGCTGCCCAGGCCCAGCCCGAGCACCGGTGGGCGGTCGCGCTGGCCGACCAGGTCATGGCGGAGGCGCAGCGGCGTGGTCAGCGGGTGGCGGTGGCCATCGCCGACCACCGGGGGGATCCGATCCAGCAGGACTGGATGCCGGACGCGCCCACCGCGGCCGTGGCCGTGGCCCAGGCGGTGGCGGCGGCCGCCGGGACGTTCCAGTGCCGCAGCGGTGAGCTGGCCGCGGTCTATCCTGATGGGCTGGCTGGCCAGCTCGGGGCGGTGCTCCCGTACCCCATCCTGGCCGCGCCCGGGGGACTGCCCGTTGAGGAGGATGGCCGCGTCGTGGCCGGGCTGGGTGTGGCGGGACGGGATCCTGGTGCCTGCGAAGAGATCGCCGCCGCGGTACTGGCCGCCCGGCGGGCCGGGTAGCCGGTATCGGTGCAGGTGGACCAGATGCGGATATGCGTAGTTGGCTGCGGGGCGATCGGCAGTCTCTTCGCCGCTCATCTGGCTGCCCTCGAAGACGTCGAGGTCTGGGTGTTCGACGTATCGCAGGCGCAGGTGCAGGCCATCAACGACGGCGGGCTCCAGTGCTCGGGAGTGAGCGCCGGTTCCCGCGGCCTCCAGGCCCGCGCCGACGGGGCCCAGATCCCGCCCTGCCAGCTCGGCATCGTGGCCACCAAGTCGCTGCACACAGACGCCGCCCTGGCCGCCACCGCGGGCGCGTTCGCTGACGCGGCGGTGTGCAGCGTCCAGAACGGCGTGGGCAACGAGGAGATCATCGCCCGGTACGTGCCCCGGGTCATCAGGGGGACCACGATCGTGGCCGGTCACGTCCCCGCCCCGGGCGTGGTGCACCTGGATGCCCCGGGTGACACCTGGATCGGGCCGTTCGAGCCGCAGCCAGCCCGGATGGGCGAGGTGCGCCAGCTGGCCGCGTTGCTGACCCGGAGCGGACTGCCGACGACGGCGCTGACCGACGCCCGGGGCGCCCAGTGGACCAAGCTGATCTTCAACTCCGCCACCAGCCCGGTGGCCGCGCTGACCGGCCTGACCATGGGGCAGCTCGGCGAGGCGGCCGACGCCCGCGAGCTGATCGCCGGGCTGGCGGCCGAGGGCTGCGCGGTAGCCCGGGGCCTCGGCATCACCCTGGACGACGATCCGCTGGCCCTGATCGACGAGGCGGTCACCCAGGCGTACGGGCACCGGCCCAGCATGTTGCAGGACGTGCTGGCCCGGCGGCCCACGGAGATCGACGTTCTCAACGGCGGCATCGTCCGGGGCGCCCGCGAGGCCGGCGTTCCCGTCCCCCTCAACCAGGCCGTCACGGCCCTGATCAACGGCCTGGAGCAGTCCTGGGCCTAAGCCCGGAGGCAGCACAGGACGGCCTGCGGTGAGCCGCAGCCGGGACGCCGAATACTGCGAGTATGTGGCGACCAGGCAGCCTCACGCGGGAGGGCTGGGGTGCTGGCAGCTTCGGGCGACGGCGCGGACCTCGTCGATGAACAGGGCAGGCTGTTCCCACGCAGCGAAGTGGCCGCCGCGGCCGGGTTCGTTCCAGTGCACGATGTTGGTGAAGCGGCGCTGGGCCTGGCGGCGGGAGGGCCGCGGTACTTCTTTGGGGAAGACGCTGCATCCGGCCGGGACGGTGATCGTGTCGCTGGTGGCGGTGGTGAACCATTCGGTGACCTGGGCGATGCTCTGCCAGTACAGCCGGGCGGAGGAGGCGCCGGTGCCGGTCAGCCAGTACAAGGTGATGTTGTCCAGTACCTGATCGGCAGTGAGAGCCTGGCTGAGGTCGCCGGGGTGATCGGTCCAGGCCCACAGTTTCTCCACGATCCAGGCACACAGCCCAGCCGGTGAGTCGGTCAGGGAGTAGCCGATGGTCTGCGGGCGGGTGCCCTGCTCGGCTGAGTAGCCCGATCCGGTGCGGCTGCGTTCATCGAGGTCGGCCAGGGCGGCGCGTTCGCGGCTGGTCAGGTCGGCGGCGTGGCGGTCGGGTGGCGCGAGCGGCGGGATCAGGTGGATGCCCAGCAGGCGGCCGGGCCGTTGCAGCGCCAGGCTGGTGGACACGCTGGTGCCCCAGTCGCTGCCCTGGGCCAGGAACCGGTCGTAGCCCAGGCGGGTCATCAGCTCCGCCCAGGCGCGGGCGATGCGGTGGATGTCCCAGCCCGTACTGGCTGGTTTGCCGCTGAACCCGTAGCCAGGAAGCGACGGCACCACCACGTCGAACGCGTCGCCAGCATCACCGCCGTGCGCGGGCGGGTCGGTCAGCGGGCCGAGCACCCGCTCGAACTCAAAGAACGATCCCGGCCAGCCATGAGTCATGATCAGCGGCGTCGCGTCCGGGTACGGGGAGCGGAGGTGCAGGAAGTGCACATCCAGGCCATCGATCCTGGTCGTGAACTGCGGGATCTTGTTAAGGCGCGCCTCCGTGGCCCGCCAGTCGTAACCGCTGGCCCAGTAGCCGCACAGATCCTGCAAATAGCCCAGCGGGACGCCCTGGGACCAGTCGCCCACCGTCTCGCGCTCGGGCCACCGCGTCCGCCGCAGCCGGTCACGGAGGTCATCCAGCGCCGCGCCGTCCACGCCGATCATGAACGGCTCGATTCGAGTGGCCATAACCGCATCATGCCAAGGCCACATCTGGGAGTTAACGGGAAGAGGGCGCTGTAGGCATGGGGGGCGGGCTGGGCGCCGAGGTGGGCGTACCGGACGGTGAAGTCGCGATTGATCTGCCCTGCCGACCTGCTCACTCCGGGTATTGGGCGGGGGTGGTGGTGTGGGTGCGGTTTCCGGGGGTGGTCCAGGTGAGGGTGCCGGGGCTGGGGGTGGTGAGGGTCCAGCCGGGGACTTGCTTGGTGTGGTGGTCGTGGCGGCAGGCAGGGTGCAGGTTGCATTCGCAGGTTTGTCCCGCCCTGGTCGTAGGGAGTCACGTGGTCCAGGTCGCAGCGGGTGGCGGGTCGGCGGCAGCCCGGGGCGGTGCAGGTGGGGTTGCGGATCTCGATGAGGTGGCGGAGGTGCCGGCTGGGCTGATAGCCGCGTGACTACGGTCGGGTGCGTGCAGTCCCTGGTTTCCAGGGTGGTGAAGGTCAGGCCACGAAGCCAGTCCGGGACCGGGACTCCCAGGATCAGGACCGCCTCCGGGGGGCTGGGTCCGGTGGGGCCGCGTTCAGTTGGTCCCCCGGGCTTGAGTTGTTCGTGGGGGGTGGCCGCCCGCCGGGGTCGCGGCCGGGGGACCGTGGCGGGCGCAGGCGTGAGCGACGGGATGCCCGGCGCGGTCGGTGAGGGTGACGCACCACTGGCTGCCGGGGCCCTGGGCGAGCAGGTCGGCGAGGGTGCGGGAGTCGTCGGCGTCGATGGGGCCGTAGCCGGGGATGTCGCCGGGGGACTGGGTCCAGCCGAGCCAGGCCGACAGGGGCATGGTCAGGTTGACCGAGCCGCGCAGCCCAGGGAGGCCGCCCGGACGCGGATCGGGACGAGGGGCAGGCGGTGCCGGGCGGCGCGGTGCCGGGTGCCGCGCTGCCGGGTGCCGTGCCGCCGGATGCTGTGCCACCTGATTCTGCGGGGACGTGGGTGTCGGCGCCGTGGGCCGCGGGGTGGTTCGCGGCCTGGGCGGCCGGGGCTGGCGCTCTGCAGGATGAGGGTACTGGCGGGCTGGCCGGACAGCAGATGGAGGTAGGCGCGGGCGCGCAAGGTGTCCAGGGTGCCGGGGATCCCGGCGGCTTTGAGGGCCTGGGCCAGGGCGGTGAGGTGCTTATCGGCGGCCAGCGCAGCGGCCGGAGGCAGGTCCCGGCCAGACAGCGCTGCGGTGCCGGAAGTCTCAGGAAACATCTCGACCCGGGCGTCCTTCAGCGCGGCTTCTTTGCGCTTGCGGGCGGCCTTGGGGTCGGCAGACAGGACCGCGCGGCGCACCAGCGCTCGTAGTTGTCCGCTGGTCAGCCCGGGCGCCTTCCCGATGATCAGCTTCTCCACTGCGGCGGCGTGGGCGTCATCCAGGCCGGACAGTTCTTCGGCGATGACCTCGGCGCGGCGTTCGTCGATCTGCCCGGCCGCCAGCGCGGCGCGGGTCAAGGGCAGCCGGTCCAGGCGCGAGGGCCAGGTCCAGCAGCCGCGCGGCGCTGCGCCGGGTCAGCGTCAGCGCGACCGCGACCTCATCATCGACATGGTCAAACGGCCGCCAGTCCCCGGACTTGCCCGTCCGCGCTCGCGGCGGGCCGCGAGCTGGGAGGTAGCGGCCAGCTTGAGTGACGCCGACCAGGACGCCAGCCGCGCCGCGGCCTGCAGCACGCCGGTCAGCTGGTCATCATCGAGCGGCTCCAGCCCTCGTGCCACGCTGGTCGGCCAGGATGGCCAGGGCCGGACCCGGCGCCATGGCGTCCGCTGCGCCGCCCACCGCGAACTCCCGGGGGACGGGCAGCCAGGAGCGGCGAAGCCAATGCAGGTTCGGATGATGCGGAGTCGGCGATCTACGGTCTGGGCATGCAGGGTCGGGAGATGCGCGATCGGGATCGGAAGCACTAACCGCCAGCCACTAACGGCCAGGGGCTGCCGCGGGGCACGCTGGGCGCCGCGAAGTAGGCGACCTCTTCGAGCCACTCCTCATGGTCTCCGGACTCATCTTCCTCGCGGTACGGCCCGACAGGTCTTCCTCGCGCGGCGCGGGGCTCCCTCTCCCAATCCAGGATCTCGTCTAGATCTTGTGTGCCTGGGGGGAATGGCGGCTAAGAGGGCGCGGTGATCATGTCGCAGGGCAGCGGGGTGGCCGGGGGTTGACTGCCCGGGGCCTGCCGTCCGGGATGGAGTGCCCGGCGGACTGGGTGCACGGGAGCGGTGCGGTGTGGGGCGTATTGCGGACACCTGATCACCTCCCGGATGGACGAGAAACGATCACCTACCCGTCCATAGTATCGAATATAAGCCCGAATTGCATCATATTTCGAACAAAATATCGACATAGAACGGGCGGCTCAAATCCCGCCAAAGAGCATTCGCAGGCGTGACATCAACCGCCGCTTCCCTGTTCCTAATGCGATGACTAAGGCCTGGCGTCACAGCTTCTGTACTCCAGACGGTGTCACCACGTAGAACGTCCAGCGGATGGTGTCGCGGCGGGCGGTAGCTTCGCGCAACAGGCGGAAGAATGTAGCGGTCCGCGTCGCTCACCCGGCTTGTTCCCGGTCGGCGCAGGACGACCAGGGCCGTTTCATCGTCACTAACGAGGCTGCGACGCGCGATGAGCATGGCGATAAGGCCGCACAAGCCCGTTATCGTGGCCGGTTCCGGACGGTCGCTACGGTTGTCGATCGGTAAGGCGGCGCGGGTCATCACTCCCCATGGACTGATCATGATCAGCCAGGCGGCGCGCGTGTACAGTGCTCCGGGCGGGATAGGGAAGCCTGCGAGTTGGCGCAGCACCTGGTCGGCTAAGGAGGCTTGCCCGGATTCGGTAAGCGGGACTGGCGGAGCAGCCGGTATCTCCGTGAAGTCGTCCATGGCTCTGACCCTCGCACTCACCACTGACGTTCTACAGCTGAGAACCCGCCGGACCCAGAGAGCTCGGCCTGCTGGCGGGAGCTGACCGCCTGCTGGGCAGGACTAGGCCGGGCCCCGGATCGCCCGCCAGACGGGTGGCGAGTCGGCGCAGGGCCGGGGCGGCTTCGGCCAGCCGACGCCGGTCGGCCGGCGCCAGGTCGTCCAGGACCCCGGAGAGAGCCTCGCCCCAGGAGTACTCGCGGCGATCACGGGCGGCGTAGGCCGCAGGGGTGGGGTATAGCCGGGCCACCCGGCCGTCGGCGCTGTCGGCCTGGCGCTCCAGGGTGCCGCGCGCGATCAGCAACCGGATCGCGGTGCTCGCGTTGCTGGGCTGCAGGCCGAGTTCCCGGGCCACGTCGTTGACGCTCAGCCCGGGGCGGCGGACCAGCAGGCGCATGACCTCCAGCTCGGACTGGGGCAGGGGATCCTGGCGGGCGGCCTCGAGCCCGACGGTGCGGGGCAGCAGCCAGGCCAGGTCGTGCAGGACGACGGCCAGGTCGCGGGCGGCGGACTGACTGGCGGGGCGGCGGGCGGCGGTCACGACGGCTCCTTCCGGCACAACTCCTTGCGGCCTGGACACGTGCCATGGTACCTCTAGAGTTATATATAAACTTATAGGTAATGGGCTGATGCCGATGTCTGCGCCGACCCTGTCCCTCCCCATCCCCGGATTCACCGGCCAGGTCGTCGCGCCTGGCCACGACGACTACGACCAGCTGCGCCGGGTCTGGAACGCCATGCACGACCGGCGCCCCGCACTCATCGCCCGCTGCGCCACCCCCGAAGACGTGCGAACCGCCATCGCATACGCCCGCCTGCACCGGCTTCCGATCGCGGTCCGAGGCGGCGGGCACAGCCTGCCCGGCTTCAGCACCTGCGACGACGGCCTGGTCATCGACCTCGCGCCTGATGAACCAGGTGCGCGTGGACCCGGCCAGCCACCGCGCCACCGCCCAGGGCGGGGCCCTGCTCGGTGACCTGGACCGGGCCACCCAGGAGCACGGGCTGATCGTCCCGGCCGGGGTCATCTCGCACACCGGGGTGGCCGGGCTCACGCTGGGCGGGGGCGTGGGCCGGCTGATGCGCCGGTTCGGGCTGACCATCGACAGCCTGCGCGCCGCCCAGGTGGTCACGGCGGACGGGCGGATCCTGCGGGCCGCCGAGGACGAGCACCCCGACCTGTTCTGGGCCATCCGGGGCGGCGGCGGCAACTTCGGCGTGGTGACCGGGTTCGAGTTCACCGCGCACGAACTGGCCGAACTGACCGTGCTGCGCTGCTACCACGAGATGGCCGACGCCCACCGGGTGCTGGGACGCGCGCAGCAGGTGATGTCCGCGAGCCCGCCCGACGAGCTGCTCTGGACGAGCTTCGCCCGGAAGGCGCCGCCGCTGCCCTGGATCCCGGCCAGCACGCGCGGCCGGCCGGGGATCATGTCCGTCATCGAATGGTCCGGGGATCCCGAGGAGGGCCGGGAACTGCTCACCAGGCTGCGGGACGAGCTCGGCCCGCTGGCCAGCGACCTGGCCCGGGTTCCGTTGCGGACCATTCAGACCGAAGGGGACGAAATCTTCGGACCGGGACTGCTGTCGTATGTGAAGGCCACGTTCGCGGACACGCTCAGCCCGGAACTGATCGACGTGATCGCCGGGCAGGGGCGTCAGCTCGGGTCGGAGGTGTCGCAGATCGAGGTGCTGAGCATGGGCGGGGCCATCCGGCAGGTCGCCCCGCAGGCCACGGCCTTCCCGCACCGCAACGCCTCGTGGCTGATCAACATCCCGGCGAGCTGGCGGACCGCGGCGCAGAGCGAGGCGGAGATCGGATGGGTCCGGGACACGTTCGCGGCGCTGCGGCCGCTGTGCGCGGGCGGCGCCTACGTGAACTTCATGGACCGGGACGAACCCGCGGCCGCCGGGGCGGCGTACGGTGCCACAGAGCAGCGGCTGCGGGCGGTCAAGGCCGTCTACGACCCGGACAACGTGTTCCGGCTGAACCAGAACGTCACCCCCCTGGACGCGGCATGACGCCGTGGCGGGAAGCTCCCCTGAGCCCCGCCGCCCGCCAGCAGCAGCTCCTGTGGGGGAGTAACCCATCGCACTGGGCCCGGTTCGCCGAGCCGCACACCCGGCCGCTGTTCGAGGCGGTGCTCACCGCGACCTCGGTGACCGCCGGGACCCGGCTGCTCGACGCAGGCTGCGGCAGCGGCCTGCTGCTGGAGATGGCCGCCGCCCGCGGCGCCACCGTGACCGGGCTGGACGTCAGCCCCGGCCTGCTGGCCGTCGCCCGCGACCGCGTCCCCGACGCCGAACTGTGGCTCGGCGATCTGCAAGAACTTCCTTTCCCTAACGATTTTTTCGGCGCGGTCACCGGAGTAAACGCCTTCCAGTTCGCGGGCGACCCGCTGGCGGCCCTCCGTGAGGCCGCCCGGGTCTGCCAGCCGGGCGGCATCGTGGCGGCGAGCACGTTCGCCGAGCCGGAGCGCGCGGAATCTACCGCCGTCCACGAGGCCATGTCCGCGCTGAGCCCGCCGCAACGGCAGGCCGCGCACGCCCCCTACTCGCTGTCCGCACCGGGCGGTCTCGAGGCCGGACTGGCCGCCGCGGGGCTGCGGGTCGAGGCGAGCGGCGAGGTCGTGTGCGTCTGGCGCTACGACAGCCTGGCCGACGCCTGCCGCGGGCTGCTGAGCTCGGCGGGCGGGACGCGCGCGGCGCAGGACGCCGGCCGCGAGGCGGTGTGCGCGGCCATCGAGAAGGCGGTGGCGCCGTTCACCGATCCGGCGACCGGGGTGATCAGCATGAGGAACGTGTTCCGGTGGGTCAGTGCCGCAAAGGTCAGTGCTCGGCGTCCCTGACTGACGCCCAGAAGGCCAGGACCGGGGTACTGGGTTGGTGGACTTCCACCGGATGTCCGAACAATGGCGCACTGAACCAGTCGGCCACTGCACCACCCACGGACGTGGTCAGCAGCGCGCAGCCGGCCGCGGCCAGGTGCTCGCGTTCCGCGCCGAGATCGTCGGTGGTCCAGGCCACGTGGCTGACCGTGCCCGGCCGCACGCCGAGGGCTTCGCGCAGCGCGGGCGGCCAGACCTCGTGCACCTGGTCCAGCTCCAGCAGCACCGGCCCCCACGACGCGAACGCCGCGCTGTGATCCAGCGTGGCCGGCTCGCCGCGGAACCGGAAGTCGCCCAGGTCCACGTGCTTGAGCAGCTGAAACGGCCCGACGCCGAGCAGCCGGGTGGCCTGGGCCATGGCCGCGTCCAGGTCGTCGGTCCAGTAGCCGATGTGATGCAGGCCCGGTAGCATTACACGTGTCCCCAGCCCTGGATCTCGGGGAGCAGCTCGGCGGCGAACAGGCGCATGCTCGCAGCGACCGCCCGGGGATCCATGCCCGGGTGGTGGAACTGGATGGCCATCTCATCCATCGGCAGATCCTGGTAGGCCCGGAGCTTCTCGATGACCTGCTCGGGCGTGCCCACCGCGAACGGCACGCCGTAGATGGCCGCCTTCGGGTCGTGGCGCAACTCGCCCACCGGGGCCAGCGGCATCTGCATGCCCCGGCGCCGGTAGAACTCGACCCACCAGTGCAGCCCGCGCTCGGCCTCGTCCCAGGCCTGGTCGGTGGTGTCCGCGACGTGCACGGCCAGCGGTCCGGACAGCATCCGGAAGTCGGCGCGGGTCCGTCCGGCCGCGGCCTGCGCCTCCAGGTACCGCGGGTACAGCGGGGTGTGCACCATCGAGCCGAGGCTGTAGCCGCGCTCACCGGCTTTGCTGAGGCTCTGCGGTCCCAGCGCGGCCATGTAGATGCGGGGCCCGGCCGGTTGCGCAGGTTTGGTGGTCATCGCGACGTTGCGGAACGTGAAGTACTTGCCCTCGTGGCTGAACTCGTCCTCGGTGAAGCACTTCCCGATCACGTCGAGCGCCTCGTAGGTGCGCCCGAACGACTCCTTCGGGTCGAGCCCGAACACCGCGCACTCACCCGGCATCGGCCCGGCGCCGATGACCAGCTCCAGCCGGCCGCCGGACAGGATGTCCACGCTGGCCGCGTCCTCGGCCACCCGGAGCGGGTTATGCAGCGGCAGCAGCAGCACGTACGGGCCCAGCCGGATCACCGACGTCCGGGCGGCCGCCGCGGCCAGCAGCGGGAACTGGGACGGGTTGTGCTGGTCCTCGGCGAAGTGGTGCTCGGCCAGCCACCAGCTGCGGAAACCCAGCTGCTCGCCCAGCACTGCCTCGTCGAGCACCTCGCGGTAGATCTCGGTGAGCGGCCGCATCTGGTCCGGGTGGTTGCGGGCCGTCATGGCCAGGCCAACGTCCATGGAAGTCCCTTGCGTAGGGTGTTCTCGCCTAATAAAATCATGTTCCGTCATGCGAATGTCAAGAGAAGCGCCCAGGCTCGCTGGCGAAGTCGCACTGGTCACCGGCACCGCGGGCGGGATCGGCCGGGCCACCGCACTGATCCTGGCCCGGGAGGGCGCCGCCGTGGTCGGCTGCGACCTCGATTGCACTGGCTCCGACGAGACCGTGCGCCTGGTCCGTGCGGCGGGCGGCGAGATGACCGCAATGGCCCCCGTCGACCTGGCCTCCGAGACAGGCGCGAACGCCTGGGTGGCCGAGGCGGCCGCCACCTACGGCGGCGTGGACATCCTGGTCAACAACGCCTCGGCGATCCGGTTCGGGCCGATCACCAAGCTGTCCGCCGAGGATTGGTCGTTCACCATCCGCCACGAGCTGGACATCGTGTTCTTCGTGACCCGCGCGGTGTGGCCGCACCTGGTCGCACGGGGCGGGGGCTCGATCGTGAACATCGCCTCCATCACGGCCACCCGGGGGGCGTACTTCATGCCGCAGAACGCCCACGGCGCGGCCAAGGGCGGCGTGCTGGCCCTGACCTACCAGCTGGTCACGGAGGGCGGGCCGCATGGCATCCGGGTCAACGCGGTGAGCCCGGCCATGACGGCGACGCCGCAGACGGCCCCGCTGCTGGCTGACCCCGGCGGCCCGTTCGCCAGCGAGCTGGCCCGGATCCCGCTGGGCCGGGTCGGCCAGCCGGAGGACGTGGCCCACGCCGTGCTGTTCCTGGCCTCCAAGGAGGCCGCGCACGTCAGCGGGGCCAACATCCCGGTGGACGGGGGTGCGGCGGCCGTTGGCTGACCCGGTGACGACTCCCCGCTTCGCGGGTCGTTTCGTGGAGCGGGGCCAGCCCGGATACGAGGAGGCCCGGGTTGGGCGAGTCTTCAACGGGCGGCGGCCGGACCGGTTCCCGGCCGCGGTGCTCTTGGCTGCCGACGAAGACGACGTCGTGGCGGGGGTGCGGCTCGCTAAGGCCCGGGGCGCCCAGGTCTCGGTGCGGTCCGGGGGGCACTCCTGGGCCGCGTGGAGCGTCCGGGACGACGCGCTGCTGATCGACCTGGGCGGGCTGCGGGACATCCGCTACGACCCGGCGACCGGGATCGCCGCGGTCCGCCCGGCCGTCCGGGGCGGCACCGAGCTGGCTCCCTACCTGGCCGCACAGGGGCGCGCGTTCCCCGGCGGGCACTGCGAGTCGGTCGGCCTGGGTGGCTACCTGCTCCAGGGCGGCCAGGGCTGGAACAGCCGGTCCTGGGGCTGGGCCTGCGAGAACGTGGTGGGCATCGACGCGGTCACCGCGGACGGCCGCCAGGTGCACGCCGACGCGGACGAGAACGCCGACCTGTACTGGGCCGCGCGCGGCGCCGGGCCGGGCTTCCCCGCCCTGGTCACCAGGTTCTACCTGCGTACCTATCCGCAGCCGCCGGTCATGATGCAGGACACCTGGACGTTCCCGGTGCAGGCGGCGGGGCCGCTGCTGGCCTGGCTGCACGAGATCCTGCCGGGGCTGGACCGGACCGTGGAACCCGTGGTCGCGGCCACGCGGCTGCCCGATGTGCCGCTGGATGCCGGGGTAGCCAGACCCACGGGTCCCGTGCTGTTGCTGCACACGACGGTGATGGGGGACTTCGCCGGGCAGGTGGAGAAGCGGCTGGCGGCGTTCGACGCGTGCCCGCTGGCGGCGGACGCCCTGGGGCACGTGCGGGGCCCGACCTCGATCGCGGACGAGAACACCGCGCAAAGCGCCCAGAATCCTCCCGGATACCGCTACCTGGTCGACTGCACCTGGAGCGACGCCCCGGCCGCGGAATTGACGCCCGGGCTCGAGCGGATCTGGACGGGGCTGCCGACCGAGCACTCCTTCTCGATCTGGTACGGCTGGGCACCGAGCCGGGCGCTGCCGGACATGGCCTTCTCGGTCGAAGCCAACGTGTACCTGGCCACCTACGTGATCTACACGGACGAGGCGGACGACGAGCGGTACGCGGACTGGGTGCACTCCCGGACCCGGGAGCTGGCCGGGGCGGGGTGCGGGGTGTACCTGGGTGACACCGACTTCCAGCGCCGGCACGACCGGTTCGTCTCGGATCAGGCCTACCGGCGGCTCGGTGAGGTGCGGGCCACCTGGGACCCGGATGGGATGTTCTGCTCGTATCTCACTGATGACGTCGCGCGGGCTCAATCGGCACGCCTGAGAGCTGGCGGGGCACCGGTCTATCGGAAGACCAGGCCACCGTCGACGCACAGGGTCTGGCCGGTGAGGGCGGCGGCACCGTCCGAGGCCAGGAAGCACACGGTGGCGGCCACGTCCCCGGGCACCAGGGTGCGCGGCAGCGCCTGGCGGGCCCGCACGTCGTCGAAGGCGGCGGACGGCATTCCCTGACGGGCCGCCGGGGTAGCGGTCAGCCCGGGCGCGACGCAGGTCACCGCGATCCCGTCGGCGCCGTGCCCCACAGCCAGCGTCCTGGCCAGCGCGACCAGCGCGCCTTTGCTGGTCACGTAGGGGAGCATGTCCCCGCGCGGCGGCGACCAGATGGTGTCGGACACCACGAAGATGATCCGGCCGAACCCGCGGGCCGCCATGCCCGGCACGAAGGCCTGGGCCAGCAGCAACGCGGACTCCACGTTCACCGCCTGGACGCGCCGCCAGGTGGCCAGGTCCACCGCGGCCAGGTCGGCCCGGTCGAACGCGGCCGCCGCGTGGACTAGGACGTCACAGCGGCCTGCTTCGGCCAGGATGCGTCCGGCTGCCGCGCGGACCTGGTGCTCGTCAGCCAGGTCCACCGGCTGGTCGCCGTTCTGGTCCAGGACGCAGACCGTGTGGCCCGATTGGCCCAGAGCCGACACGATGCTCGCCCCGATGGCGCCGGCGCCGCCGGTGACCACCGCGACCCGGGTCATGGGGACTGTCCCGCCTGCGCCGCGGCATGGCTACCGGCGCTGTGCCCCCGCGCCGCCGCTTCCGCGCCGGAGTTGTGCCGCCCGCGCGCGCCGCTTCCGCGCCGGCGTACCGGCCGAAGACCATCGCGTCGGTCAGCCCGCCGCCGTGCTCGATCAGGTGCCCCCAGACCAGGCTCACCGCCCCCGCCGCGTAGAGCCCGGGGATCGGCTGGCCATCCGGCCGCAGCACCCGGGCCCGGTCGTCGTGGCGCGGCCCGCCGGTCGTCCCGGCGATGCCCGGCCAGGTCTCGATGGCGTACAGCCGGCGGGTGTCCAGCGGGACCAGGGTGTCCGGGGACCGGCCGAACCGCCCGTCGCGGCCCGCCTGGGCCGAGGCGTTGTATTCGGCCAGCGTGTCCCCCAGGATGGCGGGCTCGACGCCCATCTTCGCGGCCAGTTCCGCGGCGCTGTCCGCGCTCTGAATCCAGCCCCGGTCTATCTCCACGGCGTTGTCGGCGCTCCACGTGTAGTCGTTGGGCGTCCCGAGCAGGCCGTTCAGCGGGCCAGCCAGCCGCGTCGCCTCGTCGAACACCGCCCAGCTGGGCAGGCGCGGCCGGTTGGGGTTGCGGGGCAGGTAGGACAGCAGGGCGCGGAGCCGGTCATGCACCTCGTACCCCGTCTCGTCGGCGAACCGGCGGCCGTCGGCGTCGGTGAAGAGGTGCGAGGCGCCGAAGAAGTCGATGGCGAACGGTGAGCTGTACTCTGCGCACCGGAACGCGAACCAGCCGAAGCAGCCGTACATGTGCCAGAGCGCCGCCCCGGCCTGCTGCGCCATCCGCAGCCCGGCGCCGGTGTTCCCCGGGTGCCCGACCGGCCAGGACGGGCCGAGCGGGAGATAGGCGTCCGCGAGCGCCGGGTCGGCCTCGAACCCGCCGCAGGCCAGGACCACGCCGCCCCGCGCGGTCAGGGTGGACTCGCCCGGGGCGCCGCTGATGCGCAAGCCGGTGACCGCGCCTTCCGGGTCGATCTCCAGGCGTTCGGCGCTGGTCTCGTATCGCACTTCGATGCCCCGGGTCTGTATGGCGGCGTCGAGGACATCCCACAGGGCCTCGCCGGGGCGGCCCGCTCCCTTGACCAGGCTGTACCGGATATCCCGGCCGGCCGGGAAAAATGCCCAGGACGGGAACGGGGCGGGCAGCCGGACCGGGGGTGGCTGGAAGGGGACCGTCGTTCCGCCCAGTGAACCGAGCCAGCCGTCGAGGTCGTGCAGGCCGGCCGCGTAGGCCCCCAGCACCCCCCGCCCGGTCCGGCCGAAGCACAGCGCGTCGAGGTGGTCGACCGCGCGGTCGGCGGGCAGATCGCACAGGAACCCGCCGCTGTAGCGGGCGTTGCCGCCGCCGCGGCGGGCCGGACTCGACGATGATCACGCGCGCCCCGGCGTCGTGCGCGGCGATCGCGGCGCTGGCGCCGGCCGGGCCGTACCCGGCGATCACCACGTCCGCTGAACTCACTCGCGCTCCACCAGTTCCACCAGGTTGCCCTCGGGGTCGGCCAGGAACGACATCCGCACCCCCGGCTCAGGAGAAGGCTGCGGGGCCATCACCTCACGGGCGCCGAGGCCGAGCAGCCGGCCGTGGACCTCGTCCAGGCCGGCCACGCCGAACGCGAGGTGCCCGAACCCCTCGGTCAGCGCGGCTTCGGCCGGGTTCGCGGCGCGCAGCCCGGGGCCGGACCCCGGCCGGTGCAGCAGTTCGACCCGGTGCCCGTGCTCGGTGTCCCGCAGCATCACGATGTCCAGGTCCACGGCGTCGATGCGGGTCGCGAACTCCCGCTGCAGCCCGAAGGCCGCGGCGTACCAGGCCTCGGCCCGGGCCAGATCGGCCACGTTGATTCCTACGTGGTCGTGGCGCACAGGAAGTCCACGGAACGCTCGATCAGCTTCGTCGTCGCGGGCTCGTCCAGCCCGGGGAACATGTGGCCGGCCCCGTCCACCAGCTCGACCGTGGCCTGCGCCCCGGCCGCGGTCAGCGCGTCGGCCAGGCGCTGGCTCTGCCGCGGCGGGACCAGGGTGTCCGTGGTGCCGTGGAGGAAGAGGAACGGGGGTGCCTGGGGATGGGCAAAGCGCACTGGGCTGGCCGCGGCGGCCAGGTCCGGGTGCTCGCCCACCGGGGCGCCGAGGAGCTGGGATTCGCGGGCTTCCGGGCCCCGCTCGCCGTGCCCCCCGGCCTCGTCGCAGTCGGCGGCCAGGGCGTCCAGGTCGGTCGGGGGATACCAGCAGACGACCGCGTCCAGGCCCGCGTCCGGTGAGCAGAGAGCGTGCATGGCGGCCAGCTGCCCCCCGGCCGACACGCCCCACGCCACTGTGCGGGGGGTGGGTACACCGAGCGGTTTTCGTTGGAGAGAAAGGAATGTCGCGGCCGCCTGGACGTCTTCCAGCTGCGCGGGCCAGCGGGCCTCACCGCTCAGCCGGTAGTCCAGGCTGGCCAGGGCCAGGCCCAGCCCGGCGACCCGCTCGAAGAACGACGGGGTCCAGTCCCGGGCCGTGCCCGGGCCGTCGGTCCGGCTGCCCACCCGCCAGCCGCCGCCGTGCAAGTACAGGCACAGGGCCCGGGCCGGACCGGCCGGAACGTACAGGTCCAGGGACAGCGGGCGGTAGCCGGGCACGCGGGAGTAGACGAGATCCCGGTGGACGGTGACGGTCATGGGCGGGCGGGTTCCTTATGGAACCGGCCGTTCTGGATGATGTACCGCAGGTTCGCGGGATCCTGCAGGACCTTGAGGTCATCGGCCGGGTTGCCCGTTACCACCAGAATGTCTGCGAGATACCCAGGGGCGAGCAGGCCCAGCTCGTCGCCCAGGCCCATCAGCTGGCCGCCGAGCTTCGTGGCCGCGGTCAGCGCCTCGAGCGGCTGGTAGCCCAGCACGTCCACGAACAGTTCGAGGTCGCGGGCGTTGCGGCCGATGGGGTTGTTCGGGAAGCCGTAGTCACCGCCGGGCAGCGCGCGGATGCCGCGCTTGCGGATCTCCGGGTAGACCGCGGCCATGCCCTCTAGCGCCGCGACCGAGCCCATCTTCTCGGCCTGGGCCCGGTCGATGCCGTAGTCGGCGCCCTCGTAGACGTTGGCGTAGATGATGCCGGGCGCGGGCGATACGAACACCTCGTCCTTGACCGACTCCAGCAGGTCGAGAGCTTCGGAGTCCGCGTACGTGCAGTGGTAGATGGACCGGAACCCGGCGCGCACCGCGACCTTGACCGACTCCGCGGATTGGGCGTGGCAGTTGAGCCAGACCCCGGATTCGCGGGCCTGCTCACCTGCGGCGCTGGCCTCCTCCTGGGTGTACTGAGTGATCTGCGAGCCGCCCGGGATGAACACGTCGTCGTTGGAGAGCAGGAACTTGACGGCGTCGAAGCCCATCGCGGCCTGCTCGCGGACGAACGCGCGGCACGCGTCCGGGCCCTGCCAGTCCGGCTCCACGTGGCCGTCCGGGCGGACCGGGTGGTTGTCCCGCTCCATGCTGGCCGCCAGCATCCGCGGGCCGGGTACCGCACCCGCCTTGATCTTGTCGCGCAGGATCACCTCGGTCGGCATGGGCAGCAGTGAGCCCGCCGAGTAGACCGAGGTGAAGCCGGCGTCGAGCAGGATTTTCGCGTTCCGCTCGGCCCGGGCCAGCTCGGCATCCATCCCCTGGATGTGGTGGAAGAAGCTGACGTCCAGCGGCGGGTTGAAGCTGGGGTCGATGTGCCCGACCGCCGAGGGGAAGGTCAGGTGGCCGTGCGACTCGATCAGGCCGGGCATCACGGTGCAGCCGGTCGCGTCGATCACGTGGTCGGCCCCGTGATCGTTAGCGGTGTCCCGGGGTGACCGAGATCACCCGATCGTCGCCCAGGGTCACCTCGCCAGGCACCGGTGGCGTCCCCGTGCCGTCGAACACGAGGCCCTTGGTTATGACGGTGCGCGTCACAGGATCTCCCACTAGTTCCTTACCACGGGGTTTCATCAGCCGAGAACGACTTTCCACACTGGCTGTTTCCGTGAGTGTTGCCCGGCCAGCACCCGGGTGTCAACCGCCTTCGGCGGACCGGGTAAACCGGACCCGTGTCTAGTGATCCGGTGCCCAGTGATGTGGTTGACGCGCATGTCCATCTCCTGCCGCCCCGGCTGCAGGCGGCGATCCGCGGGTTCTTCGATTCTCACGGGATCGACAGCGGCCGGTTCGCTTACCCCGCGGACCATGGGGAGGTATACGGCCGGCTGGCCGCCGAAGGGGTCAGCGAGGTGTGGTCGCTGCCCTATGCGCGCCGCCCCGGTGCAGCTGAGGACCTGAATAAGGCCATGGCCAGCCTGGCCGCGCGGCGCGACGGCCCGGTCCGGGTGATCGGCGGATGCACCGTCCATCCCGGCGACGACCAGCCGCTCACCCTGCTGCGCAGCGCGGTGGAAGACATGGGCCTGCGGGTGCTGAAGCTGCACTGCTCGGTGGGTGACTTCACCCCGGACGACCCGCGCCTCGACCCCGTCTGGGCGTACGCGGCCGAGGTGGCGCTGCCGGTCGTGCTGCACGCCGGGCACGCGGCCGACGGGCAGACCGGCGGAGCCGAGCTGGAGCCGGTGGCGGAGGTGGCCCGGCGCCACCCCGGCGCCCGGGTGATCATCGCGCACTGCGGGCACCCGGCGTCCGAGGCCGCGCTGCGGCTGGTGGCCGAGCACGAGAACGTGTACGCCGACCTCACCCCGGTGCTTCACCAGCCGGTCCAGCCGGCCGCCGCGCAGCTGACGGCGCTGGCGGGCAAGGTGCTGTTCGGCTCGGACGCACCCAATACGGGCCTGACCGTGACCCAGTTGCTGGACGGGCTGGCCGGGCTGGATCTGCCGGACCAGGCCTGGACGGCCCTGACCGGCGGGGCGGCCCGGCGGCTGATCAGCGAAGTCCGCGCCTGAACGGCCGGGGACGCGAAACGGCCGCCGCGGGCCCCCGTGACGGGGGCCCGCGGCGGCCGGATTCCCAGGGCTCAGGCGGCGACGGCCGCCTGGTGGTGAGCCGCCCCGCTGTTCCCCGGCTCGAGGGCCAGGTCGAGCACCTCGCGGACGTCGCTGACGGCGTGCACCGACAGCTGCTCCCGGACATTCTCCGGCACGTCCTCCAGGTCGGGCTCGTTGCGCTTCGGGATCAGCACCGTGGTGATGCCGGCCCGGTGCGCGGCGAGCAGCTTCTGCTTCACCCCGCCGATCGGCAGGACCCGCCCGGTCAGCGAGACCTCGCCGGTCATCGCCACATCGGAGCGCACCAGCCGCCCGGAGAGCAGGGACGCCAGCGCGGTGGTCATGGTGACCCCGGCGCTGGGCCCGTCCTTGGGCACCGCACCCGCGGGCACGTGCACGTGCACGCCCCGGTCCTTCAGGTCGCCGACTGGCAGTTCCAGCTCGGCGCCGTGTGAGCGCAGGTAGGACAGCGCGATCTGGGCCGACTCCTTCATCACGTCACCGAGCTGTCCGGTGAGCGTGACGCCGGTGGTGCCGGTCTCCCGGTCAGCCAGCGACGCCTCGATGAACAGGACGTCGCCGCCGGTGCCGGTGACCGCCAGGCCGGTGGCCACACCAGGCACCGCGGTCCGCTCCGCCGAGTCCGGCGTGTGCCGCGGGTGACCCAGGTACCCATGCAGGTCGGCCTGGTCCACGGTGACCGGCAGGGTCGCCGTGTCGCTCGCCACCTGAGCGGCGATCTTCCGCAGCACCCGCGCGATGGTCCGCTCCAGCGACCGGACGCCCGCCTCGCGGGTGTACTCGCCCGCCAGCTTGTGCAGCGCGGCCTCGGTGAAAGTCACGTCCTGTGCCTCCAGGCCGGCCCGCTCCAGCTGACGCGGCAGCAGGTGACCCTGGGCGATGGTGACCTTCTCGGCCTCGGTGTACCCGTCCAGCGTGATGAGCTCCATCCGGTCCAGCAGCGGGCTGGGGATTGACTCCAGCACGTTGGCGGTCGCGATGAACAGCACGTCCGACAGGTCGAGCTCGACCTCCAGGTAGTGGTCGCGGAACGTGTGGTTCTGCGCCGGGTCCAGCACCTCCAGCAGGGCCGCGGTGGGGTCGCCGCGGTAGTCCGCGCCGAGCTTGTCCACCTCGTCCAGCAGGATGACCGGGTTCATCGAGCCCGCCTCGCGGACGGCCCGGACGATCCGGCCAGGCAGCGCGCCCACGTAGGTACGCCGGTGACCACGGATCTCCGCCTCGTCCCGGACGCCGCCCAGCGCGACCCGGGCGAACTTACGGCCCATGGCGCGGGCCACCGACTCGCCGAGCGAGGTCTTGCCGACCCCGGGCGGGCCGGCCAGAGCCAGCACTGCGCCGCTGCGCCGCCCGCCGACCAGGGCCAGGCCCTTGTCGGACCGGCGCTTGCGCACCGCCAGGTACTCGATGATCCGGTCCTTGACGTCATCCAGGCCCGCGTGATCCGCGTCGAGGATCTCGCGTGCGCCCGCGATGTCGTAGGCGTCGTCGCTGCGCTCGTTCCACGGGATCTCCAGCACCGTGTCCAGCCAGGTGCGGATCCAGCTGCCCTCTGGCGACTGGTCCGAGGCCCGCTCCAGCTTGGCCGCTTCCTTGAGCGCGGCCTCGCGCACCTTCTCGGGCAGGTCCGCGGCCTCGATCCGGGCCTGGTAGTCCTCTTCCTCGGTACCCGGCTCGCCGTCCAGCTCGGCCAGTTCCTTGCGGATGGCGGCCAGCTGCTGGCGGAGCAGGAACTCGCGCTGCTGCTTCTCCATGCCCTCGCGGACATCGTTCTGGATCGTCTCCGCGACGTCCAGCTCGGCCAGCTGGTCCCGGGCCCACCCGGTCAGCAGCTCGAGCCGCTGCTCAGGGTCGATGGTCTCCAGCAGCTGCTTACGCTGCTCCAGGGTCAGGTAGCCGGCGTATCCGGCGCTGTCGGCCAGAGCCGACGGGTCGGTGATCCGCTGCAGCACGTCCACGACCTGCCACGCACCCCGCTTCTGCAGGATCGTGGCGGCCAGTCCGCGGTACTCACGGGCCAGTTCCTGGGCGCGGGCGCTGGCCGGCGGCTCGTCCACCACCGTGCCCTCAACCCACAGGGCCGCGCCGGGGCCCGTCGTGCCCACCCCGATCCGCACGCGGGACAGGCCGCGGATCACGGCGGCGGGCTCACCACTAGGGAGCCGCCCGGTCTGCTCGACGGCACCGAGCGTGCCCAGCGCCGAGTACTTGCCATCCAGCCGGGGCACGAGCAGCACATGCGGGGTGGCATCCGCGTCGCCCGGCACCGCCGCGGTCATCTGCGCGGCGCTGATCGCGGCGCGCGCTTCCGTGGCGGAGGTGTCCAGCGGCACCACCATGGTCGGCAGCACCACTGTGTCGTCCAGCGGCAGCACCGGCAAGGCGAGTGTTTCGCTCATTGCTCACTTCCTGATAATTCAGATTGTGGTTTACGCTTCAACGCAGGACGGCTGAGTTTGTTTCCTGGAAACCGTTCGCCGTCAGCGGACTTACCTTTTCGCTGTCAGCGGACATATCCGTGGCCAGGGCCATGCTCGTGGGTGCCCGTGCGGGTAGATAGCGGGCTGGCCAATTGGCGGGAAGAGCCGCTCCTGCGCATGCAACCGCAATTGGAAAGTGCGGCCCGTATTACCTGCCGGGCCCGCCTCGCGGTGCCGCGCATCATCGACAACCGCTAACCCCCCGGGGGTATTCCCGGGGGGTCAGCGCTAGGCCGCCCGCCCGGGACGGGCGGCGTCGGCGTCGGCGTTGGCGTCGGCGTTGAGGAGTTTGCGGAGGTAGTGGCCGGTGTGGCTGGCCTGGATGGTGGCGATGTGCTCGGGGGTGCCGGTGGCGATGATGTGGCCGCCGCGGGAGCCGCCGTCGGGGCCGAGGTCGATGACGTGGTCGGCGGTCTTGATGACGTCGAGGTTGTGCTCGATGACGATGACGGTGTTCCCGCCGTCGACGAGGCGGCCGAGGACGCCGAGGAGTTTGCGGATGTCCTCGAAGTGCAGGCCGGTGGTGGGCTCGTCCAGGACGTAGATGGTCCGGCCGGTGGAGCGGCGCTGCAGTTCGGAGGCCAGCTTGACCCGCTGGGCCTCGCCGCCGGACAGGGTGGGGGCGGGCTGGCCGAGCCGGACATACCCCAGCCCCACGTCGTCCAGAGTGGCCAGGTGGCGGTGGATGGCCGGGATGGCCGCGAAAAACTGCGCGGCTTCCTCGATGGGCATGTCCAGCACGTCGGCGATGGTTTTGCCTTTGTAGTGCACGGCCAGGGTGTCGGTGTTGTACCGGGCGCCGTGGCACACCTCGCACGGCACGTACACATCAGGCAGGAACTGCATCTCGATCTTGATCGTGCCGTCACCCGAGCAGGCCTCGCACCGGCCGCCCTTGACGTTGAAGGAAAACCGGCCGGGCTGGTAGCCGCGGACCTTGGCCTCAGTCGTCGCGGCGAACAGCTTCCGCACATGATCAAACACGCCGGTGTAGGTGGCCGGGTTGGACCGCGGGGTCCGCCCGATCGGCCCCTGGTCCACGTGCACCACCTTGTCCAGCTGGCCCATCCCGGTCACCCGCACATGCCGCCCCGGCACCGTCCGCGCGCCGTGCAGCTCCCGCGCCAGCGCGTGGTAGAGGATGTCGTTGACCAGGGTCGACTTCCCCGACCCCGACACCCCCGTCACCGCGATGAAACAGCCCAGCGGGAACGCCACATCCACATTCTTCAGATTGTGCTCACTGGCCCCCTTCACCACGACCTCGCGGGACTTCGACCGCTTCCGCCGCACCGCCGGCACCGGGATCTGCTCCCGCCCGGTCAGGTACGCCCCGGTCAGCGACTCCGGGCTGGCCAGCAGGTCCTCCACCGGCCCGGACACCACCACACTGCCGCCGTGCTCCCCCGCACCCGGGCCGATGTCCACCACCCAGTCCGCCGCCCGGATCGTGTCCTCATCGTGTTCCACCACGATCAGCGTGTTCCCCAGATCCCGCAGCCGGATCAGCGTCTCCAGCAGCCGGTGATTATCCCGCTGATGCAGCCCGATCGACGGCTCATCCAGCACATACAGCACCCCCACCAGCCCCGACCCGATCTGGGTGGCCAGCCGGATCCGCTGCGCCTCCCCGCCGGCCAGCGTGGGAGCGGCCCGGTCCAGGGACAGGTAGTCCAGGCCGATGTCCAGCAGGAACGTCAGCCGGGTGCTGATCTCGGCCAGGATGGGGGCCGCGATCTGGGCGTCGGTCCCGGACAGGTCCAGGGTCGGCAGCACGGTGGCCAGCTCGCTGATCGGCAGCGCGCCGAGCTCGGCGATGGGCCGGCCGGCCACGGTCACGGCCCGGGCGATGGGCTTGAGCCGGGTTCCCTGGCAGGCCGGGCAGGGCACCTCGCGCATGAAGCCCTCGAACCGTTCCCGGCTGGCGTCACTCTCCGCCTCGGCGTGCCGCCGCTCGATGAACGGGATCGCGCCCTCGAACGTCGCGTCGTAGGAGCGTTCCCGGCCCCCGGAGGTCTGGTAGTGCACGTGCACCGGCTCGGGGTATCCGTGCAGCAGAGCGTGCTGGGCCGGGTCCGGGAGCTCGCTGAAGGGGGTGTCCATGCCGAAGCCCAGGGTGTCGCCGAGGGCCGCCATCAGCCGCATGAAGTACTCGTGGCCCTGCCCGCTGCCCCACGCGTCAATGGCCCCCTCAGCCAGGGTCTTCGCCGGGTCGGGCACGATGAGCCCGGGGTCGACTTCCATCCGGGTGCCCAGGCCGGTGCAGTCCGGGCACGCCCCCCACGGGGAGTTGAACGAGAACGACCGCGGCTCCAGCTCATCGAACGACAGGTCGTCATACAGGCAGGCCAGATGCTCGGAATACATCCGCTCCCGGTGCGGGTCATCATCAGCCAGGTCCACGAAATCCAGCAGCACCACGCCACCGGACAGGCCCAGCGCGGTCTCGACGGAGTCGGTCAGCCTGCGCCGGGCCTCGGGCTTGACGGCCAGCCGGTCCACCACCACCTCGATGGTGTGCTGCTCGTGCCTGGCCAGGACGGGAGACTCGTCGAGCCGGACGATGGTCCCGTCGATCCGGGCCCGGGTGTATCCCTTGAGCTGCAGTTCGCGGAGCAGTTCGGTGTATTCACCCTTCCGCTCCCGGATCACCGGCGCCAGCACCTGGAACCGGGTCCCCCCGGCCAGCTCCAGCACCCGGTCCACAATCTGCTGCGGCGCCTGCCGCGCGATCGGCCGCCCGCACACCGGGCAATGCGGCCGCCCCACCCGCGCATACAGCAACCGCAGATAGTCATACACCTCCGTGATCGTCCCCACCGTCAACCGCGGATTCCGGCTGGCCGCCTTCTGGTCAATCGACACCGCCGGACTCAGCCCGTCAATAAAATCCACATCCGGCTTATCCATCTGGCCCAGGAACTGCCGCGCATACGCCGACAGCGACTCCACATACCGCCGCTGCCCCTCCGCGAAAATCGTGTCAAACGCCAGACTCGACTTCCCCGACCCCGACAACCCGGTAAACACGATCATGGAATCCCGCGGCAACTCCAGCGACACATCCTTCAGGTTGTGCTCGCGAGCCCCACGGACGACGATTCCCTTACCCACAGACGTTCCGCACTCCAATCGTGATGATGAGCCCTTCTAAAACAACTTCCAGGCCCGGCTGATTCCGGCCCCCAGCCCGGGGGAGGTTCGGCGCACGGGCGTAGCGTGAGAAACTGACGATCTTTCCCCGCATGCCCTGGAGGAGCCATGAGCGAGCTGCCCGATCCACCGCCAGCCGAGCCGTCGGCCTTCCACAAGAGCCGTCGCGAGGGTGGCGGCCTGCCGCTGCGCCCCAACGACGACCAGCTCGCCGAGCTGACCGAGGAGGAGCGGGTCGACGCCGGGATCGATCCTTACGAGCCGGATGAGGTGCCGCCGGCCACTGACGATCCGGTGCCGACGGACGTCACCGATTCAGAGCAGTACCAGGAGGAAAGAGACGAGATCGAGCGGGAGAAGGCCGAGGGTGAGCTGCCCGAGAAGCCGGGCCCCTTCCCGCCGACCCGCTACGACGAGTAGCGGAGACTCCCCTGCTCAGACCTCCCATTCACTGGCCAGGTCGTCGTCCACGATCAGGACCAGCTTGCCGCGCGTGTGTCCCTCTTCGACCCGGCGGTGCGCCTGGACCGCGTTCTCGTAGTAGTACCTGGCCTCGACGTTCACGGACATCAGCCCGTCGTCGAACCAGGGCGCCATCCGGATCAGCTGGCTGCCCCGGGGCTGGCCGTTGTACGGCCGCCAGCTGACTCGCTGCGCGTCCGGGTAGTCGGCGTGCACCGGAGTGGCGATGGTGGCGCCGTCCCGGGCCGCCCGGGCCGCGCCGTCGAGGGTGGGAGCCGCGCACGCCAGGACGTGCTGGGCCCCGCCCCCGGTTACCTCCCGGACCTGGTCGGGCCAGGTGGGCTGGGTGTGGTCGATGACCACGGCCGCCCCGAGGTGGTGCAGGAACTCGTGGTGCTGAGGGCTGGCCGTGCCCACCACGCTGGCCCCGAGCACCCGGGCGATCTGCACGGCGAAATGCCCGAGCCCGCCCGCCGCGGCCGTGACGAGCACCTGGTCGCCACGGCTGATCCCCAGCACATCGGTGAGGCCCTGTTCCGCGGTCAGCCCGTCGACCGGGACCCCGGCCGCGTCGGTGATGGGCAGGCCGGCCGGGAGGGGGGCCATCTGCTCGACCGGGCACACCACGTACTGCGCGTAACACCCGGTCAGGCCCGGGTAGCCGTACACCGGTGTGCCGTTGTCGAAGCCCGCGTCTTCGCCGCTGTCCCCGTCAACCACCCCGGCGAACTCCCCGCCGGGGATGTAGGGCAGCCCGCCGGTCCAGCCGCCGCCACGAAGGGAGGCATCCCAGGGACCCACGCCCGCCGCGAGCACCCGGACGAGCACTTCGTCCGGCCCGGGCACCGGCCTCTCGACCTCGCCGACCTGCAGCACCTCAGGACCGCCGAATCCGGCCACCGTGATCGCCCGCATCGCCGCCCTTTCCCCGGGAGCGCTGATCTCTGGCTCTTCAACCCTACGTCGGCCAGTCCCGGCACCCCGGGCGGCCGCTCAGTTCGAGAAGTCCTGGGTCATCCAGACGGTTCCCGAGCTGTCCCGGAACACGGAGATCCCCACGTGGCTGAACGCGGAACTGAGGATGTTCAGCCGGTGGCCATCGTCGGGCGGCTTCTCGTCCAGCATGCTCTGGGTCAGCCCCACCGCCATCTGGGTGATCGCCGCCGTGCTGCCTGCTACCGGTCCACCCTCACCGATATTCTCCCCGGCCGCGGTCCAGTGCACTCCGGCCGCCGTCTCCCGGGCCCCCAGGGCCGGCTCGCCTGGGCACTGGTGCGACAGGCCGCAGCCCGCCGCCATCACGGCGGTGTGCCGCGCGGCGCTGGTGTCCAGGCCTGAGCTGACGGTGTAGGCGGCCAGCCCGGCCTGGGCACGGGCCTGGTTGATCAGGGCCAGCACCTGCTGGGCGGCGGCGGAGAGGCCGGCCGACGGCGTGCTGGCCGGCCTGGTCTTGGCCGGCCTGGCGCTCGGGGAGGCCGGGCTGGGCGACGGGGTGCTGGGGGCCGGTCGCGGCTTCGCCCGGTGATGCCGGGGCGAGGGAGTGGATGTGGATGGGGATGTACTGGGCGCGGCGGTCGCCCGTGCACTGGCCGCCGCGGGCGGCGGCGCGCTGGCGGACGCTCCGGCATCGGCCATCTCACCGGCGCGTCCCGGCAGCCGGATGACCAGGGTGACGGCAGCGGCCACGGCGAGCAGCGTCACGAGGACGCTGATGGCCAGTGACGAGCCACGGGATCCGCGGGCGGTCATCGCGCCACCTCTTTATCCAGCGGCCGTCCTACGGGCCGGCCGCCCGGGCATCAGCGGATCATGCTAGCGAGCCGTGGGGCACCAAATGCCGTAATCGCGCGGCATGTAATAAGCCCGTCAAGACATCACGTATCCTGCCTGGTCAGCGACGTGGACGGGAGCGGCTGGATGGGCCCACCGGGCATCGTGATTGACGGCTCATCGCTGACGTGCGCCGGGGTCGCGGCGGTCGCCCGGGACGAGGCCCGGGTCACGGTCGCGCCGGCCGCGGCCGCGGCGGCGCGGGCCGCGTGGCAGACCGCGCGGGACGTGACCGCCCGCCGGCCGGTGTACGGCCGGACCACCGGGGTCGGCGCGAACCGGAACGTGGGGCTGGCCGAGGATGACCTGGCCGAGCACGGGCTGCGGCTGCTGCGCAGCCATGCGGCCGGCTCGGGCCCCCTGCAGCCTGCCGACCTGGGCCGGGCCATGCTGGTGACCCGGCTGAACCAGATCGGCGCCGGCGGCTCCGGGGTCGACCCGGCGGTGCTGGAGGTGCTGGCGGACGCCCTCAACCGAGGCTTCACCCCGCCGGTGCCGCTGTACGGGGCGATCGGCACCGGAGACCTGACCGCGCTCGCCTCGACCGGGCTGTGCCTGATCGGCGAGCGGGCCTGGCGCACCGGCACCGGACCGCCGCCGCGTTTCCAGTTGCGGCCGGCCGAGGCGCTCGGCTTCATGAGCAGCAACGCGGCCACCATCGGCGAAGCCGCGCTGGCCTGCCACGATCTGCGCGGGCTGACGAGTGCCGCCGTAGTGATCGCGGCGCTGTCGCTGCTCGCGGTGCGTGGCTCGCTGGAGCCCTACTCGCCGGCGGTGCAGCGGGCCCGGCCGGCCGGGCAGCAACGGGTGGCCGGCCGGATGCGGGCCCTGCTGACCGGGGCGTCTCACGCCCAGGCCCGGATGCAGGACTCCTACGGCTACCGGGCGTTCCCCCAGGTGCATGGCCCGGCGGTGGACTCGCTGGTGTACGCCAGCCAGGTGGTGAGCACCGAGCTCAACGCGGCCAGTGAGAACCCGCTGGTCGACCCGGCCGGCCACGAGGTGTGGCACAACGGCAACTTCCACGCCGCCTACGTCGGGCTGGCGCTGGACTCGGCCCGCGCGGCGCTGTTCCAGACCGCCGCGCTGTCCGCGGCCCGGCTGGGCACCCTGGTGGAGCCGTCCTTCACCGGCCTGCACCCGTTCGCCGCGGATACCCCGGCGAGCTCGGGAATCATGGTGCTGGAGTACGTCGCGCAGTCCGCGGTCGCCGACCTGCGCCGGTTCGCGACCCCGGCCGCGCTGGGCAGTGCGGTGCTGTCCCGCGGCGTGGAAGAGCACGCCGGCTTCTCCACCCAGTCGGCCCGGGCCAGCACCGATGCCGTGGCCGCGTACCGGGCCGTGCTGGCCTGCGAACTGGCCGCCGCGGTCCGGGTGCTCCGGATGCAGGGCCGCGCCCCGGCCGAGGGCGGCCCGCTGCGGGCCGCGTTCGACGCCGCAGACGCGGTGCTCGACCCGCGCACCGCCGACCGCCCGCTGGACGCCGACCTCGCGTCAGCCGAGGGGCTTCTGGGCGGGTATGCCGCTTTCGGGCTGGACTGAGCCGTTGCTCTATCGTGGGCGCACCGAGATCGTGGGCGCACCGAGACGATGGAGGCTGGATGAGCATCCTGGGCACGCGGGTGGTGCGGACCGAGGACCCGCGTCTGCTCACGGTGGGTGGCAGCTACACCGACGACTTGCGGCTTCCAGAGCTGGACGGGGCGGTCCGGGCCACGTTCGTGCGCAGCCCGGTCGCGCACGCCCGGATCACCGGGATCGACGCCGGGCCGGCCCTGGCCTCGCCGGGGGTGGTAGCGGTGCTGACCGCGGCGGATCTCGACGACATCCCGGCGGCGGGTGACGAGCCGACCGTGGAACCGCTGCTGGCCGCGGACCGGGTCCGCTACGTCGGAGAGAGCGTGGCGGTCGTGCTGACCGAGCACGGCTACCAGGGCGAAGACGCGGCCGAGCTGGTCAGCGTGGACTATGAGCCGCTGCCCGCGGTAGTCAGCCTGGACGACGCCCTGGCGGGCCGGACCCTGCTCTTCCCCGGGACCGAGACCAACGTGGTGAATTCCGGCGGTGACCCGGCCCCGGCCGATGCGTTCAGCGGCTGTGACGTCGTAATCGAGCGCACCTTCCCGAACCAGCGCGTGGCGCCGGTGCCCCTGGAGGTCCGGGCGGCCGCGGCCCGCTGGGCCGACGGCCGGCTGACGGTGTGGGCCAGCACCCAGAACGCGCAGCTGGCCCGGGACGCGGTAGCCCGGGCGGTGGGGCTGGAGCCGGGCGCGGTGCGGGTCATCACGCCCGACGTGGGCGGCGGCTTCGGCGCCAAGATCGCGGTCGAGCGGGACACCCTCGTCATCGCCTGGGCCGCCCGGCGGGTGCACCGTCCGGTGCGCTGGGTGGAGACGCGCAACGAGAACCTGCTGTGCATGGTGCACGGCCGGGCCCAGCGGCACACCATCACGATCGGCGGGACCCGGGACGGCCGCATCCTGGCCTACCACCTCGACATCGTCCAGGATTGCGGGGCCTACCCGCGGTTCGGCCCGTTCCTGCCCACGCTGACCAAGCTGATGGCGAGCGGCGTATATGACCTGCCGTACTGCGGGGCCGCGTTCCGGGCGGTGGTGACCAACACCACCCCCATCGCCGCCTACCGGGGCGCGGGGCGGCCGGAGGCCACCGCCGCGATCGAGCGGGCCGTGGACCTGTTCGCCACGGAGATCGGGATGGACCCGGCCGAGGTGCGGCGGCGGAACGTGGTGCCGCCCGAGGCTTTCCCCTACACCACCGCGAACGGGGCCACCTACGACACCGGGGAGTATGCGGCCGCGCTGGACAAGGTGCTGGCCGGGGCGGGGTACGCCGAGCTGCGCGCCGAGCAGGCCCGGCGCCGCGAGCAGGGCGGGCCGGTCCAGCTCGGCATCGGCCTGGCCACCTACGTGGAGATCACCGCCGGCGACTACAGCGGGGGTGAGACGTCGCGGGTGGTGGTGGACCCCACCGGGGCGGCGACCGTGTACACCGGCAGCTCCCCGCATGGCCAGGGCCACCAGACCGCCTTCGCGATGCTGGTCACCGACCAGCTGGGCATCCCGATGGACCAGATCACCGTGATCCACGGGGACACCGATCAGGTGCCGCACGGGATCGGGACTTACGGTTCCCGGTCCCTGCAGCTGGGCGGGAGCGCCGTGCACCAGGCCGCGCTCCAGGTCAAGGACCAGGCCCGGGAGCTGGCCGCGTCCATGATCGAGGCGAGTGAGGCTGACCTGGAACTGGACACCATCCGCGGGATCTGGCAGGTCCGCGGGGACCCGGACACCGGGCTGAGCTGGGCCGCCGTGGCCGGGCAGGCCGGCCCAGGCGGGCTGGCCGCCGAAGTGGACTTCCGGCCGGACAGCCCCACGTTCCCGTTCGGCGCGCACCTGGCCGTGGTCGAGGTGGACACCCAGACCGGCAAGGCCACGCACATCCGGCACGTCACCGTGGACGACGCCGGGAAGGTGCTGAACCCCGTGCTGGCCGAGGGGCAGCGGCACGGGGGCATCGCCCAGGGCGCGGCCCAGGCGCTGCTGGAAGAGGTGCGCTATGACCCCGAGGGCAACCCGCTGACCAGCACGCTGGCCGACTACGCGGCGATCACGGCCACCGAGCTGCCATCCTTCGAGCTGCTCGCCATGGAGACCCCGACCACCGTGAACGCGCTCGGGGTCAAGGGCATCGGTGAGGCGGGCACGATCGGGGCCACGCCGGCCGTGCACAACGCGGTCATCGACGCGGTCGCGCACCTAGGGGTGCGGCATATCGACATGCCGGCCACGCCGCAGCGGGTCTGGGCGGCCATCAACGAGGCGAAAGGCAGTGCGTGAAGGTCACAGTGATGGTGAACGGCGCCCCGGTCGGGGCCGACGTCGAGGACCGGACGCTGCTCGTGCACTTCCTGCGCGAGACGGCCGGGCTGACCGCCACCAACATCGGCTGCGACACCACCTCCTGCGGCGCGTGCACCGTGCTGCTGGACGGTGAGTCGGTGAAGTCGTGCACGATCCTCGCGGCCCAGGTGGACGGGGGCCAGGTGACCACCGTGGAAGGGCTGGCCGGTCCCGGCGGCGAACTGCACCCCATGCAGCGCGCGTTCCGGGCCGAGCACGGGTTGCAGTGCGGATTCTGCACGCCGGGGATGGTGATGGCCTCGGTGTCGCTGCTGCGCGAGAACCCGCATCCAACCGAGCCGGAAGTCCGGGCCGGGCTGGAAGGCAACCTGTGCCGGTGCACCGGGTACCACAACATCGTGCGGGCGGTACTGGCCGCCGCCGAGGAGGAGCCGGGTTCCGGGGCCGGAGAGCTGGCCTCATGATCCCGGCCCCGTTCAGCTACCGTCGCGCGGATTCCATGGCCGAAGCCCTCGAGCTGGTCACTGAGTACGGCGACGACGCGAAGTTCCTGGCCGGCGGGCATTCGCTGCTGCCGCTGATGAAGCTGCGGCTGGCCATGCCGGAGGTGCTCATCGACCTGGGGCCGGTGCGCGAGCTCAGCTACATCCGCGACGAGGGCGGGCACATCGCGATAGGGGCGCTGACCCGTCACCACGACCTGGAGCACTCCGAGGTACTGGCCCGGTCCGTGCCGCTCCTCGCGCACGCCGCGGGACAGGTGGGCGACCCGCAGGTGCGGCACCGTGGCACGATCGGCGGGTCGCTGGCGCACAGCGATCCCGCGTCCGACCTGCCCGCCACCGTCCTGGCGCTGGACGCCACCCTGGTGGCCCGGGGACCGTCCGGCCTCCGGGAGATGGCGGCGGCGGATTTCTTCCAGGGCCTGTTCGAGACCGCGCTGGAACCCGATGAGCTGCTCACCGAGATCCGGGTCCCGGTGCCCGCGCCGGGCGCGGCCGGCTGGTCCTTCCAGAAGTTCACCAAGCGGGCCATCGACTGGGCCATCGTCGGGGTCGCGGTGCAGGGCCACGCGGTGGCCCTGGTGAACATGGCCGGCACCCCGGTGCGGGCGGCCGGGGTGGAGCGTGCGCTGGCGGGCGGGGCCACGCCCGCGGAGGCCGCCGCACACGCCGCCGAGGGCACCAGCCCGGCCGATGACATCAACGCCAGCCCGGCCTATCGTGAGCATCTCGCCCGGGTCCTCGTGGAGCGGGCGCTGGTCGAAGCACAGGCTGTTTGAAGCACAGGCTGTTCGAAGCACAGTCCCGGTAAGGGCTTTAACGCACAGGAGAATCATGAGCGCTCGGACCACCCCGCCGTTCCGTGCCGATCACGTAGGCAGCCTGCTCCGGCCCGCCGGGCTGCTGGCGGCCCGGGAGGATTTCGCGGCCGGGCGTATCCCGGCGGAGCAACTGCGGGCGACCGAGGACGCCGCGATCGCCGACGTGGTCAAGATGCAGGAGAGCGTCGGCCTGCAATCGGCCACCGACGGCGAGTTCCGCCGCGCGTCCTGGCACATGGACTTCATCTACCAGCTGGGCGGGATCGGCCAGGCGCCGGGAAACCTGCTGGTCAAGTTCCACAACCCGGCCGGGGACATTGCTTACACCCCGGCCGCGCTCACCGTGAACAGCAAGGTGCAGCTCGACCACACGATCTTCGGCCCGGACTTCGAGTACCTGAAGTCGGTCGTGACCACGGCCGTGCCCAAGCAGACCATCCCGTCGCCCAACATGGTCCACTACCGGGGCGGGCCGGCCATGATCGACCCGGCCGTGTACCCGGACGCCGAGGAGTTCTGGACCGACCTGGCCGCGGCCTACGCCGACGAGGTGGCCCGCCTGGCCGCCCTGGGCTGCACGTACCTGCAGTTCGACGACACCAGCCTGGCCTACCTGAACGACCCCGAGCAGCGGGCCGAGATCTCCGCCCGCGGCGATGACGCCGAGCACCTGCACCTGCGTTACATCAAGCAGGTCAACGCGGCCCTGGCCGGCCGGCCCGAGGGCCTGGCCGTGACCACCCACCTGTGCCGGGGCAACTTCCAGTCCTCCTGGGCCGCCTCCGGCAGCTATGACTTCGTGGCCGAGGCGCTGTTCGGCGAGCTGAACGTGGACGGGTTCTTCCTGGAGTTCGACGACGAGCGGTCCGGCGGCTTCGAGCCGCTGCGGTTCGTGCCGCCCGGGAAGATGGTCGTGCTGGGCCTGGTCACCACGAAGCGCGGGGCGCTGGAGAACCCCGACGACCTCAAGCGGCGCATCGACGAGGCCTCCCGGTTCGTGCCGCTCGACCAGCTGTGCCTGTCCGGGCAGTGCGGCTTCTCCTCCACCGTGGAGGGCAACGCGCTGAGCTACGACGAGGAAGTCGCCAAGCTCGAGCTCATCGTCCAGGTCGCCCAGGACGTCTGGGGCTGACCTGGACTGGGCGGTCTGCGCTCCAGGCCCGGTGCAAGGTCACGATTTGGTATCCAACTTGCGCGGGGTGACCGCGTCGTATCAACCGTCACGCTAATTTACCGTCGTTGCCAAGCGGCCTGGTTGCCCTCTGACGTGACATCCGTCCTATGCTTGTCAGTTTTCCTGTGCCCTGGCACAGGGGCTGCACGCCGCGAGGTAGCCGTGACCGAGTCGGAGGACCCCAGAGCACTCAGCCGGCACCTGGCGGAAGAGTTCGTATAGCGCCTATAACGGCAACTGCGTCGAAGTGGCCGATTCTCGCCAACGGCGAGGTCGGAGTGCGGGACTCGAAGGACCGGCGGCCCGGACGACGGGTCCTGACGTTCTCCGCGGCGGACTGGTCGGCGTTCCTGACCGTGACCCGCGCCAGTGAGCCGAGACTGCGCTAGGCCCAGCTCCCGGGCCGCGGACCGGATGAGATCCCGGGACCTCTCGGGGTCATGCGCGTTCGTCCTGAGGGACTCAAAAGTCACGCGGTACTGGTGAGTGTTGCTCCTCTTCCTCGAGGTAGTAGCTGCCCGTCAGCTGCTCGACGACCACCAGGTCGGCTAGCGGGACATCATGAACCGGGGCGAATTGCATGTACGAGAACGCACCGGTGGCCATCGGGTTTTCGGCAGTCAGCGAGAGCACCCGGACTTCCACACTGGGCAGCTCCGAGAATTCGGCCAGCTGGTCCAGTTGCTGGCGCATCACGTGGTTGTCGCCGAAGCGGCGGTGCAGCACCGATTCGTCGATGACGACTACGACCTCCAACGGCTTTTCCCGGGTAAGCGCCTGCTGACGAACGTGCCTTATCTCGGCGCGGCGCTCCGCGTCCCCCGGTGGCAAGGCGAACATCGACTGCCAGCCTTGCATGACGGCCCGGGCGTACCCCTCCGTCTGCAAGAGACCGGGAATTACCAGGGGATCCCAGTTCCAGAGGGTCTGTGCCTCCGCCTCTGCATAGAGGTAGGCCGCATATTCTGCGGGAAGCCCGGTGCCCACCGACTCCAGCCAGCCTCGCTCACCCGACTCCCGTGCGAGGGCCTGGACTTCCTCGCGATGCTGGGTGTCGACGCCGTAGAGATCGAGAAGCTTGCTGATGTCGGCCTGCTTGACGCCGATCCGGTGGGTTTCTATCCGGCTGATCTTGGATCCAGACCAGCCGAGCCGCTCTGCTGCTTCATCGCCGGTCAGGCCGGCGTGCTCACGCAGGCGGCGTAGCTCGGCGGCGAGCCTGCGACGTCTGATTGTCTGACTGGCGCGGTCAGATGGCATCGATCCGCTCCTCCGGCGTGGGGGTAGGCCGGCGGCGTGTGACTGAGTAAGAGTGTAGTGCCTGGTGAGGTCATACGTGAAGTTTGCATGTCTAATTGCTATGCAAACTGCACTGCATCTTGCACTAGCAACTTTAGTGCCGTTCAATTGAAAAGGTAGGCCCGCGCCGCCGACCTCAGGAGGGCGCGCATGAATGCGAGGCGGAGTACCCAGGGGGTTCTCCCGCCTTGTGTCTCCGGCCTCTTCTCTTCCATCGGCTCCGCGCCCGCGGCGGTATCCGCGCCGGGGAGCGCAGCCCGGGTCACCCGGTGCGGACCGGGCCGCCCGCGGGGGCCGCCGTAATGGCCAAGGAGATCACCAAGCCTCGACGGGGACAGGCTTGGTCCCATGACATAACACTGGGCCGCCAGCGGTGACGCGCTGACGGCCCAGTAAAGACACTCACTCAAACCAACACCATGGACAGGAGTCATGGCATTGGAACAAACCTACATCGCGCCCTGCGCGATGCAAGAGACGGGGGTAGGGAATTCCCGGGAAATCGCGCGCCCGGGCCTGATGGGGCAGGCCCGGGCCGCGGGTGAGGGGGGCCGATGTTCCTCCTCGCCCTGATCTGGGTTTTCATCGGAGTGGCTCTAGGCTGGCGATTCGGCTCTCGCCGCTCCACCTCCCAGGCGCTGACACAGGCACGGCAGCAGATGCGCCAGGAAATCCGGTACTGGCAGGAAGCGGCCGAACGCAGCCAGGTCAGAGCCAACCAGCTGGCCCAGGAGAACGAGGCCTGGACGGCCGGTTATAAGCAGGGCCGCGAAGATGTGATCAAGATCGTGCCGCACATCGCGGCACAGCGGGAACTCCTGGGCCAGAGCGTGGCCTCCGAGTCCGACGAGATGAACAACTGCGCATAGCCGAGGACGCGCTCCCTTCCGGATCAGTAGCCCGGCCGGAGGGGAGCGACGGGCGAGTTGCCGGTCAGTGGTGCACGGCGGCGAGCAGGGCCGCGTAGGAGCGGACCAGGGCCGCGTGCTCCCGGGCGAGCAGCGGGCTATCCGGCCGGCAGCCTTCGGCCACCCACTGATCCGAGAGGTCCATGGCCTCGGTGCGGTACACCGCCGCGGGCCGGACGGCCGCCTCCGGTTCGCGGTACAGGAACGCGTACAGCCGGACCAGCGCCTCCACCAGCTCGTCATCGCCGTCGGGGTGGCCCGCGGCGTGCTGGCGCTCGCGATGCACCCGCCACCAGTCAACTTCCAGCCGGGCCGCCTCGGCCACGTTCCGGGGCTCGCCATAACTGATCCGCAGCAGGCCATAGAAGCGTCGCATGCACCGCCGCGCGCCGTCCGGGTTGTTGTCGGCCGGTGCCCACAGCTGGTTGGCCCGCAGCACCAGCCAGGCCCCGTGCAGGGTCCGCACCCAGTCCATCCCGAACCCGGTCCGGGTCAGGCCGATGTAAGCCCGCAGTACCCCCGGCCAGTCCCGCCGGTAGTAGCCCACCCAGGCGCGGAATTCCAGGTCGGCCACGCGTAGCGGGTCGAAGGACCGCAGCCGGCTCGGGCCGGAGGACCGGAGCGCGCCCGCGGGACCGGACTTACCGGGTGCGGCCGGCCCGGTGCGACCCGGCAACCGGACGCCGAAGCCATGCACCGCGAGCCGCAGCAGCACCTGCCCCGGGCGTACCAGTTCCGCCACCCGGGCGGCGCTCAGGGTCTCGAGGTCGCCCAGCCGTCTCGGTGTACGCGGCGGGACCGTGTAGCCCGGGCGGCGTTGAGGGCCTCGGCGTTGTGCCACACCTTGGCCCGGGACTCCCGCAGGAAGCGGCGGCTGGCCGCCTGGTTGGCCGGCCCGAGCAGGACGTCTGTCCGCGAGCGCGGCGCGCCGATCCGGGCCAGCTCGTCGTCTTCCGCGCCGACCCGCCGGGACAGCACGTCGTCGATCCGCTGATGGTCGGCGCGGCGCCGGCTGGTGACGGCGGGGTCCGCGAACTCCCCGGTGCTGATCACGGCGAGGAGGGCCTGCGGCAGGTCGTAATTGATATGCGCATTCATGCCCAGCAGGACGTGCCGCAGGGCGGGCGCGTCGTGCTGCTCCCGCGCGGCGCGGAACGCGATCGCCCACGGCCGCGAGACGGCCCCGCCGCTGGAGTCCGCGGTCAGCGCGTCGAGGTACAGATCCGCGAACGCCACGTCCCAGCGCTCCACCCACTCCGGGTCACTGAACAGCCCGGCCCGCAGCGCATCGCGCACCGCCCGGGTCGTGCGCAGGTAGGTGGCGTGAAAATAGCGCCGCGCGTCCCCCGCTTCCTCCAGCGGACCGAGCAGGATTTCCATCCGCTCGATGAGCGCATCAATGCTCATGGGCCGCCTCCCGTGCTCCGGCTTTGCTGTGAAGCCGCTGTGACACGCCCCGGAGGAGCCGGGGCACGTTGCTACCGTCCCAGACATGGATTTTCGCAGCCGTCCCCGCGGCCGCAAGCTCGCCGCGCTGGCCGCCATGATCGTCTTGCTCGTGGCCGCGGCGGTGACGGTGGTCATCGTGGTCCGCCAGCCGGTGCCGGTCACGGCGCGGACGCTGCGGATCGCGGTGACCGACGGGCCGGGACACGACCAGCACGTGTCACTGGACGCCACGTTTTTCACCCCACCCGGCCACGGCCGGGTGCCCGCGATCCTGCTGGCGCACGGGTTCGGGGAGACCAAGGATGCGGTCCGGCCGGAAGCCGAGCAGCTGGCCCGGGCCGGCTTCGCGGTGCTCACCTGGTCCGCGCGGGGATTCGGCCGGTCCACCGGCCAGGTCGCGCTCGACGCGCCGGACTACGAGGTGAGCGACGTCGAGCAGCTGGTGAGCTGGCTGGCCCGGCAGCCACGGGTCAGGCTGGACGGGCCGGGGGACCCGCGGGTCGGCATCACCGGCGCGTCGTACGGGGGCGCCCTCGCGCTGCTGGCCGCGGCCTACGACCACCGGATTGATGCGGTCGTCCCGCAGACCACCTGGTACAACCTGGCCACCGCGCTTTTCCCTAACGCCGCGTCCGGCGCGGGCGTCCCCGCTGGGCCGGCGGACGGGGTGTTCAAGAAGCAGTGGGCCGGGCTGCTCTTCACCCAGGGCACCACGCCGATTTTTGGGGACCGATTTTGAGCACTGTGCGGCCGGTTCCTGCCCGCGGTCTGTGCCATGTACCAGCAGGTGGCCACGGCCGGGCGGCCCACCCCGCAGGCGATCTCCCTGCTCGAGCGGTCCAGCCCGTCCAGCGTGGCCGGCCGGATCGACGCGCCCACCCTGCTGATCCAGGGCGAGAGCGACTCGCTGTTCGGTCTGGACCAGGCGAACGCCAATTACCGGGCCATCCGCCGTAACGGCGCGCCGGTGGACATGGTCTGGTTCGCCGGTGGCCATGACGGCGGGAACCAGGAGACCAGCCAGGTGAACCAGCTCACCGAGCAGTGGTTCGAGCGCTGGCTCAGGCCCGGGACTGCCGCCGGGATCCCGGCCTTCGCGGTCAGCCGGGAACTGGGCTTCGACGCGTCGACCGGGCAGGAGCAGCTCGGCGTGGCCACCGCGCCGCGCTACCCCGGCCTGGCCGGGACCCGGCACACTGCGGTCCGGCTCCGCGGTCCTGCGCAGACCATCATCAACCCGCCCGGCGGCGCGCCGCCGTCCATGTCGGTGCTGCCCGGGCTGGGGAGCGCGCTGGGCCTCCCGATGCCCGGGCAGAGCGCCGCGTTCACCTCGGCCCCGCTGTCCGCGCCGCTGCAGCAGACCGGCTCGGCCACGGTCCGGGTCCGGGTCAGCGGCGCCGCGGACATCACCGTCTTCGCCGAGGTGTACGACGTCGACCAGGCCGGTAACGCCACGCTGCCGTTCGGCCTGGCCGCGCCGGTGCGGGTGAGCGGTGCCGCACACGGCGGGGCGCCCGGGGACCGCACCGTCACCGTGACGCTGCCCGCGATGGACTACCAGTTCGCCGCGGGACACCGGCTCCGCCTAGTGCTGACCAGCACCGATTTCGGCTACGCCACGCCGCGGACGGCAGCGGCCTACCGGGTGGCGCTGGCCGGCCCGGGCCTGTCCGTGCCGTCCGATCCGGCGCTGCAGATCGCGGGGGGCGGCGCGGCTTGGTGGACCTGGGCCGGGCCGGCCGCCGCGCTGGCCGCGGCGGCGGTGATCCTGCTGGCCCGGCGGCGGCGGTCCGTTGGCCTGGTGGGGGCTGGTGATGCCGGGGTACCCCTGGAGATCACCGGTCTGACCAAGCGCTACCGGGATGGCCAGCTCGCGGTGGACGGGCTGTCGCTGCGCGTGGAGCGGGGCCAGATCCTCGGCCTCCTGGGGCCGAACGGTGCCGGGAAGACCACCACGCTGCGCGCGCTGATGGGCCTGGTCAACCCGGACGCCGGGACGATCACGATCTTCGGCCAGCAGGTCCGTCCCGGCGCGGCGGCGCTGTCCCGGCTGGGCTCGTTCGTGGAGGGGCCCGGCTTCCTGCCGCACCTGTCCGGCCGGGCCAACCTGGACCTGTACTGGCGGGCGACCGGGCGTCCCACCGGCGGCGCGCATCTGGAGGAGGTCCTGCAGATCGCCGGGCTGGGTGCCGCCCTCGACCGCCGGGTGCGGTCCTACTCGCGAGGGATGAGCCAGCGGCTGGCTATCGCCCAGGCCATGCTCGGCCTGCCCGACCTGCTGGTGCTCGACGAGCCGATGAATGGCCTGGACCCGCCGCAGATCAGGGAGATGCGCGATGTCCTGCTCCGTTACGCGGCCGAGGGCCGGACCGTGATCCTGTCCAGTCACCTACTGGGCGAGGTGGAGCGGACCTGCACCCACGTGGTCGTCATGCACCGGGGCCGCGGCCTCGCCGCCGGCCCGGTCACCGAGATCACCGGAGACGGCGCGGCCCTGGTCGTGGGCACCTCCCAGGCGCAGCGGGCCGTCACGGTGCTGCGCGGGCTGGACGGCATCGAGGCCGCGGACCCGCACCCGGACGGTGTGGTCGTGCAGCCCAACGGGGTCGCCCCGTCGGCCGTGGTCGCGGCCCTGGTCGGGGCCGGGATCCCGGTGGACCGGGTGGGCCCGGGCCGCCGGCTGGAGGACGCCTTCCTGGCCCTGATCGGCACCCCGGAGAGTGACCAGTGAGCGCTGCCTCAGTCCAAGCGCCGGGCTACCGGGTGCACCGGACCCTGCCGTTCCGGGTCGAGTTCGTCCGCCAGCTCCGCCGCTGGCGGACCATCGTCGCCTTTGCCGTGCTGGTCGCGCTGCCCTGGATCCTGGTCGCCGCGTTCAAGATCAGCGGGCCGGCTTCGGCGGGCAACGGCACTCCGGGGCTGGTCGTCGTGGCCACCGACGGCGGCCTCAACTTCGCGGCGTTCAGCCTGTTCGTGTCGGCCGGCTTCCTGCTCGTCGTGGTGGTCGCGCTGTTCTGCGGCGACACCGTGGCCAGCGAGGCGAGCTGGTCGTCGCTGCGTTACCTGCTGGCCGCGCCGGTTCCGCGGGCCCGGCTGCTCCGCCAGAAACTGGCGGTGGCGCTGGCCTACGCCACGATCGGGGTGGTCACCCTGCCGGTGATGTCCCTGGTGGCAGGGACGGCCGCGTTCGGCTGGCATCCTCTCCGGCTGCCGGGCACCGGGGTGCAGCTCCCGCCCGGCCAGGCCGTGGCCCGGATGCTCATCGTCTTGGGGTACGTGCTCATCACCGAGATCGCCGTGGCCGGGATCGCGTTCCTGCTCTCGGTGTCGACCGACTCCCCGCTCGGCGCGGTCGGCGGGGCCGTGGGCCTGATGATCTTGTCCGCCATCCTGGACCAGGTCACCGCGCTCGGCTCCTGGCGGGAGATCCTGCCGTCGCACTGGCAGTTCGCCTGGCTGGACGCGGTCCAGCCGCAGCTCTCCTGGGGCGGCATGCTCGAGGGCGCCTCGGTGTGCGGATGCTACGGGATCGTGCTCCTCGCGCTGGCCTTCCGGCGTTTCCAGCGCAAGGACATCGTGTCCTGACTGAGACCGGTCAGCACCCAGGTCGTGAACGAAAGATCCTTGTGCCGGTCATCGCGCTGAGTTACGTTCTGGCCACCTATCAAGGGGTGGATATGAGCGATATGGCTTCTACTCCGTTCTCAGAAACCAAGGCGCCGGAGTCGGCGGACCGGCTGCACCGGGGCGCGCTCGGCCTGGTGGACATCTCGGCGTCAACGATGGCGAACATCGGGCCCGCGTACAGTTTCTTCTTCGGCTTCGGGCTGATTGTGATCACGGCCGGGATCGGGGCGCCGCTGACGATCGTGGCCGCGGCGGTCGCCATCGCGCTGCTCGGTAACACGCTGTCGCAGTTTTCCCGGGCTCAGCCCTCGACGGGGGGGTTCATCACCTTCGTGGGCAAGAGTTTCGGCGGGACGAGCGCGGTGACGACGGCCTTGTTGTGCGGGGCGGGGTACATCATCGCGATTTCGTCGGTGCTGGTCGTGTCGGGCTGGTTCCTGGGTTACACGCTCTCGTATTACCTGGGCTGGAACATCCCGTGGATCATCCTGTCGGCGGTGCTGACCGCCGGGGCGGTGGTGATGATGCTGCGGGGGGTCGGCGTCTCGACCAAGCTCGCGGGCTTTTTCTTCGGTTTCGAGATGCTGGTCCTGGTCGTCGTGTCTGTCGTGCTGCTGGTCAAGAACGGCGGGCACCTGTCCCTCGCGCCGTTCGAGCCGCATAACATCACCCATGGCTTCACCGGCCTGGCCGCCGGGTTCCCGCTGGCGGTGTACCTGTTCATCGGCTGGGAGAACTCCGCCGCGCTGGCCGAGGAAACCGGTAACCCGCGGCGCAACGTGCCGCGGGCAGTGTTCTTGTCCATCGCACTGATGGCGGTCAGCTACCTGCTGTTCGCCTACGCCACGGTCACCGGGTTCGGGTACAACGAGGCCAGGCTGACCAGCCCGTCGGTCCTTGTTCCCTTCATCACCGTGGCCCACGGCGCCGCGGCCAGCCTGGCCTTCTTCGCTTACCTGGCCGGGCTGACCTCCACCCTGGGCGTGCTCATCGCGGCGGTGAACTCGCAGGCCCGGCTGATCTTCAACGCCGGCCGCGAGGGCGTGCTGCCGCGCTGGATCGGCCGGGTGGAGCCGTCCCGGCAGGTGCCGAGGAACGCCATCTTCACCTTCGTCGGCATCGCCAGCGTGATCATCGGCGTGTGGGCGCTCGGCCACCTGATCTTCGGGCACGGCGGCAGCATGGACGGGCTGACCTACTTCGACGAGTCCGGCACGATGGGCACGATCCTCGTCCTGGTCGTGTATTTCCTGGCCAACCTGGCCCTGCCGTTCTACTACCGGAAGTACCGGCCGGCCGAGTTCAGCGTGATCAAGCACGCGGTGCTGCCGGTGCTCGGGATGATCGCGATCGCCGTCCCCGTCTACTACCTGTCCAAGCCCGGGCAGTCGGCGCCCTACAGCTGGTTCCCGTACGCCGCGCTGGCCATCCTGGTCGTTTCGGTGATTTACGCCGCCGTGCTGACGAGGCGTGACCCGGCGCTGGGCGAGCGGGTCGGCTCCATCGTCGCCGACGAGTAGCCCACAGATGGGGTAGCGGAAACCGGCCGAAGAAAGGAGCCGGTCCGTATTTCCCCGCCTTACGCTGGCCGGGCACGGGGCTGCCCAACCTGCGGGCGCCCCAGAGGTGGGGCAACGGGGGTAGTGATGGCGCAGGCGATTAATGACGGCCTGATTCAGGGGAAGGATCTTAGTCGGGGAGACAGTACAGGAAGCGCACCGGGCATGCCCATGGTGCTGATGTATCACTCAGTGGAGCCGTACCGGGCCGACCCGTATCTGGGCCGGCCACGGCGCCTCGGCCGGTCGCGGTGTCTGGGCCGGAACCCAGGCCCGCGGTGACGACGAAATCGGTTCCGGAACTGGCTCTGCCCGGGGCCGGCCACCAGCCAAACTCCCCAGCACACGTGGCGGAGGCGAGTCATGTATCTGGGTGAGGACAAGCCGGTCGCGGCGGTGCACAGTGAGCTCATGGATCCGGTGCGGATACTGCTGGTGGATGACCACCTGATGGTCACCGAGGCGCTGGCCTCACGGCTGTCGGCGGCCATGGACCTGTGGGTGGCCGGACGATGCACCACGGCCGACCCCAACCTGCTCGATATCGTCCGCGGGCTGCGGCCCGACGTGATCACGATCGAGGTCGAGCCGCTGGGCCCGGCGGTGGGGGAGGTACTGCAGAGCCTGGTGGCCGCCCGGCCCGAGGCCAGAGGTGGTCGTGCTGAGCGCGGATCACGACATCGCGCATGGCATCGAGGCGGCCCGGGCCGGCGTCTCCGCCTGGGTGGCCAAAGAGCAGGGCGCCGCCGAGCTGGAAACCGTGATCCGCGGCGTCTGCCAGGGCTATTCCTGGTTCCCGCCGGACATGCTCGGGGCCATCCTCAGCGAGCTGCGGGCTGACGTCAGCCGGGCCCGGGAGCATGAGGACGTGCTGGACATGCTCAGTCCCCGGGAGCGGGATGTCCTGCTCAGCATGATGGACGGCAAGCGGGGCCGCCAGATCGCCCAGGACCTGCTGATTTCCACCGACACCGTGCGGACGCACACCCGGAACATTTTCGCCAAGCTGGACGTGCACAGCCGGCTGGAGGCGGTCCGCGTGGCCCGGGCCGCCGGCCTGCGGCCACCCGAGCGAAGGGAGTAAACCACGGGGTGCCAAGCTGGTCGGGGGGGCGGGTGAGGCTTATGCGGAGCAGCGCGACGCTCCGGGTGGGCACGGTCATTACCCGGCTGGAGGGTGGCGCGGGCCAGCACGCGCTGCGCGGGGCGCTCAGCCTGGACCCAGCCTGCTACCCGGGCGAGACCGGCCTGCTGGTCCCGCCCGGCCGTCCGCACCTGATGGCGGACGCGGTCCGGTTCCTGCTGGATTCGCCCGAGGCCTCGGCGCGGATGGCCACCGCGGCCCGGGCCCGGCTCGGGAAACGGTTCGGCGAGCAGGCGCTGCGCCAGGCCCTCACGGCGGCGTACTCCACCGGGGGTGCCATGGCCTAGCCACAACATGGTTAACTGTGCGTAATGCCTTCATCCAGTGACTAGTCCATACCGGACGGTGAGCGGCAGGATGAGTGAAGGGGGCGTGGAGCGACAAACCGGGCTGTGATCGCCCGGGGGGCGGTGCGGGAGGGCCGGGGGAACCACAAGGTGGGGGGGATACGTGGAGCCGTCGTTGGACCGGCGACGGGGCCGGGGACGCAGGCGGTCGGACGTCGCGGATCCGCTCGCCGTACGTGGTCTGCTACATGATCTTGGCCATCAGATGACCACGCTGTCATACCTGGTCGAGGCGGTGCGCGGGGATGTGGAGCTGCCGGGAGACGCGGAATCGCGGCTCGAATTGCTGTCACTGGAGATGTCCCGGCTGCTGGACATCATCGCGCAGGAGATCCCCGCCCGGGCCGGGGTGCCGGCCGTGGCCGAGGTGGAGCTGCGCTCGCTGGTCGGCCAGGTGACCCAGCTGGCCCGGATCGCGCACGAGACCTCGGTCATCCTGGAACCCGGGCCGGAGGTGACGGTCGAGGCCAGCCCGGCCCTGCTGTGGCGGGTGCTGACCAACGTGGTGGACAACGCGGCGCGGGCCGCGGGAGCGTCCGGCCGGGTCGGGGTGACGGTCTCGTCCCAGGGCGACCGGGCTGCGGTCGACGTGATCGACGACGGCCCGGGGTTCGGCCAGGGTCCGCCGGGCGTGGCCTCGCTGGGGCTCGGCGTCGTAACCACGCTGCTCGAGTCCTGCGGGGGCACGCTGGAGATCCGGGCGCCCGAAGCGGGCGGCGCGCACGTCCGGATCATCGTGCCCGTGCGGCCCCTCCCGGATACAGCCGGCCTGGACGGGAACGGCCAGGTGGTCCCGTGACGGGGCTCGTGATCGGGGACGACCACAGCGTGTTCCTGGACGCCATGTCCGCCGTCCTGGAGCAGCGAGGCTACGAGGTCACGGTGGCCCGCAGCGTCCCGGACACCATCGAGACCGTCCGCCGGACCCAGCCGGATGTGTGCCTGATCGACCGGAACTTCGCCGGCGACGATGGGATCACGGCCATCAGGCCGATGCTGGCGGCGAGTACCCGGACGAAGGTGCTGGTGCTCAGCGCCGATCCGGACACCGACGGGATACGGCAGGCCCTGCACGCCGGGGCGTCCGGTTACCTGCACAAGACCCGGGGGGTATCGGCGCTCACCAGGGCCATCGAGCGGGTGCAGCGCGGCGAGGTGGTGGTCGACGTCCCGAAGCCCGCACCCGCCCGCCCCGCGGCCCGCCAGAACGACGCGCACCGGCTCGCCGCCTTCCTGACCGTGCGGGAGCGTGAATGCCTCCAGCTGCTGGTGGAAGGCCTGGATACGGCCGGGATCGCCACCAAGCTGGGGGTCTCGGCGGCCACCGTCCGGACGCACGTCCAGTCGCTGATGACCAAGCTTGGCGTGCACTCGCGGCTGGAGGCGGCGTCCTACGCCGTCCGTAACCGGCTGCTGGATGATGAGCTGACCCGCTTTCCCTCGGCCGGCACCGGGTTATCCCCACGGCGGGACCGCGGCCAGCGGCGCTGCGCGGTTCGCGCCCCAATCGTCAGGCCGGCCACGGTCGCGGCGGCCACCAGAGTCCAGTCGATGATCAGCCGGGTCACGTCGGGCGGGGTCGCGGTGAAGCTGTAGGCATCCGTGGTGACCGAGCCCGGATGGCAGCTGACCCGGCGTCATCCCAATGGGCGGTATCCCCGCGGGTGGTGCCGGCCGTGGCTGCCGGGGCGGGGACCGCCCAAAGCCAGGCCAGGGACACCGCGGCCAGGCCGACGGCCAGCATGCGGGCCAGCCCGCTGCTTCCCCCACTGCCCAGCCACCGGCGTGCCCCCCATGCCTGCCGCAACGCGTCCCCCTCGGGGAGATGCCCGGTGTCCCCCCGCCGCCGACTTGTGCACCAGACTAGGCAGGCCGGCCGGTGATCCCTTCCCCCGTCAGGGTGAGTTCTGCTACCTCATCTGCCGCAACCTCCCCATCCGCGGCCACGGCATCGGCCGGGACCCCGGCAGGCGCCCGGAGCAGGCTGCCCCGCCAGATGCCCGCCACGGTCCGCACGCTGACCATGGCCCAGGCGGCCACCAGAACCAGGTACAGGCCGGCCGCGGCCCAGCGGAACAGGCCGTCCCCGGTGTGCAGGGCGAGGCTGGTCGTGCCGGTCACCACGGTGCCGACCGGGAACGTGAAGGACCACCAGGTCAGGCTGAACGGGAGATGAGCCCGGGCGGCGCGCACCGTGATCGCGGTGGCCAGCGCGGCCCACAGGGCGGCGAAACCCCAGACCGGGACGCCGTACACGAGGCCGAAGGCCTGGAAGGCGGGTCCGTAGGGGTAGGGCAGGACCAGCCGCGCCGCCCCGCCCAGCAGGCCGGCCGCGGTGATGGACTGCCCGAGCGGGCCGAGCACGATCCAGAGGGTGGGGACCATCGCGGCCGGGCCGATCGAGTGCCGGACCAGCCGCTGCCACACTTGCGTGATCACCACCACGCTCGCGATCAGGCTGATCCCGAACATGGCGTAGCAGGCCAGCAGCAGGGACAGCCGGGGCTGGCCGGCCGGCAGGTGCGGGATGAGCAGCGCCCCGGTGGCCGCGCTGACCATGGGCGGGACCACGGGCATCAGCCAGCCGCCGAAGGCGGCATCCGGGGCGGCCCGGAGCCGGGTGAACATCAGGTAGGGCACGGCCAGGCTGCTGGCCAGGCCGCCGAGCGTGCCGAGCGGCCACAGCACCGCGTCCACGGCGAGGGCCGCGTGGGCGCCGATCACGGCGGGGCCGAGCAGCAGGGCCCCGGCCCCGACGGTCAGCAGGGCCATCGGCGGCGCACCGTAGAACTGCACCATGACCGGGTTGCGGGCGTGGCCCAGCGCCGCCTCACGGTGCCGGGCCCAGTGCACAACCTCGGCTGCGGTCAGCACCACGAGCCACCCGGCGGCCAGCACCCACACGACCGTGGCGAACTCGCGCAGCCCCGGCCACTGCACCGGGAGGGTGGCCGCCGCGGTGGCCACGATGCCGGTGCCCATCACCGAGGCGAACCAGTTGGGGCCCAGGCTGGCGAAGGCATCGGAAGCCCGGTCCAGGTCCTGGAGCGGGCCGGTCCGGCGGGGCGGGTCCGGCCGGGACTGGTCCGGCCGGGACTGGTCCGGCCTGATGGGGGTGCTCGTGCTCATGACACCAGCCTCTGGCGCCCCGGGCCGTCCCGGTAGCGGGCTCGTCCCTGTCAACTCACAAGCAGAGCTTGTGCCCGACCACAAGCCATCCTTGTGACCCGGCTGGTTATGGTGGGGCGGTGCCGCTGAGCCCGCACGTCCCCGACCTGGCCGCCCTGGAGCTGTTCGTGGCCGTGGCCCGGTACGGCAGCATCGGGGCGGCGGCCCGGCACACCGGGATCAGCCAGCAGGCCGCGTCGGCCCGGCTGCGGGCGATGGAAGGCCAGGTCGGTGCCGCCCTGCTGGATCGCGACCCCCGGGGATCCCGGCTTACCCCGGCCGGGGCGCTGCTGGTGGACTGGGCGGCGCCCCTGCTGGCCCAGGCGGGCGAGCTCGACAGCGGCATCGCCAGCCTGCGCCGGGCCCGCGACGCCCAGCTCCGGGTCGCGGCCAGCCTCACCGTCGCCGAGCACCTGCTGCCCGCCTGGCTGGTCGCCCTGCGCGACGAGTACGAGCAGGCTGGCCGGCAGCCCGCCGAGGTCACCCTGGTCGCGGCCAACAGCGAGGCGGTGGCGGTCACGGTGGCCGGGCACGGTGTGGATCTCGGTTTCGTCGAGGGCCCGTCCGCGCCGCGGGGGCTGCGGTCCCGGGTCGTGGCCGCCGACCGGCTGGTCATCGTGGTCCGCCCGGACCATCCGTGGGCCCGCCGCCGGTCCCCGGTCCGCCCGGCCGAGCTGGCGGCCACGCCCCTGGTGGAACGGGAGGAAGGATCCGGGACCGGGCAGGCACTGCGCGCCGCCCTCACCGCGTGCCTCGGCGCGGGTGCTCAGCTGGCCGCGCCCGCACTGCGGCTGAGCACCACCACCGCGGTGCGCCAGGCGGTACGGGCCGGGGCGGGCCCGGCGGTGCTGAGCCTGCTCGCGGTGCGCGAGAACGTCGCCGCGGGTCTGCTGGCCGCGGTGCCGGTCCCCGGCCTCGACCTGGGCCGCAGGCTGCGGGCGGTGTGGGCCGGGGCCGCCCAGCTGCCCGCGGGCCCGGCCCGGGACCTGATGGCCGTGGCCAGCCGGCTCGGTGCGCCACCCGAGGCCGGGTAGCCCGGGGCCCTCGTCACCATCCCGGTGACGTGGTTGACTCACGGGCGAGGGGGTGCACTCACGATGGCCCACAAGAACCAGGCGGTAGCGTCCAAGCCGCACAAGAACCAGGCGGTGGCGTCCAAGCCGCACAAGAACCACCAGGCCAAGCCGGAGCGGGCCGAACGGGTGCCGCGCCGGCAGTACGAGGCTGAGCTCTTCCGGCTCCAGGCCGAGATGGTGAAGGCCCAGGAGTGGGTGCGCGCCGAGCAGGCCCGGATCGTCGTGATCTTTGAGGGCCGCGACGCCGCGGGCAAGGGAAGCACGATCAAGCGCGTCACCCAGTACCTCAACCCGCGGCTCGCCCGGATCGCGGCCCTTCCCGCGCCGACCGAGCGGGAGCAGACCCAGTGGTACTTCCAGCGGTACATCGAGCACCTGCCGGCGGCGGGCCAGATCGTGCTGTTCGACCGGAGCTGGTACAACCGCGCCGGGGTCGAGCACGTGATGGGGTTCTGCACCAAGGAGGAGTACGCACGGTTCCTGCACCAGTGCCCGATCTTCGAGCGGCTGCTGGTGGAGGACGGCGTCCTGCTGCGCAAGTACTGGTTCTCGGTCAGCGACGCGGAGCAGCAGGAGCGGTTCCGGTCCCGGCTGGAAGACCCCATGCGGCGATGGAAGCTGTCTCCGATGGACCTGGAGTCGGTCACCCGGTGGGAGGACTACTCACGGGCCAAGGACGAGATGATGCTGCACACCGACATCCCTGAGGCGCCCTGGTATGTGGTGGAGAGCGACGACAAGCGCCGGGCCCGGATCAACATGATCGCTCATCTGCTCTCGACCATCCCCTACCACGACGTCCAGCGGCCACCGCTGGAGCTGCCGCCGCGGCCGGCGGCCCAGGGCTACGTGCGGGTGCCGCGCGAGATGCAGACCTACGTGCCTGACCACGCGGCCAGCCTCGATTCCCGTGGCCGCCGAGGCTGACTCCGGCGCGCCGGAGGGGGCCCGCCCGGCGCCGGGCGGGCCCCCTCCGGCGCAGGGCCGCGCACCCCGGCCCGCGGTGGCCGCCTCGATCTGGGCTCTGGAGCACGCCCAGGACTTCGTCACCGTGGCCGTGGGCGTCGTGCTCATCGTCCTCGCCGCCACGCTGGCCGTGTCGGGGGTGGCCGGCTTCGTTGAGGACGTGCAGAAGCACTCGATGGCCACCGCCGCCATCAACCTGCTGGACCGGGTCCTGCTGGTGCTGATCCTGGTCGAGATCGTGCACACGGTCGTGTTGTCGCTGCGTGCTCACCGTCTCGCCGCGCAGCCGTTCATCGTGGTCGGGCTGGTCGCGGTGATCCGGCGGATCCTGTTCCTGCTCAGCAACGAGAACATCATCCCCACGTCCGAGCTGGCCCTGCTGGTCGGCATGGTGGTGGCCTTCGTGGCCGCCTACCTGGCGGTCAGCTACTTCGAGAAAGCTGACCCGGAGGCCCCCGATCCGCAGGCCCATGCTCTTCTTCCCCCGGCGCCTGGGGAAGAAGAGGCCGCCTGATACGGTTACACCCTCAGGCGGCCGAAGATGCCGCCACTCCCGCGGGCGAGTTGCCCGCGCTGGTCGCTTCTGTGAGCAGTCCGCTTCCCGGTGAGCTTCGGTGCTTGAACCCTGGTTCGCCGCTGTCGTGACGCTTGTCCCGCGGCGGCCCACGAACCACGGATGGAGTTCATCGTGCCCCAGCGCCCCGCTGCCCCGGGATCCGGCCCGTCTGCCGGTCACCGGCGGCGGAGGCCGGCCCGCTCAGGCAGGCCCGCCAGCCCGCGCAGGCCGTCTTCCTCGGGCCGGCCGCAGACTGGCCGATCACGCGGGCCCGCCGCCCCGCGTCCCGTCGTCTCCGAGCTCGAGCGCGCCCTGACCGCCGCGCTCAGCGCCCCGGCTCCGGCCGCGGCGACCTTTGCCGAGCTTGGCCTGCCGGGACCCCTGGTCACGGCGCTCGCCGAGCAGGGCATCAACGCGCCCTTCGCCATCCAGGCCCGGGCCCTGCCCGACGCGCTGGCTGGCCGGGATGTGCTGGGCCGCGCGCAGACCGGGTCCGGCAAGACTCTCGCCTTCGGCCTGCCGCTGCTGGCCCGGCTGGCCAGCGCGGCGGGCCGCCGCCAGCCCCGCGCCCCTCGCGGGCTCGTCCTGGTCCCGACCCGGGAGCTGGCCCGTCAGGTCGCCGAAGTGCTCGCCCCGCTGGGCCGCAGGATCGGCGTCCGGGTCACCACCGTGTACGGCGGTGCCCCGATGGGGCGGCAGATCGACCAGCTCAGCCGCGGGGTGGACATCGTGGTCGCCACGCCCGGCCGGCTCATCGACCTGATCGACCGCGGTGCGGCCAGCCTGGCCCAGATCGAGATCGCCGTCGTGGACGAGGCAGATCACATGGCCGACCTGGGCTTCCTGCCTGCCGTGACCCAGCTGCTCGACGCAACGCCGCCGGACGGGCAGCGGATGCTGTTCTCCGCCACCCTGGACCGGGACGTGGACCGGCTGGTCACCAGGTACCTGACCGACCCGGCGCTGCATGCCGTCGCGCCGGTGAATGAGCCGGGCCAGGCCGCGGACCACCAGGTGTTCGTGCTGCCCGCCCAGGACAAGGTGGCGATCGCGGCCGAGATCGCCGCCCGGCCGGACCGCACCCTGTTCTTCACCCGGACCAAGCACGGCGCGGCCCGGCTGGCCAAGCAGCTGACCCGGTTCGGAGTCGAGGCCGCCGCGATCCACGGTGACCTCAACCAGAACCAGCGCCAGCGCGCCCTCGACGGGTTCGCCGCGGGCTACCCGCGGGTGCTGGTGGCCACCGACGTGGCCGCCCGCGGCCTGCACATCGACGACGTCGGCCTGGTCGTTCACTTCGATCCGCCGAACGACCACAAGGACTACCTGCACCGCTCAGGCCGCACCGGCCGGGCCGGTGCCACCGGCACCGTCCTCGCGCTCGTCGATCCTGCCCAGGTCCGCGAGGTAGCGCGGCTGCACGAGGCGGCCGGGGTCAGCCCGGCCCGGCACCAGGTGCAGCCCGGCGCCCCGGCGGTCCGGGACATCGCGACGTCCGGGACGCCGATTCCGCCGCCGCCGCCCCGTCCCGAGCGCCCGGCCAGCACCGGCCAGCCCGAGCGGGGCCGGCCCGGGCGCGACGGCCGCTCCCGGCCTGGGCGCGACGGGCGTCCCCGGTCGGGGGCGAACCGCGGGCGCCGCAACCGGCCGCCGCGGACCCGGCTGCCCGAAGCCAGCTAGCCCGGGTTCCCCGGGCCGCTGGGAGCGGCTTCCTTGCCCATCCCGGGGCACGCATGCGACCATCCCAGTACGCGGCTTTTGGTCGCCGCGACCTCGCAGCACCGGAGTAGGCAGCAGACAGGGAGCGCCCCGTTGGCTCAGCCCGGTACACGGTGACCGCCGCACCTGCCCAGGATGCCCGCCTGCGTGGCGAGCCGGTGGCGCGCGCCGTATTCGAAGGACTGCCCGCCCACTACGACCGGCTCGCCTACCTGCTCTCCATGGGCCAGGACCGGCGCTGGCGGCGGGCAGTGGTCCGTCATACCGCCGACGGCCAGCCGGGCCTGACGCTGGACGTGGCCACGGGCCCGGCGGGCATCGCCCTCGCGGTGGCCGGCGCAACCGGCGCCAACGTGGTCGGGGTCGACCTGAACGAGCCCATGCTGCGGGCCGGCGTGGCCCGCACCCGGCGTCCCGGCGGCCGTGGCCGGGTCCGGCTCGCGGTCGGGCGGGCCGATGACCTCCCGTTCCCGGACGCCACCTTCGACGCGGTGACCTTCTCCTACCTGCTGCGCTACGTGGATGACCCGGCGGCGACCGTCGCCGAGATGGCCCGGACCCTGCGCCCGGGCGGCACCCTGGCCAGCCTCGAGTTCTATCTGCCCCCGCAGCCTGGGTGGCGGGTGGCCTGGTGGTGCTACACCCGGCTGGCCCTGCCCGTGCTCGGCGCGCTGACCGGCGGCGCGGCCTGGTACCGGGTCGGCCGGTTCCTCGGGCCCAGCATCTCCGTGCACTACCGGCGGCATTCCCTCGACGATCACATCGCGGCCTGGCGCGCGGCGGGCCTGACCGACATCGGGGTCAGCGTGATGAGCCTAGGCGGGGGACTGGTCATGTGGGGCCGCAAGGCGGCGCCGCCCGCGGGACCTGGTTCGTGAGCGCGCGCACCGAGAAGACCGCCTTCTACGCGGTAGGCCGCGGTACGGGGGGCTTCCGCGACTGGCTCACGCTGCTGCACCCGCCGTACACGCTGTGGCACCTGTCCTACGTGGCGATCGGGGCGGCGCTGGTACCGCACCCGGTGCTGTGGCGGCTCGGCGCCACCATGCTGGCGTTCTTCCTGGCCGTCGGCGTGGGCGCGCACGCGCTCGACGAGCTCAACGGACGCCCGCTGAGCACGGGTATCAGCGGCGTGGTCCTGGCCATCACGGCCGGGGTATCCATCGCCATCGCGGTCGTGATGGGCCTGATCGACGGGGGGCTGCGGCTGCTCCCGTTCGTGATCGTGGGCGCCATCCTGGTCTGCGGGTACAACCTGGAGCTGTTCGGCGGCATGCTGCACAGTGACTTCTGGTTCGGCGCGGCCTGGGGAGCATTCCCGGTCCTGGTCGGTGCGTACGCCCAGCACTGGACGCTGCCGCCTGCCGTGCTGATCGCGGCGGTGGCCGCCTTCTTCCTGTCCATGGGCCAGCGCTCGCTGAGCACCCCGGCCCGGGCGCTGCGCCGCCGGATAGCCTCGGTGTCGGTCCGGGTCACCTGGCGCGACGGCAGCCAGCAGGAACTCGACCGGGCCGACCTGCTCGCGCCGCTGGAGCGCGCGCTCCGGTACTTCACCTGGGCCACCGGGACCCTGGCCGTGGCCCTCGTGGTGGCCCGGTGAGGAGTGGTGGCCCGATGAGGATGAGCCCGCAGGCCGCGGACGGCCCCGCCTCGAACCCCCGGCCATGAACCGCGCCGGGTACGACGTGGTGGTGGCCGGCGCCGGGCCAGCCGGGAGCGTGGCCGCCCTGGTCCTGGCCCGCGGCGGCGCCCGGGTCGCGCTGGTGGACAAGGCGGCCTTCCCCCGCGACAAAGCCTGCGGTGACCTGGTCGGGCCGCGCGGCGTGGGCCTCCTCGACGAGCTGGGCGTGTCCGTGCCGGACGCCGGGCAGGGCGCGGACCTCCTGGTCGTAGGGCCGTCCGGGCACCGCTCGCGGCTGCCGGCCTTCGCCGGCCGGGCCTACCCGGGCCACGGGGTGGTCATCCCCCGGGTGGTCCTGGATGACGCGCTCCGCACCGCCGCCATCGAGGCGGGCGCGGAACCCATCCGGGCCCGGGTCAGCGGGGTGGACCAACCGCCCGGCGGCCCGGTCCGGGCGCTGATCACCAGCGACGGCCAGCGGCTCGCGGCGGACGCCTTCGTCGGCGCCGACGGCGCCCTGAGCCCGGTCGCGCGGCTGACCGGGATGCTGGACACCGGCACCGCCCTGTGGGGTTTTGCCATCCGCGCCTACATCCCTGCCGAGGTGCCGCTGCCGTTGCTGGTCCTGCTGGACCAGGCGCCGTGGCGGATCTACCCGGGGTACGGCTGGCTCTTTCCCGGTGCGGACGGGCAGGCCAACGTGGGCATCGGGGTGGGCCTGGGCACCCGGCGGCGCCAGGCCCGGCTCCGGGACGACCTGGCCCGGTTCTGCGCCATGCTGCGCACCTCGGGCGACCTGGCCCCGGAGGCCCGGATCGGGCCGGTGACCGGAGGCTGGCTGCGGATGGGCGGCACCGGCACCCCGCCCGCGGCCGGGAACGTGCTGCTGGCCGGCGACGCGGCCGGGCTGATCAACCCGCTGCAAGGCGAGGGCATCGGGCCCGGCATGGTCAGCGCGCGGCTGGCCGCGGAGTGCCTGCTGGCCGGCCCGGGGCACGCGGCCGCCGCCTACACCGAGGCGGTGACAGCCGCGTTCGGCCGCTACCTGCCGGGGGCTTCGGCCCTGCAGGCCACGCTGCTGCGCCGGCCGCGCACCGCGTCGGCCGCCGTGCGGCTGCTCACCGCGCCCGCAGTCCGCCGGGTGCTGGCCGGCACGTGGTCGCTGTACTGGAACGGCCTGGTGGACGGGGCCAGCCCGCGGCCGGCCGCGTGGACCGCCGCGGCGGTCCAGCAGGTGGCCAGCCGCCTGGGCCGCCGGTGGCCGGCGACCAGCCGGGATCTCAGCGGCCAGGACCCAGGCCACCTGGACTCCGGCCACCTGGACCCGGGCCAGCCGCACCCCGGCGATCCGCTCTCCGGCAATCTGGACCCTGGCGACCCGGAACTCGCCGGCGGGGCTCCTGACCTGGGCACTTCACCCGCTGCGGATGAGGTGCGGCCCTCCTGAGCTGATTTGATCATGGCCAGGCCTCCGGGGAGGAACCTTGGCCACCGCCACCAAACCCGGCGCCCCGGGCGGAGCCGGTGCGGGGACGGCGCCGCGCCAGCGTCCCTGGTCCTCCTGCGGCAGGAGGCCGAGCTGGCGTGCTGGCGCGGTACCAGGCTGAAGACCGGCAGTAGACGCTCAGGCCCGTGCTTCCTAGGACTGGGCCGCGTAGTTGTCCGGCTTCGCCCCGGCCAGCCGGGAGGTCTCCGGCGTCTGGGTCACCGACGATGGGCTGACGAAGGTGCTGCCGGACGCCGTGACCTGTACCGCCTGGCCCGTGGCGCTGCCCTTCAGCAGCTGCTTCCAGGTCAGGAACCACACGGTGAAGCCGTCGTCCCACCGGCCCGGCTTCGGGCTGCCGATGACCGTGACCGGGTCCCCCGGCGTCGCGAGGTTGTAATACATCGCGGCGTGCTCCGGGGACAGATTCAGGCACCCGTGGCTGACGTTGGTGATGCCCTGCTCGCCTACCGACCAGGGCGCCGAGTGCAGGTAGTCGCCGCTGTAGGTGAACCGCACCGCGTCGTTGACCAGCTCGTTGTACCCGTTGCCGACCATCCGCACCGGGTTGCCCTTTTCCAGCGTGATGTAGGTGCCGTCCACCGTGTCCAGGCCCGGCCGCCCGGAGCTGATCGGCCAGTGGCCCCACAGCTTGCCCTTGTAGAAGACGTTCAGGTAGTGGGTCTTGGTGCTGGCCACCACGACCAGCGAGGGACCGATGTCGAAGGTCTGGGTGAGGTCAGCGGTGAAGAAGACGCCGGGGGAGGCCTCCACCCCGGCCAGGTGCCCGTTGAAGGAGACCGTGGTGTTCGCGGGCCAGTAGTTCATGGTCCGGAAGTACAGCGTCTGGTCGCCGTCCCAGTACCAGGCGCCGGTGACCGGCTTGGAGCTCTTGATCTGGAGCGACTTCTCCACCGCGGCCTTGTTGGTCACCGGGGAGCTGAACGTGATGCGGATCGGTATCCCGACGCCGTACGACTGCTTGTAGCCCTCGAAGATCATGGCGGTGTCCGACGCGGCCGGCGTCAGCGTGTGGAAGCTGCTCGTCGTGGTGATCGTGGTCCCGGCCGAGTTCACCGCCGTGGCCCGCACCGTGTAATCCCGGGACGGCTGGAGCGCCCACCGGTTCCGCCAGACCGTCTGCGCGCCGTTGACGGAACCGCCCACCGTCTGGTGCCCAGAGGTCACGGTGACGCTCTTGATCTTGCCGCTGGCCGCGGTGACCGTGACCCCCTTGCTGGGGTTGACGTCGTGATGCCCGTTAGCCGGGATGATGTGCAGCTGGGCCCGGGCCGCCGCGGCGGAGGCCTTGGCCGCGCTGTGCGAGGCCGCGGGCGTGCTGGGCGTGGACGATCCGCTGGAGCAGGCCGCCATCAGCAGGCCGGCCGCGGCGGCGGCGGCGGTCATCGCGAGCAGGCGGCCTGGCCTGCCACCCCGGCCCTGGGGGGCCCTGGTGCTGCGCCGCTCGCCGTCCGCCCTGTCGCTCTGCCGCACTGCCGATCCTCCTGTTTGCTGACCACACGCTGCTAGTGCTGGCCTTCCCGGCATTTTCCGGATGAAGCACCCACTGTTGAGACGGATCTGGCACGCCGTGGGTTGCCGTCCCACGGTACCCGTCCGCCGCGAGCCCGGCGAACCATCAGAAAACCGGTGATAGCGGCCACCGCCGCGATACCGGTCGCGGCCCAGGGCACGTAGTCACCGAGCCGGTCGTAGAGGGTCCGGGCGGCCGCCGGGGGCAGTCCCAGGCGTACCACGGTCACGCCCCGCTGCTGCGCGGGCATCAGGGCCAGCAGCCGCCCGCGCGCGTCGAAGGCCACCGTGTCCCCGGTCAGGGCCGCCTGGACCGCCGGGCGGCCGGTTTCCGCGGCCCGCACCGCGCTCAGCGACGCGTGCTGGGCGGGCGCCCAGCTCCGCTGGAACGTCGAGTCGGAGGTCTGGTACACGATGAGCTGGGCCCCCAGGTCCGTGTCGACCCGGGACATGTCGGGGAAGGCGGACTCGAAGCAGATCAGCACGCCGAGCGGCAGCGGCCGGCCGAGCCGGTCGGTGGCCTGGATGAGGTGTGCGCCGTCGCCGGGGACCATGTTGCTCGAGGCGGCCTGGCTGATCCGCGCGATCCAGCCGAGCGCGCCGCGCAGCGGGATGTACTCGCCGAACGGGACCAGCCGCGTCTTGGTGTACGAGCCGGCGATGCCGCGGCGCCCGATCAGCAGGGCCACCTTCGATCGCGCGCCATCCGGCAGGGACGCGTCCTGGTTCACCAGCACCTGGGCGCCGGTGTCCGCGGCCAGCCGCCTGATCTGCCGCAGCAGGACCGGCTGGCGGTCGATGTCGGTGCCGACGCTGCTCTCTCCCCAGACGATCAGGTCCGGGCGGGCGCCGCGGAGCCGCGCGGACAGCCGCAGGCTCGCGTCCACCCGCTGGTTCTTGCGTGTCCGTGTTCCCCGGCTGGACCAGCGCCACCGTGACGTGCCGGACCGGCGGCACGGCGGCGCTGAGGGCAAAGGCCACCGGCCCGGCGGCCAGCGCCACGGCGACGCCGGCCGCCCCGGCGGCGCGCACCGCCATTCCCCGGGCCAGCAGCAGGATCGCGATGCCCGTGTTCGCCGCGACCAGGGCGAAGCTGATCAGCCAGACGCCACCCACCGCGGCCAGGGCCAGCACCTCGGGATGCTGCCACTGGCTGGTGCCCAGCACGTCCCAGGGGCCGCCGAAGCCCTGCCAGGAGCGGGCCCACTCGGTGAACACCCAGTAGCCGGGCAGCACGGCGAGCGCGGCGAGCGCGCGGGCGGGGCGCAGCGGCGCGCGCAGCAGGGCCCAGGCGGCCACCCCGAACCCGGTCCCCAGGGCCCCGAACACCACCGCGACCAGCAGCAGGGCGGGCCCGATGTTGGGGATCAGCCAGTACAGGGCGGCCAGGAAGAAGCCGGCTCCCAGCCACCAGCCGCGGACCGCGGCCTCCCGGGCCGACGGCGAGGCACGCATGAGGAGGATCCCGGGCACCAGCCCGCACCAGCCGAGGAATTCCAGGTTGAGCTGGGGGAAGGCCAGGATCGGCAGCACGCCTGCCCCCAGCGCCGCGTACCGGAGAGGCTGGGCGAAGGCGCGCCAGACTGCCATGACTCCCATTGTCAGCCCATCCGGACGGGCCAGGACCACCCGGCCCCATCCGTGATGCTCGTGTTACGTGGGGCCGGAGACGTCGCCGCGCCGGGCCCGGGTCACCGCGAGAGCGATGGCCCAGCCGAGGGCCAGGATGGCCAGCGCGGTGATCACGGCCTCCGGCCAGCCCGCCAGCCGGTCGGCCAGGGTGCGGCCGGTGCGCAGCGGGACCCGGCGGTCCAGCACCGCCCGCTGCCACATCCCGGAGCGGGCCAGCACCGCGCCGTCCGGGGCGATGATGGCGCTCTCGCCGGTGGTGGAGGCGTAGACGATGGCCCGGTTCGAGGTGATCGCCTGGATCCGGGCCATGGCCACCTGCTGGGTGGACTCGCCGGACTGGCCGTCCACCTCGAACGTGGCGTCGTTCGACTGCACCGCGAGCAGGTTGGCTCCCGCGGCCACCTCGGACCGCACCAGCCCGTCGAAGCCGATCTCGTAACAGATCACGTCGCCCAGCCGGATCGCGCCCTGGCGGAACACCACCGCGCGGTGGCCGGCGGTGAAGTTAACCGGCTGCAGGTTGACCAGCGGGGTGATGTGCGTGAGCAGGCTGCGGAACGGGATGTACTCGCCGAACGGGACCAGCTGGCGCTTTACGTAGATCTCCACCGGGCCGCGGCGGGGCAGCCACAGCTGGCCGGTATTGCGCAGCGGGTTCTCCAGCAGCGCCCCGACCAGCACCGGGCGGTCGATGGCCGCCACCGCGCGGGCGATCGTGGCGTAGATGGCCGGATACTCGCCCGGGTCCAGGTCGGTCGAGTTCTCCGGCCAGATCACCAGGTCCGGGGCGGGCCGGGCGCCCGAGGCGACCTGCGCGGCCAGGGCCCGGGTGGCGGCGGCGTGATTCTCGGTCACCGTGGACGCGCGGAGCAGGTCCGGCAGGGACCGGGCGTGCGGGACATCGCCCTGCACCGCGGCCACCGTCGCGCTGCGCTGCCCCGCCCCGGCCCTGTCCACCGGGAGCAGGGTGCCGGCCAGGGCCAGCCCGGCGGTGGCCGCCGTGGCCGCCGCCGCGAGGACCATGCGGCGCCGGCCGTGGCCCGTGCTGAAGTCCATGCTGAGGCCCGTGCTGAGCACCAGCCACGCCAGCATCGCCCCGGTCAGCGCGACCAGGAACGACAGCAGCGGGGGTCCGCCGATCGCGGCCCAGCCCGCGGTGGGCGCGCCCGCCTGGCTCATCGCCAGGCGGCCCCAGGGGAAGGCATAGGGCCAGCGGGACCGCATCGCCTCGGCCGCCACCCACCAGGCGCCCACCGCCAGCGGCCAGCCGGGCAGCCCGAGCAGGAGCCGCTGGCCCACCGCCAGCAGCCCGAAGATCACCGCCTCGGCGATGGCCAGCGCGGCCCACGCGTACCAGGCCACGTTGACCAGCCAGGACAGCAGGGGCACGAAGAAGGCGAGCCCGAAGACCAGCCCGATGACGAAGGAGGCCCGCAGCCCCTGGCGGTACAGCGCGATCACCAGCAGGGCCGGCCCGGCCGCCGCCAGCGGCCAGAATCCGGCCGGCGGGAACGCGCCCACCAGGGCCACCCCGCCGGCCAGGGCGGCCAGCAGGGCCCAGGGCAGCCGCAACCCGTCCCGGCGCAGCCCGGCCAGGCCCGCGGGGACGCCGCGGGCCACGGGGGGAACCCGCCCGGCGGTGGCCACGCCGCCGGTGCTGCCCTCCGGGATCTGCCGCATGGCCAGAGCGTAGCCGGAATGCGGGGTTAGTGCCGCCGCCGGGGCCACCGGACCTGGCCGGACGTCCGGGGCTACCCAGCGGTCGGGCCACGGCTGCGGCCCCGGGAGCCGGTCCCCGGGACGGCGCCCGTGCCCGGCGGACGCCGGTCCGGCGCCGCCTCGTGCGCCCGACGGAACTGGCGCTGGGACCGGCCCCGGAACTGGCGCGGCGCCGTCGGGGCTGGCGGCCAGGCCCAGGCCGCTGCCCACCGGCACCTGGTCAGCCCCGGGGGTGTGCTGCCGTCCGGCTCGGCCGGGCCGTCGTCGCCCGCCTCGTCTCCGCCGTCCGCCACGCCATCGCCGGTGCCGTCGGCGGCCCCGCCCCCGGCCAGCCCGGCGCCCCCCGGCAATCCGGGCGGGCTGTGCCTGGAGCTGGGTCCGCTCGGCGTCTGCATCTCCGGGTAACCTGCCAGCGGGACGACGGGAGGTACTGGGTGAGCCGCCGCGGCTGGCTTCTGTTCACGGCGATGAGCGTGATCTGGGGCATTCCTTACCTGCTCATCAAGGTCGCGGACGGCGGGGTCTCGGTTCCGGTTCTCGTCTTCGCGCGGGTGGCCGGGGGGGCCGTGGTGCTGCTCCCCATCGCCGTGCACCGCAGGCAGGTGGGGGTGCTGCGCGGGCACTGGCGCTGGCTGGCCGTGTTCGCGTGCGTGGAGATCATCCTGCCGTGGCTGTTCCTGTCCGCCGCAGAACGGCGGCTGTCCAGCTCGATGAGCGGCCTGCTCATCGCGTCGGTGCCGATCATCGGGGTAGCCCTGGCCCGGCTCACCGGGGGCGGGGAGCGGCTGACCCCGCTGCGCTGGGCCGGCCTGCTCGGCGGGCTGGCCGGCGTGGCGCTGCTCGCCGGGCCGGGCGCGGTGCACGGCGACCTGGGGTCGGTCACCCTGGTCATGCTCACCGCGGTGGGCTACGCCATCGGGCCGCTGATCGCCAGCCGCAAGCTCGCTGACCTGCCCGGCCTCGCGGTGACCGCGGTGTGCCTGGGGTTCGCGGCCGTCGTCTACGCGCCCGCGGCCGCCCTGACCTGGCCGCAGTCGGTCCCGTCCGCCGAGGTGCTGGCCAGCCTGGCCGGCCTGGCGCTGATCTGCACGGCCCTGGCCTTCGTGCTGTTCTTCAGGCTGATCGCCGAGGTCGGGCCGGCCCGGGCCACGGTGATCACGTACGTGAACCCGGCGGTGGCCGTAGCCCTGGGCGTGGGGGTGCTGGGCGAGCCGCTCACCCCGGAGATCATCGCGGCGTTCGGCCTGATCCTGGCGGGCTCCGTGCTGGCCACCAGGCCCGGGCAGCCGGCCAGCTCCGAGACCGGGGAGGATGACCAGGACCAGCCGCGCGCTGCGCCCGGGCCGTTGAGCAGAGCTCCATGACCAGCGCCGCGGATCCTGACGTACGGCTCAGTGCTCTCGACGCGCTGCTGAGTGGCCCGGGCGCGGAACTGCTGGCCTCGCTGCGCCATCAGGCCCTGACCCCGGGCACCGCGCTGGCCCTGGGCACCCGGCTGCGCGAGACGTATCCGGCCGGGCTGGTCGCCGCGGCCCTGGCCCAGCACGAACTGCGGCTCGCGGCCCGGGCGAAGTTCAGCCGGGCCATGGACATGTTCTTCACCCGGGCCGGCCTGGAGCAGGCCTCCGCCGAGGTGGTGGCCCAGCACCGCCAGGCGCGGTTCGCGGAGGCCGGCGTGCTGGCCGACCTGTGCTGCGGCATCGGCGGTGACCTGATCGCCCTGGCCGGGAAACACCAGGTCCGGGCCGTCGACCGGGACGCACTGCACCTGCGGATGGCCATGCTCAACGCGGCGGCCTGCGGCGTGGGCAGCTTCGCGCAGCCCGTGCAGGCCGACGTCCGCGAGGTGGACCTGGCCGGGGTGGATGCGGTGTTCATCGACCCGGCCCGGCGCACCGGCGGCCGCCGGCTGGGCCCTGGCGCGAGCGAACCGTCCCTGGCCTGGTGCCTGGACCTGGCCGGGCGCGTCCCCGGGATGGGTATCAAGGCGGCCCCCGGGATCGCGCGCGACGCGGTGCCCGGCGGCTGGGAACTGGAGTTCGTCGCCGTCGGGCGGGACCTGAAGGAAGCGGTGGCCTGGTCGCCGTCGCTGGCCGGCCCGGCCACCCGGGCCACCATCCTGCCCGGCGGCCACACCCTCACCCCGCGGCCAGGCCCGCCGGTCCCGGTGGCCGCGCCCGGCGCCTTCCTGCTCGACCCGAACCCCGCGGTGACCCGGGCCGGGCTGGTCGAGGAGCTCGCCCGGGACCTGGGGGCGTGGAAGATCGACCAGCAGATCGCGTTCCTAGCTGCGGACACGGCGGTGCGCACCCCGTTCGCCCGCACCCTGCGGGTCCTCGACTCCGGGCCGTGGAACCAGAAACGGCTGCCCGCCCGGCTGCGTGACCTCGACATCGGTGCGCTGGACATCCGGCGCCGGGGACTGGCCGGCGATGTGGACCGGCTGCACCGGCAGCTGAAGCTGTCTGGTTCCCGCCGGGCCACCCTGGTCATGACCCGGGCCCGGGATCAGCCCTGGGGGTTGATCTGCCTCGATGCTGATCTGCCTTAACCGGCTGCCTAACCGGCTGCCTTAACCCGGGGCCTTAACTAGCCGCCTTAACCGGGGGCCTGACTGCGGACCGGATCGCCGTACGTGCCCGCTAGACTCGCGCACGTGATTGACCTGAGGGCCGCACGCCAGGAGCCGGACCGCTACCGGTCCGCGCTCGCCCGGCGTGGTGCCGCCGACGACTTCGATGCCGTGCTCGCCGCCGACCAGACCTGGCGGGAGCTGACCGAACGGGCCGAGACCCTGCGCGCCACGCAGAAGCGGTCGTCCCGGGGGGGCAAGCCCAGCGCCGAGGAACTCGCCGCGCTGCAACAGCTCCGGAAGGAGCTCGACGCGGCGGAGTCGGACCTGGCCGAGGCCGAGCGGAGCCGGCAGGCCCTGCTGGCCCGGATCCCCAACCTCCCTGACCCCAGCGCCGCGGACGGCCTGGCCGAGGAGGACTCGGTCGTGCTGCGCACCTGGGGCGAGCCACCCCGGTTCACGTTCGCTGTCCAGGACGCGACCGACCTCGGCGGCCCGGCGGGCTGGATCGACATGGCCCGCGGCGCCCGGCTGTCCGGGTCCCGGTTCGCGTACCGCTTCGGCGACGTGGCCATGACCGAGATGGCGCTGTACCGCTTCGTCCTCGACCGCCTGGCCGGGAAGGGGTTCCTGACCGTCCTGCCGCCGGTGCTGGTCGGCGAGCGGGCCATGTACGGCACCGGGTTCCTGCCCACCGAGGAGTCCAACCTGTACCACCTGGAACGGGACAACCTGTACCTGACCGGGACATCGGAAGTGGCGCTGGCCGGGATCCACACCGACGAGCGGCTCGAGGAAAGCGAGTTGCCCGCCAAGTACGCGGCGTTCAGCACGAACTTCCGGCGCGAGGCCGGGGCCGCGGGCAAGGACACCAAGGGCATGTTCCGGGTCCACCAGTTCGACAAGGTGGAGATGTACGTCTATTGCCTGCCGGAGCAGTCAGCCGCGTTCCATGAGGAGCTGCTCGCGCACGAGGAGGAGATCGTCCAGGCCCTCGGGCTGCCCTACCGGGTGATGAACATCGCCGTGGGCGACCTCGGCGCGCCGGCGGCCAAGAAGTACGACATCGAGGCCTGGTTCCCGGCCCAGGAGCGCTACCGGGAGATCACTTCCTGCTCGAACACCACCGACTACCAGGCGCGGCGGCTGAACATCCGGTTCCGCCGCGACGGCAAGCTGCACTTCGCGCACACCCTCAACGGAACCGGCGCGACGGCCCGGTCCCTCCTGTCGATCATGGAGAACTTCCAGGACGAGAGGGGTGTCGTGGCCGTCCCAGAGGTACTCCAGGGCTACGGGGCCCCGGCCACTCTCGGCCGGCCGCCGGACTAAGCCCCGGATCCCCCGGGCTGGGCACCGCCCAGCGTGGTGAGCAGGCTGCTGCCCTCCGGGCAGCCGAGCCCGGTGCAGGCGTCCCAGCCCGGCCCGGCGGCGTAGGCACCGTTGCTGCCGCTGGTGATGTCGCGGAAGCCGGGGGCCACCGTGCCCGCGGTGACGCCCGCGTAGAGCTGCGGCTGGATCAGGCCGAACGGCTTCCCGGTGGACTGCACCAGCCGGCTGATCAGCCCGGCCCACAGCGGGGCCACGGCACTCGTCCCGCCGATCACCGTGGACTGCCCGTCCACCCGGACCTGATAACCGGTGGCTGGGTCGGCGCAGCCGGCCACGTCGGGCACGCCCCGGCCCGCCGCCGGGCCCGCCGCGGCCCCGGCCTGGGCCGGGACGCCCGCGGTGGCCTGCCAGGACGGGAGGCCGAAGGTGTCACTCACGCCGCCGCCGGTGGCGCCGCCCGAGGCTCCGTCGTTCCAGACCGTCTCCGAGCTGATCACGCCGGTCGCGGCGTTGCCGCGCAGGCTCGTCCCGCCGCAGGCCAGCGCGTGCGGGCTGGACGCGGGGAAGTCGACGTGGACGCCGCCACCGCCCTGGCCGTCGCTGCTGCCGTTGTCCCCGGCGGCGACGGTAATCGTGACGCCGAGCGCGGCCGCGTCCGCCATCGCCTGGTCCAGGGAGGATCGGGCCTGGGCGGTCCAGGAGTCCTCGGACTGCCCCCAGCTGATGCTGACCACCGCGGGCGTGGGGGTGGCGTGCACCGCGGTGGTCACCGCGTCCACGAAGCCCTGGTCGGTGTTGGGGGCGAAGTAGACGACCTGGGCGGCCCCGGGGGCCACCCCGCCCGCCACCTCGATGTCCAGCAGGACCTCGCCGTCGGCGCCGTTGGGGTCCTGGCCGGGCTGGTTGACCGCGCCGTCCACGCTGGCCGCGGTGACCGAGGGGACCGGGAGACCCAGCCCGGCGAAGTAGGGATCGAGGTCGCTGCTGCCGAACCCGCCGCCCAGCTCGATGATCGCGATGGTCTGCCCGGTCCCGTCGGTACCCGCCGGGAACTGGTACAGCTCGGCGACCTGCGGCGGGGTGTAGGACGTGGGCGCCGCGGCCGGGGCGGCGGCCGGCCCGGCCCCGCCCGGGGCCGGTGCGGAAGACCCCGGTGCGGAAGACCCCGGTGCTGCAGACCCTGGTGCCGTGGCCCGGGCCCCCGCGGCGGGCGCGCGGCGGAACTGCGCACGGGCCTGCGGCCGGTTGTCCAGGCCCAGCACGGCGAGCACGATCCCGTTCAGTTCGGCGGGGATCTGCAGCCCGCCTTCCCGGTACCGGTGCTCGACCGTGGCCTGCCCGGTGACCGGGTCCGGCGTGCGGGCCAGGCGCAGCGTGGCCCCGAAGGTCGCGGACAGGGCCGCGATCGTGCCGGTGACCGTGACCCGGCGGGCGCCCGCGTCGGCGCTGGTAACCCGCAGGCCGTGCCCGGCCAGCACGGTCGTGACGAGGTCCAGGTCGGCCGGGTCGGTGCCGTGCTGCTCGGCGAATTGCGCCCTGGTCAGGGTGGCGGGCCCCTCCACCAGGTCCCGGGACAGCGCAGCCCGGCGCCGGGTCACCAGCGTCACCTCGATCTGCTGGGCTTCATCCACCGCGCCCAGCTGCTGTGATTCCGGCAGGGAACCGCGCTCGCTGCCGGGCAAAGGCACGAAGGATTGTCCGGTCATCATCGCTCCCTGGGTGGCCGACGCCGTTCCAGCCGCCAGTATGTCGCGTGACGGCTGGCGGGGAGCCGTTCTCGCGCCAAAACGGATAGCGGGCTCATCAGGGCGGAAATGCGGAGGGCGGGAACGGCCGCAGCCGTTCCCGCCCTCCGCAGGATGCCTGGTCAGTCAGGCGGCCCGGAATCAGGCCGCCCGTGGTCAGGCGGCCCGTGGTCAGGCAGCCCGTGGTCAGGCAGCGAGCCGCTCCGCGGCCGGGTCGCCGGTCCGCGAGCCGTCCGTCACCTCCAGGCGGTGCACCACATTCTCGGTGCTGACCTCGTGTGCGGCGAGATCCGCCAGCGCGACCACGCCGAGGGCGATCGCGTCGGCCAGGACCAGCCAGGTCAGCAGGCTGCCGGTGAAGATCAGCGCGGCGATGAGGGACCAGAGGGCGACGAGCCCGACCACGCCGTGGCCGATCCGCTGCCCGGTCCGGCGCGCGGTGGCCATGCTGGCCCCCGCCACCACCGCGAGGCCGGTGGACACGCCGAACGCGAGCCACCCAGCCACCGCTGCCGAGAATGCCATCGCCGAGACAGCCAGGAATGCCGCGCCGAGCACGAACAGATTGTCGAGCGCGAACCGCAGGCTTAGCTTCATGACGAGTACCTCCTTGACGCCGCTCGTGGCAGCGCCAGCCGTTTCCTTACGGCGGGCCGGGAGAGGCACTGATCAAGAGCCGGTCCCGTCTCGTCGGGTGAGCGGCCTTTTCCGCAGACCCATCCGAGGCAACCGGACCAGCCCTCCGGTTATGCCTGAAGAGAAATGTCTGCTAGATCACATTTGCGGAGATGTGCCGGGTGGCTGATCACCGTCCGCGGCTCCCGGGCCGGTGGTCCCGGTGGCGGTGGTCCAGGTGGCGGTGGTCCCGGTGGTGGTGGTCGTGGTCGTGGTGATGATCCCGGTGGTGGCGGTCCCGGTCGTCCTGGCCTGGCCCCGGCTGGCCGCGCCGCACGTTGACCCCGCCCATCAGCGCGAGCCCGACCACCCGCACCCTGGGCGCACCGGGCACCCCGGGGCCGCTGGCCCGGTGGTCGAAGCCGCCCATGATGCCGACCCCGGACACGTCCACGTTCACGTCCTCGCCCACCATGATGTCCACCCCGCCCATCAGGGTGAAGACGTCGATGGTGACCTCACGCTGGCTGAACCGCGCTTCCCGCAGGTCCAGGTGGACGCCGCCGAGCACCGCGACCACGCTGTGCCGGGGCGGCACCACCCACGTCCCGCCCCGGTCCACCCCGCCCAGGATCGCGATGGAGACCCCGGCCCCGGGCTCCCCGCCGATCCGGGCGGCCGGGAACGTGCCCGGGGCCGTGGCCACCGGCCCGGGCGGCGGTTGCCCTGGGGCGGGCAGGTCGGCGGTGACCTCGGTCAGGTCGCCATACGTCCGGGCCGCGTACGCGGCCTCGAGGCGCTGGTCCAGTTCGTCGAAGGTGATCCGGCCGTCGCCGGCGGCCTGGCGCAGCACCTCGGCGGCCTGCTCCCGGTCGGCGTCGGAGACCCGGAGCTGACGGCGGTCGGCGGGCTGGGGGAGATCGCTCATGGACTGGCCGCCGTTCCCTCGCCGAGGGTCCCGGCGAGTACGTTGCCGTCCAGGTGCGTGGTCACGGTTGGCCTCCGGAAGGTCCGAATCGTTCGGTCTTGATCACGCTGGCATCGTGGCCCGCCTTGACCAGCAGGCTGGCCGCCGCCTCCACGAAGCCGGTCGGCCCGCAGATGAACACCGCGGGTGCGGCCTCCCGGGTCCAGCCGGGCGCGGCCAGCACCACCGGGTTGAGCCTGCCCACCCGCACCCGGGCACCGGGCGGGGCGCTCCGGGTGTACACGTAGCTCACCTCGAGTCCGTCGCCGGCCTGGCTGCGCTCGGCCAGTTCGGCCGCATAGAGCGCGGTCTCGGGGCTGCGGACCGAGTAGACCAGCCGGAACGGGGCGCGGCTGCCGGCCTCGGCGCGGGCGCGGATCATGGACATCAGCGGGACCACGCCGCTGCCCCCGGCCACCAGCAGCACGGGCCCGGCAGCGTCCGGATCCCAGACGAACCAGCCGCCGATCGGCCCGCGCAGCTCCAGCGGGTACCCCGGCATCAGCACGTCGGTCAGGTAAGACGAGACTTCCCCGTCCTCGAGCCGCTGCACGGTCAGCTCGAGGCGGTCACGGCCGGGCGGGGAGGCGATCGAGTACGAGCGCTGGGCCGTGTAGCCGTCCTCGGCGGTGAGCCGGACGTCCACGTGCTGCCCCGCGGCGTGCCCGGGCCAGCCGGGGACGTCGATCGCGATGGTGCGCGCGGTCGCGGTTTCCTGGCGGATCTCCGCGACCGTGCCCACCTGCCAGGTCAGTCGCCCCAGTACCGCTGCTCGCGCCATGGGTCTCCGTAGTTGTGGTAGCCCAGGCTCTCCCAGAACCCGGGTTCGTCCTTGGCCTTCAGGTCGATGCCCTGCACCCATTTGGCTGACTTCCACAGGTACAGGTGGGGCACCAGCAGCCGGGCCGGGCCGCCGTGCTCCGCGGCCAGCGGCCGCCCGCCGTACTCGAAGGCCACCCACGCCTGCCCGTCCAGCAGGTCCGCCAGCGGGAGGTTGGTGGTGTACCCGCCGTAGCTGCGGGCCAGCGCGTATTCGGCGCTGGTCTGGGCCCGGGCCAGGAGCGTGTCCAGCGACACGCCCCGCCAGGTGGTGCGGAGCTTGGACCACTTGGTCACGCAGTGCAGGTCGACCTGGAACTCTTCGGCGGGCAGAGCCTGGAACGCCGCCCAGTCCCAGGTGTGCACCGCACCGGTCTCGGTCGTGATGCGGAACTCCCACGAGCCGGTGTTCACCCGCGGGGTGGGCCCGGCGGACAGCACCGGGAAGTCGGTGACGAGGTACTGGCCGGGCGGGAGCTTCTCCCGCCCGGACCTCGGGCGGCCCTTGAACCCTGGTGACACGATCCCCATGCGGCTAGCTTGCCATCCCGCGAGGGGCTAGCGGCAGGCCGGGACCGCTCCGGTCTGGCCCAGGGAGCAGATCTAGTGCAGGTGGCGGCGCCAGTCGGAGGGGACCCGCCCGGCCGGGCCGGGTACCGGCTGGTCGGTCGGGTGGTGCTCCGGCGGGGCGAGTTCCGGGCCGTCGTAGAACTGCTCCTCCGGGTAACTCCAGAACCACGACTCGCCCGGCTCGAAGCTGCGCACCAGCGGATGGCCGCTGGCCGAGGCGTGCGCGCTGGCGTGCTGGGCCGGTGAGCTGTCACAGCAGCCGATGTGCCCGCACTCGGCGCAGCGGCGCAGGTGGAACCACCAGCCCGACACCGCCTCGCATTCCACGCAGCCGGTGCCGCTCGGCGCGGCGGCCGGGTTCAGCCCCGGGATGTCAGCCATTCAGTTCTCCTCGGCTCAGCTCTCGTCGGCGGAGGCCGGTGCGGCGGTACCGGGCGCGACCACGCTATCGTCCGACGCGACGGTGATGGGCAGGCGGACCTGGAACCGGGTGTTCCCGGGTTCGGACTCGACCCGCAGGTCCCCGTGGTGACGGTTGACGACGATCCGGTAGGAGATGTCCAGCCCCAGCCCGGTGCCCTCACCCACCGGCTTGGTGGTGAAGAACGGCTCGAAGATCCGGCTCTGGATGTCCTTGGGGATGCCCGGCCCGGTGTCAGCGATCTCCACCAGCACCCGGTCATCGTCCCGCGCCGTGCGCACCGTCAGCGTGCCCTGGCCGCCCATGGCCGAGACGGCGTTATCGATGAGGTTGGTCCAGACCTGGTTGAGCTCCGCCGGGTAGGCGGGGATGGGCGGCAGGCTGCGGTCGAAGTCCTTGACCACGGTGATCTCGTCCCCGAGCTTGCCAGCCAGCATCATGAGCGTGCTCTTCAGCAGCTCGTGCACGTCGACCACCTGATAGGGCGCCCGGTCCAGCTGGGAGTACTGCTTCGCCGCCGTGACCAGGTGCGAGACCCGCTTGGTGGAGTCCTCGATCTCGTTCATCAGCAGCTCGGTCTCGACCGTGTAGTTCAGCCAGCGGATCGAGGCCTCCAGCGAGCCGTCGTCCACGACCGCCGCCACCTGGTCCAGCCAGCGCGGCCTCCAGCCCGGCCTGGACGAAGGTGGGCGCGAGATCCCAGCCGCCGCTGATGCCGTGGTCCTCCAGCCACTCGCCCACGGCGTCCTCACGGTCGGAGGCTTCCATCGGGCTCAGTTCCGGGGCCTTGGCCACCCGTTCCACGGCCTCCTCCTGGAGCCGGATCAGGGTTTCCAGGGCGGCGGGGTCGAACCGGCCGTTGGCCACGAGCCGCAGCTTGTGCCGCATCCCGGCCACCCGGTCGCGCAGCGTGGAGGTGGCCCGCACGGCGGCGGCGGCCGGGTTGTTCAGCTCGTGGGTCAGCCCGGCTGACAGCGAGCCCAGGGCCAGCAGCCGTTCCCGCTGGCCGACCTGCTGCTGGACGTTCTTGATCCCGAAGAACAGCCCCTCCAGCATGTGCACGGCCATCGGGAACCAGTCCCGCATCATCGACGCGAACTTGTCCGCGTCCAGCACGTAGAACCGGGACGAGCTCGGTGACCCGCAGCGAGTTGTCGTACACCTGGGGCACCCGGTCACCCAGGTAGGCCCGGAACGCGCCGGTGTACACGCCGCGCCCGGAGCTGCGGTTCACCTCGACGTCGTCGCCGCCGATCCTCCGCGACATCACCAGGGTGCCCTCGATCAGCACGTAGAAGCAGGTCGCGGGGTCACCCTCGGCGTACACCGGCCCGGGCGGGAACAGCTCCACCCGCCCTTCCCGGCACAGCCAGGCCAGCTGCTCGTCGTCCAGCTTCTCGAACAGGAACAGGCTGCGCAGCTCGTCGACGTCGCAGGGCAGCGTCTGCCGGCCCTCGGCGGGCGATCCGGCGGTGGCGGTCTCCGGCGGCTGGGTGACTGGCTCTGCGCTCATAGCTATAGCTTCTCCAGGTAGCGGTGCACGAGCATGACGGCCATGGCTCCTTCGCCGACCGCGGAGGCGACCCGCTTGGCGGACTCGGCGCGGGCGTCCCCGGCCACAAACACGCCCGGGATGCTCGTCTCGAGGTGGTACGGCGCCCGGTCCAGCTGCCATCCGGACGGCTTCTGGCCGCCCACGGACAGATCCGGGCCGGCCACGACGAAACCGTGGTCGTCGCGGACCACCGTGCCGTCCAGCCAGTCGGTCAGCGGGGCGGCGCCGATAAATAGGAACAGCATCTGCGCGTCCACTATTTCGGTGCCGCCGTCCGCGGTGTTGCGCAGGGTCAGCTGCTCCAGGTGGCCGTCCCCGCCCGCGCCGATGACCTCGGTGCAGGTCCGGATCGTGATGTTCTCGACCTCCCCGAGCTGCTGGATCAGGTAGTAGGACATGGACCGCTCCAGCGACGGCCCGCGGACCAGCAGCGTCACCGACTTGGCGTGCCGGGCGAGATACACCGCGGCCTGGCCGGCCGAGTTGGCCCCGCCGACGATGTAGATGTCCTGGTCGATGCAGGCCGAGGCCTCGGTGAGGGCCGAGCCGTAGTACACCCCGCGGCCGGTCATCTCCTTCAGGCCGGGCGCGCCGAGCTGCTTGTAAGAAACCCCGGTGGCCAGGATGACGCTGTGCGCGCCGAGCGTGCCCCCGTCCGCGAACTGGACCTCCCGTGCGGCCCCTTTCACCTCGAGGCCGACCACCTCCCGGGTGGTGAGCACCTCGGCGCCGAACCGCTGGGCCTGCCGCCGGGCCCGCGTGGTGAGCTGCGCCCCGGACACCCCATCGGGGAAGCCGAGGTAGTTCTCGATCCGGGAGCTCTGGCCGGCCTGCCCGCCGGTCGCGGTCCGCTCGACCAGCACGGTCTTCAGGCCCTCGGAGGCGCCGTAGACGGCCGCGCCGAGCCCGGCCGGGCCGCCGCCGATCACCACCAGGTCGTAGAAGTCCTTAGCCGGGGTGGTGGTCAGGCCGACCCGGGTGGCCAGCTCTGAGTCGCTGGGCGCGAGCATGGTCTCCCCGTCCGGGGTGATGACCAGGGGCAGGGTCCGGCCGTCCGCGCCGGCCGCGGCGAGCAGCCGCTCACCGTCCGGCTCGTCGGAGGGGAACCAGCGGTAGGCCACCTCGTTGCGGGCCAGGAACTCGCGCACCTCGGTGCAGCGCGCCGACCAGCGGTGCCCGACCACCTTGGTCACGTGCACGGGCTGGTAGTCCTGCTGCCGCCACGCGTCCAGCTGGGCGTCGATCACCGGGTAGAGCTTCTCTTCCGGCGGGTCCCACGGCTTGAGCAGGTAGTAGTCGAGGTCGACGACGTTGATGGCCTCGATCGCGGCGTCGGTGTCCGCGTAGGCGGTGAGCAGCACCCGGCGGGCGGCCGGGTACACGTTCATCGCCGCTTCGAGGAACTCGATGCCGTTCATCTGCGGCATCCGGTAGTCAGCCAGGATCACTGCCACCTCATCACCGCGCAGCCGCATCTCCTTCAGCGCGTCGAGGGCGGCCGCGCCCGATTCGGCGCGGACGATGCGGTGCTGCTCGGCATAGCGCTGGCGCAGGTCGCGGGCGATAGACCGGGAAACCCCGGGATCGTCGTCCACGGTCAGGATGGCGGTGCGGGCCGGCCCGTCCGGCGCGGGCGTCGTCATGCGCACACCGCAATGGTCGATGTCGGGGTGGTCTCGGCTTCACGACTAGGCCACTGCATATCTCCATGGTATGGAAACACGCAAAGTCCCCATCACTCCTGACGGGTCCGTTCGCTCAGAGCGTGGACCGGGGCGGCTGGCCCTGGCCGGCCTGGCGGCCCTGGTCATCGTGGTTGTCCCGGTCCCTGCGCGACAGGGGCAGCACGAACCACAGTCCCGCGAACGCACCTACCGCGATGACGGTGATCACCACGGTGGGGACTCCCGGCGCCACGAAACTGACCACCAGGAGGACCGCGCAGGACACCGCGAGCCCCACCGTGACCAGCCCGGCGATGGCCAGCACGTTGGTCACCCGGACCAGGCTCCCCTTCTCGTGCCGCCGGAACAGCAGCCGGTGATAAGCCACCGGGGCCACCAGCAGGGCGATGGACACGGCCGCGATCGTCACGGTGGCCAGGTACACGCCGCGCTGCGCGGGATCCAGCCTGGCGAAGCGGCTGGTGAAGGGCAGCGACAGCAGGAAGCCGAAGAGCACCTGGACCCCGATGCCGACCACGCGGAGCTCGTTGAGCAGCTCCATGACGTTGCGGTCGTCGCGCTGCGCTTCGGTCTCGCCCGGCCGGTCCGGCTCAGTGTGCGCGGAATCCTGCGCGGCCCGGGACGCGTCGCTGCTCACCGCGGGCCCCGGCAGGCAGGCCCGGGTCGCCGGACTAGCCAGCGCGGCGCTGAGCTGAGCATGCCCCGGAGCTACCCGAACCACCCCGCCCAAAACCGCGCACCCTGGGTGAGGCGGGCGCTGGGCGCCCAGGTGGGAGGAGGGACGCAGGTTGACGGGTACCGGGGGCTGTGGTCTCCTGTCTTGCGTTCTGTCGACGGCAGTGCAGGAAGCCGGTGCCCGGGGAAGGTTTCGCTGATGATGCCGTCGCGGCGCGGCCTGGCCGCCGGGCTGCTGCTCGGCGCGGCCCTCGACGCCGTGCTCGCCGATCCGCGCCGCGGGCACCCGGTCGCGGCGTTCGGTGCGGCGGCGTCCCGGGCCGAGGCGGCGCTCTGGGCCGACCGCCGCGGCCGCGGGATCACCATGGTGGCCGTCTGCCTGGCCCCGGTGGCCGCGGCCGGCCTGGCCGGGCAGCTGGCGTCAGCGCGCCGGCCGTCCGCCAGCGTCGCGGTCACCGGGCTGGCCACCTGGGCGGTGCTCGGCGGAACCAGCCTGGCCCGCGAGGCCCAGGCCATCGGCGCGGCTCCTGGACCACGGGGACCTGCCCGCCGCCCGGCGCCGGCTGCCTGCGCTGTGCGGACGCGACCCGGACCGGCTCGACGCGGCCGGGCTGGCCCGCGCGGCGGTGGAATCGGTCGCCGAGAACACCTCCGACGCGGTGGTCGCCCCGCTGCTGTGGGGCGCCGTCTTCGGCCTGCCCGGCCTGCTCGGCTACCGCGCGGTCAACACCCTCGACGCGATGATCGGCCACCACAGCCCGCGCTACGAGCGGTTCGGCTGGGCCGCGGCGCGGCTCGACGATGCGGCCAACCTGATCCCGGCCCGGGTCACCGGGCTGCTGGCCGCGGGGCTGGCCCCCGCCGTCGGTGGCAGCCCCCGGCACGCGCTGCGGATGCTGCGCCGCGACGGCGGCCAGCATCCCAGTCCTAACGCCGGCCGCTGCGAAGCTGCCTTCGCCGGGTCACTGGGTGTCCAATTGGGTGGCCAGAACGTTTATCACGGCCGGACCGAGCAGCGCGGGCTGCTGGGCGACGGCGGACCGCCGGATGCGGCCGACCTCGCCCGGGCCGTTCGGCTGTCCCGGCTGGTCGGCGCCGCGGCCGCGGCGCTGGCGGCGGTCATCGCGCACATTCTCTGCAGGGGGAGGAAACCTTGACCGAGGACCAGGACGTATTCCGCCCGGAGGGCTACGCACCAGGGGAGGACGCCCGGCCGCCGGCGGCCCCGGCGATGCCCCCGGCCGATGTCGAGGCGCTGTACCAGGTGGTCGCCGGGCGCCGCGACATCCGCAACGGCTTCCTCCCGGACCCCATCGCCGACGACGTGCTGACCCGGGTGCTGACCGCCGCGCACCAGGCCCCCAGCGTGGGCCTCAGCCAGCCCTGGGACTTCATCGTGCTGCGCGACCGGGCGGCCAGGGAACAGGCGCACGCCCTGGCCCGCCGGCAGCAGGAGGTGTTCGCGGCCGGGCTGCCCGGGCCGCGGGCCCGCGCCTTCCGCGAGCTCAAGGTGGAAGCGATCCTGGACACCCCGGTCAACATCGTGGTCACCTGCGATTCCACCCGCGGCGGCCGCCACGTGCTGGGCCGCCACGCCCAGCCGCAGGTCGCGGCGTACTCGACCGCGTGCGCGGTGCAGAACTTCTGGCTCGCCGCGCGGGCCGAGGGCCTCGGTGTGGGCTGGGTCAGCTTCTTCGACGAGCGTGAGCTGGCCGCCGCGCTCGGCCTGCCCGACCACCTGCAGGTGGTCGCCTACCTGTGCGTGGGGCACGTCGAGGCGTTCCCGTCCGCGCCGGAACTGGCGCTCAGCGGCTGGGCCCGGCGCCGCCCGCTGGCCTGGGCGGTACACGACGGGCAGTGGGGCCGCCGCGGGCTGCCGGGCGCGCCGCCCGCCAGCCTGGTCGCCGACACCATCGCCGCGATCGGGCCGCTGGACGCCGAGGCCGTGGCGCAGGCCCGCGAGCGGCAGGAGGCGCTGACCAAGCCCAGCGGCTCGCTGGGCGTGCTGGAGCAGGTGTCGGTGCAGCTGGCCGGGCTGGCCAGGGAGTGCCCGCCGCCGCTGCCCGAGCCCGCCGTGGTCGCCGTCTTCGCCGGCGATCACGGGGTGCACGCTCAGGGGGTCACCCCGTGGCCGCAGGAGGTCACCGCGCAGATGGTGGCCAACTTCCTGGCCTCCGGGGCCGTGGTGAACGCGATCGCGGCGCAGGCCGGGGCCGAGGTCTGCGTGGTGGACGTCGGGGTCGCGGCGGACCTGCCGGCCGCGCCCGGGCTGCTGCCCCGCAAGATCCGGCCCGGCACCGCGGACATGACCATGGGCCCGGCCATGACCCGGGACGAGGCCCTGCGGGCTGTGGAAGTAGGCATCGAGACCGCGCGCGATCTCGTCGCGGCGGGCAACTCCTGCCTGCTCACCGGGGACATGGGCATCGCGAACACCACCGCGTCGGCCGCCCTGATCGCGGTGTTCACCGGGTCGGAGCCGGAGCAGGTCACTGGCCGGGGCACCGGCATCGACGACCCGACCTGGCAGCGCAAGGTCACGGTGATCCACCGCGCCCTGGACCGCAACCGGCCCGACCCGGCGGATCCGCTGGGCGTCCTGGCGGCCATCGGCGGCCTGGAGCACGCCGCGCTGGCCGGGTTCATCCTGGGCGGGGCGGCCCTGCGGGTGCCGGTCGTGCTGGACGGCGTGATCGCCTGCGCCGCCGCGCTGGCCGCCCGGGCGCTGGCCCCGGACGTGCTGGGCGCCCTGCTGGCCGGGCACCTGTCTACCGAGCCGGGCGCCCGCCGGGCGCTGGACGCGCTGGGCCTGCGCCCGCTGCTCGACCTCGGCCTGCGCCTCGGTGAGGGATCCGGGGCGGCGCTGGCCCTGCCGGTCGTCGCGGCCGCGGCCCGGGTGCTGCGCGACGTCGCGACGTTCGACAGCGCCGGGGTGTCGGGCGAAAAGGGATGAGCTGGCCCGGTGGCCGGCGGGACCTGATCCGGCGTGACCGGCTGCCCCGGCGTCCCGGCGGCCGTGGGTACCGGGTGCTGGTCCTGGGCGGGGCGCGGTCGGGCAAGTCGGTGACCGCCGAACGGCTGCTGGCCGTCCGGGACCAGGTGGACTACGTGGCCACCGGGGCCGTACCGGACGCCAGCGACCCCGAGTGGGCCGCCCGGGTCCGGATCCATCAGCAGCGGCGGCCGCCGCACTGGACCACGCTCGAAACGCGGGACCTGGAGAGCATCCTGGCCGGGCCGGACCTGGCCGCCCGGGACGTGCCTGCCCAGCAGCTGGCCACCCCGGTCCTGGTCGACTGCCTGTCCACCTGGCTGGCCGGGGTGATGGACGAGTGCGGCCTGTGGTCCGCCGCCCCCGGCCCGGATAAAGCCAGCGCCGATAAGGCGCTGGCCCAGCGGGTGGACGGGTTGCTGGACGCGTGGCGGGCCACCCGCCGGATCGTCGTGGCGGTCAGCAACGAAGTCGGCTCCGGCGTGGTCCCCGGCACCGCGTCCGGGGTGCGCTACCGCGACGAACTCGGGATCCTTAACACCAGGATCGCCGCGGAATGCCAGCAGGTCTGGCTGTGCACGGCCGGGATCCCCAGGCGGCTGCGGTGAGCGGGGCCGGGCAGCCCCCCGGGAACGCCACCCCGCCTCCGCCGTCCGCGCCGCGCGCCCCGGCCTGGCGGGTGGCGCTGAGCCTGTTCACGGTGATCCCGGCCGGGGTCGGGGACAGCCTGGATGAGGGCGCGGCGGTCCGGGCCGTCTTCTGGCTGCCGGTGCTGGGGGCCGGCTTGGGCCTGGCCGGGTCGGCCGTGATGGTTTTCGTTGCGGCCGGGGATGTGTCGCCGGAACGCCAGTTGCTTGGTGCGGCCCTGGCGGTGGCGCTGATCGCGGTGGCGACCGGGGGCCTGCACCTGGACGGGCTGGCCGACACCGCGGACGGGCTGGGCAGCCGCCGGCCCGCGGACCAGGCCCTGGAGATCATGCGCCGGTCCGACGCCGGGCCGTTCGGGGTAGGCACGCTGGTGCTGGTGCTGCTGGTCCAGGTGAGTGCGCTGGCGTCAGCGCCGCACGGCTGGGCGGGGGCGTCGGGGCTGGTGCTGGCCGCGGTGACCAGCCGGGTGGCGGTGGTGCTGGCCACCGGTTCCCCATCGGCCCGGCCGTCCGGGTTCGGCGCCCTGGTGGCCGGGCGGACCAGTGCCGCGGGCCGGGTGGCGAGCGTGGCGGTGCTGCTGGCGGCGGTGGCCGCGGGCGGCCTGGCGCTGGGCGGGGTGGCGGCCGCGGCCCGGGGGCTGCTGGCGGTGGTGGCGGGCCTGGCGGTGGCGGCCCTGCTCCGCCTGGCCGCCCGGCGGCGGCTCGGCGGGATGACCGGCGACGTGTTCGGGGCGGTCATCGAGCTGAGCACGGCCACGGTGCTGCTGGTCCTGGTGCTCGCGAGCTGAGGCCGCCCGCTGAGCGATGCCCCTGTGGGCCAGAATGAAGGCATGAATGAGGCGCATCTGCGGATCTGTGCCAGCCCGGAGTGGGCGGCGTTCGTCGAGTCCGAACTGCTGCCCTGGGTGCTCGCGGAGGCCGACCTCGGTGACGAGGTGCTGGAAGTGGGGCCAGGACCGGGCCTGACCACCGATGTGCTGCGCCGTCAGGTGCCCCGGCTGACCGCCGTGGAGATCGATGAGCGGCTGGCCCGCTCCCTGGCCGCGCGGCTGGCCGGCACGAACGTCACCGTGCTGCACGCCGACGCCACCGCGCTGCCGTTCGAGGCCGGCCGGTTCTCCGCGGCCACCTTGTTCACCATGCTGCACCACGTGCCGTCCGCCGGCCTGCAGGACCAGATGCTGGCCGAGCTTCGGCGGGTGCTGCGCCCGGGGGGCGTGCTGGCGGGTACCGACGGCGTCGAGACCCCAGCCCGCCGGGACCTGCATGTGGATGACGACTACCTGCCCATCGACCCGGCCACCATGGCGGGCCGGCTGGCCGCCGCCGGGTTCACCCGCGTCACGGTCGAGGTGGAGGAGGACCGTTTCCGGTTTGCCGCCACCGCGCCCGGCGCCGGTGGGTAAACCGCGCTGACCTGAGGGCCCGTGCTTACCTGAGAAATGCGGCGATGGCCAGGTACTGGCAGGTGGCGCCCGCGCAGACGTACACGTGGAAGACCTCGTGGTACCCGAACACCGAGGGGTAGGGGTCCGGACGGCGCCGGTGGTAGGACAGGGCGCCCACGGTGTAGAGCAGGCCGCCGCCGATCATCAGCCCGCCGGCCACCGGCCCGGCGTGCATCCAGACCTCGGGCAGGGCCAGCGCGGCCACCCAGCCCAGGGCGAGGAACGTCCCGCCGACCAGCCGTTCTGGCGCGTCCATCCAGGCGAGATGGATGCCGGCCGCGGTCGCGGTGAGCACCCACAACGTGATGAGGCCGGCCCGGCCCAGCGGGCCCGGGGCGGCGAGGATGAACACCGGCGTCGCGGTGCCGGCGATCAGGAGGAAGATCATCACGTGGTCGAGCCGCTGGAGGCGCTGCCGCCACGCCTCGGACCAGGTGCCGCAGTGATAGAGGGCGCTCACCCCGAACAGCCCGCCCACGCTGACCGCGTACACGCCGAAGCTGAGCACCCGGGCCGGGCCGTGGGTGCGCGTCAGCAGCACCGTGCTCAGCACCAGGGACGCCCCGAACCACACCAGGTGCAGCCAGCCCCGCATCACCGGCTTGGTGTAGTAGATGCCGCGCCGGGCGTCGTAGAAGTGACCGGCCGCGGGGCTGGCGGGCGTCGGGGTGGTAGCGCTCACTCGGCCTCCGGGTCAGGGGGACGGACCCGGCTGGCCCGGATGCCGCCGATGTCCTGGCCCTCCAGTGTCACTCATGACCGGCCATTTGGATACGGAAAGTGGTCATTCCCTGGTCAGGGAGCCTTCGCCCAGGCTGCCCGCGAAGAAGTGCCTGGCGCGGTCGAGCAGCTCATCCAGCGGCGGCCACCAGGGGCCGTGCCGCAACGTCCGGAGCGCCTGCAGAACCCGCTGCGTATTTTCGGCGGCCTCACCATCCGCCGCGCCCACCACGGCCCCGACCCGGCGGGGGCGGGCGGCCCGGAGCGGCCCCAGGTACATCCCGGTGCCGTCGCCCGCGCTCGTCTCGCGGTCCGGGCGGCCGCCGCCCGCTGCGTCCGCCGCGTCGCCCGGGCCGGCTCCCGGAGTCAGGACCACGTAGTAGTCGGGCAGCTCGAACCGCCCGGCCCGCCCCGCGGCCACGGCCTCGGCGGCGCGCTGCTCGAACGCGGCGGCGTGGCCCGGCCCGGCGGTCAGATCCCACATGGCGGCCCACTCCGCGGCGACCCCGGCCAGCGGGTCGGCGGGCACCAGGACGTACGGCGACCGCCGCCGGGCCGCCTGGCCCAGGGCCAGGGCGGCCGCGGTCAGGCTGTCCTGCTCGTCGTCGGGGGGCCGGACCAGGGACACGTTGGAGGACCGGGCCAGGCCCGCGAGCAGGGGCTCGGTCACCGCGCCCACCAGGACCACCACGGTCGAAGACTCACGCCGCACCGGCCCGATCATAGGCGGGCAGTGAGCGCGGCCAGCGTCAGGGTTACGCCCCCGGCAGCCGCGCCAGCGGGAACGGGGGGCTGATCAGGAGCTCCACGTTCCGGTCGGTGGCCGACCCGGTCCGGCCCGGGTGCTCACCGCCGAACGGGATGTTGGCGGCCAGCTCGCGGTGCAGCCCGGCCAGCTCATCGACCGTCGCCAGCGACTGCGGCGTGAGCGGCGTGTCGTGGTCCACCATGGTGCAGGTGATGGACAGCTGCCCGCCGGAGTCGGCGAGCTCCACGAGGCGGGTCTGGCACGGCCAGTCCACCACCGCGCACGTGGTGACCTCCCAGAAGCCGCGGCCCGGCTGATCCGGGTCGGGGCGGGCCCGGATGGCGTTGGTGTGCGTGTGGCCGTTGAGCCACAGCACCACGTTGGGAAAGCGGTGCAGCAGCGCGATCAGCTCGCCCGCGCCGATCAGCGGTTCGCCGCCCGGCCCGGGATGCCAGCCCCGGGTGTTGGTCAGGGTGTCGATGCCGTGGTGGGAGAACAGGATGACCAGCCGGTCGTCCTGCCCGGTCGTGATCTCCTGCCCGGCGGGCCCCCGGTAGGCCGAGTGCACCTCGGCGAGCCGGTCTTCCAGCCACCGGGCCTGCTCCCGGTCCAGGCACCCGTCGGCCCCGCCGGCCAGGCAATTGGTGTCCAGGGCGATGAACCGCGCCGCCGGTGTGTCATGGACGTAGTACGCGGTCCCGTCGCGGACGTTCTGGTCGGTGAACCCGTGCCCGGACGGCCGCGCGCCGGGCCGGAAATGCGCGGCCACGAAGTCGCGCCGGGTGACCGGCCGGCGCCCGGGGTCCGCGGGCACGGTGCGGGACGGGCCGGCCATGAAGGCCTCCGGCCGCACCGTGAACAGTTCGAGGGCCTGCTCGCTGTCGAACCCGTCGGGCAGCCGTACCGGCTTGCGGTCGCCGGTCAGCGCGGCGGCCAGGCCCGCGGTCTGGGTGCCCACGCCCTGGTTCAGGGCCTCGTGGTTGCCGAAGCAGGACAGCCAGGGCATCTGCAGGCCGCCCGCGGTGAACTCGCGCAGTGCCGCGTCGAGCAGGCCCGGGTGATGCGGGAAGCCCAGCTCGCGGCGGAAGAAGTCCGGCCCGTCCGGCCCGATGCCGTCGGGCTTCCAGAAGATGTCGTCCGGCCAGTCGAGGGCCTGGACCCCGGCGTACCCGGGGCGGCCGGAATCCGTGACGACCAGGCCGCCGTCGAACAGGGTCAGGAACGCCTGCACCTCGTTCCACTGGGCGTTGTCGATCGCGTCTCCCGTGGTCACGGCCAGCGCGGGCGGCAGGCCGGTGGCCGGGCCGCGCAGCGCGTTCACCGTCCGCAGGGTGGCGTCCACCGCGTGCGGGGTGAGCGCCTCCTGCGGGCGCTGCACCGGTACCAGGCCCGCGTACCGGGGGTCGGCGAAGTAGCGGTTCAGGAACTCGAACCGGGTCGGCGACTGGACGTCGGCCAGCTGCAGGTCGGTGACGTGGATGAGGCAGAGGAGGGGGCGTGCCCCTGGTGGTCTGGCGGCGGGATGCCTGGCGCCCAGGTCGTCCCGCAGCACGTGCGGCTCGCCCGCGATGACCTCGACGGCGCGGTACGGCGAGCTGGCCCCGCGGCGCAGCACCGGGCCGGGGGCCAGCCGGCGATGGGTAGTCAGTGGCGGGCGTCCCGCGCTCAAGCCTCGCTCGCAGCCACGGAATTGCTGTCCGCAACGGAAACCAGCACGGGGTCAGGCCTTATCGACAGCGCGACGTGGCTGCCCGCGCTCAGTTCCGTGGCGTCCGAGGTCGGCAGCTGGGCCATGATCGTGGTGTCGCCGAGGTTCACGGTGACCCGGCTGGTCGCGCCCAGGAAGGTGATGGCGATGACGGTGCCGGCCAGCGGGCCGGACCCGGCCGAGCTCTCCGAGGCCAGCGTGACCGCCTCGGGCCGGATCAGCGCGGTGACCGGCCCCGCCGGGGTGCCCAGATCGACCAGGGGCAGGTCCTGCCCGCGCACGGTCACGGTCGAGCCGCTGACCGTCCCGGGCAGCCGGTTGGTGAGGCCGACGAACTCCGCCACGAACGGGGTGGCCGGCCGGGAGTAGACCTCGGTGGGCGAGGCGAGCTGCTCCAGCTGGCCCGCGCGCATGACCCCGACCCGGTCCGCGATGGCCAGCGCCTCCTCCTGGTCGTGCGTGACGAACAGGGTGGTGATGCCCACCTCGAGCTGGATCCGCCGGATCTGGTCCCGCAGCTGCGCGCGGACCTTGGCGTCCAGCGCGGACAGCGGCTCATCCAGCAGCAGCACCTGGGGCTCGATGGCCAGGGCCCGGGCCAGCGCGACCCGCTGCTGCTGGCCGCCGGAGATCTGGTGTGCGTAACGGGCCGCCTGCTCGGTGAGGCCGACCAGCTCCAGGATCTCCATGGCCCGCCGGTCCCGGTCGCCCTTGGCTACCCGGCGCAGCCGGAGCCCGAAGGCCACGTTCTGCAGCACGGTCAGGTGCGGGAACAGCGAGTAGGCCTGGAAGACCATGCCCATGTCGCGCTTGCTGGCCGGCACCGCGGGTGACGTCCCGGCCGCCCACCATGATCCGGCCTTGCGTCGGCGTCCTCCAGCCCGGCCAGCAGCCGCAGCGTGGTGGTCTTGCCGCAGCCGGACGGCCCGAGCAGGGCGACCAGCTCGCCGGGCTGCAGGGTCAGGTCGAGGCCGTCCAGCGCGGTGACCGGGCCGTACCGGCGGGTCAGCCCGTCCATCCGGACTTCGACCGCGGCCCGGCCAGCGCTGCCGTTGGGGCTGGTGTCTGTTGAGCTCACAGCGTGTTCCTCATCCCCGGCTGCGCCGGCGGCCGACGAAGGACAGGATCAGCAGCAGGACGAAGGCGAACAGCAGCGCGGCCGCGGACGTAGAGAAAAGCACCCCGGCGTTCGCCGTCTCCCGGCTGATGTTGAACAGGGCGACCTGCAGGTTGATGTAGTTGAGGATCTCGGCGATGGTGAACTCGCCGAGGACCAGCGCCGCGGTCAGCAGCAGCGCGTTCAGGATCCCCGCCCGCATGTTCGGCACGATGACCCGCCACATCACGGTGAACCAGTTAGCGCCCGAGGCTGCGCGCGGCCTCCGACATGGTCGTCACGTCGATCGCGTCCAGCCCGGATGGCCAGCGCCCGGTAGGCGTAGGGCAGCGCCAGGATGACGTAGACCCAGAACAGCTGCAGCGCGGAGAGGTTGTAGTGCTCGATTTGGTTGTAGATCGGAGCCAGCCCGACCACCAGGACGATGGCCGGGATGGTGAGCGGCAGCAGGCAGAGGAACTCGAACGCCCGGGTGAACCCACTGGACCCGGAGCCGGATCCAGATCATGGTCGGCACCAGCAGGACCAGCACCACCGCGCAGGTGATGACGGCCAGCTCCAGGGTGATCTCAATCGCGCTGAGCAGGCCCGGGTAGGACACGATCTGGGTCCACGCCGTCACCGACCACGTGCCGAGCTTCTTTCCTTCCAGCGAGAACCGGACCATCGCGTACAGCGGCAGCAGGAAGAAGAGGCTGAAGACGGTGAAGACCACGTAGCGGAACAGGTTCAGCTTCCGGCGCCGGCTGGCCTGCATGCCGCGGCGCGCGGGGCCCCTGCTCGGTGAGCGGGGTCTCGCCGATCGACGTTACCGCAGCCATCGGGCCGCCCTCCGCTGCAGCAGCGCATACCCAGTCATCACGATCGCGACGATGACCACCATGCCCAGGGCGAGGATGTCGCCCTCGTTGGACGCCAGCCCGACCTCGCTGTTGATCGAGATGTAGATCTGCTGCGGCACGGTGTAGGAGATCTGGTTCTCCCAGGCCACGATCGTCGCGTAGGCCGACAGCGAGTTGGCGAACAGCAGCAGTGCCGCGCTGGTGAAGGCCGGGGCCAGCAGCGGGAAAGCCACATGCCACCAGTACTGCAGGGTAGAACCGCCGAGGTTCTCAGTCGCCTCGCGCCACTGCACCTTCAGCCCGTCGATGGCGGGCAGGAACACCAGCACCATCAGCGGGATCTGGAAGTAGATGTAGATCAGCCCGATGCCCTGCGGGAAGTCGTAGAACCAGCTGGCGTGGACGAGGAGGCCACGGTCGGGCCGATCGCGGCGAGGAAGGCGAAGGCCAGGGTGACCCCGCCGAACTGGGCCAGCACGCCGGAACCGGCCAGGTAGAGTCGCCGCACCACGCCCTGCGGGTTCCCGGACGCCACCGCGTAGGCCAGGATCGCGCCCAGCACGGCCCCGGCCGCCGCGCTGATGGCGGCCAGTTGCACCGAGCCGACGAAGTAGCTGCGCACCGTCGGAATTGCCGAGCAGCTTGAAGGCCGGCCAGGTCCAGGCCCCCGTGGGTCGGGTTCCGGATCGCGTTCCAGACCACGATCCCGGTCGGCAGCAGCAGGAAGATCCCGACGTAACACAGGAACGGGACAGTGCCGAGCCAGGTCGGAGCCGAAGCCGGCGCCCGGCCCTTGCGGGCCGGGCGCCGGTGGTAGTCGTCGCAGCGACGGCCACGTGCCCTCCGTTACTTCGCTACTTGACGGCCTGAGCCCAGTTCGAGGACAGGTAGGTAGCGGCGTCGGTGGCCTGGGTCCCGGTCAGGAAGACGGGTGTCCCGGCCACCTTCGGCAGCGACGCGGCTGCCGCCTTGTCCAGTGAGCCGTTGTTAGCCATAGTCAGCTGCTCGACCGGGCGGGCCCCGCCATGCAGCCAGAGGTTCTGCCCGCCGCTCGCCGCCTGCGAGTAGAGGAACTCCTCCCACAGCCGGGCCGCCGCCGGGTCGGGCGCGTTCTTGTTGATGGCCTGCGCGTAGTACCCACCGAGAATGGCGTTGGACGGCACGAACACCTTCCAGTTCGCCCCCTGGCCGACCACGCTCGCCGTGTTGAGGTAGTCCCAGTTGATCACGACGGGGGTGGTGCCCGCCTTGATCGTGGCGTTGGTCGCCTGCACCGGCACAAAGTTACCGGCCTGCTTCAGGGAGTGGAAGAAGTTCACTCCCTTGGCGATGCTGCTCGCCGTCCCGCCTTGGGCCAGATTCGCCATCATCACGCCGCTGAGCGCGGCGTTGGCCTCGGTCGGGTTCCCGTTCAGCGCGACCGCATTCTTGAACTTGGAGCCGAGCAACTGGCTGACTGAGGTGATCGTGCCGAACTTGGCCGAGTTGTAGCCGATGGACATGTAGCCGCCGTAGTCCTGGACCCACAGGGCCTTGGGGTCCTTCTGCGCGGCCGGGATGGCGCTCCAGGTGCTCACCTTGTAGGGAGCGAAAAGGTTGGTGTTGACCAAGGCGACGGCCATTCCCACGTCGAGCACATCAGGTGCCTTGGCGGTGCCGTTTTCCGACTTAACCGCGTTTACCTCGTCCTGGCTGCTGCCGGTCGGGTTCTGCGAGTTGACGGTAATCCCGTACTTGGCCTTGAAGTCCTTGATGATGGTTCCGTAGTTGGCCCAGGTCGGTGGGAGGGCGATGACGTTGAGCTTGCCTTCCTGCTTGGCCGCGGCGATGAGCTTGCTCATTCCACCGCCGGCCGAGACCGAGGTGACCGTGGCCCAGTTGGTCCCGCCGCTGGAACCTGATGAAGAACTCGACGAGCATCCGGCGGCCAGCAGCGCCAGCGCCGTGACCCCCATGACGGTAAAGCGGTAGGGAGATTTCACGAAAATGCCTCCTGTTTGGCTTCCCCACTTTTGAGCGGGCCTGCGGCAGGCTAAGAGCCCAGGGCGCAATAACACTAAGGAGGTCGGCGGACCCCCCCGCGAACAGTGCTCAGCAAAAGACCTTAAACGTTTAGTTTTGCCGGTATGCTGACGCACCCGCCGCAGGGGTGTCAAGAGCCGTTACCGAGTTGACGCGCGCGGGCTAACTGGTGTTCACCGGGCGGTTGAACCATCAGGCAGGCGGGCGAGGGAGGGAGCCGCCAGGCGCGTTCCGAACGGGGTCGCGGGACGGCCTCCGAGAGGGCCCGCGGACGCGCTAAGCGATTCAGCCCGGCCGGTCACCGGGCTTTGCAGGGAAGCCCGCTCGATGAGTTCCACGGGGGCCACGTAGTCGCCCGGCGAGACCCGCTCGAGCAGGCGCAGCATCAGCGCCCGGCCCATTTCCCGCCGGTTCAGCCAGATGGTCGCCAGCGGCGGGTCCAGAAGCTCGGACGTGGCCAGGTCGTCGTGCCCGACCACGGAGACCTCGGGGCCGATCCGCAGGCCCAGCTCCCGCGCGGCCTTGTAGACCGCGTGCGCGGTGTAGTCGGAGTTGGTGATGACCGCGGTCGGGGCATCCCGGCTGGCCAGCACCGCCCGGGCGGCCTGCTGCACGTCGCCGATGGTCAGCGGCGAATAGACCACGGTGGCCTGCAGCCCGAGCGCCCGGCTCAGCCGCCGGAAGTGGCGCAGCCGGTCCGGGTCGGCCATCAGCCGGCGCGGCGCGCTCAGGAACGCCACCGAGGTGTGCCCCAGCTCGGCCAGCCGGCGCAGGGGCAGTTCGACCGCGGCGGCGTTATCCGGGCGGACCCGGGAGACGCCGGTGATGCGGGCCGCCGAGGCGTTCAGCGCGACCACCGGGGCCCCGGGACGCAGGTCATGCCAGAGCCGGATGGACTCGCCGGTTCCGACCGGGGCGATGGCCAGGCCGGCCAGCCGCTGCGCCGCCATCTCCTGCAGGTGCCGGCGCTCCCGTTCCAGCGAGTAGCGGGAGTCCAGGACGAGCAGGGTCGCGCCCGCCTCGCCCGCGACCTCCTCCGCGCCGGAGAGCACCTCGAGGAAGAAGGGGTTGGCGAAGTTGCGCACCACGAAGCCGTAGGTCGTGGTGCGGCCCCGGCGCAGCGCCTGGGCCTGCGGGTTGGCGCGGTAGCCGAGCTGCTCCGCGATGGCCAGGATGCGGCGGCGGGTGTCGTCGGCCACGCCGGGCTGGCCGTTGAGCGCGAAACTCGCCGAGGCGACCGAGACGCCGGCCATCCGGGCCACGTCGCGGATGCCCGCGGCGCGCGGCGAACCGTTCTGAGCAGTTGGCATGATCATTCCTGCGGTCCGCGCTGCGCCCGGTGGCCGCGGCTCCGGGCAGCGCTGGACGGATAGTTCGTTCGAGCCCCGATGACTCCTCACCCTGTACGAGCGGCCCCGGTTAGGCAAGCCGGCCGGATTGCGGGCGCTCGTTTTGTCGGTAGTCGCTGGCAGACTGCCCGCAGACCGTCAGCGCCCTGGCCCCGGGTCATTCGCCAGACCTGGCGGCGGTGGGTAAGTTCGTTGAACGAGGACGGGGAGGAGCGTGACCGAGATCGCTGCCACCGACACGGCCACTCATGACCTGGAGCTTTACCGCGGGGAGCTGACCGGCTACTGCTACCGGATGCTCGGGTCGGCGCACGACGCCGACGACGCCGTGCAGGAGGCCATGGTCCGCGCCTGGCAGGCGTTCGACCGGTTCGAGGGCCGCTCCGCACTGCGCTCGTGGCTGTACCGGATCGCCACCAACGTCTGCCTGGACATGCTGCGCAGCCGCAAACGACGGGCCATGCCCATGGACCTGTCGTCCCCGGTGCCGTCCAGTACCGAGCCGGTGGCCACGCTGCCGGAGTCCGAGTGGGTCGAGCCCTTCCCCGGTGACAGCCCGGTGCCCCCGGACACCGATCCGGCCGGGCGCGTGGTGCTGCAGGACACCATCCGGCTGGCCTTCATCTCGGCCCTGCAGAACCTGCCACCCCGGCAGCGGGCGGTGCTGATCCTGCGTGAGGTGCTGTGCTGGCAGGCCTCCGAGGTGGCTGACCTCCTCGATACCACGGTCGTCTCGGTGAACAGCGCGCTGCAGCGGGCCCGCAGCACCATGGCCGCCAGCGACCAGGCGGACGACCGGCCGTCACCGCAGCTGGCCGAGGCGGACCGCGAACTGCTGGCCCGGTACGTCGACGCGTTCCAGCGCTACGACATCGACCGGCTCGTCGCGCTCCTGCACGAGGACGCCAGCATCTCCATGCCGCCGTTTCGGATGTGGATACGCGGCCGGGACGAACTGCGCGGCTGGTACACCGGCTGGGGCAGCGGCTGCGATGGGTCCCGGCTCATCCCCGTCACCGCCAACGGCTCACCCGCGTTCGGGCAGTACAAGCCGGACAGCGACGGGTCGCGCCTGGTGCCCTGGTGTATCCAGGTCCCGGAGATCTCGGGCGGGCAGATCTCGCACGTCCATCACTTCCTGGACACCAGCCTGTTCGAGCGGTTCGGCCTGCCGTCGTCCCTCGACCGCCCGGCCGCCAGTGCATAGCAGGGCTGAGTAGCCGGGCTGAGTAGCAGAGACAGGTGAGTAGCCGGGCGGCCTAGCGGAGTGGAGCGACGCCCGGGACCTACTGGTTTGCGGCTTCCTGGGCGGCGGCTTCCTCCACCGTGAGCTCCGCGGCGGGGTCGGCTTCCAGCCGCGCGTCGGGGATCGGCTTCCCACTCTGCACGGACCGCCCGTAGGTGCCGTCCGCCAGCCGCTGCTCGGCCCGCTCTAGCGCGGCCAGCCGGGCCTTCAGGCTCTCCGCGATCGCGTCGTCCATGCCCTGCTGGGTCAGGGACTGCGCGGGATCGGCGACGTCGGTGCCTTTTTCGTCCTCGCTGCCCCGGTCTTCCCACCCGGCCGTCTCGGTCTCCGCCAGGAGCTTCTGCACTTCGGCCCGCTTGGCGGCCAGCAGGGCCCGCGCCCGCTCAACGTCCAACGTGATCTCCCTCGCATCTCGCTGCCGTCAGGTTCCAGGCCGCCGGTGTAGAGCCACCCTATGCCGCCTCCCGCCCCCGCCCGCCCGCGTAACCACCAGGCCTGCGGTCCGCCCGGAGCGGAGACCCTGGCTAGCAGCCGCCCGGGGCCCGGGCGAGCAACCGCTCGGACTCCGGCCCGCCCGGACCGGGGTCCCCGCCGGGGCCGGACTGCCCCGCCGCCCGGTCCCACCTCTGCTCGATCTTGCCGAAACGCCAGATGGCCAGGGCCACGACCCAGGTGAGGACGAAGACCCCGGCGATCACGAAACCGGCCTGGTTCAAGTCGAAGCCTTTCAGCCAGGCCCAGCCGGGGCCGGTCAGGTGGCCGTCCTGGCCGAGCAGGCCCAGCACCTCCACCGCGCCGATGAACATGGCCACGAACACCGACAGCCCGGTGATGGTCAGGTTGTAGTAGACCTTGCGGACCGGGCGGGCGAAGGCCCAGTCGTAGGCGAAGTTCATGAAGCAGCCGTCCGCGGTGTCGAGCAGGCTCATCCCCGCGGCGAACAAGATCGGCAGGGACAGCACGGCGTAGAACGGCAGCCCGCCGATGACCGCGGTCCCGGCCAGCACGAGCAGCGCCACCTCGGTGGCGGTGTCGAAGCCCAGGCCGAACAGGAAGCCGATCGGGTACATCTTCCACGGCGTGTCGATCCGGCGGGCCAGCGGGCCGAGGAAGCGGTTCATCAGGCCGCGCTTGTTCAGCTGCTCTTCCAGGGCCTCGTCGTCGTACTGGCCGGACCGCATCCCGCGGAACACCTTGAGGATCCCGGCCAGGATGACCACGTTGATCGCGGCGATCAGGAACAGGAAGATCCCCGAGACCAGGGTGCCGATGATGTTGGTGGTGTACTGCAGGTGCGAGCTGGAGTTCTTGACCTGCTCGTCCAGGGCGCGGATGCCGAAGTTCAGCAGCATCGCCAGCAGGAACACCACGCTCGAATGGCCCAGGGAGAAGAAGAAGCCGACCGACAGCGGCCGCTTGCCGTCGCTGACCAGCTTGCGGGTCGTGTTGTCGATGGCGGCGATGTGGTCAGCGTCGAACGCGTGCCGCATGCCGAGCGTGTAAGCCAGGATCCCGGTGGTGAAGCCGAACGTCTCGGTCTTGCTGATGTGGAAGTGCCCGCTGACCGCGACGGCGAGCATGACCCAGCCCGCGACGTTCAGCCCGACCACGGTGAGCACCATCGCCCCGGCCCGGCCCCACTCCTGCGGGGTCAGCCCATCGCGGATCCTGGCCAGCCGGGCGCGCGGATCAGCCATGGGGCCACCTTCCTGCCGGGGACGTCGCACCAGACTAGGTCTTACTGCAATTTACTTGCAACAACAAACTGCAGGTAGCTGCGGACCGCTGGTGGGACATCGCGGGCAGCGGCAGGATAGGGGGCCGCCTGGCTCTGGGTCAGGAGGCCTGCGCGGCCTGCTGCTCCTGGATCTGCCGCTTGATGCGGGCCAGCATCGCGGCCATCCCGCGCAGCCGCAGCGGGCTGACCAGATCCGACAGGCCGAGCTGGGTGGTGAACTCGGCCGGCGTGGCCAGCACCTCCTGCGCGCTCAGCCCATCCAGGCCGGACTGCAGGATGCTCGCGAACCCCCGCGTGGTCGGTGCTTCCGGCGGCGCGTCGAAGAACAGGTGCGCGATGCCGTCGTCGGCCACCTCGACCGCCAGGAACAGCGGTGACTGGCACTCAGGGACCGGCTCCAGCAGGTCGCGGTGCTCCGCGTAGCGGGCCGGGAGGGGCGGCAGCTCCTCGGAGAACTCCAGCAGCAGCTGCAGCTTGTCCTTGCCCGGGACCGCGTCGAACTCGTCCACGATGTCCTGCAGCCGCGGGTTGAGGGTGGCCGTCACGGTTTGTCCCCCTGGGTGATGGGGACGCGGACGCTGTTGCCCCACTCGGTCCAGGAGCCGTCGTAATTGCGCACCGTCGGGTAGCCGAGCAGGTGGTGCAGGACGAACCAGGTGTGGCTGGACCGCTCGCCGATCCGGCAGTACACGATCACGTCGTCCGCGGGGCTCAGCCCGGCCTCGCCACCGTAGATGGCCTCGAGTTCCTTGCGCGGCCGGAACGTGGCGTCCTCGGCGGCCGCGCGGGCCCACGGGACGTTCTTGGCGCCGGGGATGTGCCCGCCGCGCAGCGCACCTTCCTGCGGGTAGTCCGGCATGTGCAGCAGTTCACCGCTGTACTCGCCGGGCGAACGCACGTCGATCATGGGCTGGCCCAGGTGGGCCCGGACGTCCTCGCGGAACGCGCGGATCCGGGTGTCGTCCCGCTCAACCACCGGGTAGTCGGTCCGGGGCCGGTCCGGCGTCTCGGTGCTCAGCGGGCGGTCCTCCGCGATCCACTTGGCCCGGCCGCCGTCTAGCAGGCGGACGTCCGGGTGGCCGAACAGCGTCGCGACCCAGAGCGCGTACGCCGCCCACCAGTTGTTCCGGTCGCCGTAGAGCACGAGCGTGGTGTCCCGGGCGATGCCCTTCTCCGACATCAGCCGCGCGAACCCCGCGCCGTCCACGTAGTCGCGGGTGACCGGGTCGTTCAGCTCGGTGTGCCAGTCCAGCTTGACCGCACCCGGGATGTGCCCCGTCTCATAGAGCAGCACGTCCTCGTCGGATTCGGCGACCACGAGCCCGGGATCACCGAGGTGCTCGGCCACCCACTCGGTGCTGACCAGCATCTCCGGCCGCGCATAGTCCTGGAACTTGGGTGTGGCGTCATACGGCAGCGTCATGAATACCCTCACCTTCATCGGCGGTCCGCCCGGAGGTCGCGCTAAGGGCGCTGGAGGCGGACACTACCCCCGCTGAGGTCAACGCGGTGACCCGGCCGGCCCTTCCCCGGACGCCGGGGGGTGTTGAAGACCTGGAAGCCGGGTGGCGGCCGGAATCAGCGCGGCTCCGCCCATTCCGGGCTGCCCCCGGCGGTATAGATCTCCGCGCCGCCGATGAACGCGCGCTCGACCCGGCTCAGCACGTCCAGCGGGTCACCGGACCAGATGACCAGGTCCGCGTCCTTGCCGGGCTCGAGGGAGCCGAGCCGGTCGTCGATGCCCGCGATCTGAGCGGGGTGGATAGTCAGCGCGCGGACCGCGGTCGGCCAGGCCAGGCCCTCCTTCACGGCCAGGGCCGCCTGGTAGGGGAGGAAGTTGATCGGCACCACCGGGTGGTCAGTGGTCAGCGCGAACGTCACGCCGGCCCGGTCGAGCAGGCCCGGGTTGGCCAGCGAGCGGTTCCGCACCTCCACTTTGGACCGGCTGGTCAGCAGCGGGCCGAGGACCACCGGGATGCCCTTGGCCGCGATGAGGTCGGCCAGCAGATGCGCCTCGGTGCCGTGATCGATCACCAGGTCGTAGCCGAACTCCTCGGCGATCCGCATCGCGGTGGCGATGTCGTCGGCGCGATGGCAGTGCTGGCGCCACGGGATCTCCCGGCGGAGCACCCGGCCCAGGGCCTCCAGCTTCAGATCCCGGCTGACCGGGCTGCGCTCGCCTTCCGGCTTGCGCTGCTCGCTCTCCAGCTTGCTCAGGTAGTTGCCCGCGTCCACCAGGGCGCTGCGGATCACCGCGGCCGTGCCGAGCCGGGTGCTCGGGGTCTTGTGCTGCTCGCCGTAGACCCGCTTGGGGTTCTCGCCGAGGGCGGACTTCATCCCGGACGGCTGGCGCAGCACCATCTCATCGACGGTCCGCCCCCAGCACTTGACGGCGACCGTCTGCCCGCCGATGGGGTTGCCGGACCCCGGGTTGATGTTCACCGCCAGCACGCCGCCGCTGATCGCGTCGCGGAAGCCGAGGTCCGCGGGATTGATCGCGTCGAGCGCGCGGACCTGCGCGGTCACCGGGTCGGTCAGCTCGTTGGTGTCCGATCCGGCCCAGCCCTCGCCCTCCTCGTGCACGCCCACGTGGCCGTGCGCCTCGATGAACCCGGGCAGCACCCAGCGGCCCGCCGCCTCGATGACCCGGACTCCCGGCGGAACGGCGAGGTCAGTGCCGACCGCGGTGATCCGGCCGGCCTCGGCCAGCACCGTCCCGCCGTCGATCGGATCCCCGGTGACCGGAACCACGCGTCCCCCGACGATCGCCACCGACTCCACAGCCATTCCAGCCTCCTTGGCTTGCCCAACCCGGTGCGTACCCCAGCACAAAACACTCACCTTATTGGGGCCCAGGTGACCCACGGGTTTTCGTTGCGGAATAGAAAGTGTTTGATCCATGACCTACGGTCATGAATGTGGATACCGATGCGCTGCGCTGGTTCCAGCAGGTCGCGGACGGCACGACGGTGACCGAAGTCAGCGAGCTGGAGGCGGTCACCCAGTCCGGGGTGTCGCGGGCGCTGGCCCGGCTGGAGGCACAGGTCGGCACGCCGTTGCTGCGGCGGCACGGCCGCACGCTGCGGCTGACCCAGGCGGGCGCGGTGTTCAAGCGGCACGTGGACGCGATGCTGCATCAGCTCGACGACGGGATCGCCGCGGTCAGCCAGCTGATCGAGCCGGACACCGGCACCGTGGCGCTCGCCTTCCAGCAGTCGCTGGGTACCTGGCTGGTGCCCGACCTGGTGCGGAGCTTCCGCGACGCGCATCCGCACGTCACGTTCCAGCTCACCCAGGTGCGCGACGAGGTGCATTCCGCCGCGCTGGACGGCGGGCTGGCCGACCTGGAGATCGGCACCCGGCGGGCGCGCACCGCCGCGCTGCGCACCCGGCTGATCGCGATCGAGCCGCTGCGGCTGGCCGTGCAGCGCGACCATCCGCGGGCCGGGCAGCGCATTCACCTGGCCGAGATGTCCGCGGAGCCGTTCGTCAGCCTGCGGCCGACCTCGGCCCTCCGCAAGCTGGGTGACGACCTGTGCCAGCAGGCCGGGTTCCGCCCGGCCGTGGTGTTCGAGGGGGACGACCTGTCCACGGTGCGCGGTTTCGTCGCGGCCGGGCTGGGCGTGGCCATCGTCCCCGCGCCGCGGGCGGGCACCCTGGAAGCCGCGGCCGGGCCGCTCGCCTACTGCGAGATCCTCGACGCCGGGGCGGTCCGAGACCTGACCCTGACCTGGTCCGCCGAACGGCGCCTGCTGCCGGCCGCGGAGCTGTTCCGCAGGCACGTGATCCGCAGCGCCAGCGCCGGGCACGTCCCCGCCCTGTCTGCCTGACCAGACCGGGTCTGACCCGACCCGGTCTGGCCGGGTCGGCCAGACTCGGCCGGTCCGGCCGGGCGCCGGGTCGCGCTAGGCGTGCGGAGTGAAAGACGTAGAGCAGCTCCCGGTCCGGCTGCCCTTCTTGACCGAAACCGAGACCTTCACCCGGTAACCGGGTGTGGCGCCGCTTATGTAGTACGGGATCGACACGTTTCCCCTGTGGCCCGCCGTCCCATGGTGGGTGGTGTTCGTTGTCCTGTAGTGCGCCACGGTCTTGACGCTCGCGAAATCCCCGGTGTGCACCTGCACCTTGGTCGTGGTGTAGTCCTTCGGGTGGCTGTTGCTCATGGTCGCGCTGCAGGCCAGAGGCCTGGCCGGAGCAGCCAGGGCCACCCCGCCGGTCAGGGTCGTCACCCCGATGGCTCCCGCCGCGGTAGCGCCGATCAGAAGGCGTCCAGGCCACGCTGCCAGAATTCTCATGTGCGCCACCATAGCGCCCGGAGTGGCATTCAAATCGCAGGTTACGGCACTTATGAATTTCACGACGTTAATGTATTTCGCCGCTTTTCTGCCTGTTTGGGCCACGCTGCGCCGCGGGCATAGCGCGGCGGGCTGGCCCGGGAGCAGGGAGTTCCGGGCCAGCCCGCCGTGATCTGTGGGGGTGGTTCGCTACCAGCGGTTTGCTGCAGAGCGGTCAGAAGTGGGTCGGTCCCGTCCCGGTCGGCACGGGGGCCGGCGTGGTGGTCGCGGTCGGCATGACCGTCGGCATCGGGGTCGGGGTAGTGGTGGTCACCGGCGGGGCGAGCGGTGCCCGGAAGTGGCCCTGCGCCACGAGCAGGCCGTCGGTGTTGCCCTTGGCGTCGGTGAAGAAGCCAACCAGGTCGCCGGCGTCGTTGATGCCGTTGAGCGTGGTGGCCCCGGAACCGTGCGGGTCGTTGACCGTCCGGAACCCGAACTGGCGGGACCAGATGAACCCGAACGACTTGGCGTTGTTGCCGCTTCCGGTCATGTAGGTGCCGACGACCTCACGGTTGTCGTTGACGCCGAAGGCCATGGTGGAAGAAGAGCCGGGCACGGTCAGCCGGGTGAGGTGGCCGTGCGCGCCGAGCAGGAAGCCCCGGGTCACGCCGCCACGGCCGGTGTAGAAGCCGGCGATGTCGCCGCGGTTGTTGATGCCGGACGCGGTCGTGCTCATCGACCCGGAGATCCGGATCCGGTGGAACCAGCCGCCGGGGATGCTGTAGGCGTAGGAGTGGGCCTGGCCCTTGGCTCCCATGTAGAAGCCCACCGCGATGCCCGAGTCGTTCACGCCGAGGAGCTGGTTGACCGGCGGCTTGGCCATGTTCCGGGTGGGGAAGTTGACGCTGTGGAACTGGCCGTGCCAGTCGTAGAAGCCGAAGTTGTTGTTGGCCATGCTCTTGGTGTTCTGGGTTGACCAGAACCCGACCGATATCCCGGTGTCGTTGATCCCGATGACCTGGGTCTGGATCCCGGTGGGGACGTTCTCGTTCGTGAACGACGAGAAATGGCCCAGGCTGAGCACGTATCCCTTGTTCGGGTGACCCTTGGCGCCGGAACCGAAATACCCGGCGATCTGGCCTCGGTTGTTGATGCCCAGCAGCTGGTTGAACGTGGGGTCGTTGCTGTTGTTCAGCTTGCTGAATGACCAGCCGCGGCTCAGGCGCATTTCGCGCGCGTGGTGCTCGCGGTGCGAGTTGGCCGAGAGGCTGACGCTGGAGTGCGTGCTGGAGTGCCCGGTCACGGCGAAAACACCGCCGACCGCTCCGCCCACCGCGACGGCTGCCACGCCGATCGCCGCTACGACTGTACGTCAACTCATTCTGGATCCGCCATTCTGGGTCCACGCAGTTGCGCGTCGTCCCCGTCGTATCTGGTTCTCACCGAGAATCCCTTTCCGTGCATCCAGATGACCGCGCCGGGGCTTTCCCGGGCGATCACGGGCGGCATGGATCTGGCCGCGTCGATGACGTTAGCGGCGGGAAGGGTAAATCCCGGGCAAACCACGTCCGGGGTCCGGGAACCGTAATAACTCCCCTCGCCACGGCAACGGTCAGCGTGGCCGCGGCGCCAGGCAGGGCCGAAAGTCCCGCCCGGGGGTCAACGGACGAGGCTCCGTCTCCCGCCGTGACGGCGGGAGACGGAGCCTCGTTACTGGCTAGACCCCTCTCAGCTGCTGTAGGGCAGGAAGCAGATACCGGACAGGTTCTGGGCCCCGCCGCACATCTGGCTGCCCGACTGGTTGTCGCTGGCGATCCACAGCCCGGCGCTGGTGGTCAGCATGTCGTCGGCGCCCAGGCCCCGGTCCCGGCTGTAATAGCCGGCGCTCCCGTCCGAACTGACGTACAAGTTGCCGTTCGCCGGGTCCAGGCCCTCCATGCCGGGGGCGTTGTAGCCGCCGTTGCCCAGGGCGTCGCAGCCGTTGGCGTTCATCGAGAACCGCTCGTGGCCGCCGAAGTAGGCGCCGTTGGCGTCAGCGGCCGCCGAGTACAGCGAGTCGCAGCCGGTGTAGTTCACCCACTGGTGCGTGACCGGCGCCTGGGTCGCCGGGAACGCCGCGGCGGCGTCGCACAGCCCCTGGCGTGGCGTCTGCCCGACCGGGTAACCGTTCGCGTGGTAGCCGGTCGTGCCGATGTAGACCGTCGAGTCGTTCGGGCGACCAGGCGGCGGCCTGGATGTAGAACGGCTCGATGCCGACGCACTGATACGGCTGGGAGGGATTGCTGCCGTCCCACTCGGGCGAGGTCCAGCCGGTCACGGAGGCGCTGGAACCGCCCACGTTCAGCATGAAGATCTGCTGCCGCGGGAGACCGCCGACCGAGGTGAAGTCGCCCTCGACCAGGTCCAGCGTGCCACCGTGGCTGAGCTGCTGGTTGAAGACGCTGCGTTGAGTTGGTCGCTGCCCCCGGGTACTGGTAGTTGCCCGAGATGTTCAGGTGCAGGAACCCGTCGCTCTTGCCGGTGGACGGGTTCAGGCTGACCAGGTACGGGTCGGCGGTGTCGCCGTTGACCCCGGTGAAGTTGCCGCCGACCAGCAGGTGATTCGCCGCGCCGACCATGGTCTGCACCGCGCCCGACGCCTTGGTGCCGAAGCCGGGCACCACGTTGCCGGTCGTGGTGTCGATCTCGGCGATGTTCTGGACCGCGGTGCCGTTGACCGAGGTGAACTTGCCGCCGATGTAGGCATCCGCGCAGTTGCCGTTGACGAACGCGATCGTGTTGACCGTGTCGCTGGCGTTGGAGGTGGTGCCCTCGGTGCCGACCACGTTGGGCGCCCAGGTCGTCACCGTGTAGGGCGCGGTGGCCTGGAAGCTGAAGACGTTCTCGCGGGTGTAGGTCGTGCTGCCCTTGACGATCTCCGGTGAAGGTGCCCACCGCGTACATCGTGTTGCCGCACTGCACGAGCTGGCGGATCTGCTGGATGGGATTGTTGTCGCTGGACTTCAGGTGCGGCGTGCCACTGGCGGGCGTGGCCGACACCACCCCGGCAGGCGGCGGCTCGCCTCCTGCTCCTTGCGCCTGAGCGGCCGGGATGCTGATCGCCATCAGCCCTGACGCCGCCGCCGCAGTAGCGGCGATGAGATATTTCCGCATGGTCCCCCACATCACATGTTATGAATTTGCTGGTCAGGTTCATTTGAGGCTGCGTTTCCCGGACCCCCTTCCCAGGGCCGGGCCCGGCTGACAGGCCGCCGGCCACGCGAGCGGGGCGTCGCGGGCGACGGCAGGAAGATCATCTGTGAAGATAAGGAGGGTTGGCGCTGGGGGACGTACCGAACCGAAGGCCGGAGTCGCTAGCCACCCATGTACGGCAAGGTCAAGGGATACCACTGCTCCCGCCCGCTGGTGGCGGCCACTGACGCCAGCTATAAGCGCGGCGTCGCGGGCATCGCCTGCGTGATCTCCAACGGCTCGTGGGGGCTGAGCCGGTGGGGATCGGCGCTCCGTCACGACCCGAGCGGCCCAGCCGCGGTCCTGGTGGCCGAACTGCGGGCGGTGGCGCTGCTCCTGGAGGGCCCGGAGCAGCCACGGCCGCCCGAGCTGCTGCTGGACAGCACGATCGCGATCCGGTACCTGCGCGCCTGGCAGCGGGGCCGGATCGAGCGGATGCCCGACGGCTACAGCCTGCTGCCGCGCCGGGGCCCACAGCGGGCGCCCACCCTGGTCCGGCTGTCCGGGATCATGGCGCAGCACCCGGAGATCAGGCTGCAGCATGTGCACTCGCACACGGGGCACCCGCTGAACGAGGCCGCCGACGCGCTGGCCTCCCTCGCGCAGCGTGGCCTGCCCGCGGTCGAGACCCGGTCGCGGGCCGAGGGCTTGGTCGAGGCGTTCCTGCGCTCTTGGCATGAGCAACCTAAGGACGGGTAACCGGGTGGAAGCGCCCGGCTGCGGCTGAGGCCAGGAGCATGATGGCGAACGGCAGGTCGTGGACCAGGTAGCGGCGGAAGAGCCGGCGTGGCTCGTTGAACAGCCGGAAGAGCCACGCCAGTCCGGCCCGGCGCATCCAGGCCGGCGGCCTGGGCAGCGCCTTCGCGGCGTAGGGGATCGCGGCGCCGCAGCCGATGAACCACGCCCCGGGGCACGCCGGGACCAGGCTGGCGATGAGGCGCTCCTGCTTGGGAAACCCGAGCCCCACGTACACGATGTCCGGCGCGGCCGCGGCGACCCGGTCCCGGACGGCCGCAACGGCCCGCGGATCGGTGTCGAAGCCGAGCGGCGGGGAGTCCGCGCCTGCCACCCGGAGCCCGGGGTAGCGGCGGCTCAGCTCCTCCCCGGCCCGCTGGGGGACTCCGGATGCCCCGCCGAGCAGGTAGATCGAGAGACCCTGCCGGGCCGCCGCCTCGCTCAGCGAGAAGATCAGCGAGCCGCCGGCCGACCCGCTCGGGCAGCGGATGGCCGCCCAGCCGGGCGGCCCACACCAGCGGCATCCCGTCGGGAACGACCAGCGAGGCGGTGCCGACCAGGCGGCGCAGGGACGGGTCCCGGCGGGCCTGACGGCAGATATCGACGTTGGGGGTGAGGACCCAGCCGCCTTCGTCCCGCAGGCTGGCGCCCGCGATGTGCGCGACCGTCTGGGCCTCGGTGAGGCGATCGAAATCGAGTCCGGCCAGGTGAGTGCGGCCACTCATCCGGGCCGCTCCCGGCTCAGTACGCACCGGTTCCGCGCACGACGGCCCGCGCGGTCTTCCACATGATCTGCAGGTCCAGGGCCAGCGACCAGTGCTCGACGTAGCGCAGGTCCAGCCGGACCGATTCCTCCCAGGGGAGGGTGGCCCGCCCGCTGACCTGCCACAGGCCAGTCAGACCGGGTTTGACCGCCAGCCTGCGCGGGACGTGGTCCTCCGCGCCGACGGCTTTCTCGTACGGGAGCGCAGCCCAGGGGCGCGGGCCCACCATTGACATCTCCCCGCGCAGCACGTTGAGCAGCTGCGGAACCTCGTCGATGGACCAGCGGCGCAGCCACCCGCCCATCGCGGTGAGCCGGGGATCGCGGCGAATCTTGAACAAGACCCCGTTCACCTCGTTGATGGTTTCCAGATCCTCCTTCCGTGCTTCGGCGCCTACCACCATGCTGCGGAACTTGTACACGTGGAACGGGCGGCCGTCCTTGCCGATCCGGAGCTGACTGAACAGGACCGGGCCGCCGTCGGAGAAGTGGATCGCGCAGGCGATCCCCAGCAGCAGCGGGGAAAGCAGGATCAGGGCCGACGCCGCCAGCGTCCGGTCGAATATCCCCTTCATGATCCGCTGCGGCCGGTGAGCTTGGCGTGGTCCAGATGAACCAGCGGGAGCCCGGCGACCGGGCGGATCGTGGTGCGCGGACCGGCCAGGTCGATCAGGGCTGGGGCCACGCACAGATCAGTGCCGGTCTTTTCCAGGGCCCAGGAGAGTTCGCGAAGCCGGACGCTGTCCATCTGCGCGCAGTTCACCACGGCCACCGTATCGGCCCGGAAGTGGTGCACCGCCGCGGTCACGCTGTCCATCCCGCCGGAGACCGGGACACCCTCGATCTCAGCCCGGCGCCGCCGGCCCCGGGCACGCACGCGGCCACGATGGACAGGCCGTGTGAGTTGTCCCGGCCCAGCGCGGTGATCAGCTCGCTCACCGTGCGGCGGGCCCGACTACCACGGCCCGGCGGTGCAGATCCCGAGGCGGCGCTGACGGTGCAGCCGCTTGCGGAGCGCGTACCGCGCGAGCATGTCCAAGGCGGTCAGTGAGGGCAGGGCCAGCACCACATAGCCACGAGCCAGATCCAGCTTGGCGGCGTAGGAGAAGATGGCGACGCAGGCCGTCAGGCTCACGCCCGCGCGCAGAACCCGATGGAACTCCTCCGCCCCGGCACCCACGATGCGGCTGTCGTACCCACCGGACAGCGCGACCGCGGCCCACCACAGCAGCGGCAGAGTGAACGTCAGGGCCAGGTACACGTCCGGCGGATCGATCCGGGCGTGGTAGCGGATCTGTACGCCGCCACTCCGGCCAGGAGAGCGCAAGCCACGTTGACCGCCGCCGCCACCGTCAGGTAACGGCTCACCCAGACGGATGCCGCCCTTGCCCTCAGGGAATCAGCCGCCTGCTCAGGCCGCGGCCGCCAGCGATTGCCGACCGAGACACACCTCACCCCCACCCCGCTCGTTCACCGCGAACGCCTCATTTACCTCTTGTACATGGGGAGGTAGCTGGCAATTTACGCAGCAGACGTCATCGTAAGGCAAAAGTCATGGCTCTCATAAGGGACAGCCTTGCCCTTTTTTTGGGTTACTACAAGTAGAGGAGACGGTAACCGAGTGTTCACGGTTCGTACGACGCGTGGGCCAGATAAGAATTTTCTCGCGTTTGCGCAGCCGGGACTGGGCTGCGGTCCCGTGCCTTAGCATCTGGATCGGCGAGACATTATTCCGGTCGAATTAGTAGGATGTACCAAATTATTAACGGGACTGCCGGGGCGTGCTGGGCGGGCGCTCATCGATGGGCTAGCCGATGCCCGGCCAGAGACGGACTCCGGACCCCAACCGTGGACAGAACTCAGCCGGGGGTCACGGTGCATCGAATTTGATCACGATAGGTAGTCGCCAGCAGGCTTTGAGTAATAAAACGACCTAGCGCTAATGACTGCCAGTAGTCATCCGTAATCAAGGCGCTGAGCGCCCAGTGAATGCCTGCCGGGTTGCTGAGCTGACGCCGGATCCCTCCAGGACCGGAAGATTCGCGGCGACAACTCCCCGTTTGGGTGAGGGTGCCTAACCAATACAGCTATGGACATGTATGCGGAGTATCCGTACATTGTTGTGTCTGTCAAGAAGTGTTCAGAGCCAGTTAGCTGGCTTGTCACCGAGCGGGGAACTTGGCGGCGGCGCTACCGCATGCTCACCGGGGACATCCAGGGGAGGAGCGTCATATGACCGCGTCGCAGGAAGCTGACTCACTGGAGTTCGCCGACTACCTCGGCGTCCTGCGCCGACGGTGGTTGATCGTGCTGGTACTGGCCTGCGTGGGCACTTGGCGGCAGCGCCTACATCGTCCAGTCCCCCAAGGCGTATACCGCCACAGCCACGGTCAACGTCACCGCGACCGGGACCGCCCAGAGCCAGGGTGGTGCCGTGGCCTGCGGCCGCACCAGTAACGCAGTCAACCTTGACACCGAGTCACAGATCGTCAAGTCGAGCACCGTGGGGGCTATCGCGGCCCGGAACCTGCACTCTCCGTCTACTCTCACGGCCCTGCTGGCGCATGTGTCCGTTGCGGTTCCCGCGAACTCCTCGATACTGCAGATCAGTTGCGAGGCAAAGTCCCCGAAGCAGGCCGCGGCCTGCGCCAACGCATTCGCCGCCGCGTACCTGCAGAACCGCAGCGCTACTGCGGCGGGCACGACCAACGCCCAGCTGAAGACGGTGCGGAATCAGCTGACCAGCCTGGAAAAGAGCACCACGCGGCTGAACCTCCAGATCCGGTCCCTTCCGGTTAACTCGCCGCAGCGGGCCAGTGCCCAGTCCCAGCTTCAGTCGGATTCCGGTCAGCTGAGGTCTCTGGCCAACCAGGCCGCGTCGCTGTCCGCTCAGGCGGCGGCGACTTCCGGCGGCTCGGTCATCAGCAAGGCCACGCCCCCGACCACCCCGAGCAGCCCCAAGAAGAAGATCATCCTGCCTAGCGGGCTGCGGGCTGGCCTGCTCATCGGCCTTATCGTCGCGTTCGCCTGGGACAAGCGGGACACGCGGATCGAGGACGCCAAGAACCTCGGGCAGTTCGGCGTGCCCACGTTGCTGACAGTGCCCGGAAAGGACCTCGACAGGGAGCTGCTGGCGCCTCCCCGGTCGGCCGCTGGCCGGGAGTTCACCGAGGCGGCCCGGTTCCTGACCGCGGGGCTGGGCCAGGACGACCAGCTTCTCGATGGTCGTGAAGGCCTCGCCAGGTCGGAGCGCGACGGTGACCGCAGCCAACCTGGCGGTGGCACTGGCCCGGACGCACTCAGCAGTGGTCCTGGTATGCCCGGCTGGCCAGGGCACGGCGGAGCTGCTCGGAGTGCCTCAGTCGCGGTTCCTCGATGTCCGCAGGGTTGCCGAGCTGGCCGCAGGTGAGGTATCCCTGGACGAGTCGACCCTGCAGCCGGCCGGGTTCCCGGGGCTCCGGGTCCTCGTCCTCGCCGCAGACCTGCATGATCTGCACCATGCGCAGGCGCGGCGGCTGGCCGGGCAGCTGCGCAACAGCGCCGACTATGCTCCCATCCAGACATCCGTCCAGGGAACCGGCCCAGACAGCCTTGCACTCGCGGAGTACTGCGGCGCCGCCCTGACCGACCGTGGAGATCTCTTCTACGAAACGCCTGGATATCGAGGACTCCATCAGGCGGCTCAACCGGCTGGGCACCTCGGTGGTCGGCCTGGCCGTGCTGCCCCGGCTGCGCCTGCCCGCCAGGACGAGCCAGGATGCCGTGAGTTTGCCTGCCGGCTGCGCAAGAGCCAGGCTGCGCTGAGGAATCGCGCCTCGGCCGCCTCCCCCGGCCCGGCCTGGCCTGACCCGGCCAAAGACGGAGAGGATAACCCGACTGTCCCGGTTCATGTTGACGCTGACGGGCACAGCGGGAACTGATTGATGACGACGGGACGGACGACAACGACTCGAAGCACCGCGGCGGTCCTGGCCGCCGTGGTGGGGCTGGTTATTGCCGGCTGCGAGGCAGCCCGGCTGATCTCATGCGGCCCACCGCGAGCACGCCACCAGCGGCGAGCGGGAGCACCTCGCCGCCGGGACGCCCGCACCGGACGCACGTGGATGGCGCCGCTCACCGGACTGCCTCCTGCGGGGCCCGCGGCAGGCGCCTGCGGTCGCCGTGCCGTGTCCGGCAGCCAGCCGGAGGGCCTCGGGTCGGCCGACGTGGTCTTCGAGGAAATGACCTCACCACTGCGCTAGTCGCGGTATTCCAGTCTCGGGACGCCAGGTCCGTAGGTCCGGTCACGGGAACCCGGCCCACGGACGCGCAAGCGTGTCGGTGCTGCACCGCTCGAGGTCTACGACGGCGGGACCCCGTCGTTCATCCGGGTCCTGGACAGGACGTAGTGGACCTGGGCTACGCCAGTCATCCCTCGCTGTACACCCGGCGGCCCGAGGACCGACCGTGTCCACGAGCGAGGTCCAGCAGTCAGCGCGGGATACCGCGCCGCCGCAGATGTTCACCTATCAGGGCACGGGGGTGGCCGGGGAGCCGAGCTTCGCCAGTAGCGGAGCGTGGCGGACGTCCAGCCTGAAGATCACTGCTCCCGGCCAGGCCACCCAGACCTGGACGTTCGGCGCGCGCAGCCACCGCTGGCGGCTGGCGTCCGGCGGCCCGTCCGTGCAGGCGGACAACATCGTGGTTCAGAACGTCCCGTACAAGACCATCTTCCTGAGCCGCAAGTTTGGCCTCACCACGACCAGCGCCCGGGTCATCGGCTCAGGCTCCGCGCTCATGCTGTCGGGGACGGGCCCGGCCGCCGGGAAGACCGGCACGGCGGCCAAAGGTACTTGGTCCAAGCCAGGCCTCCACGACGTGACCAACTACCTCGACGCGAAAAATCGCCCGATCGGTTTCCAGCGCGGGACGACCTGGGTGATCCTGGCCCCGCCGGGCACGCAGACCAGTACCGCCGGGGGCCGGCCATGACGCAGTCCGTGGTCTGACGCCCGCGAAGAATTCCTGATGCCCCGGAGCCTGCCAGCGCATCGCCGCCGCGGGAGCTGGCTGGCTCGCCATCCGGCCTGGCCGGTGACCGCCCTGCTGGCCGGGATCCCACTGTGGTGGGCGCTGGGTTTCGGCGACTACATGTTCATCTTGCTGGCCATCCCCATGGCGGCCCGGCTGTATGCCTGGAGCGCGCAAGGGAACCGCAGGATACGGCTACCCCCGGGCTTCGGTCTGTGGCTGCTCTTCCTGCTCGTCGTCCTGCTGGGGGCGGCCACACTCGCTGCAACCGCCCCCGGGACGCTGGCCAGCCCGGTCTCGAACCGGATCATCTCCTACGGCGTCCGCACCGCCGGTTACCTGGGCGTCACGGCTCTGCTCCTCTTCGCCGGCAACCTCACCGAGCGGGAACTGCCCCGCCAGCGGCTGGCCTGGCTACTCGGGCTGGTGGCGCTGTACGCCATCGTCGGCGGCTTGGGCGGCGTCTTCTTCGCTCACCTCCACTTCACCACGCCACTGGCCGCGATCGTCCCGAACCGGCTGCAGGCCAACAACCAGGTCTTGAGGAGCAACTGCATCCGGCCTTGGCCCAGCTGCAGAGCGTGCTGGGTACCTCGGCCGGCCCGACGCACCCTTCGCCTACACGAACGAGTGGGGAAACTGCCTGGCCCTGCTGCTGCCCTGGCTGATCGCGCGGTGGTGGTTCCGCGGGACTCGCAGGCAGCGGATGATCGCCGCCGCGGGCGTCGCGATCGCGATCGTGCCCATCATCTACTCGCTCAACCGAGGGCTGTGGATCGCGCTCATCTTCGCCCTCGTCTACGTCGCCGTCCGCATGGCGCCACAGGGACGTCTGGCCGTGCTCGGCGGGCTCGGGGACTGGTCGTCGTGGGCGTCCTGATCGGGGCGACCCCTCTGGGGGGCATGATCAGCCCGCGGCTCGCCAACGGGGCCAGTGATTCGCGGCGCGGGTCGCTGGCCGTCGCCGCCACCCTGGATGCGGTGTCCTCCCCGCTCGTGGGCTACGGCGATACCCGGCACCAGCAGGGCAGCGTCCAGTCGGTCTCGGTCGGCCGCTCGACCAAGTGCCCGACTTGCGGCAACGGCACTATTGGCGGGAACGGGCAGCTGTGGCTCCTGTTCATCTCCGATGGCTTCCTGGGGGCCGGGCTGTATGTCGCCTTCTTCGCCTACGCAGTGGGGCGGTACTGGCGAGATAGACGGCCTTCGGGCTCGCCGGGGTGCTGGTAGTGCTCCTGATGTTCATCTTCATGCTCTCCTACACCGCGACGGGGCACCACTTGGCATCCTGATGTTCTCCTACGCCATACTCTGGCGGAACGCCGAGCCCGGCGCCAGCAGGGCGCGGCGGCGGAGAGCCGGCGTCGGCGTGGGAAGCCCGTCTTGGCACCGGCGCTGACCGGGGGAAGGACTCATGAGGCGGCCACGCCGCCAGACGCCCGGACGTTGCCCGGTTCCCCGGGCGGCCGTCCGCCCAGCGGTCGCCGCGGCTGAAGGACGTGGCCCGGGGCGGTGCGCTCAATCTGGTCGGGGCGGCCGTCGCCGCAGTCACCACGCTGGTCGTCACCGTGGTGATCACCAGGGAATTCAGCAAGCCCGTCGCGGGTGCCTTCTTCACCGCGATCTCGCTGTTCCTGATCGTGGAGTCCGCCGCCGGCCTGGGCGCGTAGGTCGGGCTGGTCAACTTCATCGCCCGGTTGCGCCGCCTCGGCCATGAGGACCGGGTCCCCACCATCCTGCGTGCGGCCATCATCCCGGTCGTGGCGGTATCGGTCGGCGCCGCCGCGGGTCTCATCATGTTCGCGACCGCTGGCTCACCTTCTCCCGGCGGCCACCTGGGCGAGCTGGAGCCAGCCCCAGGATGGTGGCGGACGACCTGCGCGCGCTGGCGCTGGCGCTGCCGTTGCGGCTCGTCAGACACCCTCCTGGGAGCCAGCCGCGGTACCGGGCCATGCGGCCCACCGTGATCGTCGACAAGATCGGCCGGTCCACGCCCAGCTCATCGGGGTACGATCGCGGTTCGGCGGGAAGCTTCGCGCTGGTCGCGCCGCTCTGGGCGGTCCCCTACATGCCCGCCGCCACCATCGGATGGTACTGGCTGCGCCGGATCCGGCGCGTCAGCGGCCGCCGGGGCCGGCAGGCGTGAACGGGACGGCGAACGGCACCGGCGTCAACGGGACCGGCGCCGACGGCTGGCGCAACGGCCAGCGTCCGGCCGGGAACGCGGTGACGGCGGGTGCCGGGGTGGGCGACGCCACCTCCGCGGGATCTGGCGGTTCACCGGGCCCCGGGCCGTGGCCAACCTGGCCCAGATCACGATCCAGCGGATCGACATCGTGCTCGTGGCGATCATCCTGGGCCCGGTCGAGGCCGCGGTCTAACGGCCGCGACCCGGTTCCTCGTCGCGGGGCAGTTCGCCAACTCCGCACTCAGCCAGTCCGCCCAGCCGCGATTCGCCGAACTGTTCGCGGTAAACGACCGGCGCGGGGCCAACGTGGTCTACCGGGCCACCACCGCCTGGCTCATCGTGCTGACCTGGCCGCTGTACCTGCTGGCCGTGATCTATGGGCCGGAGGTCCTCAGCATCTTCGGGCAGTCCTACCGGGCCGGGGACATGGTCATGATCATCCTCGGCCTGACCATGCTGGTCGCCACGGCGTGCGGCCAGGTTGACATGGTGCTGATCACGACCGGCCGGAGCAGTGGGAGCCTGGCCAACGGGCTGATGGCCGTGTTCGTCAACGTCGGCCTCGACTGTTCCTGATTCCCCGATACGGGATCACCGGCGCCGCTATCGGGTGGGCCGTCGCGATCATCGTCACCAACCTCATCCCGCTGATCCAGCTGGCCACTCGAGAGCTGAACCCGTTCGGACGCGGCACCTTCATCGCCATCGGCCTGTCCGCCGTGAGTTTCGCGGTGATCCCGCTCCGCGCGGGCCGCGTTCGGCCCGGGGGCCGTCGCCTCGCTGGGCGCGGTGGGCTGGATGCGTCGTCCAGGCCGCGGGCCTGTGGCGGTTCCAGGACAGCCTGAGGCTGGCCGCACTCCCCGGGGCGTCGCGCCTGGCCAAGATCTTCCCGCCGCGTGGCCACGCCCGGGCCCTTGAGCAGCGGGCGGGTGACTGATCATGGCCCGCGGTCCGTCAGCTAGCCGGCGTGGTCCCCCATATGCCTCACCGGTAAGTCAAGCATCACAGGCAGCACACCAAGGGGGTGGCCTAACGTGGCCAAAATACTGAACTTCCTGATCTGGCCCGTCGGGCTGGCCGTCATCTTCGGGGTGGCGGCGCTGCTGGCCCGCCGGGCGCGCGCCGCGCCCGCCGGGCCGAGGCTTCGGCCGGCTGCCGTGGCTGGGATACCGCCCGGCCCTCGATGATGCGCACGGGAGCTCGACAATACGGGGGGCCGTCCGGCAGGACCTGATCTTCCTCGGGGTCATCGTGATCGGGGGCGCCGGCATCGTCGGGATCATGGCCCTGCTCGGGCAGCTCGTGCTGCACGGGGGCCCGTCCATCGACAAGCCCATCTACCACTGGGTGGCTGTCGCGCACCGGATCCACCCGTGGAAGGGCCTGATGGGCAGCCTGACCAAGACGGGCAACGCCTGGTCAACCCGGATGGCGGTGGTAGCGGCGGCCGTCTGCCTCGCGGTCACCTGGCAGCGGTGCCGGTACGTCCCGGCGTTCGCGTTCGTCGTGCTGTCCGTGCTCCAGCGCTACCTGACGCACGGCATCCACGTAGCCGCCCACCGGGTGGGGCCGCCTGATTTCCCGCATGGTGTCTTCCCCCTCTGGTGGGTCCGAGCGCACCGTGGTGTTCTTCGGCCTGATCGCCTACTTCCTGTGGGCGTGAGTTCAGCGGGCGCCGGGTGACCGCGATCTGGGCCGGGGCGGCCGTGGCCGCGCTGGGCTTCAACGAGGGCTACAGCCGGGTCTACCTCGGCATGCACTGGACTACCGACGTGCTGAGCGGCTGGTTCTACGGGATCTTGCTGCTGGCGCTGTTCATCCTGGCCACCCGGCTGGTCATGGGCCCGGCGCGCACCCCCGAGGAGATCACGGCGGGCAACCCGGAGGCCGCGTACCAGGCGGCGTCGAACGGGGCGCCGGCTGCGGCCGCGAACGGAGCGCCGAACGGGACGCAGCCTGCAACGACGCGGGTGAAACAGTGAGCAGCGACCCCGGACGCTGGCCCCTGGTGTCGGTGATCGTGCCGACCGCGGCCGGCCGGACCTGGTGCGCGCGACCATCTCCTCGGTCGTCGGCCAGGCCTACCCCGGCCGGATCGAGTGCCTCGTGGTTCACGAGCAGGAGCCACCCGACCCGGCCCTGGCCAGCCTGGGCACCGGGGAACATCAGGTCCGGGTGACAACCAATCACCGCACGCCCGGTCTGGCCGGTGCGCGGAACTCCGGGCTCGCCGAGTCCACGGGGGGGTTCATCGCCACCTGCGACGACGACGACGTGTGGCACCCGGTCAAGCTCCAGGCCCAGATCGGGCAGCTGTCGACCAGCCTGACCTGCTCGTGGTGGGCTCGGGCATCCGGCTCATGCTCCCCGACGGGCGGATCATCACCTGGCCGGCCCGCGCCGAGCGGATCAGCCAGCGGCTGCTGCTGCGTAACCGGGTCAAGGAACTGCATTCCTCGACGCTGGCCATGCGCCGGGATGTGTTCGCCAAGGCGGGTCTGTACGACGAGCAGACCCCTAACGGCTACGCCGAGGACTACGACTTCATCCTCCGGGTGGCCCGGGTCGGCCGGATCGGGGCGGTGCTGAGCCCGCTCGCCGACATCCGGAAGGACAGCGGTTCCTGGTACCCGGGCAACGCCGCCGTGACCGTCGCGGGGCTCGAATACCTGCTGGCCAAGCACCCGGAGATCGCGGAATCCCCTGGGGTCACGCCCGCCTGCTCGGGCAGATCGCCTTCTCCCGGTCCCTGCTCGGCCAGCGCGGGCGGGCGCTGCGGTACGCGGCCAGCGCCATCGCCAGGTGGCCTGTGTCGCCGCACGGTTACCTGGCGCTAGCACATATCGCGACCGGCGTGGACCGCAAGCATGTGCTGCGGGTGGCCCGCCTGGTCGGTCGGGGGCTGGCCTAGAAATCACTGGCCAGAAGAAAACAACGAAACGAGTAGTGGGGATTTTTGATGACGTCCGTGCGCAAGGCCGCACCAGAACCGGTCCGGAGGGCCGGTGAACATGCCGTACCTGCAGGTGGGCACGGTGACGGCGCCGCTGCGGCTGCAGCCTGGCTTCATCATGATCGGTGCCCAGCGATGCGGCGCTACGTCGCTGTTCCGGGCGCTGATGGCCCACCCGCAGGTTGTGCGGCCTGCTTTCCACAAGGGCGTGAACTACTTCGACCTGAACTATTACCGGGGGCTGACCTGGTACCGCGTCATTTCCCGGTGGCCCGAGTCGTCCAGGCCGCCGCCGCCCCCATGGTGCCCCGATGGGTTCGAGGCCAGCGGCTACTACCTGTATCACCCGTTCGCGGTGGAGCGATCGCCCGTGACCTGCCCGACGTCAAACTCGTCGTGATGCTCCGCGATCCAGTGGAACGGGCGTACTCGGCGTACCAGCATGAAAGCGCTCGGGGATTCGAGTGGGAGACATTCGAGAACGCGCTCGAACTCGAGAAGACCGGCTGGTCGGCGAGGCCGACCGGATGCGCGCCGACCCAGCCTACGAGAGCTTCACGCACCGGCACCACTCGTATACCTGCCGCGGCCACTACGCGGATCAGCTCGAGCGGATCTCGGGCTGTTCCCCCGGGAGCAGGTCCACGTCATGGACAGTGAGGCGTTCTTCGCCGCCCTGCCCAGGAGTACCGGAGCTGGCGCAGCTTCCTCGGCCTGCGGCCCTTCCAGCCGGCCAGCTTCGGGCAGCACAATGCCCGCCCCGGCACCCCGATGGCCCCGGGCACCCAGCGCACGCTGGAGGACCACTTCGCCCCCCATAACAAGCGGCTGGCCGAGCTGCTGGAGTGGGCGCAGCCATGGCCACGGTGACCGAACCGGCCGGGTCGGCCACCGACCGCGGCGGATACCTGTGGGAAACCCTGACCGTCCTGTGGCCCGAGCCGGCCCGCGTCGAGCGCCGCGGGCGGGTGCGGGCCCGCGGCCAGGGGGGCCTCCCGGACCCACGGCCAGACCGAGTTCCTCGTGCTCCCCAACGAGGCCCGGCCGTGCTCTTGCTGCCCCGCAGGCCGCGCCGGGCCGCGGCGGCCGCTCTGCGCCATTACAAGGCGTCAGCGGTCGGCCGCCGGCAGCTGGTGTTCCGCGGCCTGGCCGCGGCGGCGCAGCTCGGCCTGGGCGACGTTCTGCCGCACCGGATCACGGTCGGGCCGACCGGGGACGGGCCCGAGGCGGACGTGGTGGCCTACCTGCGTAAGGTGCTGGACCGCGACCTGGTCGTGAGCCTGCGAGTCGGCCCGCCCCGGGCTAACCGCAAGCCGGTGCTGGAATTGCTCAGCCCCAGCGGTGAGATGCTCGGGTTCGCGAAGGTGGGCATCACCGGCCTGACCCGGGAACTGGTCCGGGTCGAGGCGGCTGCCCTGGACGTGCTCGCGGCGGCCGGGCTCACCCGGCTGCAGGTACCCCGGCTGCTGCACCACGGGCAGTGGAGGGAACATGAGGTCCTGGTCCAGACGCCGCTGAGCGGCTCCGGGCGGTCCGTGAGCCGGGGCCATGCTGACCTCGGCCATGGTCGAGGTGGCCACGACGCGGGGAGTCATCACGCAGGTGGTCGGCCGGAGCGGCTACTGGCGGCGCGCTGCGCTCACGGCTGGAGGCGTGCGGGCCGGGGAACGGCCGCGGCGCTGCTGCGGGTCATGGACGACCTGCAGGCCACCGCCGATGTCACCAGCCTGGCCTTCGGCTCGTGGCATGGCGATTGGACGCCGTGGAACATGGCCTCCTCCGGTGACCAGGTGCTCGTCTGGGACTGGGAACGGTTCGAGAGCGGTGTGCCCGTCGGTTACGACGCCCTGCACCACCAACTGCAGGCCGCAGTGGAGCGGGACGGTGCCGGAGAGCACAGTCCGCCACCGAGGCGGCGCTGTTCACCGCCCCGATGACCCTCGGGCCGATGGGAGTCGGGCCCGGGTCGGCGGTCTTCGTCGCCGCCCTGTACCTGATCGAGATCGCCACGCGGTACCTGCACGACGAAGCCGCAGAGGCCGGGGCCAGGCTGGGTGACGTGAGGAAATGGCTGCTGCCTCCGCTATCCCGCTTCGCCGAGCGCCAGGCCACGCCGCCGCGCCCGGGAGGTGTCTAGCCATGACCACGCAGGCAGGCGCCGCCCCGCAGACCCCGGACCTGACCTGGGGACGGGCCATGCGGCTGGGCGTGCTGGGCTTGGCCTCGGACGTCCGGGACCGGCGGCGCGACCCAGGACTCGCGGAACCCGGTGTCCGCCCGAGCCCTCGACCCGCGGCTGCACCGGCCGGTGTTCGTCATCGGTGCGCCTCGCTCGGGCACCACGTTCCTTGGGAGCTGCCTGGGGCGGCTCCCTTTCATGTCCTACCACTTCGAGCCCCGCCTGACCAAGGCCCCAGCGCGGTGCGTGTACGAGGGTCGTGGAGCCCCCGCCGCGCGGCGGCGGTGTTCCGGCTGTCCTACAGTGCGCTGCTGCTCGCGGCGCTGGACGGTGGTCACCGGTTCGCGGAGAAGAACCCGGAGAACAGCTTCCTCGTGCCGTTCCTGGCCGCGGAGTTTCCCGGCGCGCAGTTTATCCACATCGTCCGGGACGGGCGGGACGCCGCGGTGTCGCACGCCGAGAAGCCCTGGCTGGCCGCGGCCTCGGCCGCTACCGGCCAGCGGGCACGGCCGGGCAACTGCGTGGCCCGCAGCCCCGCTGGTGGGTGGAACCACCGCGGCGCGAGGCGTTCACGCAGGTCTCAGACATCGCGCGGTGGGCCTGGTGCTGGCGGCGGTTCACCGAGGCGGCCCTGAACGGGGTGGCCCGGTGCCTCCGGGCCGGGCCGTGGAGGTCCGGTACGAGGCCATGGTCACGAGCCGGCGAGGACGGCGGACATCTGGCCGGTTTCCTCGGCGCCTCGGCCGGGGGCCGGGATGAAATGCGGGCCGCAATGGCGCGGGCGCGGCCCGATTCGGTGGGCCGCTGGCGCGACTCGCTGAGCGAGAGCGATATCACGGAGCTGCACACGGAGATCGGCCCGTTGCTCGCCCGGCTGGGCTACGCCTGACCCCTGACTGGGCCTCACCCATACGGCAGCAGGCAGATGCCCGCGTGCGGTGGACGCCCCGCACTGCGCCCTGCCGTCCAGGTTGTCGCTGGCGATCCACAGGCCGGCGCTGGTGATCAGCATGTCGTCGGCGCCGAGCCCGCGCCCGCGGTCGGGTTGAAGGTCAGCGCCCCGGTGGTTGGCGACAGGCCTTCCATGCCGGGCGCGGAGATGGCGCCGGGCCCGCGGAGTCGCATCCGCCGGGGTTCTCGACCAGCGCTCGTGTCCGCCGAAGTAGGCGGTGCTCGCGTCGGCCGCGGTGGAATACAGCGAGTCGCAGCCCGTGTAGTTGATCCACTGGTGGCTGACGCTGGCCTGGGTGGCCGGGAAGGCGCGCCGCGTCGCAGAGCCCGGTCCAGGGGTAGTTCCCGGGGAACTGGTCAGCCGGGTGGAAACCGGTGGTCGCGATGTACACGGTCGAGTCGGTGGGGGACCACGAGGCGGCCCGGACGTAGAACGGCTCGACGGTGCGCAGTTGCGGTTGAACTCGGTTGACGTCCACCCCGTGACGCGGCCCGGGAGCCGCTCAGGTTAAGCATGAAGATCTGCCGCCGGGACTGCCCGCCGACCGAGGTGAAGTCACCCTCCACCAGGTCCAGTTTCCCGCTGTGGCTGAGCTGCTGGTTGTAGACCCGGGTCGGGTTGCTGCTCACGCCGGGGTACTGGTAGTTCCCGGAGATGCGCAGGCGGACGAACCCGTCGTCCTTCCCGGTGGACGTGTTCAGGCTCGTCATGTACCGGCGGCCGCTCCCGTTGATCCGGTGTAGTAGCCGCCCGCGAGCAGGTGCCCGTTGGCCTTCAGCAGCGTCTCGACCTGGCCGTTGGCGCTGTGGGCGAAGCTGGTCAAGAGCGAGGCGGTCGTGGTGCTGACCGCGGCGATGTTCTGCGCCGCCTTCCCGTTGACCGAGCTGAACTCGCCGCCCAGCCAGGCGGTGGTACAGCGCGGGCTCAGGGCGATGGAGTTGACCTTGCCGTTGACGTTCGGACCCCACGGCGTCATGGCGTACGGCGGCGTCGCGGAGAAACTGAACACGTAATGCCGGTTGTAGGTCCTGCCGTTCCAGTTGATCGCGGTGAAGCTGCCGACCGCGTACATGGTGCCGCCGCACTTCACCAGCTGCCGGACCTGCTCCGTCCTCCCGGTGCTCGCCAGCTGGGGAGTCCCCGCCGCCGGGGTCCGGAAACCGGGCCGGTCTGCGCCGAGGCCGGCCCGGCCAGCCACAGCGTGCTGAGCGCCAGTGCACCTGCGCCCAGGATGTCGTTGTCCGCCAGCCAGCATGCACTATTGCATTGCCCACCCTGGTCCCCACCTTCACATGGCTAATTTAATGATTACGTCGTACCGGAGATTGCTGACCACGAGCGTGCACCTCCCGGAAAGCAGCGATAGATTACACAGCGTCATCACATCCTTACTGCCAGCCTGGGGTGGTTCACTTCAATGCTGGGTACCGGCACACCCCGCGGGTTGAAGTAGCGGTTGTCCGCAATGCCGCGGAAAACCGCGAGCGGCCGGCGTCCAGCGCGAAGCTCGTCTGCGGCGAGGTCCGGTGGTGTTGGAGTCGAAGTAGACCAGCGCTTTGATCTGCCGGTGGCTGCGCACCGTCTGCTCGGCCGCGCGCAGCCATTGGGCGCGGGCCTGGGGCCCGTAACTCTGCGGTACGCCGTACTCGCCAATCATGACGGGCTTGGGGTGCTGCGCGGCCCAGTCCAGGAAGGGCTGGACGACGTCGGCGAATGAGCGCTGCGGGCCGGACCCGGGATAGGCGTCGGCGCAGACCCAGTCCACTTCGTTGTTGCCCGGGTAATAGGCGGCCGCGTTGTCGTTCGTGAACCCGCGGGCCGTCGGGCACCACACCCACGCCACGTTGCTGACGTGCTGTTCGGCGAAGACCTGCCGGATGTGCTTCCAGGCCGCGATGTAGTCCGCGGGTGAACCGACCTCGGACCTGAGGTTCGGCCGGTCCATCTCCCAGCGCCACTCCAGGAACACCGGCTTGCCCAGCGCCTTGAGCTCCTGTGCCCGCTGCCGGATCGAGGCGTCATACTGGCCCGCCGCGATGCCCCGGCTGTCATTCAGGGCCCAGGACACCAGGAGCGTGCTGCCCTGGCGCACGAAGGCCAGGTCACTGCTGGTGGGGAAGGTCGCGTCCTGCTGCAGGTAGATGTGCACGATGTCCAGCCGCCGCCCGATCTGCTGCTGCAGCGCGTTCACCGCGCCGACATAGCCGGCCTGGTTGTACAGGATGGGCTTGACCCAGGCGCCGAAGTACGCACCCTGGGCCGGGGCGGGGATGGCGCCGGGCCGGGGCGGAGCGAGGGCTCCGGCGTGGGATGGCCCTTCGGGGATCCACCGGACCCGCCCAGGCCGATGGTGATCACCACCACCACGGCGGCGATGACCACCGCGGCGACCACGGCCACGCCCGCCAGGCGGCGCCAGCCGCTCACCGGGCCCCGCTCATGCCGCGCCGCCCAGGTAGCCGTAGCGCATCAGCAGCGGAAGGGTCAGGGCGGTGACCGTGCGCCGCTTGCTGGCCAGCATCGCGGTCTGCCAGGTGTTGTCCTGGCGGATCGGGACCCGGCCCGTCGTGAACCGCATGGGGTTGCCGGACGCGGTGTGCGTGGCCCCCAGCTCGGCCCACCAGTGGCCGGGGCCGTCGGTGCCCAGGAAGCCGAGGGCAGGCCCGGCGCCCAGCCCGGCGAACGCGGCGATCCGGCCGAGTACGGCCGCCGGGGCGGCCACGAAGTCCTCGTACCGAACCCGCAGCGTCGGGGTGCCGAGCTGGGCCAGCAGCTGCAGGGCGCTGTTCTGCAGGTTCCACCGCATGGCGGCGCTGGCCGGCGGATAGGTGGACATCTGGGTCCCGGCCGCGGCCTCCGGCCGGGCCACGATCTTGCTCCAGGAGTAGGCGACCGCCCGGCTGTCCCGGACCACGTGGACGACCCGCAGGTCGAGGCCGGGAGAGCTGCGGAGGCAGAACGCCAGCGACGCGTGCTTGCTGGAGTCGATCACCACCGGGCTGCCGCTGACCTGCGCGATCGCGGCGTAGATGCGCTGGTAGTACGCCACGTACTCGTCCAGCGCGGGCTGGAGCCTGCGGCGCAGGGCGGGGGAGGCGAGCTGGGGCAGGAACCGGGCCCGGTCCACCCGGGCCCGCAGCCGCGTGATCCGGTCCACGTCCACCTGGTCCCAGCCGCCGAACGCCTCCTGGCCTACCGCCTGCCAGAAGGGGCAGGCCGGGAACGGCTGGCCGCATCCGCAGCGCTCGCCGTCCCGGACGCCGCGCAGCCACAGGTGAACGACCTCGCCAGCCGGGCAGGCGCCCGGCATCTCCCCGAGCAGCCGCTCGAGCAGCGTGCTGCCGCTGCGGCCCAGGCCGGCCAGGTAGACCACCCGCGGGCGGCCGGTCGCGATGCCCGGGCCTGTCCTGCTGGTGTCCGCGTCCGCGCTCAGGTCATTACCCCGCTCATGTCCTAAGCCGTAGGGGAGGAGGCAGATGCCGGCGTGGTTGAACTTCCCGCCGCACATGTCGGTGTTTTGCCGTTGTCGCTGGCAATCCACAGGCCCGCGCTGGTGATCAGCATGTCGTCGGCGCCCTCGCCCGCGGCCCCGGGTGGGGTTGAAGGTCAGGAGCCGGTGCGGGGACAGACCCTCCATGCCCGGGGCGGCGATCGCGCCAGGCCCCTGGAAGTCACAGCCGTTCGGGTTCTCCGACCACCGCTCGTGGCCGCCGAAGTAGGCGGTGCTCGCGTCGGCGGCGGTGGAGTACAGCGAGTCGCAGCCGGGGTAGTTGATCCACTTGTGGGTGACGCTGGTCTGGGTGGCGGGGTAGGCGATGGCCGCGTCGCACAGCCCCGCCCGCGGGAAGCTTCCGGCCGGGGTGCCGTTCGGCTTGTAGCCGGTCGTCGCGACGTAGACGGTCGAGTCATCCGGCGACCAGGCCGCCGCCTGGGCGTAGAACGCCTCGTTGTAGTTGCAGTTCGTGTTGAACTCGGTCGAGGTCCACCCGGTGACGGTCGCGGTCGAGCCGCTCAGGTTGAGCATGAACATCTGCTGCCGGGGCTGGCCGCCGACCGAGGTGAAGTCGCCTTCCACCAGGTCCAGCGTGCCGCCGTTGCTGAGCTGCTGGTTGTAGACCCGGGTCGGGTTGGAGCCCACGCCCGGGAACTGGTAGTTCCCGGAAATGCTCAGGTGGATGAACCCGTCGTCCTTGCCCGTGGTCGGGTTGAGGCTGGTCATGTACGGGTTGGCGCTGCTGTTGTTGATCGAGGTGTAGTAGCCCCCGGTCAGGATGTGCCCGTTGTAGTACTGCAGCGTCTCGACCTGGCCGCTGGCGCTGTGCCCGAAGGTGGTGATGACCGCGCCGGTCGAGGTGCTGACCGCGGCGATGTTCTTGGCCGACGTCCCGCCGACGGTGCTGAACTTGCCGCCCAGGTAGGCGGTGGAGCAGTCAGGGCTGAACGCGATGGAGTTGACGATGCCGTTGACGTTCGGGTTCCACGACGTGACCGTGTAAGGCTTCGTCGCGCTGAAGCTGAACACGTTGTTCCGGGCGAACGTCGTCCCGTTCCAGCTGATCGCGGTGAACGTGCCCACCGCGTACATGGTGCTGCCGCACTGCGCGAGCTGCCGGACCTGCTCAGTCGTCCCGGTGTTCGACAGCTGGGGCGTGCCCGAGGCCGGAGTGGCCGACACCGGCCCGGTCGCCGCCCCCGCCGGTGCCGCGGTCCAGATCATGCTGGCCGCCAGCGCGGCGGCTCCTACGACAGCTCCAGTACGCCATTTACTACGCCACATTGAATCCCCCCATGCCAGGTCCCCACCAACGCATGTAGCTAGGTAAACATTAGGCCCCTAACAGAGCGTATTCGCAACCCGGCCAGGGGAACTTTAACGCTGTGCAATATACATTAACTCTCCGTAACACAAACCCCCCCAGATGCGGCAAAAGCCATCCCTCATTCAGGGGTTTTCAAGGTCTGCGGTGCGCCCGGTGGACTTACGTACCCTGGCCGGGCTGATCGCGTTTCCCGCAGGCTGGCTGAAGGTTTCCTGGGTGCGTCTGGGATTCAGGCCTCGCGCGAGGCCCCTTTGCGCGACCGCACCAGGCTGACTGGCCTGTTCAGCCCTGAGGCCCGGGCGCCTCAGTGCTCCGGCATTCCTGTGATCACCATTCCTATTGGGACGTGAGTGGTGCTGATTGGCGCAGAAAACCGGGCCCACGGTCTCCCGGCGCGACCGGCGATGAGCTGGTGCCAGGACCCTCTGGGGCCGTTCCTACCAGGCGGCGGTGAAGGTGTTCTCGGACCAGGGCAGCGGCGTGTAGTGGCCGTCGGCCAGCATCCCGGCGTCGACGTCCGCGGACTGCGCTGTCGAGTGGTGGCGGGCGGCCGCAGCGTCGGTGACGATCAGCACCCGGCCGGACGGGCTCATCCAGTGGACCTGCTCGACGTCGCCGCCAGTGCTGGTCACGTTGAGCACGCGGACGACCTTCCCGGTCCGGGCCGAGACCTCCACCAGGCGCTGGACGTCCTTTCCCGTAGGGGTTGTTCAGGTTGCCGATGATCGTCTGCCCGTCAGCGGTCAGCTGAACCTGGGTCCAGTACGTGGTGCGGGACGACGGGGGATCGCCGACGGCCAGGTGGCTGTTGGCCAGCAGGCCCGAGCCGGGCCGGCGGTATCGAGGAGCCGCACTCCTCCCGGCCGCCCCGATTGCCCAGTAGACGAAGGCCAGCGTCCGGTTATCCGTGCTCCAGGAGAGCGAGTTCTGCGTGATCGGACGGTAGTCCCGGTTCCCGACGCCGCCGGGCCGGTACGTCCGTTCCGTGCCGGCGGCGCAGGTGTAGACGCACACTCGGCCGCAACCGGTTATCCGGGCCCGCTCACCACGGCCAGGCGGCTGCCGTCCGGGGAGAGGGCGAAGTCGCTGAACCCAGTGCCGGCCGGGATGGCCGGGATGCGCAGCGGGGTCAGGGTCAGTCTGCCCCCGGCCGGCCTGGCCAGGACCGAGGCGCAGCAGGAAGAACCTGGTCGGCGGGCACGGTAGTCCAGCGGATAGCGGGCCAGTTTCTGCGCGGCCAGGACGAACGTACGATCGTCGGCCGCCGCCGGTGACCCCGGCGAACGTCCCGTAAGGCCGGGGCGGCGTCGACGGTGGCCGCGGGCCCGGCCGGTGGCGGTGGCGCGGACGACGGCCTTGGTCTGCGGGCGTGGAGAGCTGGCCTGGCCGACAGAACCGGCTGCCGCTGGTGAAGGTCAGCCCCACGTAGTAGCGGGGCAGGGTGGCCAGCCCGGCCGGTGACCGTCGCGGAGCGGCCGGAATGGAGCACGCCGGTACAGGGCGAACACCAGCGCCAGGGCGACCGCCACCGCGATGCGCGGCGGCGCCCAGCCAGGCGCGCCCCAGGCCCGCGCCAGCGCCGCCGGTCCTGCTTCCTCCCGCTGCCGCCGTAAGCGAGAGGAAGCGGGCGCCTGCGCCGGTCCGGCAGCCGGAGCGGCGGCACCGCGTCCGGCGGGACCTCGGCGGCCCTGGCCCGGATGGCGTCCCGGACCCGGTCCTCGAGCGGCGTCATGGCGCCCCCTCCTCCGCGCGTCATGGCGTCTCCTTCAGGACCCGGCCCAGGGCGTCGAGCGCCCGGAACGCGGTGGACCGGACGGTGCCCGGCCGGATGCCCATCACCCGGGCGATCTGCTCGTCCGGGAGTTCGGCGTAGAACCGCAGCACGAGAACCTCCCGCTGCCGGTGCGGCAGGCGCGCCAGGGCCCGGATCACTTCCTGGCGTTCCTCCCCGCCCAGCGCGACCGTCTCGGCGGACGCGGCGGGCGGCTCGTCAGCCAGGGTCCGGTGCTGCACGAACCCGCGGCGGACCGCCCGGCGGCGCAGCGCTGAGCGGCAGCCGTTCAGCACCGAGGTGCGCACGTAGTACAGCGTCCCGTCGGTGCTGGCCAGGCCGTCCCAGCGCCGGTAGAGCCCGCAGAAGGCCTCCTGGACCACGTCCTCGGCGCTGGGCAGGTCGCCGAGCATGACGTACGCCATCCGGATCAGCCCCAGGGCGCTCGCCTCGTACAGCGCCCCGACCGCGGCCGCCGCGCTGTCCGGCCCCGCCTCCGGCGACGGGGTATCCGGCGGCTGGGTATCCGGGGCCTGGGCCGCCCCGGATGGGTGCACCCCGGCGACCGCGCCAGGATTCTCAGCATTCACACTCAAGAAACGCGCGACCTCCGGTCCTGCTGCCTCGGTGGTTCAGCAATTTTCCAGCCGGCCCTCGGCTTCCGGGCGGCCTGGACCGGGCGTAGTTCGCCATGCTAGGCATAACGCCAGGTGAGCGCCGGCTTGGAGGCAGATGTGACGATCGACCCGGTCAGCACGTCGGGGTCGATGCGGGTGGCGTAGAAACCCGGTCCCAGGTCGGTGAAGCGGGACTCGGGGTCCGAGAGCAGATGCCACGCGATGACGAGGATGGAACGGCCGACAGCGACGATGGCGCGTTTGGAGCCGTGGTGCCGGTGATCTTCTTCCCCATGGTTCGCCACTCCATCGGGCACAAGCCGGATCGACTGCCCTGCGTCAAGTCGTCGGTGTTGCGGGTTTGCCCGGGCGGCGACGAGCAGCCTTGCTGATTATGGCCTCCGGGTGAGCAGGTACCGATTTTGCTCTAGGGGGGGAGGACGTGGCGGACATGGGGGCTTATACTCGCCGGAACTGGCTTTGCGGCAGGCTCGCCAGTGGAGTCTTTCTTCACTGCCCATCGCCCGTCCGAGGACGACTGGGCGCAAGAGTCAACGATGGCCTGGCATCGCATCTGGGGGGCCTGATGCTCAGATTTTCTCGCGTCTTCGCTCGCTGGCCCGTAGTGGCCGCTGTGGCCCTGCTTAGCGGCGCCTCGATCCTGGCGGCGGCCGGACCGGTTTCCGCACAAACGCCAACCGACTGGACCGGCTATCTCTACAGCGCCGGTCACTCTTCCTACAATGCGGCCGACACAGCGATCACTCCGGCTAACGCGGGCCACCTCACCAAGGTGTGGCAGTGGAAGGGCGATGCCGCCACGATGTCCGGCCAGCCCGGCCCCGCCCTGTTCGCCAGCCCCACGGTCGCGGACGGCGCCGTCTTCATCGGCGCGAACAACGGCTACTTCTACAAACTTAACGAGACGACCGGCGCAGTACTGGCGAAGGTGTTCATCGGCTACCAGCCGAAGCTGACCTGCTCGGCGCGCGGATTCATCTCCACCGCCACGGTCACGACCGACCCGAGCGACGGCCAGGAAACCGTGTACGTCGCCGCGCCCGACGGCTACCTGTACGCGTTCAATGCCAGTGACCTGTCGGTGAAGTGGCGGTCGGTGATCGATATCCCGTTGACCACGGTCAACGACTACTTCAACTGGTCTTCGCCCACGGTGGCCAACGGCAAGATCTATGTGGGCAGCGCCTCGCACTGCGACAAGCCCCTGACCCGCGGCTCGGTAACCGCCTATGACCAGGCCACCGGGTCACAAATCGCCCGGTTCTACACGGTGCCCGACGGCTACCTCGGCGGCGGCGTCTGGTCGAGCGTGGCCGTGGACAGCGCTGGCTATGTGTATGCCTCCACCGGAAGCCAGCCGAAGAACACGACGAACCGGTTCTATGCGGTCTCGATCGTCAAGCTGGACCCGAACACGCTGCAGCCTCTCGGCTCGTTCACCGTGCCGAACTCCCAGCTCGGTGGCGATGGCGACTTCGGGGGCTCGCCGACGATCTTCGGGCCCTACGTGGGTGCGTGCGACAAGAACGGGATCTACTATGCGCTGGACCGCTCCACCATGCAGGTGGCGTGGGAAACCCGGATCGGTGCTAAGTCGTCCTCGGCCAGCCCGGCGCAATGCTCGGCGGCGGCGATCTACGACGGCAGCCACCTGTACATGGCGGGTGACCCCACCACGATCGGCGGCGTGTCCTACCGGGGCTCGGTGCTGCAGATGGACCCCGGCACCGGCGCGATCGTGTGGCAGACCGGCCTGCCGAACTCCGCGATCGGCAGCCCTTCCCTGAACGGCGGTGGCGTGCTGGCGGTCGGCACCTACGACTTCACCGCCACTCCTAACGCCTTCTACCTCATCAACGCCGCCAACGGCCAGATACTGGGCACGCCTTACACCGGGGGCACGGACTTCGCGCAGCCCGTCTTTGCCAACGGCGACCTCTTCCTGGCCAACGTGGGCAAAGGGCTGAAGGTCTGGAAGCCCTGACGACGCACCGGGCCGGGATGCCATGGTGCGCCCGGACCCGGCGCTGGGCAGGTCCCCGAGCATGACGTAGGCCATCTGGATCAGTCCCAGAGGCGCACCCCGGCGGGTCTTCGGCTTCCGGGCAGCCTGGACCGGGCGTAGCTCGCCATGCTAGGCATAACGCCCAGGTGAGCGCCGACTTGGAGGCAGATGTGACGATCGATCCTGGCCCGGGCGATCGGAACTGCGGGCCGGGGCCGTGCCCAGCCGGGCCCAGGTGGTGATCGTCGGCGGCGGGGTGACCGGCTGCAGCATCGCCTACCACCTGGCCCACCTGGGCTGGACCGACGTGGTGCTGCTCGAGCAGCACCAGCTGACCGCCGGGACGACGTGGCACGCGGCCGGGCTGATCACCTCGGCCGGGATGACGGACGAGACCGCGCTGTTCTTCAGCCGCTACTCGCGGGACCTGTACGCCCGGCTGGAACAGGAAACGGGGCACTCCACCGGGTTCCGCCCGGTCGGGCACATCTCGCTGGCCACCAGCCCGCGGCGGCAGGAAGCGCTGCGCCGGGAGGCGGCCTGGATGCACGGCTTCGGGGTCGAGGACGTAGAGATCTCGCCGCGGGAGCTGGCGGACATGTGGCCGCTGGCCCGCACCGACGACGTGCTCTCCGCGTTCTACGTCGCCGACGAGGGGCGGGCCGACCCGGTGGGCGTGGCCACCTCGCTGGCCAAAGGCGCCCGGCAGCTGGGGGTCCGGGTCGTGGAGGGGGTGACCGCGACGGGGGTGCAGACCCGCGGGCGGCAGGTGACCGCCGTGCTCACCAGCGCGGGCCGGATCGAGACCGAGGTGGTGGTCAACGCCGCCGGCATGTGGGCCCGGCAGTTCGGGGCCCTGGCCGGAGTCGGGGTGCCTCTCCAGGCCGCCGAGCACTACTACCTGCTGACCGACACGGTGCCAGGGATGGACCCGGACCTGCCGGTCATCGAGGACCCGGACAACTACGGCTATTACCGGCCCGAGGGCGACGGCATGCTGGTCGGGCTCTTCGAGCCGGTCGCCGCCCCGTGGTCGCTCGACGGGGTGCCCAGCGGGTTTTCGTTCGGGAAAATAAGTCCTGACTGGGAGCGGATGGAGCCGTTCCTCGGTCCGGCGCTGGACCGGATCCCCGTGCTGGCCGAGACGGGCGTGCGGACCTTCTTCTGCGGGCCGGAATCGTTCACCGCGGACGTGCGGCCGCTGCTCGGGCCCGCGCCCGAGCTGGACGGGTACTTCGTCGCGGCGGGCCTGAACTCGCTCGGCATCCTGTCCGGGGGCGGGGTCGGCAGCATGCTCGCGCACTGGATCGTGGACGGGGTGCCGCCGGTCGACGCGACGAGTGTGGCTATCGACCGGACGCACGGGTACGAGACGTCCCGCCGGTTCCGGGCCGAGCGGACCGTGGAGCAGCTGGGGGTGCTGTTCGGGGATGCGGTCTGGCCGGCCTGGAAGCCGTTGAACCGGGCGGAACGTGCGCCGCTCGGTGCTGCATGACCGGCTGGCCGCGGCGGGCGGGCACTTCGCCGCCTCGGCGGGGTGGGAGTTCGCTGAGTGGTACGCGTCCGGGCCGGAGACCCCGGCGCCGGGCCCGGACCCTGCCCGCCTGGGCTGGGGGCGGCCCGCGGCCCATCAGGTCGTAGGGCGCGAGCACGCCGCGGTCCGCGAGGCGGTGGGCCTGCTGGACATGAGCCTGATGGCCAAGTTCCTGGTGCAGGGACCGGGCGCGGCCGCGGTGCTCAGCCGGCTGTCGGCCAATGACGTGACCGCCGGGCTCGGCCGGCTGGTCTACACCCAGTGGCTGAACGAGGCGGGCGGCATCGTCGCCGACGTCACGGTGACCTGGCTGGAGCCGGAGAAGTTCCTGGTCATCGCCAGTGACATCATCCATCGCCGGATCGAGCCGCTGATCAGGCGGGCGACCCGGCCGGGCGAGTTCCTGGCCGTTACCGACGTGACGTCAGGCACCACACTGCTGTCGGTGCAGGGGCCCGCGTCCCGGACGCTGATCGGGCGGCTCACCGACGCCGATCTGTCCAACGAGGCGTTCCCCTACCTCAGCGCGCGGCAGATCCACGCCGGGTACGCGCCGGTGCTGGCCATCCGGGTCACCTATGTGGGCGAGCTCGGCTGGGAGCTGCACGTGCCTGCCGAGTACGCGATGGGGGTCTATGACGACCTGGTGGCGGCGGGCGATGACCTGGGCTTCCGGCTGGTCGGCCTCTCGGCCATGTCCAGCCTGCGGCTGGAGAAGGGCTACCGCGACATGGGCGTGGACATCGACAACACCGATAACCCGCTGGAAGCGGGGCTCGGGTTCGCCGTGGCCTGGGACAAGCCGGGCGGGTTCACCGGCCGTGAGGCCCTGCTGGTGGCCCGGGAGCAGGGCCCGCCGCGGCATCGCGTGGTCAGCCTGCTGGCCGAGGACCCGGCGGCCGACCTGTTCGGCAACGAGCCGGTGTTCCTGGGGGATCAGTGGGTGGGCTACGTCCGGGCCGCCGCCTACGGTTACACCGTGGGCGGGGCGGTCGGGCTGGCCCAGGTGGAGTGCGCCGACGGGGTGACCGGCGGGTGGCTAAAGAACGGGGACTTCCGGGCCCGTACCCCGGCCGGTGACGTTCCCGTCCGGCTGCAGATCGCGCCGCTGCATGACCCGCAGCGGCTCCGCATCCTGGACCGCTGAGCCGGGTCCCGCACGGGGTCTCATCGTGTCAGCCCTGGTCCTCTGCGTGACGTTGGCGTCTAATGGGGCCGTATGGGGGGATCGGGGGAAGCAGACGTCCTGGTGATCGGCGCCGGGCCAGCCGGCCTGTTCGCGGCGCTGGAGCTGGCGCGGCACGGGGTTCGCGCCCGGGTGGTCGAACGGGAGCCCCAGCCGCACCAGCAGACGCGGGCCACGGCCCTGCAGCCGGCGACGCTGGAGATTCTCCAGCAGGCGGGATGCCTGGACCGGGTGCTCGGGGCTTCGGTTCACGTGGGGTTCGCCCGGGTCTTCGACGCCGACCTGCGCTGCCTGTCCGAGCTGGCTTTCTCTGGGCTGGCCTCCTCAGGCGTCAGATGCCCGTGGGAGTTCCAGTGCAGCCTGCCGCAGTGGCGGACCGAGCAGATCCTCACCGAGCGGCTCACCGAACTCGGCGGGACGGTGGACCGCGGGATCTCGGTGGTGTCGCTCACCGAGCGTGACGACAGTGTCCTGGCCGGGCTCCGGGAGGCGGACGGCACGCGCCACCGGGTAGAAGCAGCCTGGGTGATCGGCGCGGGCGGCGCGCACAGCCTGACCCGGGCGTCGATGGACGAGCATCTGGCGGGCTCGACCTACCCGGGCACCGCTCTCGTCGCCGATGCGCGGATGACCTGCGGGCTGCCCCGCGACGGATCTGCGCTGATCGGCTGCCCGGCGGGCTACATGTTCCTCGCGCCGCTGCCCGGCGGGCGCTGGCTGACCATCGTCGGCGACCTGGACCGCCAGGAAGCCGAGGAGCTGGGCCGTGATCCCGGTCCGGGCCCGGTCACCGCGGCGATCGGCCGCCGGATCCCGCCCAGCCTGGTCCGGGTGGAGGACGTCGGGTGGGCGTCCACCTTCCGGATGCAGCGCCGCCTCGTCCCGCGCCTGGCTGACTCGCGGCGCTTCCTGCTGGGTGACGCGGGTCACCTGTCGAGCCCGTTCGGTGGCGAGGGCCTGAACTCCGGCCTGCACGACGGTGCCAACCTGGCCTGGAAGCTCGCCCTGGCCGCGCGCGGCCAGGCCCGGCCCGGCCTGGTCGAAAGCTACGCCGTGGAACGGATGGCTGCCGACCGGCAGGTCCTGGAGGTCTCCGACCGGGTACACGAGCTGGCCCGGGCGGCGGTCGAGTCGGCCCGGACCGGCGCGTTCCCCGCGCCGCCCAGCGCGGAGGCCGCCGCCGCCCTGGTGCGGGCCCGCTCGATGCTGGACGTCAGCTATCGCGGCAGCCCGCTGACGGGCGAGCACGTGGCAGGCGGGCTGGTCGTGGACGGGCCAGGCCCCGGCGACCGCTACCCGGACCGGGCCGGCCTGACCGGGACCCGGCACACGGTGCTGTGGTTCGGGGATGTGCCGGAGACCGGGGTCGCGCTGCTGCGCCGCCGCTGGCGGGACACGGTGGACGTGCTCGCGGGCCAGGGTGATCCCGCGCGGGCCGGCCTGGGCCTGCTGGGGGAGGACAAGACGACGCCCCGGGCCGTGCTGATCCGGCCGGACGGCTTCATCGGCTTCCGGGCGGTCCCGGCCGACGCCGACGGGCTCCGGGCCCTCGACGCCCATCTGGATACCTACCTGGTCCCGGCGGCCGGCTGACGGACCGGGGTGCGGCGCGGTGGCTCACCAGCCGGCGTAGCTCTCGATCAGGTGGCTGAACGCCCATCGCGACTGGTGGATGCCGGAGCAGGAGTTGCTGTCGATGGTGCCGGGGCAGCCGCCGTTGTCGCGCTGGATGGCCCAGATGGAGACCAGCGGCATGTGGTGGGCCTGGGCGAACTGAGCGACCTTCCTGGTGTCGCTGAGGTAGGTCACCTCGGTCTTCTTCGGGTAGTCATCGATGCCGGGCAGCAGCGTGATGCCCTCCAGGGCCCACAGCCGTGACCGGCTCAGGTCCGGGTAGAGCCGTCCGAGCTGCCGGTGCGTGCCGTAAATCGCCTGGATCGCCGCCGTGCCCATCTCGATGCCCGTCTTGCTGGCCTTGATGTAGTAGTCGAAGGCCATGATGTTCACGGTGAACCGGACGCCGTGCGCGACGGCGCTCTTCAGCACGGCCAGGCAGTTGCCGGGCAGCCCCCACGGCTCGACACCCAGGGTGAAGGTGATCCGGACGTGGTGGTGGGTCCGGGCGGCCCAGTCCTGGAGCAGCGCCAGCGCGGCACTGCGCCGGGCGATCCCGGCCGGCTTGTTCGAGCGAATTGGCCTCGACGTCCATGTCGAGATGGGTCACGCCGTAGCTGGTGACCACGGACTCGTACGCCCGGGCGATCTTGGGCACGCTGTGGCACGAATCGGCGATCTCGGTGCCGTCCTGGTCGGCGCTGTAGCCGCCGAAGGACGGGATTACCGAGCCGCCCATGGCGCGCAGCTTCGCGATCCCGGAGACGTAGCGGCCGCCCGGCCTGACGGTGTCCTTCGCGATCCCGTTCCAGGCCACCGAGCACGAGCCCTTTTTCGGCGTCTGCAGGAAGGCCAGGGTCAGATCACGGGCCCCGGACGCCTGGGCCACCGACGGGAGCGTGTCCTTGGTCCAGGTCTCGAAGTAGGGCGCGTAGCGCGGGCCATGCTGGTGACCGTCACCCCGCTGGGCGGTGGCACCCTGCCAGCTGGTGGCACCCTGCGGGGCGGTGGCGGCCTGCGGGGCGGTGGCGGCCGCCGTCATGGCCACTGTCAGCGGGATGCCCAGGAGGAAGGCGAGGACCGTACGTGCGCGCCGGTGCGTCATGCGCCGATTCTGCCCCGGCGCCGGGAATCGCACTAGGACCACACGAAACTTTCTTAGCAGTCCGGTGCTGGGCCCCCAGGAGGCCAGACACCGGACTGCTCAGCGGTTCACCGGCGGCCGGCGGAGGCCGGCACGCGGGCGGGGGCCGGGGTGGGCGCCTGGCGGGCCGGGGTCCGGGCGGCGCTCAGGAAGGAGGCCGAGACGGCGGCCACCAGGACGGCCGCGATGGCGAGGACCGCGGTCGGGGAGAGCTGGAGAATCCCCGCGCCCACCGCGGCGCCGGCCAGCATGGCGGCGACCGAGCCCAGCCGCCGGTGCGGCTTCGCACCCGGGCCGCCGGCCAGGGTGCTGTCCGCGGCTACCCCGGTCAGGGTCAGCGTCAGGACCGTGGTGGTGAGGTCGGGGGCGCCCAGGTGGCGGACCGTGCTGTTCTGGATCCCGAGGGCCGCGGCGAGCACGGCGATCGTGGCGAACCGCCCGTCCCCGGCGTAGGGAAGCACCGCCGCACCCGCCAGCACGGCGACGAGGGCGAGGATCAGCGCTTCAGCCGCGAACACGGTGCCCAGCCAGCGTCCCGGGTGCGCGGCAGCCAGCCGGTGGGCCGCCCGGCCCCCGGCGAACGCGCCGGCCAGGAACCCGGCGATCGCGATGACCGAGGCGGCGGCGGACAGGCCGGAGTGCGGATCGACGGAGAAGCCGAGGAAGACGACGTTGCCGGTCATGTTGGCCACGAACACCCGGCCCAGCCGCAGGTAGCTGACCGCGTCCACGAGGCCGGTCACGAAGGTCAGGGCCAGCAGGGCCGCGACGGTCTGGCGGCGGCCCAGCGGGGAGGCGACAGCCATCTCAGCTCACCGCCCCGAGCGCGGCGCTGACACTGGCGATGATCGCCCCGCCGAGGGCGATGGAGACGAACGACCGCAGGAAGCCGGTGCTGAAGAAGCGCCACCGGATCCAGGCCAGGGTGATCAGCTCGAAGGCGATCATCGCGAGCGCCACGATCAGCGCGGCCCGGTACTGGGGGATGAGGAACGGCAGCGTGTGCAGGACCCCTCCGAGGAACGTGCCGGCCCCGGTGATGCCGCCGCGCGCGTACGGGCTGCCGCGCCCGGTCAGGTCGCCGGTGTCGGACAGCCCTTCGGAGAAGGCCATGCTCACCCCGGCGCCGATGGCGGTGGCCAGCCCGGCGAAGAAGGCGTAGATCGGCTGGTGGGTGGCGAACGCGACGGCGAAGATCGGGGCCAGCGTGGACAGCGAGCCGTCGATCAGGCCGGTCATCGCGGGCTGCGCCCGCTGGAGGAGGAAGGACTGCTGGTCGCGCCGGTCGGATGGGCGGGCCAGCGTGAGGATGCTCACGGTACTCTCCTAACAATTAGAAACGAAACTTATCGTTTCGTATGTAGCAGAACAGGGCTTGGGGCCGGGCTATTCCCGGAATAAGGGCCCCGTGCTGAGTGCTATCGAAACTGATAGTATAGTTTTGGTGTGAAGGTTCCGGTACCGCCCCCGCCTACCGGTGAGGGCAGGACCGGGATCGATCCGGCGGACAGAGCCGACCGGGCCGACGACGTGAGGAGATGACGATGAGCACCATCGGATTCGTGGGACTGGGATCCATGGGCGCCCCGATTGCCGGGCGCCTGCTCCAGGACCACCAGGTGTTCGGGACCAACCGGACCAAGGACAAGGCCAGTGGGCTGATCGGGCGGGGGCTGGTCTGGCGCGACACCCCGCGGGAGGTGGCCGCGGCCGCGCCGGTGGTGTTCAGCATGGTCACCGACGACGGGGCCCTCGCCGCCATCACGAACGGCCCGGACGGGATCCTGGCCGGTCTCACCCCTGGAGCGGTCTACGTGGACATGAGCACGGTCAGCCCGCAGGCGAGCCGCGAACTTGCCGGGCGGGTGCAGGCGCTCGGCGCCAGCCTGATCGACGCGCCGGTGTCCGGCAGCGTTCCTTCCGCCCAGGACGGCACTCTCGCGATCATGGCCGGTGGCCCGGACGCCGCGTTCGCCGCCGTCGCGCCGATGCTGCACCAGCTCGGCCGCAGCGTCACGCACGTCGGCGCGAACGGGCAGGGCCTGCTGCTCAAGCTCGCGATCAACATCAGCCTGGCCGCGCAGATGCTGGCCTTCAGCGAAGGGGTCCTGCTGGCCCAGCGCGGCGGCATCGACCCAGCGCTGGCCGTCCAGGCGATGACGGACAGCGCGATCGGATCGCCGATGCTGAAGACGCGCGCCCCCCTCGTCCTCGACCTCCCCGGGCAGGCGTGGTTCGATGTGGAGCTCATGCACAAGGACATCCGCCTCGCGCTGAACGCCGCCCGTGAGTCGCACGTGCCCCTGCCGTCCGCCTCGGTCGCCGACAGCATGCTGGGCACGGCGTCGGAACTGGGCTACGGGCACCGGGACATCGCCGCGTTCTTCGAGGTCCTGGGGCAGATGGCGGCCAGCCCGGGGCAGCACGTCAAGGAAGCCGCATGACCAGCGACGTCACCGCCGAGGCCCCGCAGCGCGGCCGGCCACGCAGTGAGCGGGCCCGCAAGGCGATCCTCGAAGCTGCTGCGGAACTCCTGCTGGCCCGCGGCTTGTCGGCGGTCAGCATGGACGCGGTCGCGGAACGGGCCGGGGTCAGCAAGGCCACCATCTACCGCTGGTGGCCGACCAAGGAAACCCTGGCCCTGGACGCGCTCTACACCGAGTGGGCCGCTGCCCGCTCGCAGACTCGGGACACCGGCTCGCTCCGCGGTGACCTGCTGTCGATGCTGCGCCCGTGGGCCCGGCTGGCTGGCAGCCGGCCCTACGGCCGGGTAGTTGCCGCGCTGCTCACCGAGGCGCAGACCGACCCGGTGTTCGGGGCCGAGTACCGTCAGCGGTTCCTGGAGCCGCGGCGGGAGCAGGTCCGGGAGATCTTCCGGCGGGCCATCGAGCGCGGCGAGATTCCCGCGGGCACGAAGGTGGAGGTCTCGCTGGATCTGCTCTACGGGTCCATGTACCACCGCCTGCTGCACGGCCACGCGCCACTCAACGACCGGTTCGTCCGCGACGTCGTCGACACGGTGCTTAACGGAGTCCTGCCAGGACGCAGCGATGCTCACTGACACCGGGTTCCCCCAGGCTGACGCGGAGAACGACTTCCTCCGGGCCAGGCGGCGCGAGGTCGCGGGCCGCCTGGAGTACTGGCTGCGCCGCGAGCCGGACCGCCGCCAGTTGCTGCCCCTGGAACAGGTCGTCAGCACGCTCGGCCGGCGCGGCCAGCGCCGTCTGGGCCTGCAGACGATACGGCTGGACACGATCGTCGGCACGCTTGATGCGCGCCGGGATTTCGATCGCCGGTTCCGGCCCGCGTCCAACCGGCTGCGCTCCCGCTGGGTGCACCTGGCTCTGGTGCAGCGGCGCGGTGAGGCCCTTCCGCCCATCGAGGTCTACCGGGTGGGGCAGTGCCATTTCGTCGAGGACGGCCACCACCGCGTGTCGATCGCCAGAGCGGCCAGGCCAGCAGACCATCGATGCCTACGTGACCGAGGTGCTCACCGCTGTCCCGGCTAGCACGGCGGTGGCCGGGGTGTCCTGCGCCTGACGGCTTCGCGACTGTCAGGCCGGGCCGGATCAGAGCCAGCCGGGCCAGGGCGAACCGGGTTAGAGCAGGCCGGCGAGATGGCCGAGGAGGATGGCCTCGTTGAGGCAGCAGTTCCTGAGGTCCTCGAGATGCACGCTCTCGTTCTCGCAGTGCGCCCGGCTGTCCGGGTCGGACACCCCGGTGAGCAGCAGTTCCGCGCGGGGGAACGCTTCGGCGAGTTCGGCGACCAGCGGAAGCGAGCCACCGCTGCCGGATTCCACCGGGGCGCAGCCCCAGGTTTCGCCGCACGCCCGGCGGAAGGCCTCGAACGCCGAGCCAGAGGCGTCGATCAGGTGCGGCTCACCGGCCTTCGGGAAGCTGACCCTCACCTCGGCGCCCCACGGCGCCCGGGTCCGCAGGTGCTCTTCGATGGCGGCCTTAGCCTGCAGCGTCTCATCGCCGGGGGCCAGCCTGATGCTGACGTACCCGCGGGCGACCGGGAGGAGTTTGTGCACGATATCCGTGATCGGCGGGGCATCCATGCCCAGTACGGCCACGGCCGGGCGGCCCCAGAGCCGGTGGGCCAGGGATCCGCTGCCCAGCAGCGAAACACCGGGCCGCAGCGCCCGCTACCTGGCGTACTCCGCCTTCCGGCACGTCAATGGCGTAATGGGGGCCTGACTTCAGCCCATCAACGGTCAGGTCGCCGTCCTCGTTGTGCAGGGACGCTATCAACCGGCAGAGGGCCAGCAGCGCGTCGGGAACGGGGCCGCCGTAGGCGCCGCTGTGCACGGCGTGGTCCAGCGTCCGGACCTCGACAATGAAATCGAGAATGCCGCGCAGGGAGGTGGTCAGCGCGGGTTCGCCGATGCTCCAGTTGGAGCAGTCTGCCAGGATGATGGCGTCGGCCTGCAGCAGGTTCCCGTACTGCTGAAGGAAGGCAGGCGAGGTTCTGGGAGGCGATCTCCTCCTCGCCCTCGATGAAGACCGAGACGTTGACCGGCGGCCCTCCGTGCAGTTCCTTCCATACCTGCAGGGCTGCGGCGTGCGCGGCGATTCCCGCCTTGTCGTCGGCCGTGCCCCGGCCGAACAGGCGCCCTTCGCGTTCTGTGGGCTGGAACGGCGGCGAGTCCCACAGCTCCTCGTCCCCGGTGGGCTGCACGTCATGGTGGGCATAGAGCAGCACGGTGGGACTGCCTGCCGGTCCCGGCGTGTGACCGAAGACCGCGGGATGCGCACCGCGGACTTCGAGGAGCCGGACACCCTGCAGGCCGGAATTCTCCAGCCAGACCGCGGTCTCCTCGGCCGAGCACCGGACCATGTCCGGGTCATGTCCCTCCGCGCTGACCGAAGGGACGCTGACGAGGCGCTCTAGATCGGACCGGATATTCCCGAATCCCGATTCGATGGCTGCGCGAATATCATCAGAGTTCACTGATTCTGGCAAATCCCGACCCTCTCGCCGATCCACCCGATTCGGCTCGTGCCGTACTACCCCACTGGATTAACTTTCACTATGCGCCGCGATCCGCTCATGGCTGGCTGGGATCGCCGTCATAACTGCCGCTGGCCAGCAGGAAATTGTCAGTACAAGGGTCGGTATTCTGGGCGTCATTGCCGCAGGCTTCGGGAGAGCCGCCGAACTTAACGAATGGCCAAACGGCTGTCCGGCGTTCAGTGCCCCGAGCACATACCACCCTTGCACCTTACGGACACATCGGGCCTGAATCAACGGTCAGCCATCCCGGTGCAGGCACCGGGTAGCGCCGCGATGCCGGCGATGATCGAGCAGCGAGGGGGTCAGACGGCGGGCCGCAATCGTCTCGTTTGGCCAGGTCAAGGTCGGTAGTCGGCGCAGCGCCAGGGCGCCCGGCCGCGGAGATCGGCCGGGAGCGGTGTTCCTGGAACAGAAAGAAACCGGTGCATCCGGCCCGCTGGCCTCCGTGGCCGCCACGGCGCGCCAGGCCGGCGGCCACGTCCTGGCCCCTGGGGATGCCCCGCGTGGCCCTGGGAAGCCTCCTCGCTAGCCGACGGGCTGCGGCTTCAGGTACGAATCTTCATAGTCAACGGTAAACACCACTACGTCGCGCAGGGCCCGTGCCGTCGGGCGGGGCCTCCAGCGGGGTGGCGCCATGCTTGAATAGCTGGTCATCGAAAGATGAGCAGTTCGCCGGGATTCAGCTGGTAGTCCAGAACCTGCGGGCCGAGTTGTCGCGGGCGCTTCTGCTTGCTGATCTGGAGACCAGCGGATCCATCGATTTGCCCCGGACGTAGTTCGTGTCCTGATACAGGTAAGATCGCGCGCCGTCGCCGTCCCGGTGCATGACGTACAGGATGATGAATTCCTCGTCGTCATGATGTGCGCGCGTGACGACGTCGGTATAAGTCCGGAAAAAGTTAACCCCGAGAGTTCCTTCGCGTCTGGCGCCGCTCGGGTGGAATGAGTTGAAAGGAGGGTCCGGACCAGCTCCTCTGCCTGCAGGGTCGTCAAGGATCTCGACCCGCTTGTGGATACGCTCACCCTTGATGCCGGCCCGGTCCGTGATGGCGATTGTCTCGTATTCCTCGAGCTTCAGCTCGGAGCCGGACCACGTGTAGTGGATGACGTCCCTGGCCCGCTTGCGATCCTGCGGCCAGTCGCCGTCGTCATGCCGGAGCACGCGTCGTTGAAGTACGCCTGATGGAAGTTATCCCGGAACTTCTCCGGAAGCCCGAAGGTTCTTGTCCCGGATCAGGCTAAAGCCGTGACCGCGCAGGTCTCCCCAGGTAGCGCTCAGGTCGGGGGGGCTCCATGATGAAGCGTCATTGCTCACGGCGAATGCCCAACTCAGATAGGTCTGGACGGCGGCCCGAGAATTAGGGGAGCATACCGTACGTCAAGAGTCGGATGGAGTAACGGACTATGTATCTTTGTGGTTACCATAGTGTGCGACCGCTGGTCAAACGTGACGGAAACGGCAGGCCAGAGATGGCAGGTGCCCGGATGCTCGGAGTGCTCAGGACGGGCTATCTCAGGCCTGTTTCGGACGGACCGTATGCGGTCGAGCGAGTCGATCCTGGTCCAGCGCCGCGCTGACCAAGCCATCGTGCCATTTGCGGTACTGGGCGACCTTGCTCGGGGTCCTCGATGCTCCAGAAGCCGGCGTGCGTCTCGATGTTGACGACGTCCTGCTCCAGATCCTCGGGATCCTGATATTCGAAATAGGCGTACATGCAGGTCATCGTGCGGACCGGTAGGGCCGAGAACGGCAGCACGTGCAGGCTGATGTTGTCCGGCCGCTCGCCGTCCGGCGGGTCCAGCCGTTCCAGGAGAGCGTCCAGCTGGTCGCGGAGAATTCCGGCTGCGCCGACCATCTGGTGCAGCGTGGACTCGTGGGTGACGGCCACGAGCTGCAGCGGTTTGAGGCCCTCCCGGCTGATCAGGGCTTCCTGGCGGGTCTTGCCGGATATCCATCAGCTGGCGGATCTTGCTCGGAGGGCCGCTGTTCCATGTTGCGGTACACGGCCTCGGCGTAAGCGTCGGTCTGCAGCAGGGCGGGCAGGAACGGCAGGGTGTAGGTCCGGGCGACGGCAGCGTCTGCTTCGTAGGCGAGGTGGGCATCGAGCTGCTCGAGGACGTCGTCGTCGAAGTCCGTCCACCAGCCGGGAATCTGCGCGCTCTTCACCCAGCGGTTCAGCAGGGCGGCTTCCTGCGTGCCTTCGATCCCGTAGTACCGGATCAGGTCACGGATATCCCGGGGCCGGGGTTTGCCCTGGGCGTTCTCCAGGCGGGACAGCTTCGAGGTGGAGATCATCAGTTCCCTGGCCACGTCGGTCAGGTTCTGCCCCGAGTCCTCGCGCAGGCGCTTGAGGGTCGTGGCGATCCGCCGCCGCGGGCCGAGGGGGCCGCTGACTTTTTCCATGACTAGCGCCGGACCTCAGGATGCCGTCGCTGTAGGGGCGTGCAGAGGCCGGTGGCGTCGTGGAGAACGCACGCTTTGGGCTTGCGTGATGGGAATCCCACACCGCAACCGTACTCCGCTCTTGATCCACTGTGCAGCCTTACCCGCTCAGTACGGCTGTTTTCGCAGGTGATATGGGGTAGCGACGGCGGCCGGAGCGGCGTGGCGCGCAGGCTCCGTCGCGGATACGTCGGGACATTCAGGTGCCCACTTTCTCCTGGATCAGGCAATCTGCCGGTTTGGATCCCACTGTACTGGGAATCCCAAAACTAGGATTGCAGTACTGACTTGCGAGGTGGGCATCTCATGAAGATCATCGTGCGCACCCTCCTGGTCGTCACGGCCCTGGCCACCCCGGTGAGCCTGGCCGGATGCGTGATGGGAGTCTCCGAGGCCGGTACCACCGACGCCGTCGTCATCGCGGCCACCGCGACCGCCAACGAGCCCGCCCCGTCGCTGTCTTCCGCCGGTGTCCAGCTGCTGAACTCGGTCGCGCAGCACAGCGCCAACGGGATCGCCTTCGTCGTCAGCCCGGCCAGCGGGCAGCCCGTCCGGCTCCCGCTTACCCCGCGCCGCGCTGACGGCCAGGTCGAGTACGGGCCGCGGCGTCCCCAGCTGCTCAGTGACAACTCCGCCGGATCCAGGCCCGGCTGCAGGCCGAAGCGGCTGGCGGGCAGTTCGATCTGCTGAACACGATGCTGGCCGCCTCGCGGGTCACCCCGGCTCCGGCGACGATGCTGCTGCTGTCGTCCGGGGTGACCACGGCTGGCGGGTTCGACCTGCGCAAGGTCGGCTGGGCGGAGCCGCCCGCTGCGGCCGCCGCCGCGCTGAAGGGCCGCGGACTGCTGCCGGATCTGAAGGGCTGGACCGTCATCTTCTCCGGCCTGGGGGAGACCTCGGGCCGGCAGCCCGCCCTGCCCCTGCCGCAGCAGACCACCCTGGCGGCGTACTGGCTCGCGATCTGCCACGCGGCGGGCGCCGCCGCCTGCCGGGTGGACGAGAGCCCGCGGCCGCTGAGTCCCTCGCGGAGCAGGGTGCCGGTTCCGGTCGTCCCCGTTCCGGCCGTGCAGAGCATCGTCGGGCCGCATCAGCAGAAGAAGTCCATCGTGCCCGCCGACCTGCTGTTCCGGTTCGGCAGTTCCACGCTGGTCCCCGCCGCGGACAGCTACCTGAAGCCGATCGCGGACCAGGAGGTCCAGGGCCACTACCTCGTGTCGATCACCGGGCAGGCCAGTCCGGACGGCGGCAGCGCCGCCTACAACGACCGGCTCAGTGCCCTCCGGGCCCGGGCCGTCCAAGCTCGCCTCGTCGCCCTGGGCGTGCCGCCATCCAAGATCATCCGGGTGCGCGGCGTCGGCACCGACCATCAGACCTGCACCGTCCACGGAACTCTTGATGAGAGCAGATGCGCCCAGCTCCGCCGGGTCGTCATCGTCCTCGCGGCCACGGCCGCGGCCACCTCGTGAACAGCCAGCCGGCTAACCCAGCCGGCTGGACCCAGCCGAACGGAGCGCCACGATGAGAACCCCTCGCCTCCCCGGTCGGCAGCCGTCCCCGGACGGCCGGACCGACCTCACCCTGATCACCGGGGACCAGGCTCAGCCAGTACCCCAGGCGGCCGCCGGAAGTACGCCAGCGGCACCGGCCGGCGAGATGCCGCACGCGGCGCCGGCCCTCACCGCCCTGCCCTCCACCACCCTCCCCGCCGCCCTGTCCTCCGCCGTCGATCTCGCCGAAGCCGACCGGCGCCGCCGGCGGGTTCCCCGGGCCCTGATGCTGCTGGCCCGGGGCCGGGCCGGGCACCCTGGGCGGTCGTCGCGGCTCGCCGTCCGGGCCCTGGTGGCGGAGCAGGAAGGCCTCGGCGCCGAGCATGACCCGGTCGACGCCACGTACGGCGAGACCGTCGTGCGCGGCCTGGCCAAGCGGCGGGCCGACGGCCTGATCCGCCGGACCTGCCGGCGCATCGGCTGGATGGCCGGGCGTACCGGCCGGCTGAAGGTCCGGCGGGCCGTCCTGCGCGACCGGATCAGCTACCAGTCCGAGGAGCACGTGCGGCACCCGGACGGCGGGCGGCGCACGTTCGCCCGGACCCTGGGCGAGCACACCGCCCTGGACCAGCGGGTGACCGCCGAGCGGGACCAGGGATCGCGGAAACACCACCGGCTGCCCCGGTGGTTCCGCTGGCTGCCCAGAGTGGTCCTGATCTTCGACTTCTTCCTGCTGCTCTACTTCCTGTCCGGCATCACCGACGTCAACTGGCTGGCGCCGATGTCACCGGATCTCGCGTTCGCGGCCGGCCTGGCCGCGATGATCACCGTGGTGTCCTACGGCTGCTTCGCGTTCGCCGGGCACCGGCTGCGGATGCACAAGGACCATTCGGGCACCATCCCGGCCGCCGACGTGGACGGCCTGACCAGGATCATCGTCGGCGCCTGCGTGGCCGGCCTGATCGTGCTCGGCCTGCTCATGTTCGCCCGGATGCGGTCGGAGGTCCTGATGGCCCTCGGCGGCGGCGCGAACGCCACCGCGATCACGGTGGCGGCCGCGCTGACCGCCGTGAGCGTGCTGGCCAACATCATGGTCATCTCGGTGCACGCGCTCGACGGGTCGGAGGAGACCGACCGGCTCGGCCGGCTGGCCGGCGCGCTCAGCCGCTCGCAGGCCCGGGCCGACCGGATGCACCGGCGGGCGGCCCGGCTCGATCATGTGGTCGCGCTGCGGGTGCTGAAGGCGGAGAGAGTCGCCGCGGGCGGCATCTCGCGGGCGGGCCGGCCCATCGCGCTCGCGGACCAGACCATCGACAACGCCCGGGCCATCCACCAGGGAGCGGGCTCGCTCAGCGAGGACACCGACGACCCCAACGGCCAGCCAGGGGCGGCGGGTTACCGCCAGCCCGCCGCGATCCCGCGGGTGGACGAGCGGCCCCTGCGCCACGCACTGATGGAGGCGTCCAGCCCGCTGCCCAGCGAGACCGGGTAACGGATCACAGACCGGCGCGGCCGCGCTGGGGTGTTCGGGGACGCCCAGCGCGGCCGCGCCTCTACCTGGTCCCCCGGGCTTCTCAGGCGGCGGGCCGGCCCTTCTCCGGGCCGCTGCCCTCGCTGCCGGACTCACCAGGGCCGCCGGCCGCCTGCTCGCGGATGTCTTCCAGGCTGTCGCGCAGGGCCAGCCAGACCTGGCCCAGGCCGGCCCGGCCCGGCTGGTCGCCCCGGATGACGCCGGCCTCCTGGGCCTGGCCGCCCAGGGCCTCGATGGCGGCCCGGGCCAGGGCGACGATGGCCGGGTCGGTGGCCTCGATCGTGAGGCTCTCGCTGGTGACCCGGATGACCATGTGGCGCCGACCCCGTTCCTCGAGTTGCTCATCGCTGGTGCCCGCTACCTCCGCGTTGCGGAGCGCCTCACGGGCCTGGTCCAGGTTCACGCCGAGCGCGGTCAGGGTTCTGGCGGCCGCGCTGTCCGGATCCGCCAGCGCCGCGAGCAGCAGGTGGTGCGATCCGACCGGCTGGCTCCCGGCGAGCCGCGCCGCTTCGGCCAGGCTCGCGTCCCCGGCCGGCGTGGTGGGCATCCCGGTCGGCTCGTCCGGTTCACCGCGCTCCTCCGCCCCGGGACCCGGGGAAGCCACGGAGCGCCGCCGCAGCCAGCGCCGGCCCTGCAAGGCCTCGGCCGCGGGAAGCAAGTCGAGCACGGCCTGGCGGACCACCGTCAGGTCACCGGCGTGCTCGGTCAGGATCTGCGCGGCGACCCCCGGTCCCTCCCGGGTCTCGGCCTGGGCTTCGGCCTCCCGGACCAGGCCGAGCAGGATGTGCTCGGTGCCGATGTAGTTGTGGCTCAGTTTGAGGGCCTCGCGGAGGGAGAGCTCGAGGACCTTCTTCGCGCGGGGGGTGAACGGGATGCGCCCCTTGGGCGGCTCGCTGCCGACGCTGACCCGGGCCTTGACCTCTTCCCGCGTGCCGGTCGCCGTCAGCCCCAGCCGGTCCAGGGCCTGGGCGGCGATGCCCCCAGGCTCCAGCAGCCCGAGCAGGAGGTGCTCGGTGCCGATGTAGTTGTGGTTCAGCCCGCGGGCCTCTTCCTGGGCCAGGACAACGACGCGGCGGGCTCGGTCAGTGAATCGCTCGAACATGGGCCCACTGTCGCCCGGGCTCTGTCACCATGTCAATACCATGCTATTAGTATGGTACTCGCGGCAAGTTCTGGAGAAGCGACGGACGCGGCGCGCGGTGAAGCAGGGCCAGCGGAGGTGGGACGGTGGAATGGGAAGACCGGCTCGATGACTGGGAGCTTGAGCTTGAGCTGGCCGCCCAGCTGGAGGGCTCGGACTGGGTGACGCTGGAGCGGGCCGCCGCCGAGACCGGCACATCCCGGGCCGCGCTGCGGACCTGGTACCGGTCGGGGCAGATCCCGTCCCGGCTGGTGGACGGCCCGCACGGCCCGCAGCGGCTGGTGCCGCTGGCCATGGTGGCCAGCCGGGCTGAGGCATCGCCGCGGCTGCGCCGGACCGCCGAGCGCCGGCTCGCTGAGCAGGCGGAACTGGAGATCTTGCGGCACCGGATCGACCAGCTGGAGCTGCGGCTGGCCACGCTGGAGGAGCGCCAGCCGCCCGCCTAGCCAGCCGGCCTGAACACCGGCCTGAGCAAAGGGGCGCGGCTGATCCTGCTCAGGCGGTGCCCAGGACCGAGGCGAGGGCCTGGCGGAGCCACTGGGCGGCGGACTCGGGGGAGTCGGGCGCGCTCGCGTGCCGGGCCGCGATGTACAGGTCGGGCCGGACCAGAAGCATGCCGCCGTCGGAGATCTCCCGGAGCTCGGCCCAGGTGCCGTAGGGGTCCTCGAACGGCTGGCCCGGGCCGACCGAGACCAGGGTGACCGGCAGGCCGGTCTCCGCGCTGACGGCCTCCGCCGCATCGAGCCAGGCCTGGCCGCCGATGCCGGTCCACACGCTGAACGCTCCCCGGCCGGCCAGGTCCAGCGTGGAGACGCGGCGTCCCTCGCGGGTCACCCAGGTGTGCGGCAGCTTGGCCCCGGGCCAGGTCGTCGGCTGGGCGTACAGCTCAGGATCCCGGGTGAAGGCCGGCATCGCCGTCCCGTCCGGCACCACCGCGGCTGAGGCGTAGCGGTGGTTGTGCTCCACGCCGTGCGCGTCGAACTCGTACGCCTTGTACGCGATGGCCTCGCGCAGTTTCTCCCTGATCTTCTCGCCCTCGGGACCGGGCGCCTTGCGCAGCGCGAGCTGCCGGTTCAGCTTGCCCACGTCCGTGGTGTCGTCCACGTCGAGCGCGGCGATGATCCGGCCGGTGTCGGCGATGCTCTGGTTGGCCCGCTCCACGATCTGCCGGGCGACCGGCGCCCGCTCGGCGTTATAGGAATCAAGCAACGACGGGGCGGCCAGGCCCGCCAGCACGTGGTGCAGCTTCCAGGCCAGGTTGTAGGAATCCTGGATCGAGGTGTTGGAGCCGAGCCCGTTGGTCGGGGGGTGCCGGTGGACGGCATCGCCGACGCAGAACACCCGGCGGTCCGCGATGGTCGTGGCGAAGTGATGGTTCACCGTCCACGGCAGCCGTTCGGTGACCCGCATCTCGAAGTCATCAGTGCCGACCAGTTGCACGGCCAGCTCGCGGGCGAACTCGTCGGTGATCTCCGGCGGCCCGGCCGCGGCCTCGTAACCCCACATCAGCATCCACTCGTGCCACGGCTTGATCATCCGCAGCACGCCCAGCCCGACGCCCTCCTTCTCGGCCCCCGGCTGCACCATCCAGTACAGGACGGACGGCCGGTACTCGACGAAGCGGCTCAGGTCGGCCTCGAAGATGATGTGCAGGGCGCCGCCGACCGCGCCCGGGCCCTCGAACGGCAGCCCCAGGTCCGCCGCGACCTTGCTCCGGGCGCCGTCCGCGCCGACCAGGTACTTCGAGCGGATCGCGTAGGTCGCGCCGGTCAGGCGGTCGAGGACCTGGGTGGTCACGCCCGAGTCGTCCTGGACGTGGGACAGGTATTCGGTGTCGAACCGCACCTTGGCCCCGCGGGCCTGCGCCGCCTGCATCATCACCGGCTCGGTGATGGTCTGCGGGGCGTCCAGCATCGTGCACGGGCTCTGCAGCTCATAGTCGTGATGGCGCCGCGTGTCGGTGCCCCAGGACGGGATCCGGCCCAGCTCGTCGCCGGCCAGGCTGGTGCAGAACGTGGTGTTGCCCATCCATTCCCAGGGCGTGGCCTCGCGCATGAGCCGCTGCTCCAGGCCCATGTCGCGCAGCGTCTCCATGGTCCGCTGGTTGGTGATGTGCGCGCGGGGCGTGTCGGACAGGTGCCCGTACTTCGTCACCACCGTGGTCTTGGTCCCGTACGTGGCCAGGAAGAGCGCGGCGGCCGCGCCGCCCGGCCCCGAGCCGACCACCAGGACATCGGTCTGCACTGCAGGTGCGTCATTGCTCATGCTGTGTCCCTGTAGTTAGGTCAGCGGCGTGGTTAGGTCGGCGGCGCGGTAGGTCAGCGGCCAGCAGCGCGGACGAGTGTACGCATAGCGGCGTTGGCAGTACGATGCCCGTGCAATTGCGGCGCTGTCAAGCATGCGCACGCTGGGCTGATGCGAGAGGCAAGCGGTTATGGCCGGTCGTGGCGAAGGACCCGACTTCGTCGAGTCGCTGGCCCGCGGGCTGGACGTGCTGCAGTGCTTCAGCGCCGAGCGGCCGCGGATGAGCCTGAGCGAGATCGCCGAGGTGTCCGGCCTGCACCGGCCCACCGCGCGGCGGCTGCTGCTGACCCTGGAGGAGCTGGGGTTCGTGCGCCTCGCCGAGGGCCAGTTCTCGCTCACGCCGCGGGTCCTGTCGCTCGGGATGGCGTTCGTCGCCTCGCTCGGCCTGTGGGAAGTCGGCCGCCCGCACCTCGAGCGGCTCGTCGCCCAGACCGGTGAGTCGTCGTCCATGTCGCAGCTCGACGGCTCGGACATCGTGTACGTCGCGCGGGTCGCCGTGCCCAAGCTGATCACGCTGCGGGTCGAGATCGGGACCCGGTTCCCCGCGCCGTACACGTCGCAGGGCAAGGTCCTGCTGGCCGCCCTGGGCCCTGACGAGCTGGCGGATGTGCTGGCCCAGCCGAGCCGCTCCGGGCTGCCCCGTTTCCTGCCCCGTGACCCGCGGGCGTTCGGCCAGGAGCTGTGCACCATCCGGGCCCGCGGCTGGGCCCTGGCCGACGAGGAACTGGCGCCGGGCATCCGGTCGATCGCCGCGCCGGTCCGGGACGGCACGGGGGCCGTCCGGGCGGCCATGAACGTGACCGTGCACGCGGCGGAGACCACCGTGGAGCGGCTGACCGGGGAGTATCTGCCGTTGCTGTTGCGGACCGCGGGAGATGTGTCCGCCGACTGGGCGTTGTGGCAGTCGCGGCCGTACTCGGAGGTGCGCTACGACCAGCCGGGGGAGTCGTCGTTCGGGCCGCCGGGGTCTCCGGCGGGCCTGGAGCAGGGCTGACCAGCCGGACGATCGTCCGGATAGTGGTCAGCCCGGTTGGGTGACCACTGGGGGCTTAGCGTCCCGTCCAGCAGCTGATCTCCATGCCGTCCTCGACGGGGAAGGTGACGCTCACGTACCCGTGCGCAGGGTCCCGGACGTACTCCAGGTAGTCGGCCATGCTCGGGAAGCTGCTGTCGTCCCCGGCGACGAGCGCGCCGGGCGCGAGCCTGGGTTCAAGCAGGCGGAGCACGGGCAGGCAGAGGTCCTTCCACCCGTCCAGCAGCACGAGCCCGACCGGGCCGGGCACGTCGGCGAGCGTCTGCCGCGCATCGCCGGACAGGATGGTCACCACCCCGTCGACACCGGCCTGCTGGAGGTTGGATCGGGCTGCCCTGACCTTCGCGGTGCTCAGCTCGGTGGTCACGACGTGGCCGGTGCCGTTGTCGGTCACCGCGGCGGCGAGGTGGATGGTGGAGATGCCGAACGACATGCCGAACTCCACCACGGTTTCCGGCCGGCTGGCCCGGACGAGCGCGTAGAGGAGGCGGCCGGCTTCGGGGGAGATGGGCATGTACACGTCCTGGACGGCGTCAGCCTTTTCCAGAGCCGACGCGTTCGCGAACGCCCCGCCGGGCAGGAGGGCCGAGGCGTCGCTGTCCTGGGCGGCGGCGGCGAACAGGCGGCTGAGCGTGGCCGTGACCTGAGGGGCGGCGAGAGTGTTGGTCATGCCCGAAATCCAAGCAGACCATCTACCGCTGGTGGGCCTCCAAGACCGACCCGTTCCTGCGCGCCCGCCACCGCGGCGAACTGGCCGGGACCACGGACATCGACCTCGCCATCGACCGCCTGGTCGGCCCGGTTTACTACCCGATCCTTCTCGCCCGGCAAAGTGTCCCCGTCGCGTTCACCGACGCTCTCGTGCAGCGCTACCTGGCCGAGACCGTGGATCGCTGACCGTAGTTTGGATAAGACCGTAGTTTGGATAAAAAGACGGTCAACGTCCGGCTGATGACTTGCCGACGATCATATCGAGATATATCTTCAGATCTATATCGGGGGCACAGCGGGGAATGCGGAGGACCACGTGGTGAGCGGACCTGACGTGCGCATAGGCGACGCCGACCGTGAGGCGGTCGCCGCGGCACTGCGCGAGCATTACGCCCAGGGGCGGCTGACCCTGGAGGAGTTCAACGAGCGCATCGAGGCCACATACGCCGCGACCATGCGGAGCCAGCTCAGCAGGCTCACCCGCGACCTTCCCCCGGTCATGGCGCCGGCGGCCCGGCCGCCGGTTCCCGCTCCCGTAGTCCAGCGGGAGCGGGCCAGGCACGAGCACGGGTCGCGCCATTGGTCGGGCCTGGGCCTGATCCCGGCGCTCATCGCCGCGTTCACGACCTGGCTGCTGATCGTGGGCCTGCACCTGAGCCTCTTCCCGTTGCCAGGCAAGCTGGCCATCTTCCTGCTCGTCTTCGGCGTGATCCGCGGGGTGTTCCGCCGGGTCTGGCGCTCGGGCCGGGCCGGCGGCCGCGGAGGTTGCGGCCGCTGGTAGCCGCGCCACTTTAGGGCGGGGCGCGTCTTAGCGCGCTGCCGCTGCCGACATGGTGGCGGCATCGACGTCGCTGGACCGGGTGCGGGCCGAAATTCCGTTGTGCGCCCCGGGGCCGCGCGTTACGTTCGGTCGCAGCCAGCCAGTTTCCCTGGGACCTGCCGAGATAGCTCAGCTGGCCAGAGCGCCCGATTCATGCTCGGGAGGTCGTCCGTTCGATTCGGACTCTCGGTACACCGCACTAGGTCCGGCCTTATCCGGACGCCACGTGCGCATTCGGCGCCGCTTCGCATTGACGTCGGCGTTGTTGCGGTTCAGCGGCCGCCGTAGCGGCGATGATGGTGACATGGACCGGTGATGCCGCGCCTTCCCGGTGGCGCGTGGGTCCGATGGCAGGGAGGTGTCGCGTGAGCATCGGCGAGACCCTGGCGCAAGCCCGTCACCAGGCAGGACTCAGCGTTACCCAGGTCAGCGAGCAGACCCGGATCCGGGCGCCGATCATCCGCAGTATCGAGTCGGACCGCTACGAGGCGTGCGGCGGCGACTTCTACGCCCGGGGGGACATCCGCAGCATCGCCGAAGTCGTCGGCACGGATCCCGAGCCGCTGATCCACGAGTACGACCAGGCTCACCGGGCACCCGGGCCGGTGTCCGCGACCAGCCTCGACGAACTGCTCCAGCGCTCCCGGCCGCAGTGGCACCGCCGGCCGGGATTCTTGCTGGTGTTCGGCCTGGCGGCCATCGTGATCGTGCTCGGTTTCGTCGGCTACCGGATGATGGGCAGCCCCGGTTCCGGGCCAGTACTCGCCGCGGACGGTAAGGCCAGCCCCATCCCGGCGGCGAACGGGGACGCGGGCCGCCCGGACGCCGCGGGGTCCGCGCGCGCCACGGCCGGGGCCAGCACACCTGCCGCGGCGTCGTCCGCGCAGGCCACGACCGGATCGGCGGCGCCTACTCCGGTCCAGGAGGTCCGGGCGCACACGATGACCCCGGCGAGCGCGTCCGCGTTCCGCCCCCATGCCACGGGGGATGATCCGGAGAACGCGCACCTTGCCATCGACGGCCGGCGCGGCACCGCATGGCGCACCGACTGGTACACCACTGCGGAGTTCGGCAACCTGTACTCCGGCACCGGCCTGCTGGTGGACATGGGCCGCCCGGTCACGGTCACCGGGATCCGGGTCACCCTCGGCCCGGCCGCGGGGGCCCATTTCCAGATCCGCGTGGGCGACCAGCCGAACCTGGGGGCGCTGCGGCCGGTGGGGCGCTGGGCTGGGCCGGGCGGAATCGTGCGGCCGGAACTGAGCCGTCCCACGCGCGGGCGTTATGTATTGGTCTGGTTTACCAAGCTGCCACAGGATCGCGCCGGAACCTACCAGGCCCTCATCTACGGAATCGGGGTCAAGGGCCACCCCTGACCGCCGCCTCTGACCGCCGGGGCTGCAGAACGGCGGCGTGGCTCGTCGTTACCGGCAGGCAGTGTCGGTGGGCAGGGATAGCGTTCGGCCATGCAATACGTGGCCCTGCCCGACAAGCGCTGGCCGGCCATTGATGCCACGTCCCTCGTCACCGCCGCCGGGGTAACCAGTTACGACCGCGGCGTCCAGTACCTGCGCGAGGGCGCCGTCACCCGGATGAGCTGGGATCGCGGGCGCAGCGAGTTGTACGGCAGCGTGCGCGGCAGCGCCGGCTCGTGTTACGAGACCGTGGCCTACTTCCATCCGGCCGGGCCCGCGGTGCTGGAGTTCGACCAGGGCCAGTGCAGCTGCCCGGTCGGGTTCGACTGCAAGCACGTCGTCGCGCTCGTGCTGGCCGCGGCCCAGGCGCAGCTCGCGCGGACCGGCCCTGAGCGGACCGCCGGGGCCCGGCCGCGCACTATGACCTGGGAGCAGTCCGTCGAGTCGTGGCTGGAGCCGCAGCCGGCCCCGGCCGCGGGCACCCAGCCAACCGCGGCGATACTGGGCATCGAACTGACGCTGGTCCCCGATGCGCGCCCGGCCTTCTCCGGTGCCCTGACCGACGGCGACGCGCCACCCAGGCTGATGGCCCGGCTGGTCCAGCGCGGCCGGAAGGGCTGGGTCGGCCGCTCACTGAGCTGGACCAAGCTGGATTCCCAGTACGGTCACGACGGTTGGCCGACTCGCCAGACGCAGTTGCTGCAGGAGATCTACGCGGTCTACCGGGCCCGCAGTGGCCAGCCCTTTTACTACGGCTACGGATACGGCGACGACAAGTCGATCGACCTGTCCGCCTTCGAATCGCGGCAGCTCTGGCCGCTGCTGGACGAGGCGGCCGAACTCGGTTTGTATCTGGTGCGCGGGAACAGTCTCGGCCGGCTGGACGGCTACCGCACCGCCGAACTCTGCCTGGACCTGACCCGCGGCGACCAGTCCGGGCCACTCGTGCTCACCCCGCAGATCCGCGTCGACGGCGCCCCCGCCGCCATCACCGTGATCTCGTTCATCGGCACGCAGGGCCACGGCCTGGTCTACGCCGACCGCGCCGAAACCGAGCGCCACGGCAACTGCACCCGCTGGCCATTCCAGCTGGCCAGGATGGTCAAGCCCGTCCCGCCGCAACTGCAGCAGATGGCGCTGGCCGGGCAGCAGGTCCAGATCCCGGCCGCGGAGCTGACCCGGTTCCAGGAGACGTACTACCCGAGGCTCCGGGCCGCGGCGGCCGTGACCTCCTCAGACGACGCGTTCACCCCGCCTCAGATAACCGGCCCCACGCTCCTGCTCCATGCCGCGTACACCGGCGGCCATGACCTCGAGCTCAGCTGCTTCTGGGCCTACCAGGTCGGGGACTCACCCGTCCGCGTTCCGGTGCGGGCACCGGTGGCCGAGATCCCTTACCGTGACCGCGCCGCCGAGCGGGCGATCGTGGCCAGCCTGGACCTGACCCCGGGCCGTTTCGGGCTGCTGCGGACCGATCCGGTGTCGGACGAGCCGCAGCCCTCGCTGGCCCCGCAGGTCCGGCTCAGCGGCCTGGACACCATGCGGTTCAGCACCGAGGTGCTGCCGCGGCTGGCGGAGCATCCGGACGTCACGGTCGAGATCACCGGCGATCCCGCCGACTACCGGGAGGCGGGCGATTCGCTGTCCATCAGCGTGTCCACCGGCGAGGTCCCGGAGGACCCCGACTGGTTCGACCTGGGCATCACGATCACCGTGGCCGGCCGGGAGGTTCCGTTCGCGGAGGTCTTCGTGGCGCTCAGCCGCCGCGAGTCGTATCTGCTGCTCGCGGACGGCGCCTACTTCTCCCTGCAGAAGCCGGAACTCCAGGCCCTGGCGAGGCTGATCGAGGAATCCCGGGCCCTGCACGATGCGCCGGGCGACGGGCTGAAGATCAGCCGGTTCCAGGCCGGATTCTGGGCCGAGCTGACCGAGCTGGGCATCGTCGGCCACCAGGCCCGCCGGTGGCAGCAGCAGGTCAGCGGCCTGCTCTCCGCTGAGGCCCTGACTGCCCCGGAGTTGCCTGCCACCCTGCACGCTGAGCTGCGGCCCTACCAGCGGGAGGGCTTCGGCTGGCTGTCCTTCCTGTGGCAGCACCAGCTCGGCGGCATCCTCGCCGACGACATGGGCCTGGGCAAGACGCTCCAGTCCCTGGCCCTCATCTGCCAGGCCCGCGAGGCCGACCCCGATCTGCCGCCCTTCCTGATCATCGCCCCGACCAGCGTGGTGTCCAATTGGGCCGCCGAAGCCGCGAAGTTCGCGCCGGACCTCCCCGTCGTCGCGGTCACCGGCACCGCCGCGCGCCGCCGCCGGTCCCTCGAGGAGATCGCCGCGGGCGCCGGTGCGGTGGTGACCTCCTACACCCTGCTGCGCATGGACTTCGCCGCCTATTCGGAGCTGACCTGGGCCGGGCTGATCCTGGACGAGGCCCAGAACGTCAAGAACCACCAGTCCAAGACCTACCTGTGCGCCCGGCGGCTGGCCGCCCCGGTCAAGATCGCCATCACCGGGACGCCGATGGAGAACAACCTGATGGAGCTGTGGTCGCTGCTGTCGATCACCGCGCCGGGCCTGTTCCCCGACCCGGGCCGGTTCCGCGAGTACTACACCAAGCCGATCGAGAGAGACGGCCAGGCCGGCCTGCTGGCCCAGCTGCGCCGCCGGATCAGGCCGCTGGTCCTGCGGCGCACCAAGGAGCAGGTGGCTGCGGACCTGCCCGCCAAGCAGGAGCAGGTGCTGGAGGTGGAACTGCATCCGCGGCACCGCAAGCTGTACCAGACCCACCTGCAGCGGGAACGGCAGAAGGTGCTCAGCCTGATCGACGACCTGGACACCAACCGGTTCATGATCCTGCGCTCGCTGACCCTGCTGCGCCAGCTCAGCCTGCACGGCGCGCTGATCGACGACGCGCACCTGGACATGCCGTGCGCCAAGATCGACATGCTGCTCGGCCAGCTGCAGGACGTGGCCGCCGGCGGCCACCGGGCCCTGGTGTTCAGCCAGTTCACCCGGTTCCTGGGCCGGGTGCGGGAACGGCTGGACGCGGCCGGAATCGAGTCCTGCTACCTGGACGGCAAGACCCGGGACCGGGCCGCGGAGGTACAGCGGTTCAAGGACGGCACGGCGCCGGCCTTCCTGATCAGCCTCAAGGCGGGCGGGTTCGGCCTGAACCTCACCGAGGCCGACTACTGCTTCCTGCTCGACCCGTGGTGGAATCCGGCCACCGAGGCCCAGGCCGTGGACCGGACCCACCGCATCGGGCAGTCCCGGAACGTCATGGTCTACCGGCTGATCTCAGCTGGCACCATCGAGGAAAAGGTCCTGGCCCTGCAGGCCCGCAAGGCCGAGCTGTTCACCAGCGTCCTGGACAGCGGCGGCGTGTTCAGCGGCGGCCTGGACGCCGACGACATCCGCGCGCTGTTCACCTAGCCCGGTGGCGGCCCGGCCACCTTGATGGCCGGGCCGCCACTAGCACTACTGGTTCTGGATCAGTGACCGGCCGAGATCGGCGTCCTCACGTGGTGGAAGGAGTTCGTGCGGAGGCCGAACGCCTTCACCGGCTTGCTGAGCCAGATGCCGATCTTGTTGTCGAAGATGTGGTTGTGGGCGATCACCGTGTGCACCGGGGTGCCGCCGGAGAACACGAGGACGCCGGTGGTCTTCAGGTCCGTCGGCGAAGCGGGCGAGTCCAGCGTGTCCCCGTCCAGGTTGTTCGTCCCGATCTTGTTGCCGATGATCTTGTTACCATTCAGATCCTCGAACTGGCCCGGCATCAGCGTGTGCGCGTGCATGGTCACGCCGGACAGCCCGTTGCCCGCGATGAAGTTACCTTCGACCAGGTTGTTGTACGAGGCGGTGCCGGCCGAGGCATTCGCGAACAGAACGCCCGCGCCTTCGCCCTCGCGGCCGTTGTTGGTGACCACGTTGTGCACGATGGCGTTGTCGTAGACGCCGGCGACGGCCGGCTGCCGCTGCCCCTTGGAGTTCAGCGCGGCCGGGTTGTGACCGGGCACCGTGATTCCGCAGTCGGACGCGTTGCGGGTGACGATGTTGTTCTCGATCACGTTGTGGTGGGTCGGCCCGGTCTCGTCGGTCAGCAGCACCCCGCCGGAGTTGTGCGCGATGAAGTTGCCGTTGACCTCGGAATTCGCGACGGCCAGGAAGTGCACGCCCTCCCCGCAGTCACCGGGAACCGGCCCCTGGGCCTGGCATTCGAAGTAGGTCGACGACGGGCGGGACGCCGCCGCCGAGGTCGTTGTGCACGACCGCGTTGTGCTTGATGGCGATGTCGCTGATGGTGCCCTGCACCCCAGCGGCCAGGATGCCCTCACCCAGGGCGTTCTTGACCGTGAAGCCCTGCACGCGTACGTGGGAGCTGACGATCACCACGCCGGCGAAGATGGTCAGCGGACCGACGCCGGGCGGGTTCACCACGAACGTCGGCTTGACGCCCTTCTGATTGATGGTCGCGTGCAGGCCGATCAGCGATACCGGTTTCTTGATGACCACCTGCTCGTGGTAGCTCCCCGGGCATACCACGACGGCCGACCACGGTGGCGCCGCCTTGAGCGCCGACCGGATGGTTTTATACCTGGCCGTGTGGCAGGACCGGCCGGATCCCGTTGAGCTCGCATTTTTCGCGACGAACACGGCCTGATGACCGTGACTCGTGCTGGCCGCCACCGGCCCGGCCGCCGCGAGCATTCCCCCGGCCACCAGCAACGGTGTCAGAAGCGAACTCGTGATCAGGCCAGCCTTGAATGACCTCATGTGCCCCACCTTCCCCCTGGGCCGGGCAGAGCAGTGGGTCCGGGTCATCCCCGGCCCGGCATCAACGGCGAGCCCCGGTGGCCGACCCTCGTTCAGCGCAAAACGCCCAGGCCGACCGGTCCCTCCCACAGCCCCAAGTGGCTATTAAAAGCAGATGAGGTCAAAACAAACAAGGTCCACGGCCACGCTATGGGTTTTACTAATTCACTGACAGTAGATATCTGTTTACGACGCGCATGCATGCCCCCACCAAATTCACGGCTCTGGCGGCGCTACGGGCCGGCGTGTCCGGGCTGCGTGACGCCACAGCACGACCGCCACGACGAATGGCCACGAGGTCTGCACCGACGAAGTCAGCCGCTCGGCCATGCCCAGGTTGCTGCCGCCCTGGGTCTCGATCACGAGCCAGCACAGCAGGGCGAGAAACACGGCGGTCACGACGGCCGAGCCGCGGCGGCTCAGAATCAGTGGCTGCGGTGATCCGGCCCGGGCCGTGAACGCCGGCCAGACCGTGATGATCACTGCGCCAAACGAGGTCCAGGCGAGGTGCTGCGGAGTGGAGCCGACCATGGGCTCCGGCGACGCGGCGATGCCAATAGAGGACAGCCCCGCGAGGATCAGCAAAACACGGGCCGGGACCCGGATAGCGCCCAGGCCCGCAGCGGTGACCAGATGGCAGCCGCCGACCAGCAGCAGGGCGCCGGTCATCACCCACCGGTCGGTTCCCGCATGACCAGCCATCACGCTCACCGTGTCCCGGACCGGGTTGTAGGAAGCCGGCTGAAGCGCGCCCGCGACGAGCCAGCCCCCGGTCAGCAGGATGGGGGTCAGGCCGGCCGAGACGATCGCCCACGGGGGTACGGTCCGGTCCCGGTGCGGCGCTGCCGTGCGGGCGTGCGAAACGAACTCGCCGAGGGCCGGAATGGTCATCACGGATGGCTCAGCTCGCCCCGGCCACCCGTATGAGCGGGAGGTCAGGCGAGGCAGGCCGGTCCGGCCGCTGGCTGGCCAGCCAGCGGGCGGTGAGCTGGTGGCCCTGGTCGATCAGCCGGGAGGTGTCGCGGAAGTCGACCGGGCTGGTGGTCTGGGTGCTGGGGGAGGGCAGGACGTGCACCGGCCTGCGGGCGGCGGCCACGTTCGTGGCGGCGACCGAGCCCAGTACCTGGCTCAGTGCGTGGAAGGCCAGCGGCAGCGGCCGGTGCGGCGGCGGAGCGGTGACGTCACCCCCGGCCGCGGGCAGGACATAGATCACCCGCGCGCCCAGCGCCTCGGCCTGCAACACCGGTACGTCGGCGGACACCCCGCCGTCCACCAGCAGCCGCCCGTCCACCTCGACCGGCGGGTACAAGCCGGGGAACGCGCACGAGGCCAGCAGGGCCGGTCCGGTCGGCCCGCCGGAGAGGACCACCGCCGCACCCGAGCCCAGGTCGGTCGCCACCACGTGCGCCGGAATGGACGTGCCGTCCAGCGTGGCCGGAAGCGCGGCGCTGCGGAGCAGGTCCCGGAGCGCGGAGTTGGACACCAGGCCATCCCCGCGGCCGAGTGCCGCGGCGAGCAGCGTCCGGGCCGAGAACTGGGCGACTTTCCGGCGGCGCAGCGACATCCATACCGCTTCCAGCCGATCCAGGCCCGCCTGGGTGGGATCAGCGGCGAACGCCACCGCGTTCAGCGCCCCGGCCGAGGAGCCGACGACCAGATCCGGCAGCACGCCCGCCTCGCTCAGCGCCCGCAGCATGCCCACCTGCGGCGCGGACAGGCTGCCGCCACCCTGGAAGACGAATGCGACGCCGCCCGCCTGGGCGCCGCGACGCGTACGCCGGTACCGGCTGCGCAGCTCACCGAGGGACCTGAGATTGTCCGGAAAGGCCATCGGGACCGACCTCCTTGGTGCACGGGGTCTGGATGCACCGTCAACCGGTTAGGGCTATCCGCTTCTTTGAACGTATCACCAACCGGTCAGGGCTATCCGGTTGCCCCCCGGGATCCAGGGTCAGGCCGGGTAGGAAGGTAAAGGCCATCGCGCGGGACCCCAGCGTGGGCAGCACGACTGGGGTTCGGCGACGATCTTGCGATCGCTAGAGGACAAGCTGTCCAGATCGGCTAGAGTTTGGGTCGTGGCTACCCCACCAGCCGAGACGGCGCGCTGCCTGCGCAGCGATGCCCGGGAAAACCGGGACCGGATCCTCGCCGCCGCCGCGCAGGCTTTCGCCGACGAAGGGTTCGGTGTCAGCCTGATCGAGATCGCCCGGCGCGCCGGGGTCGGCAATGCCACGCTGCACCGTAACTTCACCAAGGAACAGCTCATCGATGAGCTGTTCGAGGACTGGTACGGCCGCCGGCAAGCCGTCGCCGAGTCCGCGCTGGCCGACCCCGATCCCTGGCACGGACTGGTGAGTTTCCTGGAAGACGCGCTGGCCGACGGCACCCGCAACCGCGCCATCGGCGCGCTCCTGGCCGTCTGTCCAGGCTGGCGGGAACGATTCCGCGACTTGATGACCGGCCTGCTGGCCCGGGCTCAGGACAGCGGCCAGGCCCGGGGTGACCTGACCGTCGCCGACGTCACCCTCGCCCTGCTCGGCGTGGCCCGGACCATGGCCATTACCAGCCAGAGCTCGCCCGGCCAGTGGCGCCGCCACCTGGCCATTGTCCTGGACGGCATGAAAGCCCAGCACACCGAGCGCCTCCCGGGACTAGGGCACTCCCAGGACCAGCTCGACAGCGATCTTCGCGAGTGGAGCTGCCATGTCCTGCGGGCCGGCAGCGCCTTGCCGTGACCTCCCGGGTCGCCCGCATGATGGCGCACATCGACCAGCAACTCGCTCAATGAGCACTCCAGGCCGTACGCCCTTAATCCTGGACACCGGCGTGCTGACGGCGGTGGCCCGTGGGGATGCGGACATCATCCAGATCGCCGACCCAGGTGATCAAAAGCCCGGCGAGTAGCCACCTTTGGATCGTCACGAGGCGCATGCAATGTCCCCACTCAATTCCCGGGTCTGGCGGCGTTACGGCCAGTTACGCATCTACGTCTCCGCGGACAATGACCCGGTTGGCTGGTTCGATCCCCGGACTGGCCAGTCCCAGCTCAGCAACCCCGACATGCACGATGAGTTCTGGGCGGCGGTCCGCGCCGAATGCCAGCGGCTGCTAGCAGAGGGGCACATCAGCGAGCCGGAGCTTCCTCCCGAGACCAGTTCCATTGCGCACCGGGACGACCTGGCCCGCAACGCACCTGGCTCATCGGCCAGCGCCCGGGCCCGGGAACTGCGTCGCGAGCGTCCGCTGCTGACCAGTGCGGCCGCAGTGCTTGGCCTTCGCACGTCGGCCCAGCAGTTCGCGGCCGGGGCCCGCGGAGAACGCACGGTCGGCCGGCAGCTCAACCGGTGGGCCGCACGGTATGGCTGGCATGTCTTGCACGCCGTGCCGATCGGTCGGCGAGGCGCAGACATCGACCATGTCGTGATCGGGCCGTTCGGAGTGGTGACCGTGAACACCAAGACCACGAGCACGGCCGTCTGGGTCGGCGAGTACGGCCTGACCATCGGCGGCAAGCCCGTCGACTATCTCCGCAAGTCGCGGCAGGAGGCAGACCGGGCCAGCCGGCTGTTGCACCGCGCCACCGGCCTGGAGGTGCCGGTCCAGCCAGCGATCGTCTTCGTCGGCGCCCGCAGGGTGACCGTCCGCAGCGGCGGCCCGGCGGACGTCGCCGTGCTCCCAACCCCCCGGGCGCTGCGCCGCTGGCTACACAAACAGTCGCCTGCGCTGCATCCCGATCAGGTGGAGGCCGTCTACGAGGCGGCCCGCAGACCCGCGAGCTGGCAAACCAGGTAGCCGGGCCACCGGCGGACTCGTTAACTAGTGCCGCAGCAGCCAACGTTTGCCCGGGTGGGTGTGGTGGGTGAGCTGCGCTACCTGAGTTGGATGTTGGATGGCGGTACCTTACGACGGTTGCTTTCATCCCGCGCATACGTTCCGCACGGTAAATAGCCGGAGCGAATACGTTACTCCTTGGTTAGTTCTTGCTGCCCGTTGACCAGCGTGTTACCCCGGGTTTACCTGACGCCAGATGCCGCCATGCGGTGCCGGGCCTGGCCGCCACCGGGGAGGGATAAGCGAGCCGAACCCCGGGTGCCGTCGGCGCTGGCTCGTGCAGTTTCCTATCGTCGGCCGGTCAGCGCCGGTCGCAGGGGGGGTCGTCATGAGACGACGGATCGGTCTACTGGTAAGCCTGGTCGCGTTCCTGGCGCTGGGGGGAGGCGTGCTTGCGGCTGCGCCCGCCTGGGCGACGCCGCCGAAGCACTTCTTCCACATCCCGATCAACGACAGCGTTCGCGACGACGCCCTCAGCGATGCCTGCGGGTTCGATGTCTTCGACTTCTTCGCGGGGAACATCAACGTCACCCTGCTCTACGATCGGAGCGGCACGTTGATCAGGGAGATCGACACCTTCCCGGCCACCACGATCGGCTTCGCCGCCCCGTCGACCGGGAAGTCCATCGGCTCCGCCTCGCCCGCGGTCGGGCACATCGACTACACGGGCGGGGGTGCCGTGGGCACGCCTGCGGTTCTCACCATCACGGGCCTGCAGTTCATGCTTCAGCCCGGCGTGATATCCGCCGGGAGGCAGGTGTTCGATACCACGGTCGTGGACATCACCCCCGAGGGGATCCCGGTCACGCCGCCCATGAACTTGATCTCCCAGAGCGGGAACTTCTTCTCCGGTGACACCACGCCTTTGGTGTGCGCTGCGCTGTCTGGCCCATAGGAGGGAAGAGGGCCTGAAACGGGGATGCACCAGACGGCCCGCGCCGTTGCGTCCCCAAGTTGCGTCCCGGCAGCAGAAGTGCCGGTACCAGCCCCGCCCACGGGGCAAACATGGCCTGCTACGGCACTAGCTGTATCGTCGGCGGTTCCCGTCCTCGTGGGTCTCTATAGTCGGCTCATGTCTGACGCCGACGATGGTTTCGCCGCACTGGCCCGGTCCACTGTGGATGGCATGCTGGAACGCCGGCCGGAGCTGGCCACCCTGCTGGGCGACCATGCCCACGACGGCCGGCTGGCGATCGGCACCGCTGAGTATCACGACGAGCTGGCCCGGTGGTGCGGGGACCGGCTGGCTGACTTGCAGCGGATGGACCTGGACCGGCTGTCGGCGGAGTACCGGGTGGACGCGCGGATCCTGGCTAATCAGCTGGAGCTCTGCCGGTTCGACACGGCTGAGCTGCGGGAGCACGAGTGGAACCCGATGCTCGCCAACCCGGGGCGGGCCATCTACCTGCTGCTGGCCCGGGACTTCGCGGCGCTGCCGGACCGGCTGCGCAGCCTGGCGGAGCGGCTCGCCGCGGTCCCGGAAGCGCTGTCCGCGGCGCGTTCTGTAGCGGCCGGCCCGCTGCCCAGGGTGCACCTGGAGACCGCGCTCAGCCAGTTCGCCGGAACGGAACACCTGATCGGGACGGAACTGGACCGCGTGCTCACCGGGGCACCAGACGAGCTGGTGCCGGGAGACCTGGCGGCCGGGCGGGCCGCGGCGCTGGACGCGATCGTGGAACATCGCCGCTGGCTAGAGCAGCGGCTGGCCGACGGCTCCCAGGGCGGCGGCTCCCAGGACGGCGGCTTCCGGGATCCGCGGATCGGGCCGGAGCTGTTCGCGCGCAAGCTCCAGCTGACCCTGGAGTCCGGTGGTTCCCCCGAGGAACTGCTGGCCCGGGCGCAGGCTGATCTCGACGAGGCGACCGGGCAGATCACCGAGACTGCGGCCCGGCTGGGGCGCAGCGCAGGGGATGGCAGCCAGCCTGGTTGCTGAGGACGGTGGGCGCGGCGAACTCGTGCGCCAGGTGCTTGATTCGCTGGCGGCCGACGCGCCCGATGACAGCACGATCCTCGGCCTGGTCCGCCGGGCCTACGACGTCCAGCTGGCGTTTGTCCGCGAGCACGCGATCGTGACCGCGTACGACGACCCGGTGGACGTGATCGAGATGCCGGAGATCGACCGCGGGGTGGCGATCGCCTACTGCGACCCGCCCGGGCCGCTGGAGACCGCGGAGATGCCTACCTTCGTCGCCGTGTCGCCGACGCCCCGGGACTGGACCGCTGACCGGGTCCGGTCGTTCTACCGCGAGTACAACCGGCACATGGTGCAGAACCTCATGGTGCATGAGGCCATGCCCGGACACGTTCTGCAGCTGGGGCACGCCCGCCGGTTCGCGGGTGGCACCCCGGTCCGCGCCGCGTTCTGGTCCGGCTCGTTCGTCGAGGGCTGGGCGGTGTACGCCGAGGAACTGATGGCCGGGCACGGTTACCCGGGCGAGGGAAATCCGGATGCGGTCCGGATGCAGCAGCTCAAGATGCGGTTGCGCATGATCATCAACACGATCCTGGATGTCCGGGTGCATTGCCTGGGGTTCCCGGAAGCGGAGGCCATGGCCCTGATGACCGGGCGCGGCTTCCAGGAAGAGGGTGAAGCGGCCGGTAAATGGCGCCGGGCACTGCTCACATCCGCGCAGCTGTCCACGTACTACGTGGGCTATACCGAGGTCGCTGATCTCGCCGCCAGGCTGCGGGCGCACCACCCGGAGTGGAGTGAGCGCCAGCGGCACGACGAACTCCTGGCCCACGGCTCCCCAGCGGTACGGCACCTGCGTTCTCTGCTGCTCACATAGCCGCCGTGTCGCTGACCACGCTGACGCGGCCGGAGTGAGTACGTCTTCTGAATTTTTCCGCGGTGGTGTCGGATGGCGTCGAGCCCGTTCGTAGCCAAGGTGAGAGGCCGGCCACGGGCCGGTCGTCACCCACCGGAGGCCCACGATGTCCACCACCACCGCTCCCGCGAAGCCCACGACCAACCAGCCCACGGCGGACCAGGAGAACGTAAGCGCCACCCTGACTGTCGCCGCGCCTGCCGCGAGGGTGTTCGCGGTGCTGGCGGACCCGGCGACCCATGCTGCGATCGATGGCACCGGCTGGGTTCAGGAAGCTGTCGACCGGGCGCCGCTGACCGAGGCGGGGCAGATTTTCCGGATGGACATGTATCACCCTGGCCATCCAAACGGTGACTACCAGGTGGTCAACAAGGTCCAGGTGCTCGGCCCGCCGTGCGCCATTGCCTGGCTGACGGGGATGGAGAAGGACGACGGTCACCTGGAGTTCGGCGGCTGGATCTGGCGTTACGACCTGGCACCGCTCGGTCCGTCCGAGACCGAGGTCACGCTCACCTACGACTGGTCGGCCGTGCCGCAATTCATCCGCGAGCGCGGCATCCAGTTCCCGCCGTTCGGCCCTGAGCATCTCACCAACTCGCTGCACCACCTAGCCGAGCTCGCCGCACCGACGACCGGCGGTCAGACACCTGACACGCGGCCGTAGGAGGAATAGCCGGGCTCCAGGAGTCCCACGGCGATGCGTTTCGCCGTGGTTTCCCGTCTGTATCCACACCCGATGAACCGTATTCGAGGAGAGCATCATGACCGCTACCTACACCTTCGACGTCTTTTCCAGCCTCGACGGCTACGGCTCCCACCACGGCAACTGGGGCGGCTACTGGGGCAGGCAAGGCCCCGGGCTACTCGACCGCCGCCTCGCCTTGTACGGCGAGAAGCAGCGGATGGTCTTCGGGGCCAGCACCTACCGGCAATTCGCGCAGATGCTGGCCCCGGGCACCGGGCAGCCCGACGTGGGTGACCCCTGGGTCACCCGGATGAGGAGCCTGCCGGCCACGGTGGTGTCGACCACCCTGGAAGGACCCCTCAACTGGCCGGACACGACCGTTGTGCGCGGTGACGCCGTCGACGTCATCGCCCGGCTCAAGGAAGAGTCCGGGGTACCGTTGCGCTCGCACGGCAGCCTGTCGATGAACCGGGCGCTGATGGCCGCCGGCCTGGTCGACCGCGTCCAGGTGACGCTGTTCCCCGTGATCACCGGCCAGACCGGGCAGGACCCGATCTTCGCCGGGGCGGCCGACTTCGACCTCGAGCTGATCGAGAGCCAGACGCTCGACGGCAACATCCAAGAGCTCCTCTACCGGCCCACCCTGCACGTCTGAGGGCCGGGCGGGTGGTTAGGCCGATGAACACCCGGGTCGGTGGCCTTCGGTGGTGACGGCGCCGCACTCGGGGCAGACCAGATGGGCGTAGCAGGCGGCCTCGCCGCCTTCGGCGGACCCGCCGAGTTCGGCCGCCTCACCGGGAGTCTGCTGCCGGAGCAGTTGGGCGAGGACCACGGCCTCGCTGTGGCCGACATCCCGGGTGGCGGTGAGCAGCGTGACGGGACCCGCAGCCGTCAGGGCGGCCAGGTGATCCAGTGCGGCCCGAGACGTGCCCTCCGCCAGCTCGGCCGTGTAGCGCCGGCGGAACTCGCCGAATTTCTCCGGGTCATGCCCGTACCAGGTGCGAAGTTCCGTGGACGGCGCCACGTCCTTGGCCCATTCGTCGAACCGGGCCGCGTCTTTCCGGAGCCCGCGCGGCCAGAGCCGGTCAACCAGCACGCGCGTTCCGTCCTGGGGTTCAGGCTCCTCGTACACCCGGCGGACCCGGACGTCTGGCTGCATCGCTGGACCTCCCCTCGGCGCTTACCTAAGACCATCATGCGACAGGCCTGGCCTGGGTCAGGGTCTCTGGGCTCATCTGCCATCAAGTGGGCGGGCTACCCGTGCAGGTCGGGTTATGAGGAGTGGTGCAACCTCGACGGCACCGGGAAGGCCCTCGTCTGCGCCCGGAGAGGGGAGCAGGACAGCTGACCCAGCGCTAGAGCCCGCTGAGCCTGGCGCGGATCTGGGCGGCGTCCGGGTGGTTGAGGTCTTCCAGGATCACGAGTGACTCCTCCCAATCCGCCCGGGCCCCCTCCAGATCCCCGGCGGCATACCGCGCGTCCCCGAGGTGCCCCAGCGTCTCGGCCGCGCCCCAGTTACCGCTGACCTCGAGATGCAGGTCGAGCGCCTGCTGGTAGCACTGAATCGCTTCGGCGTGACGCCCGAGATGCTGGTGGGCGTACCCGAGGCTGTCCAGCGCGGCGGCCATCCCATCCTCGCTGCCGATCTCGCGGGACAGGTCGAGAGACTGCCCGGCGTAGCTGAGCGCTTCCTGATGGTTCCCGAGCATGGCGTGGAACCAGCCGAGCGCGTTGAGGGCCACGGCCCGGCCGTTCGCGTGGCCGGCGGCGGTGTAGGAATCCAGGGCTTGCTGAGCCTGCTCCAGGGCCTCGCCGGTGCGGCCCTGGCTGTCGAACATGATGGCCAGCGCGTTGTGCACGTACGCCTGCCCGGCGTGGTCCCCCAGCTCGGTATGGATGCTCAGGGCCCGGTCCAGATGGGCATAGGCGTCCTCATAGTTGCCGAGCCTCCCGCTGGCCGAGCCGAATCGCTGGTGGGCCAGGGCCTGGGCCGACCGGTCGCCCAGCCGCTGCGTGGCGGCGAGGGCGCACTGCTCGACGGCCACCCAGTCGTGCCAGCGGCCCCGCATCTCCAGGAACCGGAACAGCGCCCACGCGATCTGCCATACCTGGGCATCGAAGCCTGCCTCCAGGGCCCGCGCGGCGGCGGCCATGAGGACCTGGAGCTCGGCGTCGAACCAGGCCTGGGCCGCCGCGGCATCGCCGATGTCCTCGGGCTCGGCGCCGGGCTCGGGCGGGGCCAGCGTGATCTGCCTGCGGGTGGGGTGCAACCGCAGCGCGGCGCGGTGCGCGGTACGCAGGTAATGATCGAGCATCCGGCCGGTGGCCGCGCGCCGCTCGGCCTCGCTGTCGGCCGACTCCGTGAGCTCGGCGGCGTAGGCGCGGAGCAGGTCATGGCTGGAGAACCGGCCGGGGGCGTGCTCGGTCAGCAGGTGCACCCGGGTCAGCTCGCCCAGCCCGCGGCGCGCCTCGTCCAGGGGCAGGCCGGCCAGGCTGGCCGCGGCGGCCGCGCTCACATCCGGGCCGGCGTGCAGCCCGAGCAGCCGGAACAGCCGCGCGGTGGCCGGATCGAGCTGCTGGTAGGACCAGGACAGGACGGCCCGCACGTTCGTGGCCGCGTGCCCGGCGTCCAGCGCGTCGAGCCGCCCGTGGGCATCGCGCAGATCGGCGGCCAGCGCGGCGAGCGAGAGCCCGGGCTGGCTGGCGGTGCGGGCGGCGGCGATGCTCAGCGCCAGGGGGAGCCGCGCACACAACTCGATCAGCTCATCCGCGGCCGCGGGGTCGCCGGTGACCCGCTGCGCGCCCAGCCGCCGGGTCAGCAGTTCATGCGCCTCGGCGTCGGCCAGCACATCCAGGGTGAGCGGGAACGCACCCTCGGCGGCGACCAGGCTGGTGAGCTGGCTGCGGCTGGTCACGATGACCAGGCAGCCGGGGCTGGCCGGCAGCAGCGGGCGGACCTGATCGACGTCCCGGGCGTTATCCAGCAGGACCAGCATCCGCTGGCCGGCCAGCAGGCTGCGGTACAAGCCCGCCTGCGCGTCCAGGCCGGCCGGGATCCTGGCCGCGGGCACGGACAGGGCGTCCAGGAACAGCCTGAGGGCCTCCATCGGGGCCATGGGCGGCCCGGCTGGATCGAAACCGCGCAGGTTCACGTACAGCTGCCCATCCGGGAACTGCCCGGCGGCCTGATGCGCGAAATGCAGGGCCAGCGTGGTCTTGCCGATCCCGGCCGTCCCGTGGATGACCGAGATGACCGTCGCCGGGCTCGTCTCGGCCGCCTCGGCGGCCAGCCCGGTGAGCGCTTTGAGCGCGTCCTCCCGGCCGGCGAAATGCCGCGTCGCCGCGGGCAGGTGCCTGGGCACCACCTGCTGCGCCTTGGCGAGCACCGGGTCGCCGCGGCCTGCCTCAGCCGGGCTGAGCGTCACCGGCGCCGGGTCGGACGGCAAGCTGTCCGCCGGCGGCAGGAGCTCGCTGTCGGCGGTCAGGATCCGCTGCTGCAGGAGCCGGAGCTCGGGGCTCGGATCGATGCCAAGCTCATCGGCCACGACGCGCCGCACGTCCTGGTAGGCGGCGAGGGCGTCGGCCTGCCGGCCGCTGCGGTACAGGCTCAGCATCAGCTGCGCGTGGAATTGCTCCTGCAAGGGATGAGCCGCGACCAGCTGGCGCAGTTCTGCCACGACCTCACCGTGCCGTCCCAGATGCAGATCGGCGTCGATCCGCGCCACCAGCGCCTGCAGCCGCTGGTCGTCGAGGGAGGGGACCTCGCGGAGCCGCAGCAGCTGGGACGGCACGTCGGCGAGGGGGTCGCCCCGCCACAACGCGAGCGCGTCGCGCAGCAGGGCCGCCGCCTGCGCCCAGGCCCCGGCCTGGGCGGCGGCGTGGCCGCGCGCGGCGAGCACGCTGAACTCGCGGACATCGAAGTCGCCGTCGTCGATCTTGATCAGGTAACCAGGAGGCCGGGTCTCGACCAGGCCGGCGCCGGACGGGCCCAGCGTCGAACGCAGGCGCTGAACGGCACTGTGCAGCGCGCCCCGCGCCCCGGCCGGGAGCTGGCCTTCCCACAGCGTCTCGCCCAGAGCGTCCAGGCTGACCACCCGCCCGGCGCTCAGCAGCAGCGCCGCCAGCAGGACCCGCTGCCGGGGTGCCGACACGGATACCTGTCGCGTGCCATCACGGATCAGTAGCGGCCCGAGCAGCCCGAACTCCACGGCCCCGCACCTCTTCCCGGCCAGCTGCGCGCTGTGGTGGCGGCGTCAGCGGATCGGGGTCGGACCGCCGACATGACCGCAGCGTACCGGCGTGGTGAGCCATCGGTGAGCCGTTGGTCCCCAATTAAGAGCATTTCGTGAGCTTTGGCTGACATTGTGACGATTCCATTCCTGCTCAGCCGGTGAGGTCGGCTGCCGAGGCTTCGCGCCTTCAGCGGATCGGAGGGTTCGCGCAGCAATGACCGTCCCTGGGATAGACACGCTCAGCGGGCCACCCGCTGCCAGCTCCCGCCGGGCGGTCAGACGTTCCGCCGAGCCCGCGCTCCAGCCTCATCCAGAACTGCCGTGCACGCACGAATGGCCGCTGCGCAGTTACCGTGAGCTGCGCGCCCTGCCTGCGTCCGTGCGCTCTGCCCGGCTCCAGGCCAGGAAAGCCCTCCGCGAATGGCGGATGGAAGGCTTCACCGACCCGGTGGAACTGCTGGTCTCGGAGATCACCACCAACGCGGTGCGCGCGTCCGCCATGATCGCCGATCTGCCGCGGGCGGCCGGGCAGGCCCGGCGGGCGCTGCGGGTGCGATTCTGGCTCACCTCGAACCGGGAGAGCGTCCTGATCCGGGTCTGGGATGGCGGTCGTTGCCAGCCGGTACGCCAGGACGCGGGGCTGGACGCCGAGGCCGGGCGGGGGCTGCTGCTCGTCGAGACCCTCAGCGCACAATGGGGCTGCTACGCGCCGGAAGGCCCGGACGGCCTGGGCGGCAAGATCGTCTGGGCCCTCTGCGCTGAGTAAGGCGCCCCCGGCGCTCGGCCGGCCCTGCGAGCGTCCCGGCCGATATCGTTGGGGGCCGATGTACCGGCTGCTGTTCACCGTGGTGTTCCGGCGCGTGCCGGCCGAGGCCGCGCACCGGGCCGGGTTCGCGCTGATCCGGGCCGCGGCGGCCGTGCCCGGGATTTCCTGGCTGCTGCGAGCGTGGCTCGCCCCACGTGATCCGGTGCTGCGAGTTCGCACGCTGGGGCTGGATCTGCCGGGACCGCTGGGACTGGCGGCGGGATTCGACAAGGACGCCCTGGGCCCGGATGCCCTGGGAGCGCTGGGCTTCGCGTTCATCGAAGTAGGCACCGTGACCGCCCAACCGCAGCCGGGTCAGCCCCGGCCACGGCTTTTCCGTCTCCCTTACGACCGGGCGCTGATCAACCGGATGGGCTTCAACAACCACGGCGCGGCGGTCGTGGCGAGCCGGCTGGACTCCCAGACCAGGCGCCAGGTCGTGGGGGTCAACATCGGCAAGACGAAGGCCGTGCCGGAGCAGGAGGCGGCGGCGGACTATGCCGCCAGCGCCGGCCTGCTGGCCGGGGTCGCTGACTACCTGGTGGTCAACGTCAGCTCACCGAACACCCCGGGGCTGCGCGACCTCCAGGCGACGGCGCACTTGCGCTCCATCCTCACCGCGGTCCGCGAGGCGCTGGACGCCGCCACCGCCAGGCGGGTCCCGTCGCTGGTGAAGCGGGTGCCGTTGCTGGTGAAGATCGCCCCCGACCTGGCCGACGAGGACATCGACGCCCTCGCCGACCTGGCCATGGAACTCGGCGTGGACGGGATCATCGCCACCAACACGACGATCTCCCGCGACCATCTGAGCAGCGACCCGGCCCAGGTGGCCGCCGCCGGGGCGGGCGGCCTCTCCGGAGCTCCGCTCAAGCAGCGCGCCCTCGAGGTGCTGCGGCGGGTGCATGCGCGCACGGGGGATCAGGTCGTGCTGATCGCGTCCGGTGGCATAGAAACCGCCGACGACGCGTGGGAACGCATCACGGCCGGGGCCACCCTGGTGCAGGCGTACACCGGGTTCGTGTACGGCGGGCCATTCTGGCCCCACCGGATCCACGCCGGGCTGGCCCAGCGCGCCCGTGAGGCGGGCTTCACCTCAATCCAGCAGGCCATCGGCACGAGCCAGGCGCCGGCGCCGCGGCGCAGCAGCAAGTTAGAACGGCCGGGGCTGATGGTCGTGTGGGGCGCGCCGTCCCCCCGACGCCTGGCGGTCGCGACTGGCTTCCTCCCAGGTGCAATCGGAGCCCTTGACAACATTCTCTGGCCGATTTACATAGAGGTAACGAACCAGGTTGTTAGCGCTAACACTCATCGTCGGCGCCCGGCCTGGCATCTGTGGCGTCATCAACCCACTAGCCAGTAGGGAGATTGGTCCAGATGAGACTTCCGGGTCTGAGAACAGCTCTCGGGTCTGAGGAAAGCCCCGGGTCTGAGAAAAGCACTGTGGTGTATGGCTGACCTCAGCGGCGCTCGTCCTCGCCGCGTTAGCCGCCACGTCTGGCCCGGCGGGGGCGGCCCAGGTCGCTTCCACCGCCTCCTCTTCCGCGCGGCCGTGCAACATCTACGCCGCCGGGGGCACTCCCTGCGTGGCCGCGTACAGCACCGTGCGGGCGTTGTACCGCACCTACCGCGGCCCGCTCTACCAGGTCACGCGGGTGTCAGACGGCACGAGCGCCAACATCGGCCTGCTGAAGGACGGCTACGCCGACGCCGCCGCCCAGAACTCCTTCTGTGCCAGCACGGTGTGCACCATCACCAGGATTTACGACCAGAGCGGCCACCACAACGACCTCGGCGTCGGGCCGATCGGCGGGAACGGCGGGCCGGATGCCGCGGCGATCGCCAACGCGCTGCCGGTGAAGGTCGGCGGCCATTCGGTCTACGGGGTCAACGTCCAGGCGGGCGTGGGGTACCGCAACGACGTCACGAACGGCGTCGCGACCGGAAGCCAGCCGCAGGGCGCGTACATGGTGACCAGCGGCACGCACGTGGACAGCGTGTGCTGCTTCGACTTCGGTAACGCCGAGACGTCGGGCACTGACACCGGCAACGGCCACATGGACGCGATCAACTTCGGCACCGAGTGCTGGTTCTCGCCGTGTACCGGGTCCGGGCCCTGGGTCCAGGCGGACCTGGAGAACGGCCTGTTCGCCGGCGGCAACGGCTCCGACCCGGCCAATAAGGGCAACTCCAGCGCGTTCGTCACCGCGATCGTGAATAACAACGGCACCACGTCGTACGCGATCAAGGACGCCAATGCGCAGTCGGGCGGCGTGAATACCGAGTACAGCGGGCCGCTCCCCAATATCGGCGGGTACACCCCGATGCACCAGGAGGGCGCCGTCATCCTGGGCACCGGCGGCGACAACAGCAACGGATCCGACGGCTCGTTCTTCGAGGGCGTCATGACCGCCGGTTACCCGTCCGCCGCCACCGACAACGCGGTCCAGGCCAACATCGTCGCGGCCGGCTACCAGCAGGTCAGCAGCGGCTTCCCGGTGAGCGGCACCGCCTACACCATCACCAACGTCAACAGCGGCAAGCTGGTGCAGCCGAACGGCTGCGGCACCGCCAACGGCACCGGGATCGTGCTGTGGTCCGCCGGGACCGCCTGCCAGCAGTGGAAGTTCACCAGCGTCGGCAGCGGCCACTTCACCATCACCAACGTCAACAGCGGCACGGTCCTGGACTCGGTGAACTGCGGGATCTTCGACGGCACCCTGACCGACCTGTGGTCCTCGCTCGGCAACGTCTGCCAGGAATGGGACGTCACCGCGGTGGGCAGCCACTACACCATCAGCAACGTCGGCAACGGCATGGTGCTGGACGCGGTGGACTGCGAAACCGCGGACGGGACGGTAGTCCGCCAGTGGGCCCAGCTCGACAACACCTGCCAGCAGTGGGACATCAAATCCTGAGGAGTCCCTAGGGTTCCATTCCGGTTTCGGTCCAGCGTTCGAAGACCGCGATCTGGTCGGCGGGCCACGCCCCGTCGCAGGGCATGGTTCCGTCCTGGAGGCGCTGCAAAATGCCGGCGGCGTGGGTGCGGACGTCGTCGGCGGACCACAGGTCGAAGGCGAAGCTCATCGACTGACGGTCCCGGTCACGGAACAGCGGCTTGATGTGCGCGCCGAAGCTGACCGCCTCACCCGGCGCGGGCAGCGTCCCCGGCGGGGCGGTGTCCTGGCCGGCGTCGTGCTGGGCGGGGGCGGGCGGGCCGCCCGGGCCCCAGTCCCAGGTCGGTACCAGGCCGGGCCCGCCGCCGGCGGGCTGGCTCGCCACCCGGGAGAGCCACTCCAGGCAGGAGGCGAGCGCGGAGCGGAACCCGGGGGCGTCGGGCAACCCGGCCTCGTCGGCGGCCCGGCTGGCCAGGGCCACCCAGCGGGCCCGCTGATCCTCGGCGAGCGGCTGACCGGAGGGCGACAGGAGGGATTGGGGTAGCCCTTCCCCGGCGCCGGACAGGGCCGGACCGCCGAGGGCGGCGGCCAGCCAGGCGGCCAGGGCCTGCGGCTGGTCCGCCGTCATGTCCGCGAACACCGGGGCGAGCAGCGGGTCGGCCGGGATGTGCTTTTCGTGCAGCAGCCGGGCGGCCCGCGTGAGCGGGCCCAGCCCGCCCGCGTACTCGAACAGGGTCGGGCTCGGGCGGGGGGCGGGATCGGTGAACCCCACGTACCAGTGCATGCCCGAGCAGAACGGCTTGTTCCGCGAGTGCCCGCAGCGGCACAGCGCATAGTGCTCAGCCGAGGCGCCGTGGGCATGCCTGACCCGCTTCCCGTCGGCGCCTTCGAGCGGGATCGCGCCGGTCACCCGGTACGGGCCGTCCGCGGTGATCTCGATCGCGGGTGGCCGCTGACCGTGGCCGTCCACGTCGGCGCGGGCCTCGGCAGGGCCCAGCGCATACGACAGGGCCCCGGACGGGCAATCGCGGGCGGCCCTCACGATCTCGTCCATCCGTCCGCCGCTGGGTGCCACGAACGGATCGTTAGCTGATCGGAAAACGGTGGGCAGCCGGTCGCTGCAGAAGCCGGAGTGCTGGCAGATGCCGCGGTTGTCGAACACCGTCACCTGCTGGCCGGGGTAGGTGTCGCGGCGGTCGGGGACCCGGGCGGGGTCTTTCGCGTCGCTGAACCCGTTCGCCTGGCAGGTCCCGTCGCAGGCGGGCTTGACCGCGGAGGCGCCGCAGCGGCACAGCGCGAGCTGTGGTGCCGCCTGGGTGGCGATCCCCAGGTGGCTGCGGACCGTGGGCACGTTCGTGACCAGGTAGGGGCCGTTGCGGGCGGCCTGGATCGAGGCGGGCAGGGCGGACTGCGCCTGCCGGAGATCGTCGCGCCACGCCGGTTCCTGGCCAGGGGGTGCGACCCGGAGCAGCACGTCCTGCAGGGCCGCGACCGCTTCGGTGAGCTCTGGGGGGCAGGTGCCGGACTGGCCGAGGCCGGTTCGCAGGCGGGTCGCCGCCAGCACGGCCTCCCGCAGCCGCCCGGCTGCGGCGGCGGCGTCGGGATCTCCGGCCGCGCGGCGGGCCCCCGGGCCCGGGAGGTTGCGGGCCGCGCTGAGCAGTTCGCCGGCCGCGCGGGTCGCCTCGGCGGGGGTTTGCGGGCCGGCGGGCATGCCGTCCAGGATCCTGGTCGCTGCGCTGGCCAGGGCGTCGATGTCGGCGGCCAGCAGCCTCGGCCCGGCCGACGCCAGGGCGGCCTGCGGGGTGCCGGCGCCCAGGTGTGCGGCCAGTGACGCGGCGATCTGGCGGATGGCGTCGAGCACCGGTTCCAGCTGGGCCGCGACGGCCGTGCCGCGTCCGGCGCACAGTTCGCTGCACAGCCAGGCCGCCGCGTCCAGCCGCTCGGCCAGCAGCGTCCAGGCCGCGTGCTGGTGCGGCATCAGGTAGTCGGATTCGTAGAACAGCTCGAAGCTGGGCCCGGCCGTGCGCCCCGGGTACGCCGGGCCGGGCGGCAGGGTGGTGATCAGGCTGCCGAGCGGCTTGATCACCTGCACCATCAGCGCCACCGATGCGTCCGCGAGGACCTTGAGCTGGGCGTCGGTCTCGGTGGTGTGCGCGAAGAACCGCCCGAACAGCTGGAGCAGGATCTCGTAGTTGACGTTGAACAGGTCGGTGACCCGCGCGGTCAGCGGGTCGGCGATCACGGGCACCGCGTCGGCCCGGTCGTGCGGGCGGACGTTCGCGGCCATCACCGGCCGGGTGGGCTCGAATCCGGGGTTGGCCTCCCGCATCTGCTCGTACTCGTCCAGGATCGCGACGAACTGGCCGAAGTGCGCGTCGCGCCAGTGCCCCCGCGGGCCCTCGCCCTGCTCCACGATTTCCTCGACCGCCGCGCAGGCGCTGTCCAGCCCGGTGACCGGCAGGAGGTTCGGCCAGCCGAACAGCGCCGGGGTGGCCTGCGCGCGGGGCGGGCCGGTGAACAGCCAGTCCTCGCCGTACTTCTCGGTCAGGTGCCGGAAGCCGGCCTCGATCGAGCGGTACAGGTGCCCGACCGTGGCGAAGTCCTGGGGCGGTAGGGACGATGTCACGCGGGCTCACGCTCGGCATGGCGGTCTGCATGGCGGCCAGGCCCTCGGCGTCCTGCAGATCCATGCCCTCCGGGCGCTCCAGGAACATGAAATGCCGCAGAGCCTGGTCACCGAACGGCAGCAGGGCCAGCTGCACCCCGGCGGGGTAGTGCCCGGCCGGGGCGGGCAGGTTCGGCCGGGACAGGTGCGGGGCCATGCCGATGGCCGAGAGCAGGTTGTGGACCAGGGCCAGATGCAGCATCTCTCCCGCGGCCACGCTCAGGATCTGCCGCTGCCAGCGCGTGACGGCGGCCAGCTCGTCCGGGGTCAGCCCCTCGTCCTCGGATTCCTTGAGCGAGAACGCGGCGAACAGGTACTGGCACATGATCCCGTGCTCGAGTTCGGCCGCCTCGCACAGCATGTAGATCAGGGCTTCGCGGTGCTCGATGACGAACGGGGCCTCCGGGGCCGCGGTCCCGCCCCGGGTTTCCAGCAGACGGGCCAGCCGACCCTCGCCACCGGCGGTGGCGGCCTGATTGGCCTGGTCGGTACTCATGAGTCCTCCCCGATGTCGTCGTGGCCCGGGCCCCCGCCCGCTCGGGGGGCCACGGATAGGTCGTGCTGGTCCTTCAGCGGCCTCGCTCCTGGTCCTGCCCGCGAAGCGGGGCGCGGACGCCAGGCCGCCCGATCCGGTCCCGGCCGGTACGATCGGCCGCGATGGACATTGAGGTCCGCCATCTGCGTTATTTCGTCGCGGTGGCCGAGGAAGGCAGCTTCACGGCCGCCGCCCGGCGCGTGCACATCACCCAGCAGGTGCTGAGCACCCAGATCCAGCAGCTCGAAACGATCCTGGGTGTCCAGCTCCTGGAGCGCAGCAGCCGCGGCGCGTCGGTCACCGCCGCGGGGGCCAGCTTCCTGGACGGGGCGCGCTCCACCCTGGCCGAACTGGACCGGGCCGCGTCTGCCGCCCGCAACTCGGCCCACGCGATCGGGGGCGTGCTGCCCGTGGGCCTGAGCGTCGCGGCGGGCGGCGACCTCCCGACGCAGATCCTCGTGGCGTTCCAGCGTGAGGAACCCGGGATCGAGGTCCGGCTCAGCTCCTTCGAGCTCACCCATCCGGCGGGCGGCCTGCTGGACCGCAGCACCGACGTGGCCTTCGTCCGCCCGCCGATCCGCGCCGACGGCATCATGCTCGCCACCCTGGCTGAGGAACCCCGGGTGTGGGTGCTGCCTTCTGGCCACCCGCTCGCTGGCCGGGACTGCCTGCTCCTGAGCGATACCGAGGCGCTGCCCTGGATCGCCGCGGCGGCCGCGACCGACGGCTGCCACCCGACGGCCTGGCGGGACGACTGGCTCCTCAGCCCCCGCCCGAGCGGAGCGCCGCCGGTCATCGGGGCCACCGCCCGGACCATCGACGAGTGGCGCGAATACGTGGCCGCAGGCCGTGGGGTCAGCCTCTGCCCCGCGTCGGCCGAGACGTTCCACGCGCGGCCGGGCATTACCTTCGTCCCGGGCCAGGGCGTGCCCGCCACCCCGCTGTGCCTGGCGTGGCGCGCCGACGACCCCAGTCCCGCCGTGCAGCGTTTCGTCGCGGTCGCGAGACAGACGGCCGGAGCCGTCGGTGTGGACTGAGGCTTGGCGTTCGCTCACTGACGCCATCCTTGGCGAATGCTGATCCTCAGCGCCAACAGTTAGCGCGGATAGCCTGACAGCCAGATCCGGTGATGGCGCTATTTTCCCTGCTCAGGACGTCGGGCGGCCGGGTGAATGAGGCGACCTTGGCTGGTCGCTACGCTGCCGGCTGAATTCTGTGATGCCATGGAATGGCCAGCTGCCATCCGGAGGCGTAACGCATCGGCGCTGGTGGCGGTCTTCATGGGGGGAGCTAGAGCAGGTCGCGAGCGGAAGGTGAACCTATGCGACATCTGATCGGGATCCTCCTGGCGGTCGTCATGGCCGGAGTGCTGTTCTTCGCCGGCGCATGGGGATACCTGCGGCTGACGGCGCTGACCACCCCGCTGTCCCAGATGCCGGCTGGCGGCGGCTCCCTGCTTTCCGATCACCACATGCTCGCCGGGCTGGCTGCCGTGGCGGGCACCGGCCTGCTGGCCGGGATCCTGATCGCCGCGCCGCGGATCTCGCCCCTCGCCGCCGGGCTACCCGGGCTGCTGCTGCTCGGCCTGACGGCGCTGTACCTGGTCAACGTCCGGCACGCGGTGCACCTGATCCCGCTGAAGTCCCACCCGTACGGGGCAGGTTTCGAGGCCATGCTGGTTCACGGGATCCTCGGGGCGGCCGGCCTGGCGATGATCATCCCGATGTTCGTGCCGTCCAGGTGGCGGGCTCGCCGCAGTCCCGAGCCCGAGGTGATCGGAGATCCCGAGTACATCCCTGGCTTCGGCGCGACCACCGAACCGCTGGTGCGGGCGGACCCGGCCAGTTACCCAGAACCGGGCGCTCAGGCAGGTCCAGCTGGTCCTCTGCCCGGCGTCCAGCACCAGGCATTGCCCAGCGGTCTCCCGCGCCGGCTGCCGGGGCTCCCGCGCCGGCTGTCGACCTGATCGTCTTCTTCGGGCGTCTGCCGCGGGAATGGGCGCCGGGCGGGCCAGCCCCGCTTGCGTGTCAATCGGGGCTGGAAGCAGGGCTCCCGGCTACGAAGGCCGCGATGCGGTCGAGCATGTCCTCCAGGCCTGTCCCGAACTCTCCTTCCCAGCGGTCTTCGGCGAGCCCTGCCGCCAGGCGGTAAACCGTCGGAAAGCGCCGGCGGTCGATTTCGTCCGCTGGGTCGATCAGCTCGCGCGGGCTGTCAGCGTCCTGGACTGCTTCCCGCTGCTCAGGCGAGCGGGCTGGGCTCAGTCCGCCGGGGACCGGGTTGGCGGCGGCCTGCCCAGCCGTCCCGCGGCCCTCGTCCGGGCTAGTGTCGGCGCTGGTGAAGGACCCGTCGCCGGGTTTGGGGTCCTGCAGCGCCATGGCGCTGGTTTCCAGCAGCAGGTAGCCCAGCAGGAAACTGTTGAACGTGCGGTAGGTGAACAGCACCTGCTCGTCGGTGAACCCCTCGCCGGCCAGGCCGCTCAGCATCGACTCGACCCAGCGCAGCGACCGGAGCGGCGGATTAACCCAGGGAGCCTCCGGCGGGCGGGTGGCAACCAGCGGGAACGCATGCGGGTGCGCCCGGGCGTAGCGGCGTACCCCATGCGCCATCCCGGTCAGGTACGGGCGCCAGCCTTCTGCCGGGCGCAGTTGGACCTCTGGATCGTCTCCGAGCTCGTTCACGATACGTTCCACGACCGCGTCAAGCAGTTCGTCGCGGTCCGCCACGTACCGGTACAGCGACATCGAGCGGACTCCCAGCCGGGACGCCACCGCGCGCATGGTCGCGGCCCCGATGCCCTGCTCGTCCACCAGTTCCAGCGTGGCCGTGACGATCCGGTCCAGCGACAGACCCCGGCCGGGCCGGCTCCGACGGCCGGGCCTGGTCTGCGCTTTTGTCACCGAAACCTCACCTCAAGACGACGGCTGTGCTCAGCGGCCAGCGCGATCGGGACCATCTGCCGGCTGCTCGCCTGCTGATCATCTTAAGGTCTGCGGGCTTTATAAATCGGCCCGTGTCTGTAGCGCGCCTGGCTGGCCCGCACGGCGACCACAGGCGCATATGGCCAACGAGGAATCCCGCAATTGCCGCGTTTTGCGCAGAATGCAGCAGCTGCACGGGTAAGGCCGGGCGTCGAACTGGCCACAGCCGTGCTGGTGCTGCGCGGCGTCCGGACTGGCCGCCTGCCTACCGCGCCGCCTGCCTACCGCGCCGCCGGGCCTGGCGGCTGCCTTTCTCCTTCTTTCGCAGCTTCCGGTCGTCACGCAGTTCTGAAAAGGGCTCCTCCTCAATTGGATGCCCGCCCGCAACGGCGCGGCCGCGTTCGAGTTCGGCGTTGAATTCGGCGCCGAACAGGATGGCCACGTTGGAGATCCACATCCAGATCAGGAAGACGATGACGCCGGCGAGGCTGCCGTAGATCTTGTTGTAGTGGCTGAAGTTGGCGACGTAGAGGGCAAACAATGCGGAGGCGATGAGCCACAGGATGACAGCGATGAAGCCACCCGGGCTGACCCACTGGAAGCCGTGTTTGGCGTTCGGGCTCGCCCAGAACAAGATGGCCAGGATCAGCCCGATGATGACCAGCAGGACCGGCCACTTGGCGATGTCCCACACCGTGACAGCTACCGAGCCGACGCCCAGCGCGTTCCCGACCTTCTGCGCCAGTCCTCCAGTTACCACCACTATGACGGCCGCCGCCACCAGCAAGACCATCGTGACGATGGTGACACCCAGCCGGATCGGGGCCGTCTTCCAGATGGGACGGCCCTCGGGAACGTCATAGATGGCGTTGGAAGCACGCATGAAGGCCGCGACATAGTTCGACGCCGACCACAGGGCGAGCGCGAGCGCCACGATACCGACGATCCCGGAGGCGGCGTGGTTCGCCTGCAGGCGCATGACATTGTCGCTGATGATGGTGCGAACAGAGGCAGGCGCTACCTTGCCGACGTTGGTGATGAGCGACTGGGTGACGGAGTGGCCGACCAGGCCGAGCAGGGAGACCAGGACGAGCAGGCCCGGGAAGATCGACTGGATGCCGAAATAGGTCAGCGCCGCCGCCCGGTCTTGCAGGTCATCGTCCTTGTACTCCCGCAGCGTTCGCTTGGCCGCGTCACGCCATGAGCCGCCGCTCAGGTCCGTCGGGTCATTTGGTGCATCCTCGCGGGCCCCGCTGCCCGCACTTCGTGATCTGGCCATCGGCGATGGCCCTCCTAACTAATCGTCGCGCGGCCGGTTCCAGATGCGCCGCCGCATGGCCGGGATTTCGGGTCACGCCGCTGGCCGGGCACCCAGGCCCGTGACCGGCCAGCTTGCGGCCAGGCGACGCGGCAGCCGGTGTTACTGGTGGCTTCCGGTCACGGTGCCGCGGGCTGCCTGGGCCTGGTCCTGGACGTCGTGCACCGAGCTGGCGGTCTCGTCCTTGACGGCCGCTGCTGCCTCGGTCGCCGCGGCCTTGACCGACTCGGCTGCCTGCTGTGCTGAGTCCTGGAGGTTGGCTGCGGCATCTTTGGCTGCGCTGGTCACGGCCGGCGCGGCGGCCTCTTTGACCTTCGCCGCCGCACGCTCCTCGGCCGGGCTGGCCGGCAGAAGCGAGCCCGCGAGCCAGCCGACCCCGACTGCGATCAGGCCGACCGCCAGCGGGTTACCCGCCGCCTGGCGGCGTAGCTGGCCCGGGGCCGCTGACACCTTGTCCTGGGCGGCTGACATTTTCTCCCGGACCGCCGGCAGCTGTTCCCCCGCGGCGGAGCGGGTGCTGGAGACGGGCTCTGACGCGGTGCCCATGACCTTGTCCTTAACTCCCCGGACCACAGAACGGGCGCTGGCCGCCTTGCGCTTCGCCGCCTGCGCCGGGTTGACCGTGTCGGCCAGGGTGTTGACGTCCTCGCTCAGGTTGGTACGGGTTTCCTCAATCTGCTCACGGATCTGGTCTGGATCGCTGGTCATGACGTGCCCTCGTTTCCTCGTATTGCGTTGGGGATCTCCTTGACGGTCTCCGCGGTCTGCGGCACACCCGAGACGGCGGTGATCTCGCGGCGCCCAGTCAGCCCGAGGACCGCGGCGACGATCAGCCAGATGGCCGCGACGATCAGCGCTGCCCAGCCACGGCCAGTGGCGTCGCCGATGCCCCACCACACGGCGACCGACGCGAACAGCAGGACCATGTGGCCGCTGATCCCAGCCCCCGCCAGCAGTCCCGCGCCCTTTCCGGCCCGGCTGGCTGACTCGCGGAGCTCGGCCTTGGCCAGCTCCACCTCCTGGCGCAGGAGCGTGCTGAGATCCTGCGCAACCTCTGAGAAGAGCTCGCCGACAGACGCCCGCGAGTCAGATGGCGTCACAGTCGGCTCGAGCGGGCGGCTCACAGCGTGTCCCTATAGGGGTCGTCAGTGACCACTGCTGGAACGCCCTCGCCGTACGACGGATAGCCAGCCACGTCAGCCTGCTGGACGGGCTGCTGGCCAAGCCCCGGCGCGGTCGCAGGTGCTGCCGTTTCCGAGGACTCGCCGGAAGTCGCGTCTTTCAGCCCCCGGGTGAGGCGCCCGGCCACCAGGCCCGCTCCTGCCGCAAGCACCAGGAACACTGCCGGCCTGCGGCGTGCGAAGGACTGCACCTCATTCACCACCTGCCCGGGTTCGCGCTTCTCCAGCCAGCGCCCGGCATCACGGACCCGTGATGCTGCCTGCTGGGCCAGGTCGACCGCCACGCCCTGGTTGGAGTTCTCGGCCATAGAGCGGAGTTCGTCGCTGAGCGAAAGCAGCTTCTTCGCTATCCGCTGCTGCCCCTCGGCCGCTTGGTCATGCAACTGGCCTTGAGCCTGCTCGAGCAGGTTCCTGCCCTGACGTCCGGCCTCTGCCGCGACACCCGAGGCCTGCTCCCGGGCAACGTCGCCCACATGCTTTCCTGCCTGAACACTGCTGTTAGCCAGGCCAGATGCCTGATCCTTGGCCAGCTGAGCCGTGTCCTGCTCCGTCTCCGGCCATTCGCCGGCTGGCGGCGGTGTGGTTCCGGTCAGGTAGTTCTCGGTCATCCGGGCCATCTCCTCGGGTTGAGTGAATTTCGGGCCACCGCCACGAGCTGGGCCGCGGCCGCGGGCCGGGCAGTGCTGCTCACTGCAGGGCACTAGGACCTAGCGCTGCTTGTCGCGCATCAGGCGGGTGGCCTTACCGCGCCTGAGGATGCACGGGCCACCGGCTGCGAGCCGGTGGCCCGTGCTTGCCCCCCTTGTGCCGGCCTGCTTCCACTACCCCCGCCCCGGCGGCTTACACACTAAGCTTAGGACAGAAACTTACGCTGGAAGCTTACGGCGTCCGCTCAGGGGTGATCGCGTCCGCTCAGGGGCGCGGCGCCAGCCCCGGCTGGTTCAATCCCCTCGCCTCCCTGGCCGAGGCTGGCCCGCTACTTCCCCGACGCAGATGGATGCTTCCGCCCTCCAAGCCAGCGATCTTGGTGCGCGGACCTTCGCCGTAGGTGTGGAGGTAGTTGTTACGTTGCCCTATATGGACGGCGGCAGGACGGCTGCTGTGTCGATGGGGGGCTGCGGTGTCGGAGGAACAGATGGTCGAGCTGGTACAGGGGGCTCTCGCCGCGCAGGGGATCGCGGATGAGGTGGTCGCGGCGGGGCAGTTCAATCCGCGCGGCCATACCGGCGGGATGTTCGCTGGAGGGCTGACGGGCAGCGAGGCCGGGGGTCTGCTCGGCGGGGTGGGGGAGGCAGTGGGTGAGGAGATGGGCTCGATCGCGGGCATGCACGCCGCTGGCATCCGCTCGGGTCTGCCAGACAACATGCTCATCGGCGTCTCCGCCACGACGGTATACGGCTTCGCCGCGGCTACCAGGCACAGCGAGCCTGCCTCGCTCCTCTTCCAGATCCCTCGCGCGCAGCTGACGGCCCGGGTTCACCAGCGGGTGAACGTGCGCGTGCTCGAGCTGATCGACAACGACAGCCACGCCCGCATCGAGTTGGAGGGCAACCGGCTGCCGCTAACGCATTCCAAAGACGTCATCCGCCTGCTCGGCGACGCGGAGTCCTAGCCGCGGGCCGGCACCCGATGCGGTCAGGGAGCGGATTCTGGCTCCCGCACGCCGCGGGCTTCGCGGGCCGCGGTGACGTCCCCGACCGGTTCTGCCGCGAGACGCCGGTAGGGCCGGGCCATCGGCCAGGTCGTGGTCGTCGAGCACGGACGCGGCGTCGAACTGGCCGAGGCTCTGGATCAGCCTGGCGACCAGGCCGGTCCACCCGGTCTGATGTGAGGCACCGAGGCCGGCTCCGTTATCGCCGTGGAAGTACTCGTAGAAGAGGATGAGGTCCCGCCAGTGCGGGTCCTCCTGGAACACCTTGGTCCCGCCGTAAACGGGCCGCCGGCCCTCATCGTCGCGCAGGAACGTGGCGGCGAGACGGCGGGACAACTCTTGCGCCACCTCGAACAGGGTCATCATGGTTCCCGAACCGGTGGGGCACTCGACCTTCAGGTCATCGCCGTAATACCGGTAGTGCTGGAGCAGGGCCCGGATCAGGAGCAGGTTGATCGGGAACCAGACCGGCCCGCGCCAGTTGGAGTTGCCACCGAACATCCCGCTGGTCGACTCGGCCGGCTCGTACTGCACCTGATGCTCGGCCCCGCCGGCGTTGAAGCTGTAGGGATGCTCGAGGTGCCACCGGGAGATCGAGCGGATCCCGTGCGGGCCGAGGAACCGCTCCTCGTCCAGCATCCGCGCGAGGATGCGCCGCAGCTTGTCCTCGTTCACCAGGGACAGCAGCCGCCGGCCGTGGGCGCCGGGCACGAGCGGATCCGCGATGTTGGCCAGGAGGTCCTGGTTGCGCCGCAGAAAGGCCCCCGCCTTCTCGGCGATCTGCGGGAAGCGCTCCAGCATGTCGGCCTCGATCACCGTCGTGGCGCACAGGGGCAGCAGGCCCACCAGGGAACGAACCTTGATCCGGGCGCCCGTGCCGTCGGGGAGGCGCAGCACGTCGTAGAAGAAGCCGTCTTCCTCGTCCCACATCTCGTCGGGGTGCTCACCGACCGGGTCCATGGCGGCGGCGATCCAGAAGAAGTGCTCGACGAATTTGAGCGTGAACTGCTCGTAGCTCGGGTCGTGCTCGAGGAGGGCCAGGGACATTTCGAGCATGTTCTGGCTGAACATCGCCATCCAGGCGGTGCCGTCCGCCTGCTCCAGCCGCCCGCCGGTGGGGAGGGCGGCGCTGCGGTCGAAGACGCCGATGTTGTCCAGGCCGAGGAAGCCGCCTTCGAACGCGTTGCGGCCTGAGGGATCCTTGCGATTCACCCACCAGGTGAAGTTCAGCAGCAGCCGCGCGAAGCCCTCCTGGAGGAAGGGCAGGTCTACCTCGCCGAGGTCCGTCTCCAGGTTCTGCAGAAACAGGGTCGCGAAGGCGTGCACCGGCGGGTTCACGTCCCCGAAGTTCCACTCGTAGGCCGGCATCTGGCCGTTGGGGTGGAGGTAGTCCTGGGACAGCATCAGGTCGATCTGGCTTTTCGCGAAGTCAGGGTCGACCATGGCCAGCGGAATGCAATGGAAGGCCAGGTCCCAGGCGGCGTACCAGGGATACTCCCACTTGTCGGGCATCGACACGACGTCATGGTTGAACATGTGGTACCACGACTCGTTGCGGCTTCCCCGCCAGGCCGGCGCCCGCAGCGGGTGAAGATGGCGCTCGCGCAGCCAGCGATCCACGTCGAAGTAGTAGCACTGCTTCGACCAGAGCATCCCGGCCAGGGCCTGGCGCATGACCGCCTTCGCGTCATCGGTCACGGTGGGCGGGGTGATGGCCTCATAGAAGTCGTCGGCCTCGGCCCGCCGCCGCGCGATCAGCTCACCGGCGCCGTCGAAGGGCGCGGGGAGCGTCTCCGGGCCCTCGCGGGTGAGCCGGACCAGCACCGCGGCCTGCCCGCCGGCGGGCACGGAGAGCCGGACCGCCGCCGCGACCTTGGTTCCTTCCTCGCCGGGATTGACGGTGTCCGCGCCGTGCAGCAGGTGGTCGCCGATGCCGTCCTTGGGGAAGCGGGTGGCCGGCTCGGTGCCGAAGGTGCGCGCCGTGTTCGTCTCGTTCTCACAGAACAGCAGGTCGGCCTGGGGTTCGGCGTGGAGGTAGAACACGCCGAGTTCGTCGTGCTCGGCCCGGGCGACCGGGTACGCGGATGCTGCCCTCGCGATGCGGGGCTTGGGTCCACCGGCTTCCCAGGACCACGTGTTGCGGAACCACAGGGTGGGCAGCACGTGCAGCGCGGCGTCCTCGTCCGAGCGATTGTGCACGGTGATGCGGCACAGAATGTCTTCCGGGCCATTCTTGGCGTGCTCCACCTCGACATCGAAATAATGGCCGTCCTCGAAGACGCCCGTATCGAGGAGCTCGTATTCCATTTCCTGCCGTGACCGGGCCCGGTTCACCGCCACCAGGTCGTCGTAGGGGTATTCGGCCTGCGGGTACTTGTAGAGGTAGCGCTCGTAGCTGTGCGTCGGCAGGTTGTCGACGTAGAAGTAGTACTCCTTGACGTCCTCGCCGTGGTTGCCCTCGGCATTGGTCAGGCCGAACAGGCGTTCTTTCAGGATGGGGTCCCGCTCGTTCCACAGCGCGAGGGCCAGGCACAGCCGCTGCTTGTCGTCGCTGATCCCGGCGATGCCGTCCTCGCCCCACCGGTACGCCCGGGACCGGGCCTGATCATGGCTGAAGTAGGACCAGGCGTCTCCGTTGTCGCTGTAGTCCTCGCGGACGGTACCCCACTGCCGCTCGCTGAGGTAAGGTCCCCAGGCCCGCCAGGGAATGCCCGCCCGGGCCTCCTGCAGTCGCTGTTCCTCGGCCGTCAGCGAGGCCGGGTCGGGGAGGTGCTGCCCGTCGGGCGGATCCTCAGGCACCGTGTCCGTGTCCCTTCTGGGCTCTGATCTGCGGACGGTTGCCGTCGTCACCACGAACCCCGGCCCCCGGACATGCCACAAAGGCCATAATGCCCCCTTGGCCGCCGCCCCAATCCGGTGCCAGGTAAACGGCGCAAGGCCAGAAAGTGACCAGACGGAAATCCTCTGGTTACTCTCAGGCTACGGAAAGGGGTGCGTGCTGGGCTGCGTCGAACCGCTGTAGGCGCGGGCACGTTGCATTGTTGTGGGGAGATCGGGCATTCGCGAACCGGATTACCCGGGGACCGTCCAATACGTACTGCGCCGGCGCGACCGGTTCGGGTTCTGGACCGCCATCTTCCTATTCGCCTTCTCGGCCGCGTTGCTGACGGTGGCCACCGTCAGCGTTGCGACCGGATATACCAGCGTGGCGGGCGTGTGGGATTTCCTGGTATTCGGGCTCCTGATGGCGGCGGGCGGCATTTTCGTGCTGCGGGACCGCGCCGCTATCGTGGGCCAGGTCCTGATGGCGGTCGGTGACGCAGGCATCTACCTGACAGAACCACCCCAGTGCATCCCGTGGCCCGAGGTTGCGGGACTGGTCGTGTTCCGCACCTGGCAGGACGGCGACGATGCAGACTCAGGGAAGTGGCTTTCGCAGATGGCCGTCGTGCCAAGCGGCGAGGACTTCCAGCACGGTGCGGGTGCGCGGCATCTGTCCAGCCCGGACCAGTGTGGTGTGACGGTGGATCTGCACGACGAGAAGGTCCGGCTTGGTGAGCTGTCCGATGCGGTGCACACCTACGCGCCGGGCCTGCCAGTATGGGACGCCGGCAAGATCAAGAGAAAGAACGTCAGGGTCGAGGGCCGCTAACAGACGCCATTCAGTGGCCCAGGAGGGCGGTGCCTACGACGAACGACTCCGACGGGTCGTCGCCCGGGCAAACGTTGCCTGATGCGGCACTAGTTCAGTTCCTCTAGTCCTGAACTCCCTTGTTCTTGTGTTCCTGAACCTGGGATATCCGGCCGCCAGTTCTGCAGCTCGTCCGCGGCCTGTACCAGGCCGAGCTCTTCCAGGGGGTTGCCGTGCCCCATGCGCAGGTGGCGCAGTACGGTCGCCATGAATTCATCCAGCGCCGCCGTGGCCTTCTCCTTGTGTGCAGGCTCTGGCATGTCATCAGTCATAGAGGTAGCTTGCCCACGGCACGAGGCTGGCAAGCTCAGCCGTGCCGGCGCAGCTCGTGGAAGAAATCATCGACGACGTGCAGTTCGCCGGAGCGGCTGCTCGGGTCCGGTCAGCCGGCTGAGGTAAACCGGCGAAGGACGTTGTGGACGATCCGCCCGACGTAAGGATCCCCCACGCTCAGGGCGTACGGCCATTCCGTGCTGCCGCCGTTGAACACCTCGCCGCGTCCCCGGCGGAACGTGGCGATCATGCCCGCCCCGCGATTCTCCCCTTCGCGGACGTACGAGGGCAGGTCATCACCCAGGGCATCGAGGGTGGCCTGCATTTCCTTGACCGGGCCGCCCAGGGGGACGTGTCCGCCCCAGCGGTCCTCCTCGCCGCGCTGGGCGCACGCCAGGCCCAGGATTTCCAGTGACTCAGGCGCCCCGTCCTCGAAGGTCGGAAAGGGAAGGCCGCGCCGGAACGTGTACTCGACTGCGTCGAGCTCGAACGCCGCCAGGCATACTGGCACGCCGCCGACCACGTCACCGTAGTAAAGGTCGGTCCCCTCGAAGGCCCAGTGCTCAGGCCGGTAAACGGTGAATCCGCCGGATGATCTCGGGCTGGCCATGCCGAAACGGTTGTAGACGCCGCCGAGCGCGTTGAGTCCTACACTCGCCGCCCCGGGTCGTCCCAGGGACTTGGCCTCCCAGAATGTCGTGGCCAGGTGGGGCGCGGATGCGGTGATCGGATCCGCCGAGGGCAGGCGGTAACAGAACTGCTGCGTGCCGTCGTCGCTGAGGCGGACCTGCCAGCCGAAGTTGCCGCCGAGGCGGGCCAGGCCTCCGCCGCCGTCGACGAACGCGTCGATGGCGTCGCGCATGGGCCAGGACCAGTACTCGTCGTGCCCCACCACGACCGCGCATCGGTACCCGTCGAGTGCCCCGGCGTCGAAGTGCAGGTCATGCTGGGTGAGATAGTCCAGCTCGTACCCGTTGCGTTCGGCCCAGAGCGCGAAGTTCCGCTCGTAGGTGGCCCAGTAAGCATCCGCATGATGGCGGCTGTAGCCGTGCAGCCGGGCCCATTCCCAGGCGGGGTACTGTGGCGCCGCGAACATCGCCGGGGTGGCAGGGTTGGCCTCCCGGGGCGCTCCGGCCGGTTTGCGGATCATGCCCCGGGCAATCGGCCGCAGGGTCGACGAGACCGGCGAGCCGATGTCCACCCTCGGGTCGTCGCCGATCCCCCGGTAGTGGTTCGCCCCGCCCCAGTCGTTGTAGGCGAGCATGGTGCTGGACGTCATGATCAGGGCCATGCCGCTGCGCTGGCCAGGGAGGGCACGCAGGGTGAAGCCGTGCTCGCGCTGCCAGACCCCCCCGTCCGCGCTGACGGCCCGGACCACGATGACGTAGAAGCCGCTGCGCCATTCCTGCGGCAGCCGCAGCGCATGCGCGACCGGCCAGCCGCACCCGGACGCGTACGCATCCGGTGGCGTGGCCGAGTGCGCCGCGGACAGGTCCTCCCGGCAGTACACGGTTTCCGGGTCCGGGCCGTCCCGGTATATCTCCAGCGAGAAACGGCCGGCCGTGGCGCTGACGTGGAAGCTGACCTCGTCACCTGGGGCGTAGGAGAGCCGGTCGGTGTAGACCCAGACTTCGCCCGCGGCTGGGTCATCGGACGGCCGCTCGGAGGGCCAGCCCCGGGGGGACCAGGCATAGGGCGGCCCCGCAGCCACGCCGGACGGTGCGTCACTCATGGCTGCCGTCCCGGCCCGGGCCGCGACGGCGGGCGCCCGCGGGTGGCCGGCCGTTTCCACCCGGAAGATCTGGCTTGCGGGGGGCCAGCACGCTCAGCACCTCGTAGACGATGTGCGCGGCGGCGATCCCGGTGACCTCCGCATGGTCGTAGGGCGGAGACACCTCGACGACGTCGGCCCCGACGATGTTGAGGTCGCTCATCGTCCGCAGCAGTGCGAGCAATTCGCGGGAGCTGAGGCCGCCCGCTTCCGGCGTGCCGGTACCGGGCGCGAACGCCGGGTCGAGCACGTCCACGTCGATCGACAGGTAGGCGGGGCGGCCGGCCGTGCGCTCGGCGATCTGCTGGGCGACCCCCGTCACGCCGAGCAGGTCGAAGGCGGGCGCGGGAATGATCTCGAAGCCGAGGTCACGGTCCATGGTCAGGTCGAGCGAGTCGTAGAGCGGGCCGCGGATGCCGACGTGCACGCTGGCGGTCCGGTCGATGAGCCCTTCCTCCGAGGCCCGCCGGAACGGCGTGCCGTGCGTATAGGGGGCACCGAAGTACGTGTCCCAGGTATCCAGGTGGGCATCGAAGTGGATGACGGCCACTGGCCCGTGCCGTTGGGTGACCGCCCGGAGCATGGGCAGGGCGATGGTGTGATCACCGCCCAGCGTGACCAGCCGCCCCGCCCGCTCTAGCAGGCTCAGCGCTCCGGCGTTGATGTCGCGCATAGCCTCCTCGATGTCGAAGGGGTTGCAGGCGATGTCTCCGGCGTCCGCGACCTGCTGGCTGGCGAACGGCTCGACGTCCTGGGCCGGGTTGTAGGGGCGGAGCAGCTTGGACGACTGACGGATGTGAGCCGGGCCGAACCTGGCTCCCGGCCGGTAGCTCACCCCGGAGTCGAACGGGACACCGACGATGGCGACGTCGATGTCGCTGACCTCGTCCGCCTGCGGCAGCCGGGCGAAGGTCGCCGGCCCGGCGAAGCGCGGCACGGCCAGGCTGTCTACCGGCCCCCGGGCGGGGCTGCGGTCACCGGTATCGCGCTCACTCATACGTGCTTTCCTTCCCGCGTTCCGCCGACGGCGTCCACCTGGACCTCCACCAGCCAGTCACGATCGACCAGCCGGCTCACCTCGATCAGGGTCGACGCGGGCGGGTGGTCACCCAGGTAGGCCGGCGCTATGTCGCGCTCAGCGGCCAGGTAGGAATCCATATCCGTGGTGAAGGTGTAGATGTGGATCACCTCGGCCCAGGTACAGCCCGCCGCGGCCAGGGCGATCGTCACCTGCCGGTAGACCTCGCGGATCTGGGCAGCCATGTCTCCCGGGGCCACGTTCATCCCCGCCTGGTTGACGGGTACCTGACCGCCGATCCGGTGCACCCAGCCCGTGTGGGCGGACACCACATGGGTGTAGAGGTTGTTGACCGGGACGTGCAACTCGGGCGGGTTCGTCTTCACGATGGACTCGCTGCTCATGCCTCAGTCGTCTCCTGACGTGGCGAACGGGGCCGGGTCAAGGAACCGGCCCAGGACGTTGTGAGTGATCCGCGCTATCTCGTTGGCGTAGTTGTCGTGGCTCAGCGCGGCGCACCAGGCCATTGAGCTGACCGAGAACACCGCCCCGCGGCCGTGCAGGTACAGGACAAGATCGGCGTGGTAATCGGGCCGCACCGCCCCGAACAACGGGGGAACCAGGGTGTGGTCGTGGGAAGACCCGAGGATCAGGTGCTCAGGCCCGAATTGGTGGCCAGCAGCGTTGTCCCACTCCTGGCCGACCACGCCGCCGCCGATGGCGCCGAAGTTGCCGATGATGGCGCCGGTCACGCCCTCGAAGACGAACGCGGCCTCCGGCCGCCCGGCGGCCTCGCTCAGCACGTACGGATACGAGTGATCGAAGCCCATGGTCGCGGACTCGACGCCGGTGACCGCCGCAGGCTGACGGCCCGATGCGGTGAAGTATCCGCCCCGGCGGCCGTCGGTGGAGTTGAAGGCCTCGCTGCGCTGGACCTCCTCGCCGCGCTCCCACAGCTCGACGCGCCGATTCTCCATGATCCAGGGCCGCTCGGCGTCGAAGTTGACGTTCATCGAGAAACCGTTGCCGCCCAGGTACATGAGGCGGCCGCCGCCGGTGGTCCAGAGCGCGATGGCGTCGAACATCCGCGCTGACATGTACTCCGGGTGGGTTCCGGTCAGGGCGACCTGGTAGCGCTGGAGCAGGCCGGGGCCGGCCCGGTGCAGGTCCTCGTCGGTGATCACGTCGTAGCCGGTGCCCAGCTGATCCAGCCACGCGACCAGGTCCAGGTCCGAGGTGTAGCCCTCGCGGCGGACATGACCGGGGCGCATGTTCAGGTTGGGCCGGCGCCGGGACACGTAGCAGATGTCGGTGCCATCAAGGTGGCAGTCGTAACTGGACGAGCCGAGCTCGGGGTGGGCGATCAGGTACTGCTCTTCCGCACCGATCTCGACCAGCCGGTCCTGCACCATCTCCTGGATCGGGTTCTCCCACCAGAATCGCGAGTTCCCGTAGGACGCGTAGGTGGCGGTGGGCGCGATCAGCAGGATCTTCGCGGATAGGACCCCTGCCGGTCTGGCCGCGGGTGCTTTCCCGGGCGAGGGCGGTCGCACAAACAGCGGGATGAGATCGTGCTCCGACCCGCTGCTGATCCGCGCCGCGTAGAACCCGCTGGGCGTGCCGTCCGGGATGGTCCAGGTGGCATCGGCGTCCCAGCCGCAGTCCTCGAGCGCGTCGGCGAGGAAGTGGATCGCCGCATACTGGTCTGGTGCCTGCCGCCAATCGAGGTACTCGCCGGTCCAGCGCGCGCCGCGGACGGCCCGCATGGGCAGGTTGTGCAGGCTGCCGTGCCGGGCGTGCGGGCCGAGATCGGTGATGGTCCAGCTGTCGATCCCGGCAGAGAAGTCCCAGGCGGCACGGACCCGGCTGTCGTCCAGGCTGGCCGGCCCCGCGGCCAGGAGCGCTAGCGCCTCGTCTGGGCCCAGATGGCCAGTGAGGATCATCGGGGACTCGAGCCGCCCGGTGAAGTGCAGGCGGGCCGGGCCGCCCGGCGACCTGACCGCGCCCAGGATGAGGTCGGATTCCTGGGGGGAGTCCGCCAGGCCGTTCGTTAGAGAGGCTGGGGTGAGCGTGACATGCGAGCCACCCGCACGAGACCAGGCCGGAGGCTCGGCCAGCGGGCCGGCCGTCACCCGACTGGGAGCTTCACCCCCGAAGGTCGCGAGGACTACCGCCCAAGCGCCGGGCTGGAGCGGAGCGGGACAGGTGATCGTGTTTGCTGGGTCGGCCCCGCCCACTAGAGACGGCCGGAGCTCGGAGTCCAGGACCAGCGCGAAACCGTGGCCGGCCCACGGGTCACCGCACGCGGCGAGCACCTGGCTGGCCGGGGCCCGGTAGGTCGGCTGGACCAGCAGCGCGAGGGTGATCTCACCGCCGGCCAGGATCGGCGTGACGTCCGGGATCACCGCGTACGAGCCCGGATGGATCTCCTGCTGGCGAGCCGGGTAGGTGCCGGTGCATCCCGGCACCGGCTGCCAGTCCGGGTCATCCCCGGCCGCGCGGTCTGCCGCAGCCCGGAACCGGACGAGTTCCGCCCGGTACGAAGCGATGGACGGGTCGCAGCTGACGAAGACGCGGACCTCCTGTCCCGGGGCGACCGATAGCGGGTCGCAGTAGCCGATGATGCGCTTGGCCAGCGGCAGGGTCTCGGCCGGGCGGGCCTCATCCGCGCCAGCGGAGCGGCCATCAGCCATTGCGGTCACCATCGGCACGGTTGTCCTGGGCCCGGTCGTCGTGGGCGCTCGCGGTACTGGCGCTGTCGGTGGAGGTCAGCGCCTGCCAGCGGAGATCGAACACATACCGCTCCGCATCCGCCAGGTCGGTGAAGACCTGGCCGGGCAAGACCCGGGTCGGCTCGCCACGCCGGCCCGCGATGCCGAGGACCCACCGGCGGCCCGTTCCGGTGGCGATCAGGATCCAGCGGGGCAGCGCCTGCGAGCCCCGCATGGCCCCCAGCGCGAGCTGCAGGTCCAGGCTGTGGCGACCCAGCGGATCGGCCATGAACTCGTCCCGCAGGTCCGTCCGGGCCGGGTCGAGCCGGGTCGGTATCTGGTACTCGCCAGTACCGACCCGGTCCAAGATTCCCATCAGTCCCTCCTTCGTGACTCAGCGCGGCCTGTGCCGCGGCTGACTCTGCCGGGCGCGGGTTACTTCGTGAACGACCACAGCTCGGGGTTCACGAACAGCAGCGGGCTCTGCTGATCGGCTCCAGCCAGGCTGGTCTTGATCGCCGAGATCTGGTTGTAGGTGTTGGGCAGCCACAGCACCGGCAGCTGCTGGCCGAGATAGTTCTCGTAGGTGGCGAAGGCCGCGGGGTTGCTGGACGTCTCGACCGCGGCGATGTTGGCGTCGTTGGTCGGGTTGGTGTAGCTGCCCGCGTTCACCCCGGCTCCGGTGGCGAAGATGGCCTCGCCCGAGGGGTAGGCGCTCGGCCAGATCCAGGACGGCGAACCCCACTGCACCATCTGCCAGCTGCAGCTCGGCCCGGGCTTGCACGCGGTGGCCGTGCCGACGACCTGCCCTTCCGACCCCTGGCTGAGGTTCAGCTGGATGCCGGCCTGCAGCAGGGCCGACTTCCACGTGGTGATCTCCTGGTTGAGGTAGGTAACGCCGCTGAGGTACTGCAGCTTGAAGCTCAGCGGAGCTTCCGCCGCGATCCCGCTGCCGCATTCGCCCGGGCCGCTACCTGCTTTGGCGCAGGTGCTGGTGCCGTTGGGCTTGACGTCCCAGCCGTGGCTGCGCAGCAGGCTGACGGCGGCCGACGGGTTGAAGTGATAGAAGCCCGCCTTCAGCTGGGGACTGGCGAAGCTGCTGGCCGGCTGGGCGGGCGCCGGGCCGTTGGTGGTCACGCCGTTCCCCTTGAGGAACGCCTTGATGTAGCCCGGCTGGTCGATCAGTTCCTGCATGGCCTGGCGGACGTACAGTTGCCGGAAGATCGGCCCCACAGTCGGATTGTTGAAGTTGATCACGATGTAACTGATCGACCAGGATGGCCAGGCCACGATCTTGTAGCCCTGCTGTTCCAGCAGCGCCTTCTGGCTCAGGTCGGTCAGCGGGACGAACCCGTAGGTCAGCCCGCCCGATCGCAGCACATCGAACTCGGCCGTCTCAGACGTAAATGGCTCCATAACGAACTTCGACAGCGTGGGCTTCTTCCCCGAGTACCGGGGGTTCGGGCTGAACTGGGCGTATCCGTCGCTGCGGAACTGGGACAGCTTCCAGGGCCCATCCACGACCTGCCAGAGCGGGTTGGTCGCGTACGCGCTGATGTTGTGGGCCTGGGAGTCCAGGAAGTTGCGCACGGCCTTGGCGCCCGCGGTGGTCTGGTCGTAGTTGCCGACCGGGGAGCTCACGCTGGTCTTGTCCCACACGTGCTGGGGCAGCGGGAAGATCTGCGCGAGCTGGGTCTGGGTGAACCAGTTCGGGTTGTAGGCGTGCTTGAGTTTCAGGGTGACCGTCTGCGGATTGGGCGCGGTCACCGACTTCACGTTGTCCGGGAATCCGCCTGGCAGGTAGGCCGCCCAGTTCACCGCGTTGGCGCGGAGCAGGTTGATCCAGAAGATAACATCGCGGCTGGTCACCGGCTTACCGTCGGACCACTGGTAGGACTTGAGGTGGATGGTGACGGCGGTGTTGGCGTCGGTGTAGACCGGCGGGGCGGCCAGGCTCAGCGACGTGTTCATGGTGGGCTGGGTGCCCTGGCCGAACCAGTACAGCGGCCGGTACATCTGGTACTGGAATTGCAGGTTCGTCGGGGTGTCGTAGGTCAGTGACACCATCGGGAAGATGTAGTCGGCCGAGCCGGACGCGGGGTTTTCCGCGAAGTACGCGGTACCTCCGGTCACCGGCTTCCCGCTGGCTGAATTGCCCGCGGGCGACGACGAGCCTGAGCATGCGGCCAGGGTGACCGCCGAGCCGATGGCCAGCGCGCCGATACCGGCCCGCGCGAGTCGTCCGATGCTGCGCATCAAGACCTCCTGGAAAGGGTCGTCCTGGGTGGCGCCGCGCCCGGCCGGCGGTGCGTGGTCATGGGGCTGGCGCCTGGACTGCCGGGGCAGCCTCGCGGCCATCGGCAAGATCATTCAGTGGGTGATGACAGGCGACCTGATGGCCGCCGGGAGCCAGCACGCGCAGCGGTGGTTCCTGCTCCGCGCAGACGTCTGAGGCCCGCGGGCAGCGGGTGCGGAAACGGCAGCCGGACGGCGGGTTCATCGCGCTGGCCAGTTCGCCGGTCACGCCGGCCGTGCGCCGGGTCCGCTCCACCTGCGGATCGGGAACCGGCACGGCGGCGATCAACCCGCTGGTGTACGGATGCAGGGGCCGCGCGTAGACCTGCCCCGCCGGTCCGTGCTCGACCAGCTTGCCGAGGTACATCACCGCGATGGAGTCGGCCAGGTAGCGGATCACGGCCAGGTCGTGTGAGATCACGATCAAGGTCAGCCCGTGCGCGGACTGCAGGTCGCGCAGCACGTTGAGCACCTGGGCCTGGACCGATACGTCCAGGGCGGACACCGGCTCGTCAGCGATGATGACATCGGGGGTGAGGGCGAGGGCGCGGGCCATGCAGATGCGCTGCCGCTGCCCGCCGGAGAACTCGTGCGGGTAACGGTCCACCGCGCTGCCCGGCAGGCCGACCTCATCGAGCAGGGCGCGCACCCGGCGCCGCTGGTCGGCCGCGCTGCCCTGATGCTGCAGTCGCAGCGGCTCGCGGATGATCGACCCGACCCGCATTCGCGGATCCATGGCCGCGGCCGAGTCCTGGAACATGTACTGGATGCCGCGCCGGTAGCGGGCCGCGTCCTCACCGGCCAGGCCGGCGATGTCGGCGCCCGCGAACCTGATCGTGCCGGAGGTGGGTTTCTCCAGCCCGACGATGAGGCGGCCGACGGTCGTCTTGCCGCAGCCGGATTCCCCGACGATCCCGAGCGTGGAGCCGGGGGCCACGCTCAGGCTGACGTCGGCGACGGCGCTGATCCGGCCCGCCTGGCGGCGTAGCAGTCCCTTGAGGACCGGGAAGTCCTTGGTCAGGCCGGCCAGCTCCAGCATCGGCGCCGCCTCGTCGCCCGGCGGTGCGAGCGCTGGGTCGCCGGGCGGTCCGGCCAGGACCTGCCGGGTGGCCGGGCTGGTCGCGGGCGCGGAGGCTGAGGCGGCGGCGCTGGCCGGGGTGCTGGTGCTCGCCTCGTTGGTGGAGGTGTCCGGGTCGGCCTCGGTGTCTGGGCGGGCCTCGCCGTCTGGGCCGGTTTCGGTGTCCGGGTCGGCTTCGTTGCCCGGGCCCGGCTCGGCGGACTGGAGCACGACGTTCACCGGGAAGAAGCAGGCGAAGGCGTGCGCGCCGTCCGCGACCAGCGGCGGGTCGCTGGCCGCGCAGGTGTCCTGGGCGTTCGCGCACCGCGGCGCGAACGCGCAGCCCTCCAGCGGGGCGGACAGGTCCGGAGGCATGCCCGGGATGGTGCGCAGCCGCTCACCTGCCTGGGTGACCCGCTCGGGCAGAGCGTCAAACAGCGCGACCGTATACGGGTGCCGGGCGTGCGCGAATACCTGATCCGTGCTGGCGGTCTCGGCGATCTTCCCCGCGTACATCACCGCGACCCGGTCCGCGTGGCCCGCGATCACCCCCAGGTCGTGGGTGACCAGGATGACCGCCATCCCGAGGCGCTCGCGCAGCCCGTCGATGAGAGCGAGGATCTGCTTCTGGATGGTGACATCGAGCGCCGTGGTGGGCTCGTCGGCGATGAGCAGCTTGGGGTCGCAGGCCAGCGCGATGGCGATCATGGCGCGCTGCCGCATCCCGCCGGAGAACTGATGCGGGAACTCACGGATGCGTTCCCGGGGCTGGGGCAGGCCGACCAGGGACAGCACCTCGACCGCCCGGTCGAGCGCCTCGGCCCGGCTGACCTGCCGGTGCAGCAGGACGTTCTCGGCTATCTGGTCACCGATGGACATGGTGGGGTTGAGTGAGGAGAGCGGATCCTGGAAGACGACCCCGATGCCGTCCCCCCGGACCTTCCTGATCTCACGCTCGGGCAGCGTGACCAGGTCCGTCCCGTCGAACCGGATGCTGCCGCTGGTGATGGCGCCGCCCCGGGGCAGCAGCCGGAGGATCGACATCGCGGTCATCGTCTTGCCCGAGCCGGACTCGCCGACGATGCCGAGCACCTCGCCCTGGTCCAGGCGGAAGGAAACCCCGTTGACGGCGTGCACCTGCCGCCGCCGCCCGGTGACGACGGTGTGCAGGTCGGTGATGTCCAGCAGCATCGGCGGCCCGCCCTTACTTGGTCTGCTGGAGGCGGGCCTCCAGCGAGTCACGGAGGGCGTCGCCGATGAAGTTGAACGCCACCACGGTCAGCACGATGGCCAGACCCGGCGGGTAGATAAGCCACCAGTAGCCGGAGAAGCTGTAGTTCACCCCGTCCGAGAGCATGCCGCCCCAGTCGGTGGACGGCGCCGGCACGCCGAGGCCGAGGTAGCTCATCGCGGCCAGCAGCAGGATGGCGTCGGCCACCTGGAACGTGACGTTCACCGCGATCGTGCCGATCGCGTTGGGCAGCACATGGCGGGACATCGTGTACCGGCCCGAGGCGCCCATCACCTTGGCCGCCTGCACGTACTCGCGGACCTTCAGCGAGAGCGTCTCCCCGCGGATCAGCCGGGAGGTCACCAGCCAGGAGACGCCCGCGATGATGATGATCAGTACCAGCCGGGTCGGCTGGAAGATGGTGGCCATGAACAGCAGCAGGAACAGGGTCGGGATGGACAGCAGCACGTCCACGGTGCGCATCATCACCGAATCGACCAGCCCGCCTGCGTACCCCGAGATGGCGCCCCACAGGCTGCCGATCACCGTGGCGATGATCGCGGCCGACAGGCCGACGGTCAGCGAGGTCTGTCCCCCGACCATCAGCCGCCCGAGTTCGTCGTAGCCGACGCTGTCCGTGCCGAGCGGGTGGCCTGGCCCCGGCGGGAGGGTCACCTGGTTGAGATTCGTGTGCACCTGGTCGGTGTGGTAAAAGAGCGGGCCCAGGAAGCAGAAGGCGAACATGAACACCACGATGACGACCCCGGCGATGGCCAGCTTGTTCTCGAAGAACACCGCGGCGAAGGAGCCGTAGCCGCGCAGCCGACCGGGCCCGACGGCGCCGTCGGGGCCGCTGGGGCCGCGCTCTGGCTGGGCGGGGTCAAGGCCGGCGCCCGGCAGTCGCGGGTCGAGGGCGGGGATAGGAGTCTGGTCGGTCATCGGTCAGCTATTCCTGATCCGCGGGTTGACGACGGAGTACAGCAGGTCCGCCAGCAGCGAGCCGATGGCCGTGGCCACGCCGACCACGACCGTGCTGCCCAGCAGCACCGGGAAGTCCTGGGTCTGCGCGGCGTTCCAGAACAGCAGCCCCATGCCGGGGAAATTGAAGACGCTCTCCACGATCAGCGCCCCGCTGACCACGACCGGCAGGGTGAGGCCGATCAGCGTGATCGTGGGCAGCAGCGAATTGCGCAGGATGTGCTTGCGCAGCAGCCGCGCCTCGCTCGCCCCCTTGGCCTGGGCTGTGCGCACATAGTCCTGGGTCAGGCTGTCGATGGCTGAGGAGCGCATGTAGCGGCTGAACAGGGCCACCGTGATCAGGGTCAGCGAGGCCACTGGCAACACCAGGCCCGCCGGATTGGCGAGTACCTGCATCAGGTCGCCTTGCGGCGCCTCGGGCGGGAACCACCGCAGGTCGATGGAGAACACGATGACCAGCAGCAGCGACAGCCAGAACAACGGCATGGAGTAGAAGATGAAGGCCCCGCCGGTGATGGCGTAATCGAACGCTTTATTGCGCCGGCTGGCCTGCAGCAGCCCGAGCGGTACGGCGATGATCAGCGCGGCCAGGTTCGCCAGTCCGACCAGCAGCACGGTCTTGGGCAGCCGGTCGGCGATGAGGCTGGCCACGCTCTGGTTGAGCTTGTAGGAGTAGCCGAGGTTCCCGTGCACCAGGTGGTCGATCCAGATCCAGTACTGGACGTAGATCGGCTGGTCGAAGCCGTTCACGCGGTTGAAGACCGCGATCGCCGCGGGGGTGGCGCGGGGCCCGAGGATGGCCCGAGCCGGGCCGCCGGGCAGCAGGTGCAGCAGGATGAACACCACGATGGTGACCCCGATGACGACCAGGAGGCTGTGCCACAGGCGCCGGATGATGTAGGCGGTCACCGGGTGAAGTACCAGCTCTCGGGGGTGATGGCGAGTCCTGCGGAGGGTTGCGGGGCCGCGCCGGCCAGGTTGGTCTTGATCGCCGAGATCTGGCTCGCCGACAACGGCATGAACAGCATCGGCAGCTGCTGAGTGGTGTAGTTGGCCCAGTCCTGGAAGACCGCGCTGCCGGGCTGGGTGGTGGTGGCCTTGATCTTGGAGTCCATCGCCGCGTCGCTGTAACTGCCCCAGTTGCCGATTGCCCCGGTGGAGAAGGCCACCTCGCCGCTGGGGTAGTAGTCGGGCGCGAACTCCCAGCCGTTGCCCCAGTAGGCCATCTGCCACTTGCAGGCGGCCGCCGAGGGTGAGCAGGGCGTGATGGTGGAGAAGATGTCGCCGGTCGGCTGCTGGGACAGGTTCAGCTGGATACCGACCAGCGACAGGGCCGACTTGTACGCCTGCATCTCCTGGCTGACCTCGGGCAGGCCGGCGCTGTACACCAGGTTCATGGACAGGGCCTGCCCGGCGGAAATGCCCGCCCCGCACGCGCCAGATCCCGATCCGGGCTTCGCGCACGTGCTGGTGCCGCCGGGCTTGACGGTCCAGCCGTGCTGGCTCAGCAGGGACCGGGCGCGGGTCACGTTGTAGGGGTAGGCGCCCTGGCGCAGCAGCGGGGTCAGGAAATCGGTCTCGGGCAGCGTCGGCACCGGCCCGTTGTCCACCGCCCCGTTGCCCTTCAGCACCGCGGACACGTACTGCCGCTGGTCGATCAGGCTCTGCATGGCCTGCCGCACGTACAGCTGCTGGAAGAGGTGGCCGACCGTCGGGTTGTGGAAGTTGATCGGGATGATGTTCATCGACCACAGGTACCAGGGCGCGACCTGGTACCCCTGGGACTGGATCAGCCCCTTCTGGGCCAGGTCGGTGAAGGGGACGTAGCCGTAGCTGAGCTGGCCCGCCCGCAGCGCGTCGTACTCAGCGCTCTCGGAGGTGTACGGCACCTCGGTAAAGCTGGCGGCCGAGGGCTTCACCGGCCCGGAGTAGCCCGGGTTCGGCACGAACTTCGCCAGACCGCTGGGGCTGAACGAGGACAGTTTCCATGGGCCGTCCACGACCTGCCACAGCGGGTTCGACGCGTAGGTCCGCAGCTGCGTCGACTGGCCGGCCAGGAACTTGTACACGGCCCGCGCGCCACTGGTGCTGGTGTCGTAGTTGCCGATCTTGCCCGTGGCGGAGGTCTTGTCCCAGGCATGCTGCGGCAGCGGTGAGATCTGGGTCAGCTCGCTCTCGGTGAACCACTGCGGGTTCACCGGGCCGTTCAGCGTGAGCACCACCTGCGATGACGATGGAGTCGCCACCTTGGTGACGTCGTCGGGGAAGAAGCCGGGCGCATATTCGCCCCAGTTGACCTTGTTCGCCCGCAGCAGGTTGATCCAGAAGACCACGTCGCGGCTGGTGACGGGCTTCCCGTCGGACCACGTGTAGTGCTTGAGGCTGATCGTCACGACGCTGTTCCCGTGGGAGTACACCGGCGGCTCGGCCAGGCTCAGGGGCTGGTTGACCACGATCTGACTGTGGTTGCCGATCCAGTACAACGGCCGCCACATCAGGTACTGGAACTGGGCGAGGTTGTTGGTGGAGTAGTACGCCAGGGAGTCCATCGGGAAGATGTAGTTCGGTGGGGCCCCGGGGACCTCGGCGAACGTGATGGCCCCGCCGGAGACCTTGTGGCCGCCGGAGGTTGCGGCCGGAGACCCGGAGGACCCGGAGGAACCCGTGCATCCGGCGGCCAGAACGGCCGCGGCGACGCAGCTGGCCGCGATTCCGAGGGTTGAGCGACTGAGGGTTGAGCGTCTGAACAAGCGCACCGTGGCTCCCTTCAGCCCCGCAGCGTTGAAGGGCAACCGATCCAAGATCAGGCTGTTGCCGAAGAGTGTGGCGGCCAGGCGAGGAAAGTGGCAATAGTGCGTGTCACAAGATATGGGCTTGCAGCTGTGTTAGTCACAACCTAGCCTGGCGGACATGCCAGCCTCGGGCTTCAGGGTGGAGGATCTACTCCGCTCGCCTGCCTTGCAGTTGCGCCTGGTCGCAGGGTCGGGAGGTACCGGGCGGCGGGTGTCCTGGGCCCACGTCAGCGAGCTGGAAGACCCGACTCCGTGGCTGTCCGGCGCAGAGATGATCATGACAACGGGGATGGCCATCCCGCACGGTGGCGAGGCCCAGCGCGCTTATCTGGAGCGGCTGGATGACTCGGGGGTCGCGTGTCTCGCGCTGTCGGAGGGCCTGTTCGTGCCGCCGGTGATCCCGGCCCTGCTGGCCACTGCGGACCGCCGGGGTTTCCCCATCGTGGAGGTCCCGATCCCGGTGCCGTTCATCACGATCGCGCAGGAAGTAGCGGCCGCGGTCCAGATGGACAACGCCCAGCGGCTCAACGCCCAGTTGCAGGTGTTCGGGGCGGTGCGCTGGCTGGCCGCCGGCCTCAGCACCCTGGAGATCTTCACCCGGCTGGAACGCCTGTCGGGCTACTCGCTCTACGCCTGCACACTCCAGCGCGGGCCACTGCTCGACGGAGTCCCGGTGCCACCGGCACATTACGCGGAGCTGATCCCGAACACGGCCACCAGCCCGCCGACCGTGCCGGGGGGTTATGTGCTCCCCGTCTCGGGGCCGCGCGGGACGGCTGGGTACATCCTGGCCATGGAGCGGGCTGATGCCATGCCGGCCGGCGTCTCCGCGGTGCAGCACATCGCTACCGTGGCGGCGCTGCAGCTATCCATGCTCGGCCATGAGCGGGAGATGCTGCGCCGCGAAGGCGCGGAGTTCCTGTCCGAGATGCTGCAGCGCACAGTCGACCCGTTGGTGGTCCGGCGCAGGCTGGCGGCCAGCGGCTTCCCCGATGGCGGGCAGCTGGTCCTGGGCCTGGTCCGGTTCCGTGAAGAGCCGGCCGACTATGAGGCGGTGGCTGATGCGCTGGCGGAGGGGGACTTCCCCCATCTGGTCCTGCGGCAGCAGGACGCGCTGTGCGTGCTCATCCCCGGTACCCCGGCGGCGCAGCAGCGGCTCGCGGCGCTGCCCGGCGTCGTGGCGGGCCTCAGCCGCCCGTTCACGGCCGGAGTGTCGCTGGTCATCGCCCGGCGCGAGGCCCAGTGGGCCCTGTCGCGGGCGGCCGCGGGCGGCCGGGTGCTGGCGAGCTATGACGAGGACCAGATCGCCCGGTGGCTGACCAGCGACCAGACCGACCTGCAGGTCCTGGTCAGCGACGTGCTGGGCAAGGCGATCAGCTACGACCGGGAGCACGGTGCGGAGATCGTGCCCACCCTGCGTACCTGGCTGGAGCGCGGCCGGCGGACACCGGAGGCCGCTCAGGCGCTGCACATCCATCCGAACACGCTGCTGTACCGGATCCGGCGCTTCGAGGAGATCAGCGGGCGGTCGCTTGGGTCAACTGAGAGCCTGGCCGAGGTCTGGCTGGCGTTGCGGGCTACGGCGACCGTGGACTGAGGGTCACGGCGACTGTGGACTGACGCGGGTGTGGGTGCGCGGGTTACGCGGGTTGCGCCGGCGGGTCGTCGGGGGAGTACGCGTCGAAGATGCTGCTCATCGTGGCCCACCAGATCCCGTCCAGCGACCGGAGCTCGGTGAGGAAGTCCTCGAAGGCGGCGATGTGATGCGCCCGGCCGATCGTCTGCGGATGCACCGTCACGGTATAGAGCGCGCCGGGCACCCGATCGTAGGCGTACTGGAAGATGTCCCGCCACCGCTGGAACATCACGGTGTGCGAGCCCATCTCCTCGGCCACCCCCGGCACGTACTCGACGGCAGGGAAATCGTCCAGATACCAGCTGACCGGGAACTCGACAATCCTGCTCGGCGGCCCGAACGTGCTGGCGGTCTCGTAATTCGTGGTGACCGGACGCGGGTGGTACGGCTCGAACTCGCGTCCCATCAGCGAGCTGTCCCACTCGAACCCGAACTCCTCCAGCAGCCCCAGAGTCAGGTCAGAGAACTCCCAGGACGGTGAGCGGTAGCCACGCGGCCGCCGGCCAGTCACCTCCTCATGCTGGCGGAGCTGCACTTCCATCAGCCGGCGCTCCTCGCCCGGCGGCAGGTCGGAGATGACCTCGTGGTAGCAGCCGTGGGCCGCGATCTCGTGCTCCTGGGCCAGGACGTCGCGCACCTTCCCGGGGAAGGTCACCAGGTCGTGTCCGGGGGTGAACCAGGTGGCCGGTATTTGGAGATCCTGGAAGAGCGCGAGCAGTCGGGGAACTCCGACCTCGGCGCCGAATTCGCCGCGGGACAGGACGGCCGGGGACGTCATCCGGTAGCCGCCGATCCAGGGTGAGTGGGCGTCGAAGTCGCAGGTTATCGCCACGGCCATCCGCGAACCGCGGGGCAGGTTGAGGCTCATGGCCAGGCATTCTCGCAGCGCGGGGTAGAAGCGGCAGGTGCGGGTGTCTGACCGGGGGCCGGGATAAGGTGCCGCCCGACTCAGTCGGCAGCCGACTTGAGCTCGTCTTGGTCCTTGAGCGCGACGCGGCGTCCGGCCTTGTCCCGGTAGTTCACGACGCCCTTCCATGGGCCATCTTCACCCGCCGCCATTCCAGCAGGAAGTTATTGGTTTCCGTACAGGGTCGCGGGGAAAACGACGCGTCCGCCCTCCAGGTAGCTCGCCGGTTGCCCCGGCCCAGGCTTAGGAATTTCTGCGAGGCTTTCCCATAGGGCGTGGACCGACCGAAAGAGTTCGGGAAGCTCGGTGCTGCTAACCGCACCCAGTGAACGACTTGAGTCGAGATTGCGCGCTGTCCAGCCGCCCGCGGCCCCTCGTCGCCGTGCCGTCATCACCGGCCGGTAAGTCACCTGGAGCAGGTGCTCCATGGCCAGGCCGCACGCTCGTAGCCCCAGCCGATCGGCCGCGTGTGCCTCGCCCGGTGGGAGGCTGGCCAAGAAGCTAGACCATTCAACGACGATGACGCGTTCCCACGTCTCGGGTGGCACCGTCGTAGCCAGGTGATGGCTCTCACCTACAGGCAGGTCCTGCAGTCGCCGCCTGGCATCACTGGTCTGCCCGATGTACAGGAGCCCACTGCCGCTGACCCAGACTCCGTATAGGGCAGGACCAGACAGGGGTGCACCGCCGGGGCTGGCTGGGCCGACAAGCAGCCGGCCGACCTCATAAGCGAACCGGTAACGACGGTCCTGCCAGTCCATGATCGATGCGGGATCATGCAGCAGGTCGAGCAGTGCGTTTCGCCATCGCTCGAACGCATCGTCTCGGGGGCTTGTGTTCACGGCGATCCATCCTGCCCGACGGAGGGCCGCGGTCTGACGTTGGCAGGCGTGACCGCGGGCTCCGATCCCAGGACAGGTTTGGCTACTCAGCCGTACCGGCGCAGCTCATGGAAGAACTCGTCGATGACGTGCAACTCGCCGGAGTGGGCGACCTGATCGTAGACGTATTTGCCTACCGCGAGATCAAGCACTCCCAGGCCGAAGGGCGAGAACACCACTGGCCGGTCCGCCGGTACGGTCACCCGCCCGGCCATCACGTCGTCCAGCGTGCCGAGCAGGAAGTCCCGGTTGCCGGTGAGTTGCTCGGCGAGATGCGGTGAGGTGTTCGCCTTCAGGCAGTGGTTGGCGTCGTCGACGATGTTGGCCGAGGCCAGCAGGATCTCCGGCGCGAGGTCGCGCAGCGATACGTGCAGTACCAGGGGGTTGTGCTTGAACCACGACACCTCGGTGACGTGGGGCTGGCCAGCGATGGTGGCGAAGACGATCAGGTCACTGGAACGGATCAGGTCCTCGGCCTGGTCGTACACGGTGATCTGCTTGGCGGCGCCGGACCCCTCGCCGGACTGCTCCAGGTAGCCGCGGAAGCCGGCCGCGCTGTCGGCGGACAGGTCGTGCACGCCGATCTCGTCGAACGTCCAGCCGGTCGCGGCCAGAAAGGTGTGGATGTAGCGGGCGATCAGGCCCACGCCGAAGAACCCGATGCGCGCCGGGCGCCCGTTCCCGCTCCCGCCCCCACGTCCGCGGCTGAGCCAGTCCGCCGCTAGGGCCGCCGACGCCGCAGTCCTGGTGGCGCTGATGATCGAGCTTTCCAGGCAGGCGAATGGATAACCCGTGTCATGGTCGTTCAGGATCAGCACGGCCGAGGCTCTCGGGATGCCAGCGGCCACGTTCTGCGGGAAGCTGGAGATCCACTTCAGGCCGTCCACCCGGACTTGGCCGCCGACCGAGGCGGGCAGGGCGATGATCCGGGACGCCGGGCGGTCGGGGAAGCGCAGGAAGTAGGACGGCGGGTTCACCGAATCACCGGCGCTGTGCAGCCGGTAGGTGGCCTCGACCAGTTCCACGATCTGCTTCTCGCGCCCCTGTAGGACGCGGCGGACCTGGCCGCCCGGGATTACGGCGAACGGTGGCACGGTAACCGGCCCGGCCACAGGGGACCCAGCCACGGAAGACCCAGGCACCGAAGAACCGACGGCGGTCATCGGACCGCCACCTCGATGGTCGGCGAGCAGTCGGCCAGGCGCACCGGGTCGGCCATCGCGGCCAGCACCTCGCGTGGTCCCTCGTAGGGCTCCCGGCTGTGCGCGGTGCGGATGTTGTCCACCAGCATCAGGTCACCGGCCTGCCACGGCTCCCGTACGGTGCAGGCCTCGTACGTCTCGTTGAGCAACTGCACGACGTCCTCGCCGATCGGGTCACCGTTGCCGAACTGGGTGTTGAACGGCAGCCCGTCGGCGCCGAACACGTCCACCAGGTACTCGCGCACCTCGGGGTCGATCGTCCGCTCGTTGAGGAAGGCGATCTGGTTGAACCAGCAGCGCTGGCCGGTGACCGGGTGGCGCACTACGGCGCTGCGGTGCTGCCGGGTGCGCAGCCCGCCGTCGGGCTGCCATTCGAACTCGATGGCGGTGGCCCGGCAGTAGCTCTCGACCGCGTTGCGGTCGTCGATGCCGAACGCGTCGGCGACGGACGCCCCGATGTCCTCGTTGTAGTTGCGGATCAGTACCCAGCCCTCCCGCTCGAACCGCCCGACCAGCGCGGCAGGCAGTGCCTCCAGCACCGTGGGGGAGTCGGACACCGCGGTCGCCCCGCCCTCCGTGGGCGCGCTCAGGCACGCGAACAGCAGCAGGCCCGGGAACTCGAGCCTGTAGCTCAGCTCGTGGTGCATGCACATCTGCTGGTTCGCGGGCCACTTCGAGGCCGAGTACACGCCGTCGGCGTAGGTCCGCCGGGCCGCGAACGCCTCCCGCTCGGTCATCAGGCCGTCGGCCAGGCCCCGGAAGACGGCGCCGACCGCCGAATCCGCGTCGCGCAGCCCGAGGCCGCGGACCAGGACGCAGCCGTGCTCGGCGACCACGGCCCGCAGCGAGTCCCGGTGCTCAGCTGCCCACCCGGCCGCCCCGCCGGCATCCGAGCCCGCCGCCTCAGCCCGCAGCACCGGAGGCCTGCCGGGTCGCAGGTCCACGTCAAACACCGACGCCGGTGATGAATACGACATCATGATCCCCTTTCAAGACCCTGTTCACGAATAAGTCGCCTGGTCACGAAGAAACCGAAGACCGGCCGTCGATCACCCCGGCCAGATCGCCGAGGACCGGATGCTCGATAACGTCCTTGAGTGACACCGCCCGGTCCAGGGCGATCGCCAGCCGCACCGCCGACAGCGACGTGCCGCCCCGATCGAAGAAGTCGTCCCGCCGTCCGATCTGGTCCTGCGGGACGCCCAGCACGGACGACCACGCGGCCGCCAGCCGCAACTCGGTCGGCGTCCCAGGCGCGTCATGATCCCCATCGGCAGCGGAAAGCTCCCCGGCCAGCGCGGTCAGCGCCTTCCGGTCGATCTTGCTGTTGGCGGTCAGCGGCAGGCTCTCCCGCCAGTGGAACGCCGACGGCACCATGTATCCCGGCAACGACGCAGCCAGCCGGTCCCGCAGCACTCCGGCGTCCACCGGCCGCGGCCCCGCATAGAAGGCCACCAGGTGCTTGCTCTGCCCGTCCCGCCCCGCCACGACCACGGCACCGTCGCGGACCCCCGGCACCCGCAGCAAGGTGTTCTCGACCTCGCCAATCTCGATCCGGAAGCCGCTGATCTTGACCTGGGTGTCCATCCGGCCGAGGAACTCCAGCTTCCCGTCGGGCCGCCACCGGCCGTAGTCGCCGCCCAGGTAGAGCCGCTCCCCAGGGCGGTGCGGGTCGGCCATGAAGGCCTGCCGGGTGCGCTCGGGGTCGTTGACGTACCCGCGGCCGACACAGACCCCCGAGAACGCGATCGCGCCGGGCGCCCCCAGCGGCACCGGGGACAGCTGCTCGTCGAGCACGTAGACGTGCACGTTGCTGACCGGGCGGCCGAGCGGGACCAGGTCGGCGTCCGGCACCCGGTCCATGACCTCGTGGTTGGTGTCGTCCGAGGTCTCGGTCAGCCCGTACGCGTTGACCAGCTTGATCCCCGGCATGGCCGCGAACCACCGCTGGATGAGCTCCTTCTTCACCGCCTCGCCGGTGACCGACACGAACCGCAGGTCCGGCAGCTCGCGGGGGTGGCGCTCCAGATAAGACAGCACGGCTTCGAGGTAGGACGGCACGACCTGGAGGACGTTGACCCGGCCGCGGGCGATCGTGTCCACGAACCGTTCGGCGTCCAGGATCACGTCCTGCCCGACCAGCAGGGTCTGGCCGCCGGCCAGCAGCGCGGAGACCAGCTGCCAGACGCGAGATGTCGAAGCACTGGGGGGCGGTCTGGGCGACCACCTGACCGGCGCCGATGTCCAGGTCGTCGAGCTTGGCGTACAGGTGGTTGAGCATCCCCGCGTGCTCGCACATCGCGCCCTTGGGCTCCCCGGTGGAGCCCGAGGTGAAGAAGATGTAGGCCAGCTGATCCGGCGCGACGGGGATGCCCAGATCACCGTCGGCATGGTCTTGCTGGTAGGCGTCCCCGGCCAGGAAGGCCTGGACTCCGGGCAGCGAGTCGAGGGCGGCCTCCAGCGTGCTGGTGCTGCCGGGTTCGGTCAGCACCAGCTCACAGCCGGCCCGCGACAGCGTGGTCGCGATCCGGTCGGCCGGGAAATGCGGCTCGATAGGCAGGTACACGCCGCCGGCCTTGAACACCGCGAGGACGGCGGCCATCCAGTCCAGGGTGCGCTCGGTCACCACCGCGACGACACCTTCGCGGCGCAGGCCCCGCGCCAGCAGGGCCCGCGCCAGCCGGTTGGCCCGGGCGTTGAGCTCCCGGTAGGTCCACTGCCGCTCGCCGCACACGGCCGCGACGGCATCCGGGTGCGCCCGCACCCGCTGCTCGAACAGCTCGTGGAACCGCTGGTCCGGCAGCGACCGGCGCGGGCCGGCCAGCCCTTCGATCTGGTACTGGAGTTCGTCGGCGGACAGCAGGCTCTGCCGCCCGTGCCCGGCCTCGGGATCGGCGGCGATCAGTTCCAGCGCGGTGCGGTAGTAACCGAAGATCCGGGCCGCGCCGTCGGCGTCGACCACGTCGGCGCGGTAGCGCAGCCGCAGGACCAGCCGTCCGTCGTGCTGGGCGACCCCGACCCCCAGCACGGTGTCCCGGTCCAGCTCACCGCCGGAGTCGCCCTCGGCCGGATCGAAGACGGTCTCCGACGACGGCCCGGTCAGGCCCAGCTCACGGCGGAGCTCATCGACGCCGAAGTGCTGGTGGGCGAGCAGTTGTGACTCGGCCCGGCAGGTGTCCAGCAGCAGCTCCCGCCACGATCCGGCCCCGGTCGCCAGCCGGCACGGCAGCACCTGGCCGCCCGGCCGCGGCCACGTAACCGGTCGTGACCTCCCGCTCGCCCGACAAAGCGGCGAGCACCTTGGCGTGCACGGCCAGCAGTACCGAACTCAGCGGCACGCCCATCGCGTCCGCAAGCCGCCGCAAGGCCGCCACGAGGTCGCCGGGGATCGTCCCCGCGTGCTGGCCGACGCTGGCCACCGGGGTGAGAGTCCACCGCGGGATCGCGGTGGACCCTCCGGCGAGGAGCACGCCGCGCCAGAACTCCCGGTCGGGGTCGGACGTGGTGGTGCCAGGCAGGCTGAATGTAGTCATTGGTCACATCTCCCGGGCCGGGTTACCGCCCCACCGGGCGTGCTGAGGAATGTCCTCGCCCTTCATGAGGAACGAGTCGGGGGCGAGCACCGAGCCGTCGCCCATGGTCACGCCGTAGTGGACCATCGCCTCGACGCCGAGCGTGCAGCCGGCGCCGATCGTGGTCCGGTCGGATTTGAAGGTGCCGTCCTCCTGGGAGTGGCACTGGATCTTGGTGCCCGTGTTGAGGATGCAGTCATCGCCGAGGGTGGTCAGGGTCCGCTCGGTCAGGTAGCAGCCGTCGTCGAAGACCCGCTTGCCGATCCGCACGCCCAGGGCCCGCCAGACCAGGTTCTTGAACGGGGTGCCGTCGAACGCGTGCAGATACAGCTCCCCGGGCACCTTCCAGAGCCGCTCGTGCCGCCAGAAGTACTGGTCGTAGATCGAGCAGTACCTGGGCTGCAGCCGCCGGAACCCCCGGAGCCCGCGCTCGACCAGGATGAAAAACAGCGGGGTGAGCAGGGTACTGAGCGCGAGGAACGCGGCCGTCACCAGCTGCGCGAAACCGCTGAACGCGTCGAAGGCGGCCAGGGCGACCACGGTGAGCAGGAACACGTACAGCCAGCGAGAGGCCAGGAAGAAGGCCATGGTCCGCAGGTTGTACCAGTTCTTGGCGTGCAGCCGGCCGCGCAGTTCCTCCCCGGTGCGCAGATGGTCGAACCGGCTGTCCCGCTCGACCGAGCGCGGGATCTCGAACGGCGGCGAGCCGAGCAGCCCCACCCCTTCGCGGATCTCCCCGTCGAGCGGGATCATCGCCTTCGTGGCGATCAGGCAGTTGGCGCCGGTCCGGCCGCCGACCGGATAAGCGATGTTGTTCCCCACGAAATTCTGCGGTCCGATCGACACCCGGGACACCCGGAAGGACGTGCTGGAGAGGTCGGCATTCATCATCGTCAGTCCGTCGGCGACCATCGTCCCGCTGCCGATCGTGGTCAGGTACGGGGTCTCGTGTCCCACCTCGGTGCCGAAGTTCGACCCGGTCTGCTCGACCTGGGACAGGTCGTAGCCCAGCCAGCGCAGGTAGTAGACGATGTAGGAGCTGTCCCCGAACAGGTGGGTGAAGAACTTCACGCCGGTCAGCCGGGTGATCATCCGGTGGATCCGGTCGTGGAAGCCGTACAGGGGATAGACCGCGCCCGGTTTGAGGAAGAGGTTGAGCACCCGGGGCACGGTGAGCACGACGGCCAGGCCGCCGAGGAGCAGGCCGAAGAACAGCGCGCCGGAGATGATCAGCGCGCCGAGGTAGAGATCCGGCGAGGTGATCGCGGTGCTGCCCGGCTGCAGCAGCTGGTTCAGTGACGGCAGCCCGGTCAGCAGCAGGTACAGTCCGCCCTCGATCAGCGGCAGGTACAGGAAGAACACGAGCAGCAGGGTGAGGGTGCAGAACTGGACGCGGCGCAGCCTGCCGCAGCGAGCCGGCCCGACCCGGGCGTAGTTCACCTCGGTCGGCTGGGCCGGGGACCCGTGCCACCGCTGGCCGTCGGGTACGGTCTGGCCGCTGTGCAGCGCGGAAGCGTGCCCGATCTGCGCCCCGTCGCCCAGGGCGGAGTTGATGTCGAGGACGGTCTTCTCGCCGATGAACGCGTCCCGGCCGATCGTCACCGCGCCGGTCTCGATCCAGCCCGCCTCGGCCCGGTAGCACTGGATGAACGCGTCCTTGCGGATCACCGTGCCCGCGCCGATGGTGAGCAGGTCGGTGCAGACCGGCACGTGGGCGGAGAAGATCGCGGTTCCCGGCCCGATCTTCGCGCCCAGCGCGCGCAGGTACAGCACGAACAGCGGGGAGCCCGCGCCCACAAGGGCCAGCGGGTTCGACCGGACCAGCGTCTTGACGACCCAGAACCGGACGTAACCCAGGCTCCAGATCCGGATCCGCTGCGGTTTCCACCGGCCGATGAGCACCCACTTGGCCAGGATCGGCACGGTGCACACCACCAGGAAGGCGGCGCCGCCGAAGACCGCCGCCCGCAGGTAGATGTCGGCGAAACCCGAGCCGTCGGAGATCCACCCGTAGGCCCACGCGCCGACCAGCGCGACGATCCACGCATAGCCCAGGAAGCACAGGAACTGCAAAACCCCGCACATTACATAACGCCCCGTGCTGGCCGGCGCCGCCGCCTCGGCCGGCGCGGGACGCGGGGGCCTGGCGGCGACGGGCGCGGCGTCCGCCAGCGCCACCGCCAGGCTGCTGATGGTGGGATGGGCGTAGATGTCCTTCATCGACACCGGCGGCAGATCCCCGCGCTTCCTGACCCGGGCGCAAAAATGGGCCATGACCAGGGAGTCGGCCCCCAGCTCATCGAAGAAGTGGCTGCCGGCCGGCAGCTGGTCGGTGTGCATGACGCCTGCCAGGACCTCAGCCAGGGTCGCCTCGAGGCCGGCCGCCGCGTCGGTGGTCAGGGTGCCGGTGGTCGAGGTGCCGGTGGTCGGAGTGCCGGCAGTCGGGGTGCCGGTGGTCAGGGCGTCAGCGAACTTCCCGGTCACGCGAGCCCCCGGACCTGGGCGTGGGCCAGCAACCGGGAACCGGCCGTCACCTCATCCGGGCTGAGTACGTCCTCGCCGTAGAGATCCTGGAACCAGCTGGCCCGGTAGATGGTGTCGAGATAGCGCTCACCGAGGTCCGGGGCGACGGCGACCGCGGTGAGGTCCCGGGCGTCAGGCCGGGCCAGCCAGCCCAGCGCGCCGCAGACCACCGTGCCGGTGGAGCCCCCGAACAGGAATCCGCGCCGGGCCAGGCGATGGCAGGTCCGGATGGTGTCCGCCTCCTCCACGCGGACCACCTCGTCCACGTAGGACTCGTCGAGCAGCGGTGGCCGGATGCTGGTGCCCAGGCCGGGGATCATCCGGCGGCCCGGTGGTCCGCCGAAGGTCACCGAGCCGGCGCTGTCCACCGCGACGACCCGCACCGGCCGGTGCCATTCCCGGAAGTACCGGGCACAGCCCATCAGCGTCCCGGTCGTGCCGGCCCCCACGAACAGCACGTCCAGTTGCGGGAACTGCCTGGCGATGGCCGGTGCGGTCGTGCGGTAGTGCGCCTTCCAGTTGCCCGGATTGCTGTACTGGTTGAGCCACACGTACCGCTCATCGGTCGCGCACAGCGCGCGGACGTAGTCGAGCCGCGCGCCCAGGAAACCGCCGGCCGCGTCCGGCTCGTCGACGATGTGCACCTGGCTGCCCAGCGCCTCCATCAGCATCCTGGTGGACAGGTTGCAGCGGGAGTCGGTCACGCACAGGAACGAGTAGCCCTTGCTGGCCGCGATCATGCTCAGCGCCACGCCCAGGTTCCCGGACGAGGACTCGACCAGGACCGACCCGGGCGTCAAGACGCCGTCCCGGTCGGCGGCCTCCACCATCTCGGTCGCGGCCTTCAGCTTGATCGACCCGGCGAAGTTGAAGCCCTCACACTTCAGGAACAGCGGTTGCCCGAAGATCGACTGAAGGTCGACGTACAGTTCGTCTTCGTTGAATGCCTGGGGAACGGATATGACTGGCACGCCAGCCCCCCTCAGCCGCGGCGTGTGGCGTGGCCGCTTCTCCGGGCCGGCATTCGTCTTCTGTTAGGAAGCCCGTTTTCGCAGGCCGTTGATTCCCTCGTGGCGCACATATCCATGAGTGCGGAGATCCCCACCTCTGCAACCTTCCCCTGTCGTCCGGCCTGGGCATCCCTGCCCATGGCCCGCCCTCGGTGACGTCGTGATCGGGTGCATGGCAATGCCGTGGCCCGGCCGGGAAGCCGCGGATCAATGTTGCGGCCCGGCAAAAGCCAAAGTGGTTTTTAAGGTCTCGATAGCAAAGCGATCAGTCCGGACTCATGTGAGCCGGACCCGCCCCCGTGGCGTGCTGCGCCCACGTCAAAACCTGCACCAACGTCCCCACCGCCATCAGTACATCTGGCTGGCCCCCTGAGCCAGCGCGAAGAACCTGATCAACGTGTCCCCATGCCACGGAAAAATCCTCGCGCCGGCACCTGCGGGACGAATCCCGCAGGCGCCGGCGGCGAGCACCCCCCCGTTACAGGTTCAAGAACGAGCACCGCCGCGGAATGGTTCAGATTTTACTAAGACAAAAGCTGGAGATGGTCATCTGCCTCCAGCCTCGCGCTGGGTGGGTCAGTTGTTGCATGCTCTATGTGATTGACAAATTACATTAGGTCGCCAATTAGGCACCACTAGCCTCGTTGATCACGTCGCTCACCGTTGGTGCCGACGTCCCGCACGCGGCATGCTCTGCGAGCTCGTGGTGACGCGCCTGGTCTAGGTTCGGCGGCGAGACTCCGGTCTGGCCGGCCTTCGGCCCCGGTTACGAGGTGCCTTTGACCTGGCGTCCGCCGACCCAGACCGTCGTGATCCGGCCCGGGTCCGCCAGCACGGAAATATCGGCCAGCGGGTCCCCATCCACGGTGATGAGATCGGCGTCGTAGCCCTCGGCCAGGAGGCCGCTGCGCGGCGCCTGCGGCCCGAGGGTGCGCGGCGCGGTGGCGGTGGCCGCTTCGATCGCCTGCCGGGGCGTCATGCCCAGCGCCACCAGGTGCACCAGCTCCGTCCCGTTGGTGCCCCAGGCGCCCGGCAGGTCCAGCCCGGTCAGTCCGAGGTCGGTGCCCATCGCGATGGTCACGCCCAGCTCGATCGCCATCCGCACCATGTCGGCGTGGGTGTCCGCGACGGCCGTCAGCTTGGCCGCTGCGTACGGCGGGACCTTATCCAGGTGGGCCAGGATGTTCTCGATGATCGTCCGGGTGGGGACCAGGATGGTGCCGGTCTCGCGCATCGCGTCGCAGGCTTCCTCATCCAGGTAGGTCCCGTGCTCGATGGTCGCGACCCCGGCCCGCAGCGCGGCCATGATTCCGGGCTTGCCGTGGCAGTGTGCGGCCACCACCCGGTCGGCCAGCCCGGCCACCTCGACGATGGTCCGCAGCTCAGCGTCGGTGAACTGCTGATGGACGGGATGGTCCACCTCGGACATCACGCCGCCCGACGCGCAGACCTTGATGACGGCCGCACCCCGCCGCAGCTGCTCCCGGACCGCGCGCATGCACTCGGAAGTGCCGTCGGCCAGCCGGAACGTTCCGTCGTAGTGCCCGAAGTCGTGCATCCACGACAGCGGGTAAGAGTGCAGGTCGCCATGACCGCCCGTGGTGCTGAGGACGGCACCCGCGGCATAGATCGACGGCCCGTCGAGCAGCCCTTCGCGGACCGCCTGCGCCAGGTAGATGCCGAGGCCGCCGACCTCGCGCACCGAGGTGATGCCGGCGTTCAGCGCGTTGGTCAGGTCACGGGCCGACCGGGCCGCGCGCAGCGGCGTGGGCTCCTGCGGCAGCCGGGCCAGGTCCAGCGCCCGGCTGCCCATGAAGTGTCCGTGGCAGTCCCACAGCCCCGGCAGCACGGTCGCTGCACTCCGGGCGGCCGTGCCCGGCGTGGCCGGCGCGCTGGCGGCCGGCCCCGCGTAGCTGATCCGCCCGCCGTCGATCAGGACTGTGGCGTCGCGGACCGGCTCGCCGCGGCCCGGGATCAGCAGCCCGGCGTTGATCCGTTCCATGAGTCTCCTTCGTCGTCCGCTGCCGCTGTGCCCAGGCCTGGTGGCCTGGGCCTCCGGGAAAGTCTGGCCCTGGGATAGAGCCCCGCCGGTGGCGGGGTCCGGAGCGGACCCGAAAATGAGACCGTCCGGCCTCGGGGTCGCGCACCGACCTGTCGGCGGCGGGCCGTAGGCTCGTTGCCCATGCACATCGATGCGATTTTCGGTGCACTCGGCCGCTGGTGCGTCAAGCTTCGCTGGCTGGTCCTGCTGGTCTGGGTGGTCGGCGCGATCGCGGCTGTGACGCAGCTGCCGTCGCTGTCGAGCGTGACCCAGAGCAACAACTCCAAGTTCCTGCCCGCGAGCGCGCCCAGCCAGCACGCGATCGATCTGTCCGCGCCGTTCGGCAGCTCGAACCTGCTCCCGATCCCCGTCATCGCGGCCACCACCAGCGGGCCGCTGACCGCGGCGGACATCAGCGCCATGACTTCCCTGCAAAACCAGTTGCACTCCGTGACCGGTATCAAGCAGGTACTTGACGTCGGCCGTTCCGCCAACGGCCAGGCCGTGCAGCTCCTCGCCCTCGCCGCCAACAACAGCGGCAACCAGAACTATCAGCAGGACCTGATCGACAGCATGCGCGCGAAGATCGCCAGCGCCGGGCTGCCGGCTGGGCTGCGGGTCCACCTGGCGGGCAGCATTGCCGTGCAGGTGGACCAGCAGAAGGCGTCCGGTAACACCGGCAACAAGGTGCAGGATCTGTCGCTGATCTTCATCATCGTGCTGCTCGTGCTCATCTTCCGGTCGCTGACGCTCGCCATCACCACGGTCCTGCCTGCGCTATTTTCTGTGCTCATCTCCGGTCCGCTGGTGGCCGAGGCGGCCAAGCATGGCCTGCAGGTGTCACCGCTCGCCCAGTTCCTGCTGATCGTCCTGGTGCTCGGGGCCGGCACGGACTACGGGCTGTTCCTGGTCTTCCGGGTCCGCGAGGAGCTGCGGGCGGCCGGCCATGACGTGACCGGGATGGACGGGGCGCCCGAGCATGGCCTGTTCCGGTCCGTGCTCTCGGATCTGGCCGGGGCCCGCCCGGCCGCGCGGACCGCGCTGGTCGAGTCGGTCACGCGGGTCGGTGAGTCGATTACCTTCTCGGGCGCCACGGTCATCGCGGCGGTGCTGACCCTGCTGGCGGCCAGCTTCCCGTTCTACTCCAACCTCGGCATCCCGTTCGCCATCGCGATCGTGGTCACCCTGCTGGCCGGCCTCACGCTGCTGCCCGCGCTGCTGTCGATCCGCCTGTCGTTGCTGGCGGTGAAGCGGACGCTGTTCCAGGCCATGTTCCACAAGCCCAAGCTGCTGCCCTGGAGCATCCAGGGCAGCGGCGGGATCGGCGTCTGGGGCCGGGTGGCCGGCCGGATCGTACGCCGGCCCGCGACCACGCTGACCATCGGCGTGCTGGTGTTCGGCGGCCTGGCCCTGGCCGTATTCGGCTATACGGCGTCAGGCTTCGGCGGCAGCACGGCCCCGCCGGCCGGCAGTGACTCGGCGAAAGGCACCCTGCTGCTGACTCAGTACTTCCCGGAGTCGGCCGCCAACCCCACCTCGCCGATCTTCAAGTTCAGCCAGCCGGTCTGGACCGATCCTCAGGTCCTGGCCAAGGCGACCAGCGAGCTCAAGGCGAGCAGCCTGTTCACCACGGTGGCCGGGCCGCTCAACCCGAGCGGGCTGACGCTGCCACCCGCGGACTACGCCCGGCTGCACGCCGCGCTCGGCCCGGCCAAGGCCCTGCCGCCGGTCCCGCCACCGGGTCTGGCCAGGAAGGTGCCGCCCGCCGTCTACCAGCTCTACCGCAGCACCTCGAACTTCATCAGCGCCGACGGCCGGACGGTGCAGTACTCCGTCGGGCTGAAGGCCGGCGATCCCGGCGGCACGCCGGCCCTGAAGGCTGTCCCGGCGATCCGCTCCGAGGTCACCAGGGTGGCCGGGTCCATAGGTGCCGCCGACTCGGCGGTCGGCGGCGAGGCGCCGGCCCTGTACGACATCAGCTCCGTGTCCAACAGTGACCTGGTCAGGGTCATCCCCATCGCGATCGTGGTGATCGGGATCCTGCTGGCGCTCGTGCTGCGGAGCCTGGTCGCCCCGCTCTACCTCATCGCCTCGGTGGGCTTGTCCTACCTGGCCGCGCTCGGGCTCTGCGTGCTGCTGTTCGTCAACATCGGGGGGAGCGATGGACTGGTCTTCTTCCTGCCGTTCCTGATGTTCATCTTCCTGCTCGCGCTAGGCGAGGACTACAACATCCTGGTCATGACCCGGATCAGGGAAGAGGCGCGCAAACAGCCGCTGCGTGAGGCGGTCGTCAAGGCGATCGGCGTGACCGGCACCACCGTGACCTCGGCCGGCCTGGTCCTGGCCGGCACCTTCGTGGTGTTCGGCATCGTGGCCGGCGGCGGTGCGGGCGGCAGCCAGTTCCGCGACATCGCGCTCGGCCTCGCCCTCGGGATCCTGATGGATACCTTCCTGGTCCGGACGCTGCTGGTGCCCTCCACGGTCGTGCTGCTCGGCCGGTGGAACTGGTGGCCATCCAAGCTGGCCATGGACCGTCCGGAGGTGCCCGCGCCTGCGGCCGGGAAGGCCGTGGCCGGGTCAGCCGGGCCGGAGTCCGCCGCCACGACGCAACCAGAATCGCGCTGAACGGCGGCCCGGAACCAGGAAGACCGGGGCAGATCGTACCGCCGCTGATGGCTCAGTCTGGTGATGGCCGCCGGGCCCAGGCTTGGCATAGCAGGCAGTACAGGGTGATCGTGGCCGGATCTGCCAGATGGGCCTCGAGTTCGTTCACGAGCGTGCCAAGTTCGCTGGCTGCTACCAGCCCGTCTGCCACCAGCGCCGCACCATGATGCTTGGCGAAGCTAACGAGAAGAGTGTGGTTATCCTCGCCGCCGTCGATGTAGGTAGGGCACACAGCCCGGAAGCCCACTTCGTCCAGCCCGGCGGCGCGCAGCATTCCGGGCAGGCGCCTGCCCATGTGGACGTCGAGACCTCGTCGGCTGCGGAACTCGCGGAGGGCGTCGCGGAGGCGATCCCACGCGGGATGAGGGGGCTGGCAGATCCAGGAGATCCAGTCGACCTCCTGAAGGGCGACGACACCGCCTGGACGTACCAGCGCCGACAGCTCTGCCACGACTCGCTCCGGATCAGGCACGTTGACGAGCAGGAGCCGGGCGTGGGCAAAGTCGAAAGAGGCTGGTTCAAGCCCGGTGTCCGTCGCCTCCGCCTCGACCAGGGTGAGGTTCGTGAGGTTGAGTTCGGCGGCGACCTGACGGGCCATGGCAATCATGCGAGCCTCGTTGTCGACGCCGACCGTCTGACCGGTGACGGCTACCCGATCGCAGAGCAGGTCCATGATCCCGATCGGGCCGCACCCCACGTCAACGGCCCGCCACCCAGCCTCCATCCCCACCTGGTCGAGCAGCCAGGACGCCTCGGCGGCGAAGCCTTCTGCTTGCCGGACAAGGCGCTGCCGCTCGCTGTCGCTGGACCCGAGCACATACCCAGGCGCCGGATAACCGGAGTCCTGACGTCCTGAGGACGTTCTGAGTACCGGGTTCACTGCTCGACCCCGCTACTGGCGTACTCCACTTCATGCGGGCACGGTCATCGCGGTCCGGTGGCGGGCAAGGTGGAGCGGCGTTTGTGTTGGTTTCTGCTTGTAGACAAAGGCCCGGCGCAGCTGCGGGTACGGCTCGTCTGGCCCGCGGAAGTTCCGGCTCATCACGGCGAGTTCTGCCTGGCGGTAGCTGTCGAGCGGCTGGGTCGTGGCGATCTCCGCCAGCCGTCGTGCCTTGGCGGCCAGCCGCGATTCATAGTCGGGGCTGCGGGCCAGTTCCACGGCCAGGGCAGCTACCTGCCGGCGGTACCCGGCGACGTCGCTGCTGATCACGCGGTCGACCAGGCCGCACCGGGCAGCCGACGCGGGACTGACCGGCAGGCACGCCCGGGTGAGCTCAGCCGCCTTCTCCGCGCCGACCCGGCGGGGCAGCGTATAAGTCCAGTACTCCGAGCCGTGCAGGCCCATCAGCCGGTAATGCGGATTGAGCACTGCGCCGCTGCGGCACCAGACCTCATCGGCGGCGAGCGCGAGCATCAGCCCTCCGGCGGCGGCGCTGCCTGCCAGCGCGGCCACCGTGAGCCGGCCGGTAGTGGTCAGGATTGCCTCGACCAGGTCATCGATGGCGCCGATGTTCCGCCAGGACTCCTCCGCAGGGTCGTCAGCGGCCTCGATGACATTGAGATGAATCCCGTTTGCGAATACGTCTGCTGCTCCGCAGAGGACGATTACCCGCACGTCGCGGTGCTGGGCGTGCCGGTATGCGGCGAGGAGCCGGCGGCACTGATCGGTGCTCATGGCGCCGCCGGGGAAGGAGAATTCCAGGTAGCCGACGCCGTCAGACTCTCGGTAGCTGATCTCCTGGTAGGTCCGCCGGCCCGGCGGCACCTGCAGAGGAGCGCCGACCTCCGGCACGGAAGCAGCGGCCTGGCCGAGCGCCAGCGTGGCTGGCAATTTGAACGTGGCCGGCCCGCCGGGCGCTGGGCGGCGGCGCAGTTGCGGGATCCAGACTGCTCCGTCGGTCGTCGCGCAGCAGATCGCCCCGCCTCGCCGTGCGACGATCGTTCCAGGCTCACCGCGCAGGTGATCTTCCTCATGCCCGCCGTACAGGAAGTACTCGATACCCCCCAGCATGTCGAGAACACCTGGCCTGGAGTCGGCCGCCCGCAGTTTGGCCAGCACCGAGGACGTCGGCTCGGATGACCAGTCGATCCTGCGGTGCTCCTGCCGGCATGGCCCGCGCAGCCTGCCAGTTACGCCAGGACGGCTGTAGTCCAGGGGCTCAGGCCGGTAAGTTCCGCCTTCGAAACGCGCTACCGCCAGCAGCAGGGCTTCCAGCGCCGCGTCCGACACCTCGGTGCGGTACAGCGAGCTTTTCGAGCAGCCGCGAACCGTGAACTCCGCGCTGGCCCAGATGTCGCCGGCGTCCATCTCGGCGTTGGCCTGCAGAATGGTGACGCCCCAGCGCTCCGCACCGTCCATGATCGCCCAGTCGAGTGAGGATGGACCGCGGTCACCTCTAGGGCCCGGGTGAATGACGAAGCAAGGTCGAGCCGACCATATGTCGGCGGGAATCGCAGTGGTCAGCATCGGCGCTATGACCAGATCAGGATCGAAGCGGCGGACCGCTTCCCGCATTACGTCAACGCTGAGCGCGAGTTCGACTGACACTTCATGACCGCGGTCGGCCAACTCGACGTGTACCCGCTGGGCGAGGTTGTTATAGGCGCTCGAAATGAGCAGAATCCGCATCTGCCTGTCCCCCTGGTCTGGCCGTGGCGAGCCCCGCATCTCTGGGCAGCGCCGCGACGTGGCTTCATATGTGCGGAGGTGCCAGCGGCCTGTCCGATACACCAGCCACCGTCGTCGGCTGGGGAATAGCGAGAGACTCGATCGGCCCGTTGAACCAGTGGCCCCGAGGACACCTGATCCGGGCGCATTCCAGCAGACCGTCGGTCGAGCGCATGACGTACTGCGCTTCCAGTTCGGCGGGAAGCCCGCACCGTGCGGCAGGGTCGTGGCCAACGTATGCGGGGCAGTCGAGGAACCTCGTCCTGGCTTCCATGACGTCCTCCCTCGGGTGCGCTTGCATGTCACGCCGCGCTCGGGGATCCGGGCCTCGATTCCGCCGATGCGGCCGGTCCAGATCAGCCACAGCGGCAGCAGCAGGAGGCCGTCAGCGATCAGCAGCAGGTCCGAGAGGCTGCCGTTTCCGGCGGCATAGGACCAGGCCAGGACCAGCAGCGTCAGCGCGACGACGATCGTGTAGCCGGCCCAGGCGCGATAGCCAGCGTGCTCGCGGGCTGCGGTGACGGCGAAGGCGAGCATTCCCGCGCCGATGAGCGCGAACGCCGCGAGCGCGAACGCGGCGGCGATCATGTCAATGGTGAACGCGATCGAGTTCGTGGTCTGGATCGGGTTGGTATGCGTGGCCATCAGGCCGACGGCGTGGTGACCTCCGAGCTGCGCGACGCTCCCGGTGATCCACAGGAGGGCACCGGCGCCGATCGTAAATGAACCAATCCTGGCCAGCGCGCGGTCACGGGCCAGCAGGTCCCGGAGGAAGACCGCGGCCACGGCCAGGCACAGGAATCCGGCGATCGCGATCGATGTGTAGAACCGCTCCTGGGTGAGGGTCGTGACCTGCCAGCGGTAGTAGATACGCATCCCCTGCTCCAGGGGCACGCTGGGTCCTACTCGCGGCGCTGGCGCTACCGTCACTCTCTTCGTGGCGAGCCAGAACCAGGCTGCGGCGATGACGAAGGCGGCGGCTCCCGCGTACGCCACGACACCGGCTGTGCCGGTTGTGCGCTTTACCTGGGGCTTTTCGATCATCTGCGTTTCCATCGGAGCCCTCCTCGTGGGTCGATGCCTCGACCGTAGGGACGGGCGGTACGGAGCGCTTCGGGGCTGTCCCTGGCATCTGGCTCAGGGGTAGCCCTGATGTAAGTGACGTGCTTGAATGCGAGCATCTGAGCGATGCCGTGCAGCGTGCTGATCGTCGACGATCACCCGGGATTCCGCGCCAGAGCCCGGGCCCTTCTTGTTGCCGCCGGGTACGAGGTCGTCGGGGAGGCGGCAGACGGGGAGTCCGGGGTGCGTGTGGCCAGGGACCTCTCACCCGATGTGGTATTGCTTGACGTCCAGCTTCCGGACATCACCGGCTTCGAGGTAGTCCGCCGGGTGTGCAGCGAGCCCGACCCGCCCGCGATCGTCCTTATTTCCAGCCGGGAGGCCTGCGACTACGGGAGCCGCATCGGGCGCAGCGGCGCGCTGGGCTTCATCTCCAAGAGCGAGCTTTCCGCGCGCACACTCGCGGCCGTGCTCGAGGGATCCCGCCGATGACCCGCCGCAGGTGGGGGCTACTCGCGCTGGCCGTGGCCGGGGCCGGCTGGATACTCGGCGCGGAATGGGTCAGCATCCACCACGGCGTCCCGGAGAACCACTTCATTGACGCGCTGACCGGCCTGGCCTTCCTGGTCGGCGGGCTCATCGCGCTCGACCGCCGTCCCGGGAACGCTATTGGCTCTCTCATGATCGCCTTCGCGTTCGTGTCCTATTTCGGCAACTGGGGAAACATCGACGTGCCCGTGCTGCCGCTGCTGGGCGCCAGCGTCGGCCAGTGGGCGGCTACGCCGATCCTCGCCCAGATCGCACTGTCTTATCCCACCGGGCGGTTGCAGACGACATTCGACCGGGTAGTGATCGGCCTGGTTTACCTGTGGGCCATCAGCATCTGCGTCGTGATCCTGCTGGTGTATGACCCTCGCTCGGAAGGCTGCCCAGCGTGCGCGTGGGAACCGGCCCCATTTCCGAGCAGGCAGGCATTCGACACCGCGACGTCGTTCGCGCAGCGAGGCGGGGCCATCCTGGCGCTGCTGTTCGTCCTCGCGGTGTGGCTGCGGTTCCGGCGGGCGACGCCGGCCGCACGCCGTGACCTGACCCCGCTGTGGGTAGCCGTGTGCATCATCGCCGTCATCTACCTGCTCGGGGCATTCGCCTCTCCCAACCCGCTGCATGACTCCTTTGCATACCTGCTGTGGGAGCTGCAGGGCGTTCTGGCCATCAGCCTGCCAGTTATTTTCGTGTGGGGGCTGCTGTCGGCCCGGCTCGCCCGCAGCGCCGTCGGCGACCTGGTCGTCGAGCTGGAGCGGCCGCTTCTCCCGGGGGAACTGCAGGCATCCCTCGCCCGGGCCCTTGGTGATCCGTCGCTGGAGCTGCTGTATGCCGTGGACGGCCAGGTGGAACTCTGGGTCGATGCCAGCGGCCGGCCAGGGTCGCTGCCCCCACCTGGCCAGGGCAACCAACCGCGGACGGTCACGCTGGCCGGGCGCGACGGGCGGCCGCTCGCGACGCTGATTCACGATCCCGCGCTTGACCAGGGGCTCGTCCGCGCCGCCGCTGCCGCCGCCGGGATAGCGATCGAGAACGCGCGGTTGCACGCGGAGGTACAGGCCAAGCTGGAGGAGGTCCGGGCGTCCCGCCAGCGCATCGTCGAGGCGGGGGACCGCGAGCGCCGTCGCGTGGAGCGGAACCTGCACGACGGGGCCCAGCAGCGGCTGGCGACCCTGGCCCTCTCTCTGGCCATGCTCCGGGACCGCGATGGCGCCGACCCCGCGACGGCCGCCGCCCTCGCCCAGGCCTCGGCCGAACTGAAGCGGGCGATCGGCGAGCTCCGCGAACTCGCGCGCGGCATCCATCCCGCGATCCTCACCGAGGAAGGCCTGCCCGCGGCCGTGGAATCCCTCGCCGACCGGTCATCGCTGCCGGTCCGGGTGGCCGCCGACTTCGACGCCCGGCTGCCCGAGCCGGTCGAGGCCGTCGCCTACTTCGTGGTGTCCGAATCACTGGCCAACGTCGCGAAATATGCCTGCGCTTCTGGCGCGCGAGTCAAGCTGTCGCGCTGCCACGGGACCTTGCGCGTCGAGGTGGTTGACGATGGCATCGGCGGCGCCGATCCAGGCCGCGGCTCCGGGCTGCGCGGACTGGAGGACCGTGTCTCCGCAGTACGGGGCAGCTTCCGCGTCGAGACTCCGCCCGGAGGCGGGACTCGCGTCTTCGCCGAGATACCCTGCGATGCCTGACCGGCCGCCGGTGCTGGGACCCGGTTCTGCGCCCGTCGCGGCGCCCCCGGCGGTCCGGGTTGTGCTGGCCGACGACTCCGTTCTCTTCCGGGAAGGGCTGGCCCGGGTCCTGGCCGACAACGGCTTCCTCGTTGTGGGGCAGGCAGGTGACGCTAACGCGCTCTGCGCGCTGGTCGCACGGGACAAGCCCGACGTCGTGGTCACCGACATCCGGATGCCGCCGACCAACTCCAACGACGGGCTCCTCGCGGCGCAGCGGATCCGCGCGGAGCATCCCGGCGTTGGCGTCCTGGTCCTGTCCCAGTACGTGGAGACGCGGCAGGCGATCAAGCTGCTTCACCACTCGCCTGCCCGTGTCGGCTACCTGCTCAAAGACCGCGTGTCCGACATCGCGGAGTTCGCCGGCACCGTCCGGCGGATCGCCCGCGGCGGATCGGTCATCGACCCTGACGTAGTGACCCAGCTGCTGGGGCGCTTGGGAGCAGGCAGTGCCCTAGGCGACCTCACCGGCCGCGAGCAGGAAATCCTCGCCCTCATCGCCGAGGGCCGCTCGAACCACGCCATCTGCGAGCGGCTGTTCCTGTCACCGAAGACGGTCGAGACCCATGTCGGATCCATCTTTGCCAAGCTGGGCCTGCTGCCCGCGACCGACGACCACCGGCGCGTCCTCGCCGTACTCGTGTACCTCAGGAACGCATGACGATCTCAACGTGAAAGTGCCGGGTGCGCGTGGTTAATAGTTATGGCTGGAGGCAGGTGCGCAGGGGGGTGGAGGGAAGGCTGGGGTAGGCCTGGTGGATGCTGGTCGCGTCGTGGGTGAGGTCGGCGCGGTCCATGATGAGCGCGGCGCCCGCTTGCCGCGCGAGTTCGGGCTTGACGCGGCCGAGGGTGCTGGCCATGAGCCGGAGGATGGGCGGGGGCACGTGACGTGGGGTGGCGGTGCGCCCGGCGGCTGCCTGGAATGCGGCGGCCAGCTGATTGAAGGTGTGGTCAGCGGGGCCTCCGATTTCGAGGATCCGGCCGCGCACTGCTGGGCTGGTAATGGCGTGCTCGACGAGCGCGGCAACGTCTGTCACCGAGACGAAGTTGACGGGGTTGTTCCCGCGGCCGAAGATAACCGGCCGGCCTGAGCGGGCTGCGGTCTTGGTCAGCACGTCGATCCAGAGCTCGAGGAATGCGGTGGCCCGCACGATGGTCCAGCTTGCCCCGCTGGCCTTGAGGTGCTGCTCGGCGGCGTACTTCATGCGGGACAACTCCATCGGGCTGCCGGCTGCGGCTCCGACGACTGAGACCAGGACGAACTCGGCCCCCGCTTCTGTTGCCGCGTCGATGAGGTGGACGTTGCCCTGCCAGTCGACCGTCGACGGCGACACTCCACCGGGGCCGGCGAATCCGTGAACCGCGGACACCACGACAGCCGCGCCGCTGACGGCGGACACCACGCTGGCGCGGTCGCGCACGTCGCCGGTTGCCACCTCGACATTGCTCCCGGCGAGGTGGGCGGCGCGTGCGGGGTCGCGGGTCAGGACCCGGACCGCCAGTCCCTGGCCGGCCAGCCGGGCCGTCAGGACACTGCCGAGCCGGCCGGTGCCGCCGGCGAGCAGGATCATGGCTGGCCGCCTGACGTGACCTGTCTGCGTACCGCCGCACCGGCGTCGCCGCCGCCTTCCTGGACCGGTTCGAGATAGAAGCGGGCCCAGTCGGCGAGGCCGTCAGCCACACCGAAGATCACCACGCCGCGCATAAGATGCCGGGAACCATCTGGCCGGGTGCCACGGTGCTCCCACTCCGTCCAGATCGTGTCGTCGTCCACCGCGCTGGACAGTATCTCGGTGCTGAGGTCGGGGATTGCGGCGAAGATCTGCTCCCAGTTCCTGCGCACCTGTTCCCGGCCGGTGAAACCGCGCTCCGGATGAGCCGGGGTCATGTTGCGGTAACCAGGAGCGAAGCAGGCCAGGAGGCCTGCCAGGTCGTGATCGTTGGTGGCCTGGCATAGGCGCCGGGTCATCGCCGCCGGCCCGCCATCGGCCTCGTCATCATCCATGTCGTCCCGCTTTTCTGTTACAGTTGAATGTAATCGATACATGACTATGGAACGGAATAGGGTTGACTGTCAAGCCCAGGCGCCGGTACGACTCGCCGCGGCGAGCCGAGCAAGCCCGCCAGACTCGCGCTGCGGTGACCAGCACCGCGCAGCACCTCTTCCTGCGCGATGGGTTCGCCGCGACCACTATCTCGGCGGTCGCCGCCGGCGCAGGAGTGTCGGCAGAGACGATCTACAAGGCCTTCGGCGGCAAGCCGGGCCTGGTCCGCGCCATCTGCGAAGAGGCACTGAGCGGCGAGGGACCCGTCCCGGCCGAGACCCGTTCCGACGACCTGCAAGCCAGCGAACCCGACCCGCGTAAGATCATCCGGGGCTGGGGCAGGCTTTCCGCCGAGGTCGCCCCCCGGGTCTCGCCTATCCTGCTGCTGCTCCGCGCGGCTGCCTTCACCGATCCGGAGATGGCCAGCCTGCGGGCGGAGATCGAGGCCAGCCGCCTCACCCGGATGACCCGCAACGCCCGCACCCTCGCGGACGGCGGCCACCTCCGCGCCGGGATCACCGCCGAGCACGCCGGCGAAATAATGTGGACCTACAGCTCACCCGAACTCTACGAACTGCTCGTCATCGGCCGCCGCTGGCCACCGCAGGAGTACGGCACCTTCATCGCCGACGCAATGATCGCTGCCCTATTGCCACCCCAGCCCCCAGCGCCCCCGCCCGGCAAGAACCCCTGACGGCTCCCATTTGACCACCACCAGCCCGACTACTGCTCAGTTTCGTGATCTTCGACCAGGGGTCTGCCTGGCCGCAAGCTCGCGACTGGGCTGCGGTTTCGCTCTCTTGACTCGAAAGTTTAACTATGTATAAGGTTAGCGAACGATGTCTAAATCACCGGTAGCGGGCGACTGGCGTGAAGCGCGACGGAAATCCGCACGGGACGCGATCGTTGATGCGGCCTGGGAGCTGGTTCAAGCCGAAGGCCTGGCCGCGCTGACGCTCCGCGAGCTCGCTAAGCGTGCCGGGATCACGACGCCAACGGTTTATGCCTATTTCAATGCGAAGAACGCGATTTACGACGCCATGTTCGGCCGTGCGGCCCATGAGTTCGCCGACCGGATGTCCGAACCCTATGAGTGCGAGGATCCCCGCGCGATCCTGGCCGAAGGCGTGCGCCGCTTCCTGGAGTTCTGCACGAGTGACGTGGCTCGCTACCAGCTGCTGTTCCAGCGCACGATTCCTGGATTTGAGCCGACAGCGCAGTCGTTCAGCCCGGCGGTACGCGCCCTCGACGGGGTGCGTGAGCGCCTAGCCCTCAACAATGTCACCGACCCTCGTCACGTCAACATGTGGACCGCTTTGACCACGGGCCTGGCCGACCAGCAGATCTCCAACGACCCGGGCGGGGACCGCTGGGCACGTCTCGTCGATGACTTCGTGGCGATGTTTCTCGCCTACTGCCGGGCAGACCGAACGCCAGCCCGCCCAGCGCCGCAGGCATCCACGGCCGGACCAGCCCGGTCATGACCACCAACGGCCGGGAAGTCCATCCATCACACCGGATGCATCCATCCATCCACGAAAGAGGAGAACTCATGTCAACGGTCACATCTCCCCGGCTGCACCATCTCGCGCTGACAGTCACCGATGTCGACGCGAGCGTCCGATGGTATGAGGACGTGTTCGGCGTCCGCTTCCAGATGGACGTGCCACACCCCGGCGGAGTCGGCAAGCTCCTCGCCGATGACGGCCGCCAGCTCATGATCGTGCTGCACCGTCACGACACCAACGCTGGCGCACTGTTCGGCGAGTCGATCACTGGCCTCGACCACGCGGGCTTCATGGTCCCAGCCCGCACCGACCTCGAGGCCTGGCAGGCTCACCTTGAGTCCAAAGGCGTCCTCAGCGCCGCTGTCGCTGATAAGCCGCTGACCCAGTCGCCGATCGCCGACGAGCCCTACGCATCTGTCCTGGTGTTCCGCGACCCCGATAACATCCAGCTCGAACTCTTCGCACCACTCCGGTAACCAGACCGAAGGGGTGCGCAGCGGGCTTCCGCTGATGTTCTCCTGGGTGCTACGTCAGGCACCCTTGTGGGCCACGGCCGGAGGAGGCGAGAGATGGACAGTCAACCGGATCATGAACGGCCCGGCATCCGATCAATCTCGTTTCTTCCGGCACGCGGTAACCGCCCACATGCCGTGCTCACGGTCACCGCCTCGACCGAGCGCATCGACCACGTGCTATGGATGGTCAACCCCGAGAAGATCACGGCGGTGTCCGTCCCGGCCTGACCCGCCGATGTCACAAACCAGCGTGCTATCCGGTCCTAGTTGTAGAGGCGAGAGAACAGAGGACCGCATGCGTACGATTCTGGTGGTTGGCGGCGGCTACGCCGGCTTTTACACCGCCTGGAAGCTGGAAAAGAAGCTTCGGCGGGACGAAGCGCGGGTCGTGGTGGTCGATCCGCGGCCGTACATGACGTATCAACCGTTTCTTCCTGAGGTGCTGGCCGGCTCGGTCGAATCGCGGCACGCTGCGGTGTCGCTGCGCAGGCACCTGCGCCGGACCAGGCTCATCTCGGGCACGGTCACCGCGGTCGACCACGCACACCGGACGGCCACCGTGCAGCCGGCCGAGGGCCCGGAGTTCACGCTCGGTTACGACATCATCGTCGTCACCGCGGGGGCAGTGACCCGCAAACTGGCCATTCCCGGCGTGGCGGAGCAGGCCATCGGGATGAAGCATGTCGAGGAGGCGGTGGCGATCCGGGATCGGCTGCTGACCGCTTTCGACCAGGCCTCGACGCTCAAGCCCGGGCCGCGGCGCCAGCGTCTGCTCACCGTGACATTCGCGGGCGGCGGGTTCTCCGGCGTCGAAGGCTTCGGTGAGCTGCTGTCCCTGGCGACTTCACTAATCCGGAAGTACCCCGAGCTGAACCTGGGCGAACTCAAGTTCCACCTGGTGGAGGCGGGGGACCGGATCCTTCCCGAAGTCTCCGACAAACCGGGCCGGTGGGTGGTGCGGTCGCTGGAGAACCGTGGGGCCCACGTGCACCTCAAGGCCAGCGTGGTCTCCGCGCTCGACGGTCGCGTGGTCCTGTCAACTGGCGAGGAATTCGACTCCAACCTGCTCGTGTGGACCGTCGGCAACGACGCGAACCCCATGGTGCGCAGCCACACCGACCTGCCCATCGACGGGCGCGGAATGCTGATCGTCCGGGCCGACCTGCGGGTCGGCACCGAGAATGAACCGGTGCCGGACGCCTGGGGCGCCGGCGACGACGCGAGGGTTCCGGACCTGGCCGCGGGCCGGCCCGGTGCCGCGACGGTGCCGAACGCCCAGAACGCCGTACGGCAGGGAAAGCTCCTGGCCAAGAACATCGTGGCCACCCTCCGCGGCCGGATGGCGAAGCCCTACGTGCATCACAGCCTCGGCACGATCGCCACGCTGGGCCTCGGCCGCGGCATCTTCCAGTACCGCGGCATCGTCATCAAGGGGCTTCCGGCCTGGCTGATACACCGCGGATACCACGTCCTCGCCGTGCCGAGCTGGGAGCGGAAGATCCGGGTGCTCGCAGTCTGGCTGACCGCTGCGGTGTCCGGCCGCGACATCGTCTCGCTGGCCGCGGTGCAGGACCCCCGCCGTGCGTTCGTCACCGACGGCGAACCGGCAGAGCCACCCGCGCAGCCGCCGGTCCGATTCGGCTATGCCCGATCAGCATGACGATGTCGTGCGCAGGTTCGCTGAGGTCTGCCAGCTAGGAGACATCGCCGCCCTCCGGGCCGCCGTGGATGCTGATGCCATCGCCGTGTGCGACGGAGGCGGGCTGGTGCCCGCCGCGATAGGCAGGCCTGGCCTGGCGCGTCGCGTCGGCGCATGAAATCATGGCTCGGGGGGAACTCCTAAGTGGTTACTGTCCGGACCCTGCAGTAACGGCACGTTATTGCCCAGCAGGAGACCTAAGGACAGGCCTGATGAGTAACGAGACCGCGTTGAGCGGCAACGACCAGCTGGATATGGCCCCGGTAGAGACCGCTGTTGCTGTCTTGCGCAAGACGTGTGAGAAGGCCGTCGATGAACTGGGCGGCGCAGTGCCGGGAGTCCAGCTGCGCGCGCTGCTGGTTTTCGACGATGCCGGGGGCAGCCTGGATCTGCGGCGGCTCGCTGCTGAGCTAACCGCCTCTGTGTCGGCCGCTAGCGGAGTGTGCGACCGCATGGAGGAGGCTGGACTGCTGACGGTGGGGGACGCCGCCAGCAGCCGGGCCGAGTCCCGCTGCACGCTAACCGGCTCCGGCAGGCGGCTGGCCCGCTGGATAAGAGACCGGCAGCGTGCGGCGCTGAGCGACCTGGTGAACTCCATGGGTCCACAGGCCCGTGATGCGCTGGTTTACGGGCTGGGGGAACTCGCCGCCGCAGCCCAGAACCCGTCCTGACCGAAGAACTCAATCAGGGATGAGGCGACCGCTGCCGGTGCTTCCTCGGCCATGTGGTGTCCGGAGTCGATCCCATGGCCACGCACATCACCAGCCCAGTCGGCCCAGATCCTCACTGGGTCGCCGTACAGGTCCTCGAGATCGTCGCGCAAAGACCACAAGATCAGAACGGGGCACTGTAGTCGTACGCCAGCGGCCCGGTCGGTCGCCTCATGGTGTCGGTCGATGGTGAGACCGGCTCGGTAGTCTTCCAGCATGGCCCGTACCACGGCGGGATTCCTGGTTGCCTTTCGCCACTCGTCGTAATTTTCCTGGCCCATCTTCTGCGGGTCGCCGTGATACCAGCTGTCCGGATCGGCATTGATGACACGTTCCGGGATGCCGGGCTGGGCGAAGAAGAACCAGTGCCAGTACTGCGTCGCGAACTTTGCGGTGATGCGGGACAGGTGCTCGCTGATGGGCACGCTGTCCATGAACGCGACGCGCGAGACGGCCTCGTGGTGGTCGAGAGCGAGCCGGAAGGCTACTGCACTCCCGCGGTCGTGGCCGGCCAGCGCAAAACGGTCGTGCCCCAGCCCATGCATCACCACGACCAGGTCGCTGGCGACAGCGCGCTTGGAATAGCCGGAGTGGTCTGCGGTCGGGGCTGGCCCGCACGAGCGGCCGTACCCCCTCAGGTCCGGGCACACGACCGTGAAACCACGCTCGACCAGTTGAGGCGCAACGCGATGCCAGGTCGCGGAGGTCCGGGGATGACCGTGCAGGAGCAGCACGGGCGGACCCTCCCCGCCGTAACGGACGAAAATGGATGCTTCTCCGACCTGCCGCTGCTCCTCCACGAAGTGCTCGAACATCGTCTCAGTATCAGCGTTGCCGTTCCGGGCTGCGGGCCGGTCCCGGGCCACGTCCGGGGCGCCTGTTGGCCGCCGGAACTTGAACTCCGGTGGACTCTGAGCGGCGGACCGTTGAGCTGGCTGGGTGCCGGACGCCCGGAGATCAGCCGTGGCCTCGACCCTGGTCTAGCGGGAGTCCGCGGCGGAGGACGTAATCAGTAGCGGAGGTTGGTTTGCAGGGCGTAGTGGTCGGAGGGGTAGGTGTTGCTGACGGGATGGGTGCCTAGTAGGGCGGTGTGCAGGGGATGACCGGCGCCGCCGGGGCGCGGGGCGGCGGAAAAGATGTAGTCGATCCGGCGGTCAGGCCACAGGAGCTGGGTGGCCCAGGGATTGTTGTTGGACCAGGTGTAGCCGGGGGCAGGCGGGCCGGCCATCTCCCAGGCGTCGTAGAAGGACAGGCCGGGGGCGGGAGCGGTGGTACGGCCGGTGAGCATGCGGATCTCGTCGCTGCCGGGATCGGCGTTGAAGTCGCCGCAGATGATGAGCGGGGCCTGCTTGTCCTGGGCCTGGTGAACGTAGCTCAGTAGTTCGCGTACCGCATCCTGGCGGGATTGGCTCTCGTCAAACCACCAGGCATCCATCACCAGGCCGTACACCTGGATCAGGCCGCGGGGGCCGGACAGCTTCGGCGAACTGCACCCGGGCGCTGCCGAAGGTCAGGCTTGACTCGCGCCGGATCGGCCAGCGGGACATCACCGCCACACCGGACAGGGCTGCCTCGTCCTCCTGGGCCTGGACGCCGCTGACGGTGTGGTGCGGCAGGCCGAGCGGGTCGGCCAGGCGGGCGCACTGGCTGTCGCCGCCCTTGGCCCACGACTCGGTCAGCACCACGATGTCGGGACGGGCGTTCCGCAGGGTTGCGGCGATCGCTGCTTCACGGTCCTGCCAGGGACCGTAGAGGCCCCAGACGTTCCAGGTAATGACCCGCACGGTCGTCTCGATCAAGCGGCCATACGACCGTGGCGGGATGTCGTCCATGGGAGCGTGGCCTCTCAGATCATCGCCCAGGTGCGAACGACCGAGCTTAACCAGTGCAGAGCTGTCCCTGGACGGTCGCGTCCTCGGTTGTCGCCGTGGCGGCGTGGGCGGCGGTAGTCCTGGGGCCCGATGATTGCCGTGGGGTGCTGCGGGCACTTCAGGCCCGGAGCGGACCTGAAACTGAATTGTCACGCCAGTGGGACCATTCCGGCCTGGGCATGGCTGGTTTTGGCGGAGGACACGGAGGCTGACGCGTGCCGACGATCGCGGTTGTGGCCCACGCCGGAAAGAGTTTCGGCGGCGGCTTGAGGGAGCTTCGGGAGGTACTCGGCGCGAGAGGGCATTGCCGATCCCCTCTGGTATGAAGTGAAAAATAGCCGCAAAGCGGCTAAGTGTGCCCGCAAGGCGCTGGCTCAGGGCGCTGAGGTGACGTTTGTCTGGGGAGGGGACGGGACGGTCCAGCGCTGCATTGATGCCGTGGCTGGAACGGAGGCTGTTCTCGCGATTCTTCCGGCCGGCACGGCCAATCTCCTGGCGACGAACCTGCAGGTCCCTACCGACCTCGCCGACGCGGTGCGGGTCGGGCTGAAAGGGAAGCGCCGCCGGTTTGACACCGGATCGGTGAACGGCGAGCACTTCGCGGTGATGGCCGGCGCAGGGTTCGATGCTCGCATGATCAAACAAGCCGACCGGAAGATGAAAGGACGACTCGGCCGCGCCGCGTACCTGTACACAGGGGCCAGGAACCTCAGCGCTCGCCGGGTCAAGGCGACCATCGAGGTGGACGGTGTCCGGTTCTTCCAGGGCCGGATCTCGTGCGTCCTGGCCGGGAATGTGGCCAAAGTCCTCGGTGGGATCGAGGCCTTCCCCGGAGCGCAGCCCGACGACGGGCTCCTTGAACTCGGCTTGGTCACGGCCAGGGATCCCGCCGGGTGGGCCCGGGCGCTGGGACGGGTCATGCAGGGCCGGGCTGGCGAATCGCCGTTCATCAAGGTCACCCACGGTAAAAAGTTCCGGATCCGGTTCGACCGGCCCTTCCCTTACGAACTTGACGGCGGTGCCCGCACCAAAGTTACGAAGCTGCGGGTCAAGGTCCATCCCAGCGCGGTCACGATCTGCGTCCCGGCCGTGGCGGCGGTCTTGCCTCCACAGCCCGGCTGACTGCTGCGCTTAGCGATCTGGATCTGGCGGGGCATCGCGGCGCGGCATGACAGCCCGGCCCGGCGCCTTGAAGGCTCCGCCCCGTACGTCGCCTGGCCGCCGGTCGAGCTTCTGGGCACGCTTCCACCGCGGGTGGCTCCCGGCCCAGAAGACCAGCCCGATCCATGCCGCCAGGCCGATCACGATCACGCCGGCGATGATGAGCAACCCGGCCAGAGAAGTTCCGCTCAAGGCGTGCCTCCGTTCTTCCGCTGCGCCGCCGCTACCTGCGGGGACCCAGCCAACACGTCACCGGCCTGAATGCCCGGGCCTCCCGCATCCCCTGGTGCGGTGACCACGAAGGCCGCGCCACGGAACGTGCGGGTCAGTGTCGGGCGGGGCTGAGGGACGGCCGCGTGGCCGCCAGGGCCCGCTCCGCGGCGCGGAGCACGTCGCTGACACCGATGGCGGCCAGGGCCGGGTCAGTCCGGCGGCCATGCGGATCGCCCCGGTAACCGTCGCCGCCGGCCCACAGCGCCTGGTGGCGCGGCTCGGCTGGCGGCCCCCATTCCGAGGGCGGCACGGGGCCGAACAGGACGACCGAGGGCCGCGCGTAGGCGGTGGCCAGGTGGGCCAGGCCGGTGTCGCCGGAGATGACCAGGCGCGCGGATGCGGTGAGCGCGGCCAGAGTGGCCAGCGAGGTCCGGCCGGCCAGGACCGACTGGGGCAGGAGGCCTGCCCGCCGGGCCACCTCCAGGGCCAGCGGGCGCTCCGCCGCCGAGCCGGTGACCACGACCTGATGGCCGAGGCGGGCCAGTTTCCTGGCCACGGCCGCGAACCGCCCCGTGGGCCAGCGCCGGCTGGGTGCGGCCGCACCGGGATGAACGAGCGTGAGCCCCTGGCCGTCCGGCGCCGGCGGCAGCGCATCGGACGGGACCGGGGGCACCGCGGTGAGCCGGAGGTCGGCGGGGTCGGCGTGGATGCCGGATTCCGAGCAGAGCCGGCACCAGCGGACCACCTCGTGCTCACCGGCACGCCACCCCGGGCCCGCGAAGCCGCCCCCGTGACGGCCCCCGAAGGTGATCAGCCGCTGCGGCCTGAGCACCGCGAGCAGCTGGTGGCTGGCCGGGCCGCGGCCGTGCAGGTCGATGGCGACGTCTGGGGGAGCGCCGGTCCAGGCCACCGGCCCGAGTTCGGCCGCGGGCAGCAGTTCGTCGATGGCACCGGTCAGCGGGACCAGGTCAGCCAGCGCGCCCGGCGCGGCCAGCACGATCGGGTGCCCGGGGAAGGCGCGCCGGACGGCCCGGTAGGCGGGCACCCCGGTCAGGAAATCACCCAGACCCAGGGCGCGGAGCAGGAGTACCCGGCCGGTCATGGTCAGCGGGCCTCCAGGGCCGCGGCCCCCGCGGCCTGCAGCCGCGTGGTGGACCGCCCGGCCAGGTAGGGAACGGTGACCGCCTGCCCGCCCCAGGTCCTCAGCAGGGCCGTCTCCGGCAGCACCTGCCCCTCGTAGTCGCCGCCTTTCACCCATAGGTCAGGCCGCAATCGTTGCAGGGCCGCGCCGGGGGTGTCCTCGCCGAACACCAGCACGGCGTCTACGCAGTGCAGGGCGGCCAGCACCGAGACCCGGTCGGCGGCCGGGTTCAGCGGGCGGCCCTCGCCTTTCAGGCGGCGGATCGACTCGTCGGAGTTCAGGCACACGATCAGGCAGTCCCCCAGCGAGCGGGCCGCCTGGAGCAGACTGACGTGGCCGGCGTGCAGCACATCGAAGCAGCCGCCGGCCGCCACCACCGTGCCGCCGGCCGCGTGAACCTGGCCCGCCAGCGCGACCGGGTCGGTCAGCGCGCCCGCCGGTGTGCCTGTGTCCGAGACTACGTCCGGGTCTGCGGGTGCGGGGCCGGCCGCGGCCGTCCCGGGGGGGAGGCTGCCCACGCCGCCTGCGGCGAGGAAGTCTGACGCGGTCCGGGTCGCGGTCACCACCGCCTCGGACGGGAGCGCGCCGTGGGACAGGGCGTTCGCGGCCGCCGCAGCGAACATATCGCCGGCGCCGCAGGTGTCCGCGCCGTGCACGGGCCGGGCCGGGACGATCAGCGGGGCCGGGCTGCCCTGGGCGAGCAGTGTGCCATCTGGTCCCAGAGTCACGGCCACGCCGTCCACCGGCCACCGACTGAGCAGTCGGCCCGCGGCCTCGGCGGCGGAGCGGAGCACCGCGCCGGTGACGAGGGCTGGTCCACCGGTACGCCCCCTGGCGGGCGTGAGGTTCAAGCCGGCGGCCGCCCGGGCTTCGGCATGGTTGGGGGTGGCCAACCGGGTGCCAGGCACCGGCTCCGGCCCGCGGGGATGCGGATCCCAGACCAGCGGCACGCGGGCCGCGCGCCCGGCCAGGGCGGCGCGGATTCTGGAGTCGGAGGCCGCGCCCCGGCCGTAATCGGAGACTAGGAGCGTGCCCGCCGACGCGATCGCTTCGGCGGCTTCCAGGGAGGCAGGGCCGGGCCGGCCGGCTGGCCCGTCCGCGCGCAGCAGGGTCTGGCCCCCGGCCCGGAACCGGGCCTTGTCCGGCAGCGGGCCGTCCAGCGGCAGCGGCACCACGGTGACGTGCGGTTGCAGCAGGGCCCGCACGATGGCGCTGGACGGGTCGTCACCGATCGGCGCGATGAGCACCACCCGGCCGCCGTCGCGGGCGGCGAGGAGCGCGGCGAGGGCGGCACCTCCCGGGCGGCAGATTTCAGTAAGGTCGTCCAGTACGGGAGCGGGCGCGTCCGGGCAGAGGCGGGCTGGCGGTGCCGATCACGTCCCGGTCCAGCAGCGCGTCGCCGATCACGACCAGCGGGCCCACGGCCGTCATAGCGAGGTCACCTCCGTGTCGAGTGCGTCGCATAGCGCGTGGATGGCCACCAGGTGGACTTCCTGGACGGTCGCGGTGTCCGGCGCGGCCACGCAGATCGCGTCGTCCGCCACGGCGGCCAGCGGATTCGGAGGCGGCCCGGTCAGGGCCCAGACCCGGATACCGAGCGACCGGGCCCGGGCCGCCGCGGTCAGCACGTTCTCGCTGCGGCCGCTGGCCGACAGCAGCAGCAGCGTGTCCCCGGGCCGGCCGTGCGCGGCGACCTGCCGGGCGAACGCCTCGGCCGGGCCGAAGTCGTTGCCGATCGCGGTGAGGCTGGACGTCTCGGCGTGCAGCGCGATCGCGGACAGCGGCGGGCGGTCGGCCACGTATCGGCCGACCAGCTCGGCGGTCAGGTGCTGGGCCTCGGCGGCGCTGCCGCCGTTCCCGGCCACCAGCAGCCGGTGCCCGGCAGTGAGTGGGGCAGCCAGGAGGCGTCCCCAGCGCCGCGCGGCCCACAGCCCGGTTTTGGGGCTGCGCAATGCGTCGATCAGCTGGTCCAGATGTGAGGTCAGCTCGGCGCCCGCCACCGCGGCTTCCACCACCATGGGCTCCCCGGGGCCTGCAACCGCGGAATCAGCGGCCTCCCCACCAGCGAAACGTATGCGCGCTTCCCCGGGCGTCATGGCATCCCCACGGCCAGCGACGGTCCGTGGCCGGTGTCGCGCCCCGGCGGGACACCGGCGGCCAGCCTCAGGTAGACGCTCTCGGTCTGGGCCGCGACCCGGGGCCAGGAATACCAGCGGCGTACCCGGCGGGCACCTGCCTCGCCAAACGCCGTGCGCATCGCCGGGTTGGCGAGCAGCGTCCCGGCCGCGGCCGTGAGCTCGGCCGGGTCGCGGGCGGGGATCAGCAGGCCAGTGGTCCCGTGCACCACGCTGTCGGCCAGGCCGCCGACCGCGCTGGCCACCACGGGTACGCCGCAGGCCATGGCCTCCAGCGGGGTAATGCCGAACGGCTCGTACCAGGGAGTGCACACCACCACGTCGGCGGACCGGATCAGGGCGGGCACCTGGGCCCGGGGGACCGCCCCGGTGAACACCACCCGGCCGGCCACCCCGCGCGCCCGGGCGAGGTCGCGGAGCCGGCGGTATTCTGCGTCACCGCCGAGCTGATCCCGTTCCGGGCCGCCCGCGACCACAAGCTCCACGCCCGGCAGCCGGGCCAGCGCTTCGATGGCCGTGTCGATGCCCTTGCGTTCCACCAGCCGGCCCAGCGTCAGCAGCCGGCCGGGGGACTCCCGGCGGGCCACCGCGCCGGATGGCCAGAAGGTACCGGTGTCCACGCCGCACGGCACCACCGACACCTTGCCGGGGGGGATACCGAGCTGGCCCAGCTCCCGCACCTCGTCACGGCAGGTGGCGATGACCTGATCGCAGGCCAGGCTGATCCGGCGTTCCGCGTCGATCCGCTCGGGTGGGCTGGTGTCCCTGGCCCTCTGATGGCGGGCCTTGACTGAGCCGAGCGCGTGGAAGGTCTGCGCCACCGGAATGCGGAGGCCCGCCGCGCCCTGCAGGCTGGCTAGCCCGGACATCCAGAAGTGGGCGTGGACCAGGTGCGGGGGCTGCCGGGCCCATTCCCGCCCCAGCGCGGCGCCGAATTCGGCCATGTGCCGCAGCAGCTCGTCCTTGGGCAGCGGCGCCACCGGGCCAGCGGCCAGCCGGTGTACTTCGACCCCGGGGGCGAGGGGCACAACCGGCTCCGCGCCCGGGCTGGCCAGCCGGGTGTAGACGACGACCGTATGGTCCCGTGCCCCGAGAGCCCGGGCCAGCGCGGCGACGTGGACGTTCTGGCCGCCGGCGTCTTCCCCGCCGGGGGCGGCGGTGGGATCAGCATGCTCAGAGACCATGGCGATTCTCATGCGCGCACCTCCTGCAATATCTCGTCCCAGTCGGCCAGGAACCGTTTCAGCCCGTACCTGGCACAGGCGGCTTCGCGGGCGGCCAGCCCCGCCTCCCGGGCGGCGGCCGGATCCCGGATGAACCGGCGCACGGCCGCGTGCAGCTCGGCCGGGTCGGTCGAGATCGCCCCGGCAGCCGGGGGTACGGCCCGGGTCGCCTCGGTCGCGGCCAGCGCCACCACCGGCATGGCCAGCTGCATGGCCTCGATCAGCGACAGCCCGAGTGAGGTCCAGCGCAGCGGGTGCACATACACCCGGCGGCGGGCCAGCTCGCCGTGCATCCGGTCCTGGGGCAGGTCCTCGAACTCGCGGCACTGGTCCTGGTTCAGGTGCAGCGCGGCGGCCAGGCCGGACACCCGCATGCCGAACACGTCGAGCGGCGCGGCGGCCGCGAAACCGGGCAGCAGGTCGGTGCCGGTCGTCCGGCCCCGGCGCACCGGGTCGTTGACCACCACCGCGGCGCGGGGGATGTCCCCGGTCCAGCGGGCGCCGGGATCCGGGATGCCGTGTTCCACCACGTGCACCGGTGACCGCCCGCAGTCCCAGTACACGGCGTTGAATCTGGTCACGTGCACGAAGGGCACACCCGGGGCGTCCGCCATGGGGTGCCTGGTGCTCACCGCGGGCCCGGGCGGCGCGTCGTGCTCCAGGTAGACGGCCGGGAGGTCGCGGCCGGGCGTCCGCCCCAGCCAGGCGCCCGCCAGGGCCAGCTCGTCAGGCCGCTGGGCCACCAGAACGTCGACCTGCTCGCTGCGGAGCTGCTGCGGCGTGACCTCGATGACGTTGGGCGGCCAGTCCCAGGTCCGCGCGCGGCCGAGACCGAACGGTCCCCGGCCCGGCAGCACTGGGATCAGGTACTCGTGGCTGCCCTGGACGAATGACGTCGTCCAGGACCCGTGCAGATGCCAGATGAGGATTCTCACCCGGCCTCCCTGACCACGCCCGGGATGCCGTCGGGAGGGTGGCCCGGCACTGCCATGGGGGCCAGAGCGGCGACTGCCGCCACTACCGAGGCCGGCTCGATCTGGTCGAGGCACGGATGGCCTGGGACTGGGCAGGACCGGGCCCGGCTGCCCGCGCACGGCGCATCCTGGTTCCCGAGCAGGACCGTCGGCACCCCGTAAGGAGCCCAGCGTGTGGCCGGCACAACGGGGGCGAACAGGCTGACCACGGGGGTGCCCACCGCGGCGGCCAGGTGCGCCGCCCCGGTGTTCGGCGCGACGACCACGTCCGCGTGCGCCAGGACCGAGGCCAGCATGGGCAGGCTGGTCTGGCCGCACAGGTTCACGACCCGGCCCAGGGGGCCAGGGGCCGGGCCGGCCAAGGTGCGTTCGGCCGCGGAGCCGGTCACCACCACTCGGTGCCCGGCCGCCGCCAGGGCCCCGATCATCGCGGCCGTGCGGTCAGCCGACGGGTGCCGGGCCGGCACGGAGGCGCCGGGATGCACCACCACGTAACGCCCCTTCCCGGCCAGCGCCCGGCAGTCCGGCAGCGGCCCCCCGATGGCCAGGGTGCCCGGGTCGCCCGGCGGCAGCCCGAACCCGGCCGCCCGGGCCAGGGACAGGTTGCGGCGGGCCTCCGGGATGTCTGCGGTGGGCTGGTGGCGCACGTCGAGCAGCGAGCCAGGGTAGTCCTCGCTGATCGCACTGACCCGCCGCACGCCGGCCATCCGGAGTACCAGCGCGGTCGGCAGCGGCGACTGGTGGAATGAGGTGAAGATGACAGCGTCGCCGGCGTGGAGCCGGCGCACGGCCCGCACCAGCCGCCGGATCCGGCCCGGATCCATGGCGGCCGGCTCGGGGTCGATCCACGGCAGTGTTTCGGCCAGAACCCTGGTCACGCCGGGCAGCAGCGCGGCCGCCTGCGTCCCGGCCGTCCCGGCCAGGAAGCTCACGTCCCGGCCGCTGGCCGCTAGGGCGCGGACGGCGGGCCCGGTCAGTAGCACGTCCCCCAGGCCGTCCGGCCGGACCGCGAGGATGCCGTCCCGGCGGGGCCGCCTCATGTCCGCGAGCCCGCGTCCGGGGCTGTCGTGCCAGGCCGGCGGATCAGGAACGGGCCCAGGGCCATGACATCGACGGGCGCGGAGCCGAAGCATTCCAGCGCGTCCCGTGGGTCGTCCACCATGGGCCGCCCGGCGGTGTTCAGGCTGGTGTTCACGATCACCGGCAAGCCGGTACGGGCGGCGAAACCGTCGAGCACCCCGGCGACCAGCGGCTGATGGTCGCGGTCCACGGTCTGGACCCGGGCCGTCCCGTCCACGTGCACTACCGCGGGGATCCGGTCCCGCCACTCCGGGGCCACCTGATGCACGAACAGCATGTACGGGCTGGGCAGCGGCCCGCGGAAGATGCCGGCCGCCTGCTCGGCCAGCACCATCGGCGCCACCGGCCGGAACTCCTCCCGTCCCTTCACGGCGTTCAGCCGGTCCAGGTTGGCCCGGCGGCCGGGGTGGGCCAGCAGCGAGCGGCTGCCCAGGGCCCGGGGCCCGAACTCGCTGCGGCCCTGGAACCAGGCCACGATGCGGTCCGCGGCGAGTTCGGCGGCGATCGCGTCGGCGATGCTGGCCGGCCGCTCGTAGGGCCAGGCCGCGGTGTCCAGCCAGGCGGCTAGTTCCGCCGCGGACCAGCCGCGGCCCAGGAACGCGTCGGGCATAGGCGCGACCACGTCGCCCGCTTCGCTGGCCACGCAGAGCGCACCGCCGAGGGCGGTCCCCGCGTCACCGGCCGCGGGCTGTACCCAGATCCGCTCGAACGGGCCCTCGCTGGCCAGCCGGGAGTTCGCCACGCAGTTCAGCGCCACCCCGCCCGCCATGGCCAGGCCGCGGTCCCCGGTCCGGCCGTGCAGCCAGCGGGCCAGGTCCAGCAGGACCTCCTCCGTGACCCGCTGGACGCTGGCGGCCAGGTCGGCGTGGTCCCCGGCCAGCGGGTCGCCCTTGACCCGGCGCTTGACCATGCTGTCCCAGGGCACGGGATCGGTGCGGAAGCCGCCGTCCCCGTCCGCGTACACCAGCCGGGACAGTTCCGCCGCGAACCGCGGGGTGCCGTAGGAGGCCAGCGCCATGACCTTGTACTCGTCGCTGGAATGCAGGAAACCCAGGTGGCTGGTGGCCTGCTCGTAGAACAGCCCCAGCGAATGCGGGAGCGGCTGGCTGGCCAGGACGTCCAGCCGGCCGCCGGCGTACCGGCCGGCCAGGTGCGAGGCCGCCTCGCCTCGCCCGTCGCACACCAGCACGCTGGCGTCGCCAAGCGGGCACGGCCAGCCCGGCGGACGCCGCGTGGGCGGCGTGGTGACGGACGTAGCGGACCGACGCGGGATCTACCCCGGGCAGCGCCTCGGCGATGAACCCGGGCGCCTGCTCTGCGTACGTGATCCGCAGGTGATCCCAGGGATCGTCCAGCTCCATCGCGTCCGCCGGACGGCATTCAGCGGGGTCGTAAGAGTAGGCCACCGCGTCCAGGTCGGCCGGTTCCAGCCCGGCCTCGCGCAGGCACCAGGCGGCGGCCAGTTCGGGCAGCTCCCACGCGGAGAACGGAACGGGACGCTTGCCGTGCTTGCGCCGGCTGAAGCGTTCCTCCTCCGCCGCCGCGACCACCCGCCCCTCGACCACGAGCGCGGCCGCAGGGTCATGGAAAACGGCGTTGATCCCGAGCACCCGCACGCGTGTCACCAGCCCTCTCAGGAATAGCCAGTCAATTACGGACCGCGGCGCTACCCGTGCGCCCACCAGTCAAACGAATGTCGGAAAAACCCGTCCGAAGTCGGGAGGCGCAGTCGCCCAGCCGAAGCGTCGTCGCACCGTCTCACCTCGGTCAATTACAAGCAGTAACGGTTATCCAGGACCGGTAGTGCGAGGGCAGGCGGTCGGATGGGCGGCATGGGGCACGTGGGAACACCACCACGCCCCGTCCGGCGGTGAGCCCGCGGCAGGTCGCCAGGAGGTGCGGAGCTAGGTCCAGCTCGGCGGCCACCGGCCATCCAGCACGGCCCGGACGGCCGCGGAGAGACTGGGCGCGACCGGTACGCCGGCCGTCTCCTCGGGCCGGGTCTGCGGCGTCGGCACCAGGATGGCCCGCGCTCCCGCTGCATAGGCGGCCCCTGCGTCCGCGCCGATGTCGCCGATCACCACGCAGTCCGCCGGCTCCACCCCGAGGTCCGCGGCGGCCTGCTGGACCAGCCGCGGGGCCGGTTTGCGGCAGCCGCAGCCGTCGCCGGGGCCATGCGGGCACACCGCCCAGCTGCCGAACGGCCCCAGGAGCTCGTCGACACGGTCATTCACCGCTTCAGCCTGGCCGGCGGTGATGATCCCGCGGCCGATCCCCGATTGGTTGGTGACCACCCCCAGCGGCATTCGCGCCCGGCGCAGCCGGGCGGTGGCCACGGCCGCCCCGGGCATGGGCTCCACTAGGGCCGGCCGGCCGTTGTAGGGGGTGTCGCGGACCAGGGTTCCGTCCCGGTCGAACAGCACCGCGGCGGGCCGCGGCGGCCACGGGCCCGCGACCCGGGCGCGCCACCATCCGCGGGTCCAGTGGCCGACCGCGAGCGGCGGGATCAGGGCGCTGGTGATGATCATCTCAGTGACTTCGGCGGGGGTGCGCGGGCCGGGGCGGATCCGGGCCGCGGCAAACTCACCCGTCGCCGCGAGCCAGGCCAGGGCCGCCGCGATGGCGGCCCAGCGCAGCCGCTGGCGGCCCGAATCCGGGACGCGCGGCGTGCTTCCCGCCCGGCCCGGCCGGGTGCCGGCGCCCGTGCCGCCGGGGACCAGCCTGCTGGCCACCAGCGCGGTGCCCGAGGCAGCCGCGAGCGCGCTGACCATCCAGTGCCCGGTCCGCCGGCCCGGGGCCGCCTGCGCCCGGCGGTACCAGTCCCGGCCGTGCCGCCGGGTCATCAGGGCATCGTCGGCGTTGCCGGCCTGGGCCCGGAGACTGGCCCAGCGCCGGGCCGGGCGCACCGGGTGGGTGGCCTCCCGGCGCCCCTGGGCCAGCTGCCATCCCCGGTCCATCATGCGCAGCGCGAGATCGGCATCTTCGCGGAAGGCCCGGGGGAAGCGCTCGTCGAACCCGCCGGCGTCGATCAGCGCGCGGCGGCGGTACGCCATGTCGGCCGTGATCCAGCGGGCCGTGGCCAGCCCCGCCGTGCCGCGTTCCCAGTCCGTGGGGCGGCGGCCCTCCGGTGGCGGCACGGTAATGGTGCCCTGGACCCCGGCCACCCGGTCCGGCTGCGCCGCCAGGTCGGCCACCAGATCGGCCCGCCAGGCCGGGCCGACCACCACGTCGTCGTCCAGGAACGCAACCCACTCAGTGTCCAGGGCCGCCCGCCAGCCCGCGTTCCGCGCGGCGGCGGGGCCCCGGCCCTCCAGGGTCACGATCATGGTCCGATCCGCCAGCGCCGCTGGCAGCCGGACTGGCAGCGGGTCCGGGGTGTCCGGGCGGTCGTCGGCCAGCACGACCTGATCCGGCAGCGGCCCGGCCGCCGCGGCCAGCGCGTCCAGGCCGTCCTGCAGGCACGGCCGTCCCAGGGTCGGGATGATGACCGTGTAACGCGGCGGGTGACCGCCGGGACTGGGGTGCACCATGTGCCTCAGGGAGTTGTGGTGGCTGATGACGGGTCCGTCCGCTACCCGGAGCCGAGTCCGGCAAACGGGTGTTTGAGCTGGCCGGCCACGGGGACCAGGGGCGGGTGCAGCACACCTATCAGGCGCTCGGGACCGAGCCGGCCGCCGTGGGGCGGGCCGTTCCCCTCGGGCCACGAGCCACAGTCGTCATCGCGACCCGTAACCGCGGCCCGGAACTGGGCCGTACCCTCGAGCGCCTGGCCAGCCTCCCGGAACGGCCTCCCGTGGTGGTGGTAGACAACGGCTCCGATGACGGCACCGCGGCCATGGTGCGCCGCCGCTTTCCCCGGACCGAGCTGATCGCGCTGCGGCGGAACCGCGGTGCGTGGGCCCGCAACCTCGGCGTGCTCCGGGCCCGGACCCCGCTCATCGCACTGGCCGATGACGACTCCTGGTGGGCGCCCGGCGCCCTGGCCACCGCGGCCGCGGTGCTGGCGGCGAGCCCGCGGGTGGGGCTGCTCGCCGCCCGCATCCTGGTCGGCCAGGAGGAGGCTCCTGATGCGGTCAATGCGGTGATGGCGGCCAGCCCCCTGCCCTCCGACGGCCTGCCCGGGCCCCGGGTGATGGGTTTCCTCGGCTGCGGGGCGGTGGTCAGGCGTGAGGCCTACCTGGCCGTCGGGGGATTCTCCCGGCTGCTGTTCATCGGCGGCGAGGAGCAGCTGTTCGCCTACGACCTGGCCGCGGCGGGCTGGGCCGCGTGCTACCGCCCGGACATCGTCGCCTACCATCACCCTTCCGCTGCCCGTCAGCCCGCCACCCGGCGGTACCAGGAGGCGCGGAACCGCGCGCTGGTGGCCTGGCTGCGCCGGCCGCTCCGGTGCGCGCTGACCGAGACGGGGCGGCTGGCCCGGCGGGCGGGACACGACCCGGTCGCCGCCCGGGCGCTGGGCGGCCTGACCGTCCGGCTGCCGCTGGCCCTGCTGGGCCGGCGTCCGCTGCCGGCCGACGTGGAGACGGCCATCCGGACACTGGGAGCCGGCCATGCCGGGTGACCCGGCCAGGCCGGGTGGGCGGGCGCGACGGCCGGCGGTGCCTGACCCCCGGCTCACCCTCGTGGTGATCACGCGAAACCGGCGCGAGGAGCTGCTCCGCACGCTGGGACGGCTGGCCGCGCTGCCGGAACGGCCGCCGGTCATCGTCGTGGACAACGGCTCGGCCGACGGAACGGCGGCCGCGGTCCGCCGGGCGCATCCGGAAATACTGCTGATCGCCGCGCGGCGGAACCTGGGCGCGGTCGGGCGGAATCTCGCGGTCCGCCGGGTGAGCACCCCGTACGTCGCCTTCTGCGACGACGACACCTGGTGGGAGCCAGGGTCGCTGCCGCTGGCCGCGGACGTGCTCGACCGGCACCCCGACGTGGCCTCGGTGACGGCCAGGATCGTGGTCGAGCCGGCGGGTACCGACGATCCGATCGTGCCGGAGCTGGCCCAGTCCCCGGTCCCCGGGCGGCCGGGCCTGCCCGGCCCGGCGCTGATGAGCATCCTGGCCGGCGCGTCGGTGCTGCGCTGTGACGCGTTCCGCGAGGTCGGGGGCTTCTCGCCGCGGCTGTTCCTCGGCGGGGAAGAGGAACTGCTGGCTGCTGACCTGGCTGCCCGCGGCTGGGTCCTCTGTTACCTGCCCGGCGCGACGCTGCACCACCAGGCCTCCACTCTGCGTGACCCGACCCGGCGCCGCTGGCTGGGCATCCGGAACACGCTGTGGTTCACCTGGCTGCGGCGCCCGCCCGCGGCGGCGCTGCGCCGGACCGCGGAACTCGCGGTGTCGGTGCCCCGCGACACGGTGTCCGCTAGCGCGTTCGCCGCCGCGGTCGGCGGCCTGCCCTGGGTCCTGCGTGAGCGCAAGCCCGTGCCGCCGTCCATCGAAGCCTCGATCCGGCTGCTGGACGAGCCCCGCCGCCGCTCCGCCGCCCGGCAGTACATCGGCTGACGCGCCCGCCAGGCATAGTGGTCACGCCACCCGGTGGTATCCGGCCGGCCTGATCCCTATCCCTGGCCAGCGCCCATGTCCGCGCCGTTCAGGACCTTCAGCAGGTCCGTGGTGAGCGGCGGCGTGTCCGATGCCCCGAGCGCGGAGCCGGCGCGGGCCCGGCCCGCCGCGGACCGGCACCAGGCCCACATCCGGTCCAGTTCGTCACGGTCGAGCACCGGGCTCCCGGGCCGGGGGAGCAGCACCGGCCACTTCCAGGCCGCGGCCTGCGCGGCCACCTTCGCCCCGCCGGCCACCGGGTCCACGGCCAGCGCGGGCACCCCCTGCTTGAGGGCCAGCACCAGCCCGTGCAGGCGGGTGGTCACCACCACGTCGGCCCGGGCGATCACCGCCTCGACCTGCGCGGCCGTGGCTGGGCTGTGCCAGTCGGCGTGCGCCAGCCGGGTGTCCACCGTCAGCCGGGCACAGTCGAGCGTGGCCAGCCAGGCGCGGAGTTCCCCGGCCAGCGGGACGTGCCGCCCCCGGGCGGCGTATTCGGGCTGCGCTCCGGCCAGGATGACCGCGGCCACCGGCACCGCGGGCACGGGCACGGTGGCGGCGAGGTCCAGCCGCCCGGCCGTGCCGGGCGCGTCCCGGGGGAGCACCTGGTGAAATCCCGTCACCGCCGGGTCGGCAGGGTCGATCACGGACACGCCGACCGCGACCCGGTAGCAGCCCCGGTAGCGCTCGTGCAGCTGCTCGACCTGCCATCCGTGCACCGGTCCGCAGGTGAACACCAGGTGGGTGTAGTCCTCCGGCGGACAGTCCTCCAGTGTCCGGTCTGCGGGCCGGAAGACCGGGCTCCAGGCCAGGTCGCACCGGAAACCCGCGTCGCTCAGTGCCGCGCGGGCCGCCTCCATGGCCAGCACGTCCCCCGCGGTCGCCTCACCATGCAGGAAACTCGGCCAGCCCACGATGAGCACCCGGCCGCGGCCCGTTCCGGGCGGCTGACGGCCGGTCACGGCAGGACCGCGAGCGCGCGGCCGGGTGCCCCGGTCCCGTCCACCAGGTTCAGCGGGAGGAACAGGAACCACGCGCCGCGCGGGGGCAGGCGGTCCAGGCCCCGCAGGGCCTCCACGAAGACCATGCCCCGGCTGAGGCCGGCCGAGATGCGTGGGGCCGCCCCCTTCGGCCGGGCCGATGGACAAGCCGTCCGTGCCAGGCGCACCGGACCCCGCGCTCATGCAGCCAGCTGACCGCCTCGGGCGTCGGGGCCGGCGCAGCCCGGCCCGGTGCCGTGCACCAGAGCGTCCGTGCCGTACCCGGCTCCCTCGGGACCGCTGCGGTAGCGGCGGTCCCAGCCGGTGCGCAGCAGCACCACGTCGCCGGCGTGGATCATTCCGTGGGCGTCCTCCCAGGCGGTGAGCTCGGCCACGGTGACCGGCGGGCTGGTCCCGCCGCTGGTCGTCCCGCTCAGCCCCGTGACGTCCACGACGGTGGCCGGGCCTGCGGCCGTGAGCAGCGGCAGCTTGTCCACGCCGATCTCACCGGCCGGGCCGGCGTGGGGCAGCCGGCTGCCCGGCGGCGGGATGAAATGCCGCGGGGCGTCGATGTGGGTGCCGGTGTGCTCGTCCATGACCAGCCAGCGGGTCTGGTAGCTGCCCCCGGTCTGCGGGCGGACCGGCTGCGGGTCGCCGGGCCGGTCCGCGAACCAGGTCCATACCGTGGCCCGGAACGGCATGTGCCCTGGCCACGTGCCGGGCAGCTGCTCGGCCAGTGGCAAGGTCAGGTCGATCACCTCGTGTCCGGCCAGCAGGCCGGTGAGCTCGCGGCTCACGTCCCTCCCGGGCGCGCGGCCCGTGCTGTCCGCGGGTACCGCGGTCATCGCCGGGCCGCCCGGAGCGCGGCGACGGCTCCCGCGGCGGCGGCGGTCAGGATCCCGGCCGTCGCGATGATCGTCGCGGCCCGGCTGGGCGCGGCGGGCCGGAGAGCTGCGGTCGTCTCAGGCCGTTCCGCGGGCAGGTCGCCTGCGGCGGCCAGCAGCTCGGCCAGGTGCATGGCTTCCCGGCTGCCGCTGTCCAGCTCGTGGATCTGGGTCCGGCAGCTGAAGCCGTCGGCGAGCACCACGGCGCCCGGGCTGGCCTCGCGCAGCCGGGGCAGCAGCACCTGCTCGGCGAGGCCTCGCTGACCTCGGCGTGGCCGGGCTGGAAGCCGAAGTTGCCCGCCAGCCCGCAGCAGCCGGAGTCCAGGTGCTCGGCTTCCGCGCCCGCGGACTTCAGCAGGCTGGCGTCGGCGTCCCAGCCGAGCACCGCGTGCTGGTGGCAGTGCACCTGGGCCAGCACCTCACGGCGGCAGCTCGGGGGGCTGCCAGCCGGGAGTGTGCTCGGTCAGCAGCTCGGCCAGGGTGACCGTGTGGTCGCGCAGCCGCAGTACGTCCTGGTCGTCCGGGAACAGCTCCGCCGCGTCGGACGCGGAATACCGCGGTGCAGCTGGGCTCCAGCCCGACCACGAAGCCGCCGGCCCGCACATGCTCGGCGCAGCTGGTTCACGGTGCGCTGCAGGACCCGCTTGGCCGTGCCGAGCTGGCCGGTGGAAATCCAGGTCAGGCCGCAGCACAGCGGTTCAGCCGGGATCTCCACCTGCCAGCCGGCGTCTTCCAGCACCGCCACCGCGGCCTGGCCGGCGTGCGGGTGGAAATGGTTGGTGAAGGTGTCCGGCCAGAGCAGCACCGTGCCGCGCTGGCCCGTCCCGCGCGCGGCCGCGGCGGGCGTACCAGCGCTGCAGGTCTCGCCCGCGAACAGCGGCACCTCCCGCGGCTCGACGCCCGCCGAGCGCGAGGCGCCGGCCCGGTGCAGCACCGGGGGCGTGGCTGAGCGGTGTTGACCACGCGGGCCAGCCGCAGCCGGCCGACAGCCCGGCCAGCAGCGGAAGCCAGCCGAGGGTGAAGTCGGAACGCGGGCCGCCGCCACGGCCGGCCCTGCCAGTGGTGGGCCAGGAACTCGGCCTTGTACGTGGCCATGTCCACGTTGGCCGGGCAGTCGGTCTTGCAGCCCTTGCAGGCCAGGCACAGATCGAGAGCGTCGTGGACCGCGTCGACGCGCCAGCCGTCCTTGACCGGTGAGTCGTCGTGGCCGTGCAGCATCTCGAACAGCAGCCGGGCCCGGCCCCGGGTGGAATGCTCCTCCTCCTGGGTGACCTGGTAGGAGGGGCACATCACCGCGCCGCCCTGGGTGTCGTGCTGGCGGCACTTGCCTACGCCCACGCACCGGTTGGCGGCCTGGGCGAACGACCCCCGTCGTCCGGGTAGCGGAAGAACAGGTCCTGCGGCGTGGCCGGGCGCCCAGTCGCCACCGAGCCGCAGGTGCTCGTCGAGCCGGGCCGGGCGGACCACCTTGCCCGGGTTCATCTTGTCGCCGGGGTCGAAGATGTCCTTGAGCTCGCCGAACGCCCCGACCAGCTCGGGGCCGAACATGCGGCCCAGCAGCTCGCCGCGGGACTGGCCGTCGCCGTGCTCGCCGGACAGTGACCCGCCGTGCTTCACGACCAGGTCCGCGGCGCGCTCCATGAACCGCCGGTAGATGGCGACGCCCTCGGCCGTGTACAGGTCGAACGGGATCCGGGTGTGCACGCAGCCCTGGCCGAAGTGCCCGTACAGGCTGGCATGTCGTCGTCGCTGTAGCCGAACTCGTCGTACAGCTGGTTCAGGTCGCGCAGGTAGTCGCCGAGCCGCTCCGGCGCGACCGCCGAGTCCTCCCAGCCCTCCCAGGTGTCCGGCTGGCCGGGACGTGCGCGGTGGCGCCCAGCCCGGCCTCGCGGACCTGCCACAGCTCGTTCTCCCGGGCCGGGTCGTCGAGGAACTCGACCGCGGGGTCGTGCTCGGTGTCGTGCAGGGCGTCCAGCATCCGCTGCGCCGCCTGGTCCGACCTCGTCCTGGGTGTCCCCGCCGAACTGGACCATCAGGAACGCCGCCCCCTCCGGCAGCTCCTGCAGCGCCTGCGGGTTCATGTGCTTGACCTGCTCGTCGTGGATCAGCCGGTTGTCCAGGCCCTCCAGGGCGATCGGTGGTCGTGCGGCAGGATCGCGGGCACCGCGTCGGCGGCCTTGTCCACGCTGGGGTAGCCGAGCACGACCAGGCTCCGCTCGGGCAGCACCGGGATCAGCTTCAGCTCGGCGCGCAGCACGGTGACCAGCGTGGACTCGCTGCCGACCAGCAGCCCGGCGACGTCGAAACCGTGCTCGGGGAGCAGCGAGTCCAGGTTGTAGCCGGACACGCGGCGCGGGATGTCCGGGTACCGCTCGCCGGATCAGGTCGGCGTACTGCTCGCGGAGCCGCCGCAGCCGCCGGTAGATCTCGCGCCCGGCGGTCCCCGCGCCGCTCGATCGCCGCGTACTCGTCGTCGTCGGTCGGCCCGCACCAGAACCGGGTGCCGTCGTAGAGCAGCACCTCCAGCGCGGCGACGTTGTCCACCACCTTGCCGGTGCGCTGAGCCGTCGCGCCGCAGGAGTTGTTGCCGATCATCCCGCCGAGCGTGCAGTTCATATGAGTCGCAGGCTCCGGGCCGAAGCGGAGGCTGCGCCGCCGACAGGTGTTCGTTGAGGACATCCAGGACGATGCCCGGCTCCACGATGCAGGTGCGCTCCTGCTCGATCCACGGACTCGACCCGGTGGCAGTACTTCGACCAGTCCAGCATCACCGCGGCGTTGGTGCACTGCCCCGCCAGGCTGGTGCCGCCGCCGCGGGACAGGACCGGGACGTCGTACTCCCGGCACACCGCGACCGCCTCCACGGCCGCCTCGGGGGTGCGGGGCAGGACAACGCCGATCGGCACCTGCCGGAAGTTGGACGCGTCGGTGGAGTAGGCGCCGCGGGTGCCCGCGTCGAACCGGACCTCGCCATCCACCCGGTCGCGCAGATCCCGTTCCAGGCCGTCTGCCTGCCTCCTGGTCACGTCGTCGAGTAGCCCACTGACCATCGATGTCCTCCTTGATGTCCGCCTAGCCGGGCATGGTTTCGCCGCCGACGGGGGCCAGCACCTCGCCGGAGTAGTAACTCGACATCCGGCCTGCCGCGAAGAACACGTACGACGGCGCGATCTCGTCGGGGTGCGCGGCGCGGCCCATCGGTACCTGGGCGCCGAAGTTGCTGACCTTCTCCTCGTCGAAGGTGGCCGGGATCAGCGGCGTCCATACCGGGCCCGGTGCGACGCTGTTGACCCGGATGCCGCGCTCCTGGAAGGCCTGGGCCAGGGAGTAGGTGAGGGCCAGGATCGCTCCCTTGGTGGCTGAGTAGTCGATCAGGGTCTTGTTGCCGCGCAGGCCGTTGATGGACGCGGTGTTGATGACGGCGCCCCCGTCGGGCAGGTGCGGGTAGGCCGCCTTGGTGGTCCAGAAGTAGCTGTAGATGTTGACCTTGAACGTGCGGTCCCACTGCTGCGTGGTCAGCTCGGCGAAGTCCTGCACCGGCTGCTGGGTGGCGACGTTGTTGACCAGGATGTCCAGGCCACCCAGCTCATGCACCGCCTGGTCGACGGCCCGCTGGCAGTTGGCCTCCTCGGCCAGGTCACCGCGGATGGTCACGCAGCGATGCCGCCGGCTTCTTGATCAGTTCGGCGGTGTGCCGCGCGTCCTCGTCCTCCTGCCCGGACAGGTAGGCAATGGCCACGTCGGCGCCTTCCTTGGCGAACGCCACGGCGACCGCCCGGCCGATGCCCGAGTCGCCGCCGGTGACCAGCGCGCGCTTCCCGGCCAGCAGGCCGCGGCCCTCGTAGTCCCGCATCTCGTCGCGCGGCTGCGGGTCCATCTCGCCGGTCCGGCCGGGGTACTCCTGGCTCTGCTCCGGCGCCGGGCTTTCCTGTGAGGGGGTGCTCATCGCGTGCATCTCCTCCATGAACGGCGGCCGGCCGGAACGGCTCCCGGGTCGGCGGCCTAGGCGTGACGGCCGGTCCGGCCGCGCGGCTACCCGGGGGCCGCGCAGCGAAACGGCCAGACGGCCTGGCGAATCTGGCCGGGGACGGTTTGCCCCGGTCCTGCCGGGAAGCGGCGGTACCCCCGGAACGTGAAGGCCAATCCCGGAACGGGGGCAACCCACCGCGACGAGCGGCAGAGGAGGAACCATGCCGAGTGTGTTCGACGTACTGGGCCAGGATCATCAAGAGGTCAGGCGGATGCTGTCCGAGCTCGAAAAGGGCCCGACCGCCACGACCGGCGCCAGCGACAACCACCTGATGCTCCGCAAGAAGATGGTGGAGCAGCTGATCATCGAGGAATCCAAGCACGAAGCGCTGGAGGAGATGTACTTCTGGCCCGTCGTGCGGGACCGGCTCCCCGACGGGAACCACCTCGCGGACACCGCCACCGGCCAGGAGCAGGAAGGCAAGCAAGTCCTGGATAAGCTGGACAAGCTGAATGCAGACCAGCCCGAATTCGAGCAGCTGGTGCTGAAGTTCATCACCGCGGGCCGGGAGCACATCGCCTACGAGGAGTCCGAGGTCTGGCCGCTGCTGCGCGGAACGCTCACCGAGGAGGAGGCCGTCAGCATCGGCGACAAGATCGCCGCGGGCAAGAAGACCGCCCCGACCCGCCCCCACCCGAACACGCCGCCATCACCGGGCGTGCTCAAGGGGGCCGGTCCCGCGGTAGCTGCAGCCGACCGGGTCCGCGACGCGGCATCCGGCCGGGGCCGGGACTGACGGACTGCGGCAAGCAGCCGCGGTGCTCGCGGCTCGCAGGCTAGCCGCTCCGGCCGGGGCGGGCCCAGGTGCCCAGCCCCGGCCGGTTATCCGGTGCATGAGCGGCGCCGCGGACCGGTGCTGTGTTTCGCCGGCCGTCTCCGGGGCAGCGCCAGGCTCTCCAGCACGGAGGAGGCGTTAATGAAGGCGGTTACCTGGCACGGCCAGCGTGACGTCCGGGTGGAGCAGGTTCCTGATCCGGTGATCAAGGAACCGAACGACGCCATCGTGCGGATCACCAGCACCAACATATGCGGCTCGGACCTGCATCTGTACGAGGTCCTGGCGGCGTTCATGGAGCCCGGGGACATCCTGGGCCACGAACCCATGGGCGTGGTCGAGGAGGTTGGCCCGGAGGCCGCTGGGCACATCGCGCCTGGCGACCGGGTGGTGATTCCGTTCAATATCTCGTGCGGTCACTGCTGGATGTGCGAACGGCAGCTGTTCGCCCAGTGCGAGACCACCCAGAACCGGGAGCAGGGCAAGGGCGCCTCGCTGTTCGGCTACACCAAGCTGTACGGTCAGGTCCCGGGCGGCCAGGCTGAGTTCCTGCGGGTGCCGCAGGCCCAGTTCGGGCCGGTCCAGGTGCCCGAGGGTCCGCCGGACGACCGCTTCGTGTACCTGTCCGACATCCTGCCCACCGCGTGGCAGGCGGCCCGGTATGCGGATATCCCGGAAGGCGGGAGCGTGGCCGTGTACGGGCTCGGGCCCGTCGGCCAGTTCGCGGCACGCTGCGCGAAGGTCATGGGTGCGGAACGCGTGTTCGGCGTGGATCTCGTGCCCGAGCGGCTGGAGATGGGCCGCCGGCACGGCATCGAGGCCGTCGACGCCACCGCGGTCAGCGATGTGCCCGCCTTCATCCTGGAGCAGACCGCGGGCCGCGGGCCGGACAGCGTGATCGACGCCGTGGGGATGGAAGCACACGGCAACCCGGTCACGAAGATCAGTCAGGGGGTGGCCGCGCGGCTGCCCGGCGCCCTCGGCGAGAAGGTGGCCGGGCAGTTCGCGGTGGACCGGCTCAAGGGCCTGCTGGACTCGATCGCGACCGTGCGCCGGGGCGGGACGGTCTCGATCAGCGGCGTCTACGGCGGGGCCATCGACCCGCTGCCGATGTTGGACATGTTCGATAAGGGCATCCAGATCCGCATGGGCCAGTGTCACGTGCGCCGCTGGATCGCCGAGATCATGCCGTACCTGGAAGACGACGCCGATCCGCTGGGCACGGCCGACATGGCCAGCCACTACCTGCCCCTGGATCAGGCCCCCCAGGGCTACGAGAAGTTCCAGAAGAAGACCGACGGCTGCACGAAGGTCATCCTCCAGCCCGGCCGTACCGAGCCGGAGGTACATCCGGGCGGTGTGCCCGCCCAGCAGCCCGGCCCGGCCTGACCCTCAGCCCGATGCTGATCAGCGGCCGATTACGCGGCGTCAGATATGTTGGCAGGTATCCGGCGCCAGGGCGTACCTGGTTCACGGCTCTCCGGGCTGACCTCCTGCGAGAGGACCTGATGAGAGGATCGCGGGCGATGGCACTGCCTGCCGGGATGGAAGTGGGTGCACGCAGATGAGCGGGAGTTCCTCCCGCCTGCCGGGGCAGGTCCACGAAGCCGGCTTCTACGGTTCTGACGCCGAATTCCGCGCCCTGATCGTGCCGTTCGCCGAAGAAGGCATCGCCGCAGGCCAGCCAGTCATCCTCGGCTATGACCAGCGCAAGTCAGGCCTGCTGCGGTCGTGGCTCGGCGACCCTGCAGGGGTCACTTTCATCAACGACACGAGCCTGTACGCCACACCCGCCAGCGCGATCGCCGCCTACCGCAAGCTGTTCGCCCGCCACGTCGCGGCGGGCGCCGCGCAGATCCGGATCGCCGGGGACGTGCCGCACGAGGGCAACGGCGGCAGCTTCGAGGGCTGGGACCGCTACGAATCAGCGGTCAACACCGTCTGGGACGACTTCCCGGTGCGCAGCCGGTGCCTGTACGACATCTCCATCGCCGCTCCCCAGATCCTCGAGAGCGCGCTGCGCACTCATCCCTGCATCGTCCAGCCGTCAGGCACACGCCGTCTCAGTGACCGCTACCAGGACCCCGCCGCGTTCGAGGCGCTGCCGCCGCTGCCTGATCCGGTTGAGCAGTCCGCGCCCGCGCTCGACCTGGTCGAACCATCCCCAGCCCAGGCCCGGCACGCCGTCACCGCGACCGGCCGCGGCCATGTCCCTGACCCCAGGCTCCAGGAGCTGGTCCTGGGCGTGTCCGAAGCCGTAACTAACGCGCGGCGTCATGGCCGCCCGCCGGTGACCCTGCGTATCTGGGCGGTGGCCGGTCGTGTCGTGGTCCACGTGCACGACACCGGCCCCGGTCCTGCCGACCCACTGGCCGGGCTCACCCCCGCAGCAGGCGCGCCTAACCTGCCAGGTGCCGGGCTCTGGCTGATCCACATGCTCAACCTGCATCCCGCGCTTATCCGCTCCGGCGACGGGTTCACCCTGCGGCTGCGCGCCACGGCAACTGAGCTGCCTGCCGTGGCCACCCCCGGTTGACATCACACCACCACTGGCCTGTCCGTGGGCCCCAGCTGGATCGCTGGGCAGAAAGCTGCCTGACCCAGTCCACCCGCTGGCTCACTGTGAAATGGTGGTTCAGGGGGTCTCATGAACCAAGTCCAGCAAATCCTGGCGGGCGTCGATCCGGCCAGGCCAGCACCGGCACGAATTTACGATTACCTCCTAGGCGGGACGGCCAACTTCCAGTCCGACCGGGACGCGGCGGAGCGGATCACGGCACTGGTCCCCGAACTCAGGGACTGCGCCTGGGCTAACCGCGGATTCCATCAGCGGGCAGCCAGGTGGATAGCCCAGCATGGATCCGCCAGTTCATCGACATCGGCTCCGGGCTGCCGACCGTGGGTAACACTCACGAGGTCGTGCGCCTCGTGGATTCCGACTGCCGGGTCGTGTACGCCGACAATGACCCGATGGTCTGCGAGCAGGCAGGCGCCTGCTGAGCGAGGATCACGCCGTCCGCATAATCCGCGGGGATCTGCGTGAACCTGAGCACCTGCTCGGACATCCGGATGTACGTGAGCTGATCGATTTCAGCCAGCCCGTCGGCCTGCTGATGACCGCGGTGGTGCATTTCGTGCCAGACGAATCCGACCCGCAGGCCCTGCTGGCACGTTACATGGATGCTCTTGCGCCAGGGAGCTACCTGTCCTTGTCGCATCTGACCGACGATCACAAGCCGCCGCGCGCGGTGCAGGAGTTCTGCCGGGTCTTCGACCACGCCACCGAGCAGATGCATTTCCGGTCAAAGCCTGAAGTGGAGCGCTTCTTCACCGGCCTGGACCTTGTCTCGGCCCAGCACGGAAACGCTGAGGGACAGCTCTGCCACGCCGGTGACTGGGGCGCGGAAGACCTGGCGCTGGCCGACAGCGATGGCTCGCACTGGCTCTACTGCGGGGTGGCCCGGCGCCCCTGATCGTGACCATGCGCCGTGATGGCTGGTGCTCATGCTGCGACGAGCAGGACGCCGAGCGCGGCGAGCCCGAGGCCGGCCCGCTGTACCCAGCGCAGCCGTTCGCCGAGTACCACTCTGGCCAGCAGCACGGTGATCCCGGGGTAGAGCGAGGCCAGCACGACGGCCAGGCCGAACATGCCGGTCCTGGTGGCCGCCACGTAGCAGATGTTCGCGACGACATCGATCACGCCTGCGCCGGCTGCTACCAGCAGGAGCGATCCGCCCGCGCGGCGTAGCCGCAGGCCGGGCGCAGCACGGCTGCGGCGGTCAGGACGACCGCCAGCTCGCCGATCCGCGCGGCCGCCACCGGCCATAGTTCCCCGGTCTGGCCGGCGTTACGGATGAGGAGGAAGAACAGGCCAAACGAGAAGCCTGCCGCGATGCCGTAGGCAATGGCCCGGCCCGGGCGGGCGTGCCGTTGCGCCGCGCTGGTCTCGCCGGCCGAGCTGGCCAGCACGATGGCGACCAGGCAGAGGAGCGCGCCGGCGTAGACGCCAGCCCGGGCCGCTCGCCGTCAGCCAGCGCCACCGCGACCGGCAGGACCGTGGATACCAGCCCGGATACCGGCGCGACGACGCTCATCGGCCCGCCGCCAGGCCGATGTAGAAGATGATCAGCCCGAGGCCGCCGACCAGGCCGGCGCCGATTCCCCAGGCCAGGCCGGCCAGGCTGGGCGAGCCTGGCGACAGGGTCGCGGCGGCGAGCGCGACGACCACCCCAGCGCCTTCAGCCAGCGTGAGCACCGCCAGCACGTGCGCCCGGCGGGCCGCCAGGCCGCCGAGGAAGTCACCGCTGCCATACAGCGCGGCAGCGGCCAGCCCCAGCAGGATCACCATGACTTGCACCTCCGATCGGCCAGCCCGTCCGCGGGTCGCGGCGCCTGCTCTTCATAGGTGACTAGTAAAACTAGTTTAGAGGTCACTCAGAGACCCGTCAAACCTCTTAGATGGTCACGTAGTGATACGCTAATGAGCGTGACCTTGCCCTCGTGGGTGCCCGGCGAGGAGACCAAGCCGGCCCCGATGCCGCTGCTGCTGGTGCAGTCGTTCGTCAACACCTGGGATGCCGACCACGGCTCTGACCTGCTGCTCGATCCCGCAGCCGCCCGCACCTGGCTGACCCAGGCCGGACTGTGGAGCGCCGAGCGCCCGCCGGACCCGGCCGAGCTGCACCTCGCCCGCGGCGTCCGCGAGGGCATCCGCGCGATGCTGGTCGCCAACAGTGGCGGCCCCCCGCCCCCGCCCGGCGACCTGCTGCCCCTGCAGGAGGTCGCACACGCCTCCCGGCCCGCGCTGCAGGTCAGCCCAGGCGGGCAGGTCAGCCTCGGCCCTGGCCCCGCCGACCCGCCCGGCGCGGCTTTGCTCTCACTGCTCCTGCTGATCCGCGACGCTCAGCGCGATGGCACCTGGCAGCGGCTCAAGGCCTGCGGTAATCCCGGACTGCCGGTGGGCCTTCTACGACCGCTCCCACAGCGGGGCAGGTGCCTGGTGCGACATGGCCACCTGCGGCAACCGGATCAAGAACCGCCGGCTCCGGCAGCGGCAACGATGACCGGATGCGCGAGGCGCAGGCCGCGAGGCCTCATCGGTGTACCCAGCCCTCACTGAGTGGTGCCTGATCTCCGTCGCCCTCTTCACCTGGGGACAGCCCTCAGGCGAGCGCGATACCGTCGCGCCCGATCAGAAACTGGCGGATGGCGGGATCGTGATGGCTGGCCCGGGTCTTGATAACCGATATCGTCCGCTTGATCGAGCCATCATCCTTGAGGTAGCTCAGCATTACGACGTTGTCGGACAGCGGCGAAACGGCATCATCCGAGAGGCGCTCGGCGCCGAAGAGATCTGGTATCTCGAAGGTCATCACGATGCTGACGCCTTGTCTGGCGAAGCGCTGCATGAGCGAGTAACAGAACTCCCGGAAGCGTGTCGGGTCTGACGCCGCCGCCCTGATATCGGTGACGCTGTCGATGAGGATACGCCGGGCTCCCGTCCGCTTCACTGCCTGTAGCAGCTCATAGGCCCATTCGTCGATGTGGATATCGACTGGCGAGCGGTACATCACTTCGATATTCGGTTCATTCAGGGACCAGCCGAAGCCGCCCGCAACCCGCTCTAGCTGCGTCTCATTCTCCTGGAGGGTGGCAATGACTCCGGGTTCGCCCTGGCGTGCGCCGTTAAAAATGAAGTGGAGCCCTAGCAGGGTCTTCCCTGAGCCGGACGGACCGGCGATGAGAGTTGACGCACCAGGCCAGTACCCGTCTTCGAGCATGTCATCCAGCGCGGGGATTCCGGATGAGGCCCGCACATCGCTTTGCGCGTACTCCCCCTCGATTGGCGCGTCGGCGAGCCGGGGGAACAGGTGCATCCCGTCGGCGGTGAGCCGGTATGCGTGCAGTCCGGACCGGAAGCCGCTTCCGCGGAGCTTCCTGACCTCGAGAAACCGGAGGTCGCGCTGGCCGCTCCGGGCCGTGGTCAGGTCGAGTATCGCATCCGCAACCGCGAACTCCGGTACTGATCCGATCTCGGCGTCCTCGTATTCCCCCACCCACAGGGAGGCGACCGGGAACGCGCCCAGCCTCTTAGACAGCTCGTGCAGGAACCGCCGGAACTCCGCATGGCCGTCCGCGAATGCATGCAGGGCCTTGAAGCTGTCGATCACGATCAGTCCCGGCCGCCGCTCCTTGATCGCGGTCGTGATCTGCTCCGTGACGCCGGTGAGCCCGTGGTGGCTTACCTTCGCCCCGAGGTCTTCATAGAAGACGGATGTTCCTATCGCAGTGCGATCGAAGAAATCCAGGCTCTGCCCGAATCGGACGATCTTTTCAAGCGGCTCGGAAACCGTTGCGAAATAGATCGAGGGACGTTCCGGCGTCGCATTCCGGAAGACATATTGCTGAGCGAGGATTGTCTTGCCGCTCCCCGGGCGTCCCATGAGGAGGCTTATGGCATTCGCGGGCAGCCCCCCGTCGAGAACTGCATCGAGTGGCTCGTGCCCGCTCGTAAGCCGGTCATTCACGGCGAGTCTCCTGGAGGTGCATGGAGGAAGGAACTCGATCCCAGGAGATCCCTGACCGTGGACACGAATTGCAGAGGATCCAACGGTTTCAGCAAGAAGGCATCGGCACCGGCCTCGAGCGCCTGATCACGGCACTCCAGCACAGATACGACGACGACGGGGACGCCGTCTTCCTTGGCCGAGCGGCACAGGCTCAATCCTGAGCCACCCGATACGAGAAGCTCGATCACCGCAAGCGAGGGAGGGTCCTCATGGAATGACCGCCTCGCGGCTTCCTCATCGGACGCCATCTTGACCTCGAACCCCTCCGTCTTCAGGAAGTACTCCTGATACTCGGCGGCGTATGGGTCAGGCTCGACGAGCAGGATGAGGAGCCGGCCCCGGCTGGCCTGGGTGGTTATGGGCAGCCCAGCCCCGAGTTGCTCGGCCAGGAGACGATGGGCGTCAGCGGCACTGAGGCCCTGGGCCATCCGGGTCCTGATGAACCTGAGTTGCTCGACCTGATCCCGGCTGTACAGCCTGTGGCCACTTGCATTCCGGTCGGGGACCACGAGTGCGTACCGGTCTTCCCAGGTGCGAAGGGTGGCAACAGGAAGCCCGACCATGTGCCCGACGGCGCTGATGCTGTAAAGCGCCCGGCCCCTGTCCTCCACCTCCATCACCCTACCTGCCTGTCGCCCCTCAGCCTCTGCAGGCGGCGCCTCCAGGCTCAGCCGGGCTGCTGCCCGCATGCGGCACCGCCGTGCCGGCACGTCTCGTAAACTCTTCAGCTACTCAGCACTTCCTATTCAACAATTCAACAGTACAGTACTACAACCGAGCTTTTCCGGGGGAGGAGGGACAGGTGAAGAGAGGTTGAAGAACCTTGGCCGACCTAGCGCAAGGGCCCGCAGTGACCATCTCTCGCCCCGCCTATGACGACGGAGTGCTCCGGATCACCTGCAGCTCGGCAGCCCGGCTAGCCTGGCGATAGCCGGCGACATCGACGAGTACACCCACGCCGCTCTGGTGGACACGCTGCGAAAGCTCACGGACGGGCTCCACGAGATCCACATCAACCTGGCCGACGTGGCGTACTGCGACCTCGCTGGGCTGCGAGCCATAATCCTCCTGGCCGGAGGCAGCGCAAACCACGACGACGGCGGCACCCGCCTCGTCCTGCATGAAGTCCCCGGGCTGGTGAAAACCGTCCTGCAGATCCTCGGCTGGGACACCACACCTGGCCTCGCCATAGAGGAACCCGGCCAGCGATCCGTACCGGCCTGCTCATTACCCTGATCAAACTTCAGCGCCAGCACGCCGGATCCACTGGGGATGTACCCCTTGGCCTTCGCCGTGTGGATCAGGGTGCTGTTCGACCAGGGCCACACGCTGGCTGCCGCGCTGCGGGTCCTGGCGCTGGAAGATGACCTGACCGCCGAGCGCGCCCTGACCGCCCCGCCTGCGCAAACGGCTCACCCGCCAGAACCAGCAGGACGAGGGCTAATCCAGGCGAGGCCGGGACCCCGTCCGCTGCCGGCAGGGGGGCGGGCCCGCGGTGTTCCGGTCTGCGGCGGGGGAGCCGGGCGGTCGCCGGCTAGTGCCCGCAGCCGGGTCAGTTCGGCCTGCAGCTGGCGGGTCTCTTCTTGCAGTTGCAGGACCCGGCGGATGCCGGCCAGGTTCAGGCCATCGGCGGTCAGCGCGCAGATCTCCTGCAGCCGGTCGATGTCGCGGCGGGAGTAGCGGCGGGTGCCGCCCGCGCTGCGGGCCGGGTCGAGCAGTCCTTCCCGTTCGTAGATCCGCAGCGTCTGCGGGTGCAGCCCGGCGAGCTCGGCGGCCACCGAGATGCTGAACAGGCCCCGGTCCAGGTCCGCCCACCCGGGGTTCACCACGGCCAGTCCCGGTCCCGGGCGAGATAGCGCAGGGCCAGTCCGGCCAGCATGGCGAGCCTGATCTCCTCCTCGTCCGCTGGCCCGATCCGCCGCCCGGTGCGGGCTTTCCACCCGGACTGGTCCCGCCCACAGCGGCGGCGACCCGGGCATCCGCGTCAGCCGGCGGCACGACGGCCGGTCGCGGCCGGCCAGGACGAGAGGGCCGGGGTCCGCTCGCGGGCGAGCGCCTGGTCATAGGCAGCGCGGCGGCCGGGGTCGCCGAGCACGTGCCAGGCCCCGGCCAGGGCGCGGAACCGGCCTGGCGCGGCGGCATCGCCCGGCCGCGAATCGGGATGCTCGGCCCGCGCCCGGCGCCGCCAGGCCTGCGCGATGTCCTCCCGGGAGGCCTCCGCGGGGCACCCCGAGCAGCTGGTACAGATCCGGGCCCGGGCCGCCGGGATCCACAGCGGCCATGACCGTCACCTTCCCTTCGCCGGCACGGACAGCGAGATCTTGCCTCCAGTATGCCGCATGAGAAAATCTCAGTCGAGTCTTGTCAGATAAATCTCGGCCATGCTATATAGATCCCGTGAGCGTGACAGGACAACCGACACAGGCGAAGGAGGTACCGATCATGCTCATGCGCACCGACCCGTTCCGCGAGCTGGACCGGCTCACCCAGCAGGTGTTCGGCACCGCCGCCCGGCCCGGCCGCGATGCCGATGGACGCCTACCGGCAAGGGGACAGCTTCTACATCCACTTCGACCTGCCCGGCATCAACCCGGACTCCATCGACCTGACCGTCGAGCAGAACGTGCTGACCGTCCGCGCCGAGCGCGCCCCGGTCAAGGCTGACGGCGCCGAGATGATCGTCGCCGAACGGCCCTACGGCACCTTCACCCGGCAGGTCTTCCTCGGTGAGACCCTCGACGCCGACAAGATCGCCGCGGACTACGCCGCCGGCGTGCTGACCCTGACCATCCCGGTCCACGAGGCGGCCAAGCCCCGCAGCATCCAGGTCACCAGCAGCGACCAGAAACAGGCCGTCACCGCGTAGTCCCTGACCGCAGCATCCCGGCATGGGCCGTCGGCCGCAGGCGGCCCATGCCGCCCCCATCTCCCACCTCTAGATCCTGGGCTGGGACTCCATGCCCGGCCTGGCGGGCGCCCAGGGCAGAACGCTATCCTGACCCCGGCGCCAGCGATTCTGCCAGGTCATGCCCAGCCAGCCCTCCGCAAGATCGCGAATGCCTGGGCCTGGGTGCACCGCTCCTGGGCCATGATGGCCCCTATCGCCTGGTCGATGGCGGCGCGGGAGGCGATGGTCTAGCTCTGGTTCGGTGATTCCGGGTCGATGGAATCCTGCGGGTTGACGCTGGTGATGTCCCTGGCTGTAGACGTGCCCGTCGGCCGGTCGCTCGCCCCCTGAGTGCCCGTATCCTGGCGCCCTGCTTCCTCGCCGCCGCGGTCAGCGATGTCCTCGCCGCGGGCAGTCATGCTCTGCCCGACGTTCCCGGATGGCAAGCGCGGGTCATCAGGGTCGGGCGAGGAGTCGCCGTCGCCATGGGCCGCATCTTGGGTGTCGTGGGCTTCCCAGGCCTTACGGCCGGCTTCCTTGTCTTCCTCGCCGGAAGGGCCGTGATCTGGAGCCCAGCCATGATTGTCCTCGTCGATGCCGTAGCCGTGCTCGTTGACTGCGGTGGTCTCGCTCGCAGCGCCCTGCTCCAGGGTGCCATGCTCGGGATGTGCCCGCTCGGACATGATTCCCTCCCTGGCTCGTGGTAGCGCGGCCACTACCCGCCGCATGTGCTCGCAAACGAGACCGCACCCGGTCAGCGCTCGCCCGCGTCGTCTCTGGCGGTCTTGCCTCCTACCGGGCTGAGTGCCCGGGAATGGCGCCGTTCCCTCCGGAGTTTGGTCTCCGTCGTCTCGCCACTTATGTGTAATGGGCCGCCATTCCCTAACAGTCGTCCGTGCCCCGGGGTGACGCCGCTGCGGCGTGAAAATTTGGGCAGCTGACCCGCCGTTACCCGGGGAGCCCGGCTGCGCCGGGCGCTGCCGCGCTGCGTGGGCCGGGCGGCTCGTCCGCGGATGCTGCGCGGGCGCGGGTGGCTGAGAGGCTGTGGCCGCGGTCGTTCGCTGACGTCGTTCTTCCTTGGCGGGCTGGACCCCGTATAACAGTCTGACGCCGGGAGCCATTCTTCAGGGCCGCTGAATGGTGCTTCGAGCCCGCGGACCAGATTTCCCGCTTGCCCCTGGCTCCTGCGAACGACCGCGACCGCAACTGCGCCTCTCATCGTAGGAGCTGATCGATGCAAGACGTGCGAAGACGAGCCGCTGTTCGCCGAGCGGGTCGCCGGCCTGGACATCGCCAAGGCCGGGGTCGAGGTCACCATCCGGGTGCCCAGCGACACCCGGCCGGGCCGGCGCCAGCAGGAGACCCGGACCTTCGGCACGACCCGCCGGGAGCTGCTGGCGCTGGCGGACTGGCTGCGCCTGCTGGGGCGTGACCAAGGCCGGGATGGAGGCCACCGGCGACTACTGGAAGCCGGTGTTCTTCCTGCTGGAATCACGCGGGTTCGACTGCGAGCTGTACAACGCCGCGCAGGTCAAGGCGCTGCCGGGCCGGCCCAAGACCGACCGGGCCGACTCGATCTGGCTGGCCAGGATCACCGAGCGGGGCATGATCTGCCTCCAGCTTCGTGCCGCCCGAGCCGATCCGCCGGCTGCGCACCCACACCCGCTACCGCCGCCACCTCACCCAGGCCCGCACCGCCGAGAAGCAGCGGGTGGAGAAGCTGCTGGAAGACGGGCACCTGAAGCTGTCGTCGGTGATCTCCGACATCCACGGGGTCTCCGGCCGGGCCATGCTGGACGCGATCGCCGCCGGGCAGCGCGACCCCAAGGCGCTGGCCCAGCTGGCCCGCGGCACGATGCGCGGCAAGATCCGCCGGCTCGAAGAAGCGCTGGACTGCTCGTTCTTCACCGGCGAGCACGCCGCCGTGCTGGCGATGATGCTGGCCGCCATCGACCACTACACCACCCAGATCGAGGCAGCTCACCGCCAGGATCGAGGCGCTGGTCGAGCCGTACCTGCACCAGATCGCCCAGCTCGACGCCGTCGCCGGCATCGGGATGATCTGCGCCCAGGACATCATCGCCGAGATCGGCACCGACATGACCGTGTTCCCCACCGCCGCCCACCTGGTCTCCTGGGCCAGATGGTCACCCCAGGTCAAGCAGTCCGCCGGGAAACGCAAAGGCAGCAACGCCACCGGCCGCGGCAACCCCTACCTGGGCGCCGCCCTCGGCGAGGCCGCCATCAGCGCCGGCCGCACCCAGTCCTTCCTCGGCGCCAGATACCGGCGGCTGACCCGGCGCATGCCCAAGAAGAAAGCCCTCGTCGCCACCGGCAACTCCATGCTCACCATCATCCACGCCCTGCTCGCCGACCCCGACGCCCGCTACCAGGACCTCGGCGCCGACTACTACGAACAGCGCATGCACGCCCGCCGCCAGGCCCGCAACCACGTCCAGAGCCTCGAACGCCTCGGCTACAAGGTCACCATCCAGGCCCTCAACCCCGACACCGGCGAACTCCTGGCCGCCGCCGGCTGAACCACCGCCACCGCACCCAGAGCCCGCGGCGCTGACGCGCCGCCGGGCGCTGCCGCGCGCCCAGCCGAGGTCTTATTTTCGGACCAGGATGCGGGCCGCGCGGCGGGGATACGCCGCCTGCTGATCAGCGAGGTGTACGGCCAGGCCAAAATACACTGCTTGCCTGACGCGAGGACAGGACGTGCCCTACGTGCTCCCATCAAGCGCAACGATGCCCTCCACCACGGTGACGGTGAGCAGTAGGCCGAGTGCATTAGGTCACCATAATTCCGGACTCATCTGGTCTGTGCTGGCTGGTCCCGCCCACGGTCAGCCTCTGGGCCTGGAAGTTGCGGATCGGAGGTCGCCGCAGGAGTAGTGCCCCAGTCAACGGTGTCGTCCATGATGCCGATCATCTTCCCGGCCGGGATGGCGAGTACCGCAATGGCGATACATGCCCACAGCAGCCACCAGATGTGCGCGATGATCGATAGTCCGCCCGCGAGGGAGGCGATCATGACCACGGTGACGAGGGCCCAGGATGCGGGCTTGCCATGCGTATGGCCTCCGGGCGGAATGTGCCGGTCTTCCATCTGTTCCCAGGGCCGCTGACCCTGCCCGTCAGAGATCTCCTCGTTCCGGCCGCCACTGGCACCACCCCGCCGTCATCTTCGAGCGCATGGCTGGAGGGAGGCCGTCGGCCAGGAAGACCATGCCGAGCAATGCGGCGAGACCCAGGATCGCGACGACCGCCGTCAGTATCATCCCGGTCGTCGTGCCTAGGAGTTCCACTTGCGAGGTTCTGAGTTCTGGTGGTGGGTACACCTTGCCGTACTCCCGTTCAGCTCTATTTCTTATTGGCGGCTTGCACGCCCGCAGCCAGCACCCATCCCAAAGCGCCTATGACTTGCCGGGCTCCCGAGGCTAAAGCTCAGCGCGCGCTCAAGAGGGACTGGCTGCAAGCGACGGTGCGGGAGCCGCCCTGCCTAGCGGGGCGGCCCCCATCCGGCCGAACTAGCTGAGGACGTCCTTGATCTTCCCGGCGATGCCGGTTTCGGTGCCCATCGCTGGGCCGCTGGGCTCGCCCATGGCACCGTCATAGGTGGCATACAGCAGCGGGTCAGGGGCCGGGACCGAGGCCACATCACCCAAGGGCTGAGGGTCGGCCAGGTAACCGAACTCGTGCCGGCCATCCGGCTGAGGTCCGGCCGCCCAGCTGCCGTGCTGCCCGGAGGTGCCGTCAGACAGGTGCCAGATGGCGCTGGCGTGCTCCGCGTACTCCTCGTCGAACAAGGCGTTCGGTGCCACGGTGGTCTCCAGTCCGTCGGCCTGCAGTTCCTCGATCGCCTTCAGCCACAAGTTCTGGTGCAAGGTGTCGCGGGCCAGGTTGAACCGCAGCATGTTGCGGACGCCGTTGTCATCGGTCATCTGATACAGCCGTGCGGTCTGCAGCCGCCCTTGCGCCTCGGCGGCGGCGTTGGCGCGGAAGTCAGCCAGCAGGTTCCCGCTGGCCACAATGTACCGGCCGTTCCACGGGTAACCATTGCTGTCGGCCAGCAGGGGACCGCCGCCCGCCACGATGGCCTGCTGCGGGTCCATCCCGCCGAGCACTGCGCCGACCACCGGGTCGGCCAGGGCGGCTTTAGTCGTAGCAGTAGCCGGGGCGCCTTCCAGAAGACGGGCCACCATGGTGGCGATCATCTCCACATGGCCCATCTCTTCGGTAGCGACATCCATGATCAGGTCCTTGTACTTGCCGGGCATCCGGCAGTTCCAGCCCTGAAACAGGTACTGCATGGTCACGGTCATCTCGCCGTAGGCGCCACCGATCAGCTCCTGCAGCTTGTGCGCGTATACCGGGTCGGGCTGGTCGGGCTTGGACTCGAACTGCAAACGAGAGGTGTGCCTGAACATCAGCAGCGGCCTCCACTTCCATGGTGGTGCCCGCAGTCACCGCCCGGCTCATCCGGGGTACTGCGAGCTATGCTCTGAGGCCGCGTTTTGACCTGGACGGGCCGCTGCCCGCAGATGAGCCCCGCATGCACGCCTGGCCTACAATTCCAGTCGGCCGCCCGGCCGAAGCGCCCGTCACAGGGAAGGAGGACCCAGATGAGCTCCACAGAAAGTGATGAGATCAGGGAGGTCATCGGCCAGACATTCGTGGCCATTGACACTCTCGCCCGTGCACTGCACGTCGAAGACGCCCGTCTTGAGCCAACGCTCAATGCCATCACCGCCCACGCGGCAGCCGCTCATCCGGCCGCCAAGGACGCGGGGCTCATCCTCCTGGTCGGCGGAAAGCTCGTCCCCCAGGCCACGACGGGGCGGGCGCCCCAGCTCCTGGACATAAAACAGCAGGAAACGGGACGGGGTCCCTGCATCGACGCCGCGCGCGAACAAGACCCTGATCTGCATCAACGACCTTCAGCGTGATCCTCGCTGGCCTGGGTTCTCGGCCGAGGCCCGAGCGTGCGGCGTGACCAGCATGCTCTGCGCGCCCCTGTGGGTCAACGAACGGACGCTGGGGACACTCAGCCTGTATGCAACGCAGTCAGCGGCGTTCGGTGAGCATGACAAACGGATCATTGAACTGTTCGCCACTCTGGCCGCGCTGGCCTTGGCTGAGGCCCAGCGAACAGATCATCTCAGAGCCGCCCTGCTCAACCGCGACGTGATCGGCCAGGCCAAAGGCATCATCATGGAGCGGTACGACGTCGACGCGGACGCCGCCTTCAGCACCCTCAAACGCGTCTCTCAAGACCGGAACATGAAGCTTCATGAGATCGCCCGCCAGGTCGCGGGAAACCGGGATCTCCCCGACACATCAGAGCAATAAACCTCCGACTTTCGCCAGCAGCTCCCATAGGGACACTCACTACGCAGCGGCCATCGACGGCCAGGAACGGCTGCTCGGCGACGAGGAGTCCAGGCGACCGAGCACGGCTACTGGGCGTTCATAACCTGGATGCGCGGGCATGGCCACGTCGCAGCGATCGGCCTTGAAGGTATCGGCTCTTCGGCGCAATCCTGACCCGGGCGCTCACCAGAGCCCGGGGAACGGGTCGGGGAGGTGAACCGCCCCGACCGGCTGGCCCGCCGCCTGGACGGCAAAGCCTGACCGCCTCGACGCCGAGCAGATTGCCTGCGCAGTCCTGGGTCAGACCTCGACTGCCAACCCGGAGGCCCAAGTCTGGGTGAGCCAGCCGCTCAAGGTTGCTAGCCCAACCGCCGGAAACGCCGTTCGTGGGACGACCCAGGATCAGGCGAGGGCCGTGTTCAACAGAAGGCGAGACTCACGGAACGCGTGCCACTGCGTACCGGCCGAAGACGACTACGACCGGACGTTGACGGCTTGGGTCACGGTCGAGTGAAAGCCAAACGATCTTGAACGTCATAGCCAGAGTGACGATCATGTCTCTGGCTTGCGGTTTCAGGTGGAGCTGAGGGCGCAGCTCGACCCATCTGGCCTCCGGCGCTCTGCCGGCTCCGGGAAGCCAAACGTTGGCCTGACGACCGCAATGCGTTGCCGCATGAGGACAGGCGGCGCCGTTTGTGGCGGCTGGAAGCGGGAAGTCTGGGCGGGCACTAGGGCACGGTCGGCCGCCGAGCCGCGCTGGCCGTCTGGGAAGGGTAGTTGGATCATGAACTCGCTGCAGAAGCTAGCCGCTTACCGGATCCGACCGCGCCGTGTGGCGGCGATACTCACTGGTGCCACCGTCATCCCGCTGATGGTTGCGCCGGGTATAGGCGGCGTTTCACCCTCTGCCCTTGCCTCGGCCACGCAACTGGCCGGGACAGGTCCCGCGCCGGGCGGCCCGGGGGTGGCCTCGTTTCTCGACGTTGCCCGTAAGGACTGCTTTGGCACCGCCCGGAACACGCACGTCGAAGGTGTGGTTCACGGTCGGCGGCGGCGTGCTCTCGGACGTCTATTACCCGACGATCGAGAGCTCGAATGTAAAACTCTGCAGTACATCGTCACGGATGGGAAGACCTTCGCCGACCTGCAGCAGCGCAATATGACTTACGCGGTAAGCTCCCTCGACCGCAGCGGCATGGGCTGCCGGGTTATCAGCACCGACGCCAGGCACGGATTCCAGATCGTGACTGATTACCTTACCGATCCAGCCCGCGCCAGCGTCGTCATGCGCAGCAGGCTGGTCCGTTCCACGGCGGAGGGCGGGAGTTCGGGGCTCTGCGGGTGTATGTCCGGTATGACGCGCAGATCGACAATACTGGGGGCGGCGGCTCCGCCAATGGCGGCGCCGACACCGCGTTCACCGACTCAGCCACGACGGCCCTCGTGGCAACCGATACACACCGGGCCAGCGGCCCCGGGCCGTTCGCGGCGCAACGGTGTACGGGGCGCTGGTGGCCAACCAGCCATTCCTGGCCGAGTCCAATGGATTCGCGGGGACCCGCAGCGACGGCCTCAGCCAGCTCGATGCCAGCCGCCGTCTGGTTCATGGCTACGAGTCGGCCAGGGACGGGAACGTCACCCAGACTGCGCTGATCAACGCTAAGCCGGGGCAGTCGTTCACGCTGGCACTGGGTTTCGGTACCAGCGCCCGGGCAGCGATCCGCGCCGCCCAGCGGAGCGCGGAAGGGGCGTTTGGCACCACGCTGGCGCGATATGCGCGGGGATGGCGCGGCTATGACCAGGGCCTGCGGCAGCCACCGCGGCGCATTAGCGGGTTCTCCGACCGCCAGGACGAGGCCATGCAGCGGGCCTACTGGCTGTCGGCCAATGTGATCAAGGCGGATGAGGACAAGACTTATCCCGGGGCCTTCGTCGCCTCGCCGACCGATCCCTGGGGGCAGTCGGTCCCCGCCCAGACCACCCATCCCGGATGGACCTACCGTGAGGTTTTCACCCGGGACAGCTACGAGACCTTCACCGGCCTGCTCGCCGACGGCGACAGGGCAACCGCCCGCGCTATGGTCCGGTTCCTGTTCGACCGGACCCAGCAGCCGGACGGAAGTTTCCCGCGCGATTCGCTGCTCAACGGCTCCGTGGCCCCCGATACTTTCGGGCTAGCCGAGATCGACGAGGACGCCTACCCGCTGCTCATGGCCTGGGAAGCCGGGTTTGCCGGGAATGTGCCCTTCTACGTGCAGCACTCCGCCCGGCCGCCGACTTCATCGTCGATCACGGTCCCGCCTACGGAGCCGAGCGCTGGGAGGAGCATCCCGGTTTCTCCCCGTCGACTATCGCCGCGGAGATCGCGGGTCTGGTCGCGGCCGCTCACCTGGCGCAGGCGGCCGGCGACTATGCCCGGGCCCGGCTGTACCTGGCCACCGCCGATGAGTACCAGCGCAACGTCGAGCGCTGGACTGTGACCACCACCGGCCCCTATGGCCCCGCGGTACTTCATCCGGCTGTCCCCGACCGGGCACCCAAACCTCCATCGAGACCTACGACCTCGGCAACGGCAGCCTCAGTCACGTCGACCAGCGCGACGTGGTCGACGCCGGCTTCCTGGAGCTGACCCGCCTGGGCGAGCTGCCGCCGAGCAACCGGGACGTGCTCCGGTCACTGCCCGTGGTGGACTCGGTCATCAGAGAGCGAGACCATCTCCGGCCCGGGATGGCACCGCTACGGCATCAGGCAGGCGCTGTCGGCCAGCCCCCGGCAGCACTGACGGTTACGGCGACTGCTACGTGCCTGACCCGACAAAGTGCTCCCCGACCGGCGCCCCCTGGTTCGGTCCCGCCGCCGGCTCCGGGCATCCGTGGCCGATGCTCGACGGTGAGCGCGCCGAGCAGGACCTGCAGAACGGGGCTCTGCCGCGCGCCGCAGGTCTCGCTCTCACCATGCAGCGCATGGCGTGGGGGACCGGCACGCTCCCCGAGCAGGTGTGGGAGGACCCACACGTGCCCGCGTCCGGCTACGGCGCCAACCCGCGCACCGCCTCGATCGGCTTCTTCAACGGGGAGGCGGCTGGCTCTGCTGATCCGCTGATCTGGGCGCAATCGCAGTACCTCAGGCTCGTCCGCGACCTGCAAGCCCGGCGGCTCCTCGACCAGCCGTCGGTTACGCGCGCCCGTTACCTCATCCACGGGGCACCCGCCCGCGTGCCGCTCACCTTCCACGTGTCGGCGCCAGGAGCGGTCACCACCCCAGGCCACGTCTCCACGGCGGTTCCGGGCATAAAAGAAAACATCCTCGCCAGCCAGGAGCCCAACACGACCACCAGCAAGGACCATGCGTCAGTGAAGGGAACGACGGCCCCGGGGGCGATCATCGAGATCATTGCCAGCCGGCCCAGTTCGCCAGCCAACGCCACGTCGGCAGTGCACGCCGTCGCCGGCGCGGATGGAGCCTTCCGGGTCACCATTCCTACCCCCCGTGGCCGCACGATCGTCACAGTGACGGCCATCGCGGGAAGCCACGCCAGCGGCTGGGCGCAGCAAACCGTGACTCGCCGCTAACAGCCGCCCGGGGCTTTCGGGGCTATGCCCCGCTGATTCGCGTGTCGTGTCCTGCCCACTCGTGGTCGCGCAGGACGAATTTTTGCACCTTGCCGGTCGAGGTCTTGGGCAGCGGCCCGAACTCGATCGTGTCGGGGCATTTGTAGTGGGCGATGCGTTCGCGGCAGAACGCGATGATCTCCTCGGCGGTGGCCGCGGCGCCGTCGTTGAGCGTGACGAATGCTTCGGGCCGCTCTCCCCAGTGGGCGTGCGGAACCCCGATCGACGGCGCACTCGAGCACGGCCGGGTGGGCGGCGATGGCCTGTTCGACTTCGATGCTGGAGATGTTCTCGCCGCCGGAGATGATGATGTCCTTGTCGCGGTCGCGCAGCTCGATGTAGCCGTCGGGGTGCAACACGGCCAGGTCGCCGGAGTGGAACCAGCCGCCGCGGAACGCCTTGCTCGGTGGCGGCCGGGTCGTGCGAAGTAGCCGCTCATGACGTTGTTGCCGCGCATCACGACCTCGCCCATCGTCTGGCCGTCCTGGGGGACGTCGTGCATCTGCTCGTCGACCACGCGCACCAGGTCGGCCGAGATGTAGGCCTGGCCCTGGCGGGCCAGGCGCCTGGCCCGCTGGCCGGCCGGGAGGTCGCGCCACGTCTCCTGCTCGGGGCAGACCGTGATCGGGCCGTAGGTTTCGGTCAGCCCGTACACGTGCACGACCCGGAAGTTCAGCTCGCTCATGCGGGCCAGCAGCGTCGGCGACGGCGGCGCGGCGGCCACCATCGCGGTCACCGGCCGCTCCAGGCGGTGGGCCCGTGGGTGGTTGACGATCATCAGCTGGACGGTCGGTGCGCCGTTGTAGTGCGTGACGCCTTCGTCGTCGATCAGGTCCCAGATCAGCTCCGGGTCCACCGCGCGCAGCGTCAGGTGGCGGGCCGCGACCGCGGTGACCGCCCAGGGGAAGCACCAGCCGTTGCAGTGGAACATCGGCAGCGTCCACAGGTACACCGAGTCGGGACTCAGCCCGGCGTGGATCACCTCGCCGAGCGCGTTCAGGTAGGCGCCCCGGTAGGTGTACATGCACTCCCTTCGGCTGGCCGGTGGTGCCGGAGGTGTAGTTGATCGAGATCGTCTCTTCCTCGTGCTCCAGCCAGCTTTCCGGCCGCGCAGGCGGTGCGCCGGCCAGGAATTGCTCGTAGGGATCCTCCGGCCCGCCGGTGTCCGCGCAGCGGATCACGGTCATCCCAGCCAGCTCCAACGGCTCGGCCAGCGCCTCCAGTGCGGTGTTCAGCAGCAGGTAACGCGCGCCGCTGTGGGACAGGATGTACCCCACCTCGGCGCTGGACAGCCGGTGGTTGACCGCCACCAAGATCCCGCCCGCCGCTGGCACGCCGAAATGCGCCTCCAGCATCGCCGGAGAGTTGACCAGCAAGGTGGCGACCCGGTCTCCCTTATCCAGGCCTGCTGCTCTGAGCGCATTGGCCAGCCGCCACGAGCGCTCGGCGAGCTGCCGGTAGGAGTACCGCCGCTCGCCGTGCACGACCGCGGTCTTGTCCGGGTATATGTACGCCGCCCTGTCCAGGAAGTCGACGGGGTTCAACTCCGAACGAAACACCTGGCCCGATGCCGCCCCGGCCGCGGACGGATCAGGGGCCGCAGAAAGCCCATCGCTCATCGTTGTCTCCCCCTCGTAACAGGTCTGGCAGGCCCGTCTCACCAAGTAGACAGCAACGGCGGCGGATTATCTCGGTCTGCAGCCGCCGGACCTCGGGCTATCTTCGCGTCCACGCCGACAGACAC
>CAVQZG010000008.1:0-466109 GCA_963718305.1 uncultured Actinomycetes bacterium
CAGAGAGCCCGGGCGGTCGGGGACGCGCACCAGAACTGCAGGTAGCGCCCGGCCGCAGCGAGCCCGTGCCGCAGCACCCGCAGCATCAGCAACGGGTCGATGTTGCCGCCCGACAACACTGCGACGACCGGCGGTTCGACCAGCTCGGGCTGCGACATGATGGCGGCGACCGTGGCCGCTCCGGCGGGCTCGACGACGAGCTTGGCCCGCTCGAGCAGGTAGACCAGCGCGCGGGACAGCATCTCCTCGCTGACCGTCACGACCTCGTCGACGAGTTCCGCGACGATCGCAAAGGGCAGGTCGCCGGGACAGCCGACGGCGATGCCGTCGGCGATGGTTGCCATGCGCGTCCAACGCGACCGGCCGCCCGGCCTCCAACGACAGCGGGTACGCCGCGGCCCGCTCGGCCTGCACGCCGATGATCCGGACGTCCGGGTGGCGGGCCTTCACCGCCGGGCGATGCCGGAGGTCAGGCCGCCGCCGCCCATGCCCGCGACGATCGTGCGGACGTCGGGCACTGCTCGAGGATCTCGAGGCCGAGGGTGCCCTGCCCGGCGATGATGTCGGGGTGGTCGAAGGGGGGGATCAGCACCGCGCCCGTGTCCGCGGCGAACTCGTGGGCGGCCACCAGGCTCTCGTCGACCGCTGGCCGGCGCTCGACCTCCGCGCCGTAGCCGCGGGTCGCCTCAGCTTGGGCAGCGGCGCGCCGACCGGCATGAAGACCGTGGCCTTGATGCCGAGCATCTGGCGGCAAGGGCGACGCCCTGCGCGTGGTTGCCGGCGCTCGCCGCGACCACGCCCCGGCGCCGTTCGTCGTCGCAGAGCCGCGCGATCCGGTGTAGGCGCCCCGGACCTTGAACGATCCGGCCCGCTGCAGGTTTTCGCACTTGAGCAAGACGGGTCCGCCGACGAGGTCCGACAGTGGGCGGCTGGATTCGAGTGGCGTACGCCGGACGACGTCCTGGATCAGGGTCCGGGCGGCCACGACGTCGTCATAGGAGACGGGTAGCTGCGTTGACGCCATGCCCGGCAGTCTTTCACCGGGCCTGGCGCCGCGCGTCACACTTGGGCCGGAACCGCCGTTGCGGCGGGGCCAGGGGGGCAGGGGGTCAGAACGGCGGGTCGCCCAGTTCGCGCTGCGGGTCGGCGTACCGATGCGGGTCGGAGGTGTAGGCGCGCCCGGACGGGGTGGTGATGGTCAGCCGCCGTTCGCGTCGCCGCCGATCCGCAACACCCGGTCGGTCTTGAGGTGATGGTCGCGCTGGCCGAGGCTGGCCAGGTTGCCCGCCTCCGTGCGTCCGCCAGCATCAGGGCAGGCATGGTCGAACTCCAGGACGTGGTCGAGCTCAGGTGCGTGGCCAGGCTCGTCGGCAGGCGCGAGCGATAGCCGTCGCGGGCTCGCACGAAGGCATCCAGGCGCGGCGGAGCTCGATAGCCCGCCGAGACATCGCACGCCACACCCGTCGCCGGGTCGTAGAGGACCGCCGCCATCGACCGGCGTGCGGGCCGAAAGCCAGCTCTCGGGCCAGGTCGGCCGGCATCGGGATCGGCCCCGCCGGTCCGTGCAGGACCGCCGGCTCGTCGTCCAGTCCCGTCGCCGTCGTTGCGGCGACCGTCACGTTGATCAACGGCCCCCGGATTGCGCGGCAGGCAGATCGAGCCGCTCCCAGAGGCTCCGGAGCACTCGGCAGTGGGCCTCTGGCGTGGGATGCCGGCCGTCGCGGCGCCCGTTGCCTGGCCCCCGGGTGGCCGATCGCGTCCCTCCGTCGCTTCGCCCGCCGCCTCGCCCGCCGCCTCGCCCGCCGCCTCGCTCGTCGCGTCCAGGTCGTCGGTCCGCGCCGGCCGGGTCACCAGGTGCCGAAGGCGCCCTCGGTCACCCAGCCGATGCAGATGTCGGAGCGCAGCTGGTCGAGGGTCCGGGGGTCTCCCGCGGCGCGGGCCGCCCGGGCGGTCTGGTCGATGTTCGCGTAGGCCGCCGCGGCAGCGTCGGTCGTCGAGCGCACATGCAGCTCGCTCATGAAGTCAGGTTGCTCGTCGAAGACGACCCGACGCCCCGAACGAGCAGCCCGGGCCCGCTCGGCCGCAGCCGCGGGCTCGAGCCGGGCGACTTCGCGACGGAGGATGCCGCGCAGACGGTTGGCGGGAATGGTCCAGAGGTCGGCGCTCGCCCCGCGCGGGCCGGCCAGCTCGCGGATCGGCGCGGCCTGCTGCGCCTGCATCAGCGCCCAGAACGCATCCGGGTCGGCGACCGGATCAGCCGCGATGCCGACGTAGCCACCGGGGTCTGCGCTCCCGCGACCCACGTTGGCGAGCAGGTCAGCCGGGTCGCAGTCGTCGCCGTCCGGGGTGTCGTCGGGACCCAGCAGGGCGGTCAGCAGCCGCACCTCGTTGACCGGGTCGGTCAACGGTGCGGCGCCGTCGAGGATGACCCCGGCCTGGGCCCGATCGAGCCGTCCGTCGGCGAGCGCCTGCAGGAGGTGCGGCCGCGCCCGCAGGTCGAGGGCGAAGTCGACCTCGCGGTCGGCGGCCCACGACGAGACGCCGAGGACCAGGGAGACCTCCGCCCCGATCCGGCGGTGCAGCAGCCTCAGGTCGTCGTAGCCATGCGAAGGTCCCGCCAGCGCACGTCGCCCCGGTCGACGCAGCGGCCCCCTGTCGACGCAGCGCTCAACTCGGCCGACTCGCGCGCGATCTCGGCCTCGGCCGAGTCGAAGACCGCACCGATGGCCCGGGCGCGAACCGTCGCCGTCCAGGCGTCCAGCCGGGCGCTGGCCTTGACCACGTCGAGTCGCTCGGCGTCGGTCAGGTCGTCGAGCCAGCAGACCGCGTTGGCCAGCAGGCGGGCGAGGTCGGCGCAGCTGGCCGTGGCCAGCCCCTCGACGTGTGCCCGGGTGATCATGAGAGAGACGTTATCGTACGTTGTTCGATATGTCAACGACTAATCTCACTCTTCTCCAGGCGGTTTGAGGTGCGGCACCAGGGAGTGGGACATGACTGACGAAGCGGCGGTGCTGCTCACCTTCCTGAACGCCCAACGAGCCCGCGCGCTCGAGATCGTCGCGGGGCTCGATGCCGACCAGCTCGACACGCCCGTGCTCCCCTCCGGCTGGACGCCGCTCGGCCTGATCGAACATCTCGGTCACGCCGAGCGGCACTGGTTCCAGGGCGTCGTGCTGGGTTCGGAGGCGCCGCTGCCGTGGCGGCCCCGACGACCCCGGCAACAGCGCAGGTGCATTCACCACGACCCGGCCGGCCGAGGTCGTCTTCGGGTTCTACCGCGACCAGATCGAGCGCGCCAACGCCGTCATCACCACGACGCCGCTGGCCACGCCGCCCCTGGGCCGCCACGGCCAGGGCAACGAGGACCAGGTCGTGGACCTGCGCTTCGTCGTGCTGCACATGATCGAGGAGACGGCCCGGCACCTCGGTCACCTGGACGCCGCCCGTGAGCTGATCGACGGACGGACCGGGCTCGGTCAGGACGACCTCTGAGGGCCCCACCCCGCCGTACTCACGCGAGACGGTCACCACCGTGGCGGCGACCAACAGGATCGCGAGCGACACGTTCACGACGCGGCCTCGCCGGGGGTCGTGCAGCAGCGGCGCGAGCGAGGCCCCGGCCAGCAGCCAGCCCGCGTTGATCAGCACGACGACGACCGCGAGCACACCGGTCGTCACCGCGGTCTGCCCGGCGCCACCGACCACTCGTGACCCGGCGAACACGGCCGCGATGGCCACCCACGCCTTCGGGTTGGCGACCCCGAGCAGCAGCCCGCCCCAGGCCGACGACGGGGAGCCACCTTCTGCGTGCGCCGACAGCCCGGGGGCTCGCCCCAGGTGGTAGGCGAGCCACACCAGGTAGACGACGGAGACCGCGAGCAGCACCGGCCGCACCCCCGGCGCCGACAGGAGGAGCGCGGTCAGACCGGTCGCCACGGCCACCAGCACGAGCCAGGTCCCGGCGATGATGCCCAGCAGGTAGCCGCCCGACCGCCGTACGCCGTAGGCCGCGCCAGCGGCGGTCAGGCTGATCGTGGCCGGCCCCGGGCTGCCCATGATGGCCAGGGCCGTCAGCACCAGGGCCAGGTAGTTTCGGGCCATGCCCGGGACGGTAGGCGGGGCCGAGGTCGCCACGATTGAACGATCGTGCGCGCTGCGGCCGGACTCGGTCCGGTACGGCGAGGGAGCGCCCGGGCTGGAGCGGATCGAGGCCTACATCTCCGCGCGAGGCTTCGAGCCGCATCGGCACGACACGTACGGCGTCGGCCTGACGACAGCCGGCGTGCAGGCCTTCCGCTATCGCGGCGAGCGGCGGATCTGCCTGCCGGGACAGCTGCATGTGCTGCATCCCGACGAGCTGCACGACGGCAGGAGCGCGACCGAGGACGGCTTCCGCTACCGGATCGTCTACCTGGATCCCGAGCTGCTCCGGGACGCCATCGGGGGCCGCCCGCTGCCCTTCGTCGCCGACCCCGTGCAGGCCCGCCTCTCGGTGACCCGTCACCTGGTCGAGCTGCTGACCGACATCGACCAGCCGCTCAGCGACCTGGGGCGGATCGAAGCGGTCGCGGGGGTCGCCGATGCCCTCACGGCGTGGGGCGGCTCCAGCCGTCCGACGCACGGCGCGACCGGTGCCATGGGCGCGATCGGTGCCATCGGTGCCATCGACTGGCGATCGGTCGCGGCCGTCCGGGACTACCTCGAGGCCCACGCCCGCGACCAGACGACCTCGCGGACGCTGGAGCAGATCGCCGGCATGGACCGGTTCGCGGTGGCGCGCCAGTTCCGTCGGGCCTACGGCACCAGCCCCGACCGCTATCGCACGCTGCGCCGGCTCGGGCTGGCCCGCACGGCCATCGAGTCGGGAACGCCCATCGCGACGGCGGCCGTCGAGGCCGGGTTCGCCGACCAGAGCCACCTCACCCGGCAGTTCCGGCGGGCCTACGGCTTCACCCCGGGCCGCTGGGCCGCGGCGGTCGCCAACGGCCGACGGCCCCCGGGTCCGGTCGGTCACCAGCCCGGTCACCAGGACGGCCCGTCCGTGCACGCCCGGCCGGTCGACGGCTCGACCGGCGGCCGATAGCCCGGCTGGTCGTACGGCGAGTGCCTCACCACGTAGTGCGGGTCGGCCACGCTCGCCGACACGCCGCCCGGACCAGCCGCGACGTGCGCCTCGCCGGGCACCAGCGCGACCTGCCAGCGGGCCGGCTCGAGCACCTGGACCGGGTCGCCGTGCATCACCGCCAGCAGGTTGCGCCACGCGGTCGAGCCCGGCTCGAACATGCCGCCGTGACCGCTGACCAGGCTGCGGCCGTCGGCGAGCACACCGGTGTCCAGCCGCGTGACCGACGGGATCAGGTCGGGGTCCAGGCCGTGACCGACCTGGCGCGGGTCCCCGGACACCACGGCCAGGCCCGCTGCAACGGGGCCGGTCAGCGGCCGCAACGGCGCCGGCAGCACCCCGGCGACCGTGCCGAGTGACGTCTCGATCTGACCGGTCGAGGAGAAACCGGCCCCCTGGACCAGCTGGATCGGATCGTCCGGGTCGGTCATCGAGAACCGGCGCGTGCCGCACTCCCCCGCGGCGTACTGCTGGACGTCGGAGACGTAACCCCCGGCGCTGGAGATGTGCACCACGCGGTCGACGACCATGCCGTGCGCCTCCGCCGACCCCACGATCGAGCCGCCGTAGCTGTGTCCGAGGACGGTCAGGTCGGCCGCGGGTGCGGGCAAGGCCATCTGCAGACCCTGCACGTCGTGGGCGAGAGCCGGCCCGGCCCGATCGGCGGCGTCCCGGTACGCGGCGGACAGCACGTGGGCCCGGATCTGCTCCTCGGTCGCGCGAACCGGGCTGTCCCACAAGGCAACTGGCGGTACGACGTGGTCCAGCGGCCGGTCCGGGAAGTCTGCGTCCTGCCACAGGACGACGGCCAGGTCCGGCTCGGCCGCCGCGAAGGCCGAGGCTCGCTCCGCGTTGCCCGGGTAGCGGTCCAGGCTGGTGCCCGTGCCCGGCACGTAGACCGCGAGGTGGCGCGCCCGGCCCAGGTCGCCGAAGACCTCCTCGATCCGTCCGTCGCCGCGGGCGTCGAAGGCCAGCAGCTGGTGCGGCCGGACCAGGCGCGAGCCGTCCGGCCGGGTCAGGACCACGGTGCCGGCCAGCAGCTCGGCGTACCAGGCCAGGCGGCGCTCGCCGGCGGTGCGATCGGGGCCGGAGAGGCGGGGCAGGCGGGCGAGGAGCCGCGCCGACTCGGCGCTGACCAGCACGCGGGTGGCCGCGAACCGGTCCTCGACCGGTGCCGAGGCCAGCGCGGAGACGAGGGCTGGGGCGAGCAGCGACAGCCGTCGGCGGGCGGCGGCCGGCAGTCCGAGCAGGAAGCCCCGCGCCTCGAGCAGGACGACCGTCGCCGGCTCCCCCGAGTGGAGCAGGGCGGCCAGGCGGCCGGGGGGCGACCCGGGCAGGGCCGGCAGTCGGTCGACCACCAACTCGGCCAGCGCCGGCGAGGCGACGAGCAGGGCCTCCAGCCGAGCCGGGTCCAGGCCCTCGAGCAGGCCGGCGAGCCCGGTCAGCCCGGTCGCCGGCATCGGTGACCGCACGGCGAACGAGGCCGCGATCCCGCTCTCGGTGCGGGCGAAGCCCTCGGCGACCACCGCGACCAGGTCGGCCAGCGCCCCGACCCGGCCCAAGGCATCCTCCATCCGACGGGCCAGCGCCGCAGCCGAGAGCGCCGGGACGGAGTCGGCCCACTGCCCGGCGACGGCCCGCACCTCGCTGGCCGAGAGCTCGGCCTGGCCGCGCAGCGTGCGGATCGAGCCCCCCACCCGACCCAGCGCCACGGGATCGACGGTGAGGACACTCATCGGGTCTGCGCCAACGGCGCCCGCAGCCAAGAGGGCCCAGAGAGCCCGGACGGCCGGAGGCTCCGAAGACCGGCGAGATCCGTTGCCACAGAGGCCATCTCGGCGGCAACCGCGTCGCCGCAGGCCGCCAACGCCTGCCCGCACGGACCCCCGACGGCCACGCTGCGGACCATCAGCCGGAGCCGCCGGGCCTGGTCGGACCAGTCCTGCGAACAGGCCTGCAACCGCGCGGCCATGAGCAGGTCGTCGGGCGGCACCAAGGGCGGGTCGAACGGCATGGGGCTCCTGTCGGTCGGGCCCCACGCCGGGGCCATCCTGCCCGCTCGTGACCCTAGGCACATGATCCTCATCCTGCAATACGCCGCCGGCTTGACCGGGGGTTGCCGTCTGGGCGTTGGCTCTATGGCGCCGCGGGCGGCAATTCCTCGATATCGGCACCGGAATTCCGGCCGCCGGAAATAGCGCACGAGGTGACCCAGCAGGCCGCTGCGGGACGCCCGGATCGTCGGCCTGGACAGTGGCCCGGTCGTGGGGAGTCGGTATAGGGCCCGCGCCGGCAGCTAGCCAGGCTCCGCCCGGCTGGCCGAGGGGCCCAGGTCACCGCCGAGATAGCGGTCCAGGGTGGGCCCGATGGCGGCGGCCAGCTCGGCCCGGCCCGCCCTGGCCAGCGGTTCCAGCCCCAGCACCTGCCGGGCCAGCCCCAGCCCGACCACCTGGCTGGCGACCAGGGCGGCCCGGTAGCGGGCCTGCGCCGGGTCCGCCGTCTGCGCGGCCCCGGACAGCCGGCCCACGATGGCCTCGGTGACGAACTCACGGAGCATGACCAGGGCCTGCTCGCTGGTGGCCGCCGAGCGGAGCAGGCCGAGGAACATGTCACGGATCTCGGCGACGTCCCAGGCGCTCAGCGCCACCTGGACCAGGTGCTCACCGAGGCTGCCCCCGGGATCGGCGGCCCCGGCGGCCAGCGCGGTGCTGATCAGCTCGCCCGGCACCACCGGCAGCCGCATGGCCGCGGCGAACAGGCGTTCCTTGGTGCCGTAGAAGTGGTGGACCAGGGCCGGGTCCACCCCCGCGTCCGCGGCGATGCCGCGGATCGTGGCGCCGTCATAGCCGTGCCCGGCGAACCGTTTCCGGGCGGCGTCCAGGATCGCCTCCCGGGTGCCGCTGTCCCCGCCCCGGCGGCCCGTGCGGCCGGACGATCTGGCCGGGCCGCGGCTCCGCGGCGTCATCCGGCCGCCCGGTCCGCTCCGGAACCGCGTCCGGCCTGGGTGAGCTGGAAGAAGCGCTCGTCCAGCGTGGCCGGGGCCTCGCTGACCCGCGCGGGGACCGGGCCGAGAGCCTGCCGGACCCCGGCCGGGCTGGCGCCGGGCACCCGCAGCGCCCGGCCCGCCAGCGCGGCGCGGCAGCCCGGCCGCTTCCAGCGCGGCGAACGCCGCGGCCCAGGCGCCGGTCTCGACCACGCTGACCCGGGCATCCCCGATGATCTCGGCCGCCGTCCCGGTCGCGACCACCCGGCCTGCTGCCATGATCACCAGTCTGCCGCATTCCCCCGCCTCGTCCATGTAGTGCGTGGTGACCAGGACCCCGGCACCCGCCTGGGCCGCGTCGGTAATCGTCTCCCACAGCCGGGCCCGGGCCAGCGGATCCACGCCCGACGTCGGCTCGTCCAGGATGAGCAGGTCCGGCCGGTGCGCCAGGGCCTCGGTGAACGCGACCCGCCGCTGCACGCCCAGCGGCAGGTCACCGACCAGGACCCGGCGGTATCCGCGCAGTGATCCGGGCAGTTCGGCCCGGGTGCCGTGGCCGAACACGGACGCCGAGAAGGCCAGGTTCTCCGCGGGCGTGAGGTCGTCGTACAGGCCCAGGGTCTGCGGCACGTACCCGACGCGCCGCCGGGCTGGGCGGGACGGCGGGCCGCCGAACAGCCGGACCTGCCCGGCGGTCGGGGACAGCAGCCCGAGCAGCATCCGGATCAGGGTGGTCTTGCCCGCCCCATTGGCGCCCAGCAGGCCGACCACCTCGCCGCGGCCCAGCCGGAGGTCAACCCCGTCGACCGCGGTGAACTGGCCGAACCGGCGGCTTACCGCCCGGCACTCCGCGAGCGGGCTGTGGTCGTTCATCAGCGTCCCTCCCTGGCCGTCGGGGCCCGGGCCGGGTCGCCCTCGCGCCCGCCCTCGCGGTCACGGGCCAGCTCCCGGGCCAGGATCGCGACCGTGACCGCGTCTTGCAGGTCGGGCTGGACCGGGTCACCGGACCCGCCCGCGGCGTCCCCGTCTCCCTCCGGCCGCCAGACCCGCCAGCGGCCGTCCCGCCGCCAGGACCGCGCCCCGGCCGGCCCGGCCGGCCGCGTGCCGGTCACCTCGAGGCGGCCGGGCATGGCCGCGGCGATCTGCCCGGGCGCACCTGCGGCCAGTTCCCGGCCCTCCGCCAGGACCAGGACGTGGGCCGCGCGTTCCGCCTCGTCGAGGTAGCTGGTGGAGAAGACCACCGCGGCGCCCTCGGCGGCGGCGCGCGCGATCAGCGACCACAGGTCAGCGCGGCTGACCGGGTCTACCCCGGTGGTCGGCTCGTCCAGGACCAGCAGGGCCGGGTGGTGCAGCATCGCGGCGATGACGCCCAGCTTCTGGCGCATCCCGCCGGACAGCCGCCCGGCCAGCCGGTCCCGCGCGCCCGCCAGCCCGGTCCGGTCCAGGTACTCCTGGATCCGCGGGCCCGCCGCGGCCGCCGGGACCTGGTAGGCGGCCGCACGGAAGGCCAGGTTCTCGGCCACGGTCAGGTCGGGGTACGTGCCCGAGCCCGCGGACAGGTAGCCGACCTGGATCCGCGGCGGGCGCGTGACCGTACCCGCGCCAGGGGCGATGGCCCCGCTCAGGCAGCGCAGCAGCGTGGTCCGGCCCGCCCCGTCCCCGCCGACCACCGCGCTGACCTGACCAGGGCGGGCCTGGCAGGTCACCTCGTCCAGGGCCAGCCGGTGACCGTAGCGGACGGTCACGGCGCGGGTCCCCCAGGCGCCGTCCGGGACGTTCACCGGGCCCCCGCGGTGGCCGGGTCCGGGGTGCCCGCCGCGCCGGGCGCGGCCTGCCCGCCCGGCCGGCCGCCGGACCCGGCCGGGCCGAGGTAGCTCCGGAACCGCAGCATCGCGAGCGTCATCACGACCAGGCCTAGCAGCGCCAGGAACAGCAGCGGCGCCCAGAGCGGCCCGATCGGCTCGGCCCGCAGCATGACCCCGCGGGAGATCTCGTTGAAGTAGGTCAGCGGCAGGAGGTAGGAGATCCAGCGCACCCCGACCGCGATCGAGGACAACGGGAAGATCAGGCCGGACAGCAGCACCTGCGGCAGGGTGAACATGAAGGCCATCTGGATGGCCTGGCCCTGGTTCTCCGACACGCTGGAGATCAGCACGCCGATGCCCAGCGTGACGAACAGGAACAGCAGGGCGCCCAGCGCGAACACCGCGTACGAGCCCCGGAACGGCACCCCGAACAGGGCCACCCCGACCGCGAGCACCAGGGCCAGGTCCGCCGCGGCCACCGCGAAGTACGGGGCGATCTTGCCCAGGAAGACGTCACGCGGGCGCAGCGGCATCACCGCGAGCTGTTCGAGGGTCCCGGTCTGCCGTTCCCGGACCACGCCGAGGCTGGTGATGATGATGCCGACGAACACCAGGACCACCCCGGCCAGGCCCGGAATCATGATGTAGGACGTCTTCAGCCCGGGGTTGTACAGCACCCTGACCCGGGGGGCGCTGGCCGGCTGCCCGCCGGGCGCAAAGCCGCCGCGCCCGGAGAACGTCGGGCTCGCACTGTCCAGCGCGGCGAGCGCCGCCTTGGCGGTGAACAGCTGGCTGCCGTCGATCAGGACCAGGGGCCTCGCGCCCGTCACCACGGCCACGGCGGCGTGACCGTCGCGCAGTTGGTCCTCGGCCCAGGCGGCGCCCTCGGAGGGCGCGCGCTGCACCACCTGGAACGGCGCGCGCACCGGCGTCCGGGCGGCCTGCGGGCCGGCCACCACGGCCGGGATGGCGGACACGTCGAAGCTGGCGGCGTAGCCGAACACGACCAGGAGCACCACCGGCAGCACGATCATCATGGCCAGCGTGCGCCGGTCGCGGCGCAGCTGCCGGAACTCCTTCACGATCATCGCCCACATGGGCGGCCTCCTCCGGTACCCGGCTGCCCGGCACTGAATTCATCGTGCGTTGAATTCTACGCTTGTTGAATTCTGTGTCAATGCCGGCCCGGACCACTGTGCGCGGGGCTTGCGGGCTGCCCGCCGACTCGCTACATCGCCGCGGATCTGATTCGGTGGAGACATGAGTGAGAACCCAGCATGAGGGGTCCGGTGCGGCACCGCGGCCGGTGGACCCAGGACGACCGGTGCGGGTCACCGTGGCACTACCTGCCGGTCGAGGTTCCGCCCGGGTCAGCCGGGCTGCGGGTCGAGCTCGACTACGACCGTTCCGGCGCCGTCCTCGACCTGGGCTGCTTCGGGCCCGCCGGGTTCCGGGGCTGGTCCGGGGGGGCCCGGTCGTCGTTCGTGATCACCCCCGGCGAGGCGACGCCCGGCTATCTCCCGGGTGAGCTGGAGCCCGGGCTCTGGCACGTGGCGATCGGCCTCTACCGGCTTCCCCCCGAGGGCGCCGGGTACTCGGTGACCGCCACGGTGAGCGGCACACCCGGCCGGCTGGCGCCGGCCCCGCCCGCCGCAGCCCCGGCGCCGCTCAGCGAACGGCCGCCGCGGCGCGAGCTGCCCGCCCGGCCCGGGCACCGCTGGCTGGCCGGGGACCTGCACACGCACACCGTGCATTCCGACGGCGAGCTGACCGTGGCCGAGCTAGCCCGGTTCGCGGCCGCTCAGGGGCTCGACTACCTCGCCGTGACCGACCACAACACGACGAGCCATCATGCCGAGCTCAAGGACGCCGCGGCCCGGTACGGGATCATCCTGATCCCCGGCCAGGAAGTCACCACCGAGGACGGGCACGCGAACGCGCTCGGCGACGTCGGCTGGATCGACTTCCGTGAGCCGCCCGACCAGTGGCTGGAAACCACCGAGCAGCAGGGCGGCCTGCTGTCGGTGAATCATCCGATCGGCGGCCACGTGAGCTGGATCTGGCCGATGCAGCGCCGGCCGCCGCTGGCCGAGGTCTGGCACTGGAGCTGGATGGATCCGCACTGGACGACGCCGCTGGCCTGGTGGCTGGCCTGGGATCCGACGGCGGTCCCGGTCGGCGGGAGCGACTGGCACCGGCCGGGCTCGGACGCCGTCCCCGGGACCCCCACGACCTGGGTGGAATGCGCTGGCGAGGGACCCGGCGCGGTACTCGACGGCTTGCGGGCCGGCCGGGCCACGATCTCCGCGCGGCGCGACGGCCCGGTGCTGCTGCGCCAGGACGGCGAGTTCGTGGCCGTCGGCGCGGACGGCACCATCCTGGCCGGGCCGGACGGCCAGCGGGCCGTGGTGCGCGGGGAGAGGGCCGTGTTCCCGGCGGCTGGCGGGTACCACCGGCTGCTGGACGCGACCGGGGCCACGCTGGCACTCACCGGGTAGCTCGGGCTGGGTAGCCCGGGCTGGGTAGCTCTGGCTAGATAGCACGGGCTGGGTAGCACGGGCCGGCCCGGCGCTGGCCCAGCAGGGGTAGCGGCCGGCTCAGCTGGTGATCGTGATCCGGAACACGGGGAAGCCGGGGGCGATCCCCTGGATCTGCTCGTCGGTCGCCTTCGCGGTGACGCCCTCGAAGAACCGCCCGACCTCCCAGCCCCACTTGCGCAGGTACTCGCGCAGCACCGGCGGCTTGTCCGCGTCGGCCATCTCGGTGGCGGTGAACCGCTCGGTCCGGCGGCCGACCCGCAGCTCGCCCTGGCCTGCGGCCCGCAGGTTGCGGACCCACTGGGCCTGCCCCCGGGGGGCGACCAGGTAGCGGGTGCCCTGCACCGTCAGCAGGTTCACCGGGGTGGTCCGCCACTCGCCGCTCTTGCGGCCGCGGACGGCCAGCACCCGCGATCCCATGACGCTGATCCCGGCCCGGGTCAGCGCGGCGACCGTCGAGTTGAACATCCGGTCCATGCCGGTGGGGGCGAGGTAACGGCTCTGCGGGCTGGCGTTCATGACTGCTCCTCTGACTGGAAGTATACGGGAGAGCACCGCTCTCTTATAAGAGCAGTATGCACGGAATCGGCCGCCCAAGTCAAGAGCACTGCTCTCGAATCTGACTGCCGATCTACCAATGGACCTGCCCGACCCGCCCAGGGGCTGGCCCGCCAGTCACTCTGGCCCCTCCCGCCCACATTTCACGCCGGACGTGCGCATTTCCGGGGTGTTTTGTCCGATTCGGCGCACGCTCGGCGTGATATGTCGGCTCAACTGTGCATAGGTGAAGCACCCCTGCACACTCGGGGGTGCAGTTGAGCTACGTGCGGGCCAGCAGGGCCGCCCGGGCGCGCAGGATCGCCCTGGTCGAGGCCACGTTGGTGAACTCGTCCGGCTGGACCGGGCACTCACCGGCGGCCAGGGCCCGCTCCACCTTGGTCCGGGCGGCCGCCGGGCTGATCATCTCGAAGATCATGCTGGGATCCTCGGCGGCCATGCCCTTGGTGCGGGCCAGGACGTCCCCGGCCTCCCCGACCCAGACGTTCTTGATCGCGCCCCCGCAGGAATGATCCAGCAGGAGCGAGACCACGTGCCGCCCGGCCGTGTACTCGAAGCTCAGGGTCACGGCTTCCTGGACACCGCGGTCGTCCCCGTAACGCCAGCACTCCCCCACCGACGGCGAGCCCAGCTCCGCCGCCCAGGCCGGGTCCGCAACCCCCCGCTCAGCCAGCCGGCTCGCGGCCTCGTTCGCGGGCGTGCGCAGGTCAGGCCAGCCGAGCGCGCCGAGGACCCGCAGGATGGCCAGGGCCTCGGGACTCCCGCTCCGTTCCGCGGCGGGCACCATCGCCTGCGCCGCCAGGCTCGCCGGGCCGCCGAGCGCGGCCAGGATGTCCGAGCCCCACAGCTCTGCCTCCAGCGGGCTGGCGATCTCGCCCAGCACCATCCGCGCCTCGGTCAGCACGGCCGCGAAGGCATCATCCGGTGAGGATCGGCCGAACACCGCGTCGAGATCAAGGTCACCGGACATGCACACCGCCGGTCAGTGTGTCAACGCAATCCAGGTCCATGCCGGGCATCCTGCCACGGCCGCTGCGATGATGGGCAGGAACTACGGGAGGTACTGTGCGACCGACGTCACGATGGGGCATCACGCTCCCACTGAGCGGTATGCCCCTGACCGGCCAGCGCGACCTCGTGGCCGCCCTGCCTGACCTGGGCTATACCGACGCCTGGTCGTCGGAAGTCAACGGCCACGACGCGTTCACGCCGCTGGCCCTGGCCGCCCAGTGGACCAGCAAAGAAGGGGCCGGCCTCCAGGGAGCCGGCCCGGACGAGGGCGGCCTGCGGCTGGGCACCGCCGTGGCCAACATCTACACCCGCGGGCCGGCCCTGCTGGCCATGAGCGCGGCCACCCTCGCGGCCCTCGCCCCCGGCCGCTTCGTGCTGGGGATCGGGGTGTCCTCACCCGCGGTGGTGACCGACTGGAACGGGATCGCGCTGGAGCGCCCGTATCAGCGGGCCCGGGACACGCTGCGTTTCCTGCGGCGCGCCCTGGCGGGCGAGAAGGTCTCCATGGACGGGGACACCTTCAGCATCAACGGTTTCCGGCTGGACCCCGCACCGGTCCCGCCGCCCGCGCTGGCCCTGGCCGCGCTGCGGCCGGGGATGATTTCACTGGCCGCCGAGCTGTCCGACGGGGCGATCACGAACTGGCTCTCCCCCGCGGACGTGCCCGCCGTGCGCGCGGTGGCCGGCCCGGACTGTGAGCTGATCGCCCGGATCTTCGTCTGCCCGACCGCGGACGCCGGCCTGGCCCGGGAGATCGGCCGCCGGATGATCGCCGCCTATCTCACCGTCCCGGCGTACGCCGCGTTTCACGACTGGCTCGGCCGCGGCCCCCGGCTCCAGCCGATGGCGGAGGCCTGGGCCGCGGGTGACCGCAAGGGCGCGCTCGCGGCCATCGGCGACGATCTGGTGGACGAACTGGTGGTGCACGGCCCGCCCGGTTACTGCCGGGAGCGGGTGGCCGAGTATCAGGCCGCCGGCCTGGATACGCCGGTCATCGCGATCGTGCCGGTGCCCGGCGTGGACCAGGCCGAGGTCATCCGGGAACTCGCCCCGGCCTGACGGCCACCGGCCCCGCCGGGACTACCAGACCCCGGGCAGTTCCTCGCCGTACCAGGACTCGATCAGCCGGTGCGCGATGGACACCGGGGGCGGCAGCAGGATCTCCCGGGAGGCCAGCGCGCTGCGCAACTCGTCCCGGCTGAACCAGTGCGCCTCGGCGATCTCGTCGTCGTCCACCCGCAGCTCGAGATCGCCCGAGGCGGAGGCCCGGAAGCCGAGCATCAGGCTCTGCGGCATCGGCCACGGCTGGCTGCCCACATAACGCACCCGGGCCACGGTGATCCCGGTTTCCTCCCCGACCTCACGCGCGACCGCCTGCTCCGCGGATTCCCCCGGCTCGACGAAGCCGGCCAGGATGGACACGCGGCGCTCCGGCCAGCGCCGGTTGCGGGCCAGCAGGCACCGGTCGTCCGGATCGGTGACCAGCATGATGACGGCGGGGTCGATCCGCGGGAAATGCTCGCTGCCGTCAACCGGGCAGCGCTGGGCATGCCCCGCGGCGACCGTCACGGTCGGCGTCCCGCAGCGCGGGCAGTGCGTATGGGTGGCATGCCAGTTGGCCAGCGCCACGGCGTGCGTGAACAGGCCCGCGTCCCGGTCATTCAGCAGCGCGGCTGCCTCCCGCAGGTCAGCGGGGCGCAGGCCTGGCTTGGCCCGGGCCAGCCATGCGACCTGCTCGGTCACGGTCTGCTGCTCGGGAGCAGCCTCGGCGGATGCCTCCGTGTCTGCCGCCCCGCCAGGCGCCGCCCCGCCAGGCGCCGTCTCCCCGGCCGCCGTCTCGCCACGGCCAGCCGCTCTCCCCGGCCGCCGCCCCTCGTCCAGCGCCGCCTCGGCCGCCTCGTCCGGCGCCGCCTCGCCAGGCGCTGCCTCGTCCGGCGCCGCCTCCGCTGCGGGTGCCTCCGCCCCGGTCCCGCCCGCGCTCTCTCCTGGCGCTTCCTGCTCCGGCCCGTCCTCCGCCGGCGCCTCCGGCGCTGGCGGCGGGGCGGCGTCCTCGGCCTCCCCCGTTATGGATGGGTCTGCGGCCGTTTCCGTGGCCGTCAGGGACGCCAGGCTTCCTGGTGGTCCCATCACGCCGAAGTAGGGCACGTCCGCGTCGTCCACCCCGAGCAGGAACCTCAGTCCCTCGGGAGCCTCGGCGGGGGGCACCAGCACCAGCTCGGCCTCCTTGTCGCCGAACCGGACCAGCGCCCGCGCGTTCTCCAGGATCAGCACCCGGGTCGCCGGGTCAGCCCAGGCCGCGGCGAGCCAGTCCGTGTCGGCGCGGCGGGCGCTGACCCGGTCCACGGCGCTGCGGGCCAGCACGAACCCGCCCAGCTCACCGGCGTAATCCTGGGTGCCGGGCGGGCCGGCTGCGGTGTCCGGCGTACCGGCTGCGGTGTCCGGCGTACCGGCTTCGGTGTCCGGCGTAGCAGCCGCGGTCTCCGGCGTACCGGCCCCGGTGCTCTGCGTGGCGCTCATCGGGTGGCCGTGATCCCGGCACGATCCGCGGCCAGATCCGCCCAGAGGTAGGCCACCGCCTCCGCTCCCCGCAGCAGCAGCGCCATCTCCACCTTCTCGTTCGGCGCGTGGATGCGGTCCTCGTCCAGCCCCACCGCGACGAAGACCAGCGGCGCGCCCAGGATCTCGGCGAGATCGGCCTCCGGGCCGCTGCCGCCTTCCCGGGTGAACAGCACCTCGCGGCCGAACGCGCGCTCCATGGCCCGCCTGGCGGCCTGCACCCCCGGCGAGTGGAGGGGCGAGAACGCGGGCCGCACCCCGGGGCCGCCGAACGTCACGGTCGCCTCGATGCCCGGCGGGGTGTGCGCAGCCACGTACTCCCGCAAGGCGACCGCGATGTCGGCCGGCTCCTGGTTCGCCACCAGCCGGAACGACACCTTGGCGTGCGCCTGGGCGGGCACGATGGTCTTGGCCCCCGGCCCGGTGTGACCGCCCCACATGCCGTTGATCTCGGCGGTAGGCCGGGCCCAGACCCGTTCGAGCGTGCTGAAGCCCGCTTCGCCCGCGGCGGCCTGGCTGCCGCCGGCGTCGGCCAGCCAGGCTTTCTCGTCGAACGGGAGCCGGGCGAACAACTCCCGCTCGGCGGCGGTGAGCGGCAGCACCGCGTCGTAGAAGCCGGGCAGGGTGACCCGGCCCTCGTGGTCATGCAGGCCGGCCAGCAGCGCGGCCAGCGCGTGCAGCGGATTCGGCACGCCGCCCCCGAACGAGCCCGAGTGCACGTCGGTGTCCGCGCCGCGCAGGTCGATCTGGGCGTCGATGAGGCCGCGCATCCCGGTGCACATCGAGGGCACGTCGGCCGCCCACATCGTGGTGTCGGAGATCACGATCATGTCGCAGCTGAGCCGGTCAGCCCGGCTGCGCAGCAGGTCGGCGAAGTGGGGGGACCCCGATTCCTCTTCCCCCTCGATGAGGAACTTCAGCGAGACCGGCGGCGCGCCCGCGGCATCAGACGGCGCGCCCGCGGCGCCCGTCTCGCTCCCGGCGGCCAGGCAGGCCCGCAGGCCCAGGGTGTGCAGGAGGACCTGGCCCTTGTCGTCCGAGGCCCCGCGGCCGAGGATCTGGCCATCGCGCTCGGCGGGCTCGAACGGCGGGGAATGCCACTCGCCGAGCGGTTCCACGGGCTGGACGTCGTGGTGGCCGTACACGAGAACGGTCGGCGCGCCCGGGTCCTGGGCCGGCCAGTACGCGAAGACGGCGGGCTGGCCGGGCGAGCCGGCCGGCCCGGTGTCCCAGATCTCCACCGTGGGAAATCCGGTGGCGGTGAGGTGCCCGGCGAGCCACTGCGCGGAAGCCCGTACGTCGCCGTGATGGCCAGGATCGGCGGAGATAGACGGGATGGCCAGCCACGACTTGAGCTGGTCAAAGAATTCCCGCGCGTTGCTGTCGATGTAGTCGCGCACATCCATGAGCGGTGAGCCCCTCCTCGCCGGACCTTGCCGGCTATCTAATAAACCAGCATCGCGGGCACCCTGGGCCATTCCCCCGGCCTGTCGCACCGCCCCGGCGCCGGGCTGGTAGTACCACCCCTGCCGCCGGCTACTCCCACGGGAGCAGATTCGCCCCCCGGCTGAGGCTAGAGATCCCCCTTCGGCATGACGACGCCGGGGGCCCGCACCTTCTAGCGTGGTGACACATGACGCTACCGCTGACCCGCCCGCCACGCGGGGACGCCGGCCACGATGCCCGTCCCTGCCCCTCGCCCCGGCCGCCCTGGTGGCCGGGGCGGTCGCGGCGGTGGCGGGACCGGGCCCGTCAATGGCAGGGGCGGGCCCGCCGGTGGCGGGAGCGGAACCCGCTCTCGCGCGCGTGGGCCACCAGCCCGCGCGGGGCCGCCATCCTGCTGACCGTGTGCACGCTGTTCGCGGGCGCGGTCGCCGTGTTCAGCACCAACCCGCCGGAGCGGCTGTGGGGCATCCTGGCGGCCGGCCCGTACGGCCTCGCGGCCCTGACCGCCCTGCTGGCTGGCCGGCCAGGGCGCAGGATCGCCGTCGTGGTCAGCCTGGCCGGGGCGGTAATCGTGCCGCTGGCCTGGATGGCCTGGTCCGGGCGGGGGCAGCCGGAAGTCGGCGTGGTCATCCATTCGGCCGGGCTGTTCCTGCACGACGGCACGCCCTACCAGGCCGGCCACGCCGTGGCCACCGCGCACAATCCGTACGTCTACAACCCTTACCTGCCGGCGCTGGCCGTGTTCGGGGTTCCGCACGCCCTCTTCGGCGGCGGCCTGCTCACCGATCCGCGGCTGTGGTTCGGGGTGGTGTTCGTCCTCGGGTTCGCAGGCACGCTGGCCCTGAGCGGGGTGCGGCGGCCCTGGCTGTGGACGGCGGTGGTCACCGCCTCGCCGATCATCGCGTTCCCGCTTGCTACGGGCGGTGACGACCTGCCCGTGCTGGCCCTGATCTGCGTGGGCCTGGCGCTGCTGCGAAGCGGCCCGGCCCAGCGGCCCGCGCTTCGGGGCGCGCTCCGGCCCGTGCTGCGGCCGGTGCTGCGACCGGAGCTGCGGCCGGTGCTGCGGATCATCCTGGCTGGCCTGGCCCTGGGCCTGGCCGCGGCCATGAAGGCCACCGCGTGGCCCGCGCTGGCGGTGGCCCTCGCCCTGGTGGCGGCGCGCGACGGCAAGCGTGCCGCGGGCTGGCTGGCGCTGGCCACGATCGCCGTCCCGCTCGCGGTGGACGGGCCGGTCCTGATCGCCCAGCCCGCCGCGGTGGTGTCCAACACCATCCTGTTCCCGCTCGGCCTCACCAGGATCAAGAGCCCGGCCGCCAGCTTCCTGCCCGGCCACCTGATCGCCGAGGCGTGGGGGCCGGGGCATCTGGTGGCCATCGGGCTGGTCCTGCTGGCCGGGCTCGCCGTGGCCGCGTCCCTGGTCCTGCGGCCGCCGCGGGACGAGCGCGCGGCAGGCTGGCGGCTGGTGACGGGACTGGTGCTCATGTTCGCGTTCGCGCCGGCCAGCCGGTTCGGTTACGCGGTCTACCCGCTGGGCCTGGCCTGCTGGCTGCTGCTCGCCGTACCCGCCGCAAGTGGCCTCATTTCCCCTTACGATTCGGCGCCGGCGGCCCGCGCCGGCTCACGGGAACCGGGTGCCCGGGAACAGTGCTCCCTGGAGCCGGGCCAGCCGGGACCGGGCCAGCGGGAGTCGCCGGACACCCGGACGGTCTCCCGCAGCTAGGCCGCGCGCCCGGCCCCCTCAGGTGCCGCTGGGCGTCAGCTCCCCGCGCTTCCCCCGGTGAGCTCCGGCGGCGCCGAGCCGCCTGGGCCGATCTCGGCCTTGAGCGCGGCCAGCTCCTGGTCCACCCCGGCGGCCGTCCCGGCCTCGTCGAGCTCCTTCTGGATGTCGTCGGTGTCTCCCCCGACGTCTTCGAGGACTCCGGACGCGAGCAGCTCGTCAACGGCCCCGGCCCGGGCCTGCATCTGGGCGATCTTGTCCTGGGTCCGCTGGAGCTCCGCTCCGGAGTCACCGACGGTCTGGGAGATCCCGGCGGCGCTCTCACCCACGGTGGTCTCGGCCTGCGCCGCGGTGTACTGGGCCTTCAGCACTTCCTTCTGGGTCCGGAACGTGTTCACCCGCTTCTGCAGCGCGTCGAGGGTCTGCTCGAGCTTCTCCTCTTCCGCGGCGAGCTGATCGTGCTGGGGTTTCATGGCGGCGATCTGCTCCTGGGCGGCGGCCTTGCGGGAGAGGGCCTCCCGGGCCAGATCCTCCCGGCCCTGGCCCAGCGCGGCCTTGGCCTGGTCCTGGAGATGGTCCACCGAGTGCTGGAGCTGCTCCGCCTGCAACTCGATCTGCTTGCGCGACGCGGCAATGGCCACGATCCCGCGCCGGACCTGGGTGATCTGATCGAGCATCTGCTCGTAGGACAGATCGAGCATCTCGTCGGGCTTCTCGGCGGCGTCGAGCGCCTTGTTCGCCTTGGCCTGGACTATGTCGTGGGCCCGCTGGAAGAGGGTCATGATGATCTGCTCCTCGTCGGTGATGGGCAGAACTCACGCCGATTCCGCCGCCGGCTCACCCCGGATCAAGGCCGGCGCACGTATCAGCACGGATATCCCGAGGCTACCGCCCGGGCCGCGGCGTCCCACGGCCAGCCAGGCGCTGATCACCGGGCGTGCCCGGTGATCAGTGCCTAGCCTGCGCGGTTGCGGACCCAGATCTCGAAGGGCTCGCCGGGCACGTTCGAGGGGGTGGCGAGCACGAGCCGGTAATGCGACGCCGAGAGTGCGTCCACGACCGGCGCATAGCTGGCGGGCATTTCGGCCGGGTCGATCTCCGCCAGGCGGAAATAGTGATCACCGATGGCTGCGCCGTAAGCGGCGGCGCCGCTCAGCTCGCGCCCGTCATCCCGGTATTTCATGACGAAGACGGTCGTGAACGCGTCCTGCGTGGTCTGCTTGGCCAGGTAGTAGTGAACGACGTCGTTCTCGGCGATCAGGCAGGGACAGCCGGTGCGCTCGATGACCGGCGCCAGGCCGCGGATCATCCGCGCCGAGTCCGGCCAGGCGGCGAAGTGCCCGGCGCTGAGGACGGCCCCGGATATCCCGAGCAGGAACACCATCACCAGGCCGGCCACCCGGGCGTATTCAGCCTGCCTGGCCTGGACCGCGCGGGCGACGGCTGCGAGCCCGTACCCGGCCACGATGCAGGCGAACCACGCGCCGAACCCGACGTGCTTGAACAGGCTGAAATTCGTGTGGATGCGCGCCTGCCCGAGGGGGGCCAGGAACACGCTGGCGGCGAGGACCCAGGCCAGCGCCGTGAGCCGCCGCCCCAGCCGCCTCCGGGTCACGATGGCCGCGCCGGTGATGGCCAGGACCGCGACAGCGCCAATCCACCCGGCGCTGGCGCCGAGCACCCGGAGCACGGGAACGGTGCTGCCCGGCCGGGCCAGCGTGGTGGACATGATCCCGGCTACGTAGCTGTGGCCGCCGGCCAGGAACAGCACGGGAATGATCAGGGCGGCCGTGTAGCCAGCCACGCGGATCCCGCGGCGGGCCGCCCGGGGCCAGGTACCGGCCGGGCCGAGCACGACCAGGGCGATGATGACCGGGTTCCAGAGCAGGCTGGTGTACTTCGCCGCGTCAGCCAGCGCCATGGCGACGGCGCAGCACACCAGCCATTGCTCGCCGCCCCATTTGCCGCCCCCGTCGCTGGATCGCACCGCGAACCACGAGGCCAGCGCCAGGAGCATGACGGCCAGCGCATCGAACGTGGCCAGGGCGCCGAGGAACTGAGTGGGCCCGATCGCCGCGAACGCCACCGAGCCGCCGATGGCCGCCCCGCGCCCGAACCGGTGCCTGGTCACCGCATAGAGCAAAGTGGTCGCGGCCAGCATGCAGGCCAGGCTCAGGATCCGGGCCGTGGCCAGTCCCCCGATGCTGTCGGCGGCCGCGCCCAGCGGAGGGTAAATGACCGGGGCGCCGGAGAAGTACGAAGCGAAGTCCGGCACGGCCACACCGTGCAGCCAGTGCGCCCATTCCAGATGCCCGGCCCACAGGTACAGCGCCTCATCCTGGTAGGCCGTATTCGACCACACCAGCCGCAGGGACAGACCGGCCTGGACCACGAGGATGCCCACCAGCGGCCAGGGGCCGGTGGCCAGGCGCGGCCGGGAGAAGCGCCCCTTCGTCCGCTCCGTAGTGGCGCGCGTCCGCTCAGGGGCGGCGCGCGCCGGGGCGGCAGGCAGCACGAGCGGTGCCGCGGCTTGCGCCACGGGTGCGCCGACCTGGTCCTCAGCCATGAAGGCCGCAAGCTACACCTTCCAGGCCGGATCCGCCCGGTGAATCGCGACGGCGTGCTTGGCGAACGTCATCGTCCGCGCGCGCCGTCGGCGAGTTCCCGGAGGATGTCGAGGTGGCCGTTGTGCCGGGCGGTCTCCTCGGTCAGGTGGAACAGGACCCAGCGCAGCGTGACCGGCTCGGTCCGCCAGCCCAGCTCGCCGCGGGAGGGAGTGTCCAGGTCGAGGGAAGCCACCAGGTCACGGTGGCGCGCGCAGGCCGCCCGGTACTCCGCCAGCAACTGGGCGAGCGGCACGGTGACCGCGATCCGGAACTCGCGATCGGGATCGTCGTCGGTCCACGGTGCGTCGATCGTGCCGCCGAGCAGCGTTTGCTCAATCCACGCGCTCTCGACCCAGCGCAGGTGGCTGACCAGCCCGGAAATCGTCATCAGCGGTGAGCCAGGCAACGGTGCCCGGCGGGCGTCCGCATCCGACAGGCCCGCGCACTTGGCGTGCACGGTGTCGCGGGCGTAGTCCAGGAAGGTGGTCAGGGTGGTGCGCTCGTCCCAGCGGGCCGGGATGTCGTCGGTCCGGCCGGCCGAGATCGACTGCGGAGCGGATTCTGAAGTCATGTCGTTCCTCTGCTGAGCAGAGGCGCGACCGGGACTGCTATCGGCCAGTCTCCGGAGGCGCCTGAGGATGAATGGACATCGCGCCTCCTTCCTGGTCAGCTGCGCCGCGCCGGGCGGCGGCCCGCCGAGCCTAACCCGCCCGGCCGGACCAGGCAACGCAATTCTGCGGCCCGCCGGGGCGAAGGATTACTGCCCGGCCATTTCCTCGGCCGCCCGATCGGCGATGGCCTGCATCGTGCGCACCGTCGTGTCGACGTCATCGATGCTGAACTGGCTCAGCAGCCGGATCCGCGGCGCGGCGATGTACTCGCTGAGGCTGCGGTGCAGCGCTTGCCCGTCCGCGGTCAGGCTGATCGTGCTGCCGCCGCGGATCAGCCCCGCCGCCTCGAGCCGGGCCAGCAGCTCACGCACCGAGTCGGGGTTCAGGGTTCGTGAGCCCGCGAGCTCCTCGCTGAGCGCCGTACGGTCAACCGCTGGCCCGCGCATGGCGAGCAACTGCAGGGCGTACCAGGTCTCGGGTTCGGTGCCGCGCTCGGCGAGGTGCTGGCGCAGCACGGCGGTCAGGGTCCGTTCGGCCAGCGCCAGGGTGTAGCCGAACTGGGCGTAGGCGGCGGGGACGGTGGTCATGTCAGCCTCCGGTGACTAGGATCGACAGGTTCCTGACTACCGTAACAAGAAGACAGGTACCTGTCTATATTATGGACACGGATTTCCCGGCCCGCCCGCTGCTCGGGCTCCTCCTGCGGCTCGCCTACCAGCACCACTCGCAGGAGATCGAGGCTGCGCTGCGCGAGAACGGCTTCGACGACGTCCATCCGGCCGCGGCGAACGTGTTCTCGTTCGTGCGCCCGGAGGGCATAACCGTCTCTGAACTCGCCGACCTGGCCCGGGTGCGCAAGCAGACCATGGCCCAGGCGGTTGATCAGCTGGAGCGGACTGGGTACGTCGAGCGCCGCCCGAACCCGCGGGACCGCCGTTCGCGACTCGTGTTCCTCACCGAGCGCGGCGCGTCCGTCACCCCCGTCACCCACGCCGCGGCCACGCGGGTGGAAGAGCGCTGGGCGGAGCTGACCAGCCCCCAGGAGCTGGAGGCACTGCGTGCCTCGCTGCTGGGCCTGGTGACCAGGCTCCGCGACGGGTAGCCCTGGGAGACCCGGCCCCGGTAACGGCCCAGAAAGACGGCCCAGAAACATAGCCCGGGAACACGGCGCTGATAATCGGCCCTGACGAGAAGTCCAGGAAGGACGGAGCACACGATGATCGTCGCGTTCTCGATCACGCCGCTGGGCGTGGGCGAAGGGGTCGGGGAGTACGTCGCGGACGCGGTGCGGGTGGTCCGCGACAGCGGGCTGCCCAACCACACCGACGCCATGTTCACCTCCGTCGAGGGTGACTGGGATGAGGTGATGGACGTGGTGAAGCGGGCCGTGGACGCCGTCGCCGCGAAAGCGCCCAGGGTCAGCCTGGTCCTCAAGGCCGACATCCGCCCCGGCGTGACCGACGGGCTGACCGCCAAGGTGCAGACCGTCGAGCGTCATCTCCAGGCCTGACCCCGCCGGGCCGGCGGATGAACGGGCCGGCCCTGGAGTTCAGCTGGCCCCAGCCGGGATCTGCTCGATGAGCGCGGCCAGTCCCGCCTCGTCCAGCAGGTCCGCCGGCCGCAGCGTGAGGTCGTGCCGGACGTAGTAGAACGCCGCCCGGACCTGGTCGGCGGGCACCCCGGCCAGCTGGGCCCAGGCCAGCCGGTAGGCGGCGAGCTGGACCGCGACGGCCTGGTGCTCGGCCGCGGAGCCCGGGGGGTGGCCCGTCTTCCAGTCCACCACGTCGAATCCGCGCGCCGGAGCGTCCCCGAACACCGCGTCGATCCGCCCCCGGACCGGCCGGCCGGCGATGAGCGTCTCGAACGGGACCTCCACTTCGACCGGCCAGCGGCTGCCCCACTCGCCGGACTCGAACAGCTCCCGCAGCGTCGCCAGGTCGTTCGCGTCGCCGTCGGCGGGGTCACCCGCGGCCGGGTCGTCGACGGCGCCGAGCAGGTCGTCGGGGTCGATCAGGCGCTGCTGGCTGAACCGCTCCTCCAGCCAGCGGTGGAACGCGGTGCCCCGGCGGGCCTGCGGGGCAGGCGGCCGGGGCATGGGCCGGCGGATCTGCCGGGCCAGCTCGGCCGGGTCGCGGGCCATCATCACCAGGGAGGATACGGACAGCCGCGGGGGCAGCCAGACCGCCGACGCGGCCTCGGCGCGCCATTCCTCCCGCTCGGCCAGGAGCAGCCCGGTCTCGGTGTTCCAGGCCGTCAGCAGGGCCTGGTCCGCCTCGGTCAGCGTGTCGTCCTGAGCAGGTGGGGCGCCACCGGTGTCCAGGGCCGCCCGCACCAGGTCCGCGGCCTCCCGGACCGCTTCCTGCTGTCTGCCTTGCGGGTCAGCCGGCCACGTGGCGGAGGGCGGCTCGGCGAGCGCAGGGTTCTCGGCGTCCTCGTCCGGGGGTTCGGCCCAGCACGCCACCGTGCCCGCACCGGCTTCGCAGGCGGCCCGCACCTCCTCCAGGAACACCGACGGGCCGAGCGGCGAGGATGCGTCCCCCCACCAGTAGCCGGTGCAGGCCAGCCAGAACGCGGCCCGGGTGGTGGCCACGTAGGCCAGCCGGCGTTCCTCGCCGAGGTCCCGCGCGGCGCAGGCGGCGCCGAAGGACGCGAGCGCCCCGGGCTCCAGGCTGGGCAGGGCAGGCAGGTCGCCGGCGTCGCCTCGCAACCCGAACGGGATCAGCCGCGCGTTCTCGGTCCAGCGGCTCACGAACCTGGGCTTGGCCGGGAACACCTGCGCCTTCTGCCCGGCCGCCAGCCCCGGCACCACCACCGCGGCCCACTGCAGGCCCTTCGACGCGTGCACGGTGGCCAGGGTGACCGTGTCCCCATCGCCAACCCGGCCGGACTCCAGGCCGAACTCCTCGTCCTCGGCCGCGGTCAGGTAGGCCAGGAACGCGCCCAGCGTCGGCTCCTCCTGATCGCCCGCGAAGGCGGCCGCGGCGTCCGCGAACGCGTCCAGGTCGGCGCGGGCGCTGGCCATGTCCCGGCCCGGCCGGGCGGCCACCTCAATGTCCAGTCCGAGTGCCCGTTCCACCTCACCGACCAGGTCGGGCAGGGGCCGGGCCACCCGGGAGCGCAGCTCGCGCAGTTCGGCGGCCAGCGCGGCCAGGCGGCTGTGGCCGGCGGCGAATAGCCGGCCGGGTCGCCCAGATCGTCGAGGGCCTCGACCAGGCTGCCCGGATCGGCGGTCAGGTCGGTAATGGCCTTGGCCAGCGGATCGTCGTCGGCGGCCGGGGCCGGTGCGCCCGGGCCGGGGACCGCGTCCCGGCGGGCCACGGACCGGCGCTGTTCCCGGGCCAGGTACCGGGCCCGCTTGCCCAGGGCCACCAGGTCACGCGGGCCGATCCGCCACCGCGGGCCGGTGAGCAGCCGGGCCAGCGGCGCGGAGGCACCGGGATCGTGCAGCACCCGCAGGGTGGCGACGATGTCAGCCACCTCTGGCACGGTGAGCAGCCCGCCCAGGCCGACCACCTCAACCGGGATACCACGGGCTTCGAGCGCCATCCGCAACGCCGGGAACTGGGCCCGCTTGCGGCACAAGACCGCGACATCACGCGGATGGACGCGTTCCTCACCGCCCTCCGGCCAGGGCTCACCGTCGGGGGCCACGCCGGGCGGCAGCGCCAGCAGCGCGCTGACCTGGCCGGCGACCCAGGCCGCCTCGTCGGCGGCCGTCTCGGTGAGCGCGCAGGTCACCCGCCCGCGCCCGGCCCGGCCGGGCGGGGGGACCAGCCGGGGTACTTCGGGCGCCGCGGCCCGCAACTGCTGCTGCACGGCCGCGGCCACGTCGAGGACCCGGCCGGTGTTCCGGAAGCTGGTGGAGAGCATGCGCACCGCGGCCGGGCTCGACGTCCGGCCGGGGCCGCTGCCCGTGACCACCGGGAAGTCCCGGCCGAACCGGCGCAGGTTGCCCGCGCTCGCGCCGCGCCAGCCGTAGATGGACTGGCACGGGTCACCCACCGCGGTCACCGGATGGCCGCCGCCGAACAGCGCCCGCAGCAGGACGAGCTGGGCGTGGCTGGTGTCCTGGTACTCGTCGAGCAGCACGATCTGGTAGCGGCCGCGTTCGGCCGCGCCGACCTCGGGGTGGCGGGCCGCGATCCGGGCGGCGATCGCCACCTGGTCGCCGTGGTCGATGACCTCACGCTCGGCCTTGGCCCGCGCGTACCCGGCCACCATGGGCAGCAGCTGCTCCCGCGCCCGCTGGCTGTCCAGGATCTTGCGCACCACGGCGGGCAGCTTCCCGGGCCGGGCCGCGGCCTGTGCCTGCAGCCAGTCCCCGACCGCGATCACGTCGTCCGGCGTCCGCAGGTGCTCCGCCAGCTCGCCCGCCAGCATCAGGACGGCCGCGGTGACCGCGGGCGGAGACCAGGTCACCGCGTCCATCGGGCCGCCATACCCGGCCACCACGCGGGCCGCGATCTGCCAGGCCAGCGCCGGGGTGATCAGCCGCAGCGTCGGTTCCAGCGCCTCGCGCAGCGCGTGGTCGGCGACCAGCCGGGCCGCGTACGCGTGGTAGGTGGACACCACCGGCTCGCCGTCGAGCTCGGCGCTGGCCTCCGCCGGCGCGCCGGCCGGTGGCTGAGCCAGTGGCTGAGCCGGTGGTTGAGCCGGTGGCTGAACGCCAGCCAGGCCGGCCTTGCGCAGCCCGTCCAGCCGGACCCGCACCCGCTGGCCCAGCTCGGCCGCGGCCTTCCTGGTGAACGTCAGGCCGAGCACCCGTTCCGGCCGGACCACGCCGTTGGCGACCAGCCAGACCAGCCGGGCCGCCATGGTCTCGCTCTTCCCCGAGCCGGCCCCGGCGATCACCGCCAGCGGCCGCGGCGGGGCCCCGATGACCGCGGCCTGCTCCGCGGTGGGTTCGGGCAGCCCGAGCAGCCGGGCCAGCTGCACCGGGCTGTAGTGCACGGGGCCGGAGTTCACGGTGTCACCTGAACACCGTCGGGGTGCACCGGGCAGCAGGTCCGGACCGGGCAGATCCGGCAGCCGGGGTTCACGGTCGCGCCGAACACCGGGCCGGTCATGCCCGCCGCCACCGTCTCGACCAGGCGGGCCGCCCAGCCCGGCTCGGGGTCGTCACCGAGCGCCCGCTGCCGCTGCACCTTGACCTCCGCCTTCAGGCCCGCCTTGCCCACCTGCACCAGCTCGGCACCGCCCGGCTCGACCAGGCCGAACTGCTCGAACGCGCCCAGCACCACCGCCAGCTGGTAGACGCCAAGCTGCGGATTGCGGTCCAGCTCCGCGTCGGCCGGCTTGGACGAGCCGGTCTTCAGGTCCACGATGACGCCGCCGCCGTGGTCGTCGCGCTCCAGCCGGTCCACCCGTCCGGTGATCTCCACGTCGCCGATCCGGACCCGGAGGGCCTGTTCCACCGCGACCAGCTGGCGGGGGTTGCCGCGGTGCCAGGCCAGGAACCGGGCCACCATGCGCCGCGCGAGCTCCCGCTGCTTGTCGTTGTACCAGGCGCTGCCGAAGTCCAGATGGTGCCAGATGTCGTCGATGCGCTCCTCGATTCCCGCCTCCGCGGTGCCCTCGGCGGCCAGCACGGCCGCCGCGTGAATGACGGTGCCCAGGTGCCGCAGCACGTCCGAGGTGCCGGCCCCGGCCGCGGCCTCCAGCAGCCAGCGCAGCCCGCACTTGGTGAACGACTCGACCTGGGACGGCGACAGCTGGATGGTCCCGCCGGTGAGCGGGCCGGGATCGGACAGCGTGGTCAGCGCGTACCACTGCCGCGGGTGCGCGCCGCGGACCCCGGCCGCGGCGAGCCGGGCCAGCTGGGCCGCGGCGGCGGCCCGGACCGCCCGTGGCCGGCCCGGGTCGCTTGCCGCGTGGCGCAGCTCGGCGGTCAGCGCGGGCAGCGAGAGCCAGTGCCGCCCGGCCGACGCGACCGGCTCGATCTCCACGTCGTCGCCCGCCAGTTCGGCCAGGAACCGGGATGGCCGGTCCTCGCTGTCCTCCCCGCCAGCCGCGGTGACCACCAGGGCGTGCCGGGCCCGGGTCGCCGCCACGTAGAACAGCCGGCGTTCCTCGTCGAGGAGCTTGGACACCAGCGCCGCGGCCGCCGCGTCACTGGGTCCGGGCGGTCCGCTCCCGGCCTGTGCGTCCACCGCGTTGACCAGTTCATCCATGCCCAGCAGCGAGGACCGCATCCGCAGGTCGGGCCAGGTGCCCTCCTGCACCCCGGCCACCACGACCAGGTCCCATTCCAGTCCCTTGGAGCGATGCGCGGTGAGGATGCGCACCGCTTCGCCCTCCGGCGCCCGGTCGGCCAGCGTGTCGCCGGGGATCTCCTGGCCGCCCATGCTGTCCAGGAACAGCGAGGGCGACCCGGGCGGCAGCCGGGCCGCGAACCGGGATGCCGCGTCGAACAGGGCCACCACGGCGTCCAGATCCCGGTCGGCCGCGGCGCCGCGGGCTCCCCCGGCGGCGCTCGCTGCCTGCCACGCCGGAGCGAGCCCGGACGCGTCCCAGATCGCCCAGAGCACGTCGTAGGCGGGGCCGGGAACTCCGTCCGGGGTGGTCGTACCCTCGGCGGTGCGCCGGGCCAGCTCGAGCAGCATGGCCACCCGCCGCGCCGCGGCGGCCGGGGGCCCGCCGAGCAGGCTCAGCTGGCGTGGGTCGCGCAGCGCGCTGGCCAGCGGCTGATTCCCCGGGGGCAGCCCGGCGGCCACGTCGGCGGCGTGCAGCGAACGGCGCAGCCGCCGCAGGCCCACCGCGTCCGTCCCGCCCAGCGGCCCGGTGAGCAGCTCAGCCGCGGCGTCCTCGTCCAGCGCGCCCGGCTGCAGCGCGCAGCGCAGCAGCGCGAGCAGCGGCCGCGCACCCGGCTCCGCGGCCAGCGGCAGCTCATCGCCCGCCACGACCGCAGGGACGCCTCCCGTCGCCAGGGCACGGCGCAACAACGGAACCTGGCGGGTGGCCGAGCGCACCAGCACGGCCATGGAGGACCAGGGGACGCCGTCGATCAGATGAGCCCGGCGCAAGGTATCCGCGATCACGGCGGCTTCCTGGCTGGCGCTGGCGGCGACCAGGATCCGGACCGACCCGGGCGTCGCGCCGGCCTGCGGGAGCAGATCCCGGTGGCCGCGGCCGGCCGGACGTGATGCCGGTGACGCCGGGGACGGCGGCCCGGGCCGCCCCGGCCCCTCCGGCAGGGACAGGCCAGCCGCGGTGGGCAGCCGGGCCGCCACCCGGCGCGAGGCGGCGAGCAGCACGGGGCCGCTGCGCCGGCCGGTCCGCAGCGCGATGACGCTGGCCGGGCGGTCGTCGGGGGTGCGGAACAGGTCCGGGAAGCGCCCCATCGCGTGCACGTCGGCGCCGCGGAACGCGTAGATGGACTGGTCCGGGTCACCCACCGCGATGAGCTCGCGGCCGTCCCCGGCCAGCGCGTGCAGCAGCGCCTCCTGGGCCGGGTCGGTGTCCTGGTACTCGTCCACCAGCACGACGTCGTAGGCCTTGCGCTCCCGGTCCCGGGTCGCCGCGCGGCTGAGCAGCGCGGCGGCGATCCGGACGATCTCCGCATAGTCGTAGGCCGGGACGGGGGCCAGGTCGAAGCGGGCGATGTAGCGGTCCAGGAAGCCGCCCGCCGCCATCCAGTCGTCCCGGCCGTGCCCGCGGCCCAGCCGGGCCAGGGCCTGCCCGTCCAGCCCGCGCTCGGCCGCGCGGAGCAGGAAATCGCGCAGCTCGGTCGCGAAACCCCGGGTGCCCAGGGCGGCCCGGAGCCGCTCCGGCCAGGGCTCAGCGGCGGCCGGCTCGCCACCGGCCGCCTCCCCGCGCAGCATCCGCCGGACCTCCAGCAGCTGCTCGGGGCCGGACAGCAGGGTCGGCGGGACGTCCCCGGCCAGCACGAACTCCCGCCGGACCAAGGCGTAGGCGTAGCTGTGGAAGGTCAGCGCCAGCGGCTGGCGGGTGGTCCGGCGCAGCCGGGTGGTGATGCGCTCCCGCAGCTCCTGCGCGGCCTTGCGGCTGAAGGTCAGGACCAGCACCCGTTCCGGGTCGATCTGCCGCTGCGTGATCCGCTCCGTCACCGCCTCGACGATCGCGGTGGTCTTGCCGGTGCCCGGGCCGGCCAGGACGAGCAGCGGGCCGCCCGCGTGCGCCACCACGGCCTGCTGGGCGGCGTCGAGGCGCGGCGGATCGGCCGGCGGCGCGGGCCGGCGGAGCAGCCGGTAGGCATCCGGGTGATGGTCCATCGACCAGCATTCCAGCAGAGGGCACCGACATCTGCAGCCAGGTTCACCGGGTGTCGGGGCGATTTGTCCGGTAGCGGGCGGAAGGAGTGGGTAGAGGGCCCGCGGGCCGGCGTGACCGGTTCCCTCGCCGACTGCTGCCCCTGCCCGGCTACGTACCCTCGCCGGCCCAGCGGGCCAGGCGCATGTCCACCCGGGACGGCGGGCCGTCCGGGGAGGGGCGCAGCGGGGTCCCCTCGGCGCGGTAGTGCTCGAGCGCGGCCCGCTCATGCCCGCGTACCAGGGACCCGTCGGCGTGCACCACCCGCCACCAGGCGGCGCTGCCGCCCCACAGGGACATGACCCGGCCGACCTGGCGGGGGCCGCCCTGTCCCAGGTACTCGGCCACATCGCCATAGGACATGACCCGGCCGGGCGGGATCGAGTCGGCGACGTCGAGCACCCGGCTGGCGAAGTCTGGCAGCTGACCCCGCTCATCCAGGCTGTGCTCCCCGGTCACGAGCGAGGGTCGGGCCAGGACGGCCAGCTGGTTCCCGGGTCCGCCGACCCGACGGCCTGCTCCGCGCTCAGGCCGGGGTCGGGGCGGTCAGGCCAGGTGGCATGGACCTGCGGACCGGGCCAGACCGGCTGGGGCGCCCGGTCCGCCGCGTGATGGCCCCGGTTCAGCGACCGTCTCATGGTCACCAACCGCATCCCGGCCAGGCCGGCCGCCACCAGGAAAGCGACCGTGAACAGGGACGCTACGACCAGCCCGGCCGCCCCCCGCGGGGCGATCGGCGCCCTGGGCACGGCCGCGGCGCCGCCGCCGAAGTGCAGTGTGGTGGCCGCGCCGGCCTGGCTGTGCGACTGGACCGCCAGCTTCGCGGCGACGCTCAGCGCGGCCGCCGCGTCCACGGTGCCGAACCCGATCTTGTTGTCGTAGCCGCCGGACGGCCGGTTCTGGGTGCTCGAGGTAATGGCCTGCACGACCAGGGCCGGGGCCAGGCCGGGGTACCTGGCCTTGATCAGGGCGGCGACTCCCGCGGTCAGCGCACAGGCCGGGCTGGTCCCGCTGACCAGCCAGTACTGCCCGTCCCGGCCCTGGGCCGGCACGTTGACCCCGGGCGCGGCGACCTGAACGGACAGGTTGTCGCTGGAGAAGCCGGCCGCCGACCCGCTGCGGCTCACCGCGGCCACGCCGAGCACGCCAGGGTAGTCCGCGGGGAACGAGTAGGGGGCCTGGCCGGTCGTTCGGACCGGGGCCGAGTTACCTGAGTTGCCGGAGGAGGCGACCACCACGATGCCGCGATCGAGCGCGTTCTGCAGGGCCATCCGGACCACCGCGCTGGGCTCGCCGTACCCCAGCGACATGCTGATCACGCTGGCATGGTGCTTGATCGCGTACGTGATGGCCTGGGCCAGTGCGGCCTGCACCCGGCTGTCCGACTCGTGCTCATAGGCGGAGTAGCCGGGGTCGTGCCGGTCGGTCACCACCCGGATCGAGAGCACCCTGGCCGCCGGGGCCACGCCCTCGATGCCGCTGCCGCCGCCGTCGTGCCCGTGCCCGGCGATCAGCGAGGCCATCCAGGTGCCGTGCACGCCCCAGTCCGGGTTGGCGGGCGCGGTGTGCACGCCGGTCAGGTCGGGCCCGGTGACGACCGAGCCGGCCAGGTCCGACACGTCCGGGTTGACCCCGCTATCGATCACCGCGACGGTCGCGCCCTGCCCCCTGGTGGTCAGCCAGGCGGACGGCGCGCTGACCGCGTCCAGGACCCACATCTGCGCATCGCGCACGGTGTCCGCGCCGGCCGGGGCCGCGGCCGCGGCCCCGGCCGCTCCCAGCCAGGCCAGCATGAGCAGGCTGGCCGCCACCCGCCGCGGCCACCGGGGGGCGTTCAGCATGCCGGTCCGCCCGGGCAGCTCGCGGGGGGCGGGGACGCGCCGATCCGCGCGCCGATCCAGTCCGATATCCCGTCCGCGACGCTCAGCATCTCGTCCTTGTCATAGGGATCGGCTGACTCGCGGACCCGGTGCCTGCCGTTCGCGTAGCCGACGGTGGACATGATCAGGTAGGGGCCGGCCGCGGAGATATCGGACAGCTGGCGCGCCGCGTCGCTGAACGAGGCCGCGAGCGTGTGACCGAACGGGGCGGCGCGCACCCCGGCGGACGCGGCCCGTACGTTCAGCGCGTGCAGGGCGCGGCTGGCCTGGGCCGGACTGGGCAGCACCGCGATCCCGACGGTGATCGCGAAGGCTCCGGTCGAGTCCCGGTAGGTGGCGCGCAGCACGGTGGTGCAGTGCTGCCGGGCCAGCACCGGCTGGGCCTTCGGGCCGGTCACGGACGGGCAGGAGGCCGCCGGGGCGATCCCGATGCGGGTGGCGGACAGCTGCGCGGGGCTGCCGCTGTCCAGTGCTGTGGCCGGCACCTGGTACGGGATGACCGCGGGGAAGATCCGGCCCGCGGGCCAGGTCCGCCACCGCTTGCCGATCTCCCAGGCGGCGAGCTGCTCCTGCTGTCCCCGGCTGAACGTGCGGGGCAGCACGTGCAGCACGACCGAGCCGATGGACGCGCTCAGGCCGATCAGCGCGAGCACCAGGCCCACCAGGACGAGCCGGTAACGCCGGCGTTCCTGGCTGGGCGGGGCGGCGTGAGCGCTGCGCGCGGAGCCCGCCACGGATGGTGAGGCATGCGGTTGCTGCTCCGCCGAGCTGGTTCCCTCCGGCGCCGGGTCGCCGCCGCCACCCGGAGTCGCCGGATGCATAGCCACACCGGAATGGTACGGCCTGGCCGTCCCCCGGTACCGGGCGCACGGTGAGGTTGCCCGGATAAGGGCACGTTATGACCCCGCAGAGCCAGCAGGCCGGGCCCGCTCGCGCGGGCCCGGCCCCAAGGCGTAAGAGACCGGGATCAGTACGAGGGCAGTGACGGGTCGATCGTGGCCACCCAGGACAGCACGCCGCCGCCGACATGCACCGCATCGGAGAACCCGGCGTTCTTCACGATGGCCAGGCACTCCGCCGACCGGGCCCCGGACTTGCAGTGCAGGACGACCCGCTGGTCCTGCGGGAGGCGCTCCAGCGCGGCCCCGGACAGGAACTCGCCCTTGGGGATGAGCACCGAGCCCGGGATCGAGACGATCTCGTACTCGTTGGGCTCGCGCACGTCCACCAGGAAGATGTTCTCCCCCGCGTCCTGCATGTCCTTGAGCTGCCGGGCGGTGATGGTAGATCCGGCCGCGGCCTCCTGGGCCTCCTCGGACACGGCGCCGCAGAACTCCTCGTAGTCGATCAGCTCGGTGACCGTCGGGTTCTTGCCGCAGACCGGGCACTCAGGATCCTTGCGGACCTTGACCGAGCGGTAGGTCATCTCCAGGGCGTCGTAGATCATCAGGCGGCCGGCCAGCGGCTCGCCGATCCCGGTGATGAGCTTGATGGCCTCGGTGACCTGGATGGAGCCGATGGAGGCGCAGAGCACGCCCAGCACGCCGCCTTCGGCGCAGGACGGCACCATGCCCGGCGGGGGCGGCTCCGGGTACAGGCAGCGGTAGCAGGGCCCGTACTCGGCCCAGAACACGCTGGCCTGGCCGTCGAAGCGGTAGATGGAGCCCCACACGTACGGCTTGCCGAGCAGCACGCACGCGTCGTTGACCAGGTACCGGGTCGCGAAGTTATCCGTGCCGTCCACGATCAGGTCGTAGTCGGCGAAGATCTGCATCGCGTTGTCGGAGTCGAGGCGCTCCTGATGCACGATCACGTTCACGTAGGGGTTGATCTCAAGGATGCTGTCCCGCGCGGACTCAGCCTTGGACCGGCCGATGTCGGACTGGCCGTGGATGACCTGGCGCTGCAGGTTCGACTCGTCGACCACGTCGAAGTCCACGATGCCCAGCGTGCCCACGCCCGCCGCGGCCAGGTACAGCAGGGCAGGCGAGCCAAGGCCACCGGCGCCCACACAGAGCACTTTGGCGTTCTTGAGCCGCTTCTGCCCGGTCATCCCGACATCCGGGATGATCAGGTGGCGCGAGTAGCGGCGGACTTCGTCCACGGTCAGCTCAGCAGCCGGTTCGACCAGCGGTGGAAGCGACAAGGTAACTCTCCTGAGACAGCAGGTCCGGGCTCGGTCCCGATACCCGGCTTTCCTCTGCAACCGAGTCCCGGGCAGGCACATTCCCGTCCGGGAGCGGGCACAGTCTCCCATGATGACGCGCGATCCGCGCAGCCGGATGACGGCACCGGAAATGTCACTGGCGGCCGGTACAACTCAAGTGTGCGGCGCGGAGCCCGCGGATGGCCCCCACCGCCGCGCACGTCAGGCAGACCCGAGTTCCGTCGCCGATTTCCGGGAGGTCCCATGCCTACTCCGCCCTCGCAGCCACCCAGGGGCAAGCCAGGTCCGGGGCCGGGCGGCGGCCGGCGCGCGTGCCGGCGGATACCCGGACCGCCGCTGCCCGACCCGGACGCGGTGCGGTTGTGCCCCATCCCCGACTCGGCCCCGCCCTACGACGACGAGCTGTTATCACTTACGGCCCGGCCCGCGGCCCCGACCAGCCACACCGCCGCCCGGCCGGCGAGCCTGACCCGAGGGCCGGGCAGCCAGTGCCCGGGCGCAGTGCGTGGCCCGGCTGGCGGCAGACCAGCCCGGCGATCACCCGGCCCCGCCGCCACCCCCCGGCCGGCTTCCCCAGGGGATGGCAGCTGGCCAGGCCAGTTCGCCCAAGTGCTGGTCGAGACCCTGGCCGGATCCCGGCCGCCCCGGCAGATGACGACCTGGACCACCGAGCGGACCCGGGCCCGGATTCAGCGGCTGGGCCCGATGCTCGCGGCTGGCCAGCGGCCCCAGCTACGCCGGGTGGTGGCGTTCCGGCCCGCGTCCGGGGTGATCGAGATGACCGTGGTGGTCAGCTTCGGGTCCCGGGTCCGGGCCCTGGCCGTCCGGCTGGAGCACACCCCGCCGCCCCGCGCCCTGCCCGGTCACCAGCCCCGCACACCCCGCTGGCTGTGCACCGACGTGGAGGCCGCCTAGGAAGCGTGGCGGCCGCGCCTAGGAAGCAGGCGGGGCCGTGGCTGGCTGGCCCGCACGGCGGTGCGGGCCAGCCACTCAGCCCTCGGTGCGGTTGCGCGGGTCGCCGTGGCAGCGCTTGTACTTGCGGCCCGACCCGCAGGGGCACAGGTCGTTGCGGCCGACCCGGCTGAACTGATCACTGGCGGCCGAAGCGCTGGCGCGCTGTTCTACCTGGCCGGGCTGGTCGGCGGACGGCGCCGAGTACTGCAGCCGGGAGGGGCGCTTCGGCTGTTGCAGCCCGGGCGCCACCACCGCCGGCGCCTCGCCCGTGGCCGGCGCGGTGTGCGCGCCAGCGGGTGCGGCGTGCGCCCCGCCTGGCTGGCCGCTGCCTGCCCGGCCGCGGCGGCCCTGGGCCTGCTGGCCCCCGCGGTTGCGGGGCGGCTGATTCTTCTGGGCCCCGTTCTTCTGGGTCCCGGCGCCGTTCACGGGCGGCGCCGCCGGGGCGCTGCCTAGCGCGGGCGGGCTGGTGGCCGCCACGCCCGCCGGGCCGGCCGCCTCCTCGACGATCGGGTTCTCCTGCACCTCGACCTGGAGGTTGAACAGGTTGCCGACCGACTCCTCCTTGATGCCGTCCATCATGGCGTTGAACATGTCGAAGCCCTCGCGCTGGTATTCCACCAGCGGGTCACGCTGGGCCCAGGCGCGCAGCCCGATGCCCTCGCGCAGGTAGTCCATCTCGTAGAGGTGCTCGCGCCATTTGCGGTCCAGCACCGCGAGCACGACCCGGCGCTCGAGTTCCCGCATGATCTCCGGGGTCAGTTCCTCTTCGCGCTGGTCGTAGCTCTCCTGGGCGTTGACCCGGATGACCTCGGCCAGGGACTCGGCGGACATGCCCTGCTCGCCGCCGGCCTCGTCCACCGCTTCCGCCGCGGTGAGCTGGGGGTGGTAGAGCGTCTGGAGCGCGGTCCACAGCTTGTCGAGGTCCCACTCCTCGGCGAACCCCTCGCTGGTCGCCCCGGCGACGTAGCCCTCGATCACCTCGTCGATCATCTCCCGGATCTGCTCGTGCAGGTCCGCCCCTTCGAGGACCCGGCGGCGCTCGGCGTAGATCACCTTGCGCTGCCGGTTCAGCACGTCGTCGTACTTGAGCACGTCCTTGCGGATCTCGAAGTTCTGCTGCTCAACCTGGGTCTGCGCGGAGCGGATGGACCGGGTCACGGCCTTGGACTCGATCGGCACATCCGGCGGCGTCTTCAGCCACTCCATGAAGTGCGCGACCTTGTCCGCGTTGAACATCCGCATCAGGTCGTCCTCGAGGGACAGGTAGAACCGGGACTCGCCCGGGTCGCCCTGGCGCCCGGACCGGCCGCGCAGCTGGTTGTCGATGCGGCGCGACTCGTGCCGCTCGGTGCCCAGCACGTACAGGCCGCCCGCCTCGACGACCTCCCGGTGCTCCTCGGCCACAGCGGCCTTGGCCTTGTCCACTGCCTCGGCCCACGCCGCCTCGTAGTCCTCCGGCGTGTCCACCGGGGACAGGCCGCGCTGGTGCAGCTCGATGTCCGCGATGAAGTCGGGGTTACCGCCCAGCATGATGTCGGTGCCGCGGCCGGCCATGTTGGTGGCCACGGTGACCCCGCCCTTGCGGCCGGCCTGCGCGATGATCGCCGCCTCACGCTCGTGGTACTTCGCGTTCAGCACCTCGTGCGGCACACCGTGCTGCTTGAGCATCCGGGACAGGATCTCGGACTTCTCCACGCTGGTGGTGCCGACCAGCACCGGCTGGCCGTTGGCGTGCCGCTCGGCGATGTCGTCGACGACCGCCTCGAACTTGGCCTGCACCGTCTGGTAGACCACGTCGGCCACGTCGAGCCGGATCATCGGCATGTTGGTCGGGATCGGCACCACGCCGAGCTTGTAGATCTGGGCGAACTCGTTCGCCTCGGTCATGGCCGTGCCGGTCATCCCGGCCAGCTTGTCGTAGAGCCGGAAGTAGTTCTGCAGCGTGATCGTGGCCAGGGTCTGGTTCTCGTTCTGGATCTGCACGCCTTCCTTGGCCTCGATGGCCTGGTGCATGCCCTCGTTGTAACGGCGGCCGTGCAGCATCCGGCCGGTGAACTCGTCCACGATCAGGACCTCGCCGTTGATCACGACGTAGTCCTTGTCCTTCTTGTACAGCTCCTTGGCCTTGATCGCGTTGTTCAGGAAACTGACCAGGGGGGTGTTGACCGGGTCGTAGAGATTGTCGATGCCGAGGTAGTCCTCGACCTTCTCCACCCCGGACTCCATGATGCCGACGGTCTTCTTCTTCTCGTCAACCTCGTAGTCCCCCTCGCCGTCCTCACCGCGGCGCAGCCGGGGGACGATCTTGGCGAACTCCGTGTACCAGCGGGCGCTCTGCTCGGCCGGCCCGCTGATGATGAGCGGCGTCCGCGCCTCGTCGACCAGGATGGAGTCGACCTCGTCCACGATCGCGAAGTGGTGCCCCCGCTGGACGCACTCCTCCAGGCCCCAGGCCATGTTGTCGCGCAGGTAGTCGAAGCCGAACTCGTTGTTGGTGCCGTAGGTGATGTCGGCCTCGTACTGCTTGCGGCGGTCCTCCGGCGGCTGCTGGGCCAGGATCACGCCCACCTCCAGCCCCAGGAAGCGGTGCACCCGGCCCATCCACTCAGAGTCACGCTTGGCCAGGTAGTCGTTGACCGTGACCACGTGCACGCCCTCGCCGGTCAGCGCGTTGAGGTAGGCAGGCAGCACCGAGGTCAGGGTCTTGCCCTCGCCGGTCCTCATCTCGGCGATGTTGCCCGTGTGCAGCGCCGCCCCGCCCATCAGCTGTACATCGAAGTGCCGCTGGCCCAGCGTGCGGCTGGCCGCCTCGCGGACCGTGGCGAACGCCTCGGGCAGCAGGTCGTCGAGCGTCTCCCCGTCGGCCAGCCGCTGCCGGAACTCCTCGGTCATGGCGCGCAACTCGGCGTCGCTCAGCGCGGCGAAGTCCTCTTCGATGGAGTTGACCTGCTCCGCGATCCGCTTGAGCCTGCGCAGGGTCTTGCCCTCACCTGCACGCAGGACACTGTCGATGATGGCTGGCACTTCTTGTCGCGCTCCTCGCGGATCGTGGCCGGCTACCGGGAACCTCGTGGTCGGCTAGCCGGACTGGCCTGCCGTGTGGCTGCCGGGCGGACGGCTGCCGGCCTGCCGGGTGGCGGCCGGTCACGTGGCCCGCCGGGCGGACGACAGTCAGTGGCGCACCGGTGCCACCCGTCACATGTCATGGTAGGCGAGACGCGCAACGAAACCGAGCCGCACGCGAGGACCCTGGCCGGAACGTTGCTGATCTGAGAACGTCCCAGCTGTGCCAGGGTTCCCGATCCCCGGAAGGAACGTTCACAATCCGGGAAAGTTGCCCGCAGCACACGGTGATCCAGGAGTGATCCGGCACCGGTTACGCCCGCCCACGTGCCTGGCCCGGCCGGCTCCCCGCTACGCTGTCGCGTGCGAGCGCGCCCGGCCTGGCCCGTGGCGTGTCTAGCCTGCGTACTAGAACGTGCCCAGCCCCCGCACGCATTCCGGGGGGCCGGACGCGGACGCGGCGGGGTTTCCCGCCACAATATGTACCAGCGGTGCCAGTCCCCGCCCTGCGTGGCGGCGGCTGCCCGCCCCGGTGGTGAGAAACCGGTGGCGCGGAACCGGTGGACGAGGAGAGGAGCGGCGCTCATGACGGACCAGGCGGGGATGGACCTCAGGTCCGGCGCTGGGATGGAAGCGGGCGCCCACGGCGACATCGCGCCCGCCGGCCCGGGGCACTATGAGCCGTTCCACGGGCGTCCGGTGTCCTGGGTGGCCGTCAGCCTCATCATGCTGGGCTTCCTGGTCGGCGGCCTGGCTCTCGTCTTCGGCACGATCTGGTGGCTGTTCTGGACCGGGCTGGGCGTGGCTGTGGTCGGCGGCCTGCTGGCCGCCTCCACCAACATCTTCGAAGACTGGTACTAAAGCCGCCCGGGCGCCGGTGCAGATCCGGCGCCCTCGGAATGTCGGTGCCCCCCGTTAGGCTGCACGTCTTGTGACGAGCGTTGCCCTGCCAGCTCCCCAGCTATCCGTGTCCGCCGACGAGGCCCGGCTGTTCACCCTGCGAGCGCAGGGGCTCCTGGGGGCCGACGGGCGCCGCGGTGGCGTGCCGGCCATGCTGCGCAGGCTGGGCGCAGTGCAACTGGACACCATCAGCGTGCTGGCCCGCTCCCACGAACTCGTCGCGTACGCCCGGCTCGGGCCGGTGCCCCGGGAGCGGATCGAGCGCGCCTACTGGCACCCGCGCCAGCCGGCCGCCTTCGAGTACTGGTCGCACGCGGCCTGCATCCTGCCCCTGGAGGAGTGGCCCTGGTACGCGTTCCGCCGCCGCGCCCTCCGCGCCCGGGGCAGGCGCTGGCATCAGAGCCACGAACGTACCTGCGCCGAGGTGCTGGCCCGGCTGCGCGCCGAAGGGCCGCTGAACGCCACTCAGCTCGGCGGGGCCAAGGCGGGCGGTCCCTGGTGGGACTGGTCGGAAACGAAGATCGCCGTGGAGTGGCTGCTGGATGTGGGCGAGGTGATCTGCGTCCGCCGGGACGGCTGGCGCCGCGTGTATGACCTGCCCGGGCGGGTGCTGCCCAGCGAGCTGCTGGACCGCGATCCGGCCGACGCCGAATGCCTGGCCCACCTGGCCGGGGTGGCGGCCCGGGCGCTCGGCGTGGTCACCCGCGCGGACCTGATCGACTACCACCGGCTCCGCGAGCTGACCGACCGCCAGGCCCGGCACGCGGAGCTGACCGGGGAATCCGCGCTGGCGGCCGGCCTGACCCCGGTCGAGATCGAGGTAGCCGCCCAGCCGGGGAACGGCCGGAGGGCGGCCAGCACGGTGGTGCCGGGCTGGGCCGACCCGGCGGCGCTGGCCGAGGCGCCGCGGGGCCGGCACCGGGTCACCCTGCTCTCCCCGTTCGACTCCCTCCTGTGGGACCGCAAGCGGACCCGGCGGATGTTCGGCTTCGAGCACAGCCTGGAGGCCTACGTGCCCAAGGCCAAGCGGGTGCACGGGTACTACACCATGCCGTTGCTGGCCGGGGGCCGCCTGCTCGGCCGGGTCGATCCGGTCCGCCAGGGTCAGACCCTGGTCGCCCGGCAGCTCTCGCTGGACTCTGCCGCCGCCGTCGCCCCGATGGCCCGGGCGCTGCGCGAGGCCGCGGAGTGGGTGGGGTGCTCGGCGGTCGAGGTCGGGCGGGTCAACCGCCCGGACCTCGAGTCACGCCTGCGCACCGCCCTGGGCTGACCCACCTCATTCCGCCGGCTGGTGCGCTATGGCGGCCGGTTCCCGGCCCGCGAGCAGCCAGCCGGCTACGGCGGCGGCGAGCGGCATGCCGACCAGGATGAGCAGCAGGCTGGTGATGGGCACACTGGTCAGCTCGGAGAGCCCGTCAAGCTGGTTATCCCAGGAGTAGCCGATAGCAGCGGCGTAGGCCGCCACCGTACCGAGCACCGCGCCGGCGAAGCCGAGGGCACCCGCCGTGACCCCGGTCAGGGTCCGGCGGGTCCAGCTGCTCGCCCCGGTGGCGGCCAGGGTGCGCAGGTCGCCAGCGGTCTCGCTGCGGATCAGGCCGAGCGTCATGGCCAGGATGCCCAGCGCGAGCACGATGCCGAACACGGTGGCCCAGTCGATGATCACCGCCACCGACGGGATGCTGTTCTTGGTTTCGATGGTCAGCCCGGCCGCGGCCGCGGTGTGCCTGGCGTTGGTGATCTGCGTGGCGGTGGGCGGGTTCGGCGTCTGGATGAGCCAGCCGTCCGCCGCGATGCCGGAGCGCAGGCCGAGCGTGCTGATGGCGTGCTCGGTGATCACGGTGTTGGGCGCCGACGTGCCGGACGGGAGCGAGCTGACCTCCTGGATCACCGGGTTGGCCAGGCACTGGTTCTTCGGGCAGGGGAATGAGTCCGGGCCGCCCGGCCGTTGCCGCCTGGGCCGTTGCCGCTGCCTGGGCCAACGCCGGCGCCTGGCGTGCCTTTGCGGATGAACAGGAGTTGCATCTTGGTGATGCCAGACAACCCGGGCCGCGCGCTGAGGATGTCGGCGCTGGGGCTCACCTGCGAAGCACTGATGCCAAAGGCCCGGAGCAGCTGCGGGGTGGCAACGTAAACCGTCCCGCTCCAGCTGCGCCCAGACGCCGCGTGCTGCAGGGACGCATTAGCCGACTCGAGTTCGACGACGTCATGCGAGCCGAGCGCAGCCGCGATGCCATGCGCCGTCTTCGCCATCGACGCCAGCTTGCTCCCGGTCACCGGCGCGCTGGGCCCGCCCGGCCCGCCGCCCTGCCCGTTGGGCGTGTAGACGATGAGCTGATCTGAGGCCACGTTGGGGCCGGCGTAGTCGAGGACGTTGCCGAAGCGCTGCGCGGACAGCACGCTGACCAGTACGGCGATCAGCACGCCGAGTGTGATGGCGGCGAGGGCTGAGCCTGAGCGGGCCCGGTACCGGGCCAGGTCGCGCAGGGCCAGCCGGGTCGCGATCGGCGCCCGGCGGCCCAGCCTGGCCAGCAGCGTGAGGCACGCCGGGGCCAGCAGGATCACCGCCGCGATCAGGGCGACGAAGCCACCGACGAGTTCGAGCGCTCCACTGCCGTTGCCGTTCGTCGTGCCGGAGTAGGCGAACAGGACCGCGGCCCCGCCGAGCAGGATCAGGCCGGGCAGCGCCGAGCGGTGGACCTGCTTGGGCGGCGCGGGCCGCCCGGACAGGGCGGTCACCACCGGGATCCTGGTGATCGACCGGGCCGGCCGGGAGGCGGCGAAATAGGTGGCGACGACGGCCAGGCCCATGGCCACGCCGATCACGGTCCACGGCAGCTGGAAGGGGGCGATCAGGTGATGGGCGTCCGACTCCACGCTCGGCCGGTAGGCCAGCCAGGCGGCCAGGCCGAGTACGAATCCGGCCACCGCACCGAGGATGCCCACCAGCACGCCGTTGGCCCGGACCACGAGCCGGATGTTCCGGTCGGTGGCCCCCTGGGCGGCCAGCAGCCCCAGGGACCGCAGCCGGCGCTGCGCGAGCACCGTGAAGCCGCCGATCCCCACCAGGGCGATGAGCAGCATGCCGACGGTGGCCAGGGCGAGCACGATCGTCTGCGGGTTCAGCACGTTGCCCGACGACGCCGAGTGCGGCGTGGACACGTTCCGCCCGATGCGGGCCGCGGGAACGCCGTGCGCGTCGAACAGGACAGTGACCTGACTCGGCGCGGTGACCTGGCCCGGGACGACGAGCGCGAACTCGTCCAGCAGGCTCTGCGGGTTCTGCACGATGCCGGTGACCCGCCGGGTCGTGCCGCCGGTGCGCCAGAGGCTACCGACCCTGAGACGGAAAGCGGTCGCCACCCCGCTGGTCACCGCCACCTGGTCCGGGCCGGCCGGGTAGTGGCCGCTGACCAGGGAGAGCATCGGCTGCCCGTACGGCCCGTGCGGGTTCTGCGCGCGCAGGTCGAAGGTGTCGATCGAGCCTGGGATCGCGACGGTCTGGTTCTCGATCACATCGACCTGGCCGAAGCGGTGCTGCAGCGCCGCGATCTGGCTGGCCAGGTGCGGGTCGGGGGCCTGGAAGTTGGCCTGGTCCTGGGCGGTGCCAAAACCCGCGTTGGGCTTCGGAGGCGTGTCGGTGGCCACCGCCGCCCCGACGATGGTGGCCGCCACCGCGACCGTGACGAGCCCGAGGACCAGCAGTTGCTGGCGCCACTCACGGCGCAGCAGCCGCCAGGCCCAGCGGATGACCGCGCGCCGGGCGGGAACGCCCCCGTTACCAGGTGCTCCCGCCGGCGCGGGACGTTCCCGCAGCGCCGTGGTCATGGAGTCTGCCCCGGCGTGAGCAGGGACTCGGGTCCGGGCAGCGGGGCGGTCTGATCGACGACGTGCCCGTCACGCAGGAAGACCACCCGGTCCGCCCAGGACGCCAGCTGCGCGTCGTGCGTCACCACCACGGCCGCGACGCCGCGCTTGCACGCCTCGTGGATCAGCCGCATGACCGCTTCCGCATTCACCGAGTCCAGCGCGCCGGACGGCTCGTCGGCCAGCAGCAGACGGCGGTCCCCCACCACCGCGCGGGCGATCGCGACCCGCTGGCGCTCGCCACCGGACAGCTCGCTGGGGTAACGGTTCCCCCGGTCGGCCAGGCCGAGCCCGTCCAGGGCGGCCCGGGCCGCCACCCGGGCCGCCCTGGCGCCGGTGCCGTCCAGCTCCAGTGGCAGGGCCACGTTCTCGGCCACGGTGAGCCCGGGCAGCAGGTTGAAGTCCTGGAACACGTACCCGACCGTGCGCCGTCGCAGCCGGGCCTTCTCGTTGCGCGACATCCTGGACAGCGGCGCCCCGTCGATCAGCACCTCCCCGGTGCTGGGCGCCTCCAGGCTGCCGGCGATCGTCAGCAGGGTGGACTTGCCCGAGCCGCTCGGGCCCATCACCGCGACCATCCCGCCGGCCTCGACGGTCAGGTCAACGCCGCGGAGCGCCTCCACCCGCGCCGGTCCCTGTCCGTACGCCCTGGATACGTCCCGCAGTTCTAGTACGGTCATCGCCCCGTCTCCCGTTTGTCGTCAAGTGCTGAGCTGCTCATGACCGCGTCCCCATCCTGCGCCGTAGCCGGGGCAGAGGCGCGGGCGCGGGCGCGGGCTGGGGCCGGTCGGCGGCGGCCCGCTTGAGCCGCCCGTCGGCCGCGTCCAGCCAGCGGATTACCGCATCGAGCCGGAAGAGCTCCGCGTCGACCACCAGGGCCAGGCCCAGGTCGGACTCGGCTTCGGCTTCCTTGATGCGGGTCCACTGCTGCATCAGCTCCACCAGGTAGCGCCGGTGGACCTGGATCACCTCGTGCACGTCGGTGCCGGGTACCCGCAGCGCCACCAGCACCTTCATCACCAGCTCGTCGCGCGGCGGTGAGGCCAGGTCGGGCGGGGTGCGCAGCCATCCGGCCAGTTCCATGGCCCCGTCGGGAGTGATCCGGAAGCCCTTCTGCGGGCCGTCGTCCCCGTCACCGTCCGACTCGACCAGCCCGTCACGTTCCAGCCGCTGCAGCGTGGTGTAGACCTGGCCCACGTTGAGCGGCCACACCTCACCAGTGCGCGCCTCAAACTCCTCCCGCAGCTGCAGGCCGTACTTGGGCCCCTCGCTCAGCAGCGCCAGCAGCGCGTGCCGGACACTCACGGCGTCGCTCCTTCAGTAGCATGCTGAGGATAATACTGGGTATACAGAGCGGCTGCCAAGGACTTCGGGGCCTGACTCGAAATCTTTACCCGGGCGGCTGATCCGAGTTCAGCTGAACTCGATCAGCTTCTCCCGGACGGCGATCATCACCGCTTCCATGCGGGAGTGGATCTGGAGTTTCTCCAGGATGTTCCGCACGTGGTTCTTGACCGTGTTCTCGGAGATGAACAGTTCCTTGGCGATGTCCCGGTTGTTCATCCCCTTGGCCACCAGCTTCAGGACCTGCATCTCGCGGTCGGTGAGCTTGGGCGCCGGGACCTGCTGCTCGGGCTGCTCGTCCCCGTCCCGCCTGGCCAGCGCCGCGAACTCGGTGAGCAGCTTGGCGGCCATGGACGGGTTGATCAGCGACTGACCGCCGTGCACGGCCCGGACCACGTCCGCCACCTCGTCCAGCGGGATGTCCTTGAGCAGGTAGCCGCTGGCCCCGGCCCGGATGGCCTCGAAGAGGTCCTCCTCCTCATCACTGATCGTCAGCATGACGATCTTCGAGCTGGGAGCCACTTCCTTCATAGCCCGGCACGCCTCGATGCCGCTGCTCTTGGGCATCCTGATGTCCATGAGGACGACGTCGGGCAGCGACTCGCCCGCCTTCTCCACCGCCTCGGTCCCGTCGCTGGCCTCACCGACCAGCTCGATGTCATCCTCGGCGGCGAGGACCATTTCCAGTCCCCGGCGGAACAGCGCATGGTCGTCGACGATGAGAGCACGGATCGGATCCGACGTTGCGGAATCCACTGAACCGGCGCTGGCCTGGAGATCGGTGCCTGCCCCGGAAACCGTGGTTACCGCGGGATCTCCGCCCATGGCGCCTCCTCTCTGACCCTGCGTCTCTGACCCTGCGTCAGGGCGTGCTGCTCTCGCCGTGCCCGGTACTGCTGCGCTGGTCCTGTGGGCCGCCCCCCACCGCGACCAGTGGTCAAACTCTGGCCCAGCGGGGGGCGCGCGCGCAAACCGGGGCTGGCCAACCCGGCATTTCGGTGGACCGCCCGTGGCCGGGCAGCCTCAGCTGATAAGTCGATTCTGCGCCGCCTCCTGGTTCAATCCACCGGCACTCGCCGTGCGGGCGTGTGAACCAGTCCGGTGGCCGCCCCTTCGACCAGCCGGATCACCCCGTAGTTGTAGCCCCGCCTGCGGTAGACCACGCTGGGCAGGTGGCATGTCTCGTCCCGGAACAGGAAGAAGTCGTGTCCCACGAGCTCCATCTCATGCAACGCGCGGTCGATGGTCATCGGCGTCGCGGAGTGAAATTTCTCCCGCACCACGAGCGGGCCGTTTCCCTCCATCGGGATCGGCACAATCCCGTCGAGCTGGACGTCGGTTTCGGGCCAGTCGGACTCACTGGCCTGCGCAGACCCGTCACCGTCCACCGCCAGAGCCCTGCGGTCGGCCGGGGTGGCCCGGGCAGGCCGGGCAGGCCGGGCGGCCAAGGCCTCCACGGGCAGAGCGGGCACGGTACCCGTCTCCACCGTCGGGGAGTGGCCGGTGTTCCGCGCCTTGCGCCGGTCACCGGCCCGGCGCAGGTGCGTCTCCAGCTTGGCCAGCGCGCGATCCAGGGCCATGAAGCGATCGTCAGCGGCTGCTTCCGCCCGCATCACCGGGCCCCGTGAGTAGAGCGTCAGCTCGACACGTTCCCGCTGGGCGGACTGGCGCGGATTACGTTCCAGGGTTACTTCCACATCGATACTGATGGTCTTCTGGTCGAGCTTCACGATCTTGCCTAGCTTGGCCGTCGCGTACTCGCGGAAGCGCTCCTGAACACTGGTGCGCCGACCATGGAAGATGATGTCCACGTGGGAAACCCCCTTCGACCGTCTCGTGTGGAATGACACCCGCCCGGCCGACCTGGTCTTCGTCCCCACATCCGCCTGCTGAGGGATTCGCGGCCTGTGCCACTACCGCCCTTCTCCCGGTCCGGGAGACATCTGATCTCCCGGGGGGGCAGGACTTACCTCTAAGCCGCACCGTGATCGGTCGACGACAAGTCGCCTTACGTGGGCCGTTTCGCCTGCGGCTGGCATCGGCTTGCCTAGCCGGGCTCTCCGCAACGGGCGGGGAACCCTGCACAGCGCAACCACGGACCCGGGCGGGTGCCATAGACCGACGCTAGCCTGCCCGGGCCCAGATGTCAGGAGCCCAGAGTGTCTTCTTCCACCCGCCCGGCACCTGGGCGGATGCCGCACCGGGAGCAAGGTGGCAGCGGGGGAGATATTGCCACCGGACGCGATCCGGGCGCATCCTCAGCCGGGGTAGGTCGCGGCGCTGCCCTCGGCGAACTGGTTCCACAGCTCACCGAGGCCCACGGATTTGGCCAGGTGCCCGGTCTGCAGGCTGACGAACAGGCCGTTGCCCGGGCCTGCCGCGGCGATCGACACCATGCCCGGCTCGATGCTCTGCGAGGAGGACCGGTCGCCGTCCACCGGCACCTCCTCCAGCTGGGGTCCGGAGGACGCCTGGTTCACGACCAGCAGATGGTCTGCGTCGTACCAGGTCAGCGCGCTGGGCCCGGTCAGGTCCGCGCCGACCTGCCCGGCGCTGGACAGCATCACCTGGTCGTTCGGTTCTCACGATGGCGGCGAGCAGCACTTCGGTCTCCGGGCCGTTGGCGGTGCGGACGCTGGTGAGCATTGCTACCCGGACGCCGTCCGGGGCGACCCGCAGCGCGGTGACGGACCGGATGTGCGGCGGCAGGCCCACGCTGACCGGCGGGCCCCCGGATGCGCCCAGTACCCACACCTTGGGCTTACGGCCGGACGAGCCCGCGACCCACAGGTTGTCATTGCGGTCCCAGCTCACTGACGCGATCGACACCCCGCTCATCCGGCTCTGCAGCGCCCGCGCGGCCGGACTGGCGTGCGGCTTCGCCGCCGCGGACAGCGAACTCGTATACAGCGTCGTCCCAGCCCCCCCGATGCCGGCCAGGTAGCGCCGGTCCCGCGAGATGGCGATGCTAGTCAGCGGGACCTGGCCGGTTCCCGCCTGGCCCGGTACCGCGCTGCTGCCGCCGCCTTGGGCGCGAAGCACGCGGGCCGCGCCGTTGTTGCCGAGGAAATACAGCTCCTCGTGCGCCGACGGCTCGAGGGCGGGCTGCGGGTAGGTGCGGGGGCTGATCACCGCGCTGTCTTTGCCCGGCGGGGTCCACAGCCTGCCGCCGACCTCCAGCTTCACGGCCTGGATGGACGCGGACCCGTAGGACGAACTGGTCAGCGTCCAGACCAGCTGGGACGCCATCGCGGCCAGCGACATAGTGCTGGTGGCAGACTTGGGCAGGCTCAGGTCAACTACCGCGGTCTTGCTCCCCGGAAGGATCTCGACGGGGCGGCGCAGCGTGGCCGCGGGCGGGAACGCGGACAGCACCGCCCCCGCCACCCATCCCTGCGGGGGGATCAGCAGCGCCCGGACCAGGTCGGCGACCGGATCCCCCGAGTCGACCGGCACGAAGATCGGGTCGGGCACCAGGTCCTTGCCCGCGGGATCCAGGTAGTAGAGGTTGCGGGGCTGGAAAGCCAGCTGGAAGAGGTCCTTGGTGAGCAGCAGCTCGTGGGACGGCTGATCCACGTCTGCTGAGGACTTCTTCGGCAGCGTGGCGATGCGCCATTGGTGGTCCACCTTTTGCAGGGTGAACTCCTGGTTCAGCTGGTGCTGGCCGGCTTCCGCCTGGATGTACTGGCCGCTGGTGCTGACGTTGCCTAGCTGCTGCGCGCTGATCTCTACCACAGCCGTATTCCGCGAGCCGAACGCCGGCGGCGCGGGCGTGACCGTGGGCGGGCTCGCGACCACGGTGACCGCGGGCCCCGGCCCCGGCTGCCATGACCGGCTCGCCGCCCTGGTCAGGTACTGCCGGGCGATCTCGTGATGGTTGCCAAAATCCGCGCTGGCCAGCAGGAAGCCCTGGACTATCTGCGACGGACTTGCGCCGGGGCCCGGCCCGGTCATGATGTACCCGCAGCAGTCCATCCCCTGCTGTTCGCCGCCTGTGCCCGCGGGCAGCCCGGTGTGCTGGAGCAGCCCGCTGGTCGGCACATCCGCACAGCCGGCCGCCAGGGTCACGGCGACCAGCACGGTCGGCAACCAGCGCAGCACGTGCCTCTTACCTGCCACTGGTCGCGCCCGCACCGCCTGGGCCCTCCGGATCGGTCCCGCTGTTCTGGATGACGGTGTACTGCGTTGCCGATGGACGCAGTGCCTGCCAACCCGCTGCCGGGGAATCCGGCGCCGGCCAGTCCCGGGCCCAGCGGGACCTGGCCCACCCCGAGCGGCGGCGGATGGATGAGTTCCGGACCTGGCTCGGCCTCGTCTGGCCTGAGGGGCAGCGGTGAGCCGGCGAGCTCCTGCCCGGCCATCCGGGGCACGGTCAGCCGGAAGACCGAACCCTTTCCGCATTCCCCCCAGGCCTGCAGCCAGCCGTTATGCAGCCGGGCGTCCTCGAGCGAGATGGCCAGGCCCAGCCCCGTTCCGCCGGTCGTCCGGGCCCGCGCGGGATCCGCCCGCCAGAACCGGTCGAACACCATCTGTGCTTCAGCGGGCCCGAAGCCCACCCCATGGTCGCGGACGGCCACGGCCACCGCGTCCCGGTCCCCCGCCACGGTGACGACCACATCCCGGCCCTCGCCGTGCTCGACCGCGTTGTCCAGCAGATTGCGCAGGATGCGCTCGACCCGGCGCCGGTCCACCTCCGCGACACAGGGCTCGGGGGGCAGCCGGAAGTCGATCCGGGTCCCCCGCCGGGCCGCGAGCTGCTCGGCGTCCGCCGCAGCCCGCCGGACCAGATCGCACACGTCGGCGGACTCGGCGTCCAGCGTGGCCGCGTTCGCGTCGTAGCGGCTGATCTCGAGCAGGTCACCGAGCAGCGACTCGAACCGCTCCAGCTGGCCTTCCAGCAGTTCCGCGGAGCGGGACGCGGCTGGCATCAGCTGCTCACGGGCCGCGAACAGCACGTCGGCCGCGATCCTGATCGTGGTCAGCGGGGTACGCAGCTCGTGCGAGACGTCGGAGACGAACTGCCGCTGTACCTTGGACAGTTCCTCCAGCTCGCGCAGCTTCTCCTGAAGGCTGGCCCCCATGTCGTTGAACGACCGGGCCAGCGCGGCCAGGTCATCGGTGCCGCGAACCGGCATCCGCTCGTCCAGCTGACCGTCGGACAGCCGCCGGGCCGCGGCGGCGGCGTCCCGGATGGGGACCACCACCCAGCGGGTGACCAGGGACACGATTCCGACTAGCAGCAGGACGAGAACCAGGCCGCCGAACAGCATGGCGTGCTGGACCAGGCCCAGCGTGGCTTGCTGCTGATCCAATGGGAAGAGGTAGTAGAGCTGGTCGCCCGTGTTGATCACGCCACCGATGGCCAGCCCCGGGCCCGAGGCCCGTCCGTGCAGGTACCGCATCAGGGTCGGGGTGGACCAGAGCTCGTCGGTCCGGCCCTGCTGCTGCTCGCCCGTTACCTTCTGGATCAGCCCGCGCGGAACACTGTGCCAGCTGAGGTTCCGGTTGCCGAACGTGCCCCCGAAGGCGGAATCGCCGGCCGACGGCTGGGCCAGGATCACCACATCGAAGTCGTCTCCCGGCCCGCTCAGACTCTGCAGCCTCGAGGTCAGTGAGAAGAGTGACTTGACCCGGTCCCCGGCCGAGCCTTCCAGCCCGCCCTCGTCCTTGGCCACGTTCAGGCCCTCACCGAGCTGGTGGGCGGCCGAGGTCCGCGCACTGTTGAGCAGTCCGCTCTCGATCTGCTGGACCAGGAAGAAGCCGAGCACCGTGACGACCACCACGCAGATCACCAGCGTGGTGGCGACCACCCGCAGCTGGAGTGAGCGGTGCCAGCGACGGCGCAACTGCCCCGCCAGCACGCGGGCGCGCCGGTCCAGGACCCGCAGGGCGCGGCGCATCCCGGGCGGCAGACGGCGGCCAGCCCGCCGGACCAGCAGGGCCAGCCGGGAGTGGCCGGCTGGCTGGCCGAGGCCCAGGCCTGGAAGAGCGGGGCCCGGAAGAGCAGGGCCGGGAAACGCGGGCCCCGCGTCCGCGGCCACAGTCCCGGGCAGGGCGATACTCCCCGCAGAGAGGCCGCCCACCGGTATTCCGCTGGATTTACCAGCACCGGGCAGTCCGCTACCGCGGGGCCTGCGCCCCGTCTCGCCGCTGCTCGCTGCCCCCTCCATCGCCCTTCTTCACGCTGATCGGGAAACTGCCCGGCCTGCTGACCCGCCCTGCTGGCCTGACCGGGGCCGGCTCCTGGATCAGGCCGGTCCTGCCTTATAACCCACGCCGCGTACGGTCACCACGATCTCCGGATGCTCCGGGTCCTTCTCGATCTTGGCCCGGAGGCGCTGTACATGCACGTTGACCAGGCGGGTATCCGCCGCGTGACGGTACCCCCAGACCTGCTCCAGCAGCACCTCCCGGGTGAACACCTGGCGTGGCTTGCGGGCCAGGGCGACCAGCAGGTCGAACTCCAGCGGGGTCAGGCTGACCGGCCGCCCGTTGCGCTTGACCGAATGCCCGGCCACGTCGATCTCAACGTCGACGATTTGCAGCATCTCGGGCGCCGGGTCATCGGTCCGGCGCAGCCGGGCCCGGACCCTCGCGATCAGTTCCTTCGACTTGAAGGGCTTGACGATGTAGTCATCCGCGCCGGACTCGAGTCCCAGGACCACGTCGACAGTGTCGCTCTTGGCCGTGAGCATGACGATAGGCACACCAGATTCGGTGCGGATCTGCCGGCAGACGTCGATCCCGTCGATACCCGGCAGCATCAGGTCAAGCAGCACAAGATCGGGATGGGTGTCCCGGAACACCTCCATCGCCTTATCCCCGTCCGAGACGAAGGTGGGCTCGAATCCCTCGCCACGGAGCATGATGCCGAGCATCTCGGACAGGGCTGCGTCGTCATCGACGACGAGGACACGACCTTTCATGAGCCTCATAGTTCCACGGAAACATCGGTGGGGGCACTCTTCCGCTGAGGCGGACGTGCGCTTAGCAGACGAAGATTACCTGTAGTAACGGGTTGGGTTATACCACGCTCCGTCACTAGGGCGCTGACCAGGGACGGCGGGGTGACGTCGAACGCCGGGTTATACGCGGCGCTACCGGCGGGCGCGAGGACCTGCCCGCCCAGTGTGATCACCTCCTGGGCAGCGCGGTGCTCCACGACGATGGCACTGCCAGTAGCGGTGCCGAAGTCGATCGTGGATACCGGCGCCACCACCACCAGCGGAACGCGGTGATACTGAGCGAGTACCGCCAGGCTGTAGGTGCCAACTTTGTTGGCCACGCTGCCGTCCGCAGCGATCCGGTCGGCCCCGGTGAGCACGACATCCACGGCGCCGCTGGCCAGCAGTCCCGCCGCCGCGGAGTCTGGCAGCACGGCATAGTCGATGCCCGCCCGCTGCGCCTCATAGGCGGTAAGCCTGGCTCCCTGCAGCAGGGGGCGGGTCTCGTCCACGTACAGCCGGGTCAGCCGGCCGGCCCGGTGCGCGGCCAGGATCACCGCGAACGCCGTCCCGCCGCCCGCGGAGACCAGCGAGCCGGTGTTGCAGTGCGTGAGCACCCGGGCGCCTTCCGGTATCAGGCCGAGGCCATGCCGGGCCATGGCCGCGCTGGCGGCGGCGTCCTCAGCCGCGATGGTCCTCGCCTCGTCGAGGGCGGCACCAGCCGCCAGTCGTTGCGGATCTTGGTTTTGCTGGTTTGGCTCCGATGCGCGGCCGAGCGCGGCCTGATACGCAGCCAGTGCACGGCGGGTGCCCCAGGCCAGATTCACCGCGGTCGGCCGGGCCTCGGCGAGTAGCCGGGCCGCGGCCACCACGTCGTCGCCGCGGCAGGCGGCCAGAGCCACGCCGAACGCACCGGCCACGCCGAGGACCGGCGCGCCGCGGATCACCAGGCGGCGGATCGCGTCGACCAATTCAGGGACGTTTTCGCAGGTGAAGATCTTCTCTTCGGCGGGCAGCCGGGTCTGGTCGAGCAGGGCGACAGCCGGCCCCCGGGGCGGGTCAAGCCACTGCAAGGTGGGCACGCTCATGATCTGAGTCTGCCCTCTGGCCTGCGGGGGGTCGACCGGGCGCCCGCCGCGTCCGGGCCGCCCAGCGGGCAGGCCCGCGCTGTTCCGGTGGCTGGACTTCATGACGCCCCTGCTTCGTGCGAGTATGGGCGCCAGCGGGACGAGGGGGCCAGCCCTGCTATCGGCGAGCAGTTCTGCGGCCGTGTGCCGCGAAGGAGAACCATGACAGACAGTCCGTCGTCGGACGCGCCGGGGGACGGGCAGGCCCAGCGGCCCCAGCCATGGTTCCCGCCCGGCGGCGGGTACGGCGCGGGCAGCCCCCCGCAGGCTCCGCCCGGCGCGGACCAGCCGGGGACCAGTCAGCCCGGGGAAGGCCAGCCGGGCCCGCCGGGCTGGCCCGGGTGGGGACAGCCCGGGGAAGGCCAGCCTGGGTATGGCCAGCCCGGGTATGGACAGCCTGGGCCTGGCCAGCCGGGCTACGGGCAGCCGACGTATGGGCCATCGGGCTCCGGGCCATCGGGATACGGGCAGTCGGGATACGGGCAGCCGCCGCCTGGCCAGTTTCCGCGTTATGGCGAGGCAGCACCCAAGCCTGGCGTGATCCCGCTCCGGCCGCTGGGCGTCGGCGAGATCCTCGACGGCGCCTTCGCCTCGATCCGCCGCAACCCCAAGGCCATCCTGGGCCTCGCCGCCGTGGTCATGACGATCTCAGCGGTCATCTCCGCCGTGATCACCCGCACGCTGCTCAACCTGGGCAGCCTCAACCTGCCCACCCCAGGCCAGCAACTGACGACTGCCCAGGCCACGCACCTGGTCGGGCGGATCGTCGCGGTGGCGCTGCCCGCGTTCGGGCTTTCCATCCTGCTGACCATCATCGTGCAGGCCATCCTGGCCGGGCTGCTTGCCCCGATCATCGCCCGGGGCGTCGGCGGTCAGCAGATCAGTGCCGCGGACGCCTGGCGGATCACCCGCCCGCGGCTGCCCAGCCTGCTGCTGGCCACCCTGCTGGTGCTGCTGGCCGGGCTCGGGCCGGTGCTGATCGTCGGGCTGATCCTGGGGATCGCCTTGCTGGCCGGCGCGCCCGCCGCGGTGTACGGGGCCGTTGTCCTGCTGGGGCTGGCGGCCCTGGTCCTGACCATCTGGCTCTCGACCATGCTCAGCCTGGTCACCCCCGTGGTCGTGCTGGAGAACGAGCGCCCCGTCCGGGCGCTGGCCCGGTCCTGGCGGCTGGTGCGCCGGAGTTTCTGGCGGGTATTCGGCATCACGCTGCTGGCCGGGATCATCGTCACCGTGGCGGGCGGGATCCTGCAGCTCCCGTTCACGTTCTTCGGCGCGGTGCTGGGCCGCGGCATCGGCGGGACCGTGATCCTCGTGATCGGCGCCATCGCGGCCGGCACGGTGACCCGGCCGATCACCGCCGGGGTGACGGTCCTGCTCTACGTGGACATGCGGATGCGTAAAGAGGGCCTGGACCTGGCGTTGCGGACCGCGTCCGGCTCCGGCCAGCCGGGGTCCGGCCAGCCGGGCTCTCGGCGGCCCGCTCGGCGACGACTTTGCCACCGTGTGGCGGCCGCCGTCGGCCGGCCCGGCTCCGGCCCCCGGCGCACCCCCCACGGCCGCGGGGGCCCCGCCGCCGTGGTGAGTGCGGCCGGCCCCTTGACCGGCCGCGAGGCCGGGCAGCGGCTGGCCCGCGCCGAGCTGTCCAAGGCCATCTACCACCCGCATGAGCCACTGACCCAGCGGGTCCTGAACGCGATCGGCGACCTGTTCAACGACTTGTCCCAGGCGGGCCGGGCGTTCCCGGGCGGCTGGTGGGCGGCGGTCGCGCTGGCCGCCCTGCTGGCCACGATCATCGCCCTGGTGCTGAGCCGGATCGGGCCGCTGGCCCGGTCCCGCCGGGCCGAGGGGCAGCTGATGACCGGCTCCGGTCCGCTCAGCGCAGCCGACCACCGGCTGCGCGCCGGGCACCTGGCCGACGCGGGCGACTACGCCGGGGCCACGGTGGAACGTGTCCGGGCTATCGCCCGCGAGCTCGATGACCGGGCGGTGCTGACCCCGCGGGCCGGGCGCACCGCGAACGAGATGGCCGACGAGGCCGCCGCGGCGCTGCCCGCGGAGGCGGGGGCCCTGCGCAGCGCCTCCCTCCTGTTCGACGACATCTGTTACGGCGACCGCCCCGGCACGCGGGAGGGGTACACGCTGGTCCGCGAGCTGGACACGCGGATCAGCGCGGCGGTGCCCAAGCCCGGCCCCGCCCTGGCCGGGGCGGGCGCCGGGTGCCGGAGCGGGCGCGGGCGGAGCGGGCACGGGCGGAGCGAGATGACCGGACCGGCGCCCATCCTGGCTGAGCCGGGCCCGGGCCCGGCCGCACCCGGGGCGGCCGGCCCGGCCACCCACGGTCCCGGGGGCCCGGCCCTGCGGGGGCCCGGCGGTCCGGCCGTCCGGCCGCCGGGGGGCACGCTGCGCCGCTGGCGGGCACCGCTCGCGGTGCTGGCGCTGGTTCTGCTGGGCGGGATCGTGATCGCCCTGCTGACCCCGCCCCGGCCCACCACCGGTTACCTCGATCCGGGTAACCCCGGATCGCAGGGCACCCGGGCCCTGGCCGCCCTCCTGGCCCGGGGCGGTCAGCCGGTGATCCGGGTGGACAGCGTGGCGGCCGCCCGGGACGCGGTCCAGGATGCGGGGCACCGGACCGGGCCGGGCCACGCCCCCGCGCTCGTCATCACCAGCCCCTACCTGCTCAGCCCCGGGCAACTGGGCGAACTGACCCGCCTGCCGGGGAACATCATGGTGGTGGAGCCGGACAGCGCCACGCTGAGCGCGCTCAACCGGGAGACGGCCGGGACCGCGGCGCCGCAGGTCACGGTGGCGGGCGCGGACGCGGTCCGCCCGGTCCGCCCGGGCTGCACGCTGGCCGCCGCGACCGTCGCCGGGGACGCCGGCCTGGGCGGGGTGCTGATGCGGGTGAGCGGCACCGCCGACGGGCTGTGCTACCGGGTGGACGGCCATCCCACCTTGGTCCGCTACCTGGCTGGGGGACGCACCGTCACCCTGCTGGGCAGCGGCGTGCCGCTGACCAACGCGGACCTGGCCCACCGCGGCAATGCCGCACTGGCGCTGAACCTGCTGCGCGGCAGCCCGCGGATCGTGTGGCTGGTGCCCAGCCCGCCGGCCGTCACCGCGGCGGGGCAGAAATCGCTGTTCCAGGAGATCCCCGGGCCGGCCTACCTGGTGGCGCTGCAAGTGTTCATCGCGGCCGGGCTGGCCGCGCTGTGGCGGACCCGGCGGCTCGGCCCGCTGGTCGCCGAGCCACTTCCGGTCGTGGTCCGCGCGGCAGAGACGGTGGAGGGACACGGCCGCCTCTACCGGTCCCGGCGGTCCCGTGGCCGGGCGGCCGCGGTGCTGCGTGATGCGGCCCGGCAACGGATCACCGCCCGGCTCGCGCTGCCCGGCGACGCGGACACCGGCGCGGTGTGCGCGGCGGTGGCCGCGCACACCGGGCGCGAGCCTGATGCCGTCCGGGCCATCCTGTACGGGCCGGCCCCCCGCGACGATGCGTCACTCGTCAGGCTGGGGCAGGATATTGACGCTCTCGAGGAAGAGGTACGCACGCAGTGACAGGGGTACGCACGCAGTGACCGCCGACTACCAGGCTCTGGGCACCGACGTACGGGGCGCGCTCGAAGCGGTCCGCACCGAGGTCGGCAAGGCCATCATCGGCCAGGACCCGGTGCTGACCGGGCTGGTGATCTGCCTGCTCTGCCGGGGTCACGTGCTCCTCGAAGGCGTGCCCGGAGTGGCCAAGACCCTGCTGGTGCGCTCGCTGGCCGCCGCGCTGTCGCTGCGCAGCACCCGGGTCCAGTTCACCCCGGACTTGATGCCGGGCGACGTGACCGGCTCGCTGGTCTACGACGCGAAGACGGCCCTGTTCCAGTTCCGGGAGGGCCCGGTGTTCACCAACCTGCTGCTCGCCGACGAGATCAACCGGACGCCGCCGAAGACCCAGGCTGCCCTGCTCGAAGCTATGGAGGAGCGGCAGGTGTCGGTGGAAGGCCAGCCCCGGCCGCTCCCCGAGCCGTTCCTGGTGGCCGCGACCCAGAACCCCGTGGAGTACGAGGGGACCTACCCCCTGCCCGAGGCGCAGCTTGATCGCTTCCTGGTCAAGCTGACTGTCGACTTGCCGGGCCGGGACGACGAAATCGGCATCCTGGCCCGGCACGCGGCCGGATTCGACCCCAGCAACCTGGCCGCGACCGGGATCAGGCCCGTCGCTGGCCCGGCCGAGCTCGCCGCGGCGTCCGCTGCGGTCCGCGAGGTCCGGGTGGCCCCGGAGGTGGCCGGCTACATCGTGGACCTATGCCGCGCCACCCGGCAGTCGCCGTCGCTGCGCCTCGGCGTGTCCCCGCGCGGGGCCACCGCGCTGCAAGCCACCAGCCGGGCCTGGGCCTGGCTCGCGGGCCGCGACTACGTCACGCCGGACGACGTGAAAGCGCTGGCCCGGCCCACTTTGCGGCACCGGATCCAGCTCCGGCCGGAAGCGGAGATCGAGGGCGCCTCGGCGGACGGGGTGCTGGAGGCGGTCCTCGCCGCCGTCCCGGTCCCGCGGTGAACTCTTCCTGGGGGAATCCCCGTAGTGCGGTGCTCCCGCTCCCCCGGAATCCCCGTACCGCGGTGATCCCCTGATGGCGCTGACCGGCCGGGCGGCCGCGGCGGCCCTGCTCGGCGCCCTGGCCGTGCTGGGCTTCCGGACCTGGGTCGCCCTGGTGGCCGTCAACGCCGTGCTGCTCGCCGCGATCCTCGCCGACCTGATGCTGGCGGCCAGCGTCCGGCGGCTGGGCGTCACCCGGTCCGGCGACACCCGGGTGCTGCTGGGCGAGTCCGCCTCGGTCGCGGTGACCGTGCACAACCCGGACCGCCGCCCGCTGCGGGCCCAGCTGCGCGCCGCCTGGCCGCCGAGCGCGCACGCGGAGCCGGGCCAGGTGGCACTGGTCGCCGCGGCGGGCGGCCAGGCCACCGCGGCTGGCACGCTCACCCCGGACCGGCGCGGCGACAAGGTATCCCCCACCGTTATCGTCCGTTCGTTCGGGCCGCTGGGCCTGGCCGCCCGGCAGGGCCGCCACGACGTGCCCTGGAGCGTGCGGGTGCTGCCGCCGTTCGGCAGCCGCAGGCACCTGGGCGAGAAGCTCTCCCAGCTGCGCCAGCTCGACGGCCAGCACCGCTCGCTGCTGCGCGGGCCAGGCACCGAGTTCGACTCGCTGCGCGAGTACGTCATCGGCGACGACGTCCGCTCCATCGACTGGCGGGCCGCGGCCCGCCGGGGTGACGTGATGGTCCGGACCTGGCGGCCGGAACGCGACCGGCGGATCCTGATCGTCCTGGACACCGGGCGGACCTCGGCGGGACGAGTCGGCGGCATCCCGCGGCTGGACGCGTCGATGGACGCGACGCTGCTGCTGACCGCGCTCGCGGCCCGGGCCGGAGACCGGGTCGACCTGATCGCGTTCGACCGCCGGGTGCGGGCCCGGGTACTGGGCGCCCCCCGTTCATCCGTGCTGGCCTCGTTCACCACGGCCATGGCGCCGCTGGACGCCGAGCTGACCGAGACCGACCTCGCGGCCATGGTCAGCGCGGTGCTCACCGTGGCCCGGCACCGCTGCCTGGTGGTGCTGCTCACCGAGCTCAACCCGGCGGTGATCGAGGAGGGTCTGCTGCCCCGGCTGGGCCCGCTCGTATCCCGGGACATGGTCATGATCGCGGCGGTGGCTGACCCGCGGATCGCGGAAATGGCGGCCGCCCGGGGCGACGCGGCCAGCCTCTACGACGCGGCCGCGGCAGAAGGCGCGCTGGCCCAGCGGCGCCAGATCTCGGCCCTGCTGCGGCGTCAGGGCGTCAGCGTGGTCGACGCCCCGCCGGACCGGCTGCCGTCCGCGCTGGCCGACGCCTACCTCGACCTGAAGGCCAGCGGTCGCCTCTAAGGCTTCAGCACACCCCCGGTCAATCCGTCCCGGATCATTCCCAGTACTGGGCGGGGGTGGTGTGGGTGCGGTTTCCGAGGGTGATCCAGGTGAGGGTGCCGGGTGCTGGGGGTGGTGAGGGTCCAGCCGGGGGCCTGCTTGCGCTGGTAATCGTGACGCCAGACCGGAGTGTGGTGCCACTCGCAGCCTGCGGGTAGTCACTGGCAGCCGCTCTCGTGAACCCACCAGAACACTCATGCAGACCTCGCTGGCTGGTCGCGGCAGCAGCCGACCTCGCACCTGATGTCGATCCATGGCTTGGCGGCTGCGTCGCTGAGCGTGATGACGCGGCTGGCGGCCAGCCGGTGGCTTCCCGCTTTATCTAGGCTGCCGGGATCCGGCCCAGGTACTCGCGCGGGCTGAAGCCGCGGTGCCGCTTGAATGCTGTGCTCAGAGCGTACGGCGTGGCGTAGCCGACCTGCCTGGCCACGGCACCGAGGGTGGCCTGCGGCTCGCGGAGCATGTCGGCGGCCAGCGCGATGCGCCAGCCGGTCAGAAAGGCCATCGGCGTCTCGCCGACCAGGTCGGTGAACCGGCGGGCGAGTGTGGCCCGGGACGTGCCGGCCGCGTGGGCCAGGCTCTGCACGGTCCAGGGCTGCTCCGGCGCGTGGTGGATCTGCCGTAGCGCCGCCCCCACGACCGGGTCGGCGTAGCCGCGGTACCAGCCGGGCGCGTGCGCGTCCGGGCGGGCGAACCAGGCACGCAAGACCGCGATGAGCAGCAGGTCAAGCAGCCGGTCCAGGACCGCCTCCTGGCCCGGCTCGTCTTTGACGATCTCGTCGGCCAGCAGCGGGATCAGCGGGCAGTCCCACTCGCCGGCGCGCAGCGTGAGCAGCGGCGGCAGGGCGCGCAGAAGCCGCTGGCTGACCTCGCGGTTGACCTGGTAGGTGCCGGTGAGCATCTCGGTCGGCCCGGCCGGATCGTTGCCCCAGGTACGGACGCCGAGCATCCGCATCGCGGGTCCGGCGGCGCCGGACATGGCTGAGCACTGCTGCCCGGGCAGGATGACCGCCTGGGCGGGGCGGTCGGGCACGTCGGCCACGGTGTAGGGGGCAGGGCCGCGCAGGATCGCGACATCCCCGCAGCCAACCCGGACCGGCGCACGGCCGTCGTGCAGCCACGCCCAGCCGCGCACCACGGCCACGACAGTGAGCGGCGCCCCGTCTTCCACCCGCAGCGACCACGGCGGGGACATCTGTGAGCGCAGCAGGAACGCGTCGCGGGCGCGGGGGCCGTCCAGCAGCCCGGCTATCGCATCCATCTGCACAGTGTAAGACGATCGCGTATGTTTTTGCGTCCTGCAGCAATGGCCCGTCTGATCCAAGGCGGATTCGATGAGGGCATGACGAACCATGACATGGCCGCGGCGCCGCGGGCGAACCGGGCCGGACACATTAGGGGGCAACACGAGATGAGCGGCTTGATGCAGACGGTGACGGTGGCGGCCGGGGTCGGCGCAGGCCTGATCGGCGGGGTGTTCTTCGCCTTCTCCGCGTTCGTGATGCCGGCGCTGAGGAGGCTGCCCGCGGTCCAGGGCATCGGCGCCATGCAGTCCATCAACCGCCTCGCGGTGACCGCGCCGCTCATGCTCGCCCTGTTCGGCACGGCCGTGCTGAGCGTAGTCGCGGTTATCTGGGCGATCCGGTTCCGGGGCCACGCCGCGGCGCCCTGGATGCTGGCCGGCGGCGCGGCCTACATCGTCGCCATCCTGATCACCATCGCGGGCAACGTGCCGCTCAACAACGCATTGGCTGGCCTCGACCCGGCGTCGGCCGGCAGCCCGGCCCAGTGGCTCCAGTTCATCCAGCGCTGGACGCTGTGGAATCACCTGCGCGGCGCCGGGAGCGTGGCGGCCAGCGCCGCCTTCATCCTCGCCGTCATCCGCCGCTAGGCCCACGCTCGGCTGGCGGCCCAGCCACCGCTGGTCCGAGCACGAGCCCATCCAGTCCGATGCGCATCTTTGACTGGTTGCTCCCGTTGGTGGAGCGTGGGGCGGACCAGCCCGGGCTAAGTGCGTGGTTATGCCTTGCAGGCGGGGTTCGGTCTGCATTCTCAAGCTAGCTTTCGCGCTCACGCCCGGACGCACCATGGGTTGTGCCGGACCACTCGGGTTAGAAATGCGGGCCGCCACCCGGACCGTAGGATCCTGTACATGGACGAGTTGGACAGCTGCCTCCAGACGGCGCTTGACCCGGCAGCTGTCATCGAGACAGTGGCGCGCGATCCCCGGCTGCGGGCGTTCACCAGCCACGGCAGGATCGAGACCCTGCCGGCCCGGCAGGCGCGGCGGCATCTGCTGCTGGACACGATCGCCCAGGCCTTCGAACCGGGCGTGCGCTACTCCGAGCGCCAGGTCAGCCTGTTCCTCGGCGCACTGCACGCCGACTATGCGGCGCTGCGCCGCTATCTCGTCGACGAGGATTTCCTGTCCCGATCCGATGGCCAGTACTGGCGCAGCGGCGGTACCGTGCTCCCGTCCCCGCCGGATGAGCCCTGGGCTCAGGTACTCCCCGCCGGGCCGTGATGGCAGGTCCGCGGCAGCCAACGAGGCGGGCCCGTACAGCATGCGCCGGCAGCCGGTTAGCGCCGAGGTCGGCAAGACCACCCTCGGGATGGTCTCAGTTTTTCCAGGACGCTTTCAACTCGGTCAGGCAGCGGTCGGTCATGTCGCCGGTTCGCCACCGCCCGCTCGGCGGATCGAGCTCGAGCAGCGGCAGCAGAGGGCCCGCCTCCTCCAGCACAACCGCCGCCTCCACGCGGGCGAGCGGGGCGCCGAGACAGAAGTGCCGGCCCCGCCCGAAGGCGAGGTGCCGGTTGTCCGGGCGCGTGACGTCGAACGTCGCCGCGCGCTCGAACACTGCCGGGTCCCGGTTTGCCGCCGCAAGGTGGATGATGACCGAATCGCCCGCCCGGATCCTCGCGTCGCCCAGCGTGAGGTCCGCGAGCGCGAGCCGGGACACCATCGGAATCGGGCTCTCGTAGCGCAGCACCTCCTCGACTGCGGGCCCGGTGCGGGCCGGGTCGCCGGACAGCTTCGCCGCCTCTGCCGGATGAGTCAGCAGCAGGTAGAGGCCGCTGGCGAGCAGGTTGCGCGTGGTTCCGTGCCCCGCGGCGAGGAAGAACACCGCCAGCCCGATGAGCTCATCGGCCGAGATCGTGCCCTCGCCCGCGGCGTCCGCCAGCCTGGTGATCATGTCGTCGGCAGGCCGGTGCTGCTTCTCCTTCATCAGTCTCCGGAACATGTCCTCCAGTGCCAGCCAGCTTTCGTTGGCCCGGTCGGCCGCCTGCCGGGCCTCGCTGGTCCAGGACGGATCCACCCGCCCCGCGAACGGGCCCACGTCGCAGGTCCAGCGGTGAAACTGCTGTGCTTGCGGGTCCGGCACGCCGAGCACGGTGCAGATAAGGGCCAGAGGCATGCGGAGGGCAAGGTCGTCCAGGAGGTTGACGTGCTCATTCCGCCGCATCTCGTTCAAAGTTTGCCGAACGTAGACGCTGATCCACGGCCGGTACGTGGCAGCGAGTGCCGGGTTGATCATGCTGTGGGCGAGCCTGCGCAGCCGTGAGTGCTTCGGCGGGTCGATGAACCCGAGCCAGTTGGCGATGTGCGCGATGAGCGACCCATATCCAGGGCGAAGCCCGTCGGGGATGCCGCGCGCGTTGATCGCCGACCGGTCGCTGCTGAGCTGCGGGTGCCCGAGGGCGGCCACGACGCCCGGGTAGCTCGTGATGACCCACGCCTCCAGGAGCGGGCTCCAGTGCACGGGTGCGGCCGAACGCAGCTCATCCAGCAGCGGGTAGGGGTCGTCGAGCTCGACCCGGCAGAACGCGCGGTACTCCGGCGTGCCGAGCAGGCTGTCGAGCTGGCCGGCCTGGTGCGATGTCATGAGCTGCTCTCCAGGTAGTCATGCAGGACCCGCCCGCCGACCAGGCGGGAATCGGCTCGCCAGTAGAAGCCCGCCAGGGCCCCTGAACGCACGTGGATCGGTGGCGTACTCGAACGCGAGGATCTCGCCGTCGCGGAAGAGTGCGGGCGGCAGGCCGGTGGGCGGACTATCGATCGGGGTACCGACGGCGTCTTCCGGGGCCGGGATGCTGAGCGATCCAGGATCGTAGGACGTCATGTGCTGGTTCCTGCCCGAGCCGGATCCGGCGCCGTCTTCAGCGAATTAGTCAACGAAAATCTGTTGACAGTAAACGGTAACACCTGGCTGGCTTGCGCGCCAGCTCCGCCTCAGTGTGGTCAGCTCCTGACGGCCGCCCCGCCACGCTGCGGTCAAGTCGGCGTCCTGCGCGCCGCGCTACAGGCCGACTCGACGTGGGGCGCAACTTTCGAATTTAGATTCGATATCACTTGGTATGGTGATTCGGCGCCCTGCGGCGGTGTCTGTACTAACGTCGGCCGCCGCGGGGTGTTCTCCCGCTCAGACGGCCCGCTGCGGTGGTGACGCCCCAACCTGTGTGGTTATGACTTGCACGCGAGATTGGCGTCGTAATAGGCGCGCCCTAGCCTCGAAGGCTTCCTGCCCGACACCGTCACATTGTCCGTGCGACGTCGTAGTGGGTGACGGTGGTCTCGCGGTCGATGAGGTAATCGTCATCCTCTGGGTAAAAGACGGCGACCTCGATGTTCTGGCCCGCGAAGCCTGCGACGTCCGTCAATGACGACCACCAGCTGACCGTCATGACTTCTGTCCGGCCGTCGCCGAGATCTGTCGTCCACATCTGGGCACCCAGATTGCCGGGTGTCTGCTTGTAGGCGCTCAGCCCAGTTCTGGTGATGTACTCGACGTACGCCGCTGTCTGGTCACTCCTGACCCAGCCCCGCCATGTCCGGGCTATCATCGTCACTCCTTCCGCTCCCTCACGGGTGCCGGTTGTCCTGGCTCGAACCGGCACCTACCCGGCATATCAGCGACCTGATCCACATTCGACGAGGTTCGCGATCCAGGTAGCCGGGCACCCGACGGCTGGTCAGGCGCGCAGTCCCTTGAGCCCGTCGTAGGCGGCCATCACTATCTCGAGTCCCCGGCCGTCGCCCCCTGGCCCGTGTATCTGGTTAGTCACGTACGACACCGCCATACGGTTGTCGGGCTCGATCATTACCATCGAGCCGCCCCAGCCGCCCCAGCCGTAGGTGCTGCCGAACAGGCCGTAGCCCAGGCCGTAGCGCATCGCCATGCCCAGGATGCGATCCTCGCCGCGGAACTGTTCCTCCCACGCGCGGTCGCAGCCCGCCTGTGACAGCAGCCGCACACCACGCACCGTTCCCCCGCATGCCATCACCGACTGCACGAGAGCGACCGAGCGGGCATTGCCGAACCCGCTCGCCGCCGGGATCTCCGCGCGGCGCCAGGCGATGCTGTTCCCGTCACGAACCCGTATCCCGATTCCGCTGGCGGGGACGGCAGCTGCGCCGGGGGCGCTGGCGACGTAGTCCTCGTCCTGCGACGGCGGAGGGATGGAGAGCGCGACCCGGTGGTCGTGCTCGGCGGGCAGCCCCATGTGGAAGTCGGCGCCCAGCGGCCCGGCCACGTCGTCGGCGAAGAACTCGCCCACGCTGCGGCCGGTGATCCGGCGAACGACCTCGCCGACGAGGAATCCCTGGGTAACCGAGTGGTATCCGGCCGCGGTGCCCGGCTCCCACTCCGGAGCCTGCGTGGCGAGCCGCGCCGTAACGGTCGGCCAGTCATAGAGATCCTCGGCCGTTGTCGGCCCGTTCCAGTTGGGCAGGCCCGCGGTGTGCGCGAGCAGGTGCCGCACCAGCACCCTGTCCTTGCCTGCCGCGGCGAACTCCGGCCAATACCGGGCGACCGGCGCCGTCAGGTCGAGTTCGCCGCGGTCGGCCAGGATAAGGGCGCACAGCGCCGTCATCGTCTTGGTGACCGACCAGACATTGGTGATCGTGTCGCGTTGCCACGGCATCGTGCGGTCCGCGTCGGCGAACCCGCCCCAGACGTCCACCACCGGCTCGCCGTCCACGAAGACAGCCACCGAAGCACCCACGTCTCCAGCGTCCAGCAACGCGGCCAGCGCGCCGGGCACCGCCGTGAACAGATCATCGTAGGAACCCTGAATCTCGGCCACCTGCGGAATCTAGCCCGCATCGCCCCGCCGCGGTCAACCGGATTTACCGGCCCTGTCCGGCGTAGCGTCAGGTAGGCGTGGACGTCAATCCGGTCTCCACTCCGGTGGCTGGCGTGCACGCGCTGGCCGGGTATCGGCTGGTGGGCCCTGCGGCGGCGTCGTGGCGCGGACGTCATCCGGTCTCCACTCGGTGGCGCCCCAAGGCCAGGAGCGAGGTATGCATTGGCAGACTCATCAGCCAAGGAAGCGAGCGATGCCGCCCGGTGGTGGCAGGCGTACAGCCTGGCCGAGAACGGTGAGGTAAAGTTCGCCAGCGAGCCGATGGCGGAGAATGCGCGGCAAGAGCTTGCCTACCGGAGTCCACTGGCCTCGCGGCTATCGCGATCCGCCCGCTGGCAGCCAGGACCTCGCGCGGCTCCGCTGGCTGGCCGAGTGCGATCAGGCCGGTGAGCTGCGCCAGCGCGCCGGCGCCGGTGATGACCACGCCCTGTACGAGCTGGCCGGCTGGCTGGCAGTGCATGGCCGGCTGACTGAGCTACGCGAGCTGATCAGCATCGAAGGTGGCCTGGCCGCTCTGCAAGCATTCTGGCGGACCTGGCAGGTCGACATCGAGGTGCTGCGTTTGCTCGCCGACGCAGGCGACGATGACGCCCAGCGGCAACTGGCCCGCTGGCTCGCCAGATCGGGCGACTTAGCGAATTGAGGCAGCGCGCCGAGGCCGGTGGCTAGGACCGCGTCTCTGGGCAGCTTGTCACCCCAGCCTCCATGGGCGATCACGGCCCCCGAGGGCGGGCCACCCGCCTCCGGGTCCCAGTCATCGTCACCGCCGCTGGCCTCGAGGCCAGTACTCGGCGCCGGCTGGGCCAACCCCGGCGCTAGCCCGCCACGGGGACCGTGTCGGGCGCGAACTCCATATCCGGGCTGGCCCCGGCAGCCGCCGCCCGCCGCCCGAACACGAGGACGTACCCCACGAACGCCACCTCGGCCACCGCGCCGATACCGATCCGGGCCCAGGCCGGCAGCGGCGAGGGAGTCACGAACGCCTCGATAACCCCGGAGACCAGCAGCACCACGATCAATCCGAGCGCGATCGTGAGCGAGGAGCGCCCCTCCTCGGCCAGGGCCCGCCCGCGGGGCCGGGGCCCAGGGTCGATGATGCTCCAGCCCAGGCGCAGACCGGCCGCCGCGGCCAGGAACACCGCGCTGAGCTCGAGCATCCCGTGCGGCAGGATCAGGGTGAAGAACAGCCCGCCCCGGCCGTGCGCAACCATCAGGCCGCCTTCCACCCCGGCGTTGGCCGCGTTCCCGAACAGCACCACCAGCGTGGGCAGCCCGAGCAGCACGCCGAAGATCAGCGCCTCGGCGGCGACCCACACGTTGTTGGTCCACACCTTCGCGGCGAACGAACTGGCCGCGTACTGCGAGTAGTAGCCCCGGAACTGGTGATTCACCAGCTGGCGGACGCTGGCCCCGGGCAGCAGCGCGGCCTGCACCCCCGGAGACCGGGCCACCCACCAGCCCAGCAGGACCGCGACCAGGATGGACCCGCCCGCGGTCCCCGCCCACCACCACCGGGCCCGGTAGGCCATGGCCGGGAACGACACCACGGCGAACCGGCTCACCGCCGACCAGGCGGGCACGTGCGAGCCGGTCACCGTGGTCCGGGCCTGGGCGACCCGGCTGGACAGCCGGGCGGCGAGCGCCGGATCGTGCCCGGACGCGCGCAGCACGGACAGGTGCGTGGTGGTCCGCTGATACAGCGTGACCAGCTCGTCGACCTCGTCGCCGGTCAGCCGACGCCGCCGCCGGACGAGTTCGTCTAGCCTGGCCCAATCGGCCTGGTGTGCGGCTACAAATGCGTCAACGTCCACTCCAGGCAGCCTACTGACAGACTGGGGAACCGCGTGGCCGAGGTGATCACCGGCGAAGCCGTCGTCATCGACGTGCCCTTTGCCCGTTTCCCGAGCCGCACCCTGGCCCTGCTCATCGACATCGCGATCCAGCTGGTGCTGCTGTTCGGGCTGGGCGGCGTGGCGCTGGCCGCCGGGGCGGGAGGCGGCCTCGACGCGGCGGCGGTCGCGGCGATCTCGCTGGCCGTCTCCGTGGCGATCATCGTCGGCTATCCGACCCTCTTCGAGACCCTGAGCCGCGGCCGGTCGCTGGGCAAGCTGGCCCTGGGGCTCCGCGTGGTCAGCGATGACGGCGGCCCGGAGCGGTTCCGCCAGGCGCTGATGCGGGCCTTGGCCGGGGTGCTGGAGATCTGGCTGACCATCGGCTTCCTCGCGCTGCTCACCTCGCTGCTGTCGTCCGGCGGCAAGCGCCTCGGCGACATCTTCGCCGGCACGTTCGTCATCACCGAGCGGCTGCCCGGCCCGCGCGGTACGACCGCCCCGATGTCGGCGCTGCCCCCGGCGCTCGCCGCCTGGGCGGCCACGGCCGAGCTGTCCGGGCTGACCGACGCCACCGCGGAGACCGCGCGCCAGTACCTGAGCCGCTATTTCGACTTCACCCCGGCGACCCGGGAGGAGTTCGGCCGCCGGATCGCCGCCGCGGTGACCGCCCAGGTGACCCCGCCCCCGCCGGCCGACGCCAGCCCGCCCGACTACCTGTCCGCGGTGCTCGCCGAGCGCCGGGACCGGGCGCACGCCCGGATGGCCGCCCAGGCCAGCCCCGGCTCACCCGCCGGAGGCACCCCGGCCCCGCCCGCCGACACCGCCGGGCTGCCCGCCGGGGCCAGCGCGGCCCCGCCCGCCGGCGACTCTCTCGCCGCACCGGCCGCAGCCGTTCCGCCGGTCGCCGGCCCCGACGCCCCGACGCCCCGCCCCGGCGGCTTCCTGCCCCCTCGGTAAGGCTGAGACCAGTCCCGCCGCTAGGGCTGCTGCCAGGAGTCGAGGTACTCCTGCTGGGCCGGGCTCAGCTCGTCGATGGCGGCGCCCGTCGCGCCGAGCGCCAGGCGGGCGATCTCGTCGTCGATGGCGGGCGGGACCCGGTGCACGCCCGGTAGCAGCGAACCGTGCTCGCGGGCCAGCCAGGCCAGCACCAGCGCCTGCCCGGCGAACGACACGTCCATGACCATGGGCGGATTGCCCTCCGCGGCGACCAGGTTGACGATCCGCCCCTCGGCCAGCAGCAGCAGCCGCCGTCCGTCGCCGAGCACGTACTCGTCGGTGTGCGGCCGCACATCCTGCTCCACGCTGACGGCCAGCCCGGCCAGCGCCCGCACGTCGATCTCCACGTCGAAATGGCCGGCGTTGGCCAGGATCGCGCCATCCCGCATCACGGCCAGGTGCGCGGCGGTGATCACCTCGCGGGAGCCCGTCGCGGTGATGAACACCTCGCCAATCGGCGCAGCGTCCGCCATCGGCAGCACCCGGTAACCCTGCATCATCGCGTCGAGCGCCCGGACCGGATCGACCTCGGTCACGATGACCTGCGCACCGAGCCCCCGGGCCCGCTGGGCGATGCCCCGGCCGCACCAGCCGTACCCGGCCACCACCACGGTCCGGCCCGCCAGCATGATGTTGGTGGCCCGGATGATCCCGTCGATGGTGGACTGGCCGGTGCCATACGTGCTGTCCAGCATGAGCCGGGTGCCGGTGGCGTCCGCCGCGACCGCGGGGAAGGCGAGCGTGCCCTCGCTGGCCATCCGGCGCAGCCGGATCACCCCGGCCGTGGTGGACTCACACCCGCCCAGCACCTTGCCGAGCAGGTCGGGCCGCTCCCCGTGCAGCGCCTCCATCAGGTCGCCGCCGTCGTCCACGACCAGGTCCGGACCGGCGTCCAGGGCCCGGTGAATGTGCGCCTCGTAGGCCACCCGGTCGGCCCCGGCCCGGGCGAACACCACGGCCGCGCCGCAGGCGTCCAGCGCGGCCGCGATGTCGTCCTGGGTGGACAGCGGGTTCGAGGCGGCCAGGTACACCTGCGCGCCCCCCGCGCGCAGCGTCTGCACCAGCACCGCCGTTTCCGCGGTGACGTGCAGGCAAGCCGCTACCGTATGGCCGGCCAGCGGTTTTTCTCTAACGAAAACCTTGCCGATGCCGGTCAGTACTGGCATGGAACGCTGGGCCCAGCCGATCCGGGCCAGGCCCACGCCGGCCAGCCCGGCGTCCGCGATGTCGGACGGGGCGCCGGGCGGCCGCTCACTCATGGGGTTGGTGACGTGTCTCAGTAGCGGTAGTGGTCCGGCTTGTACGGGCCCTCCACCGGGACGCCGATGTAGTCGGCCTGCTCCTTGGTCAGCTCGGTGAGCCGGACCCCCAGCGCGTCCAGGTGCAGCCGGGCCACCTTCTCGTCCAGGTGCTTGGGCAGCGTGTGCACGCCCACCGGGTACTCATCCGCCTTGGTGAACAGCTCGATCTGGGCGATGACCTGGTTGGTGAAGGAGTTGGACATCACGAAGCTCGGGTGGCCGGTGGCGTTGCCCAGGTTGAGCAGCCGGCCCTCGGACAGGATGATGATCGCGTGGCCGTCGTTGAACTGCCACTCGTCCACCTGCGGCTTGATGATCATCCGCCGGATGCCGGGGATCCGGGCCAGCCCGGCCATGTCGATCTCGTTGTCGAAGTGGCCGATGTTCCCCACGATGGCCTGGTGCTTCATCAGCCGCATCTGGTCGGCGGTGATGACGTTCCGGTTGCCGGTGGCGGTGACGAAGATGTCCGCGGTCGTGACCACGTCGTCCAGCTTGGCCACCTGGAAGCCGTCCATGGCCGCCTGCAGGGCGCAGATCGGGTCCACCTCGGTGACGATGACCCGGGCGCCCTGGCCGCGCAGCGACTGCGCGCAGCCCTTGCCCACGTCGCCGTAACCGCAGACCACCGTGACCTTGCCGCCGATGAGCACGTCGGTGGCGCGCTTGATGCCGTCGATCAGCGAGTGCCGGCAGCCGTAGATGTTGTCGAACTTCGACTTGGTCACCGAGTCGTTCACGTTGATGGCCGGGAACGCGAGGGTGCCGGAGCGGGCCATCTCGTACAGCCGGTGCACGCCGGTGGTGGTCTCCTCGGTCACCCCGCGGATGCCCTCGGCCATCAGCGTCCACCGGTCCTTACTGGTCTCCAGGGACTGGCGGAGCAGGTCGAGGACGACCTTCCACTCCTCGGCGTCGTCCTCGGCCGCGGACGGGACGGCCCCGGCCCCCTCGTACTCGGCGCCCTTGTGCACCAGCATCGTGGCGTCGCCGCCGTCATCGAGGATCATGTTCGGGCCGTCCTGGCCCGCCCAGGTCAGCGCCTGGTTCGTGCACCACCAGTACTCCTCCAGCGTCTCGCCCTTCCAGGCGAACACCGGGATGCCCTGGGGGTCCTCCGGGGTGCCCTCCGGGCCGACCGCCACCGCCGCCGCGGCGTGGTCCTGGGTGGAGAAGATGTTGCAGCTGGCCCAGCGGACCTGGGCGCCGAGGGCGGCGAGGGTCTCGATCAGGACGGCCGTCTGGATGGTCATGTGCAGCGATCCGGTGATCCGCGCCCCGCGCAGCGGCTGCGCGTCCGCGTACTCCTCCCGGACCGCCATCAGTCCCGGCATTTCGTGCTCGGCGAGCCGGATCTCCTTGCGCCCGAAGTCGGCGAGCGACAGATCGGCCACCTTGAACGGGACGGATTCGGTGGGCATGACACTCCTCAGCAGGGTCACGGATGGTCGGCTCCCCCGACCGTACGGCACGGGCCGGCCCGGGCGCAGCCTTCAGGCGGGGTTCTTGACAAAAAGATGTTAGATTCAGCCTATGCGGATCACGGAGGCCGCCCAGCGGCTCGGCACGTCCCCCCGGATGCTCCGCTACCGGGAGACTCTCGGCCTGCTGCCCGCCCTGGGCGGGACCGGAGCCAGCGGGGCGAGCACACAGGGGCGCGCGGCGGGACGCGGAGCGCGGCGCGGCCCAGGTCACCGCCAGTTCCGTGATCAGGACGTGGCCGCGGTGGCGCTGGCCCTGGACCTGGAGCGGCGGCTGGATATCAGCCCGGCCGCGCTGGCCTTCGGCCTGCGCGTGCTGGCCGAGCCTGGGGTCCGGGCCCAGGTCGCGGAGCTGGGACGGCGGATCGGCCGGGTCCCGCCGCCGCCTGGCAGCGCCCTGGATTTCGAGAAGGAGCGCGCCCTCCGCCTCCTCAGCATGGGCCACCGCCCCGACCGCCCAGCGCCGCCCGCCGTCCCCCGCTCGCCAGCTCAGCCCCCGGCCCGCCGTCCCCCCGCATCACCCGCGCCCTCTCCCCGCCCCTAACCCACCGCCCCCGCCCAACCACGTCCCTCACCGGCGCCAGCCCCGCCCACATATCACGCCGAACGTTCGCCATAAACGGACAAAACACCCGCCGGGACGCACGTCGGGCGTGACATGTCGGCGCTGGCCATGATCAATGTGGCCCATGGTGCTGGTGATGCGAGTCAGGTGGGGCCCGCACGATCGGGCTGGCGCCGGGCGGCACGGCCCGCACGATCGGGCTGCACCGGGTGCGGCGCCAGGCCCGCACGATACGGGCTGGGCACTGGGGACGGCGCCAGGCCCGCACGACCCGAACTACGCGCCTGGGGGCAGCGCACAGGCCCGCGGGATCGGCTAGGGGGCTGGGCGGCGGGGGCGGCGTACGGCGCGGATGGCCGGGTCGGTGACGTCCGCGATACCCGGACGGTAGATATCGGGCTCCAGGTAGATCATCTCGGCGATCGGCACCGCGGTGCGGACCCGGCGTTCGGCCGCGTCGATCCCCGCCGCCACCAGCGCCGCGCTGTCCGCCCCGCTGATCGCGATCTTGGCCGCGACGAGCAGGCTCTCCGGGCCCATGTGCAGGGTCCGCAGGTGGATGACCCGCTGCACCTCCGGGCCCGCTTCCAGGGCCGTGACGATGGCCCGCTCCACGTCCGTGCTGGCCGACTCCCCGATCAGCAGGCTCTTCATCTCGACCGCCAGCACCGCGGCCACACAGCCGAGCAGGATGCCGATGGCCAGCGAGCCCGCCCCGTCCCAGACCGGATTCCCGGTGATGACGGTCAGCGCCACCCCGGCCAGCGCGAAGACCAGCCCGATCAGCGCGGCCAGGTCCTCCAGCAGGATGGCGGGCAGTTCGGGGGCCTTGGCCCGGCGGATAAACGCCCGCCACCCATTCCGGCCGCGAACCAGGTTCGTCTCGTGCACCGCGGTGCGCAGCGAGAAGCTCTCCAGGCCCATCGCGATGATCAGGACTACGAAGGCCACCACCGGCGACTGGATCGGCTCCGGGCTGATGATCTTGTGGACGCCCTCGTACACCGAGAACACCGCGCCCACCGTGAACAGCACCACGGCCACGATGAACGCGTAGAAGTAGCGTTCCCGGCCGAACCCGAACGGGTGCTCCTCGGTCTGTTCCTGCCGGGCCCGGCGGCGGCCGACCAGCAGCAGGGCCTGGTTCCCGCTGTCCGCCAGGGAGTGCACCGACTCGGCGAGCATGGACGCCGACCCGGTGATCGCGAACGCCACGAGCTTGGTGACCGCGATGCCCAGGTTCGCGCCCAGCGCGGCCAGCACCGCGCGCAGTCCTTCGGAGGAGGGCTCCTCCGCCTGCGCGTCAGGCAATTCCACCTCAGGCACATCCGGGTCAGGCAACTGCGCGTCAGGCAACTAGATGATCCGTTCCTTCAGCTCGCCGATCACGGCGATCGGGCCGGGATCGACACCAATCGCGATGCCCAGGTACACCGTGGCGTAGTCGATCAGCTGGATCAGGCTGGCCAGCCGCTGCAGCGGTGTGTCGCCGTCCGCGGCGAGCTCGCTCAGCTCGATCCCGCGCTGCTCCGCCAGCTCGGCCGACACCTCGCGCCTGCGGGCTACCTGGGGGTGCTCCTGGCGGTCCCGGAGGATGATGAGCCGCAACGGGACCGGCGGGCGCGGATCCTTCTCCTCGTCCAGCACCACCTGGCCCCCCGCGGGCCACGGGGCGAAGGGGCCGTCGAACACCACCACCTGGTTGTGGTTGGCCTCGGGCAGCACCCCGGTGACCGCCGGGTACTTGGCGTTCTCGTTCAGCTGGCAGGCGAACCGGGTGGCGGCCACGCCGGTCAGCGGCGAGCTGCCCCAGATCATGGGCAGCGTCCCGGCCAGCTCCAGGGCCAGCGTTTTGGCCGGGTTGACGAACGACTCGCTGTCCGGGCGGCAGAGGTGGGAGACCCGCTCCAGGTCCGCGGCGGCGGCCTCGAGTCCCGCCGCGGGGATGTCCGCCACGCCGAGCCGGTCCGCGATGATCATCAGTGGCACGGCCAGGCCCCACAGCGTGAAGCGCGGCATGCCCACGGGCTCGACCGGGATGAACGGGGCCCGGGCCTGCTCGGCGATCTGCGCCAGCGGTGACCCGGCCCCGCCCACCGCGAGCAGCGGGCAGCCCCGGCGCACCGCTTCCTCCGCGGCCGACAGGGTCTCCTCGGTCGTGCCCGAGCAGGACACCGCGACGACCAGGTCGGCCGCGCCGACCCAGCCCGGCAGCTGATAGCCGTGCTGCGCGACGACCGGCGAGGCGGAACCGGGGCCGCAGACCGCGGACAGTACGTCCCCCGCCACCCCGGAGCCACCCATCCCGGTGACCACGATCGATCTCGGGCGGCCGGCCGAGATCACCGGGCCGAGGTCAGTCTCGGCCGTGGCCCGGGCCGAGGTGCGCACCTGCGCGGCCGCCGATGCCACCTGCCGGAGCACGCCACCCGGATCTGCAGCCTCCAGCAGGGCCAGGTCATCCAGGCGCTCCTGAGGGCCCAGGGTCACGGTTGTGTTCCCGGCTGCCGCGCCTCGTCGACCAGGAGCACCGGAATGTCGTCGCGCACGGGGTAGGCCAGGCCGCAGTCCGCGCCCGTGCACACCAGCTCGCTGGCGGCCTCATCCACGCGCAGCGGCGCGTGGCACTTCGGGCAGGCGAGGATGTCGAGCAGCCAGTCGTCGATTTTCACTAGTTCTCCACAAGTGCGTGGGTCTCCGGGAAAGCCCGGCAGACCCGGGCTAACCGCGCACGATGCCGAGCACCTCGTCGCGCAGCCTGAGCATAGTGTCCTCGTCCGATGCCTCCAGATTCAGCCGGAGCAACGGTTCGGTGTTGGACGGGCGCAGGTTGAACCACCAGCCGTCGCCGGTGATGGTCAGCCCGTCGAGCTCATCGGACGTGACGCCGGGCCGGCTGGCGAACTCCGCGCGGACCCGCTCGGTCGCCCCGGCCTGGTCAGCCACCTCGCTGTTGATCTCGCCGGTGGCCACGTACCGGCCGTAACCAGCCAGGATGGCGGACAGGGGGGCGTCCTGCTCACCGAGCGCGGCCAGCACATGCAGGGCCGCGAGCATCCCCGAGTCGGCGTACCAGAAGTCACGGAAGTAGAAGTGGCCGGAGTGCTCGCCGCCGAACACGGCTCCCGTCTCGGCCATCCGCGCCTTGATGAAGGAGTGCCCGACGCGAGTTCGTACGGGGATACCGCCGTGCTCTGTGATGATCTCGGGCACGGCGCGGGAGGTGATCAGGTTGTGGATGACGGAGGCGCCGGGCTCGCGGGCCAGCTCCCGGACGGCGATGAGCGCGGTGAGCACCGAGGGCGAGACGATGTGCCCGCGCTCGTCCACCACGAAGCAGCGGTCCGCGTCCCCGTCGAAGGCCAGGCCGATGTCGGCCTCCGAATCGATCACCGCGCGCTGCAGGTCGCGCAGGTTCTGCGGATCGATCGGGTTGGCCTCGTGGTTGGGGAAGGTCCCGTCCAGCTCGAAGTAGAGCGGCACCACGGTGATCGGCAGCCCCTCGAACACCTTCGGCACGGTGTGCCCGGCCATCCCGTTGCCCGCGTCCACGGCCACCTTCAGCGGCCGGATAGCGGACAGATCGACCAGCTTCTTGAGGTGGCTCGCGTACCCGGAAAGCAGGTCCCGCTGCACGATGACGCCGGGGGTGCCGTGGTACGGCGGCAGGCCCTGGGCCGCCGCGTCCCGCAGCTCGACCAGCCCGGTGTCCGCGCCGACCGGCCGGGCCCCCTCCCGGCACAGCTTGATCCCGTTGTACTTGGCCGGGTTGTGGCTGGCCGTGATCATCGCACCGGGCATGCCCAGGCTGCCGCTCGCGTAGTACAGCATGTCGGTCGAGCCGAGGCCGCCCTCGATGACGTCGGCGCCCTGGGACGCGGCGCCCCGGGCGAACGCCTCGGCCAGCGGGCGGGACGAGGTCCGCATGTCGTGCACGGTAACCACGCTGGGGGCGCCGGTGAGCCGGACGAACGCGGCTCCCACCGATTCGGCGACGTCCTCATCGAGCTCGTCGGGCACGATCCCGCGGACGTCATAGGCCTTGAAGATCTTCTCGTAGGAGCCCACTGAGGCTCTGCCTCCCGTATCTAACCCGGCGGCCACGCGCCCGGGTCCGTTTGCGTCATTTCTGGCTGGCCCGCACGGCACAGCCGTGCACCGCGCCGTGCGGGTGCCGGGATACCTCTGCCCAGATGTTCCGCGGGAACCCCGCTCGCCCTGACGGCCAGCGGTGGGCTGACTGCCGGGAGCATGGAGACCGAGCCTACCGGCCCGCCGCGGGCCAGGAGGGCAGGCCTAGCTCAGCCGGTCCCCCGAGTCGGGTGAGGAGCGCAGCACCCGGAGGTGGCCCCGCCTGCCCACCTCGATGCCCTGGCCGACCGGCTCACCGGCTGGCGGCAAGGCGGCCTCACGCACCGCGTTGGCCAGCGCTTCCAGGTCATCGGCCTCCGGCGGGACCGGTTCGACCGGGAGCCGGACCACGTCCCAGCCGCGCGGCGCGGTCAGCCGGTCGGCGTGCGCGGAGCACAGGTCGTAACAGTGCGGCTCGACGTACGCGGCCAGCGGGCCGAGTACCGCGGTGGAGTCGCGGTACACGTAGGTCAGCGTGTACACGGCAGGGTGCTTGCAGGCTGGCCGGGAGCAACGGCGGGCGCTCACCATGACGTCCCGCCGGCCGGGCTGCGCCGGTTCGTGGCGTGCCAGCGCGACCGGAGGGGAGAGGGGTCACGTGCATCGCTCACAACGGCTGACCGTACCCATCCGCGGGCGGTAACGCCACCACCCGGGGCACACTGCACGATCGTGTCTCGCTCAGCGCCCCGGTCAGCGGGCCCGGGCGGGCCTGCTGATCCCGCGGGGCGCGGCCGCCGGGCACCGCGCGGGCACCCGGGATACGCTCGGCAATTGTGCATACCGGTGAGGGGGACGGGGACCAGGCCCCGGAAAACCGCGCCCGGATCAGGCGGCGCGACCGGCATGGGCGCGGGCTGCGCGGCGTGCTGGCCCCGCCCGGGGTACCCCTGCACCGGAGCCGTTCGCAGCGGTTCGACGAGCTGGTCCTGGAGGCGGTCGCCCGGCTGGAGCCCCGCTGGGAGGCCCAGCTGTCCGGGGTGGAATTCGCGGTCGAGGAGATCCCGCCGCCGGACCCGCCCGGCCTGGGGCCGGAGAGCGTGTCCCTGGCCCGGCTGGACCCGGGCTCGCCGGGCACCGCCGGCGGCGCGGTGGCCCGGCCGCCGCGGATCGTGGTGTACCGGCGGCCGCTCGCGGCGCGCGCCGACAGCGAAGACGAACTGGGCGAACTCGTCTTCGAGGTGGTGGTGGAGGAGTTCGCCCGGCTGCTCGGCGTTGACCCGGAGGACGTGGACCCGGGCTTCGGGGACCTGGACTGACCCGGCTTCATCGCGCGGGGTTCATCGCACGGGGTTCGGGGCTCACGGCCCGGCGGAGATGGCCTCGTTGCGGACCGCGGGCAGCGGGACGGTGACCAGCGAACTGGCCACCGGGAGCAGCGCCTGCAGCGCGCCGCCCGTTCCGCTGGCCGAGATCACGCGGCCCGCGTAGACCGGGCCCGAGCCCGCCAGCGGCGAGATCACCACCGCGAACGGCGTGCCACGCGGTGTCCCAGGCAGCGCCTTGAGCGCCAGCACGACGCTCTTCCCGGAACTGACCTGCACGGTCTGGGTATGGCGCGCCGAGCCCGCTGAGGAGATCTGGGCGACGCTCACCCGGGCCGCGGCGTGCGGCGCGGACAGGATCAGCGCGGACGCCCGGCCACGTCCGGTCACGTTGTCCGCGATCACGCCCTGCTCCTCGATCGCGGGCGCGGCCGCGGTGAAGGAGCCTGGCGAGCCGTTGGTGCCTCCGGGGATCATGATGGTCGCGGCGATCGGGGCACTGGCCGTCAGTTTGATCGCGGCCGGGATCCCGGCCAGCGACGGCAGCGAGACCTCTGCGGCGGACCCACCGGGGATGTCGATGCCGCCCGCACCGGTGGGCTCGTAGGTGCCGCGGGACGTGACCGCGGAGACCTTGACGTTCGCGTCCTTCACGCCGGGCACTGAAAGGTAGAGCTGGCGGCTGCCTGCCGCGCTCGGCAGGCCGGGGATCACCAGGTGGGTGGACGGGGCCTGGGCGGGCGGCAGCCACGCCCCCTCACCCGCCCCGGTGCTCTCCTGGACCGCGGCGGCCACCTGGCCCACGCTGGTCCGCACGTGCAGGGCGACCGACCGGGAGTTGCGCAGCACCGGGGCCAGCGACTGGACGATCATCCCGTGCGGCGGCACGGTAATCCCGTTATCGGTGGTGTCCTGCAGCGGCCCGGCGTCGGTGAAGATGTCCACGTTCGCGTCGGCCGCCTGGCTGCCCGCGTTCATCAGGTACACCTGGATGCGCCCGACGGTTCGCTGTCCCGGGCCGGCGAACCAGAAGTCGGTGCCCGGGCTGCTGCAGGCCGCGCTGGGCAGGTTCGTGCCGGAGGTCTGCTCCACATCCAGGCCCCGGGCCAGCGCTCCGCTGGCCTGAACCACGACACCACCCCGGACAGCCGTGGACACGACCCTGGTCGCGGCGGGCTTTCCCTTCGGGGCGGTCTGAGCGCGGGCGGTGCGGTCGAGGCTCACGGTGGCGAGCCGCGGCGTCCCGGGCTTGGTGATGCTGAGTACCGCCGGGCCGGCCGTGCTCCGGCCCAGGCCCGCCAGCCGGGTCACGACCGCGACCCCGGACCCTTGACTGCCCGTGGCCTGGCTGGCCGGGGACGCCATCACCGCGATGCCGCCGCCCCGGCTGAACGGGGCCCCGGGCGCGGGGCAGACCCGGGTCACCGAGGTCACCGGGAGCGAGCGCGGGGCCGTGGGTGCCGACCCGGCGCTGAGCGAGATCGGGTGCCGCAGGCCCGCCAGCGCGTACAGGCCGCCCAGCACGACGACCACCGCGGCGGCGAACAGAACCCGGCTTCCGCGCAGGTTCCTCACCAGTCACCCTCCCCTGGCTCATCTGCGGGTTCACGGCCCCAGGCCACGTGCGCGCGGCTGCCGGAATAGTCCTCGGGAGCGGGATAGTCGGGGCCGGGGTACTCAGTGCCGGAGTACTCCCCGCCGCCGGGCTCGTCGTGGCCCGGGTACTCAGGGCCGGGATAGTCGCTGCCCTGGTACCCGGGAGCGGGGAACTCGTGAGGGGGGTAGTCAGCGGCCGGGTACTGGGCGGCCGGGTATTCGGCGGGAACGTGCCGGGCGCTCTCGTGGGTCGCGTCCGGCCCCGCGGAGCGGCCGCTGGACCAGGCCGGGCCAGACTCACCGGGGTCAGACCTGCCCGCAGCGGACCAGGCCGAGCCGGACCCATCTGGACTGGGCCAGCCCGGGCCGGACCCGCCAGCATCGGACCGGGACGCGTCCTCGGGATACCTGCCGGACCGGGCGGACCCGGCGGAGTAACCGGCGGACTCCGGGTAGTCCGGGCCGCCCGGATAAGGCGCACCCCGGGGCCCGGCGTCCGGATAGCCTGCCCCGCGCCGGCCGGAACCAGCCGGGGGGAGGCCCGGCTCAGCCGGATAACCGCCGGAGGCCGTCCCTCGCCGCGGCGGCAGCACATCGTCATCGCCGGGCAGCCGGCCGCGGCTCACCCGCCGCCCGCCGCCCTGGCCGGCCTGCGGATACTCGCCACTCCCGTAGGCCGCGCCACTGTCGCCAGCACGGCTGTAACCACCGCTGCTGTACCCACCACTGCCGTAACCAGCACTGCTGTCACCAGCGCCGTCGTAGCCAGCGCTGTCGTGACCAGCACTGTGGTAACCAGCACTGTCGTAACCACCAGTGCTATAGCCACCACTGCCGTAGCCAGCACGGCCAGGCCCGGAGTCACTCTGCCCGGCCCCGCCGTAACTGGTCTGGCCATGACCTTCGGCCTCGTAGCCGGGTCCGCCGTGACCGGCCCCGCGGTACTCGCCGCTGGGGTACTCACCGCTGCCGTATGAGGGGCTGGGGTACGGGCCGCTGGTGTCCCGGGGGCCGCGCCGGAGCGGGCCGGTGCCGGCCGCACCGCCATACCCGGTTCCGGCGTACTCGCCCGGCGGGTACTCGGGCCCGGCCCCAGCTCGCCGACTACCATCGCGCCCGGCGCCATCGCGCCCGGCAGCGCCACGCGCCCCAGCGCCCGGCCCGGGCGCCGACGCCGCCACCACCGCCGTCTCCGGCTCTGGGGCGCTGCGTCCCTTGGTCTTGCGGCCCAGCCGCCACCGCTTGCGGCCGCCCCGGTCGCCCGGGTCATCGTCCTGGCCACCCGCCGGTTCCGCACCCGCCGAGGCCGCGGCCGGCGGCGCGCTGATTTGCTCCCAGGGTGCGCTCCCCCGGTCCCTCAGCATCGTGGGGCTGTCGTCCTGGTCCCAGAAACCCCCGCCGGCCGGGGAGCCGGTCAGCGCGGGGGGCAGGTCCCCCGGCGGGTCGGCCGGATCAGACCCGAAACCGGCCGCCGCCCCGAAACCCGTCGCGGCCGGCGCCCCGGCGTCCATCGCCAGGTCGGCGCCGGGGACAGCGTCGAGGTCCTCGTTTTCGTGCCGTGCGGAGCGGGAAGAGCCGCGCCTGCCTGCGCCCGGTCCGCTGAGCGGTGCCCCGGGCCCTGCACCCGGGCGGGGCGCGCCCGGTCCCGAGGCGCCCGGCCCCGAGGCCGCGGCCCGGCGCCCGGCCCGGCCCGCACCGCTCCTGCCTGCACTCCCCCGGCCTGCACTGCTCCGGCCTCGCATCGGCCTGGCCCGCAGCGGCGTGGCTGGCACCGGTCCGGCCCGCAGCCGCCGCCCGGCGGGACAGCCGACTGCCCCGGGACGGTTCCTCGTCCTCGCCGGGCACGCTCCCCGGCTCCAGCCCGGGATCGCCGACCCTCTCGGGCTTCTCGCGGCCGCGCTCCCGGCGGCCGCCTGCGGTCCGCACGTCCCCGGCCGCCGGCCCGGCGGCGGCGCTCTCGCCCGGCACCCGGGCGCCCGGCAGCCCGAGGCCGATCACGACCAGCAGGGCCAGCGCCTCCAGCACCACGATCAGGGTCCGGCCCAGCTGGCTGTGGGAGATGTCGAGCGTGCCGCCACCGGCCGGGAGCCGGAAGGCCTGGGCCCAGCGGCCGGCCGGGGACGGGACGGACTGCAGCGCCGTGCCGTTGAGGGTGGCGCTCCAGCCGCCGGCCGGCTCCGCCAGCTCCAGGGTGCCGCCGCTGCGCGGCGCGGCCGCACCCGAGACGCTCACCTCCCCGGAAGGCACCGAGACCAGCGCGCCGCCCGGCTCGAGCACCCGGACCTGGGCCACGGTCTGGGTCACCCGCCACAGCTGGAAGGCGGACGTCTTGCTCACCGGGCGCAGGTCGGCGACGTTGTTCAGGGTGCTGGCCAGCGTGGCGTCGGCCGGGGTCGGCAGCAGTATGTAGCCGATGCCCATCGCCGCCAGGGCCTGGCCCTGATCCTGGGCGTCCCCGCCGCCCGGTGCGGCCAGGGTGGACACGACGGCGTCCAGGGTGCGCTGGGCGGCCGGGGGCTGGGCCAGGTCCGTCGCCCCCAGCAGCGGATCGGCGCCGCGGAGCACCTCATAGGTGATGGTCCCGTGCTCGGCGCGCAGCACGAGGGTGCGCGGCCGCTGCCCCGTGTTGGAGGACACGCTGACGAACGGGGGGAGCACCGGTGCGTCCGCCCCTCCGACGGGGCCCCGGACCCCTGTGGCGACCCAGGAACCCGCCGCCAGCAGCGGCGCGCTGCACGCGGCCACGGTCAGGAGCAGGACGCCGAGACCGGCCGGACGGCGCCACCGTCCCCCGCCGAGCTGGGCGGGCAGGGCATCGGCCGCCACGACCGCCGCGAGCACCAGGCCGGCCGCCGCGATCGCGAGCGAGATCCCGGGCCAGGCCACCACGCGCTTGCTGGCGTCGTCCGTGGTCAGCAGCATCCGGCTCACGCCGACCGAGACCAGCAGGGCGAGCAGGGCCACGGACCAGCCCGCCATGACCAGGGACCGCCGGGCCGCCAGCAGCAGGGCGGCCAGCGCCGCGAGGGCCAGGCCGGCCGTCACCCAGAACGGCGGCAGGCCCGGGCCGCCCGGGGACAGCAGCAGCAGTGACCGGGCAGGCAGGGCCGCCGTGGCCAGCCCGGGCACCTTGTTCCCGGCCTCGAGGAACAGCAGCGACGGCCGGGTGGCGACGTCCAGCGTCCACGGCAGCAGGAGCAGCGGGGGCACCACCGCGGTGATGCCCAGGTTGAGCAGCATGCCCCGGCCCGACCGGCGGAAGACCACGGCCGCGAGCAGGGCCGCCAGGACGGCGACGACCCAGATCAGCGGGGCGAAGGCGGCGGCTATCGCGACGACCAGGCCGGTCGCCCAGGCGGCGCGGCGGGCGCGGCGCGGGGCCTCGGTGAAGATCCGGGCGGCCAGCATGGCGATGACCGGGATGAGGACGAACACCACGGCGGAGCCGAAGCGGCCGGCCGCCACCGCGCCCATGCCCACCGGCAGCAGCGCGTAGGCCACGGCGGCCCACACCCGGGCCGGGACGGACTTGGTCACCCGGCGGGTGGCCAGGAAGGCGGCCAGCCCGGCGAGCGGGATCGCGCCGATCATGATGACGTCGATGGCCAGCCAGGGCTTGCCGCCGAGCACCGTGGCGAGCGCGGCGACGACCGCCACATAGGGCGGGGTGGAGCTGGCCGAGCCGATCCCGGCCGGGTGGAAGCCCTGCAGGTACTCATGCCAGAGCGCGGACACGCCGCCCCAGGCCGGGGTCAGCGCCCCGCCGGTCAGCGTGCCCGCGCCCAGCAGCGAGCGTTCAGCGATCAGCGCGATCAGGGTGAGCCCGGCCACCAGCAGGACGCCGGGGTGGGTCAGGATCCGCTGTGCGAGCCCGTTGTCCACGAGCATGAAGTCGTCGTCGGACGGGTCGTCCGTGGCGTGATGGCTGCCCGCGGTGTCGATCTGGGTCGACGTGTAGAACACGCTCGCGGCGAACTCCGCCAGGCGCCGCACGGAGTGGCCAGGAGGCAGGTCGGCGCGCAGCTGACTGTAGGCGGCCCGCCTGCCCCGGGCCCGGCGGCGCCGGGCCGCGGCCAGCCGCAGCGGGTGCCCGAGGACCGACCCGACCCCGGCGAACTCATCCAGGGCGGCCCGGGGGCGCTTGGCGAGCAGGAAGAACACGGTGCGCAGGGCGGACAGCACCAGGTTGCCGGCCAGCGCGGACAGCGCGGGCCACAGGGGCAGATTGGCCAGCAGCGTGAGCAGCGCATTGTGCCGGTCCATCCGGCGCGGCCGCGGGGCAGCGGCCGGCGTGCGCCGGTTCCGGGCCGTGGCCTCGAGGTGGTAGACCACGGCGTCGGTGACCACCCGCACCCGGTGCCCGGCGGCGTGCACCCGCCAGCAGAAGTCCACGTCGTCGCGCAGTAGCGGCATCTCCGGGTCGAAGCCGCCGACCTGATCCCAGACATCCCGGCGGACCAGCATCCCGGCGGAGCTCACCGCCATGACGTCGCGGTCCCCGTCATGCTGGCCCTGGTCCACCTCGCGGGGTTCGATGCCGGTGATCCGGCGCCCGGCCCCGTCGATGGTGATCCCGGCCTCGAGCAGTACCCGGCGGTCCGCCCAGTCCATCACCTTCGGCCCGAGCACCGCCGCCGAGCGCGCTTCAGCCGCGCCGCGCAGCAGCCGCTCCAGTGCGTCCGGAGCGGGCTCGCAGTCGTCATGCAGCAGCCAGACCCACTCGGTCCGCTCACCCGGGGCCAGCCCGGCCGGCCCCGGGACGTTGGTGTTAGCCGCCCGGTGCCGCAGCGCGTGCGCGATGGCCGCGCCGTATCCGGTCTTGCGGTCCATCCCGAACACCACCGAGCGGCCGAGCAGCTCGGCGAGCACGGCGCCGCTGCGGTCGCGGCTGCCGGTATCCACGGCGACAACCCGCTGCACCGGCCGGGTCTGGCCGAGCAGCGCCTCCGCGATATGCGGCAGCCACGCGGCGCCATCGTGAGCGACGATTACCGCGGTAACAACGTGCTGGCCCTGCGTGTTAGTTGTCGACACGAGTCCGCTTGCTGGTCAGAATGGTCACCTGCCGGGGCGCCACCAGCTGTCCACTCGAGAGCCCAGCCGGGGCGGGTACGCGTGAACAATACGCGACCCGATGCCGGCCAGGCAGGCACTCTGGACGCTTCAGTGCAGACCACTGCCACCCGGGCAGCCAGCCACCCTGGCCGTCGCGCGGCCCAAGCTGCACGGCTGCCGGGCAGTGAACTGGCGGTGACCAAAAGTGGCCCCGGCGCCAGCGAACGGACCAGGCGGTCTGGTCCGGACCAGACCAGCCCGGACCAGACCGGCTAGACGGTCAGACCGCCTCGCGCTTCATCCGGCGCCGCTCACGCTCGGACAGCCCGCCCCAGATGCCGAAGCGCTCATCGTGCTCGAGCGCGTACTCCAGGCATTCCACGCGGACCTCACAGCCCCGGCAGACCTTCTTGGCCTCCCGGGTGGAGCCGCCCTTCTCAGGGAAGAAAGCCTCCGGATCCGTCTGAGCGCACAAGGCGCGATCTTGCCAGCCAGGCTCGGTGGCGTCATCGACACCAATTCCGAACGCGACGGACGCCAGCGGGACGATGACGTCAGCCATCGTGCACCTCCTACCCCTTCGATGCCCGTGTCCTCTCCCCCGGAACACGGAAACTACACGGTTGAAATTACACCCGCGTGTCTTGCCTTGAGTCAAGCTGGATACGTGGTAAAGGCAATGTTCTTGACCCTGATGACGGGAAAGTCCGGTCAGAAACCTGAGGCCCCAGCAGCGCCACCGGCCCTTCCGCGGCCCGCAAACGGGCTTCCCGGGGGGTTCGCGGAACCCTGCTGAGCCAGGGTTGCAAGACTGGCCGCCATGCGCATCACCGTGCTGGCAGGCGGAGTCGGGGCCGCGCGCTTCCTGCGCGGGCTGAAGGCTGAGGTCCCGGACGCCGATATCACCGTCATCGGCAATACCGGGGACGACATCACCCTGTTCGGCCTGCACGTCTCGCCCGACCTGGACACCGTGATGTACACGCTCGGTGGCGGGATCAGCGAGGAGCAGGGCTGGGGCCGGGACTCCGACACGTTCACCGTCCTGGCCGAGCTCAAGGCCTACGGCCGCGGGTCCGGCTGGTCCGGGCCGGACTGGTTCAACCTGGGCGACAAGGACTTCGCCACGCACATCGTCCGGACCAGCATGCTGGCCGCCGGGCAGCCGCTGTCAGCAGCCACGGCCGCGCTGTGCCAGCGCTGGCAGCCCGGGGTGACGCTGATCCCGATGACCGACGACTGGGCCGAGACCCACGTGGTGCTGGCCGGCGAGCCGGGGCAGGCCGGGGGCCGCCGCACCGTGCACTTCCAGGAGTGGTGGGTGCGGCTGCACGCCTCGGTGCCCGCGGCCGACATCATCGTCGAGGGAGCGGCCCAGGCCCGGCCCGCCCCGGGCGTCCTGGAGGCGATCACCGCGGCCGACCTGATCCTTTTCCCGCCCTCCAACCCGGTGGTCAGCATCGGCGCCATCCTCGCCGTGCCCGCGATCGCCGACGCCGTCCGGGCCAAGACCGTCGTCGGGGTCTCCCCGATCATCGGCGGGGCGCCGGTGCGCGGCATGGCCGATGCCTGCCTCGCCGCCATCGGGGTGCCCGCCACCGCCCAGGCCGTCGCGGCTCACTACGGCCCCGGGCTGCTGAACGGGTGGCTGGTGGACGAGCAGGACAAGGCGGCGGTGGACGCGCCGGAACTGGCCGGGATCACGGTCCGCGCGCTGCCGCTGTACATGACCAGCCTCGCCGCCACCGCCACCATCGCCCGGGCCGCCCTCGACCTGGCCCAGGAACTGCGCGGATGACCGGCCACGAAATGGGCCACCCCGCCGCGCCTCTCGGTAACCGGCGTCCCCGGCCTGCCCGAAATCGGCGCGGGCGACGACCTGGCCGGCCTGATCGCGGACGCCGCGCCGGACCTGGCCGACGGCGACATCGTGGTGATCACCTCCAAGATCGTCAGCAAGGCGGAGGGCCGGGTCATCCGGGCCGACCGGGACAAGGCCATCGACGCCGAGACGGTCCGGGTGGTGGCGCGGCGCGGCCCCGCCCGCATCGTGGAGACCCAGCACGGCCTGGTGCTCGCCGCGGCCGGGGTGGACGACTCCAACACCGCCCCGGGCACGGTGGCGCTGCTGCCCGCGGACCCGGACGAGTCGGCCCGCCGGATCCGCCGCGGGCTGCGCGACCGGCGGGGCGTCACCGTGGCCGTGGTGATCACCGACACGATGGGGCGGCCCTGGCGGATGGGCCAGGCGGACGCGGCCATCGGCGTCGCCGGGCTGGCCCCGCTGCACGACTACCGCGGCCAGGCGGATACCTTCGGCCGGACGCTGGAGGTGACGGTCACCGCCGTCGCGGACGAACTGGCGTCCGCCGCCGACCTGGTCAAGGGCAAGCTGGCCAGCATCCCCGTGGCGCTGGTCCGGGGGCTGGCGGACCTGGTCAGCGAGGCCGACGGCCCCGGCGCGCAGGCGCTGATCCGGCCGGCCGCGGAGGACATGTTCCGCTACGGCGCATCCGAGGTGCTGACCGCGCGGCGGACGGTCCGGGAGTTCACCGCCGACCCGGTGGACGCCGAGGCGGTGCGCCGCGCGATCGCCGCCGCCCTCACCGCGCCGGCGCCGCATCACTCCACGCCGAGCCGGTTCGCCGTGCTGTCCTCGGCCCGGGCCCGGACCGCGCTGCTGGACGACATGCTGGCCGCCTGGATCTCGGACCTGCGGGCGGACGGGTTCACCGAGGAGCAGATCGCCCGGCGGGTCCGGCGCGGCGAGCCGCTGCGCCGCGCCCCGCTGATCATCGTGCCGTGCCTGGTCGCCGACGCGGCGCACGTCTACCCGGATGCCCGGCGCGGGGCCGCCGAGCGGGAGATGTTCGTGGTGGCGGTGGGGGCGGCCGTGCAGAACCTCCTGGTCGCGCTGGCCGTGGAGGGCCTGGGCTCGTGCTGGGTGTCCAGCACCATGTTCTGCCGGCCGGTCGCGGCGGCCGCCCTCGGCTTGCCGGACGGCTGGGAGCCGATGGGCGCGGTCGGCGTGGGTCACCCGGCGGCCCCCGCCCCCGACCGTCCCCCGCGTGACCCAGACGACTTCATGCTGACCCGGTAACGCCTGCCCGGGCCGGCGCGGCGGCCGGGCCCGCTAGATCTCCAGGCGGCGGGACAGGTCGGAGGCGAATATGCCGCCGGGGTCCAGCTCGGCCCGGAGCTTGCGGAATTCCTCCAGCCGCGGGTACATCCCGGCAAAAACCCCGGGCCGCACCCGGGAGTCCTTGGCCAGGTAGACCCGGCCGCCCGCGTCCAGTACCTCCTCGTCGAGCTGGTCCAGCAGCCCGGCCAGGCCCGGCGTGCCCGCCGGGAAGTCCAGCGCCAGCGTCCAGCCCGGCAGCGGGAAGGACAGGAACCCCGGGTCCGCCGGGCCGAACCGCTTGAGCACGGTCACGAACGAGGGGGCGCGCGCGCCGCTGATCCGTTCCAGCGCCCGGCGCACCATCGCCTCCTGGCCGAATGGCACCACGAACTGGTACTGGCGGAAGCCCGCCGGGCCGTACACGCGGTTCCAGTTCCTGATCCCGTCCAGCGGGTGGAAGAACGCGCCGATGGTCTGGATCTCACCCTCCCGCCGCCGCGGGGCCTTGCGGAACCAGGCTTCGTTGGCCAGCCCGACCGTCACCGGGTTCAGCAGCCCGGACGGGAAGCCCCGCGGGGCGCCGACCCGGGCGCCGGGACGGAACGCCAGCGGGTCCCGCCGGTCCTTCGGGCCCAGATCCCCGGGCGCCGCGAAATCGCCGCTGGTGATCACGGACCGGCCCAGGCTGGCCCCGCGGGCCAGGCAGTCCGTCCAGGCCACGGTGTAGCCGTAGCGGTCGTCGGTGGCCGACAGGTACGCCATGGTCTCGTCGATGCCGTCGGTCCGGACGGTGTCCACCCGGACCCGGGAGGTCTGCACGGGCGTGAGCTGGACGGCCGCGGCCAGGATGATGCCGGTCAGGCCCATCCCGCCGGCCGTGGCCCAGAACAGGCGCGGATCAGCGCCGGGCGTCACCCGGCACTGGCGGCCGTCCGGCAGCAGCAGGTCGAACCAGGGCACGTGCCGGGCGAAGCTGCCCGCGACGTGGTGGTTCTTGCCGTGCACGTCCGCGGCGATCGCCCCGCCCACGGTGACCTGGCGGGTTCCGGGCGAGACCGGCACGAACCAGCCGGACGGCAGGCCCGCCACCATGAGCTGCTCCAGGCTGACCCCGGCGTCGCAGGTGACCAGCCCGGTGCTGGTGTCGAAGCTGGTGATCCGGCGCATCGCGGTGGTGCCGATGACCAGCCCGCCGCCGCACTGCGCCGCGTTGTTGTAACTGCGGCCCAGGCCGCGGGCGATCACCCCGTGGCCGGTAGCGCTGGCCAGCAGGCCCGCGACCTGCGCGGGATCGGCGGGCTCCGCCAGTTGCGCGGCCGACGGCGCGATCCGGCCCCAGCCGGTGAGCTCCGCGCGGCGGCTGGCCGGCGCCGGCACCCCGGCTGTGCGATCTGCCATCCCTCATCCCCTCCGCTTGCGGTCTGCCCCGGGCAACGCACGATCATGCCCGCTTACGACCGGGCGCCCGGGCCGCCGCCCGGCTCAGCGTACGGTGCGTCAGGATATGAGGGGTCAGGGTGCGCGGCGGCGTCTCCCGGGTCAGGGCAGGGCCAGCGGCAGCACGGTCCGCGTGCCGCCGCGCACCGCCCCGCACACCCCGTCGCTGGCCGCCGCGGCCGCCAGGCGATCCGGCGCGGGCTGCCCATAGGTCGTGGTGCGCTGGCGCAGCGGCCGCTCCAGCGGCGCCACCAGCTCGCCGAACTGGCTGATCGTCTTGAAGGACCCGTTCTGCGAGCCGGCCATCCGGCTGATGGTCTCTTCCATGAGCGTGCCGCCCAGGTCGTTCACGCCGCCCTGGAGCACGTCCCGGCACAGGTCGTCGCCCAGCTTGACCCAGGAGCACTGGATCGAGCTGATCGCGCCGTGCAGCATGATCCGGGACACCGCGTGCACCGCCCGGTTTTCCCGCCGGGTCGGGCCTGGCCGGGCCAGCCCGGCCAGGTAGATGGGCGCGCTCGCGTGCACGAACGGGAGCAGCACGAACTCCGTGAAACCGCCGGTGCGCTCCTGGATGCCGCGGATCACCCGGAGATGCCCGACCCAGTGCGCTGGCGTGTCCACGTGCCCGTACATCATCGTCGCGGTGGTCGGGAGACCCAGCTCATGGGCGGTGGTGATGACCTCGATCCAGGCGGACGCGGGGAGCTTGCCCTTGGTGAGCACCCACCGGACGTCGTCGTCGAGGATCTCCGCGGCGGTGCCGGGCAGCGACCCGACCCCGGCTTCCCGGGCGCGCACCAGCCAGTCGCGGATGCTCAGCCCGGTCCGGGACGCGCCGTTGACCACCTCCATCGGCGAGAACGCGTGCACGTGCAGGTCCGGCACCCGCCGCCTGACCTCGGCGGCGATATCGAAGTAGGCCGTCCCGGGCAGGTCCGGGTGGATACCGCCCTGCATGCAGACCTCGGTGGCCCCGGCCTCCCAGGCCTCCTCGGCCCGGTCGCCGATCTGGGCCAGGGACAGCGTGTAGGCGTCGGCGTCGGTACGCCGCTGGGCGAACGCGCAGAACCGGCAGCCGGTGTAGCAGACGTTGGTGAAGTTGATGTTGCGGGTGACGACGTAGGTGACGTCGTCACCGGTCGTGTCCCGGCGCAGCCCGTCGGCCAGGGCGGCCAGGGCGGCCAGTTCCGGGCCGTCGGCGTCCAGCAGCGCCAGGGCCTGCGCGTCGGTGATCCCGGCCGGGTCGCGTTCCGCGCTGCGCAGCGCGGCCGCCACCTCGGGCCGGAGCCGCTTCGGGGGCGCGGCGCCCTGGCGGGCTTCGGGGGCGATCCGCGTGGCGACCTCGTCCCAGTCCCCGTAGACCTCCGAGAAGTCCTCCCGCCGGTCAGCCGTCCGGCCGGTGGTGTCGATGGTGACGTGCAGGTCGGTCCGGCCGGCTGCCTCGCCCCAGCCGCCGTCCGGCTCCTGCCAGGGCAGGCCCGCGGGCCGGACGTCCTCGCGGGCCAGCCCGGTGGCCGGGTCGGCCAGGGCGGCCACGTGGGCGCCGAGCCTGGGGTCGAGCCACGGCTCACGCAGGTAGCCCGGGTAGATCGTGAGCCGCTCGTGCAGCGTCAGGCCGGCCGCCGCGGTCCGCTGGGCCAGTTCGTCGATCTGCGGCCAGGGGCGCTCCGGGTTGACGTGGTCCGGGGTGAGCGGCGACACGCCGCCCCAGTCGTCGATCCCGGCCGCCAGGATCAGCCCGTACTCCTCGCCGATCAGGTTCGGCGGGGCCTGGATCCGCATGGCCAGGCCCGAGGACCAGCCGGGCTGACCGCGATCGTGGCGGCCAGGTCCTCGAGTTCGGCGTCCGGCACGCCGCGCATCTTCGTGTCCGGCTTGGCCCGGAAATTCTGCACGATCACTTCCTGGATGCCGCCGTACTCGCGGGCCACGCCCCGGATCGCGAAGATCGAGTCGGCCCGCTCGGCCCGGGTCTCGCCGATGCCGATCAGGATCCCGGTGGTGAACGGCACGCTGCTGCGGCCGGCGTCCTCCAGCACCCGCAGCCGGACCGCGGGGTCCTTGTCCGGGCTGCCGAAGTGCGGTCCGCCCCGCTCGGTGAACAGCCGCGCCGCGGTGGTCTCCAGCATCATGCCCATGGACGGCGCGACCGGCTTGAGCCGCTGGAAGTCCTGCCAGCTGAGCACGCCCGGGTTCAGGTGCGGGAGCAGCCCGGTCTCCTCCAGGACCCGGATGGCCATGGCCCGGACGTAGGACAGCGTGTCGTCGTAGCCGTGCGCGTCCAGCCACTCCCGGGCCTGCGGCCAGCGCGCCTCCGGCTGGTCGCCCAGGGTGAACAGGGCTTCCTTGCAGCCGAGGGCAGCGCCCTCCGCGGCGATCCGCAGCACCTCGTCCGGGGACAGGTAGGGGCTGTCCAGCCGTCCCGGCACGGTCACGAACGTGCAGTAGCCGCACCGGTCGCGGCAGAGCCGGGTCAGCGGGATGAAGACCTTGCGCGAGTAGGTGATCACGCCCGGCCGGCCCGCGGCGGCCAGCCCGCTGTCCCGGGTCCGGGCCGCGTAGCTGAGCAGTTCGGCCAGCTGGTCCCCGCGGGCGTGCAGCAGCACGGCCGCCTCGGCCGGATCCAGGGTCTTGCCGTCCCGGGCCCGGGCCAGCGCCCGTCGCATCGCATTAGCCGTAGGCGGCACGTCAGCAGGCTGCGCGGACGGCAGCGCGCCGGGAGACAGGGTGCTGGGAGGCTGTGTGCTGGACGGCTGGGGTTCTGGCTGAGCCGAGGTGCTCGGCGGGAGGCGGGCGTGTCAGCGCTCATCCTCCCCACCCTAGGTGGTGCCCGCCGGCCCCTCCGGCCCGGCTATCCCCCGCCCGGCACCCAGCCGCGCCCGGGGCTCGTGTCCCAGCTCCGCCCCCAGCCGACTCCCCGCCCGCCTCTCCCGGCCGACCCACCTTCCCCGCCCCGCACTGTCGACCCCCCGCCCACGCCCTCTCCAGCCGGGGCCGAACGGCGTCACGTTACTGGGAGGAGGTGATGTGACGGACGGGGCAGATGGTGCGGTCGGGAGGCTCGGGCGGGCTGGCTTGGGCTGAGGGGGCAGGCGGGGGTCAGAAGGAGCGGTAGTCGCGGATGGACATCCGGGGGCCGCGCCGGGGCGGGCCGATCCCGCCCAGCTCCACCAGCCGGGCGGCCCGGTGCCGGTGGCCGGCGTACGGCGCGAGCAGTTCGAGCATCCCGGCGTCGTCCACCCGCCGCCCGGCCAGCGCCCAGCCCACGGCCGAGGGCAGGTGATAGTCGCCCACGGACACCGCGTCCGCGTCGCCGCAGGCGCGCTGGCGCACCTCGGCGGAGGTCCAGACGCCGATCCCGGGCAGCGACCGCAGCCGCCGGTCCGCGTCCGCGGGCGGCATGGTCACGATCTCCTCGAGCCGGCCGGCCACCTCGGCCGCGCCGATGATGGTGCGGGCCCGAACCCCTTCGACACCGGCCCGGTGCCACTCCCAGGACGGGATGCGGCGCCAGATCCGCGGCGGCGGGCTGACCCGCATCCCGGCGGGGGCGGGCCCGGGGGCCGGGTCGCCGAACTTGAGCAGCAGGTAGCGCCAGGCCCGCCGGGCCTCCGCGCCGACCACCTTCTGCTCCAGCACGGCGGGGACCAGGGCCTCGAGGACCCGGCCGGAGCGGCCGACCCGGACACCCGGGTGCCGGGCGGACAGTTCGCGCAGGACGGGGTGCGCGGGATCGAACCCGGCCCGGTCGTCGTCGGCGCCGAGCATCCCCGGGAGCTCGCGGAGCAGCCACGCGGCGCCGGGGCCCCAGGCGGCGGCGCGGACCACGGTGACCGGCCCCGGTTCCGGCCCGGACATCCCGGACCCGGCCGACCCAGGCCCGGACAGCCCGGACCCGGCCAGCACGGACCCGGCCAGCACGGGGCGCGCCGGGGCCACGCGCAGCGTGCCAGGTCCGTCCGGGGTCAGTGCGGTCCGCCAGATGTAGCCGTCCGGGGTGACCTGGTAGGCGGGATCCCCGCGGCCGCGGGCGTGCGTGCCCAGGGTCCGCGGCAGGTCCAGCACGAACGGCGCCCGCCACTCCAGCGTGCGGCCGGGGTCACTGGCGGCGCCCGGCGAGCCGTCCGCGCCGCCGGCTACGGCCGGCGGCGCGAGTTCCGGGACGCCGGGCACGGGCTCAGGTGTCGGTGGAGAAGCGGACGCAGGTCAGGCCCAGAGTCTGGCCAGGCCAGACCCGCATCCCGCAGCGCAGCTCGTTGCCCGGGGCGATGTGCACCTCGTCTCCGAGCACCACGCCGTCCAGGACCACGCCCTCGCCGACCACCGTGCCGCGGCCGATCACGCTGCCGCTCACCCGGGCGCCAGCGCCGATGCTGGCCGCGTCGAACAGCACACTGCCGGTGACGTAGGCGTCCGCGCCGACCCGGGCGCCCGCGCCCACCGCCGTGCCGCCGCGCACCTGGGCCGACGGATCGACCGAGGCCCCCTCCAGCGTCAGCAGCTCGCCCGGCGGCCCCGGGACGGCGGCCGAGGCCAGCCGCCCGCGCACCAGATCGCAGGAGCCCTGCACGAACGCCTCCGGGGTACCCACGTCGAGCCAGTAGGACGAATCGGGATAGCCCATCACCAGGGCCTCCGCGCTGATCAGGTCGGGGAAGGTCGACCGCTCCACGGAGATCACCTGGCCGGGCGGGATCTCGTCAATCACCGACCGGCGGAACACGTAGCACCCGGCGTTGATCCGGTTGGTGACCGGGTTGGGCGTCTTCTCCAGGAACGCGGTCACCCGGCCGTCACCGTCGATGGGCACGCAGCCGAACCGGGACGGGTCGGGCACCTCGACCAGGTGCAGCGTCACCGCGGCGTCAGCCTTGCGGTGCAGGTCGATCTGCGCGGAGATGTCGTGGCCGGACAGGACGTCGCCGTTCAGCACGACGACCGGGCTGTCCGGGCCGCTGCGCAGGCCGGACGCGGCGTTCCGGATCGCCCCGCCAGTACCGAGCGGCTCCGCCTCGTGCACGTAGGAGATCTCCAGCCCGAAGGCGGCGCCGTCCCCGAAGCACTCCGTGAACATGCTGGCCCGGTAGGCGGTGGCCAGCACCACGTGGGTGATCCCGGCCGCCGCCGCCTTGGCGAACTGGTGGGCCAGGAACGGCACGCCCGCGGTCGGCAGCAGCGGCTTGGGCGTGCCGATGGTGAGCGGGCGCAGCCGGGTGCCCTGGCCACCGACGAGCAGGATCGCCTCCAGCGGCTCACGGCCGGCCGGGGAAAGCGCTGAGGGCGTTTCTGGCTGGGCTGACATGTGCAGCGAGGTTACTCTGCGCCCTGCGCCGCTGCACGCTGGTAGGACGCCATGTGAGCCTCGGCCGAGGCCTCCCAGGTGAACTCCTGGGACCGGGCGTACCCGGCCTCGCCGAGGGATTCCAGCCGGGCCGGGTCATCGAGCAGGCCGCGCAGGGCCGCCTGGATGTCCTCGGCGTCCGGCTCGGTGTAGGCGACCGCGTCCCCGCCGACCTCCGGGAGCGACGTCCGGTGCGTGGTGAGCACCGGCGCGCCGCAGGCCATGGCCTCCAGCACGGGCAGCCCGAAACCCTCGCCCCGGCTCGGGAAGGCCACCACGAGCGCGCCGCCGAGAAAACCGGGCAGGTCGGTGAACCGCAGGTAGCCCGGGCGGACCAGGCGCAGGTGAGCCGGGACGGCGGCGACGGCCTCGTCCACCTCCTCGCTCCAGCCACTGCCCCCGCCGAGCACGAGCGCGGGCGGGTCGGCCAGGTCGGCCACGGCCCCGGCCCAGCCGGTGATCAGTGCGGGAACGTTCTTGCGCGGCTCCAGGCCCCCGAGGTACGCCAGGTACGGCTTGCCGTGCAGGCCGAGCCGGTCGGACACCTGGCGCATCCGCTCCGGGGCGGGCCGGTGGAACAGGGCGTGGTCCACGCCGTGGTAGGCCACATCGATCCGGGTCGGGTCGGCGCCGAGCACGCGGACCAGTTCGTCCCGGGTGGCCTTGGACGGCACGAGCAGCCGGGTGGCCCGCCGGGCGGCGGTGCGGATCGCGGATTTGAAGAAGGTCGCCGTGACGGGGTTGTGCGCGTCCGGTTCGGTGAAGTACGTCAGGTCATGGATGGTCGAGACCACCGGCACGCCGGGCCGCAGCGGCATGGTGTAGTGCGGGGCGTGCAGGACGTCTGCGTTCACCTGCTGGGCCACGAGCGGGAGGCCGGTCTGCTCCCAGGCGAGCCGGGCGGGCCGGTGCGCGATCGCGGTCGGGCCGGCCACGACGATCGCCTCGGGCACGAGCCTGCTGTACCGCTCTTCGTCATTGCGCTGGCATGCCACCGCGAGATCCGCTCCGGTTGCGCCCAGCGCGGCGACCAGGCCATCCACGTACCGGCCCAGCGCACCGCGGTCGGCCGGCACGGTGGTCGCGTCCACCAGCACCCGAGGTGCCACGAGCAGTCTTTCTCCTTCCCCCCGCGTGCGGGCCCTGCTGCCTGTACCGAGTGGCCAGATAGCTGGCCAATTCCGCATTGCTGAATGTCCCGTCAGGACCGAGCGTACGCCCTCCGCCGACCTGCCGGTGAGCATCGGTGCTCATGTCCCGGGCGGGTCGCGGCCAGGCCGACGGCGGCGGCGCGGCCGACGTGGTCTAGACCATGTTACGGCTCCGGCCGCCGCACCAGAAGGCCTGGCTACGGGGATGCGGACGGCGACGCAGAGGCCTTGGCCGACGGCGACGCAGAGGCCTTGGCCGACGGCGACGGCTTGGCCTTGGCGGCCTGCTGCGCCTGGTCCAGCGCCTTCTTCATGGCGCCGATCTCCTTGGCATATTCGGTGAGACTGCCTTGCTTGAGGGCCGCCTGCGCCTGGGCGTAATCGGACTCGGCCTGGGCCAGGTACCCGCGTACCGTCGCGCTGGCCGACCCCTGCCCGGAGCCGAGCCAGAGCCGGAGCCGGACGAGGACCCGCCCGAACTGGGCGACAGGCCCGGGATGACCTGGCTGAGCGCTTCCGCCAGGGTCGGCGCGAACCCGACGTTCCCGTCGAACGAGACCGCGACCCGCTTGAGCACCGGGTACGAACCGGAACTGCTGCCGCCCGTGGTGCCGGCCGCCTGGATATAGATCGGCTCCTCGTAGACCAGCGCGCCGCCCACCGGGAGCGTGATCAGGTTGCCTTCGATCACCTTGGAGCCGTTCTGCCGGTACAGCGACAGCTGCGAGGAGATGATCGGGTCCGACTCGAAGGTGCCCTGTACCTGCTGCGGGCCGAGGATGGCGGTGTCCTGCGGCAACTGCAGAACCCGGATCGTGCCGTAGCCGGGCGACTGCGGGTTGCTGTCCACCGCCATGTACGCGGCCAGGTTCTGCCGCCCCCGCTGGACCAGCGGCGAGGTCATCGAGAACTGCGTCACCGTGCCGGGCATCTGCATGGTCTGGTAGTACGGCGGCTGGCTGGCCGCCTGCGCGCCGTTCGACTGGCTCGGCTCGTCCGGGACCGCCCAGAAGTTCTGCCCGCCGTAGAAGGACTGGGCGGCCAGGACGTGGAACTGGGTCAGGATCTGGCGCTGCACCTCGAACAGGTCCGGCGGGTAGCGCAGGTGCGGCATCAGGGCCGCCGGGATGTCCGTCTTGGGCTTGATGACCCCGGGGAACGCCTTCATCCAGGTCTGCAGGATCGGGTCGCTGGCGTCCCAGTCGTACAGCGTCACGCTGCCGGTGTAGGCGTTTACCACGGCCTTGACCGAGTTGCGGATGTAGTTGATGTCGCCGGTGGGCTGGCCGGCCACCGTGCCGCCCGGGGCGTCGCTGGTGGACGTGGCCTGCCCCATGCTCAGCCGCTGCGAATACGGGTACAGGCTGGTGGTGGTGTAGCCGTCCACCACCCAGAGGATCTGCCCGTTGGCGACGACCGGGTAGGGGTTGCCGTCCAGGGTGAGGAACGGCGCCACCTTGGCCACCCGGGCCAGCGGCTGCCGGTCGTAGAGGATCTTCGACTGGCTATTGATCGCCCCGGACAGCAGGATGTTCAGCTCGCGGAACTTGATCGTGTACAGCAGCCGGTTCAGCGGCGAGCCCACATCCACGCCGCCGCTGCCGTGGTAGGTGTTGTTCTGCTGGCCGCCGACCCCGGCGGACGGGTAGTCCAGTTCCTGCTTGCGGCCGCCCACGGGGCCACCGACGATCGCGTACGCGTTCTGCCCCTCGCCGAAGTACACCCGGGGCTGGCTGAGGTGCAGGGCCCCGTGCGGCGGGATATCGCTCTCCACGAACGTCGGGTTGCCGTTGCCCTGCACCGTGTTGGCCGTGGCGGCGACCACCCCGAAGCCGTGCGTGTACACCAGGTGGGTGTTGATCCAGTTGCCCTGGCCGGGCGGGGGCCCGCCCATGCCGCGCACCGCCACCACCGTGTCCTGCGGCAGCGAGTCCGCCGTGGATAGGTGGTAACGGTCCATCGCCAGGTTGGACGGGAACTGGTAGTAGCTCTTGACCTGCTGCAACTGCTGGAACGTCGGCGACACCACGTCGGGATCCAGCAGCCGCATCCCCTGCAGCGTGCTCACCTCGTTGTCCAGCGCAGATTGCGGCACGCTGGTGGTCGCCTGGTACGGGCTCACCTGGACCGTGGACGAGGTCACCCCGTACGCCTGCCGGGTGGTGTAGATCTCCTTGTGGATGTACGGGGTCTCCTTGGCCAGTTCGTTCGGCTTGACCACGAACTGCTGGATGATCGCCGGGTAGAGGCCGCCGATGAGGATCGCGGACAGCACCAGCAGCCCGAACCCGACGGCGGGCAGCATCGCGCTGCGCCGGGCGGCCCCCGCGAAGAACAGCAGGGCGCACAGGACGGCGATCACCGCGAGCACGGTCTTGGCCGGCAGCACCGCGTTGACGTCGGTGTACGAGGCGCCGGTGGTGACCGCGCCCCGCTGGGAGAAGTCGATGCCGTACCGGTCAACCCAGTACGCCACGGCCTTGAGCAGCACGAACACGCCGAATAGCACGAACAGGTGAGCCTGCGCCGCCATCGTCACCCGGGGGCGCCGGCCCTGCATCCGCAGCCCGCCGTAGAGATAGTGCACTAGCGCAGCCAGCACCAGCGAGATCAGCACCGCCGCGAACAGGTAGCTCAGCACCATCCGGATGAACGGGTAGGTGAAGACGAAAAACGAGAGATCTATGTGGAACTGAGGATCTGTTTTCCCGAACGGAACCTGGTTGGCGAACAGCATCCAGGTGCGCCAGGAGCCCGCGGCGGTGATGCCGGAGATGAGGCCCACCACGCCGAGCAGCACCCCGAGCAGCAGCCGCCGGTGCGGGTCAATCGCCATCCGGTAGGCGTCCCCGCCCTGGCCCGGGGCGGGCACCGGGCGGTAGATGGGCCGCAGCCGGTAGGCCAGCGCGGCATTCGCCCCGGTGACCACGGCCATGAACACCCCGGCCACGAAGAACATGGCCCAGCGCGTGCCGTAGGTGGTGCCGAACACCGACGAGTAGTGGATGGACCGGTACCACAGGAAATCCGTCCAGATCCCGGCCACGATCGTGACCAGGACGAGGAAGGCGATCACGGCCACGATGACCGGGAGGACCAGCCGGGGCCAGCGCAGCAGGGCGGCAGGCGGACAGGCCGGCAGGCGGCCGGGCCGATCCTGACCGGAAGGACACCGCACTCCCCCTCACATGCCGTCAGCCCAGTACTGGGCCGTGCGGCGCCAATGTACCCCGATCAGGCCGGCTAAGCGGCACCCGCGCCGGCGTGGTAATCATGCAGTGGTCAGCACGTGGTCAGGTAACGGTCAGGTAGCCCTGAGCAATCAGGGACCTTCAGCAGCCGGGCACACTACGGCCGGCCTTGATCGCGGTCAGGTCGTTGATGGCCTGGCGCAGCGTGGCCACCTTGACCAGGCGCAGCCCGGCCGGCACCGCCCCGGTGGTGTCCGAGCAGTTGGCCGCGGGGGTCAGGAAGATCGTCGCACCGGCCGCGCGGGCGCCCGCCATCTTCTGCTGGATACCGCCGATCGCGGACACCGCGCCGTTGGCCGAGATCTCCCCGGTGCCCGCGATGAACCGCCCGCCGGTCAGGTTGCGGGGGGTCAGCTTGTCCACGATGCCCAGCGCGAACATCATCCCGGCGCTGGGACCGCCGATGTCGCCGACCTTAAAATTGATCTTGAACGGGAAGGTGTAGCTCTCCGAGACGAGCACCCCGATCACGGCGTGGCCCTGGACATTCGCGGTCTTCAGCCGGACGTGCCCGATCTTGCCCTTGCGCAGGATGGTCAGGATTACCACCGACCCCGGGGGGTGCGCGCGGATCAGGGTGCCGGTGTCGTGATTGCAGCTGACCGGGGTGCCGTCCACCGCGGTGATGCTGTCGCCCGGGTGCAGCACGCCGGCCGCCGGGAGGCCCTTCTCGGTCTGCGTGACGGTGTCCACGGTGGTGAAGTGGATCCCCAGCGTGCACAGGGCCGCGGCCTGGGCGGTCTCCTGCGAGTTGGCCATCTCCGCGGTGTCCTGCTGGACCACCTGCTGCTCGGACTGATTGGGCGGGAACAGTTCCGATTCGGGGACGACCGCGGTGTGCGGGGTGAGCCAGGCGCGGATCGCGGTGAAAATGTTGAACCCGTCGCCGGGGCCGCCGAGGAAGGAGACGGTGACCAGGTTGAGGTGCCCGGAGGTCGGGTACGTCCGGTGCCCGTCGATCGTGATCAGGGGGCGGCCCGAGGTCGTGCCCAGGGTGTTGAGGGTCGGCCCGGGCGACAGGATCACGTACGGCACCGGCACCAGGGCGGCGATGAGCGCCGCGACCACCACGCCGATCCCGGCCACGAGCAGGGTCACAGTGCGCCGCGACATGGGGGGAAGACTACGCACTGTTCACCCATTCGCTCTCGCCGTCGCCGAAGACCTGGTGCTTCCAGACCGGCACGGTCTGCTTGAGCTCGTCGATCAGGGCCCGGCAGGCGGTGAAGGCCTCGGCCCGGTGCGGGCAGGAAACCGCGACGACCACGGCCAGGTCCCCCACGGCCAGGTCGCCGACCCGGTGCACGGCAGCGATCGCGGTCACGTCGAAGCCCGCGGCGACCTTCTCGCACACCCGGCGCAACTCGGCGGCGGCTGACGGGTGCGCACTGTAGGAAAGGTGCCGCACGTCACGGCCATGATCGTGGTTCCGGACGGCGCCAGTGAACAGGGCGATGCCGCCCGCCGAGGGGTCGGCCACAGCGTCGTGCACCTCGTCCACGGACAGTGGGGTGTCCCGCACTTCGGCGAGCCGGATCACAGTCACGCAGACAAGGTAGCTCAGCTCAGGTACCGCGCTTGCGGCGGCTGCGGGCCACCCGCACGATGGCCGCGGTGCCGATCACCGCGACGGTCGCGCCCGCGGCGGTGATCGTCGCTTCCTTGCGGGCCAGCCGCCGGCCGGCCACGGCGTGGTGCCCGGCCCGCTGCTTCAGCAGCTCACCGAGGGCCGCCGCGTTGTCGTAGGCGGGCCGCCAGCCCGCCTCGCGGAGCGCCTCGCACTCCACCACCCACGGGTAGACCATGTAGCGCAGGTCGGCGACCGGGGCGGGGGTGATGCCGAGCCGGTGCAGCCGCTGCGCCGTGCCGAACGTCAGCCCGGCGGGCAGCTCGACCCGGCGCAGCCCGCTGAGCTCCTCGACTTCCTCCTCTTCCAGCCAGCCGTCGCAGCCCACCGCGAACGCCCCGTCGACCTGGCCGGCCACGGCCAGCTCGAGCGCGGAGACCAGGTCCTCGATATGGCAGAACTGCCAGCGCGGCGCGCAGCCTTTCACCGTGAGCAGCCGGGGAGACTCGAAATGCCGGGTGACGAGGGTGTCCACGCCCTCGCCGACCAGCGCGGCCGGGCGGACCACGGTGATAGCCATGCCCGGGTGGGACCGGGGCGAGCGCTGGGCCAGGTGCTCGATCTCGAGCAGGTCACCGGCCACGCTGCCGTCGTGGTCCACGCCCAGCGGCGCGGTCTCCGGCAGCGGCACCGGGTTGTCCGGGGCGGCCCCGTACACCATGGCGCTGGTCACCAGGATCACCCGGCCGACCCGCCCGGCCGCCGCCGAGGTGAGCACGGTCTGCGCGGCGCGCACGTTGAAGGCCCGACGGGCCCGGTGATCGGTGTCAGCCGCCAGGTCGATGTCGGTGTGCACCAGGACGTCGACCCCGCTCAGCCGGCCAGCCAGGGCCGGGTCGCGCACGTCGGCCAGCCGCCACGTCACGCCGACCACGTCCCCACGGTGATCATCGATCGCGATGACCCGGCGCACCGCCGGCGAGGCCGCCAGGCGCAGGGCCAGGGCATGGCCCAGCCCACGCGTCGCGCCGGTGATGGCCACGACGGGGCGCGGCTCCTGATCTGTGCGCTCGCGGCGAACCTGGGCCCGTGCAGTGCTCAACGTGTGCCGCTCCCGAGATAACGTGGCGGTTGTGACCCTTCCATCCTGCCTGAGAGGTCGCGGAGATGGCTGATCCTCCCTTCGGCTTTGGTCTGCCCGGCGGTTCCGGGAGTTCTGGCGGCCGGGGTGGCTCCGGCGGATCCGGTGGATCCGGGGGCGACTCCGGGGACAATCCGGGCGGTAATCCGCTCGGACCGCTCGGTGACCCGCAGCAGTTCGCGGACGCGCTGCGGCAGTTCGCCGACCTCATGGCGTGGCAGGGCGGCCCGGTCAACTGGGACCTGGCCAAGAACGTGGCCCGGCAGACCGTGGCGGCCGAGGGCGATCCGAGCGTGCTGGACGCCGACCGCAAGAAAGTCGTGGAGGCCATCCAGCTGGCGGACCTGTGGCTGAACGAGGCCACCTCATTCCCCAGCGGGGTCCGCACCGCGCAGGCCTGGAGCCGGTCCGAGTGGGTCGAGGCCACGCTGCCCGTCTGGTCTCAGCTGTGTGACCCGATCGCCGAGAAGGCCGTGGACGCCCTGGGCGGGATGATCAGCGGCAATCCGGAGGAGCTGGGCGGCGAACTGCCCGCCGAGCTGAGTTCCGCGCTGCAGGCGGTCACCGGCGGTCTGGGCGGCATGGCCGGCCTGGGCGGCGGTCTGGGCGCCATGATGAAGCGCATCGGCGGGATGATGGTCGGCGGCCAGACCGGGGCGGCGGTCGGCGGGCTGGCCCGCGAGGTGGTCAGCTCCACCGACGTGGGGCTGCCCCTGGGCCCGGAGGGCGTGGCCGCGCTGCTGCCCGCCGGGGTGGCCGACTTCGGCCAGGGCCTGTCGGTCAGCGCGGAGGAGATCCGGATCTTCCTCGCGCTGCGCGAGGCGGCCCACCACCGGCTGTTCGCGCACGTCCCGTGGCTGCGCTCACGGCTGCTGGCCGCGGTCGAGGACTACGCGCGCGGCATCACCGTGGACGCCGCGGCGCTGCGTGAGGCCATGCCGCAGATCGACCCGTCCAACCCGGAGGCGCTGCGCGAGGCGCTGTCTGACGCCAGCATGTTCCAGCCGGAGGACACGCCGCAGCAGAAGGCGGCGCTGGCCCGGCTGGAGACCCTGCTCGCCCTGGTCGAGGGCTGGGTGGCCACCGTGGTGGAGGACGCCTCGGCCGAGCGGCTGCCGCAGGCCGGCGCGCTCGCCGAGGCCATCCGGCGGCGCCGGGCCACCGGCGGTCCCGCGGAGCGCACCTTCGCCACCCTGGTCGGGCTGGAACTGCGGCCCCGGCGGCTGCGCGAGGCGGCCGAGATCTGGCGGCGGCTCACCGACGTCCGCGGGTCCGAGGGGCGGGACGCGCTGTGGGCGCACCCCGACCTGATGCCCACGGCCGAGGACTTCGACGACCCGGAAGGGTTCGTGGCCGGGCGGCCCGCGCTGGACATGTCGGCGCTGGCGGAGGAAATGTCCGCGCTGGACAAGGAGATCGACGAGGTCGAGGGAGAGACGGACCCCGGTCCGTCCGGCTCCGGCGAGAAGCCGGATGAGCCGGACCCGGGCGATCCCCCGCCAGCCGGGTAGCCGGGCGTCGCTAAACCTGTTATCCACAGGGGCGCTCCGTCGTTCCCCAGGGAATCCACAGGCCTGTCCACAGGCGGCACGGACGGGACGGCTACGCCCCTGCCGTACGCCGGCTGCCGGGAAATGTCGGCTGCCCGTGCCAGGCTCACGGCCATGAGGCCGGCGATCAAAGCAGGGCTGCTGATGGTCTGGCGCGACCCGGACACCCTGCAGATAGGCATCGACCCGAGGCGGGCGGTGGCGTTACGCGGGATGCGCGGCACCGAGACCCTGATCAACCTGCTGGACGGGAGCCGCGATCTCGGCCAGGTGCTGGCCGCGGCCCACGACCAGGGGATCGGCCGCCGGGCGGCGGAACGGGTTCTCGGGCTGTTAGCCGCGGCGGGGGCACTGTATGACTTTCCCGCCGCCACGCTGCGGGCCCTGCCCGACGGCCCGCGGGCCCGGCTCGCCGGGGAACTGGCCACGGTGTCCCTGGCCCACGGCTACGCCGACGGCGGCGCCCTGGTGCTGGCCCGCAGGCAGGCCGCGAGCGTGCGGGTGCACGGGGCCGGCCTGGTGGCCGCCAGCCTGGCCAGCCTGCTGACCGCGTCCGGCGTCGGCCGGGTCAGCGTGACCGGTGCGGCGGCCGGGCCGCCAGGAGGGGAGCCTGCTGGGCCTGGGCTCTGCTGGGCCTGGGCCCGGGCTCGCGTGCTGGCCACCCGCGGGCCGGGTCCGGCTCGGCCACCCCGGCGGTGACGGCCCGCCCGGGGCCCGCCGGGCCGGGCCGGCCTCGCGGCGGCGTCCGGACCTGGCCGTGCTCACCGACGGCTACCCGCCCGAACTGCCGGGCGCCCTGGTGGCCGGCGCGGTCGCGCACCTGACCGCGGCCGCCGCAGAAGCGATCGGCGTGGTCGGCCCGCTGGTCATCCCGGGCCGGACGGCCTGCCTGAACTGCGTGGACCTGGCCCGCAGCGACCGCGACCCGGCCTGGCCGCTCATCCTCGCGCAGGCGTCCGGCCGGGCCTCGCAGCCCGCCGCGTGCGCGGCCGCGCTGGCTGCGGCGGTCGCGGCGCAGGCCACCGCGCAGGCGCTGGCCTACCTCGACCAGGCCGCCCCGGGGCCGGCGGTGATCAACGGCACACTGGAGCTCGTCCTGCCCGGCTGGCAGTGGCGCCGGCGTAGCTGGCCGGCACATCCGCAATGCCGATGTAGCAGGAGCCCCGCATCCTGACCCAGAATGGGGGAGTGAATGATCTCCCCCGGCGTGCTATAACCCGGACCGCGAAGCTCGCTACCCTCCCCGCCGGCCTGGCCGGCCGGACCGCGCTCGGCCTGGGGAAGCGGCTCGGCGGCCGGCCCGCCGAGATCGTCGCCGCGGAGATCCAGCAGCGCACCGCCGAGCAGATCTTCCGGGTCCTGGGGGAACTCAAGGGCGGCGCGATGAAGCTCGGCCAGGCGCTGTCCATTTTCGAGGCCGCGCTGCCGCCGGAGATCGCCGGGCCGTACCGGGCCACGCTGACCAAGCTGCAGGAATCCGCACCGCCGCTGCCCGCCCGGGCGGTGCATCAGGTCCTGGCCGAGGATCTGGGCGAGTCCTGGCGCGACGAGTTCGCGGAGTTCGACGACACGCCCCGGGCGGCGGCGTCCATCGGCCAGGTCCACCGCGCGGTCTGGCAGGACGGCCGCCAGGTGGCCGTCAAGATCCAGTATCCGGGGGCCGGGCGGGCCCTGCTCAGCGACTTCAACCAGCTCAGCCGGGCGGCCCGGCTGTTCGGGATCATCATGCCCGGGCTCGAGGTCAAGCCGCTGCTTGACGAGTTGCGGGCCCGGGTCGCCGAGGAGATCGACTACCGGCTGGAAGCGACCTCGCAGACGGCCTTCGCCAAGGCCTACGCCGGTGACCCGGACATCTACGTGCCCGACGTGGTCCAGGCCACCGATCACGTGCTGATCAGCGAGTGGATGGACGGCACGCCGCTGTCCCAGATCATCGAGTCAGGATCCCAGGAGGAACGGAACCGGGCCGGGATCCTGTTCACCCGGTTCCTGTTCTCCGGCCCGGCCCGGGCCGGGCTGCTGCACGCCGACCCGCACCCGGGCAATTTCCGGATGCTCGCCGACGGCCGGCTCGGCGTGCTGGACTTCGGGGCCGTGGACCGGCTGCCCGACGGCCTGCCGCCGTTCATCGGGAAGCTGCTGCGCATCATGCACGGTGACGGCGACATCCGCGAAGCCGAAGACGAACTCCGTGAGCAGGGATTCGTCCGCGAGGGCATCCAGGTCGACCTCGATGCCCTGTACGCCTTCCTGGCCCCGCTCGCCGAGCCGTCCCGGGTGGACACGTTCAAGTTCAGCCGCGAGTGGCTTCGCGGTGAAGCCCAGCGGGTGGCCGACCCGCGCTCCTCGAACCTCGGACGGCGGCTTAACTTGCCGCCGTCCTACGTGCTCATCCACCGGGTGTCCACCGAGGGCATCGGCGTGCTCTGCCAGCTCGAATCCGAGGGGAATTTCCGGGCTGAGCTGGTGCAGTGGATGCCCGGCTACGCCCGGGAAGGGGACGACACCCCGCCGGACGCCGAGGAAGTGCTCACCCCGCCGCAGGCGTAGCCGCTGCACCGCACACACGTGGGGGCGGCCGGTCCCGGCCGCCCCCACGCCCCCGCGGGATGGTGCTGTGCTCAGGGCTTCAGCCCTAACTCGCTGCGCAACTGCCTCGCCGAGGCCTTCGCGCGATCCAGGCGCCGTGCCGCCCGGTCCACCCGCCGCGACGCCCGGCGCAGTGCGCGGATTTGCGCCGCCTGTGCGTCCCGGCGGCCCTGGGCCAGCAGGTCACGGTGCCTTTCTGCTGGATAGTTGATCGGATGCATGACTCAACCGCCCGTCTTCCTTGACTGACCGATCGACGATTCGACTCAGGCCGCCACTTCGGTCTTGCGCGGGCGACCACGCGGCCTCTTGCGCGGCACGACCTGGCCGCGCAAGAACAGCTCACCGCCCCACACGCCCCAGGGCTCCCGGCGCTCCATAGCCCCGGCCAGGCACGCCAGCCTGGCGGCGCAATCGACACAGAGCGCCTTGGCCGTCTCCACGTCCCCGGGAGACTCGGCGAAGAACAGCTCCGGGTCATCCGTGCAGGGGAGCCGCGCGCTGCGTGCCGTCGGCACCACAGTGCAAGTGACCTCAGTCAGCCCTGATCCTGACCGCACGGATTCTGGTGCGGAGACTGCCTCGAACCCCGCCGTGCCCGCAGCAACGGCGGCGGTACCGGGCCCGTACATCGTCCAACCCCTCTCGTCCTGGTCCTACCGTCTCTCGTGGGTCTGACAAAACGGCGGGCCCGACATGACAAAGACCGCGGACCCGGTGCGGGTCCGCGGCCTTTTGGGGATCCAGGCCGGTCTTTTTAGACCGGATCCCAGGCTGGAAGCGAACCCGTTTGGCTGTCATCGGTGATGACAGCGCCGATAGCGTGGGTGTACGTCTGAGCAGGGTTGTTCTGCTTGCGCGGGGCGAAGCCGAAGCGCGGCTTGACCGTCGCCGGCCCCTGGCTGAGCCACGGCATGCGGACACCCGCGGCAGCGCGCGAGGGCGCCATCTCACGGATATCTGCGGTGCGGGAGGTGGCCAGGGAACCGAGGGAGGTGGCCGGGACACCAAGAGAGGTGGCCGGGACACCAAGGGACGGGCGGGCACCCAGCGGCGCAGCAGAAATTCCGGCGCACAGGCGTGCGACCGGAACGAAGCTGTCGTTGCTATTCACTTGGCCCACCCCCTTCCGTCAAGGCGTCCTGAGGTCACCGAAGAACATAGGAAGAAGCCTAGGGACCCTGGTCGCGCAGGGCAACTTCTTTTTCTGGCTGACTTCTGTACCCCGGCCCGGAGCGTCGCGGTACCCGGCTGGGTGCGCCCCGCCGCCGCCCCGCGGCCTGGCTCAGTTCGCGGTGCGGACCAGGCCCTCCTGCACGACGGACACCACCAGCTCGCCCGCTTCGGTGAACACCTGGCCGCGGGCCAGTCCCCGGGCCCCGGCCGCGGTCGGTGATTCCTGGTCGTACAGGAGCCAGCGGTCGGCGCGGAACGGCCGGTGAAACCACATCGCATGATCCAGGCTGGCCCCGCTGGTCTGGCCGTCCGTCCAGGACAGGCCGTGCCTGCGCAGCACCGAATCGAGCAGGGTCAGGTCGGAGGCGTAGGTCATCAGGCACACGTGCAGCAGCGGGTCATCGGGCAGGTCGCCGTCCGCCCGCAGCCAGACCAGGTTGTGCTCGGCGCCGGCCACCCGCACGCCCGCCGGGTCGTCACGGGGCGGCCCGACGAAGCGCAGGTCGATGGGGTTACCCACGAAATACTCGTGATCGGGCCGGGTGATGGACTCGGCGGGCGGCACCGCAGGCATGGCCACGGCGTGCTGCACGCCCGGCTCGGGGTGATGGAACGAGGCGGAGAGCGTGAAGATCGTCTTGCCGTGCTGGATGGCGGAGACCCGGCGGGTGGTGAACGACCGGCCGTCCCGGACCCGCTCCACCGTGTAGACGATCGGGACGGCCGGGTCGCCGGGCCGGATGAAGTAGGCGTGCAGCGAATGCACCGGCCGGTCCGCGGGCACCGTCCGCCCGGCCGCGACCAGCGCCTGGCCGGCGACCTGGCCGCCGAAAACCCGCTGCCGCCAGTCGCTGGGACTGCGGCCGCGGAAGATGTTCACCTCGATCTGCTCCAGATCGAGCAGGTCGATCAGGCTGTGCAGGGCCTTGCTCACGCGGGCACGCTACCGCGACCGGGAACTAGCGCCGCAACCGGGCGAGGAACCGGGACGGCTTCCGCGTCCGGCGGCCCCCCGGGGACCGGGCCAGCGACCAGGACAGGAAGATCCGCTCCCGGGCCCGGGTCACGCCCACGTACAGCAGCCTGCGCTCCTCCTCGACCGCCTCATCGGACTGCGCGTAGACGATGGGCATCGTCCCCTCGGTCAGGCCGGGCAGGAAGACCACGTCCCATTCCAGCCCCTTGGCCGCGTGCAGCGAGGCCAGGGTCACGCCCTGGATCGCCGGGGCGTGCTCGATGGCACTGCGGCGGGCCAGCTCACCGACGAACGCGCCCAGTCCGGCATCCGGATGGGCGGCGAAATAATCCACGGCCAGCTGGGCGAGGGCCTCCAGCGACTCCCAGCGCTCCCGGGCGGCTCCCCGCCCGGCCGGGGCGTCGCGGGTGAGTCCCAGCCCGGCCAGGATGTGCCGGACCTCAGCCGGCGGTTCACTGCTGGCCCCGGATGACACCGATTTCGCCGCCGCCCGGAGCAGCCCGGTGGCCTGACGCACCTCAGGCCGGTCGAAGAACCGCTCCGCCCCGCGGACCTGGCAGGGCACGCCCCGCTCGGCCAGGGCCCGCTCCAGCGCCAGCGTCTGGGCGTTGGTCCGGACCAGCACCGCCACCTGGCCTGGCGCCACCCCCTCGGCCCGCAGCGCATCCACCCGCGCGGCCACCGCCGACGCCTCCTCCTCCTCATCCGGGTACTCGGTGAACTGCGCCGCCGGGCCCGCGGGCCGCTGGGCGACCAGCGCCGCCGAGCGGCCGGTCGCAGGCGGGCGCGCCCGCCCGGATCCGCCCAGCCCGGTCCCGGTCCGCAGCTGGTCGGCCAGGGACCGCGGCCCGGCCGCGCCGGTCAGCTGGTTCGCCAGCGCGATGATCTGCGGCGTGGACCGGTAGTTGCGGACCAGCTCGACCACGGTCGCATCGGGGAACTCGGCGGTGAACCCGGTCAGGAAGCCGGAGGTGGCCCCGGCGAACGAGTAGATGGTCTGCCGCGGGTCCCCGACCACGCACACGTCGTCGCGATCCCCGGCCCAGCTGTCCAGGAGCAGCTTCTGCAGGGGGTTGACGTCCTGGTACTCATCGATCACGAAATAGCGGTACCGGTCCCTGACCTCGGCGGCGGCCTGCCCGTGCTCGGCGATGATGGCCGCGGTGAGCTCCAGCACGGATTCGAAGTCCACCAGGTGACGATCGTGGCGCAGATCCTCGTAGCGGCCGTAGAGCCGGGCCACCACCTCGGCGGCCAGCGGCGGGGTGCGGGCCGCTTTCGCCGACGCCCCCGGGTAGTCGTCCGGCCGCACCTGCGACGCCTTGGCCCACTCGATTTCTGACGCGACGTCCCGCAGTTCCGCGGCCCCCGCGCTCACCCGCAGGCCGCGGGCCGCCTCGGCCAGCAGGCTCACCTTGGAGTCGAGCACGGCCGGAGGCCGGCCGCCCACGGTGGCCGGCCAGAAGTGGACCAGCTGGCGCAGCGCGGCCGAGTGGAAGGTGCGCGCCTGGACCCGCTCCAGCCCGCCGCCGGTCCCGGCCAGCTGGACCAGCCGGGCCCGCAACTCCCCCGCGGCCCGCGTGGTGAACGTCACCGCGAGCACGTGGGCCGGGTCCACCACGCCGGTCAGCGCCGCATAGGCGATCCGGTGCGCGACCGCGCGCGTCTTGCCGGTCCCCGCCCCGGCCAGCACGCACACCGGCCCCGTGGTGGCCAGGGCCACCTGGCGTTGCTCCGGGTCCAGCGCGGCCAGCACGGCCTCGGGACCTGCGGCCGCGGCCGGACCGGGATATGGTTCGCCTTGCTTAGCCGATACTGGCTCATCCACGACTGCGCACGTCCTACCTCCTGTGTGCGCCATCCTCCCGCATCCGGCCGGCACCGGGCCCGGCCGCCGGCCGCCAGTACTTGTCTTTATGCGGCTGACCTGCGCATTTGACCAGATCCTGCAGGCCAGTGCCGGAACCGGGAAGCCGGCACGCCTCCGGCGTGTTGAGAATGCGGAACCTTACTAAGACGATGGGAGCGGCTGCGTGTCAGAGCCGGTGACGATAGACACCACCGTGACGATGTACACCACCCAGTGGTGCGCGTTCTGCCGACGGCTGAAGAGCCAGCTCAACCGGGACGGGATCGAGGTCGCCGAAGTCAACATCGAGCGCGATGAGGCGGCGGCCAGCTTCGTGACAAGCGTCAACGGTGGCAACATGACCGTCCCGACCGTTGTATTCTCCGACGGGACGGCGATGACGAACCCGTCGGCGGCCCAGGTCAAGGAAAGGCTGCGCGGGCTCGCCGCGAACTTATGAGTGGCAGGCACGACCGATCAAATGCTGACGCGCGTCTGCGCGCCGGCGATTCTGTGCTGCCCTCAGCCGACGCAGCTGGACCGTCCCAGGGCCCCTCAGACCCGGAAGGTGCAGGCCAGCGCGGTGTAAGCCGGCCCGGGGCCGGGGATGGCCTGGGCATGACGGATCGCTCAGACGCGGCGGGCTCCCCGGGTGATGACCGGGGCGGCCCGGCCGATGACGGCCCCACCGTCCCCATGGAGGCGGTCGCGCGGCGGACCGCGACGGGCTGGCGCGTCGGCGATGAGGAAGTACCGGACCTGACCAGCGCCATGGTCCTGGCCGACCTGCTCGCCGCGGAACTGTCCGCCGATGAGCAGGCGGAGCTGGACTCCGCCACCCCCGCGCCCCCGGCGCCCCGGGACGCGGCCAGCCATAACACCGGCCAGCTCGGCGGGATGAGCAGCCCCCCGCCCAGTATCCGCCGGGCCGGTGCGCACCGGGCGGAAGAGACTCCCTTCGGGCCGGCCGACGCCGCCCAGATCCGCGAGGCCGAGCAATTGCGCGAGGCCGAGCAGCTCAAGGAGACGGTCGCGCAGCTGGAGCGCGCGCTGTCCGTGCGGGTCCGCGTCGAGCAGGCCATCGGGATACTCGCGGAGCGGCACCGGATCCGGCCACGGCAGGCCTTCGAGCTGCTGAGGTCCGCATCCCGGGCCCGCGGGCAGCGGATCATGGAGACCGCCAGCCAGGTGATCGCCAGCGCCACCAACCCGCTGCTGCGCCTGCCCGAGGAGCTGGCCAAGCCGCCGATGCCGCGGCGGATGCCCCGGCGCAGCCGGGGCGAGGCCTGACCCGCTAGCTGACGCCTCGCGGCGCCGCACTCCCCGTCTCTTCCCGGGTGGCTTTGCTTTGTTGTGGCCGTTAGAGGGAATTATGAAGATTTTCCGGGGATAGGCCCGCGACGGCCTTTGTTAACCCACGCGGAAAGATGACCTGAATTGTTCCCTCTCGTTACCGGCCGCTTCACGCACCGGATGCGAGACTTATCCGGCCGGGAATCCCGGCCGGGAACACGATGGGGACGAAGTCGGGGGGCGCGACAGATCACCCACCTCACCGGCTCAGCTGCACCAGCCCACAGCCCAGACGGCGGCACGATATGTGAACGTTTGGTTCAGAAGGTGTAACGCTGGGTAACAACGCAACCGTGGATGAGCACGCGGACAATGGTGTGCCAGCGGGCCGCCTGCTGATCATCGGCGGCGGGGAGGACCGGTGCTGCGGCGCCGGGGTCCTGGAACGGTTCGTTGAACTGAGCGGGGGCGACCAGGCCCGGATCACCCTGGTCACCACCGCGACCGGGATCCCCGACGAGGTACACGCCGAGTACGAGCAGGTCTTCCGCAAGCTCGGCGTCGGGCAGACCCGGGAACTCAGGCTGCGCGGCCGGGCGGACGCCGACTCCGAGCGACCGCCGCCGCCGCGTCATCGACGGTTATCGCCGGGTGTTCTGGCCCGAGCGATCGTGACACTGTCCCGGCGTGCGGTCGCGCGTGACCCGGCTGGATGCTCGCGAGGGCGCTGACCCGGCACGGCCAGACGTCCGGATCTGCCCGGCTGTCGGGCCCGAGCTGCGCTCCGCGTCTGCCCTGGCGCTGGCCGCACCGTCTGATCCGGTGCTGCTCACCTACGAGAAGCTGGACCCGGTGCGGGACCTGCTGGCCGGGCTCGGCGCGACCGGCCTGGCCGGCCTGACCATGGTCATGTCCCCGCCAACCTGGCCCGGGCAGGAACGGATCCGGCATAAGGTCCATAAAGCGGTGATTGATACGGGCGGCCGCGGGTCCCAGGCGTTTGGAGGTGGCGGTGGGCCTCGTCCCCTCGGCGGTGAAACCGCCGCAGACCGCCGAGCCCCCAGGGCTGCGCACCAGGCCATGGACGCCGTGGCTGGTGATGGCCCTGTACCTGCTCGGCGCGGTGGCGGTGACCTGGCGGCTGTGGGCCGACCCCGCCTCGCGGATGCAGGTCGGGGACGTCACCGACGTCAACCTGTTCGCGTGGTTCATCCGCTATTCGGCGGAGTCGGTGGCGCACGGCGGCCTGCCGGCCCTGGTCACCACCGCGATGAACGCGCCGCACGGCATCAACCTGATGTGGAACACATCGCTGCTGCTCCCGGGCGTGCTGCTGACCCCGGTGACCCTGCTGGCCGGGGCACAGACCAGCCTGACCCTGCTGCTCACGCTGGGCTACGCCGGATCGGCGGCCGCGATGTACTGGGTGCTGCGGCGCTGGGGCGTCCGGATCGGCCCCGCGGCGCTCGGCGGGGCGGTGTACGGGTTCTCCCCGGCCCTGATCGCGGCGGCAGTCGGCCACTACCACCTCGAGTTCGCGGTGCTGCCGCCGCTGCTGATCGACGCCCTGCTGCGCATCGTCACCGGCCGCGGGCCACGCCATCAAGACCGGGATCTGGCTGGGCCTGCTGGCCGCAGCGCAGTTCTTCATCGGGGAAGAACTGCTGGTGGATACCGCCCTGGCCGCCGTGGTGGTGCTCGTCGTGGTGGCCGTGATGGTCCCGCACGCGGTAGCCGGGTCGGTGCGGCGCAGCGCGGCCGGCCTGGCCGTGGCGGCCGGCGTCGCGCTGGTGATCTGCGGCTACGCCCTGTGGGTGCAGTTTCACGGGCCGCTGGCCGAGCACGGCAGCCCGTGGAAGTCGAACCACTTCCGGAACCGGGCCGCGGCGTTCGTGACCCCGGCCGGCAACTTGCTGCTGCACACGCCGTCGGGGGCGGCTGCCATCGCCCGGCATCCCGCCTACGTCGCCGAATACGTCGCGTACCTGGGCTGGCCGCTGCTCGTGGTACTGATCGTCGCGGCGATCTGGTTCTGGCGCGACCTGAGGGTCCGGGTGGCCGCGGTGGCCTGCGCGGTGCTGGAGATCTTGTCGCTCGGCGGCACCCAGGTGGTCCGCGGCGTCACCGTCCCTCCGGTGCTGCTGCCCTGGCACTGGCTGGCCCACCTGCCGGTGGTCAGCCAGATGCTGCCGGACCGGCTGTCCATCCTGGCCGACGGGCTGGCCGCCGTGGTACTGGCCGTATCCCTCGACCTGGCCCTGTCCGCAGCGCAGCAGCCCCGCTGGCGGCGCCAGGGCCTGCCGCTGGCGCTGGCGGCGATCGCGGTGCTGCCGCTCATCCCGCTGCCCATGCACACCACCCAGGTGGCTGCGCTCCCGTCCGGTTACCAGGCGGCCTTTATCCGGCTGGCACTGCCGCGGAACGCCCGGGTCCTCGTGGTGCCCGTGCCCTACGCGGGCGTATCCCAGCCGCTGCGCTGGTATGCGGAGACGGGATACCCGGGCTCGACGAACGGCGGCTACTTCATCGGGCCGAACCGGGATGGCAAGGCGATGAGCTACGGCGGCCGCGGCCCCAAGCACATCGCCAAGTCCATCGGCGCCCTGTGGCATCGCGCTAGCCAGGCCACCGGGCCAACCATCGCCCAGATGCGCCGGTGGGTCCGTCGCTGGAGTCCGGCGGCCGTGGTCGCGGTGACGCGGCGCGACTCCCGGCTGGGGCGGCTGCTGACCACGGTTTTCGGGCCGCCTAGCTTCTCAGTCGGCCGGGTTCTGGCCTGGCGGCGCTAGTGGCGGCAATCTGTGCTTTTCCTGGTACTTTGCCCGCCCCCGAGATGGTCACGGGATAATTCGGTATATAGTCCATTGACCAATTTGCGACAACAGGATGGCGCCGCTGTGAAGCTATCGATCCTGATGCCGGTCTACAACGAGGCTGAGACGGTGCAGAACGCGATCAAGCGCCTGCTGGACGTGGACTTCCCGTGCCCGGTCGAGTTCGTGGTCGTGGACGACGGGAGCACGGACGGAACAGCAGAGATCCTCGAGGGAGTGCACGATGACCGCCTGATCAAGCTCCAGCACGCGGTCAACCAGGGCAAGGGCGCCGCGGTGCGCACCGCGGCCGCGGCCGCGACCGGTGACTACGTCCAGCCATTCGACGCCGACATGGAGTATCAGCCGGAGGACATCCCGGAACTGCTCAAGCCGGTGCTCCGCGGCGAGGCGACGGTGGTCTTCGGCAGCCGGACGTTCGGCAGCCACTCGGCCTATTCGTTCTGGTACGTCATGGGCAACAAGGGCGTGACGACCGTCGCCAACATCTTGTTCAACGCCTACATCGCCGACCTGGAGACCTGCTACAAGCTGATGCCGCTGGAGCTGTACCGCAGCCTGGACATCACCTCCAACGGGTTCGGCATGGAGGCGGAGATCACCGGCAAGCTGCTCGCCCGGCAGATCCGCCCGTTCGAGGTGCCGATCACCTACCGGGCCCGCAGCCGCGAGGAAGGCAAGAAGATCACCTGGAAGGACGGGGTCGCGGCGGTGTGGCTGCTGGCCCGCATCCGGGTCACCTCGAAGCGGGCCCAGCGTCGCGGCGTCGCGGCCTAGCCAGCATCGGACCGGCGAACGCCGGACCAGCCAACGTCGGCCCGGCGTTCCCGGCGCCGGTACCCGGGCGGGGAGGTCGGGGTGAGCCTGGTCCGGTGGGTGGCCCGCCCGCTGCAGGCGGCGCACCGGCCGCGGGCAGCTAGCCAGCGGGACCGGCCCCGCACCGGCGGCCGCGCGGCTACCTGGCTGGTCCTCGGCTGTTACCTGCTCGGCGCGGTGGTGCTGACCTGGCATCTGTGGGCCGATCCGGCCGGTCGCGCCCAGGTCGTCCCGGGCCGCGGCGTGTCCCACGACATCGACCTGTTCGCCTGGTTCCTCCGCTATGAAGCCACCGCGATAAGCCACGGACGGCTGCCGGACCTGGTGACCACGGCGCTGAACGCGCCGCAGGGCGTCAACCTGATGTGGAACACGTCCTTCCTGCTGCCCGGCGTGGTGTTCGCCCCGCTGACGCTGGCCATCGGCCCGCAGGCCACCCTCACCGTCCTGCTGACGCTGGGGTTCGCGGGCTCGGCGGCCACCATGTTCTGGGTGCTGCGCCGGTGGGGCGCCAGCCTGGCCGCGGCCGCCCTGGGCGGGGCGGTCTTCAGCTTCTCCCCCGCGCTGCGGATCGCGGCGGTGGGGCATTACCAGCCGCAGTTCGCGGTCTTGCTCCCGCTCATCATCGACGCACTGCTGAGGCTGGTGACGGGGCGCGGCCGGCCGGTGCGTACCGGGGCCTGGCTGGGCCTGCTCACGGCCGCCCAGCTGTTCATCGCCGAGGAGACGGTGGCGCTGACGGTCGTGGCCGGCGTGGTCATCGTCGTGGTGCTGGCGGCCAGCCGCCCGCGCGCCGTGCCGGGCCTGGTCCGGGGGACGGTGACCGGGCTCGCCGCCGCGGCCGGCGTCCTGCTCGTGACGGCTGGGTACCCGCTGTGGGTTCAGTTCCATGGGCCGCTCGCCGAGCAGGGCAGCCCGTGGAAACTGGGGCACTTCCGGAACCGCCCGGGCGACTTCGTGAACGGCCCCAGCGGGGTGCTGCTGCACTCACAGGCCACCGTGGCGTACCTGTCCCAGCACGCGGTGCGGATGGTCGAGTACTTCGCCTACCTGGGCTGGCCCATGCTCGTCGTGCTGCTGCTGGCCGCGGTGTGCTTCTGGCGGGACCTGCGGGTCCGGGCGCTGGCGGTGACTTTCGTGGTGCTGGAGTTGTTCAGCCTGGGCAGCCGCACCGTGGTGGTGGGGGGCCTGCACATCCCGGCCACTGCGATGCCCTGGCACTACCTCCAGGGGCTGCCGTTGCTGAGCCAGAGCCTGCCGAACCGTTTCTCGCTGCTGGCGGACGGGGCGGCCGCGGTGATCCTGGCCTTCTCCCTGGACCTGGCCTGGGGACGCGCGGCGGGACGGGCTGCCCCGGCGGCGGGACGGGCTGCCCCGGCGGCGGGCGGACCGGTGACGGATGCCTCGGCCGCCCCGGCAGCGGAGACCCCGGCTGCCCCGGCGGCGAATGCCCCGGTGGCCGGTGCCCCGGCCGCCTCGGAGCCCGCGCCTGCGGCGGACCGGCCATCGGCCCCGGCTCCCGCCCCAGTGTGGCGTAAGGCCGCCGCCGTAGCCCTCATCGCCCTGGCCCTCGTGCCCATCATCCCGCTCCCCCTGCAGACGGCGGCGGTCACCGCGACCCCGGCTGGCTGGCAGCAGGTGTTCGCCCGGCTGCGGCTGGCCAGCGACGCGCGGGTGCTGGTCGTCCCGCTCCAGCCCGCCACGGTGATGCGCTGGCAGGCGGACACGGGCGTGCCCGGCTCGGTGATCGGCGGCTACTGCATCGCGCCCACCCCGGGCACGGGGAAGGCCGAGTTGTGCGGCAGCGGCCGGAAGCCGACCACTGGCTACCTGAATGACCTGTGGCTGGGCCAGCCGGGAGCCGTCGCCCCGTCCACGGCCCAGCTCCGGTCCGATCTGCGGTACTGGCGGCCGGCCGCGATCGTGGCGGTCACCAGCCGGGACTCACGGCTCGGCCGGTATCTGGCCAACGTGTTCGGCCCGCCCGCCCTGCAGGACGGCAGCGTGCTGGCCTGGCGGCCGGTGCAGGTGCCCCGGACGATCGTGAACCGGCCGGGCTCCCCCGTGAACGGCTAGCTGTTACTGGGCGGGCGGCAGCTTGAGGCCAGGGTGGGCCCACGGGCGGGTGAAGCCGACCACGGTGCCGTCGCCGGCCGCCGCGGCGGAGGTGCCGTACGCGGAGATCCGGATGGCGAAGCCCGTCGCGTAGGCCTCGATCATCATGCCCTTCCCGATAACCAGGCCGACGTGACCCGGGTTTGTCGATGTGCCGTCCGAGCCCGCGAAGAACACCAGATCACCGGGCTGGACCTGGCTGGCCGGGATCTTCGGCCCCCAGGCCCACTGCTGCTCCGAGGTTCGCGGGATCGAGATGCCCGCCGCCCGGTACGCCATCATCATCAGCCCGGAACAGTCGAACGAATCCGGGCCGGTGCCGCCCCACAGATAAGGCTTGCCCAGCTGCTCCCGCGCGTACCCGATCACGGTAGACACCAGCTGGTTCGGCACCGCGGTCGTCTGCGCACTGGTCAGGCACTCGGGCGCGCTCACCGTGGTGGTGTTGCTCACGGTGTAGCCGCCGCGGCTGTAGACGCCCGCCCAGTAGAGCACCGTCTGCACGTAGGACTGGAGGTGGTTGTAGGCGAAGATGGCGCCGCTGACGTTGTTCTGCACGCCGTGCGCGAGCAGGTACTTGGCCGCGCCCGCGATGGCGTCCGCCGGCTCGTAGACACTGGCCTCGCCGTCGCCGTTGGCATCGGTGGCCACGCCGCTGACCTGCCTGGGACGCCGGGTGCACGGGGGCACCGCCCCAGGTGTCGGTGGAGGCGCCGCCGATGCCGATCTGCATCGGCCCGGCGGCCCCGAAGCCGTTCTGCCCGGAGTGCACGCCAGGCAGGTTGGACTGGCCGTCGTTGGACTCCACCTTGCCGATCCCGGCGAGCAGCACCCAGGGCACTCCGTACTGCTGCCCGGTCTTCTTGAACAGGGCGAGGTAGTCAGCCGGGATGGAGTTGCGGGCCGCCGTGGTGACCGCGGGCTGAGTGGTGGCCCCGGAACCGGAGGAGGGGCATCCGACACCTGCGGCGAAGAGCATGCTGGCCCCGCCGACCATGGCCATCGGGATCACCGCCACCGCGGTCACCAGCAGCGCAGCCACCCCGATCGCCACCAGCACAGCGAGCCGGCCGGCGCTGAAGCCGAAGCGCCAGCTCACGTATTCCCCGCCGAGGCGAGCTCGATGTCGTTGACCAGCCAGCTCTGCCCATTGCCGGTCAGGGTGACCGCGTAATGCCCGTTGTTCTGGCTCTTCCCCTGCTTGGTGCGCATCGTCTGGACGATGGTCACCACGAAGGTCAGGCTGCCGGGCCCGAAGGTACGGATGGAGTTGATCGTGGTACGCGCGGACGAGACCTGATGCTGCTGGGTGCGCTGGCTGGCCACCCCCGGCGTTCCGTAGGCGCGGGCGAGCGTGGCGCTGAGCTCGCTGGTGGTCAGGCCGCGCAGGCTGGCCAGGTAATTGGACGTGCTCTCCTGGTAGGAGAACGTGTCGTACGCCGCCCCGAACGCCTCGGTGACGCTGGCCGCCTTGGCCAGGTCGGTCTGGCTGAACGGGAGCCACTGGTAGATGTCGGGGGCTGACCCGGCCGGGCTCGGGGACGCGGGCGTCGCGGGGGCGGTGGACGGCGCGGAGGCAGTCGGAGACGTCCCCCGGGGGCCGGGCGCCGAGGTACTCGGGGTCGCCCCGGCCGACCCGTGTCCCTGCCCCACCGCCGAGCGCACACCGGGAATGAGCAGGTATGCCCCCATGCCGCCGAGCACCACGACAATGCCGACGAAGGCCAGCACCCGCTGGGCCGGGCTCAGGTCCATGACGCTCCGCTACTTCTTCCGGCGCACCGGGCGCAGCCAGAAGGGACCGGGCGGACCGGTCTCCGCGCCCGATCCGGACTGGCCGCCTCCGGCCTGTCCGCCGCCGAACAGACTGGGCCCAGCGGGCGGCGGGGCGGACTGACCCGGGCCGCCTCCCCGGCCCGCCGAGCCGTTGCCGGAACCGCCACCCGAGCCGCTGTCCCTGGACCGCAGCGGTGGCGCCGCATTCCGGGACGGCCCTCGGGACGGGCTCGCGCTGCTTGAGCCCCTGCTGCGCGACGGGCTCCCCCAGAAGCCCGAACCGCCCTGGCCGTTACTGCGCGGCGCGCTGCTCCCCTGGTCGCCACCCCGGGACGGCACGCTGCGAGCCGGGCCGCTGCTCCGGGACGGCGCACCGCTGCGGGATGGCGCGGCTCCGAACGTGGGCGGTGCCGCGCCCGTGGCCGGCCCGGTGCTGCCGCCAGACGGCGGGGGGGCCGCCGCGGGCGGGCGCGGCGCGACGCCCGGCCAGCGCTGCCGGGCCACTCCCGGGCGAGCCGCAGCGGACGCCGCCGGCGGGGCACCCGAGGGCGCCTGGGTCCCCGGAGCACGGGATCCGGAAGTACGGGGTCCGGAGGCACTGCCTCCTGAAGCCCGGGCCCCCGGGGCGCTCGCGGCCGGCCCCGCATCAGCCGGAGCCCGGCCCGCGGCGGCGTCGGCTGCTCCGGAGCGGGCCCAGCCCGATGGTGAGCGCTGCTGGCCGGAGCCATCCCGGTCTGGCAGGTCCAGCGGTGGTGCTGCGCGCGGGCTTGCGTCGGCCGCGGCGGCAGCGGCGGCCCGGCCCCGGCCGCGCGAGGCCGCTCCGCTGCGGCCAGATCCGCCCTGGGCCTCGTCGGTGGAGACGTCGCCCGGCGCGCCGGCCTGTTCCGGTCCGCCGTTCTCGCTGCCCACCGTGGCCGCGGAGGCTGCCGACGCCCCCGCCGCTGCGGCACCGGCCCCGCCGGCCGCGGCGGCGGCCAGGCCGGCCGCCTGCGCCGGGTTCCGCCTGGCCCACCGGGCCGCCCGGTACGCGGCAAAGCCGGGAACTCCCACGGTGGCGGCGTCCACCGTGTTCCGCCGGGCGAGGCTGCCCGCCTGGGCCAGCCCCGCGTCGGCGCGGTCGCGCGAGCCGACCATGCCGTAGCCGACCGCGGAGAACAGGTGCACGAACGGCTTGCGGTAGATGAACACCGCCACGGTGACCAGGGCGATCATCAGGATTTTCAGCGCCCAGGGCAGCACCGCGTCACTGGTGCCCATGATCAGGGAATAGGCGTACAGCAGGATGCTGAGCACCAGGGCCACGGCCGCCTGTTTCAGCAGGACCCCGACGAGCATCTCGACCCAGCGCAGCGCGACCACGCGGCCGAACCCGGGATGCGTCCCGACGATGAGGAAGAACGGCCCCGCCACCAGCAGCAGCAGGAAGCCAAGTTTCAGGATGATCAGGGTTATCGCGATGAGCAGCACCAGCACGCCGGCCACCAGGGCCGCGAACAACGCCGCGAACGAGATCTCCAGCCGGGTCGGGTACTGGTTTCCCTGGAACAGGGAGTAAACGCCGGGATCGTTCTGCTTGATGGACTGGGCGATGCCCGCGTAGGCGTCTTGCTTGGCCTGGATCAGGGACGCGGTGGGGTTCTCGTTAGTGGCGATGGCCTGGGCCCAGAGCAGCTGGCGGCCGTACTGGTTGACCACCGTGGGCTTGGCGCCCTTGCCGGTCGTGTACGTGGTGGTGCCGAACTCGCCATCCAGCCACGGCTTGCAGACCAGGACCGTCCACAGCTCGTTGGCGTTCTGGTCCACGATGCCCGTGCCGCCGGTGAAGTTATAGCTGGCCGTCTTCACCTGCGGGTCATGGCCCTGCACCGGGACGCAGTTACTCGCGGCCGGGGCCGGGAGCCCGGAGAACGCGACGTTCAGGGTCTGGGTGATCCCGTTGGACACCGTCTTGCCCAGGCCGGTGAAGTCGGCGGGCCGGCCGATGAGCCAGATGGCCGCCGCGCACGCGATGACCATCCAGATGGTGCCCTCGATCGTCCTGGTGGCCCGCTTGCGGATCAGGCCCTGCCAGGCCAGCCAGATCGCGCCCAGGATGACCACCGGGGCCAGGAACGGGAAGTAGATCGCGTTGCCCAGGCTGGTGATCAGCCGGTCCACCGAGGTGGTCAGCCAGGACAGGATGCCCTCGCCTGCGGCGGACTGGTACACGGTGATGGTCACCCGGTCCAGCGCCTTCGCGGCGTCGAACACCATGCCCGCGACGCTGTTCCCGATCAGCGAGGTCATGTCCGAGCACTGCATGTCGTAGGCCGCCCAGGACTGCCCCGCCATGCCGTAGCTGTCGTAGAGGGTGGCGGGCTGGCTTCCCGCCGGTCACGGGCGGCCGGATCAGCGAATCGATCCCGCCCGCCGCAGGCTCCGGCGCGGGGACGGACGGCTGGCAGATGTTGTTGAGGTCGCCTATTAAACCGCTGGACCCCGCGTTGCAGAAACCAAGCAGGCCGCCGATGTCGCCGATTCCGGGGGCCGAGCAGATGCCCGACGGGGCGGTCTTATCGCCTGCGGTGCTGGCGGCCCCCTGGGTGGCCGGCTGCCCGGCCGCGGCGTGCTGCACCTTCGCCGCGTGCTGAGCAGTCGCGGCGTGCTGAGCCGTCGCGGCGGGCGCCCCGACCGCAGCTTGCGCGATCGCGGGCGCCCCGAGCAGGCCCGCGACGACCACGGCGATGAGCACAGCGGGCACGGTGAGGGCGCTGCGGGCCAGACGGGCGGCCCGGCTGCGGACTGTGGCCATCGTGGGCTCCTGAAGCCTGGGGGGAAGGCTGGTCGGGGCATGAAGTGACCGCCGGTTACCTGGCGGGCTCGCCCGGCGGCGCCGCGCCGAGTAGCCCGGCGCCCTGGGCAGGGGCACCATCCGGTGTCACGGGATCCTCGGCAGGACGGGCCCTCGTGGGGTTGGTGTCCAGCCACTGCCGCACTTGATCGGAGATCAGGTCGATGCCGATCCGGCCGACCCGGCCGTCAAGATCGCGGAAAATGCATTCCCCGTTGCCGAGCCCCCGCAGCACGGCCTTGTGTTCTTCTGACGCCTCCACCCCAAGCAGAGCCATCACGTTCGCCACTTCGACCCGCTCCGAGGACCGGAACGCGAAGACCCCGGAGATACAGTTCGTGACCTGCTCGTTCAGCAGGTCCCCCGCGTTCTGTGAGACCAGGATCAGGGCGGTGTTCCGGGAGCGTCCCATCCGCGACACCTCGGGAACCAGCTTGGCGCCTTGCGGCGTCGCCGTGATCGCCCACGCCTCGTCGAGGAAGATCGCTTTGGGGAGCCGGCGGTCGATTCCGTTGAGGAGCCGCCTGGCGAACTGGGAAACCAGGTAGAGCAGGGCGACGGACAGCCGCTGCTCGTAGGAGTAGTCCTCGCGGCCGGCCGCACTGTCGGGCAGGGTCAGGCCGGCCAGCGTGAACACAGTCGTCCAGCCGGCCGTGTCGATCTGCTGGCCGCCCGAGGGCGCGAAGCACAGCCGGGCCAGGCGCATCTCCGACATGGACCGGAGGACCGCGCCGAGGTTCTTGGACGCCGGATCGGAGGACTCCTCCAGGTGCCGGATAACCTTCCCCAGGCTCGGCCGCTCCCGGCCGGCCACGCTGGCCACCGCCTGGATCATCGCGCTCTCCCGCTCCTCGCTCATTCGCGGCAGCAGCAGGCGGAGGGTCTCCGTGGCCATGGTCCTTTTCTCGGCCAGATCGTCGCCGAACGAGAACGGGTCGAGCAGGCCCGGCGCGGCGGCGCCCAGCGGTAGCACCCGCGCTTTCCGGCCGCGCTCGGCGAGCAACTGGACCAGCGGTTCCGCATCGCCCTTGGGGTCGATCACCGCGACCGTCACCCCGCGCAGCGCCGACTGCAGGATGAGCAGCAACGCCAGCGTGGTCTTGCCCCCGCCAGGCTCGCCCGTGATGGCGATGGCGGTGGGCCGGTTCAGCGCCGCGGCCAGCAGCGGATCGAAATGGACGACGGAGCGGGCCCGGCCGAGCGTCTCGCCGATGTACGGGCCGACCCAGCCCTGCCCGCTACCGGGCCGGTCACCCAGGTTCGCGGTGGCGGTCGGCACCCCTCCGGCGATCGTGTAGAGCGGCTGGCGCTGGACATAGGAGCTGAGCCGGACCCGGTCTCCGGGCAGCGACTCGCGGAGCAGGGAGAACTGGTCGCCGGTGGAATTGACCACGTCGATGCCCATGTCCCGGTAGTGCTCGACGACCGCTTCCACCCGGCGCTGGCACAGTTCCCTCGTCGGTGCGGAGACCACGAGGCGGTGCCAGCCGTAAACGAAGGGCAGCCGTTCCTTGGTGATGCCGTGCTCGAGCATCCGGGCCGAGGCGATCTGCTCGGCCAGGGCGATCGGCGCGTCCACCCCGGCCTCCCGGATGTGCGCGTCCATGTCCCGGGCGTGCGCGAGACGCCGGCCGACGTCCTTGCTGGCCTTGGCCGGCGGGATCAGCCGCATCCGGGAACTGACCTCCACCGGGAACGGCAGCGAGTCCGCGAAGTGCAGCCAGGGCTCCCCATCCGGGAACGACATCACGTCGGGGAACCGGGAGAAGGACAAGAACGCCTCGAAGGACTCTCCCTCCGGATTCTCCAGGTGGAGCAGGGTGCGCCCGTTGTGTACCTGGCCCTCGTAGAGGGACTCGATCTCGCCGGCCCCCCACCGGCGGCGCCGGACCGCGGACGGGCGCGGATCACCAGCGGTGCCCATCAGCGTATGCCGGACCAGCCAGGCGATCTGGTCGCTCGTGGCGTGCCGTGCGTCGAGCGCGCTGGCCCCCAGGGCCCGGCCCAGCCGCTCAGCGTGGTCCGTCCAGCGGCTGATCTCAGCGGTGCCGATCGCCTCATCGTCCAGGCCCATCGCCTGCTCGCCGGCCCGGTAGGTGCTGAGGAACTGAGCGAACACCCCGCCGCCCAGCTGTGCGCGCATACCGCGCTGCCCGAGCCGGACGCCCAGGTAGACCTCTTTGGCCCAGAAATCCTTCGCCCAGACGTGCCGGTACATCTCATCCAGGTAGTTCCGCCAGCCCGGTCCCCCGTCCGAGGTGGCGTCCAGCTGGGCGGCCCACTCCGCAGCCGGGTAGGAACGGTGCACGATGCGCAGGTGGACCTCGGCGTCCGGCATCCTGATCGCGGCCAGCGCGACCGTGATGTTGGTGGCCAGCGCCTCCCGGTCCTGGGGCGTGGTGAACTCATACGGCTGGGTCGGCAGCCGGTAGTACGCCCAGGCATGCGTCTCGGTGAGCAGGATGCGGTCATCGAAGTAACGCAGGGACAGCCGCGACCGTCCTCCCGTCCGGGCGCTCACGGTGTCCTCCCGGTGCTGGCTGGTTCAGGACCGCGCTCACCGGGCGGCCCATCGCTGCGGCGCGCCATCGGGCGATGCGGGGGCGCCGGGCGGGGCGGTCTTGCTTCCCTCGATCGCGAGCGCCGAGACCAGCACTCCGGCGAGCGCGGTATAGGCGTGCTGGACTTGCGGGCGGACCTGCGCGAAGAGCGATTCCGCGTCGGCCGTGGCGTCGCTGATCCCCTGCTCGGCAGGCGGCGCACCCAGATGGTCATCCCAGGGCACTCGCACGATGGCCCGGCAACGGCCGCGGACGACGAGTTCGGCCTGCTCGACATGGGCCATGCTGCGCTTGCTCACCCCATTGATGACCGTGATCGCCCCGGTGCACAGTTCCCCGTAGCCGTGCCCGTCCAGCCACTCCATCGTCATCGCGACCGCCCGGGATGCGTCCGCGCTGGCCGGCGCGACCAGCACGAGCTGGTCGGCCGTGGACAGAACGCGGGCCACCGCCGAGGCGCCGGGATCGGTCAGGGTGAGCGGATAGCGGGAGGTCAGGACTTCGAGCACCCGGGCGTACTCCTCATCGGCGAGCGCTGGCCCGCCGTCGGGGGCGGAGTCGTGCGCGATGAGGTCCAGGTGCCCCCGGCCCTGCTGGCCCGGCACGATGGGCGCGGACCCACCGAGCAGGCCGCGCGCGGTGCCCGCCGGAGCGGTGCGGGCCAGGCCGGTGAGGGAGGTCTGCCCCGGGTTGAGGTCGAGCGCCGCGACCGGCTCTGCGCGGATCGTGGCCAGCACGTCGGCGAGCATCAGCGTGGTCACTGACTGGCCGGCGCCGACGGTGCAGCCCAGCACCACGATCAGCCGGGGGCCGTGGATCGGCAGCAGCACCCGGGCGCGGTCACGCCGCTCCATGTCCGGCCGGCCGGGCCCGTGACCGCCCGGGACGACCCGCACGTGCTCTCGCCAGCTGCTGCCGGCCCGGTGCTGGCCCGGGCCGCTCAGGGCCCGTTCCACCAGGGTCGGCCGGGTGCTGGAAGCGCCCCGGACGACGACGATGGGCGGCGTCGAAGGGCTGGCCGGGGCCGGGGGCGGCCCGGCCTCCGGCGGTGCGCCCTGGGGTTGTGCGCTCTGGGGCGACAGATCCTCGTCCGGGCGGTATCCGTCTGATCCCTCTTCGTCCGGCCCGTCTTCGCCCGGCTCGTATTGGTCTGGGCCGTCTCGGGTGGGGGCCTGCTGGACCGGTGCCTGCGCCACTGGCTCGGCCCGCTCAGGTTCGGCCTCCGCGTGCTCGGCCCGCTCAGGTTCGGCCAGCTCCGGTTCGGCCAGCTCAGGCTCAGACGGGCCGACCCCGACTGCATCATGCTCAGCCAGCTCATCCCCGGCTAGCTCGTCCTCGGGAGCCTCGTCCTCGGCCTGGCATCGTCGTGGCGAGCTCGCCTCCCGACTCGTCCTCGGTCGCTGGGCGACCGGCTCGGGCTCGCCGCAGCCAGGCCTCGGAACTCGTCCAGTGCTCATCCGAGCCTCGGGCACCGCCAGGCGGCTCGGCGCCCTCCTGGAGCGCCTGAGCCCGCTCATCCTCGAAGCCTCGTCCTCAGGCCGTGCATGACAGGCTCGTGCTCGGCCACCTCAGGCTCGGCCAGCTCGGGCTCAGCCATCGCGTGCTCGGCTAGCTCAGGCTCGTGCACCTCAGGCTCGGCCAGCTCAGTCTCAGACTGGCCGGACCCGGCTTCATCGTGGTCAGCCGACTCGTCCGCGACCGGCTCGTCCTGGGTGAGCCGACCCACGGCCGACTCCTCCTGGCCCGGCTCATCCTCGGTCACCCTGGGCGGGTCCAGGCCGATGAAGAATCCGGCCGGCCCGGGGACGCGTGGCGCAGGCACGGGGGCCGTAGGCGGAGCAGCCGGCGGCGGGGCAGCCGCAGCCATCCCCATCGCCACATCCGTCCCGGGCCCCGGCGCAGCCCCCATAACCGGCCCTGCTGGACATGCCAGCCGATGGCTCCGGGTTCCCCTCTGCTGGCCCACTGACCGCGGGCCCGGCGGGAGGTGCGGGCGCCGCCGTGTCCGGCCCCGCAGGCGCAGCCGTGTCCGGCCCCACTGGCGCAGCCGTATCTGGCCCGGCCAGCGACGCCGCCATCCCCAGGACCGGATCCGCTGCCGCCGGGGCCGGATCTGTCCCCGCCGGGACAGGATCGGCCGCAGCCGCGACGGGACCGGCCGCAGTCGCGACAGGGTCCTCCGCAGCCAGAACAGGATCTGGCGTGGCCGACACCGTCGGCACCTCCGGCACTTCTGGCCTGGCCGGCACCGCCGACCCCGCAGGACCCCCCGCGTTCCCGAAAACCGGGGGCGCCGGGGCCGGTGGCACAGGAGTAGCCCAGGGCGGCTCGGCTGGCGCCCGGTTCGCAGTCGCCGGGGCGGCGGCCGGGGCGTGTGGGTCCTTGACCGGCCACGTTGCGCCGGATGGCCGGGCCGCGCCCTCGGGACGAGCCTGCCTGGTGACGCTTTCCTCGCCCCCAGGGTCGAGTCCGAGCATGGTGGGCGTAAAAGGAGGCCTGGAGGCACGTCGGCCCACTGGACCAGGCCTGCCGACCGGACCAGGCCTGCCCACCGCACCGGGCCGGCCCACCTGCCCGGCCTGGGCGGCTGGACCAGCCACCGGCTGGGCCGGGGCCTGCCGCTCATCGTGGGCGATCTCGGCTGGTGCCGTCTCGGCCGCCACGGCCGGCCCCGCCTCCCTGGCCACCGCGGGCGTGAACCCCGCCGCGCCACGAACGCCAGCCGTCCACTGCGGCGGGCCGCTCCGTTTTTCTGCTGGGCGGCGTAGCCGCGGTGCCGGAGCGGCGCCCGGTACCCGGGTCGGCTGCCCGGCCGAGGTGGCCTGGCCGACCGAGGTGGCCTGCCCGGCCGAGGTGGCTCTGAGCGGCCGAGGCCACCTCGGCCGCGCTGGCCTGAGCGGCCGCGGCGGCGGCAGCTTTGCGCGCGGCCGCCGGACGGACCCGGGCCGGACGCCGGGCGGGGGCAGGGGCAGCGGCCGGAGCCAGCGCCGGGGCCTCGGCGGGCGACCGCTGGACTTCCTCGTCCCGGCGCCAGACCTTGCCGACCACCACGACGTCGTCCTTCTCCGCCAGCGGAGCCATCCGGCACCAGGTGCCTGGCTCTCCCAGGTAGCGGACCTGCGAAATGATCAGTTCAGGGAGCCGTTTGCTTTCCAGTACGGGTCGCGTGGCGAGCCAGGTGATCACGCCGGGCGGCAGCACATACAGCCAGAACAGCGTGTGGTTGAAGGGGAGCCCGAGGATGGTCAGGAGGATCACGTACGGGACCGTGATCGCCGCGAACACGGCGATCTGGCCGACCGGCACCGGCATCGGCAGTCTGAAGTCATACAGCTTGTAGAGCCGCTTTTCAATACGCCAGATGCTCGTGTAGGTGGGCAGGTCCACCAGGTGCTCTCCTTCCGGCCTGGGCGGAGATCAGTGGACGCCGAGCGCGTTCGCGATGCCCTGAGCGAGCTCTTGCACGATGCTCGGGGTGTAGAAGATCACCGCGATCGCGACGGCGAGCACAAGGAACTGCACAAACCGGATGGTTTCCCGAGTGAACAAGAAGAACAGGGCGACGATCCCGACGATCCCAAGGAACAGCGGCCCGAACAGCCCCTGCAAGTAGTTGACCAGCCCCGAGGTGCTGAGCGACGACGGGGCCGCGATGATCAGCGATTGGAACGACATCGGTCTACTCCGGGTTATGGGGGGATCACGCCTGGCCGGGCGGAGGCGTGCGGCCTTCGTAGTGTGGTCATGGCGGCCCCGGGGACTCGGTGGCTGTGCTGATGTCCTTGACGTACCAGGTCCCGTTCTGCTTCACGACGGTGAGCGCATAGCTCATCTGGAGCTGGGCCGCCGCCCCGCCCTTGGCGATCTGGCCCGTTGCGGTCCTGGCCGGAACGCTCCAGACGACGGTCGCAACGATATGGCGGGTCGTGCCGCCCGGCGGGACGCTGATGGCAGCTATCGAGTGATAGTCCACCGCACCCTTGAGCCCGGTCAGCGTCGTGCCGGGAGCCAGGAAACGGCCCAGCGTCACTTCATTACCGCTGGCGTACGCCTGGAAGAACGCCGGAAGCTGGCTCATCAGCACGGCCTGGGTGGCGGAGTCAGAACCAGTGTTCGCGGGCGCGGGCAGGGCGGCTCGCCCGGGCGCGGGAAGCCAGGCGGGCGCGCTGGACACGACGAGCCCGTCCGACGACGCGTAGACCGGCACCCCCAGCTGCATCAGCTGGCCGTTCACCCTGGCCAGGAGCGTCACCACGGCGTGATGAGCGTCCTGCACGTCAGTGGTGGCCACCTGCTCGGACTGCAGGACCGAGGTGCCCTGGCCATTCCAGCCGAGTTGCGGGTCCGCCCCGCTGGGCAGGAACGCGCCGAGCTGGGCTGCGCGCTGCCCGGCATCGTGCGGATTGTAGTTCAGGTACACCTGCCCGAACTGCAGGGCGTAGGCATCCGCGAGGGTCACCGGGAACCCGCTGGCCGCTGGCACAGAGGTAACCGGGGCCGACTGCCCCGAGCCCGATTCGTTCGACAGGATCGCGACCACGCCGCGGTAACCGATAAGCAGCAAGACGGCCCAGGCGATCCCGCGGAAGGCCCAGACGAGCCAGCGGCCGCCCGATCCGCCCCAGGTTCGCCCCGAGCGCGAGCGCTTGGTCTGCTCGCCTCCGGAATACTCGGTCCCCGCTTCGTAGTCCAGCTCGTGCTCAGCCGAATGCGGACTGCGATCAACGGTTGACCGGCGAACCATCGCACCTCCGCCCGTTCCTGCGCACGCGCAGCGAAGAGTTGCGGTGCCTTCCTATGCCGTCTATCGCCCTATTCTGCGCCATAACCTGCCGACCCGGGAGCCCCTTTCGGGAGGCCAACTGCCCGGTGCGCGGGCAAACAAACCGCCCATTGACCGGTGTGAGAGCACCGCGATTGCCATCGTAGGGTCTCTGACCTGCGACGATGTCGATGCGCAGTGTGCTAGGAACTCTCGGTTGACCGCCGCCAGCGTGCCCCGCAACCCACGGCAAAATAGTTGCACCCGATGCCTTACGAGGCATCTTAGCTGGATCTGGAGGCCCGGGCGAGCACCGCAGCGCCCGTGTCGCCCAGGCATCTGGCCCGTCTTGACGTGGGCCTCCATGCCGGAGTGGTCCGTCCGATTGCGGCCCAGCGGTCCGACTTCATGCCCTCTAATACACCACTCTCCCGGGCCTTACCGTCCGCAAATCATCCGGCTTATCGAGCCCCAGAAAGCACGAATCTCACTGCTCACCCACAAGACCACTGCTGTATACCGGATTAGCGGCCCGGGCGGTTCTCCGAATCACCTGCGGAGATGGCGGCTCAGCCCGGACGCCGTGCGACGAAGACCAGCTCACGACCGGGCCGGTCGGGTGCGTCACGCAAATCGTCCACGACGAAACCGGCCGCCATCAGGGAATCGGCGACTTCATCGCGCTGCCGGAAGCGCAGCGTCGACTCCGAGGTCAGAGTCGCGCTGTCCGCCTCGAACACGAAGACCGACCGGAAGGACACCAGGTCACCACGGATGTCGGTCACCTCGGACCACGACTGGACCGCGCCGACCCCGGGAACGTCGGCCCGCGACAGCGAGCCAGCGCGATTCCAGTCCCGCCACGCCTGCGCGGCCGGGTCGCGGGTCTCGAAGACCAGGCGCCCACCGGGCCGGAGAGCGGCATGGGCACTCCGCAGAACTGCGTCCCACTCCGCGTCGGTGAGGAAGACCTGAGCGACGTTCCCCGTCATCGTCGCGAGCTCGACCTGGAGCGGAGGCAGGCCGGCCGCGTCGCACCGCAGCCAGCGCACCCGCTCGGCACCGGGCTTGGCCCGGGCCACCTCAAGCGAGGCACCGGCCGGGTCCGCGCCCACGACGTCGAGGCCACGAGCTGCGAGAAGGCAGGCAAAGGTGCCCGTGCCGCAGCCGATGTCGAGGACGCTGCGGGCCCCGAACTCCTCAGCGATCGCCGCGTACGCCACGAGGTCGTCGCGATCAGGATCGAGGGGATCGTAGACCCGGGCTAGCCGCGGCTCCTCGAACAGCGCATCAGCCATGACACGACTCCGCAGAGCGATGCCGGGCGCTACACGTTGAAGCGGAACTCGACGACGTCGCCGTCGCGCATCACGTAGTCCTTGCCCTCCATGCGCACCTTGCCCACCGCGCGGGCCGCGGTGAGCGAGCCGGCCGCCACCAGGTCATCGAACGCCACCACCTCAGCCTTGATGAAGCCGCGCTGGAAGTCGGTGTGGATGACGCCGGCCGCTTCCGGAGCGGTCGCGCCGAGCGGGATCTCCCAGGCCCGGACCTCTTTCGGTCCCGCGGTCAGGAAGGTCATCAGGCCCAGGGCGCTGAACCCGGCGTGCGCGAGGCGGTTCAGCCCCGGCTCCCCCATGCCCAGTTCGGCGGCCATTTCCACCGCTTCGTCCTCGGGCAGTTCGGCCAGCTCCGCCTCGGTCTTCACATCCAGGAAGATCACCTGGGCCGGGGCGACCTGCGCGGCCAACTTGGCCCGCAGGTCCTCGTCCGCCAGGCCGGCCTCGTCCATGTTGAACACGTACAGGAAGGGCTTGGCGGTCAGCAGATGGAGATCGCGCAGGTCAGCGAGGTCGATCCCGGCCCCGGCCGCTCCCGCGAACAGCGTCGTGCCACCGTCGAGCAGTTGCTGCGCCGCGGCCGCGGCATCAGCTGCCCGCTGGCGCTCCGGGTTCCGGGCGAATTTCGCTTCCTTTACGAGGCGTGGTACTGCCTTTTCCAGGGTCTGGAGATCGGCCAGGATCAGCTCGGTGGCCACGGTGTCGATGTCGCGCCCAGGCGAGACGTCTCCGTCGACGTGGCTCACATCCGGGTCGGCGAACACCCTGACCACCTGGCAGATCGCATCGGTCTCGCGGATGTGCGCGAGGAACTGGTTACCCAGGCCCTGCCCCTGGGACGCCCCGCGGACCAGGCCGGCGATATCCACGAACCGTGCGGTGGCGGGCACGATCCGGGCCGAGTCGTAGAGCCCGGCCAGGACGGCGAGACGCGGATCGGGGATGCCGACGATCCCGACGTTCGGGTCGATCGTCGCGAAGGGGTAGTTGGAGGCCAGCGCGTTGGCCCTCGTCAACGCGTTGAACAAGGTGGACTTGCCGACGTTGGGCAGGCCGACGATGCCGATCGAAAGACTCACCTGCGCGAGTCTAGAGCGGATCGCCGGGTGGACCTGCCGGGCTGGTGCCGCGCCCGGTTCGCGGACGAGCGGCGGCCGCGGGCCAGGGGAGCTGGCCCACCATGCACGGTGGACCCCGGACCAGGAAACTGGCCGGGCGTGTCGGACAGGAAACTGTCAGTGGCCGCTGCCACCATGGCGGACCATGGACGTCTTCTGGATGTTCGCCCTGCTCGTGCTGGGAGGCGTGGTCGGCGCCGCTCTCGGTTACCTGTACGCCCGCGGCCGGCTGGCCAGCATGACCGCCGACCTGACCGGCCAGGCCCGCGCCGCCGAGGAGCGCGCGCGGTCCGCGCAGGACCGGGCGGCCATCATGGAGCGTGCCGCCCAGGAGCGGGCCGCGCTGATCGACGGCCAGCTGGCCGAGCGCTTCCAGGCCATGTCCGCCCAGGCGCTCGACCGCAGCGCCACGATGTTCCTGGAGATCGCCGAGGGCCGGCTCAGCGCCGCCAACGCCAAGGCCGCGGGCGAGCTGGAGACCCGCCGGGCCGCGGTCGAGCACCTGGTCCAGCCGCTGCGGGACACGCTGGCCAAGGTGGAGGACCAGCTGCGGCAGACCGAGGAAGCCCGGCACCTGTCCCACGCCGCCCTGACCGAGCAGATGAAGATCACCCGGCAGAGTTCGGAGGATCTGCGCGCCCAGACCCAGGCGCTGGTCACCGCCCTGCGGCGGCCAGAAGCCCGCGGCCGGTGGGGCGAGATGCAGCTGCGCCGGGTGGTGGAGCTGTCCGGGATGGCTCCCCGGTGCGACTTCGACGAGCAGGTCAGCGTGCAGACCGACGAGGGCATGTTCCGCCCCGACATGGTGGTGCGGCTGGCCGGCGGCAAGAACATCGTGGTCGACTCGAAGGTCTCGCTCGCGGCCTACCTGGAAGCCGCGGAGACCTCGGACGAGGCGGTCCGGGCGGCCCGGCTGGACGCCCACGCCCGGCATCTGCGCGAGCACGTGGACCGGCTCGCGGCGAAGTCGTACTGGGCCACGCTCAGCCCCGCGCCGGAGTTCGTCGTGCTGTTCATTCCTGGCGAGGCGTTCCTGGCCCCCGCGCTGGAGCACGATCCCGCGCTGCTGGAGCACGCCATGGTCCGCAAGGTGCACATCGCCACGCCCACCACCCTGGTCACGATGCTGCGGACCGCCCAGTACGCGTGGCAGCAGGACGCGCTGGCCGAGAACGCGCGGGCCGCCTTCGACCTGGGGCGTGAGCTCTACGAACGCATCTCGAGCCTGGGGCGGAACATGGACCGCCTGGGCCGCGCGCTCACCACCGCGGTCACCACGTATAACCAGACCGTCGGCTCGCTGGAGAGCCGGGTCCTGGTCAGCGCGCGCCGTCTGAGCCAGCTCGGCGTGGTGGAGGGGGACCTGGAGGCTCCCGCGCTCATCGAGGAGGCCACCAGGACGCTGTCCGCCCCCGAACTGGCCACCCCCGAACTGGGCGCCCCTGAAGCTGCGGCCGAGGAACTGCCCGTCAGCGAACCGGCCTCCCGGGAACTGGCCGCCCCGGAGCTGAGCGTCCCCCCGCAACCGGACTCCCCGGACCCCCGCCATCCCGCGCCATACCCCCCGCAACCTCCCTGTGCGGAGGAGTCATCCGGGGCTGCCCTGGCGATACCGGGGCGTAATGGCGCAGCCAGCTAACTCCACCGCGCCGCAGCCCGCTTCCTCGGCTTCGGCATCAGCTTCGTGGTGATCGGGCTGTTCTGGATGGGTCACCAGTGGATCCTGATCGCCGTGTTCGGGCGCTGCTGGATCGTTTCGGGCGGCCCCGCGTGGAGCAAGAGCTAGTGGGGCAAGAAGAGGTGGAGAAGACCATCGATCCGGCCGGCTGACCGTCGGCCGGATGCTCGGCGGACGCCACCTGGCTGACGGGAAATGCTCCCGGTCAAGCGCGTGGCCCCAGCGTGACCCGGCGCTCGCGGACCTGCGGTCCAACCCGGCGTCCGGGCGTGTCAATCGCCCTGATTGGGCGCCGCGCCGGGGTACCGTGGCCAGCGACGCCGTCATCAGCACGGCAGCGCCGGGGAGGGAGCACACGGTGTCCCAGCCACGGCCTGACGCGTCCTGGCCCCGGCACCGGCCGGGATCAGACCGCTCCGCCGCGCCACGGGAAACCGCGAGTTCCTGGTCCCCAGGACGGGTCGACGTGTCCGGTTCCGGGCACCGCTGGGGACCGGCCGATCCCTCGTCCACTCCCGCCCGGGGCGGCGAATGGTCTGCCAGCACCGAACCGGCCAGCACCGAGCAGACCAGCACTGAGTCGGCCAGCACCGAGCAGACCAGCAGTGAACCGGCCAGCATGCTGAACCGGCCAGCACTGAACCGGCCACCACCGAGCGGACTAACGCTGACCGGGGCAATGCAGTGGATCGCGGCCGGATCGCGCTGACCGGGCGCGGCGCGATCGCGGGCATGCTCCTGCTGTTCCTGGTCAGCCTGCTGGTGGCGAGCTGGCTTCGGTGGGGCGTCCTGGCCGGCGCCAGCTTCGTGATCGGCAGTGTGGCGGCGGCCTGGTACACCAGGCCGAGGGACCTGCTGGCGGTCGCGGTGAGCCCGCCGCTGCTCTTCTTCTGCGCGCTCATCTGCGTCAAAGCCGTCACCGCGCAGGGCGCCGCGATCATCTCGACGGTGGAGGGAACCGCGCTGACCCTGGCGAACGTCGCTCCGTGGCTGTTCGCCGGGGTCATCCTGTACCTGATCGTCGCCTGGGCCCGCGGCCTGCCCCGGTGCGTCACCGCACTGCGCCATGACTTGCGGCCTGATCTGCCCCGGCCACGTTCAGGGAGCCCCGGAACCCCGGTCAGCCACGGAGGCTACCGGCCCGGCCCGCGCGGCCCGCGCTGAGCCACTACCCCTGAGCCACTACCGCTGCTGAGCAGCGCGCCGCAGCTCCGGGGGCGGCGCGAAGACCAGCCGCTCCTCGACCGCCTCGACGTCCTCCACGGTGCCGAAACCGTGCTCCGCCAGGTACTCAAGCACGCCGCTTACCAGTTCCTCGGGAACCGAGGCCCCACTGGTCAGGCCGACCGTGCGCGCCTCGTCCAGCCAGGCCGGGTCGATAGCCGTGGCGTCCTCGACCAGGTAGGACGCGGGAGCACCAGCATCCAGGGCCACCTCGACCAGGCGGACCGAGTTCGACGAATTAGCCGACCCCACGACGATCACCACGTCCGACTCGGTGGCGATCTTCTTCACCGCGACCTGACGGTTCTGGGTGGCGTAGCAGATGTCGTCGCTGGGCGGGTCGGCCAGATTCGGGAACCGCTCGCGCAGCGCCGCCACCGTCTGCAGGGTCTCGTCCACGGACAGCGTGGTCTGTGATAGCCAGGCCACCTTCTCCGGGTCGCGGACCTGGACATCCGCACCACCCTCGGGGCCGTCCACCAGGTGAATCCGGCCCGGGGCCTCCCCGGTCGTGCCGACCACTTCCTCATGGTTCTCATGGCCGATGAGGAGGATGTCGTAGTCCTGGGCGGCGAACCGCTTGGCCTCGTTGTGCACCTTGGTGACCAGCGGGCAGGTGGCGTCGATGGTCCGCAGGTTGCGGCGCTTCGCCTCCTCGCGCACTTCGGGCGATATCCCGTGGGCGGAAAAGACCACGACGGCGCCCTCGGGCACGCTCTCGGCCTCTTCCACGAAGATCGCGCCGCGCTTCTCGAGCTCACGGACCACGTGGGTGTTGTGGACGATCTGCTTACGCACGTATACCGGGGCACCGTAGCGTTCGAGGGCCGTCTCGACGGCCTGCACGGCCCGGTCCACCCCCGCACAGTAACCCCGGGGCCTGGCCAGTAGTACGCGTCGGGTAGTCGCGGGCATGTCCCCTATGGTAGTTGAGCCCGGCCTGCCCCATGCCAGGGCGGCTCCCCCGTACCGGGCGGCCCGCCAAGCTCACTGGTCACCGGCCCGTACCGCCACGGAAGCACCAATCCCCCCAGCAGCAGGTCGTGACAGGGTCATGCTCGATCTGGTACGACTGTGCCTGTCACGGACCCATGCTGCGCCGCCGGGGTCGGAAGGCCCGGCCGGCAGGCCCGTGGGTCGCGTGGGCACCCGGAGCCCTCACGCCGGGACATACCCGAGGAGAACGATCAAAATGCCTTTGCCGCAGGTCAATGACCGCCTCAAGGAAATCCCTGCGCAGGCGTTGCGGACAGTGTTCGCCACCATCGGCCAGGTCCTGCTGGTCGCGGACCGGCTCCGGGCGCGGGCCGCCGGACAGCCCTCAGGCAGCGGCCAGGCCACGGCCACCCGGCCAGCCGATCGGGCTCCGGCCCCGGCTCCGCCCCGTCCGGCCAAGCCGGCCAAGCCGGTTAAGCCGGCCAGGGCGGCTAAGCCGGCCACGCCGGGCGCGGAACCCTCGCGCTGGCGGTCACTGGATAAGACGGGGAACGTCAGGCTGCTCGACGGGGACGAAGAGCAGGACGACGAGGACGTGCCCGTAGTCACTCAGGCCGTTTCCGAGCCGGCGCCCGCCCCCGCGCCGCCCGCCGAGTACACGCCCACCGAGGTTGTCCCCGCCGTAGCTGTCCCCGCGGAGCCCGCTGCAGCCAAGCCCGCTCCAGCCGGGCCAGCCCTGGCCGCGCCCACCCTGGCCGAGGTCACCGCCCAGGAGCCCGTTCCGGTCGAGCCGGCTCACTCCGAGCCAGCCCCGGCGGTGGTGGCCGACAGCCAGGCCCTGCCCGTCCCGAACTACGACCAGCTCTCGGTGGCCTCACTGCGGGCCCGGTTGCGGGTGCTGGATGCCGGGCAGGTCCAGACGCTGCTCGACTACGAGAAAGCCCACGAGAGCCGCCCGGCCGTGATCACCCTGTTCGAGCGCCGCCTCACCAAGCTCGACGAAGGTATCTGAGGCCCGGCCGGGGCCAGCCATCATGGCGCTCGACACCTCACCCGAAGCACCGGTCCCGGTCCGCACCATCCTGAGGCTGACCAGCGAGTGGATCGGCCGTCTCGGCCGGGTCTGGGTCGAAGGCCAGATCGCCGAGCTGACCCGGCGCGGCAGCACGGCGTTCCTGACCCTGCGTGACCCGGTCGCGGCGGTCTCGGTCCGGGTGATCTGCCCGCGCACGGTGCTGGATGCCACCGACCCGCCGCCCGCCGAGGGAGCCCGGGTCCTGATCTGGGCGAAACCCGACTTCAATACCAACCGGGGCTCGTTCTCCCTTTCCGCCACGGAAATCCGGGCCGTGGGCATCGGTGAACTGCTGGCCCGGCTGGAACGGCTCCGCCGCGCGCTGGCGGCCGAAGGCCTATTCGCCGCCGAGCGCAAGCGGCCACTGCCGTTCCTGCCCGGCAAGATCGGCCTGATCTGCGGACGCGACTCGGCGGCCGAAAAGGACGTGCTGCGCAATTCCGCCCATCGGTGGCCCGCCGTCCAGTTCCGGGTCGAGCCGGTGGCGGTCCAGGGTTCGTACGCGGTGGGCGAGATCGTGGACGCGCTGCACCGGCTGGACGCCGATCCGTCGGTGGACGTGATCGTCATCACCCGGGGCGGCGGGTCGATCGAGGACCTGCTGCCGTTCTCCGACGAAACCCTGATCCGGGCGGTGGCGGCGGCGAAGTCCCCGGTGGTTAGCGCGATCGGGCACGAGCAGGACACACCCCTGCTGGACCTGGTCGCCGACGTGCGCGCATCCACGCCCACCGACGCCGCGCGGCGCGTGGTGCCGGACGTGAGCGAGCAGGTCGCGCTCATCACCCAGTTGCGCGGCCGGGCCCGCCGCTGCCTCACCGGGCGGATGGAGCGGGAGACCGCGTGGCTGGCCGGCCTGCGGTCCCGGCCCGCCCTGGCCTCCCCGGTCCGGGAGATCGAACGACGCCAGGAACTGATCACCGGGCTCACCGAACGGGCCCGGCGGCGGCTGTCCGCCTCGCTGGACCGCGCCGGGGATGACGTGTCCCACGTGCGGGCCCGGTTGCTGGCCCTGTCCCCCGCGACCACCCTGCGCCGCGGCTACGCCATCGTGCAGCGCCCTGACGGCAGCGTGGTGCGCGCCGCCGCGGAGGTGCCGCCCGGGGAACGGCTCACCCTCCGGTTCGCCGACGACCAGCTCACCGCGGTGTCGGACGAGCAGTAATCCCAGCCGCCAGATCGTGCTGGCCAGCGCGGATGGCGGGTCGGTCGATGGCCGCGGCGACGGGCATGTCCCAGTCGGCGGTCTCGCGGATCTGGGGGGCGTTCGGCCTCAAGCCCACCTGGTGCAGACCTGGAAGTTGTCGGCGGACCCGCAGATCAGGCCCGGCAGCCATGCCTCGCCCAGTCTCCCCAGGTCACAGGGACAGGCGGACTTTTGACACCCGACAGGCCGCCCGCCGGACGGTGGTGTTACTCCGTGAGTGCGGGCATGGCCGGCCGGGGCGCCGCGGGGGAGTCGCCGGTGGTTTCGCTGATGCCGTACCGGCGGTAGAGGGCGGCGAGGGGGCCAGGGGCCCACCAGTTCCAGCGGCCGAGCAGTCGCATGGTCGCGGGAACCAGGAGTGTCCGCACCAGGGCCGCGTCCACCGTGATGGCGGTGAGCATGCCAATCCCGATGATCTTGGCGAAGACGACCTGGCCGGTGGCCAAGCCAGCCAGGACCACGATGAGCAGCAGCGCGGCGGAGGTGATGATCTGGCCGGTACGTTGCAGTCCGGTGGCGACCGCAGTGGTGTTGTCTCCGGTGGCGTCGTATTCCTCGCGTACCCGGGCCAGCAGGAACACCTCGTAGTCGGTGGCCAGGCCGAAGAGCGCGGCCAGCAGGAAGACCGGTGTGGAGGGTTCCAGGAACCCGGTCGCGGTGAAGCCGAGCAGGTGGGAGAGGTGGCCATCCTGGAAGATCCAGACCACCACGCCGAACGACGCGGCGATCGACACCAGGCTCATCACGGCCGCCTTGACCGGCAGCAGTACTGACCCGAACGCGAGGAACAACAAGACCAGGGTGACCGTGGCCATGATCGCGGCCATCCACGGGAGGTAAACGGCGAGGCTATGGATACGGTCCATGTCCTGGGCGGTACGGCCGCCCACGAGCATCGTCACCCCGGCGGGTGCAGGGAGATTGCGGATGGCATGTACCGCGTCGCTGGCCTGGGGCCCGGTTGGCGCGCCAACGTCGCCGGCCGTGAGCAGGATGGTGTCACCGCGGCTCCCGGCGCGGCCGCACACCGGTAATCCCGCGTTGTGCCTGGATCCGGGTGGCCAGTTGCTGTGCCTGTAGGGGAGTTACGCCGCGCAGCACGACCTGGATCGGGTCCGTGGTGCCTCCGCGGAACTCGGTCTGGATCCGGGCGGTGACCATGCGGGGCTGGCTTCCCGGGGGCAGGATCCGTTCGTCGAGGCCGCCGAAGTGGGCGTGGCCCAACGGTATGGCCAGGATGGCCAGCACCGCGACCACGGCGGCCAGGTAGTGCACCGGACGGCGCATCACAACCCGGGTCACGGCCGCCCACACCTGCTGGCTGGGATCGCCTGCCTGGCCGGTCTGGCGGTTGCGGCCCGGAAGCGGGATGCGCAGCGCGTTGATGCGCGGGCCGAGGACCGCGAGCAGGGCGGGCAACACGGTGAGCGCGCCCGTCATGGCCAGCAAGACCGCAGCGATCCCGCCCAGCCCCATAGACCGTAGGAACACCTGCGGGAAGATCAGCAGGCTGGCGAACGACAGGCAGATCAGCGTGCCGGAGACCAGCACCGTACGCCCGGCGGTGGCCATGGTCGCGGCGACCGCGGCTGGGGTGTTCTGGCCCGCGCGAAGGTGCTCACGGAATCGGCTGATGATCAGCAGCGAGTAGTCGATGGCCATGCCCAGGCTGAGCACGGTGATGATGTTGACCGCGAAGGTCGAAACATCGGTGATCTGGGTGAGCAGCCGGGTGACGGTCAGCGAGCCGAGGATGGCCAGAATGCCAATCAGCAGCGGCATCCCGGCGGCTACCAGCCCCCCGAAGATGAAGACCAGCAGCACCAGCACGACTGGCATGGCCAGCATCTCCCCTTTGGAGACGTCTTGCTTGGTCAGGTCGTCGGTGACGACGTTGAACGCGGTGAGACCGCCCACCTGGGTCCGCACGCCGTGCACGTAGAGGGCTGGGCGCAGTGACTGGTAGGCGGCGCGCTTGCCGGTGTCGTCGGGGGCGGTGAGCGTGATCGCCGCGTAGGTGGCATGCCGGTCCCGGGACACCAGCCCACCTGCCACCCCCGCGTCCTGGTAGTAGCTGACCACGTGCGCCACCCCGCGGCGGCGCTCCAGTGCGCGCAGGGCCGCACTTACCGGGCCCCGGAACGCAGGGTCGTCGACCGTGGCGCTGCGGCTGGAATACAGCACCACCACGTCCGGGCTCTGGGCGCCCAATCGCGCGGCGATCTGCTGCACCTTGGCCGATGCGCTGGCCGGGTCGTCGAACCCGCCGTTCACCAGGGATCCGAACACCCCGCTTCCCCACACGGCACCGGCCAGGGCGAGTACCAGCCCGGCGGCCAGCACCAACCACCGCGCTCCGATCACCGTTGAACTCCACCGCGCGAGCATCGTCGCCTCCTGATCGGCGCCTAGGCGGGTAGGGGTATGTTCACGCCCGGATGCAGCAGTAGGCCAGGTGCGACTGCTGGCGGCCGCGCCTGCGCCGCCGGGCTATCTCTCGTCGACGATCTCGGCGAAATCGGCGGTGACATCCTTGATGAGCGAGAACGCCACCCCGGCCTCAGGGAGGGTCGGCGCGCCCTCGATGGCCGCCTGTACCCGGGCCAGGGAGTCCCAGCGCCACATGTCGATCCAGGTCTCCTCGTTGACCTTCGCGAGCCGTGCTTCGGTAAGCCCGGGGAACGCATCCCTGGTCGCCGCGATCAAAGCGACGCGCGTGGCCAGCATCTTCTCGGTGTCCGCGGGGTCGATCGTGAAGCGGACGAGCCGGTAAACGGCCATGGTGCTCTCCCATCCTGTTCTGGCTAGAGTCAGTCACTAGAGTTCATCACTAGTGAATGACTCTAGAGATACACTACTGTCATGACGCGGGTCAAGGGCGAAAACAAACGAGCCGAGAAGGCCAGGGCGACGCGGCAGCGGATGCTGGCCGCCGCACGTGAGCTGCTCATCGAGCAGGGTTACGGCGCGACGGCGATGCAGGACATCGCGGACCGGGCCGGCGTCGCTGTGCAGACCCTCTACTTCACCTTCGGCAACAAGCGATCCCTGCTGAAGGAGCTGGTCGAACGTCTCGATCGCCGGCGACCAGGAGCCGGTCGCGACGATGGACCGGCCCTGGTTCCGCGACGTCCTGGCCACCGACACCGCCGCCGCCCAGCTGCGGGCACATGTTCACGGCTCCCGGCAGGTCCTGGATCGGGTCGCCGAGATCACTGAAGTACTGCGCACCGCCGCGAAGACCGACCCCGAGATCGCCGAACTTTGGCCCCAAGACCCCGACCCGCGATTCACCGTCCTGTCCGCCGCCGCGAAAGCCCTCGTGGCCAAGCCGGGAGCCCGCGAGGGACTGTCCGCTCAGCACGCCGCCGACGTGCTGTTCGGCCTGATCAGCCCAGAGCTCTACCTGTTGCTAGTCCGCGATAACCCCGGCCGCCGGCCCTGCGCCAGAGCCCGCGGCCGCAGCTCTGGCCGCAGCACTGGCGCTAGTCGCCTGAGACCGGCAAATCTCTGCCCGCCCATTACCTTCCAGGGCGTTTCTTCCTGCATTGAACGGGCGAAGACTCTGAACATTGCTTGAGGGGCTGGTGTGACACCCGGGAACTCGTGCTGTGAGGGGTGAGCCGACCGGGCGGTTTTCGTTGCGGCGAATTTTAAAAGGGCGCGTCCCGATCGGCGGATTCCGGGCCGCGGGCGGCCATCGCCGCGGCGAGCCGGGCCCGCGCGCCCTCCAGCCACTGCTCGCAGATGGCGGCCAGCCGCTCGCCCCGTTCCCACAGGTCCAGCGACTGCTCCAGGGTCAGCCCGCCGCCCTCCAGCCGGCGGACCACCTCGGTGAGCTGGTCACGGGCCTGCTCGTAGCTGAGTGCGGCGGCCGGGCCGTCCCCGGCCGGCTGCGCTGTGTCATCCGCTGCTGGGGCGTCCTCGGCGCTCACGGCATCAACGTAGCCGGCTGGTCACGCCCGGGACCCGGGGACCGACTCCGGACAGGACATCGAGCACGCCGTCGGCCAGCCGCCGGGCGTGGGCGGCGTCCTCGCCCAGCGACACCTCGGCCACCGCGAGCATCAGGGCTCCGGTCATCACGACCGCGATCGCCTCATCGACGGGCTCGGCGCTGCGGGCGAAGAAGTCCGCGTTCCGGCTGGCCCACTCGCGCAGCCGCTGGCGCATGATCAGGTCGAACCCGGGCGGCGCGTCCCCGGAGACGAACAGCCGGGACAGCTCACGATCCTCCAGGCAGCCGTCGAGGTAGGCGCGGGCCGCGGCGAGGAACAACTGCCGGGGCTCACTGACGCGGTCCGCACGGGCGCCGCGGGCCGCCTGGCGCGCGCGCCGCGCCTGGCCCTGGTGGAACTCCTCGAACAGCGAGACGTACAGGTCGGCCTTGCCGGTGAAGTGGTGATACAGGCTGCCCACGCTGGCGCCGGCCCGGGCCACGATCTCGGTCACCCCGGCCTGGTCGTAGCCCGCCGAGATGAACACCTCGCGGGCGGCGGCTAGCAAGGCGGCCCTGGTGACCGCGCCGCGGTCGGCGGGCCGCACGGTAGGCTGCGGAACATCTGTTGTCATTCGCCTGTCACCGCCTACGCAGTGCTCCCCAGGGTCGGGCCCCCCACGATTTAGGCCCCCCACGTCTGGCGCCAGGGTGTGTCGCCTAGCCGACAAGGCTACGCCCGCCCGTCAGGCACTGAGGATCGCGGCACTGGTCCACGGGTGCACAGGGGAAGAACGGCCACCCAGGGAAGGCGGTCTCTGCGATGACCGAGAACGAGGCAGCGTCCCCCCAGGGGCCCGCGCCGGTCGACCTGACGGCTGAGCCGGAGCAGGCACGCACCGGACCGCAACCTGGCCCTGGAGCTGGCCCGGGTCACCGAGGCCGGCGCGATGGCCGCGGCCCGCTGGGTCGGCCGCGGCGACAAGAACGGCGCAGACGGCGCGGCCGTGCAGGCGATGCGGGCGCTGATCAACACGGTGTCCATGAACGGCGTGGTCGTCATCGGCGAGGGCGAGAAGGACCGCGCGCCCATGCTCTACAACGGCGAGCAGGTCGGTGACGGCAGCGGCCCGGCCTGCGATGTGGCCGTGGACCCCATCGACGGCACCCGGCTCACCGCCAACGGGATGCCGGACGCGATCGCCGTGCTGGCCGTGAGCGCGCGCGGGTCGATGTATGACCCTTCCGCGGTCTTCTACATGTCCAAGCTGGTCACCGGCCCGGCCGCGGCGGACGTGGTCGACATCGAGGCCCCGGCCGCGGACAACATCGCCGCCGTGGCCCGGGCCAAGGGCTGCTCCTCCTCGGACGTCACCGTGGTCATCCTGGACCGGCCGCGGCATGAGCGGCTCATCGCGGAGGTCCGGGCGGCCGGGGCCCGGATCAAGCTGATCACCGACGGCGACGTGGCCGGCTCGATCATGGCGGCGCGGGACGGCACCGGCGTGGACCTGCTGCTGGGAGTGGGCGGCACCCCGGAGGGGATCATCACGGCCTGCGCGATCAAGTGCCTGGGCGGCGTCATCCAGGCCCGGCTCGCGCCCCGGGACGAAGCCGAGCGGGACAAGGCCCTCGCGGCCGGCCACGACCTCCGGCACGTGCTGACCACCGACGACCTGGTCACGTCCGAGGACGCGTTCTTCGCGGCCACCGGGATCACCGACGGCGAGCTGATGGCCGGCGTCCGGTTCCGGGCGGGCGGGGCCGCCACCCACTCGCTCGTCATGCGGGCCCGGTCCGGCACCATCCGCAACATCCACAGCGAGCACCAGCTCTGGAAGCTGCGCGCCTACAGCTCCATCAACTTCGACAGTCCCTGCTAGGGCGCGTGCCGCGCGGGCCCTGCTAGGCGCGGCCGCGTGCCTAGGCGCGGGCCCTGCTAAGGACGGGGACGGCGGGAGAACAGTCCGGGGCGGCGGGGCCGGGGCGTCCGGACGTGGATGCGTCCCAGCAGCGCCAGCGTGTGCAGCTCGATCACGGGCCTGCCCGGCGGGACCGGCGGCTCCGGGCGGGGCTCCGGCCGGGTCCCGGGCAGCACCTCGGAGAGGTTGCGGGTGATGACCGTAACCCCGGCTGGCACCAGCAGGTTCACCTGGCCGCCGAGCGCGGTGACGTACATCTGGGTGCGCTGCCCCTGCAGCATCGCTTCGGTCAGGTCCAGCACGACCTGCCCGCCGATCGCCGTCACCACCAGCCGGTCCGGCACCACCCACCGGCCGCTGCGCCGCTCGGTCGCGAAGAAAGCGGTCACCGCGCGCGAGTTGTCCAGCCGCAGCGGCTGGGCCCCGGGCAGGGCCAGGTCTTCGGTCAGGCCGGCCAGCTCACCCAGGGTCCGGGCGGTATAGGCCCGCTGCACGCGGTGCGCGTGCTCCTCCAGGGTGATCCGCCCGTCGCCGGCCGCCTGGGCGAGCAGGGTCACCACGCGCTCCCGGTCAGCGTCCGAGGCGCGCAGGTCACGCGGGCTAGGCACGGGAGCTCACCCTCTGACGATAGCCGCCTTGACGCCCAGACGGCGCGATCCCTACCCTGACCGCACGGACCGAGCCTGGGAGCGGCACATGGAGCTGGACGGCACGGATCCGCAGGGCCGGGAACGGCGCGGGCGGATGGCGACCAGCGCCGCGTTCTTCGTCCAGGGCCTGTGCTTCGCGGTGGTGGTCACCCGCGTCTCGGTCCTGCAGAACAAGTTCCATCTGTCCAACGGGCAGCTCACCCTGGTCCTGCTCATCGTGCCGGTGATCGCCGGGGTCGGCAGCGTGATCTCCGGCCCGCTGGCCGCCCGGCTCGGCAGCGGCATGGTGCTGCGCGTCGCCCAGCCGCTGGTCTGCCTGAGCCTGCCGGCCATCGGGTTCGCCAGCACCCGGCCGGAGCTGTACCTCTCGGTGGGCCTGTTCGGGCTGTTCCTCGGCGCGGTGGACGCGACCATGAACATGCAGGGCGCGATCACCGAGAAACGCTACGGGTACAGCGTCATCAACGGCTTCTACGGCTTCTGGAGCGCGGCCGGGATCCTCGGCGGGCTGTGGAACGCGGCCGCCGGGAAGCTCGGCCTGTCCCTGGGCGTGGCGTTCACGATCGCCGGTCTCGCCGGGCTGGCCGCCGCGCTGGTCCTCGGGCCCAGCCTGTTCGGCAAGGAGGCCGACGTCGCGCCGCCGTCCGAGGCCGCCGCGAAGCAGGCGGGCATCCAGATCCCGTGGCGGCCGATCATCCTCATCGGCGTGGCCATGTGCTGCATGTACATCGGGGACGCCTCCGTGTCCAACTACAGCTCGGTCTACATGTCCAAGGTCCAGCACGGCGGCAAGGCGCTGCTCCCGCTGGCGTTCGCGGCCTATCAGACGATGATGCTGGCGGGCCGGGCCTTCGGTGACCGCGCGGTGCGGCGGTTCGGCGCCGCGGCGGTGGTCCGGGCCGGGGCTGTGGTCGCCGGGCTGGGCCTGCTGGGCGTGGTGCTGGCCCCGTCCCCGGCCCTGGCCATCGCCGCCTTCGCCGTGACCGGCCTGGGTTTCTGCGTGGTGCCGCCGATGTGCTTCTCGGCCACCTCGAAGCTCGACCCGACCGGATCGGGCATCGCCATCTCACGGGTGAATTTGTTCAATTACGCCGGTTTCGTGCTCGGCGCCGCCCTGGTCGGCGGGATCGCGGGCGCGGTGGGCGGTCCGGCGGGCTGGCGGGCCGCGTACGCCGCGCCGCTGGTGCTGACCCTGGTCATCGTGGCCCTGGCCGCCGGGTTCGAGCCGGGCCGGGCGCGCGGCGCGCGGAGCGAGACGGCGAGCACCGCGGAGGCCGGCTCCACCGCGCCCGGCTGACCCCTCCCGGTCCGCGCCCGGCTGACCCCTCCGGCCCGCCCGGCGCCCCCCGGCCGCGCCGCTAGGCAGGGCCAGGGGAAGCCTGTTAGCTTGCCGCTAGCAACTACTTTGCCTCTGGCAACTATCAGCGAGGGGAAGCGAGCCGCGTGGGCGAGTCGCCGAACGGCCAGATACCGGCTGAGGGGCATCGGGACCGCTACAAGTGGGTGGCGCTGTCCAACACCACGCTCGGCATGCTCTCCGCGACGGTCAACGCGTCCATCGTCATCATCTCGCTGCCCGCCATCTTCCGCGGCATCCACCTCAACCCGCTGACCCCCGGCAACGTGAGCTATCTGCTCTGGATGCTGATGGGGTACCTGGTGGTGTCGGCCGTCCTGGTGGTGACGCTGGGCCGGCTCGGCGACATCTACGGCCGGGTGCGGATGTACAACCTGGGCTTCACGGTGTTCGCGCTCGGTGCGCTGGCCCTGCCGTTCGACCCGATGTACGGGGCGGGCGGGGCGCTGTGGCTGATCGGCTGGCGGGTGGTCCAGGCGACCGGCGGGGCCATGCTGATGGCCAACTCCCCCGCCATCCTGACCGACGCGTTCCCGGCCGACCAGCGCGGCACTGCGATGGGCATCAACCAGGTCGCGGGGATCTCCGGCACCTTCATCGGGCTGATCCTGGGCGGCATCCTGGCCGCGGTGGACTGGCGGCTGGTGTTCATCGTGTCGGTGCCGATCGGCGTGGGCGGGGCCATCTGGTCGTACCTGAGCCTGCAGGAGCGCGGGATCAGGACCAGGTCCCGCATCGACTGGCTCGGCAACGTGACCTTCGGGCTCGGCCTGATCGGGCTGCTCACCGGGATCACCTACGGCATCCAGCCCTACGGCGGGCACGTGATGGGCTGGACCAGCCCGGTGGTGCTGACCGGCCTGATCGGCGGCGTCGCCCTCCTGGTGGCGTTCTGCTTCATCGAACTGCGGGTGGAATCCCCCATGTTCGACCTGCGGCTGCTGCGGATCCGGGCGTTCGCGGCGGGTAACGCGGCCACGCTGCTCGCCTCGATCGCCCGGGGCGGCCTGCAGTTCATGCTGATCATCTGGCTGCAGGGCATCTGGCTAATCCTGCACGGCTACAACTACAAGGACACGCCGCTGTGGTCCGGCATCTACCTGCTCCCGCTCACCTTCGGGTTCATCGTGGCCGGGCCCATCTCCGGCTGGCTGTCGGACCGGCACGGGGCCCGGTGGCTCGCGTCCGGGGGCCTGCTGGTGTCCGCGGCCGCGTTCGGCGGGCTGCTGCTGATCCCCACGGACTTCCAGTACGTGACGTTCGGGACGCTCATCTTCGTGGCCGGCGCGGGCATGGGCCTGTTCTCCGCGCCCAACGCGGCCGCGATCATGAGCAGCGTGCCCGCCCGGCAGCGCGGAGCGGCGTCGGGCATGCTGGCCACCTTCCAGAACTCCGGGTTCGTCCTGTCCATCGGCATCTTCTTCTCGCTGATGATCGTGGGCCTGTCCAGCACCCTGCCGACCACGCTGACCAGGGGCCTCATGTCCCAGGGAGTGCCCGCGGCGCTGGCCCATGAAGTCGGCCAGACCCCGCCGGTCGCGAGCCTGTTCGCCACGTTCCTGGGCTACAACCCGATCCACGAGCTGCTCGCCCCGACCGGCGTGCTGGCCCATCTGCCCAGCCACAACGTGGCCACGCTGACCGGCAAGCAGTTCTTCCCCCTCCTGATCGCCGGGCCGTTCCACCACGGGCTCGTCATCGTGTTCAGCATGGCCATCACCGTGCTGGTCATCGCGGCCGGCGCCTCGCTGCTGCGCGGCGGCCGCTACGTGTATGACGAGCACGCCGCCGGGCAGACCCCGCCCCAGGGAGCGCCGCCGGCAGCGCAAAACGCACCACGCTGACGGGTTTCCGGCGACCCGGTAGCCAGCGGGTCCAGCGGCAAATATAGTTAGCTCTGTGAACGATATACGAGTGCTGCGCGAGCCCGAGCGGGCCGCGCTGCGGGCCGAGGCGGCCGAGTTGCTGGCCGCCATCAGCGCGGTCCGGCGGACCAGCCGCCGGGCCGTCCGGCACGCCTGGGCCACCCAGCCGCTGCCCACCGCGCAGAGCGAGCTGCTCCGGCTGATCGCCTCCCGGCCCGGCATCTGCGTCGCGGACGCCGCACACGACCTGCGGCTGGCCCCGAACACGGTCAGCACCCTGGTCGGGCGCCTGGCCGAGCACGATCTGCTGCGCCGCGAACGATCGCTGCCGGACAGCCGGTCGGTCCGGCTCACTATCACCGAGAAGGCCCGCCGGCGGCTCGCGGAGTGGCGCGACCTGCGGGCCGAGCTGGCCAGCGAGGTCCTGGCCACGCTGCCCGAGGCCGACCGGCGCGCGCTGGCCGGCGCGATCCCAGCCCTGGTGCGGCTGGCCGAGAGGATGGAGCCCGAAATGATGGAGCGCCGATGAGCGCAGAACCCGGCGGGGCCCTGACCGTTGGGGCCCAGGCCTTCGGGGCCCGGCTCAGCCCGCCCGCGGCTGGCGCGGCGGTTCGGGTCGTGGCCGGGCCCGCGGTCAGCTGCGCCGGCGTCACCTACCGGTTCGGTGACCACGTCGCGGTGGACCACGTGGACCTGACCATCGCGCCCGGCGAGACCTTCGGCCTGCTCGGCCCCAACGGGGCGGGCAAGACGACCACCATCCGCATGCTGGTCACGCTGCTCAAGCCGATGGACGGCCGGATCAGCGTGTTCGGCGCGGACGCCGCCAGCCAGCCCATGCGGGTCCGCCGGATGATCGGCTACGTACCGCAGCTGCTGTCCGCCGACGGGTCGCTGACCGGCCGGGAGAACGTGGAGCTGTTCGCCCGGCTGTTCGACGTGCCGCACAGCCGGCGGCGGGCGCTGGTGGCGGAGGCGCTGGCGGCGATGGGGCTGACCGAGCCCGCCGACCGCCTGGTGAAGACCTACTCCGGCGGCATGGTGCGCCGGCTGGAACTCGCGCAGGCACTGGTCAACGCCCCCCGGCTGCTGGTGCTGGACGAGCCCACGGTGGGCCTGGACCCGATCGCCCGCTCGGACGTGTGGGACCACATCACCCGGCTGCGCGAGCAGGCCGGGATGACGGTGCTGATGACCACGCATCACATGGAAGAAGCCGACCTGTACTGCGACCGCGTCTCGCTCATGCACAGCGGCCGGGTGCAGGCCACCGACAGCCCGGCGAACCTGAAGGCGCTGCTCGGGCCGGACGCCTCGCTGGACGAGGTGTTCCGCCACTTCACCGGCGGGACGCTGGATGAGGACACCGCGAAGGGAGGCATCCGTGACGTCCGTCGCGCCCGGCGCACCGCCCGCCGTCTCGGTTGATTACGGCCCCGCGCCCAGCGCGCGGGTGGGCCTGGCCCAGCTGGCCAGCCGGATGGTCACGCTGTGCTGGGTCGAGGTGCGCAAGCTGCGGCACGACCGCACCGAGCTGTACACCCGGGCCATCCAGCCGGCGCTCTGGCTGCTGATCTTCGGCGAGACGTTCAGCAGGATCCATGCCATCCGGACGCCGAACGGAATCTCCTATCTCGCCTACCTCGCGCCGGGGATCCTGGCCCAGTCGGCCCTGTTCGTGTCGATCTTCTACGGCATCCAGATCATCTGGGAGCGGGACGCCGGGGTGCTGGCCAAGCTCATGGTGACGCCCACCCCCCGGTCCGCGCTGATCACCGGCAAGGCCTTCGCCGCCGGGGTGCGTTCGATCGTCCAGGCCGCGGCGGTGGTGGTGCTCTCCGCCATCCTCGGCGTCGCGCTGACCCATAACCCGCTGAAGCTGCTGGCCACCGCGGGCGTGGTGGTGCTGGGCTCGGCGTTCTTCTCCTGCCTGTCGATGTCGATCGCGGGCCTGGCGCTGAACCGGGACCGGCTGATGGGCATCGGGCAGGCGATCACCATGCCGCTGTTCTTCAGTTCCAATGCGCTGTACCCGACCGCCCTGATGCCGGGCTGGCTGCAGGCGATCAGCAGGGTCAACCCGCTGTCCTACGAAGTGGACGCGCTGCGCGGGCTGCTCATCGGGGTGCCGACCAACCTCGCGCTGGACGTGGCCGTGCTGGTGGCCGCGGCCGTCACCGGCGTGGTCGTGGCCTCCGCCCTGCTCCCCCGCCTGGCCAAGTAGCGCCCGCCCGGGCCCCGATGTACGGCCTGCCGGTGCAGTCGGCCGCCGGTCGTCGGGTGGCTCGGCGACCGGTCCCTCGGGGGGCTCGGGCATCCGGCCCAGCACTGAGCGCAGCAGCGTCTCGGCCGCGTCCACCGCGGCCCGGGCGGTGACCGCGTTGGTGTGGGCCCGGTCCAGGTTGCCGAGCGCGATGCAGTCGAAGGCGACCTGGGCGTCGTGCACCACCAGCTCGAGCTGGCGGGACGCCTCATCCAGGCTGACCGCCTGCTCATCGCCGCTCGGGATCCTCATGGCCTGCTCGTCACTGCCTGGGATGCTCACGAACATCTCCCTCCTGCCCCGGACCCGCTCACCAGCACCACAGCCGGGATGGGACACCTTTACCCGGGCGCAGGCCGGCCATGCAACTCCCGCCGCACCGACTACCGGCCCGGATCTACCATGAAACGACACCACCACCAGCACGAGGACGAAGACACGATGCCCGAGTTCGCGTACACCGACCTGCTCCCCCTGGGCCCGGACGCCACTGATTACCGCCTGCTGACCGCGGACGGGATCACCAAGCGCCACGCGTTCGGCCGGGACTTCCTCGAGGTGGACCCGGAGGTGCTCACGCTGGTCGCCCGGGAGGGCATGCGGGATATCGCGCACCTGCTCCGGCCGGCGCACCTGCGCCAGCTGCGGGCCATCCTGGACGACCCGGAGGCCAGCCGCAACGACCGGTTCGTGGCCATGGACCTGCTGAAGAACGCGGGCATCGCGGCCGGCGGGGTGCTGCCCATGTGCCAGGACACCGGGACCGCGATCGTGATGGGCAAGCGCGGCGGGCAGGTCCTCACCGACGGCCGGGACGAGGAGCACCTCAGCCGGGGCATCTACGAGGCCTACACCCAGCTGAACCTGCGCTACTCGCAGCTGGCCCCGCTGTCGATGTTCGAGGAGCGGAACACCGGCACGAACCTGCCGGCCCAGGTCGAGGTGTACGCCACCGCCGGCCAGGAGTACAAGTTCCTGCTCATGGCCAAGGGCGGCGGGTCGGCCAACAAGTCCTTCCTCTACCAGCAGACCAAGGCGGTGCTGAACCCGGCCGGGCTGCACGCTTTCCTGGAGGAGAAGATCCGCTCCCTGGGTACGGCGGCCTGCCCGCCGTACCACCTGGCCATCGTGGTCGGCGGCACCAGCGCCGAGTACGCCCTGAAGACCGCCAAGTACGCCTCCGCCCGGTACCTGGACACCCTGCCGGCCGGCGGATCGCCGGCCGGGAACGGGTTCCGCGACCCGGACCTGGAGCAGGAGGTACTCGAGATCACCCGGAAGATCGGCATCGGGGCCCAGTTCGGCGGCAAGTACTTCTGCCACGACGTGCGGGTGATCCGGCTGCCGCGGCACGGCGCGTCCTGCCCGGTGGCCATCGCGGTCTCGTGTTCCGCGGACCGCCAGGCGCTGGCCAAGATCACGCCGGAGGGCGTGTACCTGGAGCGGCTGGAAACCGACCCCGCGCAGTACCTCCCGGACACCAGCGAGGACGATCTCGCGGATGACGTGGTCCGCATCGACCTGAACCGGCCGATGAGCGAGATCCGCGCGGAACTGACCAAGTACCCGGTCGCGACCCGCCTGTCACTCACCGGGCCGCTGGTCGTCGCGCGCGACATCGCCCACGCCAAGATCGCCGAACGGCTGGCCGCCGGTGAGCCCATGCCCAGGTACCTGGCGGATCATCCGGTCTATTACGCCGGCCCGGCCAAGACCCCCGAGGGGTACGCCTCGGGCTCGTTCGGCCCGACGACCGCCGGCCGGATGGATTCGTACGTGAACCAGTTCCAGGCCGCGGGCGGGTCCCTGGTCATGCTGGCCAAGGGGAACCGCTCACCGGCCGTCACCGCGGCCTGCCGCGAGCACGGCGGGTTCTACCTGGGTTCCATCGGCGGCGCGGCCGCCAAGCTGGCCCAGGAGTGCATCACCAAGGTCGAGGTCCTCGAGTACCCGGAACTCGGCATGGAGGCGGTCTGGCGCATCGAGGTCCGCGATTTCCCCGCGTTCATCATCGTGGACGACAAGGGCAACGACTTCTTCGCCGAGGAGCCGCAGCCGCCACTGCTCACCATCGGCACCCGGTAGCCGGCGGCGTCCGGCCGGACGTCTGCGCGTGCACACGGCCTGCGACCAGGGCATGTCGGCCCGGTGACCGCCGGGTGACGGGCGGGGGAATCCGGGCGCGACACACGTGTTATTCTCACCCGCTTCCCAGGAATCCCGGTGGATCGCGCGTGTATCGTCCCGTGTCATGCACGTTGCGGCCAGCACGGGGCGGATGGTCGCGGGGCGTTACCTCCTGCAGAACACCATCGGCCGCGGGGCCATGGGCACCGTCTGGCGAGCCCGGGATACCGTCCTGGCTCGTGACGTCGCGGTCAAAGAGGTACGACTCCGTGGCCCGGTGAGCGCTGGCTCGGCGATGTCCGAGGAAACCCGGATCCTCTACCAGCGCACCCTGCGCGAGGCGCGCACCGCGGCGCGACTGAACCACCCCGCGGTGGTGACCATCTTCGACGTCGTCGAGGCCGACGGCAGCCCGTGGATCGTGATGGAACTCGTCCAGGCCCGGTCCCTGGACCAGGTGCTCACGGAGAACGGGCCGCTGCGCCATCAGCAGGCCGCCGACGTCGGCGTGCGGGTGCTCGGCGCGCTCGCCTGCGCGCACGCAGCGGGCATCATGCATCGCGACGTGAAGCCGAGCAACGTGCTGCTCGGCCCGGACGGCCGGGTCGTGCTGACCGACTTCGGCATCGCCACCCTCGAGGGCGACAGCGGCCTGACCCAGGCCGGGATGGTGATGGGCACCCCCGGCTTCACCGCCCCGGAACGGATCCGGGGCGACGCGGCCAGCCCGGCCTCTGATCTGTGGTCGCTGGGAGCGACCTTGTACGCCGCGGTGGAAGGGCGCGGGCCTTTCGACGACCGGGGCAACTCCATCGCGATCCTGGCGGCTATCGCCAACGAGGAAGCGCCGCGGCCCCGGTCAGCCGGCCCGCTGCGTCAGGTCATCGAGGCCCTGCTGCACCGGAATCCGCAGGCCCGGCCCGATGCCGCCGCCGTCAGCCGCCTGCTCGCCGCGGCCGGGACCGGCACCGCCCGCAGTGGTGCCGCCCGGAGAGGCGCCGGAGCCGGGCCCGGCGGCCCCCGGGACGCCGGGCGGCGGCCTGGCGAGGCGCTGCTGACCGCCCCGCTGGGCCTGGCCCTGCCCGGGCCGCAGGCCCAGGCCCCGGCGAGCGGGATCTCCCAGCCTGGAACCCCGCGGCCGGATGGCCCGTGGGAGGGACCGGACGACCCGTGGCCCGAAGACCCGCGGTCCGGAAATCCGCGGCCCGGAAGTCCCTGGTCCAAAAGCCCGTGGCCCGGCGGCCTGCCGGAGCCTGGCGACGCGGCCTGGGCCAGCCAGATCCCGCCGCCCGGCGACCGGCCGGCCGCTGAAGCGCCCGGCGGCCCGGGCCCTGGCCGCCTGGGCGCTGGCGGCCCGGGCCCCGGCCGCCCGGGCAGTAGCCGCCTGGGCACTGGCCGCCCGGGCAGTAGCCGCCCGGGGACTGGCTGCCCGGCCCCCGGCTGCCCGGGCCCCGCTGGCCCGGGCTCACGCCGCGGGACCGGTGGCCGGCCGTCATGGCGCCCCGGCGCCGGGGCTGCGGCGCGGGCTGGCCGCCGACCTCACGGCGATGCTCCCGCGCGGGCGCCGCGGGCTGCTGGTCATCCTGGCCGCGCTGGCCATCGTGGGGGCGGGCATCCTGGCCGGGATGGCCCTGACCAGCGGGGGCAGTGGTTCCGGGCCCCCGGCCGCGGCTGCCGCCCAGGCCCGGTCCGTGGCTGGTTTCACCATGACGCTCCCCGCCGGGTGGCAGACGGCCCAGCAGGGCGCCAGCACCAGATTCTCCAGTCCGGCGGGCGACGTGTCGATCCGGGTCACGCCCACCGCAGCGGGTAGTGCCCCGGGCCTCAGCCAGACCCGCCGGCTGCTGGTTCAGGCCCTGAAGCAGGGCAGATTCCCCGGATACCAGCCCATCGGCGGGCGGCCCTTCTCGTTCACTGGCCGGGCCGGGGTGGCCTGGCAATTCACCTGGCAGCCCGCCAGCGGAGGGCGGCTGGAGGTGCGGGACATCGCGTTCCGGGCCGGCCCCCCCGGTGGCGGCCGCGCCTATCTGGTTCAGGAATCGGCGCCCGTCGCGGCGTGGGCCGCCAGCCAGCCCGAGTTCGGGCAGGCGCTGAGCACGTTCCGGGCCGGCTCGTGACGCTGGCGGGTTGCCCAGGGAGCAGAATCAACCAGTAAGTAATACCTGATTTACAGCAAGTAATAAGAAGGAGCCCGGGCACAAATCAGCTGCCGAAAGACAGCGATAACAGTCTGTTACTCAGTAGTAACCGTGTGCTTGCCAGAACGACCATGCGCTGCACGGGTCGCCATAGCGTTCCTGGATGTATCCCAGCCCCCACTTGATCTGGGTGGCCGGATTTGTCATCCAGTCCGAGCCCGCACTGGCCATCTTGTCCCCCGGCAGGGCCTGCGGAATGCCGTAAGCGCCGCTGGCATTCTCGGCGTTGTACCGCCAGCCGCTCTCCCGGGTGTAGATGTTGTTCAGGCAGCTGAAATACGTGCCGGGGCTCCAGCCGAACGACGAGAGCATGTTGTACGCGATGCTCTGGGCCGTGCCAGGGTCAGGAGGCGGCGCTGCCGCCACGGTGGACCCCGTGCCCCCTGAGGTACCCCCTGCCCCCTGCAGGGGCTGTGCGGCGACTTTGGGGGCGCCGATGAGGCGCGTGGTGTGCGACGCGGCGGACAGGACGATCATCTGCTGCCGCTGCTGCTCGAGCACGGCCACGGCCTGGCTGCTGGATACGGCCGCGGCGGCGATGGCCGCCCCGGAATCAGGCACATTGCCAGGCCGCACAACCACCAGGTAGCCCGCAATGGCGATTCCGGTGACCGCGGTAACCGCGGTAGCGGTGACGGGCAACAAAACGCCATTACGGCGTCCCGCCCGTCGTTTTCCGGGGCTTCGCCTCCGGTGTTCTGACAAGGCTGTCCTTCCGTGGGCCGAACTCCTGGGCCAGGCACCCTGGAGCAGACCGCTGCGCCTGCGGGCAGCGCGTGGTCCGGTTCTTCCTGCCAATACCAGCTGCGGAAACTAACTCACCGAGAAGGTGCGTGGCGGAAGGCCTTGAACCATCGGCGCTACCTTGCCAGAGGCGAGGGAGGGGTGTGCAACCGCTTCCGCTGAAAAAGTTGTGACGGCTGGGCAACCAGCATTGTGGGGTAGATCACAAATTGACAACACGTACCGTAACAATTACCTGCTGTAAGGGATAGGCAAGTTGTGGTCACCGCCTCCGCTACCGGGCGCTGAGACGACACGCTGATGTCGTCCCGGAAGCAGAGGTTCCCAGGGTTTTGCCCAGCGCCCGGCCCGCCGCTGGCGGGACGGCCCCCCGGGGGGGCCGTCCCGCCAGGGAGCGGCGGCAGCCGGGCCTGGCCCTCAGCGGGACAGGGAGGCCAGCCCGTCACATGTGGGCTGGGTTCTGGCCCTTCTTGGGCTTGGCTGGCGCCACCGGGTTCGTGGCTCCGGCCGGGCCGGTCATCGCGGTGACCGCCTGCTGGGTGGCGTTGATGGTCGCGGCGGTGGCGACGCCGTTCCCGTCGAGGGTGACCGTCACCGGGTTCGTCAGCCCGAAGTTCTGGCAGTTGAGGTTGGTGAAGGACATGTTCAGCCGGTTGGCCAGGAAGGTGAACAGGTTGTTCCCCACCGCCGGGACCGGCGAGGTGCCGGTGGCCAGCAGCGTCTGGTTGTTCTGCAGGAACAGGCTCTGCACGTTGACCATGTTCTCGCAGTAGGCGGCCGGGGTGTCCGCGGTCTGCGCCCGCATCATCACCGGCTGGTCCACGCTGGTCCGGTACCGGTTGGTCTTCTGCTGGCTGAACGCCCCGTTGACCAGGGTCATCGGGTCGTTCTCCGGCACCAGCGCGCTCGGGGCCGTCTGGTTCTTGGCCGCGAACAGCTCGTCCAGGGCCTGGGAGGTGCCGGGGGCGCCCGCGTTGGTCAGGTCCGGCTCGGTGAACGGGGTACATCCGAGCGTCGGGTCCAGGAAGCCGTTCAGCAGCGCGTTGTCACTGCCGTTGTTGATCGTGGTGGCGCCGGCCAGTGCCGCGGTGTTAACCGCGTTGTCCTGCGCCGTCTGGCCGTTCCCGTTAAGCAGGTACTGCGTGGTGACGTTGTCACTCTGGTCCTGGTCGATCATGTTGAAGTTGCGGGTGGTCGGGCAGGTCACCCCCGGTGCCCGGGTGGCCGTCGCGACGGCCGGGATCGTGGTCAGGCCGGCCGCGATGTCCTTGTTGACCGCGGCGAAGAACGCCACGCCGTTACAGAAGGACACCTGGCCGAAGATCGAGCCGGCCAGGCCGTTCACGCACTTCGCGCCGCCCAGGGTGGCTCCCGTGGCCCCCTTCAGGGTGAGGTTGGTGCCGTTGAAGCCGAAGTCGATGGTGACCACCGCGCCCGCCGGGAGCGTGGGCACCACGGGCGCCGCCGCGGGCTGGGTGCCCTGGGTGATGACCAGCGGTTCGTAGGTGCTCAGCGCTCCGGTGGCCGGGTCCAGGATCGTGGCCTGCGCGAACGCCCCCAGGTTGGCGAAGTTGGCCATGGTGCAGCCGGACGCCTGCGGGGACATCCCGTTCGGGCCGGTCAACTGGAAGGGGGTGGCCAGGCCCTGCGCGGTCAGCGGGCTGGCCGGGACGACGAGCACGCAGCTCACGTTGGCCGCAGCCGCTGCCGCCGGGGTGGCCGCCGCGGTCGCGCTCGGGGTCGCGCTGGCCGTGGTGGCAGGGCTGGCCGTGGCGCTGGCCGTTCCGGTGGCGGCCGGTGTGGCTGTCGCTGCCCCGGCGCCCTGGGCCGAGAGCTTCAGGCTCGCGTTGCGCTCGCTGACGAGCCTGAGGCCGAGGACCAGGCCGACCGCCATCGTGATGACCAGGGGGACCGCGATCAGCATGACCCGGCTCCTCGGCGCGCCCGACGGGGACCAATGCCTGTTACGCATTAAATCCACCTCCATGCCGCTGTTAACGCTCCCAGGACGTCACGCTAGACCACTAACATCGGGTTAAGCGGTGAGATTCCAAAACAGAACTTTTAAGGCGCAGGCCAGCCCCAGCAGATCAAATGTTGCGTAATTCTTACGTCGCAGGTAATGGACTTTTCCTGATACGCAATGTGACGTTAGGGCAGCGGGTCACGACAATCCGCTACACGCTGCGGCCGTCCGCAACACCCTGGGATGTGGCCCCGGCCGGGTGCCCAGGACCTGGCCTCCCGGCCGTGAGGTGCCGCTTTCTGGCCGTGAAGTCATCGGGCCGGAACAGCATCTCCTGGTCCGATACCGCCCGGGAATCCGGTCCGGGATGATTCAGTCTCACCTCATCGCCTGGCCGGCCGCCCCGCCCAGGCGCCTCGCGTGGTACGTATTAGCGCCAGTAATTCGCGGTATTACAGCCGACCAGAACATTATATTTCTGCTTGAAAGCACGTGTATTCAGCGAAAGGCGGATCAGGCGGCGGGCGGCGGAGGCACCCGGTGTGGCCGCCGCTCAGGTTCGCGGTCTATCTGGCCACCCAGGTGGCTACGAGGACTCCGTCCTGCCCAGGGCCATTGCCTCGGCAACTTTTGGCGCCGCGTCATCAGTGGGAGGCCTGCCGATCGCCCGTGGCAAAATCAGCTAGGTGCAGATCGGGATGCTTGGATCATTCGAGGTTCGCACGGACGACGGCGTCTTCGCCGACGTGCCGGGCGCCCGGTTGCGCGCGCTGTTGGTCGCCCTCGCGCTCGAACCAGGTCATGCAGTCCCGAAGGCGAGGCTCGTCGACTGGATTTGGGGTGAGCACCCGCCCTCCGAAGCGGCGAATGCCTTGCAACGCCTGGTTTCCCGGCTGCGGAAGGCGCTGCCGGACGGGCTGGTCGAGGGGCAGACGGACGGCTACCGGTTGCGGGTGGAACCCGACGCTGTTGACGCGGTGCGGTTCGAACGCCTCGTCGGCCAGGCCCGCAACGATGGGGATCCAGGGCGGGTACGGCTGCTGCGCGAGGCCCTCGCATTGTGGCGCGGTGCGGCCATGCAGGACGTCGGCTTGCAGGACAGCGCAGCGTTTGACGCGGCGGTCACCCGGCTCGAGGGGCTACGCCTGACCGCCATGGAGGATCGGTTCGATGCGGAGATCAGCCTCGGCCACGATGTGGAGCTGGTCACGGAACTGACCGACTTGGTGGCCGCACATCCGATGCGAGAACGGCTTGTCGCTGCGCTGATGCGTGCCCTCGCCGCGGCCGGCCGCGACACCGAGGCGCTGCTCGTGTACCAGCGCACGAGAGAAGCCCTGGCCGACGCGCTGGGTGTCGACCCCTCACCGGAGCTGTCCGCATTGCACGTCGCGCTGCTGCGGGGCGAGCTGGGACGGCGGGAGCAGCGTTGGCTGGAGGAGGGCCGGAAGACCAACCTGCGTGCCGAGCTGACCAGCTTCGTCGGCAAGGACGCTGATGTCGCCGCGGTCCGCGAACTCATCGCCGAACATCGGCTCACCACCCTGGTCGGGCCGGGCGGCTCGGGGAAGACCAGGCTGGCCACGGAAACCGCGCACACGCTGCTCGGCGACCTGCCGGACGGGGCCTGGCTGGTGGAACTGGCGTCGATCGGCGCGGACGGTGACGTGGCGCAATCGGCGCTCGCCGGGCTCGGCCTCCGGGATGCTCTGCTCGGCGGGGCACCGAACGCGGAACCGATGGACCGGCTCATCGCCGCGATCCGCGAGCGCGAATTGCTCTTGATTCTGGACAACTGTGAGCACGTGATCGAGTCGGCGGCGGCGTTCGCCCACCGGGTGCTCGGGGAGTGCCAGCGGCTGCGGATCCTGGCCACGAGCAGGGAGCCGCTCGGCATTACCGGGGAGGCGCTGTGGCTGGTCGAGCCGCTGGCCTGGCCGGAGGGGGACGCCAGCCCCGGTGAGATCGAGTCCTCTCCAGCCGTCCAGTTGCTCCGGGACCGGGCGGGCGCGGTGCGCAGGGATCTCGCGACCGACGCCCACTCGCTGCCGACGATGGTGCGCGTCTGCCGGGCGCTGGACGGGATGCCGCTGGCGATCGAATTGGCCGCGGCCAGGTTGCGCACCATGTCGCTCGATCAGCTCGCCAACCGTCTCGACGACCGGTTCCGCCTGCTGACGGGCGGCAGCCGGACCGCGTTGCCGCGGCATAAGACGCTGCGCGCGGTGGTCGACTGGAGCTGGGAGCTGCTCACCGACGCCGAGCGGATGGTCCTGCGCAGGCTCTCGGTGTTCTCCGGCGGGGCGAGCCTGGAGGCGGCCGAGCAGGTCTGCGCCGGCGATGGGGTCGAGCAGGAGCAGGTGCTCGAGTTGCTGACCGCGCTGACCGAGAAATCGCTGCTGCTCACCGAGGGAGACAGCGCACCGCGCTACCGGATGCTCGACACGATCAAGGAATACGCCCGGGACCGGCTCGCGGAGGCGGGGGAATCGGATCTGGCGCGCCATGCGCATCTCGCGTACTTCACCGGACTCGCCGAGACCGCGGAGCCGCATCTGCGCCGGGCCGAGCAGTTGGAGTGGCTCGCCACGCTCGAGGCCGAGCACGACAACATCGCTGTTGCCCTGCGTGGCGCGCTCGCGGCCGGTGAGGCGCAGGGGGCGATGCGGCTCGCGGCGGGCGCCGGCTGGTACTGGTGGCTCGGCGGGCACAGGGCCGAAGGCATGGAGCTGATCACCGCGGCCGCGAAGATGCCCGGCGAGGTGACCGATGAGGTCCGGGCCTGGGTGTACGCGCTGGTCGTGCACTTCGTGAGCTCCGGTCTGGGCGACGCAAACCAGGTGGAGGAGTGGATCCGCAAGGCATACCGGTTCAGCCAGCGCAGTCAGTCCCGCAACCCGCTGCTGGGGTTGGTCGTCCCGCTGGAACGCATGTTGCAGGCGCGGGACGCGTTCTTGCCCGCGTGGGAACCATTGCTGGACAACGAGGACCCCTGGGTACGCGCACTGGCCCGGCTACAGCTCGGCAAGATGCGGATCATGCTTGGCCAGAGCGGGCGGGATGCGGACACGTACCTGGAGATGGCGCTGGCCGAGTTCCGGGCGCTCGGTGAGCGGTGGGGGATTTCGTTCGCCCTGACCGAGCTGGCGGACCGGATCGCCGTGCGCGGCGAGTTGGCCCGGGCGTGCGAGCACTACGAGCAGGCGATCGCGGTCCTCACCGAGGCCGGTGCTATCGAGGATGTCATCCGGATGCGGTCGCGGCAGGCGCAGCTGTACTGGCTGCTCGGCGACGAGGACGCCAGCGCGGCTGCTATCGCCGAGGCGCAGCGGTGCGCGGAGCGGGTCACCTGGCCGGATGCGCTGGCTGAGCTGGCCCTCTCGAAGGCGGAACTCGCCCGGTGGGGCGGCCACGCCGAGGAGGCGTACCAGCAACTCGGCGTCGCGACGGCCATGCTGGGCGCCGAAGCGGAGCAGGCGTGGATCCGCGCGGTCACACATGACCTGCTCGGCTACCTCGCAGCCGATCTCAGCGAGGCCCGCACGCACCGCGCGGCGGCCTGCCAGGCGGCGACCGAGGCGGGGTACGCACCCCTGATCGCGCAGGTCCTGGTCGGGGTGGCGGACCTGGCCCTGCGCTGCGGCCAGTACGAGCAGGCCGCGCGGCTGCTCGCGGCGAGCGCCGGAGTGCGCGGACTGCCGGATCGCTCTCACCCGGACGTCGCGCGGATCGAGCAGATTGCGCGGCATCGCCTCGGCGAAGCGCGGTTCGCCGAGGCGACGCAGGAGGGGGCGCAGGCGAGCTGGCGTGAGCTGGCCGAAGCCACGCTCGCTCGCTGAGGTCAGTTGGCTGCGCGTTGGATGATGATGTCGCCGTGCCGGGTGCGGGCGTGGACCGTGACCTTGCTGTCCGACGGGCCGGGTTTTCCTGCGACGGAACGGAGTTGCGCACCGACCCTCGCTCGCTGTTGGCGTCCACCCTGGCGGCGGTGCCCTCGCTGATGCCGACCTCGATGTTTCCTGAGCGGTTCAACAACTCCGCCTGACCGCGGGTCAACCGGCCGATCCGAATGGCGCCGTCGCCTGTCTTGGCGGTGACGCTGCCGTCGGCGCGGTCGATGTCGAAACCGCCGTGGCCGCTGCTGAGATCGAGGTCGGCCGAGGCGTGGCCGATCCAGGTCTGCCCACCCGAGCTCGAGAGCTTGACGGTGTCCTTCGACCTCGCTGATCCGCATGGCGAACGCCGCACCGTCGATGTTGGCGCGCTCGGCGATGTGGCCGATGGTGACCTCGCCGGCCGCGATGTTTGCCTGCAGCGCGCTGATGCGGTCAAGCTGGACCCGACCCGATGCCATGTGCAGCTCGCACTCGCCAAATGAGCCGTCAGCCTGAACACTTGAGTGCGCCAGGTACGCGACCAGGCTGGAGCCTGCGGGCAGGTCGATCGTGATGACGACCGAACCGTCCTTGTCCCCGGAGGCGGTCGTTTTGACCGATAGCTGACCGCCGGCGAAGTCAACCTTGGTCTTGCTGGCCACCCTGACGTCCGACTGGCTCGCCTGGTCGATGGGTTCGACCAGCACCACGGTGTCGGTCCGGTCGCTCGCGGTGACCCGCACCTGGGCACCGCCGACCACAACAGTGGCGGCGATGGGCCCTGGCGTGTCGAATGCAGGCATGACAGCTCTCCTCGTGTCTCGTACTTGATCTGGTTCCCGGAAGGCCATCGCCCGGGAGGTCACGCGCGCCTCTTGAAGGTGGCGAGCGCCCACAGGTACCCGACGAGGGCGATCCCGGCGCACCAGGCGAGAGCGGCGGCCGCGTAGCCGCCCGACGGGGTGCCGGCGAGCAATCCACGCAACGATTCGATAATCGGCGTGAAGGGCTGATACTCCGCGAATTGCCGGACACCCTGTCCCATCTTGTCGGCCGGCACGATCGCGCTGCTCAGGAAGGGCAGCAGGAGCAGCGGGACGACGGTCAGGCCTGCGGATTCCGGAGTCTTCGCAGCCATGCCCAGCGCGACCGTGAGCCAGGCGGCCGCGAAAGCTGCCGCCGCGACGATACCGATCGCGCCGAGCCAGTCGAGGAGGGTCGCAGGCGACCGGAACCCCAGCGCGAAGGCCATTCCGATGATGACCGCAATGGCTACCGAACTGCTCAGAATAGTGGCCATGACGTGACCGGTCAGGACGGCACCGCGGGAGACATTCATCACCTTGAACCGGTTGATGATGCCCTTCGTCATGTCGGAGTTCACGGATACCGCAGTGGCCGACAGCCCGTAGCTGATGGCCAGCAGGATCAGGCCTGGTGTTGCGTATTCGACGTAGTGTTCGCCGACATTGAATGCGCTGCCGAACACGTACACGAGGAGCAGCATGAGCACGACCGGCATCAAGGCCGCGTTGAATATCGTGACCGGATTCCGGAGGATGTGCTTGAGGTTGCGGCGCAGCATGATCCGCGAATCGGTCAGCGGTGCTGTAGCGGTGCTCATTTTGCGATGGCCTCCGTGCTTGCGTGACTGGTCAGGGCGAGGAAAACGTCATCGAGGTCCGGTGTGTGCACGGAGAACTCCTCGACGTCGATCGAATGCTCATCGAGCCGGTCCAGCAGAGCCCGCAACGATCTCGCCTTACCATCGCTGGGAACCCGCAGGGTCAGGTCCTCGTCGTCCTGCGTGGAGCCGGTCAGGACCCGCGCCGCCGCGTCGAGCTCGAGGACGTTGGTGAACTGGAGCCGGACGTGGCTGCCGGGAACCTGGCGCTTGAGTTCGCCGGGAGTGCCCTCGGCCACCAGGTGGCCCTGGTCGAGCACCGCGATCCGGCCGGCCAGCTGATCGGCTTCTTCGAGATTCTGGGTGGTGAGGAAGACGGTCACGCCGTCGGCCACCAATTCGCGGACGATGTTCCACAACGTGCGACGGCTGCGCGGATCCAGTCCCGTCGTCGGCTCGTCCAGGAAAATGATCTGCGGCCTGGTGACCAGCGTCATCGCCAAGTCCAGCTTCCGGCGCATACCGCCGGAATAGGTCGCCGCCATCTTCTGCGCCGACTCGGCCAGATCGAACCGTTCCAGCAGCGAGGTGACCATCCGCTTGCCCTCGGCGGCCCGCAGATGGTGCAGATCCGCCATCAGCTGCAGGTTCTCCTGCCCCGTCAGCAGATCGTCCACCGCCGCGAACTGACCGGTGACCCCGATTACCGCGCGCACCGCCCTGGCCTCGGTCGCAACATCATGCCCGGCAACGCGCACTGTCCCGCCGTCGGCCTTCATCAACGTGGTCAGCACGTTCACCGTCGTCGTCTTACCCGCGCCGTTCGGGCCGAGCAGGGAAAAGACCGTGCCCGCAGGAACCTCTAGATCGATGCCGTCGAGGACGGTCTTGTCCCCATACGACTTCCGCAGCCCTGAGACTGCAATCGCTTGATTTCTCATGCGGCCATCATCGGCACCGCCGCTGACACGCCCCTGACCCGCTCCTGACACGACCACTGACACGGCGTTCTAGCTCGTAACGCCAGGTCAGGACGGTAGCTCAGCCAGAATGCGTGGCCTGGATCTGCTTGGCCACGGCGAGGGCCTCGTTCATGGGAACGGCGAAGCCGGTGTGGTGCAGGCCGCTGCCCGCCCCGGCCACATTGATCCCGACCGCCTGGCCGGACAGGTTCACCAGCGGCCCGCCCGTCTCTTCCCCGATTACGACCCGGGCGGTGGACACCAGGAGCCCGGAGAGCAGCTGGCCGCCGGCGGCCACCGCGCCTGCGCGGCTGGTGAGGTTCCCGATGTTCAGGGTGAAGGTCTTGGTCAGCCCGCTGCTGCCGACGGCCGTCACCGCGGCGCCCTGGCTAAGGTCCCGGGAGTTTCCCACCGCGATCGGCCTGAAGGCCGGGCCGCCGACGATCTGCAGCAACGCCAGGTCGTAAGAGGAGTCGGTGCCCACCAGCCGGGCGGGGAAGGAGCGGCCGGACAGCACCACGCGCACGGTCACCCGGCGGGCGCCCTGGAGGACCTGGTCGCTGGTCAGCACCAGGCCCGAGGGGGTAAGGATGAGCCCTGCGCCGGCCGGCGTGCCGCGCGGCGTGACCACGTGTACCAGGCCCGGTGCGGCCGAGGTCAGGATGTTCGCCTGGTTGTCCGCTCCGGTCCCGTCGTCGTCCTCGACGAACACCCGGTTCTGCCGGGGCGGGCTGGGGATCACCGAGGACGCCCGGGCTGGGCCGGACAGGCCGCCCGTCGCGGCGAACGCGGCGAAGGCGACGACGGCGGCGGCCGCAGCCGCACCGATCCCCAGGGCCAGCCGGCCCGGGCGCGACCACCCGGTCTGCGGCCGCGCTCCCGGGGCGGCCGCGGCACGCGGGCACCCGGTGAGGCGCTCTCCGTAGTACCGTGCGGAGCATTCTGCGCGGCGCCGTCTGCCGGGGCTGCCGGCCCGGCGGGCACCTCCGGCCCGGCTGGGCTCTCCGCCTCGGTCTGGTCGTGCTCCCTGCTCTTGTCCTGCATTGCTTCCTGCTCCTCCAGCTGTCTCCCGGGTTCCGCAGAACCGCGACGAAAAAGGTGCGGTGGCCTCCCAGGACTTCTGGAGGCCACCGCACCCTGGGGTTACCCGACGTCAGGGAAGGGTCATTACATCCCCGACGGGTCCATCAGGTGGCGACGACCGCCGCGCCCGATCCGATGCCTGGCCGGAGGCATCTTGGTGCCGGTCGCGCCGGTGCCCGCCGCCGTCGTGGCGGTGGCCTTCTGCTGGGTGACGTTGAACGTCGCGGCGGTGGCCACGCCGTTCCCGTCGAGGGTGACCGTCACCGGGTTCGTCAGCCCGAAGTTCTGGCAGTTGAGGTTGGTGAAGGACATGTTCAGCCGGTTGGCCAGGAAGGTCAGCAGGTTGTTCCCCACCGCCGGGACCGGCGAGGTGCCGGTGGCCAGCAGCGTCTGGTTGTTCTGCAGGAACGGGGTCTGCACGTTGACCATGTTCTGGCAGTAGTTCGCCGGGCTGTCGGCCGCATCGTTGGCCGCGGAGACCGGCGCCTGGCCCACATTGGAACGGTAGAGGTTGGTCTTGGTCACGCTGAAGGCGTTGTTGACCAGGACCATCTCGTCGTTCTCCGGGATCAGGGCGACGGGGGCCGTCTGGTTCTTGGCCGCGGACAGCTCGTTGAGCGCCTGCGAGGTGCTGGGCGTCCCGGCCTGGGACAGGTCAGGCGCCGTGAAGGACGTGCAGCCAAGCGTCGGGTCCAGGAAGTCGGAGATGAGCGCGTTGTCACTCCCGTTGACCGCCTTGGTGGCCCCGGCCAGGTTCGCCGTGTTGGCCGCGTTGAACTGTGCTGTCTGGCCATTGGCGGTCACCAGGTAGATCGAGGTGACGTTGTCACTCTGGTCCTGGTCGATCATGTTGAAGTTGCGGACCGTCGGGCAGGCCACACCGGCCGCCTTCGTGGCCGTGCCCGTCGCGGGCACGACCAGCCTGCCAGCCGCCTCGGCCCGGAACGCGGCCCGGAAGAAGCCGGTGCCGTTGCAGAACGACACCTGGCCGAAGTCCGACCCGGCGCCTAGCCCGTTCACGCAGCGGCCCTGGGCCAGCGCGGTCGGGGTGGCCCCGACCTGAGTCAGATCGGTGCCATTGAACCCGACGTCGATCGTGACCACGGCACCCGCCGGCAGTGTAGGCACCACCGGCGCCACAGCCGCGGTCGTGCCCTGGGTGATCACCAGCGGCTCGTAAACCGACAGCGCGCCAGTGGCCGGGTTCAGGATGGTCGCCTGGACGAACGCGCCAAGAGCCGCCGAGTTGGCCATCGTGCAGCCGGACTGCGCCGGCGTCATGCCAGCCGGGCCTTCCAGCTGCCACGGCGTGGCCAGCCCCTGCGCACTGAGCGGGTTGGCCGGCACGATGATGCGGCAGTTCATGTTGGTCGCGGCGGCAGCCGCGGTCGCGGTAGCCGTCGGCGTGGCGGTCGCTGCGGTGGTCCCGGTCGCCGTGGGACAGATCGTCGGCGCAGCCGCCGCGGTCGCTGCCGTCGTCGCCGCGGCGGTGGCCGTGGCTGCCGTGGTCGCCGCGGCGGTGGCGGGCGCGGTCGCGACCGGCGTGGCCACGGTCCCGCTGGGGGTGGGAGCCACGGCGGCCGTGCTGGCGGGGGCGGCTGCGGCTGCCGCGGTCGCCGTGGTCGCGGCGGCTGTGCTGGTCGCCGACGGCGTGGCGCAGGTCCCGGCCACGTTGGCGGCGTTGCTCGCGCCGAACACGCTGCCCACGTTCGGAATCAGCAACGCCCCGCCGACCCCGCCCACCACGGCCACGGCCCCGACTATCGCAAGGAGCCGGGTCCGTGACCGCGGCTCAAACTTGCGATCATGGTTAAAGACTCTTCTTCTGTACGACACGACACCGTTCCCTTTTTATCGGGTATATCGCTCCCGAGCGATCACAGTAGCCCTGCCGTTGTGTCCGGTGAGACAGTTCCAAGATTTTCTTAGTTTTGACCGTCATACGGCCATAGACAAATCAGAGGGAAGCAGCATAGTCCCAGCTCAGCGGCCTGTTGATCAAGCTCTGAGAAGCGCTGTCAAGACGCAGCACAGTGACCGTAATAACTCTGTAAGAAATGGCCGCGAAGGCGGCCGCAGCGCCAGTCGGCTGCCCGATAACGCCAGGATCGAGAATAGCGGAATGGGCAATGCCAAGAAGGCGGCTTCCGGGGCACTGTGCGCCGCGGCAGCCGCCGACACCATCGTCATCTGCTTACGCTGATACACGGACCGCCGCGCGCGCCGGTTCATCGCACGCGGCGCCGGCCCGGCGGGGTGGGCAGGCGCGATCGCGGGCGGCCCGCCACCCGCAGGCTGTGACCAGGGACTACTTGACCGAGCCCGCCGTCATGCCCGCCACCAGGAAACGCTGCAGCAACAGGAAGCCCACCACGATCGGCACGCTGACGGTGAGCGACGCGGCCATGATCTGGTTCCAGTAGACCTGGTTCTGGGTGGCGTAACCCTGCAGCCCGACCGCGAGCGTCCGGGTCGAGTCGTTGGTGAGCACGGAGGCGAAGAGCATCTCGCTCCAGGCGGTCATGAACGCGTAGATGCCCACCGCGACGATGCCCGGGATCGCCGCCGGGATGACCACGCGGATGAACGCCCCGAGCGGCCCGGTGCCGTCCACGGTGGCCGCCTCATCGAGCTCACGCGGGATGGTGTCCAGGTACGCGGCCAGCATCCAGATGGCAAACGGCAGCGTGAACGTCATGTAGGTGATGATCAGGCCGGTCCGGCTGCCGTACAGGTTGATGCCGGTGTCCTGGCTGAGGTTGACGAAGATCACGAACAGCGGGAGCAGGAACAGGATGCCGGGGAACATCTGGGTGGACAGGATCGTGATGGAGAAGACCTGCCGCCCGTGGAACCGGTACCGGCTGACCGCGTACGCGGCCAGCAGCGCCACGATCACCGAGGCCACCGACGCTACCGAGCAGACGATCAGGCTGTTCTCCAGGTAGGTCAGCAGCGGGATGGTCTGCCACATATCGATGAACGGCGAGAAGGTCAGGTGGCTGGGAATCCACCGGAACGCGCCCTCGACGTCCGGGAGCGGCTTCAGCGACGCGGTGAGCATGACGTACACCGGCGCGATCGCGAACAGGCCGAGCAGCGTCAGGACGATCACCCGGGCCCACCGGAACCAGGCTGGCTCATGCATGGCGGGCCCCCCGTCTCCCGAGCGCCAGGTACACCAGGGTCACCAGCAGCAGGAACAGCAGTAGCAGCACGGACATGGCGGACCCGGTGCCGAAGTTCCAGCTGACGAACGAGTTCTCGTAGATGTGAATGGAGATGATGTCGGCCTGGGTCGGCGGGGCCGAGCCGAACAGCGTGAACGGCACCGAGAAGTCGTTGAACGTCCACAGGAAGAGAACCAGCAGCAGGACCCGGTTGACCGGCCGGATCAGCGGCAGGGTCACGTGCCGTACCTGGCCCAGGAGGCCGGCGCCGTCCAGCGACGCCGCCTCGTACAGGTCGGCCGGGATGCTCTGCAGGCCTGCCGTGAGGATCAGGAACGCGAACGGCCAGGTGCGCCAGAGCTGCACGACCACCAGCGACCAGAAACTGTCCTGCCCGATCAGCCAGAACGGCCGGGATCCGACCAGATGCAGGGACAGCAGCAGCTGGTTCACCATGCCGGTGTCCCGCTGCAGCATGAAGTTCCAGGTGATGACCGAGGCGAAGACCGGCAGCGCATACGGGATGAGGAACAGGGTGCGGACCGCACCCCGGCCCCGGAAGGCCCGCTGCGTGAAGACCGCGGCCGCCATGCCGAACAGCCAGGCCGCGGCCAGGACGATGAGCGTGTAGATGATCGTGACGGTGAACGAGTGCAGCAGGGCCTGCCCGGTCGCCGAGGAGAAGTTCACCGCGACCGCGTAGTTGCTGAACCCCGCGAACGGGGCGGCCCGCCAGTTCCTCAGGTAGAACAAGGTCAGCTGCAGGAAGCTGATCCCTACCCCGGCCAGCATCGGGACGATGTGGATAAGCAGTTCCAGCGCAATCGCGGGGATCAGCAGGATGTAGGGCAGCGATCCGCGCCGCCACCACCGCCGCTTGGGCGGTGACGACGGCGCGGACGCGGTGACACCCTGTTCGACCCGGATGGTGTCAACCACCAGGGGTCAGCCTCCTAGCTGTTGCTGAGCCTGGCTGAGTGCCTGCCCGATCATGGCGCTGGTAACAGTCTTGCCGGTGGCCGCGCTGGCGTACAGGTGGATGATCGCGGTGCCGACCGCGGTCTCGAACTGGCTCTCCGAGGCCACCGCGGGCATGGGCGCGGCGGTCGTGGACAGGATGCTGCGGAACGTCTTCACGGCCGGGGTGTTGAAGGCCGGGTCGGTGTAGGCGGCCTGGACCGTGGGCAGCGAGCCGTAGGTACCGTTCAGGCTCTCCTGTGTCGGCGTGCTGGTCATGAACTTCACGAACTTCTCCGCGGCGGACAGGTTCTTGCTGTCCTTGAAGATCGCGATGTTGATGCCCGCCACCATGCTGGTGACCTTCTTGCCGCCGGCCGGCACCGGGGCGGGCAGCGGCAGCGGCGCGACGCCGATGTCCGAGGCCTTCATGCCCAGCTTGGCCAGCGACCCGGAGGCCGTCTGCCAGAAGACCATGGCGGCCTTCCCGGTGGCGTAGTCGGTGAGCGCCTCAGTGCCCTTGGAGTACTGCGCGTCGCTCGTATTGGCGATCTTGTCGGTCTGCATGAAGTCGATCATCTGCTTGACCGCGGCCACGTTCTGCGGGGTGTCGAACGTGGGCTTGCCCGCGGAGTCGTAGAACGACCCGCCCTGCTGCTGGCTGAGCTCGAACGCCAGGTGGACGTTCTCCGGGATCTGGCCGGCCTCGAGGGTCAGCCCGTAGTGCCCGCCCTTGGTCAGCTTCTTGGCGTCCGCGACGAACTCGGTCCAGGTCGCGGGCGGCGCGCTGATGCCCGCCGCCGCGAACTCGGCCTTGTTGTAATACAGGCCGTAGGCCGTGCTGTAGAGCGGGACGGCGGTCGGCGGCTGGCCGGCCGCGCCGGTGGCCGACAGGCTGCCGGCCAGGAACCGGCTGGACCCGCCGATCTGGTTCATGACCGACGAGGTGAAGGGCAGGAACGCGCCGGTCGCCTGGAGCGACGCGGACCAGGTGTTGCCGATGTTGAGGACGTCAGGGCCCTTGCCGGACACCGTGGCCGCCGTGATCTGGTTGAGCAAGGTCGTCCACGGGATCACCTGGACCTTGACCTTGATGCCGGTCTGCTTGGTGAATTTCGCGATCTCCGGGGCCAGGACCTGCTGGTCGTCCTGCAGGCTGGTGCCCTGGTTGCTGGCCCAGTAGGTGAGCGTCGGATGCGCGGATGCACTGGAATTCGAACCGCTGCTGCCGCAGGCAGCGAGGGACAGGGCCGCCGCCGCGGCGGCGGCGCAGGCCAGGGTCAACAGCTTCGTCGGTCTCATGTGGTGTCCTTCCAGGGGTTCGTCGCGAGCACACCACGGGTCTCGCGCCGGGCCTCGTCCGGGAGTCGTGCCGAAATAGTGCCGGAATCGTGTGGTAGAGAAGCAGGGGGCTCGAAGGATCTTTTACATCTTCCTATAAGGCGTAAATTATGGAGCCCGGCTGGCAGTGTCAATGTCGGGACCATCTCCGTTCCCGTTTCGTTACCTACCTGTCACTCTCCCCCCGGCCGGGGCCACGGAGCCGGCCGGCGTGGGCGCCCCCGCGGGTCTGCGCCGCGGCTGCGGGAGCCCCGCCCAGGCACACCCCGGGCTGTCCGGCAACTAGGGCGCGACTCGCCGCTGGTCCTGCGTCCGCGCCGGCTTATTCCGGGCCGTAAAATAGCGGGGTCAGCAGCCGCATCGTCGCGGTTCCTCCCTCGGTGAGGCAGGTCGATGCCCAGGCCCAGCACAACCACTGTGCGGGATCTCCGGAAGAGCAACCGGTCCCGTGCGCTGTGGCAGGTATTCCTCAATGGTCCGCTGACCCGGCAGGAGGTCGGGACGGTGGCCGGGCTCAGCCCCGCCACGGTCAGCAACCTCGTCGCGGCCCTGGTCGCGGAGGGTGTCGTGGTCGAGGTCGGCCTCGAGGACTCCAACGGCGGCCGCCCGCGCGGGCTGCTCCAGGTCAATCCGGGCTACGGCTACGTGATCGGGGTGGACGTCGGGGAGACCGCCTTCCTGGTCGAGCTCTTCGACTTCGGCCTGAACCTGCGGGCCCAGCACACGTCGGTCACCGATATGTCCGTGCTGGATCCCGAAGACGCCGTCAGCCACATCGTCGAGGGCATCGAGTCGGTCATCGCCGAGGCGGCCGTGGAGCCGGGCCGCATCCTGGGCGTGGGCGTGGCCGTGCCCGGCCTGGTCGAGCACCGCGGCGACGCGGTCGTGCACGGCCAGAGCGTCGGCTGGCACGCCGTCCCGCTGGAGGCGATGCTGCGCGACCGGACCGGCCTGCCCATCCTGGTTGACAACGGGGCCAAAACCCTGGGCCAGGCGGAACGCTGGTTCGGCGCGGCCCGTGACACCGACAACGCCGTCATCGTGCTGCTCGGCATCGGCGTGGGCACCTGCATCATCAGCAACGGCGAGGTGTACCGGGGCGCGACGAGCAGCGCCGGCGAGTGGGGTCACACCACGGTGTGCGTGGGCGGGCGGACCTGCCGGTGCGGTGCGGACGGCTGCCTGGAGGCCTACGTGGGCGCCGGGGCCATCGCGGCCCGTTACGAGCAGCTCAAGCGGCGCCGGGTGACGGTCAGCCCCGGCGAGCTGGAGGGCCGGGTCGCCGCGATCATCGCCGCGCGGGACAGCGACCGGGCCGCCGCCCAGGTCATCGACGAGACCATCACCTACCTGGGCGCGGGCATCGCCGACCTGGTCAACCTGTTCAACCCGGAGCGCGTGGTGGTCGGCGGCTGGCTCGGCCGGGCGCTGGGCGACGACCTGCTACCCCGGATCCGGGCCGCGGCGGGCCGCCGGGCGCTGCATCTCCCGTTCAGCCGGGTCGAGATCGTCACGGCCGACCTGGGGCAGGACGCCGTCGCCCTGGGCGGCGCGACCCTGCCGATCGCCCGGCTGCTCACGGCGGGCGCGGTGGCGCCCCGGCACCCGGAGAAGCCCCGCCGGATCCGGCCGGTGGCCACCCCCGGCTGAACCTGGGCCTCCACCCCGGCTGAATCCGGTCCTCCGGCCCGGCTGAATCCGGTCCTCCTCCAGCCCGGCTGAACGCGGACCGCCACGCACCAGCCGCCCCTCTGGCACCATCCGGGATCTCTTGACCGGACTTTACTCAAGGCTTAGCATAAGTTCTAAACTATAAACACTGTCGGTGCCGACGGCGCCGCACATGGCCATCCCTGATGCGCAGTGAAGGAGCAGTCGGCAGTGTCCATGCGCTTCCCGCCCGGTTTCCTGTTCGGTGTGTCCACGTCCGCGTACCAGATCGAGGGCGCGGCCGATGAAGACGGCCGCGGGCCCTCGATGTGGGACACGTTCAGCGAGACGCCGGGGGCCGTGACGCACGGCGACACCGGCGCGATCGCCTGCGACCACTACCACCGGACCGACGCGGACCTCGATCTTGCGGCCGGCCTGGGCCTGAACGCCTACCGGTTCTCGATCGGCTGGCCCCGGATCGTCCCGGACGGCACCGGCGCGGTCAACCAGAAGGGCCTCGACTACTACCGGCGCCTGGTGGACGGGCTCCGCGCCCGGGGCCTGGAGCCGATGGCCACGCTGTACCACTGGGACCTCCCGCAGCCCCTGCAGGACGCCGGCGGCTGGGTGAACCGCGACACCGTGGCCCACTTCTGTGACTACGTGCAGCTCGTGCTGGACAGCCTGGCCGACGTCGTGCCGGTCTGGGTGACGATGAACGAGGCGTTCTGCTCGGGCATGATCGGCCATCTGCAGGCCCGGCACGCTCCGGGCCTGGCCGACCTGCATTCCGCGCTCGCCGCCTCCCACCACCTGCTGCTCGCCCACGGCCTGGCCATGGGCATGATCCGGGACCGCGCCCCGCAGGCCCGGGCCGGCATCACCCACCTGCTCTCGGACATCCACGCCGCGTCGGACTCCGACGCGGACCGGGCGGCGGCCCGGCGGCTGGACGGATATGAGAACCGCTGGTTCCTCGACCCCGTGCTGCGCGGCAGCTACCCGGCCGACATGCTCGACTGGTACCAGCGGCAGGTCCCGGTGGACTTCATCCGCGACGGCGACCTGGAGGTCATGGCCGCGCCCGCGGACTTCATGGGCGTCAACTACTACGAGACCAAGCTCGTGGCCGAGGACACCGGGGAGCCTTACCACCAGGCCCGGGTCATCCCGGCCGCGGATTATGTGAGCGCTCCCCAGCTGACCGCGGGCGGCATCGACGCCCCGGCCGGCCTGGGCCGCATCCTGCGCCGGGTGCACGAGTTCACCCCGCTCCCCCTCTACATCACCGAGAACGGGGCGGCCTACCACGACTACGTCAACCCCGAGGGCGGCGTGGATGACGTGGAACGGGTCGCGTACCTGACTGATCACTTCGCCGAGACGCTGGCCGCCATCGAGGCCGGGGTGGACGTGCGCGGCTACTTCGTCTGGTCGCTGCTGGACAACTTCGAGTGGGCCGACGGGTACAGCCGCCGGTTCGGCCTGGTCTGGGTGGACTTCGGCACGCAGGCCCGCATCCCCAAGGCCAGCGCCCGCTGGTACGCCCGGCTCATCGCGGACCAGCAGGCCCGCTGAACCCCTGGCTTACCGGCCGAGCGACACGACCAGGGTCGCGTAGTCCCGGCTGGCCTCGATGAGTACTGCGTTCCGCTGGTCAGATCCGGTCGCCCGGTCCCGGGCCTCGGCGCTGTCCCGGCCGAAGTCCATGTGCCGGCCGATCAGCCGCCGCAGCCGGACCTCCTCGGCCAGGTCGAGATACCAGACCTCGTCGAGGAGGTCCGGCAGCTGCGCCCAGGGGCCCGACTGGAGCAGCAGGTAATTGCCCTCGGTTATCACCAGCGGCACGTCCGGCGGGACCGGGATCGCGTTCGCGATGGAGTCCTCGATGCCCCGGTCGAAGCGCGGCGCGTACACGACTCCCTCGGCCGGATCACGCAACCGCCGCAGCAGCGCCACGTACCCGGCCGCGTCGAAGGTGTCCGGGGCGCCTTTGCGGTCCACCAGGCCGTGGTCGGCAAGCAGCTGATGAGCCAGGTGGAACCCGTCGAGCGGCACGCACACGGCCGCCGCGCCCAGTTCCTCCCGCAGTCTCTCCGCGAGGGTGCTCTTGCCGGCCGCGGGCGGCCCGGTGATCCCGAGGATGGCCCGCCCGGGGCGGTCCGCCAGAGCCCGGGCCCGGTCCAGCAACTGCCCGAATGCCGCGTCGGCCATACCGGGGCGGGTCAGGGGGTTCTGAGGCTGCCGATGCTGAGCGACCCGTCCGGGCCGCCCTCCGGGCCGCTGCCCTCGGTGGGCGCCGCGCCGCCCGCCAGGCGCCCGTCCAGCGGTTCCTCGTCCAGCAGGCCCTGCTGCTCCTCTTCCTCCCGGACATAGGCCTGCGGGTCCTTGTCCACCGGCGGGACCCCGGCGTAGTGCTTGGCCTCGAACGCCACGAACGCCACGGCCAGGTCGTGACGCAGCTGGAGGCTGGCCAGCCGGCGGAACTCGGTCAGGCCCTCGCGCTCTTCCTCGCCCATGTGATCGCTGTTGGCCAGGTTGGCCGCGGCCACCGCCGCGTACCACTCGTCGCTGCCGGCTGGGTATCCCCCGGCCGAGACGACCGCGTCGCGGATGTCATTGTGGTCACCGATCGCGTCGAGGGTCTCGTCTTCCGCGGTGCCGCCGCGCCGGGCGGCAATGCCGACCCGCAGCAGCGCGGGGTAGAAGATCTCTTCCTCGGCCGCCGCGTGCAGCTCCAGGAACGCGGCCAGCCGGCCCCAGACCGCACCCAGGGTGTCCGGGTCGGACCGGTCAACCTGCTCCAGGATCGCGAAGAGCCGGCGCTGCTCGTGATGGTCGTCGAGGATCAGCTGGGTGATGTCCACCGGTGCCCCTTTCCGTGTCCTGGGCTCAGCCTAGGGGCCTGAATTCTCTTGTCCCGGGGGGAGGGCCTCCGACGCGCCCGGCCGGGGCAGCCGGGTCAGCAGCCGGACATGCGTCCCGGTCCCGTCCGTCGCCGCTTCGAGGCAGTCGCAGGCCTGGCGGCCCAGCCAGAGTCCGTGACCATGAGTCGCGTGCCGGTCCGGGGCGAGGTAGGCGGCGAGCGGATCGGCGAAGCCCCGGCCGCCGTCGTGCACGTGGCAGACCAGCATGGGGCCATCCGTGTAGACCCACAGGCGGCGCGGGGCGCTGCCGTGCATCAGCGCGTTGGTGACCACCTCGGCGGCCGCGGCCAGCAGCAGCTGGGCCGCCTCATCCCCCAACCCCGCCAGGGCGAGCTGGATCCGCAGGAAACGGCGGACGACGGCCAGGTCCTCGCCGCGGCCAAAGCCGATCGATTCGGAGGTCAGCGGCGGCTCGACCACGGCGGAGAAGTCCCGGATGAAGATGCGCGGATCGGCGAACGCCGGGCTGGGCACTACCCGGTCGCCCTGGAGCAGCTCCGGATGGGTTTGCTCCACCCCGGGGCGCAGGTCGCCCGGGAGCACCGACACGTCGTACGGGCACAGCACCGAGACCGGGAACGGCTGGTACACGACGTTGGCCGCCGCCTCCATCCGCAGGTAGTCCGCGGCCTCCGCGGGAGTACGGCGGGACACGGCCTGCCCGGCGACGACGCGGACCCGCTGGCCGTCGCTGGCGTAACGGCGCAGCCAGTCGAGCGTGGCGCGGGTCGCCTGGCCCTGACGGCGGTAGAAAGTAGCCGCGTCGGCGAACTCGACCGCCGGGGGAGCACCGCCGAGTTCGCCCCAGAGCCAGGCCAGCTGCCTGGCCGGCACGGCGGCCAGGATCTGCTCGCGGCGGTCCAGGCCCTCGCGGATGAACGCCCCGACCGCGGCCCGGAATTCTGGCTCATCGTGGTACAGCAGCGCGCGATGGGCCATGCTGGCGTCCGCCGGCCAGCTCATGATTCGATCACCACCGCGTCAGCGCGGAACCCGGCCAGGTCGAGCACGCGCCGGACCGGCTCGGTGACATTCGCCAGCGTGATCCGGCCGCCGGCGGGCAGGCCGGCCGCGGTCTGGTAGATCTCCCGCAGCGAGCCGACGTCCGCGAACGCGACCCCGCCGAGGTCGATCCGCAGCCGGGGGCTGGCCGCCAGCCGGGCCCGCAGGACCCGGGCCAGGGCCGGGCCGTTCGTCAGGTCGAGCTCGCCCTCGATCCGCAGGGCCGGCCGCGGTGCGGAGGCGATGAACAGGGCGAGCGGCAGGTGCGGCCCGTTGGTGGCCACCCCGCTGTGCTCGGCCGCGATGCTGGCCGCGGCCGGCTCATCCAGCTGACGCTGGTCGTACTGGCAGATGGCGGCGATGCCCACCTCGCACAGCATCCGCGACACCATGCGTTCCCAGCGGACGAGCCCCTCCAGCGACCCGGCCGGCCAGGGGGAGCCGCCCATCTCGCCGGTGATCCGCAGGCCGGGGAAACCCGCCGCGAGCGACTGGCTGAGCGCCACCCGGAATGTGGCCACGAGCTGGGCCAGGTCCGTGGTGGCCAGGTCGCCGTAGATCTCACCGAAGCTGTGGACCAGCAACTGGCCGCCGCGCAGCGGCCGCCCGGTCTCGATCCCGCCCGCTTCGAGCAGGCCCAGGGCCACCTGGTACGGCCCGGGCGTCACGTACATCACGCGATCCCCGGCCGCCAGCGCGCCCCGGATCACCGCGGCGGTGAGCCGGCGGCGCTCGTCCTGATCCTGGTACAGCGCGCACAGGTGCTGACCGGACACGAGCGCGCCGACATCGCCCGGCGGGCGCCCGAACCGCTCCCCGGAAGCCTGACCGTCGCCGTTGATCAGCCGATCCTTCCCGGTCGGGAGGTTTACCCCGGTCCGCCGGGGTACCGTTACGGTGATCTGCCGCCCCGCGCTCCAAGTCAACCTGCGTGTTAAAGGTACCCGTGTCTAGCGAATATGGCTCCTCCGCTCTGGGGTCGCATCGCCATGTCGTCCAGTTCTACGACCGTGACGAAGAGCTGACCGAGAACGCGGGAGACTACCTCGCCGGGGCGATCGCCGAGGGAGGCGCGGCGGTCATCGTGGCCACGCCCGGCCACTGCGCCGGATTCGAGGCCCGGCTGGCCGCAGGTGGCGTGAATGTCGGGGCGGCGTGCCGCGACGGGAGCCTGGTCTGCCTCGATGCCACCCGGATAGCGGGGCGGCTGACCAGCGGCGGCCAGGTTGACCTGGCGGCGTTCGGCACCCAGTTCAGGCCCGCCATCCTGGCCGCGGGTGAGGCGCCCGGGCCGGTCCGGATCTACGGCGAGGTTGTCGCCCTGCTCTGGGCGGCCGGTCAGGTCAACGCCGCCCTCGAGCTGGAAGGGCTCTGGAACGACCTGGGCCGGGAGATCCCGTTCTCGCTGTTCTGCGGCTACCCGCGGCATCTGGTCGACAGCAGCCAGCATCAGGGCGCGGTCGCTGAGGTGTGCCGCCTGCACACGGCCGTGGTCGGCCGCCCGCTGGCCGGCGCGTCAGTGACCGGCGGGTCAGCAGCCGGTGACCCCATGGGCCGGGTCCACTGGGCCGACGTGACGCGCACGTTCGCGGGAAGCCGCGAAGATACCCGGGCGGCCCGGGGCTTCGTGCTCGGGATGCTCGGGCCCTGGCGTGGTGAGCAACTGGCGGCGGACACCGCGCTCGTGGTCACCGAACTCGCCACCAACGCGGTCGTGCACGCCGGGTCGGCCTTCAGCGTCAGCCTCACCCTGTCCGGCGGCGCGATCCGGATCAGCGTCGGTGACACCCTCCCCCTCGGGCCGCGCGGCGCGGACCAGGAACTGACCGCCGCGCCCGGCCACGGCCTGGGTGTGGTCGCGGCCATGGCGACCCGCTGGGGCGTCGAGACCGTGCCCGGCGGCAAGGCCGTCTGGGCCGAGCTGCCCCTGCCCGGCTGACCGGGCCACCCGGAGCCAGGCGGCGTCAGGAGATCGTGGCCAGCTCGCGCAGCAGCGCCCGCGTCTCGCGCCGGCTGCGGCCCGGGTCGTCGCCCACCGGGAAGATGATGGGCCACAACTCGGTCACGCCGGCGTCGGCCAGCCGCCCGAGTTGCTTCCCGATCGCGGCCTCGTCCCCGGTGATGGCCAGCGCGCCCGGCGACTCCGCGCCCTCGCGGTCCAGCAGCCGGCGGTAGTTGTCGAACCCGGCGTAGCGCGCGAACACCTCGTCCGCAGCCCGCCGGGACGCGGCATGGTCGGCCGACAGCGCCACCGGCAGCGCGGCCACCACCCGCGGCGCGGCCCGGCCCTCCGGCGGCCCGGCGGATGAGCGGTGCAACTGCGGGACGATCTGCTCCCCCAGCATGCGCGGTCCGGCCAGCCAGGTCACCACCCCGTCGGCCAGTTCCCCGGCGGCCCGGACCATCAGCGGGGAGAGCGCTCCGACCAGCACCGAGACCGGGCTGGTGCCCGGCACGGCGAAGCCGCCGTCCACCTCGTAGAAGTTGCCGCGGTAGCAGACGTTTCCTTCGCGCAGCAGCGGGACGAGCACCGAGAGGTAGTCGCGCATGTGCGCGGCGGGCTGCTGGTAGGCCAGCCCGTGCAGGTCCTCGATGACCGGCCGGTGCGACACGCCCACGCCGAGCGTCAGCCGCCCCCCGCAGAACGCCTGGGCCGTCGCGGCCTGCTGGGCCAGCGCGAGCGGGTGCCGCGGATAGGTCGGCACGATCCCCACGCCGAGGTCGATCCGGCTGGTCCGGGTGCCCGCCACGGCCAGCACGCTGAGCGCGTCGACGCCCCGGGAAAAGTGGACGGTCCAGGCGGACCCGAACCCCTCGGCCTCGGCCGCCACCACGTCACCGACGACGTCCTGGGGGCGCATCGGCGCGCCGAGTACCTCGCTGCCGGCCCCCATCGCGATCCGCATCCCCGCAGCATCCCGCCCCGGGCCGCGGGCCAGCCAGGTCCCGCCGGGCCAAAGCGGTCACCCCCGGCTGGTCCGCCGATGGCGAGCCGGGGGTGACCGGGCTGCGCCGGGATCGTCCCGGCGCAGCCGGCGCTGCTACCGGGCACTCGCTGCCGGGCAGGTGACGGAGGCGGGGCTGGCGCCCCGGGCCGCACTGGGGCCGGCGGCCGCCGCGTCCGCCTCGGCCGCCGCCGGGGCAGCGTCCTGGGCGCCGCTCCGCCCGGCCAGCAGCCGCCGGGCGGGCAGCAGGGAGAAGACCAGGACGGCACCCGCCGCGAACAGGACCGCGGAGACCGTGAACGCCACCGTGTAGCCGTGCACCGCTGCGGCCGCCGGGGCCAGCGGGCTGGCGTGATGGGCGGTCAGGTAGCTGGCCGTGGCGCTGAGGGCCACCGTGCTCAGCGCCGAGGCGCCGATCGAGCCGCCGACCTGCTGCATGGTGTTGACCAGCGCCGAGGCCACCCCCGAGTCCTCGGGCCGGACGCCGGTGGTGGCGGTGTTGATGGCCGGGGCGAGGATCATCCCGAAGGCCAGGCCGAGCAGGATCAGCGCGGGCAGCACCCCGCCGGCGTAGCTGGACGTCACGCTGAGCTGGGTGAGGTAGGCCATCGCGGCCGCCCCGGTCAGCAGGCCGCTGGAGATCAGGATGCGGGGGCCGATGCGCGGCAGCAGGACGTTGCTGGAGACGTTGGCGCTCACCAGCAGGCCGCCAACCATCGGCAGGAACGCCAGGCCCGCGGTGACCGGGCTGTACCCCTTGATGGTCTGCAGGTAATAGGTCAGGAACAGGAAGGCGCCGAACAGGGCGATCGCCGCCACGCCGACGGACAGATAGGCCCCGGCGCGGGTGCGGTCGAGGATGACCCGCAGCGGCAACAGCGGGGCGCGGACCCGTCCTTCCGCCACGGCGAACGCGCCGATGGACAGGACGCCCAGCAGCAGTGAGCCGACCGTCAGCGCCGCGGACCACCCGGCGGTCTCGGCGTGAGCGAAGCCGAACACGATCAGGAACACGCCGAGCCCGCCCAGCAGTGCCCCGGCCACGTCGATGCGGGGCCGGCTGGCCGGCTTGCTGCCGCGGATGAAGACCAGCGCCCCGGCCACGGCGATGGCCGCAAAGATCAGGTTGACGTACAGGGTCCACCGCCAGGAGAGGTCCTGCGTCAGGAACCCGCCCAGGATCAGGCCGACCGCGCCGCCCGCGCCCGCCACCGACCCGAATACCCCGAACGCCCGCCCGCGCTCGCGTGGATCGCGGAACGTGGTGATCAGGGTGCCGAGGGCGGCCGGGGCGAGGATGGCGCCGAAGGCACCCTGCAGGCTCCGGGCCGTGACCAGCAACGCGAACGACGTCGCCGCCCCGCCCAGGGCCGACGATCCGGCGAAGCCCAGCAGGCCGATGATGAACACCCGCTTGCGGCTGAACATGTCGCCGATCCGGCCGCCGAGAAGCAGCAGCCCGCCGAACGCCAGTGCGTAGGCGGTCACGATCCACTGCCGGTCGGCGTTCGGGAAGCCGAGCGCCCGCTGCGCCGAGGGCAGCGCGATATTCACGACGGTGGCGTCCAGGACCACCATCAGCTGCGCGATCGCGACGATGACCAGGATCAGCCAGCGGTGATCTGCGGGTGCTGGTGGCCGGGCGCCGCTCACAGGTTCTGCCATGACGGTCCATCTCCTCAGTTCCGGGTGATTCCCTCAGCCGCCGCACCATCGTCCGGCTAGCGAGTTCAATCATAGAACCAAGTAGGTCTAGTTACGCAACCCTTCAGGCCACATTTGCATCTAATTATGCAACTGACTAGGCTGAAGACATGGAACGGAAGTCCTTCGCCGACATGGGCTGCTCGGTCGCGCAGTGCCTGGAGACCGTGGGTGACTCGTGGACCATGCTCATCGTGCGGGATGCCTTCAACGGCGTGACCAGGTTTGATGACTTCCGGGAGAACCTCGGCATGCCGCGCAACACGCTCCGGGACCGGCTGGCCAAGCTGGTCGATTCCGGCGTGCTGGCCAAGGTCCCGTACTCCGATCACCCGCCCCGGTACGACTACCTGCTGACCGACGCGGGCCGCGACCTGTGGCCGGTCCTGACGGCCATGCGCCAGTGGGGTGACCAGCACGGCCACCCGGACGGGCCGATCCGGATGGCCCACGCGGCCTGCGGCGCGCCCGCCTCGACCGTGGTCATCTGCGAATCGTGCGGAGGCCGACTCGGTCACGGCGACGTGACCATGCTCCCCAAGGCCAGCCTGCCCCAGCACTGACGCCCTCCCGTGACGTCGCCAGTTGCCGACTTCCGGCCGCCCATGGCCCTGAATGAAACCAACGGGAATGACGTGTTAGTTGACGGCAATTGGTTCAGAAACAGAACCGATCGCGAGGCGATCAATCCCATACATCAAACGGCGGGCCTCGGCCGATCGCCCTCAACATTTTTGTTTACTTAGAGTAAGAGCCTAACTACATTAAGTCATTGGGCCGGCCCAGGGACTTACGTAAGGACAGCGACAGCCCACAGAATGGGGACTACCCCCGCTACCTTCTGTTCACTGGAATTCTTTATTCAGGACACCGTTCGCTGGACGGCAGTTCATTCGGGGTGGGGGGACGTGGCACGCGGAACAATAGGTCAGGCAGTTGACTCTGCGCCGGCGGCCAGGCAAACTCTGGCCGGTGCGCAGCAAAGGCCAGGCGCCGTCCGCCAGGCTGCGCACGACTTGCGCCAGCCAGTTGCCGCAGTGCTCGCCCTGGCCTCTGCCGCACTTTCGGACGAGTCGGCAACAGAACTAGTCCAGCAGCGCCTGGAACAAATCGTTACAGAAGCACATTGGCTTTCCAAGATCATAAACGACATGCTGGCTGAGCCAGGCATCCCGTCGAGCGCAGAAGCCGTCGATATCGTCGCGCTGGTGCGCGATACGGTTAAATCGGAGCAGCTGATCTGTGCGGCACAGATCAGCCTTCAGCAGCCGGACCAGGGCCCGCGGTACTTAATGGCGGTCGGCACCCGGCTCCGGCGGGCGCTCGCCAATGTCCTGGCCAACGCGACACGGGCCGCGGGCCCGGATGGCCACGTTAAGCTTACCGAGCGGGCTGCCGGAAACACAGAGCTTATCGAGGTCATGGACGACGGCCCAGGTTTCGGTTCCATGGCCGCCGGCCACAGAACGGAATTGGAATCGGGCTGCAGATTACCGGCCAGATGCTCGCGGAGTGCGGTGGCCGGATGGAGGTCGAGCGACTTCCCTCTGGCCGAGACTCTGGTCCGGCTATTACTGCCCGTCATGCCAGATGGTCACGTGGCAGGTGGCGGCCGATGAGGATCGTGCTCGGCGACGGTCACCGACTGTTCATGGACGTACTGGCCGAGGCACTCGCCCAGGACGGAGTGACGGTAGCGGCCCTGGCCACCTCCCCACCCGAGGTGCTGGCGGCGGTAGCCCGGCACCGGCCCGACATATGCCTGATGGCAGCCCGTTTTCATACCTGCGGTAACTTCGGTGTGCTGGGACTGATCCGCGGTCGGTACCCCCAGGTCAAGGTGGTCATCCTGGCGGACGGGGCCGATCCGGTGACCCCGTCAGAGGTGATCGGCAGCGGCGCAGCCGGCCTCATCAGAAAAGATCAGCATCTCACCGAGATCATCCGCACCCTGGCCGACGTGCGGGCTGGTGAGCAGGCCCTGGGCCTGGAGGAGAACCAGCCCGGGCCCCGGGATTCTCCGCCCACCCGGGACCAGCGACAGCGAATGGCTGGTGCGGTTGCTCACCTTGCGTGAGCAAGAGGTACTGATGCTGATCATGGAAGGGAAGTCCACCAAGCAGATCGCCCGGTCGCTCGCAATCTCGCTAAGCACGGCACGCACCCATATTCAGAGCGTTCTCGTCAAGCTCGGAGCTCACTCCCGGTTGGAGGCGACAAGCATGGTGGCCCGTTCCTGCCTGCTTGGAATTTCTGGTCAGTACTCGCTCGGCCCGCCGGCGAAGCAAGCAGCCGCCAACGGGTGACCGTTACCCTTATGCAGCGCCCGACCGCCCTGGAATCGCTGAGACTCCCCGAGTCTCCAGTCCGGCAACTCCTGGTGGTGGACGACTATGTCTCTTTCGCGGAAGCTCTGGCCTGCCGGCTCGACATTGAGCCAGGGCTGACCGCATCCGCCGTGACCACAATCGAGCAGACCCGCTCGGCGCTCACCGAACGCCGATTCGACGTCGTTCTGCTTGATGTCGAACTTGACGGCAGTGACGGGATCGAATTTGCGGACGAGGCGCTGTCTGACCATCCAGATATGCGGATTGTGGTCGTTACAGCGGGCCGGGACGAGAGCCGGATCATTGAGGCGGTCCAGATCGGCGTGTCGGGATGGGTGCTCAAGGACGAGCCAATTGAGCATCTGCTGTCCGTGGTCTGGGGCGCGTTGCGCGGAGAGACGTGGATACCGCCCAGGCTCCTTACCTACGTGCTCACGGAGCTGAAATCCACGCAATCCGAACGCGCCGAACAGGCGGCCCGTCTCGCCACGCTGAGCCCGCGCGAGAAACAGGTCCTCGGTTGCCTGGCGGCAGGCATGAGCGCGGACGCGATCGCGGGTCAGCTGTTCTTGTCACGCAATACAATTCGGACCCACGTCCACAACATGCTGAAAAAGCTGCACGTTCACTCGGCGCTGGCGGCGGTGGCATTGGCCCGGCGCGCGGGCCTGTCAGTCCCAGATCCCGCCCACCCCGAATCAGCGGGACGTGCCGGGCAGGGAATCTGAAACCGACGAGAGCTCCCGCCAGCGGCTCACGGCCTGACTGCGATCGCTCACCCCGAAGCGCTGGTAGATGCTGCAGATATGGTTCTTCACCGTCTTCTCTGTGATCACCAGACGAGCCGCTATCTGCCGGTTGGACAGGCCATCGGCGATGAGTCCCATGATCTCTCGCTCACGCGGCCGTAGGACCGCCGAACCGGATACCGCCCGGCCGGGGTCGGTCCAGAGCGAGTCGGCCGCGCTGGCCGGGGCATGGCCGGCCGGGATCGGCCGTGGCCGGGCCAGGTCCATCACGACGCGGATCAGCTCACCCTGCTCGAGTTCTTCGCGCATCACGCAACCGCTGGCTCCGGCCGCGGCGGCCTCCATCACCAGATCGGCATCGTCCACGGAGGTCAGCATCACGACCTGGGTTAGCCGGCTGAGATGCGGGATGGTCGCCGGACCGTCGGGCAAGGGCATCCGGATGTCCAGCAGCAGCACGTCCGGATGATGCCTGCGCACCAGGGCGACGGCGTCCTCGCCATTGGCTGCCTCGGCGGCGATCTTGATGCCCGCCGCGTGCTCGAGCGCCGCGCGCAGGCCCAGGCGGAACACGGGATTACTGTCGGCCACGATCGCCCGCACCTGGGAGGTCACCGATGCGACCCGGGGCAGCTGCCGGGCCGGAGCCGGGGCAGGAATCTCGGCCTGGAGGCGGGTTCCCCCGCCCGGCCGGGATTCGACGATCAGCCGGCCGCCCAGCCGCCGGGCGCGCTCGCTGATTCCGGCCAGGCCGCAGCGGCCGGCCGCGCGCAGCTCGGCCAGGTCGGCCGGCGGCCGATGCCCGGTGCCATCATCGGCGACGGTCAGCACCGCCAGCCCACGGGCCCTGCGCAGCACGACGCGGACCTGGGAGGCACGGGCATGCTGTTCCACGTTGCGCAGAGCCTCGCGGAGGATGGCCACGATCTCACCGCGGACATCCGCGGAGACCTCCCCCCCGGGGGCCAGCTCCAGGCTGACATGGATGCCGGCCAGGATGCCCCAGGCCGTCGCGACGCTCCGCACTTCGTCGCGCAGCGGTTCCTCCCGCAGGCCATGGATGACGCAGCGGGCGTCGGCGACCGCACGACGGGCGAGCCGGGTCAGTTCGCGCAATTGCTGCTCAACCGCCTGCCGGTCGGCTGCCTGCGGGGCCGTCGCCAGGGAAGCGGCCACCATGGAGATGCCAAGCAGGCTCTTGCTGACGGTGTCGTCCATCTCCCGGGCGATGCGGGCCCGCTCGGCGGCGACCGCCGCGCGGACCTGGTGGGAATCACCGGGGGCGGGCCGGGACTCACCGCCCGGGACGCTAGCTTGCTGCTGCGCTGCCGGGCCAGCCGGCAGTACCTGGCCAGAGACGTTCTCGCGCGTCGCCCATCCCATGCTGCGGTCCCCTACGAAGCAGTTCCTGCCCGGTGCCCGACGCCTCTCGCAGCGGTAAGCCCTCAGCTACGCCCGGCGCGCCCGGTAAACAAAAAGTGAATAATCCGTAATGCTCCCACCAATTAAACGTACCCAACTATCGGACGGTTCAATGCCAGGGTAAATTCAGGCCCATGCCCGCCAAAAGTTAAGATCATCTTTACCTTTACTAAGATGATCTTAACTTTTGGCGAAATCATCCATTCATGACCTGGCCAGTCCCGGTGCTGAGATCGTCACTTGAACGTGACGATCTCGGCCAGCCAGGTGCCGCTGCCGGTGCCGGTGGCGGTGAAGCTCCCGGTGGTCGTGGGAATCTGGTAGGCGCGCCCGAGCGTGTTCGTATTGACGCTGTAGTTGGCCAGGCTGGTCCAGCCCGAATTCCAGGTCAGGGAGGTGCCCCCGAACGTCCCGGTCACCGCGAACACGAACTCGCCGGCCCGGCTGATCGTGCCGGAGGCCCCCGAGGAGAACGCGCTGCCGGTTCCGCTGGCCGCGGACTGCCGGTCCACCGTGCTGGCCCCAGACACCTCGTCCGTCAGGATCCGGTACGTCGAAGCGGCCGGGAACGTGATGGTGATCTTGTCGTTAACCGCGAGCGCGTGGTTGGCGAGGCCAGACAGGGTCACCAGGCGATCGCCGCTACCGTCAGATATGTCGCTGGCCACGGTCAGCGTGTTGCCCTGGGTATCGGTGCCGGTGACCGCTCCGGCCGGCGAGGTGCCGGTGAGCTGAACCGTTGCGATGATCAGGTCACCCGCCGCCACCCCGGTGGTACGCCATACGGTCACCGAGCCAGACGTGTGCGAGCTCGTCGAGTAGTTCGTCGCAATCTGGTTGACGTACTGCGCCGGGCTCGTGTTCTGCGCGCTGACGGTGACGGTCTTGGTCGCGTTGTCGGTGAGGTTGTTGCCGTCGGTCGCGGTCACGGTGACCGGTGTAACTGCCCGCGGACTGGTAGGTGTGGTTCGCGGTCGCCCCGGACTGCGGTCCGACCGTGGTGCCGTCACCGAAGTTGAACGAATAGCTGCTGATCGGCGAGCTACCCGCGGTCGAGCCGGAGGCATCCGCGGTCACCTGCAGCGGCGCCGTACCGCTGGCCGGGCTCACCGACAGCGCCGCCGTCGGCCCAGTCGCCTGCTGCGCGTTGACGGTGACGGTCTTGGTCGCGTTGTCGGTGAGGTTGTTGCCGTCGGTCGCGGTCACGGTGACGGTGTAAGTGCCCGCGGACTGGTAGGTGTGGTTCGCGGTCGCCCCGGACTGCGGCCCGGCCGTGGTGCCGTCACCGAAGTTGAACGAATAGCTGCTGATCGGCGAACTGCCCGCGGTCGAGCCGGAAGCGTCCGCGGTCACCTGCAGCGGCGCGGTGCCGCTGGCCGGGCTCACCGACAGCGCCGCCGTCGGCCCGGTCTGGGTGCCGCCGCCGCCCCCCTGGTACTCGTAGGCCCCGCGATCGTAGAACGATCCGCTCGGGTTTCCCGTGTTGGCCACGGCCGGGTCGTCAACCCGGGGATTGCCCTGGATGTCGGCTGCCTGCTCACCGGATGCGGTGGAGTTCGCCGAGTCGATGGCCGGGGATCCCTGGGTCAGCTGGAAGTTCCCGCCCGCCGCGTTGGCGAAGTTCGGGTTGGCGAATTTGCCCTGGGCCTCCTGCCCGGTGGCCGACTGGAGCGCGCTCAGCGTGTTATACGAAGTCCCGGCCCAGGTGTACTCGGTGCCGGCCCCGCTCTGCCAGACAAGGTTGTAGTTAGCAGTGGTGGAGGCCGGGGCCGAATCGTAGACGCCGATGTTCCCGATCCGCCGATTGCAGTTGTTCGTGTATGCTCCGGGCGGGTTGATCGGGGTCGGATTGATGACCGCGCCGGTCGCGTTGTTCATCGACACGTTGTTCTCGATATCGTAATTACCGCTCGTGCCCTCGACGTTGATGCCGTCCGTGCAGTTGCCATAGACCGTGTTGCCGATGATCCGGCCCCCGGTGACGTTGAAGTCGTCGATGCCGTGGTCGCCGTTGCCGTAGGTGACGTTGCCGGATACGAGCGCGTTGTCCCCGCCGCTGTAGATATTGATCCCGGTGTCCTCGTTGGCGTACGTCACGTTGCCGATGATGGAGTTCCCCGGCGCCACGACGTCGATGCCGTTGGCGTTCCGCTGCCACTGATAGGCGTTGTGGTATGACGTGTTGCCCTGCACCGTGACGCCGGTGGTGGACCCGGTCAGCAGGATGCCGTGCGCGGCGTTGTCGTGCGTCACATTGCCCTTGACGAGCCCGCCGTTCAGGCTGCTCAGGTAGATCCCCGATGCGGACTGGCCGGATACCGGCTGGCCTGAGAAGGACACAGTATTGCCGGACAAGGTGATATTGCTGCTGCTGTTGACGTAGATGCCATACGACGGCGTGCCGGTGATGGTGAAGCCGGAGATGACGACGTTGATCTTGCCGGAGACCGAGAAGCCCTTCGCGCCGCTCGCGCCGCCGCTGACGGTGACGCCTGAATTGGCGGTGAACGTCACGCCCGAGGCCGGGCTGACCGAGCTTCCCGTATACGTGCCCGCGATGACCTGCACGGTGTCACCCGAGACGGCCTTCGCCGCGCCCTTAGTGAGCGTGCAGAACGGCAGCGTCGCCGTACCGGAACCGGAGGCGGTATCCGAGCATGCAGGATTCGTGTTGTCCACGATGTACGTGGTGGACGCGGACGCCGCGACACTGGTCACGACCATGCCGGCCATGGCCACGCCGAGCACTGAGCCAGCGATGGTGACCCGCCGTGCCGCGGCTCTCATCGTCGTCTTACACCAGGTAACAACGGGCAGGTAATTTCGCATGGTCGGACGCCCCCCCAAACCGGGCACAAATTAAGATAGCCAGGCGCAGCGTGCAATGACGCTCAGTCACTGTTCGCCCTTGAAACGTTAGGCTAGCAGTATATTGCCTATCCTTTACTTAAACAAGCATTCTTAGCAGGTCATGCCCCTTTCTTCGGCTCATCGCGGGGCGTGGGGCGCTCACTTCACGCAATAGTGGCGCAAAGTGGCAGTATTCTCCGGCTAGCCGGGCTCCTTCCCGATCGGGATCGAGGGGCCCGGGACCACTCCGATTAGGGCAGGCAGGGCCACCGAACCCACCCCGGGGCGCACGATGCGGGTCACATAGAGGAACGTGTCCCACAGCCATCGGAGGGTCTCGGTAATTGTCGGGTACCTCAGGAAGCCGAGATCCGTGGCTACCCGGTGCGGGACGAGTTCGGCCAGATAGTAATTCTCGACATCTGCGGCCTGGCCGAGAACGCTCTCGTCGCGCACCAGCACCTGGCTGGGACCAGTCATGCCCGGCCTATACCGGAAGATGAACTGGAGCTCGTCCGGATAACGCTGGGCCAGTGAGACAGTCTCGGGCCGGGGGCCGACGAGGGTCATATCGCCGCGCAGCACATTCAGCAATTGCGGCAGCTCATCGAGGCTGGTCTTGCGCAGCAGTGCGCCCAGCCGGGTCACCCGGTCATCGCCGGGAGCGGTCACCTCCGGCCCCGCCTTTCCGGCCCGCATGCTGCGGAACTTCAGCAGCGTGAACGGGACACCGCCCTCCCCCACCCGGAGCTGGCGGTAGATCGCCGAACCGCCCGTGCTTCGCCGGGTGGCCAGGGCGAGAGCCAGGCAGACCGGCCACACCAGCCCCAGCACCACGATGGCCACGGCAACGTCAAGAAGCCGCCGCGCCCGGCTCGGCGCAACTCCCGGAGCTGCGGCCGTGAGGACCGCAGCCGGCTTCTCATCCCGTGTCCCCGGGACAGCTGACTTTCTGCTGCTGCTAACCCGCCGGTCCGGCGTCGCATGGTCGCTATTGGGCACGAACAGCATCAGGCCCCCCTGGATGTGGTGAGCGGACCGCCGGACCGGTGACCGCGCCTGTCAGGCGCCGGGTGACCAGCGGATCACAGCGGGCGTTCAGGCAAGCGCCGGTGGCGAGATCGAACTCGAGGTTGTGGCCGAGGCAGCGGATCACCCCGTCCGCGACTGCGCTTCCGACCGCGAGATCCTCGCCCGCATGCGGGCAGTAGCGAGCGATCTCATAGCGGCCGCCGGAGGCATCCACCACGATCTTCTCGTCGGTTGACCGGGTCTGCTCATAGCTCGCTATGGCCTGCAGCGCCTGCGGCTCAGCATGCTTAAGGAAACCGATGAGGTAGTCGTTGTAGATGTCCGGATGGCGCCAGGCCGAGAAACGCAGGGAGAGGAAGAGATCCTCCCAGCCGATCTGGCCGGAGATCACCGGTGCGAGCCAGCGTGAGTCCAGCCTGAAGCCATACTCGGGCTGACGTGCCCGCCCCCGCAGGTCGACCCGGACACCGTCCGGCCGTAGATCAACGTCCCAGCGTCCCTCGACCTCTCCGCTCAACTCGAAGCGCACGGTCATGTCGATGCGATCCAGGAAGTAAGGGCTCATCTCGCCCAGCCGCCGGAAATACTCGACGAACGCGTCACGCAGATCCGCGCCCGGCTCCGGAAAGGCAGCCCGTACCGCCTCGATATCGCCGCGGCGCGCGCTGGCGTAGGTGTCCAGGTACTCATCGGTGTCGCCGAAGTCGAAGTCGTACCAGTGTGCGTCGGCGACATGCTGCCGCCGCAGCGGCTGGTACTGATCGCCGGGCAGCCACAGGCCTACGCTCTGGCCGGGGAGCCGCCCGGAGAGGAACTCGGCGGCCTGCTTCTGATCGGGGAACAGGCCAGGTGGCTTCAGCCACCGGTTGTGCTGCTGGATCTCGGGGTCGAGGAAGCACATGGGCCCGGCGAAGGGCACCGCCAGTTCCGGCTTCACCTGCCTGATCAGGCGGCTCACCGCCCTGAACTTGCCCGCACGCTTCGCCGCGCCGATCTCCCGGATCTGTTCCGGCGGGTAGTCGTAGCAGATCGGATGCCAGGTGGCACTGGCCATCTGCACGGCCATTACGTCGAGCCGGCCCCCGCACTCCAGGGCCGCGCGGCGGGCCTGGCCCACCGTCAGGCGGGCGTCGTTGCCATGCAGCAAAGATGCGCCCCCCGCCGAGACCAGGACCGCCGCGTCATGGCACATCGGCGACTGCTCGGTAATGAAGGTCAGCCAGTCGCCGGCTTCATTGAGCGGGAATTTGGCCCAGGCCGGCACCTCGATGACGTTGGCCACCCCGGCCGCCGCGAGGCGATCGCGGAAGTTCGGCGACGGATACCGGGGAATGAGCACGGTCGCGGTCACCGGCAGGCTGGTCAGCACCGATAGATCCATGTGGTCGAGGTGCTCGTGCGAGACGGTGACGTAGTCGCAGTCGGCCAGGGCGGCCCGGTCGAGATGAGCGTTGGCCGGGAACTGGTGCCAGGCCGCCTGGAATGCACCTCGCCCGGACAGCCAAGGATCCATCAGTAGCCGCAGGCCGGCGCCGTCGACCCGAAGCCCGGCGTGGCCGAGGTAGGTGATCCGCATCGATTCGCCGCTCATCCGGTGCCCGCCGGCAGGAAGACGTCGGTGAAGACCGTGGCGATCTTGGCCAGATCCCGGTCCAGCCCGGACTCGACCGAGTGCGGGCTCATGTGGGTGAAGAGCACATGGCCCGCCCGGCGCTGCTGCTCCAGCTGGTCCCACAGCGCGTTCGGCTGCATCCCGGGGTTCATCAGCTGGTACATCGCGCCGTCGTACTCCTGGTGCCACGTCCATATGTCAACCGCGCGTGCGCCATGGGCGAGCGGGATGTCAACGAACAGCCGTACATCGGCGGCTGCCTCAGCCGGGGGGGCGCGGTAACTTCCCGGATGCGCGAGCGCCTTGCGGGCCTGCAGTTGTACCAGGCCGGGCCAGCCGCGCCTGCTCACCTCCTGCCAGGCGGCGGTCTGTGCCGCATCGGAGGTAGTTCCCCAGCTCGCGTAGGTGCTGTCGGCCAGCAGGCCGGTGCTGAGGTCGAGCACGTCAATCGCGTGCAGGCGCAGGTAACTGTCGATCGCGGGGAGGGCCAGCTCCGGGTAGTGAGCGTCCGCCGCTGCAGCGCAGGCCGCGGCGGCCGGTGCGGCCTGCTGGGGGCCTGGCAGGCAGCCGAGTTGCGGCACCACCATGTCGACGAGGATCAGCTTGTGCGGCGCGGCCGCGTGCAGCGCCCGCGCGGTGTCCGACAAGAACCGCCTGACCTTGGCGGCGCTGTCCATGCCGTCGTGGTAGCCAAGCTCATCGGCGATCTTGATGCCGACGACGCCGGGACGGCGGGACAGGGCCGCTACCCGGGTGACCGCAGCCCGGAATGAGGCCGGTCCCTCCTCCCACCGCTTCACCATGTCGGCCTCGATCCACACCCGGAGGTGATCGCGCGCGGCCACCTCCACCGCGGTCCGGTAGGCGGCCAGCGGCGCCAGGGGGAAGCCGGCGCTGCGGCCTGGGGGGTACTGACCGGGGACGTTCCACCGTGATGGGCACTTGCGCCGCCGCAGGCGACCGCCCCGGCGAGCGTGAGGGCACTCCCGGCCACGGCCATGACCGCGGACCTCCCGATCCTGAGGCGGAGCCGGCCGGTCACGACGCACCCACCGCGGTCGGCGCCTTGTGCCGGGGCACATGGATCAGCTTCCGCACGGCGAAATAGCAAACGAGGAGTGCCGCACTGCTGGTCAGGTAGGCCGCCGCCGAGGCGACCGCGGCGCCGACCACGTGGAAATGCGGGATGAGGATCAGGTCGAGCGCGACAGTGACCACCACGGACACGCTGAGGGCAATGGAGTTCGCCCCCGGCCGGCCGACGCCGTACAGGTACGCGCTGACCAGGCCGGCCACCCCCTCCCCGACGAGGCCGAACAGGAGAATGCAGGCAGGCAGCATGGCGCCGGCGAACGCAGGCCCGTAGACCAGGGGCAGCAGCGGGACCGCCGCCGCCAGCGGGATCGCGGCGACCGCGGTCAAGATGAAGGCGCGCGGCAGCAGCGCGGCGACATCCCGCCCGGCTTCGACCTGATCACGCACCGCCAGACGGGGGTAGAGCACGTAGGTGATGGCCAGTCCCGGCAGGCGGAGCAGTTCGGCGTATTTCGAGGCGACCGCGTACACCCCCAGCGTGCCCGGGCCCACCAGCGCCCCGAGGATCACCACATCCAGCCGCAGGTTGATCAGCGAAAGCATGCCGCCCAGCTGGCCGCGCAGGCCGTAGTGGCAGATTTCCCGGCCCAGCTGCGGGTCCGGCCTTTTCCAGCCCCGCAGGAACCCGCGCCGCGCGAGGCGGATCGCAATCCCCGCGGTGACCAGGACATCGGCGCCCACCAGCGCCGACATGAGCAGGGCGGTGCCGGTCAGGAACGGCAGCAGGGCCACGTACAGCGGCAGGAACGCCGCCTCCTCGGCGGCGATGGCCACGTTAGCGCCGCGCATGTCGTTCTCGCCCTGCAGGAAGGACTTGCCCGCCGCCACCCAGAGCTGGGAGAACACGGGGACTGCGGCGGCCAGCACGACACCGATGTGCCACGGGCGGAAGAAGAGCCAGTGCAGCAGGGGACTGAGGGCCAGCCAGCACGCGGCCGCGGCCAGCGAGCCGATCAGCGTCAGCGCGAACAGGGTCGACCGCAGCCGGGGCAAGGTCGCGTACTCCCGCGCCGCCAGGAAGTAGGGCGCGGCGCTCGGCAGGCCGAAGGAAACCAGCACCCCGGCCAGGCCCGGCAGCACCCGGAGCAGGGTCAGCTCGCCGAGCAGCTTGGGTCCGCCCGCGTGCGCGACCAGGATGGTCGCGGCCGTCAGGGCGATCAGCGCGATGACCCGCGCGGCGACATTGGCCGTCAGGACGGGCGGCGCGTACCTGGCCAGGCGGGCCGTGAGGCGCTTCACCGGGACTCCCCGGCCGGGTCCGGCCTGCCGCGGTCACGGTCCCGCCGGCCCCACAGGTCCACGGCGGCGATGATTCCGAGCAGGGCCCACAGATGCCGGAAATGCAGGACCTGGTAGAACATCGCGGAGATGAACATGCCGATCACGGCGGCGCCCAGCAGTTCCGGGCGCGGGAAGATCCCGGCGTAGTCCGGCCGCAAGGGCCGGGTGGCAATCCGGCGGCAGCGCACGGCAATGATGACGAAGAGGAAGACCAGGGCGGCCCCGCCGAGCACCCCCCGCTCCAGCAGGGCGGCACTGTAGTCGTCGTGGGCCATTTTGACGTAGCCGAACTGATGAGCCTGGAAAGCCGACTTCGTCCCGCCCGGCCCGATGCCGAAGGGGGTATCGGCGGTGAAGTACAGCCGTTCGGACTCCGACAGGATGGTGCTGCGGGAGCCGCTGCTCTCCGCCTGGCGGCCGATCGAGTCCTTGAGCAGCGGCGAGCTCGCCTGGGCCTGCGCCACGATGCCCTGAACGTGCACGTGCGGGGCGATGGCCAGGACGGCGAGGACGAGTGCGGCGCCCGTGATGACGGCCGGGGCGGCGCCCCGGCGCCGGGCCAGCGTGAACAGGCCGCCGAGGACGGTGGTGATCACCAGCACCAGCACGCCGCCGTTGGAGCCGGTCAGGATGATGGCGGTCACGATCAGCGCACAGCAGAGCCATCGGAGGGCACGCCGGCCCGGGTACCGGGCCGCCCGCAGCACCAGCAGTGAGCAGATGAAGTAGTTGGCGGCCAGGTTCGGGTCGCCCAGCGTGAACGCAGCCCGGACGCCATTGCGCGCGATCTCCCCGGACAGCAGGGGGATGTGCGCGAACACTCCGATGATCATGAGCGTGGCGAAGCACGTGACGCTGATCGCCCAGGCCCGGACGATTGTCCTCAGCAACGCAGGATCGCGGCTGAGATTGGCGATCGTGATGCCCCAGGCCAGCAAGAACGCATCCTGGATCAGGGTGACCAGCCCGCCGCCGACGCTCACGTAAGCACCTGAGTAAGCGACGGTGCTGGCCAGGGCCCCGGCGAGGATCGACAGGCCGATCGGGAGCAGGTACGGGAAGCGCATGGGCTGGCGCTGGCTGGAGAACCAGAGCGCACCGATGAAGATGGCCGCGGCCAGGAACACATCAGCGGGCGCAGTGTTGCCGGTGCCCGCCGGGACCAGCCAGGGCATCGCCGCGATGGCGGCGCCCATCACTACCTTGACCACGTTGCGCCGCCGGCCGGCCGGCGGCGCGGTGGGCGGGATGCCTGGCGGCTCCGGCGCGGCCAGGCCGGAAAACGCCGGGGCCGGGGAGGTGGCCAGGGAGGTCACTAGGCCACCTCGCTAACCAGCCGCAGCAGCAGATCCCGGTGCCGGACGGCGAAATCGGGATGGTCGGCGGACACCGCGACCTCGGCCAGCCCGGCCAGGAGTACCTCGCGCCACAGCGTGGCTGGTGCGCCCAGGCGGGTCAGCGCGGTGGTGACAAAGGTGCGCACCAGGCCGCCGAACCAGCCCTGCCCGGCGATCGCGTGCCGGATCCCGGCGCCCCAGCCGTCCGCGCGCAGCCCCGGATGGCCGGCTACCGGATGGCCGGGACGGGTATGCCGGTCGAGGTACAGGGAGTAGCTCAGCGCGAACCGGGCCACGTCGCGCAGCGGCTCGCCGGACAATTCACCAGCCGCCCAGTCCACGACGCCGGTCACCGTCTCCCCGGTGATCAGGAGATTGCCGGCCCAGTAGTCACCGTGCACGATGGTGCGCGGCGTGCTGGCCGACGCCAGGCGCGCAGCCATCGGGCCAAGCTGGCCGGCCAGCGCGGCCGCGCATCCGTCGCCAGGCCAGCGGGCGGAGATCTGCCCGGCCACGCCGTCCAGCAGTGCGATGGACGCGGACCCCGCCCGGCTGTCAGCGTGCAGCGCGGCGAGCCAGTTCGCGGCGGCCGTGAAATCGGCGCGCACCGAGGCAGGGTCCCCCAGATGCCGGAAGGCGTGGTAACCCGCGCGCATGGGCACCCCGGGCACCACCGAGGTGGCGACGGCCAGCAAGCCGTCCGCCTCGAAGACGCCTGCGTGCCTCGGCAGGGCCGGGCCGGCCTGGGGCAGCGTCAGCCGGCCCAGCCGCACGAGAAAATCCGCCTCGCGCTCGATCACCCTGGCGGCCGCCGGGGTGGTGGCCACCTTCACCGCGAGGTGCGGCTGCTGTGCTCCGGGCGCCATCACGAGGACGGTCACGACAGGAGTTCGGGTCACGGGACGCGTCCAGCAGGACAGTCCGGCTGCCCGGCGCATTCAGCAGCGCGCGCAGGTCCCCGGCGGGTGGCCGCGTCCCGGCGAGGTCCGGCCGCACGGGTTGCTGGGCCTGGGTGGCCGGGTAGGTCATGGCGTCCTCCCGACGGCGACCCGTCCGGCGGCGAGCGACCCGGCTGCCCCGGGACGGCGGCGCAGGAACTTGACGGCGGCGTCGGCCAGCGCATGCGCCCAGGTGACGCCGGGCGGCGGAGTCAGCAGTGACCAGCAGGTCCAGCGGAGCGCGTCGGTGGTGTCCTCGACCACCACGATGGCCCGGCGCAACGAGGGGAGCGCCACATACTGGCGGTCGACGACGATCGAGCCGGTCGCGGCGATCCGGCGCACCCGGAAGCGCCCGCCCGGCCGGTGATCCAGCAAGACAACCGGGGTGCCGGCGGGCAGGGCACGCAATTCCGCGGCGGTCCGCCGGACCGCCAGCAGCCCGGACCGGACGTCAACGGTCACGGCTTCCCGGGGCGCCAGCAGCCCCCACCGCTGTCCCGGAGTGGTCCAGTGCGCAGTCACGATCCTCCTCAGTGCAGTACCGCGAACGGGCGCATCCTGGCCACGGGCCGGACCAGCCCGCCCCGGACCAGCACCGCGAGTACCTCGTCCACGCCCTGGTCATCGAAATGCGGCGCGCTGGCCGGGACAGCGTCGTCGTAGCGGAACCGCAGGGTGGCGCGGTGCTGCGGGTCCTGATGAGAGATCCCCCGGCGGGCGAAATCACTGACCACGGTTCCGGCCCCATGGCAGGCGGAGTACAGCGCGTCAGGTGATCCGCCCGCGACACACAGGTACGACGACGTCCGGTGGGTGCCCGGGACCAGTACCGCCTGGCCCGTCTCGGCGAAGGTCGTTCCCGGTGGCATGAGTTCGGCCGGGTACGCGCGGCATGAGTTGTGCCGGTGCACCACGGCGGGCTCGCCACCGACCTCCTCCTCGTAGATGGAGTTGTGCGGGGAGTCCACGACCAGCTGCCCGGGCGGGCCGCCGAAGACATCGGTGGCGATCTGGCGCAGCCCGGCGTAGATGGCAACCCGGAACGCGAAGCCATAGTTCATCGCGGCGGCATTGGCCAGCATCAGCCGGCGCCCTTCATCACTGTCCAGCGGGACCGGCGGGCATCCGCCCGCGAAATAGAGCCGGTAACGCTGCTTGAGCTGGGACAGCGAGCGGGCTGACCGGCCGTGGTACAACGGCTTCACCACCGACATGGCCGCCCGGATCTGCTTCGGGTAGTGCTTCCTGCGGCCGAACATCGCGCCGACCGCCCCGGGAAACACCCCGCCGCCCGCGTGATACTGCAGGGTCATCTGTCCCGGCGCGACTCCTAGCTTCGCCGCGGTCTCCGGATCGAAGACCTCCTCGACCTCCTGCAACTCGATGAAGTGGTTGGTCGGGCCGACCATGCCGAACCTCAGCCGGGCGAGCTGCAGGACGAGGCCGGGCAGTTCGCGCTGGAGCCGGTCCGCGCCGTCGTAGCGGTCGAGGTCCAGGCGCCCGAGCTCTTCGACGCGCTCGAGAATGGACGTCCCGGTACCAAACCGTTCGGCCGCGAACGCTCCGCCGTCGCGGGCACAGCCCAGCACATCCCGGGCCGACAGCTCCGTGCTCATGCCCGGCGGGTAGGGATAGCGCTCGCGGACACGCCGGTAGAACTCGTCGATGCCCGCGCGGGCCGGGCGGGGCGAGTTGAGTGCGATCAGCGCCATCCCGCAGTTCACCGAGGCGCTGGTCAGGGTAGGCCGGACGGATGCGCGGGTGGCCACGGCCACCGATGAGGGGAGCTCCATGTTGGACTTGTGATGAAAGTCCGGCAGCACCACGGGCGGCGCGGCCAGGTCGGCGCCTCCCACCGTGACGCGCAAGTCGGCCAGCGCCCCCTCAGCCGCAGGTATCTGCTCGCTGTCGAATACCCGGGGATCCGGGCTGCCCCTGCCGTGGGCATCCCGGGCAATGAGGGTGACGTCCATGTAGTCCTCCGGGGTCATCAGGCGGGCCTGGCCAGGGCGACGTACCGGCGCGCACGAGGAGGGCTGCTGACGCCACTCCCATAGGCGGCGTCCAGTACCGCGGCCAGTGCTTCCGGGGTGAACCGGCCGGCGATCAGCCGGCGTCCGGCCGCGGCCATGCGGGCCGCGTCGGCGGGCGAGTCGAGCATGTACCCGATGGCCGCGGCGAGCTGGTGCGGCTGCTCGGGGCTGGCCAGCAGGCCGGTTTCGCCGGGCAGCACGACGTCCGGGACGGCGTTCACGGCGGTGGCCACCACCGGAAGGCCGGCCATCATCGCTTCCGCGACCGCGCAGGGCAGGCCTTCGTACCTGCTCGCCATGGCGAAGACATCGAGCCCCGGCAGCAGCTGCGGCACGTCGTCGCGGTGCCCGGCGCAGATGAAGCGGCCCTGCAGGCCCCGGCGGTCGGCCCGCTGTTCCATCTCGCGGCGCAACGGGCCGTCCCCGATCCAGACCGCGTACACGTCCGGCCGGTCCAGCGCCGCGATGGCGTCCACGAATGATTCGGGGGCCTTCTGGTAGTCGACCCGGCCCACCGTGCCCACGATCTTGCAGCCGACCGGTACCCCGAGCCGCCGCCGCGCGGCGTCCCGGGCCGCCGCGCTGGCCTGGGCGTCTGGCCAGTCGATCGCTGGATTGATGACCCGCACCCGCTCGGGCGCCGCGATACCCCGCCGTACCGCCTCCGCCGCGACGGCTCCGCCGACGGCCAGGAAGACGTCGGTGCGCCGCCCGAGGTAACGCTCCATGCCGACATAGGCCGCGCGGCGGGCCCGGGACTGGAACTCGTGGAACGGGAAGCCGTGGAAGGTGTGCACTACGCGGGGCGTCCCGGCCCGTTCGGCGGCCATCCGGCCAATCGCGCCGGCCTTCGCGCTGTGCGTGTGCACCACGTCGTAGCCCACCTCCGCCAGGTGCTCGGTCAGCAGGCGCAGGCACCGGGAGTCCTTCCGGGGCGAGATCGGGGAAACAAGATCGGGCATGCTGCCCACCCGCAGGCCGGCCTCGGCGGCGCGGGTGAGCAGCCGGTCGCCGCTGCCATCCGCGTCAGCGATGCCGTCGGTGTCGCCAGCGATGATCGTGGCCTGGTAGCGGTCCGGATCAAGCGCGAGAGCACCACGCAGCGCGACCCCGCCCGCGCCGGCCTGCAGCCGGGTGACCACCACGGCCACGGCGAGCCGGCTCACGCGGCACCTGCCATCCGCAGCAGTTCACCGATCGGCGCCGGCGAGCCGTGCGCAACCCGTACTTCCAGGCAGGCCAGCCGGGCGGCGAGCGTGCCGGCTACCCCGGTCACGTCCGGGTGCGCCGGGCCGATCCCCGTCGCGAGCGCCAGCGTGGCGGCGAACGGCCAGAAGCGCCGCAACTCTCCGGCCATGTACGTTCCCGCCACCAGCACGCGCGCCGCCTCCTCCGGCGAGAGCGGCCGGATCGTGGTCTGCTCCCCCGCCGGGGCGCGGCCGAGGACCACCAGGCGGTCCGGATCCAGGCAGGGCACCCGGCCGGGCAGCGGGACCTCCTGGCGGCCATGCGGCGCGGCCGGGCCGGCCGGGCCGCCCGCGACCCGGAGCGGTTCCACGAGGCCGAACGCAGTGCGCGAGTCACACGCGCAGATGTTGTCCGCGGTGGCGATCTCTCCGTGCGGCAGCCCGGCCGACAGCATCGTGGACTTCCCGACGCCGCCCGGCCCGGCGATCATGGTCACCCCATCAGCACCGGAAGTCACCGAGACATGCAGCGGCACCCGGCCACGCTGCGAGGCCGCCCACCACAGCGCCGGATAGTGCACGAGAGTCTGCACCGCGAGCAGCCGGAACCGTGACGCGAGCAGCACGTTGGCGCTGCGGGTGGCCGGCCGCGGGCGGTACCGCGCCGTCACCTGCAGCATGCCGCCCCGGGGCTCGATCAGCAGATCGAACCCCGAGGAGCACGCGTCCGCGATGAGGGCGCGCGGGGGATCTGCCCAGGCACCACGGCCGATCAGTGTCCACCCGTCCCGGCCGAACGGCCGATGGTCCGCCTGTACCTCCAGGTACACGGTGTCCCCTGCGGCGGGCGCCTCGTCCAGTTCACCACCCGTGCCGGCGTCAAGCAGGGCGGCCAGCCTCGGCACCGCACAGTCCACCCGGAGACGCTCACCGGCGGTGCTGAGCGCGCGCATCAGAAGCCATCCGGATACGGGGCACCGACGCTGACCGGGGTCTCCGGGCGGTCGGACGGCGCATATTCCGGGACCAGCCGGCGGAACAGCTCTTTCGACCGGGCCGAGTCGCCCTCATCGGCCGCCTCGTACAAGTCGGCCAGCAGCAGGTCGAAATCCTCCGCCGGCTCCGCGCTCCGGGTCGCCCAGATCTTGGAGTGCGCGCTCCGGACCCGCTCCTCAGTGTCGGAGAACACCTTTTCGGACAGCTTCTCGCCGGGCCGCAGCCCGGTATACCGGATCTGGACGTCCGGCAGCTTCAGCTGCCGGGCGTAGTTCCGGACCAGGCTCACGATCGGTACCGGCTCGCCCATGTCGAGGACGAACGTCTCGGCGTACTCCGCCATGGCCGCCGTCTCCAGCACCAGCCCGACCGCCTCTTCCACGGTCATGAAGAACCGGGTGACATCCGGGTGAGTCACCGTCACCGGCTCGTCGCGGGCGATCTGGTCGGCCAGCACGGACAGGAACGATCCCCGGCTGCCGAGCACGTTGCCGAAGCGAACCGAGGCCAGCGCCACCGGGCCGCCGGCTTCACGCTGCACGACGAGCTCGGCCAGCCTCTTGCTCGCGCCCAGCACAGATGCCGGGTCTGCGGCCTTGTCCGTGGAGATGAGCACGAAGTGGCTGCTGCCATGGCGGACGGCGGCCTCGACCACGTTCTGGGTACCGCGGACGTTCGACTTCACGGCCTCGCAGGCATGGCGCTCGAGCAGTGGCAGGTGCTTATGCGCCGCGGCATGGAAAACCAGGCCGGGCCGGGTCGCCGCGAAGACCTGGTCGATTCTCCGCTGATCGCGGATGTCGGCGATGATGATCTCGTCGCTGTCGAGCAGGCCGCTCCCGGTGATCTCGAGCTGCAGCCGGTGCAGGTTGGACTCATCGTGATCAAGGAGGTAGAGAGCGGCTGGCCCGAAGCCCTGGATCTGACGGCACAGCTCACTTCCGATAGAACCGCCGGCCCCGGTGACCAGAATCCGCTGGCCCGAGATGAGGTTGGCCGCCTTCTCGCTCACCACGTGCAGCTCCCGGCGCCCCAGCAGGCTTTCCACCCGGAGCTGGCGCAGGTCAGAAATCCGTGCGTCGCGTTCCACCGCGGCGAGGAACGACGGCAGGAACCGGACGAGCAGCCCACAGGTCCTGGCGGTGTCCACGATCTCCGCGAGCCGCGGCGCGGGCAGTGACGGGATGGCCACGACACAGGCCGCCGCGCGGTGCGCCCGGGCCACCTCGGGAAGCGCCTGAATCGGCCGGTAGACCGGCAGCCCGGCGGCCCGCGTCAGCCCGGGGGCGTCATCAAGGAAGCCGATCGGGAAGAGGCCGTAGTTCGGGCTGCGCCGCAGGGCACGAGCCAGCGTCCGGCCCGCCTCACCTGCGCCGACGATAAGCGTCCGCAGGCCGTCCGTCTCGGGGGCGTGCCGTATTCCTGGCCAGCTCAGCACTGTCCCCTCCCCCCTTCGTCGAGTCATCAGGCCGCCACGCTGCAGCCGGCAATGGCTGCCACGGCCTCGGTCACGTGCGCAATGTCGGAATCGGTGAGACCGGGGTACATCGGCAGGGAGACCACCTCCTCCGCCACCTGGTCGGTGACTGGCACCGACCGGCATTCCTCGGGGCCCAGGATCCGCCGGTAGGCGGACAGCTGATGGACCGGGATGAAGTGCACCGACGTGCCGATTTCCTGCCTGGTGAGGGCATCGATCATCAGGTCACGGGAGACCGCACAGCCTGGTGCGACGCGCACCTGATACAGATGCCAGGCGTGCCGGCCCTGGGCTGGCCGCTGCGGCAGGATGAGCCCGGGCACGGTGGCGAGCGCCGAGTCGTACCCGGCGGCCACGTGCTCCCGGCGCAGTTGCCAGCCCGGCAGGCAGGCGAGCTGGGCCCGGCCGATCGCGGCCTGAACATCGGTCATATTCGCCTTGAGGCCGGGCTCGGCGACGTCGTAGCGCCAGCTGGCGCCGGGGAGATAACGCCGCCAGGCGTCGTGGCTCATGCCGTGCAGCCGCATCGCGCGAGCCTGGGCGGCCAGCTCGTCGTCGTCGGTCGCGATCGCACCGCCCTCGCCGATGGGCAGGTTCTTGGTCGCATAGAAGCTGAAGCAGGCCGCGTGGGACATACCGCCCAGCGGCACCCCGCGCAGTTCGGCACCGATGCCGTGCGCGGCGTCCTCCACGATCCGGCCCGCGGGGAGCCCGGCCGCCGCCGCCAGTTCCGCCACGTCCGCCGGATGGCCGGCCATGTGCTGGATGACCATGGCGCCCGGGCGGCCAGCCCGGCGGGCCGCGGCCGCCACCGTCTGCGGCGTGGGCAGCAGGCTCCCGGCGTCTACATCGACCAGGATCGGGCGCAGGCCGGCCGCCACGATGGCCGCCACCGCACCGCAGAACGTCAGGCTCGGGGTGAGCACGGCGGCGCCCGCAGGCAGATGCAGCGCCCGCAGCGCGATCTCCAGGGCGGCAGTCCCCGAGGAGACCGCGACCACCTGACGGGCGCCCAGGTAACTGGCCAGCTCACCTTCGAACGCCGCCGTCTGCGGGCCCATGGTGATCCACCCGGAGCGCAGCACGTCCAGCGCGGCCTGCTGCGCTTCTGGCACGATCTCTACCCGGGCGAACGGCACCCCGGTCACGGGCGGCGGCCTTCGGACTCGTGATCCGCGTCCACCTCAGTCCGGTCGGCTTGCGGCTGCGCCCGCCGCCCCCACCACCAGCGCCGCATCCTGGGGACTCCGACGACCCCGACGATCGGCCAGCCGGACGATCGGGACAGGTCTTCCAGCGCCGTGATCCGGGACACCCGGGCCACCGGGCCGGACAAGACGATGATGCCCACCTGCGTCGTCCCGGTTACCCACGTCATCTGTCCCAGGGGGTAGACCTGCAGCCCCGGATGCTCGGTGACCGGGGCCCGGGGCTTGACCAGGACACTGGGGCTGACCCCGGCCAGGGTGGGCTCGTTATCCGCGTCCCAGTGCTGGCTGCCGTTCGCCCTCCCGGCCAGGCCGGACCGGCCTGGCCGGCCGTCTGCCGGGGAGGCCTGCAGGGACTGGGTCAGCGCGGCGGCCAGGGCGCCCAGCTCACGTTTCCCGTCGATGTCGACCAGGGCGATGGTGCGCAGATCCGCGTGCGCGGCCGCCAGCCGGCACCGCAGGGCCAGCTCACCCAGGGCCGGGGTGCTCTCCCCGTTCAGGTCCGCACCGCTCAGCTGGCCCAGTGCGGGCACGCTGAGCCGCCGGCTGACCCGCCGGGCGCCCGGCACGGTGGGCCGCACGGTCTCCGCGATCGAGGCGATCAGGATCCCCGCGACCAGCCCGAGCAGGCCAGCCAGTCCCAGTTTCTGCACCGCCGCCTTGGACTCCGGCCGGGCGGGCAAGGCCGGCTGGTCGATGACCGTGGCCAGGCCCAGCGTGCCCGCCTGGATCAGGAGCCGGCTCCGGTCACCGGTGAAGTTCGCGATCACCTGGTCAAGGCCGGCCAGCTGGGCCTGCAGCGGCTGGTTCTGCGGCTGCGCCGCGGCCCGGCCGGCCATCACGGCTCGCCGCTGGGACAAACGGACGATTTCCTGGTCGTTGGCCGTCAGCGCCGCCCTGAGCCCGCTCTGGCCCACGTTATTGATCGACCCGACCACCTCGGCCGCGAGGACCTTGGAGACCTTCTGGGCGACCCGCGGGCTGCGGTCGGTCACGGTGAGGTCGATGACCTGAGAGCTGCCGAGCCCGCTGACCGCGATGTTGTTGCTGATGAAGTTGCTCAGATTCCGGTCCGCCGCGGCGGACTGCAGGGCTTGAGCCACCGCGTCCCGGCCCGTGGCGAGGGCCTCGACCTGGCTGGCCACGGCATCGGCCTCCGCGCTGCTCTGCGGGACCACGCTGCCGGTGATGATGCGCGCGGACGCGTCGTACACGGCGGGCTGCCTGGCGGTGCTGAAGGAGATCGCGACGAGGGGCACGGCCACGCAGATGACCAGCAACAACCAGTACTGCCGCAGTAGGCGTGCCGCGACTTCGTCGATCTCCACCGAGCCTCCCCCGTCACCCCGGCAGAATCGCCGCCGGCGGCGTGGGACAAGGCTAGGAACGGCACCACCTGAGACGGATCGCCCACCGTCATGAGATTCGGCTACGTAAAATGCCCGACGCCCGGGCCGGGTGCGCCTGACCAGGCCGGACTAGAACCGGCGGGCGGGGCAGCCGCGCCAGATAGGCCGTCGGGCACCCTGTGGGTAACCCCACCAGGAAGACGGGTGCTCACCACGTTCCCCGGCAGATGCCCAGTTCGTAGCGTGGACGGCTGACGCAGGCGACCATGGGAGGTTCCCGATGATCGAGGCACGCGGCCTCGTCAAGCACTACCGGTCCACGCTCGCGGTGGACAACCTGAGCTTCGATGTCCGCCCCGGAACGGTGACCGGATTCCTGGGCCCGAACGGCGCCGGCAAGTCCACCACGATGCGCATGATCATGGGCCTGGACCGGCTCGACGCGGGACAGGTCAGGATCGGCGGGAAGAGCTACGGCGACCTGCGCTGGCCGCTCCGCGAGGTAGGCGCGCTGCTCGAGGCCAAGGCGTTCCATCCGGGCCGCACCGCCCGCGCCCACCTGACCGCGCTGGCCGCCAGCAACGCGATCGGCCGGCCGCGGGTCGAGGAGGTGCTCGCCATCACCGGCATCGAGAAGGCCGCGGACCGCCGGGCCGGGAAGTTCTCGCTCGGCATGTCCCAGCGGCTGGGTATCGCCGCTGCCCTGCTCGGCGACCCGCGGGTCCTGCTGCTCGACGAGCCGGTCAACGGCCTGGACCCCGAAGGCATCCGCTGGATCCGCAACCTGCTGAAGAAGCTGGCCGCCCAGGGCCGGACGGTGCTGGTCTCCAGCCACCTGATCAGCGAGATCGCGCATACCGCGGACGCGCTCATCGTGATCGGCCGGGGCCGGCTGCTCGCGCAGACCACGGTCGACCGGCTGTCCGCCCGCAGCAGCTCGCTGGAAGAAGCGTTCTTCCAGCTGACCGAGGGCGCCGCCGACTATTCAGGGAGCCTGTGATGAGCACCGCGACGCTCCGCCACCGCGACGCCAGCCGCACCCGCGGCAGCTACGGTTTCCGCACCGTCGCCCGGATGGAGTGGCACAAACTCCGCACCGTCCGCTCCACCTGGTACCTCGTGGCCATCTTCGCGGCCGGCCTGATCGGCCTGGCCATGCTGGCGGCGAGCCATGAGAACTACGCCCGGATGTCCGCCGCCGGCCGCGCGTCCTTCGACCCCACCTACGATGCCTTCCTCGGGCTCGTGCCTGGCCAGTTGCTGCTCGGCGTCCTCGGCGTGCTCGCCATCACGACCGAGTTCTCCTCCGGGATGATCCGCGCCACGCTCGCCGCGGCGCCCAGTCGTCCGCTCGTGCTCGCCGCGAAGGCAGCCGTGCTCGGCGCCGTCACCCTGGCCGCCGGGGAGATCTCCGCCTTCGCGGCGTTCCTGGCCGGCCAGGCCATGCTGAAGGCCCCCGCCCCGCACGCCATGCTCGGGCAGCCTGGCGTGCTGCGCGCGGTGCTGATGGCCGGCGCCTACCCGGCGCTGATCGCGCTGATCAGCCTGGGCATCGGCGCGATCGTCCGGCACACCGCGGGCGCCATCTGCGGTGTGGTCGGCCTGGTGTTCGTGCTGCCGCTGTTGTTCTCGCTGGGCAGCTCGATCCAGCACACGGCGCAGAAGTTCCTGCCCGACACGATGAGGAATGCGCTGATTGCGGCCAGGCCGGTCGCGCACCTGCTGTCACCCGGGCTGACCTTCGGCTTGCTGTGCGCGTACGCGATGATCGCGCTCGCGGCCGGGGCCTGGGCCCTCGCCCGCCGTGATGCCTGAACCGCCAGGCCGCAACCTTAGGCTGAGGCCATGACGGAGTCGTTCCCCTCCGCGGTCCGGGTCCGGTGGCGGCCAGGCGCCAGGTTCCTCTGCCGCCTGGGGCGTCGCACGCTCGTGGAGTCGCTGTACCTGCTCACCGCGCCGGTGACCGCCGCGGCTGGCCTGCTGCTGGTGCTCGGTGGCCTGTGCACTGGGACGGTCGGCTTGCTGCTGCCGGGCGGGTCGCCGGTCCCGGCCGGCGTGCTGGCCCCGGCGCGGTGGTTCGCCGACCTGGAACGGTGGCGGATCGCCCAGGTACGCCCCCCGGCGGCCGGGGCGGCGGCCGCGGGCCGGCGGCCGAGACCGAAGCAGGCCCCCGCCGCGTCCGACCCGGGGCTGTGGCTTGACGTGGCGCACGCGGTGGTGGTGCTCCCGGTCGCCCTGGTCACCTCCGTGGTGACGGCGCTGTGGTGGTTCGTCGGGCTCGGTGCCGCCACGGCCGCACTGCGCTACGAGTACACGTCCTCGGAGTCGCTGCAGCACATGCGGCCCATGACCCTGTCCGCGGGCAGCGCCCAGTCCCACATCGCGTTGAGCCTGGGGCTGACGTCGCCGGCCGCGCGGGTCGCCTTCGGCACCGCGGTCGGCTTGCTGCTGCTGTTCACCCTGCCGCTGCTGACCCGGGCGTGCGTCGCGGCCCAGACCGGGCTGGGGCAGGTGCTGCTGTCAGACGCGTCTGCACTGCACCGCAGGATCAGCGGACTGGAGCAGGAGCGGGACACCGCCCGCGCGCAGACCGTCGCCGCGGTGACGGCCGAGGCGGCCGCGCTGCGCCGGCTCGAACGCGACATCCACGACGGGCCCCAGCAGCGGCTGGTCCGCCTGGCGATGGAACTGGGCCGCGCCCAGCACCATCTGGACAGCAGGCCGGAGGCCGCCCGGGAGGCGCTCGCCGACGCGATCGTCCAGACCCAGGAGGCGCTGGACGAGCTACGGGTCCTGTCGCGTGGCATCGCCCCGCCGATCCTCGTCGACCGCGGCCTGCGTGCGGCGCTCACCGCGCTGGCCGCGCGCTCCACCACCCCGGTTGAGCTCGATGCCGGGCCGCTGGACCGCCGGCTGGACGCGGCCGTCGAGACGGCCGCGTATTTCGTGATCGCGGAGGCCCTGACCAACGTGGCCAAGCACAGCCACGCCCACCGGGGTGCGATCGGGCTGCGCCACGGTGAGGGAACCTTGCGGGTCTGGGTGTCAGACGATGGAGTGGGCGGCGCGGCGCTGGACAAGGGACACGGACTGCGAGGGCTGGACGACCGGCTGCACGCGATCGGCGGCCGGCTGCGGGTCACCAGTCCCTGCGGCGGCCCGACGACGATCACCGCGGAACTGCCGTGCTGCTGACCTCGCCTGAAGCAGCGCCGGAGCCACCGCCGGACCGCGCCGCCCGCGGCCGGCTGCGGATCGTCGTGGCCGACGACGCGGTGCTGCTGCGCGAGGGCCTGGTCCGCCTGCTCGCCGAGGACGGCCACCACGTGGTGGCCGCGGTCGGTGATGGCCCCGCCCTGGTCGAGGCGGTGCTCAGGCACCGCCCGGACGTGTCCGTCGTCGACGTGCGGATGCCGCCGACTCACACCGACGAGGGCCTGCGCGCGGCGATCACCGCCCGCGCGCGCCTGCCCGGCGCCCCCATGCTGGTGCTCAGCCAGTATGTGGAGGCGTCCTACGCCAGCGACCTGCTCGCGGACGGCTCCGGGGCGGTCGGGTACCTGCTGAAAGACCGGGTCGCCCGGGTCGGGGAGTTCCTGGACGCCCTGGACCGGGTCGCCCGCGGCGCGACGGTGCTCGATCCCCAGGTCATTGCCCAGCTGCTGGCCGGGCAGCGCCGGGACAACGCCCTGGGGGCGCTGACCGCGCGGGAACGGCAACTCCTGGCCCTGATGGCCGAGGGCCATTCCAACACGGCCATCGCCCAGCGACTGGTGATCTCCGCCAGCGCGGTGGAAAAACACATCAGCAACGTCTTCGCCAAGCTGGGCCTGCCGCCCGACGACGCCCAGCACCGCCGGGTACTCGCCGTCCTGGCCTACCTCAGGGCCTGACGGCGCAAAACGGGTATACGTCAGCCTGGGTGCGGGACACCTGGTCGTTCGGTGGCCTGCATGCCGGTGCCCCGGGCCGGGGCGCCGGACGAGGGGATCGTGACCGTGACGGACAGGCCGCCCTCGTTGCGGGGGCGGGCGGTGGCGGTGCCGCCGTGGATCGCGGCGATGGATGCGACGATGGCCAGGCCGAGCCCGAAGCCGTCATGGGACGTGCGGTCGCTGAGCCGCTCGAACGGCTGGAAGATGCGGCCGGCCTCCACCGGGCTGATGACCGGGCCGGTATTGGCCACGGTCAGCTGGCTGCTGCCCGCCACAGTGCCGGTGCTGATCCAGATGTCACCGGCGGCGGCGTTGTACCGGACCGCGTTGTCGACCAGGTTCGCGATGAGACGTTCGGCCAGCACTGGATCGCCCGATATGACGGCGGGCTCCAGCGCGGCGTGCACCCGCCGGTCGCCCAGGCCGGCGGTGTCGAGGACGTCTTCGGCGACCGTGGCCAGGTCGGTCTCCTCGCGGACGGTGAGCCCGCGCTCGTTGCGGGCGAGGATGAGCAGCGCGCCTATGAGGTGCTCGGCGTGATCTACCGCAGCGCGGATGTCCGCCGCCATGCCGCGCAGGTCGCCGGGCGTGCTGTCGGGGTTGTCCAGCACGACGTCGACCGTCGCACGCATGACCGCGAGCGGGGTGCGCAGTTCATGCGAGGCGTTGGCGATGAACCGCTGCTGGCCCTCGAACGCGGCCTGGAGCCGGCCGAGCATCTCGTCGAACGTCTCGGCCAGTTCGCGGAGCTCGTCGCGCGGACCGGTCGGCGCGACCCGCGCCGACAGGTTGTGTTCCGACGCCGCGCGGGCAGCCGTCGTGATCCGGTGCACCGGGCGCAGCGCCCGCCCGGAGAACATCCAGCCGAGGATCGCCGCTAGGGCGATAACCACGGCCAGCGTGATCAGCGAGTACTGCAGCAGATGCGACAGGGTGAGGTCACGCTGGCCCTGTGCGCCCTGCTGCTGGAAGAACGAGGCGCACTTGGCCAGGACGAACGGGTTGGGATGGGCGCTCTGTTCCGCCGACCGGCACCGCGCCGCGAAGCGGGCCAGATCGCCGGCCGAAGGCGGCCGGCCACTCCCCTGCCCCTGGGCCGGCAGCTGCGCGACCTGTGCGTAGCCGACCGCCACGACGATCACCCCGCACACGGCGAACAAACCGGTATACAGCAGGGTCAGCCGGGCCCGGACGGTCAGCTGCGGGCGGGTCACATCTGGTACCCCTTGCCCACTACGGTCGCGATCAGGGGCGGGTCGCCGAGCTTGCGCCGCAGCCGGGCCATCGTCACCGAGACGATGTTGCTGAACGGGTCGGCATGGGCATCCCACACCTGCTCGAGCAGGTCCTCCGCGCTGACCAGGGCGCCGTCGGCGGCCAGCAGCGTCTCCAGGATGCCGAACTCCTTGCGGGTCAGGGGCAGCGAGCGGCAGCCACGGCTGGCGCGGTGCCGGGCGCGGTCCACGGTCAGGTCCCCGCGGCGCAGGACCGGCGGCGCGGACGGTGCGCGGCGGGACAGCGCCCGCACCCGGGCGGCGAGCTCGGCGAACGCGAACGGCTTGGGCAGGTAGTCATCGGCGCCCAGTTCGAGTCCGTCGACCCGGTCATCGACGCCGGCGGCCGCGGTGAGCATGAGGATCCGAGGGCCGCCGCCGGCCAGGGTGCGGCACACCCGGTCGCCGTGCACAATCGGCAGATCGCGGTCGAGCACGATCACGTCGTAAGCCGTCTGCGCGGCGGCCTCCAGTGCCGCTGCGCCGTCGTGCACTGCGTCCACGGCCATCCCGGCCTGACGCAACCCCTGGGCGATCCGCCCGGCCAGCGTCGCATGGTCCTCGACCACCAGCACCCGCACCCCCTCATCATGGGCCGGCCGGCATGACATCCGTGCAACATCACCGGTAGCGCTGATGTCACCCGCCCAGGCGTAGGACTGCTGGCATGAAGCCAGTACGGACGCCCGCGGCGCGAACCGCGGCCGCCCTCATCGCCACGGCCGCCCTGGCCCTGCTGGTGGCGGCCTGCGGCGGCAGCCCGTCATCCGCCGGCTCCGGCGGCTCATCGAATGCGGGAGGGTCACCGAATGCGGGAGGGTCAGCGAACTCCCCGCTGGTCGCCTTCGCCGGGTGCATGCGCTCCCACGGGGTGCCGAACTTCCCCGACCCCGAACCGGGCGCCAGCAACGCAAAATTCCCTGGCGCGCAGCAACTCGGGGTTAGCAGCTCCCGGCTCCAATCGGCCATGAGCGCCTGCCAGCACCTGCTCCCGCCCGGCACCGACGACCAGTTTCCCCTGGCCGAGGTGCCGATCCTGCTGCGCGGCATGCTCCCCTTCGCCCGCTGCATGCGCTCCCACGGGGTGCCGAACTTCCCCGACCCCGCCGCCGATTCCCAGGGGCGCCCTATTTTCCCGCTATCCGCACACGGCATCAGCCTGAATTACTCGCATTCAGGGCCGTTCACGACCAGGCTCAACGAATGCCAGCGCCTGCACCCGCCGCCCCACCAGCTCGGAGGGATTCCGTTTGGCTAATCGTGGGCGGCGCTCGGGGCGCTGCTCACCCTCTCCCGGAACACGTGCGGAGGGATGGAGACGACAGTGAGCGAGACTGTTTCGCGCGGCCGGGAGCCCGGGCAGCAGGCGGAGGTCCTGGCCGCCGCGAAGGCGAGTGGATCGCGGGGCCGTGGCCGCTGGGCGGCCCTGGGCATCGTGACCGTCGTGGTGGCGGCCGGGGCGGTATCGGCGTGGCGGGCCGGGGTGTTGTCCCCGGCCGCCTCGTCCGGGCCCGGGCCGGGGACGCCGCCGCCGGCGACGGCGGCGGTGGCCCGGCACGATATCGCGGCCACCACGCCGCTGCCCGCGACGCTGGGGTATGCCGGGTCCTACCCGGTGACCGGGCGCGGCGGCGGGACGCTGACCTGGCTGCCGTCGGCTGGGCAGGTGATCCGGCAGGGGCATGCGCTGTACAAGACCGGAAACGGCTCCCCGGTGGTGCTGCTGTACGGCAGCGTGCCGGACTGGCGGCCCCTGGGCGAGGGGGTGACCGGAGAGGACGTGTCCCAGCTGAACCATGACCTGGTGGCTCTGGGGGACGCGGATAGCGCGGATATCTCCGCGCTGGGCTGGGGTTACTTCTCCTGGGAGACAGCGGCCGGGGTGGCGAAGCTGCAGTCGGCGCTGGGGGTCTCCGCCCCGTCGGGGTCGGTGCCGCTGGGGTCGGCGGTGTTCGAGCCGCAGGCACTGCGGGTCAGTCAGGTGACGGGGAGCCTGGGCGGTTCGGCGAACGGCCCGGTGCTGGCGGCGACGTCGGACCGGCACGTGGTGACGGTCCCGCTGGATGTCTCCCAGCAGTCGCAGGCGAAGGCGGGCGACAAGGTGACCGTGACGCTGCCCGACGGGACGACGACCCCGGGCGCGGTGTCGTCGGTGGGCACGGTGGCGACCAGGTCCGGGCCGGGCGGGGACACGACCACGACGATCCCGGTGCAGGTGACGCTGACCGATCCGCAGGCGGCGGGAACCCTGGATCAGGCGCCGGTGACGGTAAACATCACCACCGCCGCCGCGCATGGCGCGCTGGTGGTGCCGGTGACGGCGCTGGTGGCCCAGTCGGCGGGCAGATACGCCGTGGAGGTCGTCGGCCCGGGGAACACTCGGCGCTGGGTGCCGGTGACGCCCGGGATCTTCGATGACGCCTCCGGGCTGGTGCAGGTGACCGGGACGCTGAGCCCCGGGCAGCGCGTCGTGGTGCCGGCGTCGTGACCGCCGCGGGGGCGGCCCTGGTCCGCGGGGACGGGCCGGGCGGGGCGCCGGTGCTGGAGCTGGAGCAGGTGTCGAAGGTGTATCCGGGGCAGCCGCCGGTACGGGCGCTGGATCAGGCGAGCCTGGCGGTGGCCGCCGGGGAACTGGTGGCGGTGGCCGGCCCGTCCGGGTCGGGCAAGTCCACGCTGCTGCACCTGATAGGCACCCTGGACACGCCGACTGCCGGGACCGTGCGCATCACCGGCCTGGACGTGGCCCGGATGCGGGACCGGGAACTGGCGGCGCTGCGGGCGTCCCGGATCGGGTTCGTGTTCCAGCAGTTCTTCCTCGCCGAGCACCAGAGCGTGCTGGGGAACGTGGCCGACGGGCTGCTGTACGCGGGGGTGCGCCGCGCCGAGCGGCGGCGGCTGGCCGGTTACGCCCTGGCCGTCGTCGGGCTGGAGCACCGGGCCGGGGCCCGGCCGACCCAGCTGTCCGGGGGCGAGCGGCAGCGGGTCGCGATCGCCCGGGCGATCGCCGGCCGTCCGCCGGTGCTGCTGGCCGACGAGCCGACCGGGAACCTGGACTCCGCCACCGGCGCCTCAATCCTGGCCCTGCTGGAAGAACTCAACCAGCAAGGGACGACGATCATCATCATCACCCACGACCAGGCGGTCGCCGCCCGGACGCGGCGGCGTATCGAGATGCTCGACGGGCACATCATCGCCGACACCGCCCCCGGCCACGCGGCCACCGCAAGCGGGGCTGGCGGCGGGCGGGCCGCCCGGTCCCGGCCCGGGCCAGACGGACCGTCATGACCACCACCTCGCCGCGGCCGGCCGCCCCGGCCGCGGTCCGGCTGCGGCCGGGGGACCTGGCCGGGCTGGCCAGCATTGGGCTGCGGACCCGCAAGCTGCGCGCCGGGCTATCGGCGCTGGGCATCGCGATCGGCGTCGCGGCGATCGTCGCCGTCCTGGGCCTGGCCGCCTCCTCCCAGGCCGCGCTGCTGAGCGAGATCGCCCGGCTGGGCACCAACCTGCTGACCGTCACCAGCGGGCAGACCTTCTCCGGCGCCACCGCCAGGCTGCCGACAGCGGCGCCAGGCATGATCGCCCGGCTGGCCGGGGTCACCGCGGTGCAGGACACCGGCGCCGTCACCGGCGTCAACGCCTACAAGTCCCCGCTCATCCCCCCGATCAACACCAACGCCATCAGCGTGGACGCCACCACGCTCGGCCTGCCCGCCGTCGCCGGCACCAGCCTCGCGCAGGGCCGGTTCCTGAACGCCGCCACCACCAGCGAGCCGGTCGCGGTGCTCGGCGCCACCACAGCGCGCCTGATGGGCATCGACCGGGTCCGGACCGGGATGCGGATCTGGATCAACGGCCAGGCTGGCAGCCAGGCCGGCGGCCAGTGGTTCTACGTCATCGGCATCCTCAGCCCGGCCACCTACGCCTCGCAGCTCGACTCGGCGGTCCTGGTTGGCTTCCCGGCCGCGGAAAGGTACCTGGACTTCGACGGGCACCCGTCGCAGATCTACGTCCGCAGCACCCCGAACGACCAGGCCGTCACCACCACCGTCGATAACCTGCTCGGCGCGCAGGCCAACCCGGAACATCCCAGCCAGGTCAACGTCTCCCAGCCCTCGGACGCGCTCACCGCCCAGGCCGAGACCAAGGGCGCGCTCGATACCCTGTTCCTCGGCCTAGGCGCGGTCGCGCTGCTGGTCGGCGCGATCGGGGTGGCCAACATCATGGTCATCTCGGTGCTGGAACGCCGTCAGGAAATCGGGCTGCGCCGCGCGCTGGGCGCCACCCGCGGCCAGATCTGCGCCCAGTTCCTGGCCGAGGCCATCCTGCTGTCGCTGGCCGGCGGCGCCGCCGGCGTCGCTATCGGCGCCGTCTCCACCGCCAGCTACGCCCACGGCCACGGCGAGGCCGTCGTCATCCCGCCCCAGGCCTGGGCCGGCGGCCTGGCCGCGACCGTCATCATCGGCGCCCTGGCCGGGCTGCTACCCGCTATCCGCGCCGCGCGCCTGTCACCGACCCAGGCACTCTGGACCGTCTGACCGGACAGGCAACCAGGCGGACAGATCAATACCAGGCAAATTCGGGCCGCGGGTTGGGCAAAAAGTTAAGATCATCTTAGTAAAGGTAAGGGTGATCTTGACGTTTGCCGGATTCGGCCATTCAAGTGGACAAATCGGGCACCATTGTGTGATCGTTCTAGGCTCGCTATGATCCGGGCAGCGCCATGAGCAATCTCTTACCTTCCGGACGGAACTCGCACTAGGTGGGCAGTGCGGGCGATCCGTCCCGTGCTGCTCTCTGGTGCTGAAAAGCGCATGGCGCGCTTAACTTTCCGGGGGCGCGGAGTTCTCCCATGGCGGCCACAGGTGGCTGATTGGGGAGGAAAACCCGTATGAAACGCATGCGCTACAAGCTCGTACTACTACTGTCGCTGCTATCCCTTCCGGCGATGCTCCTGGCCGCCACCGGGGGACCGGCGGCGGCGGCTCCGCAGCAGAGCGCCACGAGCGCTCGAGCGGCAGCGGTTACCTCATCAAACCTCGGGACATTCAAGCCGACCTTCGCTGGCCCGGCGGCCACTGGATGCAGCGTCAACTGCTCGCTGCTGACCGGCCCGGTCAACACACCGTCCACCGCGGCGGCCGCATCAGGCCACCGGGTGGGCACAGGTCAGGCATCCAGGGCGCTCGGCGAGCACGCCATGCTGCCGCCAGATCTGCGGCATGTCCAACTCTCCGCGGCCCAACGGCGCCTGCTCACCCACACCCCCTCCTTCCCCGTCCCGTCGGTGAGTTGCCAGCCGATGAGCCGCAGCTGTGACCGGATCAGCACGTCGAAGGGCGGCGCCACTGGCGTGAAGGGCCTGAACGCGGTGGACAGCGGCTCGCTGCCCACCAACCCCCTCGGCGACATCGAGCCCCCAGACCAGGGCCTGTGCGCCAATAACAGGTTCGTGGTCGAGACCAACAACATCGGGGAGATCCTGGTCTTCAACACCGCGCTGAAGCGCGAGTCCGCGCCGATCCCGCTCGACACGCTGATGGGGCTGACCAAGCGGGGCTGGACGAGCGGCGGGGATCCCTCCTGCATATATGACCCGGCCAACGGCGGGCACTGGTTCTTCACCGAGATCGTCTCGAAGAACACCGCGAAGAGCGGCGGTCCTTTCACCGGCTGCTTCGCGGGCGTGGCCAACAAGTGCGCCGAGGGCATCGCGGTCACCGACGGCAATAACCCGTTCGGCCCCTACCACGTGTACTTCTCCAACGCCGACTATGACCCGGCCGAGCCGGGCTACCCGTCGCTGCTCAACGACTTCGCGAAGATCTCGGTGACCCGGGACGCGTTCCTGATGTTCTACGACGAATTCCCGCTGTCCGGGTCGCTGCCCGGCTTCGGCGGCGGATTCTTCAACGGGGCGCAGGAGTTCGCGTTCAACAAGAGCGCGCTGGAGCAGGGTCTGCCGGTCAAGGTGAAATGGGAAGCCGAACCCCGCGGTCACGGTGGCGCGGGAGAACATGGGCCATCATCGGCACCCCGGACGGGACCTGCGCCCGCGACAAGGTGCTGCACCAGGGCGGCATCACCTGCTGGGTGGCGGTGATCCCGGCGCAGCCGGTCGCGGGCCGGTTCGACAACAGCCACGGCGGCACCGGGTTCATGGAGGGCTCGCTGGACTTCTACGGGTTCCTCCCGCTGGCGACCTCCGGTGACAACCGGATCGCGGCCTGGGCCTGGACCGGGCTGTCGTCGCTCAACAGCACCGGCTGCACCAGCTTGTAGCTCGGGCATCCGCTTCACCGGCCAGCTGTTCTCCGGCGTCAAGCGGTACTACGACCCGGAGACGGTCAACTTCGGCGGGATCTTCGCCCCGCAGAAGGCCGGCCCGATTCCGCTGGGCGACGACTGCAGCGTCCTGGCCGGCACGACGGGCCCCTGCCCGGAGGGCGGGCTCGCCACCAACGGCGACAACCTGACGCAGGTCTCGCAGGCGCAGGGCCAGCTGTGGACGGCCACCAGCACCCAGATCGCCCAGACCTACACCAGGGCCAACGCGGAAATCCACATGGGCGCGGTGTACTGGGTGGTCGGCACCCGCTCGTTCGACACGACCGGCAAGTTCACCCTGACCAGCCAGGGGTACGTCTCGCCCAGGCATGAGGACCTGGACATGCCGGCCATGGCCGGCACCCCCGGCAGCGGCGGCAGGGCGATCATGCTGTTCACGCTGTCCGGAAACGGCGGGCCAACCGGCGCCGACCACGGCGGTTTCTTCCCGAGTACCGCCTTCGGCCGGCTGACCAGCACCTCCGGCGGCCTGCTCAAGTCCACGGTCAACATCGCGGCCATGGGCCAGTCCCCGCAGGATGGCTTCAGCGAGTACCAGGGCTTCCCGGGTACGACTCGTCCCCGCTGGGGCGACTACAGCTGGGGCATGTTCGTGCCGGGTACCGGCGGGCGGATCTACTTCGCTAACGAGTACATCCAGTTCCCGAACTGCACCGGGAAGGCGTTCAACCCCAACGCGATCCCGACCTGCGGCGGAACCCGGGACGGCCGCGCCAACTGGGGAACATCGGTCAACTACGTCACGCCATAGCACAATCCGCAGCAAATAACGGATGCCGCACCTCGCACGCCAGCGCGAGGTGCGGCATCCCTATGCTCACCGAAGGCGTCTCGATTAATCAGCTAAGTCAAGGCTGCGTTCACCCGCCACAGTGCCACTGCGCGGAGCGTGCGAAGCAGCGGTAGTGATCCGTCTTCTCTGATCCGCACTGGCAGGCTCGGCGCGGTCAGCTGTTCCGTGCCGTTCAGGATCTCGCGGCCGAGCGCGTCGATGTCCTCCCGCTCGTCAACGTTCCCGCGCTGTACAGCTGTTCGTCCGAGGCGAGACGTTGACGCTCGACCAAGTCCTCCCCCGTGACCGACAACTCGGCCACGCCGAGGAACTCGGCTTAGCGCCGCGTTCGAGCCATCGGGCGAAACCGACGACCGCGGTGTTCCTGATCTCGTCCGGCCGGATGCCGGTTTCCTCGCACAGTTCGCGTTCCATGCCGTGCCGCACTATGATCTGCAGCGTGCCGGTCCTGTCCTGGCTCAGATCACGGGGATCCAGCGATCCGCTTCCCGAGGGGGCCAGCAGCAGCGGGCTGGCCACGTTGCGGCTGGACTGACGGACCAGCACGAGCGCACCGTCGCTCGTCATCGCCAGGCGTGGAAATGCCGATGACGTCCGCCAGTGAGCTCTCCGCGAGCGTGCGGAGATGACCGTCTGCGCTGGCGAGCAGGTTACGCCGGGGATCGAATTCCTCGTCAGTATCGCGGTGCGTGATGCGCAGCGCACACATTTCGTTCGAGCATTGGGAATCGAACAAGTGGGCAATGTACAGCGCGAACGGCGGCGCCTGGCGAGAACCAGACGGAAGTGGATCGCCGCGCATTCCGACAACGTGATCATTGAAAACCAGGCGCCCGTGATGGCACACTGCAGCAGGTAGGGCTCCTCGCCTTGAGTGTTCGCGGCAGACGGTAGGGCTCCTCGTTAAGTTCGGCCGCAAGATCGTTGGGCCGTAGCTGACCGTCTGAGGCCGCTCGATCGCGTTGCTGAGCAGGGCCGTGCCGCGCATCGCTAGGTACTGGGCCAGGTAGGGCTCGCCCGCGGACAGGACCCGGCCCGGTGTAGGGCGCGAGATCCAGGTTGGACAGGTGAATGCCGAGCATGGGCGCCGGGTTATCCAGCGCCATGAACGTCGTCACGGCGGACCCGAAGTCGCTGCCGTAGGCGCCGTATCGCTCATATCCCAGGCCGCGCATCAGGCGGTGCCACAATCCCGCCGTATACCGGCATGTCACCCCCGTCCGGGCCGGCCTGTCGGAGAATCCGTAGCCCGGCAGCGAGGGGATCACCACGTCAAAACCGGGCCCGTCGATGCCATGCGCGGCCGGGTCCGTCAGCCGCGGCACGAGCGGCAGGAACTCGGCGAAGCAGCTGGGCCAGCCATTTGTCAGGATTAGCGGGATCCCGCGGCCGCTGCGGGCCCGCTCGTGCACAAAATGAACCCGGACACCATCGATCCCGGCTCGGAAGTGACCGAAACCGTTCAGCCACCGTTCCTGCGCGCGCCAGTCGAAGCCATCCGCCCAGTACCCCAGCAGGTCCTGCAGGTAACCGAGGTCTGTGCCCTGCCCCCACGCAGCGCCGGGCGCCGCCCCCGGCCACCGCGTGTTCAAGATCCGCGCCCGCAGGTCGGCGAGCACCTCGTCGCTCACCCTGACATCGAACTGCTCTGCCCGGAAGATAGCCATCGCGCTAGCCTCGCATGGCGCCGGCGCCAAAGAGCAACCGCGGCCGCCAGCCGACCCGGCGGTGCCGCCACACGCCGGGCGCGCGCCACCGTGTCAGCGGCCGGCTATCTGGTGCGCGATCTGGAAGACATTGCCGTAGGGATCGCGCGCCATGGCACGCCGGTCGCCGTACGGCGTGTCCAGCGGAGCTTCCAGCGTTTCAGCGCCCGCCTCCAGCGCCCGCCGGTAGGTCTCATCGGCGTCGGCAACGTAGACATAGAGGAAAGCCGGGAAGAGGCCCCGCTCGCCGGCCAGCGTCAAGGCAACACCGGCCGCCGCCTGGCGCGGGGGACGCCAGGGTCAGCACCGACCCAGCACGCCGCGCGGAAACGACCGGAAGCAATCAGGACCAACAGGACGAAACAGGCAAAGGCGGGAGCCATCGAGTTCTCTAGCCCAGCCACCCACCGCAGACGGAAGCGCCAGAGAATTTGCAGCTCAGCGGCCAGACATCAGCCCTTCAGCAGCTGCCGCGCCATCACCATCCGCTGGATCTGGTTCGTCCCCTCATAAATCTGGGTGATCTTGGCGTCGCGCATCATCCGCTCGACCGGGTAGTCCCGGACATAGCCGTAGCCGCCGAGCAGCTGGACGGCGTCGGTGGTGACCTGCATCGCCGTGTCGGAGGCAAAGCACTTGCAGGCCGAGGAGAAGAACGTCAGGTCGTCGCTGCGGTCGCCGCCCATGGCCCGCTCGGACTTGGCCGCGGCCGCGTAGGTGAGCTGCCGGGCCGCCTCCACCTTCATGGCCATGTCGGCCAGCATGAACTGGACACCCTGGAACTCGGCGATGGCCTTACCGAACTGCTTGCGCTCCTGCACGTACCCGGTGGCGTAGTCCAGCGCGCCCTGGGCGATGCCGATGGCCTGGGCCGCGATCGTGATCCGGGTGTGGTCCAGGGTGGCCAGCGCGGTGCGGAACCCGCTGCCCTCCGGCGCCGATCATCCGGTCCGCCGGGATGGGGCAGTTGTCGAAGTACAGCTCCCGGGTCGGCGAGCCCTTGATGCCCAGCTTGTGCTCGGGGGCGCCGAAGGAGAACCCCGGGTCGTCCTTTTCCACCACGAACGCCGAGATCCCGCCGGGGCCGCCCGACGGGTCGGTCACGGCCATCACCGTGTAGTACTGCGACACTCCCGCGTTCGTAATCCACCGCTTGGTTCCGTTGAGGATAAAACGGTCACCGTCACGCACGGCGCGGGTCGACATGGCGGCCGCATCAGAGCCGGCCTCCGGCTCGGACAGCGCGTAGGAGAACATCGCCTCGCCCCGGGCGACCGGCGGCAGGTACCGCTGCTTGAGCTCCTCGGAGCCGGCCAGCAGCAGCGGCACCGTGCCCAGCTTGTTCACCGCCGGGATCAGCGACGACGCGGCGCACGCCCGCGCGACCTCCTCGATCACGATCGCGGTGGCGATGGCGTCCGCGCCCGCGCCGCCGTAGGCCTCGGGGATGTGCACCGCGGCGAAATCGTTCTTGGCCAGCGCCTCGAACACGTCCCAGGGGAACTCCGCGGACTCGTCGACCTCGGCGGCCCGCGGCGCGATCTTGTCGTCGGCCAGGTCACGGATGGCCTCACGGAGCGCTTCATGCTCCTCGGTGAGCGCGAAAGCAGGAAAGTCAGAGCTCATTACCCGATAGTAGGCGCTAGGCGGGGCGAGGTCAGGGGCTAAGGGCCCGGTCAGCGGTCCTGGGCGGGCTGGGTCAGCCGTCCTGCTCCCCGCGCGCCGCGCGCAGCGCCGCGCCCTTGGCCTCCGCCTCGCCGCGCAGCCGCTCCTGGAAGGCCGCCATCTTCGCGCGCAGCGTGCCGTCGCCCGCGCCGAGGATGCGCACGGCGAGCAGGCCCGCGTTGCGGGCCCCGCCGACCGCCACCGTGGCCACCGGGATGCCGGCCGGCATCTGCACGATGGACAGCAGCGAGTCCAGGCCGTCCAGGTACTTCAGCGGCACCGGCACGCCGATCACCGGCAGCGGGGTCACCGCGGCCAGCATGCCCGGCAGGTGGGCCGCGCCGCCGGCCCCGGCGATGATGACCCGCAGGCCACGGCCTTCGGCCTCGCTGCCGTACCGGATCATGTCGTGCGGCATCCGGTGCGCGGAGACCACGTCGGCCTCGTAGGGCACCCCGAACTCGTCCAGCACCGCGCCCGCGGCCTGCATCACCGGCCAGTCGGAGTCGCTGCCCATGACCAGGCCGGCCACCGGGCTGCTCACTCCGCCTGCTCCTTGCCGGTACCCAGGTAGCTGGCCGCCCGGGTGGCCCGGTCGCGGAGCGCCGCGACGTCGGTGCCCGCCACCGTGACGTGCCCGATCTTGCGGCCAGGCCGGGCCGCCTTGCCGTACATGTGCACTTTCACCCCCGGGTCGCCCGCCATCACGTGGATGTAGCGGTCGTACACGTCCGGGTCCACGCCGGCCAGGTCCGCGGCCCCGAACACGTTGGCCATGACCACGTGCGGCGCGACCGGCTGCGGCGCGCCCAGCGGCAGGTCCAGCACCGCCCGCAGATGCTGCTCGAACTGCGAGGTCGCCGCCCCCTCGATCGTCCAGTGACCGCTGTTGTGCGGCCGCATGGCCAGCTCATTCACCAGCAGGCCGTGCGGGGTCTCGAACAGCTCGACGGCCAGCAGGCCGGTCACCCCGAGCGCATCCGCGAGTTCCAGGGCCAGCCGCTGCGCGTCCTCGGCCGCCGCCGCAGCCAGCCCGGGCGCGGGCGCGAGTACCTCCCGGCAGACCCCGTCGCGCTGCACAGTCTGCACGACCGGGTAGGCCGCCCCTTGCCGGTGCGGGGACCTGGCCACCAGCGCGGCCAGCTCGCGGACGAACGGGACATGCTCCTCGGCGAGCAGCGCCACCCCGTACCCCAGCACCTCGGCCGCCTGATCCGGCCCGTCGCACACCCAGACGCCGCGGCCGTCGTAACCGCCGCGGACCGCCTTCAGCACCAGCGGCCAGCCCACCTCGGCGGCGAATCCCGCCACGTCCGCCGGGCTGGCCACCGGCGCGTAGCGGGGGCAGGGCGCACCCAGCCGGGTCAGCTCGTCCCGCATGGCCAGCTTGTCCTGGGCGTACCGGAGCGCGGCGCCGCCCGGCGCCACAGCCACCCCGGCTCCGGCCAGCGCGGCCAGGTGCTCGGCCGGCACATGCTCGTGATCGAAGGTGACCACGTCGCATCCGGCGGCAAAGTTCAGCAGGTCATCGAGGCGGTGATAGTCCCCCACCATGGTGTCCGGGCAGACCAGGGCGGCGCTGTCGTCCGGCCGGTCGGCCAGCACCCGGAACCCGATGCCCAGCGGGATCGACGCCTGGCAGGTCATCCGGGCCAGCTGCCCGGCGCCGACCATGCCCACGACCGGAGCCCCGGGACTGGCACGCCGTTGATCGCTCACCCGCCGTAGCCTACGAGGGAGGACGCAGGCCCCGCACCCCTGGTCCGCCTCTGCCGGTCTCCTCACCGGCCTGGCTGGCTCCACCCGGTCACAGAGGTCACCGGCGTTACGACAACGTCGCCGGCAATTTAACGCAAACGAAACAACTCCCGGCCATAGTGCGATTTATCATCAGCGCGCTTGCCGGACCGGCAGCCGGAGACCCCGGGCGCGCGACCCCGAAGGAGCAAGTAGATGGCGGCACCTGAGCAGCAGAAGAGCTCGGTCCTGGAGACGGAACCGCCCCCCGGTGTCGTGGTCCGGGAAGGCACCTACGGCACGAGGGTCGCCACCGTCGAGCCCGGCGGGGCCGAGTTCATCCCGCTGAACGAGCGGCACGGCAAGCCGCTGCAGCTGTTCTGGACCTGGACCTCGCCGAACTTCGAGTTCGCCACGGTGTTCGTGGGCGTCATCGGGGTGGCGATCTTCGGCCTGAACTTCTGGCAGGCGCTGCTGGCCATAGTGATCGGCACCGGGATCGGCTCGGTTACCCAGGGCCTGCTGTCCGCGCGCGGGCCGCAGTACGGCGTGCCGCAGATGGTGCTGTCCCGGCTCGGCTTCGGCTACTGGGGCAACGTGCTCCCGGCCGGGCTGAACGCGCTCACCGCCGGGATCGGCTGGTTCGCGGTCAACAGCGTCAGCGGCACGTTCGCGCTGAACACGCTGACCCACCTGCCCAAGCCACTCTGCCTGGTCATCATCGTGGTGATCCAGATCGCGATCGCGTTCTTCGGGCACAACCTGGTGCACGCGTTCGAGCGGTACGCGTTCCCGGTCCTGGCCATCATCTTCCTGGTCGCCGTGTGCTGGATCTTCACCAAGTCCAGTCCGGGCGCGCCGTCGCACGGCGGTGGTATCGGCGGCTTCCTGATCACGCTGGGCGCGGCGTTCGGCTACGCGGTCGGCTGGAACCCGTACGCCGCCGACTACACCCGCTACTTCGCTCCGGGTACCAGCAAGAAGGCCATCGCCCTGTGGTCCGGCCTCGGGGTGTTCGTGTCCTGCGTCCTGCTCGAGGCGGCCGGCGCCGCCTCCGCGACCGTCAGCGGGATCGCCGCGGTCGACAACCCCACCGGTTCGTTCACCGGCCACCTGCCGACCGCCCTGGCCGACCTGACCCTGCTGGCCATCGCGCTGGGCGCGATCGCCGCGAACGTGCTGAACATCTACTCCGGCGCGCTGTCGTTCACCGCGATGGGCATCAAGCTGCCGCTGGCCCTGCGCCGGGCCATCGTCGCCCTCGTGTTCGGCGTGATCGGCTTCATCGTCGCGCTCACCGGGCTGCACGACGCGGGCACCAAGTACGAGAACTTCCTGCTGGTCATCGCCTACTGGATCGCGCCGTGGCTGGCCGTGGTGTTCTGCGACCAGTTCCTGCGCCGCCGCCAGCGCTCCCGGGATCTGGAGCGCCTGCTGTTCGACACCAAATACTCCAACTGGGCCGGGCCGGTGGCCATGCTGGTCGGCGTGGTGGTGTCGATCATCCTGTTCTCGAACCAGACCGAGTACGTCGGCATCGTGCCCAAGCACGTCCCGTCGGTCGGCGACCTGACCTTCGAGGCCGGCTTCCTCATCACCGCCGCTATCTACCTGACCTGGCACGCCATCACCGACCGCCGCGGCTCCACCGCGGTCGCGGCTTAAGCTGGGCCGGTCACTACCGGCGTCTCGTCTGTCCCGCGCAGCCCGCGGGGCAGGAACACGGCGAACACGGCCGGCCGCGGCCGGACCAGGACCACGTTGGCGCCGTCCGCGGTGGCCACGTCGCGGGCCAGCGCCAGGCCCAGCCCCGTGCCGCCGGGACGGCCGCTGACGTTGCGCTCGAAGATGCGCGGGGCCAGCTCGTGCGGGACGCCCTTGCCCTCGTCCCTGACCTCGACCACCACCGACTTGGGTGTCCGCGAAGTCCGGATGGTGACCGTGCCCGCCCCGTGGACCAGCGCGTTGTCGAGCAGGGTGGCGATCACCTGGCCCAGGGCCCCCGGCGAGATGTAGGCGGACAGGCCCTTCTCCCCCGCCACCTCCAGCTTGCGGTTGGCCCGGCGGAACGCCGGGTCCCACTCGATCACCTGCTGGGCGATCACGTCGTCGATGGCCAGCAGCGACGGCACCCCGGGGGCCGCCCGCCGGGTCCGGCCCAGCAGCTGGCTGACCACCTCGGTGAGCCGCTCGGTCTGGGCCAGGGCCGCCGCTCCCTCCTCCCGGACCACGTCGGAGTCACCCGCGGCGGCGATCATCTCCTCCAGCCGCATCGACAGCGCGGTGAGCGGGGTGCGCAGCTGGTGGGAGGCGTCCGCGGCGAAGTCGCGTTCGGCGGACAGCAGGTCGGTGATGCGCCGCGCCGAGCCGTCCAGCCCTTCGGCCAGCCGGTCCAGTTCGGCCACCCCGTACCGCCGGCCCAGCGGGCGCGCGTCACCCAGGCCGAGCCGGTCGGCCGCGCTGGCGAGTTCCTCCAGCGGCCGGGTCAGCCGCCGCGCCTGCAGGATGGCCAGCGCCACGGCCACCGCCACCGCGGCCAGGGCGAGCGCGCCGATCAGCGCGAGGGCGGCGGTCAGCCGGCCGTACTCGACCGAGTCGTCGGCCGCCACGGTCACCCGGAAGTCCTTGGTCAGCGCCTGCCTGATGATGGCGCCCCCCGCCTCGGGGCGATCCCCGACGGTGAACTCCGGCTGCCCTTCCTGCCGGACGCTGATGTAGGGGTCCGGGAGCGAGTGGGCCGCGGCGGCTACCTCCTGCACCGCGGGGGGCAGCCCGGCGTTCACCCGGTTCTGCAGCGTCTTGGCCACGGTGGTCGCGTCCCGCTGCACCTGCCGGTCCGCGGCGCTGATCTGCAGCCGGCTGAGCACGAAGGCCAGCGGCAGGCCCAGCAGCAGAACGGCCGTCACCGCCACCACGAGCGTGGAGACGAGCAGGCGGCGGCGCATGGGTCAGTCCCCACCCAGGAGGTGGTCAGTCCCCTCGCTCGAAACGGAAGCCCACGCCGCGGACCGTGGTGATGTAGCGCGGGTTGTGCGCGTCATCGCCGAGCTTGCGGCGCAGCCACGAGATGTGCATGTCCAGCGTCTTGGTGGACCCCCACCACTTGCTGTCCCAGACCTCCCGCATGATCTGCTCACGGGTGACCACCTTCCCCGCGTCATTCACCAGCACGCTCAGCAGGTCGAACTCTTTCGTGGTGAGTTCGAGTTCCGTGTCGCCGATCCAGGCCCGCCGGGCATCCGCATCGACCCGGACCCCCTGCACGACGCTGGTCTCCGGGGTGCCGCGCCGGAGCAGGGCGCGGACCCGGGCCAGCAGTTCGGCGAGCCGGAACGGCTTCGTGACGTAGTCGTCGGCCCCCGCGTCGAGGCCGATCACCGTGTCCACCTCATCCGCGCGGGCGGTGAGGATCAGCACCGGCACGGTCTGCCCGTCGGATCGCAGCCGCCGGCACACCTCGAGCCCGTCCAGCCGGGGCAGCCCGATGTCGAGCACGATCAGGTCGATCCCCCCGGCCTGGGCCGCCTCCAGCGTCCCCGGCCCATCCGACGACACGTTAACGTCGTATCCCTCCCGGCGCAGCGCGCGGGCGAGCGGCTCCGAGATGGAGGTGTCATCCTCTGCGAGCAGAACACAGGTCATGCACAGATGCTACGGCGTCAATCCCACTGGTTCTCCGTTACGCCGCGTCGATCAGGGCCGCGGCCACCTGGGATTCCACGCACAACCGGACGACTTGGTCAGACTGGGGTGATCCCATGGCGCCGCCTTGAGAAAGAACGGTCCTTGCCCGCGGCGGCCGCGAACCGGCGGATCAGCTCGGCGCGCAGCTCCCCCGGCTGCACGATGTCGTCGATGACCAGTTCACTGGCCAGCCTGACCACGTCGATATCCGCCTCGTACTCGGCGCGGAGCCGCTGCGTCTCCTGCTCCCGGTCCTCCGGGTCGGCCACCGCGGCCAGCTTGTTGAAGTACACGGCGTTGACGGCCGCGTCGGCCCCCATCACCGCGATCTTCGCGGTGGGCAGCGCGAGCGTGGCGTCCGGCTCGAACCCGGGCCCGGCCATCGCGTACAGGCCGGCCCCGTACGCCTTGCGCACCACCACGCAGATCTTCGGCACCGTGGCCTCGGCCACCGCGCTGATCATCTTCGCGCCGTGCCGGATGATGCCCTGCCTCTCCACCGACGTGCCGACCATGAAGCCGGGCACATCGGCCAGGAACAGCAGCGGCACGTTGAACGCGTCGCACAGCTGGATGAACCGGGTGGCCTTGTCCGCCGAATCGACGAACAGCACGCCGCCCTTGAACATCGGGTTGTTCGCGACCACCCCGGTCACCTGGCCGGCCAGCCGCGCGAAGCCGATGGTCAGCTCCCGCGCCCACAGCGCGTGGATCTCGAAGAAGGAACCCTCGTCGACCAGACCGCGGAGGTAGCGGCGCATGTCGAAAGCCTGCCGCTCGCTGGCCGGGATCAGCGCGGCCAGGTCCACGGGCTCGGGCTGGCCCGCCGCGGCGGCCGGCGGGGGCTGCTGCCAGTTCGCTGGCAGGTAGGACAGGTAGCCGCGGACCGCGGCCAGCGCGTCCTGCTCGGTGGGGGCGAGGTAGTGCCCGCAGCCGGACACGGTGCAGTGCATCCGCGCCCCGCCCATCTCCTCCAGCGTGGTCTGCTCCCGGACCACCATCTCGACCATCCGCGGGCTGCCCAGGTACATCGACGCGTTGCCGTCCACCATGGCCACGAAGTCGCAGAACGCGGGGATGTAGGCCCCGCCCGCCGCGGACGGCCCGAACAGCGCGCACACCTGGGGGATGGCGCCGGACGCGCGCACCTGGGTGTGGAAGATCTTCCCGGCCCCGCGGCGGCCGGGGAACATGTCGACCTGGTCGGTGATCCGGGCGCCCGCCGAGTCGACCAGGTAGATCATGGGCAGGCCGTCCGCGTAGGCCTTCTCGATGATCCGGATGATCTTCTCGACGGTGCGTGCTCCCCAGGAGCCCGCCTTGACCGTGGAGTCGTTGGCCATCAGCGCCACGGGCCGCCCGTCCACCAGCGCCGTCCCGGTGATCACCCCGTCCGCGGGCAGGCCGTCCGCCAGGGCGTTGGCGTACCGGCCGTCCTCGGTGAAGCTGCCGTCATCGACCAGGCCGGCGATCCGGGCCCGGGCGAAGAGCTTGCCGGCCGCCTCGGCGGACTGGTGATAGCGCGGCGCGCCGCCCCGCTCGACCCGTTCCCGCAGCGCGCCCAGCCCGTGGTCCGCGTCCTCCGGGTGCCCCGCTTCATGCTGCTCTGCCACCTGGGGAGCCTACCTCCGCCACCGGGTTTCGTTAGAGAGCGATAGTGCGGGTCCGGGGGCCCGCCCGCAGAACCTGGGACGGCAGCTGGCGGCCGATGATCCGCTCCGCCTCGGCGGCCGCCCCGATCATCGCCTCCAGGTCCACCCCGGTGGCCACGCCCATGTCCTCGACCATGTGCACGAGTTCCTCGGTGGCGATGTTGCCGGTGGCCCCCGGCGCGTACGGGCAGCCGCCGAGGCCGCCGACCGAGGCGTCGAAGTCGTCCACCCCCAGCTCCAGCGCGGCCAGGACGTTGGCCAGGCCGGTGCCCCGGGTGTTGTGGAAGTGCAGGTTCAGCGGGGTGTCCGGGTACGCCGACCGGAACTCCCCGACCAGCTCGGTGACCCGGCGCGGGGTGGCCATCCCGGTGGTGTCGCCGAACGAGATGGAGTCCGCCCCGTCGGCCACCGCCCGGCCGGCCACCGCCAGCACCCGGCTCACCGGCACGTCACCCTCGTAGGGGCAGCCCCACGCGGTGGCCACCACCACCTGGGCCGTGGCGCCCCGCCCGTGCGCCTCGCCGAGGATCACCGCGATGTCGTCGAGGGATTCCTCAGTGCCCCGGTTCACGTTCCGCCGGTTGTGCGTATCGGAGGCCGATACCACCAGCTCCACCTCGGTGAACCCGGAGTCCAGGGCCCGCCGGGCGCCGCGCAGGTTCGGGGCCAGCGCTGAGTAGCGGACCGCGGCCGCGCGCTCGATGCCCTGCCACACCTGGTCGGCGTCGGCCATCTGCGGGATCGCGTCCGGCCGGACGAACGAGACGGCCTCGATCCGGGATACCCCGGTCTGGGAGAGGGCGTTGATGAGCTCGATCTTCGCCCCGGTGGGTACCGGATCCTCGTTCTGCAGTCCGTCCCGCGGCCCGACTTCCCGCAACGAAACGCGTCCGGGCAGATCGCTCACTCCATGGCCTCCGTCGTTCGTGGGGACTGCGGTCCGGGGGTGGCCGGGCTCATTCGCCCGGCCAGACGGGATCGCGTTTCTCGTTGAACGCCGCGATGCCCTCACGCCGGTCCGCGGACAGGGCCGCGGTCCGCCAGGCGGCGTCCTCGATGTCCAGCGCCGCGCTCAGGCCGACCCCCCACCCCTGGCGCATGGCCCGCTTGGCGGCCCGCACGGCGACCGGGGAGTTGGCCGCGATGGCGCCGGCCATCTCCAGCGCCGTGGCATCCGCGGTCCCGGCGGGGACCAGCCGGTCGGCCAGCCCGATCCGCTCCGCCTCCGCGGCCTTCACCCGGCGGCCGGTGAGCAGCAGGTCGGCGGCCCGGCCCACGCCGAGCCGCCGGATGGACAGCTGGGTGCCGCCGCAGCCGGGCACCAGGCCGACCGTGGCCTCCGGCAGCCCGAACTGCGCGGTGTCGTCGGCCACCACCAGGTCACAGTTCAGCGCCAGCTCGCAGCCGCCGCCGAGGGCGTACCCGTGCACGGCCGCGATCACCGGCTGCGGCAGCCGGAGCAGCTCGCCGAACGCGGTGCGGAACACCGCCCGCTGGGCCAGCCATTGCGCGTCGGTCATCAGCTGCCGTTCCTTGAGGTCGGCGCCGACGCAGAAGGCGCGGTCCCCGGTCGCGGTCAGCACGACGGCGCGGACCCCGGTGTCCGGGGCCAGCTCGGCACAGGTCTGCGCGAACCGGACCAGCATCACGGTGTTCAGCGCGTTCAGCGCCTCGGGCCGGTCGAGCACGATCTCGACGACCGGGCCGCGCCCGATCAGGTGCCTGCGGACCTCAATGCCATCCATGTGCGCAGGCTAACCCGTGGGCGGGAATGGCGCTCACCGTGGCCCGGCCTAGTTCTCCTCCCGGGTCAGCCGCTGATGTTCGTCCCCGACCAGCTGGAACAGCGTGGCCTGGACCTCTTGCACGTCCGGGATCTCGTTGAGCACCAGCTGGCCGTGCTCGCCCGCGGACTCCACCACCAGCCGGCCGGAGCCGATCAGGCGGTCGATGGGCCCTTGCGAGAACGAGACGTCGCTGATCCTGATGAGCGGGAAATCCCGGCCTGACCGGGTCAGGATGCCGCTGCGCAGCTGCAGCCGCCGGGTGGTGAGCCGGTAGGTGGTGGTCTTCCAGCGCAGGAACGGGACCGCGAACACCGCCACGGCCGCGGCGATGGCGACCACCCCGACCGCGATCCGGCCCGGTCCGGCCAGCCGGCCCGGCGGGATCACGACCAGCAGCGCGGCCGCGATGACGACCACCACGACCAGGAGCAGGGCGGGCCGCAGCAGCGTTTTCCAGTGCGGGTGCAGCGTCAGCACGCTCCGCTCTCCGTCGGAGAGCTGGCTTTCGGCGCTCATAGCGCACATCGTGGCATGGAACCGGGTGTTCCCGGGACGCGCTGCGGGCCTGACCGTCAGCGGACGTGCACGACGTCGCCCGCGCCGACCAGCGTGGTGCCCGGGCCGGTCCGGACGGCGAGCCGGCCGGTCTCGTCCACGTCGGTGGCCGTGCCGGCCAGCTGCTGGCGGCCGGGCAGTTCCACCCGGACCTCCCGCCCGACCGTGACGCACCAGCGCAGGTACTCCGCGCGCAGCGCAGCGGGGTCCGGGCCGGCGGCCCACGCCGTGTAACGGCTGGCCAGCTCGGTGAGCATGGCGGCCAGCAGGCGTTCGCGGTCGAGGCAGGCCGCGTCCTCCAGGAGCAGCGAGGTCGCGGTGGGCACCGGCAGCTCAGCCCGGGTAAGAGTGACGTTGAGCCCGACCCCGGCCACGATCGCGTCGCCGTGCGCCTCGGCCAGGATCCCGGCGATCTTACGGCCGTCCACGAGCACGTCGTTCGGCCACTTCAGGGTGGCGGTGACGCCAGCCTCGGCGCGCAGCGCGGCCGCCACCGCGATCCCGGTCAGCAGCGGCAGCCAGGCCCGGGCGGCGGGCGCCACGGCCACCGGGCGGAGCAGCACGGAGAACGCCAGCGCGGCGCGGGGCGGGCTGGACCAGGACCGGCCCAGCCGGCCCCGGCCCGCGGTCTGCGTCTCAGCCACCAGCACCAGGCCCTCGGCCGCGCCCGCCCGGGCCTCCGCCAGCAGGTCGGCGTTGGTGGAGCCGGTCTCGCTGACCACGCGGATGTCCCGCCACAGGCCGCCCGGGCGGACCAGCCGGGCGGTGAGGGCGTCGGCGTCGAGCGGCGGCCGCCTGGGCGCCGCATCAGAAAGGGCCATGACATCCCATGATCCCAGGCCGTGCCCCTCGCCCCGGGCACGGCGACCGGCTTCGGCCCGCTCCAGCCCCGGCCGCGACCGGATTTACGGACGGAAAGGGTCGCTGGGGCCACCCTTTCCGTCCGCATCCGGAGCCGGGATCGCCGGTACTCAGGTGTCGCGCGTCTGGGCCGGGCTGGGCACCGGCACCGGGGCGGCCGGGGTGACGGGGCGGTGCGCGGGGCGGGCGGCCAGCATCCGGGCCAGGGCCAGGACACCGCCCGCCACCGCCGCGGCGGCCAGGGCCGTGAACGTCACCGCGACCGCGTGCGCGGACACCAGGGTGAACGCCGCGTGCTCCGCCGGGGCCGGCAGCGGCCCGGCCTGGTTCAGGTACAGCGTCCCGAAGGTGGCCACCCCGATGACGATGGCCAGCTGGTTGACGGTGACGACCACCCCGGTGGCGTCGGCCGCGTCGGCGACCGGCACCCGCATCAGCACCGCGGTCATCAGCGGGCTGAACGCAGCGGCCATCCCGGCGCCGGTCAGGGCCAGGGCCAGGTAGAGCAGCACCCCGCCGGTCCCGCCGCCGCGCAGCAGCCCGGCCGCGCACAGCAGGCCGGCCGCGTAGGCGGCGAAGCCCGCGATGATCAGGGCCCCGTGCCACTGCCGGGGCAGCCGCTGCCAGTTGAGGCTGACCAGCGCGAAGGTGGCCGCGGACGGGGCGAAGATGAGCCCGGCCCGGAGCGGGGTGTCGCCCAGCCCGCCCTGCAGGTGCAGGGCCAGCGCGAAGAAGAACCCGCCGAACACCGCCATGGTCACGAACAGGGCGGCCACTCCCATGGCGACCCCGGGCAGGCTCAGCACCCGGCCGGGAATCAGCGGCGACCCGCCGCGGGCCTCCACCCGCCGTTCCACGATGACGAACAGCCCGAACGCCGCCGCGCTGGCCGCCAGGCAGATCCAGCCCCACACGGGCCAGTGCTCGGGCTGGCCGAGGACCAGCGGCAGCACCAGGGCCACCGCGGCCGGGATCAGCAGGGCCAGCCCGGCGGGGTCCAGGCCGCGGCCGCGGTCCCCGGCGCCGTGCGGCAGCAGCCGCGCGCCCGTGGCGAGCAGGGCCACGCCGATCGGGACGTTGATGAGGAAGACGGCGCGCCAGCCGCTGCCGAACAGGTTCGCGGTCACCAGCAGGCCGCCGACGATCTGCCCGGCGACCGCCCCGCCCGCGATGACCGCGGCGTACAGCCGCATCGCGCCGGCCCGGGAGGTTCCGGTGAAGGTGCGCTGGATCAGGCTGAGCACCTGCGGGATCATGGCCGCGGCGCCCGCCCCCTGGATGAACCGCAGGGCGATCAGCATCCCGGTGGACGTGGCCAGCCCGCAGCCGAGCGAGGCCAGGGTGAACAGGGCCAGCCCGGCCAGGAACATCCGGCGGTGCCCGATGATGTCGCCGAGCCGGGCCCCGGTGACCAGCAGGACCGCGTAGGTGATGACGTAGCCGGCGATGACCAGCTGCAGCCCGGCGCCGGAGGCGTGCAGATCCGCGTGGATGGCGGGGGCCGCGACGTTCACCACGGAGGCATCCAGGACCGCCATGAACTGCCCGGCCAGGACGATCGCGAGCAGGGCGCGCGGCGCGGTCAGCCGGCCCGGGGCCCGCCCCCCGGGCCGCCCGCCGGCCCGGCGGAACCCGGAGCGGCGGCCAGCCGGCACATGGTCGCGGGTGATGGTGCTTTGGTCTGTCATGCCTCGAGCATGCCGGGACCCTTATCCAGGTACCAGGAGCCTACTTATCCTGGTACCAGGAGCACCTGGCACCCACGCCCGCTCCCCGGCATGATGAGGTTATGACCGCCATGACGACCAACGGGAACGGCTCGCGCCGCGCCGAGCTGGCCGCGTTCCTGCGCAGCCGCCGGGAGCGGATCAGCCCGGAGCAGGTGGGGCTGCCCCCGGGGCTGCGGCGCCGCACCCCCGGGCTGCGCCGGGAGGAGGTGGCCCAGCTGGCCGGGGTGGGCGTCACCTGGTACACCTGGCTCGAGCAGGGCCGCCCGATCAAGGCCAGCGCCCAGGTGCTGGGCGCGGTGGCCCAGACCCTCCGGCTCGACCAGGCCGAGCGGCAGCACCTGTACCGGCTGGCCGACATCGCGGAAGCGGCCGGCGCGCCCGGGCACACCGAGAGCGCGTGCGAGCAGGTCCCGCCGGACGTCCAGGGCATCATGGACAGCCTGGTGCCGCTCCCGGCCTCGGTGCTGAACGAGCGGTATGACCTGCTCGGCTGGAACGAGGCGTACGCCGCGCTGTGGCCCGGCGTGATCGGCGCCCAGCCGGGAGAGCGCAACATCCTGTGGCAGAACTTCACCCACGCCGATTGCTGCCACCCCTACGTCAGCCGGCACGACCAGCTGGGCCGGCTGGTCGCGCAGTTCCGGGGCAATTACGGCCGGCACATCGGCGAGCCCGCGTGGACCAGCCTGATCCGGCGGCTGCAGGGGGCCAGCCCGCACTTCGCCCGGCTGTGGGAGGAGCACGACGTGGCCAGCCCCGTCACCTACCTCAAGATCTTCCGGCACCCGGCGTTCCCGCGGCTGGCCATGACGAGCACCAGCCTCGGCGTGCTCGCCGTGCCCTGCACCCGGATGGTGGTGTACACGCCCGCCGACGAGGAGTGCCGCATCGCGATCGGCAAGCTGCTGGCCGGTGAGGGCGCCGATGCCCAGTTCCCCTGCGCCGCCGCGCACTTTATCGGGGGTCCCCGTGGTCAGCGCGAACCGGCTGGCCCGCAGCAGCCCGGCCGTCCGGCTGGTAGTACACGCTGCCCACCCGCCACCGGCTGGGCAGCCCGGTCAGCTGGGCCGGGAACTCCAGCGGTGGCGTGGCCGCGCCATAGCGGACGTGGTTGGCAATCTTGACCGCGTCCTGTTTGTACGCCTCGCGCTGGGCCGCGGTCAGCTTCGTGGCATTCGCCGTGGGGAGCACCAGCCCGGCCCAGCCGCCGCGGGCGTATTGCCAGACGAGATACGAGTCGGCTTTCCCCCGGGATGCGCGTGCGCGGCGGCGCTGCAGGGCCGCGGAGGCCGGGGATCGGTGCGGGCCCGGCCCAGAATGCGCGGTGGCCCTGCACGGCCGGCGCGCGCCCGCTGATCTGTGCGTTGAAGCCCTCCAAGGCCGCGGTGGAGCATTTCAGCTCCCCGGCCGGGCGGGTCAGGTGGCACTGGCCGGCCGCGTAGACGATGAGGTTCCAAGGGTTCAGGGCGTTTGGGTTGCGCCCCGCGACCAGGGCCACCACCTCTGGGCGCGCGTCGCCTGCCGTCAGCCGGTTACCCGGGGGCAGCCAGCCGAACGACAGGTAGGGGACCAGCGGATTGAACTGGCGCGGCGCCGCCGGCCTGCCGGCGGGCGGGCCGGAACCGAGCCGGACCGGCCCTACCCCCATGGCCAGGATCACGACTGCGGCCGTGGCCAGCGCCGAGATGCCGGCCATGCTGGCCCGGCGCCGGCGCAGGCGGGCCCGGCCCCGGCGGCGGGCGAGCTGGATATCCACCTGTGAACGGGCCGGCTCGCGGTCGGCTATCTCCGTAAACAGCGCACGGATCTGGGGCTCACTCATGGCCGGGGCCTCCTGGGTAGATCTGGTGCTGGGCCGCCGCGGGCGGCTGGCCGCCGGGGGCGGCGGGATGCGCTGGCCCGAGCGCGCGGCGTACTGCGGCCAGGGCCTTGGCCGTCTGGCTCTTCACCGTCCCCGGTGAGCAGCCGAGGCTCTCGGCGGCCTGGTCCACGCTCAGGTCGCAGTAAAAGCGCAGCACAAGCGTGGCGCGCTGCCGGGCCGGCAGGGCCACCACCGCCGCCCGCAGGTCAAGCACGGCATCGTGGTTGACCGCAGCAGCCGGCGAGTCGGCCACCCGGCCGCCCAGGCTCACCCGCTTCACCCAGGCCGAGCGCCGCTCGTGGAGGAACTCGCGGACCAGCACGGCCCTGGCATAGGCGTCGGGGTGGAGGGCCGCCCCGGCCCGGCCCCAGTGCACATACAGCGTGGTGAGCGTGGCCTGCACCAGGTCATCTGCACGCTGCCAGTCATCGCATAGCACCGCAGCCAGCCGCCGCAGCGACGGCAGCCGGGCCGTGACGTACTCGGTGTATTCGGCGTCCCGGCTACGGCTCACCGCCGGCCGCCATGCCTCATCACATGCCTCACATCTACTAGAGGCGCGTGGCGTCCCGTTCGGTTGCCACCCGCGGCAAGATTTATCCGCCCTCCGCACAACGCCCCGGCCCGGCGAACCAGCATGCAGATCAACCTGATATGCGCCGTCGCCCTTACTCAGCCAAGGGTAAATCGATGCCGCTCAGAGCCGTTCCGCGCGAGCATCCGGCCGCCAGCGCGACGTCCAGTCGGTCCAGGACGTCATCCCACTCGCGGTGTCCGGGATTCCCCGGTCAGCCGGTGTTCTGCAGGCCGGCGGCCACGCCGCTCACCGCGAGCAGCAGCAGGCGCTGCAGTTGCTCCCGGCGGGCCGCCAGGTCCTCGTCCTCCTCAGCGCCGGCCGCGGGCAGCGCCCGGAGCTCAGTCAGCGCCCGCAACTGAAGATGGGACAGCGCGTCCACGTACGGGTCGCGCAGCGCCACCGCGCGGGACAGCACGCGCCGGTTGGCCAGCAGCCGGTCGTGGCCGGTCACCTCCAGCACCAGCCGCCGGGTCAGGTCGTACTCGGCCAGCACCAGGTCCGCCAGATCGCCGCGGCCGCCCAGGGCCAGGTGCCGGGCGGCGATCCGGCGATCGGTCTTGGCCAGGCTCATCTCCGCGCCGTCGAACAGCACGGCCAGCAGCGGCCAGCCCTGGTAAGCCTCCCGGACGTCGGCCAGGCCGCCCGGCCCCCCGGCCGCGGCGGCCAGGCCGCTGCCCAGGCCGTACCAGCCGGGCAGGTTCAGCCGGGTCTGCGCCCAGGAGAACACCCAGGGAATCGCCCGCAGGTCGTCCAGGCCGACCACGCCGACGCCGCGGCGGGCCGGCCGGGACCCGATCCGCAGCCCGCTGATCTCCTCCAGCGGGCTGATCCGGGCCAGCCACTCGGCGAAGCCCGGGGTCTCCACCAGCTCCCGGTAGGCGCGCAGCGCGGCCGCTTCCATCCGCTCGGCCACCGGCCGGAACCGGCGGGCCGCCTCCGCGTTGCGCTCGCCGACCACCGGCGAGGAGGCCAGCAGCACCGCCGAGGTGACCTGCTCCAGATGACGCTGGGCGATGACGGGGTTCGCGTACCGCGCGAAGATCACCTCACCCTGCTCGGTGACCTTGAACCGGCCGTCCACCGAGCCCGGGGCCTGGGCCAGCACCGCGCGGCCGGCCGGGCCGCCGCCCCGGCCCAGCGCGCCGCCCCGGCCGTGGAACAGGGTCAGCCGTACCGAGTGGCCGGCCGCCCAGCGGGCCAGCTGGCCCTGCACGTCGAACAGCCGCAGGGTCGCGCCGACCGGCCCGAGCTCTTTCGCCGAGTCGGAGTAGCCGAGCATGACCTCAAGCTGCCGGCCGTTCGCGGCCAGCCGCTGCCGGACCGGCTCCAGCTCCAGCATCTCGTCCAGCACCCGGGCGGCCTGGTTCAGGTCGTCGCCGGTCTCGAACAGCGGGACCACGTCCAGCACCGGGGGCTGGCCGCTGCGCGTCGCGCGGCGGGCCAGGTCATAGACGGCGGCGATGTCCGCCGCCGACCGGGTGAAGCTGACCACGTAACGGCGGCAGGCATCCACCCCGAACCGGTCCTGGATCCAGCCGGCCGCCCGGAAGGTGGCCAGCACCTCAGCGGTCTGCGCGGACAGCGTGCCGCCCTCGGTGATCTCGCGCAGCGCGCGGGCGTGCACCGCACTGTGCTGGCGGATCTCCAGGCTGGCCAGGTGGAAGCCGAACGTCTCGGCCTGCCAGATCAGCTGCTGCAGCTCACCGAACGCCTGCCGGGTCGCGCCCGCGGCGGCCAGTGAATCCTGCACCAGGCGCAGGTCGGCGAGGAAGTCCGCGGCACCGGGATAGGCCAGGTCCGCGTGCCGCAGCCGGGTCGCCTCGAGCCGGCGGGCCAGGTAGAGCAGGTAGGTCCGGTACGGCTCGTGCGGCGAGCGGGCGGCCAGGTCCGCGAGCAGCTCCGGCTGGGCCGTCTCGGCGGCCTCCAGGGCCACGGCGAACCCGGCGGACGGCGGCGCCGCGTCCGCATTCACGGTGAGCGCGCGGCCGATCCGGGTGGTCGCGTTCTCCAGCGCGCGCAGCACATGGTCGGCCTGGATGACCGCGGTCTCCCTGGTCACCTGGGCCGTCACGAACGGGTTGCCGTCCCGGTCGGCGCCCACCCAGCTGCCGTAGCGCAGGAAGGCGGGGACCGCCGGGGCGCCCGGCCCGGCCCCGGCCTCGCGACGGGCCTCGTCCAGCGCCCGGTACACCCGGGGCACGACCTGGAAGATGGTCTCGTCGAACACGGCCATGACCGTGCGCACCTCGTCGATCGGGGTCATGGCGTTGGCCCGCAACTGCGAGGTGCGCCAGAGCAGGTCGATCTCCTCGCGCAGCCGGCGCCGCGTCTCCGCCTGCTCCGCGGCGCCGCGCCGGTCGTCGTCCAGGGCGGTCACCAGGTCGCTGATCCGGCGCAGCGCGGTGGCCACGGCCCGGCGCCGGGCCTCGGTGGGGTGGGCGGTGAGGACCGGGTGCACCCGCAGCCGGGCGAGCAGGTCGCCGAGATGGCCGGGGCCCTGCTCGCGGCGGAATTCGGCGACCGAGGCGGTGAGCGACTCGCGGACCGGCGCCTGCCCGGTGTCCTGCTCCCGCAGCGCGCGGACCCGCTGCAGCTCCTCGGCCAGGTTGGTGAGGTGGAAGTAGACGGTGAACGCCCGGGCCACCAGCTCCGCCCGGTCCAGCGGCCAGCTGGCCACCAGGGCCGCGATCTCGTCCCCGGCCGGGTCCGCGTCCGGGTCGCCGCGGCCGTCGGAAGGGCCGGGGCCGTGGCTGGCCCGGGCCGCGATCACCGCCTGGCGCAGTCTCTCGACGTCGTCGAGCAGATCCTGGCCGCCGGACTCGCGCAGCACCTCGCCGAGCATGTCGCCGAGCAGCCGGACATCGCGGCGCATCCGCCCGGGTAGCTGCTGCCGGTCGGTGTCGCGGGTGGGCGCGCCCGCCGGCCGGGCCTCGGCGTCAGCATCCTGGCTCACCCGCGACAGCCTAACGGCCGGGGATCAGGCGCCCACGGCCGCCTGATCCCCGGTGCCCCGGCGGCTACCCTGTCCGCTATGACCAGCGAAGTTCAGGACCGCAGCGAGCCGGAACAGGCCCCTGCCGAGGACCAGGCCGGCCCGGCTGCCCAGGACGCGACCCCGCGCACCACGGCCGGCAAAATCGCCGACCTGCAGCGCCGCCGGGACGAGGCGATCCACGCCGGTTCGGCGCGGGCGGTGGAACGCCAGCACGCCAAGGGCAAGATGACCGCCCGGGAGCGGCTGGAGCGGCTGCTCGACCCGGGCTCGTTCACCGAGTTCGACGAACTCGCCCGGCACCGGGCCACCGACTTCGGGGTCGCGGCGAACCGGCCCTACGGCGACGGCGTCGTCACCGGGTACGGCACCATCGACGGCCGGCCCGTCTGCGTGTTCAGCCAGGACTTCACCGTGTTCGGCGGCTCGCTGGGCGAGGTCTACGGCGAGAAGATCGTCAAACTGATGGACCACGCGCTGAAGACAGGCTGCCCGCTGATCGGCATCAACGACGGCGGCGGCGCGCGGATTCAGGAAGGCGTGGTCGCCCTGGGGCTGTTCGCCGAAATTTTTTTCCGCAACGTCACCGCGTCGGGCGTGATCCCCCAGATATCCCTGATCATGGGGCCGTGCGCCGGAGGCGCCGTGTACTCCCCGGCCATCACCGATTTCACGCTGATGGTCGAGGGCACCTCGCACATGTTCATCACCGGGCCGGATGTGATCAAGACGGTGACCGGGGAGGAAGTCAGCTTCGAGGAACTCGGCGGCGCCAGCGCGCACAACACCAAGTCCGGGGTCGCGCACTACCAGGCTAAAGACGAGGACGACTGCCTGGACTTCGCCCGGGACCTGCTGTCCTACCTGCCGTCCAACAACCTCGATGACCCCCCGGTGGTGGACCCGCCCGGTGACCCCATGGCCGGCCTGGAGATCACGGAGTCCGACCTCGAACTCGACACGCTGATCCCGGACTCACCGAACCAGCCGTACGACATGCACGACGTGATCACCCGCGTCCTGGACGACGGGGAGTTCCTGGAGGTCCACGCCGGCTTCGCGCAGAACATCGTGGTCGGGTTCGGCCGGGTCGAGGGCGCGAGCGTGGGCGTGGTGGCCAACCAGCCGATGCACTTCGCGGGCACCCTGGACATCGACGCCTCGGAGAAGGCGGCCAGGTTCGTCCGGACCTGCGACTGCTTCAACATTCCCGTGCTGACCTTCGTGGACGTGCCCGGCTTCCTGCCCGGCACCGGGCAGGAGTGGGGCGGCATCATCCGGCGCGGCGCCAAGCTGATCTACGCGTACGCGGAGGCCACCGTGCCGAAGATCACGGTGATCACCCGCAAGGCGTACGGCGGCGCTTACGACGTGATGGGCTCCAAGCATCTCGGCGGGGACATCAACCTGGCCTGGCCGACGGCCCAGATCGCGGTCATGGGCGCCCAGGGGGCGGTGAACATCCTCTACCGGCGGGAACTGGCCGGCGCGGAGGACCCGGACGCGCTGCGCGCCCAGCGCGTCACGGAGTACGAGGACACTCTGGCCAACCCCTACATCGCGGCCGAGCGTGGCTACGTGGACGCGGTGATCCGGCCGGCCGAGACCCGGGCCCAGGTCACCCGGGCGCTCCGGACGCTCCGCACCAAGCGGCAGACCCTCCCGCCGAAGAAGCACGGGAACATCCCGCTCTAACCTCGCTGTAGTCATTTGACTACACAGAGGTCAACTCAGGCTGTGCTTCCGCCCCGGGAAGTGCGAGTCCGGCAGTAGAGTCGTGAATGCCATGACCGACATCGTCTCGCCACTGCCCACGCTCGCGCGTTACGCGATCATGATTGATGTCGGTTATATCTACGCCGCGGCCGGCGAACTCCTGTTCAGTGTGGGCTCCCGGCGGGAGTACCGGGTCGACACGGACAAGCTGATCCAGGCGCTCACCCGGCACGCCGACGGCCTGGTCCGGGGCGAACTGCTCCGGGTCTACTGGTACGACGCGGCCCGGGACCGGGTGCCCACCATCGACCAGCGGGTGATCGCCCAGATGGCCCGGGTCAAGCTGCGGCTGGGCAACCTGAACGCGCGCGGCCAGCAGAAGGGCGTGGATGCGCAGATCCGCGCGGACATGGAAGCGCTGGCCCGGCACCGGGCGATCACCGACGCGGTGCTGGTGGCCGGCGACGAGGACATGGTGCCCGCGGTCGAGGCGGCCCAGGCGTACGGCGTCCGGGTGCACCTGTGGGGCGTGGAACCGCCGTTCGGCACGAACCAGGCCGAGCGCCTGGTCTGGGAATCCGACACCGTCGAGGTCCTCGACCGGGCCTTCCTCGAGCCGTACTTCACCAGGACCACGCCGCCCGAGACGGTGCCGCCGGTCCCGTCGGCGCAGCCGGCCCAGCCGCCGGGCGTGCCCTCTCCCGCCCAGTTGTTCGAGCGCCGGCACGGCGCCCGGCCGGCCCACCGTCCGGCGCCGCACCCCGCCCTCAGCCATCCCTCCCCCAGCCAGCCGGCGGTGAGCCAGCCGTCGCTCGGCCAGCCGGGCCTGACCCAGCCAGCGCCGGGCCAGCCAGGACTCGGCCAGTCAGGCCTGGGTCAGTCAGCCCTGCCCAGCAGGCTGGGCCCGGACCGGCAGCGGGTCGAGGAGGCCGGTGAGCATGTGGCCCAGAAGTGGATCCTCACCCGGGGCGAGGACAACATCCGGGACCTGCTGCCCGGGCCGATCCTGCCGCCGGTGATCGACAAGGAACTGCTGGTCGAGGCGGAGAAGGAACTCGGTGCGTCGTTGCGGCCCTACCAGGAGGCCCGGGAATGGCTGCGGGACGCGTTCTGGGAACGGGTCCGCCGGCAGTTCGGGATCGGGAGCGGCAGGTCATGACGAGTGGGCCGGGTGAGCAGCCGATGCTGTCGGTGGTGTCCGGGCGTCCCACCGCCGAGGAGGTGGCCGCGGTGACCGCGGTCGTCTCGGCCGTGCTCGCGGCCCGGCAGCGGGCCGCGGCGGCCCGGGCCGCCGCGAAGCCCACCCCGTCGGCCTGGCTGGACCGGGCGGCACTGACCCGGCGCCCGCTCCGCCCGGGTCCCGGCGCCTGGCGCCGCTCCGGACTACCGGCCTGACACCTGGTCCCAACGTAAATCCGTTAACGGGGTGGGTTTTGCTCCGCGGGCGGCGCAAACCCACCCCGTTAAGACTGTCGGCGTCATCCGAGCCCCTGCGCCGGGGGCTGGGCCGGGCCTGGATCACCGGTCAGCTGATCGATGATCTTGATCAGGGCACTGCGCAGGTGCTCGCGCTCGGCGCTGGTCAGCGTGGCGGTCATCCGCTGCTCCAGCTCGTCCCGCTCCCGCTCGACGGCGCGGCGCACCGACCGGGCCCGGTCGGTGAGATACAGCCGGACCAGGCGGGCGTCCGCCGGGTCCGGCTTGCGGACCAGCAGGCCCGCGGTGGCCATCCGGTTGGCCGACTTGACCACGGTCGGGGTGGCGACGTGCAGGCGGGCGGCCAGCTCGCCGGGGGTCAGCCCGTCAGTCTCCCAGAGGACTTCCAGGAGCAGGTTCTGCCCGACCCGCACGCCGTGCCAGGCTCATCGCCTCGTCCGCGGCGGCGCGCGCCAGCTTCGACGACCGGGTGAACAGCGCCAGGAGCTCGTTCATAGCCCGATCGTAGACAGTCGCTGGCCGGCTACCGATCAGCGCGCGTAGAGTATTCATTAGCCGGCTATTGAAGGTCGTGCGCAGGCCACTGGCGAAGGAGCGGTATGCGGCTGAGTTTCGGCATCAAGACATCCCAGATGGGCCTCACCTACCCCGATATCCTGCCGGTCTGGCAGGACGCCGACCGCGTCCCGCTGTTCGGGCACGCCTGGCTCTGGGACCACATGGTCCCGCTCCGCGGCGATGCGCGCGGCGCGGCGCTGGAGGCCTGGACCTTGCTCGGCGCGCTCGCCGCGCAGACTCAGCGGCTGCGGCTCGGCGTGATGGTGACCAGCAACCGGCTGCGCAACCCCGCCTTGCTGGCCAAGATGGCGGCCACGGTGGACGTGATTTCCGGCGGACGGCTGGACTTCGGGATCGGCGCGGGCGGCAGCCAGCTGCCCGGGGCGCCGGACGAACTGGCCGCGATCGTGCGACGCGAGTTCGACGCCTACGGGGTGCCGGTCGTCCCGGCCGGCCAGGCGGTCGGCGCGCTGGCCGAGGCGTGCACGCTGATCCGCCGGATGTGGACCGAAGACGAGCCGTTCGACTTCACCGGCCGCTATTACCAGCTGCGCGGCTCCGTGTGCGAGCCGAAGCCGGTGCAGCGGCCCCATCCGCCGTTCGTGATCGGGGCCGGCGGCGAGCGGGCCGCGCTGCGGGTCGTCGCCGAGCACGCGGACATCTGGAACTGCCCGGCCCGCACCGCCGCGGAGTTCCGGCACAAGAGCCGGGTCCTGGACGAGCATTGCGCGGCGGCCGGCCGCGACCCGGCCCAGATCACCCGGTCCATGCAGATCCTGGTCCGCCCCGGGGACCCGGCGGCCGCCCGGGCCCTGCTGCTCGAGCTGATCGACGCGGGCGCCACGCACCTCGTCCTCGCGCCGGTCCCGCCGTGGCCCGACCGGCCGGCCCAGTGGCTGGCCGACGAGGTCGCTGCCCCGGTCGCCGCGCAAGTGGGCAGCTAGCGCTGGCCAGCACCGGGCCACCCGGCCAGCGCCGCTCAGCAGCGCCATCTGACCAGCAGCCGAGTGACAAGGTCCGATTCCCGCCAGCACCACACGCTGGCCTGGCGTTGAATCAGAACATGACACTCGATCCCGACACCTGCTACCGGGCCATGGTGGCCCGCGACCCGCGCTTCGACGGGCGCTTCTTCACCGGGGTCACCAGCACCAGGATCTACTGCCGGCCGATCTGCCCGGCGCGCACCCCGGCCCGGGTCAACATGAGGTTCTTCGCGCACGCGGCGACCGCGGAGGCAGCCGGGTTCCGGGCCTGCCGGCGGTGCCGCCCCGAGGCCAGCCCGGGGTCGCCGGAATGGAACGTCCGGGCCGATCTGGCCGCCCGGGCGGTGCGGCTGATCGCGGACGGCTACGTCGATTCCCACGGCATCGGCGGCCTGGCCGCGCGGCTGGCCGTCACCCAGCGGCACCTGCACCGGCTGCTCGTGGCCGAGCTGGGCGCCGGGCCGCAGGCCCTGGCCCGGACCGCGCGGCTGCAGACCGCGCGGCGGCTGCTGGCCGAGACCAGCATGCCGATCACCGAAGTGGCGTTCGCCAGCGGCTTCTCCAGCGTCCGGCAGTTCAACGCCAGCGTGCGCGAGTCCTCCGGCCGCAGCCCGTCGGAGCTGCGGGCCCGGGCCCGGCGCACCGGCCCCGGGGGCCAGGGAGCGCGGGACTCGGCCGACGCTCCCGGTACCTGGCTCACCCTCCGGCTGGCCTGCCGCGAGCCGTTCGACGCGGCCGGGTGGCTGGGGTTCCTGGCCGCGCGGGCGATCCCGGGAGTGGAGCAGGTCACCCAGGACCGCTACGCCCGGTCGGTGCAGACCGCCGCGGGCCCGGGGATCATCGAGCTCCTCCCCCGGCCGGGTCAGGGGCACGTGCTGCTCCGGGCCCGGCTCAGCGGGCTCGGGGCGGTCAGCCCGGTGGTCGGCCGGGCCCGGCGGCTGCTCGACGCCGACGCCGACCCGGCCGCGATCGGCGCCGCGCTGGCCACCGACAGCCTGCTCGCCCCGCTCGTGCGGGCCCGGCCCGGGCTGCGGGTGCCCGGCGCCTACGACGGTTTCGAGCTGGCCGTGCGCGCGGTCCTGGGACAGCAGGTCTCGGTCGCCGCGGCCAGCACGTTCGCGGGCCGCCTGGCCGCCCAGCACGGCACGCCCGCTGGCCGCCGACGGGCCCCTGGACGGCCCGGCAGGCCGGCCCGGGCCCCGCGTGGTGTTCCCGGGCCCGGACGTGCTGGCCGAGGCCGACCTGGCCGGCCTCGGGCTCACCACCGCCCGGCAGCGCACCCTGCGCGGGCTCGCCGCGGCGACCGCCAGCGGGCGGCTGACCCTGGATCCCGGGGCCGACCCCGGGGAGATCGCGGCCCGGCTGGCCGAGCTGCCCGGCATCGGGCCCTGGACCATCGGCTACATCCTGATGCGCGCGGCCGCCGACCCGGACGCGTTCCCCGAGGCCGACCTGGGCCTGCGCCGCGCCCTGGCCCGGCTCGGCGTCCCGGCCGGGCATCCGGCCCGGTGGCGTCCGTGGCGCGCGTACGCGGCCATGCACCTGTGGACCTGGCCGGACCAGCCTCAGGTCCTTCTCCCGCGAGCTGACCAGCAGGCCCTCGCCCCCGCGAGCTGAGCAGAGAGCTGAGGAGTGAATCATGCCTGATCCAGCGGCGCTGGCCGCCCCCGGGCCAGCCAGCACCGGGCTGGATAACACCGTGCTGGCTACGGTCGTGGACACCCCGATCGGCCCGCTCAGCCTGCTCGCCCGGGACGGCCGGCTGATCGCGGGCGGATTCACCGCGGACCCGGCCGGGATGCACGCCCGGCTGGACCGGAAGCTGCGCACCCTGCCACTGGAGACCGCCGGCCCGGGTGATCTGCCCTGGCTGATCAAGCCCATCGCCGACTATTTCGACGGCGACCTGCAGGCCCTGGACGCGATCCCGGTGCACCAGCCGGGCACGCCGTCCCGGCAGCGGCTGTGGGCCGCGCTGCGTGCCGTACCCCCCGGCCGCACGGTCACCTACACCCAGCTGGCCGCGCAGGCCGGCTGTCCGCACGCGCCGCGCGCCGCCGGGGCGGCGTGTGCCCTCAACCTGATCGCGCCCGTGGTCCCGTGCCACCGCGCGCTGCGCATGGACGGCAGCCTCGGCGGGTACTACTACGGCCTGGATCGCAAGACGTGGCTGCTTCGCCACGAGGGGGTCCAGGGCAGGTAGCCCGGCGGGCCGCGGAGGCCAGGCGCCGCTCTCAGGCCGCCTGGTCCCTGGCTGAGGGGCGGTCCGGTCTCCGGGCAGAGCCGTCCGGTCCCCGGCCAGGTCCGTCTGGTCCCCCGGGCAGAGCCGTCCGATCTCCGTCAGTGCCGTCCAATCCCTCGGAAAGAGCAGCGGAACCCAGGCAGGCTGGCCCGGACGGGTCCCGACATGGGCCGCCCCGGGGCCGGGTTACGAGACCGGCGCCGCGGTGGGGTTCGTTGCGGAAAGGCGGGGGCCATCGCCCGCGCTGGCCGAGGAGGCTGGCTGGCCGCGCCTGCGACGGTGATCTTCCGCAACGAGCCGCCGGTCACGGATGCGAGACGGGAGTGACCGCCACGTCCCGGGGTATCTCGTGGCCTGGTCCCCTGTGCGGAGTGGCGGCACGTCCTCGCTTAAACTCCTCGGCAGTCGGGAGGAGAAGATTCGTGCGGAAAGTGCTGGTTGCGAATCGTGGCGAGATCGCGGTCCGGGTAGTACGGGCCTGCCGCGACGCTGGGCTGGACAGCGTGGCCGTCTACGCCGAATCCGACCTCGACGCCCTGCACGTCTCGATGGCGGATGAGGCCTACGCGCTCGGCGGCCCGAGCCCGGCGGAAAGCTACCTCAGCATCGAGAAGATCCTCGCGGTGGCGGCCGAATCCGGGACCGACGCCATCCACCCTGGCTACGGTTTCCTGGCCGAGAACGCGGACTTCGCCCAGGCGGTCCTCGACGCCGGGCTGATCTGGATCGGACCCCCGCCGTCCGCGATCGAGTCCCTGGGCGACAAGGTGGCCGCCCGGCAGATCGCGGCGGCGGTCGGCGCCCCGATGGCCGCGGGCACGGACGGGCCGGTCAGCGGGGTGGAGGAAGTCGAGGCGTTCGTATCCCAGCACGGCCTGCCGATCGCCATCAAAGCGGCGTTCGGCGGCGGCGGCCGGGGCCTGAAGGTGGTCCGCCAGCCGGACGAGATCAGCGAGGCGTACGAGTCCGCGGTCCGCGAGGCCGTGGCGGCGTTCGGCCGCGGCGAGTGCTTCGTCGAGCGCTACCTGGACCGGCCGCGGCATGTGGAGACCCAATGCCTCGCCGACACCCGCGGGAACGTGGTGGTGATCTCCACCCGGGATTGCTCGCTGCAGCGCAGGCACCAGAAGCTGGTCGAGGAGGCGCCCGCGCCGTTCCTGTCCGCCGGCCAGGTCGACCAGCTTTACCAGGCGTCCAAGGCCATCTTGCGGGAGGCGGGTTATGTGGGCGCGGGCACGTGTGAGTTTCTGGTCGGGCAGGACGGCACGGTGTCGTTCCTCGAGGTCAACACCCGGCTTCAGGTCGAGCACCCGGTGTCGGAGGAGGTCACCGGCATCGACCTGGTCCGGGAAATGTTCCGCATCGCGGACGGCCAGGAACTCGGGTACACCGACCCGCAGCCGCGCGGGCACTCGATCGAGTTCCGCATCAACGCGGAGGACCCCGGCCGTAACTTCCTGCCCGCACCCGGCACCATCACCGAGCTCACCTGGCCGTCCGGTCCGGGGGTGCGGGTGGACGCGGGCTACGCGCAGGGGATGACCGTCCCGCAGGCCTTCGACTCGCTGCTGGCCAAGCTCATCATCACCGGGGCCAGCCGGACCGAGGCGCTGGAGCGGGCCCGCCGTGCGCTGGACGAGTGCGTGGTCGGCGGCATGCCCACCGTGCTCCCCTTCCACCGCGCGGTGGTCCGCGACCCGGCGTTCACGGCCGAGCCCTTCTCCGTGCACACCCGGTGGATCGAGACGGAGTTCGAGAACACGATCGAGCCCTGGGCCGGATCCGGGCCCGGCCAGGAGGACGGCCAGCCGCCGCGGGAGCGGATCACGGTGGAGGTCGGCGGCAAGCGGCTGGAGGTGGTTCTCCCGGCCGGGCTGGGCGCGGCGTCCAGCCCCGCGGCCGGGACGGTCGCCCGGCGGCCGGGCCGCGGCCGGCGGGGCGGCGGGGCGGCGGCCGCTCCGGCCAGCGGCGACGACCTCGTCAGCCCGATGCAGGGCACCATCACCAAGATCGTGGCCGCCGAAGGGGACCAGGTCTCGGCGGGTGACACCATCGTGGTGCTGGAGGCGATGAAGATGGAGCAGCCGCTGACCGCGCACAAGGACGGCACCGTGACCGGGCTGGGCGTGGAGATTGGCCAGACCGTGTCGGCCGGCGCGGTCATCTGCAAGCTCAAGGACTAGCGGCCCGGCCGCGCAGCCACCTGGCCGGCCGGGTGGCTGCGGCTGGGAGACTGGGACCATGCTTCGCCTGCTCGCCGTCACCGCCGCCGCAGGCCGGGGTGCCGTGGACGCACCGTGGAGACCCCGGTGACCAGGCTGCCCGGCGACCCCGGCCCGCTCGGCTGGCTGCGGTTCGCCTACGGTTTCCGGCTCCCGGCCGAGAACGTGCACTGGGTCCGGCACGAGCTGACCGACGCGGGGTGGCGGGGCCGGACCGTGCTCCGGCATCTGGCCGTCATGATCCCCGTCTGCGCGATCGTGGTCACCGTGCTGGCGATCCTGCTGCCCGCCCCGCTCTGGGTCAGCCTGACCATGGTGGCCCTCATCCTGTGCGGCAGCCTGTTCACGGTGACTGTGTACGCGGATGACCTGCGGGCCAACCGGCTGCGCCAGCACGACCTGCCGGTCCCCAACGACCCCGACCTGGGTCACCCCTCGCACTGAAGCCGGCCAGCCCGTTCATGATCAACCGATGGGGGTTAGCGGAGGTCGCCGGTGGGGCGCATGAGCCGCCGGGCCGCCTCGGTCAGGCTGCCCGACAGCGACGGATACACCGCGAACGTGTGGGCCATCTGGTCGACGGTCAGCGACTGCTCCACGGCCAGCGACACGCCCAGGATCAGCTCGCTGGCCCGCGGCGCGACCACCACCCCGCCGAGCACGATCCCGGTCCCGCGCCGGGCGAACAGCTTCACGAACCCGTCCCGGAAGCCCTGCATCTTGGCCCGGGCGTTGGTGGCCAGCGGGAGCTTGACCGCGACCGCGTCCTCGGCGCCCGACTCGACCGCGTTCGCGGTCACCCCGACGGTGGCGATCTCCGGGTCCGTGAAGATCGTCGCGGCCACATGGTCCAGCCTGATCGGCTGCACGGCCTCGCCCAGCGTGTGCCACATGGCGATCCGGCCCTGCATGGCCGCCACCGACGCGAGCATCATCACGCCGGTGCAGTCACCGGCCGCGTAGACCCCGCGGGCCGTGGTCCGGGAGACCCGGTCCACCTCGACGAAGTTCCGGCCGTCCAGGGCGACCCCGGCCTCCTCCAGGCCCAGGTCCCGGGTGGCGGGCTCCATGCCCACCGTAAGCAGGCAGTGCGAGCCGCGGACGGTCCGGCCGCCTTCCAGCGTGACCACCACGCCGTCGCGGCTCCGCTTGACCGCCGCGGCACGGGAGCGGCTCAGCACCATCATCCCGCGGCGCCGGAACACGTCCTCCAGCACCATCGCGGCGTCCGCGTCCTCGTGCGGGAGCACCCGCTCCCGCGAGGAGACCAGGGTGACCTGGGAACCGAGGGCCTGGTAGGCGCTGGCGAACTCGGCGCCGGTCACCCCCGAGCCGACCACGATCAGCTCGGGGGGCAGCTCGGGCAGGTCGTAGAGCTGGCGCCAGTTCAGGATGCGCTCACCATCGGGCTCCGCGCCGGGCAGCACCCGGGGCATCGCGCCGGTGGCGATGAGCACGGCGTCGGCCTGGATCCGCTGGCCATCCACGATGACCGTGTCCGGCCCGCCCAGCCCGCCACGGCCGGTGATGGTCTGCACGCCCTCGGCGGCCAGCCGCTTCGCCACGTCCGCGGACTGGGCCTGGGCCAGTGCCTTGACCCTCGCGTACAGCCGGGGTGCGTCCACCGACGCGTGACTGCGCCCCGCGCGGGCGGCGGCGGCCCGCCCCGATACCGCCCCGCCGGCCGGGACTCCGCCTGCGCCGACCCGGATGCCCAGGTCTTCCGCGCCGTTCACCACGGACATCGTGGTCGACGTGGCGATGAGGGTCTTCGACGGCACGCAGTCGGTCAGCACGCAGGCCCCACCCAGGCCATCGCTGTCCACCACGGTCACCTGGGCGCCGAGTTGCGCGGCCACCAGGGCCGCCTCGTACCCGCCCGGGCCGCCCCCCAGGATGACGATTCTCGCGTGCGGCTGGTTCACGCTGCCTCATTCTTCCCGGTCGGCCGGATACCGGGCACCCCGCCCTCCCGCCGGCGCGCCCCGGCAGTCCATCCCGGCCCTCGGCCGGCGAACCCCGCGTCCCGGTCACCGGAGATCCGCCGCAACGACCCGTGGCATCGTTACGCTGGTGAGCCGTGGAGCTGTACGCGGCGTATGCCACCAATATGGACCCCTCGCTGATGGCCGAACGCTGCCCGCATTCGCCCATGCGGGGCAACGGCTGGCTGGAAGGCTGGCGGCTCACCTTCGGCGGCGAGGACATCAGCTGGGAAGGTGCCCTGGCCACGGTCGTGGAGGACGAGGCCGACCGGGTCTTCGTGGTCCTGTACGAACTGCATGATCTGGACGAGCAGGTGCTGGACCACTGGGACGGCGTGCACCTCGGCTACTTCCAGAAGCTCAGGGTCCGGGTGCAGACGCTGGACGGCGACGTGGCGGCCTGGCTCTACGTGCTCAACGACTACGAGGGTGGCCTGCCGTCGGCGCGTTATCTGGGCATCGTGGCGGACGCGGCCGAGATGGCGGGCGCGCCCGCCGACTACGTGGCCGGGCTGCGCACCCGGCCCTGCGCGTCACTGGGCACCTAGGGCCGCAGGAACGAGGCGATCTCGGCCCGCAGCGACCGGGCGTCCAGGCCGTGCGCGGCCTGATGCTCGGCAGGCGTGCCGTACCGGCGCAGCTCGCGGCGGCCGACCCCCAGCCCGAGGATCCGGTGCGGCAGGTCGCGCAGCGCCTCCGCCACCGCGGGCACCGAGGTGCCCGCCAGGTAAGGCTCGACCAGGACCACGTCCGGAGCCTGCAGGCTGTCCCGCAGCGTCGCCACGTCCAGCGGCCGGACGGTGGCCGCGTACAGCACGGTGACGTCGAACCCGAGGGTCGCGTCCACCACGGCGTCCGCCAGCGGGCCGACCGCGAGCACCGTGCCCCGGCTCCCGCGGCGCAGCATGGTCAGGCGGCCCGGCTCGCCGTCCAGCGGAACCGCATTGGCCTCGGTAGATAGCCGCACGTAGACCAGGCCGTCCCCGCGGGCCGCCGCGCGGATCTGGCGCTCGGCCTCGTCGGGATGCCCGGGGACGTGCACGGTCCAGCCGGGCAGGGTATCCAGCAAGGCGACGTCCCCTGGCGACTGATGGGTCCGGCCGTACTCGGAGTAGTCGTAGGACGCGCCCGAGCTGACCAGCACCGCGCCCGCGTCCGCGTCCTGGTGGTTCAGGTCCAGCTTGATCTGCTCGAAGGGCCGCTCGACCAGGAAGCAGGCGAACGTGTGCGCGATCGGCCGCATCCCGGCCAGGGACAGCCCGCCCGCCGCGCTGATCAGCAGTTGCTCCCGGATCCCCACGTTGATCACCCGGTCCGGGTAGCGGGTCGCGGCCGGCCGGAAGCTGTCCGCCGAGATGTCGGCGAGCACCACGGCCAGCCGCGGGTGCTCGGCCAGCAGGTCGGTCGTGACCGCGGTGAAGCGTTCGCGCATGGTTTCCATGACCGTCTCCTATCGCACTGGCGCGGCGGGCCCGGCCGGCGCCCCGGCGGCCGGCGGGCCCGCAGCGGCGGACTTGGGCTCGACAACCGCGGCCACCATGTGCGGGCGGCCGGGATGCGCCACGGTGAACGCGGCTTCCAGCGCGTCGTGATCCCGCCCGGAGACCCGGCGCACCGACCAGCCTTCGACGGCGAACCGGGCCTCCACCCCGCCCGGCCAGCCGTAGGTGGACGAGGCGTTGTCCACCACCACCACGTGCAGCGTGTCCAGCCGGGCGGCCCGGGCGAACGCGATCGCCTCGTGGTTGGATCCCTCGTCGAGCTCGGCGTCCCCGACCAGCACGAACACCCGCGCGTCCGCCAGATGGCGCTCCCGCTGGCCCCGGGCTCTCAAACCCAGCGCCATCCCCACGGCCAGCGGCAGGCCGTGGCCGAGCGATCCGCTGGAGATTTCCACCCCCGGCACCAGGACCCGGTCCGGATGCAGCCCGAGGATGGAGCCGAACGCGCCGAAGCCGGGCAGGTCCGCGGGATCCAGGAAGCCCTGGGCCGCGAGCACCGCGTAGTAGGCCATCGGCCCGTGCCCCTTGGACAGCACGAAGCGGTCCCGCGCGTCGTCCCCGGCGGTTTGCGGCGTGACCCGCAGCACCCGGTCGTACAGCACCCAGAGCACGTCCAGGGTCGAGGTGGCCGCCTGGTCGTGCTTGTCGTCGCCGGTCATCAGCGACATGAGGCGCGGCAGGTCGGCGAAGGTCGCGGGCGGCCGGTGATTCCCGGGCGATCTGCGGTTCACGGTCGTCGTCATGAACCCATGCTCTGACTTAAAGCGCAGTTGAAGTCAATGGGATTCTGCGGTTCGCGGGGATCCCTGGTTCGCTCGCCCGGTCCGCACCCGGGGCGGCCGCCGGTTCGCTCGCGTGGGCCGCCGCGCGAGGCCGGGTCGCCGGCCGGCCTCAGGCCAGCGCCACGGCCAGCAGGATCAGCAACGGAACCACCATGGCCGCGATGGGACCCCAGGTCCAGCGCACCTGGGCGGCGGTTGGAGCCGGGTCCGGAGCGCCGGAATCCGCATCCGCGGCGGATGCGGTTTTCGCGGACGCGGTTTTCGCGGCGGAGGCGGCGGTGTGCTGCACCCGGGCCCGTTCGTTCAGTTGCCGGGCGATGAATTCGGCGGCCGAGCCGGCCAGGGCTGACTGGGCCGCGTCGGGGAGCCGGGCGGACCCGGCCTCCGGGGCCAGCCCCCGGCGGGCGGCGCGGCGGGCCCGCAACTCGGTCCGGGTCCGGGAGCGTCCCGTGGACTGCACCGCCCAGCTGTGCACGATCTTCTCCCCGGCCGGCGTACCCCCGGCCGGCCTGTCCCCGGCCGGGGCGTCCCTGGCCGGCGTGCCGTTGGCCGGCGTGTTCCTGGCCGGGCCGCGATAATGCACCCGGACGTTGTGGACCAGATCCACCTGGGTCACCGCGGACCACGGCACCTCGTGTACCCGGAGCGGATTCACCACGGTGATGCCCGCGCCGTCGGCCACGATGCGGGGGCGCAGCGCGCAGGCGTACATGATCCCGGTGATGGCGATGACCACGAACACCGTGACCAGGGCCGCGTGGTCACGGTGACCCAGCGCCAGCACGACCAGCAGCACGACCGCGAACGCGGCCCACGCCCACCACGCCACCAGGGCTCCGCTGGTCCGGTAGACCTGCCGCTCGCCGGGCAGATCCGTCCGCGTAAACACCGCTGCTGCTCCATGTCCCAGGACTGGCCACCCTGCGCTGACCCGGTGGCCAGAACACGATAACGCCCCGTCGGCCCGGGCCCGCAGCCGATACCGGCCGGGCCAGCCCGGCCCCGGGTCTGGGCGGCGATCAGCGCGCCCAGGACGGGCCAGTGACGATCCGGTGACTTGGGGGTTCCCCTAGGCGTTCGCAGCGTCCGGGAAGGGCTCGGGGGCGGCCGCGCTACCGCGGACGGCGGTGAGCGCGGCGGCGGCCAGCAACCGCACCCCGATGCCGATCGCGCTCTCGTCGATGTCGAACGCGGGCTGGTGGATGTCGAAGTCCTGGCCGGAGCCCGGCGCCCGGGTGCCCAGCCGGGCCAGTGAGCCCGGCACCGACTCCAGGTACCAGGCGAAGTCCTCCCCGCCCAGGCTCTGCTGGGTGGTGGTGACCGCGTCGGGGCCGAGGACCCGCTCGGCCGCGGCGGACAGCAGCGCCGTGCTGGACGGCTCGTTCACGGTGGGCGGGACACTGCGCTGGTAGGCCAGGTCGGCGATCACCCCGTAGGCGCTGGCCACCGACTCGATCAGGGCCTTGAGCAGGTCCGGGGCCTCGTGCCAGGCCTTGTCGTCGAGGCACCGGACGGTGCCTTCGACCACCCCGTCATCGGGGATGGAGTTAGCCCCGGTGCCGGCGCTTACCCGGCCCCAGACCAGGCTGAGGCTGGACCGGGGGTCGACGCGCCGGGACAGGGCGGCGGGCAGCTCGGTGACGATCTTGCCCAGCGCGTAAACCAGGTCAGCAGTCAAATGGGGCCGGGCGGTATGTCCGCCCGGCCCGGTCACCCGGACAGTGATGCGGTCGCAAGCGGCGGTGATGGGGCCGCTGCGCACCCCGACCTTTCCGGCGTCCAGCCGCGGGTCGCAGTGCAGGCCGAAGATGCGGTCCACCGAGGCGATGCCGCCCGCCGCCATGACGTCCAGTGCGCCGCCGGCCACCTCCTCGGCCGGCTGGAAGATCAGCCGCACCCGTCCCGGCAGCCGGCCCGCGGCGGCCTGCTGGGCGAGGAACAGCCCCGCGCCCATAGCGATGGTGGTGTGCACGTCGTGCCCGCAGGCGTGGCACGCGTTGGGCACCGTCGAGCGGTAGGAGACCTGCTTCTCGTCGCTGAGCGGCAGCGCGTCCAGGTCCGCCCGCAGCGCCACCAGCGGGCTGCCGTCGGAGTTGTCGCCGATGTCCGCGATGAGCCCGGTCCCCTTGGGCAGGATCATCGGCCGCAGGCCCGCGGCCGCCAGGCGGAGCGCGATCCGCCGGGTGGCCCGGTGCTCGTGGTAGCCGAGCTCCGGATGTGCGTGCATGTCGCGGCGGAAGTCGATCAGCTCAGCCTCGTGCGCGGTCAGGAACGAGCAGAGATCCGCGCGCAGAGGATCATTCGGCATTCGCCACCTCCCCCGGGCGGACGAACCGGTCCTCAGCGAACTCCGTGACCAGTGCGTCAACCACGTCCGTCAGCCCCCCGCCAGTTGCCACTACAGCACGCTGCCGCTCGTAGGAGGCGCCCTTTTCGAGTACCTCGCTGAGCACATCCAGTTCGTCCGCGCAGCCCAGCCGCTGCGCGACCGGCTTTATCTCCTGGTACAGCTCGTACAGCTCATCGCGCAACGGCGCGGTCGACCCCGCCGCGTCGGTGATCACGATGGCGTCGAGCCCGTACCTGGTCGCCCGCCAGCGGTTGTCCTGGACCACCCAGGACGGCTGGCTGGGCAGCCGGTAGCCGCGGTCCAGCTGTGTGTCGAGCAGGTGGACCAGGCTCTGCGAGAGGGCGGCGACCATGCCCACCTCACGCAGCGTCGGTACCCCGTCGAACATGCGGATCTCGACCGTGCCGAAGTCAGGGTGTGGCCGGACATCCCACCACACTTCCTTGATGCTCCGGATGGTTCCGGCCCGCAGCAGCGTGTCCATGTACTCCTCGAACTCACTCCAATCCGCCAGCTGATGTGGCGGACCTGCAGTCGGCAACCCGCCGAAGATGACCGCCCTGCTCGAGGCGAGCCCGGTGTCGTGCCCTCCCCAGAACGGGCTCGACGCGGTCAGCGCGAGGAAATGCGGCAGATAAGCGGCCAGAGCGTTGACGATCGGAATCGCCTTGCTGCCATCACGAAGCCCCACGTGGACATGCACACCAAAGGTCTGAATCCGGCGGGCCAGCCACTGCATCTGCTCGACGAGTTCCGCATAGCGCTGAACGGGCGCCATCTTGGCATCCCGCCAATCGCTGACAGGATGTGTTCCGGCGCAGGCCAGCATCGTACCGCGCATATCCGTGATCCGCTGAAGGTCAGCAATTGTCGCGGCTAGGTCCGCTACGGCCTCGGATACTGTACTGCAGACGCCGGTGACCACCTCGACCGTGGATTGCATGAGCTCATCGTGAATCCTGGGCGGCGGGCCGGCGTCTTCCCGGCCGCGCAGCGCGGAGATGACCTCCCGCGCGTCCTGGCGCAGCAGCTTGGTGGCGGCGTCAATGAGCTGGAGCTCCCACTCGATCCCCAGCGTCGTGCCGTGGGAAGAATTCCACCAGATCGCCACCGCCGGCCTCCTCCTGGTCATCACCCTGGGGCGGGACATCGGCCCCGGGGTCGCGCGGCTCGCCGCACTGGCGCCCGCTACTAATACGCGTAGTGCCGGTAACCCTCGGTAGGCACCATCACGCAGCGTGACGGACTCTTCCTGTCCTGGCATGAGTGGCGGCCTGGTCAGCTGAGGTCGGGCGGCTGGTAGATGCCCCAGACCTCGCGTAGCGCGTCGCAGACTTCGCCGACGGTCGCCCGGTGCCGCAGCGCCTCGCGTAGCGGGACCAGCAGGTTCTGGCTGCCGGTGGCGGCCTTCTTCAGGTCGTCGAGGCGGTGGCGGAACTCACCGGCGTCCCGCTCGCTGCGCAGCGTGGCCAGCCGGCGGGCCTGCTCCTGCTCGATCGCGGGATCAACCCGCAACGGCTCGTAGGGCTCGGCACTCGGCACGGTGAACTTGTTCACCCCCACCACCACCCGCTCCCCGGCATCGATCTCCCGGGTCACCTGGTAGGCGGAGCGCTCGATCTCGGCCTTCTGGAAACCCTGCTCGATGGCGGCGACCGCACCGCCGAGGTCCTCGATCCGGGTCATCAGCCCGTCCGCGGCGTCCGCGATGTCGTCGGTCATCGATTCGACCGCGTAGGAACCGGCGAACGGATCCACGGTGGCGGTGAGGTCGGTCTCGTTCGCGATCACCTGCTGGGTACGTACGGCGAGCCGGGCCGCCTTCTGGCTGGGCAGCGCGATGGCCTCGTCGTAGGCGTTGGTGTGCAGCGACTGGGTCCCGCCGAGCACGGCCGCGAGAGCTTGCACGGTGACCCGGGTCAGGTTGACCTCAGGCTGCTGGGCGGTCAGCTGGACCCCCGCCGTCTGGGTGTGGAACCGCAGCATCTGGGACTTCGGGTCCGTGGCCCCGAAGTCCTCCCGCATGATCCGCGCCCACAGCCGCCGGGCGGCCCGGAACTTGGCCACCTCCTCCAGCAGGGTGGTGCGGGCCACGAAGAAGAACGACAGGCGCGGCGCGAACTCGTCCACGGCCAGGCCGGAGCTGAGCGCGGCGCGCACATACTCCCTGGCGTTGGCCAGCGTGAACGCGATCTCCTGCACCGGCGTCGCGCCGGCCTCCGCCATGTGGTAGCCGGAGATCGAGATCGTGTTCCAGCGCGGGATCTCCGCCCGGCAGTAGGCGAAGGTGTCCGCGACCAGGCGCAGGGACGGGACCGGGGGATAGATGTAGGTTCCCCGGGCGATGTACTCCTTGAGAATGTCGTTCTGGATCGTCCCGGTCAGCGCGGACGCAGGCACGCCCTGCTCCTCGGCCACCAGCTGGTACAGCAGCAGGAGCAGGGCCGCTGGGGCGTTGATCGTCATCGAGGTGGAGACCTCGCCCAGCGGGATCCCGCGCAGCAGGATGCGCATGTCATCGACGGAGTCGATGGCCACACCGACCTTGCCGACCTCCCCGTGGGCCAGCGGGGCGTCCGAGTCGTACCCCATCTGCGTCGGCAGGTCGAAAGCGACGGACAGGCCGGTGGTACCGGCCTCGATCAGCTCGTGGTAGCGCCGGTTGGAGTCCTCCGCGGTGGCGAACCCGGCATACTGCCGCATCGTCCACGGCCGGGTCGTGTACATCGTGGGGTACACGCCGCGGGTAAACGGGTACTGGCCAGGTGGGCCCAGCTTTTCCGCCGGGTCGAAGCCTGCTGGCTGACCGGGGCCGTACACGGGCTCGATGGGCAGCCCTGACTCCGACTCACGTCCCATGAACCAAGGTTAGATGGCCCGCAGTCCAGACACCTAAGCGAGTTTCACCACACCCGGCGCCAAGGAGATCGGGGGCAGCCGGGAACCCGTTCAGTTAACCACAATCTTCCCATGATTGACTACTCAGCGTGAGCAAGACGACGACGTCATCCGCGTGGCTCCGCGCGCGCCGTGGCGCGGTCGCCGCGGCCACCGCGCTGCTCGCCCTGGCGCCGCTGGCGGCCCCGCCGGCGCCGGCCCGGGCCGGCCTGGGCAGCGCCGTGATCGGCGGGCCGGAACTCGCCGGGCGGGGTGTCATCGTGCGCTACCCCGCGCACGGCGGCCGGCGGCTGCCCTCGGTCCACGCCTCCTCCTACGTGATCGCGGATGCGGGGAGCGGGCAGGTGCTCGCGGCCAAGGACCCGCACGGGCACTTCCTGCCCGCCAGCACGCTGAAGATCCTCACCGCGGACACGTTGATGCCGGTGCTGAACCCGGACCAGTCGGTGGTGACCTCGCACCGGGCGGCGGTGGTGACGCCCAGCAAGGTGGGCCTGGAGCAGGGGCACAGCTACCAGGTCAAGGACCTGTTCAAGGCCCTGCTCCTGATCTCGGCCAACGACGCGGCCATCTCGCTGGCCCAGGCCACCGGGTCCTACGCCAAGGGCGTGGCGATGATGAACGCTGAGGCGCACCGCCTGCAAGCCGACGACACGGTGGCCCGCCGTCCCAACGGGCTGAACGCCAAGGGCCAGCACACGTCCGCCTACGACCTGGCCCTGTTCGCCCGGCAGGCGCTGACCATGCCCGCCTTCAGGAAGATCGAGGCCACCCGGGTCACGAAGTTCCCGCTGTACCGGAAGTCCTCGGTCAAGCTGTGGAACCAGAACACGATGCTGGGCACCTACCCCGGCGACCTGGGCGGGAAGATCGGCTGGACCAGCCAATCCGAAGCCACGTTCATCGCCTGGGCCCGGCGGGGCGGTCACACGCTCATCGTGACCCTTATGCACTGCATCCCGCTCACCGAGATGACCGTCGCCACCAAGCTCCTGAACTGGGGTTTCGCCATGGATGGGAAGGTCACGCCGGTCGGCACGCTGGCCCGGCCCCTGCCCGCCGGCGCGGCGGCCGCGCACCCGGCGGCCGACGGCAGCCAGCCCGCCAGCCCCGGACCCCAGGGAGCCGCCGCGCAGCATCCCGGCCATCAGGTCACCGGCGCCCACCAGCCAGGCGACCAGCGGGCCGTCCGGCTGACTCAGGCGGCCGGCGTCCCCACCATCCCGCTCACGGCGGGGATCGGCGCCCTGGTCCTCGCGGCGCTGGTGGCCGGGGGCATCGTGGTCCTGCTCAGGCGCGGGCCGGGGGGAGGAAGCCCACCCGGTCCTTGACCATGGCCATGGTCTCCTCCGCGAGCGGCCGGGCCCGGGAGGCCCCGTGGGCCAGCATCCGGTCCAGTTCAGCCTCGTCGGCGAGCATCTTCTCGGTCCGTTCCCGGATCGGGGCGAGCGCGCCGGCGACCACCTCGGCCAGGTCCTTCTTGAACGCGCCGTAGCCCGCGCCGGCGTACCTGTTCTCCAGCGCCGGAATGTCCGCGCCGGTCAGCGCGGAGTAGATGCGCAGCAGGTTGGTGACGCCCGGCTTGGCCGACTCGTCCGCGCGGACCTCGCTGCCGGGGTCGGTGACCGCCCGGGCGATCTTCTTGCGGATCGTCCCGGGCTCGTCGAGCACGTCGATGATGCCCGCCGCGGACGAGGACGACTTGCTCATCTTCGCGGTCGGCTCCTGCAGGTCGGTGATCTTCGCCACGCCGGACAGGATGAGCGCCGAGGGCACCTGGAACGTGGGCCCGTAGCGATGGTTGAACCGCACCGCGAGGTCCCGGCTGAGCTCCAGGTGCTGCCGCTGGTCCTCACCGACCGGCACCTCGTTGGTCTGGTAGAGCAGGATGTCCGCGGCCTGCAGTACCGGGTAGCTGAACAGTCCCAGGCTGGCCTGCTGGGCGCCGCCCTTGGCCGCCTTGTCCTTGAACTGGGTCATCCGGCTGGCCTCGCCGAACCCGGTCAGGCAGCCGAGCACCCAGGCCAGCTCCGCGTGCTGCGGCACGTGGCTCTGGACGAACACCACGGCCCGGTCCGGGTCGAGCCCGGCCGCGAACAGCTGCGCGGCCGCGACCCTGGTCCGCTGGCGGAGCTGGGCCGGGTCCTGGGGCACCGTGATCGCGTGCAGGTCCACCACGCAGTAGACCGCCTCGTGGGTGTCCTGGAGCGCGACCCACTGGCGTATCGCGCCCAGGTAGTTACCGAGGTGGAACGAGTCGGCGGTCGGCTGGATGCCGGAAAACACGCGTGGCCTGAGGACATGCGGCAATAGCGACCCTGACCCCGCTCGCCGCTTGCGCCGACACCAGTGCGAGCCCCGCCGCGGCGGGCCCCGCCTCGCCGGCGCTCGCAGTCCGGGGTCACCCCGCCCCGGACTAACTAATCACCGGGACGATGTCCGGGGCGTCCAGCAGCAGCGCGTCGGCGGCCTGGTCGGTGGCTTCTTCCTGGGAGGCCCGCTCGGCCTCGATGGTCGCCTCGTAATGGCTGATCTCGTTGGCCACCTGGCGGTCGTCCCAGCACAGCGGCTTGGCCAGCAGCTCGGCCGCCTCCGCCGCGGCGGACAGACCGCGATCCCAGGTCTCGATCGAGATGTGCGTCCGCCGGGCCAGCACGTCGTCGAGGTGCCGGGCCCCCTCGTGTGAGGCGGCGTAGCTCACCTCGGCGCGCAGGTAGTCCTCGGCGCCGGTGAGCGGCCGGCCCAGGTCCGGCTCGGCCGCGATCAGGTCGAGGATCTCGGTGGCCAGCGCCCCGTACCGGCCCAGCAGGTGCTCGATCCGGGCCACATGCAGTCCGGAGGACCGGGCCAGCCGGTGCCGCGCGTTCCACAAGGGCAGGTAGCCGTCCGCCCCGGCCAGCGGGACCTCGTCGGTGCAGGACGGCGGGACCCGCCAGTCGAGCCCGTGCGCGACCGCGTCCACCGCGTCCCGGGCCATCAGCCGGTAGGTGGTGTACTTCCCGCCCGCGATCATCACCAGCCCCGGCACCGGGTGCGCGACCACGTGCTCCCGGGACAGCCGTGATGTGGAGTCGGACTCACCGGCCAGCAAGGGACGCAGCCCGGCGTAGACCCCGGCCACGTCCTCCCGGGTCAGCGGGACGGCGAGCACCCGGTTGACCTGGGCCAGCACGTAGTCGATGTCGGCCCGGCTGGCCGCCGGATGGGCCTTGTCCAGGGTCCACTCGGTGTCCGTGGTGCCGACGATCCAGTGCCGGCCCCACGGGATGATGAACAGCACGCTGGTCGGGGTGCGCATGATGATGCCGGTGCGGGACTGGATCCGGTCCCGGGGCACGACCAGGTGCACGCCCTTGGAGGCGCGGATGTTGATCACCCCGCGACCGCCCACCATGGCCTGCACATCATCGGTCCACACCCCGGTGGCGTTGACCACCTGCTGGGCCCGGATCTCCAGGTGCCGCCCGCTCTCCAGGTCCACCGCGCGCACGCCGGTGACCCGCTCCCCCTCGCGGAGGAACCCGGTGACCTGGGTCCGTGAGGCGATCTGTGCCCCGTAACTGGCCGCCGTCCGGATCAGGCTGACCACGAACCTGGCGTCGTCCACCTGGGCGTCCCAGTACTGCAGCGCCCCGGTCAGCACGGACCGCTTCAGGGCCGGCGCGAGCCGCAGCGCGCCCCGCTTGGTGAGCTGCCGGTGACCGGGCAGCCCGCGCGGCTGGCCGAGCGAGAACCCGAGCGCGTCGTAGGCGTTCAGCCCGGCCCCGACGTACGCCCGCTCCCACACATGGTGGGTGAGCGGGAACAGGAACGGCACCGGGCGGACCAGGTGCGGGGCGATCCGCTGGAGCAGCAGCCCGCGCTCGGTCAGCGCCTCCCGGACCAGGCTCACGTTGAGCTGCTCCAGGTAGCGCAGGCCGCCGTGGATCAGCTTGCTGGACCGGGAGGAGGTGCCCGAGGCGAAGTCACGCGCCTCCACCAGCCCGACCGACAGGCCGCGGGTGACCGCGTCGAGGGCCACCCCCGCGCCCACCACGCCGCCGCCGACCACCAGCACCTGCAGTTCGTCCCCGGTGAGCGCGGTGAGCGCCGCGGCCCGTCCCTCGGGGTCCAGCCGTGCCGCCTCCTCCGCCATCGTCACCGTCGCGACGGCGCGTTCGGGGTCACGGCCACCTCAACCCGCTGGAACTCCTTGAGGTCGGAATACCCGGAGGTAGCCATGGTCCGGCGGAGGGCGCCGATGAGGTTGAGTGAGCCGTCGGGCACGTCGGACGGGCCGTGCAGGATTTGCCCCAGGGTGCCGACCGTGCCGACCTCGACCCGGGCTCCGCGGGGCAGGTCGGGATGGTGCGACTCGCTGCCCCAGTGGTAGCCGTGGCCGGGCGCCTCAGCCGCCCGGGCGAACGGGGAGCCGACCATGACCGCGTCCGAGCCGCAGGCCAGCGACTTAGCGATGTCACCGCTGCGGGTCATCCCGCCGTCGGCGATGACGTGCACGTAGCGGCCGCCGGATTCGTCCAGGTACTCGCGCCGCGCGGCGGCCACGTCGGCGATTGCGGTGGCCATCGGCACGGTCACGCCCAGCACCGCGGCCGTGGTGTGCCCGGACCCGCCGCCGAAGCCGACCAGCACGCCGGCCGCGCCGGTGCGCATCAGGTGCAGCGCGGCGGTGTAGGTGGCACAGCCGCCCACGATCACCGGCACGTCGAGCTCGTAGATGAACTGCTTCAGGTTAAGCGGCTCCGCCTGCCCGGACACGTGCTCAGCGGACACCGTGGTGCCACGGATCACGAAGATGTCCACGCCCGCGTCGACGACCGTCTTGTAGTACCGGACGGTCCGCTGCGGGGACAGCCGCGCCGCGGTGGTCACGCCGGCCGAGCGGATCTCCTCGATCCGCTGGCCGATCAGCTCTTCCTTGATGGGCTCGTGGTAGATCTGCTGGAGCCGCCGGGTGGCGGCCTCCTGGGGGAGCTCCGCGATCTCGGCCAGGATCGGCTCCGGGTCCTCGAACCGGGTCCACAGCCCTTCCAGGTCGAGCACGGCCAGGCCGCCGAGCGCGCCGAGCCGGGCGGCGAAGGCCGGCGACACCACGCTGTCCATCGGCGAGGCGACCAGCGGCATCTCGAACCGGTAAGCGTCGATCTGCCAGGCCACCGAGACTTCCTCGGGGTCCCTGGTGCGCCGGGAGGGGACGATGCCGATCTCATCGAGCGGGTAGGCGCGGCGGCCGCTCTTGCCCCGGCCGATCTCTACGGTGGTCATCGCTTAGTGCTGCCCTTCTCAGTGCTGCCTGATCAGGTCCGCCCGCGCCGGGCGTAGTTGGGCGCTTCCGCGGTCATCTCGATGTCGTGCGGGTGGCTTTCCGCCAGCCCCGCCGCGGTGATCTGGGTGAACCGGGCCTCCTGGAGCTCGGCCACGGTCCGCGCGCCGCAGTACCCCATGGCCGCCCGGAGGCCGCCGACCAGCTGGTTCGCCACCGCGGCGAGCGGCCCACGGTAGGGCACCTGGCCTTCGATGCCCTCCGGGACCAGTTTGTCCTCGCGCAGCACGTCGTCCTGGAAGTAACGGTCCTTGGAGTAGGACCGGCCTCGCTCGGGGTTGCGCATCGCGCCGAGTGAGCCCATCCCCCGGTACAGCTTGTACTGCTTGCCGTGGATGAAGACCATCTCGCCGGGGCCCTCTTCGCACCCGGCCAGCAGGCTGCCCAGCATCACGCTGTCGGCGCCGGCCGCGATGGCCTTGGCGATGTCGCCGGAGTGCTGCAGGCCGCCGTCGCCGATCAGCGGTACGCCCGCGGCCCGCGTCGCCTGCGAGGCCTCGTAGATCGCGGTGACCTGGGGCACGCCGACCCCGGCCACGACCCGGGTGGTGCAGATCGAGCCCGGCCCGACCCCGACCTTGACCCCGTCTGCACCCGCGTCGATCAGCGCCTGGGCGCCGGCCCGGGTAGCGATGTTCCCCCCGACCACCTCGACCCGGAGGTTGGCCTTGACCTGGGCCACCATGTCCAGGACCGGCTGGGAGTGGCCGTGCGCGGTGTCCACCACGAGGAAGTCGGCGCCCGCCTCGACCAGGGCCTGGGCCCGCCCCTTGGAGTCTTCACCGACCCCCACGGCCGCGCCGACCACCAGGCGTCCCTCGCTGTCCTTGGTGGCGCTGGGGAACTTCTCGCTCTTGGTGAAGTCCTTGACGGTGATCAGGCCGCGCAGCCTGCCTGCCTCGTCGATCAGCGGCAGCTTCTCCACCTTGTGCTGGCGCAGCAGCGCGAACGCATCATCCCTGGACACCCCGACCGGCGCGGTGATCAGCGGCGTCGTCGTCATGACGTCGGCCACCCGGCGGCTGTGGTCGGTCACGAAGCGGATGTCCCGGTTGGTGACGATCCCGACCAGGACCCCGTCCGGGCTGGTCACCGGGACACCGGAGATGCGGTAGCGGGCGCACAACTGCTCGACGTCGCCCACGGTGGCATCCGGGCCGCAGGTCACCGGGTTGGTGATCATGCCGGCCTCGGACCGCTTCACCGTGTCCACCATCTGCGCCTGGTCGTCCACGGAGAGGTTCCGGTGCAGCACGCCAGCGCCGCCGATGCGGGCCATGGCGATGGCCATCCGGGCCTCAGTCACCGTGTCCATGGCCGAGGAGACCAGCGGCACGTTCAGCGTTATCCGGCGGGTGAGCCGGGCCGTCGTGTCCGCCTCACCGGGCATCACGACCGAGTGCGCGGGCAGCAGCAAGACGTCGTCGAAGGTCAGGGCCGGAGGGGCGAACTTGCCGACGTCGCTCATGACACCTTCCGAGGGTGGCTGCGGGACATCACCAGTCTAGAGGGGGCGCGCCGCCGGGATGGCCCACGCCGGGGTGACCCCTGCTCGATGACGCGCCGCTGGATGGCCCGGTGGGTGGCCCGCCGCTGGATGATCAGCGCACCCGGCGCGCCCGGCCGGGCCGCGGCTGCCACCGGCTAGCCCTGGCCGGACCGCGGGCCAGCCGGGCCAGCATGCTCGTGGCGATCAGGCTGGTGATGCTGGCCAGGCCCGCCACCACGCCACCTGCGACCGCGGCCCGCAGCCACGCGGCCGCGCTCCGGGACGGCGCGCCGGCCAGCGCCTGCCAGGCCTCGGCGCGCTGGCCTGCCGCGCGGCCGGGCCATCCGGCTCCGGCGAGGGCGCGCTGGAGGTCGCCCGGCGGGACACCAGGCTCCGTCAGGGTGCCCGGCGTGTCTACGTCCGCGATCAGCGCGCTGAGCAGCGCCAGCGCCGGATCATGCGTCAGTTCCGGCCCGGCGGCACCCCGCGCCGCGAGCACGTTGATAGCTTCCCCGGACCGCCGGATCTCACCGAGATCGACGGCCCGGCCCCCGGTGCCGCCCACTGTCGCCCGCCTGCGGGTGAAATCCAGGCCGGGTGTCACACCGGGCGCTCCAGGTCCGCGCCCCGTGATCACGCAATCGACTCCTCAACCGCAAGTGCCCGGAGCCGGGCCAGCGCCCGGTGCTGGGCTACCCTTACCGCCCCTGCTGACATACCGAGTACGTTACCCGTTTCCTCAGCCGACAGACCGGTCACCACGCGTAGTATTAGCAGCTCACGTAGATGATGCGGGAGTTGAGCGAGCAGCGCCCTGGTGCGTTCTGCCTCAATGTAGGCCACCACGGTCTCTTCCGGACCGGGCCGCTCGTCCGGCCCGTCGGGCAGGTCCTCGAACGGCACGGCGAGCCGCGACGCGGTGCGGACCGCGTCGGCCACCTTGTGCGAGGCGATACCGAACACGAAGGATGCAAAGGGCCTGCCCATGTCCCGGTACCGCGGCAGCGCCGCCAGCACGGCCAGGCAGACCTCCTGGGCGACGTCATCGGCCACGTAGTAGTGCCCGGTGACCCGGCCCAGCCGGGCCCGGCAGTAGCGCACCACCATGGGGCGGATCCGCTCGAGCAGGGCCTCGACCGCCCCGGGGTGGCCGCGGACCGCCAGCCGGGCCAGGTCGCCGAAGCCGCCCGGCTCGTCGGCCCAGGCTCCCCCGCCGGGATCGGCGTAGCTGCCCGGGCCAGAACCTCGCTGATCGTAGGTCCCGCGCTGGTGCTCCTGGGTACCGCGCTCGTAGTTGCCGCGCTGGTAGCTGCCGTGCTCGTGGGTGGCGTGCTCGCGGGCCCCCGCCCCCTCGGTCACCGCGCTGGTGGCCGGGAGCACAGCTCCCTGCCCCTCAGCCACGGCCCGGATGATGCATCCCTCGCTCACGACTGCATGATGCCCAGTAAAACGGGGGTGCCCTCCTCAATGTGGGCAACAGAAAGGTCACATTGATGTTCCATGCAGTTACGTTCCGAACATGAAATTACACTCAGTAATTAATTGACTACTGAGTGTAATTTAGATTCAGCGGGGTGTCCCTTTCGCGCCTTAGGTAGCGAAGCACCAGGACAATGGGCGCGTAAAGCCGGTAAAGCCGCCCAGCCACCCCAGACCTCGCACCAGGCGCCGTCACCCGGCCCAGGACCTCACGGACCACACCAGCCCGGGAAACCCTCCTGGCCCACCGCAGGCCCCCACCCGGGATGAAGCCGGGCGGGGGCCTGCGGTGTTCGTTGCGGATCTTTTGTTCTCGGGTGTTAGTGCGCGTGGCCGTGCGAGTGACCGTGGCCACCCGCTGCCGCACCCTCGTCCTCTTCCTCGGGCTTGTCCGCCACCAGTGCTTCGGTGGTCAGGAGCATGGCCGCGATGGACGCGGCGTTGAGCACCGCCGACCGGGTCACCTTGACCGGGTCGATGACGCCCTGGGCCAGCAGGTCACCGTACTCGCCGGTGGCCGCGTTGTAGCCCTGCCCGTGCGGCATTTCCGCGATCTTGGCCACCACGACCATGCCCTCCGCGCCGGCGTTCTCGGCGATCCAGCGGGCCGGCGACGACGAGGGCGCTGCGCACCACCGCCACCCCGGTTGCCTCGTCGCCGGTCTTGCCGAGGTCGCCCAGGTTGGACGCGATGTGCACGAGGGCGCTGCCCCCACCGGGGACGATGCCTTCCTCGATCGCGGCCCGGGTCGCCGAGATGGCGTCCTCGAGGCGGTGCTTCTTCTCCTTGAGCTCCACCTCGGTGGCGGCACCGACCCGGAGGACGGCTACCCCGCCGGACAGCTTGGCCACCCGCTCCTGCAGCTTCTCCCGATCCCAGTCGGAATCGGTCGCCTCGATCTCCGCGCGCAGCTGGCGAACCCGCTCGCTGATGGTCTCGGCGTCGCCGGCCCCGTCCACGATCGTGGTGTCATCCTTCGTCACCACGATGCGGCGGGCCTGGCCGAGGCTCTCGAGCCCGATGTTCTCCAGCTTGAGGCCGATCTCCTCGCTGACCACCTCACCACCGGTGAGGATGGCCATGTCCGCGAGCATTGCCTTGCGCCGGTCACCGAAGCCCGGGGCCTTCACGGCCACGACCTGGAGCAGGCCGCGAATCTTGTTCACGACCAGCGTGGAAAGGGCCTCGCCGTCTACGTCCTCGGCAATGACCAGGAACGGCTTCTTGGTCTGGGCGACCTTTTCCAGCAGCGGCAGGAAATCCGCCATCGAGGAGATCTTGCCGCGCGTGCAGCAGGATGTACGCGTCGTCGGTGACGGCTTCCATCCGCTCCGGGTCGGTCACGAAGTACGGGGAGATGTAGCCCTTGTCGAACTGCATTCCCTCGGTGAACTCGAGCTCGAGGCCCATGGTCGGCGACTCCTCGACGGTGATGACACCGTCCTTGCCGACCTTGCTGAACGCCTCGGCGATGAGCTCGCCGATCTTCGGGTCCTGCGCGGAGACCGTCGCCACGTTCGCGATCTCCTGCTGCTCCTCGACCTCGCGGGCCGACTCCAGCAGGAGGTCGGACACGGCGGCGGCGGCCGCGTCGATCCCCTTCTTCATGGACATGGGGTTGGCGCCCGCGGTGACGGAGCGGCGGCCCTCACGGACCATCGCCTGCGCCAGCACGGTCGCGGTCGTGGTGCCGTCGCCTGCCACGTCGTTGGTCTTGGTGGCGACTTCCTTGGCGAGCTGAGCACCGAGGTTCTCGTACGGGTCCTCCAGGTCCACCTCACGCGCGACGGTCACGCCGTCGTTGGTGATGGTCGGAGCGCCCCACTTCTTGTCGATGACGACGTTGCGGCCCTTCGGACCCAGCGTCACCTTGACGGCGTCGGCGAGGCGGTTGACGCCGCGCTCCAGCGCGCGCCGTGCCTCCTCGTCGAACTCCAGCATCTTGGCCATGAGCACCTCAAAATTGCCTTGAAAGGTCGTGCCCGGCGGCCGGGATGACCCGGCCGCGGGCCCGGTTTGGTCCTGCGGACCTCTGGTTTACGGACTACCGCCCCGGACGCGAAACAAGCGCCGGGGCGGTGGTCCTGAGCGGTTCCCCGCCACGGGCTGCGGGCCCGCGGCAGCGCCGCCGGTTACTGCTCGATCTACTTCTCGATGATGGCGAGCACGTCACGGGCGGAGAGCACCAGGTACTCCTCGCCGTGGTACTTCACCTCGGTGCCGCCGTACTTGCTGTACAGCACCACGTCACCGACCTTGACGTCCATCGGCACGCGCTTGGCGCCTGCGTCATCGAACCGGCCGGGGCCCACAGCCAGGACTTCGCCCTCCTGGGGCTTCTCCTTGGCGGTGTCTGGAATAACGAGCCCGGACGCAGTGGTCTGCTCGGCCTCCAGAGTGCGGACCACGATCCGGTCTTCGAGTGGCTTGAGAACAACCTTGGTAGCGGTCGCCACGATCTGACCTCCTCCTCCGAAAAGGATGGGGAAACGACTATTAAGAGAGGAACGACCATGGCCGGCTGTCGTCGCGGGTGCCAGTCCAGCCTCGTCGCATTAGCACTCTACCCTAGAGAGTGCCAGTCCCGAACAGTAGTCCGGGCGGGGCGCGCCGTCAAACGTCCGGCCGGTAAACCTCAGGCCAGGACGCTGGTCACCGGGAGCGCCGAATCGGCGCCGACGTCCAGCGGCGACGGCTTGGCGTCGCGGGCCACCAGTTCCGCCCCGAGGGCCGCCACCATGGCCCCGTTGTCGGTGCACAGGCCCGGGCGGGGCACCCGCAGCCGGATGCCCGGCCGCCTCGCAGCGCTCCGCGGCCAGCGCGCGCAGCCGGGAGTTGGCCGCCACGCCGCCGCCGATGACCAGGTGGTCCACGCCGTGGGCCCGGCAGGCCTGCACCGCCTTGCGGGTCAGCACGTCCGCCACCGCCTCCTGGAAGGAGGCCGCGACGTCCGCCACCGGGACACTGGCCCCGGCCGCGCGCCGCTCCTCCACCCAGCGGGCCACCGCGGTCTTCAGCCCGGAGAAGGAGAAGTCGAGGGTCTGGTCCCGGTACTTGGCCCGGGGGAAGGCGATCGCGGCGGGGTCACCGGACCGGGCCTCCTGATCGATCGGCGGGCCGCCGGGGAACGGCAGCCCGAGCACCCGGGCCACCTTGTCGTACGCCTCACCGGCGGCGTCGTCGATGGTGGCCCCGAGCGGCTGCACGTCGCCGGCGATGTCGCGGGCCAGCAGCAGCGAGGAGTGACCACCGGACACCAGCAGCGCGATGGCCGGCTCGGGCAGCGCGCCGTGCTCCAGCTGGTCCACGGCGATGTGCGCGGCCAGGTGGTTCACCGCATACAGCGGTTTGCCCAGGGCCAGCGCGTAGGCCTTGGCGGCGCACACGCCCACCAGCAGCGCGCCGGTCAGCCCGGGTCCGGCGGTCACCGCGATCGCGTCCACGTCGGCCAGCGTGACCCCGGCCGTGGCCAGTGCCCGGTCCACCGCCGGGACCATGGCCTCCAGGTGCGCGCGGCTGGCCACCTCAGGCACCACGCCACCGAAGCGGGCGTGCTCCGCGACGCTGGACGCCACGGAGTCGGCCAGCAGCTCGTGCCCGCGCACCAGCCCGGCGCCGGTCTCGTCGCAGGACGTCTCGATGCCCAGGACCAGGGGGGCGAGGGGGGACGTCATCGGGTGCCTCCTGACGCCGGCCTGCTATCGCCCCGTCTCGGGCCGGAGGATCCCGGGCCGGAGGATCTCGTGCTGGCGAAGCCGAACCGCCGGGGCCGGGGCCGGGGCAGGCTGAGCTGCATCACCAGGGCGTCCGTCCCGGACGGCTGGTAGTAGCCACGCCGGACGCCGATCGCGGCGAAGCCCCGGCCGCGGTACAGCCGCTGGGCGCGGTCGTTGTCCACCCGGACCTCGAGGAAGACCTCGGTGCAGCCCTGCCGGGCCGCCTCGGCGACCAGGCTGTCCAGCAGCCTGGCCCCGATCCGCTGGCCCCAGCGGTCCTCCGCCACGGCCATCGTGAGCACGTCGGCCTGGCCGCCGCCCGGGCTCAGCAGCCCCGCGTAGCCGACCAGGCCGCCGGCGTCCTCGGCGATCAGGTAGTAGCGCCCGCTGGCCTGCGCCCCTTCCAGCTCCGACGTCAGCATGGCTTCCGACCACGCCTCGTCCCCGAAGAGAGCCGCCTCCAGGCGCAGCACGGCGGGAAGGTCGGCGCGGGTCATGGCGCGGAGTGTGACGCCCGGCGTCCCGGGTGTCGTGGTCGTGGCAGCCGGCCGGGGCGCCCCGGCTCAGCGGCGTCATGGCGCGTCACGGGACCGTCACCCGCTTCGGCGGGCCGGGCACCCGGGCGTCGGGGCGGCGCAGGTAGATCGGCTCGGCCCCGGAGCCAGGCAGGCCCGCGGCGAGCTGCTGCGCCGCGATCCGGGCCAGGGTGCCCGCCGCCGGGTAGGACGGCTCGATGGGCTCGCCCAGGACACCCGGGTAGAGCAGCGCGCCCGCGCCTGCGGTCAGGATGCCCGGGCGGTCCTGGCGGTCAGCCGCTCTCCCGGCTCCTGCTCTCCGGCCGCTGCTCTCCGGCCGCTGTGCCACTGCTGCGGCCGCTGCTCTTGCGGTCGCTGTCTCGGCCACGTCGGCCGGGTAGCCGACCGCAGGGCCATCCAGGCGGCGGCCATCAGCGCCGTAGCGGGCCCAGTACACCTCGCGCCGCCGGGCGTCGGTGGCCACGAGGAAGTCCTGGCCCCTGGCGGCGCCCGTGCTGGCCACGTCGGCGGCGATCACGTCGAGGGTGCACACCCCGTAGCACCGGCACGCCGAGGGCGCTGCCGAGCACCCGGGCGGTGACCAGTCCCGCGCGCAGCCCGGTGTACGGGCCAGGTCCGGTCCCGGCGGCCACGGCGGTGATATCCAGCCGGCCCGCACCGGCCTCAGCCAGCATGGCGTCGATGGAGGACGCCAGGAGCTCACCGTGGCGGCGCGCGTCGACCGTGGTGGTCTCGGCCAGCACGTTCGTCCCGTCATGCAGGGCTACCGTCACGGCTGGCGTCGCGGTGTCAAAGGCGAGCACTAGCACGGGGGCAAAGCCTAGTTGACCAGCCCCAGTTGACTGGCCCCAGTTGACCGGCTCTAGCTGCCCGGCCCCAGTCGGTGGCTCTAGCTGACCGGCCAGGCGAGACGGGACAACTGCGCGCAGCCGGCCAGGCGGCTCACTTCAGCTGGGCGAGGACATCGCGGGCCGCCGCGATCGCCCCGGCCCGGAGCTGGGCCGGGGAGACCGGCCCGTAGCCGCCCCGGCCGCTGTTGCCCTGCAGAACCGCGGTGAGTACCACGTTGCGGTCCCGGACCACCACCGTCATCAGGTCCGTCTTGATCCCGGGTGACCGGGTGACCTGCAGCGCGGAGAACGCCTTGGTGCCCAGCCCTGAGATCGCGGTGATCGTGGCCTTCGGCAGGTGGGTGGCCTTGGGCGGGCTGGTCTTCTGCTGCAGCGCGGCGGCGTACCCGTCCATCGCCGCGAACGTGGCGCTGCCGTCCCCGCTGGCCAGGCCGTTCGGCGTGTACGCCTGCACCTGGACGTTCAGCAGCCGGTAGAGCGGCCGGTGATCGAGTGTCCAGCTGCACAGGCTGGCCTCGCCGCCGTCCAGCGAGCTCGGCGAGGCGACGACCCGCTTCCCCGGCAGGTACTGGTTGAGCGTGCTGGCCGTCACCGCGGTGCACGCGTTGGGAACGGTCCTGAACTCACCGGGCAGGAACGTCGTGACCAGCGGGTCGGGCGCCGCGGCCGGTTTGCTGCCCCCACTGACCAGGAACCAGACACCGACACCGACGAGCACGGCCACCACGACCACGCTGCCCCAGAGGTATATGGACCGGCGGTTCCGGCGGGCCCGGGCCGCGGCCTGGCGGCCCCGCGGGCGTACCGGGGGCGGGGGAAACTCTCCCGGCTCCTCGTCGTACCCGGCCGGCTCGCTGTAAGCGGCTGGCTCGCTGTAGCCGGCTCGTCGTAGCGGGCGGGTGTAGCGGGGTCGTCGTACCCGGCCGGTGCGCCGTAACCGGCCCGCGCGTGACCATCGGCTGCGCCCCGGCCAGCGGGGTCGTCGTACCCGGCGGGCGCCCCGCGCCCGGAGTCCGGGCGGGCCGGAGCGTGCCGCTTCCCGCGGGTCGCCCCTTGCGCCCAGCGCGGATCGACCGCGAGCCCCGCCCAGGGCGGGAGTTCCTCGTCGTCGTCCGGGTAACGGTCATCGTTCCATTGCCGGTCGCCGCGTGGGGACGGCCGACCAGAACGTGGGGGACGGGGCCCCTGCTGAGCCACGGCGCGCCTCCGGGAAAGGGGATTAGACCGTGCAGAACGGCGCGAGACGCATTACCGGACGGCAGCCGTTCAGGGAACGGCTGGGCTCAGCAATGCGGGGACAGTCGGTCACTATATGGCCTTGGGTGTCACGGGTAGGGCACAACACGCGGATCCGCGGCGGATGCCCAGCGCTCCCCGATACCGGCCAAAGTCACCAGCCGCATCTCCCCCGGCTCACCGGCGGGAGGCATCGTGATCGTGACCTCCAGGCGGTCGGCCGCGAGCTCCTCGACCAGGCCTTCGCCCCACTCCACCACGGTCACGCAGTCCTCCAGGGACGCGTCCAGGTCCAGGTCGTCCACTTCAGCGACGCTGCCCAGCCGGTAGGCGTCCACGTGCACCAGGCCCGGCCCGCCGCTCAGCGCCGGGTGCACCCGGGCGATGACGAACGTCGGGGAGGTTACCGGCCCCCGGACGTCCAGGCCCTGCCCGATGCCCTGCACCAGGGTGGTCTTCCCGGCCCCGAGCGGCCCGGTGAGCACCACCAGGTCACCGGCCCGGAGCAGGGCGGCTATCCGCTGGCCCAGTGTCCGCATGTCCTCTCCGGTGGCCACCGGGATGCGGTCAGCGGACCCGGTGGCGGAGTCGTGCACAGACCCCACGCAGCAGCACCTGCCCTTTCGTCTCGTACCCGGTCTTGCCCGGGGTCCGGGCCGGATCTTATGCCCGGTCTCGTGCCCGCACGGGTGCCCGGTCGTGTGCCCGCACGGGCCGCGAAGTGCCCTCAGGCGGTCCGTTCGCGCGCCGCCGCGCCCGCGTCCACCCGGGCGATCAGGCCGGCGATCGCCTCGTTGACCACCTCGGGAGCCTCCAGGATAAGGGCGTGGCCGGCGCCGGGCACCCAGACGAGCTCCGCACCGGGAATGCCCTCGGCCAGTTCCAGGCCCAGGGACGGCGAGACGAGCCGGTCCTTGTCGCCGGTCAGCGTGACCACGGGGACCCGGCCCAGGGTGGCGAGCGTGCCGCGCATGTCCACGCCGTACAGGGCTTCCCCGAACGCCGCGACCACCTCGATCGGGGTGGACCTGATCATCTGCTCGAGGAAGTCCACCACCGTGGGATGCACCTGCGTATTGCCGAAGCCGATGAAGCGGGTGCTGAGGAAGGACAGGTCGCCAGCCACCCGGCGGCCGCGCTCCACCAGCATGGCCCGGTAGCCGGTAGCGGCGCCGCGCAGCACCACCGGGAGCGCCCGGGTGAGCACGGGCCTGATCGGCCCGGGCATCCACGGGCTGCCCGCCGACAGGCCGCTGGCCGCGGTGGAGATGAGGGCCACCCCGGTGACCTTGGTCCCGAAGAGCTCGGGATGCTGGCCGGCCAGCGCCATGATCGTCATGCCGCCCATCGAGTGCCCGACCAGGATCACCGGCATGTCCCCGGGGGCGACCGCCTTGATGATCAGGTCCAGATCGGCGCCGAGCCGGTCGATGCTGGCCGCGCCTGCCTCGGATCGCCCGGACCGGCCGTGGTCTCGCTGGTCCCAGAACACGAGACGGTGCTGGCGCAGCGCGGCCCGCTGGAAGTGCCAGCAATCCTGGTTCAGCGTGTAGCCGTGGCAGAAGATGACCGTGTGCGGCTGAGGCGGCGCGCCCCGCCGGGCCTGCGCCCCGGCGGGCGGCTCGTCGATCTCCACGTGCAGCGAGACCCCATCGTCGGCCAGCACGGTAAGCGGCTGGCCGCGTAGCTGGCCCAGTCCCTCCGGCGCTGCGGTACTGCGCAGGACCTGGGTCCGGCCGATCGCGATCCGCTCGGCCGCCACGACGACTCCGGCTCCCGCAGCCACGGCTCCCGCCGCCAGCCCCGCCACTCCCGTGATCCGCCGCCAGGTCGCCATCGCACCTCCCTGCCGCGCGCCCTGGCCGGCGACCTGCCGGCCAGCGGTGCGTCAGGCTTGCGGCCCCGTCACCGTGCCCGACAGCCCCGCACCAGGGGACTCACTGTCCTCGTATGCTACTCCACGGTAAGTTCGTGGTACTCCCCCGGCAAAGTTGGTCACGACCTCGTAGGAAACCGTGCCCAGCGCGTCCGCCCACTGCTGGGCCGTGGGCTCACCGGAGTCGCCCGGGCCGAACAGCACCACCTCGTCGCCGGTCTCGGCCGGCTCGGCCCCGAAGTCCAGCACGGACAGGTCCATGCATACGGTGCCGGCGATACGCCACCGCCGGCCACGGGCCAGCACCTCGACCACCCCGGACGCAGTCCGGGGGATTCCCTCGGCGTAACCCAGCGGGATCAGCCCCAGGGTGCTCTCGCCCTGGGTGGTGTAGAGGTGGCCATACGACACCGGGGTGCCTCCCGGTACGCGCTTGACCAGGGTCAGCCGGGTCCGCACGGTCATCGCCGGGCGGAGCCAGTCCGGCGCGCCCCCGGGAATGGTGGCCAGCCCGTAGATCGCGCCGCCCGGGCGGACCAGGTCGAACCAGGTATCCGGGAAATCCAGGGTCGCCGCGGTGTTGGCCAGGTGGCGCACCTCGGGCCGGGCTCCCTGGGCTTCGGCCAGCGTGACCGCGTCGGTGAACCGGGCCAGCTGGGCGCGGACGGACGGATGTCCAGGTATGTCCGCGCAGGCCAGATGGGACCATATCCCCGTAATCGTGATGTTCCCGGCGGCCTCGGCGGACCGGGCGGCGGCGACCAGCGCCAGCCAGCTGGCCGGGGTGGCACCGCCCCGGGCCATCCCCGTGTCGATCTTGAGGTGCACCCGGGCCGGGCGCCCGGCCCGGGTAGCCGCGGCCGCGACCTCGTGCAGCAGCGGCACCGCGTCCACGGTCAGGTCGACGTCCTCGCGGATCGCCGCCTCATGCGCCGCGCCGGGCGCGCCGAGCAGGGTCAGCATCCGGGTCGTGAGGCCGGCCTGCCGCAGCGCCAGCGCCTCGTGCTCGTGCACCACGCCCAGCCATTGCGCGCCGCCGGCCACCGCCGCGTGCGCCGCGGGAATCATGCCGTGCCCGTAACCGTCGGCCTTGACCACCGCCATCAGCGGCGTGCCGCGGACGTGCTCGCGCATCGCCTCGACGTTGCGGGCGACGGCGGCCAGATCGATGAGCGCTTCCGCATGACCGTCCATGGCGTCTCAGTGTGCCAGCACGCAGGGTTTGACATGTCCCGCGGCTAGCGCTCCCGCCGGTGGTTAGCGGGCCGGGCGGCGGTTAGCGGGCCGCCCGTGGTTAGCGGGCCCGTAGTTAGCGGGCCCGGCGGCGGACCGACCTGATCGCGTCGGGCAGCGCGCCGACCACATCCGCCGCCCCGATCGGCGCCTCCGCGTACCCGGCCCGGGGATCTTCCGGGTTCGTGATGTCCCAGCCGCCGCTGGACGGCTCCACGGCGGGCGCCGGGCGCGCCCCGGCCCCGGCAGCCGCCAGCCGGGCCGCGAGCCCGTGCAGATACGCGGCGGCCGCCGCGGCCTCGCCGACCTCCAGGCCCTGGGCCAGCAGCGAGCCGGCCAGCCCGGACAGCACATCGCCGGTGCCCGCGGTGGCCAGCCATGAGGTGCCGGTGGGGTTGACCCGCACCGGCGGCAGGTCGTCCCGGCTGTCCCCGTCCTGGCCAGTTTCGTCCTGGCTAGCCCTGCCCTGGCTGGCCGCTGAACGCCCGTCTGGGGTGGCGATCACCGTGGTGGATCCCTTGAGCAGGACCGTGGCCCCCAGGCTGGCTGCGGCCCTCCTGGCGTGTTCCAGGCGGCGGCTCTCCACGTCGGCGGGATCGACGCCGAGCAGCCGCCCCAGCTCACCCGCGTGCGGGGTGAGCAGGGTCGGCGCGTCGCGGGAGAGCAGACCCTTGTGGGCGGCCAGCAGGGTCAGCCCGTCCGCATCCACCAGTACCGGCACATCGCTGGCCAGGACCGCGGCCAGCCGGTCCCGGGCCTGGTCATCGGTGCCCATGCCCGGTCCAACCACCCAGGCCTGGACGCGTCCCGCGGCGTGCACGTCCTCGCCGGCCGGGATGTCCTGCCCCGTCACGGTGATCACCGCCTCCGGCCAGAGCAGCCGGACCACGGCCACCGCCGGCGCCGCGGACACCAGCCGGACCATCCCGGCGCCGCCCCGGATCGCACCGCCCACAGCCAGCGCGGCCGCACCGGTGAACCGCTCACTGCCGGCCACGATCCCGGCCACGCCCCGGCGGTACTTGTCGGAATCCCCGCCGGGCTGGGGCAGCAGCGTACCCACATCCGGGGCCTGCAGCGCGCTGGCGTCCGGGGGATCCAGGTAGGGGCCGAGGCCGATGTCGATCAGCTCGACCACCCCGGCGTGCCCGGCGCCGGGGTCGATCAGCAGGCCGGGTTTCAGGGTGCCGAACGTCACAGTCACATCGGCCTGAATCGCGGATCCCTCGACCTCGCCGGTATCCGCGTCCACCCCGCTCGGCAGGTCCACGGCGACCACCACGGCCGGGGAGCGCGCGGCCAGCCAGGCCAGCGAGGCTTGCGGCTCCCGAAGCCCGCCGCGGCCGCCGATGCCCAGCAAGCCGTCGAGGATCAGGTCGGCCGCGCCGATGGCCGCGGGCGCGGCGTCGTCGTCCGCGCTGGCCAGGCGCCCGCCCGCGGCGCGCAGCGCCGCGGCGCCTTGCTCGTGCACCCGCGAGCCGGCCGTGACGGCCAGCACCGCGGCCCCCCGGCTGGCCAGCCGGGCTCCTGCGAAGAGCGCGTCGCCACCGTTGTCCCCGCTGCCCGCGAGCACCACGACTCTGGAACCGGGAACCCTCCCGACCAGGCCCGCACTCACTGACGCCAGCCCGGCCGCAGCCCGCTGCATCAGCGCGCCCGGCGGCAATTGCGCCATCAGGGCCTGCTCCGCGGCCCGGACCTTGCGCACCTGGTGTGCGTATCTCATCCTTCGGCCACCACCATCGCAATACTCATCCCGGCATCATGACTCAGCGAGACATGCCAGCGGCGGATCCCCCGCTGGCTCGCCGCGCCGGCGACGGTGCCCCGGATGTCGAGCCGGGGGCAGCCCGACGCGTCCCGGACCACCTCTACGTCGGTCCAGCTCAGCCCCGCAGGCGCGCCCAGCGCCTTGGCCACTGCTTCCTTCGCCGCAAAGCTGGCCGCCAGGGACTCCGGCCTTCCGCGGCGTTCGCTCTCGGCGAACAGCCGGGCCGCCAGCGCCGGGGTACGCCGCAGCGACGCCTCGAAGCGCCCGATGTCCACCATGTCCACCCCGATGCCAATGATCACCCGCCCAGCCTGTCACGCGATCGCAGGGGGCGCGGGCGGCTGGGGCGCCCTAGCCAAGCCGGCCGTGCGGTGGTCAGGGCGGGAGCAGGCAGGCCGGACCGCAGCGGCGCAGCCGCCCATCCCAGCCACGCCCGGACAGCACCGCACCCACCTCGGTGGCTACCAGGCATGGCCGCTGGGTCACGTCCGGCCATCCGTACCTCAGCGTGACCTGGCCCTCGGTCGCGCTGGCGTTGTCCCGGCGGATGTCGCGCCAGCGGAACTCCACCGGGTGAGCGGCCCGCCCGTCCAGCTCGACCACCACGCCGTACGCCTGGTAGGTCACATCCTGGTACTGGCGCTGCCCCGCCCGGGTCACCCGGTACTGCCGGACGGCGGCAGGCAGCCCATGGGGCCGCTCCACCCGGTTGACGTACCGGAACTCCAGCAAGGAGTGCACCCCCTGCGCACCGAGGCCAAGCGCCGCCCCTAACTCCGTCCGCCACCGGACCCGGTCTCGTAAGGCCAAGGCAGCAGCCAGGCGATTCGGCGTGGTCGTCCGGCTGCCGCAGGCCCGGAAGATCCAGCCCAGCGCCACGTCGAGGCTGGCGGAGACGGTGGTCAGGTCCAGCACCGTCTCCTCTACCCGGGTCTGGGGCGGCGTCCGTACTGGATGGCGAGCCTGCGCTACCCGGCGTGAGTAGTGCAGGGTGACTCCGGGGATGGGGCGGACGCTCTGGCCGCTCGGCACGGTGACATGGATAGTGGCCGACGAGGTGCCGGTCAGCCCCGCCAGTTCAGCCGCGGTGTAGTGGCTGAGCACCGCCTTGTCTCCCACCCGAAGTACGGCCGCCCAGAGCATGGCGGCCCGTCCTGGGGCGCCGCTGAAGGTCGCGTACACGCCTGGGTACAGGCGCTGCCAGCGACCGCCGCGCAGTCGGCCCTCGATCTGCTTGCGAGTCATCCCGCTGCTGAGCACCTGCGCCCGGCTCACCACCCCGCACTGCTGCTGCGAGGCGTCGAAGACATCCCCGGGCAAGGAATCCGTCACCCCTCCAGCCTCAACCCGTCCCCCAAGCCTCGCCACTCCAGAATCACGTTCTGTGGATAACCATCAGCAGTGCGGATCGGACCCCATATGTGGGGTCCGATCCGCACTGCTGATGGATCACGAGGGCGAGGCGGGAAGGGCTGCGGGGCGGGGCCGGAGGCTCCCGGGGCGAGGCGCCGGGGGCGAGGCGCGGGTGCCGGGAGGCCTGGGGCGCCAGGGGCCGGGAGCGCCGGGGGCGAGGCGCAGGCGCGGGGGGCAGGGCGCAGGAGGCGGCGTGCTGGGGCTGGGGGCGGAGGGCCGGGGCGTGGGGGTTAGCCGGCGGCGCGGACGGCGGCGGCTAGGCGGTCGGCGGTGCGCTGGGCCTGCTCGGCTTCGACGGCTTCCACCATCACGCGGACGGCGGGCTCGGTGCCGCTGGGCCGGACCAGGACGCGGCCGGAGGTGCCGAGTTCCTCTTTGGCCGCGGCCACCGCCGAGGCCAGTTCGGGCGACGCGCTGACCCGGGCCTTGTCCACGCCGGGGACGTTCACCAGGACTTGGGGGTACTTAGTCATCACCGCTGCGACGTCGGCCAGCGGCAGGGCCTGGCGGGCCGCCGTGGCCAGCAACTGCAGGGCGGTGAGCAGGCCGTCCCCGGTGGTGGCGTGCTTCAGCATGATGATGTGCCCGGACTGCTCGCCGCCGAGGCCGAACTGGCCGTCCCGCATGGCCTCGAGCACGTACCGGTCGCCCACCGCGGTCTCCACCACGGTGATCCCGGCGTCCTGCATGGCGTTACGGAAGCCGAGGTTGGACATGACCGTGGTGACCACGGTGTTGCCGGGCAGCTCACCCCGGCCGGCCAGGGCGAGGGCCAGCACGGCGAGGATCTGGTCCCCGTCGATCACCTCGCCGTCCGCGCCGACCGCCAGGCAGCGGTCGGCGTCGCCGTCATGCGCGATGCCGGCGTCAGCACCCCGCTTGGTCACCTCCGCCGAGAGGGTCTCCAGGTGGGTGGATCCACAGCCGGCGTTGATGTTGTGCCCGTCCGGCTCGGCGCCGATCGCGATGACCTCGGCACCGGCCCGCCGCAGCAGCAACGGGGCGAACGCCGCGGCGGCGCCGTGGGCGCAGTCCACCACGACGGTCAGGCCGGCCAGCGGGCCAGCCACCACGCCGTCCGCGGGCCCAGGCCGGGTCACAGAGGCCAGCAGGTGGTCGAGGTAGCGCTCGGGCTCGGTGGTGGCGTCAGTCACCCGGCCAAAGCCCGCGGGCAGGTCGCTACGCCGCCGGGGAGGCATCCCCAGGTGCGCCTCGATCTCGTCCTCGACCGCGTCGGGCAGCTTGAAGCCGCCGCGCCCGAAGAGCTTGATCCCGTTGTCCGGTGCTGGGTTGTGGCTCGCGGACAGCATCACGCCCAGATCCGCGCCGAGGTCCCGGGTGAGGAAGGCGACCGCGGGGGTGGGAATCACGCCGAGCCGCAGCACGTCCACACCCGAACCGGCCAGCCCGGCCACCACCGCTGCCTCGAGGAACTCCCCCGAGGCCCGCGGGTCGCGGCCCACCACCGCCAGCGGGCGGCCCCCGGATTCTTCCGCCGCGGCGAAGGCTCCCGTGTCGTGCAGGACTGACGCCGCGGCCCGGGCCACGTCCATGGCCAGCTGGCCGGTCAGATCCTCCCCGGCCACTCCGCGGACACCATCAGTTCCGAACAGCCGGACCATGATCTAGCTACCCCCGGGTCATCTCGTCGTCCAGGCATGCCAAACAGAGTTGCGGGGGGATTAGCCGCAAACGCAGGTCAGCTGATTAACGCTTGGAGTACTGGGGCGCCTTGCGCGCCTTCTTCAGACCGTACTTCTTGCGCTCCTTGACCCGCGGGTCACGGGTCAGGAAACCGGCCCGCTTCAGCGTGGTCCGGTTATCGGGGTCGACCAGGATCAGCGCCCGGGCGATGCCCAGCCGCAACGCGCCCGCCTGCCCGGTGATGCCGCCACCGCTGATACGCGCGACCACGTCGAACTGGTTCTCCGCGCCCAGGCTCACGAACGGCTCGCTGATCAGCTGCTGGTGCACCTTGTTCGGGAAGAACTCGGCCAGCTTCCGGTCGTTGATCCGCCACTGCCCCGACCCGGGCACGATGCGGACCCGGGCGATGGCTTCCTTGCGGCGCCCGGTGCCGAGCGCGCTGCCGGTCACGACCGGCTTACGGGCCGGCTGCCGTTCACCGCCGGCATCCGCGGCCGTCTCGGTGGTGTACTCCGACACGTGCTCGCCGGCGTCTTCCGCCGTCTCCACGCTGGCGCCCTCAGCGAGCTCCTGCGTGTCAGTGGACTCGGCCACGGTTCCTTCCTCGTACTTCCTCATCGATTCTGATCAGAATCGGTTCTGATCAGGGCGCCCGCCAGGGCGGGGGGTCCCCGGCGCGGTGCCGTGGGCCGTACCGGGTCAGCGGCTGCCCGCGCTGGCGGCAGGCGCCTGCTGGTCGATCTGCGTGATCTCGAACGGGGTGGGCAGCTGCGCCTGGTGGGGGTGATGCGGCCCGGCGTACACCTTGAGCTTGCGCAGCTGGCTGCGGCCCAGGGAGTTCTTCGGGAGCATGCCCTTGACGGCCTTCTCGATCACCCGCTCGGGGTGCTTCTCGAGCAGGTCGCCGTAGGCCACCGAGGTCAGCCCGCCCGGATATCCCGAGTGGCGGTGCGCGAGCTTCTGCTCCAGCTTCCGGCCCGTGAGCGCGACCTTCTCCGCGTTGACGACGATGACGAAGTCACCGGTGTCGATGTGCGGCGCGAAGATCGGCTTGTGCTTGCCGCGCAGCAGGGTGGCCGCGTGGCTGGCCAGGCGGCCGAGGACGACGTCGGACGCGTCAATGACGTGCCACTGACGCTGGATGTCGCCGGCCTTGGGGCTGAATGTGCGCACGGTGGTAAGCCTTCGTGTGGTGGGACTTGATCTGGTTCCACGCCCGGGCACAACGAACTCGGCTGCTATCCCGGGTGAGGGAGTCCGACGCGCTCGCCGCCGCGTAACCAGCCTCGCTGAGCGGGCACCGCGGGCATGCGAACACACATGGACGTCAAAGAAGGATACCGGCCCTTGCTAGTAACGGTCAAAGCGAGCGACCACCCGGCAGGCCGGGCGGGCAAATTGGCGGTCCGCCCGAGGTCCGTCGCGTAGAACGATACGCTCCCGGGATGGGCTACCCGGGTGACGAGGGCGGCGGCCCGCCGGACAGCCGACTGGACGCCAGGACGCGCCGCGCCGCGCTGTCTATTCCACCACGAGGGCCTGCGGCCCCGGGCGAGGAAGAACCGGGGGGAGCCGTCGGCCGACGCCGGGCACCCGCCGCGCGCTCAGCCGGGCCGGCCGCGGACAGCCCGGCCCCGCCAGGCTATGGAGGCAGATCCGGGTACGGCGGGGAGACCAGCTATCCAGGCGGATCCAGCGGCAGTCACCGGCGCCCGGACGGCCCCGCTTCCTATCCGGGCCCGACCGCAGGCCCGGCTCCGGCCGGATACGCGGCGGCCGCCCCTGGTGGCACGGGCTACCCGCCAGCCGACCAAGGGACGGGCCGCCCGCCGGCTACCCCGGGCACGGGCTACCCGGCAGCAACCCAGGGGACGGGCCGCCCGCCCGCTGCGCCCGGGACGGGCTACCCGCCAGCTACCCGGGGGACCGGCTCGGGGCGCGCGGCCGGGCGGCGGAGACGTGAACACTCCGAGGGCAGGGAGCCCAGCCGCGGCGCCGCTCAGCCCGCGTCGGCGCCGGCCACGACCGGCGGTCCACCGTCACGGGAGAACGCGTGGCGGCGTCCGGAACGGCGGCCCGGCCAGGAGATCCAGGGAGCGCCGGGGAACGGTTCCGGCAGCGGGGGATCGCAGCCTCGCGGGTCACTGTGGAGCGCCGGTGCCTTCCGGACCGCGGGCCCCGGCGGACGCGGCCCATTGCGTGGATTCCCGCCCGCGCCCGGAGCGCCCGACCCGGTGTACCCGCCGGGCCAGTTCTCGCCGTGGAACGCGCCTGAGCTCCGCGCGATCAGTGCGGCCGGGCGCTCCGGCCTGACCGCCGGGTCCGGCCCCGAGATATCCGAGCCCGGGTACCCGCTGCTGGCCGTGAGCGACCCATCGGCCGACGCCACAGCCACGCAGACCTGGGCGGTGCTCGACGACGCCCAACTGGCGGGACTCGACGGCGCCCAACTGGCGGGCGAGTGGACCACAGCCTCGCCAGGGGCCCCGGCCCGTTCCGGGCGGGACGAGAACGGGCACCCCCGGGACGGCGAAGGCCCCCAGACCGGGCCACGGGGATTCTTCGAGTCGGCCGACGGACCCGAGATACCGGCCGGATCTGCGGCTCCGGGACTCACGGCGCCCGGACTCACGGCACCGGGACTCGCAGCACCGGCCGGACCCGGCGCACCGTCGGGCTACGCGGGCCAGCCGGGGTACGGGCACCCGGCCAGCACCGGGTACCCCGGCGAGGCTGGTTTTCCCGGTGAGACCGGCTTCCCCGGGGAGACGGGTTTTCCCGGCGGCACTGAACATTCCGGCGGCACTGAAGATCCTGGCGGCACGGGGTTCCCGGGCCAGACGGATCCGTCGCTGCGCGCGGCCCGGCCGGGCGGGCGGCTGGCGGCCCGCCAGCAGGAGAAGAGCCGTCAGGAGCAATCCCGTCCGGAGCAAACCCGACAGGAGCAGGGCTTCCCGGAAGCCCTGGACCCAGACACCGGCGGGACTGGACCCCGGGGGTCCCGGTCGGAGGCCCGCGGCCGCAAGCCCCGCAAACCACGCAAGCCGCCCAGCCGGGCCCGGATGTGGCTCATGCCGCTGGTCATGATGGTGGTCGTCATCATCTTGATCACCGTGGCCTACCTGTACTTCCACAAGGGCCAGACCCCTGCCCCGACCGCGGCGTCGCCGGGCCGGTCGGGCACCGCGTCCAGCAGCGCGTCGCCCACGCTGGGGCCCTGGAAGCACATCACCACCCGGGCTGACGATCCGAAGGCCCTAACGCTCACCGAGCTGTTCCCGCCCAGTTACGCCGCGAGCGGTACCGTCGCCCGGACCGTGCAGCGGGCCGGGCACAACTGCCCGGGCCTGGTACTGGGGAACAAGCTGAAGGCCGCCCTGCGCAAGGCCGGCTGCACCCAGGTGATGCGGGCGAGCTACCTGTCCGCCGGGCAGAAGATCATGGCCACCATCGGGGTGCTGAACCTGGCCAACGTGACCGATACGGAGCGGGCCGGGAAGGCGACCGGCGCGACCGCGTTCATCAAGCAACTCGCGGGCCCCCGCGGCCCGACCAAGAGCCTGACCAAGGGGACCGGGCTGGAAGAGGCCCAGATCAAGGGCCACTACCTGATCCTGACCTGGGCCGAGTTCACCAACCTGAAGGCTCCGGGCAGCGCGGCCCGGCGCCGGGAGCTGGACACGTTCTCCCGGCAATTGGTGGCCAACACGGCTGGCATCAGCCTGACCAGCCGGATGGTGTTCGGCAAGCCCCAGACCCCGTAACCGGGCCGGCCTCCCCCACCAGGTGGGCTCGCCGAGGGCCACCCTGACCCGCAGCGGGCTCACCCCGGGCCCGGGCTCACTCAGGCCCGCAGCGGCTCACCCAGACGCGGGCTCAGCCGGGGCGGGCCGGACCCGCCGGGTGGCCAGGGCCCGCTGGGCGAGCTGGCCCGGCGGGGGGTAACAAACCTCTTCCAGGCAGAGCCCGTGCGGCGGCACCACGGGCACGGCGGAATCACGGACCCGGGCGGTGAGTATCTGAGCCGGCCAGGACGGCGGCCGGGAACCCTCCCCCACCTTGAGGAGCGCACCCACCAGGGCCCGCACCATCGAATGGCAGAACGCGTCCGCGATCACGGTAGCCTCGGCCACCCTGGGACCGGCCGCTCCGGACCCGGGCCCCCCGGGCCCGGGCCCCCCGGACTCAGCCGCCCCGGATCCGGGCACCGTGGGATCGGGCCGGGACCAGGACAGGGACAGCAGTTCGCGCACGGTGGTCGCCCCTTCGCGGCGGCGGCAGAAGGCAGCGAAGTCGTGCTCGCCGAGCAGCAGCCTGGCCGCCTCGTTCATGGGGCCGATCTCGATCTCACGGCGAGACCAGAGGGTGTCGTGCCGGCGCAGTGGTTCCGGCCCGGTCACGTCGTCGCAGACCCGGTAGGAGTACCGGCGGCTCAGCGCGGAGAACCGGGCGTCGAACCCGTCTGGCGCGACCCCAATCTGGCGGACCCGGACATCGGGGGGCAGCAGCCGGGCCAGCCTGCGCAAGATGACCGGCGCCGCCTCCAGCCACGCCGCCCGGGGCAGGTCGGCGTGCGCCACCTGACCTCGCGCGTGCACTCCAGCGTCGGTCCGGCCCGCCACGGTGAGCCGCACGGGGAACTGCCCCGGCGTGTCGGCGCGCAGCACCAGGCTCAGCGCGTCCTCCAGCACCTGCTGGACGGTGCGCTGGCCAGGCTGGCGGGCCCAGCCGGAAAAGCCGCCGCCGTCGTAGCTGAGGTCAATCCGGACCCGGCAGGCCTCAGCAGTCAACGGCGACGGCTCCCCGGTTACTTCTCGGGCGCCTCGGCGGAGTCCGCGTCCTCGCTGTCCGCGTCCTCGCTGTCCGCCGCCTCGTCCGCGGCGTCATCAGACTCGGCGTCGGTAGCCTCAGCGTCAGCGTCCTCAATGTCAGTGGCCTCAGCCGTGACATCGGCCTCCGGCGCCTCGGCCGTGACATCAGCTGCCTCAGCGTCGGCCTCGTCGGCCGGCGCCTCAGTCGTCTCCGCGGCTGCGGAGGCGGCCGGGCGGGCGGCGGGCTGGGACCGCCGGGCGCGGCGGCGGCGCGGCTTGGCCTCAGCTTCCTCCTGGATCAGCTCGATCACCGCGAGCGGGGCGTTGTCGCCCTTACGCGGACCGATCTTGGTGATCCGGGTGTAGCCGCCCTCCCGGGTGGCGAACTGCGGCCCGATCTCGGTGAACAACGTGTGCACCACGCTCTTGTCGGTCACCACGGTGAGGACCTGGCGGCGGGCACTCAGATCACCGCGCTTGGCGAAGGTGATCAGCCGCTCGGCGTACGGCCGCAGCCGGCGTGCCCTGGCCTCGGTCGTGGTGATCTTGCCGTGCTCGAACAGGGCGGTGGCCAGGTTCGACAGCAGGTGCCGCTGATGGGCCGCGCTGCCACCCATCCGAGCGCCTTTGGTGGGCGTGGGCATCGGAACGTTCTCCTTGGTTATGTACTACCGGGCTGCCAGGCCCCGTCAGTACTGCTCAGTTCAGTACTGCTCGGTCTCGACGTAGCTGTCGTCGTCGTCCGCGCCGTAGCTGTCGGCCGCGCTGCCCGGGTCGAATCCTGGCGGGGAGTCCTTGAGCGCGAGGCCCATGTCGGTCAGCTTCTGCTTGACTTCCTCGATCGACTTGGCGCCGAAGTTGCGGATGTCGAGCAGGTCCTGCTCGCTGCGGGCGACCAGCTCGCCCACGGTGTGGATGCCCTCACGCTTGAGGCAGTTGTACGAGCGGACGGTGAGGTTGAGCTCCTCGATCGGCAGCGCCAGGTCGGCCGCGAGCGCGGCGTCCGTCGGCGACGGGCCGATGTCGATGCCCTCAGCCTCCACGTTCAGCTCGCGGGCCAGGCCGAACAGCTCAACGAGGGTCTTGCCCGCGCTGGCCACCGCGTCCCGGGGACGCATGGACGGCTTGGTCTCCACATCGAGGATGAGCTTGTCGAAGTCGGTCCGCTGCTCCACGCGGGTGGCCTCGACCTTGTAGGTGACCCGCATCACCGGCGAGTAGATGGAGTCGATCGGGATACGGCCGATCTCCTGGCCGGGCTGCTTGTTCTGGGCGGCGGACACGTAGCCGCGGCCGCGCTCGACCGTCAGCTCCATCTCCAGCTTGCCCTTGGCGTTCAGGGTGGCGATGTGCAGCTCCGGGTTGTGCACCTCGACCCCGGCCGGCGGCGCGATGTCCGCGGCGGTGACCTCACCCGGGCCCTGCTTGCGCAGGTACATGACCACGGGCTCGTCCTGCTCCGAGGAGACGACCAGCGACTTGAGGTTGAGGATGATGTCGGTGACATCTTCCTGCACCCCGGGGACGGTGGAGAACTCGTGCAGCACACCCTCGATCCGGATGCTGGTGACGGCGGCACCCGGGATAGAGGAGAGCAGCGTACGGCGGACCGAGTTCCCGATCGTGTAGCCGAACCCTGGCTCCAGCGGCTCGATGACGAACCGCGACCGGAAGTCGCCGGCCTGCTCTTCGGTGAGAGTGGGACGCTGGGCGATGAGCATTGGTACCCCTTTCCGCGACGCCCGCTATTTGACGCCGCGATCTTCGCTGACAGCCGGGCCGCTGACGGCCGGGCCATCCACCGCTCCCGGGCCGCCACGACGTGACGGCCCGGTGAGCTGTTACTTCGAGTAGTACTCGACGATGAGCTGTTCCTGGACCTGGGTGTCGATCTGCGCCCGGGCCGGGAGAGAGTGGATCAGGACGCGCATCTTGTCCGGGATGACTTCCATCCAGGCGGGAGACGGCCGCTCGCCGGCTTCGGCGCGCGCCACCACCATCGGGGTCAGCTCGATGGACTTCGGCTTGACCTCGATGATGTCGTTCTCGCTCACCCGGTAGGACGGAATGTCCACCTTCTTGCCGTTGACGACAAAGTGACCGTGCCGGACCAGCTGGCGGGCCATGTCCCGGCTCTTCGCGAACCCCGCCCGGTACACCACGTTGTCCAGGCGGCTCTCCAGGATCTGGAGCAGGTTCTCTCCGGTCATACCCCGCTTGCGGGTGGCTTCCTCATAGTAGCCGTGGAACTGCCGCTCGAGGATGCCGTAGACCCGGCGAGCCTTCTGCTTCTCCCGGATCTGGAGCAGGTACTCGCTCTCCTTGGGCCGGTTGCGGCCGTGCTCACCCGGCGGGTAGGGCCGGATCTCAATGGGGCACTTCGGCGAATCGCACTTGGCGCCCTTCAGGAAGAGCTTCATCTTCTCGCGGCGGCAGAGCTTGCAGTCCGCGCCCGTGTATCGAGCCATCTTCGCGCTACTCCTCAGACCCGGCGCCGCTTAGGCGGGCGGCAGCCATTGTGCGGAACCGGGGTGACGTCCTGGATCGAGCCAACCTCCAGGCCGGTCGCCTGCAGCGACCGGATGGCGGTCTCCCGTCCAGACCCAGGACCTTTGACGAATACGTCGACCTTGCGCATGCCGTGCTCCATGGCCCGGCGCGCCGCGGCCTCCGCCGCCATCTGCGCCGCGAATGGCGTGGACTTGCGTGATCCCTTGAACCCGACCTGGCCGGACGACGCCCAGGAAATGACGTTGCCCACGGGATCGGTGATCGAGACGATGGTGTTGTTGAACGTGCTCCTGATGTGGGCGTGCCCGTGAGCGACGTTCTTCCGTTCCTTCCGGCGCACCTTCTTGGCGCCAGTACGGCTCTTTGGCGGCATCTGCTTCCTATTCGGTGAGGTCGTCGGTCCGCAGTGTGGCGAGGGCTCGTGTTACCAGGCCCCGGCCAGCAGTGGCAACGGGCGCGGACTACTTCTTCCCGGCCTTCTTCTTGCCGGCCACTGTCTTCTTCCTGCCCTTACGGGTGCGGGCGTTCGTCTGGGTGCGCTGGCCGTGTACCGGCAGCCCACGACGATGACGAATTCCCTGATAGCACCCGATCTCGATCTTGCGGCGGATATCCGCCTGCACCTCGCGGCGCAGATCGCCTTCGACCCGGTAGGTCGCCTCGATCCAGTCCCGGAGACGGACCAGGTCGTCCTCTCCGAGTTCATGGACCCTCGTGTCGCCGCTGACGCCAGTGGCGCTCAGCGTCTCGAGCGCACGGGTGCGCCCGATTCCGTAGATGTAGGTCAGAGCGACTTCCAGCCGCTTTTCGCGGGGGAGGTCGACGCCAACTAGGCGTGCCATGGGCGGGCAGTTCTCCTTTTCATCGAGGAGGTCGTACGTGCCGCTCCCCGGCCCCTGCCCGGGCTGGGCCCCGGCCTCCTACCGGGGGTAACCCGCGTGCGGCTGATGCCGCACCCGGGCTGCGGTGCGTGTGGGTCGGGCGTCAGCCCTGGCGCTGCTTGTGCCGCGGGTCGGAGCAGATGACCATGACCCGGCCATGCCGCCGAATCACCCGGCACTTGCTGCAGATCTTCTTCACACTCGGCTTGACCTTCATCGTGGCCTCCTCCGGCGCTGGGACAGGTCAATGTCCTGCGTCAGTCCGTTACTTGTACCGGTAGACAATCCGGCCACGGCTCAGGTCGTACGGGCTCAGCTCAACGACCACCCGGTCATCGGGCAGGATACGGATGTAGTGCATCCGCATCTTCCCGCTGATGTGGGCGAGGACCTTGTGCCCATTGTCTAGCTCCACCCGGAAGAAGGCATTGGGAAGTGACTCGACGATCCTGCCCTCGATCTCGATGGCGCCGTCCTTTTTGGGCATATCCTCCGCGCTTCACTGTCGGGCCCGCTCGCCACCGCTGACGGTGTGCAGGCGGGTGTTGTCTACGTTTGTTGTCATGGTGCATCCCAGGACTGTGCCGCACCAGGAATGCGTGGTCTTGCTCAACACTCGCGAGGCGACCGGCAAAAGCCAGCACAGGGCAACTCACGAGCCGCAGCAGAGTCTACGCGACCCCGCTTGACATTGCGAACCAGACCCAGGGCAGAAAAATTCCCTTACGCCAACCCCCGCAGCCTACTCCCCCGTGGCTACTTCCCGGGGCGCTCCCACGGGAGCGGTACATTGCCGGCCCGGCCCCGGCGCAGCTTGGCGTCGGGCAGTTCGTACAGGTCGATCCCGGGCAGATCCGCCATCAGCTCGTCCAGCTGGCCGAGGGTCTTCGCCGCGTAGGCCAGGTCCAGCCGCTCGTGGTACTCCTCAGCCGTCAGCCGGCCCGCGGCGAGATGCTCCCGGAGCAGGGCCGCGGTGCGGTCGCGATCGGCGTCGGACGCGCGCATCTTCGGATCGCTCGGCATCCGCAACCTCCTGAGGGATCTGTGCGGTTCCACCGTACCCACGGCGCGGCCTTAGCGGATGAACCGCCGGAGCGCGCTGAGCGCCCGCTCGGTGATCTCCTCCACCGGCCCGGTGGCGTCGATGCCGAGCAGGATGCCCTCGTCCGCGTAGAACGCGACGAGCGGGGCGGTCTGCTCCTGATAGACCACGATCCGGTGCCGGATCGTCTCTTCGCGGTCGTCGTCCCGCTGGAACAGCTCTCCCCCGCAGTCGTCGCACTGGTCCCGGTGCGCGGGCGGATCGAACAGCACGTGCCAGACCCGGCCGCAGCGGCGGCAGGTCCGGCGGCCGGACAGCCGCCGCACTACCTCGTCGTCGTCCACCACGAGTTCCAGGACCACGTCCAGCCGGGTGTCCCAGGAGGCGAGCATCTTCTTGAGCGTCTCGGCCTGCGGGACGGTCCGCGGGAACCCGTCCAGCAGGAACCCCGACTGCGTATCGTCCTCCTGCAGCCGGTCGGTGACCATGGCGATGGTCACCTCGTCCGGCACCAGATCACCGCGCCCCATGAACGCCTGAGCGCGGCGGCCGAGCGCCGTCCCCTGACTGACGTTGGTACGGAAGATGTCACCTGTCGAGATCTTCGGGATGGACAGGTGCGACGCTATGAACTGGGCCTGTGTCCCCTTGCCCGCACCGGGGGGCCCGACGAGGACGACACGCACTATCGCAAGAAGCCTTCATAGTTGCGCTGCTGCAACTGGCTCTCGATCTGCTTCACCGTGTCCAGTCCCACGCCCACCGCGATCAGGATGGTGGTCCCGCCGAACGGGAACTGGCTGCCCACCCCCAGCAGCGCGAACGCGATCATCGGGACGAGAGCGATGACGCCCAGGTACAGCGACCCCGGGGCGGTGAGCCGGCTCAGCACGTAGTTCAGGTACTGGGCGGTCGGCCGCCCGGGGCGGATGCCGGGGATGAACCCCCCGTACTTCTTCATGTTGTCCGCCACCTCGGTCGGGTTGAACGTGATGGACACGTAGAAGTACGTGAAGAAGACGATGAGGACGAAGAACAATCCCATATAGAGCTTGGAGTCGCCGATGCTCCCGGTGCCGAGCTCGTTCTGGATGAAGGTGACCCAGCCCTCCGGATGGGTCTTGCTCCCGAACAGCGTGGCGGCCAGTTCCGGGATGTAGAGCAGCGATGAGGCGAAGATGACCGGGATGACGCCGGCCTGGTTCACCTTGAGCGGGATATAGGTGGAGGTGCCGCCGTACATCTTGCGGCCCACCATGCGCTTGGCGTACTGCACCGGGATCCGGCGCTGGGCCTGCTCCATGAAGACCACGAAGGCCACGATCCCGATCCCGACCAGCAGCACGATGGCCAGCACGAACGTGCCCTTGACCTTGAATACGTCGGCCAGGTAGCCGAACATCTGGGAGATGACGGTGGTGAAGATGAGGACGGACATGCCGTTGCCCACCCCGCGGTCAGTGATCAGCTCGCCCAGCCACATGATGACCGCGGTGCCGGCGGTCATGCAGATGACCATGGTGGCAATGGTGAACACCGACGAGTTCGGGATCAGCGGCTCGTTGCAGTTCTGGAACAGGTTCCCGGACCGGGCGTAGGCGATGATGCCGGTGGACTGAAGGATGGCCAGGCCGATGGTGAGGTACCGGGTGTACTGGGTGATCTTGGCCTGGCCGGCCTGGCCCTCCTGGCGCAGCGTCTCCAGCCGCGGGATCACCACGGCCAGCAACTGGAGGATGATGCTGGCGGTGATGTACGGCATGATGCCGAGGGCGAACACCGATAGCCTGAGCAACGCGCCGCCGCTGAACAGGTTGACGAGCTGGTAGACGCCCGCCGCGCTGCTTGATTTCTCCAGGCCGGTACAGAAGGTGACGGCCTTCTCGGAGATGCCGGGAGTAGGAATGGCCGCGCCGAACCGGAAGAGAGCCAGGATCCCCAGCGTGAACAGCAGCTTCTTGCGCAGGTCAGGCGTCCGGAAGGCCTGTAGGAACGCGGTCAGCATGCGCCGTCCTCAACTAGATGGGTCAACGGGGTGGTGCCGCGCCCTCCCAAGGGGTGGCGGCGACGGCCGGTGCGCCGCAGTGTAACGCGTCCGCGGCACTGTAACAGCCCCCTGCATTCAGTCATGATGACTGTCTGCTGCACGTTGGTGGACAACGTGCCACGGCCGTACAACGTCCGGCCGGGGGACAACGTGCCAGCCTGGTCACGTGCCGCAGCGACGGCGCGGGGTGTCCCCGGCCGCCGCCTGGCTGGCGAGCGCATCACAGCTCAGTGACGGTTCCCCCGGCGGCCGTGAGCTTCTCCCGGGCGGAGGCCGAGAACGCGTGGGCGGTCACTCTCAGTGCCACCCCCGTGTCGCCCTCACCGAGCACCTTGACCAGTTCACCGGCGCGCACCGCGCCCTTGGCCGCCAGGTCCTCGGGGGTCACGTCGCCGCCCTGCGGGTACAGGTCCGCGAGCCGCCCGATGTTGACCACCTGGTAGGTGGTCTTGAACGACAGGTTGGAGAAGCCCTTCAGCTTCGGCACCCGGCGCTGGAGCGGCATCTGGCCACCCTCGAACCCCAGGTGCACCTGGCCACGGGCCTTGGTCCCCTTGGTCCCGCGGCCCGCGGTCTTGCCCTTGGACCCCTGACCGCGGCCGACCCGGGTGCGCTCGGTGCGCGAGCCCGGGGCCGGGCGGAGGTGGTGGATCTTCAGCATGTCAGTCGACCTCCTCGACGGTGACGAGGTGCCGCACCGCGTAGATCATGCCGCGGAACTCGGGCCGGTCGTCCTTGACGATCACGTGCCCGATCCGCTTCAGTCCGAGCGAGCGCAGGGACGCCCGCTGGGACTTGGTTCCCCCGATCTCCGACCGGGTCTGGGTTACCTTCAGCTGTGCCATCATCGGCCTCCGCTCAGCTGTTGCCGGACGTGGCGCCCAGGGCGGCCGCTGCCGCGCGGGCGCGCAGCATGGCCGCCGGGGCCACGTCCTCGATCGGAAGCCCGCGCCGGGCGGCGATTTCCTCGGGACGCTTCAGGCTCTTCAGGGCGGCCACCGTCGCGTGCACGACGTTGATCGGGTTCGAGGAGCCGAGAGAGCGGGACAGCACGTCGTGCACGCCCGCGCACTCCAGCACGGCGCGCACCGGGCCGCCGGCGATGACGCCGGTACCGGGGCTGGCCGGCTTCAGCAGCACCACGCCCGCGGACTCCTCGCCCTGGACGGTGTGCGGGATCGTGCCGGCGATCCGGGGCACCCGGAAGAACGACTTCTTGGCCGCCTCGACGCCCTTGGCGATGGCCGCAGGCACCTCCTTGGCCTTGCCGTAGCCCACGCCGACCATGCCATTGCCGTCACCGACGATGACCAGGGCGGTGAAGCTGAACCGCCGGCCACCCTGGACCACCTTGGCGACCCGGTTGATGGTGACGACCCGCTCCAGGTAAGCGGTGCCCTTGTCGGCGCCACCGCCGCGGCGGTCGTCACGGCGGTCACGCCGCTCACCGCCGCCGCCGCCACGCCGCGGAGCTCCTGCCATCAGATGTTCCTTCTCTCGTATTTCACGTATGCAGAGTTCACAGCGCTCACAGGTCCAGCCCGCCTTCGCGTACCGCGTCGGCGAGGGCCGCGATCCGGCCGTGATAAGCCCAGCCGCTCCGGTCGAAGACGGCGGCGGAAACCCCGGCCGCCCGCGCCCGCTCGGCGAGCAGCGTGCCGACCTGACGGGCCTTGGCCGTCTTGTCGCCGTCGGCCCCCCGGAGCGCCTCTTCCAGGGTAGACGCGGACGCGACCGTCCGGCCCACGCTGTCGTCGATGAGCTGGACGGACGTGTGCCGGGCGGACCGGGTGACGTTCAGGCGAGGCCGCTCCGCACTGCCCATGACCTTCCTGCGGACCCGCGTGTGCCGCCGCGTCCGCGCGGCGGTGCGTCCCGGGGCCCGGGTCTTCGTGACAGCCATTGCTTACTTACCAGCCTTCCCGACCTTGCGGCGGACCTGCTCACCCTGGTACCGGATGCCCTTGCCCTTGTACGGGTCAGGCTTGCGCAGCTTCCGTATGTTGGCCGCGACCTCACCCACCAGCTGCTTGTCAATTCCCTCAACGACAAGCCGCGTGGGGGTCTCGACGCGGAATGTGATCCCGTCCGGCGGCGTGACCGTCACCGGGTGGCTGAAGCCCAGGGCGAACTCGAGGTTCGAGCCCCTGGCCTGCACCCGGTAACCAACGCCGACGATCTCCAGGGTCTTGCTGTAGCCCTGGGTCACCCCGGTCACCATGTTGGCCACCAGGGTGCGGGACAGCCCGTGCAGCGCACGGACCTTGCCGTCGTCGTTCGGGCGGGTGACCTTCAGGGTGCTGTCCTCCCGGGCGATCTCGATGGGAGGGGCGAGCTCCAGCGCCAGGCTGCCCTTGGGGCCCTTGACACTGACCTCACGGCCGTTGAGCGTGACATCGACACCCCCGGGAATCTCCACGGGGAGCCGTCCGATTCGTGACATCGCGGTCTCCTCACCAGACGTAGGCGAGGACTTCCCCGCCTACCCCGCGCTTGTTCGCCTGCTTGTCGGTCATCAAGCCGGTCGAGGTGGAGATGATCGCAACGCCGAGGCCGCCGAGCACCCGGGGCAGGTTGTCCTTCTTGGCGTACACCCGCAGGCCGGGCTTGGAGACCCGCTTGATGCCCGCGATGGAACGCTCCCGGGTGGGCCCGAACTTCAGGGACAGCACAAGGCTCTTGCCTACCTCGGCGTCTTCCACGTTCCAGCCCGCGATGTAGCCCTCCTGCTGGAGGATCTCCGCGATCCGGACCTTGATCGTGGAACTGGGCATGCCCACGGTGTCGTGGTACGCCGAGTTAGCGTTGCGCAGACGGGTCAGCATGTCTGCGATGGGGTCGGTCATTGACATGGCCTGAGGGCCCTCCTCGCCGTGGTTTCCCGCGGGACCTGCGGCGTGGTCAGTAGGCGCGGTTAGCGCCCAGGGGTTGGTCTACCAGCTGGACTTCGTGATGCCCGGCAGCTCACCGCGGTGCGCCATCGAGCGGAAGCAGATCCGGCACAGGCCGAACCTGCGGTACACGGCGCGCGGACGCCCGCAGCGTGAGCACCGGGTGTACCCGCGCACCTTGAACTTGGGCGTCCTGTTCGCCTTGACGACTAGCGCCTTCTTCGCCACTCCTCAGCTCTCCTTGAACGGGAATCCGAGCCGGCGCAGCAGCGCGCGGCCCTCATCGTCGGTGGTCGCCGTGGTCACGAGCGTCACGTCCATGCCACGCTGACGGTCCACCTGGTCGGCGTCGATCTCATGGAACATGAGCTGCTCGTTCAGCCCGAAGGTGTAGTTCCCCCGGCCGTCGAACTGCCGGTCGGACAGACCGCGGAAGTCACGGATCCGGGGCAGGGCCAGCGACAGCAGCCGGTCGCAGAACTCCCACATCCGGTCGCCGCGGAGCGTCACGTGGGCGCCGATGGGCATGCCCTCGCGCAGCTTGAACTGGGCGATCGACTTGCGGGCCCGGGCGACCGCGGGCTTCTGCCCGGTGATCACCGTGAGGTCCCGCAGCGCGCCGTCGATCAGCTTGGCGTCCCGGGCCGCCTCGCCGACCCCCATGTTGACCACGATCTTGGTCAGCGTGGGGATCTGCATCACGTTGGCGTACGCGAACTCCTCGCGGAGGGCCGGCGCGATCTCCTGCCGGTAGCGCTCCTTGAGCCGCGGCACCGGCCGGGCCACCTGGGTCTCTTGCGTCGTGGTCGTCATCAGAAGTCCTTACCGCCCGGGCGGGAGACCCGGATCTTGGCGCCGTCCTCGTCGAAACGGAACCCCGCGCGGGCCGGCTTCTTGGTGTCCGGGTCGACCAGCTGGACGTTGCTCACGTGGATGGGCGCCTCGGTGTTCGTGATGCCGCCTTCCTTGGCGCCACGAGCTCCCTGGTAGTCCACCTTCTTGTTCTTGCGGACCATGTTGACCCCCTGCACCAGCACGCGCTGGCGCTCGGGGTCGGCGAGGATGACCGTGCCCTCCCGGCCACGGTCCCGGCCCGCGACGACCACCACGTGGTCGCCCTTCTTGATCTTCATGCGCGGCGGCCTGGCCGTCGCGCTGTCCTTCTTAGCCATCGCGGCCTTCCTGCTGCTGGTGCTCATCACAGCACCTCCGGCGCGAGCGAGATGATCCGCATGAAGCGCTTCTCGCGCAGCTCACGGCCGACCGGGCCGAAGATGCGGGTGCCTCGCGGGTCCCCGCCGTCCCTGATGAGGACGGCAGCGTTCTCGTCGAAACGGATGTAGGAACCGTCGCCGCGGCGGCGCTCCTTGCGGGTGCGCACCACGACCGCCTTGACGACATCGCCCTTCTTCACCCCGGCACCGGGAAGGGCATCCTTCACTGTCGCCACGATGACATCACCGATGCCCGCGTATCGCCGGCCTGAGCCGCCGAGCACGCGGATACACAAGATCTCCTTGGCACCGGTGTTGTCGGCGACTTTAAGCCGCGACTCCTGCTGGATCACGTCAACTCCTGCTTCCTGACGCCGGGGTTCTCACGGGGAAGCCCCCGCGGTGGTAACTACTTGGCCTTCTCCAGGATCTCCGAGACCCGCCAGCGCTTCGTGGCGGACATCGGCCTGGTTTCCATCAGCCGCACCCGGTCGCCGACGCCGCAGGCGTTCTCGCCGTCGTGCGCCGTGTACTTCTTGGTGCGCCGGATGACCTTGCCGTACTTGGGGTGCTTCACACGGTCCTCGACGATGACCACCACGGTCTTGTCCATCTTGTCGCTGACCACGTAACCTTCGCGGATCTTGCGGTAGCCCCGGCCGGGCTCCCCGCCCTGCTCGACGTCACTCACTGTCTTCCGCCTCCTCCACCAAGGTCACAATGCCAAGCTCTCGTTCCCGCTTCACGGTGTAGATGCGGGCGATCTCCTTGCGGACGGCGTGCAGCCGTCCATGGCTCTCCAGCTGGCCGGTCGCGGCCTGGAAGCGCAGGTTGAACAGCTCCGTCCTGGCTTCCGCCAGCTTGCTGTTCAGCTCTTCCTCACTGGAATTCCGCAGGTCAGCGGCGGCCAGGCTAGCCATCAGCCCTCACCCACTTCACGCGTGACGAACTTACATTTCATGGGCAGCTTGTGCATGGCGCGCCGGAGCGCTTCCCGGGCCACCGGCTCCGCCACGCCGGACAGCTCGAACATGACCCGCCCGGGCTTGACGTTGGCCACCCACCACTCGGGCGAGCCCTTGCCGGAACCCATCCGGGTCTCGGCGGGCTTCTTGGTCAGCGGGCGGTCCGGGTAGATCGTGATCCACACCTTGCCGCCACGGCGGATGTGCCGGGTCATGGCGATACGGGCGGACTCGATCTGCCGGTTGGTCACGTAGGCGTGTTCCAGAGCCTGGATACCGTACTCACCGAAGGCCACCCGGGTGCCGCCCTTGGCGACCCCGTGCCGGTCCGGCCGGTGCTGCTTGCGGTACCTGACCCTGCGCGGGATAAGCATGATCAGCCCTCCTCACCCGTGCTCGGCGCGGTCGCCGCCGCGGCCGGCTCGGGCTGCGGCGTGCTGGCCTGGGCTGCGCCGGCCTGAGCTGGCCCGCCCTGGGCGGACGCGTCGGCTCGGTCGCCAGCCGGGGCGGCCGCAGTCCGGTCGCCACCCGGCGCCCGGTCACCGCGGTCGGCACCCTCGGGGCGCCGCCGGCGCTGCGGCCCGGTGGGCCGGTCGCGCCGCTGGCCGCCAGCGCGGAGGGCGGCCGCGGCCGCCTCGCGCTCGGCCCGGGTCTGCGGGGCCTCGCCCCGGTAGATCCAGACCTTCACGCCGATCCGGCCGAACGTGGTCCGGGCCTCGTAGAAGCCATAGTCGATGTCGGCGCGCAGCGTGTGCAGGGGCACGCGGCCCTCGCGGTAGAACTCCGAGCGGGACATCTCAGCGCCGCCGAGGCGGCCCGAGCACTGCACCCGGATGCCCTTGGCGCCGCCCTTCATGGACGTCTGCATGGCCTTGCGCATGGCCCGCCGGAACGACACCCGGCTGGACAGCTGCTCGGCCACGCCCTGCGCGACGAGCTGGGCGTCCGTCTCCGGGTTCTTGACCTCGAGGATGTTCAGCTGAATCTGCTTGCTAGTCAGCTTCTCGAGGTCGCCGCGGATGCGGTCCGCCTCGGCGCCGCGGCGCCCGATGACGATCCCGGGACGCGCGGTGTGGATGTCCACCCGGACCCGGTCCCTGGTGCGCTCGATCTCCACCTTGGAAATGCCCGCGCGCTCCATGCCACGCTGCAGCATCCGGCGGATGGCCACATCCTCGGCGACGTAATCCTTGTACAGCTTGTCGGCATACCACCGGCTCTTGAAGTCGGTGGTGATGCCAAGACGGAACCCATGCGGGTTCACCTTCTGCCCCACTAGCGGGACCTCCCCTTGGGCTCGTCAGAGACGATTACCGTGATGTGGCTGGTGCGCTTGTTGATCCGGTAGCCCCGGCCCTGCGCACGCGGCCGGAAACGCTTCAGCGTCGGCCCTTCGTCCACCCACGCCCGGCTCACCACGAGTGAGCCAGCGTCTACCTGCTGGGCATGCTCAGCATTGGCGATGGCGCTCGCGAGCACCTTGCCAACCGGGTCGCTGGCTGACTGCGGCGCAAAGGCCAGCGCCGCCTGCGCCTCCTCGGCAGGCATGCCGCGGATGAAGTCCACCACGCGGCGGGCCTTCCGCGGCGTGACGCGCACATACCGCGCCTTCGCCCTTGCTTCCATGCTTCTCTCTCGCTCTCTAGTGATTACTCGTGCCCGGTATCAGGCCGCCGGGCTAACGGCGGCTGCGCCGGTCATCCCGGACGTGACTGCGGAACGTGCGGGTGGGCGCGAACTCGCCGAGCTTGTGGCCGACCATGGCCTCGGTGATGAACACCGGCACGTGCTTGCGGCCGTCGTGCACCGCAATGGTGTGGCCCAGCATCGCAGGAACGATCATGGAACGCCGGGACCACGTCTTGATGAGGTTCCTGGTGCCCTTCTCGTTCTGCACGTCCACCTTCTTGATCAGGTGGTCGTCGACGAACGGGCCCTTCTTGAGACTACGAGGCATCGTTGGGTGCTCCTACCGCTTCTTCTTGCTGCGCCTGCGGACGATCAGCCGGTCGCTGGGCTTGTGAGATGGCCGGGTCCGGCCCTCGGGCTTACCCCAGGGGCTGACCGGATGCCGGCCACCGGAGCTCTTGCCCTCGCCGCCACCCAGCGGGTGGTCGACCGGGTTCATCGCGACGCCGCGGACCGAGGGACGCTTGCCCTTCCACCGGTTGCGGCCCGCCTTGCCGAGCTTGATGTTGCCCTGCTCCGCGTTGCCGACCTCGCCGACGGTGGCCCGGCAGGTCGCGTTGACCCGCCGGATCTCGCCGGAGGGCATCCGCAGCTGCGCGTACCCGCCGTCCTTGGCCAGCAACTGGACGCCAGAGCCGGCCGAGCGGGCGATCTTCGCGCCGCCGCCGGGCCGCAGTTCGATCGCGTGCACCACGGTGCCGGTCGGGATGTTCCGCAGCGGCAGGCAGTTGCCCGGCCGGATGTCGGACCCGGGGCCGTTCTCCACCCGGTCGCCCTGGGACAGGCCCTCCGGGCAGATGATGTAGCGCTTCTCGCCGTCGGCGTAGTGCAGCAGCGCGATCCGGGAGGTGCGGTTGGGGTCGTACTCGATGTGCGCGACCTTGGCCGGGATACCGTCCTTGTCGGCCCGCCGGAAGTCGATCAGCCGGTAGGCACGCTTGTGGCCGCCGCCCTGGTGCCGCACGGTGATCCGGCCGTGCACGTTCCGGCCGCCGCGCGAGGACAGCGGGCGGACCAGTGACTTCTCCGGCTCACTACGGGTGATTTCGGAGAAGTCCGCGCCGCTCGCACCCCGCCGTCCCGGGGTGGTGGGCTTGTACTTGCGGATAGCCATGTGTGCTCAAGCTCCTTGGGATGTGGCCGGTGGCCTAGTTGACCGGGCCGCCGAAGACATCAATGCGCTCCCCCTCGGCGAGGCTGACGATGGCACGCTTGGTGCCCACTCGCTGGCCCCAGCCGAACCGGGTGCGGCGACGCTTGCCCGGCCGGTTGAGCGTGTTGACGCCCGTTACCTTGACCCCGAATATGGCCTCGACCGCCTGCCGGACCTGCGTCCGGTTGGCGTCGCGGGCGACCAGGAAGGTGTACTTGCCGTCGTCGGCAAGCCGGTACGTCTTTTCCGAGATCACCGGGCGCAGCAGGATGTCCCGGTGGTCCGGGATCCGGATGGCGCTCACTGCTCCTCACCCTCCTTCGCGGTGGTGCGGCGGCGGGGAGCCTTGGGCGCTTCCCCGTCGGAAGACTCAGTCGCGTCCGCGGACCCGGTCGCAGGCTTGCTGGCCTTGGCGGAACTCGCCTTGGCGGTGCTCGCCTTCGTGGTGCTCGCCTTAGCGGGCGCCGGTGCCTCGGCCACGGGCTGGCCGGTGAACGCGGACAGGGCCGCCTCGGTGAACACGATGTGCTCACTGGCCAGCACGTCGTACGTGTTCAGCTGGCCGGTGGCCAGCAGCCGCACGCCCGGCGCGTTGCGCAGGCTCTTCCAGGTCACTTCGTCCTCGGCCTGGGCCACGACCAGCACCCGGGCGTTGAGCTTGGCGTCCAGCAGCCCGATGGCCGTGCGCAGCACGGCCATCGCATCGCGGGTCCTGGGCTGGTCGCCGTCCACGAACCCGCTGACCACGGCGATCCGGCCGTTGGCGGCCCGGTCGGACAGCGCGCCCCGGAGCGCGGCGGCCTTCATCTTCTTAGGCGTCCGCTGCACATAGGAGCGGGGCTGCGGCCCGTGTACGGTGCCGCCGCCCGCGTACTGCGGGGCCCGGATGCTGCCCTGGCGGGCCCGGCCGGTGCCCTTCTGGCGGTAGGGCTTCTTGCCGCCACCGCGAACCTCGCCGCGGGTCTTGGTGGCGTGCGTGCCCTGGCGGGCCGCTGCCTCCTGGGCCACCACGACCTGGTGGATCAGCGGCACGTTGACCGGGGCGCTGAAGATCTCGTCGGGAAGCTCCACGTCCTGGCCGGCCTGGCCGGACGGGGAGACGACGGTGATGGTGGTCACCGGGCCTCCTTCGTGGCGGTCTGCGGCGCCCGGACGGCGCTGCGGACCAGGATCAGGGCGCCCTTGGGGCCGGGAACGGCTCCCTTGATGAGCAGCAGGCCGCGGTCGGTGTCCACCCCGTGCACGGTGAGGCTGGGGGTCGTGGTGCGCTCGCCGCCCATCCGGCCGGCCATCCGCACGCCCTTGAACACCCGGCCCGGGGTGGCGCAGCCGCCGATGGAGCCGGGTGAGCGGTGCTTGCGCTGGGTGCCGTGGGAGGCGGACAGGCCCTTGAACCCGTGCCGCTTCATCACGCCCGCGAAGCCCTTGCCCTTGCTGGTGCCGGTCACGTCAACCAGGTCGCCGGGAGCGAACGTCTCCGCGTTGACCTCCTGGCCCAGGGTGTAGTCGGTGGCGTCATCGGTCCGCAGCTCGACGAGGTAACGGCGCGGGGTCACCGAGGCCTTGGCGAAGTGGCCGGCCACGGGCTTGGTCACCCGGCGGGGGTCGATCTCGCCGTAGCCCAGCTGCACGGCTGAGTACCCGTGGGCGTCGGGCGTCCGTACCGCCGTGACGACGCAGGGGCCCGCCGCGATCACCGTCACGGGAACCATCCGCCCGTCGGCGTCGAAGACCTGGCTCATGCCCAGCTTCGTGCCGAGCACGCCCTTGGTGTTCTTGGTCATGTCGGTGCGTTCCTCAGAGCTTGATCTCGATGTTAACGCCGGCAGGCAGGTCCAGCCGCATCAGCGAGTCGACCGTCTTCGGCGTCGGGTCGATGATGTCGATCAGCCGCTTGTGCGTGCGCATCTCGAAGTGCTCCCGCGAGTCCTTGTACTTGTGCGGGGAGCGGATGACGCAGTAGATGTTCTTCTCCGTGGGCAGCGGGACAGGCCCGGCAACCCGCGCGCCAGTGCGCGTCACCGTGTTGACGATCTTCCGCGCCGAGCTGTCGATGACCTCGTGATCATAGGCCTTGAGCCGGATGCGGATCTTTTGTCCCGCCATGTGCCTTCCGTGTCCTTACGTCTTGAGTGCCGCTGGCGGCCGCTGTCCCCGGCCGCGCTGGGCGGCCGGGGACAGCGGTCCACTACTTGATGATCTTCGTGACCCGGCCAGCGCCGACGGTGCGGCCGCCCTCGCGGATAGCGAAGCGGAGGCCCTCCTCCATGGCGATGGGCTGGATCAGTTCCACCCTCATCTCGGTGTTGTCCCCGGGCATCACCATCTCGGTGCCCTCGGGGAGGTAGACGACGCCCGTCACGTCCGTGGTCCGGAAGTAGAACTGCGGACGGTAGTTGTTGAAGAACGGGGTGTGCCGTCCGCCCTCATCCTTGGACAGGATGTAGACCTGGCCCTCGAACTCGGTGTGCGGGGTGTTGGTGCCCGGCTTGATGACGACCTGGCCGCGCTCCACGTCCTCGCGCTTGATGCCCCGGAGCAGCAGGCCCGCGTTGTCGCCGGCCTGGCCCTCGTCGAGGATCTTGTGGAACATCTCGACGCCGGTGACCGTGGTCCGCTGCGCCTTCTCCTTGATGCCGATGATCTCGACTTCCTCGGAGGTGCGCACCTTGCCGCGCTCGATCCGGCCGGTCACCACGGTGCCGCGGCCGGTGATCGAGAACACGTCCTCGACCGGCATCAGGAACGGCTTCTCGGTGTCCCGGACCGGCTCGGGGATGCTGTCGTCGCAGGCGGTCATGAGCTCGACGATCTTCTCGCCCCACTCAGCGTCGCCCTCGAGCGCCTTGAGCGCGGAGACCCGGATCACCGGGACGTCGTCGCCAGGGAACTCGTAGGTGGACAGCAGCTCGCGTACCTCGAGCTCGACCAGCTCCAGGATCTCCTCGTCGTCCACCATGTCGGCCTTGTTCAGCGCGACCACGATGTACGGCACGCCGACCTGGCGGGCGAGCAGCACGTGCTCGCGCGTCTGCGGCATGGGGCCGTCGGTGGCGGCGACCACGAGGATGGCGCCGTCCATCTGCGCGGCACCGGTGATCATGTTCTTGATGTAGTCGGCGTGACCGGGGCAGTCCACATGCGCGTAGTGGCGCTTCTCGGTCTGGTACTCGACGTGCGAGATCGAGATGGTGATCCCGCGCTCCTTCTCTTCCTTCGCGTTGTCGATCTGGTCGAAGGGCGTGAAGGGGTTCACGTCGGGATACTTATCGTGCAGCACCTTGGTGATCGCCGCGGTCAGAGTGGTCTTGCCGTGGTCGATGTGCCCGATGGTGCCGATGTTCACGTGCGGCTTAGTCCGCTCGAACTTGGCCTTCCCCACTGGTTTCTCCTCGTTGCGATCTGCCCCACGTCCTGTGGGGCCAAGGCGCCCTCTTAGTGCGCCGATTCTCCTGACTGACGTTTGGTGCTAGCAGTTACTCACCGCGTGCTTTGGCGATGATCTCCTTGGCAATGCTGGGCGGGACTTCGGCGTAGGAGTCGAACTGCATGCTGTAGTCCGCCCGGCCCTGGGTGCGGCTGCGCAGGTCGCCTACGTAGCCGAACATCTCCGACAGCGGCACGGTCGCCTTGACGACGCGCACCCCCGAGCGTTCCTCCATGGCCTGGATCTGGCCACGGCGGGCGTTAAGGTCGCCGATCACTTCACCCATGTAGTCGTCCGGGGTCCTGACCTCGACGGCCATGACCGGCTCGAGCAGCACGGGATTAGCCATCGCGGCCGCCCTCTTGAACGCCATCGATCCGGCGATCTTGAAGGCCAGCTCGGACGAGTCCACCTCGTGGTAGGCACCGTCGGTGAGCGTGACGCGCACATCCACCATCGGGTAGCCGGCCAGCACGCCGAACTCCGCGGCATCCTGGCTTCCGGCGTCCACCGACGGAATGTACTCGCGGGGGATGCGGCCACCGGTGATCTTGTTCTCGAACTCGTAGCCGCCGCCGTCGCCGCCGGTCGGCTCCAGGTTGATGACGACCCGGGCGTACTGGCCCGCCCCGCCGGTCTGCTTCTTGTGCGTGTAGTTGACCTTCTCGACCTTCTTGCGGATGGTCTCGCGGTAGGCGACCTGCGGGCGGCCGATGTTGGCCTCCACGTGGAACTCCCGCCGCATCCGGTCAACCAGGATCTCCAGGTGCAGTTCACCCATCCCGGAGATGATCGTCTGCCCGGTCTCCTCGTCGGTCCGGACCTGGAAGGTCGGGTCCTCCTCGGCGAGCCGCTGGATCGCGGTGCCCAGCTTGTCCTGGTCACCCTTGGTCTTCGGCTCGATCGCGACGTTGATCACCGGCGCGGGGAACGTCATCGACTCCAGGATCACCTGCTTCTGGGGGTCACTCAGGGTGTCCCCGGTGGAGGTGTCCTTGAGCCCCATCACGGCCACGATCTGCCCAGCAACCGCCGTCGGGCGCTCCTCGCGCTTGTTGGCGTGCATCTGGTAGATCTTGCCGATCCGCTCCCGGCGCCCCTTGGCGGTGTTGAGCACGTTCGAGCCCGACTCCAGGGTGCCAGAGTAGATCCGGATGTAGGTCAGCTTGCCGAGGTGCTGGTCGGACATGATCTTGAAGGCCAGCGCGGCGAACGGCTCGGACGGGTCGGCCTTGCGCAGCACGACCTGCTCCTCGTCGCCCACCTCGTGCCCCTTGACCGGCGGGATGTCCACCGGGCTGGGCAGGTAGTCCACGATCGCGTCCAGCATGGGCTGGACGCCCTTGTTCTTGAACGCGCTGCCGCATAGGACCGGGGTGATCCCGCCCGCGATGGTGGCGCGCCGGATGGCGGCGACGAGCTGCTCCTCGCTGGGCTCGGTGCCCTCGAGGTAGGCCTCCATCATTTCCTCGTCGTTCTCGGCGATGGTCTCCAGCAGCTTGTCACGCCACAGCCGGGCCGCCTCGGCGTGGTCATCCGGGATGGCGACCACGTCGTACTTGTCACCCTTGCCCTCGGTCTGCCACAGCAGGGCGCGCATCCGAACCAGGTCGATGACGCCCCGGAAGTCGGACTCGACGCCCCACGGCAGCTGGATGACCAGCGGGGTGGCGCCAAGCCGGTCCGTGATCATCTCGACGCAGCGGTGGAACTCCGCACCGACCCGGTCCATCTTGTTGACGAAGCAGATGCGGGGGACGCCGTAGCGGTCCGCCTGGCGCCACACGGTCTCGGACTGCGGCTCCACGCCGGCCACGCCGTCGAAGACGGCTACGGCCCCGTCGAGAACACGCAGCGACCGCTCGACTTCCACGGTGAAGTCAACGTGGCCAGGCGTGTCGATGATGTTGATGGTGTTATCGCGCCAGAGCGTGGTCGTCGCGGCGGACGTGATCGTGATGCCGCGCTCCTGCTCCTGCTCCATCCAGTCCATGGTGGCCGCGCCCTCATGGACCTCACCGATCTTGTAGTTGATGCCGGTGTAGAACAGGATCCGCTCGGTGGTCGTGGTTTTACCCGCGTCGATGTGCGCCATGACCCCAATGTTGCGGACCTTGGCAAGCTCTACGGCGGTCTGGGTGGCCACTGCTCAGTTCCTCTGCTTCGTCTATCGTCGGCCGGCTGGAGCCGCTCATTTACCAGCGGTAGTGAGCGAACGCCTTGTTCGACTCGGCCATTTTGTGGGTGTCCTCGCGGCGCTTCACGCTTGCCCCGAGGCCGTTGCTCGCGTCGAGCAGCTCGTTCATGAGCCGCTCGGTCATGGTCTTCTCCCGGCGGGACCGGCTGTACGAAACCAGCCAGCGCAGGGCCAGGGTGGTGCTGCGGGAGGCCCGGACCTCGACCGGCACCTGGTAGGTGGCGCCACCGACCCGGCGGCTGCGCACCTCAAGGGTGGGCTTCACGTTGTCCAGGGCCCGCTTGAGCGTGACCACCGGGTCGTTGCCAGTCTTGTCCTTGCACCCATCGAGCGCGCCGTACACGATCCGCTCGGCCAGCGAGCGCTTGCCGCTGCGCAGCACCTTGTTCACCAGCGCGGTGACCAGCGGTGAGCCGTAAACCGGATCGGTTACGAGCTGCCGCTTGGTCGCGGGGCCTTTACGCGGCATGTCAGCTCTTCTCCTTCTTCGCGCCGTAGCGGCTCCGGGCCTGCTTACGGTTGCGGACCCCCTGGGTGTCGAGGGCGCCTCGGATGATCTTGTATCGCACGCCAGGCAGGTCACGGACCCGGCCGCCTCGCACCAGCACGATGGAGTGCTCCTGCAGGTTGTGGCCGACCCCGGGGATGTAGGCGGTGACTTCGATCTGGCTCGTCAGCCGCACCCTGGCCACCTTGCGCAGCGCGGAGTTGGGCTTCTTAGGCGTGGTCGTATAGACACGCGTGCAGACGCCCCGGCGCTGGGGGCTGCCTTTCAGGGCCGGGGTAGTGGTCTTAGCCACCTTGTCCTGGCGGCCCTTACGGACCAGCTGCTGGATCGTGGGCACCGCGTCTCCGTCTTCGTTCTCCGCGCCGGTTGGCGCGACGTCTTCTCTTGCCGTTTCCTGCGCCCGAGGCGCAGGGTAATTCCGGGCGCTTCGATAGCGCCTGACCTGCTGGTTTTCCTAGTCTCTCCGACCCCCGAGGTCGGGTGTGTCGCGGTGACCACGCCACACAAGCTCCTACCGGAGCCTGGAGTCGAGAGAGGAAAAGGCCCGCGCGCCTGGCCACTCGCCACACCTTCCAGCTGCCGGTCATCGACCGGCAAGCCTTCCAGCCATGGCGCCACAGTCCGCTAGCGCACGCGTACCCGCTTCTCACGGGCACGATGCCCTAGCGTACCCAACCTTTTGCCTACAGGCAAAGCGAACGCCGATCAAGGCCGAAACGGCCCGACCGGGTGTCATTTTTCCCTGACGGCAACGGTGAAACCACGCCCGCAGGGTAGCGGGGAACTGCTGCCAGTCCCTGCTGCCCAGGGAAGTTAACCACGGCGGCCGCGCAGATTATTCCAGAAGGGACGCAACTTCCATGACGCAGACCGTTGTCATCACCGGCGCCAGCGCCGGCATCGCCCGCGCCACCGCACGGCTGTACGGTGCCCGGGGCGCCAGCGTGGGACTCATTGCCCGTGGGCAGGCCGGCCTGGACGGCGCTGCGGAGGACGTGATCGAGGCGGGCGGCCAGGCCCTCGCCATCCCGGCCGACGTGGCCGACCACACGCAGGTGGAGAAGGCGGCCACCGAGATAGAGGCCCAGTTCGGCCCGATCGACGTGTGGATCAACGTGGCCTTCACGTCGGTGTTCGCGCCATTCGCCGAGATCGCCCCGGACGAGTTCAGGCGCGTCACCGAGGTCAGCTACCTGGGCTACGTCAACGGCACGATGGTGGCCCTCAGCCGGATGCGGCCGCGGAACGCCGGGACCATCGTGCAGGTCGGCTCGGCGCTCAGCGAGCGCGCCATCCCGCTCCAGTCGGCCTACTGCGGCGCCAAGCACGCGATCAACGGGTTCACCGAGTCGCTGCGTTGCGAGCTCCTGCACGAGCACTCGAACGTCCGCGTGACCGTGGTGCAGATGCCGGCGGTCAACACACCGCAGTTCTCCTGGGTGCTGTCCCGGCTGCCGCGCCACCCCCAGCCGGTGCCACCGATCTACCAGCCGGAGGTCGCCGCGCGCGGCGTCGTGTACGCGGCCGATCATCCTGGGCGCAAGCAATACTGGGTCGGCGGGAGCACGGCCGCGACCCTGCTGGCGCAGAAGCTCGCGCCGGCGATCCTGGACCGGTACCTGGCCCGGACCGGGTTCGACGCGCAGCAGACCGACCAGGACGTGCCGGTGGGGAGCCGGCCGGACAACCTGTTCGACCCGGTCGACAGGGCCGAGGGGCACGACCACGGCGCGCACGGGATCTTCGACGACCGCTCGCATTCGCGAAGCTGGCAGCTCTATGCGTCACACCATCCGGCTTTGGCAGGCGGTCTCGCGGCCGGGGCGGCGCTGGCTGGCTCTCTGCTAGTGCGCCGCTTGGCCGCGCGTTCGTGAAGTTTGTGCGGCCCGACCGGATGGCAGGGCGCGGCTCGGCGCCTGGCCGCCATTCCCAACCTTGGTGCGGCCCGACCGGATCGGCCGGCCTGGCTGCTCCGCAACGCCATGCCGGCCGGCCACACGGCCATGCCTCTCCGCTTCGCAGTCCCGGCGAGGACCGTGACAGGGTGAGCGGGCACACTGGCCAGGCCAGTCCAGTCCGGGGGCCCGGGACGGCATCGCCTCGCCTGGCAGCCCACACAGCAATTGCCGGAGGCTCCATGTCTAGGGGAAGTAGCACGGGGGCGTGGACGCTCACGTTGGCCAGGGCGGGGTATGGGGTGGCTTTGGTCTGTGCTCCGCGGGCCCTCATCAAGGTGACGGGGGATCGGTTGCCGGGGAGGCGGCTGGGGCTGCTCAGCCACGGGCCAGTGGGCGGGCTTGCGGGGTGGCGCGGGTGCTGGGGGTGCGGCATCTGGTGCAGGCGGGGCTGACCGCGGCGGCCCTTCGCGCTGAGCCGGGGAGTCGGGTGCCGCTGGTGTTGGGCGCGGCGGTTGATGTGCTGCATGCCAGCACGATGGTGGGGCTGGCTCTGGCGGACCGGGGGGCGCGGCGGGCGGCGCTGGCCGACACCGGGATCGAGCTGGCGCTGGCCGGTGCCGGGGGGCTCGCGGCCGCGCGGGACTAAGCAGCACACTGAGCGGCGCCGTGCTCGCCGGCGCAGGGTACTGGGGTTGGGGTGGGGAAAGCCCGGGTCGGCCGGCCGACCCGGGCTTGCTTTGCGCCGGACGTCAAGGTCCGGGGTGTACGGTCTGGCGCTCTACTTCTTGAAGGCGTCCTTGACCTTTTCGCCAGCCTGCTTGAGGTTGCCCTTGGCCTGGTCGGCCTTACCCTCGGCTTCCATCTGCTCGTTGCCGATGGCCTTACCGGTTTCCTTCTTGGCCTTGCCCTTGATCTCGGTGACCTTGTTGGCCGCCTTATCCTCAGTCGCCATGTTCTGGCTCCTCACCATGCTGGACGGTTATCCCCTATGAATCCTTGGCCTAGCCACTGTCCGCAGGGTGAGGGCCTAAACACGGGGCCACACCCGGCGCGGGGGGCCGCCACGCACAAAGGCGCCCGGCAGCATCGCTGCCGGGCGCCTTCGCGTGTACTGCTTACCGGTTGTAGGAGCCGAAGTCGTACTCCTCCAGCGGGATCGCCTCGCCGGCGCCCTGGCCGAACGCGTAGCTCGGGGCCTCCTCGTAGGCGGTCGCCGGGTACACCGAGGAGCGGGCGTCATCCGTGGGCTCGACCCGCACGCTCCGGTACCGCGGCATGCCGGTACCGGCCGGGATGAGCTTGCCGATGATGACGTTCTCCTTCAGGCCCAGCAGCGGGTCCGACTTGGCGTGGATGGCCGCGTCGGTCAGCACCCGGGTCGTCTCCTGGAACGACGCCGCGGACAGCCACGATTCGGTGGCCAGCGACGCCTTGGTGATGCCCATGAGCACCGGCCGGCCCGAAGCGGGCGTGCCGCTCTGCTCCACCACGCTGCGGTTGACTTCCTCGAACCGCGGCCGCTCCACCAGCTCGCCGGGGAGCAGGTCGGTGTCGCCGGACTCGAGCACGTTCACCCGCTTGAGCATCTGCCGGATGATGATCTCGATGTGCTTGTCGTGGATGGACACACCCTGCGACCGGTACACCTCCTGGACCTCGTGCACCAGGTGCAGCTGCACCTCACGGGAGCCCAGGATCCTGAGCACCTCGTGCGGGTTGATCGCACCCTGGATCAGCTGCTGGCCGACGTGCACGCGGTCACCGTCATGGACGAGCAACCGGGAGCGCATCGGCACCTGGTAGGCGATCTCCTCGCTGCCGTCGTCGGGGACGACGATGATCTTCCGGGTCTTCTCGGTCTCCTCGACCTTGACCCGGCCATCGACCTCGCTGATCGGCGCCATGCCCTTGGGGATCCGGGCCTCGAAGAGTTCCTGGATCCGGGGCAGGCCGTGGGTGATGTCCAGCCCCGCCACACCGCCGGTGTGGAAGGTACGCATGGTCAGCTGGGTACCCGGCTCACCGATGGACTGCGCGGCCACGATGCCGACCGCCTCGCCCACGTCCACCGTCTTACCGGTGGCCAGCGAGCGCCCGTAGCACTTGGCACAGACACCGATCTTGGCCTCGCAGACCAGCACGCTGTACGTGCGCACGGTCTCCACCCCGGCGTTGACCAGGATGTCGAGCAGCGACTCGTACGTGTCGCTCTCGGCCGCGGCGAGGACCTTGCCGTCTACGACGACGTCCTCGGCGATGGTCCGGCCGGTGCCGCTGTTCTCGATGTTCGGCAGCTTCCGCAGCGTCCCATCCGGGCCCTTCTCGGCGATCCGCATCACGAGCGAGCGGTCCGTGCCACAGTCCTCTTCGCGGACGATGACGTCCTGCGCCACGTCCACCAGGCGCCGGGTGAGGTACCCGGAGTCGGCGGTACGCAGGGCGGTGTCGGCCAGGCCCTTGCGGGCACCGTGGGTCGAGATGAAGTACTCGACCACGGACAGGCCCTCGCGGAAGCTCGACTTGATCGGCCGCGGGATGGTCTCACCCTTGGGGTTGGAGACCAGCCCGCGCATGCCGGCGATCTGCCGGACCTGCATCGGGTTACCACGGGCGCCGGAGTTGACCATCATCCACACCGAGTTGGTCTCGGGGAACGCGGCCTCCATGTCCTTGGCCACATCGCTGGTCGCGTGCGTCCAGATCTCGATGAGCTCCTGACGGCGCTCGTCGTCGGTGATCAGGCCGCGCTCGTACTCGCGCTGCACCTTGTCCGCGCGCTTCTCGTAGGCGTCGAGGATCTCCGCCTTGTTCGGCGGGGCGATGACGTCCTCGATGGCGATCGTCACGCCGGCCCGGGTGGCCCAGTGGAACCCGGCGTCCTTGAGGGCGTCGAGCGCCGCGGCCACCTCGACCTTGGGGTAGGTCTCGGCCAGCTCGTTCACGATCGTGGACAGCTGCTTCTTGCTGACCTCGTAGTTCACGAACGGGAACGTGGCGGGCAGGGTCTCGTTGAAGTAGCAGCGACCCAGCGTGGTCTCCAGCCGGAACCGATCGCCCGGCGTCCAGCCCTCCGGCGGCGTGAAGTCGCGCGGCGGGGTGGCCTCGGTCAGCCGGATCTGGATCTTCGCCTGCAGGTCCAGCTCGCCCGTGTCGTAGGCCATGGTGGCCTCGGCGATCGAGCCGAAGATCCGGCCCTGGCCCGGGACGTCCTCGGCCGCCCGGGTCAGGCAGTAGATCCCGATGACCATGTCCTGGGTGGGCATGGTCACCGGCTTGCCGTCGGCCGGCTTGAGGATGTTGTTGGTGGACAGCATCAGGATCCGCGCCTCGGCCTGCGCCTCGGCGGACAGCGGCAGGTGCACCGCCATCTGGTCCCCGTCGAAGTCCGCGTTGAACGCGGTGCAGACCAGCGGGTGGATCTGGATGGCCTTGCCCTCGACCAGCTGCGGCTCGAAGGCCTGGATGCCCAGCCGGTGCAGGGTCGGCGCCCGGTTCAGCAGCACCGGGTGCTCGGTGATGACCTCTTCCAGCACGTCCCAGACCACGGGGCGGGCGCGCTCCACCATCCGCTTGGCGGACTTGATGTTCTGCGCGTGGTTGAGGTCAACCAGCCGCTTCATCACGAACGGCTTGAACAGCTCGACCGCCATCTCCTTGGGCAGGCCGCACTGGTGCAGCTTGAGCTGCGGGCCCACCACGATGACGCTACGGCCGGAGTAGTCGACCCGCTTGCCCAGCAGGTTCTGGCGGAACCGGCCCTGCTTGCCCTTGAGCATGTCGGACAGCGACTTGAGCGGCCGGTTGCCCGGGCCGGTCACCGGACGTCCCCGGCGGCCGTTGTCGAACAGCGAGTCCACGGCCTCCTGGAGCATCCGCTTCTCGTTGTTGACGATGATCTCGGGCGCGCCCAGGTCGAGCAGCCGCTTGAGCCGGTTGTTCCGGTTGATGACCCGGCGGTACAGGTCGTTCAGGTCGGACGTGGCGAACCGGCCACCGTCGAGCTGCACCATCGGGCGCAGGTCCGGCGGGATGACCGGGATGCAGTCCAGCACCATGCCCATCGGGCTGTTGCGGGTGGACAGGAACGCGGACACCACCTTGAGCCGCTTGAGCGCGCGCGCCTTGCGCTGGCCCTTGCCGCTGCGGATGGTCTCGCGCAGGCTGGCGGCCTCGCCCTCCAGGTCGAAGCTGCTCAGCCGCTCCTGGATGGCCTGGGCGCCCATGCCGCCGCGGAAGTAGCGGCCGAAGCGGTCGCGCATCTCGCGGTACAGCAGCTCGTCGCCCTCCAGGTCCTGGACCTTGAGGTTCTTGAACCGGCTCCAGACTTCCTCGAGCCGGTCGATCTCGCGCTGGGCGCGGTCCCGGATCTGGCGGCACTCGCGGTCGCAGCTCTCCCGGAGCTTGCGGCGGGCGTCGCCCTTGGCCCCGGCGGCTTCCAGCTCGGCCAGGTCCTTCTCCAGCTTGCCCTGGCGGGCCTCGATGTCGCTGTCGCGGCGCTGCTCCAGCTGCCCGCGCTCCACGGAGATCTTGGCCTCCATGGACGGCAGGTCGCGGCCCCGGGAGTCCTCGTCCACGTACGTGATCATGTACGCGGCGAAGTAGATGACCTTTTCCAGGTCCTTCGGGGCCAGGTCGAGCAGGTAGCCGAGGCGGCTCGGCACACCCTTGAAGTACCAGATGTGCGTGACCGGCGCGGCGAGCTCGATGTGGCCCATCCGCTCCCGGCGCACCTTGGCCCGGGTGACCTCGACGCCACAGCGCTCACAGATGATGCCCTTGAACCGGACCCGCTTGTACTTGCCGCAGTAGCACTCCCAGTCCCGGGTGGGACCGAAGATCTTCTCGCAGAAGAGCCCGTCCTTCTCCGGCTTCAGAGTGCGGTAGTTGATGGTTTCGGGCTTCTTGACTTCGCCATGGGACCACTGGCGGATGTCGTCAGCAGTAGCCAGGCCGATACGCAGGTCGTCGAAGAAGTTGACGTCAAGCACGTGTGTTATCCCCTGGGGTAGTTCGGATGAGGGTGCTCCTGGGTAGCCCGGGCGGTCGGGCCCGGGCTACCCAGTGCGCTCTCACACCTCTTCAACGCTGCTCGGCTCGCGCCGGGACAGGTCAATACCGAGTTCTTCCGCCGCGCGGAAGACATCCTCATCGGTGTCTCGCATCTCGATGGCTGCGCCGTCACTGGACAGCACCTCGACGTTGAGGCACAGCGACTGCATTTCCTTGATCAGCACCTTGAACGATTCCGGAATACCGGGCTCCGGGATGTTCTCGCCCTTGACGATGGCTTCGTAGACCTTGACCCGGCCAAGTACGTCGTCGGACTTGATGGTGAGCAGTTCCTGCAGGGCGTAGGCGGCACCGTAGGCCTCGAGGGCCCACACCTCCATCTCCCCGAACCGCTGACCACCGAACTGTGCCTTACCACCCAGCGGCTGCTGGGTGATCATCGAGTACGGGCCCGTGGACCGCGCGTGGATCTTGTCGTCCACGAGGTGCAGCAGCTTGAGGATGTAGATGTAGCCCACCGAGATGGGGTCCTTGAACGGCTCCCCGGTGCGCCCGTCGAACAGCCGCGCCTTGCCGCTGCCGGCGACCATCCGCTCCCCGTCCCGGTTCGGCAGGGTGCTGCCGAGCAGGCCGGTGATCTCTGTCTCGCTGGCCCCGTCGAACACCGGCGTGGCGACGGGCGTGCCCGCTGCTGCCTCGCCCGCGCTGATCGCACGCAGCCGCTTCTTCCAGTCCTGGTCCTCGCCGTCGATCTCCCAGCCGGACTTGGCCACCCAGCCGAGGTGCGTTTCCAGCACCTGGCCGACGTTCATCCGGCCCGGGACACCGAGCGGGTTCAGCACGATGTCCACCGCGGTCCCGTCCGGAAGGAACGGCATGTCCTCGATCGGCAGGATCTTGGCGATGACACCCTTGTTGCCGTGGCGGCCCGCGAGCTTGTCACCGTCGGTGATCTTCCGCTTCGCGGCCACGTAGACGCGGACCAGCTCGTTCACGCCGGGCGGCAGCTCGTCGCCGTCCTCCCGGGTGAACACGCGGACGCCGATCACCTTGCCGGACTCACCGTGCGGGACCTTGAGCGAGGTGTCGCGGACTTCCCGCGCCTTCTCGCCGAAGATGGCCCGCAGCAGGCGCTCCTCCGGGGTCAGCTCGGTCTCGCCCTTGGGCGTGACCTTGCCGACCAGGATGTCGCCGGTGACGACCTCCGCGCCGATCCGGATGATGCCGCGGTCGTCCAGGTCCGCGAGCACTTCCTCGGAGACGTTCGGGATGTCCCGGGTGATCTCCTCCGGGCCCAGCTTGGTGTCCCGGGCGTCGACCTCGTGCTCCTCGATGTGGATCGAGGAGAGGACGTCGTCCTGGACCAGCCGCTGGGACAGGATGATCGCGTCTTCGTAGTTGTGGCCTTCCCAGGGCATGAACGCGACCAGCAGGTTGCGGCCGAGCGCCATCTCGCCCTGGTCGGTGCACGGCCCGTCGGCGATGACCTGGCCGACCTCGATCCGCTGGCCCTCGGTGACGACCGGCTTCTGGTTGAAGCAGGTGCCCTGGTTGGACCGGCGGAACTTGGCCACCAGGTAGGTGTTCCTGGTCCCGTCGTCGTTGCCCACGGTCACGTAGTCCGCGCAGGACTCCTCGACCACGCCGGCCTTCTCCGCGACGATCACGTCCCCGGCGTCGGTCGCGGCACGGTACTCCATGCCGGTGCCGACCAGGGGCGCCTCGCTGCGAAGCAGCGGCACCGACTGGCGCTGCATGTTCGAGCCCATCAGGGCGCGGTTGGCGTCGTCGTGCTCGAGGAACGGGATCATGGCCGTGGCCACCGACACCATCTGGCGCGGCGACACGTCCATGTAGTCCACGTCGGCGGTGCCGATGTAGTCGACCTCGCCGCCCTTGCGGCGGACCAGGACGCGGCTCTCCTCGAACTCCCCGTCAGGACCCAGCGGCGTGTTGGCCTGGGCGATGACGTGCCGGTCCTCCTCGTCCGCGGTCAGGTAGTCGATCTGGCCGGTCACCTTGCCGCCCTTGACCTTGCGGTAGGGCGTCTCGACGAAGCCGAACGCGTTGACCCTGCGCGTACGAGGCCAGCGAGCCGATCAGGCCGATGTTCGGGCCTTCTGGCGTCTCGATCGGGCACATCCGCCCGTAGTGCGACGGGTGCACGTCCCGGACCTCGAACCCGGCCCGCTCACGGGACAGGCCGCCCGGGCCGAGCGCGGACAGGCGGCGCTTGTGCGTCAGCCCCGCCAGCGGGTTGGTCTGGTCCATGAACTGGGAGAGCTGGCTGGTGCCGAAGAACTCCTTGATCGCGGCGACCACCGGCCGGATGTTGATCAGGGTCTGCGGCGTGATCGCCTCGACGTCCTGGGTCGTCATCCGCTCCCGGACCACCCGCTCCATCCGGGCCAGGCCCAGACGGACCTGGTTCTGGATGAGCTCGCCCACGGTGCGCAGGCGGCGGTTCCCGAAGTGGTCGATGTCGTCGGTCTCGATCGGGATGACGACGGACTCGCCGGTCTTCATCTCGTCCTCGCCGGCGTGCAGCCGGACCAGGTACTCGATGGTGGCGACGATGTCGTCCTCGGTCAGCGTGCCCTGCCGGATCGGCAGGCCCAGGCCGAGCTTCTTGTTGATCTTGTACCGGCCAACCTTGGCGAGGTCATACCGCTTCGGGTTGAAGTACAGGTTCTCCAGCAGCGCCTGGGCGGACTCCCGGGTCGGGGGCTCGCCGGGACGCAGCTTCCGGTAGATGTCCAGCAGGGCGTCATCCTGGCCGGTGGTGTGATCCTTCTCCAGGGTGGCCCGCATCGACTCGTACTCGCCGAAGCGCTCCAGGATCTTGGCGTCGTCCCAGCCCAGCGCCTTGAGCAGAACGGTCACGCTCTGCTTGCGCTTGCGGTCGATGCGGACGCCGACCGAGTCCCGCTTGTCGATCTCGAACTCGAGCCACGCGCCGCGGGACGGGATCACCTTGCAGCTGAAGATGTCCTTGTCGGACGTCTTGTCCACCTGGCGGTCGAAGTAGACGCCGGGCGAGCGGACGAGCTGCGACACCACGACACGCTCGGTGCCGTTGATGATGAACGTGCCCCGGGACGACATCAGCGGGAAGTCGCCCATGAAGACCGTCTGGCTCTTGATCTCGCCGGTGCTGTTATTGATGAACTCGGCGGTGACGAACATGGGTGCCGAGTAGTGCATGTCCTTGTCCTTGCACTCCTCGACGGAGTACTTGGGTGGCTCGAACCGGTGGTCCCGGAACGAGAGGGACATGGTTCCCGTAAAGTCCTCGATCGGGCTGATCTCTTCGAAGATCTCCTCGAGACCGGACTGCTCCGGAACCTCCTTCACGCCCGCCTCGTGCGCTGCGTCTACCCGCGAACGCCAGCGCTCGTTGCCCAGCAGCCAGTCGAACGAATCGGTCTGGAGGGCGAGGAGGCCGGGAACTTCAAGAGGTTCTTTGAACCGGGCAAAGGTAACGCGACGAGGGGCTGTACTGGCGGCCGAGACGCTGCGCGATGCTGCCAACAGGGGTCCTTCCGAGCTTGTGGCCGACTACTCACCGCACGCACACGAAACGCCCTGCGGCGACGCCGCGAGGGTTCGAGGATGCCGAGGACGTAAGAGTGCAGCGCAAATTGGCAGTGTAGCCTACGGCTACACTGCTCGTCAACTGTATCTGACTCTGATGTTCACGGTTGCTCCGCAGCATGGCTCGTCCAAGGCAAAACGTCAAGTCCGAGCCGCGTGGTCTCGTCATATCGGTGACGTGACGAAGGCCACATTAGGGTATGCGTGTGAGTACCTGTACTAACGGGTAAGCCTAGCAGTTCTATTCCAGGCATCTGCCCTGATCACTGAGGGCTCCGCGCGGGCCGGCCTCCACAGCACCCTCAGCACCACTGGCACCACAAGCGGCGCTGCGGCCCGGACACGCGTGTGCCGGGCCGCGCAGCTCGCGCAGCCCGGCACACGACCGGCGGTAACGGGATAGTTACTTGACGGTGACCGTGGCGCCAGCGCCCTCCAGGGCGGCCTTGCCCTTCTCCGCGGCCTCCTTGTTGACGTGCTCCAGGACCGTCTTCGGAGCGCCGTCCACCAGGTCCTTAGCCTCCTTCAGGCCCAGGCTGGTCAGGGTACGGACTTCCTTGATGACCTGGATCTTCTTGTCGCCCGCGGCCTCGAGGATGACGTCGAACTCGTCCTTCTCCTCGGGTGCCTCGGCGGCGGCGCCGCCGCCACCCGGGGCCGCGGCAGCGACCGCCACGGGGGCGGCGGCCTTCACGTCGAAGGTGTCCTCGAACTGCTTCACGAAGTCGGACAGCTCGAGCAGCGTCATCTCCTTGAACGCGTCGAGCAGGTCGTCGGTGCTGATCTTCGCCATGGGTGCTTCTTCCCTCTTCCTAATTCCTACGTATGTGTCGTGAGCTTGCTTGGCTGGTTACTCGCTGGCGGCGTCGGCCGCAGGCCTCCGCTGCCGGCCTCCGCTGCCGGGGCCTCCGCTGCCGGGGCCTCCGCTGCCGGGGTTTCCCCTTCAGGGGCGTCCCCTGCGGGTGCGTCCGGTGCGGCATCGTCCGCGGCTGGCGCGTCCGCACCACCCTCGGCCTCCCGCTTGGTCCGCAACGCCTCAGCCAGCTGCGCCATCTGCGCCGGCAGCGCGTTGAACACGGCGGCGGCCTTGGCCATGGACGCCTTCATGTCCCCGGCCAGCTTGGCCAGCAGCACCTCGCGCGGCTCGAGATCGGCGATCCGCTCGATCTCCGCCGGGCTGATCGCCTTGCCGTCGAGCACCCCGCCCTTGATCACGAGCAGCGGGTTGTTCCGGGAGAAGTCGCGCAGCCCCTTGGCTGCCTCGACCACGTCCCCCTTCACGAAGGCGATCGCGGACGGCCCGCTCAGCAGGGCGTCGAACTCGCTGGCCAGGCCCGCATCCGAGGCGGCCCGCTTGGTCAGCGTGTTCTTCACCACCTGGTACGTGGTGCCGCCGCCGAGGGCTGCGCGCAGTTCCGCGAGCTGGCTCACGGTCAGGCCGCGGTACTCGGTCAGCACCGCACCATCCGAGGTCTGGAAACGCTCGGTGAGCTCGGCGACCGCGCTCACCTTGTCCTCCCTCGCCATGGGCCTCCTTTCCTGATCCGGGACGGCCTGCGACGGCCGTCCTGGCTGTGTAGGCGCCGGCGAGGGAACAGCGGACATGCGAAACGCCCCGGCGCGAAGGCACCAGGGCGTGGACACCGGCCCGCCGGGAGAGGCTGGCCACGGTGATTCAGCTCGGACGCCTGCGCGGGCCGCCCGCTGACGCGGGTCCTTCGGCCGTCCCCTGATCCGCGGCCCCGGGCTAGCAGGGCGAGGGCAGGCGACGACAACCGACGGTCTTTGGCTTCACGACAACTCTAGGGGCATTCCGGTCCGCCGCCAAATCAGGCCTCCTCCCGGGCGGCCTTACGGCGTGCGGCAGGAGGGAATGACCGCGCCCGGCCGGTTTTCGTTGCGGAGAAAACCGGGCCGGGCGCGAACGGAAAGCCGGGAGCTAGGCGGTAGCGGGCTCCATCTCCTCCGAAAGCCCGCGGGTCTTCGACGGGTCCACCAGGATGGCGGGCCCCATGCTGGTGGTCATGGCCACCTTCTTGAGGTACTTGCCCTTGGCCGCGGACGGCTTGAGCCGGAGCACCTCGTCCAGCGCGGCCGCGTAGTTCTCCACCAGCGCGGTGGGCGTGAACGAGGCCTTGCCGATCACGAAGTGCAGGTTGCCGTGCCGGTCCACCCGGAACTCGATCTTCCCGCCCTTGATCTCGGTGACGGCCTTGGCCACGTCCGTGGTGACCGTGCCGGTCTTGGGGTTGGGCATCAGGCCGCGCGGGCCGAGCACCCGGCCCAGCCGGCCGACCTTGCCCATCAGGTCGGGGGTGGCGACCACGGCGTCGAAGTCCAGGAACCCGCCCTGGATGCGCTCGATCAGGTCGTCGGAGCCGACATAGTCGGCGCCCGCGGCCTCCGCCGCCGCGGCCCGGTCGCCGGTCGCGAAGACCAGCACGCGGGCCGTCTTGCCGGTGCCGTTGGGCAGGTTGACCGTGCCGCGGACCATCTGGTCCGCCTTGCGCGGGTCCACGCCGAGCCGCAGGGCGACCTCGACGGTGGGGTCGAACTTGGTGGTGACCGTCTCCTTGGCCAGGGCGATCGCCTCGGCCGGGCTGTACAGCCGGTCCGGGTCGATCTTCTCGGCGGCCTGACGGTAGCCCTTGCTGCGCTTCATGTCGTTCTCCTTGGTTCTGTTACGGAGGTCGTGGTCGTCGGGCCAGCGCGTGGCCCTGCCACTGGTACTGATTCCTTCCGCGGCTGCGGGCCGTCGGAGGAACCGCTTGTTATGCAACGAAAACCACTGGGCGGTTATGCCACCGCCCAGGCCGGCGCCCGGGGGCGCCAGCCGGTGCGGGTTCAGCTGTTCCCAGCCTCAACCACGGGGGACTCAGCCGCTGACGGTGAGGCCCATCGACCGGGCCGTGCCCGCGATGATCTTCTCGGCGGCCTCGATCGTGGTCGCGTTGAGGTCGGGCATCTTGGTCTGCGCGATCTCGCGGACCTGCGCCGCGGTGACCGAGCCCACCTTCGAGGTGAGCGGCTCGCCGCTGCCCTTGGCCACGCCCGCGGCCTTCTTGAGCAGTTCGGCGGCGGGCGGGGTCTTGGTCACGAACGAGAACGAGCGGTCCTCGTAAATCGTGATCTCGACCGGGATGACGTTGCCGCGCTGCGACTCGGTGGCCGCGTTGTACTGACGGCAGAAGTCCATGATGTTGACGCCGTGCGGGCCGAGCGCGGTGCCGACCGGGGGGGCCGGGGTGGCCGCGCCCGCCTGCAGCTGCACCTTCACGACGGCAGCGATCTTCTTCTTCCTGGGAGCCATTTCCTGCGGTTCCTTTTCCTGCTGGAGCGGATCAGTCCGGCCTGGTCAGACCTAGGGGGCCCTAGAGCTTGGAGACCTGGTCGAAGGAGAGCTCGACCGGGGTTTCCCGGCCGAAGATGGACACGAGCACCTTGAGCTTCTGGGTGTCGGGGTTGATCTCGTTCACCGTCGCGGGCAGCGTGGCGAACGGGCCATCCATCACCGTAACGGACTCGCCGACCTCGTATTCCACGGAGGACCGGCGCACCGCCTCGGTCTGCGCGGCCTTCTCCTCCGGCTCGGGAGCGAGCAGCGAGGCCACCTCGTCCAGGCTGAGCGGCGAGGGACGGCTGGACAGGCCGACGAAGCCGGTCACGCCGGGGGTGTTCCGGACCGCGGCCCAGGACTCGTCGGTAAGGTCCATCCGGACCAGGATGTAACCGGGCAGCACCTTCTCCGAGACCTGCTGGCGCTTGCCCTGCTTGATCTCGGTCACCTCATGAACGGGGACCTCGATCTGGTAGATGTAGTCCTCCATGTTCAGGGACTGGGTGCGGCTCTCCAGGTTCGCCTTCACGCGGTTCTCGTAGCCCGCGTAGGAGTGCACCACGTACCAGTCCCCGGGCTGGAGCCGGAGTTCCGCCTTGAACAGGGCCACCGGGTCGTCGTCCTCCGGTTTGGCCTCCGGGCCGGCTTCCCCGTCCTCGGCTTCCCCGTCCTCGGCGGCCGCCTCGCTGTCCGCGGATCCGGTCTCGTCCTCGGGGTCGGCGCCGGCGTCGCCGGCGCCGCCTTCGTCGTCCGAGGCGTCCCCGGTCGCGGCGGCCTCGCTCACGGCGTCATCGCCGGACGGGTCAGCCCCGGCCACGGCTTCGCCGCCGGCCGGCTGGCCCGCTGCCTCATCGGCTGGAACGTCTGCGCCGGGCAGGTCTTCGACCTGATCACCGACGTGCACTTGGAACTCGGACACGATAGCTCTTTCTCTCCGCTTCTTCCTGGCGGCACCGGAGTTGTTCCGGGCGGGACCAGCACTGGCGCCGCCGCCCCCGCATGGCCGCGGCCTCCCCCGGCCCCGCAACCCGGTGCTGCGAACCCCGGTCTCGCGAACCCGCGTTAGCTACGGTTCCGCAACCTCCGGTACCGCTAACCTCCGTGCCGCCACCCGCCCGCCATGACCTGCCTGGCGGCTCAGCCCAGGACCGCGAAAACCAGCTTGGTGAACCCGTAGTCCAGGACGGTCACAATCCCGATCATGATGACGATGAAGGTCAGCGCCACGGTCGTGTAGGTGATCAGCTCCTTGCGGGTCGGCCAGATCACCTTGCGCAGTTCGGCGATTACCTGCCGGACAAAGAGCGCAGGAGAGGTCCGGCTGTCCTTAGCCGGGCCCCCGGGCTTCGCCCGGCCCTTAGAGACCTCGCCACGCGTCTGAGTCGCCATGTCCTCACCTGAACGCTGATCGGTGTACCAGCTGATACCACCGGCCCACGTCGGACGCGGACCGCTCTCGCAGGGCAGGAGGGACTCGAACCCCCAACCACCGGTTTTGGAGACCGGGACTCTGGCCAATTGAGCTACTGCCCTACTGCCTCCCGGACACCGCCGCGAACCGTTGCAGGAGCGCAGCCGTCACCGGGCGGACCACCACCAGTTGATGAAGTCTACGTTGCCGGGGGCCCCTCGTCGAACCATCTGGCCGGACCGGGCGAATCTGCCCGGCCCCGGATCGCCGCGGGTGCCCTCGCTGACCGGTAATCGCGATGCGGTCACTATCCGTGGGGTGTCACCATGGTAGGCATGACTTCAGACCATCCGCGCATCTCCGCCCGGGTCTCCGCGATCGCCGAGTCCGCCACCCTCGCCGTGGACGCCAAGGCCAAGGCGCTCAAGGCGGCCGGACGGCCGGTCATCGGGTTCGGGGCGGGCGAGCCCGACTTCCCCACCCCCGGCTACATCGTCGAGGCGGCCCAGCGGGCCTGCGCCATCCCGCGGTTCCACAAGTACACGCCCGCGCCCGGGCTGCCCGAGCTCCGCGAGGCGGTCGCGGCCAAGACCGCACGGGATTCCGGCTACCAGGTCACCCCGGCCCAGGTGCTGATCACCAACGGCGGCAAGCAGGCCGTGTACGAGGCGTTCGCCACGCTGCTCGATCCGGGTGACGAGGTGCTGATGCCCACCCCGTACTGGACCACCTACCCCGAGTCCATCGGGCTGGCCGGCGGCGTGCCGGTGCCCGTGATGACCGATGAGCAGACCGGGTACCTGGCCAGCGTGGCCGACCTGGAAGCGGCCCGCACCGACCGGACCAAGGTGCTGCTGTTCGTGTCGCCCTCCAACCCGACCGGCGCGGTGTACCCGCCGGAGCAGGTGGCCGAGATCGGCCGGTGGGCCGCCGAGCACGGCATCTGGGTCGTCACCGACGAGATCTACGAGCACCTCGTCTACGGGGACGCCCGGTTTTCCTCGGTGCCCGTGGTGGCGCCGGAGGTCGCGGACACCTGCGTGGTGCTGAACGGGGTGGCCAAGACCTACGCGATGACCGGCTGGCGGGTCGGCTGGATGATCGGCCCCCTGGACGTCATCAAGGCCGCGTCGAACCTGCAGTCGCACGCCACCTCGAACGTGTGCAACGTGGCCCAGGCGGCCGCGCTGGAGGCGGTGTCCGGGGACCTGTCCGCGGTGGCCGAGATGCGCGCCGCGTTCGACCGGCGGCGGCAGACCATGACCGCGATGCTGAACGAGATCCCCGGGGTGGTCTGCCCGCTTCCGGAGGGCGCGTTCTACTGCTACCCGTCGGTCAAGGGCGTGCTGGGCAAGGAGATCGCCGGGACCCGGCCGGCCAGTTCGGGCGAGCTGGCCGAGCTGATCCTGGACCACGCAGACGTGGCGGTGGTGCCCGGCGAGGCGTTCGGCACCCCGGGCTACTTCCGGCTTTCCTGCGCGCTCGGCGACGACGACCTCGTCGAGGGGATCAGCCGGATAGGCAAGCTGCTCAGCGAGGCGCACTGAGGGGCTTGGGGCAGTGAGGGATTTGGAGCACTGAGGGACTTGGCGCACTGAGGGATTTGGGGCCTGCGGAGATGATGCGGCCGCCAGCGGGGCCGTTGCGGCCGCTGGCGGCCCTGCCCAAGGCGCACCTGCACCTGCACTTCACCGGGGCGATGCGGCACGGCACGCTGGTCGACCTGGCGCAGCAGCATGGGATCAGGCTGCCGGAGGCGCTGACCGCGGCCTGGCCGCCGCACCTGTCCGCCGCGGACGAGCGGGGCTGGTTCCGCTTCCAGCGGCTCTACGACATCGCCCGGTCGGTGCTCCGCAGGCCGGAGGACGTGTACCGGCTGCTGCGGGAGACGGCCCAGGACGAGCGGGCCGAGGGCTCGGGCTGGCTGGAGATCCAGATCGACCCCTCGGGCTACGCGCAGCGGTTCGGGGGCCTGACCCCCACGGTGGAACTGGTGCTGGAGGCGGCGCACGCCGCGGCCACCGAGACCGGGGTCGGCATCGGCCTCATCATTGCGGCCAACCGCACCAAGCACCCGCTGGAGGCGCGGACCCTGGCCCGGCTGGCCGCCCAGTACGCCGGGCGCGGGGTGATCGGGTTCGGGCTGAGCAACGACGAGCGGCGCGGCGCGGCCGGCGAGTTCGCCGCGGCGTTCCGGATCGCGGCACGCTCGGGCCTGCTGCTGACCCCGCACGGCGGCGAGCTGTGCGGCCCGGCCAGCGTCCGGGCCTGCCTGGATGACCTGCACGCGGACCGGATCGGGCACGGCGTGGCCGCGGCGGCCGACCCTGAGCTGACCAAGCGGCTCGCGGCCAGCCGGATCACCCTGGAGGTCTGCCCGGCGTCCAACGTGGCCCTGGGGGTGGCGGCGGACCCGGCGGATGTGCCGCTGGTGGCCCTGCTGGCCGACGGCGTGCCGGTTTCGCTGGGGGCGGATGACCCGCTGCTGTTCGGGTCCCGGCTGGCCGCGCAGTATGAGATCGGCCGCCTGGTACACGGACTGTCCGACGCGGACCTGGCCGAGCTGGCCCGGATGTCGGTGCGCGGCTCCGCCGCCCCGCCGTCAGTGGCGCGCCGCCTGCTGGCCGGCATCGACACCTGGCTCGCCTCAGACCCGGGCAGCTGACCCGTAGCGCCCGCCAGCGCCTCACGGCCATCGCTGACACTTCACGCTCGGCGTGCGTCCCGGCGGGTGTTTTGTCCGTTTATGGCGAACGTTCAGCGTGAAGTGTGGGCAGGAGAGGCCAGTGTGACTGGGGCCGGGGCGGCGGAAGGCCACCGCCCGGGTGGGTTAGGGGACGGTGGTACGCCAGGAGGGGTAGAGGTCGTCGATGAGGGACTCGGTTTCCGGGGCCATCCCGGGCAGCACCTCATCGAGCGCGGCCCGGGCGCAGATCTCGTCCACCACGGCGCGGAGCAGTTCCTCCTGGCCGGTCTGGTGGGCCGCCCGGAGCAGGTCACGCCAGAGCAGCTCGTCGTAGAAGGCCAGCCGCAGCCCGGCCCGGGCCGCGTCCATGGCGGCCTGCGGATCACCGCCGGCCAGCCGCAGCCCGACCAGCTGGTGCGCGGTGTCGGCCACCCGCGCGGTGACCTCGTATTCGAGCTCGTCGGTGGCGAGCCAGGCGTACCGGCCCGGCGGCCGGCCATCGAGCAGCTGACCCTGCACCAGCTCCAGAGCCCGGGCCAGGTAATCCTCTTGCTCCGCGCTGCCCAGCAGGGCCAGCTCCGCGTGCCCGGCCAGGGCCTGGAACACCTGCCAGTCCACCCGGACCCCGGAGCCGAGCCGGAGCCGGCCGGACGCGTCCGCGGCCAGATGCGGCCGGCCGATGCTGTCCGTGCCGAGCCATTCGATGACCCGGGCCACGACCGTGTCCCGCACGTCGGCGGCCACTCCCCGGGGCCAGAGAGCCGCGCTGAGCACGTTGGGGTGTACGCCGCCGGGATGCACGGCCAGGTAGACCACGAGCTCGGTGGCCAGGGCCACCCGGTCCGGTTCGAGCACGCCGGGCGCCCGGACCGAGGCGGGGCCCAGCACAGAGATTTCCACCGGCAGGACGTGGCCGGGTTCCAGGTGCTGCGGCGGCGCCGCGTTGGGGGGCGGCGTCGCGAGCGCCACGCCCTCCGGCCGGGCCGCCGCCCCGAACAGGTCCACCAGCGCTTCGTGCTGACGGGCCGGAATGAGCTGGGCCTGCACGTCGAAGCCGAGTTCCCCGGCCAGCAGCCGGCCCTCCGGCGTCACTTCCCAGGTCCAGGCGGAGCCGGAAACGTCGCCGGCGACCACGTAGCCGGCCGCGGCCGCGCGGCCGGCCCGGGCCAGCGCGAGCAGCCGGCTGCGCTCCCACGGGCTGGGCGGCACCGCGCTGATCAGGTAGTGCGGCGCCCAGGCGTCCGGATCGGCGCCGAGCGAGCGCCCGGCCTGCGCGGAGCTCACCCCCGACGCCGCCATGGCCTCGGCCACGTCAGCGGCGTGAGCTTCCAGGGCGGGCAGCGCCTCCGCCACGGTGGGCACCGCGGTGATCCGGTCGGGGGCCAGCGGGATCAGGTCGCCGCCGAAGCCGGCCAGCGTGATGCGCATCTGATCGGACCAGCGGCTGGTGGCCAGCTCCATGGCCATCGAGGACAGCACCTCCGTGGTCATGTCCTCCGGGCCGGTCACGGAGATAACCCCTTGCGCCGCTTCCAGGTTCACCAGAACCCGCCCGGTGCGGTCGGCGCCCAGGGAGACCAGGCCGGGGAACAGGGCCTGAGCGTCGCCCGACTCGTCCACGTCGACCCACCCCAGCGCGGTGAACGGCAGCCGCCACACCTCGCCGTCGCCCACGGCGGTCCACGGGGCAGGCGCATCCAGATCCGCGGGCGCCACCCACAGATCCAGGTTCTCGTGGCTCAGGTGAGCCGCGACCACGGCGGGCGGGGTCCGCCCCTCCAGCGCCAGCGCGCGGGAAAGATAGCGCAGCCCGAGGTCCAGCAGCCGGGCGGCCGGCTCGTGCGCGCCGGCCCGCAGCGCGGATTCGACCAGCGCCGCCCGTCCTTCCGGGGCGACCACCCGGCGGCCGAAGGCGCGCTGCCACAGTTGCTCGCGGCGCTGGCGGCCCAGGGCGGCCAGGATCCCGGTGGCGAGGAGCGCGGCTGCGGCCAGTTCGTCCGGGTAGCTGAGGCCCCCGGGGTGCAGGAGTCCCCCGGCGGGGGAACCGTTGGCGTCGGCCAGCGGCCGGGAGCGGCCGGTCTTCCCCGGCTGGCCCTGCTCCCCCGCGCGGGCGTGCTCCCCCGCCCGGGCATGCTCGCCAGAGCGGGCGTGCTCACCGAGGCGGGTGTGATCGACAGCGTCCGCGTGCTCGCCGGGGCGGGTGTGATCCGGGGCGCCGGCCCGCTCGGCGGTGGCGGCGTGATCGCCGGAGCGGGCGCGATCCCCGGCGTCTCCCGTTTCCCCGGCCCGGGCGTGCTGCCCGGCGTGACCGCGTTCGCCACCCCGGGCGTGATCCCCACCCCGGGCGTGTTCCCCGGGCCGGCCGTGTGCCCCGGCGCGGTGCGGCGGCGAGCTGGCCCCCGCCGCAGACTCACTGTCCCCCACGGGCACGATCTCGAGGCCAGGCCCGTGGGCGTCCCGGGGCATGTGCAGCACCCAGCCGGGCCGGATCAGGCTGGCGATGGTGAGGCGGGAGCCGTCCGGCTGCACCCGGCCGGAGTTCAGGTCGAAGATCTCCCGGTACCGGCGGCCGTCCCCCAGGTACTTCTGCGCGATCTCCCACAAGCTCTCGTGGAACCGGCCCACCGGCGGCTTCACCACATACAGCTTCCCGGCTTGCGGCGCGTGGGCCACCTGCGGCGGACTGACCAGTCCCGGGGGGCTGACGTCGCGCCCGCCCGGCGTGTGGCTGCCGCCGCCCCGCTGACGAGCGACGCCGGCCGGCAGGCCGGTGGCGCCGCCTGCGCGGCCGCTCGAACCGGTACCCCGGCCGCTATCTGCCGTGACCGAGTGCGGCGCGGCCAGAGCCTGATGCGCCAGGGCGGGTGAGAGTGCGGTCGTGGCCGCGAAGACCAGCAGGGCCGCGCTGACCAGCCGGTGCACGAGCGCCTGGGTGCCACCGGCCAGCGGCACCCGCCGCGGCATCCCGGCGTTGCGAACGGCGGCCCTGATCTCGGCGATCACGCACCAGACGAGCTGGATCCAGGCCACCCAGACCAGCAGGGACAGCACCTTCAGGAGCGCGGGCAGGTCGAGCTGGTGGGTGAGCAGGGCCAGCGAGGGCAGGTCGTGCGGGAGCGGCAGCCCGAACACGGTGACCAGTGCGAACGGCACCCCCACGGTGAGGGCCACCAGCGCGGCGATGGCGAGCAGGCCGACCAGCAGGTCGCCGGCGGAGCGGCGACGGCGGCGCGGGGTGTACCGCGGGGTGCGGGTCATGGAGGGCGCCATCAGCAGACCGCCCCCCGTGCGATACCGCACTCCGCGGTCGCCGTTTCCCGGGCGGTCTCGGTGAAGCGGCCGAGGATCCCTCCGACGAGCGGCTGGGTGGTGATCGTTACCGCGACGGTGGCGGTCTCCATCCCGGCGGTGGCGACGCAGCTGGTCATGGTGGCGCCGGTGACCCGGTCTACCCCGCTGCTGTCCTGCTGGCTGTAGACGCTGACCAGGTTGGCCGCGAAGCCGCAGGCGCCGGGGCCGATGGCCGCGACCCCGGCGGTCCGGAGCTGGGCGATGTCGATGTGGCCGGCGGCGGCCCGGGCGGCCTGCTCGGCGATGTCCGCCGCCCGTTCCTTCGCGTTCATGGCGATGCCCCCATCCACGATCAGGGCGGTCAGGAAGACCACGGCGACGGCGAAGACCACGGTGAACACGGCGACCGAGCCCCGCTCGCGCCGCTCCGCAGGCCCCCTCATGCGTTCCGCTCCACAAAGGTGTCCAGCGGGGCGACTGCCCGGCCGGAGAAGACCATGGTCGGGTTGAAGCCGAGCACGGTGAACGGGCTCATGTTCACGTCGCACTGGACGGTCACGGTCACGTCGTCGCCCGCCGCGGCCGGCTGGCCGGTGGCCGGGAAGCCCGCCACCAGGGCCTGGATGCTTCCGGCGGCGCACCAGCTCGTGACGTCCAGGTCGGCCTGGGCTGCCTGCAGCGCCAGCTGGCTGGCCTGCGCCGGGAAGAGCGCCAGGGACGCGGCCCGGGCGGCGTCCCGGGCGGCGCCGTCGAGGTGACCCTGGGCCTCCACGACCCGGCCGCCCGCACCGACCAGGAGCAGCAGGCCGATCAGGCCGGGGGCGATGACCACGAGCTCGACCGACATGGACCCGCGCTCGCGTCGGGCTATCAACGACCGGGTTACCAACCACCGGGCTACCAACCACCGGGCCATCATCCGCACCGATTCTGGGTGGCGGGCCGGAAGCATTCCACGGGGCCGCCGGCGGTGGCCGATATGGTGAGGTGGAGGCCGAAAAACGGAAACACTGAATAGCCAAGCGGGCCGCTGACCGTGACGTACACATTCGTTTGCGGATCGCCATACGCATGCGGCCTTACCTTGCTAAGCAGATTCGTGTGCAGATTGCCGTAATATTGTGCGGCCGCGTCCTGCGCGGCACCCATCCAGCCCGAGTTGGTGGCGGCCTCTTCGCGGGCCACGAGCGCTCCTGCCTGGGCCGAGGCCAGCGCCGCCTGCCGCGCGTTGAACCACAGCCCGAACTGCAGGATGAGCATGCAGATCATCATCAGGCCGGGAGCCAGCACGGCGAGTTCCACCACGTTGGAGCCGCGGTCGGAGCGCAGGGACCGCAGCACGCGGGCGGCCTGGGAGCGGGGCATCACGGTGTCGGCGCCTCCTCAGCCGTGGATCTGGGCGCTCTCGGTAGTGACGAAGTTCTTGATGACGAGAAGCAGCGCGGCCGCGATGCCGAGAATGACGGCGGTGATAATGGCCAGCTCCACCGCGGACGCGCCGGTGTCCTTATCGCGGGACGCTGCCCGCAGCCGCATGAGGCGGACGCCGAGAACGGTCCGCAGAAAAGTGACGGTCGTGGTGAGATTGCTCATCGTGCCTCCATCGTGGGCCAGGTCTAAGGTGCGCCCGGTTCATGAGCACCGGGGCTTTACGCTGCGGGTCATGCGCTCAGCAGCACCCCCACTACCGGGTAGGTAAGGAAAATCAGGAATCCGGCGCACAGGAGCATCTGGGCGACCAGCATGGACTGGGATTTCTCACCGGCCTGGCCCTCGAGGTCAGCGAGTTCCCGGCGGCGCAAGCTGGCCGCCCGGGCGCTGAGCGACTCGCGCACCTTGGCGCCGTCGTCGGCTACCAGGCTGAGTGCGGCGGCCAGGTCGCGCAGTTCCTCCACCCGCACCTCCTCGCCAAGCATGCCGAGGGCCTGCCACGGGGTGTGGCCGGTGATCCTGGCGTTGGCCAGCGCGTCCCTGATCCGCCAGAGGGCCCAGCCGGACCCGATCTCGCTCGCCGCCATGAGCGCCTCGGGTACGCCGCGGCCGCCGGACAGGTTCATCGAGACGAGATCGAGGAAGGCGCCGATCGCGTGCCGGAAGTCGCGCCGCCGGGCATCTGCCTTCTGCTTGACCTCCAGGTCGGGCAGGAAGAAGAAGACCGCGGCCAGGGTCAGGCCGAACCACACCGGCAGGATGAACGACACATGGAAGCCGGCCGCGGCCAGCATGAGCAGGAACAGGGGACCGGTCAGGAACCCCAGAAAGGCCAGCAGGGCCTTGGTGGCCAGATAGTTCTCGAACGACTTCCCGATCAGTGACAGGTTGGCCCGCAACGACGGGAACTCCCAGCCCTGCTCGGCGCAGAACGCGGCCAGGGCCCGGCCCATCCGCCGGCTGAACTCGCTCTCCTGCTCGTCCACTACCCGCCGCACCGTCTGGCTCATCGGCGGGCGCGCCGCGTCGAACGCGGCGAGCTGCCGGGCCAGACTGGCCCGCCGCGGCACCAGGGCGACGATGAGCAGGAAGAGGCCGAGGCCCACCACGGCGCCCATGGTCAGGATCGCGCTCATGACCTGCCCCCGCGCGCAGAGCTGGCGGTCTCAGGGCCCGCGGTCTCAGGGCCCGCGGTCGCGGAGCCGGCAGGCAAGACTGGCGGTGGCCCGGTGAGCAGGCGCTCCGGGGTGTCGAACGTGGCCAGCCTGCGCATCCAGAGGAAGCCCGCCGCGTACAGGGCCACGACGACCACCAGCACCAGCTGGCCGAGCGGGCTGTCGTAGACGTGCACGTAGCCGGGGTTGAGCAGGGCCAGCCCCAGAGCCAGCCCGACGGACACGAGCACCACGATCTGGGCGCTGCGCCGGGTCGACCGGCGCTCGGCGTTGACCTTCCGCCGCATATCCAGTTCTTCTCGGACCGCCGTCGAGAGTGCGCCCAGGAGGTCCCGCAAACCCGGTCCGCGCAGCCGCGCGTTGATGATCAGCGCACCGATGATCAGGTCCGCGCTGGGGTCGTCCAGATCGTCGGCGAGCGTGCGCAACGCCTCCGGCATCGGCACCCGGGTATGCAGCCGGTCCACCAGCCGGGCCAGCGGCTCCTGCAGGGATGGTGCGGCCACCCGTAGCGACGAGGGGATGGCCTGTTCCAGGCCGACCGCCCCGGCGATGGTGTCGCGCAGCGATTCGGTCCAGGTCGCCAGCGCTTCCAGGCGCATCATGGCCCGCCGCTCTCCGGCCGCTCCGCCGAGCGTCCGCCACGCCAGTACCAGCAGGGCCAGGCCGATCCCGGCCACGATCCACCGGGTGGCGAGCAAGCCGAGCGCGCCGACCAGCAGGGCAAGCGCACCGCGCGTTCCGGCCAGCTGCCGGAGCTGGTGTTCCAGACGGGTTCGACCGGCGGCCCGGCGGCCCGGCCGGCAGGCCGCGGACCGCCATGACGAACAGGACCAGGCCACCGGCGGTCAGCGCGCCGGCCACCACGGCGAGCAGCGGGTATCCCGACAGGAGGCTGTTCACCAGGCCCCCCGGGCGGGGTCGTACCCGTGCCTGGCCAGTTCCCCGAGACAGGACACGGGCGCGCGCGGCACCGCGCGGCCGTCCGGGCCGGGTGCGAACACCTCACTGGACAGCACCCGGCCATCCACGCCGGTCACCTCCCGGATACTGCCCACGAACCGGCGCAGCCGGCCGCCGAACTGGTACTCGTTGCGTTTTTCCACGAACACGACGAAGTCGATGGCTCCGGCGATGAGCATGTGCGTCGCCTCCACGGGCAGCCGCTCGGCGGACTGGATGGCGTAGGTGGCGATCCGGTTGAACACCTCCAGCGAGGAGTTCGCGTGGATGGTGGACAGCGAGCCGTCGTTGCCCTGGGACATCGCGTTCAGCATGGTCACGATCTCGTCGCCGAGGACCTCGCCGACGATGACCCGGCTGGGGTTCATCCGCAGCGACCGCCGGACCAGCTCGGCCATGGAGATCGCGCCCTGGCCCTCCATGTTCGGCAGCCGCTCCTCGAACGCGACGACGTTCGGGTGCAGCTCGGGAAAATGATCGATGCCCAGCTCCAGGGCCCGCTCCACGGTGATGAGCCGTTCGTGCGGCGGGATCTCGTTGACGATCGCGCGCAGCAGGGTGGTCTTGCCCGCATTGGTGGCCCCGGCGATCATGATGTTCTTCCGCGCGCCGGCCGCGGCCGCGAGGAACTCGGCCGCCTCGGGCAGCAACGTGCCGTTGCCCACCAGGTCGGCCAGGAACACCTTGCCAAGCCGGGCCCGGCGGATGGACACCGCCGGACGCAGCGTCACATCCATCACCGCGGACAGCCGCGCCCCGTCCGGCAGCCGGAGATCAAGCTGCGGGTTGGCACTGTCGAACGGCCGGCTGGACAGACCCGAGTAGGCGGCGAGCACCTGGATCAGCTCGACCAGCTCGTCGTCATTCTCCGCCACGGGCTCGACCATCACCTCGCGCCCGTCCGCGTAGCCGACGAACACCCGGTCGCAGCCGTTGATGTCGATGTTCTCGATGTGCGGGCCATCCAGTAGCGGCTGCAGCCGCCCAACGCCGAACAGCGCGGCGTGGATCCCGGCGGCGAGATCTTCCTCTTCCTGCGCGTTGGGCGGGACCCGCCCGGCGGTGATCTCGTTGCGGGCATGATCCTCCAGCACCTGCGCGATGAGGGCCCGCGCGAACTGGCGCTCGTCCTCACCGGACATGGGCGGCAGGCCGCCCGACGCGTCCAGCCGCCGCTGCTCGGCCAGCCGGACCCCCACTTCGCCGCGAAGCCGTTTGACCAGGGTGTGGTCCACGCCGTCACCACCCGCCCGGCTCGGCAGCAGGAAGATCGGCAGCGTCGAGGTCGGCGGCGGGGAGCTCGTCCCCAGAGGGGAAGCCGGCCCCAGAGGGGAAGGCCGGGCGCCAGAGGAGAGGTCGGCCGCAGAATCGTCGGCCCCAGGATGGCCGGCCGGAGGAAGCCCGAAGAGCTCGGCCGGCGGGAGGCTGGCCGTGACGCGGCCCGCGGCGTGACGGGCGGCCCCGCCGCCGTGGGCAGGGCCACCACCGTGGCCAGGTCCACCGCCATGGGCAGGGCCGCCACCGCCATGAGCAGGCCTACCGCCGTGGCCAGGGCCCGCCACTGGGCACCGGCAGCGGGCCCAGGCCCGGCCTGCGGATCCGCGCCCGGCCGCTGGGTGCAGCCCGCCAGCTGGCCACGGCCGGCGGCCCGGCCAGCTGCCCCGCGACCTCCCGGGCCGTTCGGATCAGCAGCGATTTGTCCAGCCTTCCGCCCCACTCACCGCGGAGCAGCTCGGCACTCCGGGGCTCGAACGCGATCCCGCCCAGCACGCCGACCGCCCCGAGCACCTGGCCCACCTCGGCGAGCGCGCGACTGAACACCCGGTGATCGGCGACCACCAGCACGCCGACCCGGGCGTCCTGGCCGCTACGCTGGCGCACCGCCAGGGCCACGGCCGCGGCGCGGTCTCGCAGCCGCACCACCTCGCCCAGGCTGGGCCGGGTGACCAGGACAACAGCGGCAGCGTGGGCCAGCAGGCCGTAGTAGGCCCCGTCCGGGCCGAGCCGGCCGCAGTCCGCGATCACGTCGGCCTGCGGCAGCCCGGCCAGTGCGCCGCCGACCGGCCCCCACAACGGTTCCAGCCCAGCCCCCTGCTCTGCGCTGGTCACCCCGAGGAGCACATCCAGGCCGCCGCGCAGCTTCTGCGCGTGCGTCCAGAGCTGGGTGGGCTGCAGATCACGGCGGGCGGCGACGGCCAGGCTGAGCAGGCCGCGCCGCGGGTCGAGCCGGCCGCCGCCTTCGCCGGGCAGCCGGTAGACGAGGTCGCCGCCCGCAGGGTCGCACTCGGCGAGCAGCACCGGCCGCGGCCAGACCGCGGCCAGGGCCAGCGCCGTAGTGGTGACCCCGGGCGCCCCCTTGTCAGCCGCGACGGCGATCAGCACGTGGCGTCACCCGCCCCCGGTGCCTGGCGCCGCCGAGGCAGCGGGCGTGCTGCCTGGCGTGGCCCGTCTGGTGCCGGATCCAGCCCCGGCGCCCGCGGCGGCGGCGGCCGCGCCCCGGCCCCCGTTCGGCAGGACCGCGATGCCCACGATCCCGTTTGCGGCGTTGCAGGCGACCGGGCCGGCGTCGGAGGGATTGAGGGCGACCTCCACGTCGGCTATCGCGGTGCTGCCCGAGGTCGCGGACGGCGCGCCGATGGCCAGGACGACCGCGTCGGCGGTCAGCGTGCCGCCGGAGCCGCCCGGGCAGGTTTCCTGCGCGTCACTGACCTGGTAGATGTCGATGTGATCGCCGTCCTGGAGGCCATGCGGCAGCTGGCCGTCCTTGAGCGCGAGCCCCAGCACGGCCCGCCCGGCCACCGAAGTGCCGGTGGTGGTGACCATCTCCCTGGTCAGCAGGGTCCCTGGCGGGATGGTGGCGACGGTGAAGTACCGGGCGACCTGGCTGGCCTCCGCCCAGGGCACGTAGGCCAGGCCGGAACCGGCGGTGATCTGCACCTGCTGCAGCGCGCTCAGCGGGATCTGCTGGCCCGCGCCGATCTGCCGGGAGATCTCGATCGCGGCCACCCGTTTGCCGCTCTGGATGACCAGGAAGCCCGCGCCCAGCGCGCCGCCGATAATCAGCAGTACGGCCAGGGCCGCCAGCGCAGGCCTGCGTTCCCGTGGCGCGCCCGGCAGCCGGCGTCCCGCCGGTGCCGTCGGCTCCGGCCAGCCCGGGTGCTGGTCGTTGCCTCCCGCTAAACCGCTTCCTGCCGGGCCACTCCGTCCGGAAGCACTCCGTCCGGAACCACTCCGTCCGGAACCACGGGACCCGGAACCACGGGGCAGCGTACCTCGGTCACTTGGCATTCCCTGAAGTTCTCCCTGCTGACGGCGGGCGTGCTCGCGCCGTGCGCCTTTGGGCGCCGGAGATGATGCGGGCGCGCTTGTTCACCATAAAGCCACAGGAGGCTACCCACTGGGGACATAAGCCGGAAACTCACCTTGCCGTAATAGACCGCTTCCGGCCACTGAGGCGCAGCATGATCCTCCGGAGCAGCAGAAAACCGCAGGGAAAGCGGCGGCAAAGCCCCGCGGCACTCCCGTTTCTTGCTAATTAAAGTAGTAAATTAGTCTTAATCGAGCTAGTAAGTTTGCCGCGCCCATCATCTTGATAACAGCCCTTGCCGGTTAAATCGGTATTGGTAGAGTTCCGCCAGCAAAGCCGCGGAAGGTACCGCACCGCCGAAGATACGGAGGGCCGGGCATGCTCATCAGGGGTCTGCTCACCACGGGCCTGCTCAGCACGGGCCTGCTCATCACGGGCGGACTGCTGGCGGCCGGGTGCTCCACGTCGCCGACGACCTTCCGCCCCGCAGGCGTGACCACGCCGGACGCCAGCGCAGGCCCAGTCCGCCCGGCGCACCACCTGGCCAGCCACGACGCCGCCGGCTTACTGGCCTGGCCGCCCTTTGGCGGCAACGTTCGTATCTTCATGCCCGGATGGCTGCCCGCCGATCCGGGCCAGGTCCCCGCGGTCGTCGCGGCCAAGAACTTCCTGCTCGCTTTCCTCTACGCCGAGTACCGGGGAAATCAGGACGACCGCTGGACGAGGTACGTTTCCGGCGAGGTGCTCGGCGCACTCAAGGCAAATCTCAGTGAGCCCAGCGTGACGACCGAATCGTTCACCGGGACCGTCAGCTTCTCACACCTCCGGGCCTATCCCGATCCCACCACGGCGGGAGCCATTGACGTGTCCGAGTGCTTCGACAACTCCGGGTCCCGCAATACCAGCCTGGCTACCGGGAAGATCATCCCCGATCGGATTCCCGCCAACCAGCACTACTATAGGAATACGGATGTCATGGCCAGGAAAAATGGCCAGTGGAATGTGGTGTCCGTCTACCCGGTCGTCTACTATCCGCAGGCGCAGGAGTGCAGGCCATGATGCGCTGGTCCGCTCTCGCATTTCTCTCGCTCGCCGGGTTAATGGTGTGGCTGGCCGGCCCGGCCAGCGCGGGAGCCTACGTCGGCTGCAGCGGCAACACCTGTTCTGTCTCGCTGAGCAGCCTGATCACCCTCAAGGGGGACGTGGGCCACGGAGCGGTCCACGGCCAGCTGCCGGTGGCCCCGCCACCCTGCCTGTGGCAGCCGATCGGCGACACCACCACGGGCAGCGCCGCCATCATCCAGCAGTTCGGCAGCGCTGCCCCCGGCACGCCCTTCGGCGTCTACCAGTCAGTGCAGCAGGCGAGAACGCTGCTCAAGGACAAGCCGGTGCCGCCCGGTACCTGGTGGCAGCTGCCGGTCAACCCGGCGGCGCCGAAGGCGGCCCAGAAGCTGTGCTTCACCCTGCCGCTGTTCGACTTCACCACGCCGGGCCAGGTCCCGCCTGCCCCGCCGGTGCCGCCCCGGACCCTGGCCGACTACGCCTACAACCACATGGGGATCCCTGCACCCTCGCTGACCGTGAATCCGGCCGGCCGCGGTTACGTCAACCTGGCCACCTACGTGTGGGGCCGGACCCTGCCGGTGAGCGCGACCACGGGCCGCCCCGGTGCCTACGAGGTGACCGCGACGCTGGGCGGGGAAACCGTGAGCGTGTGGGCCCGGCTGGCGGCGAAAGGCGCGTTCTCGGTCGGCGCGAACGGGCCGGGGACGCCGTACTCAGCGTGCGGCCCCAACGGCTCGCGGTTCCGCGTCGGGCACGCGCCGGCCAGTTCCGGAGCGGGCACCCCGCCGGACTGCGGCGTGCTCTGGCAGGCCCCGGTGGCCGCGGCATCGGTCAGCGCCACCGTCACCTGGTCGGTGACCTGGGGCGCGGGGGTGCTGAACGGCCCCGGACCGAACGCGCTGCCGCCCATCCAGATGACCGGCCGCACTCCGCCCTTCCCCGTGGCGGAGATCCAGAGCATCAACGGCGGCTAGAGCCGATGAGCTGAGTGCCGACGAACTGGCCGCCGACGAGCCGGGAGCAGATGAGCTGGAGCCGATGAAACGGGGCAGCCGGTGACCCCGGCGGACGCGGCCACCGTCGCCGCCGCCGTCGTGGCCGGGCTGCTCGCGGGCCGGGTGGCCAGCAGGCTCACTGCCCGCTTGCTGGCCACCCCGCCATCACCTGAACCACGGGCACACCGAACCACGGGCACCTGAACCACGGGCGGCCGGCCCAGGCCCGCCCGCCTCATCCCCGGCCGGCCGGGGGACCCGCTGGCCGCTCACCCTGGGCACCGGGCTGGCCTGCGCCGTCATGGCGATGCGGTTCGGGCCGAGCCCGGCGCTGCCCGCGTTCTGCTACCTGGCCGGGATCGGCGCGCCGCTGGCCGTGATCGACGCCCGGTGCCACCGGCTGCCGGACGCGCTGACCCTGCCCTCTTACCCGGTGGCCCTGGCCTTGCTGGGTCTGGCCGCGCTGCTGCAACCCGGCGGCGCCGGCCACTTCCTCGGCGCGCTGGCCGGCCTGGCCCTGGCCTGGGGGGTCTTCCTGCTCCAGGTGCTCATCTACCCCGCGGGCCTGGGCTGGGGCGACGTGAAGCTGGCTGGCCTGCTCGGCCTGTACCTGGGCTGGCTCGGCCTGGGCGCCCTGGTCGCCGGGCTGTTCCTCGGGTACCTGTTCGCCGCGGCCGCCGGGCTCACGCTCATCGCCGCCCGGCGCGCGTCCCGGAAGTCGCGACTGCCGTTCGGCCCCTACCTGCTGGCCGGCACGTTCACCGCCATCCTGCTCAGTTCCCTGATTACGGCCAGCGGCCGGTGACCCGGCCCGCGGACCGGGTCCGGGGGCGCCAAATTCCGTGGCGCCCGGCAGCCGACAGCCCGACCGCGGCTGGGTTCGACGGCTGGCTGCACCGCAGCTACCTGAACTTCTGGGCCCGGTGAGGTTCAGGGCCGGGTGAGCCGGGCGCGCAGGTCGGCCGCGACCCGGTCGGCGGCCGCGGCGCACGCCGGGGAGATCTCGTCCAGCGTCATGAAGCCGTGGATCAGGCCGGGCTCGCGGCGCAGCTCGACCTGAACGCCAGCGTCGCCCAGGCGCCGGGCGTAGGCCTCGGATTCGTCGCGGAGTGGATCATGCTCTGCGCTGACGACCAGCGCGCTGGGCAGGCCGGACAGGTCAGGAGCGTGCAGCGGGCTGACCGCGGGGTCCGACCAGCGGGCCTGGTCTGGGACCCACTGGGAGTTGAAGAACCGCACCGTGGCGGCGTCCAGGCCCCAGCCGGTGGCCTTCTCGCGCATGGAGGGCTGGCTGCCGGTGAGGTCGGTATTGGCGTAGAGCAGCACCTGCAGATCGGGCAGCGCCGGCGGATACTCGTCGCGCAGGCGCAGGCAGCCCAGCGCGGCCAGGGTGCCGCCGGCGCTATCGCCGGCCACGGCGACTGCGGTCGGTGCCTCTCCGAGTCCGGCTGGCGCGGTGGCCACCCAGCGCAACGCGGCCACGGTGTCGTCGACCGAGGCCGGCCACGGGTGCTCCGGCGCCAGCCGGTAATCGATGGCGAGCACCGCAGCGCCGGAGCCGTCCGCGAGCCGCCGGCACATCCGGTCGTGGGAGTCGAGGCTGCCGATCGTCCAGCCGCCGCCGTGCAGGTACACCACCAGCGGGGCGGGGCCAGGGACGGGCCGGTACAGCCGCGCCGGGAGTTCGCCGATCCGCAGGTCGCGTACCTCAGGCAGATCCGGTCCGGGAGTGCGCGCCGCCGCCCGGCGGGCGATTCCCTCCCGCATCGCGGCCACCTCAGGCTGGGCAAACATCGGGGCCGGCTCCGCCATATAGGCGGCGAGCTGCTCATCAGCGAACGGTCCGGGCACGCCGCGATGCTAGCAGCGGCCGGGCAGGATGCTGGTGCCGGACCGTGGGCGGCACCGGGGTGCGCTGCGCTAGACGGCCCGCGGCGCTGGACGGCGCGTGGCGCTGGACGGCGCGTGGCGCCGGACCTTGGACAGCGGAGCACGGTGGGCGGCGCCGGACGATACGTCGCGCTGGGCGCGTGGCGCCGGACCGTGGGCGGCGGTGGACCGTGGGCGGCGGTGGAGGATGAGCCGGGTTAGACGGTGGGGAGCGCGCCGCCGTCCACGGTGAACTGGCTGCCGGTCAGGTAGGCCGCGGCGGGTGAGACCAGGAACGCGATGAGCTGGGCGACATCATCGGCGGTCCCGGCCCGCTCCAGCGGGATGCCGAGCGCCGCGACCGTGCTCTCCAGCACCGAGTCGGGGGTGGCGCCGGCCTGCGCGGCCAGCGAGGCCATCCGGGTGTCCAGCGCCTCGGTGCGGATCAGGCCCGGCAGCACGACGTTGACCCGGATGCCGTGCGGGCCGGCTTCCCGGGCGAGCCCTTTGCTGTAGGCGGTGAGCGCGGCCTTGGCCGCGGTGTAAGGCAGCGACGCTGGCCGAGGCATCCGGGCCGCGTTGGAGCCGACATGCACGATCGAGCCGCCACTCCCCTGGGCGATCATCGCGGGCAGCAGCACGCGGTCCAGCCGCACCGCGGACAGCAGATTGGTATCCAGGTCGCGCTGCCAGTCCTCGTCGCTGAAGTGCAGCACGCCCCCGGGCCGGTGGGTCTGGCCGCCCGCGTTGGACACCAGGATGTCGATGCCGCCCAGCAGGTCCAGCGCCTGCTCCGCGAGCGCCGCGACCCCGTCCGCCGTGGCGACGTCCGCGGCCACGAACCTGACCGGGCCGGCGCCCAGCCTGGCCCCGCCGGGCCAGTGCCCGCCGGGCCAGCACGCACGGGATCGGGCGCCGTCCGGGCCGCGGCGACCACCTCGGCGCCGGCCCCGGCCAGGCGCCGCACGGTGGCGGCGCCGATGCCGCGGGTGCCCCCGGTGACCAGGACCCTGGCCCCCCGCAGACTGGTCGCACCGTTCGTTTCGGGGTTCACGGGACCGCAGCCTAGCCAATGATCGATAAGTGTCAATCATCGATTGATTGGTGGGTGGCGGCGGGCCAGCCAGCTGATCAGCCGAAGGCTGCAGAATCATCGGCGCCAGGGGGCGTTAGGGAAAATCCGGGAGCTGCCACAGGCGGGCGGCCGCGGCGGCAGCCCGTTGTCCCTGCGCGTACCCGGCCCGCGCCGCGGGCGCACGCACCGCGGGGTCCAGCGGGTTGAGCCCGAAGGCGGCGGTGGACTCGTCGTCTGGAGTGATCACCAGCACCTCGACCTCCTCAGCCGCAGCCACCAGCCCGGCGACCTGCTCGTCCAGCGACGGGTCGGCCATCGGGGCCAGGATGAGGACCCGCTGGTAGCCGGCGGCCAGGTCGGCGTTGACCACGGAACGCGCGCCGCCGTCGATGTAGCGGGCCGGGCCGATGGTGACCGGGGGCCAGATGCCCGGGATGGCGCAGCTCGCCGTGACCGCGTCGACCAGGTCCGCGCCGGAGTCGTTGTCGAACACGCGGACGTCACCGCTGTGAGCGTCCACCGCGACCACGGCGAGCTGGCGGGACGGCCAGGTGTGCTGAGGCAGCCGCCCGGCGATCACCGCGCGCCGCTCGGCCTCGGGCACGGTCTGCACCGCCAGCGCCCGCTGGCCGACCACGCGCCGCAGTTCGGCCGGGTCGGGGAATTCCAGCGGCAGCGTCGCCCAGGACTCCATGAGCTCGATGACCCGGCCCAGGTCCGGGGTCAGCTCCGCGGACTGCAGCGCGGGCACGGTCTGCCGGTCGAACAGCTCCGCGATCGCCAGCCCGCTGCCGATCTGGGCCGCCACCGTGGCCCCGGCCGAGGTGCCCAGCACGTAGTCCGCCGTGGTCACGTCGGCGCCGCCTGCCGCCAGCCCGGCCAGGATCCCCGTCTCCCAGGCCACCCCGGACAGCCCGCCGCCGCCGAGGACCAGGGCCCGCCCAGCGGCTGGCGTGTGCTCTGCCGTCACGAGAACCCTTCCGTGCTCAGAGGGTGACGCCGACCAGCACCGGCTCGCTGGCCAGTTCGATCCCGAACAGGTCACGGACCTGGTCGCGGATCTCCCGGGCCAGGCCGATCACGTCGGCCGTGCGGGCATCCCCCGGGTTGACCAGGGCCAGCGTGTGCTTGGTGGAGATGTGCGCGGCGGGTCCCGGCCGGCCACCGCCGGCCCGGCGTGCGCCCTGGTAGCCCTTGTGGAACCCGGCTTGCCCGATAAGCCAGGCGGCCGGCACCTTCACCTGGCCCGGCTCGGCCGGGAACTGCGGGATCGGGACGCCGGGACCGCACCGCTGGTCCACCACCCGGCGCAGCGCGGCGAACTGGCCGGCGTCCAGCACGGGGTTGGTGAAGAACGATCCCGCGCTGCGGCTGTCCGGGTCACCGGGATCGAGGACCATGCCCTTGCCGCGGCGCAGCCGGAGCACGGCCGAGCGCACGTCGCCCAGCGGGGCCCGCGCGCCCTCACCCTGGGCGCCCTCATCCTGCCGGCCTTCATCTTGCCGTACTGCGTCCAGGCCCAGGGCCCCGGCCAGTTCGGCGTAGCGGAGGGGCTGGGACAGCCGGTCGCTGGTCAGCTGGAAGGTCACGCCGAGCACCACGAACCGGCCGGTCACCGCCGGGGGGGTGATGCTGCGCTTGAAGGCACTGGTCCGGTAGCCGAACCCGCAGTCGGCCGCGGCCAGGTCCACCACCTCGGCCGTGGCCCGGTCATAGGCCCTGACCCTGGTGATGGTGTCGGCCACCTCCTGGCCGTAGGCGCCGACGTTCTGGATCGGCGTCGCGCCCGCGAGCCCGGGGATGCCGGACAGGCATTCCAGCCCGGCCAGGTCGGCGGCCACGCACGAGGCGACGACCGTGTCCCAGTCCTCGCCGGCCGCGACGGTCAGCGTCACCGGCGCACCCGGCTCCGCCTGGCCCGGCCCGGCCGCGTCCGGGCCTGCTCCGGGGTCCGTCGTCCGGTGGATGCCCTTGGTGGCCACCTGGATCACGGTGCCGGGAAACCCGTCGTCGGAGATCACCAGGTTGCTGCCGCCGCCGAGCACCAGCAGCGGCTCGTCACGCCGGTCGGCGGCCCGCACCGCGGCGATGATCTCCTCGTCGGTGCCGGCCACCACGAAATGCCGGGCCGGTCCGCCCAGCCCCAGGGTGGTGAAGCGGGACAGCCTCACCGGTTCGCGGACGTTGGCCATGGGCGGCGTCAGGGCAGCCGGAGCACCGCGCGGGACCGGGTGAGCACCTTGTCCCCGGCCGACCGGGCGGTCAGCGCCAGCACCACCCGGTTGTCGTCCAGCTTGTCCTCGACGGTGCCGCTGACCTCGATGGTGACGAAACCGTCGTCGTCGGGCACGACCACCGGGGCCGAGAACCGGACGCCGAACTCAGTCATGGCCCCGGGATCACCAGACCAGTCCGTGACGTAGCGTGCCGCCTGGGCCATGGTGAACATGCCGTGCGCGATGACGTTGGGCAGCCCGACCGACCGGGCGATCCGCTCGTTCCAGTGGATGACGTTGAAGTCACCCGACGCGCCGCAGTACTTGATCAGGTCCAGCCGGGCCACGGGGTAGCTGGCCGGGGGCAGCTCGGCGCCCACCTCGACGTCCGCGTACTTGACCACCGCGCTCACTCCGCCTCACCCGCCGTCCCGCGTTCCACCAGCGTCGAGAAGGCGGTGCACACCTGCTCACCGGACACGGTCCGGACCTCGGTGCGGGTGGTCATCACCGTGTTGCGGCCGAGCGTCTTGATGGTCTCGATGGTGGACTGCGCGGTGACCACATCGCCCGCGCGCAGCGGCCGGGCGTAACTGAAGCGCTGCTCGCCGTGGACCACCAGGGCGTAGTTGATGCCGAGGCCCGGGTCGGCGATGGCCTGCCCGGACGCGGCCATCGTCACCACGATGGGGAACGTGGGCGGGGCGATCACGTCCGGGTAGCCGGCCGCGACGGCCGCGTCGCGGTCCCGGTAGACCGGGCTGGGATCACCGATCGCGTCGGCGAACTCGGCGATCTTGACCCGGCTGACCTCGTAGGGCTGCGTGGCCGGGAATGACCGGCCGGCGTAGTCCTTGTTGACGGCCACGCGAGGCTAGCGGGTCTCGCGATGCGCCCGGTGGCAACGGCAGTTCGGGCAGTACTTCTTCAGCTCGAGCCGGTCCGGGTCGTTACGCCGGTTCTTCTTGGTGATGTAGTTACGGTGCTTGCACTCCGTGCAGGCCAGGGTGATCTTGGGCCTGACGTCGGTGGCAGCCACGATGGAGTGCCTTTCTCTGGATGGGCGGAGTACGGACAGACCTACTGTAAGGACAGCGGCCTGGTAAGAACAGGCGCTGCCGCGGACAGCGGACCATCTGGACAAACAACAGCCCGCGGCCAGGCACAATTCCCGGGCTGCGGACAGCAGCACGCACGGCACCCCGCACCGCGGAACCGGGAGCCGGACCGCGGCGGCAGGCCGCGCGAACTGGTAGCGGAGGCCGGACTTGAACCGGCGACACAGCGATTATGAGCCGCTTGCTCTGCCTGACTGAGCTACTCCGCCTCATGGCCGTCAAGCGCACATAGCTTACAGCGACTCACCGGCGGACCGGGTAATCGGCCGTCAGCTTGGCGGCCGGGGATGCCGTGAGCCGATGCCGAGGACCACTTTCAGCTGCTCCGGGTCCCGGCCGGCGGGCGGCGGGCGGCGGGGAGCAGGGAGTCGGCGGCGGCCACGGCCACCACGACCAGCGCCACGCACACGCTGAGGGCCACCGCCGGCACGTACGGGGCGAGCCCGCCCAGCGCGGCCAGGACCACGACCCCGCCGATCCGGGTCCACGGCACCCCGCCCCAGATCACGGCCTTGAAACCGGCGTGGCCCAGCAGGTACAGGGCGGTGCCGCCGAGCAGCATCACCGATACCGCCGTGTGCCCCACCGCGCCGGGGCCCCGGAGTACGAGCTGGTCCCCCGCCGCCACCACGATGATCCCGGCCACCATCACGGGGTGGATGAGGTGATACGCGGAGCGGCCCAGCCGCCCGGGGTCAGCCGAGCTGGCGATGACCCGCGCGCCCTCCTCCGCGCTGCGGTGGAAGTACAGCCACCACAGCCCGACGCTGCCGACGAAGGCGGCCAGGAACGCGACGATCTCCTGCCAGGTGACCGACGACAGCTGCGACAGCGCGGCCCCGATCACCACGATCGACTCGCCCAGTGCGATCAGGATGAAGCCCTGGCAGCGCTCGGCGAAGTGGTTGCCCTCGATCGTCCAGTCCCGGGTCTCCGACCGGCCGAGGCCCGGGGTGTAAAAGCCAGCCAGGCCGCCAGTCACGTCGACCGCGACCGCCCCCAGCCAGAGCAATTCGCGCGCGTGCCCGGCCACCAGCCCGCCCGCCACGGCGAGCGCGCCGCTCACCACGCACCAGGCCAGGATGCGCTGGAAGTTGCGTTGCAGCCGCTCGCCGCGCAACCCCGCCACCGCGAAGCCGCTCCGGCCGATCTGCATGACCGCGTAGGCGACGCCCACCGCCAGCCCCCGCCCCGCGAACGCAAACGGCAGGGCGGCCGACATGACCAGGCTGACCAGGGCCAGCGCCAGCAGCATCACCCGGACCGGGATCCGCTCCGGGTCCAGCCAGTTGGTGACCCAGGTGGTGTACGCCCAGACCAGCCACACCATGGCCAGCAGCAGCAGGGCCTGCAGCGCCCCCTCGACCGACTGGTGATCGACCAGGTAGTGAGACAGCTGAGTGACCGCGAAGACGTAAACCAGGTCGAAGAACAGCTCCACGTTGGTCACGCGGGCGCTCGCCCCGGGCGGGCGGAGCAGGTTCCCGGGCCGGTCCCGGCGGGTGCCGCTCAGCATCCGGCCATTATGACGAGGCGGTGCCCGGGATGGCCGCCCCGCCCTGATGATCATGGCGTGCGGGACGGCGCAGGAACTGCCGGGTCGACCGCTGCGCGGCAGGCGAGCCGAGCGCCCGGGAGATCCCTCGGGCCGCCGCGCGGACCGCCGCCGCCAGGGCGCTCGGCTGGGCCCCCTCGGCGTGCACCACCAGCGAGAGCGCCGCCACCACCTGATCCCCCGACGCGCGGATGGGGACCCCTACGGACAGGGCATCCATGGTGACCTGACCGTCGCTGACCGCGTAGCCCCGCTGCCGCACCTCGGCCAGGACCCGGCGCAGCTGCACGGGGCTGCCGATCGTCTTCGGCGTCCAGCGTTCCAGGGGACCGCCCAGTACCTGCTCCTGCACGTCGGCCGGGGCGTAGGCCAGCAGGACCAGCCCCACGCCGGTGGCGTGCAGCGCGAAACGGCCGCCGACCCGGGTCAGCACCCGGACCGCGTCCCGGCCGGCCAGCCGTTCCACGAACACGACCTCCAGGCCGTCCCGGACGGCGAGCTGCACGTTCTCGTGGGTCGCCTCGTACAGGTCCTCCATGTAGGGCAGGGCGATCTCCCGCAGTCCCAGGCTCCGCGGGGCGAGCGAGGCGATCTCCCACAGATGCAGGCCGATGTGGTACGTGCCCGTCGCGCTCCGCTCCAGCGCCCCCCAGGTGGCCAGGTCGCGGACCAGGCGGTGGGTGGTGCTCAGCGGCAGCCCGCTGCGCCGGCTGATCTGCGACAGGGTCAGCTCCGTGTGGTCGGCCTGGAAGGTGCCCAGCACGTCCAGGAGCTTGCCGCTAAGCGAGCGCGGCGGCACCCGGGCCTCGCCACGGGCTTCCTCACGGGCTTCGTCGCCCATCCCGGACCCCTTGGATGGTGTGGTGAACCATTATCACCAGCGGCCGCGGGCCCGACCGGGCCGCGGTGGCCGGAGTCAGATGTCCAGGACCAGCCTCGGGGTCACTGACCGCGAGACACAGATCATCATGGTGTCCGCGGCCGCCTGCTCGGCCGGGGACAAGACCGAGTCCCGGTGCTCCGGGACGCCGGAGAGAACGCCGGTCTCGCAGGTCCCGCAGGTCCCCTCGGTACAGGAGGAGAGCACCGGGACCCCGGCGGCCTCGATCACGTCGAGGATGGACCGGCCCGGCGGCACCATCAGGGTCAGCCCGGCCTGGGCCAGCTCGACCTCGAAGGCCGAGCCGGACGGCCGGTGCGTCGCAGCCGCCGGGGTGAAGCGCTCCAGGTGCAGCGCGCCCTCCGGCCAGTCGGCGCAGCAGCCCGTCACCGCATCCAGCAACGGCGCGGGCCCGCAGCAGTACACCAGCGTGCCGGGCTGCGGCCGGCCGAGGATGGCGGCCAGGTCCAGCAGACCGGTCTCGTCCTGGGGCCGGATCCGCACCTGGCCGGGGTACCGGGCCAGCAGGTCGGCGCGGAACGCCATGGACGCGGCGGTGCGCCCACCGTAGGTCAGCGTCCACGGGCGGCCGGCGGCGTCCGCCGCGGCCAGCATGGGCAGGATCGGGGTGATGCCGATGCCGCCCGCGATGAACAGGTAGCGGTCCGCGGGCTGTAGCGGGAAGCGGTTGCGTGGCCCGCGGACCCGGACGCGAGACCCGGCCCCGACCGCGTCGTGAACGTACGCCGAACCGCCCCGGCCGGCCGGCTCGCGGAGTACCGCGATCCGCCAGCCGTCCAGGTCAGCAGGAGCGCCGCACAGCGAGAACTGCCGGATCAGGCCGGGCCCCAGGATCAGATCGATGTGCGCGCCGGGGGCCCAGGCTGGCAGCGCGGCCCCGGAGGAGTCCCGCAGGTCGAGCGTGATCACGCCGTCGGCCACGGCAGCACGGCGCGCCACGACCAGGTCGAGTTCGGGCTCCGGGCGCATCACGGCGCCCCGGATGCGGAACCGGTTTCGCGGCCAACTGGATGGGCCAGGTGGGGATGGGCGGGATGGGCCAGCAGCCACTGCCAGATGACCGCCGGGTCCGCCGCCTCGCCGGTGGCTCCGCAGTGGCAGGTGCCGCGCAGCCGGTCGGTGCCCGGCATCCAGTCGACCCGGTAGACCGCGGTCACGGCACCGGGGCGGGCCGGCACGCGGATTCCTCGGCCAGCCGGGCCAGCATGCGCCGGGCGGCCAGCCCGCCGGTGTCGATGTTGATGCTGAGCTCCTGCACGCCCGGCGGCTCGGCGGCGATCACCTGTTCCAGCGTGTTCAGCGCCGCCACGTCCTGCAGGACCACGGTCCGGTTGCTGTCGTGCAGGAAGGCGGAGATCTCCGCGTCGCCGGGCGCGAAGTCGCGGGCCACGGCCCAGAAGTCATACGTGCTCGTCTCGGTGGACGGGGTGATGGCGTAGACGACCTCAACATGGAAGCCCTCGGGGTCGGTGCCGTCCGGCCGGGGCAGGACGCCGACCGGGGCCACCCGGCTGTGCAGCAGGTATAGGCACGGCGGGTGGTACTCGATGTCCTGCCAGCGCACGATGCGCCCGCTGAGCCCGGTGGACCGCGCATAGAACGGCGGGCACGCGGCGCCGTCCATCCGGCGGCTCACCCGGATGACGCGCTGTTCCTGGTCGATCTCGGTACTGATCGGGGTGTCCGCCACCTCGGGGGTGCCAATGTACCCGCCGTGCAGGTAGGTCTCGTGCGACAGGTCCAAAAGGTTGTCCACCAGCAACTCATACCGGGCCGCCAGCGGCTCCATGCCGCGGACGGTGGTGTAGCCCTGGTCAGCCAGCCAGGGCGCACGCGGGATGAACCCGGCGTCGGCCCGGTCGGGGTCGCCGATCCAGACCCAGATGAGTGAGTCCTGCTCGGCGACCGGGTAGGCGGTGACCCGTGCGGTCCGCGGGATGCGCAGCTGCCCGGGAACCGCGACGCACCGGCCATCCGGGCCGTAGGTGAACCCGTGGTACCCGCAGACGATCGTGTCGCCGTCGAGCTGGCTTGCGGACAGCGGGAAGTGCCGGTGGACGCAGCGGTCCGCTAGCGCGGCGGGCTGCCCGGCACTGGTCCGGTAAAGCACCAGCGGCTCACCCAGGATGGTCCTCGCCAGCAGCGCCCGCCCGACCTCAGCGGAGTAGGCCGCCACGTACCACTGATCCCGCACGAACGACATGGCGTCTCCTCACCCCGGCACGACGTAGTGCTGCCGATTGTGCGCGACGCCACGCGGGCCGGGCAGCAGGCCTTCCACTCATCGGAAGACCTGCTCCCCGGCCGCCCGGTCAGGCGGCCCGGGGGCCGCGGACCGCGCGGATCTGCAGCCGGACGTAATCGACCACGGGCTCGGGTACCCGCGCCGCCACCGCCCGCACGAACGGACGGCGCTCGGCGGGCGGCAGGTCGCGCAGGTGCACGCCGAGGATGACGGTGGCCAGGAACGCCTCGAACTGGTCCGCCGATTCGAGCCGCGCCGGGTCCGGAACCAGGGCGACCTCGATGCCGGTAAAGCCGGCGGCGGCCAGGCGTTCGCGGGTCTCGTCCACCCCCGCGAAGTTCCAGATGCCCTTCCCGTCGTCGGCTCCCAGCTCGGCCAGGGCCGCCCGGACGGAGGCGATGTTGCCGGCCCCGCCCGCCTCGGCCACGAACTGGCCTCCGGGCCGGAGTATCCCGGCCACCGACCTGAAGACCTGCAGATGATCTGGCAGCCAGTGCAGCGTGGCCACACTCAGCACCGCGTCCACCGGCTCCGGTACCGGCAGCGGCTCGCGCAGATCGGCCTGCAGTACCTGGACCCGGTCCAGCTGCCCGGCCAGCCGCTCGCGCAGTTGCGCGAGCATCTGCTGCGAGCCGTCGATGGCCAGCACCCGCCCGCGGGGCAGCACCTCCAGCAGTTGCTGCGCGTCCCGCCCGGTTCCGGCGCCGATGTCGGCCACGGTCTCGTTCCCGGCCAGCCGGAGCCGGGCGATGGCACTGGGTCCCCACCGCTTATGCGGCAGCGGCAAGGCGTCGTAGCTCTGGGCATCCCACTCAAACAGCTCCACAACGAGGACCATACCAAGTCGTCTCACTATGTTTGAATCTTGGTCTCGTATAATGAGACTAGCTAGGACGCCCCGGGCCCGGTCCGGCGGGCCAGCAAGCGGCGCCGGGTACTCCGGTGATCATCCGGAACGTCTTCCTGGATGATCACGGACATGCCGCCCGGCAGCAGCGTGGCTGGCTCCCCCGGGCCCAGGCACCACCCGGCGGGCAGCGTGGGCCGGGCCTCGCGGGCCGCCTGGGTGAAGGCCTCCCAGCCGAGCACGCCCCCAGCGGCCACCGCCGCCGCGGCCGCGGCGAAGACCCCGGCATCCCAGAACCCGGTGGCCAGCACCAGCGCGTAGCGGCCCGGCCCGGGACGCCAGGCGCCGAGGTCGGCGTGGATCAGGGTGATCAGGTGATCCAGCCCGCGGCGCCGGGCTTCCTGGCCGAGCAGGCCGAGCGCCACCTCGGAGACGTCGACCGCGGTGACCGGCCGGCCCTGCGCCGCGGCCAGCAGCGCGCTGCCGGACGGCCCGCTGGCCAGGTCGGCGACCGGCCCGGCCGGCAGGTCCAGGGCCAGCGCCGCGACGGCCAGCGGATGCGGCGTGAACGAGGGGATGAATCCGGCGCCGTACCTCTCGTTCCAGCGCCGCCGGTCCGGATGCCCCGCCAGATCGCTCTCGGGTTCCTCCACCCTGCGCAGGCTAATCCCCCGGCCGGCCCGCCAGGCCAGCCGCCAGGTAGTCACGGGCGGCAACCAGGCCCGGTCCGCGCTGACCTGCTCCCTGAACTGAACGCAGTTCAGCCCGACTGGGGTGGCGCGTAGAAGAGCACGTGGTTGGCCCGGTCGGTGGCCACGCACGAGTTCGCCGCCGCGCAACTCAGGCTGGTGATCCGGGCCCCGGAGTCCGCGTCGGCCTCGTGAGTCCACAGACCGTTGGCGTAGCTCGCGGTCGCGCCCGACCGTGCCACCGCCAGGCACGATCCCGCAGACGGGCAGGACACCGCGGCGGCCGGCCAGCCCAGCGGCTGGAGCCCCCACAGCCCGTCGGAATGCTCGGCCGCCTGGCCGGACGAGTCCACCGCCATGCAGAACGACGTCGTGGGACAGGACACGCTGACCAGATCGTGCCCCACATCGGCCGCGGCCGGCCCACTCCACGAGGCTCCGTTGTAGGTGAACACGTTCCCGCTCGCGCTCACCGCCACGCAATAGGAGGAACTGGCGCAGGAGACGGAGTTCAGCGACTGCCCGCTCGAGTCAACCGTTTGCTGACTCCACCCCGTGGCGGCGCCCCGGTAGATGAAGGCGACACCGATGTTGTCGACGGCTACGCAGAAGGAGGAGTCAGCACAGGACACGCTGGTCAGCGTCCCGGATCCGGTGCCGACCAGGGCCGGGGTGCCCCACGTGCCATGGCTCTGCGGGATCGCGAACCCCTCGGCGTCGATGGTGAGACAGAACCGGGTTGAGGGGCAGGAGAGGGCGATCAGGTGACCGTTCGAGTCGGTGTTAGACACCGGCCAGGTCCCGCCGGACTGGAGGGACAGCACCGTGCCCGCGTCATCGGTGGCGTAGCAGACGGTGCGCTTCGGGCAGGCCAGGCCGGTGATGCGGGCGCTGCTGGCCGGGAGGGTCTGCGGGTCGACCGGCACCGGCGAACTCCACCGGGGCGCCCCCGCGGCCGGGCTGGCGGACCCCACTCCCCCCGCGCCAGCGGAGCCGGAGGTGCCGCCGACCGCGGTGCTCGTGGCGGCGGGGACGGCGACGGTCTGGTGATCGTGCATCACGACCAGGGTGCCGGTCACCCCGGTCACGCCGAGGATCGCCACCGCGGCCACTCCGGCCAGGAGCCGGGTGCGGCTGGGCCGGCGGTAGCCGGCGTCTGCCAGCGGGTCGCCGGGGACCGTCGGGCCGACCGCGGTGTCCGGGCCGTCGTCGTCCTCGTCCTCAACCCGGGGCGCGGCCAGGGTCCCGCCGCCCGCAGTGCCCCCGTTCCCGGTGCCGTGGCCCGTGCTGCCGTGGGCCGCGCTGCCATTGCCCGCGCGGCCGGCCGCGGTCGTCGAGCCGGACCCGGCCCCGCTGGACGCGGCGCGGCCGGCGGTTCGGGATGTGCCACTCGCCGGGCGAGGAGATCCGCTCCTCCGCGGGCGGCGCGGTCCAGGTGGGGCGGGGCGCCCACTCGACCCGCTCGCTGGGCGGGGCCACCCGGGCACTGGGCGAGGATGGCCGCTCCGTGGCCGGGGCGGCCGGCAGGCGGATCAGGGCATGGAAACCGGACACCGGCGTGTCCGCGGCGTCCCCGGACAGGTCGTGGCCGGACAGGTCGTCGCCGGACAGGTCGTGGCCGGAGTCCGCTGATTCGCCGCGACCGTAAGAGCCGGGCGTGTCCCGGTCCGGTGTGCTCAGCCCACCGCCGCCGGAAGCATCGGGCGCACCGCCGCCGGGAGCGGCGGGCTCATCCTGAGCCAGGGCGTCCGGCGCACCGTCGTCAGAGGCGGCAGGCTCGTCCCACTCCTGGGTGTCCGGCGCAGCGTCGCCGGGAGCGCCCGGCTCGTCGTGCTCCTGGGTGCCCGGCTCCTGGGTGCCCGGGCCGCCGCCTGCAGGAGCGTCCGGCTCGTCATAACCCGGGACGTCCGGCGCACCGTTGACCGGAGCGTCCGGCTCATCGTGAGCGTAAAGGTCAGCGGTCCCGGTGACGGGCGCGTCCGGCGCCAGGTGTCCGTAAGCGCCCGGAGCCACCGTGTCTGGCAATGGCTCGGCCGGAAAGGGCGGAATGTCGGCTTCCGAGGTGGCTGCGATGAATTCCGTGAACGACCCGCTGCTGTAGGCCGGCGCATATTCCGCGAAGGGGTCGCCAGAGTATTCCGTGGCGTGTTCTGCCTGCCCCAGGCCGGGATCCGAGCCAGGCTGGGCCGCCGCTTCCGGTGACCCGGAAAGGTCACCAGGTGGCACGTAGGCTCCGCAACGGCGGCAGAACTCTTCTCCCGGGGAAATGGCATGCCCGTTATCGCAAGTCCACACCGGTCCCCGCTCTCGGTCCCCGCTCTACGCCCGCCCTGCTAGGTCGCTGATATTAGGGCATTTCCGCCCCGACCGCAGACGGGTTGACCAAGGAGTTATTCGACTTCTGGCTGCGGATGGCGTCCGGTCACCGCACGCTCACGCCGCCCGCAGGTCCGGGGCGCCGGGCTAACCCGGCCGGGGTATCACGGACCCTAACGGGGTGCCCCGGGCATGCCGATCTGCCACAAATCTTCGTCGGCCCAGGCGCCCGTGATGACGGTATCGGGATCCTGGCCGCGCAGCCGGGCGAACCGCTCGGCCATGAGTTGCAGGTGCACCGTCATCGGAAGCTGCGCCAGCAACGGCGAGAGGCCGTCCGCCGGAATGGTGAGCATGCTGACGGGAATCCCCTGGCGCGCCGCGGCCTCGCCCACCGCCGCGGTCAGCCCGTCCTGGTCCGCCTCCGGCTGGAGCAGCAGCACGCCGTCGGCCGCGGTGAAGGGCACCGCGTTGCCGTGCAGGAACCGTTCGGCGTCGAAGCCCTCGGCGAGCATCCGGGCCGCCTCCCGGATCTTCAGTGCGGTCTCGCGCGCGGTGATACCCCACGGGCCGCAGCCGACGATGCCCAGGCTGCGGGCCGGGACCGGCACGTCCCCGGTGGCGGGCGCGGAACAGGCCACCCGGATCTGCGCCGCGGCCTGCAAGATGTCACCCGCGGAGCCGTCCGGCCGCGCTCCGCCCGGGAGCGCCTCATCCGCCCCGGCGACGTGATGGGCCAGCCGGGCCAGCACCGCCAGGGCCGCGGTGTAGCTCACCGTGTAGGTCTCGGATTCCTCCGGCGGGACGGTCGTGATGGCCTCGGGCCAGCCCGCGCCGGTCCCCGTGATCGAGACCACGGGCACCCCGGACGCCAGCGCGTCCGCCCGGGCCCGCGCCGCGTACCCGGTCTGCCCGGTGTGGGTGATGACCACCAGCGCATCGCCGGGCCGCGACGCCGGGGCCCCACCGCACCCAGGTGGAGGCGGGCAGCCACCGGGCATCCCGGCCCGCCCGTTCCAGCATCATCACGCCGAGTTCGGCGGCGTGCTGGCTGGTCCCGGTGCCCACGATGATCACGCGCCGGGCGGCGGCCAGGATGGCGGCCGGAGCGGCCAGGTCGAGTTCGGCGATCCGGTCCAGCGCGTCAGCCTGGGCCATGATCATCCGGTACAGCGCGGTGTGCGTCATCGGACCCCCTCGTGCCCAGCAGCGTACCGAGGCCAGCAGCGTACTGAGGGGCCGGTGGGCTGCGGAATCGGCGGCTGGGCCGGGGCGGGGGCGGGCCAGGCGGGAGGCGTTAGTGGAAAGGGAAGTCAGCCGAGGGTGAAGGGGTCGCGGGTGCCGCCGGTGAGCTCGACCCAGATGGCCTTGGTCTGGGTGTATTCGTGGACCGCCTGGATGCCATTCTCCCGGCCGAGCCCGCTGGACCCGAACCCGCCGAACGGGACGTCCGGGCCGACCACCCGGTAGGCGTTGATCCACACGGTGCCGGTGCGCAGCGCGTGCGCCACCCGGTGACCCCGGTGGATGTCCTTGGTCCAGACCGCGCCGGCCAGGCCATACCGGGTGTCGTTGGCCAGGGCGATGGCCTCCTCCTCGGTATCGAACGGGATGACCGCCAGCACCGGGCCGAACACCTCCTCGCAGGCCACGGTCATGCTCGGCTTCACGTTGGTGAGCACGGTGGGCTGGACGAAGTAGCCGCCCAGCTGCCCGGCGGCCTGGCCGCCGGTGGCCAGGTCCGCGCCCTCGCTGGCCGCCGAGGCGAAGAACGAGAGCACCTTCCGGTACTGCGGCTCGGTGGCCAGCGGCCCCATCTCGGTGGCGGCCTCCCGCGGGTCGCCCAGCTTGATCGCCTCCGCCCGGGCGACGATCCTGTCCACCAGGGCGTCGTGCACGCTGCGGTGCACCAGCAGCCGGGACCCGGCCATGCAGGTCTGCCCGGTCGCCGCGAACACCCCGGCCACCACGCCGTTGCTGGCCGCGTCGAGGTCGGCGTCGGGGAAGACCAGGTGGGCGGACTTGCCGCCGAGTTCGAGCAGCACCCCGGTGATGTTGCCGGCCGCCGCCTTGGCCACCTCGGCGCCGACCTGGGTGGACCCGGTGAAGGCGATCTTGTCCACGCCGGGGTGCGCGGCCAGCGCCTTGCCCACCTCCGGCCCGAACCCGCTCACCACGTTGAACACGCCGGGCGGGAACCCGGCTTCATCGAGCAGCCCGGCCAGCGCGATCGCCGACGCCGGGGAGTAGTCACTGGGCTTGGCCACCATCGTGCACCCGGCGGCCAGGGCGGGCGCCAGCTTCCAGCAGAGCAGCAGGAGCGGCGAATTCCACGGGACGATCGCCGCCACCACGCCGGCCGGCTCGCGCCGCGTGTACACCAGGAAGTTCGGCTTGTCCGCGGGAATGGTCGAGCCTTCGAGCTTGTCGGCCAGCCCGGCGAAGTAATAGAACCATTCGGGGATGCTGCCCAGCTGGCCGCGCATCTCGCGGAGCAGCTTGCCGGTGTCCCGGGTCTCGAACTCGGCCAGCCGGTCGGCGTCCCGCGTGATGAGCTCAGCCAGCCGCCGCATGAGCCGGGCCCGGCCGAACCCGGTCAGCTGCCCCCACGGCCCGGACAGCGCGCGCCGGGCGGCCGCCACGGCCAGGTTCACGTCCGCCGCACCGCCGTCGGCCGCGGTAGCCCACGGGGCGCCGGAGAACGGATCGACGCTCTCGTAGCGCCGCCCGGAGGCCGGCTCGGTCGGCTGGCCGTCGATGACCAGCGAGAAATGGGGCAGCTGCGCCGGTGCGGATGCCTGCGACGTGGTCATGGTGATGCCTCCTGCTCTGGGAGTCCGAATTCCGTGCGGATGGCCTTGGTGTGCTGCCCGAGCGCCGGGACCGCTCCCATCGCGGCGGTCCGGCCGGGCACCGTGACCGGGGGCAGGAGCGCGCGCAGGGACCCGTGCGGGGAATCGATGTCCCGCCACCGGTCCCGGGCCGCCAGCTGCGGGTGAGCGGCGAATTCCTCGGGGCTGCGCATCCGGGCGTTGGCGATGCCCGCCGCCTCCAGCGACGCTTCGAGCTGGTCCACCCCGAGGCCGGCGAACACCTCGGTGAGGATCGCGGTGAGCTCGTCGTGGTGCGCAACGCGGGCCGGGTTGGTGGCGAACCGCTCATCGGTGACCAGGTCGGGGCGGCCCAGGATCCGCTCGCACAGCACCACCCACTCGCGCTCGTTCTGGATGCCCAGGAACACCTGGCCCCCCTGGGCCGGGTAAGGCCCGTACGGGGAGATCGAGGCGTGCCGCGCCCCGGTGCGCGGCGAGGTCCGGCCGCCGTAGACGCTGTAGTAGTAGGGCTGGCTCATCCACTCGCCCAGCGCGTCCAGCATGGCCACCTCGAAGCAGCCGCCCCGGCCGGTCCGCTCCCGCTCGTACAGCGCGGTCAGGACGCCGGAGTAGGCGTACATCCCGGCCGCGATGTCGGCCACCGAGATGCCGGCCTTGGCCGGCTCATCCGGCGTCCCGGTGACGGACAGCAGCCCGGCCTCGCACTGCACCAGCAGGTCGTAGGCCTTCTTGCTGGCGTACGGGCCGTCCGGGCCATACCCCGAGATCGAGCAGCTGATCAGCCGCGGATAACGGGCGGTGAGCTGCCCGGCGCCCAGGCCGAGCCGCCCGGCCGCGCCGGGCGCGAGGTTCTGCACGAACACGTCCGCGCGGGCCAGCATGGCGTCCAGCACGGCCCGGTCGGCGGGCTGCTTGACGTCGAGCTCGACGCTTTCCTTGCCCCGGTTCAGCCAGACGAAATAGCTCGACTGGCCGCGGGCGGCCTGGTCGTAGCCGCGGGCGAAGTCCCCTGCGCCGGACCGCTCGACCTTGATCACCCGCGCGCCCAGGTCAGCGAGCTGGCGGGTGGCGAACGGGGCCGCCACCGCCTGCTCCAGCGCGACGACCAGCAGGCCTTCCAGCGGAAGTCCGCTCACTGTGCTGGCCTGGTTCGCTTCGCTCACGGGGCCACGGAGTTGCGCTTGATGAGCTGGCGGGCGATGACGTTGCGCTGGATCTCGTTGGTGCCCTCACCGACGATCATCAGCGGGGCGTCCCGGAAATACCGTTCCACGTCGAACTCGGTGGAGTAGCCGTACCCGCCGTGGATGCGTACCGCGTTGAGCGCGATCTCCATCGCGGTCTCCGAGGCGAACAGCTTGGCCATGCCCGCCTCCATGTCCGCCCGGGCGCCCGCGTCGAAACAGCGCGCGGCGTAGAGCACCAGCTGGCGGGCGGCGGTCAGCTTGGTGGCCATGTCGGCCAGGTAGTTGCCGACCGACTGGTGCTGCCAGATGGGCTTACCAAAGCTCTCCCGCTGCTGCGCATACCGCAGTGCGTCCTCCAGCGCGGCCCGGCCGACGCCGACGGCCCGGGAGGCGACCTGGATCCGGCCGATCTCCAGGCCGCGCATCATCTGGCCGAAGCCCTCACCCTCCCGGCCGCCGAGCAGCGCACCGGCCGGCACCCGGAAGTCCTCGAAGGACAGCTCACAGCTCTCCACCCCCTTGTACCCGAGCTTGGGGAGGTCACGGGAGACCGTGAACCCCGGGCCGTGCTCGGCCAGCAGGATGCTGATCCCGGCGTGCGCGGGCCGGGCGGCCGGATCGGTCTTGCACATCAGCGCGATCAGCGCGGAACGGCGGGCGTTCGTGATCCACGTCTTGGTTCCGTTGACCAGGTAAGAATCCCCGTCGCGGCGGGCGCTCGTGCGCATGGCCTGCAGGTCGGACCCGCCGCCAGGCTCGGTGAGCGCCATCGTGGCCCGGATCTCGCCGGTCGCCATCCGGGGCAGGTAACGCTCCTTCTGCTCGTCGGTCCCGTAGTCCAGGAGCAGCTTGGCCACCACCGTGTGCCCGCCCATGGCGCCGGCCAGGCTCATCCAGCCGCGGGCCAGTTCCTCGGTGACCAGCGCGTAGCACGGCGTGCTGACCCGCGCCGCGCCCCACGGTTCGGGGATGGCCAGCCCGTAGATGCCGAGCTGCTTCATCTGCTCGATGAGCTTCTCCGGGTAGGTGTTCGCGTGCTCCAGCTCCGAGGCCACGGGCCGGACATCACGGTCCACGAACTCCCGGACCAGCCCGACGATCGCGCGCTCCTCCTCGCTCAGCTCATCCATGGCTGTCCCTTCGCGGCAGGGCCTTACTTGTCTGGGCGAGCTTCGCCGCCGGGCTGGTCTGGGCGAGCTTCGCCGCCGGGCTGGCCTGGGCGAGCTTCGCCGCCGGGCGCCGCACTAGCAGAAGTCCCGGAGCAGGTCCGCGGCACTCGGCCAGGTCCACGCCGAGGGATCCAGCTCCTGGCCGCCCGCATCCAGCCCGGCCAGGCAGTCGGCGATCTTCGCCTGGAGCTGGCCGGCGGTGGCGGGCCGCCCCGGCGATCCAGGCGGGAACTGCTGGGTGATCTGGGCTACGCCGCCATTGGCCGTGTGCAGCTCGGCGACCAGTTCGCCGTCGAGCAGCCAGGTCCCGCCCGGCTCACTCTTGATCTCCACCAGCCCGGCCAGGCGGCGGGCGGCGGGCCTGCGCACCGCGTCGTCAGTGAAGCTGGCGAAGCCGGGGTAGCCGTCGAGCAGCGCGGCCGCCGCCGCGTACTCCAGGCTGAACTTGCCCTGCAGCCCGGTGTCCGGCCGGTGGTGGATCAGCGGGGCCAGCGTGCCCTCGGGGGTGCGGAGCACGATCCGGCTCACCTCGGCCGGGTCCAGCGGGCCGGCCTGGGCCAGTTCCCCCAGCGCGCTGATCGGCCGCTGCAGCGCATAGCAGCACGGGTAGATCTTGACCGCCAGGCCGCCGGGGACCGCCGGCCCGGAGAGGTCGGCCGCACCGGGATCCCCGCCGACCAGGGTCATCCAATCCTCCAGGGCGACCGGATCGGCCTGCGCGCCGGCCGCAGCCAGCGTCGCGGCCCGGATCCCGGTGTCGACGGCGAATCCGACCTGGAGCGACTTGGCGTCGGTGCCGAACGCCCGCTGCACCCCGCCCGCACCGGGTACCGCGAGCGCGATGGCGTTAGCGATCTGCTCTGGTCCCAGGCCCATCGCGACGGCCGCCCCGGCGGCAGCGGCGGGCGCGCCAGCGGTACAGGTCGCGTGCCAGCCCGCCGAGTAGTGCGGCCAGCCCAGCGCGTCGCCGAGCCGGGCCATCACCCCCGCCCCGGCCAGGTAGGCCCGGGCTCCCGCACCCATCGCCAGTGCGGTCGGCACGCAGACCGCGCTGATGTGCGTGGTGGACTCCATGTGCAGGTCATCGAAGTCCAGGACGTGGGCGGCCACCGCCCAGCGCGGCCCTTCCGGCATGGTCTCGGCCAGCCGGGTCACCCGATGATCGCGGCCAGCCAGCGCCACCGCGACCGTGTCCACCAGCGAACGATCGGCCAGGGCCAGATCCTCCCCGGTCGGCTCGAGGTCGTGGGCCCAGCGGGCGAGCTGCCCGGCGAGCGAGTCCGCTGATTCCGGCACCTGGCACCTCTCCCGCAGTTGGCCGACTGAATCTAAGATATGTACGGCCATTTGGCTACGCAACCGTCTGACCTGGCCAGCCCGGCCAGGACGGCCAGCCCGGCCAGGCCGCGCCCCGGGGCACCCGGGAGAAGGGAGCGGGAGTCCGTGTCCGACCAGGCCAGGTCCAGCGCCTACCGGACGCTGGCCGCCTCGCTGCGTGACGCGATCCGCAACGGCGAGTACGCCGACGGCCAGCAGCTGCCCACCGAGGAGCAGCTGTCCGCGCGGCATTCGGTGAGCAGGCAGACGGTGCGGCGGGCGATGCAGGACCTGGTCTCCGAGGGGATCATCTACCGGGTGGCCGGCCGCGGCACCTACCCGGTGGCCGAAGCCGACCGTTACCTGCGGCATTTCGGCTCGGTCGAGGACCTGATGGCGCTGTCCCTGGACACCGAGTGCGAGGTCATCACCCCGCTGCGGGATGCGGTGGACGTCGAGGCCGCGAGCCGGCTGCGGCTGCCCTCCGACCACGTGCACGCGCTCACGCTGATCCGGCGGCACGAGAACGTCCCGTTCTGCCATACCTCAGTCTTCCTGCCGCCGCCGGTCGGTGCGCTGCTCAGCGACGTACCGGAGCTGGCTGCCCGGGGGCGGCGCAGCCAGATCACGGTCATCGGGCTGATCGACACCAGGATGGCCCGGTCGATCAAGGGCGCGGAGCAGAGCATCACCGCCGCGGCCGCCCCGCCTCCGGCGGCGGCGCATCTGGAGTGCGCGCCCGGCCAGCCGGTACTGCGGATCGACCGGCTGTACACCGACGATGCGGACACCCCGGTCGAACTGGCGGTCAGCCACTTCGACCCGGCGCACTACTCCTACCGGGTCCGGCTCCGCCGCGGCCCGTCCTGAGCCACCGGGCCGTCAGGGGCGGGCCGGGGATGGTCACCGGGGCCGGCCGCCGCTGCGGGAGCGGCCGGCCCCGGTGACCAAGACGGTCAGGCCAGGCCTTCCAGCCGGCCGCAGAACGCCCGGTACTGCTGGAGCGCGGTACGCAGATCCTCCGTGCTCGTGTCCTTCTCCCAGGCTGCGCGCAGCGCCGTCTGCTCCCGCTGCAATGAGGCCACGAAGGCCTTCACCACCTCATCCGCAGCCGCTGCCGCTCGCTCCACAGACCCCTTTGGATCATCTACGAACATGGCCTGGATCGCCGGCCACTGCTGCCCGGCGAGAGCGGCGGCGGGGACGCCGTCGCCGTTGGGCCCGGCGGCTGGCTCGCCGGCGGAAGCGGCGGGGCTGCCAGCGTCCGCGGGGCTTGCGGGCACCGGGGCTGCCTCCGTGGTGCTCGCGGCCGCTGTGCTTGCCGCCGCCGGGGCAGAGCCCGGGGTTACGGGCACCCCGGGCTCCGGCGCGGCGGCCTGAGCGCCAGACGTCGACGCCCAGCCAGGAGCCGCCGGGTCATCAGCCGAAGCAGGGCCTGCGGGCACCACCAGAGGCGGCGGGTCCTGGTCCAGCCCCGTCCTGCCTGTCCCCGGTGCCGCAGGCCGGCCGGCCAGCTCATCGCTGGCCGGCCCGTCGCTGGCCATCTGGTCAGTGGCCAGCTGGTCAGTGGCCAGCTCATCACGGGCCGGGGCGTCATCCGCCGCACGGTCCTCGGCGGGGGGGCCGCCCAGGATCTCGTCGTGGCGCTCGACGACGATGGGGTCGTCCTCGATCTCGTCGCCGGCCCGGTGGCCCACCGTCTCATCGCGCTGGGAAGTCATCTGCGTCACCTTTCCTGCCGGCGCGCGGTGGTCACGGCGTCGGGGGTGGGATTGCGGGCCGGGTCGGCGGGCTGATCCACGGAGGTGGCCACGGGCTCATCCACGCGAGTGGTGGCAGGGTCATCCACGGGAGTAGCCGCGGCGTCATCTACTGGAGCGGCCGCGGACTGGTCGATGGAGCCGGGCGCGGACTGGTCCGCGGCCGTTCCCGCGCCGGGTTCGGTGGCCGGGACGCCACCCTGCCCAGCGGCCTGGCCGTCCAGGTTGCTGGCGGGCTCCCCGAGGAGCTCGGCGAAGAGCGCCCGGTAGTGGATCATCGCCTGGCGCAGGTCCTCGGTGGATGCGGTGCCCGCGGCGGCGTTCTGGCTGATGTCATGAGCCGCCCGGAAGTGATCCAGCGTGCTCGCGTGCTCGACCGACAGGTCGGCGACGGTCTGGTCATAGGGCTCGGTGGGATAACCCCGGTCCTCCATCACGGCCGAGACCAGCGTCTGGGCCCCGGTGACCGCGGCCTGCGGTGCGTCCACGAACTGCTCCTGGACCGCAGTCCACTCAGACTGGTACTGGCTCCGCGCGGCCGGGCTCAGCGGGCGGATATCAAGTTCCCGGACATGCCGCTCCCGCTCCGCCAGCTCGGCTTCTGCTTCACGCCGGCTGCCGCGCTCAGTGACCGCCCGGTCGTATTCAGGCCCAAACCGCTCCCGCAGCCGACGGCGGCGGTTCGCCGTCGTCAGCACGATCAGGACGGCGGCCACGACGATGACGACAATAACGATCGCCACAATGGCCCCAGTTGCCATGGGAACCTCCTTTTCCGGAACTAGCGCCCCACGACTCCCCCGCAGCGGGCGGCCCAAACACGGGCCCCGGCCGGCCTCACTCTCGTTTCCCGGGCCGTTGGCCCATGTTCACCTGCGCAATGGCCGGGTAGTGGCCGGGCATGAGTACGACCGTCTACGAGACCGAAATGAAGTACGAGGCTCCCCCCGGCACCACCGTGCCGCAGCTGGACCGGCCTGCCCAGCGTGGCTGGCACCGCCGGGCCCGACGAGCAGCTCCTGGAAGCGGAGTACTACGACACCGGCGACCTGCGGCTGATCCGCAACGGGATAACCCTGCGCCGGCGGCGCGGCGGCAGCGACCCGGGCTGGCACCTGAAACTCCCGGCCGGGGTCAGCACCCGGCGGGAGATCCAGCTGCCGCTGGGCCGCGGCCGGCAGGTCCCGGCGCGGCTGGCCGGGCTGGTCCGCGGGTACACCCGCGGTGCGGCGCTGCGCCCGGTCGCCCGGATCAGTACCCGGCGGCAGGTGCTGACGCTGATCGACCACGCGGGCACCTCGCTGGCCGAGATCGCCGCCGACGACGTCTCCGCCCAGACGATGGGCGAGGAAACCGTGATCTCGCAGTGGGCTGAGGTCGAGGTCGAGCTGACTGGCGGCGGCCCGCGGCTGCTGAAGGCGGCGGACGCGCAGCTCCGCCGGGACGGGCTGCAGCCTTCCGCGCGGACCGCGAAGCTGGAACGGGCGCTGGGCTGGTCAGCTCCGGAAGGCCCCCGGCCCGCCGCGAACGGTCGCGGCGGGCGGCACCAGGCCCGGCCAGCGTCCGCCGGTGACGTCGTGCTGGCCTACCTGCGGGAGCACGCTGCGCGGCTCACGTCGCTGGATCCGCTGGTCCGCGCGGACGAGCCCGACGCCGTGCACCAGATGCGGGTGACCACCCGCCGCCTGCGCAGCACCCTGCAGTCGTTTGGCGGGATCATCCCGCGCGCGGGGACCGCAGGGATGCTGGCCGAGCTGAAATGGCTCGGCGGGGTACTCGGCGAGGCCCGCGACGCCGAGGTGCTGGCCAGCCGGCTCGCGCACAACCTGCGGACGATCCCGCCCGAGCTGGTGCTCGGGCCGGCCGAGGCGCGGGTTCAGGGTCACTTCGCCCCGATTCAGGCGGCCGCGCGCAAGAACGTGCTGGCCGCACTGGACTCGGCGCGGTACTTCGCCCTGCGCGACGCGCTGGACGGGCTGCTGGCCGATCCCCCGCTGTCGGCCGAGGCGGACCGGCCCGCGGGCCGGGTGCTGCCCGCCACGGCCCGCCGCACCTACCGCCGCACCCGGCGGCGGATCCGCCAGGCGGGTGACACGCCCGCAGGCGGACCCCAGGAGGCGGCCTATCACGAGGCCCGGAAGGCCGCCAAGCGGGCCCGGTACGCCGGGGAAGCGATCAGTCCCGCGCTGGGCAAGGACGCCCGGCGCTTCACCAAGCAGATGAAGAAGATCCAGACCGTGCTCGGCGATCACCAGGACGCGGTGGTGGCCCGGGGCGTGGACCGGGAACTCGGCATCGGGGCGCACCTGGCCGGCGAGAACGCGTTCACCTTCGGGCTGCTGTATGAGCGTGAGGACCAGCGCGCCGCCCGGCTGCGGGCGGAGGCGCAGCGCACCTGGAAGCGGGCTCCCCAGCCCCGGTTCAGCCGGTGGTCGAGCTAGATCAGTGGTCTACCTGGAACGGCGCTCCAGCTAGCACGGCGGGCCGGGCCTGATCCGCGGATCAGGCCCGGCCCGCCGTATTGCTTACTCGTGAGGCGCCTGGCTCAGCGCCGGCGGCTGCGGACCACGAGCCAGCCCGTCAGCAGCAAGGCCCCCGCGGTTGCGGCCGCCGCGAACGGGACCCGGTGCTGGTTCACGGTGGCCGCGGCCCGCCTGGCCCGCTGCTGGACCGGCTCCGGGGTAGCGGCCCAGACGGTCGTCCCGGCCTTGGTGGCCACGCCCTGCGCGGTCGTCCCGGCCTTGGTGGCCACGCCCTGGGCGGTCGTCCCGGCCTTGGTGGCCGCGGCCTGGGCGGTGGCCCCGGCCTGGGATGCGCGGCTGGCGATGCTCTTGGTGACCGGCTCCCCCGCGCCCAGCGCGGTCTTGCCGTTCTCGGTCACCGCCTGCCGGGCCCCGGCCGCCCGGCCGCTCACCTCGCCCTTCAGCTGGTCGGCCTTGCCGGACAGCCCCTGGGTCACATCCCGCACCCTGCTCTTGAGCTGTCCCGAGACCTCGGTCGCCCGCTGCTGGGCCCGGGCCTTCATGTCCGCCTTGGCCGCCAGCGCATCGACCGTGTTCCCGAGTTCTTCCCGGGTCCGGTTGATCTCTTCGACCAGGGCTTCCGGGTTGTCGGGCGGGGAGCCGGTCTCGCCTGCTGTGCCCTCTGCTGCGGTCATCGGTGTGCCCTTTCCTTGATTTCTTCCACATCGGCCCTGACGCTCTGCACCGTCTGCTCCGGTACAGCCGGTGTGGCGTGGCCAAACTGACTCTTACCCAGCAGTGCGGCGATTCCCGCGATGATCAGCAGCGCGCCGCCCACGATCAGGGCCGCTGCCCAGGCCGGCAGGACCCCGGCCAGCCCGACAATGGCCGCCGCCAGGAGGCAGCCAATACCGTACAGCGCCAAAAGGCCGCTGCCGCCGAACATGCCCGCGCCCCGGCCGGCCCGCTTAGCCTTAGCCGTCATCTCGTATTCGGCCAGTTTCAGCTCATCCCGGATGAGCCGGGAAACCTGCTCAGACAAATGCTTAACGAGATCGCCGGTGGAAGCCTCCGCTGCTACGGCGGGCGAGGTGATGCCGTTCGGGTCTGCCATGTCGTCTGCCCTCCCTGAGCGTGGGCCTGACCTACCCTGGTGTACCCATCGCTAACGCCGCGGAAAAAGAAAACGACCGCCCGGCGGCTCAGGCACCCGGCAGCTCACGCACCTGCCGGTTCAGGCGCCCGGCGTGGCCAGACTGCCCGCGACCTTCTCGGTGATCAGCTCGAACGAGCGGACCCGGTCCTCGATGTCGTAGACCATGGTGGTCAGCATCAGCTCGTCGGCGGCGGTCCGCTCGAGCAGGCTGGACAGCTGCTGACGGACCGTTTCCGGGGAGCCGACCGCCTGGCCGGAGAAACGGTCCCGGGCGAATTCCCGCTCCTGGTCGGAATAGGGGTAGGCCGCCGCTTCCTCGGGGCTGGCCAGCGGCGCCGGAGTCCCGGACCGGAGCCGGACGAACGACAGGGCCGCCGGCCCGGACAGCCACCGGGCCCGCTCGTCGGTGTCCGCGCAGATCGCGCTCACCGCCACCATCGCGTGCGGCCGCTCCAGCCACTGGGACGGCTGGAAATGCTGCCGGTACAAGGCCAGCGCGGGCACGGTGTTGGCCGAGCTGAAATGGTGCGCGAACGCGAACGGCAGGCCGAGCAGCCCGGCGAGCTGAGCGCTATACCCGCTGGAGCCGAGCAGCCAGATGGCGGGCATGTCTCCCCGCCCGGGCGTCGCGGTGATCGGCCGCCGCAGGCCCTCCGCGCGGAACAGCCCGATCAGGTCGGCCAGTTCCTGCGGGAACGCCTCGGCCGAGAGCCCTTCCATGGTGCGCCGCAACGCCAGCGCGGTGCGCTGGTCAGTGCCCGGGGCCCGGCCGATGCCCAGGTCGATCCGGCCCGGATGCAGCGCTTCCAGGGTGCCGAACTGTTCAGCCACGACCAGCGGGGCGTGGTTGGGCAGCATCACGCCGCCCGAGCCCACCCGGATCGTGGAGGTCGCCGCGGCCAGGTGGGCGATCAGCACGGCCGGGGCGGAACTGGCGATGGCGGGCATGTTGTGATGCTCGGCCACCCAGAACCGCCGGTACCCCAGCTCCTCGGTGCGCCGGGCCAGCGCGGTGGTGTATTCCAGGGCCTGGCCGGCGCTGGCCCCGGCCGCCACCGGAGCCAGGTCCAGCACGGACAGCGGTACGTCGCTCACCTAGCCGCCAACCCGCCGCCGGCGGCATTTCTTCCGGGGCCGGCTCATTAGTCAGAGCCGGTTAGTCAGGGCCGGCCGGGCCGGACGTTACATCGGCGCCGGGCTGGCCAGCCAGACCGCCTGCAGGATCTGCATCCCGGGGGTGATGATGCCGACCGTGCGCACCTGGCGGGGGGCCGTGACCGACCAGATGCCCAGGCCCGTGGCGGACTGCATGAGGAGCTGGGTGCCCGCCTCGTTCCAGGCCAGCGGCTGCCAGCCGCGCGGCAGCGGCTGCTGCCTGCCATCCGGGAAGAGCAGCTCGGCCCGGTGCGCCGGGAACGCGACGGCCAGCGCCGGCGCGCGGTGGCCCCAGGCCAGCAGGGAGGGGATCGCGGACACCCCGGTGGTGAGCGTCGTGACGTCGCCGTGGCGGTAGATGAGCACGCCCGGGTGACGGCTGCCTTGCTGCCCGGTCCAGCCCTGGATGGCGATCTGGCCGTGCGGCCCGAACACGGGGCCGGCCAGCGGGCGGCGCTGGCGGTAGACGACCGTGGCCCGGCTGGTGAAAGAAGGCTGTGTCCAGATGGCGAAGTCTGCGTCCCGGTGGGTGCCGGACCCGCTGGGCGGGGTCACGTAGCCGATGGTGCCGTGACCGCTGATATCGGGCGAGCTGCCCTGGACGAGGGGTCCACGGTAGCTGTGCCGCAGCCAGAGCGGGCCGTGCCGGGTCCACCGGGCCAGCCGGTCTGTCCCATCCGCGGCGTCACCCACGATGATCCCCGCGTCCGACGCGGCCAGCGCGTCGATTCCGTGACCGGGGGGAGCGTGGGTGAGCTGGGTGAGGGCCCCGCCCGGGCCCACCTCCCACACGTTCAGGCTGGACAGGGACCGCCCGGCGAGCAGGTAGTAGGCGCCCGCTGGCAGTTTGCCCGCCGTGCCCGCCGGCAGCGGCCGGGCGGACACCGCGGACGCGACCGCCGCGGGGGCGGCTGACGCGGACGGATTCGGCGATGCGGTGCCGGCCGACTGGCTGACCCGCGCGGACCCGGTGGATCGGGCCTGCGTCTCGGTACCGGCCGCGACGGCACGCCCAGTACAGCCTGCGGCTGCCAGGGCCAGCAGGCAGGCGGCCAACGGGGCACTAACCCATCTACCCACACCAGATCCCGCGAGTAGTAGCGATGGACACCGGAGCAGGACGCCGCCGCTACCTGCCGTGCCGGTTAAAGCCAAGGTATCAGCGACGGCAAGTTTTAGTCGCGACGTGCCCGGCCGGAGGGCTGTGACCTGGGCCGCAGTGTTCCGGGAGACTTTCCGCGGAATCACGCGGCGGCACTGTGCGGCTTGGCCGTCTGCAGCGGGAAAGCCGCCGTGGACGGGGGAACCGAGGACGGGCTGATGAACCTGCTGCCGTCCGGTCCGGCCTGCACCGCCATATCCAGGGCACTGCCCCGGACCAGTTGCTTCCAGGACAGGTTGCCCTTGTCGATGGTCAGGTAGGTGCCGTCGGGCGTGTCGTCGCCCGCCGCCGGTGCTGATCGGCCAGGTGTAGCGGAGGTGGCCGTTCCGGTAGACGTGCATGTGGTGGGTGACCGTGCTGGCCGTGACGATCAGCGAGCCGCCGATGTGGAACGTCTGGGTCAGGTCGTGCCGGCGGCTCCGCTCAAGTGAATGATCCCCCGTGTCATCCGCGCTGCCCGGCCCGGGAGAGTGGGCCGCCCGAATTGGGCGCTGAACAGGCTAAATGCCCGCCGGAAAGGCGCGGATGATTGGCTTGCCAGCCATCTCTGGCGGTTCTGCCCGCACGGTCAGCCGGCGAAACGATCCCTCCGGACCGACGTGCCGGGGCCGCAGATTACGCACGCCCCTGAATCTCCCCGTACGGATGGGGGCCAGGCGGGTAGCCCGGGACCCAGATACCGTGGTCCCGGTGAGCGACTGGGCGCAGATCCGGGCCGCCGCCGTGCTCTACGAGGATGACGCGGCGCTGGTGCTGAACAGGCCGGCCTCTCCGTCATGGGCGAGCGGCACGACACCGACCTGGTCCGGCTGGCGGAGGAGGCGGGCGAGAAGCTGTATCCCGCGCACCGGATCGACAAGGTGACCTCCGGGGTCCTGCTGCTGGCCAAGGACCTGGCCCTGCACGGCGATCTGACCCGCCAGTTCAACCGGCGCACCGTGGACAAGGTGTACCTGGCCATCACGGCGAGCACCGGGCTGCCCGGCCGCGGCACGATCGAGCTGCCGCTCAGCGTCGGGCGCAAGAACCGGGTCCGGGTGGCGGCCAACCGGGCCGCGATCGTCTTCGACCCGGCCAGCGCCCGCTGGTCGATCCCGCCGGATGAGCAGTTCCGGGAGGTCCGGAGCTACCCGTCCATCACCACGTTCCAGACCGTGAGCGGCGACACCGGGCACACGCTGCTCGCCGTCTGCCCGGTGACCGGGCGCCGGCACCAGATCCGGGTGCACCTCGCCTGGATCGGGCATCCCATCGAGGGCGACCCGCTGTTCGATAAGGCGGCCGCCGGCCGGACGCTGCTGCACTCGTGGCGGCTGGGGTTCGACGCGGCCTGGGCCGGCGGCCGGCGCATCCAGGTCGAGGCCCCCCCGGAGCCCGACTTCTGGGCGGCGCTGCCCGGCGGTGCGGTCCCGCTGCCCGGCTGGGAGGCCACCGCTGGCATCTCATCCGGCCCGCACTGACCTGGCTGGGGTCAGGCCGGCGGCGGGCCCAGGAAGATGCAGAACGGATGCCCGGCCGGATCGGCGTAGACGCGCAGTGGCTCCTCCGGGTCCCCCGACCGGTCGTAGATCATCCGGGCCCCGAGGCCCAGCGCCCGCTGGTGCGCCGCACCGAGTTCGCCCGCGGTGGTCACGTACAGGTCCAGGTGCATCTGCTGCGGCACCGCGCCGTCTGGCCAGGTCACCCGGGGCAGCTCCGGCACCTGCTGGAACGCGAGACGGACCGCGCCCGCGGCGTCCCGCAGGACCAGCCAGTCCTGGCCCGCCGGGTCCGGCTCACCCGGGGCGGGCGGCTCATCGCCGGGCCGGTACTGCCAGCCCAGCAGCTGCCGGTAGAACTCGGCCAGTTCCCGCACGTCGGTACCGTCCAGGACAACCTGCCTGAATAGCGGGTACCCTCGCCCCGCCCCTTCGTTCCCGGCCGCCACGGACGTTTCGTACCCGGGCCGGTGCCGAGTATCCGCCTCCGGTTCCGACGTCTCCGCTGATCGGCCCGCCGGGCCGCGAAGAGAGGAGCAAGGCCGATGCTTATCAAGTCCCGCATGGGGATCAGCGCCGACGGGTTCGTGAGCACCCTCGCTCCCCCGGTGCCGCTCACGCTGCTGCGCTCAGACCGCACCTTCCCGGACGGCCCGGCCGAGCTCGTCTACACGCCGGCATGACCGAGGCCGAGAGGCTGCCCCCGGTAGCCCGGCTCGCGCATCCCCGCCGCGGGCACTTTGACCTGGGCACGGGATACCACGGAGACCTGTGGCTCGACCTCGACGCCCTGTTCCTGCGTCCGGCCCGGCTGCGCCCGTACGTGCAATGGCTGAGCGCCCGGCTGGACACGCACCAGATCGACGCGGTCTGCGGTCCGCTCGAGGGCGGCGCCTTCCTGGCCCTGGCCGTGGCGGACGTGCTGGACACCACCTTCGTCGCCGCGGGCCGCGCGCCCGGTCCCGGCCGGGCCGAATACCGCCTGCCCCCCGGCCTGGACCGGCGCATGGCCGGCTGGCGGGTCGCGATCGTAGACGACGCCATCAACGCCGGGACCGCCGTGACGGCCTGCTTCAGGCTGCTCCGGGACAGCGGCGCGGTCCCCGTGGCCGCCGGTGCCCTGCTGGCCCTCGGCCAGGGTGCCGCCACCATCGAGGCCACCATGTCGGTCCCTTGCTACGCCGCCGCCACCGTCCCCAGCCAGGTATGGCCGGCCACCGACTGCCCCCTGTGCATGACCCGCATCCCCCTCAACACCTGAGCAGGAGGCTTCACCGCCCCGACCTACCGCCTATCCACCAGGTCGCGAGAATGCAACCGGGTCTGGTGCGGCTCGCCGGGTGGTTCTTCCACCCCGAAACTGAGAATCCGGGCAGGATGGATCCGGATCAGCGGCCCGCCGTCGGCCCCGTCCTCCAGGGCTTCCGCGGTGCCCCGGATCTCCAGGAAGCGCACCCGCCACGGATCGGTGGAGGCGATGTCGTCCACCACCAGAGCGGCCTGGCCATTGCGGCGGACGTTACGGAACTTCTGGCTGGACGTCAGGTTGAACCCGGTCACGTCGATCGTGCCGAGCCCGGCGTTGACGTGGAAGCCGACCGGCTTGACCTGAGGGCTGCCGTCCGGCTGGATGGTGGCCAGCCGGCCTAGCTGCTGGCCTCCCAGGTAGGCCGTTTCGGCGTCGGTGAATGCCATCTGCTGCTCCAGTTCGCTGGTCATGCCGATCAGCGCGCGGGCCTGTCCCGGCCCGGCACACCCGCCCATCTTGCACGGTAGAACCTCAACCTTGCTTGAGGTCAAGGGGCGGCGCCAGCACGTATTGTCCATCTTTAGCCGCTCGGGCCCGGCTCGGAGGAGGTATCGCGTGCTGAGGCTGGACCACGAGGCGGAGAACACGGTGCGGCAGCGTCTCGGTGCCGGAGAGGCCGACGCGTTCCTGGCCCGGCTGGACCAGCTGTCGTTCGACATCGCCGGGCCGCTCGAGCAGGTCTACGGCGGGGTGATCGACACCACCCGGTTCGCGACCGACCTGGTCCTCGACGCGCTGAACGCGGCCGCCGGGCGGCCCGCGCTGCTGCGCCTGCTGGACCGGCGCCGCGAGATCGATCCCGCCTGGTTCCAGCGGTCCCGGATGATCGGCTACGTCTGTTACGCGGACCGGTTCGCCGGCTCGCTGCGCGGCGTCCGGCAGCATCTGGACTACCTCGGCGAACTCGGGGTCACGTACCTGCATCTGATGCCGTTGCTGCGCCCCAGGGACGGGGACAACGACGGCGGCTACGCAGTGGCCGACTACGGCGCGGTGGATCCGCGGGTCGGCAGCCTGGCCGACCTGGAGGTCCTCGCCGCCGAACTGCACGGGCGCGGCATCGCGCTGTGCATCGACCTGGTCCTCAATCACACCGCGCGCGAGCACGAATGGGCCCGCAAGGCGCGGGCCGGGGATCCCGGCGGTCGCGAGATGTACCTGATCTATCCCGACCGGACCGTGCCCGACGCTTACGAAGCCACGCTGCCCGAGGTCTTCCCGGACACGGCGCCCGGCAACTTCACCGAGGTACCCGGCCTGGGCTGGGTGTGGACCACGTTCCACGACTACCAGTGGGATCTGAACTACGCCAATCCCGGGGTCTTCCGGCAGATGCTCGCCACCATGTTCACCCTGGCCAACCGCGGGGTCAACGTGCTGCGGCTGGACGCGGCGCCGTTCTTGTGGAAGCGGCCCGGAACCGACTGCCAGAACCAGCCCGAGGCGCACCTGCTGCTCCAGGCGTTCCGCGCGCTGACCCGGCTGGCCGCGCCGGGCCTGGTCCTCAAGGCCGAGGCGATCGTCGGCCCGGAGATGCTGGTGCAATACCTCGGCGCGCACGACCGCTACCAGCCCGAGTGCGACCTGGCCTACGACAACCAGCTCATGGTGATGCTCTGGTCAACCCTGGCCACCCGGGACGTGCGGCTGGCCGAGCACGCGCTTTCCCGTCGCCGGCCCGCACCCGCGGCGACCGCGTGGGTTTCCTACCTGCGCTGTCACGATGACATCGGCTGGGCGGTCTCCGACGCGGACGCGGCGGCCGCCGGGCTGGGCGGTTTTGAGCACCGCCGGTTCCTCAGCGAGTTCTTCGCCGGCCGGTTCCCCGGGTCGTTCGCGCGCGGCGCGCTGTTCCAGGAAAATGCGCTGACCGGGGACGCCCGGATCTCTGGCATGGCCGCCTCGTTGTGCGGCATCGAGAGCGCGGCGGCGGCCGGAGATGAGGCCGAGCTGACGCTGGCCCTCAGGCGGCTGGAGTCCATGTACGCGGTGGTCTTCTCTTTCGGCGGTATCCCGCTCATCTACATGGGCGACGAGCTGGCCATGCCGAACGACCCGGGATGGGCGGAAGACCCGGCGCACGCGCAGGACAACCGGTGGATGCACCGGCCGCGGATGGACTGGGCCCGGGCCGCGCGGCGCGGCGACCCGTCCAGCGTGGCAGGCCGCGCGTTCACGGCCCTGCAGGGCCTGGCCCGGGCCCGCCAGGAACTGCTGGCCCTGCGCTCGGGCGGCACGACCGAGATCATGCCGGCCGGGAACCGGACCGTGCTGGCCTACCGCCGGGTGCATCCGCGCAGCGCCCCGTTCCTCTCGCTGACCAACTTCAGCGACTTCAGCCAGTCGGTGGACGCGGAGATCGTGGCCCGGGCTGGCCTGACGCGGCCCCGGCTTGCGCACGGCAGCACCGCGGTGGACCTCGGCGCGCCCCGGGTCGAGCTCGAACCCTGGAGCTTCGCCTGGCTCACCGGAGCCTGACCCAGGGCATCCTGGCCTTCTTCGCCGTCGCGGCCGCGCGGGGCTGCGCCACCAGTCGCGGCGGTGGCCTGCAGCTTCAGGCAATCCGATGAGTTTGCGCCGCACCACATGTCAACGTAATGACAAGGACTCTTGCGATCGAAAGGAGGATGGATGGGAAAGGTCATCGCGTCGGCGTCGATGTCGCTGGACGGCTACATCGCGAAGGACGACAACTCGATCGGCCGGTTGTTCGACTGGTATCAGAACGGGGAGGTGGAGTTCCCCACGGCGACGCAGGACATCACGTTCCACCTGAGCCCGCAGAGCGCCGAGTACTGGGGACAGTGGGTCTCCGGGCTTGGTGCGCTGGTCTGCGGGCGGACGCTCTTCGACTTCACCGACGGGTGGGGCGGACGGCACACCCTGGACGTGCCGGTCGTGGTCGTCACTCACCAGGTGCCCACCGGCTGGGTCGAGGCCCATCCGGGCGCTCCGTTTCCATTTTGTCCCCGGCGGGGTCGAGGCGGCGGTGGCGAGGGCGCAGGAGATCGCCGGGGACCGCACCGTGGCGGTTACCGCCGGCACGGTGGCCCGGCAGTGCCTGGAGCTCGGGCTGCTCGACGAGGTCGCGGTAGACCTCGTGCCCGTGGTGATGGGGGCAGGGCGCCCGTTTTTCGGGGCGCTGTCGCTCGAGGACGTCCCGCTCGGCGACCCAACGGTCTGTATCCAGGGAGACCGGGTCACCCATCTGGTGTTCCCCGCGAGCACCCGGAACAACTGACGAAGCAGCTGGCCTCGACCAACTGCGCAACGCGCTCTCACCGCACAGATGTCGCGGCTCGCTGGACGCCAACTGCGTCGTTGACACCGGCGCCCAGCGAGCGCACGTGCGTGTGGTTAGCCCGCGGCCAGGGCGGCCCAGAACGCGCAGTTATGCGCAGTCGCGAAGTCAGTCTCGGTCTGCGGTGTAGGTGGCAGCAGCGACTGCATCTTCTGGGTGAGGTTGTTGAACCGCGGCCAGAAGGGGCTGCCGAACGAAGAGGGGAATCCGTGCTCGGCAAAGTTCGTCCAGTACCCCTTCATGATCGTCGCTAGCTGTTGCTGTTGTACTGAGAGCGTCCCTGGGAAAGCGGCCGTGGGCAGATCCATCAGGTACTGGATCTCGGACGCGTGAGCCGCGCCGTAAGGGAAGCTGACCGGGGGAAGGAATTCCTCCGGTGCGTTCTCGTCGTTGAACTCGTAGGCGAACGTCGGCACGAAGTGCGAGACGGATTGATCAATGGTCAGTGCGGGGCACGCAAAGATGGCGTCCGTGCCGACCGCGCCGAGGGCAACGGATGGGCTGGGGAACGCGCTCAGCGGGTACTTGGCCGCGATGACCGCCGCTGCCGCCGAAGGCACCCCAAGCGTGGAAGAGATCATGGTCTGGTAGTTCGAGGCCGTGACCGGATTGCCCTCAAGCTCGCTGAGCGCGACGAACAGCCGCCATTCGTCGCGGTTCGTGCCGTTGATGATCGGGACGTGGTTGAAGTTGCCGGTGGCGAAGGCGGTCCCCAGCGACTCCGGCAGCACCTCACTGTTGATGTTCGGCGTGTAACCGGCCGCGTCCTCGTTGGCCAGGATGGTCGAGACGGGGAGGCTGCGGAGGCAGGCCGCGGTCTGGCTGGCGCATCCCGCCTGTGTGGCGAACGCCTCCCCGGCCGACTCGGCGCTCGATAGCGACGTCTGCGTGAGGTTGTAGGAGCCGCTCTCGGCGATCGCCTTTTGGAACAATCCCCTGGCCTGTGGCGAGGCGACCTGTGACAGCGTGGACAGGCCCCCGGCGGACTCACCGAAGATCGTGACGTTGTGCGGGTCACCGCCGAAGCTGGCGATGTTGCGCTGCACCCAGCGCAGGGCGGCCTGCTGGTCCATGAGGCCGTAGTCACCCGACTGGCCTTTCGCGTCGGCCAGAGCCGGATGCGCCAGGAAACCGAGCGCACCAAGCCGGTAGTTGATGGTGACCACGGTGACGCCGTCTCCGACCAGCTTGGTGGGGAGGTAGTCATCGCTTTCGCCGGACACCAGCGCACCGCCGTGGATCCACACCATGACGGGGTGGTGCGAACCACCCCGCTGCTGGCTTGGCGTGAAGACGTTCAGGAACAGGCAGTTCTCCGACGTGCTGGCCTGGCCGAAGGGTGATGCCGACTGCGGGCAGTGCGGCGCGAACTGGGTCGCGTCGCGCACGCCAGACCAGCGGGCGGCGGCTTGTGGCGGCCGCCACCGCAGTGCCCCGACCGGCGGCGCGGCATACGGGATGCCGAGAAACTCATCGGCCGTCCCGTTTGCCAGGCCACGAACTGCCCCATTGGCGGTGTCCACTACCGGCGCGCCGGCGGCCGCCTGCCCGCCGAGGGTGCTCGCGCTCACCGTGGGCGCGGCCGCGACCAGGGCACCGAGAGTGACTCCGGCTACCGCTAGCGGGGTGCGTACCCGCCATCCGGTCCAAGTCCTGAACATCCAGATCTCCCTTCACGGCTGGCGCCGGCTATCCCCCTGATGGCTGGTTCGCTCATGCTCAAGGAGCGCGCGGCGCATCTCGTCCGGGTCGTCGGTGACAACGGCGTACAAGCCTGGCCGTACGCAGCCCCCGTGGCGTCTGGCGATGATGGAGATGCCACCCCAGGTCTGCTGCGTAGCGAACTCGTAGCCAGGGAACTCGGCCGCCAGCCCGCTCAGTTCTGCTGGCACGCCGGTCACGCGAACCACGGGGCGCCCGCCGGAATCATGATGTGCGTCTCGCCCAGCAGGCCCGTCGTTACTGCCATCGTCTCTTCCCGCCGCTGCGCTTGACGTCTTCCATGCGGCCGAACGGGATGGGTCCTGCGCCATGTCAGGTGCTCTCGCGAGTGCGTACGTGCACTAACTGGGCCTTTGTCATAAGTACGAACCAGTACTTTAGGGATACCTCAGTTACTGTATGCGCGTGACCGGCACCGGGCAAGGGGGGACGCTCGCCAGGACGCACGAGGGAAAACCTGGTCTTCCCTTCATCCCGAACCTGAAGAAACGCTCGTGTCGCTGCATCTGGCCGTCCTGGCGGGCCGCCCCTGGCCTTCGGCCGGCTACGGTCCGTGGACTCGGCGGACTGGCTCAGGTCAGCGTGATGGGCAGCGTTTCGTAGCCCCGGAGGATGACGCGGTTGCGGCGGGCTGGCGGTTCGCCGGGGGCGGCCGACAGGGCGGGGAAACGGGTGAGCAGCCGGGGGAAGGCGACTGCTGCTTCCAGCCGGGCGAGGGCGTTGCCGATGCAGATGTGCGGGCCCGCACCGAAGCTGAGGGGCTTGATGGCGCTGCGCGCCGGGTCGAAGCGGTCCGGGTCGGGGTAGCGCTCCGGGTCGCGGTTGGCCGCGCCGATCAGCACGATCACCTGGCTGCCCTGCGGAATGGGCAGGCCGCCCGCGGTGAGGTTGCCGCCGCGTGCTATCCGGGTGACTACCTGCACCGGGGCGTCGTAGCGCAGGACCTCTTCGACGAACCCCGGCACCTCGAGCGTTCCGCGGCGCAACCCCGCCGCGATGTCCGGGTGATCGAAGAGGATGGCCAGCCCGTTTCCGAGCAGGTTGGTGGTGGTTTCGAAACCCGCGACGAGTAGCACGATGAGGTTGGCCAGCAGTTCCTCGTCGGACAGGCGGCCGTCGCCTGCGTCGCGGGCGGCTACCAGGGCGCCGATGAGATCGTCGCGGGGGACGGTGCGGCGTGCGCTGATCAGTGCCGTGAAGTAGCCGGCCAGCTCGCGCGCGGCCGTGGCGGCCGGGCCGGAAGCAGAGGAGTCCGCGGTGAGCTCCAGCGCCTCGGTCAGATCGGCGGCCAGCGGCCGGAACCGGTCGCGGTCTGCCGCCGGGACGCCGAGCAGCTCGCAGATCACGGTGACCGGCAACTGGAAGGCGAACTGGTCCATGAAGTCAACCGGCCGTCTGCCCGCCCCGGTTTCGGCGAGCTGGCTGAGCAGCGCGTCCACCGCGTTCTCGATGGCCGGCCGGAGGGCTGAGACCCGGCGCGGGGTGAATACCTGCGAGATAAGTGATCGCATGCGCGGGTGGTCGGGTGGGTTGGCCCGCAGGATCGAGCGGCTGAGTGAGCTGAGCGCACCGTCGCCCGGCCCGGATTCGGCCGGGTCGGGCAGCCCGAACCCTGGATCGCGGAGCACCTGGCTGGCCGCGGCGTATCCGGACACCAGGAACCAGCCGTCGGCGATGGCCAAGACCGGCCCGGCCTGCTGGGCCTGCACGTAGAGGGGGTAGGGGTCGGCCTGGCTGGCGGGGGTCATGAGGGCGTTCATGATCGCCGCGGCGGTGCCGGGTTCCCCGGCGGGCGCGTCCGGTCCCGGGCCTGGCGGGATCGGGGTCCAGCTGAGGGTCAGCTGGTCGCGGCGGCCGATGCGTTCCAGCCGTGAGGTGAGCCCATCCTGGATTCGCCGCAGCTGCTGCTGGTCGCCGGCTTCGGCGTGCAGGGTCAGCGCCTCGCTGGTGGCGTGCAGAGTGCAGCGTCCCCAGCCGAAGTCGATCATCCCGTCGGCGCCGGTCTGGCTCGCGCGGCGCACGGCAGGCGGCGCGCCGCCGTCACGGTGCCTGCGGGGCCGGTGCGAGGCGGCCCGGCTCATCTGGCTGCTGTGGCTGCACAGCTGGGCGAGGTAGCGGCTGGCGCGGCTGGTGGGCACGTGCGCCTGGGCTGCGGGCATGACTGTTCGTCCTTTCCTGGCGGAATCAGTTCCGGGCACCGGCGGGCGCGCAGGGGCGGTGGCGGCGAGGCAGGGCCGGTGGGGGATGCTCCTGGTGGTCTCGGCGCGGGCGGCATACACCTAGTTTTTCGAGACATAGTGTCGCTGTCAAGTCGTGATGTCTCGACCAAGGTCACAGCGTATTATTACGGCATGCCGAGAATCTGGAGCGAGACGATCGCGGCGCACCGCGACGCCGTCCGCGACGCCATCCTCGACGCGACTGCGGCCCTGGTCGCCGAGCACGGGCTGACCGGCGTGACCATGTCGCAGATCGCCCGGGAGAGCGGTATCGGCCGGGCCACGCTCTACAAGTACTTCCCGGACATCGAGTCGATCCTCGCCGCCTGGCACGAACGCCACATCGCCGCGCACCTGCACCACCTGGCGGAAGTCAGCGAGGCGGCCCGCCCCGGCGACCGGCTTGAGGCGGTCCTGCGCGGATACGCCACCCTGTCGCGCCGCCACGACGATGGCAGCGACCTGGCGGCCCTGCTGCATCAGGGCGAGCACGTGAGCCGCGCGCACACGCAACTGCAGGAGTTCATCACCACGCTGCTGCGCGAAGCCGCCGGACGCGGCGAGGCCCGCGACGACATCCCCGCCGGGGAACTGGCCGCCTACTGCCTGCACGCGCTGACCGCCGCCTACGGCCTGTCCTCCGAGGCCGCGCTCGGCCGGCTCATCAACGTCATCCTGACCGGCGTGCGTGCGCGTCCCGGGAACGGCTCTGTTCAGCCGGGCCAGCTCAGCCCGGCAGGCCGAGCCGCCCGGCCAGGGCGGTCATAGGGAGTCACCAGCGCCGGCCCGGTGATCCCGGGAACGCCGCTATCGCGGCGACCGCAGGGTCTGGGCCGTGGCCTCGTCGGCGGGGTAGAACGCCTCGATGGCCAGTTCCTCCACGGTCACGTCGGTCGCCGTGCCGACCGCGGCGCTGATGCTGAACAGCGCGAGTTCCTGCCCGCCGCGCCGGTAGCGCAGCGGCAGGACGACCCCGGCGGGCGAGGCCGCCTCGGTCATCCCGCCCGGATAGCCGAGCAGCTCGTCCCGCAGATCCCGCAGCCGCTGATCCCCGAGGGCCTGGGCCCGGTGCTGGAGCTGGGTCAGCAGGTGGCCCCGCCACTGCGCGAGGTTCCCGATCCGGGGTGCCATCCCGTCCGGGTGCAGGGCCAGCCGGAGCACGTTCACGGGCGGTTCGAGCAGCCAGGGGGCACATCCCTCGGTGAGCAGCGCGAGGCCCGCGTTGCCGTCGAGCAGTTCCCACCAGCGGTCCACGAGGACCGCCGGGTACGGCTCATGACCGGCCAGCACCTGCCGCAGGGCCTCACGCACGCTGCGCAGCTCCGGCTCGTCCAGCCCGTGCTGCGGGTAGGCCGGGGCATAGCCGCCGGCCAGCAGCAGTGTGTTGCGTTCCCGCAGCGGCACGTCGAGGTGCTCGGTCAGCCGCAGGATCATCGCGGGGGTCGGCCGTGAGCGCCCGGTCTCCACGAAGCTCAGGTGGCGCGCGGACACCTCGGCCTCGATGGCCAGGTCGAGCTGGCTGATCCGGCGCCGCTCGCGCCATTCACGCAGCAGCTCGCCGACGGGGCGCGGGTCCGGCGCGGGCCAGGTCATGGTCAACATGATCCCGACGCTAGCGGCCCGCCCGCAGCGCCGCGATTACCTCCCAGGTCATGGCCGCGCATTACCTCCCGGGTAATCGACACCGGCGCGGACCGGTCCGCAGGATGGGCCCGACCACCCAGACGGATCAATCACGAAAGGCACTTCCGATGAACGACCTGATCGCTGCCTACCTCGACTGCTGGAACGAGACCGACCCGGCGGCCCGCCGCAAGCTGGTCGACGGCACCTGGGCCGCCGACGCCAGCTACATCGACCCGCTCGCCGAGGCGCACGGCCGGGACGCCATCGACGCGACCATCGCCGCCGCCCAGGCCCAGTTCCCTGGCTTCGTGTTCTCCCTGGCCGGCCCCGTCGATGCGCACCACGGGCAGGCCCGCTTCACCTGGGGACTGGGCCCTGAGGGCGCCGAGCCGCTGATCGTCGGCTTCGACGTGGCGGTCGCCGACGACGACGGCCAGCTCGTCACCGTCCTGGGTTTCCTCGACCAGGTGCCCGGTTAGGGGACGAAGTTAAGGGACGGAGCGGGGTCAGGCCCGGCCAGCAGGCGACAGCCGGGCCTGACCCCGCCGGGGCAAAACCGGGCCCACCCAGCACGGTGTTCAGCCCGGGCTGACCTCCCAGGGCCTGTGGGGAACGACCGCCTCACGGGCGGAGGGGAGTACGAGGGTGAGGTTTTCGTTGCGGAGAAGCAGCCGCGGCCCCGGCCGGCCCGAGCCCGGGCGCGGCCGGAACCGGCGCGGCGCGAGGTTGTAGTAGTACCCGCCGCGATAGCCGATCCGGATCTCGCGGACGCCCGGCCGGCGCGCGGCCAGGACGGCACCCAGCGGGACACCGAGCGGCGTGGGACGGACCGGGGTGTGCGCGTTGCCCGCGACCACCAGGGTGCCGGGGCCCGCACCGGCGCTGGCCAGCAGGCGGCGGGCCATCGCCGCGTCCCGGTCAGACCAGCTCGCGTCCGCCATCCCCCTCTCGACGGTCAGAGCACCATCCAGCAGGGTCAGCTCCAGCGGGCCGGCGGCCGCGAGGTCGCGCAGCTCGGCCAGGTGGCCGGCGGTGATCCGGCCGTCGCCGGACCAGAGCTGGGGATCATCCGCCAGCGCCTCCCCGGCCAGGAACGCGCTGATCACCGGGGCCAGCTCGGCCGGCCATTCCAGGGCCAGGCTGGTCAGCCCGAACGACCGCAGCAACGCCGCGATGATCAGCGGGTTCTCCCGGACTCCGTGAACCTCGCCGAGCAGCAGGAACCCGGACTCCGCCAGCGAACGCTCCGCGGCGGCCCGCGCAGCCGGCTCGGCGGTGACCTCGAGCTCCCCGGCCGGGAAGTCCGCCACCGCCTGGCGGAACTCCGCCAGCGACGCCAGGGCGGGCACGCCGGGCCGTCCCGCCGGGTCAGTCGCGCCCGCGCAGCAGCGACACCCGGAACGGGCGCAGCTCGCCCCGGGCGTACCCGCTGCTGATGGCCGGGTCGGCCGCCATGATCTGCTGCGCGGCCTCCTCGTCGGGGGCCTCGAACACGGCCACCCCGGTGTTGGTGCGCCCGAGCGTGGGGCCGGCCAGGATCAGCTGCCCGTCCGCGAGCAGGCGCTGCAGCCGCTCGAAGTGCTGCGCCCAGACCGCCTTCTCGCCGTCCGTCATGGTCGCCGCGAAGTTGTCCCGCGGGGGATGGATGAAATAGATCCACTCCGTCACGGGGCCGAGTCTGCCCCGGGCCGGATCAGCTCGTCAACGCACGAAGGGAAGGTCAGGATGGTGCTGGGTGATCATCCCATGCATCTCGCATGTGACCTGCACTTTTGCACCCATGGGTATGATCTTGCCTGACGGGACGGCCCGGAGGATGGGTAATCACGCGGCGGGTTCGGGGGAAATCCCATCGCGGCCGCCGGGCCGTCCCTCTTAGTAAGCTACCGCTCGGTAGTTCATGCCTTAGCCACTCAAACCGTGAGCTAAGCCAACGGCTTAATGAACGCACCGGCCATGACGCCAGGGGCCCGGCAGACCCGCGCTCAGCAGCGGGCGGTCAGGGCGTCCAGGACGAGCTGCACGTTCTCGTCCAGGTCCCGGGCCGCGCCGGCCTGGCCGGCCAGGTGCCGGATCAGGGCCTGCTGGAAGAGCCCGTCGAACACCGCGTAGGCGGCCGCGGAGGACACGGCCAGCGGGGCCGCGGCGAGCTCGGCGAACTTGCTGACGATGCGCCAGATCATCCGCTCCAGGCTCTGGTCGATCTCGGTCACGTCGCGGCGGTAGGAGTCGTCGAACAGGCTCTGGTTCCGCAGGTCGTACCAGAGCCGGTGCAGCGTGGCCTCGTCCACCAGGGTGGCCGCCATGGCCGCGCCGAACCCCTGCCGGAGTTCGGCGGCCGAGGTGGCGGTGGCGACGATGCTGTCGTACCGGGTCACGCATTCCGCCTTGTACTGCCGGACGCAGTAGGTGATGAGCTCGGTCTTGTCACTGAAGTAGTAGTGCAGCACGCCGTGCGAGAACTCCGAGTTCTGCGCGATGTCGCGCAGGCTGGTGCGCGCGTAGCCCTGCTCGGCCAGGGTCTGCAGCGCTGCGGCGGCCAGCTGGGCGCGCCGTTCCGCGAATTTGTCCAGCTGCCGGCGCGCGATCCGGTCCCGGTTCTGTTCGGCTACCTCGGTCACTGTCAGGGTCCAATCAGCGTCGCGTGCCCCCGCGAACTGCGGGCCAAAGTCTACCCGGCACGCTTCTTCGCGATCTTGACAGGCGACCAAAATTCTTTAGACGATCGTCTAGGTAAGTCTTGACAGTTGTCAAGACACGCGGCCAGGCTATGTCTCACGTCACATGATCCGCGGCGCTGCGCTGCGGGCCGACGGGCCCATGGCGGTCCCGGGAAGAGGTGCCTGATGAGCGTGTACGAACTGACGGGTCGGAAGGCACTGGTCACCGGCGGGGGCCGCGGGCTCGGCGCCGGGATGGCGGAGGCGCTGGCCCGCGCGGGGGCGGCCGTCGTCATCGGCGACGTCCGGGAGGACCTGGGCAAGCAGACCGCCGACGCGCTGCGCCAGTCCGGGGCCACGGCCGACTTCGTGCCGCTGGACGTGACCAGCGACGCGAGCTGGGAGCAGGCCATCCCGCAGGCCATCAGCGCCCTCGGCGGCCTGGACATCCTGGTCAACAACGCCGGGGTGGAGATCACCAGCCTGCTCGTCGACATCGACGCCGCCGACATCCGGCGGATGCTCGAGGTCAACGTCCTGGGCACGGCCCTGGGCCTCAAGCACGCCTTCCGGGCCATGCGCCCGGACGGCCCGGCCGGCCAGGGCGGCGCGGTGATCAACATCGCGTCGGTCGCGGCCACCATCGCCTTCCCCGGCATCGCCGGTTACTCGGCCACCAAGTCCGGCGTGGACCGGCTCACCAAGGTGGCCGCGATGGAGTCCGGCAGGCTCGGCTACGGCGTGCGGGTGAACTGCCTGTACCCCGGCCTGGTGGCCACGGAGATGGGCATGCAGCTCGCCTCGGACTGCGCGACGCTCGGCCTGTTCCCCAGCCCGGAAGAGGCGGTCGGCGCCGTGGTCGGGCTGACCCCGCTCGGCCGGCTCGGCGAGGTGCCGGACATGGCCGACGCCGTGGTGTTCCTGGCCTCCGACGGCGCGCGGTTCATCACCGGGGCCGGGCTGCCGGTCGACGGCGGCATGGGCATGTGACCGGGTCCTTCTGACATCCAGCGAAAGGCACACCCATGAGCACGGACAAGCCGGTCGTCGTCTACGGCGCTTCCGGGTACACCGGCCAGCTGATCTGCGAGTACCTGCGCGAGTTCAACATCCCCTTCGTCGCCGCCGGGCGGGACAAGGCCCGCATCTCCGAGGCCCTGGACCGGGTGCCCGGTATCGGCACGGTGCCGCACGAGGTGATCGAGGTCGAGCACCAGGTCGGGCCGCTGACCGAGCTGCTGACCGGCGCGCAGGTCGTGCTCAACACGGTCGGGCCGTTCGCGAAGCACGGCGGCGAGGTGGTCGAGGCGTGCCTGGCGGCGGGCTGCCACTACCTCGACACCACCGGCGAGCAGGACTGGCTGATCACCTGCGACGAGAAATACGGCGAGCAGATGGCCGCGCGCGGGCTGCTGCTGGCGCCGGGCGTGGCGCAGATGTACACCACCGGGGAGATCGCGGCCAACATCTGCCTCGAACTGCCCGGCCTGGACACCCTCGACATCGAGGTGTTCTGGAAGGGCCTGCCCACGATCGCCTCGACGCGCACCATCCTGGTCAACGCGGCCCTGGCCAAGGCCTACTACCTCGAGCAGAACGAGTACGTGGAATGGCCGGCCGACGCCGGGCTCTACACCGTCGTGGTGCCCGGCCAGCATGAGACCGGCCTCGCGCTGCCGTGGGGCGGCACCTCGCATCCGGTCTGGTTCCGCCGCGACCCGCGGGTGGCGAACGTCAAGGTGCTCGGCGGGGTCTTCAACCGGGCGCTGATGATGGGCGTGCCGCAGATCGTGGCGGGCGCGCTGGAGCAGATCAAGGACCTGTCCGACGCCGACAAGTACGCGGCGCTGTCCGAGCAGGCCGCCGCCGTGATGAACCAGATGCCGCCGCGGGAGAACCCGCGCATCAACACCTCGCTGGACTCGGTCTACGCGTCCGGCCCGCTCGGCCGGGCGCACTGCGTGCTGCACGGCAACTGCAACTACAAGCAGACCGGCGCGCTGCAGGCCTACGCCGCGTACTCGCTGCTCCAGCAGCCGCCGCGGCGGGCCGGGTTCGCCTCCGGATGCCAGGCCTTCGGCCACCGCGAGCTGCTGGGCGTGCTGCGCAGCTTCGGCCTGGTCATGGAGCCCACCGTGACGGTCCAGCATTGAGCGCCGGGTAAACGGCCGTGCGGCTGACCGATTTCCTGGACAAGGGGGCCTCGCTCGGACCCGGACGCGCCGTGCCTGACCATGGCCGGGCACAGCCGCAGCTACGCCGAGGTGCAGCGGCTGTCCTGGGTGATCGGCCAGGCGCTGGCCCGGTCGGGCATCCGGCCCGGCGACAAGGTCGCGGTCCTGTCCGCCAACGACCCGGTCGCCTTCTCGTGCGTGTTCGGCATCGCCCGGGCCGGGGCGGTGTGGTGCCCGGTGAATCCGCGCAACGAGGCGGCGGAGAACCGCGAGCTGCTGGACCTCTTCGACTGCGCGGCGCTGATCTTCCAGGGGGCGTTCGCGCCGCTGGTGGCGCGGATAGCCCCGGACCTGCCGAAGGTCACCACGCTGGTCTGCCTGGACCAGGAGGTGCCGGGCGCCACCGGTTTCGGGGCCTGGGTGAGCGGCCTGGCCGACGGGCCCTGGCACGCCGATCCGGTGGATGACATCGCGATGATCGCGGGTACCGGGGGCACCACGGGCCGGCCCAAGGGAGTCGAGCTCACCGGGCACAACATCGAGACGATGACGGCTCTCACGCTGATGGGCTATCCGTTCGACGGGCGCCCCGTCTACCTCGCTCTCGCCCCGCTTACGCATGCCGCCGGGGTGCTGTGTTTCCCGATCATGACGCTGGGCGGGGAGATCGTCATCATGCCCGCGCCGGACCTGACCGGGTTCCTGTCCCTGATCGGGCAGCACCGGGTGACCCACGCCTTCCTGCCGCCCACCCTGGTCTACCTGCTGCTCGATCAGCCCGGGCTGGCCGGGGCCGACCTGACCTCGCTGCAATGCCTCTGGTACGGCGCCGCTCCCATGTCCGCGGCCCGGCTGGAGCAGGCCATCCGCGCGATCGGGCCGGTCATGGGGCAGCTGTTCGGGCAGACCGAGGCGCCGATGATGATCTCGAGCATGGCGCCAGCAGACCACCTGCACGCCGACGGCACGCTGGCCACCGAGCGGTTCACCTCGGCCGGGCGGCCCGGCCCCCTGGTCACCGTGGCCATCATGGATGACGAGGGCCGGCTGCTGCCCTCCGGCGAGCGCGGCGAGATTGTCGTCCGCGGTCCCCTGGTCATGGCCGGCTACTACCAGGACCCGGTGGCCTCGGCCGAGGCGGCCCGGCACGGCTGGCACCACACCGGCGACATCGGCTACCTCGACGCGGACAACTACCTGTACATCGTGGACCGGGCCAAGGACATGATCATCACGGGCGGGTTCAACGTCTACTCGGCCGAGGTGGAGCAGGCGGTGCTGGCCCACCCCGGGGTGCTGGACTGCGCGGTCGTCGGGCTGCCGGACGACAAGTGGGGCGAGCGGGTAACCGTGGTGGTCCAGGCCCATCCCGGTCACGAAGTCCCGGGCGACGACCTCCGCGCGTTCGTGAAGGGACGGCTGGGCAGCGTGAAGACCCCCAAGCAGGTCGAGGTGTGGGCCGACCTGCCCCGGTCCAGGGTGGGCAAGGTCCTCAAGAGCGAGGTCAGGTCGAGGCTGCTCGGCCAGGCCCAGAAAGACGGCCTGGCCGGGGCCCAGGGGGGCGGCCTCGGCTAGGCCCGGGAGTGGGGGCCGCTCACGTCACCGCGCCCGGCTGGCCGGGCGGTCCCCGAGGCGACGGCGATGATCTCGGGGCTGGCCGGCCCGTAGGGCGAGCCGTCCCAGTCGCCGTACCAGGTGACCTGCGCGAGGCCAGCCTCGGCCAGGAACGCGGCCACCTGGGCCTGGTCGGCGAACCGGAGCGTGTCCGGCACCACCACCGGGTCGCGGGCCCCGGCGAACTGGAACCAGGTCTCGTAGGTGACCAGCTCGCCTGCGACCGCGCTGATGTCGTAGTGCACGTCGGCGGCGATACCGGCCGCCTCCACCCGCTGCCTGGTGTCCCGCGGGTTCCAGTCCTGCCACTCGCGCACGGCCGGGTTCCTGGTCTCGAACGCGAGCCGGCCGCCCGGGGCCAGGTGCCGGGCCAGGGTCCGCAGCGCCGCGCGGATGTCCCGGTCCTCCAGGAGCAGCTGGAACACGTGCCCGGTCATGATGATCAGGTCGAAGCTCGTGCCGGTGGCCAGGCCCGCGGCGTCGGCCTGAATCCAGCGCACCTGGTCACCGCCGGGCCGGCCGCGCGCGGTGGCCAGCATGGCCGCCGCCGGGTCCGCGCCGGTCACGTCGTAGCCCCGGGTCGCGAACTCGCAGGCGAGCAGCCCCGTGCCGCAGCCCATGTCGAGGATCCGGGACGGCGGCGCGCCCGGCAGGCTGAGGTAGAACGCCGTGCTCGCGCCGGCGGGATTCAGCGCGTCGTACAGCGCAGCCAGCCGCGGATCTGCGTAGCTTTCACTGGGTTGACTAGCACTGGGTTGACTGGCACTGGGTTGGCTGGCACGGGGTTGGCTAGCACTGGGCATGGGAGACAGGCTAGGACCATGATGCCGGACGAGGACCGCCTGCGGCTCAGGCACACGTTCAACGCGGCGGCGGGGAGCTACCACCGCGTCCGCCCCGACTACCCGGCTGAGCTCTTCGACGAGCTCATCGCCGTCGCCGGGCTGGCCCCGGGCGACCACCTGCTGGAAGTAGGCTGCGGGCCCGGCAAGGCCACCGTCCCGCTGGCCCGGCGCGGTTTCCGGATTACCTGCATCGAACTCGGCCCGGAGCTGGCCGCCGCTGCGCGCCGCAATCTGGCCGGCCTGGACGCCAGGGTCATCGAGGGACGGTTCGAGGAGTGGCAGCCCGGCCCGGGCGAGCGGTTCGACCTGGTCTACGCGGCGACCGCCTGGCACTGGATCGATCCGGCCGTCCGCTACCGCCGCGCCTGGCAGGTGCTCCGCCCGGGCGGTCACCTCGCGTTCTGGAGCGCCCTGCATGTGTTTCCCGACGGGGGCGACCCGTTCTTCCGTGAGATCCAGGAGGTCTACGAGGAGATCGGTGAAGGGCCACCCCCCGGAGAGGGTTTCCCCCGCCCGGGCGAGCTGTGGGACCAGGGCGCCGAGATCGGGGCGAGCGGGCTGTTCGAGGTGGCGGCCGTCCGGCACTTCGACTGGGAGCGGGTCTACGACGCGGAGAGCTACATCGCGCTGCTCCGCACGTTCTCTGGCCACATCGCCATGCAGCAGTGGCAGCAGGACCGGCTCTACGGGGAGATCCGGCGCCGCCTGGCCCGGCGCCCGGGCCAGGTGGTCCGCCGCCACTGGGGCGCGGTCCTGCACGTCGCGCGCCGCCGCGGATAACGCGGCGGATGACGAAGCCCTGGCGGGCCCGGCCCTGGCGGGCGCTGGGTCAGGCCGCGGCGAGCGCGCCTGCCCGGCCGAACCCGTCGCCGGGTGCGGTGGTGGCCGCGTGCACGGTCGGGTAGATGGACAGGTGCCGGTGCAACCCGGTGATGTGCAGCACCCGGGCCGCGGGCGGCGAGACCGCGGCGAGCCGCAGGAAGCCCTCCAGCACGCGCGCCCGGTGGCTGGCGCCGACCAGCACGGCGAGACCGCTGGCGTCACAGAAGGTCACCCTGGACAGGTCGAGGACCAGCCGGCTGGCGCCGGGCCGGAGCAGCCCCAGGAGCTGCTCGCGCAGGACCGGCGCGCTGGCCAGGTCGAGGTCACCGGACAGTTCGGCGACGGTGACCCCGTCCGCGGTGCGGACGGGAAAGTCGGGGGCGGGATGGATCGTGGTGCCGGAGTTCATCATGGGTGTCCGATCCGATTGAGGCGGACCAGGCGGCTGGTTAGCTGCCGTGTCCTGAGCGCGCACTGCGTCCCGGCCGGGCTCAGCGGTGTCCTTCCGCCCCGGGCAGCTGGCCCGTGCTGGTGCCTGGGCCCTCGAGCAGGGCCAGGAATTCCCCGATGGTCCGCTCGCGGCTGGTGGGCTCGGGCAGCGGCTGGTGGGCCTGGATCTGGTAGTGGTTGCGGCGGCCGTCCTTGCGCTTGCTGACGTAGCCCGCCGCGGTCAGGTCGCTGACGATGCCGAAGGCGCTCCGCTCGGTGATGCCCAGGCTGGCCGCGATGTCGCGCAGCCGCATCCCCGGGTCGTGGGCGAGAAACAGCAGCACGCGTCCGTGGTTGCTCAGGAAGCCCCAGCTGCCCATACCTTAAAAAGTAGCATGGTTTCCGGAAAAAAATTGCCGGTTTCAGATTGCCAGCGATGCGGGCTGGTCCCGCGCGGGCGGGATCAGGGCGTGCCCGGCCTGGGCCCGGCGGGCGGCTTCCTGCCGGGGTCCGGGCGGGCCGGTCCGAGCGTGGTCAGAGCTTGGTCAGCTTGGCGTAAGGCGCGTTGATCCGGTGCGTGACGGCGCCGAATTCGACGACCACCGCCCCCGCTTCGATAGTGATCACGCGGCCGAGACCATACCGGTCGTGCGTCACCAGGTCCTGCGCCTCGAACTCCTCGACAGGCTGCGGTGCGGGCGTCGGCCTATTGAACGGGCTTCCGGGCACGGGACGCCGGGTCATGGCGTGGGCTGGTTTCTCATCAAGACCAGTATGCGGCCTGCAGGCCGGTCAGGGCGAGCACCCATCCGGGCTCCCCTCAGGTACTGGGCCTTTACAGCGGCGCGGTGACCCAGTGCCAGCCTTCCGGATCGTCACACACCGGATGCACCACCGCGGAACCCGCCGCGTCAGACAGCTCGGCCACGACCCGGATCAGCTGGTGATGAAAGTCCTCCGGCGTGTGCTGGCCCTCGTGCGGGGCGACCGCCACCAGGGTCACGGCCGAGGCTTCCCCGCCTTCCAGCCGGACGGTGACGTTCCCGTTGTAGTCGCGGCCCACCGCCACGATGGCCGCAGCCCGGACGATGTCACTGCCGTCGTCTTTGGCGACCCACACATCGGACGCATTCATGCGCCCCACCTCCCAGCTCATCCCCCACGGCCCGCCCGCACGGCTAGCCAGAGGGCTGACGCACCGACAACTTCCACAGTGGCACACATCAGTACTCGAGCTCGGGCCGGAGCGGGCCGCCGACGGTGTTCAGGTGGCGGAGCACCTGAACGTAGGAGTCCACGAGCCCAGTCTCGTGGTAGGCGAGGCCGTGCTGCTCGCAGAACGCGCGTATGGGCGCCTGGGCCCGCCGCAGGCTGGGCCGCGGCATGGAGGGGAACAGATGATGCTCGATCTGGTAGTTGAGGCCGCCGAGGGCGAAGTCGGTGAACCAGCCGCCGCGGATGTTCCGCGAGGTGACGACCTGGCGGCGGAGGAAATCGACCTTCTCATCGGCCTCGAACACGGCCATGCCCTTGTGATTGGGCGCGAACGAGCAGCCCAGGTAGACGCCGAACACGCCCTGCTGGATGAGGAGGAAGGCCACCGCCTGCACCGGGGACAGCACCAGGAATATCGCGGTCAGGTAGCCGATGATGTGCGCGGCCAGCAGGGTCCCGTCCACCAGCTTGACCGCCGTGCTCCGGCGGCCCAGCAGGGTCCGGAACCCGGCCACGTGCAGGTGCAGGCCCTCCAGCAGCAGCATGGGGAAGAACAGCCACGCCTGGTAGCCGGCCAGCAGGCGGCCGAGGCCGCCGCGGGCCCGGGCCTGGTCGGGGGTGAAAGCGATCGCCCGGCCCCCGATGTCGGGATCCCGGCCGACCTGGTTGGGGTGGGCGTGATGCCGGTTGTGCTTGGACGTCCACCAGCCGAAGCTGAGCCCGATCAGCAGGTTGCCGTGAATCCGGCCGATCACGTCGTCGGTCCGCTTGGAACCGGAGATCTGCCGGTGACCGGCGTCATGACCGATGAACCCGGTCTGGGTGAACATCAGGCCCAGGAAGACCGCGACCAGCATCTGCCACCAGGAGCGGCCGAGCAGGAAGAACACGGCCCACCCGCCGAACAGCAGCAGCAGGTTGACGCCGATCTTCACGCTGTAATAGCCCCGGCGGCGGCGCAGCAGGCCCGCCGCCCGCACGAGGCGGGACAGGTCCGCATACTCACTGCCCGGGACCAGCGGGCGCCGTTTCCCGCCTGGTTACCGGGGGGCGTTCGGCAGCTGGACTTGCCGCGTCAACGGTCAACCTCGTCCTCCTGCGGCGAGCATCGCGCGGCCGTCATCAGCCGCTGGGCGTCAGTGGCGCCGCAGGGTCCGGGCGGCTGAGTACTTAGGACGAGTATGCGGCAGGCCCGCGCTTTTCAGCGCGGGCCTGCCGCTGACGAACGGTCAGACTGCGTGAACCTGGTCCGCCTGCGGGCCCTTCGGGCCCTGCTTGGTGGTGTACTCCACCTTCTGGTTCTCGGCCAGGGTGCGGTAGCCGCCCATGTCGATCGCCGAGTGGTGGACGAAGACGTCGGCCGTGCCGTCGTCGGGTGCGATGAAGCCGAAACCCTTATCGGGGTTGAACCACTTCACGGTGCCTTGCGCCATCTGTGCTGTCTCCTTCAAAGACGAGCTCCGAGCCCGCGCGGGTTGCGCGGGTCAGCTGCTGGTTGCCCGCCATCGGGAGGAAAGGATCCACAAGCCGAACGGCAAACGCCCACTGTCGAAAATGCGGGCGCCTTCACGATCGCCAACGTCGACAACAACTACTACGAACAGCGTCATGCCGCGGCCGGGTATTCCCGCCCTCGCGCCCTTCCCGGTCCCGGGGTCTCACGTTCTCCGGAACCAGGGGGCCTGCGGGCCATGGGGTCAGCGCCTGCGGCGACCCCGGTATCCGGCGGACATCGCGACCGCGGCGCTCCCGGTGCCGGGCAGGGCCACGGCCGGCGCCTCGCGGGCGGGCAGCGGCACGGCTGAGCCGGTCCGGCTGGCCCGCGGGCCGGCGATGGAACGCACCAGCGCTGAGCCGGGGCTGACGTTGGCCGTCAGCGGGGCCACGCCGGCCTGGCGCATCAGGACGCGCACGTCACCCGCTTGCGCGGGAGTCTGCACGGTAATCACGACACCCGCCGCGCCAGCCCGGGCGGTGCGGCCCGATCGGTGCAGGTAAGCCTTGTGCTCGGTCGGCGGATCAGCGTGGATCACCAGGTCGATGCCGTCCACGTGGATACCGCGGGCCGCGATGTCCGTGGCGACCAGAACCCGGGCGGCACCGGAGGCAAACGAGGCCAGGTTCCGTTCCCGGGCTCCCTGCCTCAGGTTGCCGTGCAGTTCGGCCGCGGGCACCCCGGCCCCGGCCAGCTGACGGGTGAGCTTCTGCGCGCCGTGCTTGGTGCGGGTGAAGACCAGCGACCGGTTGTCGCCGGCCGCCAGCGCGGCGACCACGCCTACCCGGTCCCCGGGCGAGACGGTGAGCAGGTGATGGACCATGGCGGCCGGGGCGGCCGCGGCCGAGTCGACCGAATGCACCGCCGGGTCGCTGAGGAATCGCCGCACCAGCACGTCGACGGCCTTGTCCAGGGTGGCGGAGAACAGCATCCGCTGGCCCTCCCGCGGGGTGGCCTCCATCAGCCGCCGCACCACCGGCAGGAATCCGAGGTCGGCCATGTGGTCGGCCTCGTCGACCACGCTGATTTCCACGTCGCCCAGGTGGCAGTGCCCCTGCTCGATGAGGTCGGCCAGCCGCCCCGGGCACGCGACGACGATGTCCACCCGGTTGCGCAGCGCCGTTACCTGCGCATTCTGCCCGATGCCGCCGAAGATGGTCGTCACCGTCAGGTTCATCGCCGCGGCCAGCGGCGCGATCACGGCGTGGACCTGGCTGGCCAGTTCCCGGGTGGGTACCAGGACGAGGCCCCGGGGGTGGCAGGCGAGGGTGTGCCCGTCGGCCAGGCCGGCCACGAGCGGGATCGCGAACCCGAGCGTCTTGCCGGAACCGGTCCGGCCGCGGCCCAGGATGTCCAGCCCGGCCAGCGCGTCGGGCAGGGTGGCGGCCTGGATCGGGAACGGCGTGCGGATGCCCGACCCGGTCAGGACGCTGACCAGCGGCGCGGGCACGCCGAAATCGGCGAAGGTTCCGTGCAGCGGACTTCGGGCATGCGTTTTATCAATAGGCAGAGCTGTCATACAGGAAATGTCTCCAGGACTAGGGTGGCCGCATTTGAGGGCCGCCACGTCCGTGGAAACCAGTTCGCTCACCGAGCGACGTACGACCGGCGCGCCCTGATGGCTGCGCCTCACGGTGTACCGTGTGGCCTCACCCTATCGCACCCGTCTCATCCGTCGCGGTTCCGCCCTGACGCCGCTCCCGCCCGGCCGTCACCCCCGGCGCGTAACGGATGATCATCATCGACTTGGGCGCGGCCACCGGGCATCCTCAGATACATGGGGCCAGCAGACCAGGACCAGCGACCGGGATCCGCGGATCGGTGACCACCGCCATCGCGCAGTTCATGCGGGAACTGGAGCGGGTGTGGGACGAGCACCGGGACGCGGCGATCGTCCGTCGCGACCTGGCTGCGTCGCTGGCGCACCTGGCGGCCGAGCCATCGGTCTGGCACCTGCCGGGCATGACCGGGGCCGCCGGCCGCCAGGCCTTCGAGCGGTTCTACGCCGAGGCGCTCCTCCCCCACCTGCCCGCCGATCTGGTCCTGCGCCGGATGTCCCGGACCGTGGACCGCTTCCACCTGGTCGATGAGACGACGGTGTCGTTCACCCACGACCGGGAGCTGCCCTGGCTGCTGCCGGGGGTCGCCCCGACGCGACGGCGGGCCGAGGTGCTCGCCGTCGCGATCGTGGGCTTCGAGCGTGGGCGGATCCGGTCGCAGCGGATCCTGTGGGATCACGCGACGCTCACCGCCCAGCTGGGGATCCCGGCTCCGGCTAGCCTGCGGGCTGGACCGCCTTAGCGGCCGTCTCGATGAGCTGCACCACGTCATCGGGATGGGACACCATCGCGACATGGTTGGTCGCCACCTCGACGGTGGTGGCCCCCATGCGCTTGGCGAACTGGCGCTCAGCGTCCGGCGGGATCGCCTGATCGCCATCGGCGACCAGGAACCAGGTCGGCAGCGATTTCCAGGCCGGGACGCCCATCACGTCCTGCAGGGTGCTAGCGGACAGCGCTTGCTGCACGGCGAACATGACCCGGGCCTTTACCGGGTCCACGTCCGCCGCGAAGTGGTTCACGAAGTCATCCTCGGGCAGCCAGGCGAACCCCTGCTTGTCGATGTCCAGGTGCGCGAGGGCCGGAGTCGGGGGTCCCTGGGCCAGCAGCCCGCCGATCGACTCGCCCTCGTCCAGCCCGAACGCCGCGATGTAAACCAGGGCGACCGCGTTCGGCGCGTCGGTGCCGAGCGCGGTCATGATCTGCCCGCCATAGGAATGGCCGGCCACGACGGTCGGGCCGTCCTGGCGAGCCAGCACCTGGCGCAGCCGGGCCACATCATCGGCGAGCGAGGTCTCCGGGAACTGGGGGGCGGTGACGTGATAGCCGTCGGCCTGCAGCCGCTCGATCACGGCGCTCCAACTGGAGCCGTCGGCCCACGCGCCGTGGACCAGGACGATGTTTGGTTGAGTACTCATGATGATTCCTTTCCGGGCGGTGCTGCGCCGCCCGGGAAACCGGGCAGCGCGGGCGTGGTCAGGCCTTGATGAAGGCCAGCAGGTCGGCGTTAAAGGTGTCCTTGTAGGCCGTGGTCTGGGCCAGGCCGTGCGGGGCGCCGGGGTAGACCTTGAGGGTGGCGTTCTTGACGATCTTTGAGGACAGCAGGGCGGAGTCGGCGATGGGCACGATCTGGTCGTCGTCGCCGTGGATGATCAGGGTCGGGACGTCGATCTTCTTGAGGTCTTCGGTGAGGTCGGTCTCGGAGAAGGCCTTGATGCAGTCGTAGGCACCCTTGACGCCGACGGTCATGCTCATCAGCCAGAACGAGTCGCGCAGACCCTGGGACACGGTGTTGCCGGGCCGGTTGGCGCCGTAGAAGGGCTCGCTGGTGTCCTTGTAGAACTGCGACCGGTCGGCGGAAAGGCCGGCCCGCAGCCCGTCGAACACCTCGAGGGGCAGGCCGCCGGGGTTGGCGTCGGTCTTGAGCATCAGCGGCGGGATCGCGCCCACGGTCAGCACCTTGGCGACGCGGGAGGTACCGTGCCGGCCGATGTACCGGACGACCTCACCGCCACCAGTGGAGTGCCCGACCAGGACTACGTCGTGCAGGTCCAGGGCGTCGATCAACTCCGCCAGGTCATCGGCGTAGGTGTCCAGGTCGTTACCGTTCCAGGGCTGGCCGGACCGGCCGCCGCCGCGGCGGTCATGCGCGATCGCGCGGTAGCCGCTGGAGGCGACGAAGAACAACTGGTCATCCCAGGCGTCGGCGGTCAGCGGCCAGCCGTGGCTGAACACCACCGGCTGGCCCGCGCCCCAGTCCTTGTAGAAAATCTCGGTCCCGTCCCTGGTGGTGATCGTGGCCATTGGTTTCTCCTTTGGTGGATGGTGGCGGGTTCCGGCTCGTCAGCGCCCCTGGGCCTTGAGCCATTCGAGGGTGGCGTCCGCGACGTCTTTCCAGCCGCTGTCGATCGTGAGGGAGTGGCCGCGGTTCTCGAACTGCCTGAGTTCGGTTACCGCCGCCGAGTGCCGGTACTGCTTGAACGTGGAGCGGGTGGTCATATCCGGGACCGTGTGGTCTGCTGTCCCGGAGGTGAGCAGCAGCGGGCCGCGGGTCTCGTTGCCGGTGTTGACGGCGGCCTGTGAGTGGAGCGTGAAGTTGGCCGCCGCCGCCTCGAACAGCGGCCGGGCCGGTGACGGGATCGCCCACTTCGCGAACAGCTCACCGGACTCTTCTTCAGTGAGGGCGTTGCCGAACCCGAACCGGAATTCCTTTTCCGTCAGGGACACGGACTTGTGCAGATTGGCTGGGTTGCGCAGGGCGGGCAGCGCCGCGCGGAGCTGGGCGAGCGGGAGTGGCAGGACCCCCTTGATCTGCGCGGGATCGATGGCGACACCAGCGACGCCGATCCCCTGGCCGAGCAGCTTCTCGGTGAGCAGGCCCCCGAAGGAGTGCCCGATGAGGATCGGGCCCGCATCGAGGGAGTCGATGATCTTCGTGTAGTGGGCGATGGCGTCGTCGATGGTGGCGTTGGCCACGAGTTCGGGGTGCTGCCGGGCGTCCGCCACCGTGTCCGGCTCCCCGGGCCAGCCGGGGGCGATCGGGTCATAGCCGGCCGCGCGGAAATGCTCGAGCCAGGGGTTCCAGCTGGAGGCGTGCAGCCACATACCGTGGATGAAGACGACGGGTGCGCGGGTTGCTTTCATGACTTTCCTGTCTGTTGGCGCCCTGCTCCGGCCACCAGCAAGGTCTGTGACTTCACCGTGACCTAATCCGGCTGGCATCGAATCCCCCGAACCGCGTAGTTGCCCCAGGCGCCGCGCGGGCGATGCTGCCGGGACAGGCTGCCGTCACAACCGGGACAGGCTGCCTTCACCAACTGCGCGTAAAGTGACGCTCATGACGCTGCTCGGTCGCGGCGATGAGCGCGATCAGGTGGATCGCGTCCTTGCCGCAGCCCGCCAGGGCCTGAGTGGTGTCCTGGTCCTGCGCGGGGAACCCGGGATCGGCAAGACCGCTCTGCTGGACTACGCGGTCGACACCGCGGCAGACCTGGAGGTCGCCCGGGTCGAGGCGGTCGAGTCGGAGATGGAGCTGGGCTTCGCCGGACTGCATCAGCTGCTGCTGCCCTACCTCGGCACCCTCGCGTCCCTCCCGCCGCCCCAGCGTGACGCCCTGAGCTCAGCGTTCGGCCTTCAGCACCGCGGGCCGCCCGACCGGTTCCTGGTCGCCCTGGCCACCCTGACGTTGCTGGCGCACGCGGCCAGCGAGCGGGGACTGCTGTGCGTCGTCGATGACGCTCAGTGGCTCGACCGCGAGTCCGCGGCCGTGCTCGTGTTCGTGGCCCGCCGCCTGCATGCCGACGCCATCGCCTTCCTGCTGGCCGTGCGCGAACCCGCTGACCGGCCGACCGGATTCGCGGGCCTGCCCGGTATCTCCCTGCCGGGCCTGGCCGCACCGCAAGCGCGCCAGCTGCTCTCCGCGGTAGGAGATCTCGACGACGGGGTCGCTACCCGGATCGTGGCGCAGACCCGAGGGAATCCCCTGGCGCTCATCGAGATGGGCCGGGAGCTCACGCCCGGCCAGCTCGCTGGCGTGGCGCCGTTGCCGGAGCTGCTGCCGCTCGGCCGTCGGCTGGAGGCCCGGTTCCTGCGGCAAACTCGTCATCTTCCGGCCAGCACCCAGACGCTGCTGCGGGCGGCGGCGGCCGAGCCGACCGGTGACCCGGCCCTGCTGTGGCGGGCTGGCCACGACCTCGGGTTCACGCCGGATGCGGCGTCCCCGGCCCAGGCGGAGGACTTGCTGATCCTTGGTCCGGTGATCCGGTTCCGCCACCCGCTGGTCCGCTCGGCGATCTACCACAGCGCCACCCTGGCTGAGCGCAGGCGGATTCATCGGGCCCTGGCCGCGGCCACCGATCCGGGCCAGGACCCGGACCGGCGCGCCTGGCACCTTTCGGAAGCGGCCGTCGAGCCGGACGAGGACGTCGCGGCCGGCCTGGAGCGGGCCGCGGACCGCGCCATGACCCGGGGAGGCTGGGCGGCCAGCGCCGCGTTCCTCACCCGGGCGGCCGTGCTCAGCCCCGACCCGCCCCCCCGCGCTCGCCGGCTCCTCGCTGCGGCCCGCGCCGAAAGCACCGCCGGCGCACCGGAAAAGGCGCAGATCCTCCTGGACAGATCACGAGACGGGGCTGGCGACCCGTTTCAGGACGGACTGGCCAAACGGGCGCAGGGGGCGATTCATCGCGCGCTGAACCAGCCCGCCGACGCGGCCGCCGTCCTGCTGGCGGCCGCCACCGAACTCGCTCCGCTGGATGTGCGGCTGGCCCGCGGCGCCCTGCTCGATGCGCTGTCGGCGGCGAGTGTCTCGGGTCCGCTGGCGCTCGGCGGGGCGACGGAGGCGGAGATCGCCGCGGCCGCCCGCGCCGCGCCGCTCCCGGCGGGACAAGCCGCAGGTCTCGGCGACCTGCTCCTGGACGCCCACGCGGCCCTGATTCTCGACGGCCACCGGGCCGCCGCCCCCCTAGTGCTCGACGCGACCTCCGCTCTTAGGCGGAACCGGTCCGAATCGGCGGAGATGCTGGGCTGGCTCGACGCCGGCTGCCGCGCCACGGGGGCCCTCGGCGACGACGATGCCCTGCACGAGCTGGCCAGCCGCATGGAGCGGCAGGCCCGCCACCAGGGCGCGCTGGCCGCCCTGGCCGGAGCGCTCGTCTACTCCGGCGTGGCGGCGATCTTCGCCGGCGCTCTGGACGAGGCCCAGGCCCGCTTCACCGAGCGGGAGGCGATCGAGGCCGCGCGCGGTGCTGACTGCCGCCTCGGCAACCTCATCGTGGCGGCCTGGCGCGGACACGAGAACGAAACCCGGGCGGGGCCGGCGCCGTGGCCGCCGCAGCGCGGTCCCAGGGCCAGGGCTGGAGGCTGACCTGGGTCGAATACGCGCGCTGCGTGCTCGAGCTCAGCCTCGGCCGTTATCAGGAGGCCATGGCGGCGGCGCCGCACGCGTTTGAAGAGAACCGGCTGGTGAGCGCGTTCGCCTGGGCTGATTATGTCGAAGCCGCCGTCCGCTGCGGTGACGGCGATGCAGCCGGGGAGGTACTCGCCCGGTTCACCGGGCGGGTGGGCGCGGGAAGCCCGCCGATGGCGCTGGGCCTGCTGGCCCGCTCACGTGCCCTGCTCGCCCGCGACCAGGAGGCCGAGGTGCTCTACACCGAAGCCCTCGACCGGCTGCCCCGGTGCCCGAGCGCGACGCACCTGGCCCGGACCCATCTCCTGTACGGCGAATGGCTGCGCCGGCGCAAGCGCCGCGCCGAGGCCCGGGACCACCTGCGCGCCGCCAGCGCGCAGTTCGAGGCCATGGGCGCGGCGGCCTTCGCCGAGCGGGCCCGGCTGGAACTGGTCGCTACCGGGGAGAACGCCCGCAAGCGAAGCCCGGAAACGCGCAACTACCTGACACCCCAGGAAACCCAGATCGCGACGCTGGCCTCCCGCGGCGCGACCAACCCGGAGATCGCGTCAAGACTGTTCATCAGCCCCAGCACGGTCGACTATCACCTCCGCAAAGTGTTCCGGAAGCTCGACGTGAGCTCCCGCCGCGACCTGGCCCGTGTCTCTCTCGGCAACTCCTGAGTCGCCATTGACTGCTGGCCTTGACGATTGAGCGGCTGACCGCACGAACCTAACGGGGAGGACCCGCCGATGGCCCACATCGATCCGCTCCTTGAGCGCAACAAGCACTTCGCGGCCACGGACGCCCGCGAGGGGGCCAGCATCGTCGCGAAGCACCCGGTCTACGTGATCACCTGCCTGGATCCGCGTACCGACCCGTCGGCCTTCCTCGAACTCGGGCTCGGTGATGCGATGGTGATCCGCAACGCCGGCGGCCGCGTCTCCCCCGACGTGCTCACCGATCTGGCCTATATCGGCTACCTCTCCGCGAGGGTGAATCCCGCCGGGGCCCGGTTCGAGGTCGCCGTGATCCATCACACCGACTGCGGCACCCACTTCCTCGCGGACGAGGATTTCCGCCGTGGCTTCGCCGACCTCACCGGGGGTGACGACGCGACCCTCGCCGCGGAAGCCGTCGTCCACCCCGAGCAGACCGTCCGCCTGGACGTCGAGCGGCTGCGCTCCAGCACTATCCTGCCGGCCACGATCACCGTCTCCGGCCACGTCTACGACGTGTATACCGGGCTGATCACTACCATCGTCCCGGCCGCGCCCATGCCCTCCGCCGCGGCGGAGTCCGCATGAGCACCCGGCCGGCGCAGGAGGGGTGCTGATGTGTGACTCACCAGCGGACCCGCGGCAGGTCGCGGTGGCCGTCCCGCGTCCCGCCCCAGGCTCCGCCGTCGATCCGATCGCGCTGGAGCCCGTAGACGAAGTCGTGATCACGACCCTGGTGGACAACGTGTTCGACGCCCTGCTGACGGGCGACGAGCGCACCACGCGGGCATCGTTCAACGTCGGCCGGACCCCGGCTCCGCAGTTCGAGGGCGGATCGACGACGGTCGGGATGATGGCCGAGCACGGCTTCTCCGCGCTGGTCAGCGTGCGCCGCGGCGCCAGTACGACCACCCTGCTGTTCGATACCGGGTTGTCCCCCGACGCGATGGTCACCAACGCCTCGCGGCTCGGCACCGACCTGTCCCGGATCCAGGCGGTTGTCCTGAGTCACGGCCACTTCGACCATGCCGGCGGCCTGGCCGGGCTGGCCGGGAAGCAGGGGACCCGGTCGCTGCCCATGGTGGTGCACCCGATGATCTGGACCCGGCGCCGCCTGGCGGTGCCCGGCCGCGAGCCCGACGAGCTGCCCACGCTGAGCAAGCGGGCCCTCGAAGGCGAGGGGTTCGCGGTGATCGAGCGCCGGGAGCCCTCACTGCTGGTCGACGGCTGCGTGCTGATCACCGGCGAGGTGGACCGGACCACCGAGTTCGAGCACGGCATGCCCCCGCCGCACCAGCAGTGGACCGGCTCGGCCTGGGAGCACGACCCCCTGGTCATCGACGATCAGGCCCTCGTCGTGCACGTACGCGGGCGCGGCCTGGTGGTGCTGACCGGCTGTGCGCACGCCGGTGCGATCAACATCGTCCGGCACGCGCAGCGGCTCACGGCCGTGCCGGCGCTGCACGCCCTGCTCGGCGGCCTGCACCTCAGCGGCCCGGCGTTCGAGCCGATCATCGGCCGGACCGTCGACGCGCTCACCGAGATGGACCCGGGCCTCCTGGTGCCCGGGCACTGCACCGGCTGGCGGGCCCAGCATGCTCTCGCGGCGGCCCTGCCGGGCGCCTGGGTCGCGGGCAGCAGCGGCTCATCATTCCGGCTCGCCGCGTGACCGCGTAACGAATCCGGGGCCGCCATCGCTTACTTAAGTGAATGGCCTCTTCCCCCGGCAGTGCCCCGGCCGGCCCCCGCGGCCGGGGCACTGTCATGCCGGGCCGCCAGGCCCCGCCGCTGAGCGCACCGGGTCAGGGCGCCACGGGCGACGGGTGCCGGGGCTCGTAGATCGGGAGTTCCGAGCCGTCCGGCAGCCGGATCGCGGCCAGCAGTCCCCAGCCCTGATCGGCGACGTCCTTCGCCACTTCCACTCCTTTGCCCTGCAATTCGGCGAGGGTGGCGTGAATGTCGTCACACATCAGGTAAAGCTCATGGCGGGTAGCACCGTCGGCGGGATGGACAGCCAGCTCCGCCGGGGGCAGCGCGAAAATCAGCCAGCCGCCGCCCGCATCAGCCGAGGACAGGCCGAGCACATCCCTGAGGAACGCACGCACCTGGTCAGCCTCGGGTGAGAACACGATCGCATGCACGCCGGTGATCACGGTGCGATTCTAACCGCGCCCAATCGGTCACCCCGGCTGCTGCATGGTCGTGAGCGCCAGGTGGTTTTCGTTATCGGAGAAGATCGTCGTGAGCTGTGGTGGTCAGGCCGCGGCTTTGAGGGGCCTGGCCGGCCCGAACGCGGCGGCGAAGCCCTGCCGCCAGCTCGGGTAACGGGGCGTCCAGCCGAGTTCCCGCCTGGCCCTGGCGTTCGAGGCGCCGCGGGACTGGGTGGCCCCCAGCACGGCGTCTTCGCCGATGATGAGCCGGACGACCCAGGCCGGGACGTGGCGGGGCGGTTTCGCGCCAAGCGCGTCGGCCAGCACCGGCAGCCACTCACGCGCGGGGGCGGGCTCGTCGTCGACGATGTTGTAGAGGCCAGGCCCGTCGTGATCGAGGGCGAGAACGGTCGCCGCGGCGGCATCGTCGAGATGGATCCACGACGTGACGCCCTCGCCGTGGCCGATGATCGGGAACTGCCGTTTGCGGACGGCCTTGATCAGCTGGTCGCCGGAATTGCCGTAGAAGCCGCCGTAACGGAGGGCGATCCCGCCTGCCTCGGTGACCACGCGGTCGAGGTAGGCCATGGCCGCGTTGGTCTGCTGCGCCCCCGCCGGCGGCGAGGGGTCGAGCGGGTCGTCTTCGGTCTTGACCATTCCCCCCTGCCGGGCGTAGCGGTACGGGGCGAAGCTCTGGGCGATGAAGCGGGGCACGCCCGCCTCGCGCGCCGCCGCCAGCAGGGCGTCGGTCCCCTCGGTCCGGAGCCGGTTGGTCTGGGCGAAGGTCTTGTCGAGCTTCCTGGAGAAGCCGCCACCGGCCAGCGCCGTCGCCTGGTGGATGATCGCCCCCGGCCGGGCCTCCAGCACGGCCCGGCGGACCGCGCCCGGGTCGAGCAGGTCAAGCTGGACCGGCTGCGCGCCGAGCGCCCGGACCTGCCCGGCGTGGCCGGGCGACCTGTATGTGCCGATCACTTCGTGCCCCTGGTCGGCCAGCTGGGGGACGAGCCGGGTGCCGATCGCACCGCTGGCTCCGACGATCATGACTCGCATGAACCTGCTCCTTAGTTCCCGTGCCGTGGCCTGCGTTGTCGCGGGTCACTTAGCTGACACCTGGCCAGGCAGAAATGTGACGGGCAGGCTCCACCGCTGGCCAGACGATGAGATGCGGCGGTGCAGACCCGGGACGCCAATCCAGCGCACGATTAGCCCCAGCGGGATTTACCACGCATTCAATTCCGCGGGCTGGCCTTCCCGGCGTGGCGGGATAGCTTTCCGGCCCGAATGTGCAAATCTGGGCGCCATGAGCCGGAATGCTCGTGTCTGCGCCTGGCGCGGAACTGAGGATTCGTGCCCCGCTGGCGGAGTTCTGGCATGACTGGCCTGGGGGGGCCTGCCCGTCCCGTCCGTCCGACGTCCCCGGCCCCGGCGCTGCCACCCCGCCTGACCGTTTTCGCCATGACCGGGGTGCTGGTCGCAGCGGGCCTGATCGTGGCCTGGATGGGGCAGCATGCTGCGGCGGCAGCCTCGGCCCGTCCCGCGGTGGCCTGGGCCCTGGATCCGGCGTCGAACACCGTGACCATCCGGCTGAGGCCCGGCGGCGGCCCGTCCGGCCACCGGATCCTGGCCCGCAGCCATCTCACCGTGTCCGAGGACGGGAGCGGGAAGCAGTGGACACAGTCTCCAAGGGGCGGGACGGTCGGGGTACCCGTGCCGCCGGGCAGGCAGACCCGTCTTGTGGTCCAGGTGGCGGGCCCGGCGCCGTTCAGCCAGGCACTCACCGTCACCGCACCCTCGGCCCTGCGGGTCACCGCGTCCCGCCGTGACTCCGGCGGGGTCCGCGTCTGGCTGTCCGGCCCGCTCCGCCGCGCGCCGCACCAGCCGCTGTGCGGCCAGGACACGGTCAGCTTCCCGGCCTCGCGGGAGGTGGACGTGGCGAACGGTGCCCTTCCCTGCCGGACCACGCTGACCTTGACCAGCCGGGCTGGCGAGCAAACCGTGGTGCGCCTGGCCACGCGCGGCCTGCCCGAGACTTCGCTCTACTCCTTCGCTAATCCGGCCCATCGGGCCATCTACATCACCGTGGACGACGGCTGGACCCCGAGCCCGCGAGTGCTGACCATCATGCGCCGGACCCAGCTGCCGGTGACGGCCTTCCTCATCGAGCGAGCCGCCCAGCGGGACCTGCCGTACTGGCGGGCCTTTGTCGGCGCGGGCGGCACGGTGGGCGACCACACCGTGTCCCACCCCAACCTCACCAAGCTGACGCTGGGCCAGGCCACGGCCCAGTGGGGGCAGGCCAGGCGGGGGCTCGGGCAACTGCTCGGCCAGGTCCCCTTCCTGGGTCGGCCGCCGTACGGGGCTTTCGACCCGGTGGTGCAGGCGGCGGCGTACCGGGGCGGGCTGAAGGAGCTGGTGGGCTGGAGTGTGGTCGTAGATAGCGACGGCATCCACACCTGGGACGGCAAAGGCCTGGAGCCGGGCGAGATCGTGCTCCTGCACTGGGTTCCCGGTCTGGGCGGCCAGCTGGCCAGGCTGCTGACCGTCATCCACGCCCGGCACCTCAGCCCCGAGCCGCTCACCGCGGCCAGCTTCGCCCACACCGCCCCCCAGCGGCGCTCCCTCGACGGCGACTAAGTGGTCTCGCCCGTAAGTTCGTCGGGGGGGTTAGGCCCAGGCGGTTGGGTCGTTGAGGTAGAGGCCGCAGGCGGTGTCGAGGGCGTCTTGGCAAGTGCCGATGGGCAGGCCGGTGGGGAAGATGAGAAGACCTCCATCCAGGCCCGCTGCCGCTGCCACCCCACCCTGCCCCCGGGCAAGGCCCGCGCCATGCGGATCGAGCACGACTACAAGCGCGGTGGTGCCCTGGCCTACCTGGCCGCCTGGGACGTCCACCGCGGGCAGGTGATAGGCCGGTGCGAGCACACGACCGGGATCGCACCCGGAATCGGCTTGCGGATCACGCACGAGCGCTCGGCTTCTGCCGGCCATCAGCGATCACGCCACCCCCGTCGAGGATCTCCTTCAATTTCTTGAGTTGTTTCGGGAGAGCCTTCCGTGCGCGGGGGCGGGCAAAGAGGAGAAGCAGCTTGCCCAGGCCGCGGGCCTCGATCTCGAGCGCGATCGTCAGGCGCGACCGCCGGCCGCCTTTTAGCGGCTCGACTGTGCATCTCGCGACGCCGACCAGAGGCCCGCTGACACCCCGATTGGTGAACTGCCGCGGGGGGTTGAACTCGATGACCTCTTCGGTCGTCGGCACCTTCCAGGGACCCATCCGATGCAGCACCGTGGTCTTCGACCCCACGGCGAGTGGGGATGGGTCCTCGCGGTGCGCCGAGACGACTGAGTCGTCCCACTCGCGGTAGTGCAACGGTTCGAGCACGTACGTGAAGACGTCTTCGGGTCGTCGCGAAATCTCGATCCTTTCCACAGTTGCAACCATCGTTCCTCCTTGTATGGATGGCAGTCATATGCATGACCCCAGACGACGAGCCGACGTGACAGGAGTCCCGCGGTATGGCTGCGACGGCGACGATCTCCGTCCGCGGGGACTAGGGCGAAGAAAGTTCCAGCGCTCGCACGGCTGCGCATGGCCAACGCCGAGCGGCACGCCGAACTGGACCCGACCGGCCACTGGCTGCAGGAGGAAGGCGCGGTGTCCCGGCACTTCGAGGAGCTGCTCAGCAGCTCAGCGGCGACTGATCCCCGACGGACTTACGCGCGAGACCACTAAGGCTTCCGCAGCCGGGGTGCTGGCGGCTGACGGTCGCCTGTTCACCGGGGACGGCGGCCTGGGGCCTGGGTGAGGCGGCCGGTGATGATCGGGATCACGACGGCCGCGGCGATCAGGTGGCCCAGCGCCAGGGTGAGCCTGGTGCTGGTGGCGGTGTGGCTGGCGGCCAGCGGGAACACCAGCGACACCGCGACCAGGATCAGCGAGGTGCGCAGGAACGCCCGCGCGGGATTGGCGGCGCGGCGGGCGAGGACCATGGCCAGGATCGTCCCGGCGGCCGTGCAGAAGACGACGCCGGCCGCGAAGCTGGCTGGCGTGATGGCCTGGGCCTGGCTGGCGCCCAGTTCACCGGCGCGCATGGGGACATCCAGGGCCTGGGCCAGGGTTCCGTAGGCGTAGAGCACGATCGCGCCCGCTGCGGCGGCGATGGCGCCGGCCACCAGGACCGGAAGCCTCGCGAAGCGGGAGGTGGCCTGGATGCGCGGGGTGACACGGGTGGTGGTGCTGGGAGTCGAGGCGCTCATGGTGGTAGCTCCTGTTCGGGTGCGGGGCCCGGACGGCCTCGCTCACACAGCAGTCGGAGCCGGCCGCCAGGTCTCGACACTCCACGCCGCGATGGCTACCCGAATGAGCGCGCGTTCCTGCGCGTCCTCAGCGGAATTGGGTAAGCGACAAGGTGTGGCCGTCGGGATCGGCGAACCACGCGACCTTCTCCCCACCGGGGGTGGTCCAGATACCGTTCTCGTCCTGGTCCATGCCGTCGTACCGGTTGAACATGACGCCCTTCGCGGCGAGGCCCCGCACCGTGGCCTCGATATCCGTGACGCGCCAGCCGAGCACGGTATAGCCGGCGGCCGGGACCTCAGCGACCGGTGTCACGCGCAGCATGGTGCCGTTCGCGTCAAATACATCCGCGAAATCGCTGTGGCTGGTCAGGGGCAGGCCGAGTTTCTGCTCGTAGAACTCGCGGGCCCGGGCCAGGTCCGTCGTCGCGATGAAGGCGACCAGGTCACTGGAGTCCAGCATGTGATCTCCCCGTACTGCCATCGATCATCCCCGTGCGGAAGTTCACGTCCTATGACGTCGGGACCATCCTGCAGGAGACGGCACTGTCCGGGGAACCGCTTCGGCGGCAGGTAGGTTGACCTGGGTGAGCTTCGATGTCAGCGCGGATGCCTACGGGCGGTTCATGGGCCAGTACTCCGAGCCACTCGCGGTGCAGTTCGCCGATCTGGCCGGCGTTGGCCCTGGGCAGCGGGTGCTGGATGTGGGCTGCGGGCCGGGCGCGCTCGCGGCGGAACTAGTGCGCCGGACGGACGCCGGGCGCGGTCAGTGCCGTGGAACCGTCCGAGTCGTTTGCCGCGGCGGCCCGGGAGCGCCTGCCCGGGGTGGATGTCCGGCAGTCACCGGCTGAGCAGCTGCCGTTCCCCGATGGCGGCTTCGATGCCGCCCTGGCCCAGCTGGTCGTTCATTTCATGGCTGACCCGGTACTGGGCCTGCGGGAGATGGGCCGGGTGACCCGGCCCGGCGGAGTGGTCTGCGCCTGCGTGTGGGATCACGCGGGCGGCCGCGGGCCGCTGACGCCATTCTGGCGGGCGGTGCGCGATCTGGATCCGGCGGCTGACGACGAGTCGGGCCTGGCCGGTGTCCGCCAGGGTCATCTGGCCCAGCTCTTCGCGCAGGCAGGATTCGGCAGGACCCAGGTCACCACGCTGACCGTCCGCGTCCGCCAGGCCAGCTTCGAGCAATGGTGGGAGCCGTTCACGCTCGGCGTCGGCCCGGCCGGCTCCTATGTGGCGTCCCTGGCCCCCGATCGCCGGGCCGCGCTGCGTGAGCGGTGCCGGCAGGTGCTGGGCGCGGGCCCGGTCGAGATCAGCGCTACCGCATGGGCGGCTACCAGCCGCCCGTGACGCCGCCCGCAGGTGTGCGGGTGTTGTCTAGTGATCTGCGGTAAGTACATACCGCCGAGGCCAGCACGCAAGGGATGACCATGACGCAGACGCGCTTCTCGCCGGACGACGCACTGGACCTGTCGACCCCGGAGGGCCGCCAGGCGGTCGGCGGGCGGATAGCGGCACCCGAGTACGACCGTGATCAGATCCGGGCCGGCATCGTCCATATCGGCGTCGGCGGGTTTCACCGGTCCCACCAGGCGATGTACCTCGACCGCCTGCTCAGCCAGCCGGATACCCGGGACGAAGCGCTCGGCTGGGGAATTTGCGGCGTGGACCTGATGCCGGGCGACCGGTCCAAGGGGCAGGCGCTCGCCGCCCAGGACGGCCTCTACACGCTGGTGGACAAGAAGCCGGACGGTGCCCTCGAGGCGCGCGTGATCGGGTCCATCGTCCGGTACCTGTTCGCTCCCGAGAAGCCCGCCGAGGTACTGGAGGCGCTGGCCAGCCCGCAGACGAAGATCGTCTCGCTGACCATCACCGAGGGCGGGTACTACTTCAACCAGGCCACGGGCGCGTTCGACGCGGACCACCCGGCGGTCGTGGCCGACCTGGCCGCAGGTTCCGAGCCCCGCACCGTGTTCGGCTTCGTGGTCGAGGCCCTGCGCCGCCGCCGCGACCTCGGCGTGCCGCCGTTCACGGTGATGTCGTGCGACAACATCCCGGGCAACGGAGACATCGCCCGCGCGATGTTCTCGGCCTTCGCCGACCTCCGGGATCGCGACCTCGGCGCCTGGATGCGCACCGAGGTCGCGTTCCCCAACTCGATGGTCGACCGGATCACGCCCGTGACGACCGGGCAGGACATCGATCAGTTGCGCGAGACCTTCGGGATCCGCGACGCCGTCCCGGTCGTCTGTGAGCCCTTCACCCAGTGGGTGCTGCAGGACGTTTTCCCGGCCGGCCGTCCGCCCTGGGAGCGGGCCGGCGTGCAACTGGTCCACGACGTCGTGCCGTATGAGCTGATGAAGCTGCGCCTGCTGAACGCCGGCCATCAGGCCATGGCCTACGCCGGGTACCTGGCGGGCTACCGGTACGCGCACGAGGTAGCGGCCGACCCCGTCTTCACCGAGTTCCTGCTCGGCTACATGCAGCAGGAGGGCCGGCCGACGCTCCCCGACGTCCCTGGCGTCGACCTCGACGAATACATCCACACGCTGCTGCGGCGTTTCGCCAATCCCGCCATCCGCGACACCCTCGCCCGGCTGGCCGCCTTCGGCTCGGACCGGATACCCAAGTGGCTGGTGCCCGTGATCCAGCAGAACCTGGCCAGCGGGGGCGAGGTCACCCGGTCGGCTGCGGTCGTGGCCAGCTGGGCCCGCTACGCCGAGGGAACGGACGAGTCCGGCGAGCCGATCGACGTGGTGGACGGGCTGCGGGACGAGCGGATGGCCAATGCCCGGCGTCAGGCCGAGGACCCGCTGGCGTTCGTGCGCAACGAGCAGCTCTTCGGCGACATCGCCGGACAGTCGGCGTTCGCCAGCGCCTACCTGCTGGCCCTGGAGTCCTTCCAGAAGAACGGGGCACTCCGCACGGTCGAGCAGATCAATGAGAACCTGCGCCTGGGTTTGTAAGTAAGCCCCGCGGGCCGGCCCGGCGTTTAGGACCGTGAGGGGCGGGCATCTCGCGGCAGACCAAGGGGAACGTCAGGGACGTGCGGGCAAGGAGGCAAGCATGGCTGGCAAGTTCGTGCTCAAGAAGGGCTCCAGCGGCAAGTTCCATTTCAATCTTCTGGCCGGCAATGGGCAGGTCATCGCCACCAGCGAGACGTACGAGAGCAAGCAGTCCGCGATGAACGGAATCCACTCCGTGCAGGAGAACGCCCCCGGCGCGGAAGTAGATGACCAGACCGACTAGCCCGACTTCCCCGCAGGCCTCAGGAGCCGGGGGCTAGTTTGTCCACCGACGCCTGGTAGATCTGGGCGATCGACGAATCCAGCCGCGCGTTGAACTGCTCGTCGGTCTGGCTCTCGGTGAGCCCCTCCAGCAGCGCGCGGGAGAAGCTGGCGATGAGGGTGGTGTCCCGCCGCAGCAGGAGGCAGGCTTCGTCGCGGCTGTATCCGCCCGACAGGGCCAGGGCCCGCAGAACGCGCGGGTCGGCCGCCAGATCGCCGTAGAGGCCCGGCTGGGTCGGGATGGTGAGCTTGAGCATGATGGTCGCGTCCTGGGGCAGCGCCTCGACCTGCTTGTGCAGGGCGTCCCGCAGCAGGGTTTCGGCCTGCTGCTTGTGCGGGCTGGAGATGCTGACCTCAGGCTCGATGATCGGGACGAGGCCGGCGGCCAGGATCCGGCGGGCGTAGCCGAACTGCTGCTCGACGATGGCCGAGATCCCCGCCTCGCTGGCGTCCTTGATCACGGAGCGCATCTTGGTGCCGAAGATCCGGTGCTGGCGAGCGCGCCCGAGAAGGTCATCGAGAGTGCCGATGGGTTTCATGAGCTGCACGCCGTCCTGCTCTGCGGCCAGGCCCAGATCGACCTTGAGGAACGGCACGACGTTCTTGTCATCCCAGAGATACCGGGCGGTCGGCACGCCCTGCACATCCCGGTCCATGGTCTGCTCGAACAAGATCGCGGCCAGGATGCGCGAGCCATCGAAGGCCGGACTGGTCACCACCCGGGTGCGCATGGCGTGGACCAGGTCGAACATTTCCGCTTCGGAGCTATAGCGGTCCTGGTCGATGCCGTACTCCGCGAGCGCGGTGGGCGTGCTGCCGCCACTTTGATCGAGGGCGGCGAAGAAACCCTGGCCAGTCCTGACCTTCTCGAACTGCGCGGCGTTCACGCTCCCCATTGTGGCATCACCTGAACGCGGGGCCCGGCTCACCATGGACGTGCGTCAGGTCTGCTGGCCGCCGGGGCGCCCGGCCCGGATGCCGTCCAGCACGATCTGGGTGAGGCGGCGGCCTCTACACGCCACTGACCGAGCAGTCGGACCGCGCCATCGTCGAGGCTGTCGGCCAGGTCGCGGAGACCCGCGGCGAACTGCAGGCCATCATGGACCGCATACCCCAGTTCGCCACCGCGAGCTGACCAGGGCGCGGCGCCGCCGGAATATGGTCAGGGCCGCCGCACGTTCGATGGTGCGCCCGTCCGGGAAAACCTGATCACGTCGGAACCTTCCGGAGGAATTCGGGGAAGACGGATGAATGCATCCTTGCTCGCGGCCCTCAACGACGCCGAGCGGCTGCTGGTCACAGAGACGGAGCGGGCTGGGCTCGCCGCGCTTGACGAGGACGCGGCCATCGAGCTTGAAGCCCGGATCAGGCGGGCGCGCAATAAATACGTCGGCCAGTACCGCCGGGCCGCCAGCGCCGCCGTACCTGAGCACGGCGGGCGCGGCACGGCGAGGCCGCAGAACAAGCAGGCCGCCACGAAGGCCGAGGCGTTCGAAGAGGCCCTGTCCCGGGTGAGCCGCCGGGTTGCGACCCTGGCCCGGCAGGCCGCGACGGAGCTTCGCGCGGAGCGGCTGGCGGCCGCCCGGGCCGCGAAGCAAGGCCGGGGGCCCGGCGGGCGGGCAGCAGCCCCGGCCACGAGCCGGAGGGGCCCCGCTGTTACCGGGGAGCCCACCGGGGATCGGGCCCTGCGGTCACCGCGGAGCGAGAAGCAGCGGGCAGGCACCCTGGCCCTGGGGGCCCGCCGGCAGGCGAAGCGGGACAGCCGGTGAGCGTGCTTGACCTCATGCCTTGTGGCCGGCCGGAAGACTGGGAGGATTCCCCGCCCGGCTGGCCGCAGCACCTTGCCCACGGATAAGGGTGTGGCTGGCGTCTGGCCTTCGGCATCGGCGTACTCGTTGAGCCGGCCAGCGAGGGCGCGCACGAGATCGTGAAGTGCGGGCGGGTGCTCGATCACGAACGGGCGGTCGAGGGAGGCAAGTACGGGCGGGATCCAGTCCAGTCGCTCCGCTCGTAGCCGCACGCGAAGCCAGGGTGGACCGGGTTCCTCCGCGGGAAGGCCAGGCATTTCGTGCACGGTGGCTATCCCGGCGGGGAGGCACGTGCGCAGGTGCGGCTCGGTGTCCTTGATGCGCAGCGACACGCTGTGTGTCCAGGGCGTCTGGGCGATTCCGCTGACCACGTGTTCGGCCGGGTCGAAGCCGTCGGGCACTTCGAAGCTGCCTGGCCGGGCGGCGGGTGCTGAGATGCGGTCGAGCCTGAAACTGCGTATCTCGCCGCTTCTGGAGTCGGCGCCGGTCACGTACCAGCGGCCGGAGTGGGCGACGATGCCGTACGGGAAAACGATGCGCTCGCTCGGCCTTCCGCCGCGATCGGTATAGGTGATCGCGACTGGCTGACGGTGACGCGCGGCCTCGGCCAGGAGCAGGAGCACTCGTGCTTCGGGTGGCACCGCTGCTCGTTCCGGCGCGGTGAAGTCGGCCGTCTGGAGCAGGGCGTCCAGGCGGCGGCCGAGGGCTTGAGGCAGCACCCGGCGCAGTTTCGCGGCGGCGCTGTCGGTGGCCTCGGCACTGGCGGCGGCCAGACCCGAGCGGCGGCCGGCGATCAGGCCGAGCAGAACGGCCAGCGCTTCCTCGTCGGTCAGCATCAGCGGAGGCATCCGGAAACCGGGAGCGAGCCGGTAGCCGCCGTAGCGTCCGCGCACGGAACGCACCGGGACCTCGAGGTCTTTCAGGTGCTCGATGTAGCGGCGGACGGTGCGCTCGTTGACCTCGAGCCGGGCCGCCAGGTCAGAAACGGTGCGGGTGCCTCCGGACTGGAGCGCCTCCAGCAAGGCCAGCACGCGGGCAGTCGGTCGGGTCATGCCGCAAATCTCCCAGCAATACCGGGCGGTTTCTGTCCTGTATTGACTCTAGCATTCCACTCATCAGCACCACGAAGCACTGCTCCGACCAGAGAGGAACTGCGATGAACTTCGTCTCCATCCGGGTCATCACCGATGACGTCAAGCGCCTGGCAGACTTTTATGCCCAGGTCACCGGCGTGACGCCACGGTGGGCCAACGATGAGTTCGCCGAGCTGGTGAGCCCGGCCGGGACGCTCGCCATCGCGAGCACCCGCACCATCGCGCTCTTCGGCGCCAGCGCGGCGCACGCCGCAGACAACCACAGCGTCATTATCGAGTTCCGGGTCGATGACGTGGACAGCGAGTACCAGAAGCTGCGCGCACTTTCCGTTGACTTCGTCAATGAGCCCACCACACTGCCCTGGGGCAACCGCTCCCTTCTCTTCCGCGACCCCGACGGGAACCTGATCAACTTCTTCACCCCGGTCACACCCGAAGCGCTCAGCAGAAACCCGCGGTAACATCCGGCGCGGCGGGTCCAGGGCTGCCGCGTGGGCATAAAAGGCCATCTCCATCTGGCCTCCACAGCGGCTTGATATCTGCTGCATCGCTGTACGCTCACAGTTGCCTGCTCCTAAGTTCCGCCAGGGGGAAGCGTGAGCGGGAAACCAGCGGTGGCAAATGCGGGGTCGCGGGGGCCGCTGACCGTCCTGCGGGCCGGCTGGCTATTCGATGGCATCGGTGCTGCGCTGATCCCCGATCCGGTCGTGGTTATCGACGGCACCACCATCCGCGCCGTCCATTCCGGCGGGATCATCCCGGCAGGCGCGCCAGTGATCGATCTGGCTGGGGCCACCCTGCTGCCCGGGCTGGTCGACACCCATGTCCACCTGGCCTTTGATGCCAGCACTGATCCGGTCGGCAGCCTGGCCCGCCGCGGGGACGCGGAGGTAGTGCAGGCGATGGCCCGGGCCGGCCGCACCGCGCTGCACGGCGGCGTCACCACCGTTCGTGACCTCGGCGATCGCGGATACCTGTCCCTCGAGCTGCGCGGGCAGCCTGGACTGCCGACGATCGTCGCGGCCGGGCCGCCGATCACGACGCCTGGCGGGCACTGCCATTACCTGGGTGGGGCCGCGGCCCCGACCATCGAGGGTGTCCGGGAGGCGGTGCGTGAGCATGCCGCGCGGGGCGTGGATGTCATCAAGATCATGGCCAGCGGAGGGAACCTGACCCCCGGCTCGCGCCAGGACCTGGCCCAGTTCCCGGCCGGTGTACTGCACGCGGCGGTCGATGAAGCACATCGGCTGGGACTGGGGGTGACCGCGCACGCCCATGCCGTCACCGCGATCGCGGATGCGGTAGCCGCTGGCGTGGACGGGCTGGAACACGTGACGTTCTGGACCGAGGACGGCGTGGACGCGCCCGCCCAGCTCATCCGGGAGATCGCGGGCCAGCAGATCGTCGTCGGGGCGACCATGGGCCTGGTGCCCGTGCCGGGCCTGGCAGGACCGCCACCTGCAGTGGTCGCCCGGATGCCTGGCATCATCGCGAACACGCGGCGCCTCTATGAGGCTGGGGCATCAATGGTCGCCGGGACCGATGCCGGCCTCGGGCCGGTCAAACCGCACGATGTGGTCCGGTACGCCCCGCCCATGCTGCGCCAGCTGGGCCTCGGCCAGGCCGAAGCCCTGCGTACGATCACCTCCGCCGCAGCCGGCGTCTGCGGACTGGGGCATTGCAAGGGACGCATCGCGCCCGGCTTCGACGCCGACATTCTCGCCGTCGACGGTGACCCGGTCGCCGACCCCGAGGCCTTGCATCACATCCGGGCGGTCTACGCCCGCGGCGCGGCGGTCCAGGGCGCCGGGATATGGCCTCCTGGCCAGGCCACCCCTCCCAACCGGCCATTATTGACATTCCTTGACTTGCTGATGACGTGCTTGATCCTTACCCGGCGGCGGGCTAGGGTGTGGCTGCGCGTTGGCGCCGAGGAAGCCGGTGGGAGTCCGGCACGGTCGCGCCACTGTGAGCAGGCTTCGGCTTGTGAGTCAGATCTTCGGCCAGCGCGCTGCCCCACTGGATGACGGGACGCACGATCCCGGAGGAGGCTCCACATGAGCAGCATGTCTGCACCTCACGCTGTCACCCGCCCGGTCGCGCTGCCGATTTCACGGGCCATGCTGTGGCTGGTCGGCACCGCGCTGGCCGCGCTGGCGGTGTATTACTTCATCGGTGTCGATGAGGGCGCGGTGTCGGTGTTCGGCAAGTCCATGATGATCCACGAGTTCGTGCACGACTCGCGCCATTTCCTCGGCTTCCCCTGCCACTGACCCGGCACCCGGGATAACCAGCCATGGAGAAGAAACTCATCCTCCGCGGCCTGCTCGCGGGGGCGATCGCCGGGGTGCTCGCGTTCGTCTTCGCCCGGATCTTCGCTGAGCCGGTCATCAACCAGGCCATCAGCTACGAGTCGGGCCGCGACGCGGTGATCGCGGCGCTGGACAAGGCCGCGGGCCTGCCCCCGCCGCCGCCAGGCCCGGACATCTTCAGCCGGACCATCCAGGCCAATATCGGGATCGGCACCGGGATGATCGCGTTCGGTGCCGCGATGGGCGCCCTGTTCGCCGTGACCTACGCCCTGTGCCTGGGCCGGGTCGGCAACGTCCGGCCCCGGACCCTGGCCCTGCTGCTCGCCGGGGCCGGGTTCCTCGGGATCTACCTGGTGCCCTTCATCAAGTACCCCGCCAACCCGCCGTCGATCGGCCACCCCGAGACCATCCGCGCCCGCGGCGGGTACTACCTGCTCATGGTCCTCGCGTCGGTCGTCTTGCTGATCGCCGCCGTGTGGCTCGGGAAGCGGCTCAGCCAGCGGTTCGGCACCTGGAACGCGGCCCTGCTGGCCGGGGCCGCGTTCGTGATCGCCGCCGGGATCGTGATGGCGCTGCTCCCCCAGCTCGGCCACCTGGCCTTCAACGAGCAGACCTACGGCAACCACGCCACCGAGACCCCGCTGCCGCTGACCAACGCCAAGGGCACCATCGTCTATCCCGGGTTCCCCGCCGACGTGCTGTTCAACTTCCGGCTGTACTCCGTCGCCGCCCAGCTCCTGCTGTGGTCAGCGATCGGGCTCATCTTCGCCCCGATGGCCGACCGGCTGCTGGCCCCCGGCCGGCCAGCGCCGAACTGCGCCGCACCGTCGAAACCACCACCGTGTGACGAATCAGGCCCGGCCAGCCCGGTCACCGTCGCCCGCCACCGGGCCGGTGGCTGGGCTGGCCAGGCTCGGCCCATACTTCGCCGTCGAGACCCACCAGGCGCGGGCCAGGATAAGACGGCCATGGCAGCCGCTCAGCAGCCTGCTCGGCTCCCCCCAGGCGCTAGCCGCCTGGATCACAGAGGTCCGGGCGGCGCTCGCCGCCGCCGCTGACCGCCCGCCCGGACAGATCGAGTTCCGGGTGGCGGCGTCGGTCACCCACCTCGGCCTGGCCGCCCGGCTCATCTCCCCGGCGCTCGCGTCCGTCGTCCTCGGGACCCCCCTCCGGGTCGACGTGGCGCAGGCCTGGTGGGTCCCCGCCCTCGGCGGCCCGTTCCGCCTGTCGCTGCCTGAACGGGTTCGAAGACGGCGTTCGGATCGGCGCCCGGCCGAATGCAGGCCCCCGCAGATGACAACATCCGCGAGTCATTGCACAGCTTGCTGCGCGGGCCGATCGGCTCCCTGGTGGAGATGACCGCGGCGATGGCAACGTCCCGGCGGGTCCTGTGGGGCAACGTCGCCTCGGCGATCAACGGCGCCGCGGCGATGATCTCCGCGACCCAGCCAGAGCTGACCGCCGCAGCCACCGCCACTGCCTCAGCGATGCTCGGCTTCCCAGCTCTGGCCGGGGTTTACCACGGGACATGCCGGTGACCACGTTCCGCCGGCGGAATTGCTGCCTCATCTACCGCATAGCCAGCCCACCAGCGAATGAGTACTGCGGGGATTGCATTCTCAGCGCGCGGACTGCGCCCCGCGGCGGAGGCTGAGTGGCGGGGAACAGGGCCCCGGGAACGCGTGTTGGCAGGTGACGTGGTGATCAAGATAGGTGTGATCCTGCCGACCTCCACGCCGGACCCGGCGCAGCCGATCCTGGGTGATGTCCGGGCGAGCGCGCGGCTGGCCGAGGAGCTCGGGCTCGATTCGGTGTGGTCCACGGACCATCTGGTGGCGAGCGCTCCCATGCTGGACAGCACCGTGGTGCTCGCCACCGCGGCGGCGGTGACCGACCGGATCACGATCGGTTTCGGCGTGATGCTCCTGGCTCTCCGTCCGGTGGCCTGGGCGGCGAAGCAGATCAGCACCCTGCAGTACGTGTCCGGTAACCGGATCGTGCTGGGTGTGGGCACCGGTAACCCCGCGCACGGAGACATCGGGTGGCGCGCGGCGGGTGTGCCGTACCGGGACCGCGGCCGGCGCACCGACGAGGCGCTGCGGGTGCTTCCCGCGCTGGTCACCGGGCAGGCGGCCGTGCTGGGCGACGGGCTGGAAGTGACGCTTGCTCCCGGCTCAGCCATGCCCCCGGTGCTGGTGGCGGGCAATGGGGACAAGGCGCTGCGGCGCGCCGCCGCGTATGGCGACGGCTGGGTGTGCATCGGCCTGCCGCCCGGGGACGTGGCCGCGGGTCTGACCGTGCTAGGCGGGCTCGCCGCGGCGCAGAGCCGGCCAGTGCCACGCGCGAGCGTGGTTGGCCCGGCGCTGGACACCGACCCGCGGAAAGCCGCGGCCCAGCTTTCCGCGTATGCCGCGGCCGGCGCCGAGCGGGTGATCCTCGCCCCGACCGGGGCTGGCTGGCAGCGCGACTACGAATTCGCGGGGAGGCTGCGCGCCGCACTGTGACCATCCCCTCTTACCAGGGGTGGTGGCCATCGGCGCCGAAGTAGCCTCCGGTTGGCCCGTCCGGGCCGATCTGCGCCATGCGGACGATGACCTCGGCGCCCTCCTCGACCGTCTGCGTACCCAGGTGCTGATTCAGGTCCGTCGCGGTGTAGCCGGGCTCCACCGCGTTGATCCTCATCTCCGGGAACGCCTTCGCGTACTGCACGGTGATCATGTTGACCGCGGCCTTCGACGCTGGATAGGCGACCCCCGGGTAGGCGTAGGCCGTACTGCCAGGAGTGCTGAGCCGGGTCATCGAGGCCAGGCCGCTGCTGACGTTGACCACGACCGGGGCGGCCGAGCGCCGCAGCAGCGGCAGGAACGCGTGAGTGACACGCACCACGCCGAACACGTTCGTGTCGAACAGCGACCGCATCAGGTCGGCGGTGATCTCCGCGGCGCCGGGCACCACGTTCCCCTCGATGCGCATTTCGATGCCGGCGTTGTTGACCAGCACGTCCAGCCCGCCGTCGGCGTCGATGGCCTTCGCCGCCGAGGCGACTGACGCGTCGTCGGTGACGTCGATGAGGACCATCCGCGCCCCCAGCCGCCCGGCGGCCCGCTGGCCGCGCCCGGCGTCCCTGCTGCCGACGTAGACGGTGTGCCCCGCGGCGATGAGCCGGCGGGCGGTCTCGAAGCCGAGCCCCTTGTTCGCTCCGGTGATCAGTGTTGTCGTCATGCCTGGAGGCTAGGTTTTAGAGCGCACTCTAAGTCAAACCGCGCAGCGGTATCCGGGCCCGCCCGCCCCGGGCTTCCGCTGACGGCTTCGACGACCAGGTCCTAGGGCACGGTCACGGGCTGGATCACCACCGGGCCCGCAGTGGGGTCGAGTTCGGTGGCCTGCGACACGCCCGGCGGGGTGATGATGTCCATGGCCTTGGGGACGGTCGTGGGGTCCACCTGGCAGATGGGACTCGACCCGTTGGCCGCGCACACGCCAAAGCTGTAGGCCCCGGGAGTCGCCGTGAACGCCCGGGCCTGATCGGGGCTGAATCCGTCCTGGCCGGTCAGCACGACGCTGAACGCCCAGCCGGATCCCGGGGTGCCGAACTGGGCCTCCGGGAGCGCGATCGTGACGGTCCGGTTCGCGTCATCGACCAGCATGGCGGCCGTGCCGACCTGGTTCCCGCTGGCGTCTACCCAGGCGGGGGACGCAAACCCCTGGGCCTCGACCCGCTCGCTCCAGGCCCCCGCGGGCGCGATGGTGTAGTTGCGGGATGCGTAGGCCGCCTGGGTGGAGGTCTGGCTGGCGCCCGGGGTGTGCACGTAGACGTCCAGGAGCTGGGCGCCGAAGTCGGCCCCGAAGGTCGGGTCCAGGTTGGCCAGGGTGGCCTTCAGGTACGCGGTGGTGCCGTCGCTGATGACCTGGAAATTGGTCAGGTCGAAGGCTCCGGCGTGGAAGTCCGAGGCGGTCGGGTACTGGTAGGTGCCGGGGCCGTTGTCGTCGCCGGGCGGATCGGTGACGTTGAGGACCGTGGTCCCGGAGGTCACGTCCCCGACCACGGACACCTGCGCGTACCCGGTGCTCCGCCCGTCCGCGGACGTGGAGGTCGCGGTGATGACATTGTTGCCGAACCCGACCGGGACGGTGGCCGAGAACGACCCGTCCGCGGCCGCGACCGTGCTGGTCGTGGCGGCGGCGGCCCCCGTCGTGGTATCCGCCGACCCGATGTCCACCGACGCGCCGGGCGACGTGGTCCCGGTGACCGTCGTGGTCGCGGACCCGATCGTCGCCCCGGAGGCCGGGGCGGTGAGGGTGACCGTCTGCGCACCCGGCGCCCCGTGAGTGATGTAGCGGGCCGTGGTGATCGCCGGCGTCTCGACGGTGCGGCCGTCTCCCAGGCCCGTGATGAGCCGGAGTTCCTGGGCCTGGGCCCAGGTCAGCGGCGACGCCGAGCCTGCGGCCTGGCCGTCGGTGAACCCGATCGACGCGGTCGCCGGGTCACTGCCGTAGGGCGACGCGGGCAGGTTCGGGTCCTCCCAGGCCTGCTCGGGTACCAGGCCGACGCCTGAGGAGAAATTGAGCATCGCGTTCAGCAGGCTGGCCGCGCCGGAACTCTGCCCGGCGGCGATGTCGCTCTCGGCTCGCTCCCCCGACAGGACGGGCCACAGATGACCGGTCCCGACGTCGGTGGGCGGCCACGGCGCGCCGGTGGTCGTGCACGACGTCTGGCTGGGCTGGTAGCAGTCGCCGTAGCCATCCGCGCTGCCGTCGGCGGCCGACGTGCCGTACCGGTAGTAGCCGGTTCCGCTGGGCGTGCCGACCGATATCTGCTTGTCCAGTACGCCCAGCGAGGCCTGCACGTCGGGGTCGCCGATGGGCAGCTCACCGAGCCGGACCAGCTCCTGGAACCCGCCATCGATGACGCTGCGCTGATCCACCGTGGGGCCGCCGTTGCCGAGCCCGTAGCTGATCGCCGCGTTCGGGTCGCCGGTCTTGGACAGCCTGATGAAGTACCGCGGGCCGTCGGGCCCGGTCGTGGTCACGTCCCAGGACTTGATGCTGCGCTGGAAGTAATCCGCCGTCGCCTGGTAGAGCCGGGCCCGGGCCTGGTCACCATGGTCGGCGGCGATGGCGGACGCCGCGGTCAGCCCGGCGATCTCGGCCGCGATGGTCGAGGGTGAGTAGCCGCTCTGCTCCTCCCACCGTTCGTTGCCGTCCGAGGGCCCGTGGGCGACCAGGAAGTCGGCGGCCGGCCGGACGTGGTCGGCCCAGAGCGTGGCGTCCCCGCTCAGCCCCGCCTGGTAGTCCATCAGGATCGGGTAGGCGACCTCGTCCAGCTGGAGTCCGCCGGTGTCGGGGGCGGCCTTGCCGTTGAGCAGGGAGTTGCGCGGCATGGCCCCGTCCGCCAGTTGCTGGCGGTCGAACAGGAACCGGACGGCGTCCCGCGCCGTGGCCAGGTCGCCGTCGGTCAGCAGGCCGGTGAAGGCCTCGTACAGGTCGCGGGAGAACACCTCGCGGTAGGAGCCGAAGTAGGCCGGCTCGCCACCGGAGGCGGTCCCGGCCGGCACCGCCTGGCCCCACGGGCTGGCCAGCGAGGCCACGATCGCGCCGGGGAACGTCTTGTCCTCGCTCGCCTTCAGCACGTTCGCGGACATGTAGTAGTGCTGGATCAGCCGCGCCGTGGCGCTGGCCGGCTCTCCGGGATAGTGGGCCGGCGGCCGGTTCAGGCTCGCGTCGTACGCCGCCCAGCCGGCCAGGTACTTCAGTGCCTTGACCGCGAACGGGGTGCTGAGCGAGCCCTGGGCCGTGCTCACCGCGCCGGCTTGCGTGCGGCCGAAGCCGAGCGCGAGCGTAAGCGTGCCACCCGGGCCCGGCGCCAGCTCCTGGGTCGCCACGATGTGGCCGTCGGGCGCGGACGTGTACGGGGTCAGCGCGTGGGACGTGTCCAGCTGGGTGAGTCCGTCGCTGGCGGTGCCGGCGTAGCCGACACTCGCCTGCGGCGCGGGAGTGCTGTCGGCCAGCGCCATGTAGGTCGGCACCGCGTAGGTCCGGTTGGTGGCGTTGGTGACCGTGTTCGTGCTGAAGACGACCGGGATCGCGGATCCGCCGGATGTGGTCACGACGCCGCTGTTGGCCCCGGCGTTGTCGGAACCACCGCCGCCGTTCCCGTTGACGTGGGCGTCCAGCCGCGCATACAGGTGCAGCCCGGCCACCTTGGTTCCGGAGCCGGGCACGGCACTCAGCCGCGTGTGCATGAGCACGGTGTCGCTGCCCGGGTCGGTGATGTACGTGGTGGTCAGCCGGTAACCATGCTGGGCGTCGGTCGCGGTCACCGTGCAGGCCATGCCGGTGGGATCGGCGCTGACCGTGTAGGTCATGTCCCTGGTCTGCAGGTCGGTGAACGTGGAGCCATCGGTCACGACGTACTGCAGCGTGCTCACGTTGGTGTTGTCGATGGTGGGCTCGTAGGTGTCCGACAGCACACCGCCGGCCACCGTGTACCAGACCTTCGACGCCGTGCCGGCCGCCGTGCCCACGCAGTCTTTGCGGGCCAGGTCGAAGTACGACATCGAGCCGGGCTCACCCGGCGCGACGCTGCCCGCGCCAGCCTGGGCCCTGGCCGTGTTCGCTGTGCTGGAGGTGGCGGCTCCCGCGCTGGACGCCGCCAGCGGAAGCATCGCCCCGGCCGTTCCTAATGCAGCCAGAATCCCGACGAAACGCCTGCGACCACGGACCGAGCGAGACATCCCCACCTCCGCCGGACCGCCTGGGCCCGCGCCGGTGCGGGCCCTGCCTTGTCTGCGAATCCTCCCGGAGGATTCACCGCCCAGGCCGCTGCTGTCAAGAGCCGGCGTCCGGGATCCTCACCCGGGGGCAGGACGTTCGGGCGGCAGGGCGCGGTGAGCCATCTGGAGGACCAACGACCTCCGTGGCCGCCAGACGTCCCGGTCTTCGTAGGGCCAGGCGTAGGTCAGGCTCCCGTCGCGGGTGCAGTCGAGCAGTCCCGGCGTGCTGAGCTCGTGGGCCGACCATTCGTAGAGCTGCCGCAGCCTCGGCACGATCACCCCGTAGTCCAGGAGGCGGCCGAAACCGAGCTCGTTAGAGAGATAGTCGCCGATTTGACCGGTGAGCGGGTACTCGTCGGGGAGCACGCGCGACAGCTGCAGGAATATCCCCGTCATCCCCAGTCTCGGGTCGCCCAGGAACGGGGCGAGCGGCCGCAGCCACCCGAGCGAGAGCCGGGGCGCGGCGACGAGCGCGTGCGCGTAGAGCACCCGGCACAGCACGACGTTCATGAAGAAGCGCTCGGCGGTGTTCTCGGCCTCGGCCAGGTCGAGGTGGTCGAGGTAGCCGGCCACCACGCTGGAGTTGTGCGCCCGGTACCAGGCCCGGGCCGTCGGGTGGTCCACGAACGACATCCAGTGCTCGACCGTCTGCGACGAGGCTGGGCCGGCGAGGCCGCCGCTGAGCGCCACCGCCTCGCAGCCGTCGCGCAGCAGGCGCTCGTTCACTGCCCGCCACCATGGACTGCCGGGCCGGTCGCTGTGCGGCGGCTCCAGCACGCCCCGGCGCAGCTGCCAGCGCATGAACGACATCGCGGCGCGCCGGTACGGCAGGTGCCGGGGAGCCCGGCCGAAAGGCCCGTGATAGCAGCGCTCCACCAGGGCGATCCGGGCGCCCGGGTCGCCGCGCACCGAAGCGGTCTGCTCCTGCGCCCACGCCGCGGCCGTCACACCATGGGTCAAGTCATCAGACAGATGACGTTCTGGGGCCCGGCGGGGCCGGCGTCCATAGCGACCGGGCCACCCCCGGTCGCGGCGGTACGGCACTACTCTCCCGGTCAGGTAGGTGCGCGGACGAGCAGCCGGCTGCCGCTCGCATCTCGCTGCTCTTCAGAGTAGGGGCGCCGCATCCTGGTCAGCGAGGGGCTCCGCCGGCCCCGGCGGCTGGCCGGGAAACCTGACCCGGATGCAAAGCCCGCCTTCGGGCTGGGCCTGGGCGGCGATCTCGGCGCCGTGGGCGTCGGCGATGGCGGGTGACAGCCAGCACAGGTCGAGGTCAGGACGGCGTCGTGGTGGTGGTCTTCTCCTCGGGAAGCAGGCCGTGCTGCACCGCGAACAGCGCGGCGCCGGCCCGGCTGGACGCGCCGATCTTGGCGTAGATGTGCTCCACGTGGTTGCCGGCCGTCTTCGGCGTGATCACCAACCGCTCGGCGATCTGCTTGTTCGACATGCCGCGCGCCAGCAGGATGAGCACCTCGACCTCCCGGGCGGTCAGGCCGGAGAGCGTCTCCCTGCGGCGGGGCAGGCGATGGCCGGCCGCCTCGAGCACGGCATCGACGGCGGGGCCGTCCAGGCGGCCCGCGCGGACCTCGTCACGCATCTGCGCGGCCGCTTCCCCAGCCGACCGGGCGGGCCGGTACGGCCTGGGCTCGCGCATCGACTGGTACGCGTCCGCTGCCCCGAGCACCCGGGCCTGCCTCGAGATCGCGCCGCCAGAAAGCCCGCGCGGATACCCGCTGCCGTCCAGCCGCTCGCGGTGCTGCACGGCGATCTCGCCGAGCGGTCTCAGGGCGGCTGACTGATGCAGCATGCGCTCGGTCAGATAGGGGTACATGCGGACCCGCTCCCATTCGCCCGCGCTCAGCGGTCCGGGCCGGTCCCAGATCGAGTTCGATACGCCCAGCCGCCCGAAGCCGTGCACCAGCCCGGCCTGGCGCAGCATCTGGACGTCGTCTGAGGGCAGTCCGAGCCGGCGGCCGGCGTCCCCGGCCAGGTCGGCGACCGCGACCGAATGGCCGAGAGTGAATGGCGACTTCAGGTCGACGAAATTCGCGATGGCGGCCAGCGCGCGGTCCAGTTCGGCCGCCGGCAGCCCGGGCGCCAGGGCCGGCTCGGCCGCGATCACGGCCTGCCACGCCGGGACCGCGTCAAGACCGCCGAAGATCTCCTCGGCCCTGGTGCACACCAGCGCCGCCAGGGCCGGATCGAACTGCTTGCCTGCCCTCCGGCGGGCGAGCGCGGTCGCGCCCGCGATCCCGCTGACCCGGTGAGCTACCTCCATGAATTCGGCCAGCTGCGCGACCCGCGCTGCGATCGGCACCGCACCGGCCTTCAGTGCGCCGGGCCAGCCGCGCCCATCCCACTGCTCGTACGCCGCGCCGATCGCCTCGCGTACCTGGGCTGAAAGGTCGAGCTGCTCAGCCAGCGTCCGGGCCAGCCTCGCATGCTGGGAAATCATGCCGTCCAGCGAGCGGTGCCCGGTCAGGGCGAACTCGAGTCCGACCCGGAACCGGTGCAGCGGCGGGTTGCCCGACCCGACCAGCCGCATGGTGGCCACCATGGCCCGGAAGCCGCCGAATTCATGACCGTATTTGCCTGATTTGAGGGCGATGTCGTCGCCGAACCATTTCGCCTGCTCATGGGCGTCCGCGTGACAGCCGACGTTGACCAGCAGCGCGGTGTAGTAGACGGCGGCCCGGTCCGGCCCGGCCAGTCCCGCCTGGTCGGCCAGCCGCAGCGCGATCAGGCACTGGCGCAGGACGTGCTCCATCGGCTGGCCGAACCCCAGGTCCACGCCGAGTGACAGCGCCGCGACCAGCTCAGCCAGCCGGACCTGCGAGCAGCCGGTCCCCCCGCTCATTGGCTCAGGTTAACCCAGCCAGGACCTGGCGGCTGCTTCCCGCGGGCCGCGGCGGCTCACCGCCGCCTGGAACCCCGCGAAGATGGGGTGTTCGCCTCATGTGCCCAGGCCAGCCGTCTCGTTACCGTCGCTGCACGACAGCCCGACAAGCGAGTGAGGCAGCCATGACACTCAGGACCCGTTTCTTCGCCGCCATGTACGACCGTCAGATGGCCAAGACCGAGAAGGCCGGCTTGCGCGACTTCCGCGAGGCCCTGCTGGCCGGGGCGGCCGGTGATGTCCTGGAGATCGGCAGCGGAACCGGGGGCAACCTGCCCTTCTACGGCCCCGCCGTCACCTCTCTCACCATGACCGAGCCCCAGCCCCCGATGCTCCGCCGGCTGCAGAGCAAGGCCAGCGGGTACACGCGGGACGTCACGATCCTGCGTGCGCCGGCCGAGGATCTTCCGTTCGATAACGGTTCCTTCGATGTAGCCGTGTCGACGCTGGTGCTGTGCGGCGTGGATGATCAGCCGCGGGCGCTCCGGGAGTTGCGCCGGGTGCTGCGGCCTGGCGGTCAGCTCCTGTTCATCGAGCATGTGCGGTCCGGCGACCCTGACCGGGCCCGGCTCCAGGACCGGATGAACTGGCTCAACCGGCTGGTCGTCTGCTGCGACTGCAACCGCCCGACGCTGGACTCCATCCGGGCAGCGGGCTTCACCCCCGGGCAGGTCAAGCACACCACGTTGCCGAAGGCCCCGAAGTTCGTCAGCCCCACGATCATGGGCACCGCCACCACCCCGTCGCCGGCGCCGGCCCGTCCCTCCCCGCTCGCCTCAGGAAGCAGTTCTGACTAAGGCGGCCGTGATGGCCGGCGTCACGGTGTTCCGGCAGTTGTCACGCCTGAAGGGTGTCAGTCTCACCCTTCTCAAGGAGGACATCATGCCGAGTGCCAGCCGAATGACGACTCCGGTCGCGATTGACGCGCCGCAGATCGAGGGGCGCTACGCGCGTCTCGGGGATTACACCATCAGCTTCGAGACCTTCAGGCAGGACGCTGACCCCGCGCCGTTCTTCGCCGGGCTTCCTGGCGACCGCTGCCCGTGCGCGCACTGGGGTGTCGTGACCGCAGGCCAGCTGACCTTCCGCTGGCCGGACCGCGACGAGACCTACGTCGCCGGTGACGCTTACTACGCCCCTCCGGGGCATCTGCCCCTGGTGACCGCGGGCACGACGGTCGTCGAGTTCAGCCCTACCGCCGATTTCGAGGCGACCATGGCCGTCATCCGGCAGAACCTCACCGGATCGGGGGCGCTGGCATGAGCGCGCGCACGACGGCCGGCCCGGCGACCGGGACAGTGGCGGGGCCGGGCCGGCCGGACACGAATGCGGCTGTGGCGAAGCTGATCCGGTTCCTGGAAACCGGTTCCGCGCCTGACGGGCTGTTCGCGCCCGGCGTCTTTGCCGACCTGTCGCTGCCTCTGTGGCGGGTTCAGGCGGCCACCGCCGAAGACATCCTGGCCATCCGGGCTGAGGGCCATCCCTGGCCGGGGCAGGTGCGGGTGGAACGCGTGGAGCAGACCGGCCACGGGTTCACCATCGAGTTCGAGGAGCGCTGGGACAGCGGGGGCCAGCGGTGGTACTCCCGCGAGATGATCCGCGCCGACGTGGAGGGCGGCAGCATCGTGGAAATGTCCATCTTCTGCACCGGTGACTGGGACGCGGCCAGGCAAAAGGAGCACGCCGCGGCGGTTCGGCTGATCCGGCCCTGACCTGTGCCTGGGCGCTCCGGAAACCTACGATGAGGTGTGGTGATCTCGTCTGCTGTCCGCGATCTCCTCGACCGCGCCGATGCTGCCCGCGAGGCCGGGCGGGGAGACGTGGCGGCCCGCCTGTATGACGAGGCGGCGGTTCGCTGCCGGGCCGGGGACGACCTCGACGGGTGGACCCGGGCCGTACTCGGTGCGGCCTCGGTCTACCTGTTCGGGGCGGAGCCGGGGAAGCTGCCGGCTCAGCTGTATGACGTGCTGGTCCGCACGACCGAGGACGGGACCCGGGCGCGGCTGGCGGCTGCGCTGGCCCGTTGCTGGGCGTACGCCGGCCAGTCCGCGCGCGCCATCCAGTTCGCGGACGAGGCGGTGGAACGTGCCGAGCGGGCCGGCCCCCCGGAACTGGTGGCGGACTGCCTCGACGCCGCCCTCGCAGCTCACTGGGGCCCCGGCGAGCTCGGCGTGCGCCGGTCGCTGGCCACCCGGCTCGATGACGTCGCCGCCCACGTCCTTGATCCCGGCGCCCGGCTGCAGGCCCACTTGTGGGGCCTGCAGGTGGCCTGCGAGACGCTGGACGTGCAGGCCATACACCGGCAGATGCGGGCCCTGGAACTCCTCGGCGAGGAGTCGCCCCGGGCGCTGTTCTTCGCGGCGTCACGGCGGCTCATGCTCGACCTGCTGCGCGGCCGGACCGACACCACGGCCCAGTTGATCAGCGTCGCCGCGGCCGCCGCGGACCAGGCCTCCCTCGCTGATGCCTGGCTGGTGCTCAAGGCCATGGACGCCTACTCGGCGGCCCAGTCCGGCGATCGTGCCGCCTGCGCCGCCGGGGCGGCCGAGGGCGAGGCGTTCGCGCAGGCCGAAGGCGTGACGGCCGTGTGCGCCGAGGCGGCCTTCCTCTGGGTCTGCGCCGGGCAACCGGACCGCGCCCGCGCCCTGGTGCGCACATTCCACGGGCGCGTTCTCGACGACCTGCCCCTGGACGTGAACTGGCTGCTCATCCTGCAGTGCGTGCTCGAAGCCGCGCTCGCCGTTGACGACCGCGAGGTGGTGGCGAAGGCCGCCGGGCTCCTCTCGCCCTACGAGGGCCGGGCGGTGTTCAACGCCGGTGCGGTGATGTTCCACGGCGTCACCGACGACACCCTCGCCCGCGCGGCCGCCCTGCTCGGTGATCCGGACCGGGCCGCCCGGCTGCGCGCCCGGGCCCTCGCGACCTACGAACGCCTCGGGGCCCGATGGTGGCGTGACCGGCTCGCAGCCTGGGAGCCGCCAGCGGCGCACGAGGTGTCCGCCGCTGGCGGGTCACTTCGCGTGTATCTGCACCCGGTTCCGGGCGGGCTCTGGCTGATCGGGCCGGAGGGGGCCGCCGTGCCGCTCAGGGCCCTGCGCGGTTTCGGCTACCTGAGGGAGCTACTGCGCCGTCCGGGCCAGCCAGTGGCCGTGCTGGATCTCGCCGGGGCCGGCGCGGGAGCCGCCGTGGAATCGGGACTCGGCGACCTCCTCGATGCGCAGGCCCTCAAGGCCTACCGGCAACGGCTCTGTGACCTCGAACAGGAACTCACTGAGGCCGAGGACTGGTCAGACATAGGCCGGCTGGACTCGCTGCGCGCGGAACGCGACGCACTCCTGCATGAGCTGGCCCGCGCCACCGGTCTGGGCGGGCGGGCCCGCACGGCTGGTTCCAGCCAGGAACGTGCCCGGGTGGCCGTGCAGAAGGCCATCAGCGCCGCCACTGGCCGCATCGCGACCATCGACGGGCCGCTCGGACGGCACCTGCAAACCCGCATCCATACCGGCCTGAACTGCAGCTATGAGCCAGATCCGGCAGACGGCCTGGACTGGGTCCTCGACGGGCGGGCGACCGGCACCTAACGAGGGCAGCGCGCACGCGGGCCAGGGCGTGGCGATCTGGCCAGTGCCCCGGCCGGTCTCATGGCGCGGGACTGCGTATCGCGGCGAGCAGGCCGTCGAAGTCCTCGCCGCACGGTCCGCACGCGGCCAGATGAGCCGCGACACCGGGGTAGCGCTGCGCCGCCGGGGCGTCGGCGGCGGCCAGTTCGGCGTAGATGTGCAGCAATTCCATCGCCTCAGCGCAGCCCACATCGCGCGGGTCGGTCCGCAGGAAGCGGTCCAGCGCGGTCCAGGCGTTCATGGCTGCCTCGAAGGTCTGATCGTCCAGGTGCCCGTTAGCGGCAAGGGCGGACCGCAGCTTACGTCGTGCGTCGAACATCGTCTTGTAAATCGCATTCCGGGTCGAACCGAGCTCGGCGACCAGGGCGTCCAAAGGCACGCCATTGAGCACGATCGCGACGAAAACCTTGCGCTGCCGCGGGCTGAGATGCTCATCCACCGCGCGGCGCACGGCATCGGCCAGTTCCCGCGCCTCTGTCTCCCGCGCAGGGTCGGGCCCGAACCGGCCGGGCAGCCGATCCCAGTCCTCGGCGTCCATCGAGACAGCCGGGTTGACCCAGAAATGACGTCCGATCTTCGCCGATACCTCGAAGATGACGAACTTGTAAGCCCAGGTCGTGAACCTGCTCTCGCCGCGGAACTGGCCAAGCTTGAGGTCGATGGCCAGCAGGGCATCGGCCGCGGCCTGGTACGCGAGGTCGTCGAGCTCGGGGCCGGTGATGCGGAACTGCCCATTGCGCCGCTGCAACTCGGCGCGCGCGATCCGCAGCAGCAGGTCATGCAGGCGCGCCAGGCCCGCCTCCCGCTGCGGCCCGGTGCCGCCGAGCACCCGGACCCACTGCTCGGAATCGGGATCCGACCGCGACGGCGGGGAGATCCCGGGAACGGCAGGATCGGCGGGCGGCATACGCCTGATCCTACGAAGGCCTGGGCCGTGCCCCGCGCCGCGGACGGCTGAAGTCCCTGGTAAGACCAGGCACCGGCCCCGGCGCGGCGGCAGCCGTCTCCCTGGCCCGCCCGGTCGGGCGGGCCAGGGACAACGGCTGGAGCGTGCCTAGATGCTGGCTATCCCGGCGGGTGCACCGCCGGCCGGCAGGGGGGTGGGTGAGCTGGGCAGTTCGGTGAGGGCGCCGCCGTGCACGGCGAACACGGACAGGATGTGGTTGCCGCTGCCGTCCACCGACAGGGTCTTGCCGTCCGGGGACAGCCGGAGGTCGATGTCAGCCCCGCCGCCGCGGATGGGCGTGCTGCCGATCAGGGACAGTGAGCCGCCGCGGTTGATGGCGTAGCTGGAGACGTTCCCCGACCCGGTGTTGACCGTGAACAGGTACCGGCCGTCGTGGCTGATCTCCACCCAGCACGGCGCGGTCTGCCCGTCGGCGTACGGCGAGGCCCCGATCGGGGTGAGGCGGCCGAGGAAGCCGTCGCGGTAAGCGGAAACGGTGCCCAGGCCCGCGCCGTTGTGCGCGTTACTGACGAACAGCTGCCAGGGACGGGCCGGCGAGAACTCCGCCCCGAGCTGGCCCAGGCCCTGGCCGGTGAACGGGGACCCCTTCGCGGCCAGCAGGCGGCCGCCGGGCAGCACCACGAAACTGTCGATCTGCGAGGTGCCGGTCCGGGTGCCGACCACGTGGTCGCCGGTGGCGTTGAAGAACACGTCACCCAGGCCCGCGGCGCCGGGGACGGTGACCGTCGAGCCGGGGATCGGGGTCAGCGTGCCGCCGAACCCGAGGCGGAAGCCGGAGTAGCCACTGCCACTGGAGCCGTCGCCCTGATTGGCCACGTAGACCAGCCCGGAGCGGGACACCGCGACGCTGACCGGCTTGATGCCGCCGGAAGACACCGGCTGGCCAGCGGGCACCGGGATCCCGCCCGCGGTGATGCGCAGGACCGAGATCTGGTTGCTGCCGGCGTCGACCGCCAGCAGATACCGGCCGTCCGGGGTGGCCTGGATCGCGCCCTGGGAGGCCAGGCCGCTGCCCAGGCCCGCGCCGCCCGCGGCGAACGGGGATCCCGGAAGCGGGGTGACCGAGCCGTCCGCGTGCCGGGCGAACCCGTCGATGGTGTTCGCGGTGGCCGTATTGCCGTCGATGTAGGTGTAGCCCACCACTGGTGAAGCCGTGCTGGCGCTGGCCGCCGTGCCCGCGCCGAGCAGGCCGATCGTGGCCGCCAGCACGCTACCGCCCGCGACCAGCCATCTGCGCTTGCCCATGGTCCGCTCCTTCGGTGAGGGAGGATCCGCGGTGATCCGCCGATCCACCCCATGAGCGGCGCGCCGCAGCAGCGTTCTTACGGCCGGTTCCCCCCACGTCACAGGTCCGTAAGATTTGCGCGGCGCGCAGCCTCGTCCGGCGGGGACGCGTCAATCTGGTGGGCGATGGCGCGCAGCACGCCCGTGTCGGTCACCCAGCCCAGGATCTGCTGGCCGTCCGGTGACAGCACGAGCAGGCCGTCATGCCCGTGGACCTCAAGCTGGCGCAGGGCCTGAGCCACCGACTCGTTAGAGAAAAGAATCTGCGGGTCGCGTGGCCGGGTCACCGGCCCGGGAAGTGGCGCTGGGCCGGGACCCGGGCCGCCGCCCTCGCCGGGCTGCGCGTCCGGTACGGGGAGCGGCGTGCCCAGCGGCTGCATGGCCTCGCGGATCTTCATGTCACCGAAGGCGCGCCACGGCGCCGCCCGGTCGACGTCGATCCCGCGGCGGAGCAGCTTGGTGGTGTAGATGGTGCCGTAGCTGAGCATCCGGGACACCGCGGAGGCGATGGCCACCGCCAGCATGACCGGGAGCGTGAGGGTGAAGTCACCGGTGAGCTCGACCACGCTGGCCAGCGAGGTGAGGGGAGCCCGGGCGGCGGAGGTGAAGACCGCGCCCATGGCCACGACCGCGTACAGGGCGGGCTGGCCGGCGGCCGGGCCGAACAGGTGGCCGGCAATCTCACCGAAGGCCATGCCGGAGGTGACGCCGATGAACAGTGAGGGCGCGAACACCCCGCCGGATCCGCCGATGCCCAGGGTCATGCTGCAGGCGATGATCTTCCCGGCGGCCAGCACGAGCAGGAACCACAGGACGTAGCCGCCGCCGATGGCCTGGTCCATGACCGGGTAGCCAACGCCGTACATCTGCGGCAGGGCCAGCAGGATGAGCCCCAGGGCTATCCCGCCGATGGCGGGCCGGGCCCACTCGGGACGGTTCTTCCAGGCCAGATCCCAGAGGTCTTCCATCTTGTAGACGACGGCCTTGAAGAGCAGGCCGATGAGGGCGCAGACCACCGCGAGGGCCGCCACCAGCAGGTAGGTACGGGGGTGGTGCAGGGCGATGCCCGCCGGGAACTGGGACAGGAAGGGCCGGCTGCCCAGGAACGGGATCGCCACCACGTCGGCGAGCATCGCCGAGAGCATCACCGTGAACAGCGAGTCGATGGAGAACTCGCGCAAGATGATCTCGACGCCGAAGAACACCCCCGTGATCGGCGCGTTGAACGTCGCGGAGATGCCGCCGGCCGCGCCGCAGGCGACCAGGATCCGGAGCCGGTTCTCCGGCATGCGGATCCACTGGCCCAGGCCTGAAGCCAGGGCCGAGCCGATCTGCACGATCGGGCCTTCCCGGCCGACCGACCCCCCGGTGCCGATGCACAGCGCGGAGGCGAGGGCCTTGACCGCGCTGACCTGGGGACGGATCCGGCCGCCGTGCTCCGCGACCGCCAGCATCACCTCGGGCACCCCATGCCCGCGGGCTTCGCGGGCGTAGCGGTAGATCAGGGGGCCGTAAATGAGACCGCCGATCACCGGGATCACCACGAAGAACGCCAGCCCCAGCCAGGGCAGGTGGCTGCTGCCCACATGGCCCTGCTGGCCGAACAGGACATGCCCGGTGGCCAGCCAGGTGAAGAAGTAGATCAGGTACCGGAACGCCACGGCGCCCAGCCCGGCCCCCGCCCCCACCACGGCGGCGACGCCGAACAGCCCGGAGCGGGTGCCCCGGGCCCAGCCGGCCGTTTTCGCGGCCCATGACGGTCCTGCACCTGACGCGGCCGGCGCGGAGACAGTCATGATCGCCCCTCTGTCCTGTCAGTGAGCGGGTTCGTTCCCGGCCCGGGCCGCCTCAGTGCCCCGCAGGGACGCACTTTAACTATTGCAATCTACAACACTTGTCTGCTGCATCAGGAACGGCGGCGGCAGGCGCGGCGGCGGCCGCCGGCGTGAGTCGCCGGGCGCGCGAAATCTCGCCGGGCCGAGGTAAGCGTTTCCGGTCACTGGCGGGTTAACGGGTGTGAGCCACCATCACGCCGGGTCCGCCGCCGCACTCCTCCTGGGCGGGGTCCTGGTGGCAGGATGCACGGGAGGCTCAGGGCACCCGGCCACCACCGCGGCGACCGGCTCCGCGCCATCCAGCGCCAATTCCGGCTGCCTGTCTCCCCCGGCCTCCTCCTGCTATGCCCCGCACCAGTTCCGGGTCGCGTATGGCATCCAGCCCTTGCTGGACAGCGGGATCGACGGCCGCGGCGAAACGGTGACGGTCCTTGCCCCTCCCCAGCTCCCCAACGCCGAGGGAGCGCAGTCCTCCACGGTCCCGGTAGCGCAGTCCTCCAGCGCTCCGGCAGCCCCTTCCCCTGGTGCGTCCCCGGCTACCACCGACATCCGCAAGGACCTGGCGGCGTTCGACCGCATGTTCCGGCTGCCCGCCGCGCGGATCCAGGTCGTGGCCACCCTGGCCGGCTCAGCCTCGTCCTGGCAGGCGTCCGCCGAGCAGGCCCAGGACCTCGAGGTCGTGCATGCGGTCGCTCCCGCCGCCACCCTCCGGGTGGTTCCGCTGCCCGCCAACATCCTGGACAGCCGCGCGACCGCGACCGCGGGCATGCTCGCCGGGCTGCGGTTCGCCGTCTCCCACACTGACGTGGCTTCGATCGGCTGGAGTTTGGGGGAACACTTCTTCACGCCGGCTCAGGTGGCCCAGATGCACGCCATCCTGCGGGGGGCGGCCGCGCACCACGTCACGGTGGCCGCCGGCTCCGGTGACAACGGCGCGGTCGGCAACGCTTATGGAGGCACGCCGGTGAAGGAGGTCAGCCTCCCGGCCGCCGACCCGCTCGCGCTGGCCGTCGGCGGCACCACGCTCACCGCGAACCCCGTGACCGGCACCTACATCAGCGAGACCACCTGGAACGGCGCGGCCGGCAGCTTCAGTGTGACCCCCGGAGCATCGGGGGGCGGCTTCAGCCACCGCTACCCCCGTCCCGCCTATCAGGATGGCGTCGCCGGTATCTCCAAGATGAGAGGCGTGCCCGACGTGGCCGGCGACGCCAATCAGCAGGGTGGCCTCCCAATCGTCTTGGCCGGCGATAGCCAGTCATCGATCAACACGGCCCCCGGCACCAGCGCCGCCACGGCGCTGTGGGCGGGACTCATGGCGCTGGCCGACCAGAACGCCCATCACGACCTCGGCTTCGTCAACCGCACCCTCTACCGCATCGCCCGCAGCCCCAGCTACCACCAGGCCTTCCACGACATCACTTCCGGTAACAACCTGACGCTCGGCCCCGTCAGCTACCAGTACCACGCCGGTCCCGGATGGGACCCGGTAACGGGCTGGGGAAGCCCCGACGCGCAGGCGCTCATCCCCCTGCTGGCCCGCGGCTAGACAGGCCAGGATCAGGCAGCTGAGGGTGGAGGACGGTAGTTCAGGGAGTGGTCGAGGCGAGCGCGTTGTCGACCCAGGCCCGCAGGGCAGGCAGCGGGATGGCGCCGGTCTGCCGGGCCGCCACCCGTCCGCCGCGCAGCACCAGCAGGGTCGGGATGGCCTGGGCCTCGAACCGCTGCGAGATCTGCGGCGAGACGTCGACATTCACTTTGACCAGCTTCACCTGGCCGGCCAGGTCGCGGGCCAGCTGCTCAAGCGCGGGGCTGACCATCCGGCAGGGCCCGCACCAGGGCGCCCACAAGTCGACGATGACGGGAATCTTGGCGGCCTCGGCGATCTCACCGAAGGTTGCGTCGTCGGCGTCGGCGATCCACGGCAGCGGCTGATGGCACTTCCCGCAGCGGGGCGTCCCGGCCGCCGCGGCCGGCACCCGGTTCGCCTGGCCGCAGTGCTCGCACCGGATTAGCCCGCTTGTCATGGCTTCATTATTCCCCCGTCGGCCCCAACTACGGCCGCTGGCTGACGATCCGGCTATGCGACGCGGGAACCGGCCAGCCCAGCGAACCGTCCAAGCCCTGAGATGATCACGATGCGATGGTTTGGCCCGCAGGCCCGGTGGTTGCTGCCCACAGCGGCCCTCGTCCTGGTGAGCGCTTCATGCGGCGTGCGCCCGGCTGGAACGGGCCCGGCTCAGCAATCCGGCCCGGTCACCCTCATTTCCGGCGTGGTCGAAGCCAGCCCGGGATGTCCGGTCGAGCGGCCCAGCCGCCTGTGCCAGCCCCGCCCGCTGGGTGATGTCCGGGTCGAGGCCCGGTCCGTGCCCGCCGGAGTGACAGCAAGCACGCGTACCCACGCCGACGGCCACTACTCCCTCGGGCTCGGGACGGGCCGGTATGTGCTGGTCGCGGTGACGAAGCAGGTCATCCCGCGCTGCCCTCACGTCCTCGTCTCGGTCACATCACCAGCGCCCGTTCGCGCAAATATCAGCTGCGATAGCGGCATTCGCTGACGCGAAGCCGCCAGCGCCGGCTCTGATGGTGCGGCCGCGTCGCGGCCGTCGCTGCACGCAGGCCCAAGTCGCCGACTGCATCCTCAGCGGGTTCATCCAGGAGCCACGAGTGAGCCCCCGGGACCGGGTCCCGGGGGCTCACCGACCCGTCAGCCGAGCGGGACCTTGATGACGCGCGTCCCCCAGTTCCGGATCCTGGTCGTGGTCTGGCTCGATTTCGGCGGGATGTACTCGGTGGCCAGCCACGCGGAGTCCGACGTGCCGTCCGGGACCGCGAACGAGTAGTCACCCCAGCGCGGCGGGTTCGACGCGGCCCGGTTGTACGGCCCGGTCCCCCCTGCCGCGACGACCGCCGGCCCGAAGTTGCGCCCGCGGGCCTTCAGGGTGGCATAGGCAGCGCTCGGGAACCGCGCGCTGCTGGTCTGGGTGAAGATGACCGCTGCGTTCCCGGCTGCGTCCGGCTGGACCGCTGGGTAAATCTCGTATTTGCCAGCGGCGGCGATGTAGCCCTGGCGGACGATCGACGCACCAGCGATCCCGGCTGAGCCGAGCCTCGGCTTCACCTGGAACCAGGCGCCGCCCGCGCGCACCGAACTGTCGCCGGCCGGCTGCACTGCCGTCGTCAGCTCACCCCAGACCGTGCCGGCGACGAATTGGGTCTGCTGCATCCGGTCGTCGCCGGAGTCCAGCTTGCTCTTGGCACCCTTCTGCGGAGCCGGCGGCGGGATGGCGTACCCCTCGGAGTTGATGACAACGCTGGTCAGCGTCGGCATACCACCCAGGCCAACCTGGCCCCGGTTGGTCATGGCCCAGACACCGATGCGGTTGTCTCCGGTGCCACTGGGGTCCAGCGAGCTGAGGAAGTACTCGGCGTTCGGCCGCCCTGTGGACAGGGCGGGCTGCGGAGCCGCGGTGTCGGTCGTCAGATGGGGGAAGTTCACGACGTGCGGGCTCACGACGCCGTTGACTAGGTCGGACTTGTCGATCGCCCACATCTCCGCGCCGTTGAACTGCGGCCCGAGGATCGAGAATTCGTCAGCGGTGACGTACAGGTTGGTCTGGTCGATCCCGATCCTCGGCTGGTCACCGAAACACGGGCAGCCATTCCCGGACGGGTCCGTCGTGTCGATCGAGTACTCATTCCACAGCCCGCGCGGGTCGGAGTTGTGCCGTACGGCGATGAGCAGGGATGACGCGGTGGACGAGTCGTTCAGGAACAGGATGGTCGCGAACCAGGTCTGGGTGCTGGGGTCGAACCAGCAGCGCGGGTCGCTGGTGAACTCCTTGCCGCCCACGTTGAACAGGTCGTTGATGTTGAAGGGCCCGCGCAGCGACTTCCCGGACGTGCGGTAGATGCGGTACGCGGAGTTGACCGGCTCGAGCACGAAGCCGTTGCCCTCGCACAGCCCCTGGTCCGGCGGTTCGAACATTTGCTCAAAGTTGGTGACCTGGCTGTCCCGGCTGCTGACGCCGTTGAAGTTGACCCGAGCAGAACTCGTGGCCGTGGCCGCCGCGACGGCCGCTGACGCCGGCGCGCCGGGCACCGCCTCCGCCGCCGAGAAATGGCCAGACGGCAGCCGGCGAGCCCCTCTGGAGACCACTCGCGGCACCGACGACACTCCGGCGGCCGGCTTGTGCCTGGGCACCAGCCGGGCCACCCCCGGTGTACCGGTGTAGTGCCTCACTGCGGGAGACGTGCTCCCCCCCGAAGCAGACGCTTGCGCTCCTGCAGGCATGAGCATTGCTGCCATTGTGGCCAGGCTCGCGGACACAGCCACGCCCAGCCAACCCACCCGGGTCAGGTTCACCTGATCCCCCTTCGCCGAAGGCGTTCCCGCCCTAACCTCTTCCCCGCATCCGCACACCCTGGACCCCCGGTGTCACGGCCAGGTGAGGTTGCTCCGCTTTGGCGGATAGGGCTCGATAACCGGATAAGGCTATCGTTTTAATCTTGTTTTGGGCAGGCGCAGATCAGCTGCAGCGGCAGGTTTCCACGCGCCATAAAGCGGCTCGAATGCCATGGGCAACCGACTGCGGGCCCGGATTTCCGGCCGCCTTCCCGGCCCGCCGCGGTGACATAGGTGCGGCGACCCGCAGGAGGCTGCGCAGATTTCCGTCATGTCGCCGCCGCTGGCTCAGGTTCTGGCGGCGTCGAGGGCGGCGATAAGGGCGGCGAGGTCACGGTGCCGGGCGTCGGCTCGCCAGATGGCCCAGGTCCGGCGCACGATGGGGTCGCCGGTGAGCGGATGCCAGACCATGCCGTCGGGCAAGGGCTGGGCCCAGCCGGGCGAGGCCAGGGCGAAAGCACGTCCGGTGGCGACCGCGGCGAGCTTGACCTCGGCGGTGACGGGCCGGTCGTTCTCGGGCACCGGGGCGGTGACGGTGATGCCGTGGCCGCGGAGGGTGGCGGTGACCTGGTCGTACCAGGCGGGGGTGTCGGAGCGGGCGAATCCGATCCAGTCGAGCCCGGCCAGCCGGTGCAGCGGCACCCCGGTTTGGCCCGCAAGCTCGTCGCCGCGGGCGGTCGCGAGGATGACTCCCATCGATTCCCGGACGGCGAGAACGGCGTCCAGGCTCGGGTCGGCAGGCCGGTCACGGACCAGGGCGACATCGAGATCACCGGCGTGCAGGGCGGCGAGCTGGGTGCCGCTGGATGAGTGCCGGACGTCCACCCTGGTGTCCGGGTAGATGTCGGCGAGCTGGGCCAGGGCGGCCGGGAGGATGTCGGGCGGGAACTCCAGCGGGACCCCGATCCGCAGCTGTCCTGCGGTCACGCTGGCGGCATTGCCGGTCAGGCTCGTGACGGCCGCCACCGCCCGGTCGTGATGCTCGATCAGGGACAGCGCCTCCCGGGCCAGCGCCTGCCCGGCCAGGGTGGGCCGGACACCGACGTGAGTGCGGGTGAGCAGCTGGGCACCGAGCTGGCGTTCGAGTGACTGCATCGTCTGTGACAGCGCGGACTGGCTCACGTGCAGCCGCCGGGCGGCGGCCGACAAGCCCCCGTCCTCGACGACGGCGACGAAGGCCCGCAACTCCCTGATCTCCACGCTCCCATTGTCTGCTGGATGGCGCCCTGCCCGGGTGACAGCCCCGGCCCAGGGCAGAAGCCGCGCTTATGGCCGGTGCCCGCAATAGCGGCAGCCGACTGGCAATACCCGGCGGCGCGGAAGAGGTTGACCAGCGTGACAGGGGCCATCCACCGCAGGAGTGGCTCATCAGAACTACCGGCCGATCAGCTCGGCGGCCGGATGACCACACGAAGGAACAGGCTCATTATGACGGCAAACCTCACTGGATCGGTCGCTCTGGTCACCGGCGGCAACAGCGGCATCGGCCGCGCCACTGCCGCTCGCCTGGCCAGCCTCGGCGCCCACGTCATCCTCACCGGGCGAGACCGCGCACGCGGCGAGCAGGCTGTGGCCGGGATCCGCGCCGACGGCGGCAAGGCCGACTTCATCGCCGCGGCTCTCTCCGGCGAGGCAAGTGCTCGTGATCTGGCCCGCGAGGCGATCGAACTGGGCGGCGGGCACGTGGACATCCTGGTCAACAGCGCCGGCGTCTTCCCGTTCGGTCCTACCGACTCCCACACCGAAGCTGACTTCAACGACGTCTACGACGTGAACGTGAAGGTGCCCTTCTTCCTGGTCGCCGAGCTGGCCCCGGCGATGGCCGCCCGCGGTAAGGGATCGATCATCAACGTCACGACCATGGTCGCCCAGTTCGGCCAGGCCGGGATGGCCCTCTACGGCTCCAGCAAGGCCGCCCTCGTCTTGCTCACCAAGGCCTGGGCCGCCGAGTACGGACCGTCCGGCGTCCGCGTCAACGCCGTCAGCCCCGGCCCCACCCGCACCGAGGGCACCGCCCCCATGGGCGATGCCCTCGACCAGCTCGCCGCCACCACCCCGCACGGCCGCCCCGGCATGCCCGACGACATCGCGGCCGCCATCACCTTCCTGGCCACCGACGACGCCGCCTACATCCACGGCGCCGTGCTGCCCGTCGACGGCGGCCGCATCGCCGTCTGAGCACCAGCACTCCGGCGTGAGCGGGCCCGCTCCAGCTGCATGGTTAGCGGGAGCAGGGGCGGGACTGTTCCGTTCCCGGCGTGCGAGCCCCCGCCAGGGGTTTCCGGCGGCATCGGCGTGCAGCCGGGCTTGTGCCCTGACGGGGGGCCGCAGCCGGAGCGATCCGGGCGTGCCTGGGCGCAGATCATTGCGCTCAGGCTCTTATCCCTGCTGGGCTGGGGTGCCTGCGGCAGCGAGCTCTCGCTCGGCGGGCTTGTGCGCGAGTCGTTGCCCCTCGATGTCGGGGTCGGGGATGTGCCTGGCGAACCATTGCGGGTGGTACCAGATTCTTGACCCGATGATCGCCATGATGGCCGGCACGAGCGTGAGCCTTACGACGAAGGCGTCCAGGAAGACGCCGGCGGCGAAGCTGAAGCCGATGGCCTTGATGGTCGGGTCGCTGGTGAACATGAAGGCGACGAAGATGGAGAACATGATCAGCGCCGCCGCGGTGACCACGCGGGCCGACAGCCCGGTGCCGCGTTGCACCGCGCGGCGGGCGTCACCGTTGCTGGTGTAGTCCTCCTTGATCCGCGATACGACGAACATCTCGTAGTCGCTGGACAGGCCGAAGATGATCGCCAGCATGATGATCGGCAGGAAGCTGATCGTCTGCGCCGGGGTGATGCCGAGCAGGTGCTGGCCCCAGCCCCACTGGAACAGCGCGACCTGCGCGCCGAGCGCGGCGGCCATCGAGAGCAGGAAGCCCAGGATCGACGTGGCCGGCACCAGGATCGTCCGGAACGCGAACGTCAGCAGGATGAACGCCAGGCCGACCACGACGACCAGGAAGATCGGCAGGGCGGCGGACAGCTTGGCCGAGACGTCGATGTTGGACGCTGTCGTGCCGCCAACCAGGATGCGCGCGCCGGTGCGGCCTTCGATCGCTGTCCGGTCGTCGCGGATGGTGTGCACGAGGGTGGCGGTGGCCGGGTCGCTCGGCCCGGACTGCGGGATCAGCTTGATCAGCGAGATGCCGTTTCGCGTGGTCACCGGGGTTACCTTGGCGACGTCGGGAAGCGTGGTGAGTTTCGCCGCGATCTGCTGGGTGTCCGCCGGGCTGCGGACGTCTTGGGCGACGATCAGCAGCGGGCCGTTGAAGCCGGCGCCGAAGCCTTCGGTGGTGAGGTCGTAGGCCTGGCGCTGGGTGTTGCCGGGAGGCTGCGAGGCCCCGCTGGGCAGGCCCAGGTGGATGGACAACGCCGGAATCGCGAGCACGCCGAGCACGGCGATCCCGCCGATCAGCATGAGCGCGCGGTGGCGCACGATGAACCGGGCCCATCTGGCGCCGGCGGGGCTGTCCGGGTCGGCGGCGCTGCGGCGGGCCACCCGCTCCGCGTGCGCGCCCAGCCGGGGCAGCCGGGTGAACCTGGCGACCTTGGGGCCGGCGAAACCCAGCATCGCCGGCAGCAGCGTCAGCGCGATCAGCAGCGCGACGGTGACCGATGCCGCGGCGGCCAGCCCCATGACGGTCAGGAACGGGATGCCCACTACGGTCAGGCCGCACAGCGCGATGATTACGGTGAGGGCGGCGAACACGACGGAGCTGCCGGCCGTGCCCATGGCCAGCGGCACCGACTCCTCCGGTGTCATGCCGTTGAGCAGGTTGGTCCGGTGCCTGGACAGGATGAACAGGCCGTAGTCGATGCCGCAGGAGAGCCCGAGCATCAGCGCGACCGTGGTCGACGCCGAGGCGATCGTCAGCACCGACGCGACGGCGGTGATGCCCATCAAAGTGGTGACCACGCCGATGATCGCGCCCAGGATGGGCATGCCCGCGGCCACGAAGGCGCCGAAGGTGATCATCAGGATTCCGAACGCGATGATCAGGCCGACCAGCTCGGGCACCTCGGAGATCACCGTGCGCCAGCCCGGATAGACGCTGCCGTTGTAGGCGATCTCCACGCCGTCGGCCTGCACCGGCTTCATCGCGTCGGTGACGGCGTTGAGGCTGGCGTCGGTCACGTTGGCCGCCTGTGCCGACCACTGCACCTGCCCGAGGGCGATCTTGCCGTTCTGGCGACACCAGGTGGCTCTGGAAGGGATTGGTGACCGCGGAGACCTGCGGAATCGACGTGAGCTTGGTCATGGCTGTCTCGATCGCCGCCTTGGCGGCCGGATCGGTGACCTTCGCGGTGCCGGGAGTGGTGGCGAAGACGATCGTGCTCTGGCCGCCGCTGAACGCCGGCAGCCTGGCGGACAGGACGGCCGCGGCGTTCTGCGACTCGGTGCCCGGGATGGTGAAGGTGTCGTTGGTCTTGCCACCGCTGGCGATGGCGATGGCGATGGCGGCGGTGGCCGCGGCCAGCCAGACCGCCAGGACCAGTCGCCGTCGCCGGAACGCGAAGCGGGCGAGTCGGTACAGATAGTTCGACATGAGGAGAGCTCCACAGCTGGAGTGCGGTACGGGCATCGGCTTCCGACGCTAGGCTATTCACTAGCCGCTCGTCAAGTGAATCGCTAGCCGTCCGTCTAGTGAATCACTTGCCGATCGACTAGTGAGTCACTTGCCGGCAGCTTGTATGCTGGGATGCGGGTCACCGAATGAGGAGCACATCTATGGCGACGCCGGTCAGGGGTATGTCCACCCGTGCAGTGCAGGCCGAGCGGACCAGGCAGCAGATCCTGGAGACCGCGCAGCGGCTGTTTGCCGACCTTGGCTACGACGCCACCTCGCTGCAGCTGATCGCCGACGAGATGGGGTTGACCAAGGCCGCCGTCTACTACCACTTCCGCGCCAAGAGCGACATCCTGCACGCGGCAATGCTGCCCGGAATCCAGCGGCTCGAGGCTCTCCTGGATGAAGCAGCCGGGATCCGCGGGCGGCGTGCCCGGATCGAGCACCTGGTGAACGGCTTCGTCGACTTCCTGGTCCAGAACCGCCAGTACGCGGCGATGGCGTCCACCGACCCGGCCGCGAAGCGGAACAAGATGGACTACGAGGCGATGACGCTGCGCCAGCGTGCCCTCACCCTGCTGTTCGGTGATAACCCCACCGGCGCCGATCGGCTCGCCTTCGGCGTCCTGTTCTTCATCCCGGAGTACCTGCCCGAACTGGCCGACCTGACCGACGAGGAACTGCGCGAAGCCCTGCAGGCGACGATCCTGCGCATGTTGCGGGTCCCGTCCTGACCCTAGGGGCGGTAGTGCGGGCGCCCGGTGCCGGGTGCCAGGGTGCCTGCATGAGCAATCGACTGACGGGAATCACCATCGACTGCGCGGATCCAGCGCGGCTGGCGTCCTTCTGGAGCGCGCTGCTGGACCGGGCGATGACCGGGGAGCACGGCAACGATGCCGGATGGGCCACCGTCGGCTCACGTCTGGATGACCGGCCGCGGCTGACGTTCCAGCGAGTGGCAGAGCCGAAGGCCGCAAAGGTCCGCATCCACCTCGATGTCCAGGTCGACGACATCGGGACGGCCCGCAGGCAAGTCGAGCGTCTGGGTGGCCGCTGGTCCGGCGAGCGGCACGACTACGACGAGGGGGTCGTCATGGTCATGCACGATCCCGAGGGGCATGAGTTCTGCCTTGTCCAGTACTACAGTGAAAGGCGATAGCCGAGGGGGGTCAAAGGATTGGGTAGTTAGTCCATACCCCAGCTCGTCCAACTCGAGGGCGGCCCGTCCGGTGTGATGGCCAGCAGAACCCGCCCCTCCGCCGTCAGTGCCCGCAGATGCTCATTATCGTCCAGCACGGCCATCCCGTGCTTTTCCCGGATAGCACGGAAGCGGGACAACTCCTTGGCGAGATCATCGCGGATCTCGACGGTGGCCGGAACCAGCACGGCGCGAAAGCCGGTTGGATCGTCGATAAGCAGCTGCGCCCGCGGGTCCCGGCGGAAAATGGCGTACTTCACCCGGTCTCGCGTGGTCGAGACGTAGAAGCGCTGGCCATCCCAGTAGAACCAGTTGGGGCTCAGGTGCGGGCGCCCATCGCGGCGGATCCCGGCGACGATGACGTTACGCGGCTCGGCGAGGAACGCCTCGATCTTGTCGGTAGATGCCATCCGCTCACGCTATCGGGACCGCTGGTCCGGCCAGCGGACGCGCTGGCCCCCAGGGCGGCATTTCAAGGCGTCAGGCCAAGAATTGCTGAGGACGGAAGCGTCCGGTTAGGAGTTCACCCCGGTTACATTTCCCGCGATGTCTGTGACGCAGCGACCTTTGGACAAATCGACCAGCACGAGGGTGGTGGACCTGCCTCTGTCGGCGAGGGCAAGTTAGGGTCTCTTCGTGGATGCCAAGACCGGCGAGCTCAGGGCTGCGCATGACGTCCTGGCCGAGTTTTACGCTGACCGCCTGGCTGGGGCTTTGGACCGGATGCCGGCCGAGCGGGCGGTGCTGGGCCTGTTCTGTGACCTGACGCTGGCCGCGGGCCTGGGCACCGCGGTGGGGGATATCGGCTGCGGGACGGGGCGGCTTGCGCCCTGGCTGGCCGCCAGCGGCCTGTCCCCACGGGGGATCGACCTGTCACCGGAGATGATCCGGGTAGCCCGCCGTGACCAGCCCGGCTTCGGTTTCGGCGTGGCCGACTTGCGTGCACTGCCCTTCGGGGATGCCTCGCTGGCCGGCGTGGTCTGCTGGTACTCCCTCATGTACCTCGCGCCGCTGGACAGGCCGACGGCCTTCGGCGAGCTGGCCCGCGTGGTCAAGCCGGGAGGCTATCTGGTGACTGCGTTCAAGGCCGGTGACAGCCAGGTCCGGCGCGGGGGGCGCAGCACCGGCCTGGGTGTTGGATTCGATGTCTACTGGCTGTCGCCCGGCGAGATGGAGCACCGGGCGGCCGATGCTGGCTTTGCGACCGTGTTTTGGGGCGGGCGCCCCGCCGAAGGCCACGAGGGTTCCCCGCAGGGATACCTGCTCGCCCGCAGGTCCTGAATCACCGCAGGAATGTTTGCCTGCCTCTGCTCTGCCCGCGTTGCGCGCGTGGCCGCGGCGGGTGTCTTGCGTGGCTGGCCCAGCCGGACGATGCCAGGGCGAGGGGTGGACGCAGTCGTGCAGAACCTGTTCAGGAAGCTCGCGACGGAATGGGATGGCTTCACGGCCCATCCTGGGGAGTTCCACGATGCGGGCTCTGTGGTCGTGGTCGAGGCACGCGACACCGGAACCTACAAGCAGACCGGCAAGAAACCCAACGCGCAGGTCTGCCACATCTGGAAGATACGCGACGGCAAAATCATGAGCTTCCGGCAATACACGGACACGGCGCAATGGCAGGACGTGGAGGGCGCACGTTAGGCAAACCGGGAAGCAGCCCTTCACAGCCCTTTGAACCGGCGGAAGGCTCCCAACGCCTCGCCAGCGGCAGAACCGGACGTTCGCCTGGTGGACTGCAGCGCATACTTGTACGAGCCTGCTGGGTCACTGCGGCGCGGGCTGCGCAAGCTGCAGACTGCATGTCGCGCTCACCGAGCCGCCTAATTGTGTCTGAGGGCGCTAAGCCGGGCCGTTGGCGTGGCCGCCCGTTCCGCACACGGCCGCCGGGGGTTTCAGGTGCCGCCAGGAAGGGTGCAGTTGGTGGGGAATGAGGACGGGGAGCCTGGCTCGGTGCGGCTCGCTTCGGCCGCCGGTCGCTGGGTACTCGCCGTGGCGGTGCTGGGCGAGGCGATGGTGCTGCTCGAAGCGACGGTTGTCAACGTGGCGTTGCCGGCGATCAGCCGTGATCTCGGCGGGGACGTCGCGGGGCTGCAGTGGACGCTGAACGCTTATGTCCTCACCCTCGCGGCGCTTATCCTGCCAGCCGGTTCGCTCAGCGACCTTTATGGCCGACGCCGCATGTTCATCCTGGGGGTGGGGGCTTTCGTGGCCGCCTCGGCGCTGTGCGCGGCCGCCCCGACAATTCAGCTGCTCGTCGCCGCCCGGTTTGTTCAAGGCGTTGGCGGGGCTCTGCTCACCCCAGGGAGCCTTGCCATCATCGACGCGGTCTTCCATCCCGATGACCGGACCCGGGCGATTGGCGCGTGGGCAGGCCTGACCGCGGTCGCGGCCGCAGTCGGCCCGCCCGTCGGCGGCTACCTGACCGATGCACTGTCATGGCGTGCGGTCTTCCTGATCAACCTGCCCGTGGGGGCGTTCGTCATCGTTGCCGCAGTTGTCCGGGTGCCAGAGTCCCGGGACCCCACGCGTACTGGGGGCCTTGATCTGCGCGGTGCTGCGCTTGCCACGCTGGCCATCGCCGGTTTGTGCTTCGCGCTGATCCAGGCCTCTGGGGGCCTGACCCCCGCGGTGATTACCGCTGCGGCGGTCAGCCTGACCGCCGCCTGCGCCTTTGTCGCCGTGGAGCGGCGCAGCAGCCACCCGATGCTTCCGCTGGAATTGTTTCGCTCCCGCCAATTCGCCAGTGCCACCGTGCTCGCCCTGGTGACCTATGCGGCGCTCGGCGGCGTGATCTTCCTGTTCGTCGCGTTCCTGCAGATCAGCCTCGGCTACACCGCCCTTCAGGCGGGGGCCGCGACGCTGCCGATCACCATCCTGCTGCTAATCCTCTCCAGCCCATCGGGAGCGATCGCCCAGCGCATCGGCCCGCGGATCCCGCTGACCGCCGGAGCCGTCCTGACCGGCGCGGGACTGCTGCTGATGGCACGGATCCACCCCGGCGACAGCTACTTTGCCGCGGTGCTGCCTTCGCTGGCCGTATTCGGGGCCGGTCTCGCCGCGCTGATCACCCCCATCACCGCGACGGTGCTGGCGAGCGTCGACGCGCGCCACTCCGGGATCGCTTCCGCCGTCAACAACGCACTCTCCCGGCTCGGCCAGATGATCGCGGTCGCGGTTCTTCCCCTTGCCGCAGGGCTTTCCGGCGCTGACTTCGAGGACCCCGTCAAGCTGGCAGCAGGCTTCCCGGTCGCCATGACCGTCGCCGCTGGGGCGTCGTTCGCGGCCGCGCTGCTCGCCTGGACCACGATCCGTGATGACGCGCTGAGCCGACCCGGAGCGGGCACCACACCAGTAGCGAAGGAGCTCCCGCCGTCTCTTCAGCGACACTGCGCGGTGGCCGGGACCCCGCTGGCCACGCCGCCCAAGCCGCGGCCCAGTTCCCACCCCCCGACGGCCAGGGAGTCGTGACCGCCTGCCAACGCAGCGCATGCCGTCGGCGCGGCAGTCGGACGTGGATTCCGGTGGCGATGGGCTGGCATAACAGGTGAATCGGTCGTCGCGTATTCAGTTCACGCGCCATCGGTTTTGCGGGTGCCAGCCAGGCGGAACGACTGGCTTAGTTGGGGCTGGATCTGCGGTGCGGGCGGCGTGTGGCTGATCGCTTGCGGGTAGGCGTGGAGGGGGTCGGGGTCGTCGGTCTCGAACACCTCGAGCCATTCGGCGGGTTCGGGGGATCCTTCGATGATCCGGAATCGCGCGGCGGAGTAGAACAAGCCCGTCTGCAGGATCTGGGCCTCCCGGAGCTGGCGCTCGGTGTCGCCGCCGCCGTTGGAGAGGATGACGTGGATCCCGGTGAGCGGGCCGTGGTGGCCCGGCTGGAGCTGGGAGCCGACGAGGGCGTAGGAGGCGCGCAGTGCCGGGGAGACCAGCCTGGCGCGCGGGTCGCTGAACAGGTGGGTGGGATAGGCGGGTGAGTGCTCGGTGTCTGGCCAGGCGGTCGCGGGGTCGGGGGAGACGATGTCGTAGATCGTCGCGTAGCGCGGGCTGCTCTTCTCGCCGCTGGCGCCGGGGTTCTCGAAGTGGACGTCGTTGACGAGATAGCCGGGGACGGTGATGGCCGCGGAGTAGGCGTCATACCAGTCACTGAACTCGTTCAGGCGACTGGGGTCGGTCGGATTGGCCAGGACGAAGCGCACACCGGTGCGGTTGCCCGGGTGCATCGCTGTATTCAGCCTTGTGTTCTGTGGATGCCGGCTGCGCCAGCTGGCGGTCTGCTCCGGAGTCGCGTCCGCCAGGGCCTGCCGGGCGGCGCTGAGAGGCAGATCGGTGGTGTAGATGGGGGTGCCGGGCTGCTGGCGCCAGGACCCGGCGAGCGGGCCGGCGTCCAGCCCGTCGAAGCCCAGCTGGTCCGCGAGTTCCAGCACGACGGCCCTGGCGGCCGGATCGTCGCCGGCGACCGGGATCACGGTACGCCCGGCGGCCCCGGCGGGTTGGCCGAGGCTGGCCAGGCTCGCGGGGCGGATGGTGTTGAACGCCTTGACCACGGGGTGGCGGAGCTGTGATTGCACCCATTGGCTCTCGGGCAGGCCGGCGTCGATGGCGTCGATATGCCCGTCCCGGAGCTGCGGGACGTAGTTGCCGGTGTCGATGACGACCGTATCCTCGGGCAGGGCGCTGAGCAGCCTGGCGGGAAGCTCGGGGATGCTCTTCTCCGGGATGGCGACGATCACGACATCTGCCTTGCTGGTGACGTCGGTGATGGGGACCGGGACCGCGCCGGTCCGGGCGGCGACGCCGGCGAGTGTCTGGGGTCCGCGGGAGTTGGCGATCACGACCTGATGCCCGAGCCGGGTGAGCTGGACGGCCAGCGTGGCGCCCATGTTCCCGGCGCCGATGATCCCGATGCGCATGCTGTTCTCCTTTTCTCCTTGGCTAGATGCGGGGCGTTTCCTGCCCTGGTGTCAGAGGGCGGAGCCGGGGAGCGGCTCGCCGGCGAACTCGGACCCGGGCGGGAACAGGTCCCGCAGCGACGGGCGGTCGCTGTGCAGGTCGCACAGTTCGATCAGGGTGCCGGCCGGGCCCCGGTTCAGCAGCGGCGTGGTGCCGGCCGTGGCGTAACGGGGGTATCCGAGCGCGTCGAGCCGTTTCGCCTCGGCGGCGAGGTCGTCAACCCAGTAGCCGATGTGATGCACCCCGCCGGCCTCTGGCATGTCCAGCGGGGTGCCGGGGATGGCCTGCCAGACCTCGACGGCGAACGGGGTACCGAGGGAGAAGGCGACATGGCATTCCACCTCATAGGGCCGGCCGACGGCATCGGCGAGCGTTAGCTTCCGCACCCTGGCCGGGCGCCATCGCAGCCCGAAGACCTCACCGAGTTCCTTCTGCCCCTCCTCCAGGTCGAGGACCGCGATCCCGATGTGCCAGATGCTTCCCATGATCAGCCCCTATCCGGACGGTTCGTCCGGTTTCACGGTAACAGCATGCGGACGGATCGTCCACTTATCCGCTAGACTGATCCCATGAGCTCCCCTTCGGCCAAGCTGATGCGTGCCGACGCGCAGCGGAACCATGACGCGGTCCTCACCGCGGCCAAGGCCGTATTCGGGCAGGCGGGAACCGATGCGCCGATGGAAGACGTGGCCCGGGCCGCCGGAGTCGGGAAGGGCACCCTCTACCGGCGCTTCCCGACCCGCGAGCACCTGTTCGCGGCGATCTTGCAAGACCGGGTGGACGAGCTCGACGCGTCCGCGCAGCGCGCGCTTGACGCCCCGGACGTGTGGCGGGCGCTGAGCGAGTGGCTGGAGCTGTATGACCGGTGCGCGACCGGATACCGGGGCATGAGCGCCCGGGTCGGGGAATCGCTGAGCGACGACAGTTCGGCCATCGGCACCTTGTGCGGCCCGATGAAAAACAGCTTCGCCCGCCTGTTCGAGCGAGCCCGGCAAGAGGTCCCGCTCCGCCCGGACCTGACCCCGGCACAGCTGCTGTCGATGATCAGCGCCCTGCCCAAAGACGCCGCGACGGGCCAGACGCTGGAACCCTGCCTGCGCGTCGTCCTGGACGGCCTGCGCGCGTAGCCCCACGGTGCTCCGCAATCAGATGCGACGCAGGGTCGCTGGCTGGGCCCGGCCAGCGTCAGCCAGTTCTTCTGCTCGTTGCCTCAGCGGCCCCAGTCGGGCCGGAAATCAAACCGCGGGGAGCGGGAAACCTTGCTCTGGTCGCGGCCGTCGGGTCGTATCGTCCAGATGTCGCCCATCGGCGGCTTTCCAGTGCGGAAGAGCGCCTGGGTGAAGGCGATCCGCTGCCCGTCTGGTGACCACGACGGGTTGAAGCTGGCGTGCGGGCCGGCGCCGTTGTGCGTGACGTAGCGGATCTCGCGGACGCAGGCCGCCAGCGGGTGGCAGGTGGCTGGGACTGTCGCGATGTTCTGGTTCGATCCCTTGGGGGGGCCTGACCCGAAGGTTTCGAAGACCACCAGGTTCCTGGTCGCCCCGTGGGTGGCCAGAGACAGGTCGGGGACGTCGGCAGCCAGTCTCCACGGGGTGAGCTGATGGATACCGGAGGCGTCCCGCCGCATCCAGAACACCGCTGTCTTGCCATCGCTGTTGCGGAGCCGTAGGAAGATCAGGTTCTCGCCGCTGGCGTCGAACCGGGCGTGGTAGTCCTCGTAGACGCCGTCGATGCCGCGCTGTGACAGCCGACGCATCCCGCTTCCGTCCGGGCGGGCGGTATACAGCACGGCTGAGCGGGCCGCCTCGCCCGGCCCGTCGAAGGGCCCGATAACCCGGGTGAAGACGATGCGCCGGCCGTCCGTCGTCCAGCCGGGATTGTCCAGCCCCGCGCAGGGGTCCGCACAGCGCACAGGGACGATGTGCACTCGCCCACCGCCAGCGCCGACCACGCCCAGCACGCTGCGTCCGCTGGGCAGGTCCCGCTCGAACAGCACCTGGCGCCCATCCGGCGAGACCGCCACGTCGATGTCGAACCGCTTCGGGCCGGGATGGGTCAGGATGCGGAAGCCACTGCCGTCCGGGCGGGCCGAGACGAGTCGTGCGGTGGTGAAGTTGCTGTCGAGAACCTGTGTCCACACGATCCGGCCGGCCTGGGCCCCGCCGTGCCATCGGTGCATCGTGGCCTGCGCGGGTGCGGTCACCGTCAGAGCGGTCAGGATCATGCCCGTGACCAGCACGGCCAGCCGTTTGCTCATGGTTCTGGTCCCTCCAGGCATTCGGGCTCCGAGGCTGTCGGCCAGGGACCTTGCCCCGCGCCGGGTATGCCGTCAGCCTGGCCATGGGGTGTTTCAGGAATGCTTCAAAGCGGCTTCAGCCTGCAGGACTAGCCGGCGTCACGGGATCGGAGCACACTCGGGAGCGGGGGGATGGGGGATGGGCACTCGCCCGGTGTTCGGCGTTCTCGGGCCGCTCGAGGTCTGGCTCGATGGTGCCTTGGTGCGGGTTGGCGGGCCACGGCAGCGAGCGTTGCTTGGGCTGCTGCTATGCCACGCTAACCAGGTCGTTTCCCGCGATCAGCTGATCGAGGAGCTGCTCGGCGACCAGCCCGCGGCCACGGCGGACCGGATACTGCGGGTTCGGGTCTCCCGGCTGCGCAAGGCGCTCGGCGACGTCAACGGCAGCGGCCAGCCGCGGCTGCAGGCCAGGCCGCCTGGTTACCTGCTTCACGTCGCGGACGACGAACTGGACCTGCACATTTTCGAGCAGCAGGTAGCGGCCGGGCGGCAGGCGCTTGCGGATGGCAATCCGGGCCGGTCCGCGGAACTGCTCCGGGAAGCCGAGTCGCTGTGGCGCGGCCGGCCCCTGGCCGACCTGGAGTCCGAGCCGTTCGCGGGGCTGGAGGCGCGCCGCCTCGAGACGCTCCGGATCCAGGCCGTCGAGGACCGGATCGATACCGAGCTCGCCCTCGGGTGTCACGCCGTCGTGTGCTCCGAGCTCGAACAGCTCGTCACCGAGCATCCGATGCGCGAGCGGCTCCGCGGGCAGCTGATGATCGCCCTCTACCGGTGCGGTCGCCAGGCGGACGCGCTCCAGACCTATCAGCAGGGGCGGTCGCTGCTGGTCGAGGAGCTGGCCGTCGAACCGGGCCCGCAGCTGCGCCAGCTCCAGCTGGCGGTGCTCGAGCAGGACCCGGCCCTGGACCTGCCCCCGCCCGCCGCGCGCCAGGACGCCCGGGAGGCCGTGTCGCCCGCGGGCCGGGCACCGGGCGCTGCAGCGGATCAATCGGGCGTTGCGGCGGACCTGCCCGCCGCTCCCCCGGCTGGCCCCGGGACGATGCCGCGCCCCGGGCCCCGCCGCCGGATCCGCCGGATCACGCTGGCGCTGGGGATGGCCGCCGCGCTGGCCGTACTCGTCCTCGTGCCACTGTCCCGCCACGGAACGGCGCAGACGCCGCTGAACGGCAACCTCGTCGCGCTGGTGTCGGCGAGCGACGGCGCGGTGCGGGCGACCGTGCCGCTGCAGGCGCCGCCGGCCGGCGTGGCCGCGGGAGCCGGGTCGGTGTGGGTGGCCGAACCGGGCGCCGGCCTGGTGGCCCGGATCGATCCGGTACGGCGCGCGGTCGAAGCCACCATCCCGGTTGGGACCAGGCCCACCCGCGTCGTAGCCGCCGGCGGCCAGGTCTGGGTGCTCGACCCGACCGATCGCACCCTGGCCCGGATCGACCCGCAGACCGACACAGTGGCGCAGACGATCGCCCCGGCCAGCCAGCCGAGCGACATCCTGCTCAGCGCGGGATCCCTGTGGGTCGCCAGCCGGGGCGATGGAAGGGTCCTGCGGATCGACCCCGGCACCGGCCGCACCAGAAGCGTGGTCCGCACCGGCGGGAACCCGAGTGGCCTGGCCGCCGGAGACGGCGCGGTCTGGGTGGCGACCGACGGGTCGGGCCTGCTCGCCCGGATCGACGCCCGGGCCGGCCAGGTGACGAGCAGGATCCGCATCAGCGACGCACCCGCCGCGGTGGTGGCGGGCGCGTCCGGGCTCTGGGTGCTCAGCCCGCTGGACGCGACCGTGTCCCGGGTGGATCCGCGGCGTCATGCGGTCACGGCGACCATCGCCCTCGGCGGCCAGCCCGCGGCGCTGGCTGAGTCCGGTGGAAGTATCTGGATCGGGGACCGGGCGGACGGCACGCTGCTCCGGCTCGCTCCCGGGAACAACGTGGTCACCAGGTTCGGCCTCGGCGGCCGCGTCAGCGCGCTCGCCTCCGCGCGCGGTGGGCTCTGGGCCGCCATGGACACGGCTGGGGCAAGCCACCGCGGCGGCACTCTCACCGCGATCGGCACCGCCGATGGGCCCGTCACCACCATCGACCCGGCGGCCGCCACCGCGGAAGACCTACCCCCGACCCAGCTGTTCGGGCTGACCAACGACGGGCTCGTCACGCTGAACCATGTGGCCGGCCCGCAGGGCACCCGGCTGGTCCCGGACCTCGCCCTGGCGCTCCCCGCGCCCACCGACGGCGGCCGCACCTACACCTTCCGGCTGCGGCCGGGTATCCGGTATTCGACCGGCACACTCGTCCGGCCCCGTGACGTCACCCACTCCTTCGAGCGGCTGTTCCAGCTCGGTGGCGCCGGTGCGCCCTACTACCAGGCCATCAGCGGCGCTGCCACGTGCCGGAAGGCTCCCGCGGGCTGTGACCTGTCCCGCGGCATCGTCGCTGACGACCGGACTGGCACGGTGACCTTCCACCTCACCCAGCCGGATCCGGATTTCCTGCCCAAGCTAACCCTCGCCTTTGCTGACGTGCTGCCCGCGACGGTCCCCGGCCGGCAGGCCCGGGCACCGCTGCCCGCGACGGGTCCGTACATGATCAGCCGTTACATCCCGGGCCGGGAACTGCTGATGGTCCGTAACCAGCGGTTCCGCGAATGGTCGGCCGCGGCCCAGCCCGCCGGCTATCCGGACCGCATCCTGATCCGGCTCGGCCTCAGCGGGGCCCGGGCCGCGGCTGCGGTCGCAGGCGGCCGCGGCGACTTCCTGCCGAGCATCGGCCAGTTCCCGTCCGGCGCTGCCTACTTCAAGCACTACCGCAGCCAGCTCCGGATGAACCCGCAGCTGATCACCGCTTTCCTTTTCCTCAACGTCAACGCCCCGCCGTTCACTGACCTGCGCGTGCGCCAAGCCGTCAACCTGGCCCTGGACCGGAACCGCGTGGTGGCCGGCTGGGGCGGGCCGCTCGCAGCCCGGCCAGCCTGCCAGATCCTGCCTCCCGGCCTGGCCGGATACCGCCGCTACTGTCCCTGGACCCGGGACCCGGCGGCGGACGGCCGCTGGCACGCACCGGACCTGCCTCGCGCCCGCCGGCTCGTCGCCGCCTCCGGCACGGCCGGGATGAAGGTCACCGTCTGGGACGTCTCCCCCTCGCCCGACGGCGCCATCAAGGAGGCCGCCGAGACGGTGCGGGCTCTCCGCCAGCTCGGCTACCGAGCCTCGCTGCGGCTGCTGCCACCCAGTACTTACTTCGCCGTCACCAGCGACTCCCGCAATCACGCCCAGGTAATTGACGGCGGCTGGGGCGCCGACTACGCCTCGGCCGATGATTTCATCGGCAAGCTGACCTGTGCATACTTCGTCCCCGGCGACAGCGTCGCCACCGATGACGCCGCCGGGTTCTGCGACCCTGGCCTGGACCGGCAGATCGCCCGGGGCGCCGCAGAGCAAACCATCAACCCCGCCGAGGCAGCCGCCCAGTGGGCCCGGCTGGATCGCCAGCTCACCGACCTGGCGATCTTGGTCCCCACAGTCACCCCCAACGAGGTTGACTTCTTGTCCAGCCGCGTTCGCAACTACCAGTACAACCCGGTCTGGGGAGCGCTCATCGATCAATTCTGGATCCGCTAACACGGGTGTCCTGCCTCAGGTGTTCGAGCACAGATTCGCTTCGCCCTCTTGCGCCACGCCGGTGAAGTTGCCGACCGCCAACTCTGCGGAAGCTCACGAAAATCGCAGATAACGAAAACCGTCGCGGAACCCGAGCGGACAGGTTTTCTCAGCCCGCGGTCATTGGATCAGGGCTGCTGGTGGTGGCCGAGGGCGAGACGGGCGGCGCTGACGTCTTCCCGGCCGTGTCCGGCGTCAACGGCAGCGTGCCACTGGCGGGACAGCGCGGCCAGCAGCGGCAGCTCGTCGTCACCCGCGGCGCTGATCGCCAGGTCCACGTCCTTCAGTGCCCATTCCAGCGGGAACTCGGGCGCGAAATCGCCTCGCTCCATTTTGTGCAGCTTGGCGTCCGCGATCGGCGCGTCCAGCGGTCCGCCTTCGATGGCCTCGGCCAGCTTCGAGTCGTCGATGCCCAGCTGGCCGGCTAGTTCCAGGGCCTCGGCCACGCCCTCGATCAAGATGGACATGTAGGCGTTGACGGCCAGCTTCATCCGGCTGCCCTGGCCGGCCTCGCCCAGCCATACGGTCCTGCGGCCGATCGCGGAGAACACGGGGCGCACGGCCGCTGCCGCTGCGGGCGGGCCGGAGGCCAGGATGAGCAGCTGGCCGGCCTCGGCAGGGCCTTTACTGCCCGATACCGGCGCGTCCACGAACATCACGTCGGGCCGCAGCTCGCCGAGCCGGCTGCTGATGGCGGTCGTTTCCGCCAGGCCGATCGTGCCCATCTGCGCCCACGCCGCGCCCGCGGGCAGCGCCTCGGCCACGCCGCTATCGAAGATCACCGAGGTGACCACATCGGCGGTCGGCAGCATCGTGATCACGACCTGCGCATCATGGACGGCCTCCGCCGGTGACGCCGCCACTAGCGCCCCGGCATCAGACAGCGGCGCGGTCGCGGTCGATGAACGATCCCAGATCGTGGTGCGCAATCCGGCGGAGACCAGGTTGCGGGCCATCGCCGAGCCCATGATGCCGGTCCCTAGCACCGCGACCCGCACATTCTCCCCAGGGGTCTCCGCAGCCATCTGAGTCTCCCTCCGAGACTAGTCACCAGATGCGGGTCTCGCTCGCCCTAGCCACGCTATCCCTGGCGTGACCGCCAGCCCACGTATCAGGATCAGCGTTGCCTGCTCTTACCAGAGGGAGGAAGGTCCTCCCTCTGCCATCGCTGGGTGGCGTGCCCTGTAGCGCCGGGCTGTGGCAATGGCCCGCGGTGCGGACGGGCCGGGGGAAGGTGCATCATGTCGCGCTCGGGTGTCTTCTATGCCATCAAGGCCATGGAACGGGTTGCTGCTGGGGCTGACGCGCCCGGTGTGGCTCCCGAGGGAGCGGTTGCTAACGATGTCCGCGCTGCTGCCAGTCCTGACGGCAGAGCTTCTTCCATCGTGCTGAGGGTGCTGGAGGCGATCCCGCACGGCCTCGGTTGGGCTGTAGGCCTAGTTGGCCGGGGCCGCCCGCGCGAGGGGCGCGCGGCGCGCGCGGATTAAGCAGGCATCCGACTGGTTGTGTCACGAGGTGCCGCCTGGGCCCGTGAGTATGTGCCGCGACCCGCTACACCGCCTTAGCTGCCGGTACAGCGGGTCGCGGCACGTCCCCCGCCCGGCAGAAATCTGCCGCGCACCTGCACCTCCAGCTTACGCTCCGGCGCGAGGCCCACGGCAAAGTGCTGGAAATTCCGCTGCAGGAGGCGCTGCCCCCGGGCCGATCGCCGGGGAGACGCTGCCCCCTTGGGAGAGCGGCAGCGCGTCACCGGGTCCGCGGGTGACGGCGGCTAGCGCAGCAATCTGAACGCCGCCCGGATCTCCTCAGAGAACAGCTCGGGCTCTTCCCAGGCGGCGAAGTGGCCGCCCCTGTCGGCCTCGTGGAAGTAGGTGAGGGTGGGGTACCCCTGCTCGACCCAGCTGCGCGGGGCCGCGAAGATCTCGCCGGGGAACGTGGTGAAGCCGACCGGGAGTTTGACCGGCGGAGGAGGCTGTCCCGCCGCAAGGGCCTGGGCTCGTCCGCTTTCCCAGTACGACCGGGCCGCCGAGGTCCCGGTGCCGGTCAGCCAGTACACAGTGATGTTGTCGAGGATGTGGTCCCGGGTAAGACCCCCGGACGGCTGCCCGTCGACGAAGGCGCGGGAGATCTTGTAGTAGGCGTCGGTGTCGTGGTCGAGCATCCACGCCGCCAGGGCGACGGGTGAATCCAGCAGGCCGTAGCCGATCGTCTGCGGCCGCGTGGCCTGCTCCAGGAAGTAGCCGAAGCCGCTCGCCCTGAATGTCTTGGTCTGCTCGAGCGCCGCGCGTTCCTGCTCGGTTTCCGCTGGCATGGCGCCACCGCCCAGCGCCGTCACGAGCAAGTTCATGTGGATGCCGGCCAGCCCCTCGGGCGCCTGGCGGCCCATCGCGTCGGTGACCGAGGCGCCCACGTCGCCGCCCTGGGCGACGTAGCGGGTGTAGCCGAGGCGGCGCATCAGCTCCGCCCACGCTTGCGCGACGCGGCCGGGGTTCCAGCCGACCTCGGCCGGCTCGCCGGAGAAGCCGTAGCCGGGAAGGGACGGCAGCACGAGGTCGAACGCGTCCTCGGGGGGTCCGCCGTGCGCGGTCGGGTCGGTGAGCGGGCCGACGGCCTCGAGCAGCTCGATGACCGAGCCGGGCCAGCCGTGCGTCATGATCAGCGGCAACGCGTCCGCGTGCGGCGACTTCACGTGGATGAAGTGGATGCCCACCCCGTCGATACCGGTCGTGAACTGCGGCAGCGCGTTCAGTCTCGCCTCGCACCGCCGCCAGTCGTACTCGGCCGCCCAGTAGCGGGCCAGCTCCTGCATCGCGGTCAGCTGCACGCCCTGCGACCGATCGGCGACGAGCTCCCGGGAGGGCCAGCGCGTCGCGGCGATGCGCCGCCGAAGGCCGGCGATCGCTTCATCGGGCATGTCGACCCGGAAGGGATGGATCTCAGTTTCGCTGGACATAGGTCTCCACCTGCCTGGGTTGGATAATGACGACGGACGGCCGGACCGGAGGGACGAGCGCTCACTCGGCCAGCGTGCGGAGCCGGCTGCTCCGCCATGACCTTTGCCTCCTTCAATTCGTGTATGTGCTTGATCTAGTGATCACGACTCGGCGTTGAGTTGCGCGCCGTGGCCCCACGCGTTCCGGTACGGGGCCAGGAACGTGGTCAGCGCGGCCAGCACCTGTTCGGGAGCCTGCTCGGCCACCCAGTGGCCGCAGCCGGCGATGACCAGGGTCTGCACGTCGTCCGCTGCGAGCTTCATCGTGTTCCCCACCCCTTCACCGGAGCTTTCCGCTCCGCCGATCGCCAGCACGGGCAGGGTCAGCCGCCGGGTCTTGCGCTGCTCGTTCTGCGCGATGGTGGTGGGGATCGCACGGTAGAACTCAAAGCTGCCGCGCAAGTGGTCGGGGTCGGAGGCCAGGGTGGCGATGTAGTACCTGACTACGTCGCCGGGGAGCTTGTTCGTCCCGGCCGAGGCGTCGAACTCCGCGCCGAAGAAGATGTCTTCCCGTCCGGTGACGAGCTGCTCGTTCACCTTGGGGAGCTGGTTGAAGGCGAGGTGCCACAGCCGTTCGTTGAGCAGCGGGGGGAGGAACAGGGGCGGTGAGGGAGACACCCCCGGGAGGGGGGCCTCGGAGACGACCAGCCGGTCGAGCCGCTCGCGGTGATCGGCGGCCACGGCGTAGGCGATCGGCATTCCGACATCGGTCCCGTATATGGCGAACCGCTGGTGGCCGAGCGCGTCCATCAGCGCGACCAGGTCACTGGCGAGGGTAGCGGTGTCGTAGCCGTCCTGCGGCTTGTCAGATAGCCCGATGCCGCGCTGGTCGACCGCGATGACGGAGAAGTCCCGGGCGAGGACCGGCATCAGCATGCGCCAGGCGTACCAGGTCTGGGGCCAGCCGTGGACCAGCAGCAGCGGCGGGCCGCCGCCGCCGGTGACCGCGTGCAGGCGCAGGTCACCGGTGTCGACGTACCGGCTAGTGAACGTGTCGGTAAACCCGGCCGGCAGGTTCGGCGCCCCGGAGACCGAGCCGGGGCCTTCCGGGGATGGAGATGAGTTCATGACGATTCCTTTTCACGGGTGGTACTGCCTCACGATCGCGCACCGGACGGCAACGTCGCGCCCGTGACATCCCTGGCCGCTCCCCCTGGCCTTACCCAGGTCTCGGAGCCTGCGCATGGACGGTTTCGATCCGGCATGGGGCCTCACCGGCTGATAGCCAGGATGAATGCGTTACCCGCCGGTAGTCCTTGCCGGTCCTTGGCGTACGTGTTACTGAGGGATTACCTGACGGCAGAGGCTCGCGGGGGCGCCGCCAGATCCTGCCGCCCAGGAGGACAGACACGAGCGGCTCCAGCGAACGGGGGAAGACTATGGACCAGGGCAGCGAACTTCGTGACGGCTACGCCGAGGTCGGCGACCAGCGGCTGCATTACGTCGAGGCCGGGGAGGGGCCGCTGGTCGTGCTGCTGCACGGTTTCCCCGAGTTCTGGTATGGCTGGCGGCTGCAGATCGGGCCGCTCGCCGCGGCGGGGTTCCGGGTCGTGGCCCCGGACCTGCGCGGCTACAACCTGTCCTCCAAGCCGGACGGTATCCATGCCTACGACATCGACCAGCTGACCGCCGACATCGCCGGCCTCATCCATGAACGCGGCGCCGAGTCCGCGCTGCTCGCCGGGCACGACTGGGGCGGCAGCGTCGCCTGGGCCACCGCGATGGCCCACCCGGAGGTGGTGGACCGGCTGGCCATCCTCAACGCGGCGCACCCGCGGAAACTCTCGCAGGGACTGCACCACCCCGGCCAGCTCCGCAAGTCCTGGTACTTCTTCTTCTTCGACCTCCCCGACCTGCCCGAAAGCGTCGTGGCGGCGAACCACTGGCACTTCTTCCGCCACTTCCTGCGCGACGCCCACCCGGCCTACACCCAAGAGGAGACCGACCGTTACATCGAGGCGTGGTCGCAGCCCGGCGCGGCCACCGGGATGATCAACTACTACCGGTCCTCGGTGCGGACCCCGCCCAAGAAGTCCGAGGCGGCGATCCGCCCGGTCAAGGCCCCCACCCTGGTCATCTGGGGCCAGCGCGACCGCTACCTCGGCGAGGAACTCGCCGAACCCGACCACGACGACGTCCCCGACCTGGACCACGTCGAGCGCCTGCCCGACGCCTCGCACTGGGTCCATCACGACGAAGCCGAGCGCGTCAACCAGCTGCTCACCGACTTCTTCACCCCCGCCAAACCAGCCTAGAACTGAATACCGGCCAGGGCAGCGGCCGCCGCTTGGGGTGGTGAGGCAGATGGCTGACGTCCCGGGGATGTCGTCGCGGCAGCGGTGGACGCTGGTGCTGGTGTGCACGGCGGTGTTCATGTTGCTGCTGGACATCACCGTGGTGAGCGTGGCGCTGCCATCGATTCAGCGGGATCTGCGGGCGAGCCTGCCGGACCTGCAGTGGGTAAGCGCCGCCTATGCCCTGGTGCTGGCCGTGCTGCTGCTGCCGGCCGCCACCCTGGGCGACCGGCTGGGCCGGCGCCGGCTGTTCCTGGCTGGCCTGGTCATCTTCACCACCGGGTCGCTGGCGTGTGCGCTGGCCCCGACCGCGCTGGCGCTTGAGTTGTTCCGCGCGCTGCAGGGAGTCGGCGGCGCGGTGCTGTTCGCCACCGGCACGCCGCTGCTGCGCGCGGAGTTCTCCGGCGCCGCCCTGGCCCGGGCGCTGGGCGCCTTCGGCGCCACGATCGGCGGCGCCACCGCCATCGGGCCGCTGGCCGGCGGGGTGCTGACCGACACACTGGGCTGGCGGTCCATCTTCTTCATCAACCTGCCCATCGGCGTGGCGGCGTTCGCGGGCGGGGTGGCCCGGCTGCGCGAATCCCGCGACCCGGCCGGCGGCCGGGCCGACTGGGTGGGCACGGCCCTGATCACCGCGGCGCTGACCGCGCTGATGTTCGCGCTGATCCGCGGCAACTCGCTGGGCTGGGCGAGCCCGGCGATCGTGGCCCTGCTCGCGACCGCAGCCGTGGCCTTTGCCGGGTTCGTGACATACGAGCTGCGCATCGCCGCCGCACCCATGGCCGACCTGCGCCTGTTCGCCCGGCGCAGCTTTGCCGCGACCGGGTTCGTGGCGTTCGCGATCTCGGCGACGGTCATCGGGATGATCATCTACCTGTCGCTGTATGTGCAGAACACCCTCGGCTACTCCCCGGTCCAGGCCGGGCTGCGGTTCCTGCCGCTGTCGCTGGTCTCCTTCACGGTCGCCCTCCTGACCGGCCGGCTGATCGGCAAAGTAGCGATGCGGGTGCTGCTGGGTGCGGCCATGACCGCGGCCGCAGCCGGGCTGGCCTCGATGGCCCACCTGACCGCCACCTCCACCTGGCTGGTGCTGCTGCCCGGCTTCATCCTGGCCGGGATCGGCCTGGGCATCACCTCCACCGGCCTGGCCTCGGCAGCGCTTTCGGCGGTGGAGCCGGCCCACGCCGGAATGGCCGCCGGCCTGGTGAACACGCTGCGCCAGGTCGGCACCGCCACCGGCGTGGCCGTGCTCGGCGCCCTCTACGCCTCCCGCGTCACCACCGCCACCCTGCACGCCCTGGCCGGCCTGCCCGCCCCGCCCGGCGCCGCCCACCGGCTGGCCGCCGCAGTCGCCTCCGGCGCCGGCACCCGGGTAGCCGCCCTGGTCCCGCCCGCCGCCCGCGCCGCGGTCACCCACGCCGCCCGGGCCGGCACCGCCAGCGGGCTCAACGACGTCCTGCTCGCCGCGGCCGCGTTCGCCGCGCTCGGCGCGATAGCTGGATTCGCCTACGGACGCGACCCGGCCAGGCAGCCGCCACCCAGCTCCGCCGCCGGCGACCACGGCGAACTCTCCGCCCAGGGACCAGGCCCAGCGACCGGCCGGGCCCGAAACAACGGCACCGTAACCTCATCAAGACACCGGCGCGACCCGCCGGGTCGCCGCCGTCAGGCGACCACTCAGCTCGCGGACGAGTCTCGCGGACCCGGGTCCGGGTCAGCTGAGCTGGGCCTGGAGCGCGGCGTTGTCCCAGTAGTTGCGCTCTGAGACGATGTGGTCGCCGAGGAAATCGTAGGCCGTGACGATGTCGAGGGTCACGCGTCTGCCCGCGTAGTCGCCGGACATGTTCCATTCCACAACGGCCCCGTCGGCGCTGTCGCTGTAGGTATGCCTGATCGTGTGGTCGAAGCCGGCGAACGCGTTGACTTGACCGCGCAGGTGGTCGAGCACCGCCGCGCGGCTGCTCAGCCGGGTGCCGGGGTCGCGGTACTGGACATCGGAGGCGTAGAGCCGTTCCAGGGTGGGCCAGTCGGCGGCGAACGCGGCCTCGATCTGCTTACGTGCGAGGTCCTGTGCGGAGGTTTCCTGGATCATGATGTGCTCCCGTGGTCGTGGGCTTGACAGAACCACGATCACCCGTGCGGCGGGGGGACAACATCTGCCAGATGGCAGAGAAAGCGTCAGGGAAACGGTCAGCCCACCCCGTGCCTGATAGCAGCCGCGGCCAGTTCGGCCCTCGTGTGCACGCCCAGCTTCGCGAACACGTGCAGCAGATGGGTCTTCACGGTCCCGCGTGAGATGAACAGCCGCTCGCCGATCGCGGGATTGGTCAGCCCGGCCGCGGCCAGCCGGACCACCTCCAGCTCCGTCGGGGTGAGGCTGTCCCAGCCGAACGACGGGCGCCGCCGTTCACCGCGGGCCCGGCGCGCATAGGCGACCGCAGCGGGTGCATCCAGCCCCTGCCCTTCTGTTGCGATACGGGGAAAATCGTCGCCGAGCTCGGCCACGGCACGCGTGTGGTCCCGTTCGACCTCTCCGGCGAGCCAGCAGCGCTGACCCATGCGCTCATGGAGTGCTGTGGCTGCGGCCAGCAGCCGGGCACCCTCCGCGAAACTCCCGGAGTCGATAGCAAAACCACCGATCAGCTCCAGCGCGTCCGGCACTTCGGCCCACAAACCGGCGTCGCTGATCTCGGCGAGACCCGCGTGCGCCTGCTGTTCCGCGGCAACGCCATCGCGCCGGTCCAGCCGGGCCAGGAACACGCGGCACGCCCCGGCCAGAGCCGAGCCGAGTTGCTCGCATCCGGCCAGCGACCGCTGGGCAGCGGCCCGGGCCCCGGCGTGGTCACCGGCGCGCAGGGCGAGGGTGGAGCCCAGTAGGATCATCCGGGCGCCATCGGGCGGATCGTTGCTGGTGAGCAGAAGCTCGCCCAGGGAACACAATGTGCCCGCCGAGTGATCGATGTCGGCGGCGATCACCCGGAGCGCATCGATCACCGCCGCACCCGCGTCCCCCAGCGGCCGGCCGGGGCGATCCATGTCACCGGCGATCGCACGCAGCTCAGCCACGTTGCCACACGACAGATCCACCACTGTCAAGCATGAGCAGCCCCAGATCTCGACTGCGGGATCACCGACGCGGCGTGCGATGCCGATGCCCATGCGCAGCTCCCTGACCGCGTCCGCAAGCTCGCCGACATCCGCTTTCGCGCTTCCGAACGCGATGTGCTGCCACGCCTGCTGAAACGCGTTGCCCATCTCATCGGCCATCGCCCCCGACTGCGCCAGCAGCTCCCCGGCCGGTGCTGGCCGATGTTGCAGCAGGTGGCTGAATCCCAGGAACTGAAGGCTGTCCGCTTCGGCCCAGCGGTCGCCGCTAGCCCTGGCGAGTTCCAGGCTCGACTCGAACAACGGGCGGCTCGCACCGGGGTCGACCATGAACGTGGCCGCGGCGAGCACATGCAGGCACCGTCCCTGGGTGGCCTCATCACCCGCCTCCCTCGCCTCCTGAAGCGCGGCGTTCGCCGCGGCCATCGCGCGGTCGAGATCGAAGGTGTAAAAGCGGTCATAGGCGCCGGCCCACCGCGCGCGGGCCCTCAGCGCCGGCGGCGCGGCCAGATCCCCGGCCAGCACACGCACGCTGTAGTCCGCACCTTCGGCCGCGTAGCCGCGCTGGGTCCAGAAGAACGCGAGGGCGGTCATCAGGCGAAGGCCGTTGTGGTCCGGATCAGGCGCGCTGGCCGCGTGATCGAGTGCGGCACGGATATTGGGTAGTTCGCGCTCGACCACATCCAGGCACTCCGGGGCGGCACGCTCGACGTCCTTTTCCATGCGTTGCGCGAAATCTGCGCTCCAGGCCAGATGGTGACCGGCCACCGTCGAGGTCTCACCGGCCTCGGCCGCACGTGCCCTCGCGTACACGCGGATGGTCTCCAGCAGAAAGTAGCGTCCCGAATCGTCCAGCTGGGCCAATGATTTGTCCACCAGACGGCCCAGCAGATCGAGCACCGCCTCTGGGTCCAGCGGCGCGAACCCGGCCACCTGCCGGGCCGCCTCAACCGTCCAGCCACCAGCGAACACGCCCAGCCGGCGCAGCAGCACGCGTTCGCGGGCGTTCAGGAGTTCGTAGGACCAGTCCACGGAAGCGAGCAGCGTGCGGTGCCGCGCGAGGCCGGCCCGTGATCCGCCGGTGAGCAACCGGAACCGGTCGTCCAGCTCGTCCACGAGACGGTCGATCGCGACGCCGCCGACCCGGGCCGCAGCCAGTTCCAGCGCCAGCGGAATGCCGTCGAGCCGACGGCAGATCTGTGCCACCGCCGGTGTCAGGATCACATCCGGGCGTGCTTGCCTGGCGCGTTCCCGAAACAGCCGCACCGCGTCGAACTCGCCGAATCTGGCGGGGTCGGCGGCCTGCGGTGGGACCGCCAGTGACGGCACCCGCCAGGTCGTCTCCCCTTCCACGCCCAGGGGATGCCGGCTGGTTGCGAGCACGCGGATCAGGCCCGCGCCCTGCAGGACCGCGGTGGTGAACTCGGCCACACTCTCGGCGATGTGCTCGCAGTTGTCCAGCAGCAGAAGCGCTGTGCTGTCGGTGAAATAGTCGGCGACGGCGGCCGTCTCACCCGTCTGCAGACCTAGCGTGCGCGCCACCCGTTCGGTCACGAGCGCACCGTCGGCGAGCGATGCCAGCTCGACCCACCAGACCCCGGCCGGAAAGCGCTCTGCCACGCGCGCCGCGACCTGGCGGGCCAGCCTGGTCTTGCCGCAGCCACCCGCGCCAGTGAACGTCACCAGCCGCGATTCGCCGAGCAGCCGCGCGCCGCGTTCGAGGTCGTCAGCCCGCCCCACGAACGTGCTCAACTCGCCCGGCAGGTTGCTTGGCACCCCGAGTCGGAGATGCCCCAGTGCCCGCTCCGACCCGGTGCCGCGCAGCGCAGTGTCCGCGCCCTCCACCGGTGGGCCCATCGCCACACCCCCAGGCCGAACATACGTAATGGCCACAAGTCTGCCCTGGTGCCCAGCCTGACAGGAACCTCTCGATGGCTCGCAACCTCGTCAGCGGCGGTAACGCGGCCAGCTGCATGGAAGTTACGGCTGGAGCGCGCTGGGGCCAGGCCGCCCAAGCCAGTAACCGTGTGCGCCCCAGCTTTCGCTCGCCGGTACCGGCAGGCTGCACAATCGTGGCTGGTCTCGGCCACTGGGGAGAAGCCAGATGATCTGATCCGCAACTTCGCTCTCGCGCTGTATGAGGGCAAGTACCATGGCTACCGCCTGCTCACTGGGTTGCTGCGGCGCCTGCGGCCAGATCAGCGGCTTCCTTGTAACGGAGCACGCCGGCGAGGCGCCGCTGGGCTCTGGGACGGTCCCGGCTACCCCGCTTATATTCATGGTCATGGCCGAGCCTGCGGCGCGCTCCAGCATCCGTCTCGCCGAACTGCTGGCTGTTCTGTCTCTGGCGACCGACCTGGGTATGGGCCAGCCGATGGAGCACGTGCTGCGCCAGTGCCTGATTTCCTTGCGGCTGGCCCAGCGGCTGGGCCTGGATGAGGCTGACCGTGTGGTCGTCTACTACGCAGCCCTGATCGCGTGGGTGGGCTGTCACGTGGATGCCTATGAGCAAGCGAAGTGGTTCGGCGACGATATGGCGCTCAAGGCTGACTTCCGGCGCGTCGATTTCGCGTCGGCCGCCGCTAGGCCGATGTTCATGTTGGGTCATCTCGGCGCCGGCCGACCGGTGGCAGAACGGGCACGACTCGGCGTTGCCTTTCTTGGCGGTGGCCGCCGGGCGGCTGAGGAGATGCTGGAAAATCACTGGCTGGCGGCTGATGCACTGGCAGCGCGGCTAGGCCTGGACCAGCAGGTCCGCGACAGCGTCGAGCAGACCTTCGAGCGCTGGGACGGCAAGGGTGTCCCGAAGGGCGCAAGGGGAGAGGAGATCCTCCTCACCTCCCGGCTGGTCACGCTAGTGCGCTGTCCATGAACGTTGGCCGGGTGTGATCATGCGGCTTTTGGCCGGGGGCGGCCCCAGGGTTGCTGGCGTTCACTTCGGATGCGGGCGCGTTCGCGGCGCTGGGCGGCCAGCACGTCGGGGTGGCGGGCGTTGGCGTTGCGCCAGGCCAGGTACTCCTGCAGGCGGCGGGCCAGCACGGTGTGGTTCGGGTGGTCCGAGGCGCCCATGGTGAAGGTCCGCAACGGCCCGAACTGCGCCTCGATCGGGTTGGCCCACGAGGCGCTGGTCGGGGTGAAGCACAGCTCCACCTTGTGTTTCTTCGCCCAGGTGCGGATCGCAGGTGTCTTGTTCGCCGAGAGGTTGTCCATGATCACGTAGATCGGGGCGCCGTCGGGCCGGGCCGCCCGGATGGACTTCAAGGCGGCCAGGGTGTGGTCGCCGCCCTTGCGGCGGCGGGTGATACCCCAGAGCTGGTCATCGCCGAGGGAGTAGCAGCCGTGGAAGTAGCGGATCCCGTGGGTGCGATGATACGTCGCGGGAAGCCGGACGGGTTTCTTCTGCCTGGCCCAGGCGCTGCCGTGGGCCGGCCGGATCGATAACGGCCCGAACTGGTCAAACGCGAAACACCTGCCCGGGAACCGGCTGGTCACCTGCTCGATCCGGTCCAGCTTGGCGTCCTTGTCCGGGTCGGCGGACTCCTTCCAGGTCCGGGTCCGCTGGAAGGAGATGTGCCGGGAGTGCAGGATCTGCCGCAGCCGCTCCCGCCCGATCCGCACCGTCCGGGTGGTGTTCACGGCCAGGTAGGCGGCGAGCTTGCGCAGGCTCCACTGCGTGAACGGCTGCCCTAACGCTGCCGGGCGCGTGCTGGCCGCCGTGACAATGAACTCCACGTCATCGTCACTGATCAGGCGGGGACGGCCTCCCGCCCACTGAGGGTCCAGCGCCGCCAGGCCCTTCTCGTTGAACAGGTGAATCACGCCGCGGACGGTGTCCTCATCCGCCGCGACCAGCCGCGCGATCGCTGGCGCCGGTGTCCCGGAGGCGGACGCCATGATGATCATCGCCCGGCGGACCCGGATCGAGCCGTGCTTCCCGCGGCGCACGATCTGCTGCAGCCGCTGACCCTCCTGATCACTCAGCCGTCTCGCCCGGACCTGTTCCGCCATCGCCACTCCCGCGACTCGATTCCCTATCGGACCGAGTCTGGACCACCCGCGGCAGCGTCAGCGGTGTCTCACCCCACCCCGCGAACGTTCGTGGACAGCGCACTAGCCGACGTGGTCGAGGTCTTTCAGCGCGCCGAGGGAACGGACGCCGCGATCGCGGTCGCCAGGGAACGGCGCGGGACGCAGTTCGATCCGCAGGTCGTGGACATTTTCGCCGCCGAGGCAGCATCGATGTTCGCGGGCCTCGACGAGGTGAGCAACTGGGACGCGGTCATCAGCGCCGAGCCAGCCCTGGAGAGGTGGGTAGCCGACGCAGAGCTTGAAGCTGCGCTCGAGGCGATTGCCGATTTTACCGACGTCAAGTCTCCGTACACCATCGGTCACTCGCGAGCTGTGGCCGACCTCGCTGGCGAAGCCGCTCGTATCTTCGGGCTGGGTGACTGGGCCGGGAAACTGGTCCGCAGGGCTGGACTGGTCCACGATCTCGGCCGCCTTGGCGTGTCGAACGCGATCTGGGACAAGCAAGGCGCTCTCAGCCACGCTGAGCGCGAACGCGTTCGCCTTCATCCGTATCTCACCGAGCGCATGCTGGCGAGCTCGCCCGCGCTAGCGCCGATGGCTGCTGTCGCCGTCCAGCACCATGAGCGACTGGACGGTTCTGGCTACCCGCGCGGCCTGACGGGCAGCGCCATCAGTCCTGAGGGGCGGGTGCTGGCTGCCGCGGACTTCTACCACTCACGGATCGAGCCGCGGCCCCACCGGTTCGCAGGCACGGCCGACGAGGCGGCCGCCCAGTTGCGTGCCGAGGTCCGGGCAGGCCGGATGGATGGCGAGGCGGTGGCCGCCGTGCTGTCCGCCGCCGGGCACCGTGCGGCCCGCCGGCAGGCTGGGCCGGCTGGCCTGACCAGCCGTGAGGTCGAAGTCCTCCGGCTGCTGGCCCGGGGCCTGTCGAACAAGGAGATCGGCGAGCATCTTGTCATCTCCCGCAAGACGGCCGCCCATCACGTCGAGCACATCTACGCCAAGACAGGGACCGCCAACCGGGCGCTGGCCAGCCTGTTCGCCGCCAATCACGGGCTGATAGGAGAATCGCCGGCACGGAACGCCGACGGGCCGGGTGGCCGCGACGTGACTCCGCCCGTCAGCAGGCTGCCGGGCAATCTTCCCGGAACGCCTGGTAACCAGAACACAGACGCCGACGGGCCGGGTGGCCGCGACGTGACGCCGCCCGTCAGCAGGCTGCCGGGCAATCTTCCCGGAACGCCTGGTAACCAGAACACAAGACCCTCATCCAGGTGATGCGCGCGCCGTCGGTGCTGTAATAGGCCTGCTGCTCGACCAGGTAGTCACCGTCGCAACGGCGCACGCGCACCCGGTAGGCGACATGCTCGCGTCCAGCTACCTGGCCGGTGGTGACCGAGCACAGCCGCTCGATGTGGTCTCCTGCGCCGAACCAGTGCCCCAGGATGATCCCTTCGACCACCTCCCCGGCAGTGGCGGCTTTCCAGTGACGCCCGGGCGTCAGGGCCTGGAAGTCGATCCTGTCCGCCAGCAGGGCGCTCAGCGCAACATCGTCCTTGTCCGCGAGAGCCCGCGCGAAGCGCTCACCTGCGGTATCCATCATGGTTCTCCCGCCGCCATAGTCAGTAACTGATGAACGCCGATTGCGCCACGTGAGAGGGCTATACGATCTCGACCGGCACCTCGTAGATCTCGTCCGCAGGGTGTCCCGCCTTGTCGTGGACCCGGTGCACTGCCTCCTTGGATGGGCCAGACGACAGGCAGAACACCTTGCCCGATTCCGGGTCCAGCCACGCACGTTCGAAGTGCACGCCCTCAGACGCCTCGATTGCCAGGTCACACTCGTGTGCTTCACGTAGCTGATCCTCGGTCACGCCGACGAATCCGCTGTGCACATCCATGAACTTCGCCATGCCAGACTCCTTGACGCTGGATTAGGAGAGGGCTCTCCCGGGAACAGTGCTCCGACCGCTCACAACTTCAGAGGATGGCGTGTGGCGGTTGATCAGCGCATGGGGCAGGTGACCCATCTTCCGGACCTGTCCTCTCGCAGATGGGGCTTGCGCGTCTGCGGTCCTGGTGCTAAAGGGGAAGGGGATGACGGTCCGCTGGCGGGCCGGAATCTGCGCGAGGGGGAGGTTGATGTGAGCTTTTCTGTTGAAGGGGACTATTTCGAGGTATGCAACTGCGATGTCAGCTGCAACTGCGTATGGCTGGGGGCCGCCACCCAGGACAACTGTGACGTCTTGCTGGCCTGGCACGTCACAAGCGGCAGCAAGGACGGTGTGGACCTGTCGGGTCTTAACGCTGTGATGGCCGTGCACTCGCCGAAACAGATGACCGATGGCGGGTGGAAGGTGGCGCTGTATCTGGATGACCGCGCCTCCGCGGAGCAGTCCGAAGCGCTGGGTGCGGTCTTCTCCGGGGGTGCAGGTGGCTACCTCGCCGGGCTGGGTCCGCTGATCGGCGAGGTCGCCGGGGTGGAGCCGGCGGCGATCACGTTCGAGAAGTCGGACGGCTCGCTGCACGCTGAGGTCTCGGGCGCTCTATCGATGAGCAGTGACCAGCTGGTGGGGATGGATGGCCAGGGACCGGCCGTGATCACGAACGCGCCGTTCGGCGCTGTCACGCAGCCGGTCCGGCAGGCTAGGGCGAATGACGTGAGCTACCACGGCCATTGGAGCGCCGATTTCTCCGGCACGAACAGTTTCGTCACTGATTTCCGGTACGAAGGCTGACCGAGGGTCCGGCCATGCCTGACCATGCCGGCCCGGCTTCTGTCGCGCAGCCTGTGCAGGCCCTCCCGCCGCGTCAGCTGGCTGTGCCCTGGATTGCGGTCGCAGCGCTGGCGGCTGTGGCGTGGGCGGTCACTGTCATGCTGGCCCGGACTATGGGCAACGGGCCCGGGACCATGGGCCTAGCGCTGCTGCCGTTCCTGGGGCTGTGGGTGGTGATGATGTCCGCGATGATGCTGCCATCTGTCGCGCCGGTCGCCGTGCTCTGGACCCGTTTGATCACTGGTGCCTCGGCCGGTCCAGGCCGCCTCATGCGGATGAGCGCGTTTCTGAGCGGTTACCTGCTGGTCTGGGCTGCGGCCGGTGCGGTCGCTTTCGCGGCACTTGCCGGGGCCGGGCGGCTGCTCACGGTGTCCCCGACGGCAGCGAAGTGGCTTGGTGTGGCGATCTTCATCATCGCAGGCATCTACCAGCTCACCCCATGGAAGGACTGGTGCCTGCGCCGTTGCCGCTCGCCGATCGGCGCTCTGATGTACTACATCGGCTTCAAGGGCCGCAGCCGCGACGTCCGCGTCGGCCTGCATCACGGAGCGACGTGCGCCGGGTGTTGCTGGGGCCTGATGATCGTGCTGATCGCGGTCGGGGTGATGAATGTGGCGGTCATGGCGGCGCTGGCGGTCGTCATCTTCGCTGAGAAACTCTGGCGCCACGGGAAGCCGTTCGGCCAGGCTGTCGGGCTGTTGCTGGTGGCGATCGGGGCGCTGGCAATCTGGTTCCCGTGGCTGCTATCTGGCCTGCACGTCTCCGGTATGCCGGCGATGTAGGGTCGGGCCAATGAACGACGGCGGCCTGCCCAGGCGCAACCGGCTTGCGTCGTGAGCCGTCGCCGCCGACGGGTCCCGGCAGATCGCGGGCCACCGCGCGGCGACCATGTCGCGGGTTCCAGCGGTGTCGGCATAGGCATTCCTCGCGCCGAGCCGGGGTGAGGCGCCAGCGTCCGGTGGAATGGCCATTCGCCTAATTCAGGGCGCCCAGGAGTTCCCGGCAGGCCTGCTCGCAGCGTCGGCAGGCTTCGGCGCAGACCCGGCAGTGCGCATGGTGCTGGGCGTGCCGCTCGCACTCGTCGCCGCAGCTCTGGCAGATGGCCACGCAGGCCTGCAGCAGCGGCTTGGCCACATCGGCGTCATACGCCGCCGGGCGGCTGATGACCCCGGCGGTGGCGGCGCAGACATCGACGCAGTTCAGGCACAGCCGGATGCACTTGACCATCTCGGCCAGGTTGTGCTCGTCCAAGTCAGCGTCGGTGTCAGCGGCGCAGGCCTGGACGCAGTCGCTCACCGCGTCGATGGCGGCGGCCAGCACGTCGGCGTCGACGTTGATGGCGCCCGAGTAGGTGCCTAGCATCTCCCTGGCGTAGCTCATGGGCCCTCCCCTTTGAAGGCGACTAAGGCGATGCAGCAACAGCACCTAGGTACCCACAGGCCGTGCGGATTATCAGCAGGGCGGAAGTAGCCATCCGGCGGCTCCTGCCGACAGGCTGCGGTGAGTCGATGAGGCGCTGGATTCGACTGGACCCCGCCGTTCCTCCGGCGCCGAGGGATCGGGCAGGAACCCGGGCCGCGGCCAGGGTCAACAGCGCGTTGGCCAGCGTCAGCCGGTGCGCCCGCCCGGCCGCGACGTCATCGGCAGCCAGCCATTCAGTGTCCAGCCTTGCGTGTTCGTCACAGGCATATCAGCCAGTTCGGCATATTCGCTTGTTGGCCCAGTTATCTATGGGCTGAGATCGCTATTGGCTACTCTCTTGGTGGATCCGTGTTCAGCCGCCCGTGGCGACGGCGGCCTCTGCGGCAGGTGTTTCCTGGGTCCAGCCGCCGTTTGCCGAGGGCCGTTAAGTTGACGGACCCGCCTGGCCCAGCTCGCGCAGGTCGATGGCCAGGTTGTGGGCGGAGTTCAGGGTGTCGGGGTGGTCTGGGCCCAGGATGCGGCGGCGGCGGTCGAGGGTGTCTTGGTTCAGGTCGCGGGCGGCCTGGACCTCGCCCAGCTCGCGCAGGTCGATGGCCAGGTTGTGGGCGGAGTTCAGGGTGTCGGGGTGGTCTTGGCCCAGGATGCGGCGGCGGCGGTCGAGGGTGTCTTGGTTCAGGTCGCGGGCGGCCTGGACCTCGCCCAGCTCGCGCAGGTCGATGGCCAGGTTGTGGGCGGAGTTCAGGGTGTCGGGGTGGTCTGGGCCCAGGATGCGGCGGCGGCGGTCGAGGGTGTCTTGGTTCAGGTCGCGGGCGGCCTGGACCTCGCCCAGCTCGCGCAGATCGTGGGCCAGGATGGTGGCGGAGCCCAACGTGCTGCGGTGGTCTTGGCCCCGGACGCGGCGGTGGCGGTCGAGGGTGTCTTGGTTCAGGTCGCGGGCGGCCTGGACGTCGCCGAGCTTGCGCAGGTTGATGGCCAGGTTGTGGGCGGAGTAGAGGGTGTCGAGGTGGTCTGGGCCCAGGACGCGGCGGCGGCGGGCCAGGGTGTCGTGGTTCAGGTCGCGTGATTCGGCGTGGCGGCCCATCTCCAGCAGCGTCCGGGCGAGATAGTGCGCGGCCGTCAGCGTGTGCGGATGGTCCTCGCCGAGCCGGTCGCGCCAGTGCTGGTGAAGACCGCTGGCGAGATCATGGGCTGTGCGGATATCGCCCCGCTCGAGCAGGTACCAGCATGTGTGGCCGGCTAGCTCGCGCAGGGCGGGGTTGCCGGTAGCGGCCAGGTCGGCGGCCAGCACGTGCGGCGTCAGCCGCGCCCACCGGGGCCAGATAGCTGGATTTAGCCAGTCGCCGGGGTGGCTGGCGGCCAGGAACGCCTCGGCGTATTTGCGGGTGGCGGCGGCCTGGGCGGGGGTGAGCCGTTCGCGCAGGATGGCCTGGGTGAGCCGGTGCATCTGCAGCCCGCGGTGATCGATACGGGCCAGCGACTGCCTTGTCATGTGCGCCAGGGTCTGCCGCCAGGCCAGCGGGTCCGCGGCCCGGGCCGCCAGCTCGCCGGGCAGGACGCTGGCGGCGCCGGTGAACAGGCTCTGCGGGATCGGTTCGGGTGCCAAGAACGCGCACACGCTGGCCAGCTCAGCCGCGGCCGGGTCCTGGCGGGCGAGCCGGTCCGCGATCAGACCGGTGGCGGCCGCCAGCGACCGAGGGTAAGACCCCGGCGCCCCCTGGGCCAGCAGCTGCCCGGCTCGGGTCCGCAGCAGCACCAGGAACTCATCGGCTGCCATGCCGGTGTCCGCCATAAACCCCGCCGCCTGGGCGATGGCCAGTGGCAGGTCCCCGAGCTCGGCGGCGAGCCGGTCCGCGTCGGCTCCGGAGAGCACAGTGACCCGGGCCTGCAAGATCGCCACCGACTCGGCCCGGGCCAGCACGTCCACCTCGACCGGTACGGCGACCTCCTCCCAGCCCCGCTGCCGGGAGGTGATCAGCACATGCCCGCCACCGCCAGGCAGCCACGCTGCCACGTCCGCGGGGTCCTCGGCGTTGTCGAACACCAGCAGCCACCGGCCGCGGTGCCGCAGCTCGGCCAGCACCGCCGCCCGCACCGCCTCGGTCCCGGCCCCGGGCTGCACGCACCCCAGCGCAAGGCCAAGGGTGGCGACCTGGTCCCCGATCAGCCCACCCTGCTCGGCGTTGATCCACCAGGCCAGGTCATAGGCCCCGGCGAACCGGTGCGCGTACTCGGCCGCCAGCTGGGTCTTGCCCACCCCACCCATCCCGTGCAGCGCCTGCACCACCGCCTTATCCCCGGCCAGCAACTGCTCCCGCACCTCAGCCAGCAGATCGTCCCGGCCGGTGAACCCCGGATTACGGGCGGGGATGTTCCACACCCGCGGCCTCGCCCCTCGCACGGCCCCCAGCACCTCTGCAGCCGGGGCCAGCCCGCGGGCCGCCGCCACGAACACCGCGCGCACCGGCTCACCCAGGCCCAGCGCGCCGCCCAGCAACACCGCGGTGTCCTTGCGGGCAGTGCGGTTGATGCCCCGCTCCAGGTCACTGACCGATCGCGGGCTCAGGCCCGCCGCCTCTGCCAGCTCCTCCTGCGTCAGCCCGGCCTCGGCCCGCAACTGCCGCAGCAACCCGGCGAATCCCAGCGCAGGCTGCTCCGCCATGATCCCGGCATCCCCGGCGCTGGTGTCGCAGGTCGCGTGATTCGGCGTGGCGGCCCATCTCCAGCAGCGTCCAGGCGAGATAGTGCGCGGCCGTCAGCGTGTGCTGGTGGTCCTCGCCGAGCCGGTCGCGCCACTGCTGGTGAAGACCGCTGGCGAGATCATGGGCGGTGCGGGTATCGCCCCGCTCGATCAGGTACCAGCATGTGTGGCGGGCTAGCTCGCGCAGGGCGGGGTTGTCGGTGGCGGCCAGGTCGGCGGCCAGCACGTGCGGCGTCAGCCGCGCCCACCGGGGCCAGGTGACCGGATTCGGCGGGTCGCCGGGGTTGCTGGCGGCCAGCAACGCCTCGGCGTATTTGCGGGTCGCGGCGGCCCGGGCGGGGTGAGCCAGTCGCGGAAAATGGCCTGGGTGAGCCGGTGCATCTGCAGCCCGCGGTGATCGATACGGGCCAGCGACTGCCTCGTCACGTGGGCCAGGGTCTGCCGCCAGGCCAGCGGGTCCCGGCCCGGGCCGCCAGTTCGCCGGGCAAGACGCTGGCGGCGCCGGTGAACAAGCTCTCCGGGATCGGCTCGGGCGCCAGGAACGCGCACAGGCTGGCCAGCTCGGCCGCGGCCGGGTCCTGGCGGGCGAGCCGGTCCGCGATCAGGCCGGTGGCGGCCGCCAGCGACCGAGGGTAAGACCCCGGCGACCCCTGGGCCAGCAGCTGCCCGGCCCGGGTCCGCAGCAGCACCAGGAACTCATCGGCTGCCATGCCGGTGTCCGCCATGAACCCCGCCGCCTGGGCGATGGCCAGCGGCAGATCCCCGAGCTCGGCGGCGAGCCGGTCGGCGTCGGCTCCGGGAGCACGTTGACCCGGGTCTTCGAGATCGCCACGGACTCGGCCCGGGCGAGCACGTCTATCTCGACCGGCACGGCGACCTCGTCCCAGCCCCTCTGCCGGGAGGTGATCAGCACATGCCCGCCGCCGCCAGGCAGCCACGGCGCCACGTCCGCGGGGTCCTCGGCGTTGTCGAAGACCAGCAGCCACCGGCCGCGGTGCCGCAGCTCGGCCAGCACCGCCGCCCGCACCGCCTCGGTCCCGGCCCCGGGCTGCACGCATCCCAGCGCAAGGCCAAGGGCCGCGACCTGGTCCCCGATCAGCCCGCCCTGCTCGGCGTTGATCCACCAGGCCAGGTCATAGGCCCCGGCGAACCGGTGCGCGTACTCGGCCGCCAGCTGGGTCTTGCCCACCCCGCCCATCCCGTGCAGCGCCTGCACCACCGCCGTATCGCCGGCCAGCAGCTGCTCCCGCACCTCAGCCAGCAGTTCGCCCCGGCCGGTAAACCCCGGATTACGGGCGGGGATGTTCCACACCCGCGGCCGCGCCCCTCGCAGGGCCCCCAGCACCTCCGCAGCGGGACCAGCCCGCGGGCCGCAGCCACGAACACCGCGCGCACCGGCTCGGCGAGGCCCAGCGCGCCGCCGAGCAGCACGGCGGTGTCCTTGCGGGCAGTGCGGTTGATGCCCCGCTCCAGGTCGCTGACCGACCGCGGGCTCAGGCCCGCCGCCTCCGCCAGCTCCTCCTGCGTCAGCCCGGCCTCGGCCCTCAACTGCCGCAGCAGCGCGCCGAACCCCGGCGCGGGCTGCGCCCCCATGGACCCGGCATCCCCCCCGAGGCGCTCACCCCGCCGCACCGTAACCCAGAAGGCGCGGTCGCCCTCCCCCAACAGTAGCCATACCCGCCGACAACCGACTCCCGGCGGCGCCCCGAGCGGCACGCCGATCCTGTGGGGCTCCTGTGGGCCAGCACGTGTGGTGTCGCCCGGGTGGCCGGCAGCATGGTAATTGACGGCGGGAACCTCCCGGCTCGGTGACCGAGTCACTGCAGCGCCCAGACGGGCGCTCATCTTGACCAGCCAACCACTTGGGGGACGACATGACGGCATCAGCTGGCGTTGCAACCGCTGCGGACGAAGGGCTGGCCTTCGCCGTGCGCGGTAAACCTGCCGAGGCACAGGCGGCAATCGTCATCGTCGGCCGTGAGCCTGACGCCCGGCAGATCCTGTATCGGGGAGCTGTCCAAGCGGTACGGCAGCGGACTATCAGATCGTGGTCTCCGGCCGACCCGCGGAGCTGGCACCGTGGATGCGGGAACTGGCGGCGGCAGGGATGCCAGTGGCGCTGGTCATCGGCGGGGTCGGTGCGCAAGACCCCGATGGCGTCGAGGTGCTTTCCGCGGTACGTGCCATCGA
>CAVQZG010000009.1:0-309725 GCA_963718305.1 uncultured Actinomycetes bacterium
GGGACCTGAACATCTACACCGACAGCGACGATGACGATGCGGTGGCGCTGGCCGAGGTGCACCGGATCGCCGCCATCCTCTGCGTCACCCCGGCCGATGACACAGCACGCGGCGGCCACTACATCGCGACCCGCTGCTTCGGCCTGGTCAGCTACCGGGCCGTCCACGTGCCCGAGCGGCGGATGGCCGAGCACCGCGCCCTGATGTCCTACCGCGACTGCGTGACTCCTCCCTGCTGCGAGGTGACCGCGTGAAGATGTCCACGTTCTCCGGGCGCCAGCTCGCCCAGGTAAACAACGCCGACCCGTTCGCCGCCCCGGTCTGGCGGTCCCCGGTCCACCACACCCCCGGCTGGGTCATCGGGCTCGTCCAGCTCGCCCGGCTGCTGATCCGGCGTGGTCATGGTTCGCTGATCCGCCACCCGCTGCTCGACGTCGCCGCCGCGACTGGCGTCGACCTGTGCGAAGCTGGGCTGGCCCGGCGTCGTCGCCCTGGTCCTCGCCATCGCCGGGTCGCTGGTGACGTGGCGGCTGGGCGGCCCGACTGGTTCGCCCGGTTCGTCAGCCGGCCCGGGCGCGATGGCGGCGCTGGTATTACCGCGCAAGTGGGCCGCGTGATGACCATCGCCGGGCTGGCTCCCATGTACCGGGGCCGGATCATCTGCCGGTGCTCGGCAAGGTCACCGTCCATCCGGTACACGGACCTGGTGACGGTCCGCCTGGTGTCGGGGCAGTCCGCCGGCCGTTCGCCGACCGGGCCGAGAAGCTGGCCCACGGGTTCGGGGCGCTGCTGTGCCGGGTCCGCACCGGCCAGCCCGGGATGGCTGGTCCTGGAACTGGTCCGCCGGGACGCCCTGGCCGCCGTCATCCCCGCCCTGCCCATCCCGGCCGCCCGGATCTGCGGGCGCTGCCGGTCGGCCGGCGCGAGGACGGCACGCCCGTGGACGATCCGGCTGCACGGCACCCACCTGCTGATCGCCGGGGCGACCGGCGCGGGTAAGGGCTCGCTGCTCTGGGGCCTGGTCCGGGCGATGCTCCCGCCGATGCGGCCGGGCTGGTCCGGGTGCTGGCGCGTGATCCGAAGCTGATGGAACTGGCGTTCGGCCGGGCGATGTTCGACGCCTACGGCACGTACGCCGCCGACCCGGCCGACATCGCCGACCATGCTCGAAGCGGACGTCGCCGACATGCAAGACCGCGCCGCCGGTTCGCCGGACGCCAGCGCGACCACACCCCGACCGCGAGCACCCGTTCGTCGTGGTCCTGGTCGATGAGGTCGCGTTCCTGACCGCCTACCAGGCCGACAGCAAGCTCCGCGAGCGCATCCTGGCCGCGCTGGCCACCCTCACCACCCAGGGCCGCGCCGTCGGCTACAGCGTCGTGGCGGCGCTGCAGGACCCGCGCAAAGAGGTCCTGAACATCCGCAACCTGTTCCCCGACAAGATCGCCATGCGGCTCGACGAACCCGACCAGGCCGACATGGTGCTCGGCGACGGCGCGCGCGACCGCGGCGCCGCCTGCGAGCAGATCTCCGCCGACCCGGCGACCGGCGCGGGGGTCGCGTTCGTGCGGCTGGAAGCCAACCCTGACCCGGTACGGGTCCGGGCCGGGTTCGTCACCGACACCGACATCCGCGCCATGGCCGCCGATGCGTGCCCGGATTGACCACCGGCCGGCTCGCGATCGAGGCGAGGCCGCATGACCGCCACGACCGCTGGCGGACCCATGACCCGTGCCCGGCTGCGGACCGGCCTGCACTGCACCGACGCGGCACCGACGCCGGTCACCCAGGACTGCCCGCCGTGCGGCTGGTCGCGACCTGGCAGGCCGACCGGAGGAGGCATGAATGACGCAACCCCGCACCCGAGCGCAGCGGCTGGCCATGCCGCTGGCCCGGGACGTCGTCCGCGACCTGGCCGTCGAGCACGGCGGCTGCGTCCGCCCCGTCCAGCTCCGCCGCACCGACCTGGACACCGGCCAGATCGAGCAGGTGCTGGTCCCCTGCGGGCACACCCTCGCCTCGGTCTGCCCGGCCTGCGCCGAACGAGCCAAGACGCTGCGCGCCGCGCAGTGCCGGGAAGGCTGGCACCTCGACCACGAGCCCACCTGTCCAGGCCGACGACCCGACGACGAACAGCACATGTGGGTCGAGCCACGCGCCGACGCCCAGCGTGGCCGCGACCAGGCCGACGCCAGCGGCGCAGGACACCGCCGAGCGACGACGAGCTGATCGGGGACCTGGACGAGCGAGATCACCCGATCCGGCATGCGCGGCAACGCGCTCCCCGCCGAGCCCGGTCCGGCGTCACCGCTCCACCCGGCGCCGCCAGGACGCCCCGGACCTGCCCCGCCGGAAGATCACCGCCCGGACCATCGGCAAGACCTACACCGCCCCGGACGGCAAGACGTTCCGGCCGTCGATGTTCCTCACCCTGACCTGCCCTAGCTACGGCCGGGTCCGCGAGGACGGCACCCCGGCCGACCCGGCCAGCTACGACTACCAGCGGGCGGCCCGGGATGCGCTGCACTTCGCGGCGCTGTTCGACCGGTTCATCCAGAACCTGCGCCGCTACCTCGGCTACGACGTGCAGTACTTCGCCGCCGTCGAACCCCAGCGGCGCCTCGCCCCCCACGTGCACATCGCCATCCGCGGCACCATCTCCCGCACCGAGCTGCGCCAGGTCCTCGCCGCCACCTACCACCAGGTCTGGTGGCCCTCCACCGACACGGTCCGGTACGACGACGACCAGCTGCCGGTCTGGCATGAGGCCACCGGTAACTACGTCGACCCCGCCACCGGCGAGCTCCTGCCGACCTGGGACCAGGCCCTGGACGCGCATCGGCCCGACCGACGAGCCGCAGCACGTGGCCCGGTTCGGCGCCAGGTTCGACGCCCAGGGCGTCATCGCCGGATCCGCGACGCCGACCGGTGCATCGGCTACCTGACCAAGTACCTGACCAAGCACGTCGCCGACTGCCACCACGCCCGACACCGACGCCCAGCGCGAGCACGCCGAACGGCTCGCCGACGCGCTGCGCTACGAGCCGTGCTCGCCGACCTGCGCGAACTGGCTCCGCTACGGCATCCAGCCCAAGAACGCCCGGCCCGGGCTGCGGCCCGGGCCACTGCAAGGGCAAAGCCCACCGCCGCGAACACCTCGGCTACGCCGGCCGCCGGGTCCTGGTCTCCCGCAAATGGTCCGGCAAGACCCTCGCCGACCACCGGGCCGACCGCAAAGCCTGGCTGCTGGCCACCCTCGGCACTCCCGGCCACCGACCCGGCCCGCTACACCTGGGAGCTCGTCACCCCCGGCGACCCCGACCACATGCCCCCGCCCAGCGCCTCCTGCACGTCGTCGCCGACCGGCAACGCTGGCACGCCGCGCTCACCGAGGCCAGAGCAACGGCCAGCGGCCAGACCGGCCCGGAATCTTTCGGCAACCGGGAGGGCGGCGTGACAGGCGCCAAGACGACCCAGCGAGACCGGCTGCTGACTGTGGCCGAGGCGGCCGAGTTGCTGAGCACGAGCCAGCGGTTCCCCCGGCGGCTGATCGAGGAACGGCGCATCCGCTTCGTCCGGGTCGGCCGCCACGTCCGCATCCCGGAGTCCGCACTGCGCGAGTTCATCGCGGCCGGGCTCGTCGAGCCGATCACCACCAGGAACAGAAGGAAGGTCGCGTAATGGGCAAGAGACGTTTCGGCAGGGTCCGCGAGCTGCCGTCCGGCCGGTGGCAGGCCCGCTACCCGGGCCCGGACGGGCAGGGACCGGCCAGCACCGGAGACGTTCGCCAGCAAGACCGACGCTGAGCGCTGGCTCAGCCTCAAGGAGGCCGAGATCATCAAGGGCGAATGGATCGACCCCGACGGCGGGAAGGTCACGCTCGCCGACTACGCCGAGACCTGGATCGAGGAGCGGACCGGGCTGCGACCCAAGACGATCGACCTGTACCGCTACCTCCGCGGCAAGCACCTGGCCCTGGTAATCGGCGACATGCCGATCGCCGACATCAAGCCCGGCCACGTCCGGCGCTGGCGCAAGGAACTGCTCGACGCAGGCACGAGCCCGGTCACGGCGGCCAAGGCGTACCGGCTACTCAAGGCGATTCTGACCACCGCGGCCGACGATGGCGCTATCCACCGCAACCCATGCCGGATCAAGGGTGGTGGCAGCGAGACGTCACCGGAGCGGCCAGTGCTGACCGTTCGCCAGGTCTTCGCGCTCGGCGAGGCCATCGCCCCGCGCTACCGGGCACTCGTCCTGCTGGCCACCTTCACCAGCCTGCGCTGGGGAGAGCTGTGCGCACTGCGCCGCAAGGGACATTGACCTCGACACTCGGACGGTCCGCGTCGAGCGCACACTGACCGAGCTACAGAACGGCGAGCTGTCGTTCGGCCCGCCCAAGTCGAAGGCCGGATATCGCACCGTCGGCTACCCCGAGCTGATCGCGGCCGAGGTGCGCTGGCACCTGACGTGCTTCGCCCAGGACGGGGATGACGGCCTGGTCTTCACCGGCCCGACTGGATGCATCGCTGCGGCGCGGCAACTTCCGCCATCGGATCTGGCTCGCCGCACTCAAGAAAGCCGGACTCCCAGCGATGCATTTCCACGATCTGCGCCATACCGGAAATACGCTGACCGCCCATGCGGGCGCGAACCTGCGCGAGCTGATGGCGCGCATGGGCCACAGCAGCACCCGGGCCGCGATGATCTACCTGCACTCCACCGACGAACGCCAGCGGGCGATCGCCGACGCACTCGGCACCCTCGCCGCCACCGAGCTGAACCGCAGGCCCAAGCGGACACGGCGCGGCGCGGAGAACCGAACGGGCACGCAACGGGCACGCCGCCGCCAAGAGCGCCTCGTAGAAGCCCGCGAGCAGAAGCCGGAAAGTAGGGCTCTGAGCTGGGAGAAATTGGATGTGGAGCTAAGGGGACTCGAACCCCTGACCCCCTGCTTGCAAAGCAGGTGCTCTTCCAGCTGAGCTATAGCCCCGCGCCACGGCGGTTCAAGGGTACCCGGTCGGCGCCCAGCCACACGGCGCCGCAGCAGAGGCCCTGCGTCAGGGGGGCGGCGCCAGCGGAGCAGGCGCAGACGGCGGAGACCCGGCCGACCCCAGCCCCGGATCACCCGCCATCCCCCCGGAACCCCGGCCACCACCCGCCCCGGCACCCGTCGGGCCCCCAACCGGACCCGCCGCCGGGTCGATGACCGGCTCGGCCGCCGCCTCAGCCGCCAGCACCCCCGGGAGCTCAGCAAAGCTGCCCAGCAGATGGGTCGCGCCCGCCCGCTGCAGCCGGTCCCGGGTGTGCCCCCCGGTCAGGATCCCCGCCACGATCTGGGCGCCAGCGCGCCGCCCGCACAGGATGCCGCTCTCGGTGCCCCCGGCGTAGGCCGTCTCGCGGACGTCGGTCACCCCGAGCCCGAGCATCGCGCACAGCATGGGGTCGGGCCACGGGTAACCGCGCGGGGCGTCCTCGGGGCACAGCACCAGGTCCACCTGCCGCCCCCAGCCGAGCGAGTCCAGCACCAGGCCCACCAGGCCCCGGGACAGCCCGGTGATGAAGCACACCCGGATCCCGGACCCGCGGATCTGCTGCAGCGCCTCGGCCGCGCCGGGCATGGGCGCCGGCCCGGACCGGTCCACGGCCAGCCGGTAGGAGCGGTCGAAGGCGAGCGTGGCGGCCTCGGCCCGGCCCGGGGCGTCGGGGAACAGCGCGCGGAACACGTCCACGGCGGACTGCCCGCGGGTCTGGTGGACGTGGACCATGCTGCGGGCGTAGGCCGCGGTACCAGGGACGATGCCCTGGGTGGCGAAGGCCTCGGTGAACGCCCGCTCCAGGATGCCGCCGTCGTCCGCGGTGACCCCGAGCAGGCCGCAACACAACAGCGTGACCGGCGTCGCGCTGCTCACACCGAACCCCCGTTTTCAGCCCGGCCGCGCGGCACTACCTCCACGGGCCGGGCGCCACCTGGCCTAGTCGTCGCTGGTCGTCGCCTCGGTCCACAGATCGAGCTCGGCACGGTCGGCCTGGACCTTCCGCCAGACGGCGAACACGCCAAGCCCCGCCAGAGCGAGCAGCAGCAACTTCTTCACGGTGCGGACCCCTTCACCTCGACTATCGCGGAGCCGGCCCGGAAGGGGCGACCAGGCTCCTTACGCTCCATGCAGACTAGCAAGCGTTTCCGTTACCGGGGCCTGGCCACACGAGTCTCGTCCCACACCGGATCGCTCGATTCGTAGACGTCTCCGCTCGCCCCGAACACCAGGAAACGGTCAAAGGACCGGGCAAACCAGCGGTCGTGCGTGACGGCCAGGACCGTGCCCTGGTAGGACTCCAGCCCCGCCTGCAGCGCCTCCGCGCTGGCCAGGTCGAGGTTGTCGGTCGGCTCGTCGAGCAGCAGCAGGGTCACCCCGCTCAGCTCGAGCAGCAGAATCTGCAACCGGGCCTGCTGCCCGCCGGACAGGGTGGCGAACGGCTGCTCAGCGCAGTGCTGCAGCTCATACCGGGACAGCGCGGCCATGGCCTCGTTGCGCTGCAGCGCGTGCTCGGTCATGAGGATCTCAGCGGGCCGCCGGCAGGCCAGGTCGGGCCGGGCGTGGGTCTGCGCGAACAACCCCGGGACGACCCGCGCCCCGAGCCGCGCCACTCCCTCGTGCGGGACGTCAGCCCCGCCGAGCAACCGCAGGAAACTCGACTTGCCCGATCCATTCGAGCCGAGCGCGGCGACCCGGTCGCCGTACCAGACCTCGCAATCAAAGGGGTGCATGAGCCCGGTCAGCTCCAGGTTCTCGCAGATCACCGCCCGCTTCCCGGTCCGGCCGCCGCGCAGCTTCATCCGCACGTTCTGCTCCCGCGGCGCCAGCTCGGGCGGCCCTGCGTCCTCGAACCGGTGCAGCCGGGTGAGCGCCGCCTGGTACCGCGACGCCATGCCGTCGTTGTAGGAGGCCTTCTGCCGCAGGGTCCGGACCAGCTGCTTGAGCTTCTCGTGCTCCTCATCCCACCGGCGCCGCAACTCGTCGAGGCGGTCGATGCGGTCGCGCCGCGCCTGCGGATAGCTGGCGAACCCGCCGCCGTGCACCCAGACGCTGCCGTCCTCGACGGTGACGATCCGCTGCGCGGTGTTGGCCAGCAGCTCCCGGTCGTGACTGACCAGCAGGACGGTCTTGCGGGTCAGGGCCAGCTGCTCTTCCAGCCAGAGCTTGCCGGGCACGTCCAGGTAGTTGTCCGGCTCGTCCAGCAGCAGGACCTCGGCCGGCCCGCGCAGCAGCGCTTCCAGCACGAGCCGCTTCTGCTCACCCCCGGACAGCGTGCCCACACCCCGCTCGCGGCATTGCTCGTAGCCGAGGCCGAGCGCCGCGACCGTGCACGCATCCCACAGCACCTCGGCTTCGTACCCGCCCGCGTCACCCCAGTCCGCCAGCGCGGCCGCGTACCGCAGCTGGGCCGTCTCGTCGTCGCGCGCCCGCATGGCGTCCTCCGCCGCAGCCAGCCGCGCTGCCGCTTCGCGCACCCGTTTTTCCGCAACGAAAACCAGCAGGTCGCGGACCACCGGATCCCGGCCGGCGCGCCCGAGGCCGTGCTGTACCTGAGCGCCGTCCCCCCGGATCCCCCCAATGAACTGCCGCATGACCCCCAGCCCGCCGCTGGTGGTGACGGTGCCGGACTGCGGAGTCAGGTCCCCGGCGATCAGCCGGATCAGCGTGGTCTTCCCGGATCCGTTCGGCCCCACCAGCGCGGCGACCGCGCCCTCGCCGACCCGGAACGAGGCGTCGTCGAGCAGCACCCGGCCGTCCGGCAGCGCGTGATGCACATGCGCCACCTCGACGTGTCCCACCCTGATCCCCTCCCGGCTGCTGGTGATGCCCTCAGCCGAGGTAACCAGGCGGCGTCCGGTCCCGCAACGGATATACCGGCTGGGTCACGTGGCCCGCTACACCACGCGCCCGCCGCCGGCCTCCGTTCTTACGGATTCCTTACCGCACAATAAAGAAAGCGCCGTAACGGTTAATAAGTCGTATGTTCGGCCTATCCCTTTCGCGACTGCGGCGATACTAACGGCGTGATTCCCCGCGAATTTGGCGCCCGCCGGGGCGTGCCGCCCGTCACCGTGATCTGTTGCACCGGAGTAGCGATGGTCCTGGTTTGACCGCCGTTCTCACCGGCCATGGCGCCTCTGGCGGCGGCCGGTCGATGACTGCGCGCCCGCTGGCCGGGCCCGGGGAGGCCGCAGAGCCATGGCCGCCCCCGGACTGGTTCCGGGCGCCAGACCGGTCGCGGGACCCGGTCAGCCCGGACTGGATGGCCCCGGGCACTCAGGGCCGCGTCGCGCAGTTCCGGACCGGCCAGCCCGGTACTGCCCACCCCCTGGCCGCCCGGTTCCCGGCCGAGAGTTCCCGGCCGCAGAGTCCCGCCTGGCGCTGGCCGGGACCGAGGTACGCCAGGCGCTGGGCCGGGTGGCGTGGCCATGGTGGGTGCTGTGGCCGTGGGCGGTGGCCTGGGTCGCGTTCCAGGCCGGCATGGCGGGCCAGTCGTGGCACTTCTTCGCCCAGGGCGGCCGGCTCCTGTTCGCTAACGCCCCGGGCGCGGGCCTGCGGTTGTACGCGGCTCATCCCGACCTGCAGATCGGCCCGCTCGCCCTGGCCGTGTCCAGCGTGTTCCGGGCGCTCGGGCCGGGCAACGGCGAGAGCACCGCGATCGCGGCCATGTCGCTGACCGGCCCGCTGATGCTGGCTGCGGTGTGGCGGCTGGTGCCCACCGCCGAACGCCGGCGCCGCAGCCGGCTGCTGTTCGCCGGACTGCTGTTCCTGCCCGTGTGGACCGAGCTGACCACGCACTTTGCGCATCTCGACGACCTGCTCGCGCTGGGGTTCTCGGTGGCCGCGCTGCACGCGGTGAACCGCCGCCACCCGGTCTGGGCCGGGCTGGCCCTGGCGGCCGCGGTAGATGCCAAGCCGTGGGCGGCCGCGTTCGTGGTGTTGCTGCTGGCCCTGCCGCGGCGGCAGTGGCTGGCCGCGCTGGGCGCGTTCACCGGAGGGATCGCGGTCGTCTGGCTGCCGTTCCTGCTGGCCGACCCGCGGACCCTGGCCGTGGTCCATTTCACCATTCCCAACGACCGTTCCTCGGCGCTGCGGGTGCTTGGCGTGATGGCGGCCCGGACCCCGTGGTGGGATCGCTCAGCCCAGCTGCTCCTCGGGGTGGCCGGCGGGGCGGTGGCGATCTGGCGCGGCCGCTGGCCCGCGGTGCTGCTGGTGGCCCTGGCCGTCCGGATCATGCTCGACCCGGGGGTGTACGCGTACTACACCTCTGGTGCGCTGCTCGGCACGATCGTGGTCGACCTGGTGGTGACGCGGTGGCGGCTGCCCTGGGCTACCGCGACCGCGGCGATCCTGCTGTATGCCGCGCGGTTCACCCACGCGCTGGTCCCGTTCAGCCTGCACCAGCTGGGGATCTTGCGGCTGGTCTTCGCTATCGGCCTGCCCGTGGTGGTCCTCGGGATCCCCGGCTGGTGGCTGGCCCGCCGGCCCGGCCGGCACGCCCGGAACCGGCAGGCTCACGCCGCGGCGCCGCAATGGATCGCGGCCGGGCAACTCCACGTGCCTCAGAGCACGGTGCGCAGGGCCGCCTGGCCCACATCCGGCCGGGGCGAATTGCAGGTCGGGCAGCGCGGCCCGCGGCCCGGGATGTTGAGCCAGTAACCGTCCACCACCCCGCGGGTGGCCTGGATCGCGGCGCTGAGCTGCTGGCTGGTGACCTCGGCACCCGGCGGGTTGGTGGACAGCCCGGCCAGGATGGCCACCCGCGGATTGGCCGCCCGGGCCTGCGCAGCCGCGTCGCGCACGAACGCGGCGTAGGTGCTGGTGCTGCGCTCCAGGCTCTGCGCCTGCAATTCGAGGACGTCCGACACCTTGGCGATCGCGCCGGCCAGGCCCAGCCGGAGGAACTGCCGCCCGCGCGGGCCGCCAGCCGGGTCGGGGCGGACCGTGGTGAGGTTCAGCGCGGGGGCCACGATGAGCGACAGGCCGTGCGCGTGCGCGATCTTCTGGGCCCGGCCCGCGGCGGCCGCCGGGTTGAGCTGCTCGTCACGCGGCGTAAACCCCCAGGCCTCCGGGTCATACAGGAGCATCCGCGTCCCGGCCGGCAGCTGGCCGCCCGACACCGCCTGCTCCAGCTCGCCCACCGACGAGAACGTCACCACCGGCTGGGCCCCGGCCAGCGCGAGCAGTTTCTGGCCGGGGTGCAGGATCTCAAGGACGCGGGACCGCTCCAGCCCGGCCAGGATGGCGGGATCGGTGGCCACCTGTGCGAGCGCGGCCCTGGTCAGCATCCAGGCCGGCCGGCCGCCGGTCCCCAGCGGCGCCGGGGTGAAGGCCCCGGACGGCGCGGACCCGGGGGAGGACGCGTGACCCCGGGGTGGCGAGGACGCCGAGCAGCTCGCCAGCGCGCAGGCGACCGCGGTGAGGACCGCGGCCCCGCACACTTCGCGGGCCGCCGCAGCCATCAGCCGGGCGGGCCGGGAGGCGATCATGGCTCCTCAGTACGTGTCTGGCCGGGCCTTCCTGGCTGGCTCCGGCCTGGGCCCCGGGCCGGGCGGGCCGCCGGGATCAGGACCCCGCGTTCGCAGGCTACCCGCTGCGCCTGGCCCCGGCCGTCTGCCCCTGGAGCCGTAACGAGCCGAGCTGGACGTTGGCGGTCATGCCGCTGAGCGGGGTGGTCCGGGTCCGGCCAAGCACCCGCACCACGGCTTCGTACGCCGCACCACCCGAACTGCTCACCGGCAGGGGCGAGAGTTCCCTGACGGTGCCCTTGACCCCGCTGAGCTGCGCGGCCGGCACCGAGATGGTCACGTCCCCGCCGACCTTCACCGCGGACGTGTCGGTCTGCGGGATGAGCAGGCTGACCTGCCACCCGCCGCCGGTGCGCAGGGCGATCACCGGCAGCGCCAGGCCGGTGGCGCGCAGGCTGGCCATCGGGCCGCTGGGCAGGAGCGAGAACCTCGGCTGCTGACCGGGCGAGGCCTGGGCGTGCACCGCGGACCTGCTCAGCCCGGCGCGGCTGACGGTCTCGCCGGGCTGGCCGTAGATGGCGATGACGGTCCCTTTCCTGGGCGCCACGATCTCGGTGGCCACCAGCTTCATCCGGTCCGCGGCCCGGTGGGCGCGGTCCTTTTCCAGTTGGGCCTGGGCCGCGGTGATGCTGGCGGGCGCGGACCCGTCGGCCTGGAGGGCGGCCAGGTTCGCCTTGTCGGCGGTGATCGCAGCCCGGTCGGCCCGGACGGCCGCGGTGCCCGCCGCGCCCGCCTCGGTGGCCAGCACCTCGCCCTTGCGGACGACCTGGCCCAGGTGGACCCGGACGCTGCCGACCCGGCCGGAAGTCCCGAAGTTGAGGCTGGCGATGCCGCTGCTGCTGACCACGCCGGTGAACGAGCGGCTGTCGGCGGCGAGGATCGACGGCACATACAGCGCGACGCCGACCACCGACGCGCCAGCCAGCAGGATCCCGCCCACGCGCTGTGCGCTGCCGGCGAATTTCCGCGAGCCCTCTGGGTCGCGATAGCGGGGCCCGCGGCGCAGGAAGAGCGACTCGAGCAGCGGGGCACGCCGGACGGACGGCTCATCGTCCAGGTCCGGATCGCCGGCCTCAGCGTCGTCCCACGGGTAGTCCTCCGGAGCCGGCGGAGCGCGGAAGCCGTCGGCTTCGGCCTCGTACCAGGCCCCGTGGTCGCTGGCCCCGTGGTCGCTGACTCCGGGAGAAGCAAGCCCGGAATCTGGATAAACAGCATCTGAATAGCCAGAATCCGGATAACCGGAATCCGGATATGCCGAGCCGGGGTAGCCCGCCTCGGCATAATCAGGGTCCTGGTACCCAGGCCCCGCGTAGCCAACGTCATGGTAGCTGAGGGTGGGAGGCCCGGAGTCTGGGAAATCGGCGTACCCAGATTCCCGATAACGGTCCTCAGTAATACGGTCCTCAGTAATACGGTCCGCGAGATAATCCGGGCCGTAGTCATCGTCCATGCCGTAAGGATCATCCGCACCGTAACGGTCGTGCGCAGCGTCCTCCGCCTGCTCCGGGGCGTCCTGGATGAGCATGCTCCGCGGGCGGTGGCCGCGCCAGCGTGACCAGCCGGGCCACTTCTCCCCGGGCCCCGACCGGCGCCGCGGGTCACCTGCGGGCGCCGGTTTCTCCCAGTCCGGGGGATCGACTGCCTCGGGGTAGTCGTCCCCGATGAGGAGGGACACGTCGGTTCACTCCAATGGCTCGGGCGCTCCGCCTGCTGACCCCGCCGTGTGCGGATAACGAAGTTATCACAGCACTTGTGGCAATGAGCCGGATCCGGTTATCTCACGTTCCCTTAGGTAAAAGCACCGGGACCGGCGAAGGCGCTGGGCAACGGCATAAACGCTTGCTGAGCCAATGAGATCCGCGTACACCGCTTTAGTGCAGGTACTTAATGGATATTTTGGTCTTTGCCCTTACCGTTGTCCTGCTCATGGTGCTCATCGCCGCCTGCTTGCTGCCGGTAGGGGCAGACAGCCCGGAGGACCAGGGTGACGGGATGACCGAGGTGGTCATCCCGGGACACGTCCGGACGCCCCGGCGGCGCCCGCGCACCCTGGTCTTCTTCGGCGTGACCGCCGGCCTGAGCCTGGTCTTCCTTACCGTGCGGTCCCTGCCCGCGCTGTACACGACCGCGGTGGGGAACGTGGCGGACGCGATCACGCGCGACCCGGCCACGGTCAACGGCTACCTCGCCCGGCTGCGGCCGGCCCTGGTGTTCTTCGGGGTGGCGTACATCGCCGGGACGGCGGCGGTGCTGCGCGCGAACCTGGGGCGCCGCCTGGCCGTGCTGGGCCACGGCGTGCTCTACCTCGCCATGTCCATCCTCGCCCAGGCCCTGATGATCACGATCGGCATCGCCTCGGGCTGGCTGGTGGCGCCGTTCGGCATCGAGGCCACCCTGGCCAACCTGCTCATCGGGGGCCTGGTGGTGATGCGCCTGACCTTCACCACCTTCGTGCTGCCCCGGGCCACCACGCTGCCGATGGTGCGCCGGCCGCGGTGCTGGGACACCGTGCTGACCTGCTGCGCGCTGGTCACCGTGGTCACCGTGCTGATCGCCGGGTACGCGTACATCTCCGAGCAGTCCAACCTCAACTCGGTGCTGCAGGTGTTCCTGCCGCTGTACGCGGTGAGCATGCTGTTCATCTTCATGTTCGCGCCGCTGTGGCTGCTCTGGTGGGTGCACCGCAAGCTGCCCGAGCCCGGCCCGTACCGGCCGCCGGTGGACATCATCATCCCGGCCTACAACGAGACGGACAACATCGCCCGCCTGCTCCGGTCCGTGGACGTGGCCGCGGCCCGCTACGGCGGCCCGGTCCGGGTCGTGGTGTCCAACGACGGGTCGATCGACGACACCGCGCAGGTCGCCGAGGACGAGATCGGGAACTTCCGGCACGCCCGCGGCCGGGTGCTGACCGGCCCGAACCGCCGCCAGTCCGCCGCCCTCAACCGGGCCATCGCGGCCACCGGCGCCGAGATCATCATCCGGGTGGACGCCGACTGCGTGCTCGGCGAGGACACGCTCGTCTACGCCGTGCCCTGGTTCGAGGATCCGGACATCGGCTGCGTGGGCGCCATGGAGGAGCCGCGCACCGACACCGTGACCTGGTTCCACCGGATGCGGGTGCTGGAGACGGCCTTCCAGTTCCGGTTCGCCCGGCTCGGCCAGAGCCTGGTGGACGGGATCACTGTCATCCCGGGCACGTTCACCGCCATGCGCCGTGGCCCGGTAGCAGAAGCCGGCGGCTTCCCGGTCGGGATGAACGGCGAGGATTCCGACATCACGATGCAGATCGGCCGGCTGGGTTACCGGGTGGTGGTTGACCCGCGGATCCGGTCCTACGAGGACGTGCCCCGCAGCCCCGGCGAGTTCGTCGAGCAGCGCACCCGCTGGGCCCGGGCCGGCTTCCACGTATACGCCCGGCACGTGCCGCTGCGGAGCGGATCGGCGGGCCCCCGGGTGTGGTTCTGGACGCTGCGCCGCGGCTTCTCCTGGTTCTCCATCCAGGCCGGCCTGGTCGCCCCCATCTTCCTGCTCGAACTCCTGCTCATCCACCCCGGCGTCCGCGGGAACATCCTGGCCTTCCTGCTGCTCTACGCGGCGGGCGGCGGGGTGGTGCTCGCGATCAGCCTGCCGTACGCGGCCCGGTACGGGTTCTGGCGCAGCGTCCTGTGGTCACCCACCTGGTTCGCGTTCGCGTTCCTGCGCCGCCTGGCCACCCTGGAGGCGGCCATCTCGCTGCCCGTCCGGCCCTTCCCGGTCCGCGCCAGGTCTGGAGCACGGCCGGGGGCGCAGGGCACGAGGACAGGCGAGCCCAGTGCAGGCGAGCCCAGTGCAGGCGAGCCCAGTGCAGGCGGCCGGCGTCCTGTTCGAGGTGGCCCAGCAGAATCCCGGAAATCCGGTGCCGATCCCTACCCGTCCCGGCCTGCTGCTCCCCGAGGACGACTGAGCTCAGGCCCGCGCCGGGTCCCATCGCGGGTCCTGGGACGGTGCCGCCCCGGCCGGGCCAGCGCCACGGTCAGCTCGTGCAGCGCGTTCACCGAGTGCGCACTCAGCACCGCATCGCAGTACGGCCAGGCGGCCGCCATCCCGCCGGCCAGCGGCCGGTACTGCTCGCTCTTGGTTCGCGGGTTGACCCAGATGATCCGGTGCGCGACCCGCGAGAGCCGCTGCATCTGGTGCCGCAGCACGGCTGGCTCGCCGGTGTCCCAGCCATCTGAAATGATCACGACCACGGCCCCCCGGGCCAGGCCGGGGCGGCCCACGGTGTCGTTGAACTCCTTCAGCGAGGCCCCGATGCGGGTCCCGCCCAGCCAGTCCGGCGCGGCCTGCCCGGCCCGCCGCAGGGCCTGCTCGGGCGGCATGTGCGCCAGGGCCCCGGTGAGCCGGGTCAGCCGGGTGGCGAACGTGAACACCTCGGCGTCGGCCCCGCCCGCCGCGCAGTACAGCAACTGGAGCATGGCCCGCGCGTAGGGCTCCATCGACCCCGAGATATCGCACAGCACGATCAGCTGGCGCGGCCGCAGCGCCGGGGCCCGGTAGGCCAGCCGGAGCGGATGGCCACCGGTGCGCCGGGCCTGCCGCAGCGTGCTGCGCAGGTCGATGCGGCGGCCACGGGTCGCGGGATGCTCGCGCCGCGAGCGGCGCAGCGGGACAGCCAGGGTCAGCTCACTCATCAAGCCGGTCAGGGCCTGCAGCTCGGCCGGAGTCAGCTCGGCGAAATCCGTGCCCGCCAGCCGCTCGACCCGGCTGGCCAGGGCCGGGTGAGCGGACTCGGGCCGGTCCGGCGCGTCTGGCCCTGCGGCTTCCGCTGCCGGGCTGCCCGGCCAGCCCGGGCCGTCGCCCTCCGTCCCGTCCGCGCCGGGCGGCACCGGGCCAGGCGGGGGGGCCGGGTGATCCTGCGCGGCCCGCGCCGCCTCGGCCAGCAGGTCGTCGGAGGCCGGCCGGGGCGGCGAGCCGGGCAGGTCCGGCGCGCCAGGGCCTGGCTGGCCGGCCGCGGGCCCGCCCACCCCGCCGAACAGGTCGCCGAAGACCCGATGCACCGTCTCGGTCTGCTCCGGCCCGGAGGAGAACGTGGCCAGGGCACACAGGTAGAGCTCGTACCTGGTGGCCGGCCGGGCCACGGGAACGGCCCGGGCGAACCGCTCGCAGCGGCCCGGATCGGCCGGCACCCCCGCGTCGCGCAGTTCCGCACCTAGCCGGGCCGCGATCAGCGCCAGGTCGGCCGGAACCTGGTCCCCGTTAGCGTGGTTCCCGGTACCGGACCGCTCTGGGCCGGACCCGTCAAGGCCCGCGCGGTCAGGGCCGGCGTGGTCGGGGCGGGGGTCGCTGGGCACGGTCCTCAGTCACCGTCGCTGGCCGCCACCGCGAACCCGGCGGCCCGGAGCACCTGCAGGTCCTCGGAGTACTTCAGCACCACGCCCGCGGTCTGGGCCGCCACCGTCTCGTCGATGCGGTCAGCGCCCAGCACGACCAGGGCCTCAGCCCAGCTGATCGCCTCGGCCACGCCGGGCGGCTTGGCCAGGTCCAGATCCCGCAGCCGCGCGATACCCCGGGCCACCTGCCCGGCCAGCGGCTCGGCCGCGGCGGGCACCCGGCGGCGGATGATCGCCGCGACCCGCTCGGTGTCCGGGTATTCGATCCAGTGGTAAAGGCAGCGCCGCTTCAGCGCGTCGTGCAGATCCCGGGTCCGGTTGGAGGTGAGCACCACGACCGGCGGCAGCGCAGCCCGCCGGGTGCCGAGCTCGGGGATGGTGACCGCGGACTCGGCCAGGAGCTCGAACAGGAACGCCTCGAACTCGTCGTCGCCCCGGTCCACCTCGTCGATCAGCAGCACGGCGGGCCGCGGCCCGGGGTGATCCAGGGCGGCCAGCAACGGCCGGGCCAGCAGGTAGTCGGAGCTGAACAGGTCGGCGTCGCGCAGCGTCTCCCCGCGGGACTCGGCCAGCCGGATCGCCAGCAGCTGGCGCGGGTAGTTCCACTCGTAGAGCGCCTCGGCGGCGGTCAGCCCCTCGTAGCACTGCAGCCGGATCAGCGGCGTGTCCAGGACGGTGGCGAGCGCCTTAGCCGCCTCGGTCTTGCCCACGCCAGGCTCGCCCTCCAGCAGGATCGGCTGGCCCATCCGGGCGGCCAGGAACAGCGCCACGCCCAGCGGCTGGTCGGTCAGGTACCCGGCGGCGTCCAGATCACGGACGAGCGTGCCGACGTCGGGCAGCCGCCCTTCCAGCTCGCTCAGGGCCGGTGATGACATGGAGCCCCCGGGGCGGACGACGGACCGGTCAACGGCAAGTACGGCATAGCTCAATCATGCGGCAGCGGGCCCGCTGCCCGCACACATAGCGGCCGGGGATGGCCCGGAGGTAACCAGGTAACACAGGTCCGCCGGGGCCCGCGCGACTCAGCGGACGGCCGATCCCAACGCCCGGGACTCACCCATGGGGGGTGAGCCGCGTCCCCGCCGGGCCGGGGACAGTGGGACGAAGCGTCAGGCAGTGCTGTGACGCGAAAGCCGCGGCACCATGGGGGGTTTGCCGCGGGAAGCCGGCCGGAGGTGGCCCCTGTCTGACGCCGACGGCGAGCCGGGGCCCGTAGCCGCAGACCCGGGACCCAGCCAGGACGACGACCGCGATGGGCTGCGCGGGCAGCGCGGCGCCCCGGCCCGGCGCTGGCGCCTGGGGTGGCGGCCCGTGGTGGCTGTGATCCTCATCGTGGTGGGCTGCGTGCTGGCGCCGGTCTCGGTGCTGGCCGTGTGGGCGGCCAACGAGGTCAGCAACACCGGCCGCTACGTGGCCACCATGGAGCCGCTGGTCCATGATCCGGCGATCCAGAATGCCCTGACCGACAAGATCACGACCGCGATCACCGCCAAGCTCAACGTGACCGGATACGCCGATCAGGCCGAGGCCGCGCTAGCTGACCGCGGACTGACCAGGGTCAGCGGGCTACTCAAGTCGGTGGCCCCCTCGATCGCCAGCGGGGTCGCCGGATCCATCCACGGCGAGGTCCACAAGATCGTGACGGGCCCGCGATTCGCCCAGGCCTGGGTCCAGGCCAACACCCTGGTGCACCAGGAACTGGTGAAGGCGCTCTCCGGCCAGGGCAGCAACTCGGTCAAAGTCCAGAACGGCCAGGTCGTCCTCAACCTGGGCCCGTTTATCGACATCGTCAAGCAGGACCTGGTCAACCGGGGCTTCAGCCTGGTCAGCAAGATCCCGGCCATCAACCCGACGCTGACCCTGTTCTCGGCCAAGTACCTGGTCAAGGCGCAGACCGGCTACCGGCTGATCAACGACCTCAAGATCGTGCTGCCGGTCCTGACGCTGCTGCTCCTGGGCCTCGGGGTGTTCGCCGCCCGCGGCCGCCGCCGCGCGCTGATCGGCGCCGGTCTCGGCCTCGCGGCGTCGATGGTGGTGCTCGCCGCCGGTCTGCTGATCTTCCGCGGCATCTACCTGGATAGCGTGCCCACGAGCAAGCTGCCCGCCGACGCCGCGGCCGCCTTGTTCGATGCGCTCGTCGCCTTCATCAAGGTAAGCCTGCGCACGGTCCTGGTGGTGGGCCTGATCGTCGCCGCCGGCGGGTTCCTGGCCGGGCCGTCCGCCGCCGCGGTCTGGATCCGGAGGGCTTTCACGCGCGGACTGGGCTGGATCCGCCATGGCGGCGAACGCCATGGTGTGAGCACCGGCCCGGCGGGCCAGTGGACCTACACGCACCGGAAAGCGCTGCGCATTTCCGCCGTGGCCCTGGCCGCGCTGGTCTTCGTGTTCTGGGGCCAGCCGACCGCCGTGACCGCCATCGTGATCGCCGTCGTACTGCTCGTGGTCCTCGCTCTGATCGAGCTGATCGGCAGCAGACCGCCTGCCCAGCCGGAGGCGGCAGGCCACCCCTGACGCCGGCGGCGGCCGGCCGGCAACCGCACCACCTGCGGCGGGGATGCTGGCGGCGGCCCGCAGGCACCATCCCCCGCGGGTGATCCCCGCGGGCCAGGCAGGTGAGACGGTCAGCGTGTTCGGCAGGGGGAGCACATGGACACCGGCGATCTCCTTCCCGAGGGCCCGGCCCCGGGCAAGCGGGCTGCGGCCACCCGGCGGGGTGAGCACTGGTGGCCAGTGGCGCTGGCGATCCTGACCGCGGCCGGCCTGCATGTGGCGCTGCCCGCCCCGTACCGGGTGAACCCCAGATGGGTGGTCCCGGTTGTCCTGCTCGTCCTGCTGGCCATCCTGATCATCGGGGACCCGGGCCGTATCGACCGGCAGAAGCCCTGGCTGCGGGTGGTAACCGAGATCGTCATCGCCTTCATCACGCTGGCCAACCTGTTCTCCGCCGCCCGGCTCATCGCGGACATCCTGACCAGTAACAAGATCTTCGCGAATAATCCCATCGGGGCTGCTGGCTACCGGCGGGGTCATCTGGGTCACCAATGTGATCGCGTTCGGCCTGTGGTACTGGGACCTGGACCGGGGTGGCGCCGCCGCGCGTGCCCATCACCCCCGCACCGGCCCGGCGTTCGTCTTCCCGGAGATGCTGCACACCCCGTACGTGCCAGCGGTCTGGATGCCGCGGTTTGTGGACTACCTCTCGCTGGCCTTCTGGACCGCCACCGCGTTCAGCCCCACGGACACCTCCGCGATCAAGCCGTGGGCCAAGCTCCTCATGATCGCGGAAGCGTGCGTATCACTGGGCCTGGGCGCCCTGGTGATCGCCCGCGCGGTCAACATCCTGAAGGGGTGAGCTCTGTAACCCGGGGCCCGGGTCCGGGGGGTCGTCCCCCGGGTTACAGAGCCAGGTCGGCCCGGACCGGGCGGCCCTGGATCGCGGACCACACGTTGGCCGGGGTGAGCGGCATCTCGGCGTGCCGGACGCCCAGCGGGCGGAGCGCGTCGATCACCGCGTTGACCACCGCGACCGGCGAGCCCACCGTGGCCGACTCGCCCACGCCCTTGGCCCCGATCGGGTGGTGCGGGCACGGGGTGACGGTCTCGCCCAGCTCCCACGACGGACACTCCAGCGACGTGGGCAGCAGGTAGTCCATGAACGAGCCGCCCAGGCAGTTCCCGTCCTGGTCGTAGGTGATGACCTGCATCAGCGCCATGCCGACCCCGTCGGCCAGGCCGCCGTGCACCTGCCCCTCCACGATCATCGGGTTGATCCGGACCCCGCAGTCGTCCACCGCGATGAACCGGCGCAAGGCGACCGCGCCGGTGCCCGGGTCCACATCCACCACGCAGATGTACGCGCCGTAGGGATAGGTGAGGTTCGGCGGGTTGTACACGGTTTCCGCGTCCAGGTGACCCTCGACGCCCTCGGGCAGTTCCAGCGAGGAGTGCGCGGCCATCGCGATCTCGGCGATGGTCCGGCCCTGCTCCGGGTCGCCGCGGACCTGCCACCGGCCGCGGGCCCACTCCAGGTCCTCGGGGGCGGCCTCCAGCATGGCCGCCGCCACCACCCGGGCGCGGTCGCGCACCTTGCGCGCCACCACGACGGCCGCGGCGCCGGACACCGGCGTGGACCGGGAACCATAGGTGCCCAGGCCGAACGGGGTCCGGTCGGTGTCGCCGTGCACCACCTCGACGTCGTCCGGGGTCAGGCCCAGCTCATGGGCGACGATCTGGGCGAAGGTGGTCTCGTGCCCCTGGCCCTGGGTCTGGCAGGAAACGCTCAGCACCGCCGCGCCCGTCGGGTAGATCCGCAGGTCAGCGCCGTCGGCCATGCCCAGGCCGAGGATGTCCATATCCTTGCGCGGCCCGGCGCCGACCCCCTCGGTGAAGAAGCTGAGCCCGATGCCCATGTACTCGCCGCGGGCCCGCCGTTCCTCCTGCTCCCGCCGCAGCTCCGGATAGCCGGCCAGGTCCATCGCGACCTGCAGGGTCCGGGGGTAGTCGCCGGAGTCGTACTCCCACCCGGTCGGGCAGGTGTAGGGGAACTGCTCGGGCCGCAGCAGGTTCCGCATCCGCAGCTCGGCCGGGTCCAGGCCGAGCTCGCCGGCCAGCAGGTCGACCATCCGCTCGACCAGGTACACGCCCTCGGCGATCCGGAACGAGCAGGAGTAGGCGACCCCGCCCGGGGCCTTGTTGGTGTAGACGCCGGTGACCTCGCAGTGGGCCGCCTGCAGGTCGTAGGACCCGGTGAAGATGTGGAAGAACCCGGCCGGGTACTTGCTGGGCTGGGCCGCCCCGTTGAACGCGCCGTGGTCGGCCAGCACCCGGGCCCGCAGGGCGAGGATCCGCCCGTCCCGGGTCGCGGCGATCTCGCCGTGCATGTGGTAGTCCCGGGCGAACGCGGTGGACATCAGGTTCTCCGACCGGTCCTCGACCCACTTCACCGGCTGGCCGGTCAGCATGCTGCCGACCACGGCGCACAGGTACCCCGGGTAGACCGGGGCCTTGTTGCCGAACCCGCCGCCGATGTCGGGGGACACGATCCGGATCTTGTGCTCGGGCAGCCCGGCGATCAGCGCGTACAGGGTGCGGTGCGCGTGCGGTGCCTGCGTGGTGACCCACACCGTGAGCTTCCCGGTGACCGGGTCCATCTCGGCCACCGCGCCGCAGGTCTCCAGCGGCGCGGGGTGTGAGCGCGGGAACAGCATGTCCTGGGTGACCACCACGTCGGCGGCGGCGAAGGCCGCGTCGGTGGCGGCCCGGTCACCGGCCGACCAGTCGAAGATGTGGTTGTCCTGCTGGCCGGCCACGTCGTCGCGGATCAGCGGGGCGCCGGTGTCCAGCGCCCGGGTCGCGTCCACGACCACCGGCAGCGGCTCGTAGTCCACCTGGATCAGCTCCAGCGCGTCCCGCGCGGAGTAGCGGTCCTCGGCGACGACGAACGCCACCTCCTGGCCCTGGAACCGGACCTTGTCGGTGGCCAGGACGGCCTGGACGTCACGGGACAGGGTGGGCATCCAGGCCAGCTTCCGCTGCTCCAGCATCTCGCCGGTGATGACGGCCCGGACCCGGGGATGGGCCTCCGCCGCGGCCGTGTCCACCGACACGATCCTGGCGTGCGCCAGGGGGCTGCGCAGGATCGCGCCGTGCAGCATGCCGGGCCGCTGGATGTCGTCCACGAACGTGCCCTGGCCACGCAGGAACCGGGCGTCCTCCTTGCGCCGGACCGGGCCGTAGGCCCCGTCCAGAGCCGGATCAGGCGCTGTGCTCATCGTCCCTCCCCGGGCTGGTACCGGCGCCGCTCTGGCTCGCCCACAGGACCGAGCGCACGATGTTCTCGTACCCGGTGCACCGGCACAGCTGCCCGGACAGCGCCTCGCGGATCTCGGCCGGGGACGGATCCGGATGGTGATCGAGCAGCCACCGGGCGGTCATCATCATGCCCGGGGTGCAGAACCCGCACTGCAGCCCGTGGCATTCCGCGAAGCCCTGCTGGACCGGGTCCAGCCGGCCGTCACGGGCCAGGTCCTCCACGGTACGTACCCGGCGCCCGTCGGCCATGGCCGCCAGCACCGTGCACGACTTGACCGGCGTCTCGTCCAGCCACACCACGCAGGCGCCGCAGTTGGAGGTGTCGCACCCCCAGTGTGACCCGGTCAGGCCGAGCTCATCGCGCAGGAAATGGATCAGCAGCAGCCGGGCCTCCACGTCCCTGGTGTGGCCTACGCCGTTGACGGTGATCGTTATCTGCATGTCGTCTGTGCTCAGCCTGCACTCTGCTGTCCGGCGTGCTGCCCAGCACGCTGGCAGGCCCGCCGCAGCGAACGGATGGTCAGCTCACGGGCCAGGTGGCGCTTGTAGTCGGCCGGGCCGCGCTGGTCCGACACCGGCCGGCAGGACGCGGCCGCCAGCTCGCCGGCCCGGGCGAAGCTCTCCTCGGTGGCTGGCGCGCCGCGCAGGAATTCCTCGGCCTCAGCCGCGGAGAAGTGCGGCGCGCCCACCGCGGTCAGCCCGATGCCCGCGTCGGTGATGATGCCCCCGTCCAGCCCGCCACCGTCCAGCCCGCCACTGTCCAACCACAGGGCCGACCCGGCCGCGCCCACCGGCCAGTCACCGGCCCGGCGCCCGACCTTCTCGTACGCGCTGCCCCCGCCGGGCCGGATCGGGACCCGGATCTCGGTCAGGATCTCGCCCGGTGCGACCACGGTCTCGTAGGGCCCGGTGTGGAAATCCCGGGCCGGCACCGTCCTGGTGCCGTCGGCGTGGGCGATGACCATCGTCGCTTTGAGCGCGGCGAAGGCCGCCGACAGGTCCTCGGACGGGTCGGCCTGGCACAGCGAGCCGCCGACCGTGCCCCAGTTACGCACCACCGGATCCGCGATCACCTGCTCCGCGTCATGCAGGATCGCGAAGTGCCGGGCCGCTTCGGCTGAGTCGAGCAGCTGGGCGTGCCTGGTCATCGCGCCGATCCGCAGCTCAGTGCCAGCCCGGGGGGACGACCCCCCGCTCCGCTCACCCGGGGGACTACCCCGGAACCCCCGGCCCCCGCTCGCCGCTCCGCGCCGAGGACGGCGGAGCCGTCCGGGCCGGTCACCGTGAGGTAGGAGAGCTCCGTCAGGGCGTTGATGTCGATCAGCGTTTCCGGCTGGGCGAGCCGCAGCTTCATCATCGGGATCAGGCTGTGCCCGCCCGCCAGGATGCGGGCCTCCGGGCCGAACCGGGCCAGCAGGGCGAGGGCGTGCGCGACGCTGGTGGCCTTCTCGTACTCGACGTAGGCCGGAACCTGCATGCGCTCTCCCTCGGGGTAACCACTGTTTGCGAGTGTACGAGTGCGTCTAGCCAGCGGTAATAATCAGAAGGTTATGACGCTTACACAGCTCAATGCGTTCGTGCTGGTCGCCCGGCTGGGCTCGGTGACCTCCGCCGCGAACGCGCTCGGGGTGAGCGAGTCCGCGGTCTCGCAGGCCCTGACCGCCCTCCGCCAGCACCTCGGTGACCAGCTGGTCAGCCGCGGGCCCAGCGGGATGACGCTCACCGCCGGCGGCTCCCGGCTGCTGGCCACCGCCTCGCAGATCGTGGTGCTCGGCGCCGAGGCACACGCCGCGGTCCGGGCCGCCCAGGGCGCCCCGGAACAGCTCCGCGTGGTGGCCTCGCCCACCTTCGCCGAGTTCGTGGCCAGCCCGCTGACCGAGGCGTTCCGGCGCCGCTTCGCCGGGCCTCTCGAGGTGTCCTCCGGAGTGGCCGTGAGCCAGGAGATGGGAGTCCTGGTGGGCAACCGGCTGGCCGACGTGGCTATCGGCCCCCGGGTGGCCGATGACGCGGGCCTGCCGGTGGTGAGCGAGCCGATCTTCCGCTACCGCCTGGTCGTGGTCACCGCCGGGCAGTCCCGGCTGCGCGGCACCCCCCAGCAGTGGAGGTGGCTGGTGGACCCGTCCGGCACCGATCCGGACAGCGACACCGGGCAGTTGCTGGCGGCGCTGCGGATCGGTGAGGACAAGATCGGGGTGTTCCCCAACCAGACCGCCGCGTGGGCCGCGGCCGCCGACGGCGCCGGGGTCGCGCCGGCCGTCGAGCATCTCGTCAGCCAGCAGCTGCGCCGGGGCGAGCTGTCCCTGGTCGACGTGCCGGGAGCGCCGCTGGACGGATGCTGGCACGTGACCCTGCTGGAGCGCCAGCACCGGAGCACGGTGGCCAGCGCGCTGCGCCGCTTCCTGACCACCCCCGAGGCCATGCAGCTGATGCGCGCGCCCACCGCGGGCGTGCCGCCGTCGCGATTCCGGCCGCCGGTCTACGTGACCATCTGGAGCTGAGCCGGGGCCGCCCTGACCGGCCGCCTCGGAGCCCCGGAAGGGCACAGTTAAGCAAGCACTTATTCGCGTGTTGCGCACGCCTGCCGGCCGGCGGATCATGTGGCTCACCTCACAGAGGTGACGCATGGCCAGCCGATCCAGGGTAGGAGTGGGCTGATGCGGATCGAATCCGACGGTCATAGCCGCGGCAACCCGCGCCTGTACGAACTGATCGAGAACGCCCCGAAAGAGGGCAAGAGCCCCACCGTGTGGGCCTGGCCGGAGCTGATCGACTACCTGAAGATCGCAGGTCAGCCGGTGGCCGGGCCGTGGCCGCCGCATCAGGAGCCCCGGCCGGATCCGGAGGAGGACACCCTGCCCGTGGCCGTGCCCGACCCGCAGTCGCAGCCCCGGCTCCCGCAGGTACACAGTGCTGGCGAATCAGGGGCCAGTGCGTCCGGCACCGCGGCGGGCACCGGAGACGAAGACTGACCCACAATCCGGCGTTCGGCGCGGCAGTGCCGTCCGGACAGGACACTGGAGGATCGGATGTATCCGTCTCGGTTCCGCTACGAGGCACCGCGTTCCCTCGATGAGGCCATCGCCACGCTGCGCGACGGCGGGGACTACGCCAAGGTGCTGGCCGGTGGCCAGAGCCTGGTCCCGATGATGAAGCTGCGCTTTGCCTCGCCGGAACTGCTGGTGGATATCAACAACGTGCCCGGCCTCGACTACCACCGCACCGACCCGGACGGGACGCTGCGGATCGGGGCGCTGTGCCGGCACGCCGACCTGGAGCGCTCGGCCCTGCTGAAGTCGTCGCAGCCCACCATGGCCGCGGCGGCGCCGCTCATCGCCGACCCCATCGTGCGCACCCGGGGCACCCTGGTGGGCTCGGTCTGCCATGCCGACCCGCAGGGGGACTGGGCCTCCGTGGTGCTCGCGCTGGGCGGGTCCGTGGTGGCCCAGGGCCCGCGCGGCCGCCGCACCATCGCGGTCGCCGACTTCGTCACCGGGCCGTTCGAGAACGTTCTGGAGCCCGACGAGATCGTCGTGGAAGCCCTGATCCCGCCCGCCACAGGGGCCCGGGCGGGCGGGTATCTCAAGCTCGAGCGCCGGGTGGGCGACTTCGCCACGGTCGGGGTGGCGGTGGCCCTGGAAATGTCCGGAGCCACCGTGACCAGAGCCGGGATCTCGCTGACCGGGGTAGGGGGCTCGACCATCGGGGCCACCGAGGCCGCCAGTGCGCTGGAGGGCCAGCCGCTGACCGCCCAGACCATCGAGATGGCGGCCGGGCTGGCCGGGGACGCGGCCCGGCCGCGGACCGACCACCGCGGCAGCGCGGACTACAAGCGGCACATGGTGCGCACCTTCGTCACCCGGCTCCTGAACCGGGTCGGCAGCGAAGAAGGCAGCACCGGTGCTGGCAGCAGTGGGGAAAGGGCAGCCTGACATGACGATGGTTTACGAGGATCCAGGCGACGAGGCGACCGATGTCCCGATGCGCCGGATCAAGTTCACGGTCAACGGCCAGAAGAAGATCGCGGAGGTAGAGCCCCGGCTGCTGCTGGCCCACCTGATCCGCCGCGGGCTCGGGCTGACCGGCACGCACATGGGCTGCGACACCACGAACTGCGGCGCGTGCACGGTGCTGGTGGACGGCCGGCCGGTCAAGTCGTGCACCATGCTGGCCGTCCAGGTGGACGGGCACGAGATCAGCACCGTCGAGGGGCTGGCCACCGCGAGTGAGCTGCACCCGCTGCAAGAGGGCTTCAAGGAGGAGCACGGCCTGCAGTGCGGGTTCTGCACCCCCGGGATGATGATGGCCGCCAAGGCCCTGCTGGATGAGAACCCCGACCCGAGCGAGGAAGACGTCCGCTGGGCGCTGTCCGGCAACCTGTGCCGGTGCACCGGATACCAGAACATCGTGAAGTCGGTGCTGTGGGCCGCCGACAAGCTCCAGAAAGAGGGCTGACCCCGTGTCGCAGGCACTGGACGAGATCAAGATCGGCGGGCTGGGCGCCAGCCGCAAGCGGGTCGAGGACAACCGCTTCATCCGGGGCAAGGGCAACTACACCGACGACATCACCCTGCCCGGGATGCTGCACATGGAGATCCTGCGCAGCCCGCTGGCCCACGCCCGGATCAAGTCCATCGACGCCAGCCGGGCGTGGGAGATCCCCGGCGTGCGCCTGGTGCTCACCGGCGAGATGATGGCCACCCGCAACCTGGCCTGGATGCCGACGCTGTCCTACGACACCCAGGCCGTGCTGGCCACCGACAAGGTGCGCTTCCAGGGCCAGGAGGTGGCGTGCGTCATCGCCGATGACCCATACATCGCCAAGGACGCGTGCGAGGCCATCGACGTCGAGTACGAGCCGCTGCCCGCCATCGTGAACCCGATGCAGGCCGTCGCCGAGGGCGCGCCGGTCATCCGGGACGACAAGCAGGGGCAGGACGGCAACGTCATCTACGACTGGGAAGTAGGCGACGCCGAGGGTACCGAGCGCGCATTCGCCGAGGCGGACCTGGTCTCGCGGCTGCAACTGCACTACCCCCGCTCGCACCCGTCGCCAATCGAGTGCTGCGGATCGGTCGCGGACTTCGACCGGGCGACCTCGAAACTGACCGTCTACATGACCACCCAGGCGCCGCACATCATCCGGGCCGCGGTCGCGCTCGTCGCCGAGCTGCCCGAGCACATGATCCGGATCATCTCGCCGGACATCGGCGGCGGGTTCGGCAACAAGGTGCCCGTCTACCCCGGCTACGTGTGCTCGATCCTGGCCTCGATCCTGCTGGAGCGGCCGGTGAAGTGGATCGAGGACAAGTCCGGCAACCTGATCTCCACCCACTTCGCGCGGGACATCTACCTGGACGGCGAGATCGCACTGCGCCGGGACGGCAAGATCCTGGCCGTCCGGATGCGCACCCAGGCCGACCACGGCGCGTTCTTCTCCGATGCCCAGCCCAGCAAGTTCAAGATCGGGCTGATGCACTCGGCGTTCGCCGCCTACGACATCCCGGTCGCGCACATGACGACGCGCGGCACCTACACCAACAAGGCACCCGGCGGGGTGGCCTACCGGTGCTCGTTCCGGGTCACCGAGGCCATGTTCTTCCAGGAACGCATGATGCAGGCCGCCGCCCAGGACCTGGGCATGGACCAGGCCGCGTTCCGGCGGATGAACTTCGTCCGCGACGACGACTTCCCGCACCGCACCCCGTTCGGCTTCCTGACCGACTCGGGCCAGTACGGCAAATGCCTGGACGTCGGCCTGCGGGCCATCGGCTACGAGGATTTCCGGGCCAAGCAGGAAGAGGCCCGGGCCCGGGGCCGGCTGCTCGGCCTCGGCATCTCCACCATGACCGAGCCGCTCGGCGCGGGCAACAGCCGCGAATACGACATCCTCGGCATCAAGATGTTCGACTCCGCCGAGCTCAAGATCCACATGACGGGCAAGGCCATCGTCCGCACCGGCGCCCGGGGCCAGGGCCAGGGCCACGAGACGACCTGGGCCCAGATCGTCAGCCACGAGCTGGGCATCCCGGCGGAGGACATCGTCGTCGAGGAAGGCGACACCGACACCGCGCCGTTCGGGATGGGCACGTACGCCTCCCGGAGCACCCCGGTGGCCGGGGCGGCCGTCTCCATGGTGTCCCGCAAGATCCGGGCCAAGGCGCGCAAGCTGGCCGCCCACCTCCTGGAGGTGTCCGAGGAGGACATCGAGTGGGAGCTCGGCCGGTTCTACGTGCGCAGCGCGCCGGACCGGGGGGTGACCATCCAGGAATGCGCGATGGCCGCGTACAGCAACATGCCCGACGGCATGGAACCCGGCCTGGAGAACACCGCCTACTACGACCCGCCCAACCTGACCTGGCCGTTCGCGGTCTACATCGTCACGGTCGAGGTCGACCCGGAGACCGGGGTCTGGGATGTGCTGAACACCGTGGCGGTGGACGACTGCGGGGTCCGGATCAACCCGATGATCGTCGAGGGCCAGATCATGGGCGGCCTGGCCGAGGCCTACGCCATGGCCAACATGCAGTTCATCACGTTCGACGCGGACGGGAACTGCGTCGGCTCGAACTACATGGACTACATGCTGCCCAGCGCCTGGGAGACGCCCGGCTTCGAGCTGCACAGCGAGGTGGTCACCCCCTGCCCGCACCACCCGATCGGCGCCAAGGGCATCGGGGAGTGCGCGGCGGTCGGCGGCCCGGCCGCGTTCGTGAACGCGGTACTGGACGCGCTGTCCGAGACCGGGGTGCGCAACATCGACATGCCGCTGCTCCCGGACCGGGTCTGGGAGGCGATCACCCAGCGCCACGACGTCTCCGGTGCGCCCCCGGTCCGGACTGACTGAGGCCGGGGCGGATGGAGGGAAGCTGCTGATGCAGAGCTGGGACGTGATGGAGGAGGCCGGCGAGCTGACCCGCCGGGGCCAGCCGTTCGCGCTGGCCACCGTGGTCTGGCGGCAGGGCCCGTCCTCGGGCCAGCAGGGTTCCCGCGCGATCATCACGGCCGGCGGTGACCTGCTCGGCTGGATCGGCGGGGCGTGCGCCGAGCCGGTAGTGATCCGGGAGGCCCAGCAGGTGATCACCGAGGGCGTGCCGCGGCTGCTGCTGCTCGGCACCCCGGACCAGTTCGGCGCGGCCGTGCCGGACGGGATGACCGTGGTGCCCATCGCCTGCCAGAGCGAGGGCGCGCTGGAGGTCTACATCGAGCCGGTGCTGCCCGCGCCGCACCTGGTGGTCGTGGGCCGCTCGCCGATGGTGGCGACCCTGGCTGACCTGTCCAGGGCGCTGGGCTGGCGCACCACGGTGCTGGACCGCGGGGCGTTCTCGGCGGCCGACGCGGACGAGAGCTCCATGGTGGTCGTGGCCACCCAGGGCCACGGGGACGAGGACGCCGTTGAGCAGGCCGTCGCGGCCCGTCCCGCCTACCTGGGGCTGGTCGGGTCGGCCAAGCGGGGCGCGGCCGTCCTCGGCTACCTCGCCGACCGCGGCGTGCCGCAGGACCAGCTCGACCGGGTCCGGGTGCCCGCGGGCCTGGACCTGGGCCGGACGTCGCACCGGGAGATCGCGGTGGCGATCCTGGCCGAGCTGGTCCAGCTGCGCGCCTCCGGCGACTTGGTGCCGGGCCCGGCGGGGGCGGCCGGCGCCCAGATAGCTGACCAGAGTGCGGCGGAGTCAATCGATCCGGTCTGCGGGATGACGGTGGCGGCGGACCCGTCCAGCTACCCGCTGGAGCACGAAGGCGTGACCTACTACTTCTGCTGCGCCGGCTGCCGCCGGTCGTTCCAGGAGGACCCGGCGGCGTATCTCAAGGAGAGCCGATGCTGATCAAGAACGACTTCGAGGTCGCCCAGCCGGTCGAGAAGGTCTGGAAGTTCTTCGGGGACATCCCGCAGGTGGCCACGTGCCTGCCCGGCGCGGAGCTGACCGAGGACCTGGGCGGCGAGAAGTACAAGGGCCAGGTGGCCGTCCGGATGGGCCCGGTGCGGCTGCAGTTCGCCGGGACCGCGGAGATCGCCGAGCGGGACGAGGCCGCCAAGCGGCTGGTCCTCAACGCGGCCGGGGCCGAGGCCAAGGGCCGCGGCCAGGCCAGCATGGTGGTGACCGCGACGCTGGTCCGCTCGGGCCGCGGCACCAAGGTCAACGTGAGCCAGGACCTGCAGCTGTCCGGCGCGGCCGCCCAGTACGGCCGCGGCATGATCTCCGACGTGACGTCGGTGATGATGCGGGACTTCGCGGCCACCATGCAGGACCGGATCGAGCGGGCTGAGCGGGGCGAGTCCGCCGAGCAGATCGCCGCCTCCGGGACCAGCTCAGCCAGCGGCCTGGCCCTCGGGATGCGGGCCGCGGTCATGGCGCTGAGCCGGGTCTTCCGCCGTTTCTTCGTCCCCTACCACGCCGCGAGCTGAGAAGGAGCCCGTCATGGTCTTGTGGTGGATCGGCAACGTAGTACTGCTGGTCGTGGTGCTGCCCGTGGTGATCTTCCTGCTGAACCGGGTGCTCGCCGCGCTCGAGCGGATCCGCGGCGCCGCCGACCAGATCCTGGCCGGGGGCGTCGAACTCGTCGGCGAACTGCAGGGCGTCCCCGATGGCCTGGCCCAGACCGACACCACGGTCCGCGAGGTGTCCGTGGGGGCCGTCCGGTACGCCGGTTCCGTCGCGAAACTTCTGGGTTAGGAGATACCAATGCCAGCAGCGGCCTGGATGACAGTCATCGTCGCGGCGCTGATCATCGCGGTCACCGCGGTCGGCCTCCTGCGGGTGATCTTCCACCTGCGGGCCATCCGCGCCACCCTGGTCCAGGTGACCGGCGGCGTGCAGGCGGTGGCCCAGCTCACCAGCCCGGTTCCGCCCCGGCTGACGGCGGTCAACGCGAGCCTCAAGCCGGTTCGCGACTTCTGCGAGACGGTGTGAGGAGCTACTGATGGAAATCCATGGCGCCGTCCTCGCGGCCGGCACGTCCACGACCGGCTGGGTGATCGGCTACACCATCGGCATCGTGGTCGTCCTGGTCGTGGTGGCGCTGGTCGTCCCGATCCTGCTGCTGGCCCGGTCGATCGGCAACGAGGCCCCCAAGATCAATGACGCGCTGACCGAGGCGGTCACCAACACGGCGCCGCTGGGCGCGCTGCGCACCACCATCGAGCACGCCACCATCATCATCGGCGGCCTGCAGCGCGGCCGCGCCCGGCTGGGAGGGTGACCATGCAGCCACACGTCCTGGCCATGTCCGGTACCGAGCACACCCTGTGGGTGACCGCGATCATCCTCGGCTTCGTCGTGGTGCTGGCCGTCGCCGCGTTGCTGTCCATCCTGGTCTGGCTGGTGAAGATCATCGACCGCCGGGTGGTCCAGATCGGCGGGACGCTGCAGGCCGCCGCGGACAACACCGCGGACACCGTGCTGATCCCGCAGGTCGCCGACGGTGTGGAGGCGGTCCTGGCTGAGGGCCTCCAGCATCACCTGTTCCTCGGCCGGGTGCTCGGGAAGGTGAAGTCATGACTACCCTCGTCGTCCTGACCGTCCTGGTCATCGTGCTGCTGATCGCGGGCCTGGCGGTCTACCTGTTCTGGGTGGGCACGCTGCTGACCCGGATCGCCGGGAACCTGGAGGGCGCCTCGGGCATCGTGGCGACCATCGTGGGCCACGCCAAGCTCATCGGGCCCGGGGTCGAGCACATCAACCGGACCGGCGGCGTGGTCGCCGGGGCGCTGCCGCTGCTGTACGGGATGGCCGAGGAGATCGTGGTTGACGTCACCCCGGCTCCCGAGCCGGCGCTGGTGCCCGAGCCAGCCCGGCCGGCCTCCGGGCGGCGCCGGTCCCGGCTGCACGACGCGGTGGGGTTCACGCCGCACGCGTAGTTCGTTGCGGGGCGTAAGGAGAAACCGGCGCGGCGCGGTGGCCAGGTGCCGGCGGTCAGCTGCTGCCGGGGCCGCCGATCCATTCCTCCCGCCAGGCCTGGTCGTACTGCTGGGCGTTGCAGCCCGGCTGGTAGACGGCGGTCAGCTCGCGGCTGATCTGCTCCCGGTGCGCCGCGGTACCCCCGGGCACCTCGTAGGTGGCGATGTAGACCTTCCACCGGGATCCGGCGCGGCGCACCCAGCACGGCGCGGCCGGGTGACGGAACGGGAAGCGCTCGGCCGAGAGGTCCTCGCTGTGCCCGACGTAGATGACGGCGTACCGTTCCGGCTTGGTGTCCGGATCTGGCTTGCAGAGGATCGCGAAGACCGCGGCGGCCGAAGGCGCGGTCCAGCCGGCCAGCACGCGCGGTCCCTCGAACGGGTACCCGGCCAGCGACCCGAGCCGGATCATCCGGCCGCGTCCTCGTCTTCGCTGATCGCCTCGGCCCGCACCACCGGGCCGGGCGGCAGGCCGGCCCGCGCCGCGGCCTGGCGCAGTTCCGCGGTGGCCTTCTCGATGGCCTCCTCGCGGGTGCCGGCCTCCACGATCAGCTGGGCGCCGTAACGGCTGGTCCCGATCCCGGTGGCGATGCCGTGGCTGGCCGCCACGGCGTCGGCCAGCTCCACCACTTCCGCACGGGTCAGAACCCGGTCACCGTCGGCCTCCACGCCTACGCTCCACCGCACCGCGCGCTCCTCGTTCAGCGTTGGCCTAATTCAGCGCTGGCTAACTTCAGGGCCGGCCTAATCAGGGCCGGCCTAATTCAGGGTTGGCAGCAGCGTAGCGAGTTCCTCCAGGCTGCTCAGGTCGTGACCGGACAGGATCAGGTCGATGCTCGGGGCGGCGGCCAGCATGCCGAGCGTGCTCGGCCGGAAGTGCGGGTCGTTGCCCTTGTGCGGGTTCATCCATACCACCCGGTAACTGAGCCGCCGCAGCCGTTCCATGGCCGTGGCCAGCATCTCCGGGTCACCCCGGTCCAGCCCGTCGGAGCAGATGACCACGATCCCGCCGCGGCACAGCCCGCGGCGGCCCCAGTCACGCACGAAGGCGTCCAGGCTGGCCCCGATCCTGGTGCCGCCCTCCCAGTCGAACACCACGCCGGCCGCCCGCTCCAGCGCGTCATCGGGCTTGCGGTGATCCAGGGCCCGGGTGATCCGGGTGAGCCGGGTGCCGAAGCAGAACACCTCGACCCGGGTGGCCGCGCGCTGGGCGGAGTAAGCGAACTGGAGCAGGTGGCGCGAATAGTCGGCCATCGACCCGGACACGTCGAGGATGAGGATCAGCGGCCGGAGCCGGACCTTGCGCCGCCGCCAGGCCAGCTCGGGAGGCTCACCGTGCATGCGCAGCGACTGCCGCACCATCCGGCGCAGGTCCGGGGCGCGGCCCGCCGCGGCCGTCGTGGTCCGCCGGGTCCGCCGCCGGGGCGGGGTGAGCCGGATCCGGGCCATGATGCGCCGCAGCGCCGCCAGTTCCTCCGGGGTGCACGCGGGGAAGGACTTGTGCCGGAGCGTCTCGGCGTCCGACGCCACCAGGCCCAGCGACACCTGTTCCTGCCGGTCTTCCCCGGGCTCGGTGGCCGGGACCTGGAGCACGCCCTCGGCCCGGGTGTGATCCGGATGCTGCAGGTTGAGCAGTTCGCGGACGGGGTCGCGGCTATCCAGGAAGAACCGCCGGAACACCCGGTCGTAGACGGGGATGTTCTCCCGCCGGGTCACCAGGGTGGTCCGCCCGCCCCAGTACAGGTCCAGCAGGTCGGTCGGGTCCAGCGCGCCCATGGCCGCGCAGTAGGCCAGCACGTCGCCGGAGCCGACGGACAGGCCGGCCGCCCGGAGTTCCGCCGTGAAGTTCACCAGCAGCGCGATAAAGGGGGCGCGCTCAGGCACCGGACGTGATCTCTTCCAGGTTGTCCCGGACCAGCTCCAGGTCGTCGCGCTCCTTGACCACGGCGCCCAGGGTGTCCGCGGCGACCTGGGTGTCGAGCCCGGTCTCGCCGAGGAAGTCCAGGGTCCGCACCCAGTCGATGGTCTCGGCGACGCCCGGCGGCTTGGCCAGTTCCATTTCCCGGAGCCGGTTGACCGCCGCCACCACCTTGCCCGCCAGCGCCTCGGACACGCCCGGCGCCCGGACCAGGACGATCTCCACCTCACGCTCCGGCGGCGGGTAGCCGATCCAGTGGTAGAGGCAGCGCCGCTTGAGCGCGTCGTGCAGCTCGCGGGTCCGGTTGGAGGTCAGCAGGACCAGCGGCGGGCGTTCCGCCCTGATCGTGCCGACCTCGGGGATGCTGATCTGGAAGTCGGACAGCACCTCGAGCAGGAACGCCTCGAACTCGTCGTCGGCCCGGTCCACCTCGTCGATGAGCAGCACGGCCTGGTCACCGGCCCGCACCGCCTCCAGCAACGGCCGTTCCAGCAGGAACCGCGGCCCGAAGACCTTGTCGACCGCATCCTCCTCGGCGCCCTCCCGCTGCGACAGGGTCCGCTCGGACAGCGCCCGGATGTACAGCATCTGGCGGGCGTAATCCCATTCGTAGAGGGCCTGGCTGGTGTCGATGCCCTCGTAGCACTGGAGCCGGATCAGCCGCCGCCCGAAGGTGTCGGCCAGGACCTTCGCGACCTCGGTCTTGCCTACCCCGACCTCGCCCTCCAGGAGGACGGGCCGGTGCAGCGACATCCCCACGAACAAGGCGGTGGCCAGGCCGCGGTCAGCCAGGTAGCCGCCCTGGCGCAAGATCTCGGTGAGCTTGGCGACGGTGTCCGGATACTCCATGCAGCGGTCAGTGACCCTCAGCCTGGCCGAGCACCAGGTCAGCGACGGTACCGCTGTCGGCGTTCAGCTTGCCCTCCCGGGCCAGCCGGTTCCGCCAGGCGGTGCGCAGGTCCTCTTCGGGGCCGGCCATGCCGCCGAAGCCGACGTCCGCCATCCTCTTGCACGTCTTGGGGTTCTCGTCATCGCCGAGGTCGGCCACGGTCTGCTGCTGTGCGTTCCACACCCCGCGCAGCACCTCGAGGGCCTCGTCAGGCTGATCGCTCATAATCAGGTACCTTCCCGGTGTCCTGGGCCTGACTCTATTTCGCCGGCCCGGTTCGGGCGACCGCCGATTAAGCGTTCTCTTATCGGGGCCGCCGGACCCGCCTGCTAGCAGCTGCGGCTGATGGTGAGGGCCTTGATCGTGGCGCCCCACTCGTAGGCCAGCTCGTAGGGCCAGAGCCGGAGCCGGATCGGCGCGGGCATCACGTAGACGTGGCCGCCGAAGCAGCGCTCCATCCTCAGCCGGGCCCGGGAGTCCTGCGGTGTGATGGTGACCAGCGCGATGGAGTGCCAGTGGTACTGCCGGGCCAGCCGGGCCGCGTACTCCGCCTCACCCTGGGTGGTGTCCGGGCTGGGGTTGAAACAGATCACCCTGACCCCCGGGACCGGCGGCCCGCAGGGCCCGATGGGGCCGCCGGGGCCATGGTCGTTTCCGGTGGAGATCACCAGCACGCGGGCCCGATGCTGGTAGGCCAGGTTCAGCGCGGTGGAGTAGCGGTTACCGGGGCCCGCCATCATCACGATGGCATCCACGCGGGCGGGCATCCCGGAGGCGGGGAAGATGAACAGGCGCGCGGTCAGCCCGCAGAAGGCCAGGAAGACCGCGGCGATGGTCGCGATCACGACGATGCGCCGCTGGCGGCGGCGCGGGGCACGGTCGTCCACCGTCCCGGCGGAGGCGTCCGGGACTTCGTTGGTCAGCACGGTTTGTTCACAAGTACAGGCAGCCCTCGTGCGGGGAAGGCGAAAGAGGAGATCTTGTCGGGAAACAGGCTATGTGCCCGGCCGGCAGACCCGCCCGCAGCCTGCCCTTACAGAAGCAATCCAGAGCTGCCGTTCAGCGCGGCGGCAGACAATGGGAGGGTGATCGAGGTTGAGCCGGGCGCGTTCGAGGACATGGTCGTGGCCGCCCTGGACAGTCTGCCTGAGGATCTCGGGCGGCTGATGCGCAACGTCGCGGTCACCGTCGAGCACGGCCCGGGACGTCCCGGCCTGCTGGGGCTGTACCAGGGCATCCCGCTGACCAGCCGGACCTCGCAGTACGCCGGGGTCCTGCCGGACCGGATTACGATCTACCGGCGGGCCATCTGCGCGATCTGCGACACCGAGGCCGAGGTGGTGGAGCAGGTCCGCCGGACGGTCATCCACGAGGTCGCGCACCACTTCGGCATCGACGACGCCCGCCTTACCGAGCTCGGCTGGTGACCCGGATGCGGGACAGGCGCGGCGAAGCGGGCGGGCCGGGGCCCGAACCGGCCGATGTGATCTCCGCTGAGCCCAGATCCGTCGCGCTCCGGCCGGCCTGGTGGCTGGTGGTGGCGCTGCTGGTGGCGGCACTGGCCGCAGCCATCGTGACGACCCTGCACTACCGCGGGGAGGCCACCGCAGCGCACCGGCAACTGCAGTCAGTGACCGGGCCTGCCCAGGCCGGAATGGCCTCTCTGCTGCTGTCCACCAGCACGGCTGTGCTGCCTGGAGCACCGCCGTTGTCGGGTGAGGTCACCGCCTTCGCGGTCCGCTCGTCCTCCGGCCTGGCGCGCGTCGTGGTGACCGCGCGGATCACCGGCGGGCAACCAGGCGTCAGATATGAGTTGTTCGGCGGCGATTGCGCAGGCGATGCTCCCATTCACGACTGGGCGGCCGGCTTCACCGACGCTCACGGGTCGGCCGAGCTGACTGGACGGCCCTGGACGATCTCGCTAGGCCACCGCTACTTCCTGGCGCTCAGCTCTCCGGGATCAGATCATCCCGGCCCGGCGGTGCACGGCTATTTCGGGCGGATTCATGGCCTCTCCCCGGTGCGGGGCGGGATCGCGCCCTGCGTCCCCTGACGAAACGTCATCCGGGATCGCCGGCCACCGGTCATCGGTCAGGACTGCCGGACCGCGGCGACGTCGAACTCCAGCGTTACCCTCTCGCTGACCAGGAGCCCGCCACCCGACACCGCTCTCCAGTTGACGCCCCAGTCCTTGCGGTTGATGGTCACCGTGCCCTCGAACCCGACCCGGAAGTTGCCCCACGGGTCAGTCACGGCGCCGGTCAGCTCGAAATCCACGGTGACCGGCTTGGTCACGCCGCGGATGGTCAGGTCACCGGTGACCTTGAAGCTGGTCTCGCCGGCCTGTTCGGTCCTGGTCGAGGTGAAGGTGATGGCCCGGTGGTGGCCGGTGTCCAGGAAGTTGCTGCGCAGGTGGTCGTCGCGCTGCTGGATGCGGGTCTGGATGCTGCCCGCCTGGATCGTGAGCTGGGCGCTGGACTTCGACGGGTCGTTGCCGTCCAGGTGCGCGCGGCCCTCGAACTCGCCGAACTGCCCGCGCACCTTGGTGACCATGGCCCGGGCGGCGAAGCCGATCCGGGTGCGGGCGGTGTCGAGGACGTAGTCGCCAGTCAGTTCGCTGAGCTTGGTCGTAGTGGTCATGCCTGGTCACTCCTAAAGGGGGCAGTTAATCGCTGCGTTCCGGGCGGGTCATGGTTCGCGCCGGGGCCCGGGCGCCGGGTGCGGGGCCGCGCCCGCCAGCGGAGTGGTGTCGAGGTACCTGATCTCGTAGACGCGCTCGGTGAACTTCCAGCCGTCCGGGGTGCGCTGGTAGCGGTCGTGGTAGATGGCGTAGTTCAGGTGCGAACCGCCGTCGCGCAAGCGGATGAGCTCTGACATGTAGGCCCGGCCGGACGCGGTGTCGCCGGTAAGCCGGATCATGCCCGGGTGCGTGGTCTGCACGAGGTAGTCCACGACAGCCGGGACCCGCTCGCCCCAGGCGCGGATCTCCTCCCGGCCGGCCAGCTCGACGGGGACGTTCGGCATCCGCAGCGCGCCGCCGGGGGTGAACAGCGACGCGAGGCGGTCGTAGTCGCGCATCATCGCCGCGTCGGTGTACTCGCCGCGCAGCGCCTCGATCTCGACGCGATCAGCGATGGCCTGGAGGTTGCTCATCGGTTCCCACCGCCGGCTGCTACAACTAGGACTCGCATGATCTTCCTTCTTCGCGGGTGTGGTGTTCGTCTGAGCAGTACGACGACATAGCTCCCCGGGATGTGAGGCGGCGCGCCACCTCACAGTCCGGTGCGCTGTCTCGTTGACCTGGTAAAGGCGGATGCGGCTAAGGGAGGCGCCGGCACCATGAGTACCCGATCCGGGGCAGGAGACGGCCGGCCCGGCCCAGGCCTGAGCGCGATCATGAGCGAGCGGCGTCAGCTCATCAATGTCGCCTACCGGCTGCTGGGCTCCCTGGCCGATGCTGAGGATGCCGTGCAGGAGACGTATGCCCGCTGGTACGCCATGTCCCCGCAGCAGCAGGAGGCCATCGAGAACCCCGGCGGCTGGCTGACCAGGGTCGCCAGCCGCATCTGCCTCGATCTGCTCCGCTCAGCGCGGGCCCGGCGGGAGCGCTACGTGGGCGAATGGATCCCCGAGCCGCTGCCCGACCCTGCGGAGTGGATCAGCGGCCGGCCGGGCGGCGCCACGGCCGACCCGGCCGACCGGGTCACCCTCGACGAGTCGGTCAGCATGGCCTTCCTGGTCGTGCTCGAATCCATGACCCCGGCCGAGCGCGTCGCGTTCATCCTGCACGACGTCTTCCGCTACTCCTTCGCCGAAGTAGCCGAGGTGGCCGGCCGTACTCCGGCGGCATGCCGCCAGCTAGCCTCCTCAGCCCGCCGTCGCATCGGCGCGTCGGACGCTCCCGCGACTCCGGTAGCCCAGCACGCCGGCCTGGTCAGGGACTTCAAGCGGGCCTGGGAAGCCAAGGACATCAACGCCCTCATCGGCCTCCTCGACCCCGGGGCCACGATGACCGCCGATGGCGGCGGCCTGGCCGTCGCCGCGCTCCGCCCGATCGAAGGGGGCGAGCAGGTCGCGCGGTATGCCGCCGATATCGCCGCCCGGGCCGACGGCCTGACGATCCTGGAGCGCACGGTCAACGGCCAGCCCGGGCTGGTAGCCCAGCAAGACGGCATCACCGTGACCGTGTTCGCGTTCGATGTCGTAGGCGACCGGATCAAGCACATCTGGGCCATCCGCAACCCCGACAAGCTCCGGCCGTGGACGACGGACGCCGTCTAGGACCGTGCCCGGCCGGCGGGCCAGGTGCGGGGCCGGAGGCTAGGCTGCTGCCGTGTGAGCGAAGGCGAGCTGCTGACCGGGGATGGCGTCACCCAGGGGATCGTGCGGATCGGGGACACGGTGCGGCGGCCGCTGCGGCCGTTCAGCCTGACCGTGCAGGCGTACCTGGCCCACCTGCGCGACGCCGGGTTCGCCGGCGCGCCGCTTCCGCTCGGCGTTGACGAGCAGGGGCGCGAGATGCTGTCGTTCGTCCCTGACTGCTTCGAAGTAAGGTCTGGCCCTAGACGCTGCCGGGCCGCTCTCGGGCCAGCCTCGCCTGCTGTTAAGGGAGATCATCTCGACATGGCCGAGCTTTGGTTCCCGGTACCGCCCCTGGCTGGTGACGTGGTGCTGCTCCGCCCGTGGCGCGAGGCCGACGTGCCAGGCATGGTGGCGGCGTTCAGTGATCCGGTGATGCAGCGGTTCTCATGGCGTACTGCTCCCTACACCGAGACTGATGCGCGCGACTACCTCGCTGAGCAGGAAGAGGCCCGCTTGCGTGGCGATGAGCTGAACTTCGCACTGGCCGGACCGCACGACCAGGACGTGGTGCTCGGCGCCGTCTCGCTGCATGAGGTTCGGCTGGATCAGGGCTGCGCGGCGGTTGGGTACTGGCTCGCCCCCGAGGCCCGCGGCCGGGGTGCCGCGACCCAGGCGGTCCGCCTGCTCGCCCAGTGGGCCTTCGCCGAGCTGGGACTGGCCCGGCTGGAGCTGACTTGCGGTCCCGACAATGAGGCGTCGCAGCGTGTCGCCGGGCGTTGCGGGTTTTCCCGCGAGGGCCTGCTTCGTTCCCACGTGCCCTTCCAGGGAGCCCGCCGTGACAGCGTGATCTATAGCTTGCTGTTTGGAGAGCTGCGGTGGTGTGAGCGAAGGCGAGCTGCTGACCGGGGATGGCGTGACCCAGGGGATCGTGCGGATCGGGGACACGGTGCGGCGGCCGCTGCGGCCGTTCAGCCTGACCGTGCAGGCGTACCTGGCCCACCTGCGCGACGCCGGGTTCGCCGGCGCGCCGCTTCCGCTCGGCGTCGACGAGCGGGGGCGCGAGATGCTGTCGTTCGTCCCCGGTGATGTGCCGCGTAACCCGCTGCCGCCGGAAACGGCGGGCGACGACGTGCTCGTCGCCCTGGCCCGGCTGATCCGTGCGCTGCATGAGGCGTCGGCCAGGTGGGTGCCGCCGCCCGGCGCGGTGTGGGGCGGGACGCCGGCCAACATGGGACGCCCGATCACCGAACGGGCCGAACTGGTCAGCCACCGCGACTACTACCCGGGCAACGTGGTCTTCCGCGACGGGCTGCCCGTCGCGCTGATCGACTTTGACCTGGCCATGCCGACCACCCGGCTCTACGACATCGCGAACGCGTTGTGGTACTGGGCGCCGCTGCGGGATCCGCGGGACCGGGCGCCCGCGTTCACCGGCGCCGACATCCCGCACCGGGTCGCGGTCTTCGCGGACGCCTACGGCATGACGGCCCGGCATCGCGCGGAGCTGGCGCCGTTCGCCGTCGAGATGGCGCGCCGCTATCACGAGGATTCGCGCGCCTCGGCCGAGCTGGACCCGGTGTTCCGCAAGCTATGGGAAGACGGCGCCAAGGACGAGTTGCCGCGCGCCGAGGCGTGGCTGCGCGAGGCAGCCCCGGCGATCACCGCACGCCTGACTGCTGCGAAGTAAGGTCTGGCCCTAGACGCTGCCGGGCCGCTCTGGGGCCAGCCTCGCCTGCTGTTAAGGGAGATCATCTCGACATGGCCGAGCTTTGGTTCCCGGTACCGCCCCTGGCTGGTGATGTGGTACTGCTCCGCCCGTGGCGCGAGGCCGACGTGCCGGGCATGGTGGCGGCGTTCAGTGATCCGGTGATGCAGCGGTTCTCATGGCGTGCTGCTCCCTACACCGAGACTGATGCGCGCGACTACCTCGCTGAGCAGGAAGTGGCCCGCTTGCGTGGCGATGAGCTGAACTTCGCGCTGGCCGGACCGCACGACCAGGACGTGGTGCTCGGCGCCGTCTCGCTGTATGAGGTTCGGCTGGATCAGGGCTGCGCGGCGGTTGGGTACTGGCTCGCCCCCGAGGCCCGCGGCCGGGGTGCCGCGACCCAAGCGGTCCGCCTGCTCGCCCAGTGGGCCTTCGCCGAGCTGGGACTGGCCCGGCTGGAGCTGACTTGCGGTCCCGACAATGAGGCGTCGCAGCGTGTCGCCGGGCGTTGCGGGTTTTCCCGCGAGGGGCTGCTTCGTTCCCACGTGCCCTTCCAGGGAGCCCGCCGCGACAGCGTGATCTATGGCCTGCTGCCTGGCGAGCTGCGGTAGCCGAGTTTGGCGGCCGCCCCGGCTGGGGTCTGATCAAGCCGGTGCGCGGTAATGTTCAATCTTTTTCCAGCTTTACGCCGCAAGGGTGTCCTCTCCGGACGGGCTCGTCCGTCCTTCCCACGGGTGGCGCTCGCCACCACGCGGACAGAAACGAGGAGACCGATGACCAGCAAGACCACCACAGCGGGGTCCGACACCGACCGGCAGGCCATTCTCGACGTGCTCGCGGGCTTGTACAAGGCGTGGGAAGCAGGCGACGCCGAGGCGTTCGTGGCCGACTACACCGACGACGCCAGTGTGGTCCAGCCCGGCGTCTACAAGAAGGACCGCGAGGAGATCCGCACCACGATGGCCGCCGCGTTCGCGGGCCCGCTCAGCGGGTCGCGGGCGACCGACCACCCGGCGGACGTCCGTTTTCTCACCGACGACACGGCCGTAGTGATCAGCGAGGGCGGGATCATCTTCCCTGGGCAGGACGCTGTCGCGAGCGAGGGGCGGGTGCGCGCGACCTGGGTGCTGGTCAGGCGCGACGGCGGCTGGCGCATCGCCGGCTACCACAACAGCCCCGCCAGCTAGGGCGTCGTCTTCCAGGTGCGGGGCGTTCCCTTCCGGGGAGCCGCCCCGCACCTGGATCCGAACAGTTCCGGGGCCATAACAGCGTTGGCACAGTCGTGATCGCCACAGTAAAACTGTGTGGGCCTGGTCCGCCGAACGGAAGGAACCTTGACGATGGCGCTGTATGTGGCCTTGTGTTACTACGACCGGAACCAGTATTGGGACTCACCGCCGGAGGTGGAGTTCTCCCCCGAGTACATGGAGTTCGCCCGCCGGGCCACCGAGGCCGGGGTGATGCGCGGCGGCGAAGCTCTGCACCCGGTGACCATGTCGACCACCCTCACCGTCTCGGGCGGCAAGGGCGGCGACGTCCTGCTGGTCGACGGCCCTTACGCCGAGGCGAAGGAGGTCTTGGGCGGATACTTTCTGCTGGAGGCGGCCGACCTCGACGAGGTCATTGCGTGGGCGGCGCAGATCCCGGCCGCCTGGCGGGGGAAGATCGAGCTTCGGCCGATAGCGCCGCTCCACCACGCGTAGGTACACCCGGGCATGGACGCCACCGACACTCTGGTCGAGGTGCTGAAGGGCGAAGGTCCCAGGGTGCTGGCCACGCTGGCCAGGACCATCGGCGACCTGGCCGTCGCCGAGGACGCGCTCTCCGAGGCCACGATCACCGCCCTGGATGCCTGGCCCAAAACGGGGATCCCTGACCACCCGCGGGCCTGGCTGGCCGTGGTCGCCCGCCGCAAGGCGCTTGACCTGCTGCGACGCGAGTCGGCCCGGTCGGCCAAGGAGACCGCCGCGTTCCGGTGGGGAACCGAGGCCGCGCCGGACCAGATCGAGGAGGCGATCGAGGCGATGGAGCCAGAGACCTCTCTGCGCGACGACATGCTGCGCCTGATCTTCACCTGCTGCCACCCGGCGCTTGGCCGTGAGGCTCAGGTGGCCCTCTCGCTGCGCACGCTGGCCCGGCTCGAGGTGCCGGCCATCGCCCGCGCCTTCCTGGTGCCCGAGGCCACCATGGCGAAGCGCCTGGTCCGGGTCCGCTCCAAGATCGCCACGGCCCGCATCCCCTACGCGATTCCCTCCGATGCGGAGCTTCCCGGCCGGCTGGCCGCAGTGCTGGCCGTGGTGTACCTGATCGCCACCGAGGCCCACGCCCCGACCGGCGGGGACACGGTGGCCCGGGTTGATCTCGAGGCCGAGGCGATCCGGCTGGCCCGCTTGCTGGCCGGCCTGATGCCCGACGAGCCCGAGACGCTCTCCCTGCTTGCCTTGCTGCTGCTGACCTCGGCCCGCACCTCAGCCCGCACCGACGCCGACGGTAACCCGGTGACCCTGGCGGACCAGGACCGCACCCGCTGGAACCGCGCCGCGATCGCGGAGGGTTCGGCGTGGCTGTCCGAGGCGGTGGACCGGTCTGGCGGGGTCGCCGGGACCTATCAGATCCAGGCTCACCTCGCCGCGGCCCACTCCACCGCGCCCAGCTGGCAGGAGACAGACTGGGACCGGATCGTCGGCCTCTACGACCTGCTGGGGTCGATCACGGCCAACCCGGTAGTGGCGCTCAATCGGGCGATTGCGGTTACCGAACGCGACGGCCCCGAGGCGGGATTGGCGGCCCTGAAGACCATCGTCGGCCTGGAATACTCACATCTGTGGCACGCCGGCCTGGCGGACAACCTGCGCCGGCTTGGCCACACGAGCGAGGCTGCTGGAGAACTTCATACCGCAGTGACCCTGGCGCCCAGCGAAGCCGAACGGCGCCTCCTGCAGGACCGGCTGCGCGCTGTGCGATCCGAGCTCCGCTGACGGCCTTTCCAGTGGTTAGGCCGGCAGGATGCGGTCCATGAGCCAGGCAGCGCCGGCAGCAAGCAGGAATAGGTCCAGATAGTGGCAGGCCATCGCGCCTGCATAGCCGGGCCCACCCCAGGCATTGACCGTGAAGTTCGGGTCAAGGCCGCCTGTCACCTGGACGCCTGCCCGCCAGAAGCAGAACAAGAACAGCGCGGCAGCAGGAAGCGCGAGTAGCAGTCGGCCAGGCTGCGCGGCTTCGCTACCGAAACCGAGTGCACGCCCGACTCGGCGCGCAGCATGCCTTCCGAGCGGCGCAAGCAGCCAGAGTCGACCTGAGCGCGGGCCGAACCTCCGCCGATGCCGCGCCTGGGCGGCGCTCAAGATCACAATGGTGCCGAGCGCTAGCGCCAGCTGCTGCCCCCACGCGGCGGACCCGGCGACGTGCTCTTGCCTGATGGGCGAGCGCTGCAGGAACTCGAGCAAGCCGTAGATGGCTCCGCTGACGAAGGCACTGCCGACCAGGGCTGTGAGCGGCCCGGACAGTTGAGAGGCGACCGTCGCAGGGCTGACGTCGCCCTGGCCGTGGCCCGGCTGGGAGGTGGAGGGTGTGAACTCTGGTTCTGTCCGCATGTCCCCATTGCACGCCGGCCGACACGTCGCCCGGCAGGGCTATCGGTAGGGTCCTTCCCTACCAAAGGCGGAACGTCAGGTGCGGCCACGCAACTTTCGTCTGGTCCCTGCGGGCCGCCGACGTGATGCGATCAGTAAGCTCAGCCAGCCGCTCGGGCCAGGTCGGCGATGACGTTGCTGTCCCTTCCGCTGTCACCAGACCAAAAATGCCCGGCACGGGGCCGGGCATTAGGTCTGTGACGTGGGTGGGCCTGGATGGACTTGAACCATCGACCTCTTCCTTATCAGGGAAGCGCTCTAACCGAGCTGAGCTACAGGCCCTTGCCGCTTCCCGGGATGTGCGCGGCACTGACTCCCGGGAAATGCCGACGGGACAGGTTATCGCATTCTCCGGGGAAACCCGTCAGTCAGTCTCCCGGAGGGTGACCTCGATACCGCCGCCCAGGTGGGTGACCAGGTTGTAGATCATGGACCCGATCGTGGACAGTGCGGTGATCAGGACGATGTTCACCGCCCCGAGCAGCATCGTGTAGCCGAGGATCCGGGAGGCCGCGAACCAGTGGCTGATGCTGGACCCCGAGGATGAACCCGAGCTTGAGGTGACGCTGCCCAGCGTGTGCTCGATGGATGTGAAGACGCCCAGGCTGGAGAGCACGAAGTACAGGAAGGCCACGGCGACGAACAGCACGACCCAGGCGACCAGCGACATGAGGAAACTGAACTTCATCACTGACCACGGCTCGAGCCGGGAGATGACCAGGTCGGCCCGCCGGGCCGGGGCCTGGCTGCCTGCCTTGGCGCCCACCGCCGCCGAGGCACCTGCCGAGGCACCTGAGCCGGCCTTGTACCGGCCCCGCGACACGGCGGAGAACGTCGAGGTGCGGTTGCGCACGCCATCCTTCACCGCGGACGTGGGGCTGTCCCCCGCAGCGCCCGGGCCTGCCTGGCCGGTACTGGTCGTGGCTGAGCTGGTCGTGGCGGAACTAGATGTGCCGGAACTGGTCTGAGCGGCACTGGTCGTGGCCGACCCCGCGGCCGGCTCGGTGAGCGAAGCCGGGTACGGCGGCACCGCCGAGGTAGCGTCTGCAGGCGATCCAGCGTCATAGCTGTACCCGCCGACCGGCGCCCCCGCCTGGCCGAACGTGGTGTCCTGGCTGTCCGAATACGACGTGTCCCCGGAGAAGCTGTATCCGGTGTCACCGTCCGGCGTCCCCGTCGCGGCCTCGTCGGGCTCAGGGGTTCGCAAGTCGGCAGCCGCACCGGTCCGCGACCGCCCACCGTCGGGTAGCCACGATGGCGGTTCCGCGCGTTGTTCCACCCCGTCCTCCTCGGGAAGGTTTCCTTCGAGGTTATCCCCGAATGGAGGGTACGTCCCCACTCGTGGTTCGTGACTGTCCCCTGAGTGGATACTCATTAGACGTCACCGACGCTCCCCACGTTGCCTCCACTCGTCCGGCCGTCATCGCACCGTGACCTTCCGTGCGATCCAGCCCGGTCTCCGGATCCGTACCCGGACGCTCAGGAATCATCCCCCGTCAGGTCAGGACCTGCGGTCCCGGGCTCGATGTCCGGCTCCATACTGCCCGGATCGTCCAGACTACCCGGATTGTCAGAATCGGCCTCGTCCTCGGCCAAGCCGGCCTCGTCCAGACCGTCCTCGGCCGCGCCCACCTCGGCCTCGGCCTCGGCTGTGGACTCGGCGTTACGGGCGATGGCCACCACGCTGTCCCCGGAAGCGAGGTTCATCAGCCGTACCCCCATGGTCTGGCGGCCGGACAGCTTGACCTCACCGGCCGACGTCCGGATGACCCCGCCGGAGGAGGTGATGGCGAACACCTCGTCCTCGGGATCCACCATCAGTGCCCCGACCAGCTCGCCCCGGGAATCGACGATGCGCGCGGTCAGCACGCCGCGGCCGCCGCGGCCCTGGACGGGGTACTGATCCGCGGGCGTCCGCTTGGCGTAACCACCGCCGGTGGCCACCAGCACGTCGGCCCCTTCCCGGACCACGTGCATGTCGAGGAGTTCGTCGCCGTCCATGAACCGCATGCCGATGACGCCGGAGGTGGCCCGGCCCATCGGGCGCATGGTCTCATCGGTGGCGTGGAACCGGATGGACTGCGCCCTCCGGCTGACCAGCAGCAGGTCGTCTTCGGGAGAGACCAGGCTGGCCGCGATGACCTCGTCATCCTCGCGCAAGTTGATCGCGATGATGCCACCGGACCGGGTGGAGTCGTAGTCGGTCAGCAGCGACTTCTTGACCAGCCCGGAACGGGTGGCGATGACCAGGTAGGGCGCGACGGAGTAGTCCGGGATCGCGAGGATCTCGGCGATCCGCTCGTCCGGCTGGAACGCGAGCAGGTTCGCGACATGCTGGCCGCGGGCGTCCCGGGCCGTATCCGGCAGCTCGTAGGCCTTGGCCCGGTACACCCGTCCCTTGTTGGTGAAGAACAGGATCCAGCGGTGCGTCGTGGTCACGAAGAAGTGGTCAACGATGTCGTCGGTGCGCAACTGCGCGCCGCGCACCCCCTTGCCGCCCCGCCGCTGCGCCCGGTACAGGTCGGTCTTGGTGCGCTTGGCGTAGCCGCCGCGGGTGATGGTGACGACCACGTCTTCCTCGGCGATGAGGTCCTCGTCGGTCACGTCCCCGTCAAACGGGATGATCCGGGTGCGCCGCTCGTCGCCGTACTTGGCCACGATCTCGCCGAGCTCATCGCTGACAATCTGACGCTGCCGCTCGGGCGAGGCCAGGATCGCCTCATAATCGGCGATCTTCGCCATCAGGTCCTCGTACTCGTCCGTCAGCGCCTGGCGCTCGAGGGCGGCGAGCCGGCGGAGCTGCATGTCGAGGATGGCGCGAGCCTGCTCCTCATCGATCTCCAGTAGGTCCATCAGGCCCGCCATGGCGGCGTTCGCGGATTCGCTGCCGCGGATGAGCGCGATGACCTCGTCGATCCGGTCGATGGCCTTGAGCAGCGCGCTGACGATGTGCGCCCGCTGCTGCGCCTGGCGGAGCAGGTACCGGGTGCGCCGGAGGATGACCTCGATCTGGTGCGCGACCCAGTAGCGGATCAGCTGGTCCAGACGCAGCGTGCGGGGGACCCCGTCGACCAGGGCGAGCATGTTGGCGCCGAACGTGTCCTGCAGCTGGGTGTGCTTGTACAGGTTGTTCAGCACGACCTTGGCGACTGCGTCCCGCTTCAGCACGATGATCAGCCGCTGGCCGGTCCGGCCGCTGCTTTCGTCCCGTACGTCGGCGATGCCGTTGACCCGGCCCTCACGCACCAGCTCGGCGATCTTCAGCGCCAGGTTGTCCGGGTTGACCTGATAGGGCAGCTCGGTGACGATCAGGCAGGGGCGGCCGCGGGCATCCTCGTCGATGTCCACCACGGCCCGCATGGTGATCGAGCCCCGCCCGGTCCGGTAGGCATCCTCGATGCCGCGCCTGCCCACGATCAGCCCGCTGGTGGGGAAGTCGGGTCCCTTGACCCGCTCGATCAGCGCTTCCAGCAGGTCCTCGTCGGTGGTCTCGAAGTTGTCCAGGTACCACTGGACGCCAGCGGCCACCTCGCGCAGGTTGTGCGTGGGGATGTTGGTCGCCATCCCGACCGCGATGCCCTGCGACCCGTTGATCAGCAGGTTGGGGAACCGGCTGGGCAACACCACGGGCTCGCCGCCGCGCCCGTCGTAGCTGGGCCGGAAGTCGACGGTGTCCTTGTCGATGTCCCGGAGCATTTCCATGGCCAGCGGGGCGAGCCGGCACTCGGTGTATCGCATGGCCGCGGGCGGATCGTTGCCCGGCGAGCCGAAGTTGCCCTGGCTGTCGATCAGGGGCATCCGCATCGACCACGGCTGGGCCAGCCGGACGAGCGCGTCGTAGATAGACGAGTCGCCGTGCGGGTGGTAGTTCCCCATCACCTCACCGACCACCCGCGCGCACTTGGAATAGCCGCGCTCGGGCCGGTAGCCGCCGTCATACATCGCCCACAGGACGCGTGTGTGCACAGGCTTGAGGCCGTCCCTGACGTCCGGGAGCGCCCGCCCGACGATGACCGACATCGCGTAGTCGATGTAGCTGCGCTGCATCTCGACCTGGATGTCGACCGGCTCGGTCCGGTCATGCTGCGGCGGCGGAGCGCCTCCCGAGTCCACGTCGGTCACGTGTCAACCTCTTCCCATCATTTGGCAGTCGGCCAGGATCTCCAGGGCACCGGGGCCCGCGGGGCGGGGTCCGCCCGGGCGCCTAAATGTCGAGGAACCTGACGTCCTTGGCATTGCGCTGGATGAACGCCCGACGTGCCTCCACGTCCTCGCCCATCAGCACGCTGAACAGCTCATCCGCCTGGGCCGCGTCATCCACCGTCACCTGCCGGAGCACCCGGTTCGCCGGGTTCATGGTGGTCTCCCACAGCTCGGTCGCGTTCATCTCACCGAGGCCCTTGTACCGCTGGATGCCGTCCCGGGGGCGGGGGTCCCGCCGGCCGGCGGCGATACCAGCCTGGATGAGCGCGTCGCGCTCGCGGTCGGAGTAGGCGTAGTCAGGATGAGCTCCGCGCCCCTCCCACTTGATCTTGTACAGCGGTGGCTGCGCCAGGTACACGTGGCCCGCCTCGATCAGCGGCTTCATGAACCGGAACAGCAGGGTGAGCAGCAGCGTGGTGATGTGCTGGCCGTCCACGTCCGCGTCCGCCATCAGGACGATCTTGTAGTAGCGGAGCTTGGAGATGTCGAAGTCGTCGTGGATGCCGGTGCCCAGGGCGGTGATCATCGCCTGGACCTCGTTGTTCTTCAGCACCCGGTCGATCCGGGACTTCTCCACGTTGAGGATCTTGCCGCGGAGCGGCAGGATGGCCTGGAACTCCGGGTTCCGGCCCTGCTTGGCCGAGCCGCCGGCCGAGTCGCCCTCGACCACGTAGATCTCACAGCGCTCCGGGTCGCCGGACTGGCAGTCGGACAGCTTCCCGGGCAGTGAGGATGACTCCAGCAGGCCCTTGCGCCGGGTCAGGTCACGGGCCTGACGGGCGGCGATCCGGGCCCGCGCCGCCTGGGTGGCCTTGGTGATGATGTCCTTGGCCTCGCCGGGGTTACGGTCGAACCAGTCCCGCAGATGGTCGTTGACGGCCTTCTGGACGAACGACTTGGCCTCGGTGTTGCCCAGCTTGGTCTTGGTCTGCCCCTCGAACTGCGGGTTGGCCAGCTTGACGTGGATGATCGCGGCGAGGCCCTCGCGCACGTCCTCCCCGGTGAGGTTGTCGTCCTTCTCCCGGAGCAGCTTCTGCTCCTTCGCGTACCGGTTGACGATCGAAGTCAGCGCGGAGCGGAACCCCTCTTCGTGGGTGCCGCCTTCGGCCGTGTTGATCGTGTTGGCGAAGGTATGCACCGACTCCGCGTACGAACTGTTCCACTGCATGGCGATCTCGGCCGAGATCCCGGCACCCTCATCCCCGAAGTCGATGACGGTCGAGTGCACCGGCTCCTTGGACGCGTTGAGATGCCGCACGAAATCGGCAATGCCGCCTTCGTAGCGGTAGCGCACCGTCCGCGGCTGGCCCGGCTCGCCGTCCTCGATCGCGGCATGATCGGGCCGCTCGTCGGTCAGGTTGATCTCGAGGTCGCGGTTGAGGAACGCCATCTCCTGGAGCCGCCGGGACAGCGTCTCGTAGTCCCAGTCGGTGGTCTCGAAGATGGTCTGGTCCGGCCAGAAGACGATGGTGGTGCCGGTGTCGTCGGTGGGCTCGCCCCGGGTCAGCGTCGTGACCGGGTGGCTGGCCTCATAGGTCTGCCGCCATACGAATCCGTCCCGGCGGATCTCGACCTCCAGCCGGATGGACAGGGCGTTCACCACGGAGACGCCTACCCCGTGCAGGCCTCCGGAGACGGCGTAGGACTTGCCGTCGAACTTCCCGCCCGCGTGCAGGGTGGTCAGCACTACCTCGACGGCAGGCCGCTTCTCCACCGGGTGCTCATCGACGGGGATACCGCGGCCGTCGTCGATGACCCGGACCCCTCCGTCGGGCAGCAGGGTGACATCGATACGGTCGCAGAATCCGGCCAGCGCCTCGTCAACCGCGTTGTCCACGACCTCGTACACGAGGTGGTGAAGGCCGCGCTCGCCGGTGGAGCCGATGTACATACCGGGACGCTTGCGTACTGCCTCAAGCCCCTCCAAGACCGTGATCGAACGTGCGTCGTACGACAAGAGCAAGCTCCTCTGGAAGACATAACGCGCCATCGGGGCGACAGCGGGCCGGACCCGCCGAGCTGCCCAGCGGCACATTCCTATTTTACCTGGGAGAACCTTCAGTCTCAGCCGTACGTGTCGCGTGGCCCCCGGCCACCTCGCACCCGCCACTCACCGGGCCGCCGTGGCTGCTCCGGACCGCGGACCTTGACCTTCGTCACCGTGCCCTCACCCAGCTCACTATTCAGCCTGCGCACCAGGGTTCCCGCCAGCAACCGGACCTGGGTGGCCCAGGCGGTGGAATCGGCGATCACCAGGAGTTCTCCTTCGGTGAACCGGTCCGGCCGGGTGTGCGCGGCGAGATCGGCCCCGACGATCTGCGGCCAGCGGCCGAAGACCGACCCCATCGCGGCCTCGGTCTGCCAGCCCTGGTCCCCGATGAGGCCGCGGATGGCCATGGTCAGTGGCTGCGGGTCGTCACGCCGGGGCCGCCGGGGCCGGCCGTCCTGGCCCGCGGCGCCCCGGGCGGGCGGCCGCGCGCTGCCGCTGGCCGGAAGGTCACCGCGGGCCCGGGCGTCCGCCTTCGCGCGGGCGAGCGCTTCCCGGGCCAGCTGGGCCGGCGAGCGAGCCTGCTCGGGCTGAGCCGGGCCGGTCTGGCCCGGGTCCTCAGTCGGCACGGGTCACCTCCCCATCCGCAACGGAAAACCGTGCGCCCCGCAAGGCCGCCGGGACATCCTCGGGGACCGCGGCGGTGACCAGGACCTGTTCCGCCTCGGCCACCAGGCTGGCCAGCCGGTCCCGGCGGCCGACGTCCAGCTCGGCGAACACGTCGTCGAGCAGCAGGACCGGGTCGTCGCCGTCCGCGCGGAGCAGCTCATACCCGGACAGGCGCAGGGCCAGGGCCATCGACCAGGACTCGCCGTGGCTGGCGTAGCCCCGGGCGGGCAGCTCCCCGATCCCCAGTTCCAGGTCGTCCCGGTGCGGGCCGATCAGGCAGACCCCGCGCTCCAGCTCATCCGGCCGGGACCGGGCCAGGGCCTCGCGCAGGCCCTGAGCGAGCTGCGCGCGGTCGGCGGCCGGCTCGCCGCTCTCCAGCGGCTGCGCCGCGTCGCCGGCGGTGGCCTCGCTCTTCGCGCTGCCGCGCTGGCGGTAGACGATGGTCGCAGCCACATCATCGCCGGACACCGCGGCGTAGCTCGTGGTCAGCAGCGGCCGCAGCGACGCAGTCAGCTCGAGGCGGCCGGCCAGCAACTCCGCCCCCTTGACCGCGAGGTGCTCGTCCCACGCATCAAGCGCACCCGCCAGGCCCATCCCGGCCGGATTATCCTGCTCCTCGCCATCGCCGCGTGGCTCACCGGCCCAGGCCGTCCCGGACGGGCGGCCCGACCGGGCGAAGCCGCGGGATCCCATCCGGGACCGGGCCGACTTGAGCAGTGCGGTGCGCTGCCGGACCACCCGCTCGTAGTCGCTGCGCACCCCGGCGTACCGCGGCGCCCGGGTGACCAGCAGCTCGTCGAGGTACCGGCGGCGCTGGTCCGGATCACCCTTGACCAGCGCGAGATCCTCGGGGGCGAACAGCACGGTGCGCAGGATCCCCAGCACCTGCCGGGGCCGGGATACCGCGACCCGGTTCACCCGGGCCCGGTTGGCCCGTCCCGGATTGATCTCAATCTCCACCAGGCTGTCCCGCTCGGCCGAGGTGATCGCGGCCCGCAGGATGGCCCGTTCCGCGCCCCGCCGGACCAGCGGCGCATCGGTACCAACCCGGTGGCTGCCCAGGGTGGAGACGTAACCTGCCGCCTCGACCACGTTGGTCTTCCCCTGGCCGTTCTCGCCCAGCAGGGTGCTCACGCCCGGGTCCAGGGCCAGATCCGCCGCCGCGTAGGACCGGAAGTCGGTGAGCGCGAGGCGGGTCAGGTGCACATCAGGAGACTACTGGGCCGTTCAGCTGCCGAGCCGGATCGGCATGAGCAGATACCGGAAATCGGGCTGCTCGTCGGTCGCGGGCTTGCCGGTGATCAGCGCGGGCTTGCCTGACTCGGTGAACGAGATCCGGGCGATATCGGAGTCCAGGGCGGTCAGCCCGTCCAGCAGGTACTGCGGGTTGAAGGCGATCTGGATGTCGTCGCCCTCGAAGCTGGCGTCGATGACCTCCTCGGCCTGCGCCTCGTCACCCGTCCCGGCCTCCAGCACGAGCTGGCCGGCGGAGAACGAGAGCCGGACCGCCGTGTTGCGCTCGGCGACCAGGGCGACGCGCTTGACCGCCTCGGCGAACGGCGCGGCCGCGAGTTCGGCCACCGCGTTGACCTGCTTGGGCAGCAGCGACTCGTAGCGCGGGAAGTCGCCGCCGAGCAGCCGGGTGGTGGTCCGGCGGCCGCCGCCCTCAAATCCGATCATCCCTTCGCCGGCTCCCCCTTCCTCACCCGGGAGCGCGAGCGCGATCGACACCTCCGCCCCGGCCGTGAGGGCCCGCGCGGTGTCCGCGAGCGCCCGGGCCGGGACCAGCACCGCCGCGGACAGGTCCGGGCGGGCGGGCGTCCAGCGCAGCTCGCGGACGGCGAGCCGGTAGCGGTCGGTGGACACCAGGGTGAGGGTCTCGCCCGCGATCTCGATCCGGACCCCGGTCAGCGCGGGCAGCGTGTCGTCGCGCCCGGCCGCGGTGGCGGACTGGCTCACCGCCGACGCGAACGCGTCACTCCCGATGGACCCCGCCGGCGGCGGCATCTCAGGCAGGCTCGGATAGTCCTCGGTCGGCATGGTGAGCAGGGTGAAGGTGGCACTGCCACAGGTCAGCGTGGCGCGCGCGCCATCGGTGGTGATCTCCACCGGGCGGGCGGGCAGGCTCCGGGTGATCTCCGCGAGCAGCCGGCCGGAGACCAGCGCCTCGCCTTCCTCCTCCGCCTCGACCGGCACCCGGGCCTGCGCCGAGACGTCGTAGTCGAAGCTGGACAGGGTCAGGTCCGCGGCCGCCTGCAGGCGGATGCCCGCCAGGACGGGCACCGCGGGCCGGGCCGGCAGGGCACGGGCCGTCCAGGCCACGGCTTCGGCCAGCACATCACGTTCTACCTGGATCTTCACCGGAAGCTGCCTCCCCTTCTGGAGATTAATCTGCTCAGGCTCGGGCACCGGTTTGGAGCTGCCCACCGCGTGGGTATCTGTTCCGGCGACTGGGTCGGAAGGGCTGCAGTAGGCGCGTGAGCGTGAGCGGCCCGGGACTTGCCTGTTGCGTTGTTGGTTTCTTTGATGAATAGAAGTACGTAGTCGCAATAGGTTCGGTGGACGCTGGGGATAGACAGCATCCTTGCAGCTCAGAGCCGGAATGCGCGTCCACAGTAGCTGTGCCTGACGGGGCCCGGGCGGGGGACGCGCTGGGGACGGCGGGCCGGTCCCAGCACATTCCCCCGCGGCTGCCCACCGCTTTCCCCGGGTTGTCCTCTGTTCGTCCCAAGGCTGTCCACAGAGATTTCCACAGCCTGTGTGTACTGATTGTGACGGACAGCGCTGTTCTGTGCTCGTTCACCCGGACCGTGCCTGCTGTTTGATTCGGTTGGTGAGTTCTGTCACCTGGTTATAGATGGATCGCCGTTCTGCCATCAGATTGCGGATTTTCCGGTCCGCGTGCATCACGGTGGTGTGGTCGCGGCCGCCGAACTGCTGCCCGATCTTGGGCAGCGAGAGGTCGGTGAGCTCGCGGCACAGGTACATGGCGATCTGCCGGGCGGTCACCAGCACCCGGGACCGCGAGGTGCCGCACAGGTCGTCGATGGACAGGCCGAAATAGGAAGCGGTCTGGCCCATGATCGTCGCCGCGGTGATCTCCGGGCCCTGGGCCTCCGGGATGAGATCCTTCAGCACGATCTCGGCGAGCTGGAGGTCCACCGACTGCCGGTTCAGGCTGGCGAACGCGGTCACCCGGATCAGCGCCCCCTCCAGCTCCCGGATGTTGGTGGAGATGCGGCTGGCGATGTACTCCAGGGCCTCCGGCGGCGCGTTCAGCCCTTCCTGGACGGCCTTCTTCCGGAGAATCGCGATGCGCGTCTCCAGCTCCGGCGGCTGGACGTCAGTAATCAGTCCCCACTCGAACCGGCTGCGGAGGCGGTCTTCCAGGGTGACCAGCCGCTTGGGGGCCCGGTCGCTGGAGATCACGATCTGCTTGCTGGCGTTATGCAGGGTGTTGAAGGTGTGGAAGAACTCCTCCTGGGTTCCTTCCTTGTTCTCCAGGAACTGGATGTCGTCCACCAGGAGCACGTCGACGTCCCGGTACCGGCGGCGGAAGCCGTCCTGCTTGCCGTCCCTGATCATGTTGATGAAGTCGTTGGTGAACTCTTCGGAGCTGACGTACCGGACCTTCACCCCGTGGTAAAGGCTCTGCGCGTAGTGGCCGATGGCGTGCAGCAGATGGGTCTTGCCGAGGCCGGAGTCGCCGTAGATGAAGAGCGGGTTGTAGGCCTTGGCCGGCGCCTCGGCGACCGCGACCGCCGCGGCGTGCGCGAACCGGTTGCTCGAGCCGATCACGAAGGTCTCGAAGGTGTACTTGGGATTGAGCCGGGCCTGGGTGGGCCGGGGCGCGCCGGGCAGCGGCCCGGGCGGCCCGCCCGCGTGCTGCGGCCGGCCAGCCAGCGCATCGAACGGCCCGCCCAGGGGAGCACTGCCCAGCGGTGCCCCGCCTGCTGGCCCCGTCGCCCGGTCCAGGTGGCCCGGCTGCCCGTCGGCCGCGTGGGACCCGGGATCAGCCCCGCCGGGCAGCCCCGTGCCGCCTAGGGAACCGGTGCTGCCCAGGGAACCGGAGCCCAGTGGATCCGCTGGCCGGGGGATCCGGCCGTCCAGCGCACCATCCATGGGCCCGCCTCGCGGCCCGGGTACCCCGGCGTGGTCGTCCTGGCCTGCGGCCTGGCCATCCCCCGGGCCCGGCGCGGCAGGAGCGGCGGGGAAGGCCGTCGCCGCCGTGATCGCCGTCGGGTCCACCGTCACCGCCAGCTGGATACTGCGGCCCAGCTCGCGGGACAGCGCATGGGTGATGAGCGCCCTGAGCCGGGTCTCCAGCTGCTCCTTGACGAACTCATTGGGCGTGGCGATGAGCGCGGTGTTCTCGACCAGCCCCAGGGGGCGGGTCAGCTTGAGCCACGCCCGCTGGTGCGGCTCTATCTGCATCGTCGCGAGCTCGTCCAGCGACCGGGCCCACACCTCCGCGAGGTCTGTTTCACTCATTGCTTGTCCATCCCTCGCGCCCCCAGATGTGATCAACAGCTTTGTCCACAGGTTGTGCACGCCGGATATCACGGTGTGCACGGATCGCGCGGGAAGAGTGCCTGTGGACAGGACCCGCGTGCCCGGCGCCGGCCACCCCCGGCCGGAGCGTTGTCCACAGCCTAGAACCCGAGGCTGGCGAGCGTTCGGCAAACCGTCTGTTCTGGCGCCGTACGGGTCCCGCTCGCTGGGTTTGACCGGTGCCCGGGAGTGCGCGTAACGTGGGCAGACCCAGCCACTTCCACAGTGGTCAATCCCGCATGCGCGCTTATCGCCCTCGCGGGCCCAAAGCCCAGATCGGTACCTGGAGTTCCTGTGAGCAAGCGTACGTTCCAGCCGAACAACCGACGGCGTGCCAAGACGCACGGGTTCAGGCTGCGCATGCGGACCAGGGCAGGCCGCGCAGTCCTGTCCGCGCGCCGGCGTAAGGGCCGCGCGCGGATCAGTGTCTGACCTGCGTGCCCCGGCCGAATGATCAGGGAGGTCACCCTTGCTTCCCGCGGCGGCCCGGATGCGGCGGCGTGAGGACTTCTCCGCCGCTATGCGGGGTGGCAGCCGGACCGGCCGTCCCCTGCTGACCGGGTACCTGCTGGTCCCTCCCGGATCGCAGGAGCCAGCCCGGGCGGGATTCGTGGTGAGCCGGGCCGTGGGCGGCGCGGTGGTCCGTAACACGGTGCGGCGGCGGCTGCGCGCGATCATGCGTGGGTATGTGGACTCACTGCCGCAAGGTAGCCTGCTTGTGGTTCGCGCCAATCCGCGGGCCGCGACCGCAAGCCAGTCGGACCTAGCCGCTGAACTCGACCTGGTGATCAACACATTGCTCCGGCGGCAGGTGGGGGCGCTGAGCCGATGATCAGCTCACCCGAGACCAGCCCAGACGCCCGGCGGCCGGACCAGCCGTCGGCAGGCGCCCGGGTCCTGCTGCTCCTGATCGGTATTTACCGGCGCTTCATCAGCCCGATGCTCGGGCCGCGGTGCCGGTTCGAGCCTTCATGCAGCGCTTACGCCCTGGAAGCAGTGCGAGTGCACGGGGCGCTGCGAGGTTCGTGGCTGGCGATCCGCCGGATCGGCCGCTGTCATCCCTTTAACCGGGGCGGCTTTGACCCAGTGCCGCCCCGCCGCGCAGGGCGGCTGACGCCCCCAGCACAAGGAGCGAGGTCGTGACCAACCCGCTTACCCCCCTCTACGACGCGGTCGCGTGGGTGATCATGCGCCTGCACGCAGTGCTGGGTGCCATCTTTGGCCCGTCCAGCGGGGCGGCGTGGGCGCTCTCGATCGTGATCCTGGTCGTGCTGATGCGGCTGCTGCTGGTGCCGCTGTTCATCAAGCAGATGCACGCGACCAGGAAGATGACGGCGCTCGCGCCGCAGGTCGCGGAGCTGAAGAAGAAGTACAAGGGCGACAAGCAGAAGCTCAACGAAGAGACCATGAAGCTGTACAAGGACAACGGCGCGAATCCGCTCGCCGGGTGTCTGCCCGTGGTCGCGCAGTTGCCGGTCTTTTTCGCTCTGTTTGGCGTGCTCCGGGCGATCGCCGAGGACCAGCCGAAGTACGGCCTGACCCCGGCGGTGGTAGCCAGCGCCCAGAATGCCAAGATCTTCGGCGTGGTCACGGTGGCGGACCGGCTGCTGACCTCGATCTTCCCGCCGGTTTTCTCTTCCATCGGGACCTCCCAGAAGATCGTGATCCTGCTGACCGTCGTGGTCAGCGCGGCCACCACGTTCATGACCGTGCGCCAGAGCATGAAGCGCGGCATGACCCCCCAGATGGACCCGAACAACCCGATGGCGTCATCGCAGAAGATGATGCAGTACATCGTGCCGGTCTTCGCCCTGTCCGGGCTGTACTGGCAGTACGGCCTGGTCCTGTACTGGGTCACCACCAACCTGTGGACGCTGGGCCAGCAGTACGTGCTGTTCAAGAGATTCCCGCCGCCGGCCATAGCGACCGCGGGCGCAGGCGGGACGCCCGCCACCACCGGCGGCAAGTCCGCCGCCCGCCCGGCAGGCAAGGGGGCCCCAGCCAAGGGGGCCCCAGCCAGGCCGGCCGGAAACGTGACCGCCGCGGGCCGGGCGGCTGCGCGGCAGCAGGCCGCGGCCAAGGCAGCGGCTGCCCAGCCGGCCAAGGCCGACGAGGCCCAGCCCGCCCCGGGCAACGGGGCCAAGCCGGCCGCGGCCAAGTCCAGCCGGCCGCCCATCAACCAGCTGCGCAAGTCACCCGCTAAGTCGGCACCCGTCAAGCCGGCCCAGGGCAAGCAGGCGGGTAACGGGGCGGCCAAGCCCGCCAGCGCGGCGGGGAGCGCCAAGGGAGCCGGATCCGGCTCGAACGGCAGCGGTGGCGGCCTGCGCAGGCTCGTCAAGGGCCGCAGCGAACCCGAGGCACCCGCGCCTGAGCCCGCAGCCCGAGACTAAGATCGTCAGGCAGCAGCCGGTGCGGCAGTCCCGCAGCCGGCGCTCGGGCAAGCGATAAAGCCAAGGCCAAGGCACGACCCATGCGAGTTGTCGTGCCAGCATGTGAGCACCCGGAACGAGGAGGAACCCCGGTGGTGAGCCAAGCGGAGAATGCGGGCACCGTCGCCAGCGGTGATACTGCAGGCCAGGCGCTGGCGGACGGGGGCGGCGAGCCGGTGGGTACCGGGGTCGTCGGCCCGGAGGGCCAGGCGCCGGAAGACCTGGACGTGGCGGTGGACGACGCTGCGGAGGACGACGAGGATTCCGCCCCGGCCGGCGCCGAGGAGGCCCCCGCTGAGGTGGACCTGGCGGATCTCGAGCAGGAAAGCGAGATTGCCGCCGACTACGTCGAGGGCCTGCTGGACGTGGCGGACCTTGATGGCGACATTGACATGGATGTCGAGGGCGACCGGGCCCTCGTGTCCGTGGTCGGCGCGACCCTGCAGGAGCTCATCGGCCCGCATGGTGAGGTCCTGGAGGCGCTGCAGGAACTGACCCGCCTCGCGGTGCACCGGCAGACCGGGGCCCGCACCCGGATCATGCTTGACGTGGGCGGATACCGGGCCCGCCGCCGGGTCGAACTCACCGAGCTGGGCCAGGACGCGGCGGCAGAAGTCAAGACCAGCGGCGTGCCCCGGCGGCTGGACGCCATGACCCCGTTCGAGCGCAAGGTGGTGCACGACGCGATCGCGGCCGCCGGGCTGCGCAGCGAATCCGAGGGCGAGGAGCCGAACCGCCGGGTGGTCGTCTTCCCGGTGGGCTGACCCGGCCATGGCCCCCGGACCGGATCCCCGGCCCGCCGCGTCACTGGCGGAGCTGCCGCCCGGTGAGGTCCCGGCTCCCCCCGCGGTCGCAGCCGACGTGTTCGGGACCACCCTCCCGCTCGCCGAGCGGTATGCGCGGATGCTGGCCGGGCCCGGGGTGACCCGGGGGCTGCTCGGGCCCCGGGAGGTTCCCCGGCTGTGGAGCCGCCATGTGCTCAACTGCGCGGCGGTCGCGGATCTCGTGCCCAGGCCGGCCACGCTGATCGACCTCGGGTCAGGAGCCGGCCTGCCAGGCATCGTGCTGGCCCTGCTGCTCCCCGATGTTCAGGTAACCCTGCTGGAACGGATGGAGCGCCGCACCATCTTCCTGGACGAGTGCATCCAGGAACTCGGCCTGCGCAATGCGCAGGTCTGCCGGGCCACCGCGGAGGAACTGGCTGGTAAGCAGGCTGCAGACGTGCTGACCGCCCGGGCGGTGGCGCCGCTGGACCGGCTGGCGGGCCTGGCTGTCGGCCTGGTCCGCCGCGGCGGGCTGATACTTGCTATCAAAGGGGCGAACGCCGCCGAGGAGGTCGCCCGGGCCCGGCCAGTATTGCGCCGGCTGGGTATGCGGGACGTGGCCGTAGTGCGGGCCGGGGACGGTAAGGTCGATCGGGCCGCGACAGTCGTGCGGATGGTCGCTGGCCGGTAGCGGGACCGGAGCGCGCGGGCATCAGGCAGGGAGAGGAGCGCGGCGGTGGCTTCCGCAGCGGGCCTGGGATGGCCAGGCGAAGCCGGGGCTGACTCCGGGGACGGCGTTGCGGGCCGGGTAGTACCGCAGCCGTCCGGGGCTCCCGGGCTGGGCTGGCCCGCGGCCGCGGTTTCACGTGAAGCACAGGTTCCGGTCCCGGTCGGGGGCGGCGTCTATGCCGATGGAAACGAGGGGGACATGGGAAGGCGCCGGGGAGCCGCCATCCGATCGGGCGGGGAAACCGAGGTGCGGGCGGCCGCGCCCGCGGACGGATCCCGGGCGGTCGGCCAGCAGCAGGGCCAGGCCGGCTCAGGCCAGCCGGGTCCAGGTCAGCTGAGCACAGGCGAGCTAGGTACGGGCGACGCAGGGGCGGGCGTGGCCACCGGCGGCGGAAGGCATGAATTGGTAGTTCCCGCGGCAAGGCAACCCGACGAAGAGATCGAGGCTGGGCAGGGCGCCCGCGGCAGGACCGCAGGCGCGAACCGGCCGGAACGAGCGTGGCCCCGGCCGGGTGCCTGCCGGGTGATCACCATCGCCAACCAGAAGGGTGGCGTGGGCAAGACCACCACGGCGGTCAACCTGGCGGCCGCCCTGGCCCAGCACGGCTCGCGGGTGCTCGTCATCGACCTGGATCCGCAGGGCAACGCGTCCACGGCACTGGACGTCGAGCACCGGGTGGGCACCACCTCGATCTACCACGTGCTGGTCGAAGACCAGCCGCTGGTCGGGATCATTCACGCGGTTGAGGACATTCCCCTGCTCTACTGCGCTCCCGCCACTATTGACCTCGCCGGAGCGGAGATCGAGCTCGTGCCCATGGTGGCGCGCGAAGGCCGGCTCTCCCGCGCCCTCCGATCCTACGATGAGTCACAGCTTGACTACATTCTGATCGACTGCCCGCCGTCTCTCGGCTTGCTGACGGTCAACGCCCTGGTGGCCGCGGCCGAGGTGCTGATCCCGATCCAGTGTGAGTACTACGCACTGGAGGGACTCGAGCAACTGCTGCGCACGGTTAATCTGGTGAAGAGCCACCTGAACCCGGACCTGACGGTATCGACCATCCTGCTCACCATGTTCGACGGGCGAACCCGGCTGGCCTCTCAGGTCGCGGACGAAGTGCGGGAGCACTTCGGCGAGGTGGTCCTGGAGTCGATCATCCCGCGGAGCGTGCGGGTCTCCGAGGCCCCCAGCTACGGGCAGTCGGTGATGACGTATGACCCCGGGTCAAGCGGTGCGGTGGCCTACCTGGAGGCGGCCAGGGAAATGGCGCACCGTTCCGCGCCAGGCCAGCCCGCCGGGGCTTAACGCCCCCCGGGGCTTGGTCCGCCGGGGTCAGGCCGTCGCCGGTCAGGCCCGGCTCCGGCTTCGCCGGACCGGGTGGCCGGTGGCCGCCCGCAGGCCCCCGGCCCAGCCGCCCGCCGCGGCCAGCATGACCGTGACGCCCGCGACCAGGAAGACCGGGCGCGGGTCACCACCCAGCGCCACCGTGGCCGCGCCTGCCGCGACGACCCCCAACGGGTCCACGGCCAGGAACAGAACCCGCACCGTGCTGGTCACCCGGCCCAGCAGATCCCGGGGCACCAGCCGCTGCCGCTGAGTGCGGTTGACCAGGCTGGCCACCACCAGTGCGGCCCCGTAGCCCAGATTCGCCGCGGCCAGGGCAATGGCGGAGGAGGCCAGGCACATGGTGGCCACCGACGCGCCTGCTGCGGCGATGGCCAGCAGCACCAGGCGTATCTCGCCCGCCCAGCGGGCCAGGGGCGCGGCGCAGAGCGCGCCCGCCAGCCCGCCGACGCCACCTGCGGCTACCACCAGGCCGACCAGCGGCGGGCTCAGTCCCAGCGTTTCCCGGGCGTCATAGATGATCAGTTTCTCCACGGAGAGGCACAGGTTCACCACCATCTGGACCGCGGTAAGGACGAGCAGAGTCCGGACCGTGAGCAGGTAGCGCAGCCCTTCCCGGAGGCTGGCCGCGAATTCTGGTCCCGGTTGGCCCGCCGACCTGGCCCGGTGCGACCGGGTGGATCTGGGACGGCTCCTGGCCACTGTGACCAGAGAGACCAGGGAGACTGCGAAGGTCAGGGCATCAGCCAGCAATGCCAGGGTGATCCCGCCGGCTGCGGCGAGCACTCCCACAATCGCCGGGCCGGCGATGAGCGAGATCTGGCTGGCCAGCTCGAGAACGGAGTTGGCGCCCATCAGGCCAGCGACGGCGAACAGATCCTTGACCACCACCACCAGGGCCGACTCGAAGAACACCGCACAGGCCCCGGCGAACAGCGCCAGGACGAGGATCAGCCAGATGCCCAGCACACCCGCTACGGACAGTGCGTACAGCGCGGCGAACAGCAGCGTGCGCGCCGCGTCCATGGCGATGAGCACCCGCCATGGGTCCAGCCGGTCCACCAGGACACCGGCGGGCAGTCCCACCAGCAGGTAGCCCACGGTCACCGAGGCCGCCGACAAGGCCGACAGGAGCGGATTGCGGGTCAGATCCAGCACCATCAGCGGGATGGCCAGTACGGCCAGGCCGTCGCCGAGCACCGAGACGGCCTGCCCGGACAGGAACAGGAGTGGTGGGCTGGTTAACCGGCGGGCCGGAACGCGCCAGCGCCAGCGCCGCTGTCTGCCCCGCACGCCCGGTCGCCTGCTCACACTGCCGCACGCTACGGACTGGGATCGCCGAACGAAACCCCGGCCTGGTGCTCCCCAGCCCGGGCGTGGCGAGATGGCGGGCAGCCCCGCGATGAGAGCAGGATGGGGAAGGCCGGTGGCGTGGGAAGCCCGGTGACGGGAAGGCAGGATCCGGCCCGGTCATCGTGGCCGGATGTGCCGTGCGGTCTCCGGGGATGGCATGCTCTTGTCCGGGCGCGAGTCATCCCGGCGCGGGTCAGTGGACGCGGACCGCGTCTCCCGGAATGCTTCGATGGGATGCCCGGTGCAGCGGACACGGTGCAGCGGACACGGTGCACCGGGCTAACGGCCCGACCCGTCAGAGGTCACGTGCAGCAAGGAGAGGCGATGGCTCAGCAGAAGCGGGGGCTTGGCAAAGGGCTCGGTGCTCTCATCCCCACCGGTCCGGTCACCCCGCCTGGCGGTGCTGTCCCCGGAGGATCCGGCGCCACCGGGGCCGTGCGGCCCGGTGCGGGCATCTCCGCTGCGGACCAGCCGGCCACGGTCGGGGGCGCCTATTTCCAGGAACTTCCGATCGCCGCGGTCACCCCGAATCCACGCCAGCCCCGGCAGGTGTTCGATGAGGATGCCCTCGACGAACTGGTGGCCTCCATTCAGGAAGTGGGGTTGCTTCAGCCGGTCGTGGTCCGGGAGATAAGCCCCGGCCGCTTCGAGCTGGTGATGGGCGAGCGGCGCTGGCGGGCTTCGCAGCGGGCGGGACTGACTGAGATCCCGGCCATTGTGCGGGCGACCACCGATGACGACCTGCTGCGCGACGCCCTCATGGAGAACCTGCACCGGGAACAGCTCAACCCGCTGGAAGAGGCGGCCGCCTATCAGCAACTGCTGGACGACTTCGGGGCCACCCATGAGGAGCTGGCCCGGCGGATAGGACGATCGCGGCCGCACATCTCCAACACGCTCCGGTTGCTGAACCTCTCTCCCGGGGTGCAGCGGCGGGTGGCGGCTGGAGTGCTTACCGCTGGGCATGCGCGGGCGCTGCTGTCTGTGGAGGATGCTGAGGCGCAGGACCATCTCGCCCACCGCATCGTCGCCGAAGGGCTGTCGGTCCGGGCGGTGGAAGAGATCGTCACCATGGGCGTGCGTCCTGCCAAGGAGCGCCGTGCGGTGGCCAAGCAGCCGTCACCACCCGCACTGAACGATCTGGCCGACCGCCTGTCCGATGCCTTCGACACCCGGGTCAAGGTCGAACTGGGCAAACGGAAAGGCAAGATTGTCGTGGAGTTCGGTTCGCTCGAAGACCTGGAGCGCATCGTCAGCACCATGTCCCCGGACTGGGCTGGGTCCCTGGGGGCAGAGTCTCTAGGCACCGGGTCCCTGGGGGCGGGGTCGCTCAGCGCTTAAGGGCTGGCACTGTTTCACGTGAAACAGTGCCCGCAGGGTCGGCGCCCAATTCCCCGGCCAATGTCCCGCAGGTGTTTCACGTGAAACAACGGGGGACTCAGACGCGGGAACCGCTGGCCTCACGGATGCTGGCCAGGAACGAATCCACATCATCAGCCGTGGTGTCGAACGCCGTCATCAGCCGGACCGTGTTCCGCTGGTCGTCCCAGACGTAAAACCCCCAGTCGCGCTGCAGTGGCCCGATGATGCGGGGATCCAGGTCGGCGAACACCGCATTGGACTGCACGTCCTGGACTACGGAAACCCCGGGCAGATCCGCAAGGCCCGTGGCGAGCCGCTGGGCCATCAGGTTGGAGTGCGCCCCGTTGCGCAGCCAGGTCTGGTCCTCCAGCAGCCCGGCGAACTGCGCAGCCAGGAAGCGCATCTTCGAGGCCAGCTGCAGGAGCTGCTTGCGCTGGAAGGGCACGGGGGCCAGCAGGTCGCCCGCCATCACGAGCACCGCTTCCGCAGCCACCGCGCCGTTCTTGGTACCCCCGAAACTGAGCACGTCAGCTTGGGCGGCGATGTCGGCGACAGTACAGTCCAGGTAGGCCACCGCGTTCGCCAGCCTCGCGCCGTCGATATACAGGCGGAGATCGTGACCCTGGCAAAACTCCCTGAGGGCCCGCAACTCCGCGAGTGAATAGCAGGTGCCGAGTTCGGTGGCCTGAGTGATGCAGACCGCCCGGGGCTGCGCCCGGTGCTCGTCGTTGCGGCCGCCGAGGCGAGTGGTCACCAGGTCCGGAGTGAGCTTGCCATCCGGGGTAGGCACCGTGAGCAGTTTGCTGCCCAGCAGACGCTCGGGGGCACCGCACTCGTCCACGTTGAGGTGCGAGGTCTCGGCGCAGATCACCGCTTCGTAGGGGCGCAGCATCAGGCTGAGGCCCAGGACGTTCGCGGCGGTCCCGTTAAACACGAAGTAGGCGGCCCGGGCGCCAGACAGGTCGCATAGGTCCCTGGCCACCCGCTCGGTCCAGGGATCATCCCCGTACGCGTGGGCGTCTCCCGCGTTCGCGAGTCCGATCATCCTGAGCACAGCCTCATGGGCACCCGCATGATTGTCGCTGCCGAAGCTCTTCCGTGTTGTCACGGCACGAGAGCCTAGTAAGCGTCTCCTCGCTCGGGTTGGTCGGTGGGGGGCAGGCCGCGAAGCGACCCGTTCGCCGGGTTCAGCGACAGGCGGTTGTAGGTGGCTGTGTCGGGCTGGGACGGCAGAGGCTCTGGCGCTGGTGTGGATCCTCGTTGGGTGGCGAGGACTGGCCGGGTGAGTGGGATGAGCGGCGAGCGGGCAGGGCTGGCCTAAACGTGCGGAGCGGACCTGGCCGATCTGGTGGGGCGTCTTCGCCGTTGCCTCCACTGGGCGCCACCGTCTGAGTTCGGCAGGCTGGGCGGGCGGTCGTCTGGTCGCGGCGTTATCGAGTCGCGGCCAGATGACTCCCGGGCCAGCCGTCAGCGGTGAATGGTCGTGAATACTAGTGACGCGGGGCTGCAGGGGCCAACGTGACAGGTGCCGATTACTAGGAGGGATGCTCCCGAGATGAGCCGCCCGCCCCGGCTGCCGATGGGTACCATGTCGGGGGTACGGGCCGGGTGCCCGGCGGGTAGCGTTTCCAAGCCATAGCGCGCTTCTCAACGCAGCGCTTTCTGAATCCAGGGGTGCCCGTGCCGCGCCGAGTCGTCAGTATCACCCTGGACAATCTCGACGATCTGCCCAAGCGCTGCCGCCGGTGCGTGTTCTGGGAGCTTGACCCGGTGGGTCACGCCCGGGCCCAGGAAGTCGGGGATCCGGCCCTGGAGAAGGAAGCCTGGATCTCCTCGACCCTGCTGGACTGGGGCAGCTGCGGGAAGATCGTGTATGTGGACGGGGCGCCGGCGGGCTACGTGCTCTACGCGCCGCCCATGTACGTCCCGCGTTCGCTGGCCTTCCCGACCAGCCCGGTGAGCGCCGATGCGGTCCTGCTGATGACGGCGAGCATCCTCAGCGAGTTCTCGGGCGGTGGGCTGGGCCGGATGCTGGTCCAGTCGGTGGCCAAGGACCTGACCCGGCGCGGGGTGAAGGCGATCGAGGCGTTCGGTGATCTGCGCTCGGAGGGCCTGTCCTGCGTGCTGCCCGCCGACTATCTCCTGGCGGTCGGATTCAAGACCGTCCGCCCGCACCTGCATTACCCGCGCCTGCGGCTCGAACTGAAGACCGCGGTGTCCTGGCGCGAAGACGTGGAAGTGGCCCTGGAACGTCTGCTGGGCTCGGTAAGCCCGGAACGGGCTCTGCGCCTCGCCTAGACGGCGGGAGGTCGCCAGCGACGGCTACGGAGCCGCGGAGGCGGAATTGCGGGGCGACTCCTCATGCAGCGCCAGGAGGGAGTACGCGGCGACGGTCGAGTCGTCCGTGATGGTTCCGTTGCGGATCATGTTCTTGAATTCCCCCCGGGACACCCAGCGCTGCTGCATGTCCTGCTCCTCGGGTTCCCGGTCGGGTTCGCCCTCGGTCAGTCCGGTGGCCAGGTACACGTGGAAGCCCTGGCTGGACGTGCCGTGCGAGCTGTGCAGGAAGCCGAGCAGGATCAGCTGGCCGGCCCGCAGCCCGGTCTCCTGGGCCAGTTCGAGCCGGGCCAGATCCTCGGGTTTGCCGGTGCGGCCGCCAGGCCAGCCGCCCTGGGGGAAGGCCCAGGCCCGGCGGCGCACCGGATAGCGATACTCCTCGACCAGGCAGAACCGGCCCGAATCAGCCGGGATGACCAGCGCGAAATGGGGCTTGTCGACCACCGCGTAAACACCGCGGCTGCCGTCCCGGCGCTCGATCTCATCCCGGCGCAGCGACATCCACGAATCTGTGTAGATCACGCTGGAAGCGACCGTGCGGATGTCAGGATCCCCGTCGTGACTCATACCTAGCGGAGGTCGGCGGGTCAGATGAAGTCAGCGAGCTCCTTGAGCAGCGCAGACTTCGACTTGGCCCCCACCACCTGCTTGACGACCTCGCCGCCGGAGAAGACGTTCAGCGTCGGGATCAGCATGATCCCGTACTTCTGGGCGGTCTGCGGGTTCTCCTCGATGTTCAGCTTGACCACGTCGACCTTGTCGCCGTGCTCCTGGGCGATCGCCTCGAGGACCGGGGCGACCTGACGGCACGGGCCGCACCACTCAGCCCAGTAGTCGACGATGACCGGCTTGTCGTTCTTCACCACCTCGGTGTCGAAGTTCGCGTCGGTCACGACCTTGGTTGCGCCCACGGTGGGTGCTCCTTCCGCTGTGTCGGGTTGGTTGAGGCTGATCGGTCTTGGGACAGCGTCAGGACTCGTGGTCCGCCTGGTCCGCCAGCCACCGCTCGGCGTCGATCGCGGCGGCACATCCGGTGCCGGCCGCGGTCACCGCCTGGCGGTACGTGTGGTCCACCACATCACCGCAGGCGAACACGCCATCCACGCCGGTCCGGGTGGACGGGTGCTCGACCTTGAGGTAACCCTCGCTGTCCGTCGCCAGCTGGCCGGTGAACAGCTCGCTCCGCGGGTCGTGGCCGATGGCCACGAATACGCCGTTGACCTCGAGGGTGTCCTCCTCGCCGGTCTTGGTGTTCCGCAGCCGCAGGCCGGTGACCTTGCCCTCGCCGAGGACCTCGGCCACCTCACTGTCCCAGCGGAAGGTGATCTTCGGGTTGGCGAAGGCCCGGTCCTGCATGATCTTGGAGGCCCGCAGCTGGTCCCGGCGGTGGACCACGGTCACCGACTTGGCGAACCGGGTCAGGAACGTGGCCTCCTCCATGGCGGAGTCACCGCCGCCGATCACCGCGATGTCCAGGTCGCGGAAGAAGAAGCCGTCACAGGTCGCGCACCAGGAGACGCCGTGGCCGGACAGCCGCTTCTCCCCGGCGACGACCAGCTCGCGATACCGGGATCCGGTGGCCACGATCACGCTCTGGGCCAGGTAAGTCTCGCTGTGGGTCTTCACCACCTTGGGGGTGGCGGCCAGGTCGACCTCGATCACGTCGTCCGGCACCAGCTCAGCGCCGAACCGCTCGGCCTGCTTGCGCAGCGAGTCCATCAGGTCCGGGCCGAGCACGCCGTCCGGGAAGCCTGGGAAGTTCTCCACGTCGGTGGTCTGCATGAGCGCACCACCCGCGGTGACCGACCCCTCGAACACCAGAGGAGCCAGCCGGGCCCGCGCCGCATAGATCGCTGCCGTGTACCCGGCCGGACCCGAGCCGATAATGATGACATCCCGAACGTCGGTCACGTCTGCTTTGCCCTTCGCTGAACTTTGCTACGCCTGCAACCGATCCTAGGGCTCGCATGTTCCCGACATGCGGATCCTGGGTGCCTGGGGACGCCCCGGGCCGGCGCGGAGCGGGATTACGGCATCCGCGCCTGGGCCAGGATGTCGGCGTCGGCGGCGGAACAGCGGCTCCCGGCCACGTAGACCTGGGCCGGCTCGGTAGCGGTGCGGGCCACCACGATGACCGTGGCCGGGTGTCCCTGGTACCGGGCCCGGTCTACCAGTTTCACGTCTCTGGCCCGCTGTGGGCCCACCACCTTGAGCACGCACTCGGTCAGCGCCGGGCCGGAGCGCCGGGACTGGCCCGGCTGGCTCCCGGGGTGCATCAGGCCCGTGGAGGAGTGAGCGAGCACCGTGGCCGCCTGATGAGCGAACACGAGCGGCTGGTAGCTGGTCCCGCTGTGCGTCACCGTGAACGTGGTGCCGAGGGCGGGGACGTTCGGGCGCGCCACGGCGCCTGTGGCCCGGCGCGGGGGCCGCTCTCCCCGCGGAGGACGACGAGGTCGAGGTGGGCGGGGAGGACTGGGTGACCACGTAACCGACCCCGCCCGCCACGACCAGCACGCCGGCCACGGCCAGCACCCGGGCGGCCACCGGGAGCCGCGGCCCGCGCCGCCGGAGCGCCCGCGGGCCAGGGACGGCCCCGGGGGAACGAGCGGACGCCGCCCGTTCCGGCGCGAGGTCCGGCGCCCGTTCCGGCGCGTGCCTGGGCGCCTCCGCCGTGCGGCGGGCGGTCTCGGCACTCAGCGCGGCGTCCAGCCGGGCCGCGATCCCGGGCGGCAGCGCGGTCGGGGGTACCTGGGCCAGCAGCGCCGGGACCTCCGCCAGCCGGGCCTGCGCTGCGGCGCACTCGGGGCAGGTGGCTACGTGGGCCCGGATCCGCTCAGCTCCGGCGCCTGCTCAGCAGCCCTTCGGCGCACAGCGCCAGGGACTCCGCGTCCACATGCCCTCTCATGCCTGGGTCTCACCCGTTCCCTCGGCTGGTGAGACGCGCGGTACGGCCGGCTGGTTCCCCCCGGCGGCCGCCGGGGCCGTCCCAGACCCGCGCAGGTGCGCCAGCAAGGGCAGCAGCCGGGCCCGGCCCCGGGCGCAGCGGCTCTTCACCGTGCCCGGGGAGATGCCCAGGATCTCGGCGGTGTCTGCTACCGGGTAGCCGAGCATGTCCACCAGGACCAGCGCGGCCCGCTGCTCCGGGCCGAGCGTCCGGAGCGCGGCCAGCACGTCCAGCGCGGTGTCCTTGTCTATCCCCGGATCGGCCAGTGCCGAGCCCTGGGCCAGGACGTCCAGCGTCTGCTCGTCCATCCCGCTGGCCGCCGGGCGCGCGGCGCGGCGGCGGATCCGGTCCAGGCAGGCGTTGACCACGATGCGGTGCAGCCAGGTGGTGACGGCCGATTCGCCGCGGAAGTCGCCGGCCCGGCGGAACGCCGAGATCATCGCGTCCTGCAGGGCGTCCGCTGCTTCCTCCTGATCGCCCAGCGTGCGCAGGGCCACGGCCCACAGCCGGTCCCGGTGCCGGACGAACAGCAGGCCGAACGCCTCGGTGTCGCCCTGGACATGAAGCCGCAGCAGGTCACGGTCGGAGAGGTCCGCCTGCGGGACCCCACGGGGGTCAGGCCACGCCTGCCCGGGCTGGCCGGGCACGACTCAGCCCGATCCCCGCACGACGACGTTGTAGACGAAGGCCTGGAACTGGCCGGCGTTGTTGGGCGGCAGCTTGGTGAACCAGATCAGTACATAACGGCCCTTGGCCGCGCTGCTGGTCTGGAATGTCTGGGTGCCCCCGTCCAGGTGCTTGCGCTTGGCCACCTTGGTGAACGAGGCCAGCCCGGTGGGGGAGATGGCGTTGCTGTTGCCTACCTCGATGGCCACGTTGGCCCCGGCCGTGGGGCCGAAGGTGACCTGCACCGAGCTCAGGCTCACCTGCTTGCCCATGTCCAGCAGCAGGCCGGTGCCCTTCTTCAGGCCGCCGAGCACGGGATTGCCCAGATAGAACTGGGTGTGCCAGGCGGTCGACGGGCTGCCGTCGATGGCGAACTTGGCCCCGGCGTTGTCCTCGTTCCCGGGGTCGGAGGCCAGGCCGAGCGCGTCGTATCCCTGCGCGCCCACCGGGGTGAGCACCGTTTTGGCCGCGGTGGACGGGGACGCCGAGTTGCCGCCCGACCTGCCCGGGTTGGCCGAGGGACTCCCGTGGTGGCGGGTCAGGCTGTACACCCCGGTCCCGATGGCCGCGAGGACGAGCAGGATGACCAGGACGATGGCCAGCCGGGTGAGCAGTGGCCGGCCGTCACTGCGCCGGGGCGGCGTGAAGGCCCGGCCGCCACCGCCGCCGCCCGGAGTCCAGCCTGCGGTGCCCGGGTAGTCGGACGGCGGTTCCCCGCCGTAGGGCGCCGAGCCCCCGTATTCACCGGGCCGGCTGAAGTTGCCCGCCCGGGTGGGCGGCGCCGGGGCCGCGGGGGGCGGGGCGAGCGGCGCCGGGATCACCTCTTCGAGCGCCTCGGCGAACAGCGCCGGGGTGGTCAGCGGCGGGCCGCGGCGACGGTCGCGCTGGAACAGGGCCTGGGACGCGACTTCGTCGATGGAGGCGGGCACGCCCGCGCACACCTGGCGGGGGCTGCACGGCCTGCCGTCGGCCAGCGGGGCGGGAGGCAGCGTGCCCATCCCCGGCCCGGGCCAGTAACGGGTCAGCGCCGCGTACAGGAGCATGGCCAGCCCGCGGGTGTCGGCCAGGGCCGGGTCGTCTGCGGTCGTGTCGGACAGCGCGGCGTCGATGCCGACGCCCAGGACCTTCACCCCGCCGCCCGGTGTCCAGCGCAGTGACTGCGGGGTCAGGCAGAGGTGAGGCACCCCGGATGCGTGCGCGGCCGCCATGGCCTCGGCGGCCTCGGCCACGATCTCCGCACCCCGGGCGGGATCAAGCGGGCCGTCTGCGAGCAGGTCGTCCAGTGAGTCGCCGGCCACCCACTCCATCACCACGTACGCCTGGTCCCAGTCGTCCTCTACGTCGAAGACCTGGGCCAGCCGCGCGTCAGTGAGCCTGCTCGCCGCGCGCGCGGCGGTCAGCACCTCGCTGATCCGCGGGAAGCCCGGGGCGAACGTCAGCACGGCGACCGGACGGGCCAGGGTTTCGTCGATGGCCTTCCATGCTGCCCAGCCACTGGCGTCGCTGACCCGGTCCTCGAGCCGGTAACGACCGCCGAGCCGGGTACCCGGTTCCGAGATGAAGGTGCTCATAGGCCTGAAGTCAAGAGCGGGGCAGCCCTCGACCCTCCTTCCGAGCCCCCGGACATGCGGACGTTGACGAGCGCGTATTCGTGGTGCTGGACACCATGCTAAGCCGCCGGAGGTCCCAGGATGCGTCCTGGCTGCCCCGGCGGCGAAAACCGTTACATGTGAGAGACACCAGCTTCGCCTCTCGATAACCCCGCCTGGGACCATCGGTGTGGGTGTGACCAGCGTTACCCCGCCGCGTCCCTGAGGTGCTGCTCACCGACCAGGTGCTGCTCACCGACGCAGCCGGGTCTTCACGGTGGACATCAGCACGGTCACCTCGCTGATCCCGAGCGCCCGGGAAAACAGCAGGTAGAGCAGCAGGCCGCCGCTGCCACCCAGGAACAGGGTGACGAACCCGAAGACCGGGCCCGGCGCGAAGAGCACGCCGACCATGAACGTCACCGCCCAGGCGAAGAGCACGGCCGGCACGGCGGCCAGGTGCATCCGCCCCAGGCTGTCCGCGATCTGGCGGCCGGCCAGGCCGCCCAGGCGGCGGCTGAGGATGCGCCAGGACACCACCGCGCCCACCACGTTGGACACGCCGAACGAGAGCGCCAGGCCTTCCACCACGTGGCCGGCCGGGACCACCTTGAGCACGAGCAGGCTGATGCCGATGTTGGCCGCCATCACCGCGACGCCGACGAACATGGGGGTACGGCTGTCGTGCAGCGCGTAGAAGACCCGCAGCAGCAGCTGGAACATCATGTACGGCACCAGGCCGAGGGAGAAGAGGGCGAACACTTCGCCGATGTAGCGGGCTTCGTCCACCGTCGTACTGCCGTGCGCGATCAGGAACTCGGCCAGCGGGGGCCCGAGCACGAGGAGCAGCAGCGCGGCGGGCACCACGATGACCGACGACAGCCGGACCCCGGTGGAGAAGTCGTCCCGGACCAGCGGGTAGCGGCGCTCCGCGGCGTGCGCGCTCATCCGGGGCAGCAGCGCGGTGATCACCGACACCCCGATGATCGCGTACGGCAGCTGGAACAGCTGCCAGGCGTAGCTGTAGGTGGAGAACGAGTCGTAGGCCGCGCCGGGCCGCACCGACGCCGCGTTGGCCACGTTCTGTACCACGAGGAAGGACGCCTGGGTGGTCAGCACGTAGCCGAACAGCGGTGCCGCCATCCGGCGGATCTCCCTGACCTCGTGCCGCCGGAAGTCGAACCGCGGGTGCCAGCGGAAGCCCACCCGGCGCAGGAACGGGATCAGGGCCGCGGTCTGCGCGATGATGCCCAGCGTCGTGCCGAAGCCGAGCAGCTGGACCTGGCTGGCGGAGATGGTCGAGGGGTTGGTGCCGATGCCGCCGGTGGCGATGAACAGCAGCAGGACACCGATCACCACGATGTTGTTGATGACCGGGGTCCACATGGGCGCGGCGAAGTGACCCCGCGCGTTCAGGATCCCGCCGGCCAGCGAGCTCACCCCGTAGAAGAAGATCTGCGGGATGAAGAAGTACGCGAAGATCACCATCAGGTGGTGCTCGGGGCCGGTAATGGCGTGGGCGTACAGGTCGACCAGCAGGCCCGCGGCTAGCGTGGCCACCACGGTGAGCCCGAGCAGCGCGCTGGTGGCCAGGGTGAACATCCGCTGGTCGTAGGCTTCGCCGCCGTCGGAGTCCCGCTTGGCCGCAGTGACCAGCAGCGGGACTATGACACTGGTCAGGATGCCGCCGAGCATCAGGTCATAGACCGCGTTGGGCAGCGTGTTGGCGTTGTTGTATGCGTTGGCGATGCCGGTCACGCCGAGCGCGTAGACGAGCATCAGCGTGCGCAGGAAACCGGTCCCGCGTGAGGCCAGCGTGCCCACGGCCATCATCGAGCTGGAGCGGAGCAGGCTGCCGCCCTCGGGTCCGGGAGCAGACCGGCCCGGGCCGCCGCTGCCCGGGCCGCCGCTGCCCGGAGCGCCGCTGCCCGGAGCGCCGCTGCCCGGAGCGCCGCCGCCGTGGCCCGCGTGGCCGGGGCCCTCGCCGGGGAGTTCCTGGCCCGTCCCGCCGGGACCGCGGTCGCGGTCCTGGATCACGCCACTGCCCGCATTGCCCGTGCCCGCCGCGTGCGCTCCGGCGTGATGCCGTCCGGAGGCACGGCGCCGCCCCCGGCCGCCATCAGGGGCGGTCCACCCGGCCTGGGGCGCTGGCGTACTCATCCGGCTCCTCGGGTGTGTGGTGCTCACGGGCAGGCTCGGAGACGACGGTATCCGTTTCGCCGGACGATCCGGTGGGTTCCGCACCGTTCGCGTCCTGACCTGGGCCGGGGGTGCGACGTGGGGACAGCAGTGCGCCGCGCGCGCCGCCGCCGCGGCGGATCGCCCGGGCGATCGCGGTGACCACGAAGACGGCGAGGGCGATGGCCACGATGACCAGGGCCGTGGTGCCGAAATGGGTGGCATCCACGGTGAGCTTGGCCTGGGTCCCGGGCAGCGGCGCCCCGTTCGGCGCGGCCAGGCTCAGCCGGAGCACCGTGGAGCCGGCCACCGCGGAGCGCACCTTGATCACCACAGTCCGCTGCTGGTGCGGCGGGATGGTGATGGTGGTGACGAGGGGGTGGATGGTCATCCGGCCCGAGGGGGCCCGCACCCGCAGCAGCACGGTGGCCGACCGGTTCAGCCGGTTGTTGATCGATACCGGGACGGGGCCGGACTTCCCGGTCAGGGTGTCCTGCCCGGTGTCGATGATGCGGACCTGCCGTTCTTGCGCGGCGAGGTACGCAGACACCGAGGCCAGCAGGGCTTTCGCCTGGCGGGGGTGGCCCCGCCAGGCTGACGATTCCACCGCGGCCACCGTGCCGGCCAGGTAGGTGGTCGGCTTCAGGCCGAACATGCTGGCCTGCAACCGGATATTGTCCTCCAGGCCCTTGACCTTGCGGAGCAGGGACCGGTGCAGTTCGCCGCGGCCGAACTTCGTCGCAGGCGGCCGCGCCCGCGGTACCTGCCCGGCCTGGGAGTTCGCACTGATCAGGCTGGACACGCTGGCCGGCCGCAGCCAGGGCGCGTCGTCGCTCTCGGTCAGCAGGGCGGTGGCCAGGCTGACGGTGGGATTCCACTGGCGGGGCGGGGCGATCACCACGGAACGCGGGGTGGCCGGGGCCTCCGCGACGATCATCGCGGTCTCGGCCAGGAAGCGCTGCTCGGTCGCGAACGAGCCGGCCGCGGCGGCCGCCTGCACGGTGCTGGCCGACTCACCGCTGGCGGCCCGTGACCCGGTGGCCCTTGGCCCGCTGGTCTGCGATCTGCGGGCCTGCGCGGCCGTCGGCCCGTCGGCCAGGACCTGGCTGAGGGTCTTGTCGCTCAGGGCCACATGCACGCCGGCGTCCACTCCGTCCAGGGCACTGGTAATGGCGCTGGGCGTGTACAGCGGTGTCGTCTTGGGCGGCATCAGTGAGCTGTTCAGGATCACGGAGCTCACCCCGGTCGAGGCCAGGCTGCCGAGAACCCCGAAGTCGGCGGTCCCGGCAGCCGGCCAGGCGATCGTGCTGCCGCCGCCGGCCGCGGGACGCTGGGTGCCGCCCAGGAACCGGCCCGCCACGTCGTCCCCCTTGTCCTGGGCCCGCTTCAGGTCGGTGTCCAGGCCGGCGTGCGTGAGGGCGGACACGTCCACATCCGCGTAGGGGGTGACGAAGTAGTCCTGCTGCGCGGTGACCGAGTGCAGCTGGGTCAGCCAGGTGCGGGCCGCCGGGCTGGCCCGCTTGGTGACCGCGCCGGAGCAGGTGGCGGTCCCGCCCACCTGGTAGGCCTGGCGCATGACCGCGGCGCTGGACAGCACGCTGGGGTCGATAGCCCAGGTCAGGTCGGCGCGCACAGCCTCCGGTGTGCTGCCCGCGGCGAGCAGCCGGCCGAGCCGCCCGCCCGCCGTCAGGCTGGCGGCCAGAGCGTTGTTGAGCAGGGCGGGGCACGCTACCTGCTCGGGCGGGCTGAACACGGGCCAGATCCAGGCGATCTTCATCCGCTGGGTCAGCCCGGCCGCCGCCCTGGACCCCGGCCAGAAGGGCAGGAAGGTGCGGTCGGTGCTCAGCGTGTCGCCCCTGGAATCCAGCTCGGCCGCCAGCGGGTAAACGCCGAAGGTGCTCAGCGGGAGGGTGGCGGCGGGGATGGTGACCGTCCAGTCCCGGACCGCGCCTGGGGCCAGCGTCCCGGGCAGCCGGGCCAGCGCGCCGGGCAGCGGTTCGTCCGCCGAGGGCAGGTTCCCGGCGGCGTACTCGCTGAGGGCGGCGCGGCTGGTGAGCCTGAAGATAGAGGACGAGAGCTGGACCGTCAGGCCGGATACCGCGGTCCGGGTCGGGTTGCTGACCGTGCCCTCGACGGTGACCCGGCGCCCAGGCCTGGCGATCTGCGGATTCACCGAGGTGATGCCGACCGTCACCGGCCGGGCCGCCGCGGCGGCCGTGCGTGACGCCCCCGCCCGTGCGGCGGCCGCCGTGACCGCGGCAGCCGCGCCGCTCCCGGCCAGCGCGGGGCCGCCGGCCACCAGCGCGACAAACGCGCACGCCAGCACGCAGCGCCGGGCCAGCCTAGGCCACGCGGGCCTGGCAGGCCTCTGGTCGCGCTGCGTTGGGCACTGACGCGGCATGCCGGAAATGCTATTGCCGTTCCCTGAGTGCTCTTCCAAGATGAGCCCGAGCGCCCTGGATTTCCCCCGGCCCACCACTACCCCCTACCCTCAATGCCCGTGCCAGATACCACGCCGATCGGCCCGGAACAGCTGAAGGCCGCCGCCGCGCTGCTGCGTCAGACGGCTGCGCCCGCGGCGGAACTGGGCCGCATCTTTGCCCGGAACGGGCATCAGCTGGCGCTGGTAGGCGGTCCGGTCCGGGACGCGTTCCTCGGCCGCGCCCACAGTGACCTGGACCTGGCCACGGACGCGACCCCGCCGCAGGTCCTGGCCATCGCCCGGGACTGGGCGGACAAGGTCTGGGAGACCGGCATCGAGTTCGGCACCGTGGGGCTGCGCAAGGGTGACACCATTCTGGAGATCACCACCTACCGCAGCGAGACCTACGCGCCCGACTCACGCAAGCCCACGGGCATCCGGTACGGCACCTCGCTCGAGGCCGATCTGCGGCGGCGTGACTTCACCGTGAACGCGATGGCGGCCCGGCTGCCATCGCTGGAGCTGGTGGACCCGTTCGGCGGCCTGCGGGACCTCCGGGACAAGGTGCTGCGCACCCCGGGGAGCCCGGAGGAGTCGTTCACCGACGACCCGCTCCGGATCATGCGCGCGGCCCGCTTCACCGCGCAGCTGGGTTTCACCGTGGCCCCGGAGGTGGCTGCGGCCATGCGGGAACTGGCGCCCCGGCTCAAGGTTCCCTCCGCGGAGCGGATCCGCGATGAGCTCAGCAAGCTGCTGCTGGCTCCGCGCTCGCGCGACGTGGTCCGCGGGATCGAGCTGATGGTGGACACCGGGGTGGCGGACGTGGTCCTGCCCGAGATACCCAGGCTGCGGCTGGAAACCGACGAGCACATGCGGCACAAGGACGTGTACCAGCACTCGCTGACCGTCCTGGGGCAGGCCATCGAGCTCGAGGAGCACTATGGTCTGCAGCCGGACCTGGTAGTCCGGCTGGCGGCGCTGCTGCACGACATTGGCAAGCCGAAGACGCGCTCGCTGCTGCCGGACGGGCGGGTGGCCTTCCACCATCACGAGGTGGTCGGCGCGGCCATGGCCCGGTCCCGGCTGAAGGCGCTGCGCTTCTCGTCTGCGGTGGTGGCCGACGTGAGCACCCTGATCGCGCTGCACCTGCGGTTCCACGGGTACGGGCCGGGTGAGTGGACGGACTCCGCGGTCCGCCGCTACGTGCGGGACGCCGGGGCGCTGCTGACCCGGCTGCACGTCCTCACCCGGGCCGACTGCACCACCCGGAACCGGGCCAAGGCGGCCCGCCTGGCCCGGGCCCAGGACGGCCTGGAGCAGCGCATCGTGGCCCTCAGCGCCCAGGAGGAACTCAAGAAGATCCGGCCCGACCTGGATGGCCACCAGATCATGACCATCCTGGGCCTGCCGTCTGGCCGCGAGGTCGGCCGGGCTTATCAGTACCTGCTGGACCTGCGGATGGAGCACGGCCCACTGGGCCCCGAGCGGGCCACTCAGGAACTGCGGGACTGGGCCGAGGCCGAGGGACTCGGGTCGCCGCCTGACCCGGCCGGCAGCGGCTGACCGCCCTCCGGTGACGGCAGCCGGCTGGCCAGCCAGTACGCCGCCGCGGTGACCGCGTACCCCACGGCGACTACCCCGATCATGACCGGCGACCGCCCATTGACGGGCATGAATACGGCACTGAGCCCGGCGCCGGCCACGAACGTGATGTTGAACGTCATGTCGTAGAAGGAGAAGACGCGGCCCCGGTAGTCGTCGTCCACCTCTTCCTGCAAGATCGTGGTCGCGCAGATCGCCACTCCCTGCCCGGCCAGGTTCAGGGCGAACCCGATGATCAGGAACGCAACCTGGCTGAAGGTCTCGCCCAGCGGGCCGCTGATGATCGCGGCCATGGCGAGCAGGACCGTGATCCAGGCCGGCTTGCCGAGCATCCTGGCCAGCCGCGGGGTGATCAGCGCCGCACAGGCGTACCCGAGCGCGGAGGCGATCACGAGCACCGTGTAGTGGCTGAGCGCCGCGTTGGCCCCGGCCGCGCGATAGAAGTAGTTCCGGTAGAGCAGGATCGACATCAAGAACAAGATCCCGTAGAGGAACCGGTTCCCGCCGGTGGCGCCCAGCGCTGCGGCCGGCCCGCGGCGGCGCAGGACGTACCGGGCCCCGGCGGCCAGCCCGGCGAGCACGGCCGAGAACTCACCCAGCACACCCGGAGGCCGCTCGCCCGGCTCATAGGAAGGTCCGAGCAACGGGCGCGGCATGGTCCGGGCCACCAGGCTGGCCAGGACGTAGCACAGGCCGGCCACCAGCAGGGTGACGGCGGATCCGGTCCGCCCGCTACCGGTCGCCACATGGACACCCAGGCCGACGATCCCGCCGACCGCGGCCATGATCCCGCCCGCGGTCGGTGACACGGAGTTGGCCATGACCAGCTTGTCCTCCGGGACCACGTGCGGCAGCGCGGCGGACAGCGAGGACAGGAAGAACCGGTTGACCCCCAGCACCAGCAGGACGCCCGCGTACAGCGGGATGCCCAGGTTGCCCGAGGCGACCAGCGCGGCGGTCAGCACCACGAACGCGGTGCGCAGCAGGGCCGACCAGACCAGAATCTGGCGGCGGGACCAGCGGTCGATGAACACCCCGGCAAACGGCCCGATCAGCGAATAGGGGAGATACAGCACCGCGAACGCCGCCGCGGCCGAGGCCGGGTCCGGGAACGAGGTGCTGTTAAAGAAGACGTAGGAGCCGAGCCCGGCGGTGAAGATGCCATCTCCGGTCTGCGAGATCAGCCGGGTCGCGAACAGCCGCCGGAAATCCCGCTCCCGCAGGAGAGTCCGCAGATCAGCAACGAAGGACGAGCCGGTTCGCCGGCCGCGCAGCTTCGCCTTCACGGCGGCCAGGACGGTCACTCGTACAGGCTACGGGGGAGGATCCTGCGGGAAACCCCCGTGCCTGGCGCGCTGCTTAATGTTTCCGTATGGGCCGGGCAAAGGGCCCAAACCGGGAAACGGCACGTGCCCGCCAGGCAGGCGGGCACGTGCCGTTCCCAGGCTGGCGCTGCGCCAGCACCCGGTACTCCGCACCCGGTAGTCAGCGCTCGATGCTCAGCGCTCGATGTCGCCGCGGATGAACTGCTCCACCAGGTCGTGGGCCGCCTCGTCGCTGTACTGCTCCGGCGGGGACTTCATGAAGTACGACGCCGCGGAGAGGATGGGGCCGCCGATGCCGCGGTCCTTGGCGATCTTCGCCGCCCGGATCGCGTCAATGATCACGCCCGCGGAGTTCGGCGAGTCCCAGACCTCCAGCTTGTACTCCAGGTTGAGGGGAACATCGCCGAAGGCGCGTCCCTCCAGCCGGATATAGGCCCACTTACGGTCGTCCAGCCACGGCACATGGTCGGAAGGCCCGATGTGCACGGCGGCCTTCTCCATCTCGTGCGGGATCTGCGAGGTGACCGACTGGGTCTTGGACACCTTCTTGGACACGAGGCGCTTGCGCTCCAGCATGTTCATGAAGTCCATGTTGCCGCCGAAGTTGAGCTGGTAGGTGCGCAGCAGTTCGACGCCGCGGTCCTCGAAGAGCTTCGCCAGCACCCGGTGCGTGATGGTGGCCCCGACCTGGGACTTGATGTCATCGCCGATGATCGGCACGCCCGCCGCGGTGAACTTCTCCGCCCACTCCGGGTCCGACGCGATGAACACCGGAAGCGCATTCACAAACGCCACCCCGGCGTCGATGGCGCACTGCGCGTAGAAGCGGTCGGCCTGCTCGGAGCCGACCGGGAGGTAGGACACCAGGACGTCCGCGCGGGACTCACGCAGGGTCTGCACCACATCCACCGGCGGGTCGGCGGACTCGGAGATCATCTCCTGGTAGTACTCGCCCAGGCCGTCCATGGTGGGGCCGCGCTGCACCGTGATCCCGGTCGGCGCCACGTCGCAGATCTTGATGGTGTTGTTCTCGCTGGCGCCGATGGCCTCGGCGAGATCCCGGCCCACCTTCTTGGCGTCGACGTCGAAGGCGGCGACGAATTCCACGTCCCGCACGTGGTAGGGGCCGAAGGTCACGTGCATGAGCCCAGGAACCCGGATTCCGGGATCGGCATTCTTGTAGTACTCCACGCCCTGGATCAGGGAGCTGGCGCAGTTACCCACGCCAACGATGGCCACCCGAACCGAACCCATGGGGACACACTCCTTCTCTCGCCGCACGATGGTGGCGTCAGATTTCTCTTTCAGTCAGCCGTGTTCAGTCAGCCGGGCCAGTTCCGCCAGCCGGGCCGGTATTGCCCGGCCCGGCCTGGTCCGCGTCCGCCTGGCGCTCGGAGGCGATCAGTTCGTTCAGCCAGCGGACCTCCCGCTCGACCGATTCCAGGCCATGCCGGTGCAGTTCGAGCGTGTAGCTGTCCATCCGCTCGCGGGTCCGGGCCATGGCCGCGCGCACCCCGTCCAGCCGCTCCTCCAGCCTGGAGCGGCGGCCTTCGAGGATGCGCAGCCTGATATCGGCCTGGGTCTGGCCGAAGAATGCGAAGTGCACGCCGAAGCCGTCGTCGTCCCAGGCCGCCGGGCCGGACTCGGTGAGCAACTGCTCGAGACGCTCCTTGCCGTCCGCGGTGAGCCGGTAGACGATCTTGGACCGCCGGCCAGCCAGCGGCTTGGCCGTTCCCTCCGGGGCGTCCTCCGCGATCAGCCCCTGGGCCAGGAGCAGCTTCAGGCAGGGGTACAGCGACCCGTAGCCGAACGCCCGGAACGCGCCGAGCATCGAGTTCAGCCGCTTGCGCAGCTCGTATCCGTGCATCGGGGTCTCGTGCAGCAGCCCCAGCACCGCGAGCTCCAGCACGCGTGACCGTTGCCCGACCATGCCTGCCGCACCTCCCGTCCCGTGCTACCTAGGGCAGTATGCCCGCATTGTGCCAAACCGATGTATCGAACCGATACATCGCTAAGATATGCGCCGGGGCGCAGCCGTGCAACTCCCCGTTCACCCGCTGTTTCCCGGACCGGCTGCGGATACCCGGCGCAGGAGCCCATCCGGGGCTCGGAGCGCTGCGGCTTCCGTCGTACGCTGTCGGGGATGGGAGTTCGGCGATCGGTCGTGGATTACGGGCTTGCCCGGCGGGCAACGCTCGCCTCCGTGCTGGCCGGACACACCACGGTCGCGGACGTCTGCGACGCGCACCCCTATCTGCTCCGGGCGGCCAAGTTTCACGGTGAAGCCACCGATACGGCCTGCCCCATCTGCCGCCGGACCAAGCTGACCCACGTCACCTACGTGTACGGGGACGAACTCGGCCAATATGCCGGCCGGGTTAAGCAAGGCCCGGAACTGGCCGAGATGGCGTCCGAATACGGGGAGTTCCGGGTATATGTGGTCGAGGTCTGCCAAAGTTGTGCCTGGAATCACCTTGCCTCGTCCTACGTCCTCGGCACGGGCGAGCCACGCGCCCGGCGCAGCAGGCGGGCCCGAGCCAGTGAATAACGGCGGGGCAGGAAGCTGCCGCCCATCCAGGGCGGGCGGCTGAGCCAGCCCCGCCCAACTGGCACCACCAGACGGAACGGCCCGGCAAGCCAAAGCGCGCGCCATGCAGATGTGACGAATTCCTAACCTGAGCCGGATGGCTCGCGCCACCGGATACCGTGAGGCCCGGCGGTCGGCCCGATGCTCGCCCACGACTGCCTCACCCAACCAGCGAGGACGCGTGAGTAACCCAGACTTTTCCGGTTCCTACCCCCCGGATCCCGCGGAGCCTGGCCGCTGGGGCGGCCCCGGTGACGCTGAGCGCGGGGGTCGTTACGGGGACGGCCGCCGCGCGCGCGGTACCCGGGATGCGGGAGATCGCGATTACCGGCGGGAGCGGGACTACGAGTGGGACCGCGGCCGGGGCGACGCGGGCTACGCCCGTGCTGACGACGCCCGTGGTGATTACAGCCGCGCAGACTACGGCCGTGATGACTATGGCCGTGGTGACTACAGCCGCGCGGACCACGCCCGCGCCGATCAGGCCCGTGCTGACCAGGATGGCGCTGGCGAGAGCCGGGTAGCGCGGGGCAGCCGCCGCGCGGGCCGGGGGCGGCGGGGGACCTCGGGCGCGAACCGCGCCGCCAGCGAGATGAGCGCGAAGGACCGGCTGGCCGCCAAGCTCGGCACGGACCAGGCCGCGGCCGGCTTCAGTGCCGCGGGCGCCGCTGACTACGCCGCCGGCGCGGGCCCGGCCGCGGGGCACGCCATGTCGGCCGGTTACCCCGGGTCGTTCAGCCCGCAGGGCGGCGACCCCCGTGACCCCGGCCCGCGCGGATCTGGCCGTGGCCGTGGTCGCGGCGCGGAAATGCGCGACGGGAACGGCAATGGCGGGAACGGCGGGGGAAATGGCCGCGGCGGCGGGAACGGCCGCGGCGGCCCGGGCCGGCCGCGCCGCAAGGGTGACTGGTGGCGCCACTGGACGTGGAAGAAGGCCATCGCGATGTGCCTGGTCAGCGGCGGCGCCTTTGCCGTCCTGCTGGTCATCGGGTACTTCTATGCCCTTTCCGTGACCCCCATCCCGGTCGCCTCGGAGTTCGCCACCGGCCAGGCGTCCCAGGTCTACTTCCGCGACGGCAAGACGCTGGTGGGCAGGTTCGGCCAGACCAACCGGCAGACCCTGCAGCCGAACCAGATCCCGACCATGGTCAGGAACGCCATGGTCGCCGCGGAGGACAAGCACTTCTACGACGAGGGCGGCGTCTCACCGGTCGGCATCGCCCGGGCCGCCATCGCCGACCTCACCAGCGGATCGGTCCAGCAGGGCGGGTCCACCATCACCCAGCAGCTGGTCCGGAACTACTACACCGGCATCGGCACCGCGGAGACCGCCAGCCGGAAGATCAAGGAAATCTTCGTCGCGGAGAAACTGGCCCAGGCGAAATCCAAGGACTGGATCCTCACCAACTACATGAACACGGTGCCGACCGGCGCCAACATGTACGGCTTCGGCGCGGCCGCCCAGGCGTACTTCCGGAAGCCGGTCAGCAAGCTGACCGTCGCCCAGGCCGCGATGATCGCGGCCATGCCGCAGTCACCCAGTTACTACAACCCCGACCCGAAGGCGGGGGCGGCCTACCAGGCGCTGGTCTTCCGCTGGCACTACGTGCTGCGGACCATGGTGCAGATGGGCACGCTGACGCAGGCGCAGGCCAATGCGCAGAAGTTCCCGAAGCTCGCGAAGGCGTTCAACAACAGCTGGTCCGGCTACCGCGGCTACATCATGACGGCCGTGCTCAACGAGCTGGAGAACACCTATCACTACTCGCAGGGCCAGATCGACGACGGCGGTCTGAAGATCATCACCACGTACAGCAAGCCGATGATGAACCAGCTCTACGCGACCGTGAACGCCGAAAAGCACCAGATGCGGCTGGACGGCAAGGCGCTGCCCAGCTACGCGCATGTTGGTGCGGTCCTAGAGCAGCCGGGTACCGGCGAGATCTGGGCCATGTACAGCGGGCCGAACTACGATGCCCCGACCAAGCAGTGCAACCGGATCCGCTGCCAGTGGGACATGGCCCTGCAGAACCGCGAGCAGGTCGGGTCGTCGATGAAGCCCTACGTGCTCGCGCTGGCCCGGCAAGCAGGGGATGAGCGTCAAGACCAGCACGCTGGACGGCCACTCGCCGCTGTGGATCCCGCCGGTCGTCGGACCCGATGACGTACGCGAGCCGGACCCAGCCCACCACCGCCAACGCGAGCAGCTGGTACGAGGTGGGCAACGACGCGGGTGACGCGCAGGCCAACGGGGTGAGCGTGGTGACCGCATCCGCGGAGTCGCTCAACACCGCCTACACCGACCTGTACCACCGGGTCGCGGGCACCGACGGCCAGAACATGATCAAGATGGCCCAGGCGTTCGGGGTCAACACCACGGCCTCCGGGTTGTACACCCAGCGGGACGAGGTCGGCTCCGCGCTCGGCCAGGCGTCCCTCACGGTCGAGGAGCAGGCCAGCACGTTCGCCACGCTGGCCAACGGGGGTGAGTACGTGGCCCCGCACGTGATCCTGCAGATCCAGCAGCAGCGCCCCGGCCAGGCGATGTCCACCACCCAGGCCCGGCCGCAGCGGCACGTCGTGCTGACCCCCGACGAGGCGTCGGACGTGGATTACGCGCTGTCGTTCGACGACAAGCCGGGCGGCACGGCCCCGAACGCGGGCCTCGCCGACGGCCGGGAACTGATCGCCAAGACCGGGACCACGAACCTGTCCCAGTCGGCGTTCTTCATCGGCGCGATCCCGCAGTTCAGCCTGGCGGTCGGGATGTTCACCAACGAGCAGGGCTGCCCGAATAACATCTCCGGCTGTGCGGCCGCGGCGAACCAGGAGAGCGCGCCGCCGGCCGGTGTGCAGACCCTCTACGGCGTGGGTAACCTGCCGGGCTACGGTGGCGAATGGCCCGCCACGATCTGGCACGCGTACGCCCAGAAGATGTTCGGCAGCATGACCGTGAAGGCCTTCCCCACCCCGGATTTCGGCGGCAGCCCGTGGAACCTGCTCGGGCCGTACACGCCCAAGCCCAAGGCGCCCACGACGCCCACGCCCACGCCGACCAGCACGTGCAACGGCTTCTATTTCGCCGGGCACTGCTTCCACGGCCAAGGTCATAGCCCCTCACCGACCCCGACGCCGAGCAATCCGATTCCTACCGCTTCGTTCCCGAACCCCACGCCCTCGCTCGGCAAGCAGCAATCGACGATTGGGTAGCGGGGGCCCCGGCGAGGGCACAATTACCGGGACCTGATAGCCGATGACGGAGCGTGGGTGACAGACGGAGACACCGGCCCGGCCGGCCAGCGGTCACAGGCCGGGCAGGAGGCTGGGGCAGGGCCGCATCCTGGGGCGGCCCGGCTCGCGCTGCTCGCGGGATCGGTCACGGCGCTGGTCACGGCCACGCTGCTCGGCTCCGCGCTGGCGCTGACCAGCAAGTGGGCGTGCCGGGCGGGTGCGTGGAACGGCTATCTCTCCCAGTTCCAGGCGCACTGTTATACCGACATCTACCCGCTGTATTTCGGTGAGGGCCTGTCGTCGGGCAAGGTGCCCTACGCCGACCACCCGGTCGAGTACCCGGTGCTCATCGGCGGGGCCATGCAACTGGTGGCGTGGCTGGTCCGGCCGATCAGTAACCCGTTCACCCGGGGCCGGGAGTTCTTCGACCTCACCGTGGTCCTGCTCACCGTGTTCGCGGTCGTCGGGGTGCTGTCCACCGCCTACCTCGCGGGCCGGTCCCGCCGGTGGACCGCGCTGGGCGTGGCGCTGGCCCCCGCGGTCATCCTGGCCGCGTACATCAACTGGGACCTGATCGCGATGGGCCTGGCCATGGCGGGCATGGCGGCCTGGGCGGCCCGGCGCGGAGTGCTGGCCGGCGTGCTCCTCGGCCTGGCCGTAGCGACCAAGTTCTACCCGCTGCTGTTCTTCGGGCCACTGCTGCTGCTCTGCCTGCGCGCAGGCCGGATGCGGGAGTTCCTGATCACGTTCGGCTCCGCGGTGGTCGCCTGGCTCGTGGTGGACCTGCCGGTGATGATCGTGGCCCCGGCTGGATGGGCCCGCTTCTATCAGCTCAGCGACACCCGCTCGGCGGACTGGGGCTCGATCTGGTACTTCTTCGAGACCGAGCACTGGCCGCTGGTCGGCACGACCAGCGTGAGTACCCTCAACGTCATCTCGGCGGGCGTGTTCCTGGTCGCCTGCGTGCTCATCGTGCTGCTCACCCTGGGCGCGCCGCAGCGGCCGCGGGTGGCGCAACTGTTCTTCCTCACCCTGGCCACGTTCCTGCTGTCCAACAAGGTCTGGTCGCCGCAGTACGTGGTCTGGCTGGCCCCGCTGGTCGTGCTGGCCCGGCCGCGGCTCGGCGCTTACCTGGCCTGGCAGGTGGCGGAGGTGGGTTACTTCTTCGCGATCTGGGCCTACCTGATCACGGTGTCGGTGGCCGGGCCCTCGTTCATCGGGGTCGGCGGCATCGGTACCGGGCTGTACTTCACCGCGCTCATCGCCCGGTTCGCCACCGTCCTGCTGCTGTGCGGCCTGGTGGTCCGGGACATCCTGCAGCCCGCCCACGACGTGGTGCGGGCCGGCGGGGCCGACGACCCCGCGGGCGGCGTGCTGTCCGGGGCCGCGGACCGTCTCGTCCTGCGACCCGGCCCGCGCCGCCAGCACCCAGCCCGCCGCCGCGGCTACCTCACGTTGAGCCAGCCCCGATTAGCCAGCGCGGATTAGCCAGCCCCGATTAGCCAGCCCGGTTAGTTAGCCCCGGGGATGTGGGCGCGGAGCCACTCGATGTCGGCAGCCGGGTCAGGCGTCTCGCAGATGGCCGGGGCCCCGGCCGCCCGGACCAGGTCGGCCAGCACGACGGGGTCGATGGTGCCCTTCTCCATCGTGGCGTGCCGGTCCCGGCCCGAGCCGAACTCGTCCCGCGAGTTGTTGCAGTGCACCAGGTCGATCCGGCCCGTGATGGCCTTCACCCGGTCCACGATCCCGGACAGGTCCTCCCCGCTCGCGAACGCGTGACAGGTGTCCAGGCAGAACCCCACCTCACCCGACCCGCCCGCGTCGGCGATCGCGTCCCACAGCCGGGCCATCCCGTCCAGGCCGCGCGCCATGGCCTGATCGCCGCCCGCGGTGTTCTCGATCAGCATGGGCACTGGCCGGTTGATCCTGGCCACCGCCTTGGCCCAGTTCTCGTAGCCCTCGGCCACATCCGCGTCGGCGGTGACGTGCCCGCCGTGCACGATCAGCCCCTGGGCGCCGATAGCCGCGGCGGCCGCGAGTTGCTGCCCGAGCAGCTTCCGGCTGGGGATCCGGATCCGGTTGTTGGTGCTGGCCACGTTGATCCGGTACGGCGCGTGGATGAACGCCTCTACCTGCGCCCCGGCCAGCGCGTCGCGCAGCGCGTCCGCGTCACCCCCGGGGAACTTCGGATCCGCCCAGCCCTGCGGGTCGCCCAGGAAGAACTGAACCACGTGGGATTCCGTGCCCACCGCGGCGGCCAGGGGGTCCTCGTCGTGCACGTGGGGTCCGATGCTCACCATGCCCACGAGACTAGCCGCGTCAGCGGTTTTCGTTGCGGCGCATAAGCAGCGGGCGCGCGGCGCGCAGGGGACCGCTCAGGCCGGGCCGTGCGGCGCGCGGAGCAGCGGTCCTGGCTTGTTCGGCTTAAGTCAGGGCAGGAAGCCGCCGTGCGCCAGGCCAAGAGCCCCGCCAACGAACGCGGCCACCAGACCGGTCACGATGAGCATCCGCTCCGTCCGGGTCGCCGAGTACAGCTGCGCGGGCAGCCCCACGAGGAGCGTGATCAGCCCGAGCCAGGTTGCTCCGACATGCGTCCAGGCCCCAGAGACGTCCTGATACGCCAGGAAACCCAGGACGCACGCGACGAGCCCAGCCACCAGGGTGAAGACACTCAGGGCGTTCAACGTCGGATGCGGCTGGCCGTCGTCGTTCAGCGTGAGGCGCGGGAGCCGCGGGCGGCTGCGGCCCCGGGCCGCGGCCCCGGATACGCTCGTCCCGGTAGCCTGCGTCATGCTGGCTCTGGCAGCGTCGGGCACTGTGGCCACCCCCTCGGGACATCAGCCCGGGATCTACCTGGTCCTGTTGGTCTTTCCCGCTCCCAGGGTGCCGGAATCCTGAGCCAGCTTGTCGGCCCGCCCTGGTACGCTGGCTTCGCCGCTGCGGGTACCTGGCGTTGTTGCGCCGGTGCCGTGGCGGTCCCTCCTGCCACGGAGAGACCGTGGCCGCATCAGTCCAGAGGAGGCATGTTCCAGCATGCGCCGCTATGAGATGATGATCATCCTCGATCCGACTCTCGAAGAGCAGACCGTCCAGCCCTCCCTCGATCAGTTCCTCTCGGTGGTCACGACCGGGGGCGGCTCGGTAGACAAGATCGACGTGTGGGGCCGGCGGCGGCTGGCCTACGAGATCGAGAAGAAGTCAGACGGTATCTACGCCGTCGTCGACATGGTCGCGGAGCCGGACACGGTCCACGAGCTTGACCGCCAGCTCAGCCTCAACGAGGCGGTACTGCGGACCAAGATCCTGCGTCCCGAGCAGCACTGACCGCAGCGAAAACTGTCTGTGGCGTCACAGATACTGGCCTCACGAATCATTGGCCGCGACGCCAGCATGAGAGACGCTGCGGCACCTGAACCCTAGAAGCGACCGGGAGTGGCCCCGATGGCAGGCGATACCCAGATCACGGTGGTCGGCAATCTAGTCAGCGACCCAGAACTCCGTTACACCCCGACCGGCGTGGCGGTGGCGAACTTCCGTGTGGCGTCCACGCCGCGGACCTTCGACCGGCAGGCCAACGAGTGGAAGGACGGCGACAGCCTCTTCCTCACCTGCAACGTGTGGCGGCAGGCCGCGGAGAACGTGGCCGAGAGCCTGCAGCGCGGCATGCGGGTCATCGTGATGGGGCGGCTGCACCAGCGCTCCTACGAGACCCGCGAGGGCGAGAAGCGCACCGTCTTCGAGGTCGAGGTGGACGACGTCGGCCCGTCCATGCGCAATGCCTCCGCCAAGGTCTCCAAGACCAACCGCTCCGGCGGTGGGGGCGGAGGCGGCTTCGGCGGCGGGGGCACCGGCGGTGGCGGCGGTGGCGGCGGTAACGGCGGCGGCCAGGGCGGATCCGGCGGGTATGGTGGATCGGCCGGCAGCCGCGGTGGCGGCGGTGATGACCCCTGGGCCTCGGACTCGTCCGGGTTCGGCGGCGAGGGGTCGTCGGACGAGCCGCCGTTCTGATCCCAGGCCACCACGCGGCCCGGTACCGGCCCGTCCGGCCAGGCCGCCACTAAGAAGACAAACCAAACCATCCCCGCGGCAAGCGGGGCTCTCTTCAGGAGCACCATGATGGCGAAAGCACCTATCCGCAAGCCCAGGAAGAAAGTCTGCCTGTTCTGCCAGGAGAAGATCTCCTACGTGGACTACAAGGACACCGGGCTGCTGCGGAAGTTCATTTCCGACCGGGGCAAGATCCGGGCCCGCCGGGTCACCGGAAACTGCACCCAGCACCAGCGTGACGTCGCCAAGGCGATCAAGAACGCCCGCGAGATGGCCCTGCTGCCGTACACGAGCACGGCGCGCTGAAGCCGGGGAAGGCCAAACCATGAGCACACCGATGAAAGTGATCCTCACCAACGAGGTCACCGGCCTGGGCGAGCCTGGTGACGTGGTCGAGGTCAAGGCCGGTTATGGGCGCAACTTCCTGATCCCGCGGGGCCTGGCCATGCGGTGGACCCGGGGCGCCGAGAAGCAGATCGAGCTGATCCGGCGGGCCCGCGCCGCCCGGGACATCCGCGGCCTGGACGACGCCAAGGCCGCGGTCGGGACCCTCAAGGCACTGACCGTGCGGATCAGGGTCCGGGCAGGTGCCCAGGGCCGGCTGTTCGGCTCGGTCAGCTCCTCGGACATCGCCGACGCGGTCCGTGCGGCCGGCGGTCCCGAACTGGACCGGCGGCGGATCGAGATCGCCAACCCGATCCGTACCGTCGGGCGCCACCAGGTCACGGTCCGGCTGCACCCCGAAGTGACGGCCACCCTCGACGTGGACGTCGCCGGGAGCTGACCCACCCGTGGTCCGGCTGCAGTTCCGGGCCGGCCGGGTTCTTGAGCGCGGAGGTCGCCGCGTGCCGTCATCGGCGGCGCGCGGCGATTACGCGTGTCCGGGGTCTGGCCTGCTCTGGCCGGTGTGGTCCGTGGTGGCTCCTGGTGGGCTGGCCCGTGGTGGGCTGGCCCGTGGTGGGCTGGCCGGTGTACTGGGACAGCCGGTGGGCGAGGGCTGGATCGAGGTCTGCGACCATCGCCCAGATGCCCGCCACGCGCTCGGCCATCGCGTCTTGGGTCAGGGTGTCTTGAGCCAGGGTGTCCGGGGTGTCGGCTCCAGCGTCGCCCGCTGCGACCCGGGCGGCCTCGGCGAGCTCATCGATCGCCGTGCCGATCAAGGCTAGCCGCTCGTCCGTTATCGAACACATGCTCGAATCCTAGGGGAGCAGTTGTCATGATCGCCGGGGTTTGCCGGGCTGGGGCCCCTGGTTCCGGGAGGTCAGCGGGCGGGCTGCCGGCGAGTCGTCCAGCCAGTCACGCGACGCCGGATCTCACGTTTGACGTCACCCTCCGTATGTGGATAACTCGGCAGCCCGCGTCCACGGAAACTGGCCTGTGCAGTTTTTTCTGCGCACATCCGGTGGATGGCATAACCGCAGGCAGTAACCATGGGAGTGGCGTGACCGCCGCCGTCATCCCCAGCTGTATCCCCAGACTGCGCACAGCGCCGGCGGCGTGTCTGCACAGGCTGTCCACAGGCCTGTGCACAGCACGATTGGACGGCGCCGCCCGGCCGAACCAAACTGTCACACCTGCCTAGTACAACGGGGAGAGGCCGCCGCACCAGCGGCGGCCCTGGGGTGTTCTGGTCCACGGGGAGGTGATGGCTGGTGAGCGTGGCCGAAATCGCTCCCCGGGGGGAGAGCTTCGATCGGACCCCGCCCCACGATGTGGCCGCGGAGCAGTGCGTCCTCGGTGGGATGCTGCTGTCCAAGGACGCGATCTCCGACGTGATGGAGACCCTCCGGCCCGATGATCATTACCGGCCGGCGCACCAGATCATCCACGAGGCCATCCTCGAACTGTACGGCCGGGGCGAGCCCGCCGACGCTGTTACCGTCTCTGACCTGCTGAACAAGCGGAGTGAGCTGGCCCGCGTGGGCGGCCCCAGCTACCTGCACACGCTTATTGCGTCCGTGCCCACCGCGGCCAACGCCGGGTACTACGCCCGGATCGTCCGGGAGCGGGCGATCCTCCGCCGCCTGGTGGAGGTCGGCACCCGCATCGTCCAGCTCGGCTACTCCGGCGACGGTGAAGCCGACGAACTCGTGGACCGGGCGCAGGCCGAGGTCTACGGGGTGACCGAGCGCCGGGTGAGCGAGGACTACCTGCCGCTGTCCGACATCATGCCGGGCGCCCTGGACGAGATCGAGGCCATCGGCAGCCGCGGCGGGAACATGACCGGGGTCCCCACCGGATTCGCGGACCTGGACTCGCTCACCAACGGGCTGCACGCCGGCCAGATGGTCGTGATCGCGGCCAGGCCTGCGATCGGGAAATCCACGCTGGCCCTGGATCTGGCCCGCTCGGCGGCGATCAAGCATGATCTGCCGACGGTGATTTTCAGCCTGGAAATGAGCCGCAACGAGATCACCATGCGGTTGCTGTCCGCGGAGTCGCGGGTGTCCCTGCACAGCATGCGGACCGGGCAGATGGGCGAAGAGGACTGGGCCACGCTGGCCCGGCGGATGAGCGAAGTGGTCGATGCGCCGCTCTACATCGACGACTCACCCAACATGTCGATGATGGAGATCCGGGCCAAGTGCCGGCGGCTGAAGCAGCGTCAGGGCCTCAAGCTCGTGATCATCGACTACCTGCAGCTGATGAGCTCCCCCAAGCGGGTGGAGAACCGGCAGCAGGAAGTGTCGGAGATGTCCCGGTCGCTCAAGCTGCTGGCCAAGGAGATCGACGTCCCGGTGGTCGCGTTGTCCCAGCTGAATCGCGGCCCGGAACAGCGCAACGACAAGAAGCCCCTCCTCTCCGACCTACGCGAATCCGGCTGCCTGACTGCGGACACCCGGATCATGCGGGCCGACACCGGAGCCGAGGTCACGCTGGGCGAACTGGTGGCCAGCGGGGAGCGTGACGTCGCGGTCTGGTCGCTGGACGCGAGGTTGCGGCTCATCCCGCGGATCATGACCCATGCCTTCCCCAGCGGGGTCAAAGAGGTGTTCAAGGTCCGTCTCCGCTCCGGCCGCGAAGTACAAGCCACGGCCAACCACCCGTTCCTGACCTACGACGGCTGGCAACCGCTGGGCGACCTGCGACCGGTCCCGGGTCGCCGTACCCCGGCACACGCCGGGGCCGATCGACCTCGCCCGATGCCGAGGCGGAAGTCATTATGCTGGCCCACCTGCTGGGTGACGGATCGTTCGTGCGGAATCAGCCGATCCGGTACGCGAGCATCGACGAGGAGAACCTGACGGCCGTGACGGAGGCCGCCAGGCACTTTGGTATCACTGCCGTGCGTGATGACCATGCTGCAGCCCGGTGCACATCCCTCCGCTGCTTGCACCATGCACTGACTCACGGACGGCGAAACCCATCGCCGCGTGGCTCGACTCACGGGGTTTTTCGCCCTTCGCAGTCATGAAAAGTTCATCCCGCGTCATCTCGGAGAAGCGCTGGATGTCCTCTTCCTGCGGATGTGGGCCACCGACGGCGAGTCTGGTGGGATGCGGGCAGGCTCCATTTACTACGTCTCCTCGAGCCGCAGACTGATCGATGACCTCGCCCGGCTGCTGTTGCGTTTCAACGTGATGACCCGGATCGTCAAGATCGCGCTGGCCGATACAAGTCGCTGCTACCGGCTGGTCGTGGACAGTCCCGAGAACCAGATGCGGTTCCTGGACGGACTCGGGGTTCCGGGCGCGGAGGAGCACATCGCCGAACTGGTCCGCCAGAAAGCTCACAGACGTCAAGGAGTGCACTGCGGCGTGGAGAGCGTTTCCGGCGATGTCTGGGAGCGCCTGCGTGGTGCCATGGAACGCGACCCTGCCCGGCTCCGTGACACGGCAGTGGCGACCCGTACCTTCGGGGATAGGCATCTGACTACGGATCAGAGCGTATGGGGTTCGAGCGGGCCACCGTCTTGAAGACCGCGCCAGCACGGGAGCCGCTCTCTCAGGGTAGCCACGATCCTTGATGACGCAGACCTTGAGCTGGTCGCTACCAACGACGTGTTCTGGGACGAGATCGCAGCTGTGGACAGCATCGGCGAGCAGCCGGTCTATGACGCAACTGTCCCCGGCACGCACAACTTCGTGGCCAACGGGATCAGCCTGCACAACAGCATCGAGCAGGACTCGGACATGGTCATCTTGCTGCACCGTGAGGATGCGTACGAGCGGGAGTCCCCCCGGGCCGGCGAAGCGGACCTGATCGTGGCCAAGCACCGTAACGGGCCGACCGCCACCGTGACCGTCGCCTTCCAGGGGCACTACAGCCGGTTCGTGGACATGGCGCCGGGCTGAGATGCTGGTCAGGCAGGCACGCCACGGTGCCCGCTTGTCTGGGTGAGTGAGTCACGGGAGCGGTCCATGATCCTGGTCGCCGGGGAGAGCCTTATCGATCTGATCGTCGGGCCGGACGGCGGAGTGCACGCCAGCCCGGGCGGAGGCCCGTTCAACGCGGCCCGCACCATCGCCCGTCTGGGTCAGCCCGTACGTTTCCTGGGCAGCTTCTCCGCCGACCCGTTCGGCCAGATCCTCATCGGGAGGCTGACCCAGGACGGGGTAGAGCTGGCCGTCCCTGGCCGGGTTGCCGAACCGACCGCGCTGGCCATCGTGGCGCTCGGTGGCCTCGGTGTGCCCGAGTACTGGTTCCATGTTGACCAGACGGCGGCCTTCGTGCTGGACCAGCCCACGGCGCAGCGGGCGTTGCAGGCCGACGTCACGGCGATGCACCTCGGGACCCTGGGGCTTGTCGTGGACCCGATGGCGTCCGAGCTCGAGCGACTGGTCGAGCGATTGTCACCGGATGTGCTGCTCCTGCTCGACCCGAACTGGCGGGCCCAGGCCATCCCGGACGCGGACGCGCACCGGGCCCGGCTCCGGCGGCTCCTGCTCCGGACCGACATCCTGAAGATCAGCGCCGAGGACTTGTCGTTCCTGGTGCCGGGCTGCGGTATCGCCGATGCCGCGCGGATCCTGCTCGGCTGGGGCGCCCGGTGCGTGCTCGTCACCGACGGTCCCTCGTCGATTCACGCGTTCACCGGCAGTGACCAACTCGCCGTGCAAGTCCCGCCGGTCGAGGTGGTAGATACCGTGGGCGCCGGCGATGCATTCGGGGGCGCGTTCCTGGCCTGGTGGGCGGAACGCGGACTGGCCCGCGAGAACCTGGCGCACTCCCCGCAGGTGCTGGCCGCCGTCACGGCGGCGGCCCGGGTCGCGTCACTGACCTGTGCCAGGGCCGGCGCCGAACCACCGTGGCGGCACGAGCTGGACACGGATGAGGAGTGGGGCCAGCCGCTGAAGCAGTGATCCCGGCCGACAACGTCACCACGCCGAGGTGACATCTAGGGGGTGCGAGATACCGCTCGTCGGCCTGGCTCCCAGTGGCAGTGGGCGTGACGGTTCTAGGCCTGGTGATCGGCTCGGCCCGGGGAACGAGATCCGGGCACCGGGGTGCCGCCACGTCCCGCTCTGGTCTGGGTCCCGCGGGTTCGCTGACCATGCCGAACTCCCGGCATTACGGCGCCTCCACGTCTGGATGGCCGGGTACAGCGGCCGGGCCGGGCTGCACAAGCCGCAGCGGTGCCCGGGGTGCCGTAGACTATCCGGGCATCCGGCGCTCGTAGCTCAACGGATAGAGCATCTGACTACGGATCAGAAGGTTGGGGGTTCGAGTCCCTCCGAGCGCGCCAGAAGTTTTCCCAGGTCATCACGCTGCATCCCCAGCATCCGGGTCGTCGTCCTCGTCATCTGGCCGGATTCTGGCCGGATCTGTGGCCTCGGCAGCGCTGTCGAGGCGGTCCGCGTAGCGGTCCATGTCGCCCGGGTAGAGGTGGCCGTACAGGTCGAGGGTCGTGGTGATGCTGGCGTGGCCCATGATCTCCTGGAGCATCTTCGGCGGGTACCCGGCCTGGATCATCAGCGAGGCAGCGGTGTGCCGCAGGTCGTGGATGCGGAACCGGTCGCTCGAGTCCGGCCGGGGCACGCGCCGGGAGGAAGATGGCACGCCGCCAGTTCGGATAGCCGCAGCACGCTGCCCCCGGGCATGGTGAACACCAGCTCGTCAGGGTGCTTGCCGCCCGTGGTGGCCGCCAGCTCGGCGGCGATGAAGCGCGGAACCGGCACAGTCCGGGACTGATGTGACTTGGGGGTACCGAGCACGATCCGGCCGCCCACGTCAGAGAAGGCGCGGCGCACGTCGATGCGGCGGCGGGCGAAGTCGATGTCGCAGACGCGCAGGGCAGTGGCCTCGCCCAGCGCAGCCCGGTGTGGCCGAGCACCAGGACCAGCAGATGCCATCGCCCCGCCTCGATGGCGAGCGCGCGGACCTGGCCGTGGGTGAGGAAGACGTAGTCGCAGGAAGACGTAGTCGCGCTGGCCGGGCCGGTCCGGGCGGCCTGGGGGCGGCTGGGCATGCGCCAGTCGATGGTCAGGTCCGGCCCCGCGCTCGACAACGCCGTCGTCGAATCCTGGCACTCCACGCTGGAATTTGAGCTGCGTTCGCTGGAGCACTTCGCCACCAGGACGGCAGCGGGGCCAGGTCCCCGCGTGGATCGACGACTACAACACCCGTCGGCGGCACTCTCAGCGCTCGGCATGATGTCACCCGCCGACCACGAGAAAACGCTGCAGGGCGTGACGTGGCTGAGCTGATCGACGCCGCCTGGCTTGGGCACTTACGCTGTGTTGGTGGAGACTCTCACGTTTCTGTTTACCGACATCGAGAGCTCGACGGCGTTGCTGCGGCGCCTGGGGGGAAACAACTACGGTCGGGTGCTGGCAGACCATCACGCGCTGATCCGCGCAGCTCTGGCCGCCCATGACGGCAAGGAGGTGGACACCCAGGGGGACGCATTCTTTGCTGTGTTCTCCTCGCCGACAGCGCTGCGTGGCGGCGGTGATAGACATGCAGCGCGCCCTGGAGGCCCGAAAGTGGCCTGGTGGGGAGCAGGTGCGGGTGCGAATGGGGAGTCCACTGCGGTGAGGCCGCGCACCACGGCGGCGGGCCTGGTCGGCCTGGATGTGCACCGCGCTGCCCGGGTGGGGGCCATCGCGCACGGCGGGCAGGTCCTGCTGTCAGATACGGCGGCGGCCTTGGTGCGCGACTCGCTGCCGCCTGGCGCAGCGCTCAGGGATCTCGGCGCCCAGCGGCTCAAGGATCTGGGCACGCCCGGAGCAGATCTTCCAGCTCGGAAGCCGCGGGACTGCGAGGTGACTTCCCGCCACTGCGCTCGCTCGGCAACCCCACGCTGCCGAACAATCTCCCGGCCCAGCTGTCGAGCGTTCATCGGCCGGGGCCGGGAGACGTGGCCGAAGTCCGGGCCCTGGTCGAGTCCCGCCGCCTGGTCACGCTGACCGGGGCCGGAGGGGCGGGCAAGACCAGGCTGGCCCTTCAGGTGGCGGCCGAACTGCTCGACGGATCCGGTGACGGCGTCTGGCTGGTCGGAGCTGGCTGCGGTCTCCGACGGGGACGCGGTGTCTCGCGGCCATCTGCCGAGGCCCTCGGTATCGCTGAACAGCCGGGCCGGGCTGTCCCTGGACGCTCTGCTCAATGCCCTGGCCTTCCAGTACATCCTGATCGTCCTGGACAACTGCGAGCACCTGATCGGCGCCTGCGCCAAGACGGCCGACGAGCATCCTGCGGCATTGCCCCAGGGTGCACCTCCTGGTCACTAGCCGCGAGCCGCTTGGCATCGGCGGCGAGACCATTTACCGGGTGCCGTCACTGTCGCTCCCGGACCGCCGGCGACCCAGCCGCCATCGTCCTGCGACGCGATCGCGCTGCTGGCCGAGCGGGCCAAAGAGCAGGGCGTCAACCTCGCCCTCGACGAGGAGACAATTCCGCTCATGGTGTCGGTCTGCCGACGGCTGGACGGGCTGCCCCTGGCTATCGAACTCGCTGCGGCCCGGCTGCGCTTGCTGTCGCTGGCCGGCCTCCGGGACCGTCTCGACCAGCGCTTCCGTCTGCTCACCGGGGGCAGCCGCACTGCCCTGGCGCGACAGCAGACGCTGCGGGCGACAGTCGACTGGTCTTACTCGCTGCTCAACCCGGCCGAGAAGTCGCTGCTGCGCCTCCTGTCGGTGTTCGCCGAGGGCTTCGACCTCGACGCGGTCGAAGGGGTGTGCGGCGGCCGCGACATCGACGTGTTCGACGCCGCGGATCTTCTCGGCTCCCTGGTGGACAAGAGCCTGGTGGTGGCCGAGACGGCCGGCGATGCGCTCCGCTACCGGCTGCTTGAGACGATCCGCCAGTTCGCGGCCGAGCGCCTGGCGGAGGCGGGAAACGAGGCGGCGGTTGCCGCTGCGGCGGCACACCGCCGGTACTTTCTGGCGCTGGCAGAGGCGGCGGCCCCGGAGCTGGCCGGGCCTGACCAGGCCCGCTGGTTCGCGCGGCTCGACGCCGACTACGCGAACCTGCGGAAGGCCGCCGAGCATGCCGCTGGCGACCCAGACGGGACGGCTCAGGTCCTGCGCTTCGGAGTCGCCCTCCGCAGATACTGGTTCGCGCGCTCTCGTGGCCGGGAAGCACTCGGACTGCTCTTGCCCGTGCTGGACCGGGCGGACGCCAGCGCCGAACCCAGGCTGTTCGTGGCGGCGCTGGTGACCATTTCCTGCATCGCCGTACTGGCTGATATGGCGTCGGGCCGGCAATACGGTGGCGAGGCGGTCGAGCTGGCTCGGCAGCTCGGCGACGACCGGTTGCTCACCGATGCCCTCAGCATGCTATCCGCCGTCTACTATTTCGCCGGCGAGCCCGACCGCGGACTCCCGCTGGCCCGGGAAGCCCTCGACTACGCGCGGCAGCTCGGCGACGACGACTTGCTGGGCTGGAGCTTGCTGATCTGCACGTTGTACGGCGATCTCATCGGGCCGACTCAGTTCGCGCAGCTGGCCGCCGAGGCCATCGGCCGCACCGAGGGGTCCAGCAACCACTTCCTGCTGTCGTTCGTACATAACAACGCAGCTGTTCATGCCTTGACAGCCGGGGACATCCCGGCGGCCCGGGCCCACCTGGACCAGGCGGCCCAAGCTGGGCGGACAATCGGCCAGGAAAACCCGAACATGGCGCTCAACCTAGCCTGGGTCCAGCGCGAGGAGGGTAACCTGGAGGGCGCGCGGTCCTCGTTCGAAGCGAGCTTTCGCATAAGCCGGCGGAGCGGCGATCAGGCAAACATCGCCTATGCCAGCCTCGGCCTGGCCTGCCTGGCGGCGGATCTGGGCGACTGGCACCGTTCCGCCACGCTCCACGGCGTCGCGCAAGACTTCCTCGGCCAGTCGGGAGGATCGTGGGAGGGCCTTGAGGAGCGGTACCGCCAAGACAGCGTCGCTCAGGTACGCGCGAAGCTGGGCGAGGAGCTGTTCGGCCGGGCGTACGCCAAGGGCATGGCGCTCAGCCCCGACGAGAGTCTGCAGCTGGCCTACGGCGGAGCCGGCGCCCCATCGAACAAATGACACAGAACCTCGCGTAACCGTGTCGGCTGTTCCGGGTTGGTCAGCCCGCTGAGACTGGGCCATCCCGTTCCCAGGGATGACTGGACACGCTCCTGGCGATCCCTACGCGTTGCGGACCACTCCGACCGTGCGGCGGGCATTGACTGAGACTCTCCCCGAGGCCGTGGCCGCCGCAGCCTACGAATTCATCACCGGCCCTCAAATATCGCAGCCACATCGTGTCGGGAAACGGCTTCTTGCGCCACTCGACGACCGGTTCAGCACGCGGCGCGGGACTTACCGGGTCATCTACCGGATCGATGACAAGACCCGAGCGGTCACCGTGGTAGGCACCGGCCATCGGCGCGACGTGTACCGAACCTGACCCCGGCGAGGCACCTGGCACACGGGAATGGGACCTCTCACCACCATCTCACGGACTGGCGGGACGGCGCCGGACTGCAGAGTCCATCCTGGACAACTGGTGGACCTCGACCTGCGGATATGGATGCAGGCAGACTGGGAGGACGTGATGCACTGGTCTACGGATCAGAAGGTTGGGGGTTCGAGTCCCTCCGAGCGCGCAATGGAATCCCAGGTCAGCATCATGGTCATGACCTATCTTCTTCGCCGTCCCCGTCATCTGGCCTGATCCCGGCCCTTCTCGGCGAGTAACCAAGTGAGTACCTAAGGTCAACTACTCGCTTTGGCCCTGACGAGGTGATCCGCGTATGGCGCTCAACGCTGCAGCCTGCTGCGCACTAGAGCACACCATTTCAGCAGGTCAATAGGGGAGTGGGCAGGCAGCTGATGCGGCCGTAGATCTCTACGGATCCGAAGGTCGGAGGATATCGGATTGAAGATCAGCCGCGCTACGCTTGGTGCATCGTGCTCGTGGGGGGGTGCCGGAGATGACAGGGCCGGGAGACGAGGTAGCAGCGGGCGCGGGCGGCCATAGCCGCCTGCGGGCGTCCCACGCCGACCGCGAGCAAGTGATCGAGGTGCTCAAGACCGCCTTCGTGCAAGGACGGTTGGACAGGGACGAGTTCGACCTGAGGGTCGGCCGGGGACTGGCGTCGCGGACCTACGCGGACCTCGCCGCCCTCACCGCCGACATCCCCACCCGGCTGACCAGAGCCCGGCCGCCTGAGCCCGCCAGGGAATCGGTGAACAAGAAGGCAGTCGTGGCGGTGGCCTGCGCGACCGCCGCATGCTTCGGCGTGTTGCCTGTAACGATGCTCACGCCGGACGGGTCGCCCTTTGCGGTGCCGGTCATCGTGGTCACGTTCGTCTTGTGGATGGCCGCGCCGACAGGCTGGCTTGTGCTGTTGCACGACTGGCTTGACAAGCGCGCTGGACGGCAGTCCGCGCAAGGGCTGCCACCGGGCCCGGGCAGTGAAGCATCCCGGCGTCTGGCACCGGCCGACCCGGCCAGACAGCTCCCGCGGACCGGTCACGGCCTTCATCACACTGCCGAAGCCGCACAGAGCCGCCATTCCCGTATTCTCCTGCCCGGAGTCCGTCCACCGCATCGAGGGCATCCTCTAGGCCGTCGATACGCGCTCGGCTACCTCGGCCACTGATCCGGGCCTGACACGCCAAGGCAAGCAACTCCTGATGCCACTCGGGCGAGAACAGCCGCCATGCCCAGCGCCGTTGGCCGCGCTGCCATCGCCGGTGTGCGGCCCGCCCGGGAAGCTGATGGCAGGACCACTACCCTCCGCCCGAGTCTCGCGGCTCTTGGTTGTCGCGTTCTCGCTCATGATCTGCCTTACCAGGGGCCGCACTTCGTGAGCGCGGCGCTGAGCTGCGGGGAGTGTGGGGTCGATGCCAGCGGAGGCGACGGCGCCGCCACCGAGAGATATTCGCATTCAGCGCGGTGCGGACCACCCACGCCGCAGGCGCCGGATACCTGCTGACCTTCCGCCACGATGCGCAGGCCCGCGCGAAAGCCTCATCAACAAGATCCTGTGCCGTGTCCTGATCACCGACGCTCACCAGAACCGTGCGGAGGCACTTATCCCTGGCTCCGCGGTAGAACTCCGCGAAGTCCAGCCGTTGGGATCCCACACCTAATCAACGCACAACCCCCGGCCGGGGACTACCTGACTTGTGCCCGCCCGCTGCCGATAGGGCTGTGCACTGACGTCGTGCCCGTTACATGCCCGATCAGATGGTCAACCAGGGCGAACAGCGGTCACTTCCGGACAAGCCGATACGGCCACCGAGCTGGTAACACGAAGGCAGGGGAGGTGGCCGAGATGACCTTCCAAGCAGTGGGTCAGCCGTCGCCGAGCGTGCTCCCGAGATCCCCTCCCGGACGGCCATCAACAGCCAGCAACCACCACAACCAGCATGCTGTGGCCCCAAGGTCAATCCGGGCGTCGTCCTGTACGAGGCGGTCTGGCGCACGCTCGTAATGCGTAGGTCAGCGTGCCCATGGAGTGCCCGTTCGGACGGGGATCAGCGGTGAATCACGGTCGCTCACCGACACGCCACGTCTGAGCCCACCTGCGCCGGGCCAGGTCGGGCGGCTAGGTCCACGATCTTTGCAAGCAGGTGGTCGAGCGATGGAATGGGGACGCGCGTCAGCCACTCGTCCAGGGCCGGAGTTTCTCGGGGTTGCGCACTACCCAGATGTGCCTGATCCGGCCACCTGCGACGTCGAACGCGAACACCGTCACAGTGACGCCGTCTTGCCGAGCCACCACCCCGGGCTGGCCGTTGACCGCGCATTCCAGGAACGTCATGTTGCTGGGTGTCCGGTTGGCGATTTCGACCCAGGCGCGCGCGATCTGCTCGGCCCCTTCGATGGGGCGCAGGAAGGTAGTGGCGAGGCCGCCGCCGTCGGCGATGGCCGTGGCATCGGGGTCGAGCAGGCCGACGAGGGCGTTGATGTCCTTGGCTTCCCAGGCCCGCTTGAAGGCCCTGACGACGTCGGCCTGCTGGGCTGCCGGGCCCGCGGGAACCTGCGAGGCGCGGACGCGGCGGCGGGCTGAGGAGGCCAGCTGGCGGCACGTGCCCGGCGTCCGGCCGGTGACCTCGGCCACCTCGGCGAAGGGGTAGCCGAAGACATCGTGGAGGATGAACGCGACCCGCTCTGCCGGGGTCAGCGATTCCAGCACGACGAGGAAGGCCATGCTGACCGACTCGTCGAGGGTGACCCGGTCGGCGGGGTCGGTGGTGGTGCCGCTAGGCCGCCCGGTGATCCACTGCGTGCTTTCGGGCAGCGGCTCGGGGATCCATTCACCTACGTAGCGCTCCCGCCGGACCCGCGCGGAGCCAAGCAGGTTGAGGCAGATGCGGCTGGTGACCGTGGTCAGCCAGGCGCCCGGGTTCTCGATGGCTTGCTGCTGCTGCCCGGACATGGCGTACCAGCGGGCGTAGGTCTCTTGCACGGCATCCTCGGCCTCGGCCAGGGAGCCCAGCAGCCGGTAGGCGATATTGATCAGCCGGCGCCGCTCGCTCATGACCACGTTCAGGCCCGGGTCGGGCCGGCCGTCTCCTCGCCTCGATCGGGTGGTCATGGTGTCGGCGGCTCCTCGGTCACATCTGCCCTTACCCGTTCGACAAGACAGCGGACCGGAATGTGAGGTTGGCGCGCCGCTTCACATTCCAGCGGGTTGCGCTGTCGAACTAGTCAGACGAACACATCATCCGGCACACCTCGACCAGCCCGGGAGGCACCATGACTACCTCGATTCCGGCCACACGGTTCGCTGACCCGGCGCCCGCCGAACGCCTGGAGCAGGCGGCCGCTGCGCTGAGGTCACATGGCTTTACCGCCGAGATCCTCGACAACGCCGCCGCCGCCCGTATCCGCGTCAACGACCTGATACCCGAGGGCGCCACCGTGCTTACCGCCGCCAGCGAGACCCTCCGCCTGTCCGGCATCGATGCCGACATCAACACCAGCGGGCGCTACCAGGCCATCAAGCCGCAGACCCTGGCCATGGACCGCATCACCGCTGCCGACGACATCCGGCGGCTGCGCGCCGTCCCCGACGTTGTCGTGGGCAGCGTCCACGCGGTCACCGAAACCGGCTCTCTCGTGGCCGCCTCGGGCACCGGGAGCCAGCTGCCTGCCTACGCAGGCGGCGCCGCCCGCGCGATCTGGATCGTCGGGGCGCAGAAGCTGGTACCCGACCTGCCCGCCGCGCTGCGCCGCGTCGAAGACCACTGCCTCCCGCTGGAAAGCGCCCGCACCCAGATAGCCTACGGGTCCCCCAGCGCCATCAACCGCCTGCTCATCCTCAACGCAGAACTCCACCCCGGGCGCGGCACCGTCCTGCTGCTCCGCGAAGCCATCGGCTTCTGAGCGACCGCGACCTTAACGGTGCCACTCCCGTAGCGGCTGGCCTCGCCGAACCCAGACACGGCGACCACTCTCGGATGGCGTCCGCGTGTAGGACCGGGAAGAGTCGTAACACCATCCATACTGGCCCGGGACACTGCTGAGCCGATGGGAGCGCGATGCCTGCCCGATTCCAGCTCGTTATCGACTGCAAGGACCCCGAGCTGCTGGCCCGCTTCTGGGCGGCTGCCCTAGGCTACGTGCTTGAACCGCCCCCCGAAGGGTTCGCTACCTGGGACGACTGGCGGCGCGACATCGGGCTTCCCGACAGTGAGCTGGGGATCGGCGCGGACAGCATCATCGATCCCAGCGGTGAGGGCCCGCGCATCTGGTTCCATGTGATGCCGGACGCCAAGGTGGTCAAGAACCGCCTCCACCTCGACATCCATGTCAGCGGCGGCCGTTCGGTAACCGACAGCCGTTCGGACCCGCTCGCCACCCGCAGGCAGCGGGTCAACGCCGAGGCCAGGCGGCTGACGGATCTCGGGGCCACGCTCACCGTGGTCATGAGCCAGGACGGCCTCGATCACTACGCGGTGGGGATGAAGGATCCCGAGGGCAACGAGTTCGATATCAACTAACGCCTTCGCCCGCTGCGGCTCCTCGGCGGACAGGGTGCCGGACCGTGTAACGGAATGGAACGGGATGGAACGCCTTCTGGGTGGAAGCCAGGCCTGACTGCTGGCAGGCGCCGAGGGGGACACATGAGACTGAGGATGGCAGCGGCAAGCCTGGCCGGACTGACCCTGCTGGCGGCGGGTACCGCAGTGACCGGGCCGGCGGTGGCGGGCACGACGCGAGCGGCCGCGCCGGCGACGACGGTGGCCGCGGAGTCCGGATACATCGACACCGAGCCGGGCGGCAAGGCGTATGACTCCCAGGGCGGGACGCCGTCGGTCACCGAGGTGTCCGACGGCCAGTACGTGGTCGAGTTCCCTAATCTGTCTGACTTGACCGACAAGGGCGGCAACTTCGAGGTCACGCCCGTGCAGACCGCCCACAACTGCACGATCACCACGTTTGACACCGGCACTGGCGGAACGGCGATCGTCTACGTGGACTGCTACCTGCTGGGCTCGCTCACCGACACTTACTTCGACCTGACCGCGACGCGGGCCGGCACCATCAAGCACGGACTGCTCGACTACGCCTGGGTCTCGAGCAAGAACAAGTCCTACAAGCTTTCCGGCCAGGACCTGTTCAACTCCGCGCACAAGTCCAGCACCGTGAAGCACCTGGGCACCGGCCGGTACGAGGTGACGTTTGCCGGTAAGGCCAGGACGACCAACACCGGCACGGTGAAAGTCTCGCCATACGGGTTCGGCGACGGCAACTGCCAGGCCTCCTGGCACGGCGGCAGCACCGCCACGACCGTGCACGTGGACTGCTTCGGCTACCGCGGGCACCGGCAGAACCGGGAGTTCTTGCTGGTGTACGCGCGGAACCACAACATCCTCGGCCGCTCCGGGCTGACCACCGCGAGCGCCTCGGCGTCGAAGCCGAAGACGAAGACGAAGACGTACTACCCCAGTCCTCAGTACGACAGCCGCTCGGGCGCCCGGGTGAGGGTGGTACGGCTGAGCGCAGGTCAGTACCGCGTGCACTTCAAGGGCTCGGGCGGGCCGACCGGCCCGGTCATCGGCGACGACGTGCAAGTCACCACGACCGGCAGCACCTACGCCCGGTGCACCCCGTACAGCTACTCCCAGGGCTCGAACCCGTCCGCGCTCATCACCTGCTACGACGCCCTCGGCGGCGCGGTCAACGCGTCATTCTCCGTGCAGTGGCTCCTCGGCTGAGCCGCATCATAAGGGACTGTATAGTCCACTTTCACAGAACTCCCGGCGGCGTTAAGCCTGCGTGGCCGGTTCCCACGGGTGAACTCCGGAAGCCTGGAGGCGTAGCCCGGCCTGAATACCTGCCGCCTGGACGTCAGTTGCAGCAACTACAACTGGACTATATAGTCCCGTATAGTAGGTACGGCCAGGCATCAGGATCCAAGATCTCGCCCGCCCGTCATCTCGCCACCGAGGAGCACGACATGGGCATCGACACACACCCTGCCGAGAGCCAGGCTGGCCAGGCCTTCGAGGTCATCCACCACGACGACAACCGGTTCTACGAACTGCTAGCCGACGGCCAGCCCAGAGGGCTGGCCGTCTACGAGGCAGCCGGCAACCGCTACATCTTCACGCATACCTTCATCACCGAGGGTCATCGCGGCCAGGGGCTGTCCCAGGTCCTCTTGCGGGGCGTGCTGGAGGACCTCAAGGCGCGGCACATCACGGTGACGAACTACTGCCCGGTCCTGGACCACTTCATCGAAAAGAACCCCGGGTACATCTCGCTGATCGACCCCGGCAAACCCGGAACCTGGCCGAAGAGCCACCGTGACACTGCAGCCGACCCCCCGGCCGCCACCCTCACCTAGGGCGGGACGCGCTTTGCCTCCCACCTGTCCGACAGCACAGCGGAAAGGATCCCCAGATGAACACCCCCGAGACTTATGATGCCGGATTCTCCCATCAGATCGGCCGGTACTCCGATGCGATCCGGGTGCCTGCGGACCGCGAGCAGATCATCGTCTCCGGCACTCCCGGCCTCGATAAGAGCGGCGCCATCCCGGCCGACTTCGCCGAGGAAGCCCGGCAGGCATGGCGGAACGTCGCGACCATCCTGGGGAAGGCCGGCGCCTCGATCGGTGACATCGTGAGCGTCCGCCAGTACCTGACCCGGCGGGAGGACATCAAGACCTACGTAGCCGTGCGGAAAGAGATGATCACGCACGAGCCCGCGTTCATGCTCTCGGTCGTCGACGCGCTCGTGTGGCCTGAGATCCACGTCGAGGTCGAGGTCGTCGCCCTTGTCCCGCCAGGCCGCTGAGCGACGGGGTGAGGATCCCAGAATGAGCCAGAAAGCCCGGCACGGGCCGCGGAGAGGTTCACGATGATCGAGCAAACCCTGTTCTCGCTGGCCAGCACGCCAGATTCCGGCCCAGAACGGACAGGCGGAATGAACGTGGCCGTCGATGACACGTTCTCCACGGTGGCGCGGGTCCAGCTCGATGACACCTCATGGGTTGACCACATCCAGGGCTGGCTCGCCGGGGACGGCGAGCTCATGGAGGCGCTGATGAAGCAGGCTTCCTGGGAACAGCGGTCGCGCTGGATGTACACCCGGATGGTCCAGGAGCCGCGGCTGACGGCCGAATACCCCGTCATCGCTGACGCTCCGCAGCCTGTTGTTCAGCACCTAACCAGGGTCCTGTCAGCGCACTACGGGCGGCCATTCACACGCTTGTGGATGAACTGGTACCGGGACAACCACGACGGCACGGGCTGGCACGCCGACCGCCCGGCGAATAAGCAGGACGAGGCGGTGATCCCGGTCCTCAGCCTGGGGGCGACCCGCCGGTTCCTCATCCGCCCGGAAGGCGGGGGGCGGAGCACTGCGATCGTGGCGCACGGCGGGGACCTTGTCGTCATGGGCGGCCGCTGCCAGAAGGACTACCAGCACTCGGTGCCTAAGCAGAAACAGCCCGCCGGAGCTCGCCTGAGCCTGAACTTCTCGATAGCTAGCCCGTGATGTCAACGCAGGAAGCGGAAAGCTCACCGCCAGGAAGCCGGCTCACCGCGCGGGGAGCAGCAACACGGGACCGTATCGTCCAGGCGGCTGCGGACCTGATGTACGCCAAAGGCGTTAATGCCACCACCCTTGACGACATCAGGGCGGCCACCGGCACTAGCAAGTCCCAGCTATACCGGCACTTTCCCGACAAGGATGCCCTGGTCCACGCGGTGATCGCGCTGCGGGGGCAGCAGGTGATGGACCGGGAAACCCAGCGGCTAGGGCGGCTTAACTCCTTCAGCGGCCTGACCCGCTGGCGCAATGCCCTGGTCCGGGTTAACTCTCTCCAGAACGGCGCCTATGGGTGCGCTCTCGGGTCGATGGCCAATGAGCTTGCCGATCAGGACGAGCAGGCACGCGCAAGTCTGGCTGAGCTTTTCAGGTCCTGGGAAGAACTGCTAGCCGCCGGGCTCCGGCGGATGCAAGCCAAAGGCACGCTCAGCCCTGACGCCGACCCCGATCAGCTGGCCGTCGGCCTGATGGCCGCGCTACAGGGCGGCTATCTCCTCGCCAGCACCGCGCATGATGTCCGGCCCATGGAGATCGCACTGGACCTCGCGCTGGATCACCTCAAGTCCTACCTGACCGAGCCTTAGCCGCCCTCACCCACGTAGGTCTTCTATTGTCGTACCCGCCTTCTAGGTTGGCGTATGTGAACCGTACTGATCGCCTCTACGCCCTGGTCGAGGAGATGCGGGCGGTCGCGCCCCGCCCGCGTAGTGCGCGCTGGCTGGCCGGTCGGTTCGAGGTCAGCGTGCGCACGGTCGAACGGGACATCAGCGCGCTGCAGCAGTCCGGGGTGCCGATCTATGCCGAGCCCGGCCGCACGGGCGGTTACTGCCTGGACAAGGCGCGCACGCTGCCGCCGGTCAACCTGACGCCGGGCGAGGCCGTCGCGATGGCACTGGCGCTGCGGCGGCTGGAGGGCACGCCGTTCCGGACCACCGCGGGGTCGGCGCTGCGCAAGCTGGTCGCGGCGATGCAGGGTGACGACGCTGCCGCGGCCCGCGACCTGGCCGGCCGCATCCATCTGGTCGGCGACGCGGGCATCACGCCGTCGGTGCCGCGCATGGTCGCCGACGCGCTGTCCGCCCGCCGCGTCCTGCGCATCGGCTACGTCGACCGTGCGGGTACCACCACGATGCGCGAGATCGAGCCGCTCGGTTACGTCGGCACGGCGACCCACTGGTATCTGATGGCCTGGTGCCGGCTGCGCGACACGCTGCGCGCGTTCCGCACTGACCGGATCACCTCGGTCTCGGTCACGGCCGAGGTGCCCATGTCACGCTCCCTGCGCAGCGAGGATCTCGACATCCCGCACGACAAGGTCCATCAGCTCACCTTGAGCTGACCCCCGGGATCGCCCGCACATCGGCGGCCGCTGGGCCGCGGGTAGTGCCTGCCGCCGGCCTGCGGGAGGCTTCGCGGGGAAGGGGCACTAATGTCCCGGTGTGCGACTGATACACGAACCATCACGCGTGGCCCGGCCAGAGCTGCCGTTGATGCGAGCTGGACTGTGCGTGGTGGCCGCTGTGCTCTTCGCGGCCGGCTGCTCGGCGTCATCCGGGTCCTCGCCATCCGGGTCCCCGGCGGGCGGGCCGGCTGCGGGCGGGTCTGGGCCGGACGTCGTCCTCGGCGATGTCCAAGCCGGAGACGACGTCCACGGTCAGGCACTGGGGATCGTTCTTTGGCGGCACCCCGGGCAACGTCGACATCGAGAAGTCACCCGTCACCGTGACCGTGCCCGGCACGGTCGCCGAGGTCGGCACCTCGAACTCCACCGAGTACGCGCTGCTGACCAACGGCAGCCTCTACGCCTGGGGCCTGGGCACCCAGGGCCAGCTAGGGGACGGCCGCGGCGCGAACTCTTTCGCCAGGCCGGTCCGGGTCCGCTTTCCGGCCGGGGTGCGGATCGCGTCCATCCCAGCCGACGTCATGCCTTACGACAGCGGCCTGGCCGTGGACACACGGGGAAACGTGTGGGGGTGGGGCGACAACGGCGGCGGCGAGCTCTGCCTGGGCAACGCCAGGATCTACCGCACCCCCGTCAAACTCCCGCTCACCGGGGTGACCGCCCTGGCCGGGGCCAGTAACCATGCCCTGTACGACGCACACGGCACCGTCTACGCCTGCGGCCAGAACGTTGACGGCGACCTCGGCGATGGCAGCCGGGACAGCAGTACCACCCCGGTGAGAGTGGCGCGCCTCGACGGCTCGCCGGTCACCACGCTGGTGGCGTCGTTCGCCAACTCAGGGGCGCTGCTGTCCGACGGCAGATACTTCGACTGGGGCTTCGACGGCACCGGCCAGCTCGGCGACGGGTCCGTGCACCGCTCTTCCGATGTCCCGGTGCGGGTGCACCTGCCGCACCCGGTCACGCAGGTGGCCCAGGGCGGATCCATCTGGAATAACGGCCAGACGCTGGTCATGCTGTCCAACCGCTCGCTGTGGGCGTGGGGCAATGACCGGGCCGCTCAGCTGGGCGACGGGACCACCGCCATGGAGCCGCGGCCGGTCCGCTTCCATGCCCCGGACGGGGTGGTCTACCGGAGCCTGGCCACCGGGTCGGCGACCTCGTACGCCATCTCGGCCACCGGCGACGTGTACGCGTGGGGTGTCGGGCACGTGGGCCAGGTCGGGGACGGCCACACGCGCACGGCCGTGACCTCGGTCGTCGTTGCCACCGGGGCCGCATCGATCTCGGCGACCGCGAACAATGTGGTCATCAGCGTCCCGCGGAAGACGCGACCCTGAGGTTACCGGCGAGAAGCCGCCCCGCTGTGCGGAAGGCGGGTCCGCGCAAGACTGGGGATGTGACGCTCATCCGGCCCGCCACGGCCGGCGATGCCGCGCAAATCGGGCTGGTCCACGTCCGGTCCTGGCAGGCGGCCTACCGTGGCCTGGTCCCCCAGGACTATCTGGATCACCTCGACCCGGCTGCCCGGGCCGCGCGCTGGCATCGTCATCTCCAGCAGACAGACTGGGCCCGGGCCGGCGTGCTGGTCGCCGAGGCCGGTGATGAGCTGGAGGGATTTGCCAGCTACGGCCCGAGCCGGGACGAGGATGCGGAACGCATCTGGGTGGGCGAGATCTCCACCATCTACGTGCTGGCTGCGGCGTGGGGTCAGGGACTGGGACGGCGGCTGATGGCCGGGGCCGTGGAGCGCCTCGCCGCCGCCGGCTACGCCCAGGCCACGCTCTGGGTGCTGGACACGAATGCCCGGGCCCGGCGCTTCTACGCCGCGGCAGGCTGGTCCGAGGACGGGGTCACGCTGGAGGACGCCAGCCTGGGTTTCCCGCTGGCCGAGATCCGCTATCGCCGGACGCTGACCTGAACCGGCCCAGCCCTGAACGGCGGCCGTGGGCCGGTCCTCAGATGGTGAGCATCTTCTGCACGGCCTGGCGGGATACCCCGAGCTCGCGGGCGATCTCGGCTTGCGAGACGCCCTCCTCGGTCAGGCCGCGAATCAGGTCGCGGCGCTCCCGGGCCAGATCCTGGGCGATGCGGAAGTGCTTGAGGGCTTCGGCGCGGACCTCTTTGAGGCGCCGTATGGTGTCCTGCTGGGCCGGGGTACGTTCTGCCGTGTTCATGAGTCCCAGTTTGACAACCCGGGGTTGTCAATGTCAACCCCGGGTTGTCATCCGGGTGGCGCCTGGCCAGATTTGCCTGGCGGCCGGATTCCGGCATACTCGTAATCGTCGTCACGACACCGCCCAGACCTTGCGGTCGTTCGTCACCTCGACGTTGGTCATCGCGCCGCCCGGACCCCTGGGTCCGCGGCCCCCTCTGGCAGCAGTCGGCGAGGTCAGTTCCGTCACCGCTGGCAGGAGGCATCGTGTGTTCCGGACTGAGTTGCGCCATACCGAGCTGCCCCGAAGTGAGCCCGGCCGAAGTGAGCTGGCCGTCTGCGGCGGCGGGGTGATCTCGCCCCACGGCCCGCAACCCCCGCAGCTCGGCGACGAGCCCCCGCTCTACGACGACGGGGCGTTGCGGATAACCCAGATCCCTGGTCCGGGTTTGGGCTATGCCCTGGCCGGCGAGATCGACGAGGCTGCCTTTCCCATGCTGGCCAGAAGGCTGGACGAGATCGCCGCGGATCTCGACGAGGTTCACCTGAGCCTGGCCGCCCTGGACTACACCGACCTGGCCGGGCTGCGGGTCATCGTCGCGCTGGCGGACGCGGGCCGCCGGCGCGTGGTGCTCCATCAGGTCCCGCCTCACCTGCAGGCGATCCTGACCATCGTCGGCTGGGACACCGCACCCGGGGTGGAGATCGCCAGTTAGGCAGGACCGGTGAATCAGGCTGGTTAATCAGGGCGACCCGGACAGCAGCCGCAGGACCGCGGCCTCGGCGGCCCCCTGGGTGGCCAATTCGCCGAACTCGCTCTGCTGGCCCAGGCGGCCCAGCGCGGCCGCGATCGTGGTGCCTTCCTCGTAGAACTCGATCACGCGCGGATCGATGTAGGACGCCCGCGCGACCGCCGGTGTGTTGCCCAGGTAATCGGACACCTCCCGGACCACGCGGGCGATCGCGCGCTTGCGGGTGCTCTCCGAATCCGCAGCCCGCTCCGAGACGGCCAGCCCCACCGCCGCGAGCACGGTGGCGTGCCAGGTCCGGAAGTCCTTGGCGGTGAAGTCGCTCCCGGACACCTCGCGCAGGTAGTCGTTGATGTCGGCGGCGGTGACGTCGTGCCAGCGCGGTCCGCTGCGGTAGGCGAGCAGGCCGTCCGCGCCGCCCCGGCGCCGCTTGAGACTGCGGACCACGACGCACACCCGCTCGTCCGCGACCGCTTGCTCGCGGTGTTTCGCGGACTTGCCGATGTAGTCAAAGACCAGCTCACCGTCCCGGCGGCAGGTGACGTGCTCGCGCTGGATGGTGGCCAGGCCGTAGCTGCCATTCTCGGCCGCGTACTCTTCACCGCCCGGCCGGAAGAAACCGAGGTCGACCAGGCGGATCGCGGCCGCCAGGACCCGGTCCCGGGACAGCCTGGTGCCCTCCAGGTGGCCCAGGACTACCTTCCGCACCCGGGGGAGAGCGGCCCCGAACTCCAGCACGCGGTCGTGTTTCTCCCGGTCGCGCTGCTCCCGCCACTGATCGTGATAGCGATACTGGCGCCGGCCCGCCACGTCCGTGCCGACGGCCTGGATGTGGCCGGCCGGGTGCTCGGAGATCCACACGTCTTCCCAGGCGGGCGGGATCACCAGGGCCTTGATCCGCCCGAGCACCGCCGGGTCGCGGACCGGCGTACCGTCTGAGCCGAGGTAGCGGAACCCCCGGCCGTGGCGCTTGCGCAGGATGCCCGGCCCGCTGAGCTCACTGCGTACCAGGGCCACCGGATCAGCCAACGCGGCAGGCCCCTCTGGCGATCATGATCATCTCTCCCGGTTAATGGTCAGCTCCGTGTGGGCGTCCCCGCTACCCGCGACCCGGCGGGGCATGCGCACGCGCCGTTAGCCCGGACCCACCGGGGTAGCGCACGACGCGCCGGGAAGGGACCACCTATGACTCTCAACAGCAGCGCTTCCACTGTGGCCCAGACCAGCAGAACGCTCAGAGCCGTGGCCGCCAGCATCAAGCGCTCCGCACAGGATCCGCTCGCCATCTACCTGAACGATCATCTGGCGGGCGCGACCGGGGGGCTGGAACTTGCCCGCCGGGTGGCCGGCGCCGGGCAGGTACCGGCGCCTCCTGCCGAGCTGCGGCAGTTCGCCGAGGAGGTGGCCGAGGACCGCAACATGTTGCTGCACCTCATGGCCACGCTGGGCATTCCGGTCCGCAGTTACAAGGTGTGGGCTGCCTGGGCTGGCGAGAAAGCAGGCCGGCTCAAGCCCAACGGCCACCTGACGACGCGGTCCCCGCTCAGCAACCTCGAGGAGCTGGAACTCATGCGGCTGGGGGTGGAAGGTAAGGCGGCCGGGTGGCGCACAATCCGGACCCTCGCGGGCGGGGACAGCCGGCTGGACGCCGCCCAGCTGGATGAGCTCATCTCCCGCGCCCGCAGGCAGGCAGACTTCCTGGAGAGTCGCGGATCAAGGCCGCCCAGCAGGTCATCGACGCGGCGCGACGCGGTGGTCAGCTCTAGCAGTCGCCGTGAACCCAGTCCTGATCAGCCCGGCGGCGGGCCGGCTGCCCGGCGCTGATCTCGCGCCCGCAGCGCGCGCAGTGCTGGCCCGCGGCCTGCGCCTCGTGGCCGTCCAACTCCGCGCGGGACCGGCCGCCCGGGCCATGGCGTCCGGCCCGCTGGGCCCTGGTAGCCGAACCAGGGCTCGGTGAATCAGTGCCGGCCAGCCCGGAGCCCGGTGATCCGGCCGGGAAACCGAGGCCGCCCGCGCAGAACTGGCTGAGGTGCACGGCCCGGACCCGCTCGCCGATCCCCACCGGAAAACCTCCCCCTTTGCCACCTAGGCTACTGTCGGCGGCTCGATGGAGAGGATGGGCTCATGCGCGCAGTGATCGGGAGCCAGCACGGCGGTCCTGAGGTCCTCCAGATCGGGGAGGTTGCCCCGCCGGAACCCGGGCCGGGCCAGCTGCTGGTGGACGTGGCCGCGGCAGGCGTCAACTACATGGACATCTACCAGCGGGAGGGGCGGCCCCCCTATGCCTCGGCGACCCTGCCTTACGTCCCCGGGGCCGAGGGCGCCGGAACCGTGGCGGCCGTAGGGCCCGGGGTGAGCGATTTCGCCGTAGGTGACCGGGTCGCCTGGACCCAGGTGCCGGGCAGCTACGCGGAGCAGGTCGCGGTGCCCGCCGCGCTGGCGGTCCCGGTGCCGGAGGGCATGGACCTGAGCGTCGCCGCGGCCGTCATGCTGCAGGGAATGACCGCGCACTACCTCTGCCACAGCACATATCCGGTCGCCCAGGGCGACCCCGTAGTGGTGCACGCGGCCGCGGGCGGGGTTGGGCTGCTGCTGACCCAGATGATCGCGATGCGCGGCGGCGTCAGCATCGCCACCACCTCCACTACGGACAAGGCGGCCCTGGCCCAGCAGGCCGGCGCGGACTACGTCACGGACTACGAGGACTTCGCCGGGGTGGCCCGGCGGGTCACCGACGGCGCCGGGGTGGCCGCGGTCTACGACGGCATCGGCCAGGCCACGTTCGAGGCGAGCCTGTCGGCGGTGCGGCCCCGGGGCTACATGGTCCTGTACGGCGCAGCCAGCGGTCCGGTGCCCCCCTTCGACCTGCAGCGCCTCAACCCGGCGGGCAGCCTGTTCGTCACCCGGCCGACGCTGGGCCATTACCTGGCCAGCCGGGAGGAGCTGCTGTGGCGGGCGGGTGACCTGTTCCGGTGGATCACCGAGGGGCGCCTCTCGGTCCGCGTCGGCGGCCGGTACCCGCTGGAGCAGGCCGCCCAGGCCCAGGCCGATCTGGCCTCCCGGGGGACGACCGGGAAATTGCTGCTGCTGCCGGGCGAGGCTGCGGCGTGAGGGCGCGATCGTGACGATTGTCGCGGCCTGCCAGCTCGGCCTGGCTGTCGGTGACACCGGCGGCAACCTGGCCACGGCGGCCGGGGCCGTCGAGGCGGCGGCTGGCCGCGGGGCCGGGCTCGTGGTGCTTCCCGAGCTATGCGACAGCGGGTACGTGTTCACCGACGCCGCGGAAGCCCGCGCCCTGGCCAGCCCGGCCGATGACTGCCCGGCGCTGCGGGGCTGGCAGGCGCTGGCCGCCGAGCATCACACCGTGATCGTGGGCGGCTTCTGCGAACTGGGCCCGGACGGCCGGCTGTTCAACAGCGCTGCCCTGGTCGATGCGTCCGGCACCCGCGCGGTGTACCGGAAGGCGCACCTGTGGGACGCCGAGAAGCTGGTCTTCACCCCCGGGGACGAGGCCCCGCCCGTGGTGGCGCTTCCCTGGGGCCGGGTCAGCGTGATGATCTGCTACGACCTGGAGTTCCCCGAGTGGGTCCGGCTGGCCGCGCTGGCCGGCGCGGACCTCATCGCGGCCCCGGTGAACTGGCCAGCCGCCCCGCACCCGCCGGCTGAGCGGCCGTCGGAGGTAGTGAAGGTGCAGGCCGGTGCCGCCGTGAACGGCGTCTTCATCGTGGTAGCCGACCGGTGCGCCAGCGAGCGCGGGGTGGCCTGGGTGGGCGGCAGCCTCATCGCCGGCCCGGACGGCTACCCGCTGGCCGGGCCGGTCATCGCCGACCGGCCCGCGCTGCTGACCGCCGAATGTGACCTGCCGCGGGCCCGCGACAAGCGGATCAACTCCCGCAACGACCTCTTCACCGACCGCCGCCCCAGCCTCTACTAAATACGCAGCCGCTACGGATGTGGGACGGACCGCTTCCCGCTTTACTTGTCCCGCACTGACTGGCGGGCGCGAGGCGCCGGGCGCCGCCCGGGCTGGCCGCTCCGGCTGGCTGGCGCCGGTGGGCCAGCTGCCCGGCTAGCCCGGGTAGCGGGCGCCGCGGACGCTGACCCGGATGGCGTAGACGGAACTCGTGGCGCACATGAAGATCTGGTTGCGCTGCGCCCCGCCGAAGGTCAGGTTGGCCACGACCTCCGGCACGTGCAGCTTGCCCAGCAAGGTGCCGTCCGGGTCGAAGCAATGCAGCCCATCGCCGGCGGCCGCCCAGACCCGGCCATCGCTGTCCAGCCGGATGCCGTCGAAGGTGCCCACCTCGCACCGGGCGAACACGTCTCCGCCGGTCAGCCCGGTACCGTCGTCGGTCACGGCGAACAGCCGGATAAGCCGTTCCTCGCTGTCGCAGATGTAGAGGTTCCGCTCGTCCTGGGTGAACGCCAGCCCGTTTGGGCGGTTGAAGTCGCCGGCCACGATGCGCAGGCTGCCGGAGCCGGGATCGATCCGGTACACGTGGCAGGCGCCGATCTCGCTGTCGGCCTGGTGTCCTTCGTAGTCGCTGTCGATGCCGTAGGCGGGGTCGGTGAACCAGATCGAGCCGTCGGCGCGCTCGACGACGTCGTTCGGGCTGTTGAACCGCTGGCCCTGGTAGCGGTCGGCCAGGACCGTGATCGTCCCGTCCGGCTCGGTGCGGGTGACCTGCCGGGCGCCGTGCTCGCAACTCACCAGGCGGCCCTGCCGGTCCACGGTATGGCCGTTCGCGAAGCGGGAGGGCTGACGGAAGACGCCCACCGTCCCGGTGGTCTCGTCCCAGCGCAGCAGCCGGTCGTTGGGGATATCGCTGAACACGAGGTACCGCCCGGCCGGGAAGTACGCCGGTCCCTCGGTCCAGCGGCATCCGGTATGCAGTACCTCTAGCTGCCGGTCGCCGCGGATGCGCCGGAATCGCTCGTCCAGCCGTTCGAACCTGGCGGTGATGGTCCCGGGCGCCGTGTTCACGGGCGCTGTGTTCACGGGCACTGTCTTCTCGGGCACTGTCTTCTCGGGCACTGGGGCTCCCGCCTGTAGTACTGTCTTGATATCAAGATAAGGTGAGGACCTTACGGAAGGCCGCCGGGCCAGGGCTGGGCTGGCGGTGTCCTCCTGGAGGTGCACATGATCCATCATGTCCAGCTGGCCTGCCCCGCGGGAAGCGAAGCACCGCTGCGCGCCTTCTATCACGGGGTGCTGGGCCTGGAGGAGATCCCCAAGCCGCCCGCCCTGGCCGCCAGGGGCGGCTGCTGGTTCCGCGGCCACGGCATCGAACTGCACCTCGGGGTGGAGGAGGACTTCCGCCCGGCCCGGAAGGCGCACCCCGGCCTGCTGGTGCGAGACCTCGACGCCTGGGCGGCCCGGCTCCGCGCGGCCGGGTACCCGGTGCGCCCGGACGGCGATTTCCCTGGCCTGCGCCGGTTCTACAGCGAGGACCCGCTAGGCAACCGGCTGGAGTTCCTGGAACCCGCCCCCCGCTGAGCGCCGTGTGCAGCGGGACTGGGCGGCTGGCCGGCCTGCTCCGGGCGGCCGGGCCGCGGACGGCCCTGCTACTCGCGCTCTTTCGGCTCCGGGATCAGCACGCTGAGCAGCCACCCAACCACCCCGACGATGATCGCGCCCCAGAACGCGGCCCAGAACCCGGTGATGTGGAACGGAAGCGAGAGCTTGCCCGCCACCCAGCTGGTCAGCCAGAGCAGCAGCCCGTTGACCACGAGCCCGATCAGCCCCAGGGTCAGCACGTAAAACAGGCAGCCGACCGCCTTGACCACGGGCTTGATGATGGCGTTCACCAGGCCGAAGATCACCGCGACGGCCAGCAGGGTGAGCACCTTCGACGTGGTGCTTCCGTGGCCTAGCTGGATACCGGGCACCAGGGCTGTGGCCACGGCGAGCGCCGCTGCGGTGAGCAGCGCTCTGATCAGGAGACGCATGCGGCAATCATCCCATGATGAGTGGTACGGGCGGGTCGGCGCGCACGCCGCCGCCGCGGCCGGCCCGAGCCGCCGATCCACCCGGCCTGAGCCGCCGCCGCGTCCCGCCTGAGCCGCTGTATGTGGCCCCGGCCAGAACGGGCTATAGGTCCATGAATCTACATCAGCTAAGCAAATTAGTAATTTAATAATGGCGCTTCAATTTGCGCTTTCACTGGACATCCAAGACGCTTCATGCCAGCATGACAAACGCGCCCACGGATGCGGGAGACTACGAGTCGTAGTCCCCTGCTTGTCTGCGTATGGGGGGATGAGGGCCCCGGTGCCTTCTTCCCGGGGGAGTGGAACGCGGGAAACGGGCCGGATGATGACGGCTAGTTCACAATGGCCAGGGATCCCGGCCCGCATACCGTGGCGAGGGGGGAGTACCTGTGGGCTGTGTGTGGCAATCGACTTATCCTCCCGACGGGCGGTTCGCTGACGCCCGGGTGCATCAGCGGTTCGCGCCCCGGCACCGCAAACCTCCGCGATGGGTCAGAATGGCCCGCGCCACCGCTCCGCTGTGGGCCGGCTGAGGACACGCCTATTTCCACCGGAAATGCACGAAGATCCGGCCGAAGTTCTTTGAGTCTTTTTCGACCCGGCTGTACAACTGCTTGATTTCTTTCTGCTCAAGGAACCTCAGGACGTGTTTTTTCAGCTGACCTGACCCTTTGCCCGGAATGATCTCCACCAGGGGTGCCTTCTTGGCCACTGCCTCGTCGATGATCGCCCGGAGGGCCCGGTCGATGTCCTGACCCCGGTTGTAAATGTCGTGCAGGTCGAGTTTCAGCTTCATGAACTCATCGTCTCCTGCGGGGGGCTCAGGTGAAGGCGCTGGATGATGACGTCCACGACCTGCCCCGGCGAGGTGATGTCGTCCACCACCACCACGTCCTCACCTGGCTCCGGAGACTGCAGGATGGCGAGTTGGCTGTCCAGCAGCGCGGCGGGGAAGAAATGCCCGTGCCTGGCGCGCAACCGGGCTTCCAGCGCCTCCCGGTTGACGTGCAGGAAAACCATGCGGGCCTCGGGCCGCCCGGCCAGCAACTGCTCACGGTAGGACCGTTTCAGCGCGGAGCAGGCCAGGACGGCGGACTGGCCGCTGGCCGCGTAAGCGTCCATCCGGGCTCCCACCGTGGCCAGCCACGGGCGCCGGTCGGCGTCGGATAGCGCGTGGCCAGCCTGCATCTTGGCGATGTTCGCCGCTGGGTGCAGGGCATCCGCGTCGGTAAAGGGCCAGCCCATCCGGTCCGCCAGCAGGGAACCGACCGTTGTCTTGCCGCTGGCGGAGACGCCGGCCACGACCACGATCATGGCCGTGAGCCTACCGGCCGGCGGGCCGGCCCGCCCGCCCGCCGCCTTGGCCGATGCCCCTCGCGGCGGCCACCTGCCACTGTTAGTGTCGGGTAGGCCACGGGACGGCGGTGAGGCGGTCCCGGCCGTCAGCGATCAGGAGATGGGATGCGAGTGCGCCGCCCCCTGTCCATTGCCGTGGGCTCGGCCGCCATGGCCGCCGCGGTTGCGGGTAGTACCTCAGCCGTCGCGGGCGGTACCGTCGCCGTGGCCGCGACCGCCACGGTGGCCATCAGCCCGGCCGCGGTGCATATCCGGGACGCCCGGAGCGCCCCGCCGACCACGTCCTTCTGCGAGGCGCACTACAAGATCGCCTGCTACGAGCCCGCCCAGGTCCGGCAGGCCTACAACCTGGGCCCGCTCACCAAGAAGGGCATCACCGGCAAGGGCGCGACGATCGTCATCGTCAACTCCTACGGATCCCCCACGGTGCGGCACGACCTGGGCGTGTTCGACAAGCAGTTCGGCCTGCCCAACCCGCCGTCGCTCAAGGTGATCCAGCCGGCCGGCCCGGTGGCCAAGTACCGGCCGACCTCCAACCGCGAAGGCTGGGCCGGCGAGACCGAGCTGGACGTCGAGTGGTCGCACGCGATGGCCCCCGGCGCCAAGATCCTCCTGGTGGAGACGCCGACCTCCGAGAACGAGGGCACGACCGGCTTCCCGGCGATCGTCAAGGCCGAGACGTACGTGGTCAACCACCACTTCGGCGGGGTGATCAGCCAGAGCTTCAGCGCGACCGAGCAGACCTTCCCGTCCAGCAAGTCGCTGCGCAACCTGCGCGGCGCGTACAAGGACGCGGCCGCGAAGGGCGTGACGGTGCTGGCCGCCACCGGCGACAGCGGCGCGGCGGACGTCAAGTTCAACGAGAGCACCTACTACCTGCACCCGGTGACCTCGTGGCCGGACAGCGACCCGCTGGTGACCGGGGTCGGCGGCACCCAGCTGCGTCAGTCGGCCAAGGGCGCCTGGCACTCCGTGGTGTGGAACGACACCTACAACGTGCCCACCCAGCAGTACATCTTCGGCAACAAGGGCCCCAACCCGCTGGCGGGCGGCGGCGGGAAGTCCGTGATCTTCTCCCGGCCCCGGTACCAGAAGAGCGTGGCGGGCGTGACCGGTGCCGCGCGCGGCGTGCCGGACATCTCGATGAGCGGTGCCTGCAACGGCGCGGTGGACATGTACCAGAGCTTCAAGGGGCAGCCGGCCGGCTGGTACCCGACCTGCGGCACCAGCGAGGCCACCCCGCTGTTCGCCGGCGTGGTCGCCCTCGCTGACCAGGTCGCGGGCCACCCGCTGGGCCTGATCAACCCGGCGCTGTACCAGATGTCCGCCATGGGCAAGGCCGCGGGCATCGTGGACGTGACCAAGGGCAACAACACCGTCTCGTTCCCCCAGGGCGGCAAGCTGCACACCGTGACCGGGTTCAGCGCCCGCCCCGGGTACGATCTCGCCTCCGGAGTAGGCACCGTCAACGCGGCTCTCTTCGTGCCGGAACTGGCCCATCTGGCCGGCTGACCCGCCAGCCGGGCGCCGTCGCGGCAACCGGTTAATTTTCCGCAACGACCACCAGCCGGGGCGGAGCATCCGCCGCAGCACGCGGGGCCAGGCCCGGCAGGGCCGGCCCCGCGTATGCGCCGCGACCCATCCGTCCGGCGGGAGGCTCCGAATACCGACCATGAGCACACAGGACGTGCCCGGATCCCGCCCCGGACCCCGGCCGCTGCCGGGGCACGAGGAGGACCTGGGCGGGTTGCTGACCCTGGTTGCGCAGGGCGATGAGACCGCGTTCGAGACGGCGTACGACCGGCTGGCCCGCCCGGTCTACGGCCTGATCCGCAAGGTGCTGCGGGACCCGGCACAATCTGAGGAAGTCGCGCAGGAGGTCCTGCTGGAGGTGTGGCGCACCGCGTCACGCTTCGACGCCACCCGGGGCAGCGCGATGACCTGGGTGATGACGATCGCGCACCGGCGGGCCGTCGACCGCGTCCGCTCGGCGAGCGCAGAGATCCAGCGAGAGCAGAAGGTCAGCACCTTCTCCGCCGTGCCCCCGGAAGGTGTCGAGGAGACCGTGGAGTCGCGGCTGGACGCCGAACGGGTGCGCCGCTGCCTGGGCTCGCTGACCGAGATCCAGCGGCAGTCGATCACCCTGGCCTACTACGGCGGGTACACGTATCCGGAAGTCGCATCGCTGCTCAGCACGGCCCTGGGGACCATCAAGACCAGGGTCCGGGACGGCCTGATCCGGATGCGTGACTGCATGGGGGTGAGCTGGTGAAACTAGGCCGCCATGTGAGACGAGGCCGTCTGGATCTGCACGAGCTGAGCGGCGCGTATGCGCTGGACTCCCTCACCGGGCTGGAGCTGGACCGGTTCGAGCATCATCTGGACCGCTGCCCGCCGTGCGAGAACGAGGTCCGCGGCTTCCGGGAGACCGCGACGCGGCTGGCCCTGGCGGTCGCGGCCAGCCCGCCGCTCGCGCTGCGTGAGCGGGTCCTCGCGGCGGTTTCGGTCACCCGGCAGCTTCCTCCCGAAGTACGCGAGATGCCGCGGGCCCGGGTGAGCCCGGCCCGCAGCCCCTGGCTGCCCCGGCTGGCGGTGGCCGTGGCTGCGGCCGCCGTGGCGGCGGCGGTGGCCCTGGGCGTCGTCCAATCGTCCACCCGGCAGCAGCTGAGCCAGGCCCAGGCCGAGAACCGGTCTGTCGCCGCCGTACTCGCGGCCCCGGACGCCCGGCTGGCGGTGCGCCGCACCACCGACGGCGGCCTGGCCACGGTGGTCGCCTCGCAGTCCCGGCACGCGCTGATCATCAGCACCGCCGGCCTGCCCGCCCTGAGTGGTGGCAAGGTCTATGAGCTCTGGTTCGTAGCGGGCCAGACCGCCCGCCGGGCCGGGCTGCTACCGGCCCCCACGGCCGGCCGGACCGCGCCGCTGCTCGCGTCCGGCCTCGCGCCCGGAGACGCGGTCGCGCTGACCGTCGAACCGGCCGGGGGCACCAGCCATCCCACTACCACGCCGATCGTGTCCGTGCCCCTGTCCAGCTAGCCCTGTCCAGCTAGGCGGCCTGAGCCCGCGGGGCGGTGATGGTCGTGCCGCCGCCCAGCGGGCTCTACGGTGGTGCCTATGAGCGTGGCAAGCAGTGCCGCCAGCGCCGGGTTGCCCTCCGCCAAGGGCACCCCGAGTGTCCTGGTGGTGGAAGACGACCCGGGCCTGGCCACCCAGCTGGTGCGGGGGCTGAGCCGGGGCGGGTACCGGGTGGACCATGTGATGACCGGCCAGGAGGCGCTGGCGTCCGGCGATCCGGATGTCGTGCTGCTGGATCTGGGCCTGCCCGACGCCGACGGGGTGGACGTGTGCCGCCGGCTGCGGGCGCGGTCGGATGCCGGGATCATCATCGTGACCGCACGCGGCGAGGAGCCGGAACGCGTCCTGGCCCTGGACGCCGGCGCCGACGACTACCTGATCAAGCCGTTTGGGCTGGCCGAGCTGCTGGCCCGGATCCGGGCCGTGCTGCGCCGGGTACGGCCGGGCGGGGAGGTGCTGCGGCACGGGCCCCTCACCGTCAACCTGCGCACCCGGAAGGTGACGGTGCACGGCCGCGAGGTGGCGCTGACCCCCAAGGAGTTCGACATCCTGGAGTGCCTGGCCAGTGACCCGGGCCGGGTGATGACCCGCCAGGAGATCCTGGAGAGCGCCTGGGACGCGCACTGGTACGGCCCCACGAAGGTGCTGGACGTGCACGTGGCGGCGCTGCGCCGCAAGCTTGACGTGCCCGGCCTGATCGAAACGGCATACGGCAGGGGTTTCCGGCTCGGCGAGGTCTGAGATGGTCCGGCGCATCGTGCTCACGATGCTCGCCCTGATCGGGGCGTTGCTGGTGACCACCGTGGTGCCACTCGGCCTGATCACCACGGGTCATGAGCGCAGTTCCTTCCGGCAGGACACGCTGCTGTCCGCCCGGGCGCTGGCCGGGCTCGCCGAGGACCGGCTGGCCGACTCGCCCCCAGCCGGGCGCGCCGCGGTGGCCCGGGCGCTGGCCCAGGCCCGGCGGGCCGGCGACCAGGTCTTGATCTACAGTGCCGGGCGCCGGGTGGTCACCGGCACCGGCGCTGACGCCGCGATCCCCGCCGCCGCCCTGACCTCGGTCCTGCACGGCCGGACCATCGTGGACACCAGGGTGGATGACCGGCTGCGGGTGACGGTGCCGGTGCTCGGGGACAGCGGGAACGCGGTGGTCGGGGCGGTGGTGCTGTCCCGGTCCTCCGCCGAACTCGAGCAGCGGGTCGGCGTCCTGTGGGCCTGGCTGGGCGCGGTCGGGCTGGCGGTCCTGGCCGCCGCGGCGGTCGCGGCGATCGCGCTGGCCCGGTGGGTCAGCCGCCCGCTGAACGCCCTCGACGTCGCCGCCCAGCGGCTCGGCGGCGGGGCGCTGGACACCCGGTCATCGGCCGGGCACGGGCCGCCGGAGGTGCGGCGGCTGGCCCGGAACTTCAACGGCATGGCGGGCCGGCTGGAGTCCCTGGTGCACGGGAACCGGGCCACGATGGCGGATGTCTCCCACCAGCTGCGCACCCCGCTGGCGGCGCTCCGGCTGCGGCTGGACGTGCTGAGCCAGGACACGGACCCGGACACGGCCGAGGAGCTAGCCGGGGCGCAGGACGAGATCGCCCGGCTGTCGCACCTGGTGGACGGGCTGCTGGCCCTGGCGCGTGCGGAGAACGTGCTGGTCGAGCCGATCAGCGTCCGGGTAGATCAGGTGATCCGGGACCGGGCGGCGGCCTGGCGGCCGGTGGCTGAGGAGCGCGGGGTCGATCTGCACCCGTCGTGTAACGGCCCGGTGCCGGCCATGGCCGGTGAGGGACACCTGGAGCAGGTCCTGGACAACCTGCTGGCCAACGCGCTCGATGCGGTCCCGGTGGGTGGTCACGTCGAGGTCAGTGCGGCGGGCGACGGGAACGGGGCGCGGGTGGTGGTGTCCGACGACGGGCCGGGGATGACGCCCCGCCAGCAGGAGATGGCGTTCCGCCGGTTCGCCAGCAGCACGCCGGGCGGGGCCGGGCTGGGCCTGGCCATCGTGCACCGCCTCGTGACCTCCAACGGTGGCTCCGCCGCACTGTCGGATACCCCGGGCGGCGGGCTGACCGTCACCGTGACCCTGCCGGGCGAGCCTTCGGAACGGACACGCCGGCCAGGCCAGGCGTCCGACTAAGGACGGGCATTTCCTTACCACTCCTGAACGATTCCTGAACTAGTTCCGCGCTGCCGGCCCAGCAGGCTAGTGATGCGGGACCAGGTGACCCCGCATGTCCTCTCCGGCCAGGTGGCCCGCGGTGATCAGGGAGGAACCCATCGGATGACGGGCTACCGACCGGGACCCGAGTCCCGCCGTGACCCCGGCGGCCCGCCGGGGGCCCGCAGGACGCTCGGCCCCTACGGACCCCGCGACGAGGCCGGCCAGGACACTGCTGATGCCCGCTCCGGCGCCCGGCTGGAGCATCCAGGCGGGCGCCACGGCGCCCCGCCCAAACATCAGGCTGGGCGCTACGGCGCCCAGCCCGGCAGGCCGCGGTCCCCCGCGCGTCCCTGGGAACAGCCCGGCCCGGCCCGGCCGGCTGTTCCCAGGGACAACCCTCTTTCCCTGGACCGCAGTTCTTCCCAGGACCGCAGTGGTTTCTGGGACCGCAGTGTTTCCGGGGACCATAGCGGCGGTGCCGAGGGCAATGAACGGCTCACCGCGGCGACCGGGGCCGTGCTGCTGGCGCTCTTCGCGGCCGAGGGCTTTACCGTCCTGTCCATCCACCAGCTGATCACCCTGCACTTCTTCCTCGGCATGCTGCTGATCGGCCCGGTCGCCCTCAAGATCGGCACGGTGCTCTACCGTTTCGCCCGGTACTACAGCGGAGCACCCGAGTACCGGCGCCAGGGGCCACCCGCGCCGCTGCTGCGCCTGCTCGGGCCGTTCGTGCTGGTCACCTCCGTCGGCGTCATCGGCACCGGGGTGATGCTGGCCGTCACCGGGTCGGCCGCCGGGCCGTGGCTGTTCCTGCATAAGGCGCTTTTCGTGGTCTGGTTCGGCGTGATGACCATTCATGTCCTCGCGTACGTCTGGCGGCTGCCCCGGCTCATCGGATCGGACCTGCGCGGCCCGGCCGGTCCCAACCGGGCGCACGGTGCCCTGCTCGGCCGTGAGCTGGCCAGCCGTGCCCTGGGCGGCCGCACCACGCGCTGGCTGCTCCTGGCGGCCTCGGTCGCGGGCGGCCTGCTCATAGCGGCCATGACCCTGCACCTGGCGGGCCCCTGGGCGGGCTTCCACCACTCCGGCTAAACCCGGCCTCCCTATACGTGGCATTTGGTTCCGGCGCGATTTCAATTCCGTGCTAGCGGTAGCACGGAACCTGGGCTGGTGAGGTCATGGCGAATGTGGTGCGACCGGAGTGGTGTGAGGCCTGCGGACGACCGCTCCCACCCCAGCAGGGCAGGGGCCGGCGGCGCAGGTTCTGCGGCGCCACCTGCCGCAGCGCCGCGCGGCGGGAGCGTGAGCAGCCCCGGCCTCAGCCGGACGTGGCGCCAGACCCCTTGATGCCTGGCCTGCGTCACAAAAGCCTGGCTGCGGGCGGCCAGGAACCTAGCCGGAGGGACCCCGTGGCGGCCAAGATCCACCTGGCGGCGCGCCGTCTCGTGGCCGAACTCGACCACCCGGCGGCCGGGTCGCCGATGGGCGCCCTGGCCGCGGCGCGGGAACTCTCCAGCGTCACCGACGTGGCCCTGCGCGCGGCCGTGGCCCGGGCCCGGGCCGCCGGACACAGCTGGAGCCGGATCGGTGAAGTGCTCGGCACGACCAGGCAGGCGGCGTTCCAGCGCTTCGGGGGGCCGGCCGACCCGCATAGCGGTCCGCCCATGACCCGGGCCGTCGCGCCGGAGTTCGCGGACGGGGCGGGTCGTCCCCGACCATGACAGCTGGCTGGGGTGACCGCGCGGGAACGCGGGTGCTCAGGCCTCGTAGTCGAAGATCAGCGCCAGGGCGTCGTCCAGCTTGCGCATGGTTTCCTCGGCGAGCTGGCCGATCCGGTCACCCGAGAGCCTGCTGCGGCGGACCCGCACCGCGGAGTAGGACTCCAGGTGCCCGGCCACCGGATCGTTCTGGCTGAGCGCCACGACGTAGGGAGTCTCGGTCAGGTCTGGCCGGTCGCTGACCTTGACCACCACGGGGTGGCCGGTGATCGCGTTGAAGCCGTCGTTGCTGACGATGGCCACGTATCCGCCCCGGGCCACTCCCTTGTACGCGAAAATGTCACCGCGGTTCACGCGGCGCCCTGGCCGGCGCTGGGGAAGTCGCCTGCGTTAGCCTCCGTCCACTCCGCCCAGTCGTGACCAGTGAGCCGGTCGGCTTCGGCGATCGCGCTCGCCGCATCGCGCTGGATCTTCTCCCGCGCGGCCCGGGTCATCCACGCCGACATGGACAGCCCCGCGCGGTCAGCCTCGGCGCGAGCTTGCCGGTAGGCACGCTCACCCATGCTGATGCTGAAGGTCTTCACGGACATGTTCACAACGCTAGCAACAACGTTCCTGTGAACGGGGCCGAACGCCCAATCAGGACATCAGGGGGCCGTGGCCAGGGCTACCGAGGCCTCGGACGTGAAGACCAGGAAGGTGAACGTCTCCTGGAGGTACAACTCCACGCTCGACGCGTCGTGGCTGAGGTAGCCGATCGAGATGTCCTGGCCGAGCTGCAGCGTGTAGTCGCCGCCGCGGGTGGTGAGCACGAAAGCGCCCTCGATGGCCGGGGCCCAGATGATGTCCCCGCTGATCAGCCGGTTGATGTGCTCGTGGATCGGGTAGCCGTGGTCACGTGTCTCGCTCACGGCGGTGTACGCGTCGGCGCTGAGCACGACCGAGTACGGGCCGTTGACCCCGGCGATCCGCAGGTACCGCAGCGCCTCGGCGATCGCCTCGGGGTAGCTGCGCACGTCGCCCGGCAGCGTCATGGGCGGGTTGCTCGTTTCCTGCCTGATTCCGGTGATGCCCCCGGCCGCGTATCCCTCGAACACGGCCCGGTCCTCGGCGAAGGCGATCTGCCGGGCGGCGTCCTTCACCGGCTGCCAGTCGGAATCCTGGGCGCCGCGCAGCACGTCATCGACCGCGCTCCGGTCCACCCGGAACGGCACGCGGAACTCGTTCACCGGCCTGACCTCGCGCTGGCGGGCCAGCACCCCGTCGTGCGGGGTCTCGATGTCCCGGAGGTGACCGGTGCCGACGGCGGACAGCGCGCTGCCCCCGGGCCCGGACACGTCCACCACCCGGCGCCCCGCCAGGTGGCGCTTGAGGGTGCGGGTGGCTTCTTCCTCGATCTGGGACCAGGCTGCGTCGGAGATCGGGGCCAGCTCCCGGTGCAGGTTATCCATGCTGCGTCACTCCTCGTAGGCTGCCGATGCCGAGTGATCCGGCGGAGTCAGATGATGCGGGCGGCCCGGCTGGCCGGTCTCCGCCTGCGTCGGTGCTGCCCTCATCGGGGGCGTCCTGGTCTGGGCTGGTCGCGTCTGTGCTGGCCGTGTCGGGGCCGCCGTCGGCTGGATCATCGGCCAGGCTCTCCAGCAGCGGGACCGACGGCACGAAGAACAAGCTGCCGGTGACCGCGCGGCTGACGTCGAGCAGCCGGTCGTAATTGCCGGGCGGCCGGCCGACGAACATGTTGGTGAGCATCAGCTCGATGGTCTGCGGCGAGCGGGCGTAGCCGATGAAGTAGGTGCCGTACTCGCCCTGGGCGGCGTGGCCGAAGGGCATGTTGTCCCGGACGATGTCGATTTCCTCGCCGCCGGAATCGACCACGGTGGTCAGCGCGTTGTGCGCGTAGCTGGGCTTCACCGCGTCATCCAGCTCGATGTCGTCCAGCTTGGTGCGGCCGATGATGTTCTCCTGCTCCTCGGTGGGCAGGGCATTCCAGGCGGCCAGGTCATGCAGGTACTTCTGGACGATCACGTAGCTGCCGCCGGCGTATCCGGGGTCCTCGGTGCCGATCACCGTGGCCTGGACCGCGTCCTGGCCGGTGGGGTTCTCCGTCCCGTCCACGAAGCCGATCAGGTCCCGGTCGTCGAAGTACCGGAAACCGTGCACCTCGTCAACGGTATCGGTGGCCTCACCCAGCCGTGCGGTGATGTGCGTGGCCAGTTCGAAGCACAGGTCCATCCGGTCCGCGCGGATATGGAACAGGAGGTCCGCCTGGGTGGCGACGGCGTGCCGCTCGCCGGCCCGGATTTCGCGGAACGGGTGCAGCCCGGCAGGCCGGTCAGGACCGGCCAGCCGATCCCACAGCTGATCCCCGAAGCCCATGACACAGGTCAGGGCGGCGTCGAGGTCACGGAACCCGACCGCGCGCAGCAGGCCGCCGAGATCGCCGCACAGCTCGCGCACGGCCGCGTCGCTGGCCTGATCGGGCCGCACGGTGACGACCAGGAAGATCGCCGCGGCGGTCAGCGGCGCGGCGACCGGCTGGGTCACCGCCTGCGGCGCGGGGCCGCCCGCGGGTTGCGGGGCTCCATCCAGGGTCATCAGCGGTCCTGGTGCGTAGAGGTCCGGTCCGTCAGGAATATCTGTGTCCCAAGGTACCGGCGGCTACAGATGAGGCCCGAGCAGGGTCAGGTCGGCGGGGGATAGCCGGTCACGGGCCGTCTTGGCCTGGTGCCAGTACGGGTAGAGCAGGGGTGGCTGGCTGACCTTGTCGAGCCGCCCGAGGTCCGCGTCGCTGAGCTTCAGTTCCGCCGAGGCCAGGTTGTCGGCCAGTTGCCCGGCGGTCCGCGCGCCGATCACCAGCGACGTCACGGCGGGCTTGCGGAGCAGGTAGGCCAGGGCGACCTGCGCCGCGGATACCCCGTGCTCGGCGCCGATCTCGATCAGCACCTCGACCGTGTCGTACAGCTTCTCCTGGTCATAGACCGGCGGCTCGTTCCAGTCGGTGAGCTGCCGGGAGCCGGAATCGGGCCGCTGGTCCCGGCGGTACTTACCCGACAGCAGGCCGCCCGCGAGCGGGCTCCAGACCAGGACCCCGAGTCCCTGGTCCACGGCCGCCGGGATCAGCTCGTATTCGGCGTCGCGCGCCTGCAGTGAGTAGTAGATCTGCTCGCTGACGAACCGGGGCAGGCCGTGCAGGCTGGCCGTGCCGAGAGCCTTCATCAGCTGCCAGCCGGCGTAGTTGGAACAGCCGACGTAGCGGACCTTCCCCGAGCGGACCAGCAGGTCCAGCGCCCCCAGCGTCTCCTCCAGCGGCGTCACGCCGTCCCACTCGTGCACCTGGTAGAGGTCGATGTGGTCGGTGCGGAGACGGCGCAGGCTGGCCTCGCAGCCGGACACGATGTGGTGCAGCGACAGGCCGGCGTCGTTGGGCCCATCACCCATGGCCATCCGGACCTTGGTGGCCACCAGCACCTCGTCGCGGCGCCCGGCGAGAACCTCACCGACGATCTCCTCGGAGAGCCCGGTCGAGTAGATGTTGGCCGTGTCGATGAGGTTGACCCCCGCCTCCAGGCACATGTCCACCTGACGCCGGGCCTCGTCCACGCCGGTCGAGCCGACGCTCGCGAACCCCCCGGTGCCGCCGAAGGTCATCGTGCCCATGGTGAGCACGGAAATACGGAGTCCTGATCTGCCCAGCGTTCGGTATTCCACGGAGGAAACCCTATCCGGGCGGGTCCTGCAGCGCCTCGCGGGCCGCCGGGACGACCTCCTCGGCGAAGATGCGGGACTGGCGTTCCCGGTCCCCGGACGGCCAGAACACGAACGCGTTCATCTGGTAGTCGGTGTACAGGCTGACCAGCGTCTCGGTCCAGCGCTCCACCGGGCCGTGGAACGGGCCCTGGTCCTCTGCGGAGATCAGCCCCATCACGTTGTAGAGCCGGGTGATCTGGTCGGGATCACGGCTCTCCTCGAGCGCGGCCCCGGTGATGATGTCGTTCAGCTCGGGCAGTCGCTCCGGGGGCACGTACGGCGCCGACACCGACCAGCCGTCGGCCTTGGCGCCGACCAGCGCCGCCGCGCGCGGCCCCGCCACGCCGAGCCAGAGCCCGACCGGGTGCGCCGGCGGCGGGCCGGGCTGCACGCTGGGTGCCTGGTAGTAGGAGCCCTCGAAGCTGAACGGCACGGCCGCCCAGCTGGCCCGGATGATGTCAATCGCCTCGCTGAGCGCCGCGCGGGCCTCGCCCGGCGTGCGCCGCGGGCCGCCCATGCCCGCGATGCCGTCGGCGAAGGCGCCCGCGCCGAGCCCCAGCTCGAACCGGCCGCCGCTGAGCACGTCAATGGTGGCGGCCTGCTTGGCCAGCATGGCCGGGGGGCGCAACGGCAGATTGGCCACGTTGGGAAACAGGTGCACCCGGCTGGTCCGGGCGGCCAGCCAGGTGATCACCGTGAACGTGTCGAGGAAGTCCGCGTTGTAGGGGTGGTCCTGGATACCCACGTACTCCAGGCCGGCGGAGTCGGCGATGGCGGCGATCCGCCCGGCAATGGCCAGGCCGCCTGCGTTGGGGTTGACGTTCAGGCCGAATGCGGCTGGCTGGGCCATGAGTGCTCCTGCACGGTCGGGGAGTGGCCGCCTTCGGCCACCCGGGTCAGGGCCCGGGCGAGCAAGTCCTGCTCGTCCGGGGTGAGGCGGTCGAGCAGCAGCTCGCTGATCGTCTGGGCGTGCACGGTACTGCCCTGGGCGAGCACCGCACGCCCTGACGCGGTCACGCTGACCAGCACGCCGCGCCCGTCCCCGGGAGCCCCGGCCCGGTGCAGCCAGCCGTGCCGCTCCAGCCGGGCGACCGCGCGGCTGAGCGAGGGCTGGGTCAGCCGCACCGCAGAGCGCAGTTCGCCGAGCCGCACCCCCGCGGCCGGGGCCCGGTCTGCCCGCAGCAGGATCTGGAACTCGTTGATGCTCAGCCCGCAGGTCCGGGTCAGCGCGGCGCCCAGTTGCTCGGACACCAGGGCGTGCGCCGCGGTGAGGGCCGCCCAGGCCTGCGCGCAGGCCTGGCGGCCTGGGCGCCTGTGTCCTGGGCGCACTGTGTCCTGGGCCGTCGTGTCTGGGGCCTTCATGTCCGCCGCGCCTTACCAGCCGGGCCAGCGGGTCCAGGTGCGCAGCGTGCCGGAGATGTGGTCTTCCTCGTACTGGAGGTGAGCCAGCAGGTCATCGCTCAGCGTCCGCAGGGCGGTGCCGAGGCGTTCGCGGGCGGCGGGCTCCCCGGCCTCGCCGAGCTGGTGCGAGGCGGCCTCGACCTCGTCGAGCAGATCGGAGACGTGCGAGTGGTCGGCTTCCAGCTTGTCCACCACGGGGTTCAGCGCCGGGTTGGCCTCGCGCAGCGCCGGAAACAGCAGCATCGACTCGTGCGTGTGATGGGAGTGAACGAACCGGCAGTGCTGCAGGCAGCCGACCTTGAGCTGCCAGACCGCGCTGCCCGAGGCCAGCGACTGGATCGCGCCGCGGATCACGCTGGCGGGCCGGCCCGACTCGGTGTCCGCGGCCATCTGGCGGATCACGCCGAGGTCGTGCCGGATCATGTCGTGGACCCACTTGAGCTCGGCCACCATGGCCTCCCCGCGGGGATTCGGCCGCCCCTGCTCGGTCAGCGTCATGGGGCCGTCCGCGCGCCGGGGTGCTCACTTAGATACATACGCATGTATGTACCGTAGCACTCCCGGGCGCTGGGCGGGCGGGATGGCTGACGCTCAGCCAGCCGCGGGCCCCGGGAGCGCGTAGGTCACCAGCTCGCCGGTGGTCGTGCGGGCCAGCCGGCCCTGCGCCACCAGCAGGTCCAGGTGCACCCCCGTCTCCAGGACCGCGAGCATCTGGTTGAACGGGTCGAGTTCGCTGAACTGGCGGGCGCGCCGGGTCCAGGGCAGCGCCAGCGCGGTCTCGTAAGCGGTGTGCGCCCCGGCCTGGACCCGGTCCAGGCACGCAGCCAGCCGGTCCTCGTGATGGGCGAGCAGCGCGTGCACCCGGGCGTGGGTGGTGTCCGTCACCGGGCCGTGTGCGGGGAGCAGCCGCAGGTCCGGCAGGTCCAGCATCAGCCGGAGCGAGCGCAGGTAGTCACCCAGCGGCAGTTCGGCCACCACCGCTTCGAAGCCCACCGACGGGGTGATGCGCGGCAGCACGTGGTCCCCGGCGAACAGCAGGTTCTGCGCGAGGTCGGCGAAGACGGTGTGCCCCTGGGTGTGACCGGGAGTCGCCACCGCCCGCAGCTCACGGCCGCCCAGCGCGATGGTGGCCTGATCCTTGAGCCACTCGTCGGGCTGCTCCCACACGTCCTCCCGCTCGGGCGGCGCGGTGCCGAACGCGTCGCGCAGCGCGCGGATCACCGGCCCGGCCCCGGCCCGCTTCATCCGGAGCACATGCTCGGTCATGTTCTCCCGCCCGGCCTCGCAGGCCACGGTCAGCGAGGGGCGGTCGCCAATCCCCAGCGCCACGTGAGTGCCGAAGCGGCGGCGCAGGATCACCGCCATCGTGTAGTGGTCCCGGTGGACGTGCGTGACCAGGCAGCGGGTGATCTCCGCGGAGTTGCGGCCGATCTGGGCCAGGGCCGCGTCCAGCAGGCCGCCCGTCTCGGCCAGCGCCCAGCCCGCGTCGACCAGCACCAGGTCATCGCCGGACTCGATGGCGTAGACGTTCACCGCCCGCAGCCCGTCGTTGGGCAGCGGCAGCGGGATCCGGTGCACGCCGGGAGCCACGGTGAACAGCCCCGGTTCGGTCCAGTCCCCAGATCCAGCCGAGTCCGCCATCAACGTCCCATCCAGCCACAAGTCAGAAGGAGGCCTTTGACCAGCCCCAGGTCATTATGCCCGCCCGGTTGGTACGAGAAATTACCCGGCTAGGGGAGCCAGGGCTTCGGCGGCCAGTTCCAGCGCGCCGAGGTGGTCGCCGAGGCTGGGCAGGCCGGCCCCCATGGTGTTGACGTCCAGGTGGGTGGCGCCCGCGTCGCGCCAGGCGGCGGCCTGGCCGGCCAGCTTGCTGGGGTCACCGCGCCAGCTGACCCGGCCCTCCAGGCCAAGCTGGGCCGGGTCCCGGCCGGCTTCGAGGGCGGCGGCGTGCACGATATCCCGGGCCTGGTCGAGTTCGGGGCCCGGGCTAACCTGCGGGAACCAGCCGTCGGCGACCCGGCCGGCCCGGCGGTAGGCCCGCTCAGACTGGGCTCCGAACCAGACCGGGATGGGCCGCTGCACCGGCAGCGGGGCCAGGCCGGCCCCGGTGATCCGGTCGAACTCGCCTTCGTAGGTCACGGACTCCTCGGTCCACAGGCGGCGCATCAGCGTGACCTGTTCCTCGAGGCGCCGGCCCCGGGTGCGGAAGTCCTGCCCGAGCGCCTCGTACTCCACCTGGTTCCAGCCCAGTCCGACGCCGAGGCGGAAGTGGCCGCCGGACAGCAGGTCCACCTCGGCGGCCTGCTTGGCCACCAGCGCGGTCTGCCGCTGCGGCAGGATGATGATCCCCGTCACCAGCTCCAGCGAGGTCAGGGCGGCCAGGTAACCGAACATCACCAGGGGCTCGTGGAAGGTGGTGTGCACGTCGTACGGGCCACTCCAGCCCTGGTGCACGGCCGGGTCCGCCCCGACCACATGGTCGTAGGCCAGCACGTGCCGGAAGCCGAGTTCCTCCACTGCCTGCCCGTAGGACCGCACCGCACCGGCGTCCGGGCCGATCTCGGTCTGCGGGAAGACGACACCGATCTGCATGCCCGCTCCTGTGATCAGGGTCCCGTGGTCAGGGGTCCCGTGGTTAGGGGCTCCGTGCCGCCCAGGACATCCAGGACCTGCTGGCCGTACCGGGCCAGCTTGGCCTCCCCTACCCCGCTCACCGTGGACAAAGCGGTCAGGCTCGACGGTGCCTGCGCGGCGATCTGCCGGAGCGTCGCGTCGTGGAAGATGACGTACGCGGGGACGCCCTGCTCCTTGGCGGCGGCCCCGCGCCAGGCGCGGAGCTTCTCGAACCGCGGCGCGGCCTCCGGGGGCAGGTCGTCCGGGACCGTGGCGGTCTTCGCCGCGCGGGCGGACCGGGTCCGGGGCGGCCGCTCGGGCTCGCGGCGCAGCATGACCTGGCGCCGCCGCCCGAGTACGTCGTCGCTGCCCGCGGTCAGCTCCAGCGTGCCGTAGTCGCCCTGGACGGTGAGCAGGCCCTGGGCCAGCAGCTGGCGGACGACGCCGCGCCACTGCGACTCGGTCAGCTCGGCGCCGATCCCGAACACGGTCAGCGAGTCGTGCCGGTGCTCGGCGACCTTGGCGGTGCTGCGGCCGAGCAGGATGTCGATCACCTGGCCGGCCCCGAACCGCTGACCCCGCTCATGCTTGAGCCGGTACACCGCGGACAGGAACTTCTGGGCGGCGATGGTCCCGTCCCACGCCTCGGGCGGTGACTGGCAGGTGTCGCAGTTGCCGCACGCCCCGGCGTCCTGGCCGAAGTAGCCGAGCAACTGGGACCGGCGGCATTCGATCGTCTCGCACAGGGCCAGCATCGCGTCCAGATGAGCGGCCTGGCGGCGGCGGTGGGCCAGGTCCCCGGCCGAGGTCTCGATCAGCTTGCGCTGCTGGACCACGTCCTGCAGGCCGTAGGCCAGCCACGCGCTGGAAGGCAGGCCGTCCCGCCCGGCCCGGCCGGTCTCCTGGTAGTACCCCTCGACCGAGCGGGGCAGGTCCAGGTGGGCCACGAAGCGCACGTCGGGCTTGTCGATGCCCATCCCGAACGCGATCGTGGCCACGATGACCAGGCCGTCCTCGCGCAGGAACCGGGCCTGGTTCCGGGCCCGGGTGAACGCGTCCAGCCCCGCGTGGTACGGCAGCGCGGTGACCCCATTGGCGGTCAGGAACTCCGCGGTCTTCTCCACCGAGGCCCGCGACAGGCAGTAGACGATGCCGGCCTCGCCGGGGTTTTCGTTGCGGATGAAGTTCAGCAGCTGACGGCTCGGCTCAGCCTTGGGCACGATCCGGTAGTTGATGTTGGGGCGGTCGAAGCTCGCCACGAAATGACGCGCCTCCTGCAGGCCCAGCCGGTCCGCGATCTCGGCGCGGGTGGCCTGGGTGGCGGTGGCGGTCAGCGCGATGCGGGGCACCTCGGGCCAGCGCTCGTGCAGCCCGGACAGGGTGAGGTAGTCGGGCCGGAAATCGTGCCCCCACTGGGACACGCAGTGCGCCTCGTCGATGGCGAACAGGGCTACCGTGCCCCGGTCGAGCAGCGCCACGGTGGACTCGGTACGCAGCCGCTCCGGGGCCAGGTAGAGCAGGTCCAGGTCGCCGGCCAGGAACGCGGACTCCATCTCGCGCCGCTCGGCCGGCTCCTGGGTCGAGTTCAGGAAGCCGGCCCGGACGCCGAGCGCCCGCATGGCGTCCACCTGGTCCTGCATCAGCGCGATGAGCGGGGAGATGACCACCCCGGTGCCGCGGCGGACCAGCGCGGGAATCTGGTAGCAGAGGGACTTGCCGCCGCCGGTCGGCATCAGCACGAGCGCGTCGCCGCCCGCGATGACCTGCTCGATGATCTCCTGCTGGGGGCCGCGGAAGGAGTCGTAGCCGAACACCCGGCGCAGTACGTCCAGGGCGCCGTCCGTCCCGCCGCTCATCGCGGCGGCCGATCCGGGAGGCAGCACGCGGCGATTCTATGAGCATTCAGCCGGCCCGTGGGCAGTGATAGACCGTTGGCAGGCCGCGGCACCGTGCTCCGCGCCCGGGCTGGCCCGGGTCAGCCCGGCCGCCGCCACCAGCCCAGGAGGTCGATGTGGCCCAGCATCCGGTAATTGGTTATCTCGTCTGGGCGGTGCTCTTCGGGGCGCTGTTCGCGTGGGAGGGCCTCGCGCTCAGCCACATCAGCGGGGTGCCCACCCTCAGCGACGCGTTCCGGGCGATCATGCGTTACCCGTTCGGCCGGTGGGCGCTGTTCGCGCTGTGGCTGTGGTTCGGCTGGCACATCTTCATCCGCGGCTGGCACTTCCTGCTCCGCGCCTGACATGCCGTCGTCACTGATCCGGCAGGATGTCCTGCCGGTTGGCGTCGGCTACCTGCTGGTCATGGGGGCGCTGGGGACGGGGTTGTGGCTGATCCGGCGGCATGGTGATACCGCGGTCTCCCCGGACCGGGAGGCCAGCCCGGCCACCGGAACTGCCAGCCCGGCCACCGGAACTGCCGGAACAGCCGGGCCGCCGGCCGACTGGTCCAGGCTGATCCGCCGCTACCTGGGCACCGCCCTCGGCGGCTACCTGGTGCTCATGGCCGTCGTGATCCTCTACTACTACGGCGTGGCCCGGGTCGGCGGCGCGTTCATCGCGAGCGCGTTCTCCGGCTGCGCGCTGCTGATCGCGCTGGCCACGCCGGTCTTCCTGGCCGCCTCCTGGGTCGCCGAGCGCCGCCGCAGCCGGGCCGCGCGCGTCAGCGGGTCGGGGCGGCGGCCAGGAACTCCGTGACCGCCGCGGTGAACTCGGCCGGCCGCTCCAGGTGCGGCGAATGCCCGCAACCGGGCAGCACGCGCTCGGTGTACCGGCCGCCTGCGGCCTGGTAGCGGTCGAGCACCGCGCGGATCTGGCCCACCATGGGCTGGGCCGGGAACACGTCCGCGCCAGGCCAGCCCGGTATCGCGCCGAGCGCGCCGAGGTGGCCCAGGTCGACCAGCGAGGTGTCCGAGACGATCAGGTCCGTATCGCCGCGGATCCACAGCACCTCGGGCTGGGTCCCGATCGCCGCGAAGCCGGACAGGTCGCAGTACCTGGGGGAGATGGCGTTGTTGACCCCGTGGTCTCCCGGGGCGGCGCCGGGCCAGTTCACCGAGACCGAGGTGTCCCCCGGGTAGTTGCCGGGGCCGATGGCCATCTCCAGCATCGCCTCGACCAGGGCGTCCTCCACGGCGGGCGGCAGCGCGACGGGGTTGCCGTACAGGTGGGTGAGGACCTGGCGGGGGGAGGTCTGGTCGTCCGCGCCACGGTCACCGGCCTCGATCCGGCGGACCATCTCCGGACTGGCGGTGCCCCCGCCCGACCCTGAGTAGTCCGGCCAGCACGGGGTGCCGCCGGTGTCCCGGGTCCCCCCGAAGCCGAACGGCGACATGGGGCTCTCCAGGACGATGGACCCGACCGCGCCCGGGGTGGTCGGCCGCATACTGGAGCGCCACGCCGCCGCCGAGGGACCAGCCGAGCAGGTGCACCGGCTGGCCCTCGGGCAGCAGGCCGCCCTCGGCCAGCAGCGCGTGGAGGTCGTCGGAGAAGTCCCGCACCCCGCGGCGCGCGTCCACCGGGGCCCGCTGGGACCGGCCGAAGCCCCGCAAGTCGGGGGCGACGCAGCGGAAGTCCCCGGCCAGCGCCGCCATGGTCTCGGCGAAGAACCGGGCCGCGGAAACGTTGCCGTGCACCAGCACCAGCGGCGGCGCGCCGGGTGAGCCCGCCGTGAGCACGTGCGTCCGCAGCCGCGAGGTCTCGATCTGCTGGGACTCGACACCAGGCGGCAGGTCCACGGGAGAGGGCATCGGCGCTTCCAGGTTCTCGGCGGAAAGTGTTCCAGGTCCTATCGCCCGGCGCGGGATCATGTCAACGGCGAGGACGAGGAGTTCACCGGGGATGCGCCGCCCGATCGCCGGCTGGCGTGGTGGCGGCCAGCCCCGCCACCGTCGCCGGCCTGACCGCTCTCACCGGCCGGTCCTCGCCCAGCTGCGGATCTTGTCGATGCGCACCTGGATCTGTTCCGCCGTGGCCTGGGGCAGGGCCGGCCCGCCGCACGCCCGGCGCAGGTCCGCGTGCACCATCGCGTGCGGCTGCCCGGTGCGGTGATGCCAGGCGGCGATCAGGCCGTTGAGCTCCTTGCGCAGGCCGGCCAGCACCTCCCGGCGGACCGGCGCCCCAGGCCCCGCATCTGCTGCGCCGCGGGCGGGCGCACCGTCCGCCGCCGCTTCCGTTTCAGGCGCCGCAACGGGAGCCGCCCACGCCGGAACGCCGCGCCCCGGTCCAGCGGACCGGGAGCCAGGGCCGCCAGCCCCGGATCTGCCGGGCCGCTGCTTCAGCTCCTCGGCCTGCCGCTTGCGCAGCAGCAGCGCGACCTGCTCCGGATCGAGCAGCCCGGGCAGGCCCAGGAAGTCCTCTTCCGCGGCCGAGGTGCCGAACTCGGTGCCGTCATACAGGACCCGGTCGAAGTGCGCCGACGCGTGCAGCGCCTCGAACGGGAGGTCGCCGGCCAGGTCCGGGTGGTCCCGGCGGCGCTCGGCCTCGGCCAGCTCACGTTCCTCGGCGTCGTCCGGCCGGGCCGCCAGCACGTGATCGCGGGCGGCCTCCAGCTCCGCGGCGTAGCCGAGCAGGACCGGGATGGAGGGCAGGAACACCGAGGCGGTCTCGCCGCGCTGCCGGGCCCGGACGAACCGGCCCACCGCCTGCGCGAAGAACAGCGCCGTGCCCACGCTGGTCGCGTACACGCCGACGGCCAGCCGGGGGATGTCCACCCCTTCGGACACCATCCGGACGGCCACCATCCACCGGTCGGCAGAGTCCGCGAACGCGCCGATCTTCCGGCTGGCCGCCGGATCGTCGGACAGGACGACGACGGGCCTGGCCCCGCTGATCCGGCGCAGCAGGGCCGCGTAGGCCCGGGCATCCGCGTGATCACCGGCGATGACCAGCCCGCCTGCGTCGGGCATGCCCCGGCGCACCTCGGTCAGCCGGCGGTCCGCGGCCTCGAGGACCCGCTGCACCCATTCGCCCTCGGGGTCCAGCGCGGTCCGCCAGGCCTGGGCGAGTTGCTCGGCGAGCATGGGCGTGCCCAGGGTGCCGGTGATCTCGTCGCCGGCCCGGGTCCGCCAGGCCATCTCGCCGGAGTAGGCCAGGAAGATGACCGGGCGGACCACGCCGTCGTCGAGGGCCGGGCCGTATCCGTAGACGTAGTCGGACACGCTGCGCCGGCTCCCGTCGGTGTCCGGCGCGTAGGTCACGAACGGGATCGGGTTGGCGTCACTGCGGAATGGGGTGCCGGTGAGGCCCAGCCGCCGCCGCGCGGGCTCGAACGCCTCGCGGACCGCATCCCCCCAGGAGAGCGCGTCGCCGGCGTGGTGGATCTCGTCGAAGATCACCAGGGTGCGCCGGTTCACGGTGCGCTGCCGGTGCAGGATCGGGTGCGCGGCGACCTGTGCGTAGGTGACCGCCACCCCGGTGAAGTCGGCGGAGGCCCGGCCCTGTGCGTTGCGGTAGGAGGAATCCAGGGAGATGCCGACGTAATGCGCGGCTTGCGCCCACTGGTGTTTCAGGTGCTCGGTGGGGGTGACCACGGTGACCGACGCGATCTCCCGGCGGGCCAGGAGCTCAGCGGCGACGGTCAGCGCCCAGGCCGTTTTCCCTGCTCCAGGGGTGGCGACGAGCAGGAAGTCGCGCCGGGGCAGGCGAAAATACTCCCGGTAGGCTTCCTTTTGCCAGCTGCGCAGGGACAGGAGCAGATCGGGCCGGACCGGAGCGTCCGGGCGGCTGCCATCCTCTTGGGGTGCGGTCGCGGGGGTGCTCACGAGGCCGAAAGGCTACCAGCGGCAGGTGGGCCAGGACGGCCACGGACGCGCGGGCCGCCGGGCCGGGGGCCCTATCCGGCGGGACACTTCGGACATCCCGGCGACTGGCGGCGGTGCCAGGCCGCCCCGGGTGGCATATCGTGAAGGTATGGGGAAACTTCTGCTCATCGTGCTCGCGGTGATTGTCGCGTTCATGGTCATCTCACTGGTGATCTCCGCCCTCCACTTCCTGTTCTTCGTGGGTCTGGTGGTGCTGATCGTGCTCGGGGCGCTGCGCCTGACCGCCGGCAGGCGCCGGCGCGCACGCCGGTAACGCGCGCTGGTTCCGGCGTCCGGCGGTGCGCCGGACGCCGGAACCAGGCCGTGCCTGGCCACCGGGAGCCAGGAAGTTCATTGCGTGACTAGGGGAATGTGCCTGTGCCGCGTGGTCGAGGCCCGGAGGTCTGATGCAGCCATTCGCGCGTGACGCGCTGCCCGGCCGGGTGGTGTTCGGGGCAGGCGCGGCGCGGACGGCGCTGGCCGGCGAGGTCGCCCGGCTCGGGGTGTCCCGGCTGCTGCTGATCCCCTCGGGAAGTGAGCTGTCAGCCGCCCGGGAACTCACCGCGCCGCTGGCGGACCGGATCGCCGGCACGTTCACCGGGGTCCGGCCGCACGTGCCGGTGGAGGTCGCGGACGCGGCCCGCAAGCAGGCGGCCGCCGTGGGCGCGGATGCGGTACTCAGCCTGGGCGGGGGATCGGCCACGGGCATGGCCAAGGCGGTGGCGCTGACCACCGGCCTGCCGGTGATCGCGGTGCCCACCACCTACGCCGGATCCGAGGTCACCCCGGTCTGGGGCCTGACCGAGGGCGACCGCAAGACCACCGGCGTGGATGCGAGGGTGCTGCCCAGGCTGGTGATCTATGACCCGGAGCTGACCGCGTCCCTGCCTGGCCCGGTGTCCGCGGCCAGCGGCCTCAATGCGATGGCGCACGCGGTGGAGGCGTTCTGGGCCCCGGGCCGCAACCCGGTCAGCTCGCTGACCGCCGCGGAGGCCATCAGGGTCCTGGCCGCCGCGCTGCCGGCGGTGCTCCGCGACGGCGCTGACACCGGCGCCCGCGGAGACCTGCTCTACGGGGCGTACCTGGCCGGCAGCACGTTCGCGGTCACCGGCTCCGGCCTGCACCACAAGATCTGCCACATCCTGGGCGGCCGGTACGACCTGCCGCACGCGCAGACCCACGCGATCATGCTGCCCTACGTGCTGGCCTTCAACGCGCCCGGAGCGCCGGACGCGGCCCGCCAGATCGGCCGGGCCCTGGCCGGTGGTGGGCTGGCCAGTGCCGGGCTTGATGGCGCTGCCCCGGCCGCCGCGCTGCAACGGCTCGCCGGACAGCTGGGCCTGCCCCGCGGGCTGCGCGAGATCGGGCTCCGGGAGGAACAGATCGCCGAGGCGGCCCGGCTGATCGAGCCGGTGGTGCCCGCGGACAACCCGGTGCCGGCCGGCGCCGCAGCGCTGCAGGCCCTGCTGCGCCGGGCCTGGGCCGGGGACTCCGTGCCGGATGACGCCCAGGCCGGGGGTGAGGCGGCGGTCACCGCCGAGGTCCTGGCCACCTTCAATGCCGCGGCCGCACCGCGCTACCGGGAGGTCATGCAGAGCCTGGTGCGCCACCTGCACGCGTTCGCCCGCGACGTGCGGCTGACCGAGTCGCAGTGGCAGCAGGGCATCGACTTCCTGACCCGGACCGGGCATATCACCGACGACCGGCGTCAGGAGTTCATCCTGCTCTCCGACGTGCTCGGGCTGTCCATGCTGACCGTGGCCATCAACGCCCCGGCGTCCGCGGGAGCCACCGAATCGACGGTGGTCGGCCCGTTCTTCACCGACGAATCGCCGGAGGTGCCGCTGGGCGGCGACATCACCGGCGAGGCCAAGGGCCGTCCGTGCTACGTGTCCGGCACGGTCCGCGGCACCGGCGGCGAGCCGGTGCCCGGGGCCCGTATCGAGGTCTGGGAATCCGACGAGGACGGCTTCTACGACGTGCAGTACCCCGACGGCCGGATCGGCGGACGCGGCTGGCTGCGCAGCGCCCCGGACGGGGAGTACCGGTTCTGGTCGGTCCGCCCGGCGCCGTATCCGATTCCTGATGACGGTCCGGTCGGTGACCTGCTCGCCGCGGCGGGCCGGGGCCCGATGCGCCCCGCGCACCTGCACTTCAAGGTGGAGGCGCCCGGGTACCGCACGCTGATCACGCACATCTTCGTGGCCGGTGACCCGTACCTGGACCGGGACGCCGTGTTCGGCGTCAAGCAGAGTCTCATCACTGACTTCGCCGAGCACCCGGCGGGACCAGGACCGGACGGGCGCCCGCTCGACGGGCCGTGGACCAGCGTGGAGTTCGATATCGTCCTCGCCCCTCTGGCGCCTGACCCTCGGTAACCAGGCCCGGGTAACCGGGCCGTGGGCCCGCAGCCGCCCCGTAAGCAGGAATTATCACGGCGGCACTGGGTACCAGGGACCAGCGGATGGCGGTGCTGAGGCAGGCCGCGCAGGCGCGATCAGCAGGCGGGGAGGCGGGCGGTATGGCGGTACGGCACGCGATGCTGGTCATTACGCGGGCGGTCTTCGACATGGTGGAGATCCCGGGCCAGCAGCCCCTCGTGGTGCCCAAGGACACGGGCGACGAGGCGGCCCGCCGCTGGTGGGACGAGCGGGTCCGGGCCGCGGCCGCGGACGTGTTCGAGCGCACCAGCGACACCTGGGAACGCGAGCTGGCGAGCTGGCAGGCCGACACCGACGTCGCGGTGGGCAAGGAACGCCTGCACGACGGCGGTCCCCGGGTGGACGTGGCCCGGATCCGGTTCCCCGACGGCACCGAGACCGTGGTGGACCCGCAGAACGCGCATGACTACGTGACCGAGGAATTCCGGGCCCGCAAACCGCAGCCGACCGTCGCCGCCCAGTTCGCGGAGTGGCGGGAGGCCGTTCAGGTCGTGGAGCTGCACACCTGGGTCGGCTGGCTGTTCAACGGGGCCGAGCACATGCCCGTGGACCTGGGCCTGCCGGTGTCCCAGTTCGGCTACCCGATCCGGGAGGTCCTGGGCTGCCTGGACCGGCTGTCCCTGGACGGCTGGCAGATCGTGCAGGTCTCCGAGGACCGGTCCGCGAGCCTGGATGGCCGGGGCGGCTATCCAGACGCCGAGCTGGCGGCCGAGCCGGGCATCAGCACGGCGCGCTATCTGCTGAGCCGGCCGGATTAAGGAGCCGGGCCGGGCCGCGCGGGAACCAGCGGCGGCTCAGCGTGCGGCGGGTCCGCTCCCGGCCAGGTTGGTCAGGCTGTCCCGGACGGCGGCCGTCAGCGGGTCGCCCGGGGGCAGGATCCGCTCGCACCGGGACAGGGTGTCGCGGAGCAGGGTCAGCGCGTCGGTCAGCCGTCCCACGGAGTAGTAGGCACTGGCCAGGTTGGCGCACCGGGCCAGGGTGTCAGGATGATCAGGCCCGGCGACCCGCTGGTAGCTGTCACAGGTCTGCTCGTACAAGTGGACCGCGGACGCCATCTTGCCCGCCGAATGGTAGGCGGAACCGAGGTTGCCGCGGGCGGCGATCGTATCCATGTGGTCCGGGCCGAGGACCCGCTCCCGGTCCGCCAGCACCTTCTTGTAGTGCGAGGTCGCGTCCTTGAGCTTGCCGTCGGCCAGATAGGTGTCGGCCAGATGCTGGCGGGTGCTCATCGTGTCCGGATGCCGGGCGCCCTGGACCCGTTCCCGGTCGGCCAGCGTGCGCCGGTAGAGCGGGATCGCGTCGGACAGGCGTCCCGCGGCCCGGTAGGCAGCCGCGAGTTCCTCACGGGCGCTGATCGTCTCGGGGTGATCCGGCCCCAGGACCCGGTCGTAGTCATCCACCGCGCCCTCCAGCACGGTGGCGGCCTCGGCGGGCTGGCCGGCGGCGATCAGGGCCCGGCCGAGATCCCGCCGGGCCGCGACGGTCCCGGGATGACCCGCGCCCAGCGTCGTGACCCGGCCGGCCAGCACCCGCTGGAACCAGGCCACGGCCTCGGCGGCCTGCCCGGCCGCCAGGTACGCGTCGGCCAGCCGCTCGTCGATCACCTTGGTATCGGGATGCCCGGGCCCGAGGATGGCCTCACTGGCCGCGGCGAGGTCACGCCAGTACCCGACGGCTGAGCCGGTCAGCCGGGCCCGGACCAGACTCTGCCCGGCGCGCAGCAGCAGCGGGTGGCAGCCGTTCGCCAGCAGCATGTTCCCCGCGTGCTGCCGCAGGCTCGCGGTGCAGGACCGGAGCATCGCGGCGAGCCAGGGCGGGTCCTCCGCGGGCCACGCCTCGACCAGCGCGTCGGCCGCGGCCCGCACCGCCCGGTCACGCATGGCGTCCGGCATGACCGCGCGGATGGCCGCCTGGATCACCGGGCTCATCCGGACCGTCGGTGGTGACCCAGACCGGTCGAGGGCCAGCAACGCCGTCCGCTCCAGGATGGGCAGGGTATTCCAGGCCAGCTCGCGGGGGCCGGGCCTGGCGGCACCATCCGGGCCGAGGTAGGCGCCGGCGGCCGGGGAGCTGAACACGGTGGCGGGCATCCCGTGACCGTCCAGCAGGGCGGCCAGGGCCAGCACCGGCTGGGCCGCCCCCCCGGCGGCCAGGCGGTCGGCCTGCTCGACGGAGAACAGCCAGCTGACGGCGGCCGCGGGCGGCTTGCTGCCCGCGGTCGTGGCCAGCTGGTCCCGCCGGGCCGTGAAGTAGCCCTGGTAATCCCGGCAGGACAGGGAGGATGTGGCGATGACGCCGCTGGCCTGGGCGAGCGCCATGGGCTCGCAGCCGAGGTCCTCGACGAGGTCGATCGCCCCGAGCCGCTGGTCCGGGTCGGCGGTCAGGCGGCCCATCAGGTAGCTCAGGGCCTCCCGGGAGCTGAACGCCCCGACCGGCAGGACCAGGGCCCGGTGCTCGGCGGGCAGCACCGCCGGGCTGGTCGCGGTGATCAGGACCTGGCCCGCCGGCCCGGCTGGCCACAGCCCGGTCAGATCGGCCGTGCCGGTCAGGTCGTCGAGCACCACCAGCCAGCGCCGCCCGGTCTCGCCCAGCCAGCTCACCAGGCGCTCGGCGATAGCCTCGGCGTCGGCGCTGGGGTCGGTGCCCAGCGCGGCCTCGGCCGCCTCCGCGTACCCGGCCAGCACGGACGCCCGGCTGGTAGCGGAGACCCAGACCATCAGGTCCACCTCACGGGACCGCCAGAGGGACTCGGCGAAGAACGCCGCGAGCTGGGTCTTGCCGCACGATCCCAGCCAGTCCCGCGATCCCGCGCCGCCGCCCCGGCCGGGGACCAGCACGACCGCGCTGCCCGGGACCAGCGCGGCGCCCAGCCGGGGGGCGCTCTCCGGCCTGGTGCTGAACCCATCCGCGAGCGGAGGCACAACTCCCGAGCGGACCGGCCACAGTTCCTGGCCGTCCGGGGACTCGGCCGGCCCGCCGGCCGGTACCTGGCTGATCAACCCACTACCCCTGCTCTGCGGCCTGGCCGGCCGCTAGACGCGATCATCCGTGATATCACTCGGCCCCGCAACGCCTACACCAGGGGCGGGACCGCGGGAGCCGCCCGGATCCCGCCCCCCTCGTCGGGCGTGCTGTCCAGGACGTACTCCACCAGGGTGATCAGGACGTTCTTGACCGATTCCGCCTGGCGGGCGTCGCACAGCACCACCGGGACCTGCGGGCCCAGGTCGAGCGCGGCCTGGACCTCGGCGGGGTCATAGCGGTGCGCGCCGTCGAAGCAGTTGACGGCGACGACGAAGGCCAGCCGCCGTTTCTCGAAATAGTCGATGGACGCGAAACAGTCGGCCAGGCGGCGGGTGTCGGCCAGCACCACGGCGCCGATTGCCCCGGAAGAGAGGTCGTCCCACATGAACCAGAAGCGCTCCTGGCCCGGCGTGCCGAAGAGGTAGAGCACCCGGCGGCCCCCGAGGGTGATGCGGCCGTAGTCCATGGCGACGGTGGTCGTGGACTTGTCTTCCACGCCCTGCAGGTCGTCATGGCGCGCACCTACGCTGGTCAGGGCTTCCTCGGTGCGCAGCGGCCGGACCTCGCTGATCGCGCTGACCAGCGTGGTCTTGCCCACGCCGAAACCACCCGCAATGAGGATCTTGAAAGCCGCGAGCGGCCCCCCGGGGCCGGGATCAGAGAGCCCGGAGCCCATGCAGCACCTCCCGCAGCAGCTGAGCGCTGGGCTTCTCGCCGGTCGGCCGGCCCGGCTGCACCTTGATCCGGCCTTGCTGGATGAGGTCGGCGAGGAGCACCCGGATCACGCCGACCGGCAGTCCGGTGTCAGAGGCCACGTCAGCCACGGTAGCCGGGTGCTGGCACAGCTTCAGGATCCGCCGGTGCTCGGGACCCAGCCTGAGCTGGTCAGCGGGCTCAGCCGGGCGGCCGGAGTCCATGACCACCGCGATCAGGTCGAGCACCTCGCCGCCGGCGGGCTCGGTCCGCCCGCCGGTCACCGCGTAGGGCCGCACGACTGGGTCAGCATCCCGGTTAACCCACTTGCCGCCCACGCCCATCGTGGACTCAGTCCACCGTGAGCCGGCTGGCCGGGAACCGCGGCCGGGCGGCCAGATGGGGTCCGGCCCGCTTCACCAGCATCGCCATCTCGTAGGCGACGAGGCCGGCGTCGGCGTCCGCTGGGCACAGGACGGCCAGGCAGCTGCCGTGACCAGCGGCGGTGACGAACAGCAGGGCCTGCTCCAGCTCGATGATGGTCTGGCGTACCTCGCCCACCCCGAAGTGCTGGCCCGCGCCACTGGCCAGGCTCTGCACCCCGGCCGCGAGCGCGGACAGCCGCTCGGCCTCATCCCGGCGCAGACCGGTGGAACGGGCGATGGCCAGCCCGTCCCGGGACAGGATCACGGCCTTCCGGAAATGCTCCACCCGGCTCGCGAGGTCGTCGAGCAGCCAGCCCAGGTCTTGCCCGGCCCCGGTGGCCTCCTGCTCCTCCATCACGCCTCCTCGCTATCGGGGGCGGGGGATCCCGTGCGCCTGGGCAGCGGCGGGGCCGACCGGTCCGGCGGTTCGGCCACCTCGTCCTGGCGTCCGCGCCGCCACCCCGTCTGCAGGGACGCCGCGAGGTCGCGGGCCTGCTCCGGGCTGCGGCCGTCGGGCGGGGCGGCCGGGCTCGCGGCCGGCCGGCCAGCCGCGAGGTTGTCCCGCAGATGCGGAGACAAGCTGGCCTGCCGGGTGCGGTGCGGCAGCCCGCGCCGGGGCACGGTGCCGGGAGGGCCGCCCGCCGGCTCCCCGGTCATCGGCGGCCCCGGGACCGGGGCGGTCCCGTTGCCCGCAGCCTGTGCGTTGCCCGCAGCCTGTGCGTTGCTGGCGGGCTGGGCGGGCCGGGGGGCTGGGCGGTGCCGGCGGGCTGGGCGGTGCCGGGGGGGTGCGACCCGTTAGCCCGGCCGGTCAGCGCGAGGGCGGCACCGGAGCCGAGGTCCAGCGCGGCGGGCCGCCCGGTGGCCCGGCGGGCGGCGGGCAGCGCGCTGGTGCCGGGGGACGCCGACGCCGACACGAGCACGATGATGCTGTTGGGCATCAGCACGATCGCGGTGGTGCCACCGTACGGGGACTGCCGCAGGGAGACCCGGACGCTATGACGGGCGGCCAGCTTCGCGCCCACGAACAGGCCGAGCCGGTCCGCGTTGGCCAGGTCGAAGTCGGGCGGCTGGGCGAGCTGCCGGTTGATCTCGGCGAGCTGGGCGGGCTCGATACCCAGCCCGCGGTCGTCGACCTCGACGGCGAAGCCGTTGGCCACGCGTTCCGCCCGGACCTCGACCCGCGTCCCTGACGGGGAGAACATGGTCGCGTTCTCGATCAGCTCGGCCAGCAGGTGGATCATGTCCGCGACGGCGGGGGCGGCCACCGCGTCCTCAGACGTGGTGAGCACCGTGACCCGGCGGTAGTCCTCGACTTCCGCCATGGCGGCCCGGATGACGTCGATGATCGGCACCGGTTCGGTCCAGGACCGGCCGGGAGCTGCCCCGGCCAGGATGGCCAGGCTTTCCGCGTGGCGGCGCATCCGGGTGGTGAGGTGGTCGAGCGCGAACAGGTCGGCCAGCGCCGCGGAGTCGGGCGCCTTCTGCTCCAGCGCGTCGATCAGCCGCAGCTGCCGCTGCAGGAGTGACTGGTTCCGCCGGGCCAGGCTCACGAACACCTGGCGGAGGCCGTCACGCAGCCCGGCCTCGCCCGCCGCCGCCCCGACGGCGGTCTGCTCCAGGCTGCTGACCGCCGCGAGGGCCCGGGCGATCTCCGCGTTCCTCGGCCGGGGCCGGGACTGCGGCGTCTGCGAGGCGCTGGCCGGCGTCTCCCCGCTGCGCAGCCGTTCCAGCAACTGCGGTAGCTGCTCGTCCGCGGAGCGCTGGGCCGAGCTGGCCAAGGCGGCGATATCCCGCGACAGCTTGTAGGAGAAGCGGCCCATCAGGATGACGCACACCAGGCCGACGAGGAGGCCCGCACCCACCAGGATCGTTAATTCGACGACCTCACGGTGATCCGGCGACCAGAGGCCGTGCCCGCCCAGCGAGCTGCCCAGCACCGCGCCCGCCGCCAGCGCCCAGAGCAGGATCAGGCAGGTGGCCGGGATCGCGACGGTCGAGAGGAAAGTGAACCTGATCGTCCGGCGCGGGGCTGGTGGCTGGGTGCCGGCCGAGCTGGATTTGCCCATCTGGTCACTCCTGGATCGATCCCGTGCCCCGGAATCCCGTCACTGCCCAACCGGACGCTACCGTAGGCGCCCCATCCTGTGTCATTAAGCACCAATTGTCACCGCGCTTTACCGAATTGGTGAGCAGTTAGCCGGACTTGCCCGGTCAGTGGCCGGCCACAGCCTCGCCCATCTGGCGGACGATGGCCTGGAGGATCGGCCGGGGGGTGGCGAAGTTCAGCCGCACGTGACCTTTCCCCGCCTCGCCGAACGCGGGCCCGTCGTTGACCAGTACCGACCCCTTATCCAGGAAAAACTCGCCCGGGCTGTCACCCAGGCCCAGCTCGCGGCAGTCCAGCCAGGCCAGGTACGTGCCTTCGGGGGGCTGGTAGCGGACTGCGGGGAGGTGCTCGGCGAGCAGGTCCCCGAGCAGCATCCGGCTCTGGTCCAGGTAGTCCAGCACCTCCGCGAGCCAGTCCTGGCCCGCGGTGAACGCCGCGATGTTGGCGTGCACGCCGGGGGTGCTCGCGCCGTGCTCGATGAGCCGGCCCGCCTCCGCCCAGAGTTCGCGGTCCGCCTCGTTGCTCAGGATGAGCTGGGCGCACTTGAGGCCGGGCAGGTTCCAGCCCTTGGAGGCGGAGGTCGCGGTGAGGGTGTGCCCGGCGGTGACCTCGCTGAGGGAGGCGTAGGGGATGTGCTGGCGCCCCGGGTAGACCAGCGGCGCGTGGATCTCGTCGGCGAACACGCGGCCGCCGTGGCGCTCGACGACCTCGCCCACGCCGGCCAGTTCGGCCTGGGCGTACACCCGGCCCATCGGGTTGCAGGGGTTGCACAGGATGAGCAGGTGGCCGCCCGCACGGAAGGCGGCGTCGATGCCGTCCAGGTCGAGCACGGCCCGGCCGTCGACCGTGATCATCGGCACCTGGATGATCTTCCGGCCCAGCAGCGGCGGCACGGTCAGGAACGGCATGTAGGCGGGGGTGGGCAGGATCACCGGGCTGTCCGGGCGGGAGAACAGGCTGATCGCCGCCTCGAGGCCCTTGATGACGTCAGGCAGCGGGCGGATCCAGTCCGGGTCTGCCGCCCAGCCGCTCCCGTCCGCCAGCCACGCCGCGCAGGCCTCGGCCAGCTGCCGGGCCGCGAGCGGGGTGAGGTACCCGTAGTCCCGGCGCGTGATCACCTCGCGCAGCGCATCCTCGACCGCCGGGGCCGTGCCGAAATCCATTTCGGCCACGAACGCCCCGAGCACGTCCGGGCCGGCGTAGGTCCACTTCAGGCCGCCCCGGCGGCGCAGGTCGGCGACGGTGATGTCGTTGAGCGCCTCGGCCAGCGCGCTCATCGGGGGCGTGGCCCGGCCGGGGCCGCCAGCGCGCTCGCCGCGGCCGCCGGTCCCGTGACGGCAGGGTCTGCTCCCGGGGCGGGGTCGCCGGGGGGAGGCCCGGCTGGCCAATGGTCGCGGTGCGGCGCGGGACGGGACTCCGCACCGCGCGCGACCACCAGCTCGAGGTGGTGCAGGACCGAGATGTCGGCCCGCGGGTCGCCGCGGACGGCAATGAGATCCGCGTCCTTGCCTGGCTCGATCGTGCCGGTCCGGTCGTCCACGCCCAGCGCCCGGGCCGCGCGCAACGTGGCCGCGTCCAGGATCTCCACGGCGGGCAGGCCCACCATCGCCAGCCCTTCCAGGCCGGAGATGTAGGCGTCGTGCGGGCAGTTGTCGATGCCGGCATCGGTACCCGCGATGATCTGCACGCCGCCCGAATACAGTCCCATGATCACCTTTTCCAGCGCGTCGCCAAAACGCTCACGCAGCGCAAGTGCGTGCACGTTCATGGTCGGACATACGTATATGCCCGCGGCGGCGATCTGATCCACCACGGCCGGATCGAAATCCGAGCCGTACTTGCGGTCCGGACCGGCGAATGAGCAGTGCTCGATGGTGTCCACCTGCGCCGCCACGGCCTGGGTGATGCCCAGCCTGCCATGCGCGTGCGCGGCGACCCGCTGGCCCAGCCGGTGGGCCTCAGCCACCACCGCGTCCAGTTCGGCCGGGCTGAACTGCGCCGACCAGGGCGGCGCGCCCTCGGTCATGAACCCGCCGGTGGACATGACCTTGACGAAGTCAGCGCCCATCTTGTGGTGCAGCCGGACCATCCGGCGCAGATCGTCCGCGGTGTCGCACTCCCCGCCCATGAACCAGCAGTGCCCGCCGGTCGGGGTGAGTGGCCGGGCCGCGGTGAGCAGCCGCGGCCCCTCGGCCATCCCGCTGGCGGTCGCGGCGGCGACCGCGATGTCGAGGAAGGACCGGGCACCCAGATCCCGGGCGGTAGTGACGCCCGCCGAGAGCAACTCACGGGCGCTGCGCAGCATCAGGATCAGCTGCTGCGTGTCGGTTTCGGCTTTCATCCGGGCCACCGGGCCCGGGCCACCGTCGAAACCCAGGTGAACGTGGGCGTCCACCAGCCCGGGCAGCAGCGTTACGTCGCCCAGGTCCACCAGGTCCGCCGGGATCGGATGCTCGGCCATGAGGGTGTCAAGCGGCCCCGCCGCGACGATCCGGGGGCCGTCCACCAGGACGCCGCCACGGCGGATGAGCTCATTACGCGCGCCGGTCAGCAGCGCGCCCGACTGGTAAAGGCGCATGGCCACCCCCTCTAGGGGCCAGCGACCAGCGTGGCCGGGGATTGAGCGGGGCCGGGAATTGTGCACAGCAAAACGATCAGCTAGCCCTGACGCTAAGACGGAGGCCAGCCCCGGTCAATGGGGCGATACGAGACGAAACCCGGCAGTAATGCGGGGCGCCGTTGTTTATCTGGCGGAAACACGCCGGGTAGGTAACGGGGCCGTGGCCGTCTCCGGGAAAAGAAGCGGTCAGCGAGCATTTGGTAGCATCGCGACTTGCCTACCAGGGATGTGCGGCTCCGCGTTCAGCCCGGCCGGAACCGCCCAGGCCCAGGGAGTGATCGGCATGAGCATGCAGCCAGCACCGGTCGCGCCAGTACCGGCGGGGGCGGACCGGCGGGCCAGCCTGTTCACGCCAGGGCCCCGGCTGGGCTGGGTGTTCCGGGACCGTCGCCAGCTCGCCGCGCCGTTTCCTGAGCCCCGGCCCGACCTTGAGGCGATGCAGGCCGCCGCGGCGCAGCAGGCCGAGTCGGCCGACCAGGCGTACCGGAAGATCCGCAAGTTCCTCGGGATCCCGAGCACCCTGCTGTTCGTGGTGCTGCTGCTGGCCAACGGCTGTGCGGCCAATATCAACGGCAGCGGGCCCCCGCTGGTCAGCGACCTGATCGCCCTGGTCATCTGCGGCCCCGGCATGACGCTCACCTTCTTGCGGTGGCGGAAAGCCCGGCAGGCCGCGGCCGCGGTGAGCCGGATCGGTGACGACCACCAGAAGGCCATCGCGGCGTGGCAGCAGCGTGCGGAAGCCTGGCAGCGAGCCGAGCTCACCCGGCTGGACGAGGTCGACGAGTGGGGTAGCGCCACGCTGCCCTCCGGCACGCTGCGCACCGACGTGTTCGGCGGGAGCCTGCGCGGCTGGCAGGCCCTGCTCACCACGCACGGCACCTCGCTGCTGGCCAGCCAGCCGGTGCTGACCGTGGACCTGACCGGCGAGGTGATCTGCCAGGAACTCACCGACACCGCCCGGGCGGCGGGAGTGCCGGCCGCCGAATGGCTGCTGCCTGCCCAGCTGGGCTCCTCGGGCGTGCTCGCCGGGCTGTCCGCCGCCCAGTTCGCCGACGCCCTGGCCGAAGCGGTGCACGCGGACGGCACGGCTGGCCCGGCGGGCGCGGCCCGCGCGGAGCGGGCCGTGGACACCCGGGTCCTGGAACAGCTGCACGGCGCGCTCGGCGGGGACGTCACACCGGGCCGGCTGGCGGCGGCCGTCCGGGCCGCCCTCGGCCACGCGGACCATCCCGCCGGGCTCAGCCAGCCCGGGCCTAGCCAGCCCGTGCTTAGCCAGGAGGAGCGGGCGCTCATCTCGGCCGAGCTGTTCCCGCCGGAATACCGGCGCCAGATCGAGCCGAATTTGGTGCGCATCGAGGCCTTCCTGACCGCGCTCGCGCAGCACACCGAGCTGGCTGGCAGCGGGCAGCCCGGCCAGCCTCCGGTCACCCCCGAGCCGCCGGCCTACTACACCTGCCTGGCCCTGGAACCCGCCGCGCGCAGCGCCCGAGCCGAGGTCCTGGCCGCTCTCGCGATCCAGTGGCTGACCGTCCAGGTGACCAGCAGCAACGACCCGGCCCCGGCCGTCATCATCGTGGGTGCGGATGAGATCACCCGCCCGCACCTGGAGCGGCTGGCCGGTGCGTGCGAGCGGCGCGGAGTTCCGCTGACGCTGCTGTTCCGCCATCTGCGCGACACCGGCCTGGGCATGCTCGGCGGCGGCTCCGCCGCGTTCATGCGGCTGGGCCACCACGCCGAGGCGGAGCAGGCCGCGGCCTATATCGGCAGGCAGCACAAGTTCGTGCTCTCGCAGGTCACCGCCACCCTGGGCGGCAGCGACACGCACACGCTCACCGAGACCGAGGGCCAGACCGTCACCGACACCATCCACATCGGCGGCCACCCCGGATGGAAGGCCACCGCCCAGCGATACCGGCCGCGGAACCAGGGCCGCGAGGAGTCCCGCCGTTACTCCCGCAGCAGATCGGTATCCCGGAACTGGTCCACGGCCCGGTCCTGGGCCGAGAGCACCAACTGGAGCAACGCCGCGGCCAGCCAGCGGGTGTATGAGTACGCGGTCGAGCCGGCCGTGCTGCAGAACCTGCCCGACCAGGCGCTGCTGCTGGTTACCCGGGGTTCTGGCGGCCCGGTGCTGACGTCCGTGGAGTGCGACCCGGCGATCGTCACCCTGCCCCGGGTCAGCAGCGCGCCGCTGCCCGACCCAGCCGACGTGCGGCTGCCCCCGGCGGCTCAGACCAGTCGGGATCAAATCGGCCCATATCAGACTGGCCTGCATCAGACTGGCGGGGATCAAGCTGCCCTGGATCCCGCCGACCGAGGAGAGAGATGGACCCAATCAGGCTCATCGTGACCGCGCTGTCTGCGCGAACCGGGGCCACCCGCCAGGGGGACGGTGTTCCGGCCGCGTTACCGGAGGCGCAGGCCCAGCTGATGACGCTGGCCAGGCAACGGCTTCGCGGCCGCCCGAACGGAAGCATGGTGCTCAGCCAGCACGCCGAGGATCCCAGGAGGTGGGCCCGCCCGCTGGCCAAGGCGCTGGAGGCCGAGGGGCCGGCGGGGACGCGGAACTCATCACGGCCGCCCAGGCGGTCCTGCGGCTGACCGATGAAGCAGGGTCTAGCCGGGGAAAGTACCTGCCCGACGCGTCCCGTCCGTCCGGTCAGGCCCCCGTCTGACCGGACCAGGCGGCGCCCGTTCCCCACGCCTACGGGCGCCGCCCGGCTATCCCCTACGGACGGCGTACCCGCCGGTGCAAACGCTCGCCCGCCCTTCCCTATCAGGACAAACGATCTCGGTGGAGTCCGCCTGCAGAACATGTGCAGGAGATATGGAGTACCGGATCTCCGGGCCAGGGCCAGCGGAACCGGGGCGCCCTGGCTGGGTGCGGGCCTGCTGCCGGCCGTGCCGCCGCCGGCGGTGCTGGCGCAGGATCCGCCGGGCCGCCTCGATCACGCCGCTGACCACCACGGTGAGACCCAGGCCGACCAGCAGCCCGGCCCAGGGCCGGCCCTCGAAGGCCTGGCCGCCGATCCGCCCGAGCAAGAAGGCGTAGCTGGCCCACAGGATCCCGGCCAGGGCGGTGCCGAGCATGAAGCTGCGCCGGGGATAGCCGATGAGACCGCAGGTGAGCGTGACCGCGGTCCGGCCGCCCGGGATGAACCGGCAGGCCACGATGATCCGGGTGCCGTACTCGGCCAGGGACCGCTGCGCCCAGTCCCGGCGCCGCTTCCCCCGTTCACCCGCGAAAACCCGTCTGCTTACGGCCGGGCCGAATCGCCTGCCCACCAGGTAGGCGGCGTTGTCGCCGAGGAACGCCCCGACCGCGGCCAGCCCGACCAGCACCGCGATCCGCGGATCGGTGCTGCCCGCCGTCGCGACCCCCAGGGCGATCACCGCGGTTTCGCTCGGCAATACCGGGATCAGGGCGTCCAGGGCGGGCACGAGTACCGCGATGAGATAGGAGGCCGGGGAGCTGACGTCCAGCTGGGCCAGATCGATCACCAGCGGCCTCCGCGGCGGCGGCGGGAGCTCAGCAGCCGGGCCACCACGATGGCCAGGGCCGCGCCGAAGATGACCCACGGCGCGATCACGATCAGGTCATTGCCGGTCATCTGATCAGTGCAGCCGGCGGCGGTGCCGGGCGGGTGGAGCTGTTGTGGTGGCGGTGTGGAGCCGGGCCGCAAACCTGCGCCTCCCCGGCGGGCATCCTGGGTACCGGTCCCCGGCTGCGGGATCATGGGGGCACGGGATCATGGAGGCACGGTTTATCGGGGCACGGTTTATGGAGGCCCGGTGGGCTGGCCCGGAGAGGCGGTTGAGCAGCGATGGCAGCAACGGTGCTGGTCGTGGAGGACGAGCGCAAGCTGCGCGAGCTGGTCCGTTCTTATCTGGAACGGGCCGGGTTCATCGTGCTGACCACCGACTCCGGCGCCGAGGCCCTCACGCTGGCCGGATCGGCCTCCCCGGACCTGGTGATCCTCGATCTCGGCCTGCCGGATGTGGCGGGTGAGACCGTGGCCCGCGAGCTGCGCGCGTCCGGCCCCACACCGATCCTGATGCTCACGGCCAGGAGCACCGAAGAGGACCGGATCCGCGGCCTGGAACTCGGCGCCGACGACTACGTGACCAAGCCGTTCAGCCCCCGCGAGCTGGTACTGCGCGTCCAGGCGGTGCTGCGCCGCAGCGGCCCCGCGGCCGCGCAGGACGTGGCCAGCTATGGCGGCGGCGTGCTGGAGGTCGACGAGCCGCAGCGTCAGGTCACGGTGCGGGGCACCGTCGTCGCCCTGACCCCGACGGAGTGGGGCCTGCTGCTGGCCCTGGCCACCGTCCCGGGCCGGGTGTATTCCAGGTTCGAGCTGATCAACCGGGTGCGGGGGTATGAATTCGAGGGTTATGAGCGCACGGTTGACTCGCACGTGAAGAACCTGCGCCGCAAGATCGAGGAGGATCCGGGCGACCCCCAGATCGTCCAGACCGTGCTGGGCGGGGGTTACCGGCTCGGCCTCAACCGTGACAGCGGCCCGTGACCGCTGATAGCCAGCCGGCCGCTGCGGCCCCGGCCCGGAGCGACGCCATCGGCCTGCGCCTGGCGCTGGCGTTCCTCGGCGTGGCGCTGATGGCGATCGCCCTGCTGGCCGGCCTGACGGCGGTGTTCTCCGGCGCGGATGTCTCGGCTCTGGCGGCCCGGCAGCGCGACCAGCTGGCCAGCGCGGTCGCGGTGGCGGCGGGCGCGGCCTACGACCGGCAGACCAGCTGGGCCGCGGCGTACCTCGGCCCGGTCCTGGACCTGACCGCGCGGACCGGGGCGGAGGTCCAGATACGGAACGCCACGGGCCGGCCGGAGGCGACGTCGCCGGGATTCGGCGGGCGCTTCGGCACCCAGCTCAACTGGCCGATCCTGGCGGATGGCCGGCGGGTCGGGACGGCCGTGGTGCAGTTCAGCGGATCCGGCCTGGGCGGGGCGGAGCACACCCTGCGTATCGCGCTGTTGCGGGCCATCGCCGGCGCAGCCGGGCTGGCCGCGCTGCTCGCGCTCGTGACGGGCCTGGCCGTGGCCCGGCGGATCACCCGCCCGGTGGAGCGGATGATCACCGTGACGCGGGCCATGGGCGGCGGGGACCGCGCCGCCCGGGTCGGCCCGGTCGCGGCGCCCGGGGAACTGCGTGAACTGGCCACCGCCTTCGATCAGATGGCGGACACCCTGGACCGGCAGGAGCAGCTCCGCCGTGACCTCGTCGCCGACGTGGCCCACGAACTGCGCACCCCCGTCGCGATCCTCCAGGCCGGCCACGAGGCGCTGCTCGACGGCGTGGTCGAGGCGACCCCGGACCAGCTGACCTCGCTGCGTGATGAGGTGCTGCGGCTGGCGCGCATGGTGGACGACCTGCAGACCCTCGCGGCGGCCGACGCGGCCACGCTGCAGCTGTCGTTGCGCCGCTGCGACCTGGCCGAGGTGACCGCGGCCGCCACGGACAGCCTGGCCGGGCGGTTCGAGGCGGCCGATCTCAGCGTCGAGCGCCAGCTCGCCCCGGCCTGGGTCATGGCCGACCCCCGCTGGCTGCACCAGGTGATCACCAACCTGCTCACCAACGCGCTGAAGTTCACCCCGGCCGGCGGGCAGGTGCGGATCGAGACGGACCTGGCCGGTCAGCACGCCGCGCTGCGGGTCACCGACACGGGCGCCGGGATTCCCGCGGACGAGCTGCCGCACATCTTCGAGCGGTTCTGGCGCGGGCGGCAGGCCGCGCAGATCTCCGGCAGCGGCATCGGCCTCGCGGTGGCGGCTGAGCTCGCCCGGGCCCACGGCGGCCAGCTGACCGCCAGCAGCCAGCCCGGGCAGGGCACCGAGATGACCCTCAGCCTGCCCGCAGCGTGACCCAGGCGTTTCTTCACCGCGCCACCACATCAGCCGCACAGCCCCTGCATCTGCCCCGGATTACGTGGTCTTGTCGCCCTGATCCGACGCCCCCGAGGTGCGGATCAGGGCGGCCCACCGCGCCGCGGTGCTGGCGACCCGCGGCACCGAGCAGAGGAGAGGACATGACCGCCGCGACCGAGGACCTGCTGGCCGCGCAGACCCGCACCGTGCAAGCCCACACCCGGCAGGCCAACGGCGTGCTGGCCAGCAGCGTGCAGGCCAGTACGGCGCAGGCCCACATCGTGCAGGGTGGCATCGTGCAGGCTGGCACGGTGCGCACCCACCGGATCTTCATCCGGGCGACGCCCGAGGAGATCTGGGACGCGCTGACCCGGCCGGGCTGGACCCAGCTCTACGGCTACCGGGCCCCGGCCCAGTACGAGATGCGGCCCGGCGGCGCGTACCGGGCCTTCGCCAGCGTGACGATGAAGATGCGGGGCATCAGCGGCGTGGTCTTCGACGGCGAGGTCATCGAGGCCGAGCCGCCGTGGCGGCTGGTGCAGACCTGGCATGTCCTGTTCGACGCCCGGACCCGGGCCGAGTCGGATACCCGGCTGAGCTGGGAGATAGCGGAAGGTAACTCCGGCGTGAGCACGCTGACGCTCACCCACGACCTGGCGGGTGCGCCGGAAACGGCGGCGCTGGTGGAGGGGCGGCACGCGGCAGCAGGCGGCGGCTGGGCGTGGATCCTCAGCGACCTGAAGACGCTGCTGGAGACCGGCCGGCCGCTGGCCGCCTGACGCGGCCCGGGCAGGAGCAGGTCCGCCATGGCATGGTTCCTCATCGTGGCCGCCGGGCTGTTCGAGACGGGCTTCGCCGTGCTGCTCAAGCAGAGCGCCCACTTCACCCGCCTGTGGCCCACGATCGGCTTCGCGGCCTGCGCGCTGATCAGCTTCGGCCTGCTCAGCCTGGCCCTGCGCCGGCTGGAGGTGGGCCCCGCCTACGCGGTCTGGACCGGCATCGGAGCGGCGGGCACGGCCGCGATCGGGATGGCCATCCTGGGCGACACCGTGTCCGCCGCCAAGCTCGTGTCGATCGGGCTGATCCTGGCCGGCGTGATCGGGCTCAACCTGTCCGGCGTCACGCCCTGAGCCTGACCGGCGTCTTCCCCGGCCGGTCAGGCCCGCCCGCTGCGCGCCTGCCCATCCCGCAGACCGCCGCGCTGGCCGGCTTCACCGCGGGCATGGCGCTGCTGCCGGACCTGGACAAGTGCGGGTCTCGCCGGCCCGGTCGCTCGGCTGTCTCGAGGCGGTGGCCTGGGTGTCGGCCGGATCAGCGGCGGCCACCGGCACGCCGCGATCTGGTACGGGTACGGCCTGCGGTTCATTCCCATCGCGGTCCTGCTCGGCTGCGCCACCCACATCACCGGCGACATGCTGACCGACTCGGGCTGCATGCTCGGCTATCCCTGGTCCCGGCAGCGCTTCCACCTGCTGCCGGAGCCGCTGGCCTTCACCACGGGCACCCTCCCGGAGTTGCTGATCATCGACCCGATCCTGTCCGGGGCGCTGCTGGCCCTCGCGGTGTGGATCATCGACCCGGTGTGGCTGCGCGCCCAGTGGGGTCCGCTGGCCGGATAGCGGCCAGGATAGCATCGGCGCGGTCATCCTAGGGTGCTCGGAAGGACGGGCGCGGGTCCCGTTTCCGAGCAGCCTGGAGGCCGGGATGTGGCACGCCATGTTCGTTGAGCAGATCCCGTTCACGGAGAAGATCCTCCGCACGGTCCTGGTGTACGCGCTGATCGCCCTGCTGTTCCGGCTGAGCGGCAAACGCGGGCTCGCGAACCTGAGCACGTTCGACTTCGTGGTGATCTTCCTGCTGTCCAACGTGGTGCAGAACGCGGTCATCGGCAACGACACCTCACTGACCGGCGGCGTCGTCGGTGCCGTCACGCTGGTGGTGGTCAATGCGGTGGTCAACCGGGTGGTGGCCAGCAATGCCCTCGCGGCGCGTATCTTCGACGGCCTGGCCGACCACGGTGATCCGGGACGGGCACGTGATCCAGCGGGCCCTGGTGCACCTGGGCGTGCGGCGCAGCGAACTCGATCACGCGGTGCGCATGCAGAACGGGGACGACGTCAGCGAGATCCAGGACGGGATCCTCGAGCCAGGCGGGCAGCTCGTGCTGACCCTGAAGAGCGCTGACCAGAGCGCCACCCACGCCGACGTCGCCCAGCTGCGCGACCCAGCTCAGCCGGATCGAGGACCTGCTCCGCGCGGCGTCTGTGACCCGGCGTCCTGACCAGGCACTGTGAACCATTGACGCCGGTGCCCAATTCGAAACTTTGCGCAGTCAATGCAGCTGGCCTTTCTGGCCGCTCATTGCGCCATATCTGTGTATAGTCCCAGAGGTTGGGGGGGCGGCCATGCGACTTTTTGCCCGCAGGGGCACCAGGCGGATCGGGAATGCGCTCGCCCTGGTGGTGCTCGCCGTCGTCGCGGGCCCGGTCTCCTCGGTGCAGGCTGTCCCGGCCAGCGTGCTGGGTGCTTACACCGGGTACGGGAACGTCGCGGCCGATCAGGCCATCGGCGCCGAGCTGGGCCACCCCCTGGCGTTCGGGTCCGACTACATTCCGTACACCGCGGGCTGGGCGGGCATGGTCGACCCGCGCATTGAGTCACTCTGGGCTCATTCCGGATTGCGGATGGTCTATGGCCTTCCGATGTTCCCGGACTCGTGCGGCATTTCGCGTGCGGCCTGCTGGAATGCCGGTGCGGCAGGTAATTACAACAGTTATTTCTCACAGATAGCGCGGAACCTGGTCAATAACGGGCAGCGGAACGCGATCCTGCGCCTCGGCTGGGAATTCAATGTCCCGCAGGGGTACGACTGGTACGCGGGAGGGTATGCGCCGCAATTCGTGGGGTACTGGCGGGACATCGTCACGGCCATGCGGGCCGTGCCCGGTGCCGATTTCACCTTCGACTGGAACCCCAACATCGGCGCTACCCTCAGCGACCTGGCCAGCTACTACCCGGGTGGCGCATATGTCGAACGCGATCGGCTTCGACGTCTACGACATGGCCTGGCAGGCTTATCCGGGACCACAGGCCGTGTGGCAGCAGGACCTGACTGAGGCCGACGGCCTGAACTGGCTGGTTTCTTTCGGCGCCGAGCACGGCAAGCCGCTGTCCCTGCCCGAGTGGGGCCTGGGGACCACCACCCGGCCGGCTGGCAGCGGGAACGTCGGCGGCGGGGACGACCCGTACTTCGTGAACCACATCGCCGGCTTCATTGCTGATAACGACGTTATCGAAGCGGGCTTGTGGGATTACCAGGGGCAGTTCCCGTCTTCGGCGAACCCGGCCGCGACGGCGGCGCTCATCAGCGATTTCTGATCGCCGTCTGCTCGGGGCCTGCCTGGGTTGGGTGGCTGCCTGATTGGGAGGCTGCCTGATTAGGGGGCTGGCGAAGCAGGGGTGTAGGTGCGCCGGAACTGGTTGTCGGTGACGGGCCAGCGTTCTCCCCGGCTGCCTTCCACCACCCAGTCCCCGGGCTGGGCGGTCGCCCGGCCCTCCATGGTCCGCAAGCACGAGGGCCTGGCTGACCTGCCAGGCGCGGTAGGCGCCGGTGCGCAGCCAGCGCTCACCGCCCAGTGGCTCGTGGCTGTCGCGGAACTCCGGATCGCGCACGGTCCGCTCATCGCCGCCGTCGTCAACGACCCGCCAGTCGCCCGGCGTCGCCGTGCAGTTGCTCACCGGACCGGCGGGTCCAGGGCCGCCGGGTGTTCAGCCGCTTGGCCCGGACCGTCCCGATGCGCCGGAACTCGGCGGCCCCGGGTGGGCCGCCGGGGGGCACGATCGGCATGAAGCCCACGTCCTCGAGCTGCGCGAGCTGTGACCGCAGGTAGCCGGTCATGCCCGGTGCGCTCGGCCGCCGGGAGGTCGGCCCAGGGGACCACCTGCTGTTCACCAAGGAGGCCCGGGCTGCGCTGCCCGTGCCTCGCGGCCGCGGCCGACCAGCCGGCCGCCAGGCGCCGCCGGTACCAGCGGGTGTGCTCGGCGCGCGCGATCTCTTCCAGGTCGTGATCGCTCAGCTCGATGAAGCTGCCCGGTGCGACCGCCCGGGCGGGGACCCATCGCCGGCCGCAGGCCACGACCGCGGTCATGATGCAGCGGAGCTGAAGGATATTGTCCTGGCGGATGAACTCGTCCAGGTCAGCCCAGGGACGGCTGGTCAGCGTCCTGGGGTTCGCGGGCACCGGGGGATGGCTGAGGCGGTAGCACTCATGCCAGTGGCGGGCCACCCGGGTCCAGGTGTCTTCGGGCACCTCGCCATCCACGAGAAGGGCCCGCTGGAATGGGATGCAGCAGGTCGAAGATCGCGCCGCTGGTGCCTGCACGCTCGGATGTCAGCACGAACGACGGGGATATCCGGGTGGAGCCGGGCCACCCGCCCGGTCTCGTGCATGCCGCGCTCGCCAGGCTCGTCGGCCACGACCACGGTAGTGTCGGTGCCGGCCTCGGGCGGCATGGCGTCCAGCAGGGCCAGCAGCACTGTCCTGCCACGGCGTGGGCTGGGCGCTCACGTCGCAGAGGGCGCGGACCATGGGCGGCGGGGTGGTCGCGAGGAACTCGCGGCGCAGATCGGTCGGCCCGGCGGTCCAGGAGCAGCACGTGCTGGAGCGGGAGGGCGGCCAGCAGTTGCTGATCCTCCTCGGAAGGCAGACCGGGATCGGGACCCGCAGCACCGCCCTCGGCGGCTTCGGCGAGCTGCGCGCCGTTCCCAGGCTCGCCGGGCCAGTTCGCGGAGGATGGCCAGGGCCAGGGTGGAGTCTCCGCACAGCAGCAGCTGCTGTGCTCGGCGCGCTGCGGAAAACGTGGCCGAGCAGGGCGGACGCGGTGGATTCGTGAGCGCTGAGGGCATCTTCGAACCACTGGCTGGATCGGCCGATGTGCCAGCCACGCCAGTGATCGGCGTGCCGCGGATCGTCGATGCGCGCGACGAGATGCGGCTGCCGGTCGGGATCGGGCCGGTAACGGCGCAGGATCATCTTGGCGGCCGTCAGGACCGCTTCGTTTTCCGCCACGTCGCTCCCTAGCGCATAAAGCCGCCGCAATGCGCAGCCGCGACTGCCGGCGATGACCGGGAGCAGCACCCGCGGGGACGTCGGGCAGGCCGACTCATGACGTGGGCGCCAGTGGCGCGGGCTTCATCGAGCAGCGGGTGGCTGGCATCCGGCTCGATCACGACGATGCTCGCGGCCCGGGAGGTTTGCGCCAGCCGCCGCAGCAGGGGCATCGTCATCGTGTCCAGCCCGGTGAAGATGGTCGCGTCCCGGACCATCCGGGCGCGCAGCCGGTCCAGGGGCTGGCGCCACAGCACGGTGGCCGCGGTCAGCGCCCCGACCAGGGTCGCGCCCAGGCAGACGGGGCCGCCGAGCTGGTAGGCCAGCGACAGCGGCGGATGGCACGCGCCTATGGGGAAGGACGGCGGGTTGCCCACGTACAGGTCGAGCACCCAGCCGGCTACCGGCCCCGGGCGTCTGGCCGGTCCGGCACGGGAACAGCGAGGCGGTGCAGAGCACTCCCCCGATCACCACCATCGTGACGACCGTGGTGATGCCGACCACCTGAGGCTGGAGCCTGCGAGGCCACCAGTAACTGAGCAGGGCCAGCAGCCACAGTGCCGCGAAGAGCAGCGGGACGCGGAGGGCGCCCGGCTCGAGCGCCTCGCGCCACCAGGTGGCGCCGGCCTGCAGCCACCGGGGATCGGCGGCGCTGACCCAGGCTCCCCAGGCGAGGTATCCCGTCACCACGGCGGCGAGGACGGCCGGGGTGACCCAGGTGACCCGGCGGCTCACGCGGACCTTTGCGCGCCAGGTCCTGGGCGGGCCGTCCCCATCCATGGCCGTACTGCCAATCAGGACATACTTTCCTGCATCCAAAGGGCCAGGCAGCCCTTGTGCCTGACTTTGTCACAGAATGGCCACGCCGCCTAGCCCGCTCCTGGACCGGTCTGTCCTGATAACACGAGGCAGCCAGGCCAGCCCCATGTCCGGGCCAATAGTGCAGACCGGCAGGCAGGCTCCCTGATCGGGTTTGCGGCGGGCAGAAAATCTTCGATGGGGAGGTTTGAATGGACCCAACACCCGCGGGGCGCTATCGTTTGCCGGTGGCACCCGGCCATGGGCAGATCCGGCCTCTCTCGTCAGAGGCCAGTCTTCCCCTGCTGATCACCCCTCGCAGTGTGGTTCGTTGCCTGGTTGGGAAAGTACAGACTGATCTCGCTCGAGTACTCAAAGTTACAACAGCCCCCATAGTGGGCTTAGATTGATTGGTGGGGCAGCGATGCAGAATGCTGGCGCGGGCGCAGTGGTGTCGTCTGACGTGCCTGATCTCCGTTATGTCCCTTTTACGGACATTGCGAAGATGGACCCGATGACCCTCAAGAAAGCCCTCGGTCCCGCCGCGCCCAGCCTGCCGATTCTGCCTGAGTCACGCTTCAGCTCTTCGATCTGAGCGGGGAGGCCTGATGTGAGCAGGCCATCCATTACACCCGCTCAGGACGACCTGGATCAGGTCGTCCTGAAGCTGCACAGCCGTTGTGATCTTGCCTGCGATCATTGCTATGTCTATGAGGCGGCGGATCAGAGCTGGCGCGGCCGGCCCACGGTCATCTCCGACGAGGTGGTCTCGCAAGCGGCGCGGCGGCTGGCTGACTACGCGTCTGCACGCTCACTGCCGGGCGTGCAGATTGTGCTGCATGGCGGGGAGCCCCTGCTGGCCGGCCACGCCCGGCTAAGGCGGGTGATTACCGAGCTGCGCCAGGCACTCGATGGCGTCTGCCGCCTGGATCTGAGGATCCACACGAACGGGGTCCTGCTCAGCGAGCAGCTCTGCGAGCTCTTCGCCGAGCACGGTGTCAAGGTCGGCGTGTCGATCGACGGGGACCGGGCCGCGAACGACCGGCACCGTCGCTACGCGGACGGTCGCAGCAGCTACGACAAGGTGATCCGGGCCATCGGGCTGCTGCGGACCGGCCGATTCCGGCATCTGTATGCCGGGCTGCTGTGCACCATCGACGTCGCCAACGATCCGGTGGTGGTTTATGAGTCCCTGATGGACTTGAAGCCGCCCCGGATCGACTTCCTGCTGCCCCACGCGACCTGGGATCATCCCCCGGTCCGCACGCCGGCTGCAGACAGCGAGTACGCCGACTGGCTCATCCCCATCTTCGAGCGCTGGGTAAAGGACGGCCGCCCGGCCCGGATCCGGACCTTCGATTCGATCCTCTCCACCTTGCGCGGCGGTGAAAGCCTCACCGAGGCACTGGGACTCGGTCCCGTCGGGCTCGTGGTCATCGAGACCGACGGCAGCTACGAGCAAGTGGACTCGCTGAAAGCAGCGTTCGAAGGCGCGCCTGACACCGGGATCGAATGTCTTCGATCACCCGATGGACGTGGTGGGCCAGCACCCCGGCATCGTGGCCCGCCAGCAGGGAATCGCCGGACTATGCCAGACGTGCCAGCAATGTCCGGTGGTCACTAGCTGTGGAGGGGGCCTGTACACCCACCGGCACCGGGCAGGCAGCGGCTTCGCCAACCCGAGCGTGTACTGCCCAGATCTGCTCAAGCTGATCTCGCACATCAGCCGCCGCCCGCCCGCGGAAACCATCGGCGAACGGGGAAGCCCGACCTATTCGCTGAGTGATCAGGATTTCCGGGCCCTGGCGGCGGGCTCCGGCGACGCCGCGACGGTTACCTCCCTCCTGGGTGCCCAGCGCAGTGGGCTGCGCGCCCGGCTGGGCGCGCTCTATCAGGCCGGGACCACCACCACGGCCGTGCCCGAGACGGTCAGGTCGGACGTCCAGGCCGCCTGGGCGCTGATCGCCGCCCTGGAGCGTGATCAGCCGGAAGCCCTGAATGCGACGCTCAGCCATCCCTATCTCCGGACCTGGGCCGCGCGCTGCCTGGAACGGCTCGGCCTGGTCACCGCCGGGCACGCTGATGCGGATCAGGCCCGCGGCCGCGGGGAACTGGCTGCCGATCTCGGTTATCTCGGCGCGATCGCGGCTGCGGCCGCCGCCCGGGCCAGGGCGGGAGCGGCCATCCGGGTTCCCGTCGTGAACTCGGGCGTCTGCCTGCCGACGCTGGGGCGGCTGGCCCTGGGCGCTGAGGAAGGAGTACGGCCGGCCCAGGAGCCGCCGGAGACCGCGACCGTCAGCGTGATCAGCAACGCGGTCATCATCGGGGTCGGCGAGTCATGCTGGACGATGGGCCTCTCCGCGCTACTCGCCGGTGAGCCCGGCGCCGATGCCGTTCCCGGAACCACAAGATCCGGTGAGTGGCAGCCGGTCCGGATGCTGCACGCGGGCCGGGTTGCGGGTGGCTCTCGAGGACACTGACCCGAACCGGGACTGTCCTCCATGGCGGGCCGCGCCGCGGGTCTCCGGCACCGACGTGACCCGGTGGCAGCGCGAACTCCAGCTGGCGTGGCACGAAATCGAGAGCCAGCCTGGCGCGGATGCTCCGGCACTGGCCGCGTGGCTGACCACGCTGACTCCGTTGGCTGAGGTCAGGGACGGCTGCGAGGTCAGCGCAGTGTCCCGGCAGCCATTCGGGGCGACCGCCGCGTCGCTGCCCGCAGAGCCAGGCACCCTGGCCCTGGTGCTCATCCGCGAGTTCCAGGCCGCGAAACTCGGCGCGGTGCTTGATCTTTTTCCGCTTTATGACCCGGCTGACGACCGCCTCTTTCCCTCGCCGTGGGGAGAGGGCAAGCATCAACTCGCGGGACTCCTGCGGAATGCCTACGAGCATCTCGCCGTGGCTGATTTCTGGCGTGCGCGCCAGGCGCGTGCCGGGGGATCGGCCGCCGTGACCGCGGGACGCCGGGCGGACGAGCAGGGCGCATACACCCGCGAGGCGATCGGCACCCTGCTGGACTCGGGTTCTCTGACGCCGCTCGGCGAGCGGTTCGTGCGGGAGATGCGGCAATTCGGCCGCGGCCAGCACCGGGCCGGCCGGAATCGGCTGCTGAGGCTAACGCCGTCGGGCACCGCGGCCCGGCCACGAGAACCCCTGCCGTGTGCCCTCCGGATGGCCCCCACCCGCGCAGGTGGCCGGGTCCGGCCGGCCGGGTCCTCGTCGCGGAGCGGGAACGTACCCTCTGGTAACCAGCAAGAAATCTCTTATATCATCCTTTTGCCTGGGCGATTTGGAGTGGTAAATGGATTCTGGTCTCACTGCGGGGACTGGTGGGGCTGGCGTGACAGGGGGACAAGGCGCCGATGATCCCGGGGCGAGATGACAGGCCGTACTTTTTCCTCAGCTACGCACGGACACCTAAACGAGATCCATCCGATCGTGATGATCCCGATCGCTGGGTTTACAAGCTCTATAAGGATCTGTGCGGCGAAATATTACAGATGACTGATGCCCGGCCAGAGGAAGCCGGGTTCATGGACCGGGAAAATAAGATCGGGACCCAATGGTCACCCGAATTGACTGCGGCTCTCGCCAGTTGCCGGGTTTTCGTACCGCTCTACTCCCGGCGGTACTTCGAGAGTGATAACTGCGGCCGGGAGTGGTTTGCTTTCGCCCGCCGGGAAATTACTCATAAAGCCCGGGGCCGTCAGGTAGTCAACGCCATCGTGCCGGCGCTGTGGACCAGGCTTCCCCGCGAACAGTCTGCCTTACGTGGCCCAGTCGGTTCAGTTCGACCACCAGTTCTTCGGTGAGCGCTACTGCGCCGAGGGCTTCTACGGGATCATGAAGCTGCAGAATTACCGGGCCGATTACCAGCGAGCGGTGCACAGGCTGGCCGAGCGGATCATCGCCATCGGGGATGAGAGTGTTCCCTTCGCTGACGAGTCGACGGTCCCGCATGCGTCGCAAGAGGATTTTGATTCCCTGCCCAGCGCCTTCGGCCCGGCTAGCGCACGACGGACCGCGGATGGCCGGCTGCAGATTGCGGTGCTGGCGCACGATACCTCGACCCTCCCGCCCGGGCGGGCGCCTGATTACTACGGCGCTACCCCACACACCTGGAGCCCGTACCGGCCGGATTATCCCCAGCCACTGGCCGACTACGCGCAGGAACTGGCCAAGAAATGCCTGGACTGCAAGCCCTTGGTGGGGGCGTTTGAGGACGACGTAACGAATTGGTCTGGCCGTGAGCATCCGGTACCGCCAAGCCTGTGCCTCGTGGATTCCTGGGTGAGCCTGTCGGCCAAGCATCAGGAGCAACTCCACCGCCTGGATCAGGTGGATGAGCCCTGGGTCAGCGTGCTGGTCCCCTGGAACAGCCAGGACAGGGGAACCCGTGAGGCAAAAGATGATCTTCGCATGAATCTGCAGCAGCATCTTGGGCGCAAACTGGCCAGCGTCCCGAGGCGCTGCCAGATGGCCGCGAACGGGATTCCTACCCTCCAGGATTTCGGCCAGCTCCTGCCCGAGATGACGATGATCATGTTGAAGAGATTCCGCAAAGAAGCAACCGCCCATCCACCCGCAGGTCCCGTCATCGAGCGCCCGCGGCTGAGGAGAGCCGACTCTACGGATCCAGGAGATGCCCGATGAGCGAGACCGGTCAGGGCCAGATCATTACCTTCTATTCTTATAAGGGGGGCACCGGCCGGACGATGGCGCTCGCCAATGTTGCCTGGATCCTCGCCAGCAACGGCAAGAGAGTTCTCGTCGGTCGACTGGGATCTGGAATCCCCGGGGCTGCACAAGTTCTTCCATCCCTTCCTCGACGAGTCAACGGTTAGTGCTACTCCTGGCGTGATTGAGATAATCAATGACTACGCGTCGGCCGCGGTTGATCCCGGGCCTCGCAGTGATGACTGGCACCTGGCCCTGCGCACAGGTGCGAACGGCATGCGGTCTCGCTCGACTGGTCGTTCCCTGACGGTGGCAAACTGGATTTCCTCTCGGCTGGCCGGCAGAACCGTGACTATTCCGCCGCGGTGTGCTCGCTCGATTGGGACAATTTCTACGACCGGCTGGGCGGCGGCCGCTTCTTCCGGGCCATGCGGGATGACATGAAGCAGAAATACGACTACGTGCTGATCGACAGCCGCACCGGGCTGAGCGACGTGGCCGACATCTGCACGATTGAGCTGCCCGACGTTCTGACGATCTGCTTCACCCTCAGCGATCAGAGCATCGAGGGTGCCGCTAACGTGGCCCGCCAGATCAGCGGCCGGTACCGGGACCGCAACATCCGGGTCCTGCCCGTGCCGATGCGCATCGAGGACGGTGAGAAGGAGAAGCTGGACGTCGGCCGGGCGCTGGCCCGGATGAAGTTCGAGGGGTTCCCGGCCGGGATGACCCCGGAGAGCTCGGCGTTGTACTGGGCCTCCGTGGAGGTGCCCGTACAAGCCCTTCTATGCGTTCGAGGAGACCCTCGCCACCTTCGGTGACGACCCGGGTTCGCCCGCCTCCCTGCTCTCTTCCTTTGAGCGCATCACCGACTCCGTCACCGCCGGAGCATGTGACTGCGATGCGGCCGATTGCCGAGGACCTGCGGCTTTCACTATAAGGAAGCCTTTGCCCGCCGGCAGCCCGCCTCCTCCACCCAGGTCTACCTGAGCTATGTGCCCGAGGATCGCATGTGGGCCGACTGGATCGAGGCCGTGCTGACCCGGGCGGGCTTCCGGGTCCTGCCCCGCAGCACCGTCACGACGGCGGCCTGGCGGGGACGGCGAGGTTCGCGGCAGCATCCAGGCCGAGCGCGAGCTCCAGCTGGCGCCCCGAGCCATCGCGGTGCTGTCCTCCGCCTACCTGCATTCGCCAGACGCCAGGTCCCTCTGGAAGACGCTGTCGTCGGCCGACGCCGCCGACACGCACCGTCAGCTGATCCCGGTCCGGGTCAGCGAGGTCAGGATCACCGAGCCGTTCAACGAGCATCCCGTCGTGGACCTGGCGCGGATGGACGCGGCCGGGGCGACCGCGAAGCTGCTCTGGGCGCTGGACCGGCCCGCGCAGCCGCCGGGGAGATCGGGTCAGCAAGCCGAGGAGCCGAGATTCCCGGGCACGATCCCGCCGATCTGGAACGTGCCGGCCAGGAACGCCGACTTTACCGGCCGTGGCGCGACCCTGGAGCTCTTGCGCGACAAGCTGGCCGGCGGTGGCCGGGCGGTGGTGGTCGCGCAGGCGCTCTATGGGCTGGGCGGGGTCGGCAAGACCCAGCTGGCCCTCGAATACGCGCATCGCTTCATGGCCGACTATGACCTGGTCTGGTGGGTCCCATCGGAACGGGCCGAGGAGACCAGCGGGGCGCTCGCGGAGCTGGCCCGGAAGATGGGCCTGAAGGTCGGTGACAACGTGGCCGAGGCTGCGGAGGCGGCCCTGGAGGAGCTGCGCCGCGACACCACGCCGCACTGGCTGATCATCTTCGACAACGCCGACGACCCCAAGCAGCTCGAGCCGTACCTGCCCACGGGGTCGGGGCACGTCCTCATCACCTCGCGTAACCAGGCCTGGTCGCACTCGGCCGAGCCTCTCGAGGTGGACGTCTTCACCAGGGACGAGAGCGTCGGACACCTGCTGCGGCACGTGCCCGATCTGGATATGGCCGACGCGAAGAGGGTCGCTGACGCCCTGGGTCACCTGCCCCTGGCGGTCGAGCAGGCCAGTGCGTGGCTGGAGCAGACCGGGATGCCGGCCCGGGTGTACGTCGAGCAGTTGGCCACCCAGTCCACCCGGATCCTGGCGCTGAACCAGCCGCCGGACTACCCGATGCCGGTCGTCGCGACCTGGAACCTGTCTTTCGACCGGCTGAAGCAGCGCTCACCCGCCGCGGTGCGGCTGCTCCAGTTGTGCGCGTTCTTCTCACCCGGGCCGATCTCCATGGACCTGCTCTACAGCGACGAGATGAACGAGTCCTTGCTGCCCGTTCGACGAGACGCTGAGCGAGAAGCTGATGCTGGGCCGGGTCATCCGGGACATCAGCAGGTTCGCCCTGGTGAAGGTGGATCAGGGCAGTAACTCGCTGCAGATCCACCGCCTCGTGCAGGCGGTGATCCGGTCGCAGATGAGCGATGAGGAGCGGGTGGAGGCCCGGCATGAGGTGCACAAGATCCTGGTCGGTGCGCGGCCCCGGCAGGGTGAGACCGACGACCCGGCCAACTGGTCCACCTACAACATCATCTGGCCGCACCTGGGACCGTCCTATCGCGGAAGAGTGCGATGATCCGCGCACCCGCCAGCTGCTGATCGACTGGGTGCGATACCAGTGGAAGCACGGCGAGTTCGAGTCCGGCCTGGCCCTGGCCAGCCGGCTGGAGACCCTGTGGCGCCACCAGCTCGGGTCCGATGATCCGCAGACCCTGTACCTGCAATTCCACATCGCCAACGTGCTCCGCTCGCAAGGGCCGGTTCAGCGACGCCCGGGATCTGGACACCTATGTCCTGGAGCGCCAGCGCGAGGTTCTCGGCCCCGACCACCCGCACACCCTCATCACCGCCAATGGGCTGGGCGCCGACCTGCGCGCGCTGGGTGACTTCCAGGAGGCGCTCACCCTGGACCAGGCCACCTACGAGAGCTTCAAGGAGCAGTTCGGTGAGGACTACCAGCGGACCCTCGCCGCGGCGCACAACCTGGGTAGCTCCCTGCGGCTCGTGGGAGACTGCTTCACCGCGCGCCGGCTGGACGAGGAAACGCTAGACCGCCAGCGGCAGGTACTGGGCCGTGAGCATCCCAACACCCTGCTCTCCGTGGCCAGCCTGGCCCTGGACCTCCGGGCCGCGGGTGCCTTCCGGGAGTCGGTGAACCTGCTGCGCGACACGTGGGAGCGCTACCGTGAGGTCCTCGGCGAGGATATGACCGAGACCCTGCTCACGGCGGCCAGCCTGGCCGTGTCGCTGCGCAGGGCGGGGGAACAATCCGAGGCGATGACGCTCGCGCAGGATACCTACGAGCGGTACAAGCGCCGCTATGGCTCTGATTCGCCTGATGCCCAGTCATGCGCGCTGAACCTGGCCTGTGACTACGCGGCCGTTGATGACATGCCGCGGGCGCTGGACCTGGTCACGGGGGTAAAGGTCGCGCACCACGCCAGCCTGGGTGACGATCACCCGAACACCCTCGTGGCGGCGAACAATCTGGCTTGCTACCTGCGCTGCGTGGGCCGGGTGCCAGAGGCGCTGGCGCTGGCCGGCGACACGCTGACCCGGATGCGCCGAACGCTCGGCGAACGTCACCCATTGACCTTGTCCTGTGCGGTCAACCTGGCCAACTGCCACGGCGACTCGGAGGATGCCGAGTCGGCCGAGGCTCTGGAGCGCCCGACCATCGCGCTGCTGCGGGAAACACTCGGCAGCAGTCACCCGGACACCCTGGTCTGCGAGGCTAACCTCGCGATATCGCTGCGCCAGGCCGGGCGGGTGCAAGATGCGGAGGAACTCAGGGCCCGTGTCGTGACCGACTTCGGCCGGGTCCTGGGTGCGAGCCACCCCGACTCCACCCAGTTGCACAAGTGGCAGCGCATCAATCGCGACCTGGAGCCGCAGCAGATCTGACCGCCCGCTGCGTCCTCCAGTGGGCCCGGTCCGGTCCGCTAACCTCCGGCCCGGAACCCGTGATCACGGGATCTGCTGGCATCCGGCCGGTCGGCGGACAGCCACCGGAGGATGTCCGGCAGCACGTCCAGCGCGCCGAAGTGGGCCGCCCCGGCCTGCACGACCACAGCGGCGCTGGGGATCCGGTCCGCCAGCCACCGGGCGTGACTCGCGGGGGAGAACACGTCGCTCGCGCCGTGCCACAGCAGCACGGGCACCCGGACCGTGGCCGGGTCGAATCCCCACGGTGAGCAGAAAGCGAGCGCGTCGTCGATCCAGCCGTAGTCAGAACTCCGCAGGGCCTCCGCATAGGTCTCGATCAGCATGGACCGGATGCCATGATCGGCCACGACCCGCCGGTCCGGGTCGGGGAGCTCGGTCTGGAGCCTGGCGATCAGGCTGGCCGGGTTGGCCCGGACCTCCTCGGCGACGGCCTTGGTGTGGGCAACGATGTTCTCGTAGCCGTTGGCCGCCGCGGTGAACTCCATGACGTTGGAGTGGGCCATGCCGTCGAACCAGTCCAGCCCGTCCGCGCCGTGCGGGGCGATGCCCACCAGGACGGCCGCCCTGGTCGTGCGCTCGGGCAGCAGGGCGGCGCACGCCAGAGCGTGGGGCCCGCCCCCTGACCGGCCGACGACCGCGAACTTCTTCAGCCCGTAGGCGTCCGCGATGGCCAGCACGTCCTCGGCCACGTCCGCGACCTGCCGCCCAGCCAGCCGTTCGGATCCCCCGTAACCCGGCCGGTCAAAGGAGATCAGCCGGACGCCCAGCCGGTGCAGGACGGCGGAGCGGGGATGCGGGCCTAAACGGCTCCCCGGGGTCCCGTGCAGGAGAAATACGGGTCTGCCGTCGGGATCCCCGCTTGACTGGGTGGAAAGTCGTCTGCCGTCGGCCGTTCGCACCGTGTACTTCAAGATTGTCCCTTGCCGCATCCGCGCCGCTGCCCTCGATCCGCGGCGGCATCGCTTCCAGCATGCCGCCGCCGGGCCGGCAACGGAAGGGAGGCAGGCTAGCGGGCCAGCACGGCCCGGACCGCGGCGTTGGTCGCTCCCCGGCTCAGATCATCGGAAAACGGGCCACCCGGGTAGGGGACCACCCACACGTGCAGCATCTGCTCCGTGTACCGGTCCGTCCAGGTCGAGGGGTCGCAGGTGCCCCGGAGCTGGACCCCGAATCCGGCGATGGTGGGCCGTCCGCCGTCGCACACCGTGAGGTGCGCGTGCCAGCGCGTCAGCGAGCCGCCGACCTGGGGGCCGTTGGCATTCCCGCTCTCGATGTACATGGCCCCGAGCAGGATCGGCGCGTGACCCGGCACGTTGATGGCGTACACCAGCGAGGACGGATGCTGCGGGTGCAGACCCGCGTAGGCGGGATCAGGCCCGTCGTAGAGCAGGTGTTCCTCGCCGTTGGTGCGCAGCACGTAGGTGTAACCCGCGGCGAACGCGGCCTGGACGTTCCGGTACCGGGCCAGGCTCGTGCCGGTCGCCTTGATCAGCTGCCCGGCCGCGATGACCTGGGCTGCGGTCGGCGGGGCGGTGGAGCCGTACATCTTCATGTCCGGGAGCCCGCCGGTCGACCCCATATCGCCCATGCCGGCCAGAGCCGTTGACGACGACGCCGCAGACGAGCCCGACGCCATCCCGGCCGGCCCTTCGGGCCGGCCCAGCCGGGTGTCATCACCGCCGCGGTCACCGCCACGACCAGGGCCGGGACGGCCAGCAACGCGGCCAGGCTGGTGACCGGGCCCCGGCGGCGCACCGGACGGTCAGCCAGCGACGGCCACCAGAGCAGGGCGGCGCAGCCAGCGATGAGGGCCAGTTCCAGGATCCCGCTCACCACGTCCAGGCCGCCTACGGGCTCGGGGTGGCTGACATCCGGGCCGAACGGCAGGCCCGCCGTGCGGGACGCTACGTACACCACCAGCACGAGGGCGTTTCCCGCGAGGCCCAGGACCAGCCAGCGCCGTGACATCCGCCACACCACGGCGGCGGCCCAGATCAGCTGGGCCCAGGACACGATGAGGAAGAACACGCCGTACAGCACGTATTCGCTGAAGTGCTCGAAGATCACGGCGAAATGGATCGCCGCGGCGCCCGCCGACAGCGCCGCTAAGCTGCTGGCCAGATAAGGCCGGGCGGTGGCCAGCACGGACCGGTCTGTCCGGTCCTCAAGGACAGGTGTGCTCATAGCACGCATGTTAGGCACGCCGGGCCCCGGCCGGCATCGGGCCAGGAGTTGATCCGGGCCTATCGCCCAGGTCGCATGAATCGCCGCGGCGTACGGCGTCAGGCGTAGGCCCGCGGGCGGGCCGGAGGTGGCCGCGCTGGTCATCATGGAGCAGACATCCGGGCCGCACGCTGTCAAAGTAGAGGCATGAGCGACTCGCTGAGCGCCGGCCGCCTCGGAGTGATGGACCGGGACCGCAGTCACGCCCTGTTCGCGCAGACCATGGGCTACGTAGCGGTCACCGCCGGCGTCTTCGCGCTCGGGTCCTACCTGGGCCGGACCTTGTCCGAGGGCTGGGCCATCGTCTGGTTCATCGTCGCCTTCGCGTGCCTGATCAGCATGAACTTCGCGGTGCGGCGCTCCGGCCCGCTGAGCGTGGGCCTCTTGCTGGCCTTCGGCCTGGCCCTGGGGCTGGCCATGGCGCCGGCGCTGGTCTACTACGCGAGCACGAACCCTCAGGCGCTCTGGCAGGCGGGCGGGGCCACCGCCTTGTTCATCGCCGGCTTCGGGGCCGTCGGCTACGCGACCCGGCGCGACCTGTCCGCCCTGGCCCGGGTGAGCTTCTGGGCCCTCGTGGCGCTGATCGTGTTCGGCATCGTGCTGATCTTCGTGCGCATCCCGCACGGCTCGCTGATCTACTCGGTGCTCGGCCTGGTGGTCTTCGCGGGACTGACCGTGGTCGACTTCCAGCGCCTCCGCCGCTCCACCGACCTCGCCTCCGCGCCCCTGCTGGCCGCGTCGATCTTCCTGGACGCGCTGAACGTGTTCCTGTTCTTCCTGCGGATCTTCTCCCGGAACAACTGACCGCAGGCCGTTGATCGCAGACCCGGGCAGGCCATTACGGGCAGCCCGCATAGGTTAAATTTTCGTCACGGCATTGATGGTTGATTTACCAGAATTTAGTATCTGCTGAGGAGCGGCTGACAATGGCCGCCCGAAGCGAGAGGTGACCCCACCATGCGCCGAACTCGTCCCCGTCTGCTGGCCCGCGTCTTAATGGTGAGCGGGCCAGCACTCGGCCTGCTGCTGGCCATGAGCCCCGCCGCAGGCGCGAGCACGACCCCCAAGTCAGCGGCGGCCCAGGCCGCCCTGGTGGCCCGCCAGGCCCTCGAGCACCTGTCGGTCGGCCAGCATGCCGCCGACCACCGGGTATCACGGCCCTCGCTCCGGGTCAAGGGATTGTCCCAGGTACAAAGCACAAACTGGTCCGGCTACGCAGACACCGGCAGCGGCTTCAGCACGGTCACCGGCAGCTGGACGGAGCCCGGTGTCAGCTGCACCTCCACCACCTCCCTCGCGGCCTTCTGGGTCGGCCTCGACGGGTACAGCAGCAGCTCGGTGGAGCAAGACGGCACGCTCATCGAGTGCTACCGCGGTGCCGCCTATTACTACACGTGGTGGGAGATGTATCCGACCAACGCCATTCAGGTCGTGGGCTCGACGCTTCACGCAGGCGACAGCATCACGGCCTCCGTGGTGCGCAGCGGTACAAGTTATACGCTGAAGGTGACCGATTCAAGTCGCCCGGCGGACAGTTTTTCCACCACTCAGACGTGTTCAAGCTGCGCCAATTCCAGTGCTGAGTGGATAGCGGAGGCGCCCAGCGGCAGTAGTGGCGTCTACCCGCTGTCGGATTTCGGCAGCTGGACCGAGTCGGGTGCCACTGTGAAGGCCGGTTCCACCTCCGGCGTCATCTCGTCCTTCACCGATGACGAACTCACCATGATCAATTCGTCCGGCGCGACCAAAGCCCTGCCGGGCGCGCTTAACAGCAACGGCAATGGGTTCGGCGTGACCTGGGAGCGCAGTTCATAGCCCAGGTCACAGGCCCGTAGGCCCCGTGGCCCGGTGAGCCGGGCCACGGGGCACGCGGGGGCTAATTAGGCCTAAATGCCATGCCAGAGGTCTCGCTTCGGTTACAGTGCTGAACTTGTCGGGCTTTCCGGCTGAGTTTCGCTGGTCACCGTGAACCCGTGGCCACCGCAGCGGAGAGCACCCTGCAATCTGGGAGCCCCTTGTGGGCAGGTATCCCGTAATTCGTCGTCTTCTGATCACTGTTCTGGCGACAGCATCCCTCGCGGCGATCCCCATCGCCACCACTTCCCAAGCCGCCTCCGCCGGGTCCAGGACCCCGCGGGAGGCGGCTTACATATGGGCCTACCACCACGCGGCGGGCCACTGGTACTGCTGGGGCGGCACCGGCCCGAGCTGCTACGACTGCTCCGGGGTGGTGATGGCCGCGTACGCCCGGGAGGGCATCCACTTCGGCCGGTCGACCACCGCCATGCTCGGCTCGGGTCGGCTGATCCGGGAGACGGCGCGCCAGGCGCGCCGCGGTGACCTGGCCTTTTACGGCACCGGACATGTGGAGTTCTTCGTCCGGCGTGGCCACACGTTCGGTGCGCTGGAGACCGGGACCCGGATCGGCTGGCATCAAACGAACGCCTGGTGGCATCCCACGATGTTCTTCCGGGTCCGGGGCGCGGGCTGATGCCGGCGGCCTGATCCGGGCCGGCTGACCTGCGGCGGCCGTTCCGTCCCGTAAAGCCGGGCAAACCACCACCAATCTGTCTCAACCCGTCTGGGGCTGCGATTAGCGCGTCCCGGCTCCGGGAACGCTGCTGTTCGGGACCACCCGGGGGGCGCGAGAGGCGTGGCGGTGAGCGCACGGCAGGGACGGACGGCGCCGCGGTGGCGGCAGGCCGAGCTGACCCTGGACGAGCGGATCGCCCGGGGACGGGACGCGCGGGGCCAGGCCCCCCGGTCGGGCCACGCCCGCTGGGAGCCTGCGCCCGGCCGCCCGGACCCGGTCACGCTGCTGCAGGGCCAGGCGGCGACCCGGGTGCCTGAGCTGGTCCCGATCCGGTACGGCCGGATGCTCGTGTCGCCGGGCACCTTCTACCGGGGCGGGGCGGCCATCATGGCGTCCGACCTGGCCCTGACGCCCCGCAGTGGGGTCACCGTGCAACTCTGCGGGGACGCCCACCTGTCGAACTTCGGCGTGTTCGCCTCCCCGGAACGGCAGCTGATCTTCGATATCAACGACTTCGACGAGACGCTGCCCGGTCCGTGGGAGTGGGACGTCAAGCGGCTGGCGGCCAGCTTCGAGATCGCCGGCCGCGACCTGGGGTTCTCCGCGGACGACCGGCGCGACGTCGTGCTGGCCGGGGTGCGCGAGTACCGGGAGCAGTTGCGCGAGGCGTCCCGGATGCGGACCCTCGACGCGTGGCACGCCCACCTGGACGAGGAGGCCATCCAGGAAGGCATTACCCAGGCGGTCCGCCGTAAGCAGCTGGGCAGGAAGGAAGCCCGCGAGGCCCGGCAGGACATCGCGAAGGCGCGAACCCGCGACAGCGTGCGGGTGCTGGCCCGGCGGGCCGGGAAGGTGGAAGGAGAGCTCCGGATCGTCCGTGACCCACCGCTGATCACGCCGATCGAGGACCTGCTGCTCTCCGCCGAGGCCCGCGAGCAGGCGGAGCAGTCGGTCCTCTGGCTGATCGCCCGCTACCGGCGGACGCTCGCCCATGACCATCACCCGATCGAGGAATTCCGGTACGTGCACATGGCCCGCAAGGTGGTCGGCGTGGGTAGCGTCGGCACGCGGTGCTGGATTCTCCTGATGGTGGGCCGGGACCACACCGACCCGCTGTTCCTGCAGGCGAAAGAGGCCCAGCCGTCGGTGCTCGAGCCGTTCGCGGGCCGCAGCCGGCTGCGCCAGCACGGCGAGCGGGTGGTGGTGGGCCAGCGGCTGATGCAGGCGGCGAGTGACATCTTCCTGGGCTGGCTCCGGGTCATCGACCTCGACGGTCAGGTCCGTGACTATTACATTCGGCAGTTCCACGACTGGAAGGGCTCCGCTGAGGTGGAGACCCTGCGGGTGCCGGGGGCGACGCTCTACGCCCGGATGTGCGGAGCGACGCTGGCCCGCGCGCACGCGCGCTGGGGCGACCGGATCGCGATCGGCGCCTACCTCGGCCGCGGTGAGGTGTTCGACCGGGCGATCGCCGACTTCTCCGCGATCTACGCGGACCAGAACGAGCGGGATTACGAGGCGCTGGCCCAGGCGGTGAAGTCGGGCCGCGTCCCGGCCGAGACAGGCCTGTAAGCCGAGCTACCCCTTGCGGGCTACGCCAGCGAACGCGTTGACGACGACGTGGGGGTTGGCCTCGCCCCGCCATTCCGGCATCCCCACCAGCCCGGGCTCGACCAGGTCCAGGCCGTCGAAGTACGCGGCGATCTGGGCGCGCGGCCGGGGAGTCAGCCGGGTGGGACCCATCCGGGGATTGATCTTCGAGGCGACGCGGCTGGCGCCGTCGCCGATGTCGGTCGTGGTGTCCGAGATCACCAGGAAGCTGCCCGACGGCACCGCCTCCATCAGCTCGGAGACGATCTGCTCCGGGTGATCAGAGTCAGGAATGTACTGCAGCACCATCAGGGCCATCACGGCCACCGGCTGGGTGAAGTCCAGCAGGCCGGCCGCCGATTCAATGATCTTGGCCGTGTCCCGGGCGTCGGCATCCACGTACGCGGTGGCGCCCTCGGGTGTGCTGGTCAGCAGCGCGCGGGCGTGAGCCAGCACAATCGGGTCGTTGTCCACGTAGACGACCCGCGACTCGGCAGCGATGCCCTGCGCGACCTCGTGGGTGTTATCGGCGGTGGGCAGCCCGGTGCCCACGTCGAGGAACTGCCGGATGCCCTGCCCGGCCACGAACTCGACCGCGCGCCGCAGGAAGGCCCGGTTGGCGCGCACGCCCGGGAGGATGTCCGGGGTGACCGCGATAGCCTGCTCGGCGGCCTGGCGGTCAGCCTCGTAGTTGTCCTTCCCGCCGAGCCAGTAGTTGTAGATCCGGGCCGGATGAGCGACCGACGTGTCGAAGGACAGCGAGTCGCCTGCCGTGCTCTCCGCCGCCGGGTCGTCGTGGTCCTGGGTGCTCATGTGGCTCGTGCCCTTCCCGTCTGCCGCTCAGCATGCTGTCATCCAGGCCCCAACCTATCCGCTTCCCCGGGAGTGGTCATCGTCTGCGCCATGCGCCTCCTGGCGGAGGGAGCTGCTCTTCTACAGTGATGAGATGGACGCCGCGCAACGCCAGCTCTACGACCAGATCGACGACGCGACGCAGCGCCTGCTCGGCACGGCCCGGGTGATCGCCGAGCCGGATCTGCGGCAGCCATCGCTGCTGCCGGGCTGGACGAGGGCCCACGTGCTGGCCCACCTGGCCCGCAACTCGGACGCGATGCGGGCCCTGCTGGTCGGCGCGCGGTCCGGCCAGGACCGCCCGGCGTACGCCAGCAGCGAGGCCCGGGACGCCGATATCGAGCGCGACTCGGCCCAGGGGGCCAAGGATCTGGTGGCTGACGTGGCCGACTCCGCGATGGCGCTGCGCACCATAGCCCGGCAGCTGCCCGATCAGGCCTGGGCGTACCCGGTGCGGATCCTTGACTCGGCGCCGTTCCCCGCGGTGCAGCTCCTCACCCGGCGGCTGGTCGAGGTCGAGCTCCATCATTGCGACCTGGCCGCGGGCTACGGCCCGGCCGACTGGCCAGGCACCTTCGCGTCCCTGGGGCTGGCGGAGCCGATGCGCACGCAGCGCGAGGACCGGCTCAGCCGGCCGCAGGAACTTCTGGACAGCGTGCCCCCGCCCCGCCCCGCACGGGTGCCGGGACAGCCCAGGAAAGGGATCGGCCCTCTGTTCTTCTGACCACGGATGCGGTAAGCCTTGCCCTGACAGTGGTCAACGACGACCCTGAATGGTCGCCGGGAAAAGGGGATTCCCATGGGCAGGCTTAGCAAGTTCTTTACTATTGCCACGGCGGCGGCGGCACTCGTTCTGCCGGCCGGTTTAACAGCTACTGCGGCCAGCGCCGCCACCGGTCCGGTCACGCCCACCAAAGAACAAGCCGGATATCAATTTACGGAGGCGCAGTTCCGCTACGCCCAGGCCAGCGTGTACCTGCGCAACGCCAGTCAGTACAGCGCTTTCATCGGCGGGCTCGGCCAGTCGGTTCAGTTCTGGGGCGGCGGCAGGGTATACGTCCTAGGCGTGTCCAATACCACCACCACCAGCCCGTGGTCGCCCAATGTGGCGGTGTTCAACAATTCCACCCACTCCCTGGTCTGCGCCGCATCGCTGGGCAACTGCCAGGACGCGTCCGGCGGGTTCGGGTCCACCAGCTACCCTGTCGGGCACACCGTGCAGGAAGCGATCTTCTACAACCAGGGAAATGGTGACCTCACCTTCACCGTGGACGACCTGACCGTGCACACCACCTCCACGTTCACGCTGAACGTCGGGACCGGTGTTTCCTTCAAGGAGGTCCGGATCGGCTCCGAGTTCGGCGACACCCCCTGGAGCGGGCCGGCCTTCACACCGCCCGCCTCCCAGACCAAGGTGGCCGCATTCAGCGGGGGTCAGCTGACCAACTACAAGGGCACCAAGCTCGCGTTCTCGGGCTACTTCACCACCTCGCAGCTGATCATGACCGGCGCCGGGAGTGTGACCGAGGCGAACGCCGGGCCGCTGAACTCCACGGCGAACGGCTTCAGCACCTTCCTGGTGCCGCAGTAGCAAACGCCAGGGCTGAGGAAGAGTCCTCAGGCGAGTACGCGGGTCAGGGCGGGCGCCACGTCCGCGAGGGTCCGGACGGGCTGGCTCAGGCCATGTCCCCGGCGGGCCAGGGCCGTGGCCGCCCGCTCTGCTTCCGCGGTCGGCAGCGGGCAGAGCACGTGCAGCCGGCTGATCCCGGTCAGCGCCCGGGCGGGATCCCCGCCCGCCGTGCGCAGGCAGTCAGATAGCAGCAGCACCACCCGTTCGTCGGCGGTCACGGCGGCCAGCTGGGCCGCGGCCGCGCGGAGCGCGGCGGCGAGGTCGGTGACACCGTGCCCGCGCAGGGCCAGCAGGTCACTGACGACCTGATCAGGCGCGCCGGGCCTGCCCTGGGCATGCAGGACGGTGGTGTCGCCGCTGAAGGTAATGATGCCGGGGGCGAGCCGGCCGTCCGCCGCGAGGACCAGGCTCGCGGCAGCCACCGAGGCGATGGCCACGGCCAGGCCGGACATCGAGCCGCTGCTGTCGATGAGCAGGCACAATGCGCGGCGGTGCGCATACCAGGAGCGGGTCACCAGGTCATCGGCCCCGGGCGGCCAGATCCCCGACCACTGGTCGAGGGTCCGGTCCAGGTCGAGGTCCCCCTCGGTCCGGCCGGGGCCGAGGCGGCGGGCGCCCCGGGCGGGCTGGCGGCCGGTGCGCGCCAGCCGGACGAAGACCCGCGCGGCCAGCCGCCGGGCCGCGGCGCGCAGCTCACGGTCGGTGGCGCGAGCCAGCTCGGGCAAGATGGTCACGGCGGCGTCCGGGTCGGTGGCCAGCAGCCGGGCGAACGCCTCCTCGTCGAGCCGCCCCAGCTCCGGCGAGACCTCCGCGAACGACGAGTAGCGGGCGGCGAGCTCAGCCCGGCTGATGCTCCGCCGGGCGGTGCCCCGGCCCCGGTCGCGGCGGGTCGCGGACGCCGAGGTGCGGCGCTGGCTGGCCCCGTCCCGGCTGGTGCCTGCCGCGGCCGGCGGCAGGCGGTCAGCTTTTCCCTGGCCGTCCAGGGACCCGGCGCCAGGGTCATCGGGAGCTCCATCACCGGGAGCTCCGTCGCCGGGAGGAGGCAGCGGATCCGGCTCGCCGTCCGGCCAGAGCTCGCTCAGCAGCTCGTCCAGCACGGACTCCGGGGTCCGCTCACATCCATCGGCGATCCGGATCCGCCCGGACAGCGCGGCGTGCGCGGCGTCACGGGCGCTGGCCCGCGTCATCTGCGGCTCGCCACGCAGCCGGAGCAGGCCGTCCAGCAGCAGGACCAGGTCGATGGCGCCGCGCACCGAGGAGCCCATCCGGACGTCCGGATGCTCCCGGGTGGCCCGGGTGAACGTCACCGCGAAGTCCACCACCGGCCCGCGGTGGCCGGTGACCGCCGTGGTGATCTCCCGTTCTCCCGGGGCGTCCTGATAACCGAGGACGACCCGGCAGATCCGGTCGGCGATGGCGTGGCTGACCCGGGCGGTCCCGATCGCGTCGAACGGGTTCATGGCCGCGACCAGCCGGAACCCCGTAGCCGCCCGCACCGGGCCCAGCCGGGGCACCGCGATCTCGCCCTCGGTGAGCACGGTGATCAGGACGTTGAGGGTTTCCTCCGGGACCCGGTTGAACTCCTCCAGGTAGAGCAGGGCACCCGAGCGCATGGCCGCCAGCAGCGGCCCGTCGGTGAAGCTGGCCGGGACGTAGCCCTCGGCGAGCACCTGCGCCGGGTCGTACTGCCCGATCAGCCGGGCCGGGGTGAGCTCGGCGTTGCCCTCAACGAAGACCACGACGGTGCCGGCCTCCCGGGCGATGTCGCGCAGCAGCGTGGACTTGCCGGTGCCCGGCGGCCCCTCGATGACCACGTGCCGGCCCGTCGCCAGCGCCACGGTGAGCACTTCACGCTCCCGCTGGAGGCCGACGACGGGCGGTGGCCCGGCGGGCTGCGTCATCCTCCTGGGCTCACGACGGGCCCTCCGCCGTGAGCCGTCCCGGGTCAGGTGTCATACACGATGACGCCGCGGATGTTCTTGCCGTCGACCAGATCCTGGTAGCCCTGGTTGACCTGGTCCAGGGTGTAGGTGGACGTGATCAGCTCATCCAGCTTCAGGTCCCCGGACTGGTACAGCTCGACCATGCGGGGGATGTCGGCGAACGGGTCACCAGAACCGAACAGGCTGCCCTGGATGCGCTTCTCGAACAGGGTCAGGATCGCGCCGGGCAGCTCGATGGTGTTCTTGCTGGGGTCGGCCAGGCCGGTCACCACCACGGTGCCGCCCTTGCGGATCGCGTTGAACGCGCTGGTCACGACCTCCGAGGTGACCACGCCGACCGTGACGATGGCCTTGTCCGCACCCACGCCCCGGGTCAGCTGGGTGATCAGCTCCTGGGCCTGCTCCGCGGTCTCGCAGCTGTGCGTGGCACCGAGCTGCTCGGCGGCCTCACGCTTGTTGGCCAGCGGGTCGATGGCCACCACATTGCGCGCTCCGGCCAGCGCGGCGCCCTGCACCGAGTTGATCCCGATGCCGCCGATGCCGTAGATGGCGATGGTGTCACCCGGCTCGGTCGCCGCGGCGTGCACCGCGGAGCCGAAACCGGTGGGCACCCCGCAGCCGATCAGCACGACCTTGTCCAGCGGCAGGTCCGAGTCGACCTTGATCGCCGAGTTCTCGGAAATGGTCGAGTACTCGGAGAACGTGCCGAGCATGCACATCCCGCCGAGGTCCGCGCCGTTCTCGTGGAACCGGTAGGTGCCGTCCGGCAGCACGCCGTCCAGGATGGTGGCCCCCAGGTCGCACAGGTTCGACTTGCCGGTCGAGCACCACCGGCAATGCCCGCAGACCGGCAGGAACGAGCAGATCACGTGGTCACCGGGCTTCAGCCGGGTGACGCCCGCGCCGACTTCCTCGATGATCCCCGCGCCTTCGTGGCCGCCCACGATCGGGAACCGGGGCACGATGTCGCCGTGCCGCAGGTGCTCGTCGGAGTGGCACAGGCCGGCCGCCACGTAGCGGATCAGCACCTCGCCCGCCTTGGGAGGATCCAGGTCGAGCTCCGTTATCTCGAAGTCCTGGCCAACTCCGCGCAGCACCGCGGCCTTGGTCTTCATTGACCCTCCCGGAGATAGTGATCGTGGTTGCCACCCTAGATCCGGTATTCGCGGCGGGCCAGCCCCTCAGCTGCCGCCGCTCGTCTCAAGTCGTCACACGTCGCTCAGGTAGTCAGGCTGGCCGGGCGTAGCTGGCCGTGAAGAACCGGCCGTGCGCCCCGGCGGCGGGCTGATCGGCGAATTCGGCCTCGCGCAGGCCCGCCTGGATGAAACCGCGCAGCTCGCTGCGGCTGACCGGCCAGGGACGGGAGACCGGCGGCTCGCGGTCATCTCGCGCCAGACAGCGCACGAAGACCCGGCCGCCCGGTGCCACCGTCGCCGCGATGGCCGCGGTCGCGTCCGCCCGCTGCGGCAGCGGCAGTGACTGCAGCGTCCGGATCTCCACCACCAGGCCGAATGCCCCGTCCCAGCTGGCAGGCAGGTGGAAGAGGTCGGCGACCTGGTAGTCCACGGCCGACCCGGGAAACCTCTCGTGGCAGTGCCGGATCGCGGTCGGCGACAGGTCGAACGCGGTGACCTGGTAGCCCCGCCGGGCGACCTCCTCGGCGTCGTCCCCCAGACCGCAGCCGATAACCAGGGCGTGGTCCCCGGCCGGTGCGGGTTGCTGGTCCAGCCAGCTCACCAGGGCCGGGTTCGCGGCCAGTGCCGCCCAGGGGATCGCGCCGAAATCCTGGCCCGCGCGAGCGTAGATCTCCTCGAACGCCGCAAGTTGGTCCGTATCCCGCCGGGGGTCCTGGTCAGCGTCCACACCGCCGGAGCATAGCCGCGCCGCGGACGATGCCCGGATGGAGCAGGCCCCGCCCGCGGGGGGGGCGGGCGGGGCCTGCGTGAGCCCGGTAGATGGTCCGGGCTAGCCGGTCAGCCGATCGTCGTCAGGGGTAACTGACGACGTAGCTGGGACCGGGGCTATCGGTGGTCACCGCGGCCCCGGTGCCGTTCACGACGTGGTCGATGCTGCCCGAGCCGTTCAGGAAACGGGTCAACACGTCGTTCAGCTGGACACCGGGGGTGTCGGGCACCAGGAACGCGGTGGCGGACTCGATCGGCACGCCCTGGTTGAAGAAGCAGTAGCTGCCCATCCCGTACCCGGTGAAGCTGGTGACCTTGGGCGAGATGACGAAGGCCGGGTAGCCGTCCGTGGTAGCGCTGGACATCCAGGCGGCCTGGCTGGGCGGGTCATAGGGCATCTCGTTCTGGAAGAAGATGTCCTCGCCGCCCTGGCCGTTCCAGATGACCTCGTTCTTCTGGTAGTGCTCCACGGCCAGGCCGTAAGCGGTCACATCGTTACCGTTGACGATGAGGCCGGTGTCGGCGGTGTTGCTGGTCCAGCCCACGCCCGCGCCGTGATCCGCGCGCCAGGCCCAGATGTCATCGAGGATGACATGGGAGCTGTTGACCACCAGGCTGTCGGTGGCCGAGCCCGCCGTGGCCCCGCCGATGCGGAAGAACACGTCCTGCACCAGCGTGGGATCGGCGGCGCTGCCGGTCCCCGCGGCCAGCGGGCCGCCGACCTGAAGCAGCACCGGCGAGTTCTTCGGCCCGGCGTCGAAGATCATTCCTGAGAGCTTGACCCCGGGGACCCCCAGCACCTGCATGGCCGCGGTGCCGTTCTGCGGGACCAGGGTCGGGAAGCCCAGGCCGAGCACGATCGTGTTCGGGCGCGTGACCAGGATCGGTGCCTTCAGGTCGTAGACCCCGGGGGTCAGGAGCAGGTTCTTGCCCAGGGCCAGCGCGGCGTCGATGGCCAGCACCGGCGTGGACGGTGTGGCGATGAAGAACTTGCTGATCGGGACCGACGTGCCTGCGGCGGCGCCGCCCTGCCAGCTCGTGCCCGAGGAGTTGTGCTGCAGGGCCGGCACGAACACGCTGTAGTTCCCGGCCGCGTCGGTCTGCAGGAACGGCTCCTCCTGGGTCACCGGGCTGGTGGGCAGCGTGGTGTAGGGCCCCCCGGCGGCCGTCGGCGGGAAGATCGTCGGCGGGGCGCCGATGTCCCCGGAGAAGACCTGATTCCAGACGCCGTTGCTCCAGCCGTCCAGGTTGCTGTTGCGCACGATGAACTGCTGCTGCGAGCCGTTGATCACGGTGCCGCCGGAGAACGACGAGTCGGCGATGAACCCGCCGCTGGCGTACTGAGGCCCGGCCGAGCAGTAGTCCATCAGGGACAGGTTGCCGCCGGTGACGTTCACCCGGCGCATCGGCGCCGCCTGGGAGACAGCCCAGAAGTCGGTGCCGGACTGGCAGCCCGTCTGGCCGCTGATGTTGATCGTCAGGTTGGACAGGGAGCGCCAGAAGTTATCCAGGGCGATGCAGTTGCTGCTGCCGTCGGTGGTGGGGAAGCACTGGTTGTACACGTCGATCGTGCCGTTGATGGTGACATCCCCGGGCACCCCGCCCAGGCCCGCCACCTCGGTGTAGTAGCCCACCTGGAAGGTCAGCGGGTTGGCGGCCGAGCCGTAGGTGCCGGGCTCGAACAGCAGCGCGTAGCGCTGGGTGCCGAACTGGTTGGAGATCTGCTGGTTGGCGATCGAGTTCACCGTGGCCTGGATCTGGCTCTGCGGCATGCTCGGGGTGAAGACGTACACGTTCGGGCCGAAGTCAGGCTCGCCCGCCAGGTGAACGGCGGGGCTGACCGTGGCCGGGGCGGCCGCCCGGGCGGGGGCGGCCGGCTTCGCGGAAGCGGCCCAGGCCGGTGCGGCGGACAGTCCCGCGGCGCCGAGGACGGCTACGGCCAGGATCACGGCGCGGCGGAGGCGGCGGGCCGGGCCGGAGAGTCTCCGCTCCCGCCTCGGACCCGTACCGGTCCCTGTCTCGCTGGTTCCTGCTGTACTGCTGCGGGGGGATCTCAGGTTCATCAGCGGTCCGTTCTGCCGGCAGCACCAGTGCTACCGCGCTCCGTCCGACAGCATCTCCTAGGGGAGACGGACCTCCAAGATCCCCATAACTGTTTTTATGACTTTTAAATAAAGGCCTGAACTAGGGGTGTGGCCAGGGCGGGTGGCCGGGGCCTACGGGCGCGACGGCGCGCAGTGGTGGTGGCAGGGCGCTCAGTGGTCGTGCAGGAGCTGCTCGAACGGGGTCACGGACGCGTACGGGTCCGCTTCGGCGGCAGGCTCCCGGTGCGCGATCAGCTCGGCCAGCTCGGCGCCGGCCCGGGCGATCCGGGCGGTGAGCGCCTCACCGGAGCCGTCCGCCGCGCCCCAGTCCTCGGTCGCCGCGAAGACCGCGGTCGGGACCGTGACGGCGCGCAGGTAGGTGAACAGCGGGCGGATCGCATGCTCCAGCGCGAGCGAGTGCCGGGCCGTGCCGCCCGTCGCCGCGATGAGCACCGTCTGGCCCGCCAGTGCGCCCGGGTCCAGCACGTCGAAGAACGACTTGAACAGGCCGTTGTAAGAGCCGCTGTACAGCGGGGTGACGGCGATCAGCCCGTCCGCGCGGAGCACCTGCTCGATGGCCTCGCGCAGCGCCGGGCCAGGGAACCCGGTGAGCAGGGCGTTGACGATGTCATGGGCCAGGTCGCGCAGCTCGATCGTGATCACCTTCGTCCCGGCCGGCAGCTGTGCGGCGGTAGCCGCGGCCAGCTTGTCGGCCAGCAGCCGGGTGGATGAGGGCTGGCCGAGCCCCGCCGAGATGACGGCGATGGTGCGCGGGGTCATCGGCGGCTCGCCGGTGCGGTGCTGTCCTCAGCAGGCACGGCTTCGGCCACGGACGCCGCGACCAGGGCCTCGTGCGTCGGGCCGTCGGGCACGCTGGCCGGGCGCTTCGCGTCGAGTTCCCGGCGCAGCACCGGCACCACCTCGCCGAGCAGGTCAAGCTGCTCGAGCACGGTCTTCAGCGGCAGGCCGGCGTGGTCCATCAGGAACAACTGCCGCTGGTAGTCGCCGAAGTGCTCGCGGAAGGTGAGCGTCTTGTCGATGACTTCCTGCGGGCTGCCCACGGTGAGCGGCGTCTGCGCGGTGAAGTCCTCCAGCGATGGCCCATGGCCGTAGACCGGCGCGTTGTCGAAGTAAGGACGGAACTCCGCCGCGGCGTCCTGGGAGTTCCTGCGCAGGTAGACCTGGCCGCCGAGGCCGACGATCGCCTGCTCCGGGGCGCCGTGCCCGTAGTGCGCGAAGCGCTGGCGGTAGAACTCGACCAGCCGGACGAAATGCTCCGTGGGCCAGAAGATGTGGTTGGCGAAGAACCCGTCGCCGTAGTACGCCGCCTGCTCGGCGATCTCCGGGCTGCGGATCGAGCCGTGCCACACGAACGGCGGCACGCCGTCCAGCGGCCGCGGGGTGGAGGTGAATCCCTGCAGGGGCGTGCGGAACTGGCCTTCGGAGTCGACGACGTCCTCGCGCCACAGCCGGTGCAGCAGGTGGTAGTTCTCGATGGCCAGCTCGATGCCCTGGCGGATGTCCTTGCCGAACCACGGGTACACCGGCCCGGTGTTACCGCGGCCGAGCATCAGGTCGACCCGCCCGTCGGCCAGGTGCTGCAGCATCGCGAAGTCCTCGGCGATCTTCACCGGGTCATTGGTGGTGATCAGCGTGGTCGCGGTGGACAGGATGAGGTTCTGGGTCTGGGCGGCGATGTAGCCGAGCATGGTCGTGGGCGAGGAGGGCACGAACGGCGGGTTGTGGTGCTCGCCCGTGGCGAACACGTCCAGGCCGATGTCCTCGGCCTTGCGGGCGATGGCGACCATCGACTTGATCCGCTCGTGCTCGGTGGGGGTCCGGCCGGTCGTGGGATCGGTGGTGACGTCCCCGACGGTGAAGATCCCGAACTGCATCGCTGCTCCCTGTGCCCAGTGCTGGCCAGCCTCATGTACTTGAACGTGCAACTACTTTGGGGTGGCGGATATTCCGTGCGCGGCGCGGGCGGCCAGCGCCGCGCCGCAGTTGGCGGACAGATGCAGCAGGACCGGCGCGGCCAGGCTGCCAGACCGTTCCCGCAGCCAGGACAGCAGCAGGCCGGCGGCGGCCGTGCCCGCGACGCTGGCCGCGACGGACCCCGCAGCCGCCCGCCGGCTGGCCGCCAGCTGGTTGATCCGCAGCGCCTCCACGGTCGGCCGGACATGCCAGAGCCCGAACACCCCGCTGGTCACGGCCAGGGCGGCCGGCCGGGGGAGGACGCGGCGCAAGGCGGCCTGGAGCACCCCGCGGAACGCCACTTCTTCCCAGAGCACGGTGCCGGCCGGGATGCGGACCGTCACCTGGTAGGCGACCTCGGGCCAGGTCAGGCCGGTGATCCGCTGATCGGCGAGGGCCGGCCGGGTGGCCGGCACCGCGGCCAGGATGACCCAGGCCGCCGCCAGGGTCCCGGACGGTGCGGCGGCCCAGCGCAGTCCCGCGCCGAGCCGGCCACGCCCCAGTCCCAGGTCGGCGGCGGTCAGGCCGCTGGCGGCGGCCGCGGCCAGTGCGGTGCCGGCGGCGCCGAGGTTGGCCAGCGGGTACCACTGCTGATGCCAGCGCTGCCGTCCGGCCAGGTTGTTATAGGCGATAAGGGCGGCCGACCAGGTGGCGGCGAACGCGGTGTCCCGGCCAGCCGGGGTCTGGGCCCGCTCATCCGCCGGGCAGGACGAGCCCGGTCTCGTAGGCGAGGACCACGGCCTGCGTGCGGTCCCGCAGGCCCAGCTTCATCAGGATCCGGCTGACGTGCGTCTTCACGGTCTGTTCGGCGACCACCAGGCGGCCGGCGATCTCCGCGTTGGACAGGCCCCGGGCGACCAGGGCCAGCACCTCGGTCTCCCGTTCGGTGAGATCCTGCAGGGTCTTGCGGCTGGGCCCGCGGGGCGCCCCCATCCGCGCGAACTCCGCGATGAGCCGCCTGGTCACGCTGGGGGATAGCAGCGCGTCGCCCGCCGCGACGACCCGGACCGCCTCGGCGAGTTCCCGGGCCGACGCGTCCTTGAGCAGGAAGCCGCTCGCCCCCCAGCGCAGCGCCTGGTACACGTAGTCGTCCAGGTCGAACGTGGTCAGGACCAGGACCCTCGGCGCGCCGTCCAGCGCCGCGATCTGGCGGGTCGCCTGCAGCCCGTCCATCACCGGCATCCGCACGTCCATCAGGATCACGTCGGGCCTGAGCTCGATGGCCCGGGTGACCGCCTCCTGCCCGTTCACGGCCTCGCCGACGACCTCGATGTCGGGCTCGCTGTTCAGCAGGGTGGTGAAACCGGACCGGACCATGCCCTGGTCGTCGGCGATGACGACCCGCACGCTCACTGGCCGTCTCCCACGCGGTCCCCGGTATCCGGCAGCACCGCGGTGACCAGGAAACCGCCCTCCTCCGTGGGGCCGGCCTCCAGGTGGCCGCCGAGCATGACCGCCCGTTCCCGCATGCCGATCAGGCCGTGACCGGCGCCATCCTCATCCGCGTGCCCGTCCGGGACCGCGCACGCATCGTTGCGCACCTTGATCACCAGGGCGCTCGGGGCGTAGGCGAGTTCGACCCGCACTGTAGAGCCGGGGGCGTGCCGCATGGCATTACTCAGGGCCTCCTGCAGGATCCGGTAGGCGGACAGGTCGATGCCCTGCGGCAGGGCCCTGGCCGTGCCGCTGACCGACGACGTTACCCGCACGCCGCCGCTGCGCGCGGAGTCCAGCAGGCCTTCCAGTTCCGCGAGGCCGGGCTGGGGTGCGGTGTCCGCGCCGCTGCTGCGCATGACGCCGAGGAGCCGGCGCAGCTCGTCGAGGCCGCTCAGCGCGCTCGCCCGGATGTCGGCGAAGCTTTCCGCGAGTTCCGGCGGGGGGTTGGCGACCTTGCGCGGGCCGGCCTCCGCCTGGATAGCGATCACCGACATGTGGTGGGCCACGATGTCGTGCAGTTCGCGGGCGATGCGCTGGCGTTCGGTGAGCAGGGCGCGCTCACCTTCGAGGCGGCGGGCCTGCTGGGCCAGCTCGGTGCGGCTGTTCCGCCGGGCCCGGACGATAGCCCCGCTCAGCAGGGGGATGGCGGCCAGGATGGCGCCCGCACTGGTCTGCGCGTCCACGACGATGGCGCCCAGCACCGTGACCGTGGCCACGCAGAGCACGAACCAGCCCTTGCCGCGCACCCCGACCGCATACAGGCACAGGCCGTAGACGATCACGCCCGCGACCGGGTAGACGGCGCCGGACAGCGTGCGCGGGCCGATCGCCGCGGATACCCAGATCAGGCTCACCGCAGACGCGGCCCAGGCCGTGGCGGGGAAGCGGGTGCGCAGCACCAGCGGCGCGGCCAGCACCGCGGCGTACAGCAGGAGCATCTCGGTGCCGTACGGGTGGCCGTGCCGGCCGTTCTGGGTGTTCAGCCAGGAATCCGTGGCGCCCCAGAGGATGAGCGCGAGCGCCACATCGGCCAGGAACACCAGGTCCACGCGGCCGAACTGGAGGCGCTGCCGCCAGGCCGCCGGTGGCGTGGGGGGGTCGGTGGTCCCGGTGGCCACCGCCGTCCGGACCATGGACCGGATCCTGGCCACGCCCGTGGCCCCGGCCGTGACGACTGCCTCGCGGCGCGAGGCTCCAGAACCCATGACCTCAGGGTAAGTGCGAGGGCCCGGCGTTTCGTGACCCGTGCGGGGGATCTGCCCGCCCCTACTCAGGTAGGGGGCAGGCCCGCCGCGCTAGCCCTTCCGGGGCGGGCCGTCAGTACCTGAGGAGCAGCCACCAGATGGGCTCCACAGCGTGACGCCGGCTACGAGGTGGCGTCCGTAACTTTCTGCCCAGCACACCCCACTGGACCAGGAAGGACACGCCATGAGACTGCGCCGCGTGGCCACTCTCGCGGTGGCGGCCGCTGCCGCCGCCGTCACGCTGACCGCTGCGGTGAACCCGCAGCCCCCGCCCGAGCCGCCGGTATCACTGCCCGCGCTCACCCCGGCGGCGCTGGCCGCCCGCTACACCGCCAGCTCGGCGGCGGTCGCCCGGGCCGCCACCGCCGCGGCCCGCTCCGGTAACCCGGCGCTGGCCCGTACCCTGGCGGGCCTGCGTCACCAGCACCTGCTCGGGTTCGACCCGAACGGCCCGGGTGAGGCCGTCGAGGTCCTCGGGAACCTGGCCACCGCCCGCCGGGTCGTGATCCTCGTGCCCGGCTCCGACACGTCCCTGACCACGTTCGCCTCCCGGGGCACCGCTTCGCCGCAGGGCGGAGCGCGCGCGCTGGCCGCCCAGGCCCGCCGGCTCGATCCCGGGGCCCGCCTCGCGGTCATCGCCTGGCTCGGCTACCGGACCCCGAGCCTGCTCAGCCCGGCCGTCCTCACGTCGGGAAACGCGGGGCAGGGCGCCCAGACCCTGCGGCCCCTGGTGATCAGCCTGGCCGGGCACGGGGACCAGGTCGCACTGCTCTGCCACAGCTACGGATCGGTGGTGTGCGGGCTGGCCGCGCCGCAGCTGCCCGTCACCGACATCGCGGTGTTCGGCAGCCCGGGCATGGACGCCTCCTCGGTGCGGTCCCTGCACACGACGGCCCGGGTGTGGGCTGGCCGGGACGCCGGCGACTGGATCCGCGACGTGCCGCACATCCGGCTGCTGGGGATGGGCTTCGGGACGGACCCCACCGCGCCGTCCTTCGGCGCCCGCCGGTTCAGCTGCGGCGGCGACGGTCACAGCGGTTACCTGCAGCCCGGCAGCATGTCGCTGCGCAACCTGGCCTACATCGCGCTAGGCGAGCCCGGGAAGGTCATCCCGTGAAGCTCCGGACTATGGCTGCCCGCATCGAGGCGGCCACCCCGGCCGGGCGGGACCGCAGCGTGGACGCGCTCCGCGCGCTGGCCATCGCCGGGGTGATCCTCGGCCACTGGCTGGTCACCGCGCTCGTGCTGACCCGTTCCCCGGCCGGTGCCCGGCTGCACGACGCCAGCCCGCTGGCCGCCCTGCCCGCCCTGGCCCCGGCGTCGTGGATCTTCCAGACCCTCGCGATCTTCTTCTTCGTCGGCGGGTACGCGGCCGCGCGCAGCGGACATGCCGGCGGCGGATACCTGGCCTGGCTGGGCAGGCGCCTGTCCCGGCTGGGCCGCCCGGTGGCGGTGCTGCTCGCCGTCTGGGTGCCGCTCACCGCGGCGATGGTCCTGGCCGGGGTCAGTTCCGGGACGATCCGCACCCTGGTGACGCTGGTCCTCGACCCGCTCTGGTTCCTGTGCGTGTTCGCCGGGCTGACCGCGCTGACGCCGCTGGCGGAGGCGCTGGTCCGGCGGCTCGGCGCCGCGGCCGCGCTGCTGCCCGCCGCCCTGGTCGCCGGGGTGGACCTGGCCCGGTTCGGCCTCGGCGCTCCCGGCTGGATCGGCTGGGTCAACGTCGGAGCCGGCTGGCTGGTCCCCTACCTGCTGGGGATCGCGTGGGCGCGCGGGGCGCTACCCGGCTGGAAGGTCCCGGCCCTCATGCTCGCCGCAGGCGCCGCGGGCACCGCGGTGCTGGTCACCTGGGCCGGGTACCCGGCGAGCATGGTGGGCGTGAACGGGGCCGCGATCTCGAACCTGAACCCGCCCACGCTGGCCGCCGTCACCTTCGGCATCGCCCAGGTCGGCCTGGCGCTGCTGCTGCGGCCCTGGCTGGCCCGGCTGATGCGCCGCCCGCTGGCCTGGGCCGCCGTGGCCCTGGTCAACCTGTCCGCGATGACGCTGTTCCTCTGGCACCAGTCCGCGTTCCTGGCGGTGACCATGGCCGGGGCCATGGCCGGTCGCCTCCCAGGGCTGCTCACCGCACCCTCGGGTGCGGTGTGGATCGCCGAACGGCTGGCCTGGCTACCCGTGTTCGCAGTGGCGCTGGCCGGGGCCTGGCTGCTGTTCCACCGCTTCGAGCGGCGCCAGGGTGTCAGCCGTCGGCCGTCTTCAGCCGCTCCAGCAGCCCCTCGTGCTCATCCCACAGCGACTCGGGCAGGTGGCTGCCGAACATCGTGAAGTACTCCCGGGTGTGGTCGGCCTCGTCCTGCCAGGTGCCGGTGTCCACCGACAGCAGCAGGGCCAGGTCGGCGGCGCTGACGGTCAGGCCGTCGGTGTCCAGGGATTCCGGGGTGGGCAGGTTGCCGATCGCGGTGGGCTGCGCCGCGGCGTCCCCGGCCAGCCGCTGCGTGATCCACTTGAGCACCCGGCTGTTCTCCCCGAAGCCGGGCCACGCGAACCGGCCGTTCCCGTCCTTGCGGAACCAGTTGACCGCGTAGATGCGGGGCAGCTTCTCCGGGTCGGTCATGCCCCCGATCTTCAGCCAGTGGCCGAAGTAGTCGCCCATGTTGTAGCCGCAGAACGGCAGCATGGCGAACGGGTCGTGGCGCAACTGCCCCACCTGGCCGGCGGCGGCGGCGGTCGTCTCCGAGGCGACGGTCGCCCCGAGGAACACACCGTGCTGCCAGGAGTAGGCCTCGGCGACCAGCGGCACCGCCGTGGCCCGGCGGCCGCCGAACAGGATCGCCGAGATCGGCACCCCGGCCGGGTCGTCCCATTCCGGCGCGATCGACGGGCACTGCGCCGCGTCCACGGTGAACCGGGAATTAGGGTGCGCGGCCGGGCTGCCCGAGGCGGGCGTCCAGTCGCGGCCCTGCCAGTCGGTCAGGTGCGCAGGCGGCTCGTCGGTCAGGCCCTCCCACCACACGTCGCCGTCGTCGGTGAGCGCGACGTTGGTGAAGACCGTGTTGCTGGTCAGCATCTTCAGCGCGTTCGGGTTGGTGACCGCGCTGGTCCCGGGGGCGACGCCGAAGAAGCCTGCCTCCGGGTTGATCGCGTACAGCCGTCCGTCTGCGCCGAACCGCATCCAGGCGATGTCGTCGCCGACGGTCTCCACGGTCCAGCCGGGGATCGTGGGCTGCAGCATGGCCAGGTTGGTCTTGCCGCACGCGGACGGGAAAGCCGCCGCCAGGTACCTGGCCTCGCCCTGCGGCGGGGTGACCTTGAGGATGAGCATGTGCTCGGCCAGCCAGCCCTCGTCGCGGGCCATGGCCGAGGCGATCCGCAGCGCGTAGCACTTCTTGCCCAGCAGCGCGTTCCCGCCGTACCCGGACCCGTACGACCAGATCTCACGGGTCTCGGGGAAGTGCGAGATGTACTTGGTCTCGTTGCAGGGCCACGGCACGTCGGCCTGGCCGGGAGACAGCGGGGCGCCCACCGAGTGGACGGCCCGGACGAAGAACCCGTCCCCGCCCAGCTCCTGGAGGACCGGGGCACCCATCCGGGTCATGATCCGCATCGAGGCCGCCACGTAGGGCGAGTCGGTGATCTCCACGCCGAGCTGGGAGATCGCCGAGCCGAGGGGGCCCATGCAGAACGGCACCACGTACATGGTCCGGCCGGCCATGCTGCCGTCGAAGATCCCGGCGAACGTCTGGCGCATCTCGTCGGGCGCGATCCAGTTGTTGGTCGGCCCGGCGTCCTCTTCCTTCTCCGAGCAGATGAACGTGCGGTCCTCGACCCGGGCGACATCCGACGGGTCGGAGCGGGCCAGGAAGCTGCCGGGCCGCAGGTCGGGATTGAGCGGGAGGAGGGTGCCCTGCTCGACCAGCAGGCTGGTGAGCTCGTCCCACTCCTGCTGCGAACCGTCACACCACTGGACGCGCGCGGGCCGGGTGAGGGCGGCGATCTCGTTTACCCATGAGATCAGGCCGCTGTGTGCCGTCGGAGGCTGATTCAGGCCTGGAATAGCGTCGCTCACAGGATGTCCTTCCGATCACCGGCGTCGGTACCCGCAGCTCGATTTGCGTCGGGACCACAGAGAAACCGAAAACCTATCTTAACAAGGTGCACTCAAAGCCAGCAGAGTGGTAGACCTGCATGTGTGGAGGTTTGTGGCGCTCAAACGGCGATTCTGTAACACTTGTGAAGACGATCAGCGATGGTCTAGACCGATTAGCGCGGGCCATACCTGGCGGGACCTGCGGGAGTGGCACGCGTCGGCCAGGAAAACGTCAGCCAACCGGCGCTGAGTTGTTAACCGAACCTTTGAAGGACGGGATGTGTGATGCCGGTCACGAAAGCGCGGGTAGGTGTCCGGCTGCGCCGCTTCCGGGAAGAACGCGGCCTTACCCAGGCCGCCCTGGCCAGCGCCCTGGGCATCTCGCCCAGCTACGTGAACCAGCTGGAGTCCAGCCAGCGCCCGATGACGGCCTCCGTCCTGCTCAAGCTGGCCAGCGTGTTCGACGCCGATCTGCAGCAGTTCTCGGCCGAGGACGCCGACCGTCTCGTGGCCCAGCTCCGTGATGTGCTGACCGATCCTTCCGTCGGCGAGCAGATCTCGATGGCGGAAATCCGCGAGCTGGCCGCGACCATGCCTGCCGTCGGCCGGTACGTCATCGAACTGCACCGGCGTTACCGGCACGGCCGCGACGTCAATGAGACGATCATGACCCGCATCGACGCGGGCGAGCCGGGGTCGATGTCGGTACCGCCGCCCATGGCGCAGGAGGAAGTGCAGGAGCTGTTCTACGCCCGGCGGAACTACTTCCCGCCGCTCGACCTGGCCGCCGAGCAGATCTTCGCGCAGGCCGACCTGAGGATCGGCAACACCGAGGCGGGGATCACTGAGCGGCTGGCCCGCCGGCACGGCCTCCGGGTGGCCGACCTTCCGGACGGCGACCAGGGGGTCAAGCGGCGGTATGACCCCGAGGCCCGGGTGCTGACCTTGTCCCCGCTGCTCAACTCCGGCCAGCGGGCTTTCCAGCTCGCCACCCACCTGGCCTCGGTCGAGCTGTCCGGGGAGATCGATCAGATCGTCGCCGACGCTAATCTGTCCGGCGACGAGGCCCGCATGCTCTGCCGGATCGGCCTGGCCAGTTACTTCGCCGGCGCCCTGGTCCTGCCCTACCGGCCGTTCCTGGACGCCGCGGAGACGGTGGGGTACGACATCGCGCTGCTGCAGCGACGGTTCGACGTGGGCTACGAGACCGTCGCCCACCGGCTCAGCACGCTGCAGCGCCCCGGGGCCCGCGGGGTGCCGTTTATCTTCGTGCGCGTCGACCGGGCCGGCAACATCTCCAAGCGCCAGTCGGCCACCAGCTTCCACTTCTCCCGGGTCGGCGGGTCATGCCCGCTGTGGAACGTCTACGAGGCGTTCGTCCATCCGGGCGAGATCCAGACCCAGCTGGCGCAGATGCCTGACGGCCGCAGCTACCTGTGGGTGGCGCGGACCGTGGCCCGGCGCTACGGCGGCTACGGCACACTCGGCAAGACGTTCGCGGTCGGCCTGGGCTGCGACCTGCGGCACGCGCACCGGCTCGTCTACTCCCACGGACTCGACCTGGCCAGCCCGTCCGCGCTGGTCCCCATCGGCCCAGGGTGCAAGGTCTGCGACCGGACCGCCTGCCCGCAGCGGGCCTTCCCCGCGCTCGGCAAGCCGCTCGACCCGAACCCCCACCACGGCAGCTTCATCCCCTACGCCACCGGGGACAGCGTCCTCACCCGCCTCGAGCCCCCGGCCTTCCGGGGCAGCCCTTCCTGAACTCCGGTGCGGTCACGGCCGGCGGGACAGCCACCAGAACCTGCTGCCCAGCCCGACCCCGGCGCCGATGAGGATGGCGGCGGCCGCGCTGGCGGCCGCGTCGATGTCCTGATGCCAGCCGAACGCCACCGCCCCCACCATGAGGGCGCCCACCGGCAGCACGATGATGCCGCGGACTATCGCGGCCGCATGCAGCTCGGGGCTGAAGGTCCGGTGCCGGTGCGCCGATGCGGCCAGCGCGAGGAGCGGGACGAAGACCACCAGGGCCACCATGAGCACCCAGCCTTCGGCGCGCTGGCGGCCGGAGAGCGGCAGGACGGTCAGCGGCGCCGCCGCCAGCAGCAGGACGCCGGTCACGCAGGCCACGGCGACGCGCGGCAGGCGTGCGCAACGTCTCATCTCATTATCCTTCTGCTGTCCGGCCCCGATGCTTTTGTCCCCCGGCGCCAGGAAGATCACGCCTGCCAGCCGCCCGTGGTCCCGGGAGAACCGTGGTCCCGGGAGAACCGTGGTCCCGGGAGAATCAGCAGCCCGGCCCGGATGTCGTCACCCGGGCCGGGCTGCGTGCTGATCACCGATGGCTGGTTACAGCACCTGGAATTCCCACAGCGAGTACCCGTACTGGGTGGCGCGGGCGGTGCCGTACATCCGGATGTAGCGGCCGGTGCCGGTGACGTTGAGGGTCTGGGTGCCGCCGGTGCCCGTGGTGGTGGAGTAGATGGTGGTCCAGTTGGTGCCGTCGGCCGAGGTCTGGATCTGGAACGCGGTGGCGTAGGCGGCCTCCCACTGCAGGACGACCTGGCAGATGGCCTGGGATGAGCCGAGGTCGACCTCCAGCCACTGCGGGTCACTGAAGGCGCTGGACCACCGGGTGCCGGCGTTGCCGTCCACCGCCGACGAGGCCGGGAACGACGCGTTCTCGGTGGACGACGCGGTCGCGGTCTTGTTCAGGGCCAGGTTGGTGGTCCCGCACGTCCCCCCGCCCCCGCCGCTTCCCGGGCCGTACACGCTGAATTCCCACAGCGAGTACCCGTACTGGGTGGCCCGGGCGGTGCCGTACATCCGGATGTAGCGGCCGGTCCCGGTGACGTTGAGGGTCTGGGTGCCGCCGGTCCCGCTGGTGGTGGAGTAGATGGTGGTCCAGTTCGTGCCGTCGGCCGAGGTCTGGATCTGGAACGCCGTCGCGTACGCGGTTTCCCAGTTCAGCGTGACCTGGCAGATGGCCTGGCTGGAGCCGAGGTCGACTTCGAGCCACTGCGGGTCGGAGAACGCGCTGGACCACCGGGTGCCGGTGTTGCCGTCCACCGCATCGGCCGCCGGGGTGCCGGCGTTCTCGGTGGACGACGCGGTCGCGGTCTTGTTCAGGGCCAGGTTGGTGGGGCCGCAGCTTCCGCCACCGCCGCCACCGCCGCTCCCGGTGGGCAGGGTCCATTTCTGCTGGGCGGAGTCCGTGCAGGTCTCGATGTCCAGCCGGGCCCCGGTATTGCCGCCGGGATCGGTGAGGCACAGCCCGGAGCTCGGGTTGACCAGCTCACCGTTGGCCTGATGGGTCCAGGTCTGGGCGGCGGTTCCGTTGCAGGGATACCAGTCCACGTTGGTGCCGCTGGTGGTGCCCGCGCTGACCACGTCCAGGCAGCCGCCCTGGGTCCGCAGCGTCCCGTCCGAGTACGGCGACCACTGCTGGCCCGCGCTGCCGTTGCAGCCGGTCACGCCGATCGGGTTGCCCGACGTGTTGAGCGAGTTCTGGTTGGCCAGGCACAGCGCGTTGAGCCCGGTGACCGTCCCCGTCGCGCTGGCGGTCGAGGTGGGGGTGGAGTTGCCGCCCTGCTCGTATACGGCCACGTAGCCCACGCTCATCGAGGCGCCGGACGTGGTGGCCGAGGTCGGGGTGGTGGTGCCGGAGACCCCGTCCGGGTAGTTGCCGCCCATGGCCAGGTCAAAGATGATGAAGAACCCGTGATCGACGGCGGCCTGCCAGGCGGCGGTGCCGACCGAGGCCTCGGTGATCGTGCTCTCGACCACGCCGTCCATCAGGAACTGCATGGTCTCCGCGCTGGTGTTGGTCCGGTCCACGATCACCGTGTAGGTGTGGTAGCCGGTCTGGCAGCCGGAGCCCGCGCCCGGGCAGGCGATCAGCGGGTGGCCCGGGCTGTTCGCCGAGTTGTGGAAGGTCTGGGAGGCCTCGTTCAGCCCGTTGACGTCTTCCATCATGTCGATCTCGCCGGACTGCGGCCAGCCGCCGCCGGTCCGCATCGGGGAGCCCAGGGCCCAGAACGCCGGCCAGTAGCCGAGGCCGTTGGCCGGGTTGGGCTGCTCGATCGAGGCGGTCATCTCGAGTTTGCCGCCCGCCGGGGCCTGGAAGTCGTCGCGCGTGCTTTCGATCCGCCCGGAGGTCCAGGTGCCGCCGTTGTTGATGGCCTTCAGGACCAGGTGGCCGCTGCCGTCCAGGTAGACGTTATTGGTGGAGTTGGTGGTCTGCTCTTTCTCCCCGGTCCCGTAGCCGGTGCCAATGTCGTAGAACCAATTCGCCGAGGACGGGGCAGACCCCGCCGCGCCCGCGAAGTTGTCGCCGAACACCGTGGTCCAGCCGGACGGCGGCGGCGGCACGGTGTCGGCGCGGGCGGCCGGCGCCCGGACCAGCCCGGTGCCCACGACGCCGGCCAGACCGCTGGCCAGCAGGGCTAACGCCGTGAGGACCGCGCGCGGCCGGGCCAGCCTCAGCCGTGGCCAGGTGCGCCGGGGACGCCATCTTGCGGCGGCGTTCATCGGGTGATTCATCTGCCCTACCTCCAGCCTGCGCCCCGTCATTGGGGTAGCCGGACCATCACCCGTGCCGGGGCGGGGGAGCAGCGGGTGATGGTGGTCGTTGCGGAGAATTTTGCCCTTAATTCAAGCCTTTTATGAAGGTGTAACGCTAGGCGCGCGGCCCGTCAAGTAAGACCTGCCGGGCCAGCGCGGTCAGGCCGTCGGCCCCCGGGGAATCCCGGCAGGCCGCGACCGCTTGATACAGCCATGAAGAGGATCGGTTTCCTGTCGTTCGGTCACTGGCGGGCCGCTCCGGGATCGCAGACCCGGACCGCCTCCGACGCGCTGCTGCAGACAATCGAACTGGCCCAGGCGGCCGAGGACCTCGGGATCGACGGGGCATTCGTCCGCGTGCACCACTTCGAGCGGCAGCTGGCCTCCCCGTTCCCGCTGCTGGCCGCGATCGGGGCGCGGACCAGCCGGATCGAGATCGGGACCGCGGTCATCGACATGCGGTACGAGAACCCGCTGTACCTGGCCGAGGAGGCGGCGGCGGCCGACCTGATCAGCGGCGGGCGCCTGCAGCTCGGCGTCAGCCGGGGATCGCCGGAAACCGTGCTGCGCGGCGCCGAGTCGTTCGGCTACCGGCCCGCGGACGGGGAGAGTGACGCGGACGCCGCCCGGCGCAAGACCGAGATCTTCCTGGCCGCGATCGGCGGCGCGGTGGTCGCGCGGACCGACCCGGCCCGGACCGGGGTCAGCGGCGGCCTGGCCATCCAGCCCCAGTCGCCGGGCCTGGCCGACCGGATCTGGTGGGGCTCCGGGACCCGCGCCACGGCCCAGTGGGCTGCTCAGGCCGGGATGAACCTGCAGAGTTCCACGCTGCTGTCCGAAGACACGGGCGTCCCGTTCGACCAGCTCCAGGCGGAGCAGATCCGGCTGTACCGCGAGGCGTGGGCGGAGCGCGGCGGGACGCGGGAGCCACGTGTCTCCGTGTCGCGCAGCGTGCTGCCGATCACCGAGGACATCGACCGGATGTACTTCGGCGACCAGGAGCACGAGGACCAGATCGGGCTGCTGGAAGGCGTCCGGTCCCGCTTCGGCCGGACCTACGTCGGGGAGCCGGACGCCGTCGCCGCCGAGCTGGCCGCGGACGAGGCCGTGCGCGAGGCCGACACGGTGCTGTTCACCGTGCCGAACCAGCTCGGCGTGGCCTACAACGCGCGCATCCTGGCCACGATTGCCGGGCATATCGCGCCGGCCATCGGCTGGACCCCGGGCGTTGTGGCGGGACGGCTGACGTAGACTCCCCTGTCGTTGTGGCTAACGCATCACGTTCCGTATGGAGACACGACCATGAGCACTGAAAAGCCTGAGATCGATTTCCCCGGCGGCGAGCCGCCGAAGAAGCTGGAGATCACCGACGTCTGGGAAGGCGACGGCGCCGTCGCGAAGGCGGGCGACACGGTCGCGGTGCACTATGTGGGCGTCGCGTACTCCACCGGTGAGGAGTTCGACGCCAGCTGGAACCGCGGCGAGCCGCTGCAGTTCCGGCTCGGCGTGGGGCAGGTCATCGCCGGCTGGGACCAGGGCGTGCAGGGCATGAAGGTCGGCGGCCGCCGGCAGCTGATCATCCCGCCGGACCTGGCCTATGGCGACCGCGGGGCCGCCGGCGCGATCGCCCCGGGCGAGACCCTGATCTTCGTCTGCGACCTGGTCTCTACCTGATCCCGGGCCAGGGCGGCCCGCCCTAGCGGGCTGACAGGACGCAGAACTCGTTGCCTTCGGGATCGGCCAGGACCGTCCAGGACACGTCGTCACCCTGGCCGACGTCCGCGAGGGCCGCGCCCGCGGCGCGCAGCCGCGCTACCTCGGCGGCGGGATCCTCGCCGCGGTAGGGCGCCACGTCCGGGTGGATCCGGTTCTTGACCGTCTTGCCGCCGGGCACCCGCAGGAACTCCAGGTACGGCCCCACGCCCGCGGGAGAGCGGAGCCCGACGAGCTGATCCTCGGTGTGGGTGACCGGCCAGCCCGCCGCCCCGGCCCAGAACCGGGCCAGCGCCGCGGGATCGGCGCAGTCGGTGAGGATCGCCGCGACCGGGCCCGTGTCGCGGTAGACGTCCCGGGGCTCCAGCACGCAGAACTCGTTCCCCTCCGGGTCCGCCATGACCACCCACGGCACCTCACCCTGGCCGATGTCCACCGGCCCGCCGCCCAGGTCCCGGGCCCGGCTGACCAGCTCGGCCTGATCCGCGGCTGACGTGCTGGCCAGGTCCAGGTGCACCCGGTTCTTGCCGGTCTTGGACTCAGGGACCGGGACGAAGACGATCGGCACGGCGACCGGATCGGGATAGGTGTAGCCGGCCGGCCACACGTCTATCTCCTCCGGTGTCTCGTCGGCGATCTCCCAGCCCAGCAGGGCCGACCAGAACCGGGCCAGCCGGCCGGGATCGCGGGCGTCGGCTACCAGGTGGACCAGTCGCGTCGGCATGCAGTCCAGCCTTCCAGCAAAGCGCGGGCGATGTCCACGCGCCCGGCCGGGACGCCGCCGCAGCCGCCGCCGGCGGACCCCGCCACCCGGGAACACCCAGGCCCGCGGGGGTGCTGTTAATGGTGGACCACCCTCGCCACCAACGAGGACCCGGTCCGGCAAAGGAGCTGACATGCCTGAGAATTACCGCAAGGACCCGGAGGCCGTCTCGCGGCTGACCAAGGACCAGTACCGGGTCACCCAGAAGAACGCCACCGAGCCGGCGTTCCGCAACGAGTTCTGGGACAACAAGGAGCCCGGCATCTACGTGGACATCGTGTCCGGTGAGCCGCTGTTCGCCTCGGTGAACAAGTACGACAGCCAGTCCGGCTGGCCGAGCTTCACGGTGCCGATCGAGCCGCGCAACGTCGTCGAGAAGAGGGACATCGGCCTGGGCATGATCCGGACCGAGGTCCGGTCCGCCCACGGGGACAGCCACCTCGGCCACGTGTTCCCCGACGGGCCCGCCGACCAGGGCGGGCTGCGGTACTGCATCAACTCCGCGGCCCTGCGCTTCATCCCGCTCGATGACCTGGAGCGCGAAGGTTACGGGGAGTACCGCACGCTGTTCGAGCAGACCGGCGACGGGCAGACCCACGAGACCGAGCAGACCGACCAGACGAGGAGTGCATGACGATGACGGGCCACACCGAGAAGGCCATCCTGGCCGGCGGCTGCTTCTGGGGCGTACAGGACCTCATCCGCAAGCGCCCCGGCGTGATCTCCACCCGCGTCGGCTACACCGGCGGCGACGTGCCCAACGCGACGTACCGGAACCACGGCACGCACGCGGAGGCCATCGAGATCACCTTCGACCCCGACCAGATCTCCTACCGGGACCTGCTGGAGTTCTTCTTCCAGATCCACGACCCGAGCACGCGTAACCGGCAGGGCAACGACATCGGGGCCAGCTACCGCTCGGCCATCTTCTACACCAGCGACGAGCAGAAGCGGGTCGCCGAGGACACCATCGCCGACGTGGACGCCTCCGGCCTGTGGCCGGGCAAGGTGGTCACCGAGGTCGAGCCCGCCGGCCCGTTCTGGGAGGCCGAGCCCGAGCACCAGGACTACCTGGAGAAGTACCCCAACGGCTACACCTGCCACTTCGTGCGGCCAGGCTGGAAGCTGCCGCACCGCGCGGACACCGTGACCCAGTAACTGAACACCGTTACCTGCTTACGGTCAGGCGCGCAGGCCCGCCGGGACGGCACGAGCCGTTCCTGGCGGGCCTTTCCGCGTCTTAGGCCGGGCGCCCAAGCGGCAGCGTCATGACGAGCACGTCGGCCACGGGTGAGCCGGGAGCGGGATCACGCGTCCGCGCGACCTTGCGCCAGCCCCAGGCCCGGAACGCGTGCTGCGCCGGGGCTGCGGACGGCGGCACGGTGAGCGTCGCCCGCTCCTCGGGCCGGGACGCCAGGATCAGGCCGTGCAGGGCGGCGCCGATGCCCTGGCGCCGCCATGACGCGCGGACCAGCAGGTCGACCACGGCGAAGGTGCGGCCCGGATGCTCGGCCGTCACCTCATCCGGCAGCGGGGTGGTCAGGTGCCGCCACCAGGAGGTGGACGGCCGGAGCGGGAACCCGGCCGCGTAACCGACCAGGTAACCGCCGTGGCGGGCCTCAGCCAGGACATAGCCCGGCTGGCGGCGCTGAACCCGGAAGCGTTTCGCGAACCCTGCGGCCTCGCCGTCCCGGCCGCCCGGGCCGGCGAACACGTCGGCGTACAGGGCCTGCAGTTCGTCCGCGTGCGCGCTGGCTGCGGTCCCGTCGAGCACCTCGAAGGTAATGTCGGGCGTGGCCTGGTCAGCCGCATCGCTCATCCCGGCTTGTCCCCCGAAGAGGCGGCCGCGATCGCCGCCTCCGCGAACTGGCGCATCAGCGATTCGCGTACCCGGGGCAGGAAGGCCAGCCACACCGGGCTGGACGGGGCGTTCACCAGCGGGACGAAGCGCACCGCCGAGTGGATGTTCCGGCGCATCGCGACGTCAGGGACCACGCCGATGCCCCGGTCGGCGGCCACCGACTCCAGCCACTCGTCGAAGTTCCCCGTTTCGACGATGCGGGCGGGCCGCTGGCCCGGTGGCCAGGACCACGGGCCGGTCGTGCCGCTCACGGTGTTGACCACCAGCGGCCAGGCGGGTACCTCGGCCCAGTCCAGGCGCTCATAGGACGCGAGCCTGGAGTGCTGCGAGCACATGGCCACCCGCACCTCGTCGAACAGGTGCACCCGGCGCACCGGAGAGCCGTCCGGGATGGTGCCGCGGATCACCGCCACGTCGATCGACGCCTGCTCGACCGCGGCCAGCGGATCATCCGAGCGGACCAGCGACACCGTGGCGCCCGTCGCCTGCTCGAACTGGCCGACCGCCTGCTGCGCCCACGGGTCGGGAAGCAGCCAGCTGAAGCCGAGCCGGATCGTGACGTGGGTGCGGACCGACGCGAGCGCGACCTCCAGATCCGCGAGTACCCGTTCCGCGTGAGCGCAGAATTCGCGCCCCGCCGCCGTCAGTTCGACATGCCGGGAGGTGCGTTCCAGCAGGGTCACCTGCAGGGCGGCCTCGAGCTGCTGGATCGTGCGGGTCAGGGCCGGCTGCGTGATCAGCAGGTGCCCGGACGCGCGGGTGAACGAGCGTGACCGGGCCACCGCGACGAAAGCTCGCAGGTGCCGCAACTCGACATCCATGCCTGCTGAGCATAGACGCAGCGAGAAAGGCATTGGAGCTCGCCTGGCCGCCCTTCTAGCGTCGTAGTCACCGGCACACGAGTCACCGCCCGCCGCGAAGGACGGTCACCATGACGGCAGCCCCGGGCCAGACCATGGGCACCACCCGGGTCAGCGCCCGGGCCCCCTGGATGCTGGTGCTGCAGGCGGCCGCGGCGCTGGCCGCCAGCATGGGCATCGGGCGGTTCGCGTACACGCCGATCCTCCCGCTCATGCACACCCAGGCCGGGCTCTCGGCCCAGTACGGATCGGCGCTGGCCACGGCCAACTACGCCGGTTACCTGGCCGGCGCGCTGCTCGGTATCGTGATGCCCGCGGTCACCCGGTCGGTGCTGGCCCTGCGGGCGGGCCTGGTCCTGGTGGTCGTCACCCTCGCGCTGATGGGAGCCACCGAGAACCACGCCGCCTGGCTGGGGCTGCGGCTCATCGCCGGGATCGCGAGCGCTCTCGTCTTCATGATCGCGGTGAGCGCGATGCTGACCGGGCTGCGGGGACCCCGGCAGCACCTGGCCGGCTGGGGGTTCGGCGGCGTCGGGCCGGCATCGCCCTGTCCGGCCTCGTGGTCCTGGCCGCGGGGACGTGGCGCACGGCCTGGCTGGCCTCGGCGGGCTGCGCCCTCGTCCTCACGGTCGCCGCCTGGCCGCTGCGTCCCGGGCCGCGCCCGTCCCGCCCGCTGCCGCCAGGAGCCGGGCCGCAGGCCGCCCGCCGCCCGCTCCGGGCCCACCGCTGGTTCGCCGTGCTGCTGGCCAGCTACTCGCTGGAGGGAGTGGGCTACATCATCGCCGGGACCTTCCTGGTCGCCGCGATCAACGAGAACTCGCCCGCCTGGGCCGGAAGCGGGGCCTGGGTGCTGGCCGGGCTGGCCGCCCTCCCGGCCGCGGCGGGGTGGGCCCAGCTCAGCCGGCGGTGGACGCGGTCCACCCTGCTGTGCGCGGCGCTGCTCATCCAGGCCGCCGGGATCGCCCTGCCCGCGCTGGTCGGCGGCGTCGCCCCCGCACTGCTGTCCGCGGTCCTGTTCGGCGCCACCTTCCTCGGCGTGGTGTCCCTGGCGCTGGCCCTGGGGACCCAGCTGCGGTACCCGCGCGCGGTGGCCCTGCTGACCACCGGCTACGGCCTCGGCCAGATTCTCGGCCCGCTCGTGGTGACGCCGCTGCTGCACCACGGCTACCACCTGGCGCTGCTCGTCGGCGCGGCCATCGCGGCGGCTGCGGCGCTCGCCGCCGCCGTGCTGCGGATCGGGACGGCCGCCTGAGCGCGGCCCGGGTCCGAGGGTCAGCCGAAGGCGGCGTCGAACCGGGCGCGCAGGTCGCTGAGCCGCTGGACTGGCTCGTTGGCGAACACGAGGCGCAGGTACCGCTCGCCGCTGGGCCCCCATCCGGTCATCGGGGTGGCGGCGACCTCGGACCGGGTGAAGAGGCGTTGTGACGCTTCCCCGGCGGACAGGCCCAGGGCGGCGCAGTCGATGAGCAGCGACCATCCGCCGTCCGGGCGCAGGCACGGATAGCCCGCCAGCTGATCCAGCATGTGGTCGCAGCGCTGCTGCCAGACCTGGGTGGCCGCGGCCACGTCCTGATCCGCGTCCGGGTGGCGCAACGCCGCCGCCACGGCTTGCTGGGCGATACCCACCTGGCAGACCACGTTGGTCAGCCCGACCAGGGCGACATCTTTCATGATGTCCCGCGGCCCGGCGACCCAGCCCACCCGCCAGCCGATCATCCGCAGTTCCTTCGAGGCCGAGCCGACCGTGATGGTGCGGGCGGCCAGTCCCGGGTGGGCGCCGGGATGCGCGGGCCGCTGGTCATGGAAGAGGATCCGTTCCATGGCCGCATCCCAGATGACCCAGGCGCCATGCCGGTTGACCGGGTCGGCGATGGCCTCGAAATGCTCGCCGGTCAGGACGGCTCCGGTCGGCATGGCGGGGCTCATCAGCAGCACCGCGGCCGTGTCCGGGCCAATGGCCGCGGCCAGTTCGCCCGGATCGGTCGCCCAGCCGCCCGGGCCGGGAACGCAGCGCACGTGCCGGGGGATCCCGCCCGCCAGCCGGATGCGGTTCACCAGCCCGGCATAGATCGGATCGCAGATTACGACCTCCTGGCCGGGCTCCACCGTGGCCAGCAGGACGTTGAGGATGCCGTTGAGTCCGCCCGCCACGCTGACGCATTCCGTGCCCGGATCGTAGTGCCGGCCGGCCATGGCACTGACGTGCTCCGCCGCGGCCTCGCGCAGCGCGCGGTGCCCCTGGAACGGCAGGTAGCTGTTGGCGTCGTCGGCCTCCACTGCCGCATGGGTGACCTCGCGGGCCACCGCGGGCGGCGGCACGTCGGTGTCGAGGTTCTCCAGCCGCAGGAAGGCGGGGTTCCCGGTGGCGTCGGCGGCATCGCCGATCTCGTCCACGCCGATTCCGGGGATGTGCCTGAGCCGCGAAACGGACACGGAATTTCCTCCCGGGCAGGTATACCGGCGCGGGAACCGGCTAGGACGGACGGGCAGCGGGCTGGGGCAGGAGCCGCTCCAGCACGGCGGGGTCCCCGCTGATCTCAAGGCCGGCCGCGGCCGCTTCCCCGATGGTCAGCTTCCCGGAGAGCGTGCCGAGGATGAGCCGAGCGGTTCCCCCGAGGATGAGGTCCGGGTCAGCCGCGGTCCCAGGCCGCGTGCTGACCGAGCCGCCGGACACCTCGATCACCGCCGGACGATCGGCCGTGCGCAGCTCGATGGTGACCGGCGGGCCATCCGGATCACGGTCGTGCAGGAAGAACGAGGCGGGAAAGGCGAACCAGTGGCTGCGGAACTCGTCGCCGTCGTTCGGCTGGGCCATGTACCGGATGCCCCAGCCGCCGAGGGCATTGAGCACCGGCTCGAGTTCCTTCCCGGCGTCGGTCAGGTGGAAGAGCGCGGTGGCCACGGGCGGCGCAGCCTCCTCGCGCCAGATCAGGCCGGCCCGCTCCAGTTCCCGGAGGCGGTCCGCGAGCAGGTTGGTGGCGATGCCGGGCAGGCCGCCCTTCAGGTCGGTGTACCGGCACGGGCCCTGCAGGAGCAGCTCGCGGATGATCAGCAGGGTCCACCGGTCGCCCACGACGTCAAGCGCCTTGGCCACCGAGCAGTACTGGCCGTAGGTCCGCATCCCCCCACCATACCCGAGTTCCAGTTGAGTGTTAGCACTTAGAACTTGACTTTTATTTTCTTAAGGTTGAGTATTTCAACTATGCGATCCAAGCCCATGATTCTCGCGGCGCTGCTGCTCGCCGCGTTCGCCGTCAACCTGGACACCACGATGGTGAACGTGGCCCTGCCCAGCCTGGTGCGGGAACTGCACGCCACCACGACCCAGCTGCAGTGGGTGGTGGACGCCTACAACCTGGTCTTCGCCGCGCTGCTGCTGACCTTCGGCAGCCTGTCCGATCGCTTCGGCCGCAAGGGGATGCTGCTGGCGGGGCTGGCCGTGTTCGGCACGGCCAGCGTGGCCGGCGGCTTCACCACGAGCCCGGGGCAGCTGATCGCGGTCCGGGCGGTGATGGGGCTCGGGGCCGCCATGACCTTCCCCGCGACGCTCTCGCTGATCTCCAACGTCTTCACGGGGCGGGCCGAACGGGCCCGGGCCATCGGCTTGTGGGGAGCGAGCGCGGGGGTCGCGATCGCGCTGGGGCCGATCGTCGGCGGCTGGCTCCTGGAGCACTTCAGCTGGGGCAGCATCTTCGTGGCCATGGGCCCCGTGGCGGCCGCGGGCGCCCTCCTGGTGGCCGCGACCGTCCCGACGTCGAAGGATCCGGCGGCTGCCCCGGTGGACGTGCCCGGGCTGGTGCTGTCGGCCGGGGGCATGGCCCTGCTGGTCTTCACGATCATCGAGGCGCCCAGCTACGGGTGGGGAAGTGCCCGGAGCGTCGCCGGGTTCGCGGTCTCCGCCGTGCTGCTCGCCGCGTTCATCGTGGGCGAGCGACGCTCCGCTCACCCCATGCTCGACGTGCGGCTGTTCCGCAACCTGCGGTTCAGCGCGGCCAGCGGCGCGGTCACGGTGGCGTTCTTCACCCTGCTCGGCTTCATCTTCCTGATCACCCAGTACTTCCAGTTCGTCCGGGGGTACGGGCCGCTGTCTACCGGGGTGCACCTGCTCCCGGTGGCGCTGGCGGTCGGCGTCGGCTCCGTGGCCGGAACCCAGCTGGCGGTGCGGGCCGGGACCAAGCTGGTCGTCGCGGCCGGCCTGGTCGCCATGGCGGCGTTCTACGGGTGGGTCGCGGTGGCGACCACCGCGACCACCAGCTACGGCATCATCGCCGTGCAGATGGTCGTGTACGGGCTCGGGATGGGGCTCAGCTCGGCGCCAGCGACCGAGTCCATCATGGGGGCCGTGTCGCGGCGGCACGCCGGCATCGGATCGGCGGTCAACGACTCGACCCGCCTGCTCGGCGGCACCCTGGGCGTCGCGGTGATCGGCAGTGTCTACGCCTCGCTCTACGGCGCACGGCTGACCGCCAGCCTGCCCGCGGCCCTGCCTGGCCGGCTCTCGGCCCTCGCCCATCAGTCGGTCGGCGCGGCGTACGCCGTGTCCGGCCGGGTCAGCGCGGCCGGCCACCCGGCCGCCGGCCGGGCCATCCATCTCGCCGCCACCCAGGCGTTCCTGCATGGCCTCAGCATCGGCAGCGTGGTGGCCGGGAGCGTGGCGGCGGCCGGCGCCGTGGCCGCCGCGGCCTTCCTCCCCGCCCAGCCCCCGGCGGTCGCGGCCGCCCCCGACGAGGCCGGGGCCCGGCCCGTTCAGCTCACGCGGTAACCCAGGGCCGGGTGCGGTAACGCGGGGCCGGGTGCGGTAACGCGGGTGGGTGCAGCCGGAATCTGGATTCCGGTTTGCTAAGCTCCCTAATCGGAAGCACGATTCCGTTTCGGGGGAGGTCGTCGTGGCCGTTGCTAGCCGGCGCGCGCACCATCAGGTGACGTTTACGGTGCTGGCCCTGGGGATCGGCGCGTTCGCGCTGTTGCAGTCGCTGGTGGTCCCGGTGCTGACCACGGTCCAGCACCAGCTGCATACCTCGCAGGACACGGTGACCTGGGTGCTGACCGCCTACCTGCTGTCGGCGTCGATCATGACGCCGATCCTGGGGCGGATCGGCGACATGACCGGCAAGAAGCGGGTGTTCGTCGGCGCGCTGGTGGCGCTGGCGGTCGGCTCGCTGCTGGCGGCGCTCGCTCCCTCGATCGGGGTGATGATCGTGGCCCGGGTGATCCAGGGGGCCGGCGGCGGGATGGTGCCGGTCGCGTTCGGGATCATCCGGGATGAGTTCCCGGCCGGGAAGGTCGCCGGCGCGGTCGGGGTCCTGGCCGCGCTGACCGCGGTCGGGGCTGGCCTCGGCATCGTCCTGGCGGGCCCGATCGTGAACGCGCTGGACTACCACTGGCTGTTCTGGCTGCCGCTGATCCTGACCGTGGTGGCCGCGGTGGCCGCGGTACTGCTGGTTCCCGAGTCGCCCGTGCGGACCCCCGGGCGCATCTCCTGGCTGCCCGCGGTGCTGCTGTCCGGCTGGCTGGTCGCGCTGCTGGTCGCGCTGAGCGAGGCCCCGGTCTGGGGCTGGGGCTCCAGCCGGGTGATCGGCCTGCTGGCCGCGGCGGTCGTCCTCGCGGTGGCCTGGGTCGTCGCCGAACTGCGCGCGGCCACCCCGCTGATCGACATGAAGATGATGCGGCGGACCGCCGTATGGACCAACAACCTGGTCGCCCTGCTCATCGGCGTGGGAATGTACGCGACGTTCGCTTTCCTGCCCGAGTTCGTGCAGACCCCCCCGGCCGCCGGGTACGGGTTCGGCGCGAGCATCACCCAGTCCGGGCTGATGCTGCTGCCCTCGACGATCACCATGTTCGCGGTGGGCATGTTCGTGGGCCGGCTGACCCGCGCGCTCGGCGGCAAGGTGCTCGTGATCGCCGGGTGCCTGATCGGGTGTGCGGCCATGCTGATCCTCGCCTTCGCGCACACCTACGAATGGGAGATCTATCTCTCCAGCGCCATCATGGGTGTGGGATTCGGGCTCGTCTTCTCGGCCATGTCGGCGCTGGTCGTGGCCGCGGTGCCGCCCTCGCAGACCGGCGTCGCGAGCGGCATGAACGCGAACATCCGCACGATCGGCGGCAGCATCGGCGCGGCGGTGATGGCCAGCATCGTCACCTCGCAGCTGGGGCCCTCCGGGCTGCCGGAGGAGTCCGGCTACACCACCGGGTTCGCGGTGATGGCCGCGGGGCTGGCGCTGGCCGCCCTGGCCGGCCTGCTCATCCCGGCCGCCCGCGGGCTGCGGCGCGGGGCCGGTGAGCTGGACCACGCCGAACTGGCGATGGTGGCCGGCGGGACGGTCACCGGGGACGAGAGCGAGTGAGCGGTCCCGCCCCGCAACGGGTCCTGGGCACCCGGCGCGACGCCGTCCGGAACTATCACGCCATCCTGGCCGCCGCGCGCGACGTGCTGGGCGAGTCTGGCGCCGACGCCAGCATGGAGGAGATCGCCGCGCGGGCCGGCGTGGGCGTCGGCACCGTCTACCGCCACTTCGCCAGCAAAGACGCCCTGATCGATGAGCTGCTGCGGCTGGCCCTCGAGGAGGTCCTGTCGTCCACCGACCGGGCGCTGGCGCGCCCCGGCGGATACGGGCTCGAAGAGTTCCTGCGGGCCCTGGGCCAGTCGTTCGCCGACCATGCCCGCTACGCGGACCTGTTCCTCCAGCGCCGCACGGACGATGCCACCACCCGCCGGATCCGGGCCGCGGTCGACGAGCTCACCGCCCGCGCCGTGGCCGCCGGCACGGTGAACCCGGGTATCACCCCCGGCGACGTCCTGGCGCTGGTCTGGGGCATGCGCGGGCTCGTGCAGGCCGCCGGAGAAGTCGCTCCCGGCGCCTGGCAGCGGTTCCTCGACATCCACCTGGCCGGCCTGCGGGCCGCGGGACCGCTCAGCGGCACACCCTCCGCTGTCGTCCCGGCAGCTGGCCAAGCTGGCCCCGCGGCGCCCGGCCTGACCGCCGCCCGGCGGCTGACCCTGCGGTCGCGCTGGACACTCCGGCCTGACGTGAGAGGGTCGCGGGATGACGCTGCGGTTCTCGCCCAACCTGTCCCTGCTCTGGGCGGACCTGCCGCTGCCCGAACGGTTCGCCCGGGCCGCCGCGGCCGGGTTCGGCGCGGTCGAGCTGTGGTGGCCTGGCGACGAGGAGGCCGCGCGGCTGCCTCAGCTGACCCAGCGCTGGGGGCTGCACCTCGCGCTGCTGAACTTCGACGCCGGGAACATGCCCGCCGGCGACCGCGGCCTGGCCGCCGACCCGGACCGCACCGCCCGGTTGCGGGCCCACGTGCCGCTGGCCCTGCGGATCGCGGCGGACTGCGGCTGCCCCAGGCTGAACCTGCTGGCCGGGCTGCGCGACGAGCGTTACCCGCTGGACCAGCAACTCCGGCTGGCCCGGGACAACGTGGCCTGGGCCGCCGACCAGGCCGCGGAGTCGGGCCGCCAGGTGATGATCGAGGCCCTCAATTCCATGGAGAACGGCCCCTGCCTGCTCACCACCACCGCGGCCGCGGCCGCCTTCATCGCGCAGACCGGGCGCGAGAATGTCGGGCTGCAGTACGACGCCTACCACATGCAGCGGATGGAAGGCGATCTCGCCACCACGCTGGATACCTACTGGCCCCTGATCAGCCACATCCAGATCGCGGACGTGCCCGGCCGGGGTGAGCCGGGCACCGGCGAGATCAACTACCGCTTCCTGCTCCGCTACCTGGACCGGAAGGGCTACCACGGCCATGTCGGGCTGGAATACCGGCCCTCCGGTGGCCGTCCCGAGGACTCCTTCGGCTGGCTGGAGGAGTACGGGCTGTGGCCCGGCGAGGCACCGGGCTGAGGGCAGGGGACCGCGGGCCCTTACCGGACTGGCCCGGAGATCGCCCGGCTATCCGGATATATACCGATATTCAGGAATCAGTACGGTGGCGCACGGTTATAGCAAAGGTTGCCAACATATATGTGTTCGATTAGTGTCGGTTGGTATTGCGTCGGCCCAGGGGGGCCAGCGTGTATATCACGCTAGGGGGCATCGATGCGCAGATTCTTCACGGCTGCGTGCGCCACGACATTCGGAATTACACTCAGTACGGCATTCGCGGTGGCCGGATCGGCTTCCGCGGCCACCACACACCAGGCCAGGCCGGCGGCGACGATCGTCGTGTCGCCTGGTCAGTCCATCCAGGCTGCGGTCAACCACGCGCACCCGGGTGACACCGTGCTACTCAAACCAGGCGTGTATCACCAGAGCGTGCAGATCCGCACCGACGGGATCACCCTGCGGGGCTCGGGTAATTCCCGGCACGGCACGGTACTGAAGCCGCCGGCCAGGAAACCGCACACCCTGTGCACCGGTGCGTTCGGGGTTACCGGCGTGTGCATCCTGGCCAAGAAGGTCAACATGCAGAGCGGGGCTGTGCTGCGGGCGGTCCGCCACGACACGGTCACCGGGATGTACGTCACCGGCTTTCCCGCCAATGGCGTGTTCGGCTACGGCACGAACGGCCTCACGGTGACCAACGTGTCGGCGGTCAACGACGGTGACTACGGCATCTCGCGCTTCGAGTCCACGCGGACCTTGTTCGCCCGTGATACCGCGGTCGGCAACCATGAGGCCGGCTTCTACGTGGGCGATTCACCGGACGCGGATACGGTCGTGCGCGACAACGTCTCCATCGGCAACCAGTTCGGGATCTTTGTCCGGCACGCCCGGGGAGTTGCGGTGTTCCACAACCTGGCCATCAAGAACTGCGAGGGCATCCTGGTGCTCGATGACGGCCAGAAGGGTGGTGCGGGCAACGCGGCCATCTTCAGGAACGTCGCGATCGGCAACAACAAGTTCTGCGCGAAGTCCGGCGACACACCGGTCAACGTGAAGGGTGGCGGGATCCTGCTGCTGGGCGCCACGCGCACCCTGGTCGCGCACAATGCCGTTTCCGGCAACACCGGGCGGCAGTTCAACTCCGGCGGGATCGTCGTGCTGAGTGCCAGCACGATCAGCCACGGGAGCAATCCCAACCACGACACGATCGTCGCCAACCACGCCTTCCGTAACCGGCCAGCCGACCTGATCTGGGACGGCACCGGGGTCGGCGTCCACTTTGTGGCCAACCACTGCGGGACGTCACAGCCCGCCGGGCTCTGCCACTAACTCAGCCGGTCTGCTGGCCCCCACCGCGGCCGACGCGTCCGCGGGCCGATAGGTCGCTGATCTTCAGCTGCCGGTCCCGCGATGGCCAGGATCCCGCGGGGAATCTGCTCAGATTCCCCGCGGGATCTGTGAGCCGGTACTGAGCTGACCCGGGCGGCCGTCCGCGGCCAGCTCTCTCGTTCCCCCCGGGGGGCTTCCGCATCCTGGCGGATTTTGCCAGCCGCTTTGCGATATATTTCGTGTTTGCACGATATCTCGGGGAACGGGCAATGGCTGCCAGTACCGCCTGGCCGCCGGTCCGGAATGGCTGGTGGCCATTGCCGGACCGGCCGCTGCGAGCGGCGGGGTGCTGGCGGGCGAGGACGGGTGCAGATACCTGTGGCGGCATAGATGACCGGGGATCGCGGGTCTGCACTGCCCCGGCGGCGCGGGCCGGACCTGGCGGGGATGGCCGCGTTCACCCTGGATTCCGGGGGCCGGGTGGCCTCATGGCCGGTGTCGGCCGAGCGGCTCTTCGGTCATCCGGCGTCAGAGGTCGGCGGGCGTGACGTGTGTGACGTGCTGATGACCGGCCCTGGCCAGCGTGAGCTGGCCGGCGAGGCGCTGGCCGAGGTCGCGGCCGGGCGGGTCTGGACCGCGACGATGAGCATGGCTTTCGCGGGCGGCAGCGGCCCGGTCGCCGTCCGCTGGGAGCCGCTGGGCGGGCCGGACGCCGGGGTGCTGGTGATCGGGCAGCATGTCTCGCCGGGCGTCGGCCCGGGCTGGCTGCGTGAGGCGGCCGACCGGATCGGCACCACGCTCGACCTGCCCCGTACCGCCCGCGAGGTCGCCGACGTCGCGGTGCCCGCGTTCGCCGATGCCGTGGCCATCTTCGTGTTCGAACGGCTGCTCGCCGCCGACGAGCCCGTCTCGCCCCAGGCCGGGCACGGGGCGGTGGTGCGGCGGCTGGTGGCCCGGCTGGCGGGCCAGCCCACCTCGGTCACCGACAGCGTGCTGCGCCCCGGTGAGGTGCTGGTCTTCGAGGATGAGTCGCCCAGCTTCCGGGCGATGCATACCCGGAGCCCGGTCCTGTTCGACCGCCTCGACGACGAGAGCGCCGAGCGGGTCGGCCGCCGCCCCGGCGGCCGTGACCTCACCTCCGGCTACGCGTCGTGGCTGTCCGTCCCCCTGGTGGCCCAGGGCGTGGTCCTGGGGTGCGCGACGTTCGGCCGGGCGCCGCAGAGCCCGGACTTCGGGCCCGCGGACATCGCCGCGGCGGGCGAGCTCGCCTCGCGGGCGGCGGTGTGCATCGACAATGCCCGCCTGTATCACCGGGAACGGCGGACCGCCTTCGCGCTGCAGCGCGGCCTGCTGCCTGCCGAGCCGCGCGTCCCGGCGGGCGTGGAGGTCGCGCACCTGTACCTGCCGGTGGGCGCCAGCATGGTGGGCGGGGACTGGCATGACATCGTCGCCCTGCCGGGCGGCCGGGTGGCCCTGGTCGTGGGGGACGCGATGGGGCACGGCCCGGAGGCGGCAGCGGTCATGGTGCAGCTGCGCACCGCGACGCACCTCCTGGCCGGCCTGGACCTGCCCCCCGCCGAGTTGCTGGCCACCCTGGACACGATGGTCGCGGGCATGCCCGCCTCGCCGTACGCCACCTGCATCTGCGCCGTGATCGACATCGGGGCCAGCACCGCCGTGATCGCGGCCGCCGGTCACCCGCCGCCCGTGCTGGCCCTGCCGGGCGGAAGCACCGAGGTGCTCGCCGTGCCCGCCGGGCTCCCGCTGGGGCTCAGCGCCGGGACCTTCGAAGTCGCCCAGGTCACCCTGCCGCCGGGAGCCACACTCGCGCTTTATACCGACGGGCTGGCGGAAAGCCGCACCCGGCCGCTGGACGACGGCATCGCCGCGCTGCGCGACGCGCTCGGCTCCGTCCTGGACCAGCCCGGCACGTCGCTGGACAGCGCGTCCGAGACGATAAGCCAGGCGCTGCGCCAGCGCGGCGAGGACGACATCACTCTCGTCCTGGCCCGCATTCGGCAGTAAGCGCGTCGAGCACGACGCGGACCGCGGGCTTACGGTCACCGCCGCGGCGGCTGACGGTGAAGATCTGGCGGGTGACCGGCTCGGCCGGCTGGACCAGCTGAACCCCCGGGGGCAGCGGCCGGGCGGCGAGCCGGGGCACCAGGGTGACCCCGGCGCCCGCGGCCACCAGGCTGAGCAGGACATGGAAGTCGCTGGCCCGGGCGACGACCCGGGGGACGAAGCCGGCCCGGGCACAGGCGCGCTGGATCATTTCGGCGCAGCTCGTATTGCTCCGCGGGGCGAGGAACGGCTGGCTGGTCAGCGAGCGCAGCTCCAGCGGGCCCCCGGCTGCGGCGGCGCTGCCGGCCGGGACCGCGACGCACACCGGATCGGAGACCAGCTCACGCCGCTCGAAAAGCGGATCGAGGGGCCGCGGGAGCAGGTCGTATTCGTGGGCGATGGCCACGTCGGCCGCGCCGCGGAGCACGGCGGGCAGGGCCTCCTCGGGTTCCATCTCCACCAGGTCGAGCTGCACCTGCGGTGCGGAGCCGGCCAGCTCGGCCCACGCTCCGGGCACGATGGCGGCCGCGGCAGAGGGGAACGCGGCCAGCGCGACCCGCCCGGCGACCTGATCACGCAGCGCGGCCAGGTCGGCCTCGGCCGCCTCGAGCTGGGCCAGGAGGGCGTCGGTGTGGGCCACCAGGAGGCCGGCCGCGGCCGTCAGCCCGATGCCCCGGCCCGCACGTTCGGTCAGCTGCATCCCGACGTCCCGCTCCAGGGCGGCCAGCTGCTGGGAAACGGCGGGGGCCGAGTAGCCCAGCGCCGCGGCCGCGGCGGTGACCGATCCGTGTGCGCTGACGGCATGCAGGATCCGGAGACGCCGCATATCCAGCATGAAGCGGAGCTTATCATTTACCAATAATTCTGTAACTGGACCGAAAGTCTCCGGCGGCCCAGACTGGAGTCATGAGCTTCCTGCGACCCTCCGCCAGCCTGGCCGCCGCCGGGACCGTGGTGCTGTGGGCCAGCGCCTTCCCCGCCATCTCCGTGGCCGTTCCGCGGCTGGGCCCGGTCGGGCTGTCGGTGGCCCGGCTCGCGGTCGCGTCCGTGGCGCTGGCGGTCGCCGCCCCGTTCCTGGGGGTACGGCGGCCGCGCAGCCGCGACCTCCCGCTCATCGCGGCCTGCGGGCTGGCCGGGATGACCGCGTACCAGCTGCTGCTCAATACGGGAGAACGGGTCGTACCGGCGGGGACGGCCAGCCTGCTGGTGGCCACGGCACCGGTTTACGCCAGCCTGCTGGCGGCGGGCTTCCTCGGCGAGCGCCTAGGGCGCCGGTGGTGGGCCGGGAGCGGCATCGCCCTCGCCGGCACGGCCGTCATCGCGGTGTCGCATGGCCTGGGTTTCGGCGCCGCGGCGCTCATCGTGCTGGCCGCCGCCGTCGTCCAGGGGATCTTCCACACCGCGCAGAAGCCACTGCTCGCCCGGTACACCGGCTTCGAGGTCACGGTCTACGCCATGTGGGCCGGGACGTTGTTCATCCTGCCCTGGGCCGGATCGTTGCTGCGGGCCCTGCCCCACGCCGGTGGCCCGGCGCTGGCCTCGGCCGCCTTCCTGGGGGTGGCGCCCTCGGCGCTCGGGTTCGTCCTGTGGGCGTACGCCCTGTCCCGGATGGACGTGGGCCGGGCCACGCTCAGCCTGTACCTGGTCCCGGCCGCGGCCATCGTCATCTCCCTGGCCTGGCTGGCCCAGATCCCCGGCCCGGTCGAGCTGGCTGGCGGTGCCGTGGCTCTGTGCGGTGTCATCCTGGCCAGCAGCACTGGCAAACCGGCCGCCAGCCAACCCGCACCCCCGCCAGCCCGGCCAGCAGCGGGCCCGGGCCGTGTCCTACTGGGGGATGGTCCGGGCGTAGTCGGCTGGGGGGACGCCAGCGGGTGCGCTACCGATCAGGGACTAGCCGGGATTCACGCGCCGGGGTGACGACGCGAGCGCCCTTTTCGCGCAGGCTGGTGGTCGTGTTCCCAGCGACCCGACCTGCGGAGGATGACCGCATGAACGACACCCCGGCCCTGCAGGTGTCCGGGCTGACCAAGAAATTCGGCGCCCGGACGGTGATCGACAACGTGTCCCTCACCATTCCCCGGGGCGGCGCGTTCGGCCTCGCCGGTCCGGAGGGTGCCGGTAAGACGATCCTGATCCGCATGGTGCTCGGCCTGACCCCGGCCAGCTCCGGATCCGTGCGCGTGCTCGGGATCTCTGTCCCGGCGCAGCGGGGCCTGGCCCTCGGGAAGGTGGGTGCCATGGTCGGGGAGCCCCGCTTCCACCGCTACCTCACCGGGCGGGAAAACCTCCGGGTCTTCGCCGCGGCCCGGGAGCCGGGAGCCGACCGCCGGATCGAGTCGTCGCTGGAGCGGGTGGGCTTGCGTGAGCGGGCCGGTGACCGGGTCGCCACCTACCCGGCGGCCCTCCGCCAGCGCCTCGGCGTGGCGGCCTGCCTGCTCGGCGACCCCGAGCTGCTGATCCTGGACGAGCCTGCGCACGGGCTGGACCCGGCCGGGATACTCCAGTTCCGGCAGCTGGTGCGGAGCTTCACCGACGAGGGCCGGACCGTCGTCCTGTGCACCCGCCGGCTGGATGAAGTCGAGCGGACCTGTCACGCCGCCGCGGTGCTCGCCCGGGGGCGGATCGTCGCCCAGGGCCCGGTCGGCGAGATCGCCGGTGCGGCCCGGGCTTCGGCCGTGGGACGGGCAGCGTGATTAACACCGCGGGGCGCACCACACATGCGACGCACACCGCCGGCCGTGTGCATGATCCGCAGGCCGCCTGGGCGCTGACCGGAGACGCGTGGCTGCCCGGCGTCCGTCTCATCCGCGCCGAGTTCCTGAAGCTGACCCGGCGCCGCCCGCTGATGAGCGCGGCCGCCGCCCTGACCGCGGGCGCGGTGATGGCCAGCTACCTCGTCCGCGCCGACGTCCTGCCCGGGGCGGGCTACGCCCTCATGGCCATCCTCCTCGGCGTCACGGCCGGGGCGGCTGACGTTGCCGCCGGGGTGTTCCGCGGCCTGGTCACCACCGGCCGCTCGCCGGTCGCGCTCTTCCTGGCCCGCATCCCGGCCGGCCTCGCCCTGAGCGCCGGGTTCACGCTGGCCGGCTACCTGGTGGCCGTGGCGGGCTCGGCCCTGCTGGCCGGGCCCCCGCCCGCCGCGCCCGGCGGGCTGCTCGGGATCGCCTGCGCGGCGTTCCTGCTCGGGCTGGGCCTCGGCTCGCTCGGCGCCAGGATCTGGCGGACGGTCAGCCGGGACGCCTAACGCCCGGTGCCGTCCGCCACTGGGGAGTGGCCAGGGATCTGGCCTGGCGCTGCTGCGCGAAATACGCGCTCGACCGCCGGTCCCACAAGAACACGATCACGGTCAGGCCGACACCCCATTCGGCCGCGCCGATGATCCAGACGGGCCCGGTCACGAGCCCGTGGGCGAAGGTCTTGGCTACGGTCAGGCAGTCAAGACCGAAGAAGATCATGGACATGACCCGCACTCCGGGCCGGCCGACGCCTCGTCCTCCTGGCCATGGCGAGCCAGACGCCGATGCTGATCAGCGCGCCGACGATGGTGATCGTCAGCGTGCCGGTGATCACCGCGCCGAGCGCCCCCTGAGTCAGGAGCGGGTGCTGCTTCCTGATCGCCGCCTTGAGCGCAGGGGTGGTGGCGATGGTGGTCACGATGCTCACCGCGGCGAGCGCCGCGCCCACGTACATCAGCTTGACCGCGTTGATCATGGACTGCGGTGGGATCAGCCTGTGCGCCGGGGCCACGACATCGGTCGGGGCGGGCGCGGTGGGTTGCGGCCCGGCCGCCATCCTCCAGGCCGGCGCCGGAGGCTGGGGCATCGCGGTCGTGGCCAGGGCCGGTGACGGCGGGGCCCAGCCGGGATCGGCCGTCCCGGCGGTGCGGGCCAGGCAGAACTCGAGGATCTCGCCGGGCGCGGGCCGGGCACCGGCTTCTTTCCGGAGGCAGCGCTCGATCAGGGCCCGGAGCTGGGGCGGGCAGCCGTCCAGGCCGGGCGGCTCATGCAGCACCCGGTAGGAGACGGCGGCGCTGTGACCCTCACCGAACGGGGGGCGGCCACGGACCGCGTAGGCCGCCAGCGAGCCGAGCGCGAACACGTCGATCGCCGGGGTCACGGGCTGGTCCAGGATCTGCTCGGGCGCCATGAACTGCGGCGAGCCCACCATCATGCCGCTGCGGGTCAGCGCCGTCGCCTCCAGCGCCCGGGCGATCCCGAAGTCGATCACCCGCGGGCCATCCGGCGCGAGCAGCACGTTGGACGGCTTGAGGTCACGGTGCACGACACCGGCGGCGTGGATGGCCTGGAGCGCCTCGGCCACGCCGGCGATCAGCCGGAAGACCATCGCCTCGGGCATCGGCCCGTTCTCCGCTACCGCCTGCTGCAGCGACGGCCCCGGCACGTACGCCGTCACCAGCCACGGCGGCGTGGCGGTGGCATCGGCGTCGAGCAACTGCGCGGTGTACAGCCCGTGGACCCGCCGGGCGGCCTGGATCTCGTGCCGGAAGCGGGCCCGGAAATCCTGGTCGTCGCTGAGTTCCGGCCGCACCACCTTGAGCGCCACCGACCGGCCGGCGGGCGTGGACGCCAGGTAGACCCGGCCCATCCCCCCGGCGCCGAGCCGGGCCCGCAGCCGGTAGCCCCCGATCTCGGCGGGATCATCGCTGGCCAATGGCTGCACAAGCACCGAATCTAACGCCTTTCACCCCAGGGCCACCCGGGAATTCTGCATCGCCCCGGGCGAGGAGCCGGTCAGCCGGCCCGGCTCCCTTCGAGGGTGCGGCCGCCCCGGTTACCGGACCGGTGCCCGCGCGCTATCCCGCGGCCGAACACGAACGTCTCGAACGGTGTCGTGGGCAGCGTCGTGGTCCCGTCGTGTGCCGAGCCGGCCTCGTTGCTCACGGCCGGGATGGCGAAGTACTTCATGGTGATGGTCGTGTCGCCGGGCCGCACGCCCGGATCCACGTCGAACACGGCGTAGCCGTAGGCATCACCGGCGTTGGTGGCGGCCGACCAGGGGGCGTCCTCGATCGAGTCGGCGGCGTTGCGCTTGAAGCCGGCGGCCTGCGACCCGGTGATGGCGTTGCGCTCGGAGATGACCTTGGCCTGGGGCAGGCCGTCGGCCGCATCGGTCCCGTAGACGTTGGAGGGGCCGTTGGTGCCGCCCCCGCCCAGCACCAGGAAGACGGTGCCCTGGGAGGTGTCCCACGCCGGGACGCCGTAATAAGAGACGGTTTCCGTGGTGGCGACGGAGGGCCGCCGGGTGTCGATCGTCTCGCCGGCGGTCTGGTCCGGGTTGGGCGAGACCACCGTGCCGTGCGCGCCGCGGTCGTAGCCGCGGACGGGATAGGTGCGCTCGTAGTCGTGCTCATGCCCGGAGAGGACCAGGTCGACCTGGTAGCGGTCGAACAGCGGCAGCCAGGCCCGGCGGATGCCGAGGTCGGACCCGTTGCCCGGGACGGAGGTGGACATCGCGCACTGGTGCATGAACACCACGATCATGTCCACGCCCCGGTCCCGGCGGGCCTGCGCCAGCGTCCGCTCCAGCCACAGCGTCTGCAGGTTGGGGGTCCCGTTCGCGGGGTCCGGCACCGCCGAGTTGCTGGCCGGGACGATCTTCAGGTCGCCGGTGTAGCCGTGGTTGTAGGTCACCGTTCCGTTGGGGATCGCGGCCCCCGACGTGGTGGTCTCAGGCACGGCATTGGGCACCGCGTTCAGGTAGGCGGAGCCGCCGTCCTGGTAGATGACGTCGTCGGCGTCCAGCGAGATGAACTTCACGGTGCCGACCTGGAAGCTGTAGAAGTTGCCCCGCAGGTGGTTGCCGTCCCAATTGGTCACGCCATTGTCCGGCAGCAGGAAACGGCTCAGGTAATGGCCGTAGCCGTAGGGGCCGTTCCAGTAGTTCCCCGCCGCTCCCTGGGCCGCGATCCCGCCCGGTGCGTTCCCCGGCCGCCCGGCGTGGTCGCACACGCCGAACTCGGTTTCGTGGTTGCCCAGCGCTGGCATCCACGGCCGGTTGGCCGCCGACCGCGCGATGTTGACGCCGAAGTCCCGCCACACGCCGGGGGCATTCAGGATGTCCAGGTTGGCGTAGCACAGGTCACCGTTGAGGAGGTGGAACAGCGGCGCGCCCCGGCCGTCCCCCGGGCTCTCGATCGCGCTCACCGCGTAGTAGGAGTTGTCGCACGACTCGTGCCAGATGTTGCCGGAGGCGTTGAGGTCCCAGGACGGGGTCGCGAGGTCGCCGTAGCTGGAGAACCGGAACCGCGCCCGCCCGGCCGGCGCGGTCTCGAACGAGGCGCCCGCCACCGACGGCGTGGCCGCCCCGTCGCTGACCTGGTAGTAGTACCGGGTGCCAGGCCGCAGGCCGGTCAGCTGCACGTGGTAGAAGTACGTCGTCTGCCCGTTGAGCCCATCGGTGAAGCTGACCGAGGCCGCCGGGCCGTAGCGCCGCGTCATATCCAGTGGCGCCGGCGGGGGCAGCTTCACGACCCGGCCGGGGTGGCCTGCCGTGATGGGTGAGGTCGAGTAGGCCAGCGCCGGCGCGGGCTGGGCCACCGTGCCCGGCGCCGACCAGGACACCGTGACCGACGTGGCCGGATCCGCGCCCCAGGTCAACAGGAGCTGCTCGGGTGCGGTCGTGGTGGGCAGCGGCAGCGTCGTGGTGGGAGGCCCCGACGGCGCGGTGGCCGCGAACGCGTCCTGGTGCCACAGCGGGCCTTCGGTGGCCCGGGCCAGCCCGACCACTGCGCCGAAGCCGACCACCCCGGTGAGGAAGCCCCGCCGGGTGAGCCAGGCTCGGCCAGCCGCTGGAGGACCTGATTCGTTACTTCGCGATTCGCCCATGGCCGGGACCGTAGAAAAGGCAAGTTAACGCCTTGTGGCCGCCGGACGGCCATTCTCCCGCCAGGGCGCTAATTTGTGACCGGGGGGTCGTAGGCCAGGTTGGGGCGCAGCCATCGCTCCGTCTCGGCCAGGTCCACGCCTCGCCGCCGGGCGTAGTCCCCGGCCTGGTCGGCGCCGATGCGGCCGACGGTGAAGTACCGCGCCGACGGGTGGGCGAAGAGCAGCCCGCTGACGCTGGCGGCGGGGGTCATCGCGCAGGACTCGGTGAGGGTCATGCCCAGCTGCGCCGCGTCGAGCAGGCCGAACAGGTCCCGCTTGGGGCTGTGATCCGGGCAGGCGGGGTAGCCGAAGGCGGGCCGGATGCCCCGGAAGCGCTCGGCGTGCAGTTCGTCGACACCCGGCTGGGCGCCAGGCTCGTACCAGTCGCGGCGCGCCTGGAGGTGGATGTGCTCGGCGAACGCCTCGGCCAGGCGGTCGGCCAGCGCCTTGACCATGATCGAGTGGTAGTCGTCGAGCTGGGCTTCGTACCCGGCCGCGAGTTCGTCGGCGCCGTGGATCGCCACGGCGAACCCGCCCAGGTGGTCTCCGGCCGGGGCCAGGTAATCGGCCAGGCACCGGTTGGCGCGCCCGGCGGGCTTGGCGGTCTGCTGCCGCAGCATCGGCAGCCGGACCTCGCCGTGGCCCGGGTCGATGAGGATGTCGTCGCCCTCGGCGTGCGCGGGCCAGAAGCCGTACGCGCCCGCCGCGCGGAGGCTGCCGTCGGCGATGATGCCGTCGAGCAGGGCGTTGGCGTCATCGAAGAGCTCGCGCGCGGCGGGCTGGCCGAGGATCGCCGGGTATTTGCCCTTCAGCTCCCAGGCGAGGAAGAAGAACTGCCAGTCGATCATCTCGCGCAGCGTGGCCAGGTCGGGCTGGACGGTCCGGATCCCGGTGAACGCCGGGACGGGGAGATCGCCGTACGGGACCCGCTCACGGTTGGCGCGGGCCTGCTCCAGGGTCAGCAGGGGCCGCCGCTGGGCCTTCTCGTGCTGTTCCCGGAGGTGCTCCTGATCGGCGCGGTTGGCGGCGTCCAGCACCACGGCCCGGTCGTCGCTGAGCAGGTCCGAGACCACGCCGACGACGCGGGACGCGTCGAGCACATGGATCGTGGTGCCGTCATACGCGGGCGCGACCCGCACCGCGGTGTGCTGGCGTGAGGTGGTGGCCCCGCCGATCAGCAGCGGCAGTTTCAGCCCGCGCCGCTGCATCTCGGTGGCCACGTTGACCATCTCGTCCAGTGACGGGGTGATGAGCCCGGACAGTCCCACGGCGTCCGCGTTCTCGGCGACCGCGGTGTCCAGGATGACGGCCGCGGGAGTCATCACGCCGAGGTCGATGACCTCGTAGTTATTGCAGCCGAGGACGACTCCGACGATGTTCTTGCCGATGTCGTGCACATCGCCCTTGACCGTCGCGAGCACGATCTTCCCCTGGCCGCGATCGACGCCGGCGCGGCCCTCGAGCCGGGCTTGTTCCTTCTCGGCTTCCATGTAGGGCTCGAGGTAGGCCACCGCGCGCTTCATCACCCGGGCGCTCTTGACCACCTGCGGCAGGAACATCTTCCCGGCGCCGAACAGGTCGCCGACGACCTTCATGCCGTCCATCAGCGGGCCCTCGATCACGTCGAGCGGCCGCGCGGCCCGCTGCCGCGCCTCCTCGGTATCGGCCTCGATGAAGTCGGCGATGCCGTGCACCAGCGCGTGCGTGAGCCGCTGCTCCACGGGCGCCTCGCGCCAGGACAGGTCCACGACCCGGCCGGTACCTGGCCCGCGCACCGTCTCGGCGAAGGTGACCAGCCGGTCGGTGGCGTCGTCGCGCCGGTCGAACAGCACATCCTCGACCAGTTCCAGCAGGTCCGCAGGAATGTCCTGGTACACCGTGAGCTGGCCGGCGTTGACGATGCCCATGTCCAGCCCGGCCCGGACCGCGTGGAAGAGGAACGACGAGTGCATGGCTTCGCGGACCACATCGTTCCCGCGGAAGGAGAACGACAGGTTGGAGATGCCGCCGCTGGTCCTGGCCCCGGGGCAGCGCTGCTTGATCAGCGGCAGCGCGTCCAGGAAGGCCTTCGCGTACCCGTTGTGCTCGGTGATGCCGGTGGCGACGGCCAGCACGTTGGGGTCGAACACGATGTCCTCGGCGGCGAACCCGGCCTGCTGGGTGAGCAGGTCGTAGGCCCGGCCGCAGATGGCCACCTTGCGCTCGGTGGTGTCTGCCTGACCTCGCTCGTCGAACGCCATCACCACCACGCCGGCGCCGTGCCCCCGGATGTAGCGGGCCTGCTCCAGGAACGGTTCCTCGCCCTCCTTGAGGCTGATGGAGTTGACCACGCCCTTGCCCTGCAGGCATTTGAGCCCGGCCCGCAGCACGCTCCACCGCGAGCTGTCCACCATGACGGGGATGCGGGCGACCTCGGGCTCGGTCGCGATCAGGTTCAGGAACGTGGTCATCGCCTGCTCGCTGTCCAGCAGGTCGGCGTCCATGTTCACGTCGAGCAGGTTGGCCCCGCCCCGCACCTGCTCCAGGGCGACCTGCACCGCCCCCTGGTAATCGCCCGACTCGATCAGGCGCCGGAACCTCCTCGATCCGGTGACGTTGGTGCGTTCCCCGATCATCACGAAGCCGCTGCTGGCCCCGGTTTCGGTGGCCCCGGGTTCGCTGGCCCCGATCTCGAACGGTTCCAGGCCGCTGAACCGGGTCCGCGGCGCCGCCGCCGGCACCGGGCGGGTCGGCAGGCCGGCCACCGCCGCCGCGATCCGCGCGATGTGCTCCGGCGTCGTCCCGCAGCACCCGCCGACCGCGTTCACGATCCCCGCGGCAGCGAACTCGCCGAGCAACCCGGCGGTCTCCTCTGGCGTCTGGTCGTAACCGCCGAAGGCGTTCGGCAGGCCCGCGTTCGGGTGGCACGCCGTGTATGTGCTGGCCAGCCGGGACAGCTCCGCGATGTGCGGGCGGATCTCCTCCGCGCCCAGCGAGCAGTTCACCCCGGCCACCACGGGGGCAGCGTGCTCGACCGAGCGCCAGAAGGCCTCCACCGTCTGCCCGGACAGGGTGCGGCCGCTCAGGTCGACGATCGTCACCGAGATCCACAACGGCAGGTGCCCGGCGACATCACGCGCGGCCGCGATCGCGGCCTTCGCGTTCAGCGTGTCGAAGATCGTCTCGATCAGCAGCAGGTCCACGCCGCCCTCGGCCAGCGCCGTCATCTGCTCGGCATACGCGTTGTACACGTCGTCGAACGACACCGCCCGGTACGCGGGATCCTCCACCCGGGGGGACAGTGACAAGGTCACGTTCAGCGGGCCGACCGACCCGGCGACCAGGCGGCCGCCCGCCTCATCCGCCGCCTGCCGGGCCAGTTCGGCCCCCCGCAGGTTCATCTCCCGCACCAGCGGCTGCAGGCCGTAGTCAGCCTGGCCGATGCTGGTCGCGGTGAACGTGTTCGTGGTGGTGATGTCGGCGCCCGCGGCCAGGTACTGCCGGTGCACCTCACGGACCACATCGGGCCGGGTCAGGTTCAGCAGGTCCGGGTCGCCGGTCACGTCCTGCGGATGATCACGCAGCCGGTCCCCGCGGTAGTCGGCCGCGGTCAGCCCGGCCCCCTGCAGCATCGTGCCCCAGGCTCCGTCGAGCACCACGATGCGCTGGTCCAGAAGCTGGCGCAGGGTTTGGTGGCCGGGGGTCTGCTCGCGCTGGGTTTGCTCGCCCTGGGTCTGCTGGGACTGGGTCTGCTGGCGCGGGGTCTGCTGGCGCTGGGTCTGCTGGGGGAGCGCCTGCGACGCTCCTGCCGCTGATGACATATCCGTGTGGCACCTCCTGTAATAGGAGGCGCCCTTGATGCACAGCCCAGTTCTGCACAGTCCGGTCCGGTAAGGGCCAGTTCTGCATGGGCCAGGTCGAGCGTGGCGGGCCGGAACCCGTTGCAGCGCCTCTCGACCTCGCTTTCACCTTACCGAGCCACGCCAAGCCCCGGTTACGTGATCCCCCATCAGGCGGCTGGCTCACTCCGGGTATTGGGCGGGGGTGGTGATATGGGTGCGGTTTCCTGGGATGGTCCAGGTCAGGGTGCCGGGGGCTGGGGTGGTGAGGGTCCAGCCCGGGGTTTGCTGCGCTGGTGGTCATGCAGGCAGGCGGGTCTCTGCAGGCACCACCATCGGTGCAAGCAGGCCGAGGGCTGGCGGCTGGACCAGCCCGAACCAGGCGTTCTGGTCGGGCGCACCCCCCTCCGGGCGCACCTATACCACCACCCCTGCCGAATACCCCGTCTAAGCCACAGCCGCGCGGTCGATCGTGGCGTGGCTGCAAGATGGGTCCGGGCGAGCAGCCGCGCTACGCTTACCTGCACCGTGCTAGGGGGGTGCAGGTGATGGCAGGACCGCAGGACCCGGGAGCGGCGAGCCGTGACCAGCTCCGGGTGGGCCACGCCGACCGCGAGCAGGTGATCGAGGCGCTGAAGGCCGCCTTCGTGCATGGACGGCTGACCAAGGCTGAACTCGACACGCGGGCGGGCCAGGCGCTCGCCGCGCGGACCTACGCCGACCTGGCCACGCTCACCGCCGACATCCCAGGCGAGCCGGCCGCAGCCCGGCCGGCCCGTCCGCCCGCACCGGCCCGCCGCCGGCCGCTGGTCAGGGCGGCTGCCGGGTCGGGCGGCTGCCTGGTCATCGCCTTCGCCGCCATGCAGGTCGCCGCGCGCGCCGATCCGGGCAACACCCCTGGCACCCTCCCCGGGTCCTTGGCGTTCCCGAGCTTCCTGGTGGCCAATGCCGCCGTATTCGCGGCGGTGCTCATCGTGATCTACGGGGTGGTAATCGCAGTGGGGCAACGACGCTCCCGCAGGCAACTGCCGCCCCGGCCGGGGGCGGGTGGCCGCGCCCTTGAAGGGGAACGGCGCGGCGACACCGGCGATGGCCCAGTTCCCCCTAGTCACCGCACCGGCCAGGCCCGCGCCGACGTGCGGTCTGACAGCTCACGGCCGCGTCGGCCGCATTCCTCCGGGCGGGATGCCCGGACGCCGCGCGGCATGCGGCCGGTACCGGGCGCCGGGTAACGGGCCACGCTCGCCGGTCAGCCTCGTTCGACTTTACGTGTGTCGTTTTGGCAATCTGGCGGGAGTGTAGGTGCATTTGCAGGTGGGACCCTCGATCTCAGTGTGTACGTGAACGATCAGCCGGCAGAACAAGCGCGAATAGCCGCCTACCCCTGGCTTGGGCGTCCGCAGGCGTCAACTGCGGACGGGCCTCAGTCACGATCTGACTGCTGCCTGTCTCCTCGAGCATCGGCAAAGACGGGGGTTGCGGAGAACCTTCCGCCTGGCGCTGCGGAAGGAGCCCGCCGGCGTCTGTCCGGTGTCCCGTGCAGGGCATCCATGGGGGAATCTTCACCGGGCGGGTCTTACGGGACGGCCTCTCGCAGGCGTCCCCTCCGACCTGAGGTGTTCCCGTATGAGGTTTCGCTATCGGACGGCGTGCACCGGTGGTACTAGATGTGCGAAGCCAGCTGGAGGTTCCGGGGGCCAGCCGTCGCCATCGTGATCCGTGCCCTTGACGTCAGATGAAGTACAGCAAGCAGCTCACGAGCAGTGGGAACAGTGCTGCCGGCCCGTCATATTGTCCGGTGACCGATGAAAGTGTTGCGTCGATGCTGATCGTGTGTCCGCCGATGACCCCGTTGATGTGAGCCTCGCTCAGATCGGTCGCGACGGTGACGAACAAGGTGATTACGGCCCCGTCGAAGTCTCCGTCGATGCTCATGACTGCCGGCCCGTAAGCGGGCGCTTCCACCGGCGCGACATGCGCTCGAAGTTCTTGCTCGCCGACAGCGCCAGAAACGTCGGCGTGGCGCACGGCGTAATGAGGCGTCAGATGGACGTCGCTTCGCAGATGGACCGGCCTGCCGTCGTACTCTCCGAGGAACAGCCCGACCGGGTCAAGGTTGTTGAAGTTGGATTCGATCCGCCAGTAGCCCCCGACCGGCGCGCCGAGGCTCTCGCCGCGGATGCCAGCACGACTGTTCGGGATATCGAGCACGAGCTCGACCCGCTGCTCGCCAACCGTTCCGACAAGGTGTTCGTCGGCGCGGACCAGCTCGACGTTGACCACGAACGAACTGTAGCCACCCGAGGCCGCAAACGACCGCTGATCTTCCAGAGGCGAGGAGGTCACATGTGCGGGCACGACCTGCCGACGTGCTGATGGTCCATCTGGCGGCTGCATCGTGTGTGGTTATGACTTGCTGGCGGGAGCGTGGCGCCACTCACAGCCTGCAGGGAGCTGAGGTACAACGCCGAAAGCGTGGCCTGCATGGTTACTGAAGTCGGGCTCATGGCACGTCTGGGCCGACGGCCGGCAGGCGATGCCGCCTGACTATCGGCTGTGGTCCCTGACCTGCCCTCACGCTCCACGTCTCGACGGTTTGTCCTCCGCCGCGTCGATCACGATCGGGGCCCCGCGGTGGGAGAAGTAGGCAGCGGGAGTGAGGCCGGTTTCGCGGCGGAACGCGGCGACGAAGGCGCTGGGCGTCTCATAGCCGATGTGCCGGGCGACCATGCCAACCGCCTGGCCCGCCGCAAGCTGCGGCAGTGCGGCCTGCAGCCGGGCCAGCCGGCGCCACTGGCCGAACGGCATTCCCGTCTCAGCCAGGAACGCGCGCGCGAGGGTCCGCCCGCTAGCACCGACGTTCCTGCCCCACTCGGCCAAGGTCCGCCCGTCAGCCGGGTTGGCGAGCAGCGCGGCAGCAACAGCCGCGGCCCGCTCGTCGCTGGGCATGCCCACGTCGATTGTGGTCATCGCTACGGGCAGCAGCAGGTCGCAGAGCAGTGCCTCTGCCCGCTCCCGCTGCGCGGCGCCTAGGGACTCGGTGCCCATGTAGCCGATGAGCTCGGCGAGCAGCGGGGTCACCGCTACCGGCACCGGCCCCGTCCAGCGGGCCCAGGCGCGGTCCGGCCGGAGATACAGCGACCGCATCGTGGCCACTCCGGCCGACAGCGTCTCGTGCTTCAGCCCGGCCGGAATCCACAGTGCCCTAGTCGGCGGCAGCACCCAGTCAGCCGAGTCGGTCCGCACCGTGAGCACGCCGCTGGCCGCCCAGGCGAGCTGATGATCGTCGTGGGTGTGCCAGTCGAAGACCACCCCGGTCGCCATCGGGAACGTGGCGACGATCACCGAGCCCGCGCTATCTGCCCACGGGCCGCCAAGTTGTCCGTCCTGCGACATGAGGTGTCATTCTACGCCGTTGGCGTCAGCACAGCCTGCCCGTAGCGTCGTCTTCATGAACGCTGACCATGAGAAACTGTGCGGCAGCCCGGAATGGGCTGCGGACCTGCGGGCGCAGATCCTCCCGGTCGTGACGGCCGGGGTGAGCCTCGGCAAGGACATGCTGGAGATCGGCCCCGGGCCGGGCGCCGCCACCGCCTGGCTGCAGGAGCGGGTGGCTCACCTCACCGTCCTTGAAGCCGACGAGGCTGCGGCGACACGGCTGGCCGCGCGCTACCCCGACAGTGACGTCACCGTCAACATCGGTGATGCGAGGCAGATGCCTTATGGCGACGAGTCGTTCGACTCCGTGGGCTCGTTCACCATGCTGCATCACGTGCCCACCGCGGCGGCGCAGTACCAGATCCTCGCCGAGGCTCTGCGGGTGCTGCGGCCCGGAGGGTGGCTGGCCGGCTCCGACAGCCTGGCCAGCAACGGCCTGCACTACTTCCACCATGACGACACCTACAACCCGGCCGAGCCGTCAACGCTGCTGGTCTGGCTCCGGGCCCTCGGCTTCACCCCTATCACGATCACGGTAGGCGACGTGCTGATGTTTACCGCCTGCAAGCCCGCCAGGGAGGCGAGCCTGTCATGACAGGTACTACTGAGCTGCGCGCCGCGATCACAGGGCTTATCGGGCTCGCGGCCACCGAGGAGGAAATGCTGCTGGCCAGTGCACCCAGCGGCGAAGACGGCAGCCCAGATCGCTGGGCCGCCGCCCCGCTCGTCGCACACAACGCCGAGTTCCGGCAGCAGCAGGTAGTGCGGCTGCATGCAGTCCTGCGCGGCGGCACGCCACCCGATTTCGCCGAGACCGACCACCGGTCGCCGGACGCCTACCGGCGCTACTGCGCCGGGACCAAGGCTGAGGTGACCGTGGCGAGCAGACAGTCCGCCAGCGAGCTGATCGACGGGCTGGCCGCGATGTCCGACGAAGATCTCAGTGACGCATCGCGCCACCCGTGGCTGCGCGGGCGCCAGCTTTGGCTGCAGGTCGTGGTACGCGGGTTCTGGCATCCGATCGGGCACCTCGGCGACTACTACATCGCCTGCGGCCGGGCCGGCCGGGCCGTTGCGATGCAATCGCACGCCCTGGTGACGTCGCGGTACCTCGGCGTGCCCGACCCGGCGCTCGGCATGGCCGCCTACAGCCTGGCCTGCACGCAGGTCGCCACCAACGATCCGACCGGCGCAGCCGCCACGCTCACCGAGGCAATCAGGCTCAACCCGGACCTACGGGCAAACGCCCGCCGTGACCCGGATCTCGCCGCCCTCCGGGCTGGCGGGCAGCTAGCCACTCTGCTCCAGTGATGTTAGCCGCTGGCGCTGTGTGTGCGGGTGGCGTCGAGCACGACGCGAACGAACCATGCCTCCCAATCGTCCGGCGACCATCCGCGCTCGGCGAGCTTGAACCACATCGTGCGCGAGCCGAGGGCCCAGACTTCATCCACGAGAGCGCTGGGCGGGAGGCGATCCCCGAGTACGAGACGGCATGCGTTGGCGAACTCGTCATGCCGGCGCTGCTCCATTCGAGTCTGAGCCTGGGCTGCCTCGGGAGTGCTGACCGCCGCGTCGTCCAGGACCCGCTGGATGGAGGCGGACCGTTCGTACGCACCTCGCAGCCAGCGTGCCGCAGTCGCCGCCCTCTGGGAGGGCGTGCCTTTGCCCATCGCCTGGTAGTCGGCACGCTCCCGAACGGGGATTTCGGACAGTGAGGTGTCGATGCAGGCGATCAGCAGATCGACCTTGGTGTTGAAGTGGAGGTACACGGTGGGGCGGGCGAGACCTGCCGCGGCAGCGACCTGAGTCATCGTCGTCATGGTCCAGCCTTGCCGGAGGAAGAGCCCGTGGGCCGCGGAGATGAGCCGGCCGCGGTTCTCGCCGGCTCGCTCGGCGCGGACGGACGACTCGTAGCGACGGGGCATGCGATCCAGTCTAGTAACTTCGCTGTACTGCCGGTACAGTGAAATAATGCGTATTAACACGGAATCCGGCTCGCTAGCTGCCCGGGTCCTCCCTGGGCCGCCTCATGTGGCCGTCCTGTGGCCCAGCATGTTCACCGATTCGCGGAGCTGGGAGCGCGTGGTGGACGACCTTCGCCAGAAACGCACCTTGGTGCTGATCGACGGGTGGTCCTTCGGGGCGAGCGCAGATCTCGACAGCGTGGTGGACAAGTTCAACGACCGCTGCGTGCAGGGAGCCGTCGCGGCCATCTCGCAGGTTCAGAACGAGCTGGCCGTGGGTCCCGTCGACTGGCTGGGCAGCGCGTGGGGTGGCCACGTGGGGTTGCAGCTGGCCGCAACCCGACCGGAGCTGGTGCGCAGCCTGATCACAGTGAGCACGCCCATCCGGGCAGCGAGCCCGTCGATGCGGCGGCAGGTGAGAATGCTGCTCCCCGTCTACCGCGCCATCGGGATGCGCGGGCCGGTACGCCAAGGGCTGCTCGACGGGATGCTCACCGATCTCACGCGGCGCACTGACCCCGAAGCCGTCGACGCGCTCGTTGCCCCCATGTCCCGGGCCAACCGGGCGGCCATCGCGCGGACCGTCCATTCTGCCGTCCTCAACCGGACGGACCTGGCCTGGGCCGCCGCACGCGTCAGGTGCCCCACCCTGATGATTGCCACCGACGACCGTGGTGAGTGGAGTCCCTCTGAGTGCGCTGAGGCCACGGCCGCGATGAAGGATGCCCGCTCAGCGGTCCTCACGGGATCACGCGCCCTCCCCTCGCTCGAATGTCCCACCGAACTCGCTGCCCTTGTTACTGACTTCTGGGCCGGGCACGCAGCCCTCAAGAGCACCCCGCCGGCCGTCGTCTAGACCCCTGGAAGTGCTGGCATCGACGTCGTCAGCCGCTCTGACCGTCGGCAGGCCATCCAACTCGCAGCTGCGCAGCCGCGCATGCATTCTCAGGCGGGTTTCAGCGGAGTCGGATCATGGCGCGTCCATGGCGCGGTGGCAGCCAACTGCTGGGCGAACTGCTGGGGCCGGGCAAGATGCGGAAAGTGCCCGCTACGTGGCCAGACATCGATCACGGCTGCTGGCAGCTGTTCTCCTAGCCACTGCCGGTACTCGGGTGCAGGCTCGCCGCCGGCGATATGAACGTAAGGCATACCCGCAATCCGCAGGGTCGCCGTCGCATCAGTTATCAGGCCGGTGAGCTCGGCGACCGGCGAGTCGAGTATCTGGTGCCAGTAGCCCAGTACGACCTGCTGGCGGGGTCGGCAGGTGGAACGGACCAGCTCCTGCGCGTCGGCTGGGAGAAAGTCGGTGTGGAAGCTTTCATAGAACATCTGCCAGACAGCCGGGAACTCGGGCCCGCGAAGGCGGTCGGCGAGGGACCGCACGAATTTGGCGAACGGGGCGACATCGAGGGGCTGGTCGACATTGATGACGCCACAGGTGGGGTGCCGCGTCGCGTACATCGTCGCGGCGAGGGCACCAGCGGAGTGGCCAACGATGACGGGCGCTGCCAGCCCGGCCTCCTGGACCACCCGGTTGAGCTGGTCGGGGACCTCATCTAGTTCATACGACGGCTGTTCGGGCGACTGCCCGTGCCCAGGCAGATCGATAGCCAGGATCCGGCGCCCTGGGTCGATGCGCTCCAGATCGGCCACGATTGGCCGCCAGATGCTCCGGTCGAAGGTCATGCCGTGCAGCAGGACCAGCGGGGGGCGATGATCATCGTGGCCATAGTCGTCGGCTGCGAGACCGCCGACCCACGTGGCGGCGGGCTTACGGGTGTGGATGGTATGCATGCGCTCCTCCTGGAAATTGCTGTCATCCAGGAGGCGTAAACCGATGGCGAACGATTCGTTCGCCTCAGACATGCCAGCGTGACGGGCCACCGTCGGCCGGCTGATATCGGCAGAACTGTCCGGTGTGGACTGAGGCTGCTAGATACGCACCGGCAGCCGGGGCGGTGGCCGTGATCCGGCCGATCGCAGCGCGCAAAGTCCGGGTGACATTGACCCGGGCTCGTTCGTCCTCGGCGGAGACCCGCCGTACCCGCCCGCTGAAGCCGGTTGCGCGGGCAAGCTCTCCGAGGATGGCCTGGCGCTCGGCTTCCGCGTGGCCAGAGCGTGCGCTGTCGCCGACCTGGTCCGCGTCATCGAGCTCAGCCTCCAGCCAGATCAGGCGTCGCCGGTAGGCGTCCTGGGCGGTCACATCAAGCGCTGGCTGCGCCCCGACGTGGCCGCGCAGTCCAGTACCGCCGCCGGCCAGGTCCAGTGACGCGATCTCGCGGCCGGGCGCGGCGAGCAGGGCCCGCAGGTAGTGCAAGCCGCGGCTGTCGCGAAGCCGGGCATGTTCACGGCCAGCGGCCAGCAGCCAGTCCGGGCCGTCCCGGCGCAGCGTCCACTCATCGGCCGGAACTGACAGGGTTGCGAGCAGCCCGGCCATGCCCAGGCGCAGCGCGATGTCGCGGGCGTTGCGGCGACATTCGGCGGCGCGCTCGGCGCTGCCGTCGCCGGCGCGCCGGGCGTGCGCGTCGGCGAGCGCGGCCAGGGTGTGCGCCAGCCACGGCAGCGCGCCGATCTCCCTCTCCAGCGCAGCCGCGTCCTCCAGCAGATCGACCGCGTCATCGAGCTTGCCGAGCTGGCCAGCGAGAAGGCCGAGATAGTGCGTGACGGGGCCGGTGGTCGTGTTCGCGCCTGCCCAGACGACCAGCCTGCCCCGGTAGCCGGCGAGCGCTGTATACAGCTGCGCCGCGGCAGCAGCGTTTCCCGTGGCGGCGGCCACAGTGGCGAGGTCCGTGGCTGCCGCAAGCCAGCGTGGCCCCGAGCCTCCTAGCAGACGGGGCAGGGCGTGCCGCAACTCGAGGCCGGCCTCATCGGTACGCCCCAGCGACAGCAGGACCCGTGCCGTTGTGGCGTCGTAAAAATGGCCCGGGATCCGGCGGGCGAATGCGCGGAGCTGGGCGACTGAGTGCTCGCCGCTGGTGGGATCGCCACGCAGCAAGGCAATTGTCCCGCGCAGCGTGCCGGTCAGCCGTTCGGTGTCCGGCAGCGCTAGCTGCCGTCCCCGCTCGGCGACGTCATCAATCAGCTGCTGGGCTTCGTCGAAGCGGCCCTGCTGCGTAGCGAGCATGGCATGCCGCGCTGCAACCATGACGAGGGCCGCCGCGTCGGCGTCGGCCCGCGCTTCCCGTTCGAACGCGGCCAGGGCCGATTCCGCATCGCCCACCCGGCCGAGCTCCATGAGTGCCACGAATCGCCAGAACAGGCCGCGCCGCTCCCGCTCCCGATCGGCTGAAGCCCGCGCGAGGTCGACGATCTCAGCGGCGGCAGCCAGCCGGTCATCGGCGCCGGCGGGATCCCACAGCGCGTGCAGCCGGGCGTCGAGCACCTCAGCCAGCACGGACGGATCGCCGCTGCGCCGGGCTAGCGCCAGTGCGTCGCCTACCAGCGCCCGCCGCCTGCCGGCCGCAGCCGCATCTCCGAGCAGCGCCTGGGCGAGCCGGGCCAGCAGCCGGGCCCGGATCTCAGGCGCTGCCGCTCTGCTGAAGCGCGGTCTCCAGCAGCCGGACCAGGCTGCTGTCGATGTCTAGGAAGCCCTCCGCCGACTCAGCCAGCAGCGCGATCTGGACTACCGGGTCGGCGTCGGGCCCGATGTCAGCCAGCGCCGCCGCCAGTGACCGAGCCGGGCCCGGCAGGCCGCGGGACGCGACCCACAGCGCTTGTTGGGCGTCAGGGCGGTGCTCGCCGGTAATCTCGCCCACTTCGGCTGGGTTCAGCGGCCCCAGCCAAAGCTCGCGGCCAAGCCCAAGGGACACACTTGAGGTGGCCACTACCGCAGTCGGACTGGTCACCACCCGCCCGGCCAGCACAGCCAGCAGCTCAATCGCCTCCGGACCGCCGTGATCGGCATCGTCGACCACGATCAGACGCCGCGTGCCCGAGCAGAGTGCTGCTGCCGCTGTATCAAGTTCCAGCGGCCCTGGCTCGTCGAGTAGACCGGAGACCAGGTCGTCAGGGACGCCGGTGTCTCGCAGCAGCTGTGCCCACACCCACCGGCCCGGGCGCCCACAGACCGCCGCCGCCCGCAGCACTTCGAACCCGCGCCGCCGGCCACCCTCGACAGCTGCCTCGGCCAGCGCCGTTCGCCCTGAGCCGGCCAGTCCGGCCACCACTAGTACGCCGCCCGACTTGTTCTGGGCGCGGTCGAGCAGGTCTGCTACCTGCGCGAGTTCAGCACGCCGTCCAACCAGGGCCACCGCTGCACACTATTTCGTCCGCGCCAAGCGTGCCAGGCGGCGCACCTCCCCATCTGCTGGCGGTCGTCTCGTACTGCGCCTCCTACCGCTACGTCAACCTGCCCGCTGGACCGCCGAACCGGCCGGCCCCATCACACAGCTGGGTAGTACCGTTTGCCCCTCACCGGCCTGTGCGGAAGGGGACTGACGGGTGTCCGAGGACGAACGAGGGTTCGAGTCGCGCGCGACCGACCGCCTGGTCGCTTTTTCGGACGCGGTGGTCGCCATCGCGATCACCTTGCTCGCTCTCGACCTGCCCGTGCCCACCGGGCTCACCATGAAGAGCTTCTTGCACTCGGTAGGGCACAACATCGACCACTACGTGGCGTTCCTGATCAGCTTCGTGGTGATCGCTGCGGCCTGGCGGCGCTATCACGGCGTCTTCCGGTACGTCGAACGGGTCGACGCGCAGGTGCGGAACTACAACGTGCTGTGGCTGCTGATGATCATTCTGACTCCGTTCGCGACCAGGCTGCTCACCAGTCCCGGGCAGAGCTCCCCCGGTCCGCGCTCCTTGCAGTTCGGGTTCTACGCCCTGCTGCAGGTGCTGTCTTCGGCGGCGCTGCTCCTGACCGTGCACCATGTCTCCGCACGCGGACTACAGGCGCCGGACACCCCGCCGCTGGCCGACACCCATAGCGACTGGGAGGCCTACGGTGTGATGCTCGGTTTCGGGGCGTCCATCCCGCTCTTCTTCGTCACCACCAACGCGTGGGTGATCTGGATCGTTGTCCCGGTGCTGGTGGGACAGCTAGGCAACCGGCGTCGCAAACGAAGCGGTCAGGCGAGCACCTGAGGCCAGCTGACCGCTACTTACCATGCGGGTCGGCCGCGTTCAGCGTCGCCACGACCTGGTCGTAGTCGCCGCGGGCCTCGCCGTAGCGCAGGAACTTGACCCGCTCGACCTGGATCTCCTGCGCGCCGGGCTGCGCCTGGAGCAGCGCGACGGCCTCGTCCACGTAGTCGTCGAGCGGCATGGCGAACTCGCTGTCCTCCTGGCCGGGCAGCAGGGCGGTGCGGACGGACGGCGGCACCAGCTCCACGACCTTCACGGTCGTGCCGGCGTACTGCAGCCGGATCGACTCGCTGAGCATGTGGATGGCGGCCTTCGACGCGTTATAGCTGGGGGTGGCCCGCAGCGGCGTGAACGCCAGGCCTGAGGACACGGTGATGATCGTGGCGTCCGGCTGCTCCTGCAGGTGCTGGATGAAGGCGGCGATCAGGCGGATCGGCCCCAGCACGTTGGTCGTCACGGTGGCCTCGGCCGAGGCCAGGAACGACTCGGGCTGGCGCCAGTCCTCGACCCGCATGATGCCGGCCATCGTGACCAGGACGTTGAGGTCCGGGTGCCTGGCCAGCACTTCCTTCGCGGCGGACTCGATGCTGGCCGCATCCGTCGTGTCGATCCGCACGGTGTCGAGGCCAGGGTGGCTGGCGGCGATCTGGTCGAGCAGGTCGGCGCGCCGCCCGCCGACGATGACGGTGTTGCCGGCGGCCTGGAGCCTGAGGGCCAGGGCGAGACCGATGCCGCTCGTGGAGCCGGGGATGAAGACGGTGTTTCCGGAGATGTTCATGCTTTTGAGTGTTGCCGGTCGGTCGCCGCGGGGGCAGAGACCGCTCATCGGGGGATCCGCGATCCCTGGCTGGTGCCGCGGGGATGCCGATAATGAAGGCATGGACCGTGCCGCACTGGCCGACTTCCTGCGCCGCCGCCGCGAGGCGCTGCAGCCCGGGGATGTCGGGATGCCCGCCGGCCCGCGCCGCCGGACCCCGGGCCTGCGCCGCGAGGACGTTGCGGCCCTCGCGGCGATGTCGACGGACTACTACACGCGGCTCGAGCAGCAGCGGGGTCCCCAGCCGAGCGAGCAGATGCTCGCGTCGCTGGCCCGGGCGCTGCGGCTGACCAGCGACGAGCGTGACTACCTGTTCCAGCTGGCCGGGCACAACCCGCCGGCCCCTGTGTCGGCGGCGACGCATGTCGCTCCGGCGCTGCTGCGCGTGCTGGACCGCCTGCACGACACCCCGGCGCTCATCCTGTCCAGCCTGGGCGAGACGCTCATCCAGAACCGGATGGCCGAGGCCCTGTTCGGCGCGGCCTCGGGCTACACGGGCCTGGCCCGCAGCGGGATCTACCGCTGGTTCACCGATCCTTCGGAACGGCTGATCTACCCCGAGGACGATCGCGACCGGCAGAGCCGCGCCCAGGTCGCGAACTTGCGCGCCGCCTACGGGGCGATGGGACCGCGGTCGCGGGCCGGCGAGCTCGTGGCGGGCCTGCAGAAGGTGAGTCCCGAGTTCGCGGCCCTGTGGGAACGGCATGAGGTCGCCAGGCGGTTCGAGGACCACAAGACGCTCATTCATCCCGAGCTGGGCGCGATCGAGCTGGACTGCCAGGTGCTGTTCACCGAAGATCAGTCGCAGGCGCTGCTGGTGCTCACCGCGCCACCGCGCACCGAGGGCTACGAGAAGTTGCAGCTACTGGCCGTGCTGGGGCACGAGCACTTCGCCGGGGCCGGGCGGGACTAGCGCCGGCCGGAGAACGGGTCTCAGGGATCTCAGGGGAGATAGCCGTGCTCTCGCCAGACCGCGGCGGCGCGCGGGTGCATGGGGACGTCCTGGGGGGTGGCCGGCGATTCGTGCACCATGCGCTGGAGCGGCAGTGGCGGCTGGTGGACGCCGCCGATGTCCCACGGGATGTGCTCGCGCCGGCTGACCAGGGCCTGGCAGAAGTGCCCGACGAGGGCGTCGGGCGTGTCGGTGCGGCAGTAGATGGGCCATCCGCTGTAGTCGACGGTCGCGACGTCGCCGGCCAGGGAGGGGTAGCGGGATTTCTCGATAAGCCCCCGGCGGAAGCCCTGGTCCTGCAGGACCTCCAGCCGATCGAAGCTGAGCGGCAGGAAGCGGGCCCCGACCGCGGCCAGCTGATCTGCCCACAAGATGACGCCCTCGTCGAAGATGGCGTCGAGCTCGCCTCGCTCGAGCCGTCCCATCCGGGACGGATGGTTGGGCATGGGCTGGTCGAAGCTGATCTCGCCGCCCCAGGCCCGGATGTCGTCGAGGCTGAAGCCGTGCGCGCGCAGCACCACGTCGACCATGATCGGCGTGCACGCGTCGATGGAGCCGCGGGTCGACACCCGCAACGGGTACCGGGCCTCGCCGATTTCGTCGAGGCTGGTGAACCCGAGCCGGTCGGTTACCGCGAACCCCAGCTGGTCATCGTGGGGGAGTACGGCGATCGTCGCGACCTCCCGCGGGCTGTCGAACGCGCCCGTGCCGCGGTGCGCCATGGTCAGCAGGGCCGCCGGGTTAAGAGTCGAGATGTCGACCCGGCGCGCGTGGACCTCCTCGATGACATCGGGGTGGTTGGCGCCGTAGAAGCTGAAGCGCCCGGGCCCGGTGTGGCTCTCCATCACGACGGACACGGCCCGGTAGGACCAGTCCTCGGCCAGCATGATCTCGCGGGCCGCCTCCAGGAACAGGATCGGCCGCAGGTTCGTCGGGTCCACCGGAGCTACCGGGCGGAATGGCTCGGCCATGGTTCTCCTCTTTATCCGGCCTGGCTCTGCGGCCAGGCGGTAAAAACGGCTCGCAGCTTACGTCCGGCGCCGGACACTGTCTTATATATATGGCGTTCCGGTGGAGCCGGCGGGGTCCCCGGGCGGCGGCTAATTCGGAGCGCGGCCGCCCGCGGGGACGCATGGGTGCGGCCTTCCCGGGCAGCCGTCCGGCGTCGGCGAGCGCGCGGCGCAGCAGGAACTCGATCTGGGCGTTGGTGCTGCGCAACTCGTCCCCGGCCCACCGGGCCAGGGCGTCATGCACCGCCGGGTCCAGCCGCAGCAGCACGCTCTTACGCTCGCTCACCACACCACCACGCTTGCCATCAGCGTTATTGTGCCCGCGATCACTGGTAGAGCGAGCCAGTGTTGACGACCGGCTGGGTGGCCTGCTCACTGCACAGGACGACGAGCAGGTTGGACACCATGGTGGCTTTCCGCTCTTCGTCGAGTTCGACGACGCCCTCTTCGTCCAGCCGCTGCAGGGCCAGCTGGACCATGCCGACCGCGCCTTCCACGATCCGCTGCCGGGCACCGACCACGGCACTGGCCTGCTGCTGGCGCAGCATGGCCTGGGCGATCTCCGCGGCGTAGGACAGCCGGGTGAGGCGCGACTCGATGATCAGCACCCCAGCCGACCTGACCCGGTCGGCGATCTCCGCGGACAGCCGCTGGGTGATCTCTTCTGCGTTGTCGCGCAGGGACAGCTCGCCGCTGCCCTGGCTCGTATACGGATAGCTGGACGCGACATGCCGGACCGCGGTCTCGGTCTGGATGGAGACGAACTGGGTGAAGTCATCCACCGCGTAGATCGCCTGGGCCGTGTCCTGGACCTGCCAGACGACCACCGCGGCGATCTCGATCGGGTTGCCGTCCGCGTCGTTGACCTTGGCGATCGACGTCTCGTGGTTGCGGATCCGGGTCGACACCCGCCGCCGGCGGGCGATCGGGTTCACCCAGTGCAGGCCAGGTCCCCGGATCGTGCCCCGGTACCGCCCGAACAGCTGCACCACGCGCGCCTCTCCGGCCACGACCGACGTCAGCCCCTGGAACGCCGCCGTGGCGGCGATCAGGAGAAGGACGGCGATCAGGAGCAGGATGGCCCGGGTCGCGCCACTGGTCCGAGGAATGTCCACGATCAGCACCGCGAGGCCGACCAGCGCCACCACTATCCCCGCCACCAGAACCCGGACCCCGGGCGCGGACCAGGCCTCGCGCTCGGCCACCGGCGGGGAGGCCAGCTCCAGGGCGGGACTCAGCTGCCGGCCGGGACCAACAGGAACCTTCGAAGCCACCGGAACCACCTCCGCTTGACGTGCTTGATAACACAAGCCTAGCATAGTGATATCAGTTTTTCGGGATCGGCACGCGGCAGGATCGGCAGGATCTGGCCGGCCGGACAGGGAGGCAATCATGGGTGTACCGGGTGGCGCAACGTGGCGGCCCGCGGTGGCCGGTGTATCCCTGGCGCTGGCCGCGGGCCTGGCCGTCGGCGGCTGTTCGGGCAGCGGCAGCCCCAGCGTGGCCAGCTGCTTCGCCAGGCACGCAGCGGCGGGCCAGGCCGGTAGCGCGCCGGGCGCCCCGCCCAATCCGGCGGCCGCGGCGGCCTGGACGCTGCCGGGCGGCAACCTGCAGAACACGCGAGATGTCTCCAGCCCGATCACCAGCTCGGATGTCACCAAGCTGGGCGTGGCGTGGTGCGTGCCGGTCGAGTCGACTGGGGCAGCCCGGGGCGCCGGACTGGCCGACGGATATGCCACCACGCCGGTGGTCGTGCACGGCGTGGTGTACACGCAGGACCTGGAGTCGAACGTGATGGCGATCCGGCTCGCCACCGGCAAGGTGCTGTGGACGCACAACTACAGCTCACCCAACGGCGGCCCGGACGGCGTCAACGTGGTCGGCGGCACCGTGTACGCGGCGACGAACCGCGCGGCGGTGGCCCTGTCGGCGGCCACCGGCCGGCAGCTGTGGAGCCGGACGCTGATCGGCAACGACCGCGAGGGCATCGACATGGCGCCGGGGTACAACCACGGCACCGTGTACGTGTCAACCGTGCCGGTCAACCCGACCGTGGGTGAGTATCTCGGCGGCGCCAAGTCGACCCTGTGGGCGCTGAACGCCCGGACCGGCGCGCCCGAGTGGAGCTGGGACGAGGTGCAGAACCTCTGGGGGAAACCAGCCCTCAACTCCGGCGGCGGCTTGTGGGATCCGCCGTCGTTCGACAGCGCGGGCAATATCTACATCGGCGTGGCTAACCCGGGCCCGATCGCCCAGAACCGCTGGCCCCGCGGCTATCCATGGGGGACGAGCCGGCCGGGCCCGGACCTGTACACCGACTCGGTGGTCAAGCTGAGCCCGCAGGGGAAGCTGCTGTGGTACTACCAGCTGACCCCGCACGACCTCTACGACTGGGACCTGCAGAATTCGCCGGTCCTCACGACCGCCCACGGGCAGCCGGTGGTCATCGACGGCGGCAAGGCCGGCATCCTGATCGAGCTCAGCGCCAAGACCGGCAAGCTGCTGTGGAAGCTCCCCGTCGGCGTGCACAGCGGGCACGAGAACGATGGACTGCTCACCGAGCACGCCACGCCCACCTCGCCCATCCCGCTGCCCGCGAAGTTCACCCTCGAGCCCGGCGTGTTCGGCGGCGTCGAGTCCCAGCTGGCCAGCAACGGCTCGGCGACATTCGCCGCCGTCAACAACCTCGCCATCCCCCTCACCGTCCACGGCCCCGCGGAAGGCTCGCAGGCCTTCGCAGCCTCTATCCGCAAGGCCACCGGCGAGATGGTCGCGGTCAACCAGGACACCGGCAAGATCGAATGGGACGACAAGCTCCCGTCCACGCCCTACGGGGCCGCGGCGATCACCAACAACGTGGTGTTCACCACCACGTACCACGGCGACCTGTACGCGTTCAACGCGGCCACCGGCGCGATCCTGCTGAAGACGCCGCTGTCCGCCTCGTCTAACGCTCCCGTCACCATCGACGGTGACTACGTCATCGTGGGCGCCGGCACGGCGGTCTCGAAGAGCCAGCAACCGCTGATCATCGCCTACAAGCTCGGCGCCAGGGGCAAGCTCCCCGACACCGTCGGCCCGTAGCCGGCGCCGGGGACAGCCCGGCGCCCAGGGCATCGTTACCAACCGGCTGGACGGCTGAGGAGGCCGACATGGGAGAGCCAGCGATCGAGGTGCGCGGACTGCGCAAGAGTTTCGGGACCAAGGAGGCGGTGGCCGGGATCGACCTGGAGATCGCGGCCGGTTCCCTGGCCGGGCTGGTCGGGCCGAACGGGGCGGGGAAGACCACCTCCCTGTCGATGATGACCGGCCTGCTGCGGCCCGACACCGGCCAGATCCTGATCAACGGGCTGGATGTGTGGGCCGACCCGGCGGCCGCCAAGGCCGTCATCGGGGTGGTGCCGGACCAGGCCCGGCTGTTCGAGCGGCTCAGCGGCGCGGAAGTGCTGGAGTACGCCGGCCGGCTGCGCGGCCTGCCCGCCATCCAGGCGCGCTCGCGGGCCGCGCAGCTGCTGGACGTGCTCGACCTGACCGCGGATGCGAAGCGGCTGGTCGCGGACTACTCCACGGGCATGCGCAAGAAGGCCATGCTCGGCTGCGCCCTGATCCACAATCCGTCGGTGCTGTTCCTGGACGAGCCGCTCGAAGGGGTGGATCCCATCTCCGCCGACGTGATCCGCCGCCTGCTGACCCGCTTCACTGCCTCCGGCTCCACCGTGCTGTTCTCCAGCCACGTCATGGAGCTGGTCGAGCAGGTCTGCGACCACGTGTCCATCATCGACAAAGGCACGATCGTGGCCACCGGCACCACGGAGCAGGTGCGCGGGGGCAAGACCCTGCAGCAGGCGTTCATCGACCTGGTCGGCCCGCGGGCCCACGACGAGGAGGTACTGTCATGGCTCGGCTCCTCGTCCAGCTGAAGCTGCGCCTGCTGCGCAACGCGCTGCACTCGTCCACGGCGGCCAAGGCCTCCTTCCTGGTCAGCACGACCTTCGCCGGGCTGACCGCGATCGGCACGTTCGTGGTCCTGGCCTTGCTCCGGGGCCAGAGCGCGTCGGTGGATGTGACCGCGGTCATCTTCACCCTGTTCGCGTTCGGCTGGCTGATCGTGCCGATCTTCGCCTTCGGCCTGGACGGCACCCTCGACCCGGCCACGCTGGCGCTCTACCCGCTGCGCATCCGGCCGCTGGCTACCGGCCTGCTGGCCGCCTCGGCCGCCGGGGCCTGGCCGCTGGCCAACGTGATCGGCCTGCTCGGCGTGACCGTCGGGCTGGCCCGCGGCGTGTCCGGCGTGGTCATCGCGGTGGTCGCGGTGCTGCTCCAGGTGCTGTTCTGCATCACGCTGGCCCGGCTGGTCACCACCAGCATGGCCGGGTTGCTCCGCTCGCGCCGCGGCAAGGACCTGGCCGCGTTCCTGATCATCCCGCTCTTCGCCTTGTACGAGTTCTTCACCCAGGTGGTGCCCAAGGAGGCCGCCGACGGCACGTTCACCACGGCCAGCTTCAACGGCCTCGACTCGTGGCTGCGCTGGCTGCCGCCGGGCCTGGCCGCGCACGCGATCCAGGACGCCTCCGACGGGCATCCCGGCGCGGCGCTGCTGCGCCTGGCGCTGCTGGCGGCCGTGATCGTCGCGGCAGGCTGGCTGTGGGTCCGGTCGCTCAGCCGGGCCCTGGTCACCGCGGACACCACCACCCAGTCCTCGCGGGTCCACGGCGCGGCACTGCCGCTGGCCCGGTACGGCCTGCGCGGCGCGGTGGCCGCCCGGTTCTGGATCTACCAGCGGCGCGAGCCCACATCGCTGGTCTTCTGGGCGATCACCGCGGTCATCATGGCCGCCGTGTCGGCCCGGGCCATCCTCGGCCCGGACGGTCATCCCGCCTTCATCCTGGGCAGTGCCGTCATCGGCGCCGGGTTCGTCGGCTACTTCCACGCCAATACCGTCGGGCTGACCGGGCCCCCGTTCGTCCTCGAGGCCTCGGCGCTGACCGGCCGCCGCGAGCTGCGTTCCTACTTCTCCGGCCAGGACATCGTGCTCGGCGTGATCGCGGTGCCGCTGCTGGCTGCGGTCTCCTTCGGCCTGGCCGCCGTGGTCGGGCGGCCCGGGTTCGGATTCCTGGGCACGGCCGTGGGCCTGGCCGGGCTGGGCGCGGCCCTGGCCCTGAGCAACATCTTCACGGTGGTGATTCCCTATCCGATGGAGAAGCGAGCCGGGAATCCCATCCGCCAGGCCGCCCAGGGATACACGTCCTACCAGTTCCTCGCCGTCTTCGGCAGCGTGGGCGGTACCGCCCTGATCGTCAGCCCGGTGATCATCGCCGCCGTGCTCACGAGCGCGGATCCGGCCAGCGTCCGGATGCCGGCGCTACTGCTTTTCGCCGCCGCTTACGGCCTGGCGCTGGCCATGGCCGGCACGCGGATCGCGGCCGCCGCGGCCGAGGGAAGGCTGCCCGAGCTCTGCCAGGTCGCCCTGCGCAGCAAGCTCTAGAACACCTGGATCAGGACCCCAGGCCCGCCCAGAGACGCTCGACGCACTCAGCGGCTCCGCACGATTGGGCGCGAGCGCGGCGTGGCTCGCCACATGCGCACTTCGGCGCCACCGCCCGGGCCGCCGCGTCAGGTGGCAGCAGTTCGGAGCCGACCGTGACCACCCGGCGGACCGTGCCGTCGGGCAAGGCCAGCCACTCGACCTGGATACCCTCGCTGGCCGGTGCCGCAGGGGTGGTACCGGGTGCCTTCATGACCGCCACGTTCGCCGGGTAACTGACATTCGATGCCGATGCGTCCATGCACCAGGAGGTCCGTGCTTCAGGGTCCTGTCTCATTGCACCACGGGACGCCCAGGTCCGGCTAGCGAAGCGGTGGTGCGGGGAAGCCCGGAGCTCCTCGAGGCCGGGCCCGGCGCGCGGGTGGTAGTAACACGACGCCCCTTCGGCTGCTAGCCACCTTGGGCGAAGTCCCCTGACGCGGCAGACTCTGAGAGCCTGCGGAGGGGGGCTTGCCATGCGGGCTGTGCTCCTGATGCTGCGGGGAAGGCTGCGCCAGTACCGGAAGTCGTGGCTGGCCCTCAGCCTGCTCGTGGCCGTGGCGGGCGGGTTCGTCCTCACGGCGCTGGTGGCCGCGCACCGGACCGCGACCGCGCTTCCCGGTTTCGCCGCCCGCCATGGTGACAACGTCGTGGCGTACAGCCCGCGGCCGCTGCCGCAACTGGCCCGGCTGCCGGATGTCGCCTCGGTGACGCAGGTGATCGCGCCCTACGCGGCGAGACCGGTGTGCCCGTCCTGCCGCAAGCCCATCGATCCGGAGAATTTCCTGGTCAACGAGGTGCCGCCGGGTCAATTGCCGCGGCTGGTGTCGCTCCTGTCCGGCCGGATGCCCGATCAGTCCGACCCGCATGAGGTGCTGGCGTCCTTCACGCTGGCCCGCGATAACGGCGTGCGGATCGGCTCGGTGCTCCGGGTGCCGCTGGGCAGCGAGGCGCAACTGAACGGCGAGACACGCGATCAGCGACCGGTCATGGAGCCGGCGCTGCGGGTCGTGGGCATCGCCGCGGCCGCGACCGAGTTCGCGTCCGGGACCGGCACGCACTACGACCTGTATGCCACGAGGGCGTTCGCGGCGGCGGCCAACCGCCGGGCGGCGCCGCTGTACACCTACTACGTGCGGTTCGTGCATGGGCCCGCTGACCTGGAGGGCTTTGACAGCCGGATCCGCTCGCTCAAGGCGTACGGCACCTACGACGTGGATGAGGCCGTCGGGGCGGTCGAGGACTCGATCCGGCCACAGGTCATCGGCTGGTACGTGCTGGCTGGGCTGGCCGCGCTCGCCGCGCTGGCCGTCATCGGGCAGGCGGTGGCCCGGCAGGCGGCCACCGAGCGGGCCGATCTTCCTGTCTTGTCGGCGCTGGGGGTGCGACCGCGCCAGTTCGTCCTGCTCGGCCTGGTGCGCGGGCTGCTGATCGGCGCCGCGGGGGCCGTAGGGGCGGTGCTCCTGGCGGTACTGGCGTCCCCGCTGACCCCGGTGGGCGTGGCCCGCTTCGCGGTTCCCTGGCCGGTCGGGATGTCCTTTGATCCTGTCCTTCTCCCGCTGGGTGCGCTGGCCCTGCTGGCGGGCGTGATCGCGGTCTCGGTCTGGCCGGCGCTGCGCGACGCCCGGCCGCTGCGCAGCGGCCCGCAGCCAGCGGCCGCCCCGATCGCCAGCGCGGCAGGCCGGGCCGCGGGCCGGGCCGGCCTGCCGGTCAGCGCCCGGATCGGAATCCGGCGCGCACTGGACCGCGGCCGGGACGGCCGGCCGGTCGGCACGGCTCTGCTGGGCACGGCGATGGCGGTGGCGGCCCTGTGCGCGACGGCCGTCTTCGGTTCCAGCATGGCCCACCTCATCGCCTCTCCCGCGCTGTACGGGACGCCGTTCCAGGCCTACTTCGGCAGCAACGGCACACCGGGATCCCAGGCGGTGGTCAACGGGCCGCTGCTGGACAGCCTGCGGAAGGACCCCGCTATCACCCGGATCACGCGGGCCGCCTTTGTGGAGGTCAACGTCAACGGCCGCCACGTCCTCACGGTGGTGGAAACCCCGGTGCGCGGTCCGGCTCTGCTGTCGGCCGTGGATGGCCGCCTGCCCCGGGGTGACCGGGACATCATGCTCGGCGTGGCGACCGCGCGCGAGGCCGGGGCCGGACTGGGGCGGACGGTGCGGGTCACGGTCTCCGACCCGGCGGGGGTGGCGCACCAGGCCAGGTTCCGGGTGACCGGGCGCGCCTCGCTTAACGCCGGCACCGGCGGCCTGGGTAGCGGCGCCGTGATGACCATCCGGTCCTTCGTGAGCGCGCAATGCCCGCCCGGGCCGCGGCAGTCCGCCTGCCAGCGCGCGGTCCGCGGCGGCATCCAGTACGTGGTCCTGGTCAGCAGTGCTCCGGGGCCGGCCGGGCGGGCGGCGCTGGCCCGGCATATCCATCAGTACCGCAGCCTCGTGTCCCAGCCGGCCAGGCCAGCCTCGCTGATCAACTTCGGTGAAGCGGTCAACTTCCCGCTGCTGTTCGGCCTGGCCCTGTCGCTGTTCGGCGCCGCGACCATGGTGCACCTGCTGCTGGTCAGCGTGGCCCGGCGGCGCCAGGAGACCGGGCTGTTGAAGTCGCTCGGCTTCGTCCGGCGGCAGGCCGCCGCGGCCGTCTGCTGGCAGGCGACCACGGTGGCCCTGGCCGGCATCGTGGTCGGGACGCCGGTCGGCATCGCGGCGGGCCGGGTGATATGGCGTGCGTTCGCCACGAACTTCGGGGTCGTGCCGGTGCCCGTCGTGCAACCGCTGCTGGTGGCCGCGCTCGCCGCCGGGGTGCTCGCCGCCGCTAACGTCCTCGCCGTGGCTCCCGCCGCCATGGCCTCGCGATCCCGCCCGGCCCAGCTGCTCAGGGTCGAGTGACGTCAAGCAGCCGCAGGCCGGTCTAGGCGTCGCCGCGCCGCATCCGGAGCGCGGCGAGACTCAACAGGACGGCTGCGTACAGGCAGAACACGCCGAACCCGGTCCAGGGAGGCAGCGAGGACGCAGGGTCCGGGCGGACCGAGGTAACGGCCAGGCCGGCCGAGGCAGGCAGGTACTTGCCCACCTCATCCGGCCAGCTCCCGGGCAGGAAGCCGGCCAGGATCTGGACCGCGAACAGCAGGCCGAACAGCGCCGCGATCCCGCCGGCTGTGCTGCGCAGCAGGGCGCCCAGGCCCAGCCCGATCAGCGCGGCGACCGCCAGGTACAGCGCGCTGCCGATCACCGCGCGGGCCACGCCATGCTGGCTGAGGGTGACCCCGAGGTGCTGCCGGCCCAGGATCGACTGCCCGGCCAGGAAGGCCGCGAGCGCAGCCGGCAGGCTCACCGCCACGGTGGCTGCGGCCAGCGTCGCCGCCTTGCCCCACAAGACCGGCAGGCGCCGCGGCACGGCAGCCAGACTCGTCCGGATCAGCCCGGTGGCGTACTCGCCGGTGATCAGCAGTACCCCCAGCACCCCGGCGGCGATCTGCGCGATCTGCACCCCGGACAGGCTGACCGAGACCGGGTCGAAGGACCTGATCGCCGCCGTCCCGTGTGGTGGCCGGGCCTCCCGCAGCAGGCTGTACAGGATGCCGAATGCGGCGATCAGGATAACGGCGGACAGCAGGGCCCACAGCGCCGACGGCTGGGTGCGCAGCTTGGTCCACTCTGATCTCAGCACCCGGGCCTGGGTGACCTTCTGCGGCGCCAGGTAGGCCGGCAGTGCCGCGGGGGCCGCCGCCGGATTGGGCGTTATGGATGTCATTTGCTCTCCTCGGGGGTAGGCCGGGCTCCGGCGCGGAACTCGACCGCGTCCTGGGTCAGGTCAACGAAGGCGTCTTCGAGCGAGGTCTGCTCGGCGGCGAGTTCGAGCACGGTGATGCCGGCCTGCGGCGGCGACCGCGCCGATCTGCGCCGCGGTCAGGCCAGACACGGCCAGGGCGCCCCCATCGGCCGCCGCGACGGTCACGTCGGGTGAGCGGAGCAGGCCGGCCAGCGTGTGCTGGTCGGAGCTGCGGACCCGCACGGCCGGGGGCGCGGCCGAGGCGATGAACTCCGCCACGGTGGTGTCCGCGATCATCTCGCCCCGGCCGATGACGATCAGGTGCGTGGCGGTCTGTGCGACCTCGCTCATCAGGTGTGAGGAGACGAAGACCGTCTTCCCCTGCGCGGCCAGGTCGTACAGCAGGCTGCGAATCCAGCGGATGCCCTCGACGTCCAGGCCGTTCACCGGCTCGTCGAGGACGACGGTGGCGGCATCACCGAGCAGTGCGGCGGCGATGCCCAGCCGCTGGCTCATGCCGAGGGAGAACTTGCCCGCCGGCCGGCCCGCCACCGCGCGCAGGCCGACCGCGTCGATAACCTCATCGACCCGGGACCGGCGGATGCCGGAGGTCTGTGCGAGTGCGAGCAGGTGGTGGTAGGCGCTGCGGGATGGGTGGACCGCCCGCGGGTCCAGCATCCCGCCCAGCTCGCGCAGCGGTGCTGTGTGTGTCCGGGGCGGGCGCCCGTTGACCGTGACCGAGCCGCTGGTGGGCTGGTCCAGGCCGAGGATCATTCGCATGGTGGTGGATTTCCCGGCGCCGTTCGGACCGAGGAACCCGGTCACCGTGCCCGGCTGGACGGTGAAGGTCAGGTCCGAGACGGCGGTGGTGGATCCGTAGCGCTTCGTCAGTGCGCGTATCTCAATCATGAGCACGACGCTGCCAGCGGCGCGGCCAGGCGTCGCTGGGGTGCCCAGCCTGCCGTGGGTGGGGATTTCCCGACCTGCGGAGCAGGACAGCCCGATGGTGACTTGCCGGATGCCTTTGTACGGTGACGTCATGACCTCGGCCGCTCTGACCTCGCACCGGGTCAGGGCTGCGGTCAGCGCGCTCTGGTCGGCACCGACCTGGCGGGCCACCGGAAATGCGATGGCCGCGCTGCTGGTCGCTCTGGTGGGCGGCGTCCTGCTCGGCGGGCTCATCGTGATCTGGGGAGCCGCGATCCAGAGCCTGGTGGACTGGCCGGTGGGCGGCTGGTCGCACGCCGCTCTGTATATCGCGGTGGTCCTGGCGGGCCCGGTACTAATGCTGGCGGCGGTGCAGGGGCTCACGGCGTTGCAGCGGTCCCGGCTGCACATCACCCTCGGCCTGGACTTCCCGGCCGGGTCGCGGGCGGCCGAGCGCAAGCCGTGGCCGATCGGGCCCTGGTTCGCCGCCGCGACCTGGCGCCAGCTCGGGTTCCACCTGCTGTCGATCTTCACCGGGGTGGCCGGTGGCGGCCTGGTGGCCGCCTGCTGGCTGGCTCCGGCGGCCGCGATCGCCTACCTGGCCGCGGCCCGCCCGCCCGCAGCGGCCGGCGCGGCGGCCGTGGTCGCGGCGGCAGGGCTGCTGCTGGCGGCGCCCTGGCTAGCCCGGCTGGTGACGCGGGCGGATGAGGCCCTGGCCCGGGCGCTGCTCGGGCCAAGCCGCAGTGAGGAGCTGGCCCTCCGGCTCGAATCGCTGACCCGCAGCCGGGCGGACATCGTCGCCGCGACCGATGCCGAGCGCCGCCGGATCGAGCGTGATCTGCACGATGGCGCGCAGCAGCGGCTGGTCTCCCTGGCCATGAACCTCGGCATGGCCAGGGAACGCTTCGCCAGCGCCCCGGAGCCGATGCGCCAGGCGCTGGCCGATGCGCACGATGAGGCCATCCTCGCGCTATCGGAGCTGCGTGAGTTCGTCCGCGGCCTGCATCCGGCCGTGCTCAACGACCGGGGGCTGGATGCGGCGCTGTCCGGCCTCGCGGCCCGCGCCCCGCTGCCCGTCCAGCTGCGCGTGGATGCGCCGCGGACTGCCTCCCCCAGCGTCGAGGCCGTGGCCTACTTCATCGTCTCCGAGGCTCTCACCAACGTGGCCAAGCACGCCCAGGCCACCCAGGCTGAGGTGACCGTCACGTGCCACGGTGACGTGCTCCGCATAGCCGTCACCGACGACGGATCCGGCGGCGCCCTCCCAGCAGAAAGCGATGGCTCGGGGGCTGGCACCGGGCTGCGGGGGCTCGCCCAGCGGGCCGCCGCGGTAGATGGCACGCTGACCATCGACAGCCCGCCAGGCGGGCCGACCGTCATCACCGCGGAGCTTCCATGCGAATCGTGATCGCCGAGGATTCGGTCCTGCTCCGGGACGGGCTGACCAGGATGCTCACCGATGGCGGCTTCAAGGTCGTCGCGGCCGTGCCAGACGCCGAGGAACTGCTCCGGGCCGTGACCGAGCATCAGCCGGACCTGGCCGTCATCGATGTCCGGATGCCGCCCACGCACACCGACGAAGGCATCCGCGCGGCGCTGGTTATCCGCCGCCAATACCCGGATGTCGCGCTGCTGGTGCTATCCCAGTACGTCGAGGAGAGCTACGCCACCGACCTGCTGTCTGCGGCGACCAGCTCCATCGGTTACCTGCTGAAGGACCGCGTCGCGCACGTGGGTGACTTCCTGGACGCCGTCCGCCGGGTGGCGGCCGGCGGCACGGCCCTGGACCCAGAGGTGGTCGCGCAACTGCTGGTGCGCCGCCGTGACGACCCGCTCAGCCGCCTCACCCCGCGGGAGCTGCAGGTCCTGCAGCTGATGGCCGAGGGACGGTCCAACAGCGGAATCGTCGCGGTGCTGAAGGTGAGCCCGAGCGCGGTGGAGAAATATGTCACGAACATCTTCGCCAAGCTCGACCTGCCGCCGACCGGCACCGATCACCGCCGGGTCCTGGCCGTGCTCAAATACCTCGGCACTTAGATACCTCTGCCCTGGCACCTAGGTCCCTGGCGTCGCCGGATGAACGGCGATGTGCTGGCGGTAGTGCTCGGCGACGAGGAACGCCAGATCGAGGGATTGGCTCCGGTTGAGGCGGGGGTCGCAGGCGGTCTCATAGCGGTGATGCAAGTCGCTCTCGGTGAGGTGATGCCCGCCACCGGTGCATTCGGTGACGTCGTCCCCGGTGAATTCGAGGTGGATGCCGCCGGGATGGGTGCCCAGGGCGCGGTGGACTTCGAAGAAACCGGTGACTTCGGCGAGGACGTCGTCGAAGTCACGGGTCTTCTGGCCGCTGGCGGTCATGGATGTGTTGGCGTGCATCGGATCGCACACCCAGGCGACCGGGCTGCCGCTGGCGGTGACCGCCTCCACGAGAGGCGGCAGCACCTCAGTGATCCGGCCGGCGCCCATCCGGGTGATCAGGGTCAGGCGGCCAGGCTCGCGGTCCGGGTCCAGCGCCTCGGCCAGGGCGAGGATGTCTTTCGCGGTGGCTTCGGGACCAACCTTCACGGCCAGCGGGTTGCGGATGGAGCGCGCGAACCCGACGTGCGCCCCGGCCGGGTCGCGGGTGCGCTCGCCGATCCAGAGCAGATGGGCTGAGAGGTCATAGTGCTGGCCGGTGCGTGAGTCGGGACGGATAAGGGCCCGCTCGTAATCCAGCAGCAGCGCCTCATGGCTGGAGTAGAACTCGACCGCCCGGAACTCTTCTGGATTGACCCCACATGCGTGCATGAACGCGATGGCCCGGTCGATCTCGCCCGCCAGCCGTTCGTAGCGCTGCCCGGCCGGGCTGGCCGCCACGAAGTCCTGGTTCCACGCGTGCACCTGGCGCAGATCCGCGTACCCGCCGCTGGTGAACGCCCGGCACAGGTTCAGCGTCGCCGCCGAGCAGTGGTAGGCCTCCAGCAGCCGCCCAGGGTCGAGCGTCCGCGCCTCCGCGGTGAACTCCAGCCCGTTCACCGCATCTCCCCGGTAGACGGGGAGTTCGACGCCGTCCCTGACCTCGGTCGCGGCCGACCGGGGCTTGGCGAACTGGCCGGCCATCCGGCCGACCTTGACCACCGGCACGCTGGCGGCATAGGTCAGGACCACGGCCATCTGCAGGAGCGTCCGCAGCTTTCCCTGGATTCCGGCGGCCGTCGTGCCTGCGAACGTCTCCGCGCAGTCACCGCCCTGCAGCAGGAACGCCTCTCCCCGCGCTACTGCGGCCAGCCGCTCCCGGAGCTGGTCGCACTCCCCGGCGAACACCAGCGGGGGCAGCCTGCCCAGCCTGTCCACCACCGCATCAAGCCGATCATGGTCAGGCCAGGCCGGCTGCTGAAGTGCGGTTGGGTACAACTGTTCCGGCTCGCTCGACCGCTGCGATGTCATCGCCACCCCGGTTTCCTCATCGAAGCCATGTGCCGCGAGCCTCTCAGCCGCCGGTAGCGAGTGACTGCTCCGGCCCGGCGCTGCCGGGGGCTGCGATGGGTGCGCTGGCTGCTTCGGTGCGTTCGGGCAGCAGCAGCAGGGCGCCTGCGAAGAAGCACACCGCGCCGGCCAGGGTAGCCGCATTGGCGCCCGCGGCGTTGCGGACCTGGCCGGTCACCGGGTCGATGTAGCCGGCCACGGCGGACAAGCCGAAGGCGATGGACCCGGCCAGGTTAATCAGGGTGATCCACCAGGCCCAGGACCGGGGGCGCCAGGCGGCCCAGCCGTGGCAGGCCTCGAACCAGGCCAGTGCGCTGGCTACCAGGAAGCAGACCGAGCCGATGGCGTCGGGCCGCCATACGTGCCGGTGCGCGGCCTGGGCGGACAGGTTGGTCACCATGACGGCCCCGCAGCTGACGTTGAAGTAGAGAGTCCCGGCCAATTGCACCGCCGTCGCCCACCAGTCGATCTTGCGGGGCTCGAAGACCCAGAAACGCCGGCGGGGCAACCGCGTCTGCGGGGCCGCGTCCACCGCCTCCCGGTAGGACAGGAAGCCGGCCGAAGTGAAGAACAGTGAACCGGCGAAGAAGGTCACGGCATCCCAGCTGTCACCGACGGCGCTGGCGTAGCCGGGGATCGCGCCGAGGGCGAACAGCAACGACCCCACCGCGAACAGGACAGCGATCCACCAACCCCGGGCCCGGGGCGCCCACCACGTCGAGCCGGTGGCCGATGCGCCCTTCAGGTGCTTGCGATGGCGCCGGGACCCCCAGCGAACCACGCGGCCGTCCTCGCCCAGGTGGTCGACGAATGTCTCCAGGGGACCGACACGGCCCCGGCGGCCTTCCCGGTCTGTCCTGGACATAGGCGCGTCCCATCCGATCCGTCCGGTGGTTCACTCACCGGTGGTTCACTCAAAGGCGGATGTGTCGCCTGCCCCGCGGCGCACGATCTCGGGCTCCTGCTGGGAGAAGTCGATCACCGTGGTCGGCTCGGTGCCGCAGTCGCCCGAGTCGATCACTGCCTCAACGGCGTGGTCAAGCTGCTCAGCGATCTCCCACCCCTGGGTCATGGGCTCGTCCTGGCCGGGCAGCAGCAGGGTGCTCGAGACGAGCGGCTCGCCGAGTTCGGCGAGCAGCGCCTGGGTCACCACGTGGCGGGGGATGCGCACCCCGACGGTCTTCTTCCCCGGGTGCTGCAACCTGCGCGGCACCTCCCTGGTCGCGGGCAGGATGAAGGTGTAACTGCCGGGGGTCGCCGCCCTGATAGCCCGGAACACCGCTTTGGGGACGTACACGAACTGGCCTAGCTGGGCGAAGTCCTTGCACACCAGCGTGAGGTGGTGCCGGTCGTCGAGCTGGCGGATCGACCGGATCGTCGTGATGCCGCCGGAGTCGCCGAGCTGGCACCCGAGCGCGTAGCAGGAGTCCGTGGGGTAGGCGATCACACCGCCCCCGCGCACGATGTCGGCGATCTGGATGATCGCGCGCCGTTGCGGGTTGGCCGGATGAACGTCGAAGTACCTGGCCATACGACGAGCTTAGGATCATCATCGCCCCCCGTCGGCCGTATCTCCGCACTGCTCAGCGCGGTATTGCCGGTGATCTTGCTGATTAGTCGGGTTGGCCGCCGCCGGGCAAGTCGCGGGACAGGGTCACCCAGAGGCCGTTGATGAGAGTGCGCAGGCTGGCCGAGAACCGCTGATCGCGGTCGTCGGCCCAGACGTGCTCGCCGAGGGCGACCAGCACCGGGAAGCGGTCAGTAGGTAGTGACCGCAGGAAGTCGTGCAGGTCACGTCGGGTAGCGGTGTCTTGGACGCGCTGCTCGCTGGCGGTGGTGCGGTCGCTGAGGGCGAAGCCGAGGGTGTAGTCGTAGATCAGACGGAAAGCGAGGGCGGCCTGAGCGCCGGGCATCCCAGCCGCGTGGAGCGGGGCAAGGAAGGCCTCGGCCAGGACGAGGGAGTGCGGGCTGAGCGGATCGCGGGCCTTGAGAAGCCCGGCGATGCCGGGGTGGTTTTCCAGCACTACGCGCAGCCGTTGGGCCAGCTCGGTGACCTGTTCCGCCCAGGTGAGGGAGGGATCGGCCCGGCAGTCCACCTCGGCCAGCACGCCGTCGAGGATGAGGTCGTATAGCTGCTCTTTGCTGCGTACGTGACGGTACAGCGCCCCGGGAACCACACCAAGTCGCGAGGCGAGGGCGCGCATGCTGAGCGTCTCGACGCCGCTGGCGCTGATGACTTCGAGGGCCTCGGCGATGACGCGTTCCCGGGTAAGCGCGCGGCGGCGATTCTCTGCACCATCCGGAGGGGTGAACCAGAGCAAGCGGCCGCCGGCGTCGCTTCCGCTAGCCGCCTCCTGATCCCCCATGGCTGCCTCCTCAACGTCGGGTTGACTGTGAACATTGTTCACTATAGTGTGAACTATGTACTCGGATGCAAATAGTGTTCACGAGAGCGGTGTTCTTCCGGGGCCGCCGGGCCGATGGCCCGGCTAGATGCACAAAGGGAGAACGACATGACCGTCATGACCAGCTGGGAACTCTTCGAAGACCTGCGCGCTGCGCAGGACGACATGATGGCGGTAGCGAGGGCACGCGGATGGCGGCCCGGCCAGCACTATGACGGCCCTGCTGGGGCATGGGCGCCGGCCGTTAACATCTCCGAGCACGAGCTTGCCTACCTGGTGGAGGCCGACCTCCCCGGCGTCAAGGCCAGCGAGGTGGAGATTACCTTTGAGGACGGCCTGCTGACGATCCAGGGCGAACGGCAGCCCACGCACGAGGCCGTCGGGCAGAAGGTCCATCGGTCCGAGCGCCGCTATGGCGCCTTTCGCCGTTCGATCACCCTGCCCAGCCATGTCCAGCCCGGCAAGATAGAGGCCGCGACGCAGGACGGCGTGCTGCAGGTGATGGTCCCGAAGGCACCCGATGTAAAGGCCAAGCGGATCACCGTGCGTGCCGGACAGGCTCGCAGTGCCGTCAAGCCCGGCACAGTGACGAGCAACGGCAGTTGACACGCCGCTCCGTGCAGGCCGCGCGGACTCGATCGCGCCTGCGCCGAGTCCGCGCTGGGACTTTCCCCTGGAGGGATCGCATGGCCGATCATGATCTGAGTCAGCGCGTCGAGGTCGGTGAGGATGACCGCACAGTCGCCACCGCCGACGTGACCACCTCCGCAGGTCCCGGAGGCACTGCCCGGGTGTCGTTGCACGCAGAGCCGGGGCACATCACTCCAGGGCGCCGCGCCAGCCTGGTCGATGCCGTGCTGGATCTCCCCGAAGTGCGGGAGAGTGCACGACTAGAGGCGTCATTCCGCCTTGGCGACAGCGAGTCCTTGCACCGGCTTCAGGAACGCTGCGAAGACGACAGCACCCACCCAGCAGGCTGGACTGCGCTTTTTGACGCCAACCTTCCATCCAGCAGCGCCGACAGCACCTCCCCTGAGGCTCTCTGCTAGAAATCCCTGCGTCTGGGGTGAAAAGCCTTAATTGGCAATGGAATGCCCTGTGCGCGGAAGTTCCTAAAGGGTAAGATAAAGGTACCGCTCCGGTACCCAGGCAATGGCACTCCGCGAAATATTCGTGGGTGCTCGGCAGGGGCCCCGGTTTTTCGTGCACGGAAACGATGCCGGCAAGACGCCACGGACCGAGGGATGGTGAGAATTCAAGGGAGGGTTCCTCTCCTCTTGCGATCTGCCTGAGCATGACCGACCACCGCGTGCGTCACCTCGTCACTGGCTAAAGGAGTCGGTTATGAGCATCATCGCCTGGATTGTTCTCGGCCTGGTCGCAGGCCTGCTCGCCAATCTGCTGATTCCCGGCAGGAGATCGCAGGGTCTTATCCTCACCTGCGTGATCGGTATCGCCGGGGCCCTGCTCGGCGGCTGGGTCGCCACCAAGCTGTTCCACATCCACAGCCTGCACGGGTTCTTCAATCTCTCCACCTGGATCACCGCGATCGTCGGCGCAGCGGTTCTGCTGCTCATCTTCCACTTGATCACCGGCCGGTCCAGCGGCTCCGGCCGCTCTAGCCGGTCTCGCCGGTTCGCGCGCCGCTAAAGGGGCCGGCAGGGCGGCTCCGGCAGCCTGATCAAGCACTGACGGCAGCAGGATGGTGAGCACGCCGCCCATCTGCATCGACGCGGACACCCCGGCTAGGTTGCCCGGGGTGCCCGCGGTCCTTGTAGTCAGGCCCGCCCCGCGCGGGTTGGCGTAGGGGAGCGGAGTATGCCGCAGCCTGGTCCCCGGCCAGTCCGGTTGCGCCGGGCTGACCTGCTCACGCTCGGGCTGAACGCGGAGCTGGGGCTGCGTTAGTGGCGGAACCGGCGGGCACGCCCGGCCCGGAGAGGGCAGCGCGGTATTTGGCGGCAGGCCGCTGCGCCGGCGCCTGCTGCGCTGCGATGAGGATGTCTGCGGGCCTGTCCCGGCTGGCCATGGTCATGTCCATAGCGGTCGTGGCGGCCGCGGGGAGAGTGTCAGGGGGACCACCAGAAGCTCGATAGGGCCCTGCGGTCCGCGGTCACGCTGATCGTGTGGCGGGGAATGGTGGTGAACCAGTCCACCCGGATGGCGTGCCGGCCACCACCCGGCAGGCGGTCAGGGATGTCGTCCCAATCGTCGGCGTGCACGGCCAGCCGCGACACGCGCTGTCCGGGCAAGAAGTCCAGCGCTGTGATGAGGGCGGGCAGCTCAGTGCCTGCATCCCGGGTCTGTGGCCATCATCCGCCGTTGACTGCCCTGCGGCGGCTGTGCGCCGGGTTGAAGCTGAGTCGCGGGATGATCCGTTCCGGGGACATGGTGGCGTGGAGCGCACGGGCAGCCCCGCCGCCGGGTACGCCGTCTCCCGGGTTGGGCGCGGCTATGCGGGCCCTCTCATTGTGACGTCCCCGCTGCCGGCGGTCTGCTGGCTGGGCTGGCCGGCCGGGTGTTAGCGGCTGAGCGGTTGCGGCGGATGACCCTTCGCAGCTGGGTGATCCGCGCGGTCCCGGCAGCGGCCATCACCAACGCTCCCGCTATGGCGGCCAGGAGCAGGGCCACGGCCAGCGACACATGCAGGTGGGCACCCAGGAAGCTGATGTTCACGGCGTGCGCGTTCTGGATGATGAAGATCACCACCACGATGAGGACGACAAAGCCGACGATCAGCGCGGTGCGGAGACTGCTGATCCGGGTGGGCATCCGCCGGCGCTGGCGTGGCGGCGGTGCTGGGGCGGATCCATTCGGCGAGGGGGGAGGCAGGGTGCTGGTGGTGCCGTCTGGTGCCGTTGGCTCGGCCATGGCCATACATCCTTCCGGCGGCGGAGGATACCAGGCCCGTCAGCCTCGACGAGGGCCCTGCTGGCCCTGCCGTCAGCCGACCTCCGGCTCACCCCTCGCGCCTGCCTCCAGGCTATCCCTGCAATCAGAAACTAGCAATTTTTTTCTAGAATAGAAGATCCTGTTAGGTGTGGGAGAGCTGGTACTGCGCGGTGGTACGCTCGGCATGCCTGCGGTTGCTCACCGTTGCGAATGCCATGGATTTGGCAGGCATCCCGGTTTTGAGCCTTTCGCGGGAGGATCAGGCTGTAGCCCCGTCGCGGGCCTGGCAGCGGTCCACATTCTTTATCTCATGCGCATACCGCGGCGTCGGAACGCGGTCGGCCACGCGCGGGTCCTGCCCGCACACGGGCATTGTTTTGTGTTCTCCCGGAACCCCGGCCTCAAGAAACGTAGGCAGCAGACGTTGATATCGTTCATCTGGTCTCCCGGAAATGCTCTGCCCGCTGGCACCGGGGGCTCGGAGAACTATACGGTCGGCCAGGTCCGGGAACTGACGAGGCGAGGCGTCCCCGCGCAGGTAGTCACGATCGGCCTGGGCGCCAACGATGGCAGGGACGATTTCCCCGGCGTTCCGTTCCTGTCCCTGCGGACGTTGGCCGAAGTCGGTGAGCTCGACAGCACCGTCGTCTTCGTCAACGAACCGCACCCGGTGGCGACCAGGTATCCAGCCTTCCTGATCTTGCACAATCCGCCGCCCATCCGGGAGCGGGACAAGGCCTTCGCCATTGCGGGGACCAGGGAGCGCGTCCTGATCGCCACCAGCCGGTACGCGGCCCTGCTGTGGTCGGCATACCTGGACGTCAACGTTTCGACGATCAGTGTCGTGTACCCGTTCGCCGAACCATGTTTCGCAGCGCAGCCCCGGCCGTGTAACGAAACGGGGAAGATCCGCGTCCTGTTCGCCGGCAGGCTGAGCCCGGAGAAAGGCATTTACACCCTGCTGGAGACCCTGCATATCGACATCATCGACCAGGACCCCGCACTCACGTTCACGGCGACGACAGCGGGCGCGGACAAGCCGCAGGGGAAGATCATCGAGCGGTTGCTCGGTGAGCATCCCGGAATCTCCGTGGTCGCCACCTGCAAGACTCCGGCCAGGATGGCGGCCCTGATGGCCGGCCACGACATCGTCGTGATGCCCTCCAACAGCCAGTACTGGCATGAGACCTTCGGCATCGTCTCGATCGAGGCTCAGCACTCGGGGTGCCGGGTTATCGCCTCCGACGATGGCGGCCTGCCTGAGACCGACTGCGGGGGCGTGGTGCTCGTCCGGCCGGACAACGCCGAAGCGCTCGCCTGGGGTATCCGTGAAGCCATGGAGAGCGGGCCGCTCTCCCTGGCCGCGAGGCAGGACGCCGGGACGAGGTTCACTGTTGCGCAGTCCGTGGACACGCTATTGACGGTATTCACCCAACCACTGCCGATCCCGCCGGCGACCATCGTCCGGCAACTCGAAGAGCTGATCCTGGCGCCCTCGGCAGACCCGACGCCCACCCTCACCCCGGGACGGCCCCGGAGTCGATCTGGCTGATCGGATGGGGAAGGCTGTGCCCATGGACGGTGCCGTACCCGAACTGCCAGTAGACCCGCTCGAAGTCCTCAGGCAGCGACGTAGCGCGAAGTGGCAGACGTATCCAGCCGATGTGCTGCCGCTGACGGTGGCTGAAATGGACTTCGCCCTCGCCGCACCGATTGCGGAAGCCCTGCGCGAGGCCGTCGAGCGGTCCGACGCAGGGTACGGGATGGCTGGGCCTGACCTGGGCCGGGCTCTCGCCGGGTTTGCGGCCAGCCGCTGGAATTGGGACTTTGACCCGGCGTCGGTGACCGCCGTGACCGATGTCGGGGTAGGCGTCGTCGAACTGCTCCGGGTGCTGACCCGCCCGGGTGATGCGGTGGCGATCAGCCCGCCGGTGTACCCGCCGTTCTTTGACTGGGTCCCTGAGGCCGGAGCCCGGCTCCTCGAGGTGCCCTTGGCCCGCGACGCGGCCGGGTGGCGTCTTGACCTCGCCGCCCTGGAGGCGGCGTTTGCCACCCACCCGGCCGCCTATGTGCTGTGCAACCCGCACAACCCGGTCGGGCGGGTGCACACCGCAGACGAACTGGCGGCGCTGGTCCGGCTCGCGCAGATCTACCAGGTCGCCATCGTCAGCGACGAGATTCATGGGCCGCTGGTGCTTCCCGGCGCCACGTTCACGCCCCTGCTGACCGTGCCCTGGCGCCGCCGAGGTCGCGGTCAGCCTGCTCTCGGCCAGCAAGGCCTGGAACCTGGCCGGGCTGAAGTGCGCCGCCGTCGTTACCGCCGCACCGCGGATGGCTGCGGTGACCGACCGATTCCCGGCCGACACCCGGTGGCGGATTGGCCACTTCGGCGTCATCGGCGCCGTGGCGGCGTTCACGGCCGGGGAGCCCTGGCTCGACCAGCTCCTGCTCACCCTCGATCATCGGCGGCTGCTGCTCTCTGACCTGCTACGCCAGCGGCTGCCCATGCTTACCTGGCATCCGCCCGAGGCGACCTTCCTAGCCTGGCTAAATTGCGCCGCCCTCGGCGCGGACAACCGGGCCCGGGACCGGTTCCTCGACCACGGACGCGTCGCCCTCGAGCCCGGTCTGCGGTTCGGCGCCGCGGGCAGCGGCTACGCGCGCCTGAACTTCGCCACCAGCCCCGACCTCCTCGACCAGGCCACAGCGCGGATGGCGAGATCTGCTGGCTGATCCCGCCCGAGGCTTCTGGAGGGATGCGGCGGCGGCCGCTGCCGGGTCGGTCGCCTAAATGGTGAGCCTGAGTCGCCCTGGCGGGGGACGCCGGACTGCGGGTGCCGCCTCTACCGTGGGCCGCATGGACGTCATCACCTGCACGCGCCTGACCAAGCGCTTCGGGTCGACGGTCGCCGTGAGCGAACTTGACCTCGGCGTCCCGGCCGGCCAGGTCTACGGCTTCCTCGGCCCAAATGGGGCGGGCAAGACCACGACGATCCGGATGCTGCTCGGCCTGATTACGCCGACCACGGGGCACATCGAGCTGCTCGGGCGGCGCCTGCCTGACCCGCGGGCCGTCTCCCGGACTGGATCCCTGATCGAGGAGCCGGCCTTCTATCCCTGGCTAACCGGCCGGCAGAACCTCCAGGTGATCGCCTGGGAAGGCGGCGGCTGTCCCGGGAGCGAGCTGCGCCGGGTGCTGAATGCGACGGGGCTCAGCGACGTGGCGGGCCGGAAGGTCCGGGCCTACTCGCAGGGCATGCGCCAGCGGCTGGGCCTGGCGGCAGCGATGCTTGGCCGGCCGCCGCTGCTGATCATCGACGAGCCGACCAACGGGCTCGACCCCGCGGGCATCCGGGAGGTTCGCGGCCTGCTCCGTGAGCTCGCGGCCGGCGGGGCGGCGGTGTTCATGTCCAGCCACCTGCTGGCCGAGGTGGAGCAGGTCTGCGACCGCGTGGCCGTGATCGTGCGGGGCCGCGTCGTCGAGGAGGGGCCGCCATCGCGGCTCGGCGCCATCCGGCGGCGAGTCCGGGTGCAGGTCGGCGCGGCCGACACCGCGGTCGCGGCCGGGCTGCTGGCCTGCTGGCCGGTCCGGGAGCTTGACGGTCAGCTTCGTGGTCGAGCATGACAGCGGCCGTGACGTGAACGCGGCCCTGGTAGCCGGCGGTGTCATCGCCGAGTCGGTGACCATGGAACTGCCCCGGCTGGAGGACCGATTCCTGGAGATCGTCGAGGAGGACACCCATGCGGTGGCTGCTAGCGGCTGAGATCCGCAAGCTCGTCCGGCCACTGGTCTGGGGTACCGCCCTGGCCATTGTGGCCTTCTGCCTGCTCATTACCTGGGGAGCGGCGAGGAACGCCCGCGCCGGGCTGGCCAGCCCGCGGATTCCTGACCTCTGCGAGCGCGCGGTCACCCCGCAGTGCCATCAGGTGGTCGCACACGCGCATGCCGCCGCGCGGGCCGCGGCCACCGCCACGAGCCAGCTCACCCAGCCGGGCGAGGTCGGCCATGTCGCCGCGGGCATGCTGGCCTCGCTTCCGGGCCTGCTGCTGATCGCCATGATTGCCGGCGGTCACTGGGGCGGCGAGTGGGGATCCCGGACCATCCGCCAGCTGCTGTGCCGGGAAGGCCGCCGCGGCCGCGTGCTCGCCGCGAAGTGGCTGTCCTGCTGGATGGCCGGGGTCCTCACCCTGATCGCCTGCTACCTCGTCCTGGCGGCGGCCGCACCCGTGATCGCGGTCGCGACCGGCCTGCCCGCAGCCCATTCCGCGGTGTGGGCAGGCCTGGGCTCGTCAATGTCGGCCGCGGGCCACGCCGTGGTGGTGCTCGGCCTGTTCGCCGCCGTCGGGACCGCAGCGGGCACGATCGGCCGGGGTCAGCTGGCCACCACGGCGATAACCGCCGGCTCGATGCTGCTCGCGCTGCTGGTCGCGGGGATCGCCGGCCTCGGGCTCCTGTCGCCGGCCTCCTTCGTCCAGGCCTGGATGGGCTTCGGCCCGGCGGGCTACCTGCCGACGAACTTCTGGAGCAGGTTCGCCGGCAGCGGCCCGGATCTGGGTCAGCTCGCCGGGCTGGCCGGGATCCTGGTCACCGTCGCGGTGGCCGCGGGTCTCGCCCGCTGGCGCTTCGCTGCTGACGTGACGGCATGAGCGCTGACCGGCCGGTGGCCCAGGGTCAGGCGGCGTGGCGGGCCTGGCCCCGGTGGCGGCTGCCCGCGCGCGAGGTCGACCGCCTCCTGGCGGGTGCGCTGCTGATCTGGGCCCTCTTTGATGTGCCCTGGTGGTGGCGGCCGCCAGGGCACGCAGGCAGCACTCTGGTCATCCTGGGCACGCTGGGACTCGCGGCGGCGCAGTCGCTGCCGTTCCTATGCCGCCGCACCAGGCCCGCCGCAGTGCTGGCGCTCACCGGGGCGGCGCTCGCCGTGAAGTATGCCGGGCACCTCAACATCTGGTCGGCCAGCGCCGCGGTGCTCGCTGCCGCCTACGGCCTGGGCGCCTACGGCAGCCGGATGATGCGGCAGGTCACCCGGCTGCTGGCTGCCGCTGGGCTGGCCGCTGCCCTGGTTGCCCTGCAGGCGGGAGGCGGTAACCACTCAGCGGCGGTGGCCTGCGCGCTGCTGGCCACGGCGCTGGTTCTCGGCGAGGTCACCAGCTCCCACCGGGATACCGCGATCGCCGCCGCCCGGCACGCGCATGACCTGGACCGTGCCAGCCTGGCCCGGGAACTGCACGACGTCCTCGCCCATCAGCTCAGCGCCATCGCGGTACAGGCCGGCGCGGCCCGGCTCGCCGCATCCGCCGACCCGCTGGCCGCAGTGCGGGCCGTCAGCACCATCGAACGGGAAGCCCGGGCCGGGCTGACCGAGCTCAACCAGCTGGTCCGGGGGATGCGGCAGTCAGGCGTCACTGACCCCGGCCCGCCACAGCTCGCGGACCTGCCGCTGCTCGTTCAGCAGGCCACAGAATCGGGTCTGCGTGCCGAGCTGCAGGTGGCCGGCGAGCCCAGGAGCCTCAGCGCCGAGGTGGAGCTGGCCGGGTACCGGGTGGTGCAAGAGAGCCTGACCAACACCATCCGGTACGCGCCAGGAGCGGTCGCCACGGTGCGCGTCGACTATCGCGCCGACGGCATCATGATCGATGTGCTGGACGACGGGCCTGGCCCCCTCACCACGGCCATCCCTGCGGGCCAGGGTGGCGGCATCGGCCTGGCCGGGCTCAGCGAGCGGACCCGGCTGCTCGGCGGCTACCTGGAGGCCGGAGGTCGCCCAGAGGGAGGTTTCAAGGTGCGCGCATTCCTGCCGGACGCCCGGTGACCATCCGCATCCTGGTCGTCGATGACCAGCCGGTCGTGCGGGCGGGCGTGGCGACGATGCTCGGCACCCAGCCCGACCTCACCGTCGTGGGCGACGCGGCCGACGGCCTGGCGGCCGTGGCCATGGCGGCGCGGCTGCGCCCGGACGTGGTCGTGATGGACATCCGGATGCCGCAGCTGACTGGCATCGAGGCGACCCGCCGGGTGGTCGCGCTCCGCCCGACCGCACCGCGGGTCGTCCTGCTCACCACGTTCGACCTGGACGAGTACGTCTTCGACGGTCTGCTGGCCGGGGCCAGCGGATTCCTGCTGAAGCACGCCCCGCCGGAGGAAATCCTGCTCGCCGTCCGCGCCGCGGCGGCCGGCGATGCGCTCGTGTCCCCGGCCCCGATGCGACGGCTCATCGAGCACTTTGTCCGCGGCCGGCCACGAGCGACCGCCGACCTTAGTCCGCTGACTGACCGGGAGCGTGACGTCTTCGTGCTGATGGTCCGCGGCCTGTCCAACGCGGCCATCGCGCGCCAGCTGACGATCGGCGAGACGACGGTCAAGACTCATGTCACCCGGATCCTGGCCAAGCTCGCGCTGCGTGACCGGGCGCACGCGGTGATCTACGGATACGAGACCGGCCTGGTCCGGCCCGGCGACGCGGGCCCGCCGCAGTCTTGACGCCGAGGTGCGGACCGGTGCAGACCCCACAGCCGGGTCTCAGACGTTCGTCGAGCCGCCGCCTGAGCGTCCAGCTGGCTCAGGGATGCCCCGGGATAATGTGAGAATCATGGCGATCATGACACGACCCCTCGGGGGCACCGGCGCGGACGTGACCATTCTCAGCTACGGCGCCATGGAGCTGAGAGGACGGCCACGCGGTCCGGAGATTGCGGACGAGGGCGCGGGCCGCCTGCTGAACGAGGTCCTCGACGGCGGCATCAACCTGATCGACACCTCCCCCGACTACGGTCACAGCGAGGAGTTGATCGGCCGCTACATCGGTCACCGCAGGGACGAGTTCTTCCTCGCCTCCAAATGCGGATGCCCGCTCGAGGTCCCGGCCGGCGCGACACCGCCCTACCCGCATGACTACAGCCCCGAGAATGTCCGCGCCGACGTTGAGCAGTCGCTGCGGCGCCTGCGCACCGACTACCTCGACCTGGTCCAGGTGCACATGTCACCGAGCCAGGCGACGCTTGAGGAGAACCACACGATCGAGACGCTCAAGGATCTCCAGGCCGAAGGCCAGGTGCGCTTCATCGGCATGTCGGGCATCTTGCCGAATCTGCCCGATCACATCGCGATGGGTGTCTTCGACGTCTTCCAGATCCCGTACTCAGCAGTCCAGCGCGATCACGAGGAACTCATCACCGAGGCTGCCGACACGGGCGCGGGCACGTTCATCCGGGGCGGCGCGGCGCGCGGCGCCGCGTCGGAGGACAAGAACTGGCAGATCGGGCCGCTCAGCCAGGATCCCGATGTCGGCCGGCGGAACTGGGAGACCTCCGGCATCGCCGACCTCCTGAGTGAGGCGGGCATGGACAACATGGAGTTCGTCCTGCGCTTCACGCTCAGTCACCCCGGCCTGTCGACCACGATCGTCGGCACCTCGAACCCGGCCCACCTGGCCAGCAACATCGCCGTCGCGGGGAGGGGGCCGCTCCCTGCCGACCTCTACGAAGAGGCCAAGAAGCGCCTCCCGCTGCCGGAAGACCGTTAACCAGAACCAACCCCAGCGGGCACGCCCGAAGCTGGCCGGACTTCTGCGCTCGCTGCGATCGTTCCCGCGACATGCCCGCAGTGCACGGGTTGTCAGTCGAGTTAACCAACTGCCCCGTGACGAGCCTCCACGTGAACCACACCTTGACTGCAGCCCGCCTCCACACCGACCCGATGCGCTGGAGGGCGTGTTTGGCACCACACCTGAGGTGTTGGCCGAGCAGGTGTGCCCCGGTCCCGCGGCCATTTTGGGATGGGTTAGGAACAGGGCCGTCGAAGCCCATTCTTTGCCGTTTAGACCCGCGTCCCCTTGTCTGTCCACGTCCAAGCGTCCTGGGAATCAGATAGGGACCACAGCGTGCAGGATGCCGGAGGGCAGAAACTCATGCTAAAGGACTTTTACGTCTGCTTCTCCGCGGTATGTTTCACGCTGCTGGGCCTGTGGATCATCGTCGTGCAGACCCGCCACGCTGAGTGGCGGGGAAGTGCGCTGGCCCGGCGGCGAGCCTACGGGGTGGCGCTGCATTTTTCGCTGCCCGGGCTGATGAGTCTGCTGGCCCTGGTCAACCCGGACAGCGCCATCCTGTGGCGGACATCCTTCGCCATCGTCGCGATCGGTGGAGCGGTGGTGCTGATCGTGCTGCGCGGGGCCGCGGTGGGCAAGCTCGGCCTCATCGCGTACATCGTGGCGATCGCCCTGTACGCCCTGATCGGGCTCCTGGCGATCGCACCCGGCCTCGTTGGAGACCTCGGGATCGAGGCCACCCCGGTGCGCGTGGAAGCGGTGCTCTTGACCATTCTGGTGTTCGCCGGCGTGAACGTCGCCTGGCTCCTGCTCTTCGAGGAAGCACCGGCTGACGTCCCCTCCCCGCGGCAGGTCAGCGTGGCACAGCAGGCCAGCCTGCCGCACCACCCTGACGAAGTTCACGGTAACTCGGCAACTGGAGATGCTCCCGGCCCCCGGGCGCCGGCATGAGCCAGGCGGCGCACCTCGCAGGAGGAAAGCCTCCACGAGCGGAACTGCTTCACCGCGGCCGGGCGTTATGGCAGGTCGGCCATCAGGCGCCGCAGGTCGCCGGCCGTCCGTGCGCTCAGCGCCACCGTGAGCCGTTCGTCCAGCTCCGCGCGCGTGACCGGCCCTCGGCGAAGTGGTCGCGGAGGCTGGCCACGACGCGTTCCCGGTCAGCGTCCGAGGCCCAGATCTGGTCGGTCGGCGGCCTGCCGGCAGTACGGCCGGCGGGGCCTGTGGCGAGCAGCCCTTCGGCGGCGTCCAGCCACCGGATCACCGAGTCCAGCCGGAACAGCTCGGCGTAGCTGGCCAGGGCGCGGCCCAGATTCTGCCCGGTGCCGTCTCGCCTGGCCCGGGTCCGCCGCTGCATCAGCTCGACGAGGTGCCGCCGGTGCGCCTGGATCACCTCGTGGACGTCGGTGCCGGGCACCTGCCCGGCTAGCTGGATCTTCAGCAGCAGCTCATCGCCGGGCTGGGCATCTGGAGTCGGCGTCGTGCGCAGCCATCCGGCGAGCTCCCGCTGCCCACCGGCGGTAATCCGGAACTCTTGCTGCGGATCGTCCGCCCCGGCGGCGCCGCTGGGTTCCACCAGCCCGGCCCGTTCGAGCCGGGCCAGGGCCGGATACACCTGACGAGCGTTCAGCGGATGCATTCCGTGCGGACCAGCCGCGAGCTCCTCGCGGAGCCGGCGGCCTGACCTCGGTCCGTCAGCCAGTAGTGCGAGCAGGGCAAAGTAAACGTTCATGGCATCACACCCTGGCAATATGCAGGGAATATACCGGGTATACAAGCGCCAGGCAAGCTGGCCGGGCTGGGCCAGATCCGTACCCGTGAAGATGCGGCATCCATGGACGGCGCGTTCGTCGCAGGGTAAGCGAACGTGACGCGGGCGCGATGCTGGGGTTATCCCTCGGGAATATCGGGGGGATCCCTGATGGACTTGCGATGTATCGCGTCGCTAGCGTCAATCGCATGTCGGTGTCCGCAACGAGAGACAAGACGAAGAGGCCCTCGGCGGCGGTGGCCCCGCCGGGCGTGGCGTCACCGGCGGCCTGCCCTGGCGTGCTCCGGTGACGGCCCTGGTGTGGGCGCTGATCGCGGCCGTCCTCTACGGAACCGGTGCCGCGCTGCAGCAGCGCCAGGCCGCCGCGACGCCCAGCCAGGCGGCGGGCCGGCCCCGGCTGCTCCTGCTGCTGGTGCGGCGCCCGTGGTGGCTGCTCGGCATCGGCGTCGAGCTCGGCGGATTCGTCACCCATGCGGTCGCGCTGCGCACCGGCCCGCTGACGATCGTGCAGATGCTGGTCGCCTCGTCCCTGCTGTTCAGCGTGGCCACGTTCCGGGTGTGGTCGGGCCGCCGGCTGAGCTGGACCGCCTGGGCCGCGGTCGTGGCCGTCATCGTCGGCATCGCCTCGTTCGTCGCGCTGGCCTCGCCCGCCGGCGGTGACGCGGGTGTCCCGGGCGTGTCCGGGCAGGCCGGGCTGGCCGCCGCGTGCCTGGCCACCTGTGCGGTGCCGCTCGCCGCCGCCGGCCTCGCTGCGGCGGGCCGCCGCCGCGCGGTCCTGCTGGCGGTGGCCGCCGGGCTGGCCGACGCCGGGATCGCCGTGGTGACCATGGCCTTCGCGCATGCCCTTAGCGGCGGGCTCACCGGCATGGCCGGCTCCTGGGCGACCTACGCCCTGATGCTGGGCGGTCCGTGCTCGCTGCTGCTGACGCAGACCGCGTATCAGGCGGGGCGACCGATGATCACGCTGCCCGTCATCGCCGTGGTCACCCCGGTGGCCAGCCTGGCCGTGGGCAACCTGCTGCTCGGCGAGTCGGCCCAGCTCGGCGTCCTCAGCGGCGCAGTCGCGGTCCTGGCGGTGCTGGTCACGTCGGCAGGACTCGTGGTGCTCGCCCGGCTGACGACTGGGCAGCCCGGACCCGGCTCAACCGGTGGTGCGCCCGCCAGGCGCCAGTCATCCGCGCACGGTCGCCTGCCCGCCGCCGCGGGACCCTGCCTGGTTCGCCAACGGTAAGGAGGCGGCCTCACTGGGTGCTGGCCGGTAGTGACCTAGCTCGCTTGGTGTGAGGGCGCGGACGTGAGCGTGTCCCAGGCGGCCATCGCGCAGGTGATGACCGCTTCCAACTCGCCGCGGTCGGCGCCGTCGCGGGCTTGTATGGACAGGCCCTGCACCACGGTGGTGTAGTAGCGGGCGATGGCGTCGAGGCCGGCAGCCGACGCGGTGAGGTCGCCGTCAGTGACCCCGCGGGCGAGCCGGGCTTTGATGGCAGTGAACATGTCGCGCCGCAGGTCGGCCAGGAACTCCCGGATCGCATGGTTTTCCACGGCGCCGGTGGGCGCGGCCAGGATGAGCATGCAGTAGTGCGGCGTGTCCGGGCGGGTGATCTCATCGGCGGTGGCACGCAGCATTTCGTGAATCGCGGCGCACGCGGTCGGCTGTTCGCGCAGCGCGCGCCGGGGCGGCTCGCCCGAGGTCGTGCCATAGAGCATCATGACCTTGCGGAACAGGTCCTCCTTGCTACCGAAGCAGGCGTAGATGCTGGCCGAGGCGATTCCCATGGCCTCGGCCAGATCGTTGAGCGAGGTGCCCTCGTAGCCCCGTTCCCAGAACAGGTCCAACGCCTGGCGCAGGGCGGTGTCCGGGTCGAATGTGCGCGGCCTGCCGCGAGTAGCCATCGGGATGCGTCTCCGTACTTGTTTGCCGTTCGATCAAGTTTACCTTGACCTGGGCCGTGCGGTCGTGTCACGATTTCTTGGTCGTTCGATAAATAAAAATCGACGTGTCCGGCCCGCTGGCGGGCCACCGCTCGCCAGGACCGGTGGGCCCGGGACCGCCGCGCCGGGCAGGTGCCGGCCCGCCCAGCTCACACGGCCGCAGACCTGGCCGGATTCGATCACGCCAACCGAGGAAAAGGAAGCCATTCTCGTGAGCATCCCTGCCACCATGCGCGCCCTGCAGCAGACGTCACTGAACGGCCCGCAGGACCTGCGCCTGATCACCGACGCGCCGGTCCCGAGCCCGGGCCCGGGCGAGGTGCTGATCCGGGTCACCGCCGCCGGCGTGAACTTCGTCGACATCTCGCAGGCCCGGGGCACGTTCGCAGGCGGCCCGCAACCGCCGTATCTGGCGGGCATCGAGGGCGTCGGTGAAGTCACCGCCGTTGGCGAGGGGGTGACTGACCTGGAGCCCGGCGCCCACGTCATCGGCGTCAACGGCGGCGCCTTCGCCGAGTACATGGTGCTGCCCGCGGCCGCCGCGGTCCCGGTGCCGACGGGCTGGGCCGACGAGCAGGCGCTGGGCCTGGTCGTGAACTGGCCAACCGCGCTGGCGGCGCTCAAGCCACTGGGCGGCCTCACCGCAGGGCAGACCGTGCTGATCCACGCCGCCGCCGGCGGGACCGGCCAGGCCGCGGTGAAGATGGCCAAACACTACGGCGCGACGGTGATCGCCACGGCCTCGCCAGGCAAGCACGAGGTGGTACGGGCGCTGGGCGCCGACCACGTCATCGACTCCCGCGGCACCGACATCGCCGCTGAGGTCCTGCGGCTGACCGACGGCGCGGGCGCCGACCTGGTGCTGGAGTCGGTCGGCGGCGCCACCCTCGACGCCAGCCTGGCCGCGACCAAGCGGGTCACCGGCCGGGTCGTCGTCTATGGCGTGGCCGGCGGCGAAACCGCGATCACCAACTGGGATCTGGTCTACAAGCACCAGATCCACGTCATCGGCCTGAACATCGGCATCTTGATCCAGGCCGCACCGCAGATCTTCGGCGAGGTCATGGGCCAGTTGTTCGGGCTCCTCGCGGCCGGGGTGCTCGGCCCCGGCCAGCCCACCGCGTATGAGCTGGCCGAGGGGCCGAAAGTACTCGCGGAACTGGAAGCGCGGGCCACCGTGGGCAAGCTGGCCCTGCTGGCCTGAGCAGGCCGTGACGCCAGGTGGCGGGTCCCCTCGGCTTTTCTGAGGGGGGTGGCAGACTGCAGAGCGCGCAGCAAGCGCGACACCCCTCGGGGTCGGGATGGGAGCGAATGTTGAAGGCAGTCCGTTTCAGCCAGTTCGGGGGCCCGGAGGTCCTCGAGATCGTGGATCTCCCCGAGCCGCATCCGGGTCCCGGCCAGGTCCGGATTGCGGTGCGCGCGGCCGGCGTCAACCCGAGCGACTGGAAGAAGCGCATGGGCCTGATGGATGGGGAGCTCCCGCAGACCTTGGGCCACGAGGCGGCGGGCGTCGTCGACGAGCTCGGCGAGGGCGTGGCGGACGTGGCCGTCGGCGATCGCGTGTTCGGCTTCTCTGCCGAGGGGGCGGCCCAGGCCGAGCTGGCGGTGCTGTCCTACTATGCGCCGATCCCGCCGTCGCTCGACTTCCCCGGCGCCGCCGCGCTGCCGGCCGCCATCGAGACGGCCACGCGCGCGCTTGACCAGCTTGGCGTCGGGAGCGCCAGCACGCTGCTCATCAACGGCGCCTCCGGAAGCGTCGGCAGCGCCGCGGTTCAGCTCGCCGTGGTGCGCGGCGCGCGCGTGATCGGCACCGCCAGTCCCGCCAACCACGACTACCTGCGCTCGCTGGGCGCCGAGCCCGTCGCCTACGGCGAGGGTCTGGTCGAGCGGGTTCGCGCGCTCGCGCCCGACGGCGTCGACGCGGCGCTCGACGTCGCCGGGAGCGGCGTCCTGCCCGAGCTCATCGAGCTCGCGGGCGGCCCAGAGCACGTCGTGACGATCGCCGACTTCGGTGGCGCGCAGGAGCACGGGGTGAGGTTCAGCAGCGGGGACGCCGGCCGCGCGGTTCATGCGCTCGCCGAGATCGGTGAGCTGATCGAGTCCGGGCGCTTCTCGCTCCCGGTCGCGCAGACGTTCCCGCTCGCTGAGATCGCGGAGGCGCACCGCGCCAGCGAGGACGGTCACGTGCGCGGGAAGCTCGTGCTGCTGGTCGGCTGATGCGGCCGCCGCGAACGTGCGTGACCCGGCTCGCCAGCCAGGCTGCGCGTCGTGCCGCTTTCCGACGTTCTCGAGCGCCTGCTGATCGCCTCCGGCCCGTCGGGCTAGGAGTCGGCGCCGGCGGTGGCAGACCTTCGCTTAGGCTCAGCCGGTCCTGGCCGGCCGCAGGCACACCGCCGGGCCGCGCCATCGAATGAGAACCCGCCATGCCTACGACCTAGGCGGCCTGTTCGCCTGCGGGCTGTGCGACCGCAAGGTGCAGGCCCACCGGATCTGCACATGCACATGCTGTGGAGTTCCACGGGCAGTCCGGCTGGGTGGCGGCGCTGACTTCGTTCTCAGTGGACAGGATGATCGTAGCCATCTCCCGCCGGGAGGCGCCAACGGGACCGTGCCACGCCTGGGCACAGGAATTCGGTGACCACCCGGAGATCGCGGCCACCCGGATGCGGTGGGCTCGTGCCGAAGTGCCGACCTGGATGGTCAGCCGGCCCCGAGGATACGGTGGATAGCCGCCGCCGACAGCTCCGCCTTGGGCAGAAACCCGGCGGCAGGGCTCTCGGCGATCAGGTCTGCGTAGTCGGCTCCGGCGTGCGTCGAGATCATGATCAACGCCGCTGACTGCCCGTTGGCCGCCAGTTGCCTGGCCGCGTCGAAACCCGATTCCCGGCCCAGGCGGATGTCGATCAGCACGACGTCCGGCTCCAGTGCCGCAGCCCGTTGAACCGCCTCGGCGGAGCTATGGGCCACTCCGGCCACGATCATCCCGTCCCGCTCCAGCAGTGCCTGCGCGACTTCGAGGAACGCATCGTCGTCATCGACTATTACGCACCGCATCTGCACTTGACCATTGTGCCCGCTGTCGGTTCCGTTGACATTGTGGCAGCAGTCGCCCTGTCAGTTCGCGTCCGCAGAACATCGGCATCGACCAGCGCCACCCGGGTGCGGCTCGTGTCCACACCACGATTATCGGCCCCAGACAGCCCGGTGGGCCACAAGGAGGCATCTGGCCATGGACGATAAGCAGCGTCTGGCTCGGCGCTCGTCCAGCCGGCTGCCCAGTTTGAGCGCCTCGGCCACCCCTTCGATCAGGAAGGACAGAGAAGCGTTGACCACCAGCTTCAATGCTGGCGGCGGGCCGTCACCCGTGGACAGTGAGGGAGCAGCGGACGTAGCCTGGCCTCAGGCCGTCAGCGGTCGCATGCGCCCAGGTTGAACGGGGGGTATCGAACCGAGCGGCGCTAAACCGGTGCGCCTGCCGTAGCGCGGCCCTCTCTTCGTCAAGGTGTGAATATGGAGACCACGGCGGACCAGGCCCGGATCAGCAGCAATGTTTTCGGTCGGCATCGTCATATCTGTGCGTTCTTCAACAGCTTCGACGAGCAGCACCGTGTGCTGCGCCCGTTCATCAGGGATGGTTTCGCCGACGGGGACAAGGCCTACCACTACGTCGATCCTCAGCGGAGGGAAGAACATCTCGGGTGGCTCGCCGAAGCAGGGGTCAATGTGGACGAGGCGATGAGCAGCGGCCAATTGGAAGTGCGGCCGTGGGAAGAGAGCACGCTGCGCGGCGGGCAGTTCGACGTGGAGATCTGGCTGGCCACCTTCGAGGAGGTGCTGCAGTCCGGGCCGGCGTCAGGATACGGCCAGACCAGATTCTTCGGTCACATGGAGTGGGCGCTCACCGACCTGCCGGGTACCGAGGACCTCATCGAGTACGAGACGCGGGTCAACGACGTCATTCCGAAGTACGAAGACACGGTGATCTGCACGTACGACCTGACCAAATTTGGCGCCAGCGCGGTCATGGACGCGCTGCGGACGCATCCCGTTGTGATCATCGGCGGGCTGCTTCAGGAGAACCCGTTCTACGTTTCGCCTGAGCAGCTGCTATCCGAGATCCGGCAGCGGCGGTCGGCTCGCAAGAGCGGAGACGCGGCGCACTAGATGTCCGTCGATGCCGATGCTGAGGTCGTCGAGCTGCGGACGGTGCTCAGGGATCTCGTGGCCCTGTCCGCCATACCCGCTGCGTGGGTCGGCAGAGAACCGGCCGCCGTGGCCGTCGGCCTTGCCGACGCTCTGATCGGGCTACTGCAGCTGGATTTTGCCTACGTCCGTCTGTGCGTCCCCGATGTCGCGGACGTGGTCGAGATCACGCGCGGCGATGCGTGGAAGACTTTTCCGCGATGGCTGGCAAGTCATCTAGCCCAAAGCGGCCGGCTGTCGGGTAAGGAAATCATTCCCGACGTCGGCGGCGGCGGTCAGTGCCGTGGCGTCGTCATTCCCATTGGTGTCAACGCCGAGGGTGGGATGGTCGCCGCGGCCTGTGATCGCGCCGATTTCCCCTCCGCGGCTGACCTGCTTTTGCTCACTCTGGCGGCGAACCATGCCGCGACGGTCTTTCAGAGCGTGCGGCTCAACGAATACCACGCCCAGATGTGGTTCCTCGGAAGCCTCGACCGGATCGACCGCGCCATCCAGGGCACCAGCGACCTTGACCGCATGATCGGCGACGTTCTGGACGTTGTGCTGGCCGCCTTCGGAAGTGACCGGGCGTTCCTGGTCTACCCCTGTGACCCGGGGCCGTTCCAGCAAGGTGATCCTGAGGTCCTGCACCGGGTGCGCGTGGAGCGCACCCGGCCGGAATACGCCGGTGCCGATGGTGCGGGCATCCCGAACGATCCCGAGGTCGCCAACGTGTCCCGGATCGCGCTGGCGTCGGCCGGCCCGGTACGATTTGACCCCGAATCGGACCATGCTGTTCCCGCGCAGCTTTCGGCGAGGTTCGGTGTCCAGGCCCTGATGGCGATGGCTGTCTACCCCAAGGTGGACAAGCCTTATCTGTTGGGGCTGCACCAGTGCTCCTACCGGCGGGTCTGGACCCCGCACGAAGAGCGGCTGTTCCACGAGATCGGACGGCGGCTGGCCGACGCGCTTCACACCCAGCTAATGCTCCGTGACCTGCGTGAAAGCGAGCGCAAGCTCGGGCGGAGCCGGGCCGAGCTGGCCGCCTCGCGAGCGCGCATCGTCACGGCCGCCGACGAGGCGCGGCGCCGGATCGAGCGTGACCTGCACGATGGAGTGCAGCAGCGGCTCGTGTCCCTGGTGCTCGCACAGCGAACGATGGAGGCGATGGTCCCGCCCGGGTTGCCGGAGTTGCGGACGCGGCTGGCCGACCTCGCGGACGGGCTGGTGAGCGCGCTCACCGAGCTGCAGGAGATCTCACGTGGCATCCATCCGGCCATCCTCACCGACGGCGGGCTCGCGCGCGCCCTCAAGACCCTGGCCCGGCGGTCCGTCGTCCCCGTGCAGCTCGACGTCAGGTTCACGACGCGGCTGCCCGAGCCGGTGGAGGTGGCTGCCTACTACGTCGTCTCGGAAGCGCTTACAAACACTGCGAAGCACGCGCACGCCTCCGTCGTGCACGTGGCGCTCGATATCGACCGCGGTGTCCTGGAGCTTTCAATCCGTGACGACGGCTCTGGCGGGGCCGACCCTACCCGCGGTTCGGGACTCATCGGCCTCACCGATCGTGTCGAAGCGCTCGGAGGGACGATCGACGTGACGAGCCCCGCCGGGCAGGGAACGACGCTTCACGTCGCGCTTCCCGCCGAGGCTTAACGTCGCGTTCCGGCCGTGCGGACGGGTGGGGCGGTCCATCCCACCCGCCTCGCCCGGCGTGACTCCCCGGACGAGCGGGCAGGTGCGCCGCCGTTACGGCGCATGCCAGCAGGCACAGCGTGAGGTGCGTGGCTATCGCGTCTTACACAGCTTCGCTGTGGTGGGCGTTTCGGGTGTGGTTGCAACGTTTTGCCAGGCGGCCCTGTAGAGGGAGTTCCCCACGACCTGCTGCGACCGGAAGCGCTCGCGCTGATGCGTGACGCGCGAGCCGCCGGTCTGCCTGTCGGAGTTCTCACCAATGACCTGCACGCCTTCCATTCGCAGGAGTGGGTCAACCGCCTCGGCTTGGACGACTTGGCCGACGTTGTGGTCGGACGGATCGGTGGAGGGCATCCTGAAGCCCGACCCGACGCAGTATCTACCGGCTGCGGCCAGCCGCCTGGGCGTGCGATGCCAGGACGTGGTGTTTCTTGACCGATCTCGATCGCCCTGACCGCCGAGTGCTGTCAGGCGTGGGCGGGCTGCCCCGCAGGCACTGCCGGGCGCTGGTCGGCGGCGGCCGTGGCAGGCTGGCAGCCCGTTTGGCGGGGCGCGAGGGTGATCCGGAGGCGGCGCTCGCTCAGGCCCAGGCTGAGCAGGCCACCTAGTCCGGCGAACGTACAGGTCATCCACCACATTGACTGCCAGCTGCCGGTGAGAGTGACCAGCCACGCGGCGATGGCGGGGCCAGCCACACCACCCGCGCTGAACAGCTGCTGCATCAGTCCGATGACTGCCGGCGCGGAGCCAGCCGGCGGTGCCAGATCGACGCCGATACGGAACAGGGTGGCTGGGATGGCCGCGCCGGACAGCGAGTACGCGGCCACGCAGACGACCTGGAGGATGGTACCGGCGGGCAGCATGGTCCAGTTGACGGCGAAGGTCAGCACGGAGGTGACGGCCATCGCCGCGAAGGCGGGGATCAGCAGGGCGCGGACGGGGACGCCGCGCTGCAGGAGAGGGCCGGTGCCGATCGAGCCGGCCGCGCCGAGGCCGCCGACCACGGCGGTCAGGACGCCGGGCCAGATGCCGCGCAGCCCGTTCTGGGCGTAGATGGTGGGCAGGAACCCGACCACGGTCATCCACTGGATGGTGAGGCAGGCGAAGGCCAGTCCCGCGATCCAGGGCCTAGGCGAGCGGACGGTGGCGCCGATCCGCCGCACGGCGGCTGCCGCGCTGCCGGCGCCGCGGGACTGGCCGGCCGGGAGGACAGCGGCGGCCAGGGGCAGCGATGCCAGCGTGAGGGCGGTCACGACCCACCACAGCAGGCGCCAGGATGCGACCTGCAGGATCACGGCGCTGCCGGCCAGGCCGGCGAAGGCGGCGATGCCGGTCGATGCGCCCCAGTAGCCGATCGCGGTGTTGATCCGCGGCTGCGCCGCATGCCGGCGGATCAAGCCCGGGCCGGTCACCATGACCATGATGGAGCCGGCCCCTTCTACCGCCCGGGAGACCATCAGGGCAGTCACCGAGGGGGCGGCAGCACCGACCGCCGATCCCAGGCTGGCCATGGCCAGGCCCGCCAGCAGGCAGCGCCGCTCACCGGCCAGCTCGGCGAGCAGCGAGACGGCCAGACCGCCGAGCATGCCGGCCAGCTGGACGACCCCGAGCAGGGCGCCGGTTTGCACCAGCGTCATGGCCAGGCCGTGCCGGACCGACGGGATCGCCGCGGGCAGGTCCCAGATGTGCAATCCGGCGCAGATCGCGGCCAGGACGACCACGATCCAGCGGGCGTCCGGGTGCCGGGAGGGTGCGGTCAGGTTCATGGTGGCTCCTTTCCGGCTGGGTCCTTCGCGCACCACGATGGCCGTTCACAGCAGACTGCACAACAGAGGTCCTTTTGACTGCGATAAATGCTTACTAAATCGGCCTTCATGTGTCATTGTGCTCAACATGACATCGATCGACGCGCTCGACGCCCAGATCGTGCTGGCCCTTGACGACGACCCGGACGCCACGATCTTGTCCCTGGCCCGCACCCTGGGCATCGCCCGGAACACCGTCCACGCCCGTCTGCGCCGGCTCGCCGAAGACGGCACGCTCAAGCCCTTCAGCCAGCGTCTGGACCTCCGCGCCCTCGGCTACGAGCTAGTCGCGTTCATGTCCCTGTCGATCAGCCAGACCGACCCCGGCATCGTGGCCGGGCTCCTGGAGGTGCCCGAGGTCATCTCGGCGCACCACACCACCGGCGACGCCGACATGCTCGTGCAAGTCGTCGCGAAGAGCACGCACGACCTGCACCGGATCACCGACGCGATCCTCGCGGTCAACGGCGTCGTCCGCACCAGCACGGTCATCTCGATTGACGAGGCCATCCCATACCGGCCGGACGCCCTGCTCCGCGTCGCGGCCGGATCCTGGCGCAGACCCGGACGAACCCAGGCCCGGACCTGAACAGACGGCCCAAAGCACCCGCGCCCGCCGCGCTCGATGCGGCAGAACGGCACTTGTGGCCGTCGGGCTCGTGCAGCCTCACAGCTGGGATCTCAGCACGTCGAACTCGCAGCCTGGCGAGGACGGGTCGAAGCCGTGCTCGATCAGCCAGCGGGCCGCCAGCAGGCTTCGCAGCGACCACCCCGCGCGGATCACGTCGAGGTCAACGTCGGTGCCGTAGCCGGCGATGACGTCGCCAAGGTGCTCCTGGTGTCCGAGCGTCAGGATGGCGAGGTCATACAGGGCATCGCCCTGAGCCCGCCTCGGACCAGTCGATCACGCCGGTGATCTCGTCACCGTCGACGAACACGTGGGCGACATGCAGGTCGCCGTGCGCGAACACCGGTGTCCACGGCCGGAGCGCAGCCTCGGCAATCCGGCGGTTGCGCGTGACCAGGTCGGTGGGAAGGACGCCGTTGGTGACGAGCCACTCGCATTCGCCGTCGAGCTGCGATGCGATCTCGTCGAGGCTCCTAGCCGGGCCATGGCGGCAGCGGCGCGTCGTGCAGCATCCGTGCGGCGGCACCCGCCGCGGCCCACGCCGCGGGCGACGCGGTCGACGGCTCGCCGAGGCGGGCGAGTGCCGTCCCTGGGAGGGCGGCGAGCGCGAGCACGGGCGGCTTCCGCCACAGGACCTCCGGTGTCGGGATCGGCGCCATGGCCATCGCCTCGACCTCGACGTCGGTGCGCGTCTGATCAGCGTCGATCTTCAGGAACACGTCGCCGACGCGCAGGGTCGCGCACTCGTGATGGGCGACGACGACCTCGACCTCCTCCACACCGGCCATCATCGCGGGATGACCACGGACGTCGCCACGGGTTTATCGCGTGCGACTGCAGGTACTACAGGCGAGCTCACTGGCCATACGATCGCGTTGATGAGGGCCTGACGAAAACCCGCCGGGCAGTGCCCGGAGAGGTGGGAGACCTGGTGGAGGCAGAGTCGGAGCGTCCGTTGGCTGACCCGCCGGCCACCTGGCAGGAGCACTGGTTCGACCACCGCCAGTTGCTCCGGCTCTACCACAGCGACGAGCACTGCGCGATCTACGTGGACCCCGACGTGCGCTGGGCTGAAGCACGGTGGCTGCCCCGGTTCATCAATGTGACCTGGCAGTACTCCAAGGCAACCTACGGCGACGCGTTCGGGTCCGACCCGCGTATCTACTCCATCCATCACGCTGGGCGGCACGGCGGAGGCCACGCGGGCTACTACATCAGCCCGGTCCACGACTACCACAACGTCAGCGACTGCGGGCTGGACACCTGGCGGGAGGGCAACACCCTCGCTCGCGAGCTGCCCGCTCATGAGATCGGGCATTCCGTGGAGAGCGCAAACAACGGCGTCCATGGCTCACCGGCGTATGAGATCTGGGGCGACAGCAAGTGGGCCGAGTTCTACATCTATGACCTCTACACGGCGCTGGGCATGGACCGCGAGGCCAAGGGCGTCTACCGCCGGTTCACCGGCAACACCGACGATTTCCCTCGTCGGGGGACCCGCTGGTTCCGCGACTGGTTCTACCCGCTATGGCGGGACTGCGGGCAGGCGGAGGTCATGAACAGGTTCTTCCGGGAGCTGGCCCGGCACTTCCCACGCGACTCCGGCGGCACCTACACGCGGCGGATGAACTGGGGCGAGTACGTCCACTTCACGAGCGGTGCCGCGGCCGCCGACCTGAGCAGCCAGGCCGCCCGCGCGTTCGGCTGGCCCCGCGAGTGGGCCGATCAACTGGAGCACGCCCGCGCGCAGTTCCCCGGCATCACGTACTGAAATACCGGGCCGTCCTTCGAGCCTGGCGCGACGCTGCGGTCGCCCGAGGCCGCGCAGGCGGCCTACACACTCGTAATGCGTTCGATCTGAGGCTCGCCACCGCGACATGTTCGCTATTGGCCTGCACCACCGGGGGATCGTCATCTTGGCTTCGTTGTTCGCATCGCGGGCCGTTGATGATAACGGACTTCTCTTGGGCGGTTGGTTAGGGTTGCGCGTGGAAGCTGGCGGCAGGGGGCGGGATATTTGAAGGTGAGCCGGCGGGCTGCTGCGCAGGGAGCTCTCACGCTCGGCGCTCTGGGGGTGGTCTTCGGGGACATCGGGACGAGCCCGTTGTACACGGTGCAGACGCTTTTCAATCCGAGCGATCCGCATCCGGTCAAGGTGTCGCGCGACAGCATTTTCGGGGTCGTCTCGCTTATCTTCTGGTCGGTGACGATCATCGTCACCGTCACGTACGTCCTGCTCGTGATGCGGGCCGACAACGACGGCGAGGGCGGGATCATGGCGCTTATCGCCTTGATCCGCCGGCGAGCGCTGCCGGGCGGCCGCCGGGCGAAGGTAGTCCTGGCCGCACTGGGGATCTTCGGGGCCTCGCTGTTCTTCGGCGACAGCATGATCACGCCCGCCATCTCGGTGCTTTCCGCGGTCGAGGGCGTCAAGGTCGCCGCACCGTCAGTGTCGGGCATCGTTATCCCCATCACGGTGGCGATCATCGTCGTCCTGTTCATGGCTCAGCGGCTTGGCACGGGCGCTGTGGGGCGGGTGTTCGGTCCGGTCATGGCCGTCTGGTTCACCGTCCTGGCCGCGCTGGGCGTGCGGGGCATCGCCGACCATCCCGTGATTTTGGAGGCGCTGTCGCCCAGCTATGCGATCGGCTTCCTGACCGGCCACTTTGGCACTGCGTTCTTCTCCCTAACCGCCGTCGTCCTGGCCGTCACCGGCGCCGAAGCGCTGTACGCGGACATGGGGCATTTTGGCCGCGGGCCGGTCAGGCGCGGCTGGCTACTGGTGGTATTCCCCGCCTGCATCCTGAATTACCTGGGGCAAGGCGCCCTGATCCTGGGTCACCCGGCCAGTATCAGTAACCCGTTCTTCCTGCTGGCCCCGGGGTGGGCCCGGCTCCCGATGGTATTGCTCGCCACCGTGGCGACCGTCATCGCCTCGCAGGCGGTGATCAGCGGCGCGTTCTCCGTAGCGCACCAAGCCGGGCAGCTCGGCTACCTTCCGCGACTGCGCATCCAGTACACCTCGGAAAAGGTGATGGGCCAGATCTATGTCCCGTGGATCAACTGGCTGCTGCTGGTATCTGTCCTCACCCTCGTGCTGGCCTTCCGGAGTTCGGCTGCGCTGGCCTACGCCTACGGCACCGCCGTGACCGGCACGATCTCGATCACGACCTTGCTGTTCTTTTACTACGCCCGTCATCAGTGGCGCTGGCCACTATGGATCGTGCTGGCGGGCGGCGGCATCCTGCTCGCTATCGACTTGCTGTTTTTCGCCGCCAACCTGACCAAGGTGACCCATGGAGCGTGGCTGCCCCTGCTGATCGGCATCACCATCTTCATCATCTTCACCACCTGGCAGCGGGGCCGCGAGCTCGTCACGCAGATACGGGACCGCGAGGAGGGACCGCTGCCAGAGTTCATCGCGCAACTGCACGCGATGAAGCCCCCGCTGCAGCGGGTGCCGGGAACCGCCATCTTCCTCAACCGCGGCAAAACCACCGCCCCGCTGGCGATGCGGGCCAATGTCGAACACAACGAGATCCTCCACGAGAACGTGCTCATCCTCTCGGTCGAGACGATGCCCGCACCGCACATCCCTGAGGCGGAGCGGCTACAGGTCGACGACCTCGGGTACAGGGACGACGGAATCATCCACGTCACCGCCCGCTTCGGCTACATGGACCCGACGAACGTCCCGGGCCTCCTCCCGCTGATCCGCGACGCCGACGTCGAAGGCCCTGCTCCCGACGCTAAGCTGTCGTACTTCGTGTCGCGCATTGAGCTCGTCCAGGGTCATGCACCGGGCATGAGCCGCTGGCGCAAGCGCCTGTTCATCGCGACATCACGGATCACCCCTGACGCCGCCGAATACTTCCGGCTTCCCCGCGAGCGCACCGTCATCATGGGCTCGCGCATCGAGATCTAACCACCGCCTCTGCCGCCGCCTGCGGTCCGGATCCCCATGCGGAGATCGAACGCTAACTCGTAGTAACGTCGGCTGCGGGCCCCGTCGCAAAGCGGGGTGTGAGACCTAGCCAGCGGAGGTGCCCGGATGGCCGAGCTTCCATCGCCGCCAGAGGGAATTGTGCTGACCCACTTCATCGTCTCGGACGATGTCGAGCGCTCTCGGCGCTTCTACACCGAAGTACTCGGCGGCAGGGTGGAACGTCCCGGAGACCCGGTGAATGTTGCGCTAGCCAACAGCTGGATCGTCATCAATGGCGGCGGGGGCCCGACCGACGACAAGCCGACGGTCATCCTGGAGACGCCGCGTGATCCCGACCGGGTCAGCAGCTTCCTTAATATCCGGGTTAAAGACATCGAGGCCGTGTACGCCGAATGGAGCGCCCGGGGTGCTCAATTCCTGACGCCGCCGAAACAGCACCAGTTCGAGAAGCGCTGCTACATCCGCGATCCCGACGGTCATCTGATCGAAGTGGGCCAAACCACGGACCCAGAGGGTGACTGGTCGCCCGCTCACTGGCCGTCGAGTACGTCCGGCGGGGAATCCGGGTGAATGCCGAAATCACCGGCGAAATCGCTCACATCGACGGCGGCCAGTCCCTGGACACGAGCCTCGGTCCACCGCGTGACGCTCAGGAGGTTCGGTCATGGCGTAATGGGGCCTGGACGCCCTGCCAACGGGCCTGGCGGGCCGACCCATGACGGACGGTGATGACAGCCGGTCGGGGTCAGTTACGCCCCTGGCGCAGGCGCCGGACGGATTGCCGCCAGCGAGCGCCCTGGCGCTCCACGGCAATACTCCGCATAGGGTTTTGTCCCGCACCGACGACTCAGAGCGTCCCCATGCCGCCCCACGCCGGGTCTAGTTGGAATGGCGGCCGATTGACTCCAGCGCTTGCGCCAGGGCACTCACGTGGTCCTCGCTGTTGTAGGCGTGGAGTGAGACACGGATGCCGCCGCCGCGTGAGCTGGTGATGATCTGGTGCTCGTCCGCGAGTGCGGCCTGGACTGCCTCGACCGCGGCGGTGGGGTGCCTGAGCGAGATGATGTGCCCGCTTGCAGACCGGTCGCTCAGAGGCCGGTAGGGGGCCCAGCCGAGCGGTGCGGTCTGCTCCGTCAGGCTGGCCGCCAGCTGCCCGGCGTGCTCGCGTACCGAATCCAGCCCGATGCCGGTGAGCAGGTCGATGGAAGCGCGCAGTCCTGAGGCTGCGCTATAGGACATGGTGGACAGCTCGAACCGCCGGGCGTCCCCGGCGAGGGCGAGTTCCTGCGGTTTGAAGTCGAACGGAGTGGCGCTGCCTTTCCACCCCACGAGCGGCGGAATGATCGCTGCCAGGTCCTCAGTGACCGCGAGCAGCGCGGCGCCGCCGGGGGCCGACAGCCACTTGTACCCGCTGCACACCAGCGCGTCGGCTCCCCAGGCGCTCATCGCGACCGGGACGGCACCGGCCATCTGGGTGACATCAACGACAACCCGGGCGCCAGCGCTCCGGGCACGTGTCACCAGGGCCGCGACATCGACCTGGGTGCCGGTGGAAAACTGGACAGCGCTGATGCACACGACCGTTGTCCGCTCACTAATGGCGTCAGCCAGCGACTGAGTGAGGTCCGTAGCGGCGACGTCGGGAACCCACCGTATCCGCATGCCTGATCGCTCGCGGGCGGCCAGCCATGGGTACGTCACGCTCGGGAAGTCACTCGGGACCAAGACCACCTCACCGCCCGGACCAGACAGCATGGCGGCCAGCTGGCCCAGGCCTTCGCTGGCTCCGCCCACCACCGCGACCGACGCCACGGGCGCGCCGAGCAGCTCGGCTGCGGCGGCGCGGAGGCTGTCGAGGATCTCGGCCTCGGCTTGGTCCGAGAGGCGGAGATTGCCGTACTGGGCGATATCGGTCAGGAAACGGGTACTGGCCTCCAGCGAGACGCGAGGGATCAGGCCAAGCGATGCCTGGTTCAGGTACGTGCAGTTGGCAAGACCGGCATACTCACGGCGGTCGATCAGGGAATCCATGTCATCCTTTCCTGGCCGTCTCGCTGGTGCTGCTGCGGGCGCTGACCTTGGAGGAAGCGCCCGGCACGTGGTGCTCGCGCCGGGGTCGGGGCGTACGTCCTGAGTAGGCCGATCAGCGACACCAGGCACCACGTGCCTTCCAGCGCGAGAAAACCCCACTGGGAACCCGTCAACGCGCTCACTGCAAGGCCAAATGAGCCAAGAGCGTTGGCCGTCAGATACAGGCGCGACGAGTCACTGGTTCGCCAGATCTGATTCGCGGCGAAAGCAGCCAAGACAAGCGCCGAACCTATGAGTTGAATGAGCAACGACACGAGCAGCTTCCTGAAAGCCTCGTGTCCTTAGCCGGGAACGATGCCCCACCTCACCGGGGGCGCTCAAGACGAGCGACCTGCCGTCAGAATCGCACTCGAACAGGCTCAGACTCAAGCGGCCGAGCCGGTGAGGTTCATCACGTGACTTGGCTCTTCCTGCGCGGCGGCAACGACTTAAGGCCCTAGCACGACAGCAGCCAATCGCTAACTGACCTGGGTGATCTCGGCATCGCGAGTGGGCGCGCTCGCTGGTGGTGTCAGCGGGAGCGGGCCTGGTGGCGGGGTCGCCAGTCCAGCCAGTGCGCGGCGTGGCCGGGCGGCCAGGGCCGGAGCAGTAAGGCGGCGAGCAGGCGGCGGATCAGCAGCCAGTGCCGCGGGGAGATAGTGCCCAGCCACGCCCGCCCTTGGAGCCTTCCCGGCCGGGCGGACCTGCCAGCCGGTGCCCGCCAGCAGGCGGACGGCTGCTTCCGCACATACGACAGGTGCACCGTAGTGATCCCGTTCGCCACCTTCCCAGCGCAGCCCAGGCAGTGCCGCCCGGCCCCGGCGGTGGCCGTGCCCTGTTGGACCTGACCGGTCTCATCCAGCGCCCCGGCCACCAGGCCGCGGCGCCAGCCCGGCCGGCGCGCCGCCTCCTCCAGGCCCGCCACCGCGAACCGCCGGACCTCCCGGCTGAGCAGCCGCTGGGTCCGGTGCGGCGTCTTATCCCCGGCGTGCTCGGCGATCGTCTGCCCGTTACGCCTGGGCAGTCCGCTGACCAGGGCACCGACGTATTTCCCCGCCCGCAGCCACGGCTCTGGCCGGGCGAAGCACGGCCGCAGCCGTCCTGGCAGCTCAGCATGTTTCCGGCCGGCAAGCCCGGACCCTGTCCTGGCAGCGGCAGCCGCCTTCGCTCTTGTCGCAGTCACGCACGCATGACCGGCAGGCGGCAACAGCGCCTAGCAGGGCGGCGGATCAGCCCGGCTTACCCGCCTGGACGACTGCATCCAGCGGCCACCCGGCACACGGGTGAACGTGGTGACGGGTCAGGCCGGGGCGTCGGCGTCCTGCATGGAGGCCGCGGACTCTTCGGGGCCCTGCTGCGCCGCCGCCGGATCCATCCACATGACCTGCCAGCCGTGGCCGTCGAGGTCGAAGAAGCTGCGTGAGTACATGAAGCCGTGGTCCTCGGGGCCGTCCGCCTCGGTGCCGCCCGCGGCGAGCGCAGCCTCAGCGACCGTGTCGACCTCATCGCGGGCTGACACGCTGAAGCAGTAGAGCGCCAGCGTGTGCGTGGTGGGATCGGCCATCGGCAGCTTCGCGAACTGCGCGAACTTCTCGTGGCTGAGCAGCATGACGGAGGCTTGCTCGCCGACCAGCATGCAGGCGGCGGTCTCGCCGGTGAACATCGGGTTGTAGCTGAACCCGAGCCGCGCGAAGAACGCCTTGCTGCGCTCGAGGTCCGCCACGGGGATGTTCACGAACAGCATGCGGCCGGCGTGTGCGGGAGCGGTCATGGTAGGTCTCCAGTCCGAGGTTCGATGGTGTACGTCGGGGTAGACCGGCCCAGCCTGCAGAACTCATCGGTGGTCCCGGGTCCGGCCGCCTCCAGACCCCTCCCGGCCGGCGCGCGGCGGCATTTCGCTCCGCTCGCCTACGGCTGCCTGCTGCCCCTGTCGAACCGCTGTTCCAAACCCTCGCTCGTGTTCGCTCGTGGTCCTCGGGCAGGCCATGTTCTGGTGCGTCGGCACGTTTCAGGATTCGCGCCCGACCCCGAGGAGTCTCGTGCGCAGAACTGGCGCGCCGGCCCGGCGGATACGGCTTCCGGCCCGGCGGCCTGGGTGGCGGGCCGGATTACCCGTGAGCGAACCTGCAAGTGCCAGCGGCTACTGGTCGGTCGGCGAGCCCACCTGATGGAACCCGGCGGGATGATGACCAGGGCCTCGGCGATGTTGGCAGCGGATGTCGCAGCCATCGGACGACAGGAAGCAACCTAGGATGCGCAGCACCTAACGGCGATCCCGAAAGCGGATCGTCTAGCGGTTCTCCGCCACGAACTGGCTGGCGGTGAAGGACGCGCCAGCCGGATCGGCAAGGACGGCGAATCGCACCCACGGAGCATTCTGCGGCTCGGCGAGGACCGAGCCTCCGAGCTCGCGCGCTCGCGCAGCGATCGCGTCCACGTCGTCGACGGCGAAGGTCACGCTCCAGCGCGCTGGGCCACCCTCGCGGGGCAAGATCGTCGCCACGACGTTCTCGAAGCCTTCGGGCGCGCCCATCTGCTTCATCCCCGCGCGCAAGCCGGGGTTGAGCTCCTCGAGATGGTCGCCGTAGCCCGGCAGAGCCCACATCGGCGAGCCGGCGTCGATTGTCGTCCAGCCGAACACGGCGCCGTAGAAGGCCCGTGCGGCCTCGGCATCGTCGGTGTGCAGGTTGTTGAAGTTCACAGCGCCATGCTCGTTGACCGCCGCTGAGCCGCGGTGCGATCCGGGCTGCCACACGCAAAAGACCGCGCCCTCGGGATCGGCGAACACGCCCATCCGTCCCGCGTCAAACACGTCGAAGGGCTCGGAGAGCACCCGCCCGCCCGCTTCGCGCACCCGGGCTGCGGCGTCGTCAGCGGACTCGACGCGGATGTAGGTGTTCCACATGGCCTGCGGCGGTGCGCCGGGGGGCTGCGAGGAGATCGCGGCCACGTCCCGGCCGTCGATGCGGGCCATGTAGTAGTGAGCTCCCGCGTCGGGGGGCATCGCGTCCTCGGTCTGCCACCCGAAGAGCCCGGAGTAGAACCGGGCGGCGTCGGCGGGGTCGGGCTGGTTGGTGTCGACCCAGCACGGCACCCCGGCTGGGTAATCCTCGCGCGTGCTCATGGCGGCAGCCTACAGCGGCTCTCATCGAGCATCCCGGCAGCGAGCCGCTAGAACTGGAACCTCTGGCCGGGTCTCCTCCACGGTGACCGAACGGGCGGTCTGCGCGAAAAGCATCGTTGGCCGACGCCCGACTCTGCCGATGTACGCGCGTTCGGACGGCTCGTGACCCGCGTATACGCGATGACTCTCGCGGTCGTCGCGCGTCTTACCTACCAGAGCAGTTGGCCAGGATGTCCGCTGGACAATGAAGGGATGCCTCATGGAGATCACCAATCTGGGTAAGGCGGATGGGCTGCCGCCGGTGGATTGGGCCGCCGTCGCTGAGAAGCTCGATGCAGGGTCGGCGCCAGCTCCGGACGCGCTGAACTCCCGCACGACCTGGCTGTCCACCATTAACGACGACGGCCGCCCGCATGTGACTGCGGTCGGTGCCCTGTGGCTAGATGGCACGTTCTGGTTCCAGACGGGCGCAGGCACGCGGAAGGGGCGCAATGTCGCGCGCGATCCCCGGTGTTCGATCGCAGTGTCGATCCGCGACGCGGACGTCGTCATCGAGGGTGACGCTGCACGAGTGACCGAGCCGGGCGCACTGGCGCGTATTGCCAAGGCGTGGGCGGACAGCGGCTGGCCAGCCGAACCCGACGACAGCGGTCCGGGCATCACCGCCCCGTTCAACGCACCGTCGCAAGGACCACCACCGTGGAACGTGTACCGCATTGAGCCACGCTCAGCGATCGTGACCTTGGGGACGGAGCCGGGCGGCCTGACTCGCTTCCGGTTCTGACGCTGCTGATCGGCTGGGTCGTCCTCACTGGCTCCCTTGAGCACATCTGAGACGGTCGGACGTGGGGGCGCAGGACCCTGTGGCTGATCATCTTGGCAGGGGGGCTGGTGGCTGCCCGTTCGTCGTTCCCTGGCCGAGGGCGGCTCGCATGACCGTGATGCATTGGCTCCGGGCTGAATCAAGCTGCATGCGGGGATAGGCGGCCTCGAGCGTCATCTGCTCGTCAGTGGTGGGCGCCGGGCGAGTCCAGGCCTCCTTCATCTGGAGGCCGGCCTCGCCCCGGGCCGCGCGGATCAGGAGGTCATACGCCGCAGCGACGTCTGCCGCTTCGATATGAAGCCACGCATGCTGGAACGCGATCCGGGACTGGATGTTATTGAGCTCCATGCTGATCTGGTTCCGGGCCTCAAGAGTGCCGGACCGCCGCCGGATGCGGTAGGGCATCTGGGCGTAGTCCTCGATAGCCGTCAGCGCCTCGGCGAATGCCCTGGCCAGCCGCTCCCGCCGGGCAGCCCGCTGATTCAGCCCGTAAGTGGCCGCAGCGGTGATGACCGCCCCTGCGAGCGTGACGACGGGAACGATGAAGGCCGCCGCCTGCGCCCAGCTCATCTGATCTCGCTCCCAGTATTGACAACGACATTCCTCATTGTGACCTCGCAGGGCAAGCCCGGTCTCAAGGTCCGCGCAACGCTGGCCTTCCTCGATAGCCCTCTGCCAGGCGTCCTGACGGGCTCACATACTGGGTCGAGGCTTGCGGTGCAGAACGGCTGGCTGAACGAGTAGAAGGTGAGGGCAGCAGCCCGCGGCCGGGGACTTAGTCCGGCAGGTTCGCGGTTAGTTCAAGCGATCACAGCCGAGGGGCCGAGTACGCCCTGGCCAACAAGGTCGCCCACCCCCGCAACGTCTACCTGCGTGAGGACGCCTTCGCGGCCCAGGTCACGCACTGGCTCACCGGCCTGTTCGCCCCGGGCCGACTGGAGCAGACCATCGACCGGATGACCGCCGCCCAGGACGCCATCGGTGATGACACGGTCGCCGAGACCGCCCGGGCGAAAGTCGCCGACGCTGGACGGAAGATGGCCCGGTACAAGGCCGCGATCGACGCCGGTGGCGACCCAGAGGAATCAGCACCTGGATCAGCGACGCCAAGGCTCAGCGCCTGGCCGCCGAAGCCGAGTTGCGCCGGGCCACCACCGGAGCCGGATGACCCGCCAGCAGATCGCTGACCTGATCAGCGAGGTCAGCGACCTGGCCGCCACCCTGCGCGGCGCCGAGTCTGAGACGGTCGCTGAGGCCTACCGGTTGCTTGGCCTGCGCCTCACCTACTACCCAGACAAGCAAATTGTCCGGGCCGCAGCAGCACCGCAGCCGGACAATATAGGCAAATGGTTGGTGTCCGAGGGCGGACTTGAACCGTTCGCCTATGTCATTGCGACAGGCGCAGATCCCTGGCTGAGCGTCTGACCAGCGGTTCTAGCCGGGGTGTGGGTGGCCTTGGGGTGAACGGTGACGCATCATGCTGCTTCGGTGGTCGCCACGGTGAAGGTGTGGTCGCCGAAGCTGGGCGACCGGGTCAAGGTGTTCCCCGAGTTCCTTGATGCGGTCGATTCCGAAATGATCCCGGTAGGCGGCGAGCACGGCCTGGTCGTCCGGCAGGTTCTCCTCGATGCCCGAGCTCGCGGCCCACCATGACCCTGTGAGCTGATCCGGCCCGCAGGTGGGCGCCGATGTGTGAATACCTAACCTACGGGCAATGGCTGCTGCTCCCCAGCTGTGGGCCAGCGATAACGGTGGGCCGTGGGCCGTCCTCATATGCTGCGCACTAGGTGCGCTGCCCGGTGGTAGCTGTTGAGGGGAAATCGCCACCACCACACGGTGAGCGGTCTGTGACGCGAGGGGTATAGCAGTCTTCCCTAGAGGTTAGTCATTGCTTATTGGCAAGCCAGTTCCGGCCAGCGAGGCGCTTCAGGGACCTTTACCCCTAGACATATGTGCATGCCGGCGCGTGTGATGGAGGTTTGAGGGGTGGTTTCGGGGGCTGGGGGCGGTGAGCGATTATGGCACAGACGGGCTATGACGACGAGGAGAGCCGGAGCTTCGTCCCTGCGGCGCCTACGTGTCAGATCACGTATCTGAGTGACGGGCGGGATACTCCATACAGGATTCCCGAAGAAGAGAGGGAGCCTCTCGTGGGGGCGGGCCGCAGCTTTCTTGAGGCGACCGGCGGTGACGCGTGCCTGCTGCTGGCCGGCCCACTGGTATCGCCAATTGGCAACGAGGGGAACAGCACGGAAAACGCCGTCGCGCGCTGCTGCAGGGACCGTTTCGGGTATCCTACGCAGCCGGCGGCCTGCACGATCGACGTCGTGCTTGACACCTATGGCGGTTCGCTGGACAGCGCCTTCAAGACCGTGCTGTTCCTCTCCCGCTTCGCGGAAAGAATTAGGGTATTCGTGCCGCAGCGTGCGAAGAGTGCCGGAACCTTGATCGCAATAGGTGCACACGAGCTGCACATGTCACCATTCGCGGAGCTGGGTCCGCTGGACACCCAGATCGTGGATCCAAGAAACCCGACAGAGCTAGTGTCGGCGCTTGACTGCTATCAGAGCGTGGATTACGTGCGGGCGTTCGGCCTGACCACCCTGCACCGGGCCCTTACGGCGCTGGCCAAAGAAATGCAGACCGGAATTCCCTTGTCTGATCTGGTAAATACCGCGGAGCACCTCAGCACGGGAAGCATTACCCCCATGATCGCACAGGTGAAAGCCCTGGACTTCGGGGGCTGGGGACGGACTCTGAAAATTGGTGAACTGTACGCAAAGTCTCTTTTGACGAGGGTCGGTTATGCGTCCGCAGAGGCGGGGCAGATCGCCTACCAGTTGGTCTACGGTTACACACACCACCCATTCCCAATCGATTTTGACGAGGCATCGCGCATAGGGCTACGGCCGCACCACATGGACGAGCAAGGCTACGCCATGGCAGCTAAGCTGCTCGCCTACTGCGCCGGGGATGATCTTTTCATCGGCTTCGTCGATGAGCATACTGACTCTCGCCGTCAGGAAGCCTCTCCGGGGCGGGGACTCCAGGGCAAGGCCGATGGGCAGCCTCCGGCGGCGGCCGAGGCGGCCGCGCACAATGGGGAAGATCAAGCGATCGCCCTTCCGCACGGTCAGGTGACTGCGGCGGTCGAGGAAGGTCAGCGGTTCGCCACGTCCGGTCAAGCGGCCGAGCCGAACACGCCGAATAACTGATCACTGGCGCGAGCGGGATGACCATGCTCACGTCAGGTAGGCCCGATCTCCGCTGGGGGCTTGAATGCTTGCGTTAGATCTGACCTCAGTGGATAACACGATCATCAGAACGGCTTTCGCCGTAGCGATCACGATCGCATTCCTGGTGATCGCCGGATGGCTTCCCTTGGCATGGCTGCACCGCCGACGGGCCCAAGTTGTCATCGAGGACGTGGCCGCTGTGGAGGGCATCCCGCAGTCGGCGACTTCTGGCCTGTCGGCGCAGCTGCGGCAGGCAGTCTGGCGGCTTCTGCTGCAGGAGAAGGAACGCCGGGACGCGTCCTATGCGGTACTCACGACGCTGAAGCAGGACATCGACGACGGGCTGCTGCGCGCTCACGGCCATGTCCAGATCCAGACGATTGCCGCAGAGCTTCGCTCCTCGACGGAAGACTCGCTGGCCGCGCTTACGGCCGGTGTCCGCGCTGTCGTGCCAGGGCAGGCGGAAGGGCTGGTGGCTGCGCTCGGCGCGATCCTGCCGTCGCAGCGCGGCTGGGTGGTCCGCGCCTTTCCCGTGCTTCGCGGTGAGGGGCGCGACGCCGATGTCGCGCTGACACTTGAGCTCGCCCAATTCGACCGTGCACCAGACGCGGTCACGAGCTTCGAGGCCAGTTCGGACACGTTGCGCGAGGCGGACAGGGAGGCCGTACAGGCGGCTGCCATGAGGGCGCTGCTGCACCAACTGCTAGAGCCGGCCGCCCGGTGGATCGTAACCCGCCTGGTCGCGCAGCAGCTGGCCCAGTCCGGCGTTCCGATGAGCTGGCGGCTGCTGAATAGACGAAAAAGGCGTCAGGAGCTAGCTGGGCTCCAAACGCAACTCGCTGGCCAGATGTCGCTCTATGCGGCAACCGAGCAAGAGGCGTTCTCCTGCGGCTTCGCCGACCAGGCCCTCGCCGACCTAGCCAAGGCGGCTCGGCGGCTGCCGACGTACTACAGGCCGGACTCGACGGCGGCGGCGGTACATGAACGGCTCGGCTGGTGGTACCGGCGCAGTGACGATCCGGCCAGGGCGGCCGATGAGTTCGGGCGCGCGGTCCGGCGCTATGACACAGCTGCGGAACTGCTCGCCGCAGTACCCGGGGCTGTCCCAGAGGCCAGGGCCGCGGCACTGGAGCGGGTAAAGGTGCGCCGGGCAAAGTGCCGGCTGCTGTCCGGTGACGGCAGTCACATCGAGATCGCGCGGCGAGAGCTGGCCGAACTGCTGCGCATCACCGGCTTGACGGCCCACGAGCTTTACAACAGCGCCTGCCTGTTCGCAGTGGCCATGAGCTGCCCGGACGTGTCAGAAGACGTGCGTTTGACCTACGGGCCGCGTGCCTGGCATCTTCTCGGCCAGGCACTGCTCACCGACGGAGCCGCTGGCCCGTGGATCAACGTGATGACGGACGTCGAGCTCGAAGCACTGGAACAGCAAAAGCGCCGCGACTTCTGCACCGAACTGAAGGCACGGCACCCCGAGCTCACACCCCTGGATGCGGAGACAGCTCAGATAGTGGTCAAGCATGCAATGCACGCGATAGGGGTCGAACCGCCCAGCAATCCGTAATGCCCGCAGACGCTGTGCCCAGAAGACGCCGTCTCAGGTCACCTCCGCCTGCAGCTCGACGGCGCCCGCGCCGCTTGAGACAGTCGGCAGCCTGGCGCTACAGTCGGGCGCCTTACCGGCTCTGCATGCCGCGATGAGGTACGTGGAACATCGGGCATCTGCGGCGAGCTTGGCCCACGAGGACTGCGAGCTCTATGTGAGGGCGAGGGGTCGCCGACATTCCACAAGGGTTACGTGTCAGCGGATGCCGCGAATCGCGGAGTGTGACCGATCGTTAGCAAAGACCCGCGCGCGGCCCCGCCGTTCGGAGCGAGCAGAGAGCCGTGCTGTTCATCCTCTGATGTATGCAGATCACGATGATCGGCGCTAGTTGCCAGGCTCCGACTGGAGGGGTGGACGCGTGTGAGTGATGATCTCGGCCTGCGCCTCACCACCAGCCAGGACGGCGCATCGTCCGCGCCGAGGCGCACCTCGGCCAGACACCCCATTGGGATTTCGACAGTGTCCGAGGGGCGAGCCGCCGCTTACGTACATCCCTGCTATCACTGGTCAGCTGGCGATTGGGGGCCAGCGGTGAGTGGGCAGGCGGACTGGTTGATCAGGTGCGCGACGGCCGGGTGCGTGGCGCTGCTCTCACGATCGCGAGGCTCCTGGCCGTCGGCAGCGTCGCGAGCCTGGTTGCCGATATCGCCGTCGTGCATACGGCGACCGTTGGCTGGTTGCGGATGGACCAATCCCCTACACGGAAGATCTCCCACCTCCGCTCGGACCAGGTGAGGATGCCTTCTGCGCCGTCCACGCCAGGACCAGGAAGGTGAGCATCACGGCCGCGTTGAGCCACGCGAGGGGGAGATCGAACCCCCACCAGAAGGTCGCGCTGAGCAGCATCCCCACGACCGAGACCACGATCCCTGAGCGACGCGGCCACAGCAGCAGGCCACCGCCGACGACCTGCACGACGCAGGCCGCGAGGAAGCCCGCGAGCAGTGGCACGGTCGTTGGCACCCCGATCCGTTCGAAGGGGCCGTTGCCGTATGTGGGATTCCCGAAGGTGTAGATGATGCCGTGCCCTTGGCCTACGCTCACGATCGCAGGAATCGCGAAACCGCCGAACCCCAATCCGTTGACGATGCCGCTCGCGCCGGCGATCCGCAGGCACCAGGCCACCGGGGGCGTCATCAGGCGAGGTCCCATCGCACGGTAATGCGGGTGCCGACCGTGCCGGACATAACGGCGTGCGTCGTGAGCAACAGGCCGCCGAACCACATCCTTCTGACAGAACGCGCTGACAGAGTTCTTGTCGGAACTCGGCGTTGGCCGGGAGATGGCTCGTGGTGTGCTTTTGGGGTTGTGTGGGCAGCCCGGCTGGGTTGCCGCGCTGACGCCGCTATCGGTGGACGGGATGATCGTCGCAGCGTCAGCGGCGCTGCTGGCCGACTTGTGCAGTGGGTGTCGGCGGGATCGTCGTCGCCGGGATCACGGAACACTGGACATCCACCGGGGCAGGGTCCGGCCGCCGATCGAGATGGCGATGGCCGCCACGCACACCGCGAGGACGATCCACCACACGGTGATCCGAGGACGGCCCGCCGGCGCCGGGCGCCGGGAACGTGCGGACCCAGCGCGCGACCTGCGGCACGAGGCTGGGCGCCATCAGCACCAGCACGACGGCGGTGCCGGCCGCCGCGCCCGGTTCTCCGGTCCGCGTCCGGACCACGCACGCCGCGGCGAATCCGAACAGCACGTTGCCGGCCAGCGCAAGACCGGCCGCCGCCCAGGGCAGCGCCAGCCCGCGCATGGCCGCCGCCAGCATGACCAGCGCGCCGGCGGCGAGCGGCGCCAGCAACGCCACGGCGCGGATCCTGGTGCGCCGGCCGGGCCCGGTCGGCGTCACGTCGACGACCAGGGCTGGCCGGCTCATCGAGGGTGAACGCCGCGGCCGCGGCAAGCAGCGCGAAGCAGATCGGGAACAGCAGGGTGGCGGCGGCCGGGAACGCGGCACCGCAGCCGCCCACCACGACCGCCACGCCGCTGACGCCCACGACCGCCGGCCAGGCCCCGGCCCGCAGCACCGCCCCGGTCATCACGTGGTGACCGCGTGGGGGAACCCGCCGGTGCCGGCCAGCACGAGCATGATCACGGCCGCCGCCCCCGCGATGCCGAGGGCGCGGATGATGCGGGAGCGCAGCCGCCCCTCGGCCCCGCGCAGGAGCGCCACCAGGACCGCGATCGCGCACAGGGCGAGCTGCCAGCCGAGGAAGAACCACGGCGACCCGCGCCAGGCCGTGACGCCGGCGTCGCTGTGGAGCGTGAAGAGGGCGAACGGCGCGAACAGCCGCAGCACCGCGACGGGCGCCGAGTCCGGACGCGCTAGGGTCAGGGCCATCACCAGGTTCACCCAGCCGGAGAGGATCAGGAACAGCACGAACGCGGCGCCCGGGAACCGTACCCAGCGGCCCAGCGCGACGCCGAGCAGCGGGCCGCCGAGCGATGGGACGACGATCTGCCCGACCAGGACGGCGATCCGCGCTGACGGGCTGAACGCCCCGTACACCGGGTCGCTGACCGGGTAGAGCTGCAGGAACGCGAGCAGGGTCAGGCAGCCGCAGCCGAACGGCACGATCGCGACCGCGCACAGGGCGGCGGTGCGGGCCGGCAGCGTGGCCGGGGTGACGCCGACGACCGGCTCGCTGGCGCGCATCGACCGGGTCAGCCAGAACGCGGCCAGCATGCCGAACCCGCCGAAAAAGATCGCCGCGATCGTGTTTACGCCGTCGATCTCGGTGACCGTGCTTCGCTGCCCGCTCCAGAGTGTGTAGGCGGTGAGCCCGGCAGCGGCGAGGAAGACCGGGTTGAGGACGAACCGGCGCGTCTCCCGGGCGGCGAGCGCGGCGAACGTGGCCCGGCCGGCGGCGGCTTCGGGCCGGCCGAACGCGAGCGTCGCGGTCATGACGCCACCTCCTCGGCGGGCTCGTGCTCCGGTGACCCGCCGCGCAGCAGCAGGTAGGCGTCTTCGAGGGACGGTTCGACGTGCTCGACGCCGTCCCGCACGCGGGCGCCGACGTTGCGGTACCGGCCGGTGCCGGTCCGCCAGGAGACGCTCGCCGCCGGGTCCGGCTCGTCGGCCAGCCAGACCCGGCCGGCCGCCTGGCCGGTCAGGTCGGTGACCGGGCCGTCGTAGCGGACCCGGCCGCGGTCCAGCACGATCACGCGCTCGCACAGGGCCGCGACGTCCTCGGTCTGGTGGGTGGACAGCACCACGACCGACGTACGCGCGATCTCCGCGAGCACGGTCCGCAGCGTCACCCGCTGCTCCGGGTCGACGCCGGTGGTCGGCTCGTCCAGGATCAGCACCGGCGGCGAGCCGAGCAGCGCCTGGGCGAGCGCGACCCGCCGGCGCTGGCCGCCGGACATGGCCCGGATCCGCTTCGCGCCGAGGTCGGACAGCCCCACCAGGCCGAGCACGCGGCGCACTTCCGCGTGCCGCGCCGCCGGCTGGGTCCACTCCTTGAGCAGCGCGATGTAGTCCACGAACGCGAAGGCGGTGAAGCCGCGCGGGAAGCCGACCTCCTGCGGCTGGTAGCCGAGCTGGCGGCGGATGCCGGTGCGCTCGGCCGGCACCTCCGGGTCCAGGCCCAGCACGCTCACCTGTCCCTGGGTGGGCGGCAGCGCGGTGGCCAGCAGGCGCAGCAGCGTGGTCTTGCCGGCGCCGTTGGGGCCGAGCAGCCCGGTCACGCCCGGGTTCAGGTCCAGGTCGACGCCGGCCAGCGCCCGGGTGGCGCCGAACGTGCGCCCGACGTCACGCAGGCTGATCGAAGCGGTCACCATCGCTACCTCCACGGTCGAAGCTGGCGCAGCCGGCGCCGGCGCACCAGAAAGATCACGAACGAAGCCGCCGCCAGCACCAGGAAGCCCGCCTGGGCCCGGGCCTGGAGCACCGCGTCCGGCGAACCGGACCGCGCCGCCAGCAGCCAGACCACCGCGAGCCAGACCGAGCTGACCGCGATGGCCGAGCGCAGCGGGCTGACCCAGGTCGACGCGGCGAGGACCACCGCGACGAAGCCGACCGCCGGCAGCAGCCAGGCGAACGCCGTCTCCCCGGGTACGACCAGCCCGAAGAGCAGCACGGCGGGCAACGCGAGCGCGAGAACCGCGATCGTGCGCAGCAGGATCAGCCGGAGCGCCGGATAGGGCGTGACGAGTTCCGGTTCGAGCGCCGGGTCCAGCCACGGGTCGTAGCTGGACGCGACCACCAGGCAGGGCACGATCGGCGCCACGGCCAGGAACAGCCACAGCCCGCGGGCGTGCCCGACCGCCGCCGCGAGCGCGGCGAACGCGAGGACCGCGGCCACGCCGGTCAGCCACACGCCGCGGAAGGCGCTGGCCACCGCGACCAGCCGCGCCTCGTGGGCGGGGAGGCCGGCGACCGCGCAGCAGCCGCTCGAACACCGACGGCCGCGGCACTTCTACGGCGTCCCGCGTGCGGTCCCACACCGCGGCGAAGTCGATCACGTGAGGGTCACGCTGGCCGCGGCGTTGACCCGCGCCCGGCACTGCTCGCAGGACAGCAGGTGCTGCTCGACCGAGGCCCCTTCGGCCAGCGAATCGGTCCGCTCGACGTAGCGCCGCAGCGTGTCGTCGTCGAGATGCCAGCCGGTCATGACGATCCCTCCGCTAGGGCGGCCCGCAGGTGCGCCTTGGCCCGGTAGAGCCTGGTCTTCACGCTGCTCACCGGTACGTGCAGCAGCTGCGCCGCTTCCTTGGCGGACAGGCCGTCCAGCACGACGGCCTGGATGACGGCGCGCATCTCCGGCGACAGCCGGGCCAGCGCCTGGCCGATGTCGCCGTACTCGACCGACAGCAGCACCTGGTCTTCCGCGGCCGGTGCGGCTTCGGCTTTCTCGAACACGGCGGCGACGCTGCTGCGGGTCCGCAGGCGGCTCACCAGCCGTCGGATCGCGATCCCCCACAGCCACGCCGCGATGTCGCCGTCGCCGCGGAAGCCCCGCGGTTTCTGCCAGACGGCGACGAAGGTGTCCTGGATCGCGTCCGCCACGAGGTCGCGGTCGTTGCACCGCCGGGCGAGCCGGATCGCGAGCCAGCCGGCGTGGCGTTCGTACAGCGTGCGGAAGGCGCCCATGTCGCGTTCGGCGACGGCGAGAAGCAGCATCTCGTCGCCCGGGCCGCTGTCCATGCCTTAACTGTCGCGCCCCGGGGCCGGAAAAGTTTCACCCCCGCGTCGGGAATTCCCGGGCCGTGGCGGCCGTGTGACCGCATCCGACCTGCCAAGGCCGCGGACGGCAAACGGATGCGCATCCTCGACCCGACCCCAAGCTGCCCCGGTCGTCCGGCAGATCTTCGCCGGTGCAGGGCAATCGATGCAGCCGCGGGTTTGTGTGTATCGGCGCCGGATGGAGGCACCCCTTCTCCCGTGCCGCAGGCGGCCAGGGCAAGTAGCCAGGCCCGATCAGCCGCCGAGGCGGACGCGGGGGCCGGTCTTGCTCGGAGTCTGCAGCTCAAGTCCGGGGGACGGATTGTGTCCCTGGGGACTTGAACCCCCATGTGTCCGAGGGGGGACTTGAACCCCCATGCCCCTTTCAGGGCACTAGCACCTCAAGCTAGCGCGTCTGCCTATTCCGCCACCCGGACGTCTGCCAGACCACGGTATCTCCCGGGTCGGCCGCCTCACGATAGCAAATCCAGCCGCGTCCGGCGAAGCAGCCGCCCCGCCGCCCGCAGAGCTAGCCCGGGGACATGCTCACCACCCGCCGAGGTGCGACCATGGGGTGATGACACAGACTCCACCCGCCTCGGGCCGCAGCAGCAATAACGTCACCGCTCAGGACGAGGTCGCGGGCCTGTGCAGCGACCTCATCAGGATCGACACCTCCAACCGCGGCGATAACCAAGGACCAGGTGAGCGCCTGGCGGCCGAGTATGTGGCCTGGCTCCTCGCGGAGGTCGGCCTCGAGCCAACCATCCTGGAATCCGACAAGTCCCGGACCAGCGTGGTGACCCGCATCTCCGGGGAAGACCAGACCCGGCCCGCGCTCCTCATCCACGGCCACCTCGACGTGGTCCCCGCCGACGCGGCGGACTGGCAGGTCGATCCCTTCTCCGGCCACATCGGCGACGCCGGCAGCAAGAGCACCGCCGGCACCAAAGGCACCAAGAGCACCAGCAGCGATCAAGACGACCCGTGCGTCTGGGGCCGGGGCGCCGTCGACATGAAGGACATGGACGCGATGATCCTCGCCGTGGTCCGTCAACGCCTGCGTGAGGGCCGCCGCCCGCCTCGCGATGTGGTCCTGGCCTTCCTCGCCGACGAGGAGGCGGGCGGCTCCTACGGCGCCCGTTTCCTGATCGACAACCACCCGGGCCTCTTCGAGGGCGTTACCGAGGCGGTCGGTGAGGTCGGCGGGTTCAGCGTCACCCTGGGCGGCCAGCGCCTCTACCTGGTCCAGACCGCGGAGAAGGGCATGGCCTGGCTCCGGCTGACCGCCCGCGGCACCGCCGGGCACGGCTCGATGCTCCAACCCGATAACGCGGTCACCGAGCTGGCCGAGACGGTCGCGCGGATCGGGCGCCACGATTGGCCGGTCCGGCTGACCCCAGCCGTCGAGGCCTTCCTGGCCGAGGCCTGCACGGCGCTCGGCCTCGAGTACGGACCGGAGGCCTACCGGCAGGTCATCGACAAGATCGGCTCGCTGTCCCGGCTCACCGGCGCCACCTTGCGCAACACCCTTAACCCCACCGTCCTGAAGGCGGGATATAAGGTCAACGTCGTTCCCCAGGTCGCCACCGCCGAGGTGGATGGTCGCTTCCTGCCCGGCTACGAGGACGAGTTCTTCGCCGAGGTGGACAGCCTGCTCGGCCCCGGTGTCCGGCGCGAGTTCATCCAACACGACATCGCCCTGGAGACCACGTTCGACGGCGACCTGTGCGACGCGATGACCGCCGCGCTCCTGGCCGAGGATCCCGGGGCCAGGGTCGTCCCGTACTGCCTGTCCGGCGGGACCGACGCGAAGTCCTTCAGCCGGCTCGGCCTGCGGTGCTTCGGGTTCGCCCCGCTGCGGCTCCCGGCGGACCTGGACTTCTCCGGCATGTTCCACGGCGTGGACGAGCGGGTGCCGGTGTCTGCGCTGCAGTTCGGCACCCGCGTCCTGGACGGTTTCCTCGACCGCTGCTGAACGCCAGCACTTTTCGCCGAATAACCTGATGCGCACACTCGGTAGTGCTATCGTGACGCATTGTGTGAGGCTGTCCACCCCGAGGGGAGCAGGACATCCGGCAAACCCTGTCTGGTCAGCCCGCACAGCACCGGTGACGGCGAGGATGGTCGTCCTGCTGATCCGGCGCCGGAGAACGACTGGGGGCCGCGCGTGTAACCCGCGCCAGGGGCGGGCAGGACGCGACGCGGCTGGGCACTGCTGGCGCCAGGACCTGCGGAAGATCGCCGTGACCGGCGTGGCTCCCCGCCCAGGCGGCCACGGCCAGCGGAAACTGCCCCCCGCAGTGCCCCCTGACCGTGGCCGCCGCCGCCCGGACGGAGGCAGGCACGGAAGGTCAAAACCGAGAACTTCATGGCCCGCAACGAAGACCCAGCCAGGCCGCCGCCCCACCGTCTGCGGGGGCCGGAGGGAGACGGCCAGCACCGCCTGCGGCGTCACGGCCTGCGGACGGCCCGGGCATACCGGCGCCCGGGCGTTGATGAGCAAGCGGTGTTCAAAGGGTCAGTACGGGGCGTATGATCGGGCGCCGCAGGGTGACCTTCCTGCTGCCGTCTGCATACAGCCGGAGTCTGGCCAGTTCCCACTCGCCGTACTCGGCATGGTCCGTCAATAGGCGCCGGGCGGCGTCTCGTGACGTTCCTCGCGGCAGGTACAGCACGAGGTAGGAGTACTCGGCCATCACCTCTTATTGTGCGCGGCGTTCGCGGTGGTTCAATCGGCAGCGGCGAAAAATTCGCCGGCGGGGCTGTCGGGGGGCCCACCGGGATGGGTAAGGGAACACCCACGCCGGCCCTGGGAGTTGAGAGAAGCAGAGCCGGTTGGCGAGGGGGCTTGAGCAAGCACACTTGACAAAGACGCTTGAGCAAGCCAAGGGTTCAGCAGGGTTGAGGGTTGCCAGCCCGAGGTTGGCAACTGAGTTTTTCCGAAGCAGGATCGAGCAATAGACAAGACCGGGCCGGGCACAGGCGCCGGACTAGAAGGTGAATGCGTGGCAGCAAGGACACCTCCCGCCGCGAAGCGCGCGGCGGGCAAGGGCAACGCCGCGAGCAACGGCGGGGGCACTCGCCTGGTAATCGTCGAGTCGCCCGCCAAGGCGCGGACCATCGCGGGATACCTCGGCCAGGGGTACGTGGTGGAGTCCAGCATCGGTCACATCCGTGACATGCCGGACAAGGCCGCCGAGATTCCTGAGAAGTACCGCAAGGAGCCGTGGGCGCGGCTCGGCGTCAACGTCGACGATGACTTCGGCGCGCTGTACGTCGTGCACAGCGACAAGAAGTCCCAGGTCTCCAAGCTCAAGTCCTTGCTCAAAGACGCCGACGAGCTCTATCTCGCTACTGATGAGGACCGCGAGGGCGAGGCCATCGCCTGGCACCTGCTGGAGGAACTCAAGCCCAAGGTGCCGACCCGGCGGATGGTCTTTCACGAGATCACGCCCGAGGCCATCGCGCATGCGGTGGACAACCCGCGCGAGCTGAACACCGGCCTGGTCGACGCGTACCAGACCCGGCGGGTCCTGGACCGGCTGTACGGCTATGAGGTCTCCCCGGTCCTGTGGAAGAAGGTCATGCCCCGCCTGTCCGCGGGACGTGTCCAGTCGGTGGCCACCCGGCTGGTGGTCGCCCGGGAACGGGAGCGGATCGCGTTCCACGCTGCCCGCTACTGGGACCTGCAGGCCGTGTTCGCCCGGGCCGACGGCGCGGGAGACGGGGACGCGTCCTCCTTCCCGGCCGGGCTGGTCGCGGTGGACGGGCGCCGGGTCGCCCAGGGCCGTGACTTCGCCCCGTCCGGTGAGCTGCGCAACCCTGAGGTGCTGTACCTGGAAGGCGCCGCCGCAAACGGTGCCGCCGCAAACGGCAATGGCGTCCCGGGCGGCGTCGTGCACCGGCTGTCCGCCGGCGAACTCGCCGACCGGCTCCAGGGCGCCGACTTCTCCGTCAAGTCGGTCGAGCGCAAGCCGTACCGGCGCTCGCCCTACGCGCCGTTCCGCACCACCACCCTGCAGCAGGAGGCGTCCCGCAAGCTTGGCTTCTCGGCCAAGTACACGATGTCGGTGGCGCAGCGGCTGTATGAGAACGGCCACATCACCTATATGCGGACCGACTCGACCACGCTGTCGCAGACGGCGATCGACGCGGCCCGCCGCCAGGCGCGTGAGCTGTACGGCGCCGAGTACGTGCCGGACGCGCCGCGCGTCTATACCAGCAAGGTGAAGAACGCGCAGGAAGCGCACGAGGCGATCCGCCCGGCGGGCGACTCGTTCCGTACCCCGGCGCACTCCCGGCTGTCCGGTGACGAGCTGCGCGTCTACGAGCTGATCTGGAAGCGCACGGTCGCCTCGCAGATGAAGGACGCCACCGGGGAGTCGGTGTCGGTGCGCGTGTCCGGCCGTTCCTCCGCGGGGGAGGAAGCGGAGTTCGGCGCGTCCGGGAAGATCATCGCCTTCCACGGCTTCCTGAAGGCCTACGTGGAAGACGCGGACGACGACGGCGACCGGGATGACCGGGAGCGCCGCCTGCCGCCGCTGTCCGAGGGCGACGCACTGAACGCGCTGGAGCTGGCCGCGTCCGAGCACGCCACCCGGCCGCCGGCCCGCTACACCGAGGCCACCCTGGTCAAGGACCTGGAAGACCGGGAGATCGGCCGTCCCTCGACCTACGCGAACATTCTCGGCACGATCCTGGACCGCGGGTACGTGTTCAAGAAGGGCACCGCGCTGGTGCCCTCGTTCCTGGCCTTTGCCGTGATCACCCTGCTGGAGCGGCACTTCTCGCAGCTGGTGGACTACGACTTCACCGCGCGGATGGAGGACGCCCTCGACGCGATCGCCCGCGGCGAGGCGGCCCGGGTGCCCTGGCTGCGCCGGTTCTACTTCGGCGCCGACGGCGAGGAGGGGCTCAAGGAACTGGTCAGCGACCTGGGCGACATCGATGCGCGCGACGTCAGCTCGTTCCCGCTGGCCGGCACCGACATCGTCGTGCGGGTTGGCCGGTACGGGCCGTACCTGGAGCGCGGGGACCAGCGGGTGAACGTGCCCGAGGGCACGGCGCCCGACGAGCTCACCCCGGAGAAGGCTGAGGAGCTGTTCGCCCAGCCCAGCGGCGACTTCCCGCTCGGCACCGACCCGGGCACCGGGCGGGAGATCGTGGCCAAGGCGGGCCGGTTCGGCCCGTACGTCACCGAGGTCCTGCCCGAGGGGGACTCCAGCAAGCCGCGCACCGCGTCGTTGCTGAAGTCCATGGCGCTGGACACGGTCACGCTGGAGGACGCGCTCAAGCTGCTCACACTGCCGCGCACGATCGGCGAGCTGGACGGTGAGCCGATCACCGTGCAGAACGGCCGGTACGGGCCGTACGTGAAGAAGGGCACGGACAGCCGCTCGCTGGAGAGTGAAGAGCAGCTGTTCACGCTCACCCTGGCCGAGGCCAAGGAACTGTTCGCGCAGCCGAAGGCCCGCGGCCGGGGCCGCGCGGCCGCCACCCCGCCGCTGCGTGAGCTCGGCGAGGACCCGGCCAGCAAGCGCCCGATGGTTATCAAGGAAGGCCGCTGGGGGGCGTACGTGACCGACGGGGAGACCAACGCCTCGCTGCGCCAGGGTGACGCGGTCGAGTCGATCACCGCGCAGCGGGCGGCGGAACTGCTGGCCGAGCGCAGGTCGGCCGCACCCTCGGCGCCGCGGCGCCGGACCGCGGCGAAGAAGCGGGCGGCGAAGAAGCCCGCCGCGAAGAAGGCCGCCCCGAAGAAGCCCAGCCGGACCTAGAGCGGGTGCGGCCGGCGCCCAGGTGGCGCCAGAAGGCCGCACCTGCCGGACATTTCGCGAGCTTGCAGGCCACGCGAGCCCCTCTGGTGTGGATACCCTGACCCAGTGAACTTCCGATCCCCTTCGCGCGAGCGGCGCGGCAACGTCCTGTCCATCAGGCCGTTCCGGCGGCTGTGGATCGCGACCTCGCTGTCCAGCCTGGGGGATTGGCTGAGCCTGGTCGCGCTGGCGTCGCTGGCGTACACCCTGGCCGGTTCTGGTGCCGCCGCCCAGTACAGCGCCGTGGGCGGGGTGTGGCTGGTGTCGCTGCTGCCCGCCCTGATCCTCGGGCCGGTGGCCGGCGCGGTCGCGGACCGGCTGGACCGCCGGGTGAACATGATCGTCGGCGACGTGCTGCGCGCGGCCCTGTACCTGACTATCCCGCTGGACCTGTCGATCCACTTCGCGAGCGCGCTGACCTGGATCTACGTGGTGCAGTTCCTCGCGTCCTGCGTCTCGCTGTTCTGGACGCCGGCCAAGGACGCCTCGGTGCCGAACCTGGTGCCGCCGGACCGGCTAGAAGAGGCCAACCAGTACAGCCTGTTCACCACGTTCGGCACCGCCCCGATCGCCGGGATCGTGTTCAGCCTGCTGTCCCTGGTCAGCCGGGCGCTCGAGGGCCTCTCGCACTACTTCACCACCAACCCGGTGAACCTGGCGCTGTACTTCAACGCCGCGACGTTCGTGGTGTCCGCGCTCACCATCTACGCGCTGCGGGAGATCCCCAAACGGCAGTTCAGCTCGCACATCTCGGCGCCCTCCGTGGCCAAGACCATCTGGGAGGGCTGGCGCTACATCGGCCGCACCCCGGTGGTGCGCGGTCTGGTCATCGGCATGGTCGGGGCGTTCGCGGCCGGCGGCGTGGTGGTCGGCCTCGGCCAGCCGTACATCACGAACACGCTGCACGGCGGCAACGCGGGCTGGGGCGTCGTGTTCGCCGCGATCTTCGTGGGGCTGGCCGGGGGGATGTTCCTCGGCCTGCGCATCCTCAGCGGGTTCAGCCGTCGGCGGCTGTTCGGGCTGAGCATCGTCAGCGCGGCCATCCCGCTCGGGCTCATCGCGCTGATCCCGAACCTGGTCGTCACCGTCCTGCTGGTCGTCCTGCTCGGCGCCTGCGCCGGCGTGGCCTACGTGACCGGCTACACGATCGTCGGCCTCGAGGTGGACGACGACACGCGGGGCCGCACGTTCGCGTTCCTCAACTCCGCCATCCGCGTCATCCTGTTCAGCGTGATCGCGGTAGCCCCGTTCGTAGCCGCCGGTTTCACCGCGCTGTTCCGTGGCGTGTCCGGGGCGGGGAGCCTGCGCATCGGCCACGTCAGCTACGAGGGGATCGGCTACAACTGCGTGATGCTGCTGGCCGCGGCGATCGCGGTGTGGGTGGGCGTGATCTCCTACCGGCAGATGGACGACCGCAAGGGCGTGCCGCTGCGCGACGACCTGGTGTCGGCGGTCCGGGGCGAGGAGTTCCAGCCGGTGCCCGGCCACGTGAACGGCTACGAGCCGGCGCCCGCTGCCCGGCACGGCGTGTTCATCGCGCTGGAGGGCGGTGAGGGGGCCGGCAAGACCACCCAGGCGCGGCTGCTCGCCATCTGGCTGCGCGACCAGGGTTACGACGTGGTCACCACCCGGGAACCCGGCGCGACCAAGATCGGCATGCGGCTGCGCGCGGTCCTGCTGGACACCGCGCACGCCGGTCTCTCACCGCGGGCCGAGACCCTGCTCTACGCGGCGGACCGGGCCGAGCACGTATCCACGGTCATCCTCCCCGCGCTGGAACGCGGCGCGGTCGTGGTCACCGACCGGTACGTGGACTCCTCCCTCGCCTACCAGGGCGCGGGCCGGAACCAGCCCACGGCCGAGGTGGCCAAGCTGAACCAGTGGGCGACCGGCGGGCTGATGCCCGACCTCACCGTGCTGCTCGACATGCCACCCGCCAACGGCCTGGGCCGCCGGGCCCGGTCGGCGGACCGGCTCGAAGCCGAGCCGCTGGACTTCCACGAGCGGGTCCGGCGCGGCTTCCTCAGGCTGGCCGACGCGGAACCCGATCGCTACCTGGTGCTCGACGCGTCGCGCTCGCCGGAGGACGTGAACCGGGCGATCCAGGAGCGGGTCCGTGACATGCTGCCGGACCCCATCCCGCCGATGGCCGAGGCCAACACCGGCAGCTTCCCGGCTATCGTCGATGAGGGATGGACGGGGAAGTAGCAGTGAGCAGCGCGCCGGTCTTCGGCGACCTGGTCGGCCAGGAGCGGGTGGTGGCCCAGCTGGAGCAGGCCGCCACGGTCGCGGCCCGGCTGCTCCGCGGCGAGCACGTGCTGGGCATGACGCACGCCTGGCTGTTCACCGGGCCGCCCGGATCGGGCCGGTCGGTGGCGGCCCGCGCGTTCGCGGCCGCGCTGCTCTGCCCGGACCAGGGCTGCGGCCAGTGCCCGAGCTGCCATCAGGTGCGCGCGGGCACCCATCCCGACCTGATGCTGGTCAAGCCGGCGGGGCTGTCCTACGGCGTTAAGCAGACCCGTGACCTGGTGCTGCGCGCCGCCGGGGCGCCGTCGGGCGGCCGCTGGCAGGTGGTGGTGTTCGAGGACGCTGACCGGGCCACCGAGCAGGCCGCCAACGCCCTGCTCAAGGCCATCGAGGAACCCTCGCCGCGGACGGTCTGGCTGCTCTGCGCGCCCTCCGCGGAAGAGCTCGTCACCACGATCCGGTCCCGCTGCCGGCTGGTCACCTTGCGCACGCCGCCGCCGGAGGCGGTGGCCGAGGTGCTCGCCTTCCGCGACGGGGTCGACCCGGCCCGGGCCCTGATCGCCGCCCGCGCGGCCATGGGACACGTGGGCCGGGCGCGGCGGCTGGCCACCGACCCCGAGGCGGCGCAGCGCCGGGCCGAGGTGCTCCGCCTCCCGGGCCGGATCACGAACCTGGGCACGGCGCTGAGTGCCGCGGCGGGACTGGTGAAAGCGGCCGAGCAGGAGGCGGCCGCGGTCACCGAGGAGCTCAACACCCCGGAGCGGGACGCGCTGCGCAAGGCGTTCGGCGAGGGATCGACGGGTAAGGGCGTGGCCAAGGCGGTCCGCGGTTCGGCCGGCGCCATGAAGGATCTGGAGGACCGGCAGAAGTCCCGGGCCACCCGGCTGAAGCGGGACGCCCTCGACCGGGCGCTGCTGGACCTGGCCGCCTTCTACCGTGACGTGCTGGTGGTCCAGCTGGGCGCCGACGTGGACCTGGGCAGCGCGGGCCACGAAGAGGAACTGCGCCGGGTGGCGGCGGCCAGTCCCCCGGAGGCCACGGTCCGCCGGATGGAAGCGATCATGACCTGCCGGGAGCGCCTGGAGCTCAACGTGGCGCCCCTCCTGGCCGTCGAGGAAATGGCCCTCGCCCTCCTGGCCGGCTAGAGGAGCAATCATCGTGGTGCCTTTTGCGCCGCCGCCGGGCCCTGGCGGTGCAAAAACCACCCCGATCATGGGGATCCCCGAGATCGGGGGCAACGGAATGGCGGCTCGCGCGTGCAATAGGTATGAGCTACCAGATCTGGGGGGCCGGTTTCGGCGATCCAGCCACGGAGGGGCCACCGTGGGGTGGTGGCCCGTGAGGTGGCCGGGGCTGGCGGGGTATCTGGGGCTGGCCAGGCCACCGGGGTTGGCGGGACTGGCTTGAGTCCGGGGGCATCCCATGAGGCGGGCGGTCCCGCCTACGGCGTGACCGCGCTGTTCCGCGCGCACCACGCCGAACTGGTCCGGCTGGCCGCGCTGATGACCGGGGACCGGGCGTCGGGCGAGGACATCGTCCAGGACGTGTTCGCCCGGCTGTGCGCCCGGGACCAGCTGCCTGACCCTGACGGCGCGCTGGCGTACGTCCGGGCCGCAGTCCTGAACGGGTGCCGCAGCGCGTTGCGCCGCCGGGCCGTCGCGCGCCGCTTCGGGGGCGCGCGCGACGCCATGGCCGGTGACGTCACCCAGCCGTCCGCGGAGCACGAGGCGCTGCTGGCCGAGGACCGCAGGCAGGTGCTGGCCGCGGTGGCCAGGCTGCCCCGGCGGCGCCGCGAGGTGCTGGTGCTGCGCTACTGGCTGGGATTGCCGGAAGCCGAAATCGCCGCCGTGCTCGGGATCAGTCCCGGCACGGTCAAGTCGACCGCCGCGCGGGGCATCGCTGCCCTGACGCGCCAGCTCGGGGAGTCAGCATGAGCAGGACCGAAGACCGGCTGACCGACGCGCTGACTGCCGCCGCCCGTGCCATTCCGGAGGACACGCTCCGCCCGCTGATCGCCCCGCCGCCCCGGCGGCGGCCGGCGTGGGTATCGCCCCTCGCGGCTGCGCTGGGCGTCGTCCTCGTGGTTGGCCTGGCGATCGCCCTCGGGACCAGGCTCACCGGATCCGGATCGCCGGGCGGGCCTGCGGGCGGCCCGGCTCCGGTACCCGCTTACTACGTGGTCGAAGGCCTGCAGGGCGGCGCTCCGGTGGTGCGCTCCACCGCCACCGGGAAGGTCACCGCGACGGTCCCGGTCCCCAAGGGGGCCAACGTCAACGTGGACGACATTTTCGCCGCCGCCCGGGGCGGGGTGTTCTTCGTCGCGGCCGCCGCGCCGGGCACGTCGGGGGAGCGCCTGTACCGGTTCTCGCTGACCAGGTCGGGCCAGGTCACCGGCTTTGCCGCGGTGCCCGGAGGTGCGTTCGGCGACCGTTACTGGACTCCCGACGCCATGGCCGCGTCGCCCGACGGGTCACAGGTCGCCGTCTCCTTCGCCTTCGCCTACGTGGGCCCCAGCTGTGGCAGCACGGGAGAGCGGCCCTGTCCCCCCGCGCGTCCGGACTACATCGACATCATCGATACGGGAACCGGGACAAGGAGCGTATGGCGGGGCGGGACCGGTCCCGCGTTCAGCGTGGCCAGCCTGTCCTGGACCGCGGATGGCCGGCAGCTCGTCTATCTCGGCCAGTCGTGCCGCCGCCTGCAGATCAACAGCGAGGCTTGCGCGCAGGGCGGCCGGACCGCCGAGGTCCGCGCGCTCAACCCGGCCGCGGGCGGCGGCCGCCTGGACAGCGGCCCGGTCCTGCTCCGCCAGTCCGCGCGGTACCCCTATATCGCCCAGGCGCAGATCACCCCGGACGGCACGACGATCACGGCCGTGGTGCTGACTGGGCGGATGAGCAGTGCGCATGGCCTCAGCGATATGGTTCCCCCGGACCTGTCCGTGATCCAGGTGTCGAGGGCCACCGGACAGCTGCTGCGGGTGCTGTACCAGCGGAACCTGGGCCGGACCACCGAGATAAACAACGGTCCCGATTCCTGCAGCTCAGCCAGGACAGCGCCGGCCAGCACTGGATGCTCAACGGCGGTCTGTGTGCCGGACCCTGCACGGACGGGTTCAACGGCTGGCTGCGCGACGGGGGCCTGGTGCCGCTGGTCCCGCACAACGGCCGCGAGCTCAACCAGGCCTGGTGAACGGCGCGGGGCTCCCCTGCAGACACTGCGCCGCCCCGCCCGGATGGGCGGGGCGGCGCACGCCTGACGGAACTCAGGTCAGAGGCACAGCGGCGTGACGCAGTCCTCCTCCACCTCACGGGCCGGGCCGGTGAGGTGGTCGTCCTCCAGGTCCAGTGGCGCCTCCACGCCAGCGACCGCGCCGGCCTCGACGATCACGGCCGGGACCCGCGCCGGAAGCTGCACGGGCGCCTGCCCGGCCTGGCGTGCCGCGGACCGCAGGCCGCTGATCGCGGCCACCGCGCCGAGCGCCGACACCAGCGTGATGAGGGCCAGGGCGGGCCGGTAGGCGCCCAGCGTCGCCTGGGCCGACGTGATCCGGCTGGCCCCGCCCGGCGTCGACGACCGCGGTCACCACGGCGAGCACGATCGCGCCGCCGACCTGGAACGAGGTCTGGAACAGGCTCGCCGCCAGGCCCTGCTGCTCGTCGGCGACGCCGGCGGTGGCGGCGAGGGTAGCGCGGAGAAGCCCAAGCCGAACGCGACGCCGATCAGGATCACGGCCGGCAGGATCACCGCGGGGTAATCGGGCTTGACGCCGGCCCGCAGGAACACGGCGTAGCCGGCCACGAGGCGGTGAAGGCGAGCACGGGCACCCGCGCGGGAACCGCCCGGTGATCGCGCTCATCCGGGTGGACAGCACCAGCACGATCACGCCGGCCGGCAGGAACGCCAGCGCGGTCGAGATCGCCGACCAGTGCGCCAGGGACTGCAGATACTGGGTGACCAGGAACTGGAACGACACGTAGCTGCCGAACAGCGTGATCGCCCCGATGTGGGCCCGGCTCAGCGGTGCCCGACGGAAGATGCCGAACGGGACGAGCGGATGGGCGCTCGGCGCTCGATCACCGCGAAGCCGCCAGCAAGCACGGCGACGACCGCGAACGAGCCGATGGTCCGGACCGATCCCCAGCCGGCCTGTGTGCGGAGACCACCGTGTAGACCAGCAGCAGCATGGCCCCGGTGACCGGACCGCGCCGGGCAGGTCGAACCGGCGGTGCCGCCCGGCTCGCGCGACGCGCGGCTCGCCCCGCGGGATGAGCCGGATGCGCCCGATCAGCACGATGCAGCGCCACCGGCGCGGACACCAGCAGCGTCAGCCGCCAGCTGACCTGGGTGAGCAGGCCGGACAGCACCAGGCCGAGCGAGAACCCGCTGGCGCCGAAGACCGAGTAGATGCTGAAGGCCCGGTTGCGCAGCGGGCCTTCGGGAACGTGGTGGTCAGCAGCGACATGCTGGCCGGGGCGGTGAACGCCGCCGCCATGCCCTTGATGATGCGGGCCCCGATCAGCAGGCCCGCGCTGCTGACCAGGCCGCCGAACAGGGACACGACGGCGAACACGGCGACCGCGGCGACGAACACGCGGCGGCGGCCGAGCAGGTCGGCGGCGCGGCCGCCGAGCAGCAGCAGGCCGCCGTAGCCGAGCGTGTACCCGCTGACGATCCACTGCAGCGAGGAGGTGGACATGTGCAGGGCGCTCGCGGATGGAGGGCAGCGCGACTCCGACCATCGACACGTCGAGGCCGTCGAGCAGCAGCGCTCCGCTGAGCACGATCAGGATCGCCCACAGGCGAGGGCTCCAGCGCTGGCCGGAAGCCGGGGCCGGGGGCCCCTGCGGCCGCGTACCCGGCTGTGCACCCGGCTGGGCCGGGGAGGCTAATGCTCTGTGGGCGGCTGGCTGGTGCTGCCGGGGAACGAAGGGACAGGGAGGGAGAGGGCTGCTGGGCGCGGCTGGTTGACTCCATAGCCC
>CAVQZG010000010.1:0-723013 GCA_963718305.1 uncultured Actinomycetes bacterium
GTGGCCGACGGGGACTGGAAGCAGTACGCCCGGCCCACCTGGCGGACGGCGACCAGCGCTGCCCGGTTCGCCCGGGCCTATCGGGCCAGGTCCGCGGCTTGCACCCCGGGCCCGGGAACAGCGGCCAGCACCCGCCGGTTGCCCGGTTACAGGCAGCCCGACACGGCAAGGGAGCGGACCGGATGTCTCAGCAGGCGCGTGACCACCTCGGACGGTTCGGCATCTGGCGGGGCGAGCGCCAGATCACGCCGGAACTGGCCGCGAGCATCGAGGATCTCGGGTTCGGCACCTTGTGGCTGGGGTCCGCCACCGGAGACCTGGCCGCGGCCGAGGAGTTCCTTAGCGCGACGACCACCCTGATCGTGGCCACCGGCATCGTCAACATGTGGCAGTACCAGGCCCGCGAGGTCGCCGCGGCGTTCCACCGGGTCGAAGAGCGCTTCCCGGGACGGTTCCTGCTGGGCGTGGGCGCGGGCCACCCTGAGGTGGTCCAGCAGTACGCCAGGCCCTACGACACGCTCGCCCGCTACGTCAACTCCCTGCTGGGCGACGGCGTCCCGGCCGGCAGCCTGGTCCTGGCCGCGCTCGGCCCGAAGGTGCTGCGGCTGGCCGCCGAGCGTACCGCCGGCGCCCATCCCTACCTGGTGACTCCCGACTACACCGGGCAGGCCAGGAAGATCCTGGGCCCGGGACCGCTGCTGGCGCCGGAACAGAAGGCGGTCCTCGGCACCGACCCCGTCCAGGCGCGCGCGATCGGCCGTTCCCGGGTGGAAAAGCCGTATCTGGGGCTGGCCAACTACACCGCCAACCTGCGCCGCCTGGGCTGGACGGATGCCGACCTGAGCGGCGGCGGCAGCGACGCCCTGATCGACGCGCTGGTCGCGCACGGCAGCGCGGCCCAGGTAGTGGCGCGCCTGACCGAGCACCTCGACGCCGGGGCCGACCATGTGAGCATCCAGCTGCTCACCGCGCCCGGGGCCGACCCGGCCGGCGGTTACCGGGAGCTAGCCCAGGCCATCGGGCTCCGCTGAACTCCCTGCCGGGCGGTCCTTCCTGGGCAGCTTGCTGAGCACCGCGCCGTAGGAGGCGTCCAGCGCCTCCAGGAGTTCGGCGTCCGGGATCACCCCGCCGATCCGCAGGCTGTTCCAGCCGAACCGCCCGATGTACGGCATGACCGACACGTCGCCCGGATAGCGCAGCAGCCATTCATCGGCCGCCTCTCTCGTCGCGCCGCATTTGAGCCCGATCGTGGCCGGCTGGCCGGACGGTGCCCCGGCGCCGAGGAAGGCAAATATCTTGCTCCCGACCTTGGCCACGACGTCGCCCTCCCAGGGTTCGTCTTCCCAGGCCCCGGGCTTGGCCAGGCACCGCGCAATCAGTTCATCCCTGGTCATGGGAAGACCAGGACCTTCCCGCTTACGCCCTGCTCCACGGCCTCCTGCGCCGCGACGATCTCGTCCAGGGTGAACGTGTGCTCCGGCAGCCTGGTCAGCGCGCCCGCCTGCAGCGCGGTGCCGATATCGGCGACCCCCTGATCCCTGGCGGACTGGGGCATCGCGTAGAGCAGCATGAAGCGGAGCACGATATTGGCCGTCATGCAGGCCCGGACGGGCAGGACGGGGTCCTGAGGCTCAGCGGCGTAGCAGGCCACCACCGTGCCCGGCCGGGAGATGGCCAGGTCCAGCTGCAGGTTCGCGCCGAGCGCTACCTCGACGATCCGGTCGACCGGCCCGACCGCGGCGGTGATCTGGCTCGCGGCGTCGGGGTCGGTGTAGTTCACCACATGACCGGCTCCGGCCTGCCGGGCCAGCTCGGCCTTGGCCGGGCTGCTGGCGGTGGAGGCCAGCCGGGCGGCCCCGCCCCAGGCGGCGAACTCGAGGGAGAAATGACCGACCGCGCCCGCCCCGCCGGCTACCAGCACGGTGGCGTCCTTGACCGGCCCGTCCGCGAAGACCAGGTGGTGCGCGGTCAGGGCCGGTACGCCCAGGCTGGCCCCGAGTTCCAGGCCGGCGCCGTCCGGCAGCGGCACCGCGTGGTTTTCCGGGACCACGGTCCACTCGGCGGCGGTTCCCCAGCGGCGCCCGGCGGCGGCGAGATACACCCAGACCCGCTGGCCGATCCGGTCCGCCGGCCCGCCCGGGCCGACCGCGTCGATCACCCCGGCGCCGTCCTGATGCGGGATCTGGAATCCATCGATGGGCCGCGGGGTCGTCCCGCCACGGCTCTTGACGTCGGTGGGGTTGATCCCCGATACGTGGACCCGGACCCGGACCTCGCCCGGACCTGGTTCCGGCCGCTCGATATCCACCACCCGCAGCACCTCGGCCGCCGGGCCGCTGCGGTCATAGACAGCCGCTTTCACCGTGCACCCCTCACTCCCGCCGCCGCGCTCTGACGACGCTCATACGGTAATCGCCCTACCATCGCCGCCGCGGGCCAAACGCAGCGCGGGCGGGGACGCGATCGCGTCCCCGCCCGCGCGGGTCGTTCAGTCACGGCGAGCCCGGCCGGGCCGGCGCCGCCGTGCGCCGCGGTCCTCAGGCCTTGAGGACCGCCTCGATCTCGAGCTGGATGCCGATCTTGTCGCTCACGACCACGCCGCCGGTCTCCATCGGGGCGCTGAAGTTCACGCCGAAGTCGCGGCGGTTGATCTCCGTGGTAGCGGTGAAGCCGGCCCGCGTGCCGCCGAAGGGGTCCGGGCCGAAGCCGTTCAGCTCCAGGGTCAGCGGGACCGCCTGGGTGTGGTCCTTGAGGCTGAGCTCCCCGTCCAGGATGTAGTGGTCGCCCTCAGCCCGCAGGCCGGTGGACCGGTAGGTCATCGTCGTGTACTTGTCGACCTCGAAGAAGTCGGCGGACCGGATGTGCTGGTCACGCTGCTCATTGCCGGTGTTGATCGAGGTCAGGTCGATGGTGGCGGTGACCGACGAGTCCAGCAGCTTCTCGCCCGTGACGAGCTCGCCGGAGAAGGTCGTGAACCGGCCGCGGACCTTACTGACCATCATGTGCCGTGCGGTGAAGCCGACCTCGGAGTGGACCGGGTCGATCTCCCACGTGCCGGCGACGTAACCCGGGATGGCGCCTGCTTCGGTGCTAGCCGTCATGGGGAATACTCCTGTCGTTCATAGTGGCGTGGTTCATATTTGAATACTCAACGAGTATCACGCCTACTCTAGCGTTGTCAAGCGTTCAACTATTCCGGGTATGCTAGGTCCATGAACGATCCTGGACCGCGCTGGCTGAGCGCCGGCGAGCAGCACACATGGCGGGACGCCATCGAGGCCTGGCAGTGGCTGCTGGCGGCGGTCAACGCCCAGCTGCAACGAGATTCCGGGATGCCGCTCGCGTACTACGAGATCCTGGTCCGGCTGTCTGAGGCGCCCGACCACTCACTGCGCATGACCCAGCTCGCCGAGGCCTCCTCGTCCAGCAAGAGCCGCGTGTCGCACGCCGTGGCCCGGCTGGAGGAGCGCGGCTGGGTCCGCCGGGAAGATTGCCCGACCGACCGCCGGGGGCAGGTCGCCATGCTCACCGACCAGGGCTTCGCCGCGCTCAGCGCGGCCGCGCCCGGCCATGTCGAGCAGGTCCGCAAGGTCCTGTTCGACATGCTGACCTCCGAGCAGCTCCAGCAGCTGGACGGGATCAGCGCCGCGATCCTGGCCAAGGCGGCCAGCACCCCGGCGGACGCGGAGGGCTGTCCCGCCGCGTTATCCGCTGGGGTCCTCACTACACTCGGCCCCTATGGAGAAGCGCATTCTGGGCAGGACGGGCAGGGCAGTCTCGGTCATCGGCCTGGGCACCTGGCAGCTGGGAGCTGACTGGGGCGACGTGGCTGAGAAGGATGCGCTGGCCGTGCTCGAGGCGGCCGCCGCGACCGGGACCACGTTCCTGGACACCGCCGACGTGTATGGCGACGGGCGCAGCGAGCAGATCATCGGCCAGTTCCTGGCGGCCAACCCGGGGGCGGAGTTCACCGTGGCCACCAAGATGGGCCGCCGGGTGGCGCAGGAGCCCGAGTTCTACACCCTGGACAACTTCCGCGCGTGGACCGACCGGTCCCGGGCCAACCTGGGCACCGACCGGCTCGACCTGGTGCAGCTGCACTGCCCGCCGACACCGGTCTTCTCGTCCGACGCGGTCTACGACGCGCTCGACACGCTGGTCGCCGAGCAGCGCATCGCCGCCTACGGGGTGAGCGTCGAGACCTGCGCGCAAGCGCTGGCCGCGATCGCCCGGCCGGGCACCGCCACCGTGCAGATCATCCTCAACGCGTTCCGGCGCAAGCCCCTCGACGAGGTGCTGCCCGCGGCCCACGCCGCGGGGGTGGGCATCATCGCCCGCGTCCCGCTCGCCTCGGGCCTGCTGTCCGGCCGGTACACCCATGAGACGTCCTTCGCCCCCGACGACCACCGCACCTTCAACCGGCACGGTGAGGCCTTCGACGCCGGGGAGACCTTCTCCGGCGTGGACTTCGACACCGGCGTGGACGCCGCCCGGGAATTCGCCGCCCTGGCCCCGGCCGGCGCCACCCCGGCCCAGGCCGCCCTGCGCTGGGTGATCCAGCAGCCGGGGGTCTCGACCGTGATCCCGGGGGCGCGCAACGCCGCGCAGGCGGAGCAGAATGCGGCCGCGGCCGCGCTGCCGCCGTTCAGCGACGCGGATCTCGCGGCCATCGCGGACCTGTACGACCGGCGCATCCGGGCCCAGGTCCACGACCGCTGGTAGTGCTCTGTTAGCCCGGGGGCCGACCCCCGGACCCCACTTGCCCGCTCTGCAGGCACGTCGTCTGCGGCAGCTGCCGGGTGAGTCGCCGGCTCGGAGAGAACACGCCTCCGGCGCGCCTCCCCTCGCGGCGAGTCTCAGCCCGGGGGCGTCATCAGGGCGGCGATCGCGGCCGGGCCCGGGCCGGGCTCGGCGCCCAGCGCCTCGGTCACCGCGGCCTGGTCCTCGGCGCTGCGGTTCTGGCTGAGCTTGTGCTTGGCCTCCACCGTGGCGATGGCCAGCTCCACCCCCACGATCCCCCGGAGCTGGCCGTTGATGTAGTCCGGCGGCGCATCGGCCACGGACCAGGGCGCGGGCCGCCCGGCCTCGTGCCGCTCGGTCAGCTGGGTCACCACGTCGCGCAGCCACTCCGGGTCACGGTGCACGGTCAGCGGCCCGGTGAAGTGAACCGCGACGTAATTCCAGGTGGGCACCACCCGCCCGTGCCGGGCCGTGCTCGGGTACCAGGACGGGGAGACGTAAGCCTGCGGGCCGTGCACGATCGCCAGCGCGCTGGACCCGGGGGCCACCGATTCCCACTGCGGATTGGCCAGGGCGAGATGGCCGAGCAGGCGGCCATGCTCGCCCGTCTCGCGGTCCCAGATGATCGGGATGAGGCTGGCGACGGGCTTGACCCCGTCGAACGTGATCAGGTCCGCCGCGGCGACGGCCGCCACGAACGCGGCGACGTCTGCTGTCTGAGGCGCGGTGAAGTGGGCAGGGAGATACACGCCTACGAGAGTACGCATCGGGGCGGCCAGCCGGGCCAGGCCGCCAGCCCCGCCGCGCCGGCGGGGCCGGAGGACCGGCCAGCCCGAAGGACCGGTGAGTCCGGCGCGGCTGCCACGTCCAAGGTAGTGAGACAGCCCGAACATCGCGAAGGAGCGACCATGCCTACACGAGACACCCCTCCGGCCGGCGCACCCTGCTGGGTCAACCTGCTGACCTCCGACGCCGAACGCAGCCGCGACTTCTACGGCCAGGTGTTCGGCTGGACCTCAACCGAGCCCCAGGAGCAGTTCGGCGGCTACTTCAACTTTTCCAAGGACGGCGTCCTGGTCGCGGGCGGCATGCCCAAGCAGCCCGGCATGGAGGCGCAGGAGACGTGGACGGTCTACCTGGCCACCGATGATGCCCAGAAGACGCTCGAGGCCGCCACCGCGCACGGCGGCCAGATCATGATGCCCGCCATGGCGGTGGCCGACCTCGGCACGATGGCGATGGTCGCCGACGCGGACGGGGCCGCGATCGGCCTATGGCAGCCGGGCCTGCACAAAGGCTTCGGAGTGTTCGGCGAGACGGGGACCCCCGCCTGGTTCGAGGTGTACACCCGGGACTACGCGGCCACTATCGCCTTCTACCAGGACGTGTTCGGCTGGGACACGCAGAGCGTGGGCGACACGGACGAGTTCCGGTACACGATCATGAAGCACGGCGAGGAGCAGCTGGCCGGGATCATGGACGCGTCCGGGTTCCTGCCGCAGGGCGTACCGGCCAACTGGGCGGTCTACTTCGGAACCGACGACGCCGACGCCACCCTGGCCACGATCACCCGCCTGGGGGGCTCGGTCATCAGGCCCGCGGAGGACACGCCCTATGGCCGGCTCGCCGAGGCGGCCGACCCGACCGGCGTCCACTTCAAGATCGTCGCCCCGAACGCGGCCATGCCCGCGCGGGAGTCCTGAGCCAGCAGAAGCGGGAGGCCTGAGCCGGCGGGATAGGCCGCCCCGCCACAGCGGGGATCGGCGCCACAGGGGCGGCGCCAATCTCCGCCGTCACCGTGCGCCGCCGCGTGCGTCATAGATGCCCCCACCCTGGTGTGTTTGCCATCAAAGGCCCCAGTCACGTTGCTAAATTGGCTCCGGTGGCCTGGGTTCGCTAGGGGGACGCACGAGGATTGGGGACACCGCCATGTCACGCACACGCTCGTCTCGAATGAGCCTGCCCGGAATCAGCCGGTGAGCTGCCGTGGCTAGCGGACCTGACCAGCCGCCCGCTGGCCCGTCCCGGCTGGCGGGCAGCCTGGCGCGGCACCGCTGGGTCACCGCCGCGGGCATGACCGCCACCATCGCCGCGGTGGCCGGGGGCGGCCTGGCCCTGGCCCTGCACGACAGCTCCGCGGGGCCGCCCAAGGAGTGCGGTCTGGTGCCCTGCGCGGCAGCGCTGCCCGCGTCGGTGCAGACCAGCGGGGACGGGTCAGCCAGCGCGCCCGCCACGGCCGCTCCCACGGCCGCCCAGCGCGCGCCCGCGCCGTCCTCGCCGGCTCCCTCCCCCGCCTCTCCCGCACCGTCAGCGGCGGCTCCCGGGGCGGCGGCCCCGGAGGCGGCGGCCCCGCCGGATCAGCCCGCCCCCGCCGGACGGGTCTTCGTACCGGACCCCCGCTCCTCCTGTACGACGGTGATCGCCTTCATCGCCGGGGACAGCCTCAGCCCGGTCCGGTGCAGGTTCACTGATCCCGCCCGCCACCAGCGCGGCCCGGACGGGTCAGGTCACCCCGGCTACGGGGCCGCCCGTCAGGACACCCGCCGCGCAGGTGGCCAGCCAGGGTCCGGCCAGGGTGGCCGCGACGACTGGCTGAGTGGCTGGCTCAGCCAGGGCTGGTCCCGCGGCGGCTGGTCTGGTGGTAGCTGGTCCGGTGGCGGCTGGTCTGGTGGTAGCTGGTCCGGTGGCGGCTGGTCCGGGCAGCACGGCGGCTGGCCTGGCGGCCGGTGACCGTGCCCCAGGCGCTCCACGACGCCCGGTAGGGTTCCTCCCATGACTGACCGGGATGCCCTCGAAGCCCTCTCCTCCCAGGAACTTCACGACCGCGCCGTGCACCGGGCGGTGCGGCATCTGGATATCGGGTTCTTGTGGCAGCTGCTGCGCGAAATCCCGGAGGGCGAGGCGGTCGCCGGGCACGCCGACCAGACCGCGGCCGACGTCACCCAGCTGTCCGCAATGATCGACGACGCCTTCGGCCACGAAAACGCTGACGTGGCGGACGCGCTGCGCCCGGTCTACCTGGACTACCTGGAAAAGCACGGCGGCTGAGCGCGAGGTCAGGCCGGGGGGCCGTCCGTCGGCGGGTGCACCGGCGCGCCAGTCGAGCCGGTCGGGATCCGGCGGCTGGCCGAGGCCCAGCCGCTGCCCGCCGCGCCGCGGTGCAGGATCTGATTGAGCGCGGCCTCGACGCTGCCGTCCTCGTTCACCAGGCGGCGGACCACGTAGATGAGCGCGGGGATAGCCCAGAAGTCACCGCAGACCCACAGGATCGCCGCACCGATCTCCTGGTCCGCATACGGCGGCAGGGTAACCCCGCGCACGTGGCCGTACACCGAGTACCAGGAGGCCTGGGAGAAGATGCTCATCGCCATGGCCAGCATCCACATGACCAGGTTGGTCCCGATCAGGGCGGCGGCCTGGGAGACCAGCGGCATCCGGCGCTGGAACGGCGGTGACGGGATGAACTGCAGCCAGAACAGCACCCCGGCCAGGAAGAAACTCGCGTGCATCACCCAGATGTGCACGGCCTGATTGCGCTGCGCGAGATCGAACAACGCGGGAATGTGCCAGGCCAGCATCACGGCCGAGAAGAGGATCACCGAGACCCAGGGCCGCAGCAGGAACCCGGCGATGGCCCGGAGCGGACGCGACCAGCGGTCCCGCAGCACCGCGGCGGTCGCGGTCCGGCCCGTCCGGCCGGGCAGCCCGTCGAGCAGCGGCTGCCAGGGGGCCCCGGCCACGACCAGCGTGGGCGCGGCGAACATGAGCAGCAGGTGCTGGAGCATGTGCACGAAGAAGTAGTCGTCGGCCCAGTAGTCGATCGGTGATTCGACCGCGATGAGCAGGACGGCGAGACCGGCGTAGAACCAGAGCGAGCGGAGTCTCCGCTGCCGGGTCCGTTCCGGCCGGGACCGCCGGGCCAGCCGGGCCAGCCCGGTCTCGTGCCAGGCCACCAGGACCAGCACCACGATCAGGAACGGGTCGAACGACCAGTTGTCGATGAAGTAGCTCACAGCACCTAACTCACCCGGACGAGCCGTAGGGAATGGCCACGTTGATGACCTGGGACCGGCTCCATGCCGAACCACCGGAGGATAGCGCCCATACGGACAGCTGGCCGCCCCGGGCCGTCAATGCCTCGAAGCCGCCGGGGGCCGCGGCCAGGGTGACCCCTCCGTCCGGGGCTGACCACGCCCTGGCGGGCAGGGCGGGCAGGGACCGCCAGGCCGCGCCAGGCCCGCTGACGGACACGGCGCGGCCACCGGACAGCACGACGCCGAGCGAGCCATCGCCGGCCGAGGCGGGTGAGCCGGACGAGCCGGTCCCGGACGTGCTACTGCCGAAGGCCGCCGAGAGCGGCCGCGCCGGGCCGGCCTGGAAGGGCTGCGACAGGGTCCACGAGGTGCCGTCCTGGTTGGACCACGCCCCGACCAGGCGGGTGGCCGGCCCGCCGCCCACGGCCAGCAGCGCCGCCACGCTGCGGCCGGCCCGGGCCATCTGGAGGACCTCGACGTCCCGCCGGGCGAGCGCGGCGGGCAGCGCCGGCCCGGTCCGGGTCCAGTGGCCGTCGGCCAGCCGGAAGATTCCGGCCCGCCCTCCGCGGGTGCACCCGCCCGCCGCCAGCGGAGCTCCCGACGGGCTGTAGGCAACCGAGGTCAGCTGGGCCGGGAGGCAGCCGCGGCCCGCGGCCCCGGCCACCGTGCGCGCGCTGGCCAGCCTGGTCCAGCCGGCTCCCGGGCGCGCCCTGAGCTCGACGTCGCCGGTCCTGGTCAGCGCGATCAGCCCGCCATCTGGTGCGGCGGCCAGCGCGTCCGGGTATCCCGCGAGCGGAGCGTCCAGCAGGCCGGCCTGGGCCCACTTCGCGCCGTTGTCGCTGCTGCTCACCAGCGGGGAGAAGGACAGGTCCTGGCTGGGCCGGATCGCGGCGGCCAGGGCGGGACCGCCTTCAGGAGCCACCGTGATCCCGCCGTTGCTGGCCGCGCCGGGCGGCGTCGCCAGCTTCCAGGCCCCGGCCTGGCCGGGGCGGACGAACACCTGCCAGAAGTTGTTGTGCTGGGCGGCGGACCCGCCCATCACAAGCACCGCCCAGCTGCCGTCCGGGTAATCGGCGGAGGTGGCCAGGGACAGCGGGACGGGCGCGGCGGAGGGGGTCGCCTGGCCCGCATGCGCGCTGCCGCAACTGGCCAGCCCGGCCGCTGTCGCGGCGGCCAGGAGAGCCGCGCCCACGCTGCGCCGGGACCTGGTGATCACGAGGAGCCCAGGGTCTGCTGGGCCGCGGTGGATAGCTCACCCGCGAAGGAAGCCTGGGTACTCGACGTGCCGGGCCCCGGATCAAAATTGAGCTCGGTGCGGGTCCGGCCGGACCGGTCGATGACGTACGCGATGTCGCTGTGCCCGATCATCCCGCCCGCGGGGAGAATCTGGGCCGCGATCCCGTACTGCCGCCACACCTTCTTGAGCTGGGCGACGCTGCCGGTCAGGTACTGCCAGTTCGGCAGGCTGTTCAGGTGCTCCTGGCGGTCGAAGGCGGCGGTGTACTCAGGCTGGTTGTAGACGGGGTTGGTGACCACCGCGACCAGTTCCACCTGCCGGGACTGGCCGCCCAGCAACTGGTCCGCCTGCCGGAACTCCTGGGCGATCAGCGGGCAGTCGGACGTGCACACCGGATCCAGGAAGGTCAGCAGGACGACCTTCCCGCGCAGGCTGGCCAGGGTCACCGGGTGGCCGTGCTGGTTGGTCAGCGAGAACGCCGGGGCCTGGTAGTCCAGCGGCGCGCTCGACCCGTCGAGCGCCTCGGCGAGGATCGGCGAGGCGCTCGCGCTGGCCGACGCGGTCGCCAGCGGGATGACGCCGATGATGGCCACGCCGAGTGCGCCGACGGCGCCCAGGGTCCGCGGGCTGGAGTTGCTGATGAGAGCGGCCAGGCGCCGCGGCCGCAGCCGGTCCCGCCAGCCTCGCTCCGGCCCGGCCGGCGTGACCGGCCCGGCGGCCGGCTCGGGCGCACCAGCCGCTGCCGCCGCCGGCACTGGATCTGGCGCTGGCGCATCGGCGGGCACTCCCGGCGGGGCGGGCACCTCCGGCCGGGCGGGCGCCTCAGCCAGGGCAGGCGCCTCAGCCAGGGCCAGGTAGCCCCCCACGGCCACCAGGGCGAACGGGATCATGCTGTTGGGGTCCGTGCCGAGCCCGCCGAAGATACCCAGGTCCTGGACCAGGACCCAGTCCGCGGCACAGAGCACCAGCAGGATCCCGATCGCGGGCCGCACCGCCACCCGCCGCCCGCTGGCCAGGGCGAGGCCGACGGCGGCCAGCGCCGCCACCACGACCAGGTTGACCGCGAACCCGTGTGCGGCGGCGAAGATCCCGAAGTCCTTTACCCAGGACGACAGGAAGCCGGGCTGGGCGGCCTGCGCCATGCCCTGCGCCATGCTGGCCACGTTGCCGGGCTGCCTGCCTGCGGTGCCCTGCCAGAACCCGCGGCCCGGCCAGGCCTGGAGCAGCGCCATCCCGGCCAGGAACAGGCCCGTGCCAGCGCGCGAGTACCGCGCGGCCGAGCCGCGGCCCGATCCAGGCCCGGTCGGGCAGCGCGATGAGCGCCCCGGCCACGGCGTACAGGAGCGCCGCTCCCGGGGCGCCGAACAGCCAGCTCAGCCCGGGGGCGAAGATGCCGCCGAACGCCTCGCCGAAGATCCACACCACCAGGCCCCAGCCCACGCTGGCCAGCCCGCCGAGCCTGGACCAGGGACCGCGGGCGGCCGTGATCAGCCAGATTCCGATACCGATCTGGATCCAGACCGCGGCGGCGGCCGCGTTCACCGGGTGATACGTCCAGCCCCGGGCGGCGAAGTCCACCAGGGCGCGGACCCAGCCTGGTGCCCCGTCCGCCGACGGCTGGGTCACGTTGGTGGCCAGGCCCAGCGGCATGGCGGGCTGCGCCTGGAGCAGGCCGTCCAGGATCCACAGCACGCCGAACCCGATCCGGATGAGCTGGCGGCCCCGCGGCTCGGCCGGCAGGCCCCCGGCCGGGGGCCCGAACGAGGTGCGGGACCCGGGTACCCATTCGCGGACACTGACCCAGAGCATGGCCAGGAGGAAGAAGATGAGGAGCGCGATGATCCCCTGGTGGATCAGCGCGGAGCGGAACGCCGCCACCACCGTGGGGTTGTTCAGCTGGAGGGTCGAGCCCATCCCGGACATGGCACGTGACTCCTTTATGCACCCCTGTTGGCTTCGCCTGCCACTCCTGGTCCCAGAGGGGTGACACAACCGCCTGAAGCGGCGGAATTGCGCTGACGCGATCCTACGCCGCCGCCCGCCCCGGCGATCACGCTATCGGCCGCCGCCCGGCCCGCCTGCACACCCCCGGCGAGCACCCTCCAGGAAAAGCCCGCAGTTACTCTAAGTAGTCACATGCGGCACTTTGTCAGCGTCTTCCCGGGTGCCGCCTATGGCCCTGCGGGCCCGTCACCCGCACAATGAAGTGGAGGGGCCTGGTTGTCCAAAGTGACGCGTGCGCCCAGGTGGGAGGCCAGGTGAGGGGATGGACACGGCGGTTCGCCGGAAACGCCCGGCCGCCCTGGCTGGTCCTGCGGGCCAGGCCGGCGGTCTGGGGCGGGACGCTGGCGGCCGTGGTGGCCGTGGGGGTCATGGCGACCTCACCGAGCGCACATGGTGCGGAGCGGCTCGCGGTCCGGCTCGCCGCGGCGGTCAAGGCGCTGCCCCGCGGGGCGCCGACCGTCCCTCCCGCCCTGCTGCACGGCCGCTTCTATGACGGCACCCCCGCGGTGGGAGCCCTGTTCACGGTCAGCGGCGGCCACCTCGGCTCGCACTTCTGCACCGCGAGCGTCGTGAACAGCCCGGTCAAGGATCTGGTGATCACGGCGGCGCACTGCCTGCAGGGTAAGCAGCCGGGCCAGGTGGCCTTCGTGCCTCAATATCACCGGCACCACCAGCCCTACGGCAGCTGGACGGTCACCCGGGTCTTCGTGGACGCGGCCTGGGCCAACTCCCAGAACCCCAACGACGACGTGGCCTTCCTGGTCGTCAGCCAGCCGGGCAGCCCCAAGCCGGTACAGGAGCTGACTAGCGGCGAGAACCTGGCCACCGGCTGGAAGGCCGCACAGCTCGTCACGGTCATCGGCTACCCGGACGGCCGGCAGCGGCCGATCACCTGCACCGCGCGGACCCGGCCTTTCGGCACGCGGCAGATGGAATTCGACTGCGGCGGGTACACCGACGGCACCAGCGGCGGGCCGTTCCTGGCCAACCTGCACCCGGCCACGGGCCTGGGCGCGGTCATCGGCGTCATCGGCGGCTACGAGCAGGGCGGGGACACCCCGTCGGTTTCCTACTCCGCCCGGTTCGGCCGGGCCGTCCGGGACCTCTACGACAAGGCCGTCCGCAAGAACTGACGGCCAGCTCAGGACGCAGGATCAGGGGCCGGCACGATCTCGTCCAGCCCGGCCAGCGCGTCCTGCGGCGGGATCCACTCCGCCGCGGCGGCGTTTGCCTTCACCTGATCCGGTGAGGTCGCCCCGGCGATGACCGACGCGCAGCCCGGCTGGGCGGCCAGGCCGCCGATGGCCACGTCCAGCAGGCTCACCCCGTGCTCGGCGGCCCACCGGGTGAGTGCCTCCACCCGGTCGAGCCTGGGCTCGGTGATGTAGGCCTCCCGGCTGGCCAGCCTGCTGCCCGGCGGCGGGGCCTGGCCGCGCCGGACCTTCCCGGTGAGCAGCCCGTTGGCGAGCGGGTAGTACGGCAGCACCCCCAGGCCGAACGCCCGGGCCGCGGGGACCACCTCGGCCTCGGCCTGCCGTTCGAGCAGCGACCAGTGATTCTGCGCGGAGATGAACGCCTCCGTGCCTGCCTCCCGTGCCAGGTGCGCGGCGTCGGCGATCTGCCAGCCGGCGAAGTTGGAGTGCCCGAGGTAGCGGACCTTGCCCTCGGCGACCAGTTCGCTCAGCGCGTGCAGGGTCTCGCCGACGGGCGTGACCGGATCGGGCGTGTGCAGCTGGTACAGGTCGAGATAGTCGGTGCGGAGCCGGCGCAGCGACTGCTCGACGGCCCGGCGGATGTAGGCCCGGCCGCCCTTGGCCCCGGCCGCGGGGCCGTAGCCCATGTCCACCCGCTGGTGGCCGAACTTCGTGGCCAGCACGATCTGGTCCCGCCGGGCGCCGAGTACCTCGCCGAGCATCTCCTCGGAGCCGCCGCCGCTGCCGTAAATGTCGGCGGTGTCGAACAGCGTGATGCCCGCGTCGATCGCCGCGTCCACCACGGCCCGGGTCTGCTGTACGTCCAGCCGGCTGCCGAAGTTGTTGCAGCCGAGGCCGGCCACCGAGACGAGCAGCCCGCTGTTACCCAAGGACCTGTACCGCATGACCCTGCCTTCAAAGTGTCGCCGCATTCTGGCCAGGGCTCAGGTTACCGGCCGGTTCCCGGTATCAGCGGCCGGCCCGGTCACGCCGCGGGGGTGCCAGGCAATGGCTCAGGCGATACAGTGGCCGGGTTAGCGAAAAGGCGACTCCCCGCGCATTTCTCCGCCGCAAAGAGGCGAGGCACGCTGCGGTAATGCCGAAGCCCACCCGGACGGCTCGTGTGGCCCAGGTGTGCGCTGCCCGGCCGCCGCTCCCGGAGAGGAAGTGGGTCGATGGCAGATGCGGTGGGTGGCCCGACCGTCTTGCGCCTGCTGCTCGGCGCCCAGCTGCGCCGCCTGCGCGAATCCCGGGAAATCAGCGCCCAGGAAGCCGCGCGGGCTATCCGGGGCTCGGAATCTAAGATCAGCCGGATAGAACTCGGGCGGAATGCGGTCCGCGAGATCGACATCGCCGATCTGCTCACGTTGTACGGCATAACCGACAAGGCCGAGCGGGAGCAAATGCTCCTGCTGGCCAGCCGGGCGAACCAGCCGGGCTGGTGGCATCGCTATCACGACGTGCTGCCCCCGTGGTTCCAGGCCTACATCGGGCTGGAGGAGTCGGCCCAGTCGATCCGCAGCTACGACGCGCAGTTCGTGCCCGGCCTGCTGCGAACCGAGGACTACGCGGCCGCGGTCCTGGCCCTGGATGACTACTCGCTCGACGAAGCGGAACGCCTGGTCGTCCTGCTCAAGGAGCGCCAGCGCCGGTTCGCGGCGGGTGGCATCCGGCTCTGGGCGATCATCGACGAGGTGGCGCTGCGCCGCCCGCTGGGCGGCCCCGGAGTCCACCGCGGCCAGCTGGAGTCCCTGCGCGACGCGTGCCACCAGCCGTCCCTCACCCTGCAGGTGACCCCGTTCCCCGTGGTCAGCTACGCGGCGCCCGGCTCGTTCAGCATCCTGCGCTTCGCCGACGCCGACATGCCGGACATGGTCTACGCGGAGCAGCTGACCAGCGCCACGTATATCGACAAGCGGGCCGAGGTGGAGCGCTACCTGCTCGCCATGGAGCGGCTCAGCATCGTGAGTGCCCCCCCGTCCGACTCGGCCCGGCTCATCAGCAGCATCCTGGAACAGACCTCATGACCGGGACTGGATGTGGCCACTCTCCCGGCGCTTGGTGCGCCGGGAGAGTGGCCACTCCGCTACCCCCCCGGGTCTGAGAGGTCCGGGAGCCTGACGGCCCGCTGGCTAGTGGACCGGCAGGTCGAACTCGCCGTTGCGCACGCCGGCCAGGAAGGCCGTCCACTCACGGCGGTTGAAGACGTGCGGGGCCTTGCTCACGTCCTTGGAATCGCGCAGCGCCACCAGGCCATTAGGCAGGTGCGCCACTTCTACGCAGCCCGTCACGCTTGAGGCGCTGCTCTTGAACCAGCTGGCATTGGTGAATTCCGGGGTCATCGCGTCTATCCCTTCTTTGCAGGTAGGGCATTCGTCCTCAGGTGATGTCGCCGGCCATTCTCTCGATGAATTTCGCGGTATCGGCTGGCGACAGCGCTGCTGCCCGGAGCAGGTCGAAGACCTCGGCGCAGGAGCGCACCTCGGCGTCTCTTTCCAGATACGCGTGGCCCGCGACGCCTTCCGTGTAGACCACGTCCTGATCTCCGCGCTCAGGAAATTCAAGGATGCAGAACGGCCCGTTCAGGGCCGGGTGCACGCCGCTGGACAGCGGCAGCACCTGAAGCGTCACATTCGGCTGATGGCTCGCCTCGAGGAGCCGGGCCAGCTGCTCACGCATGACCTCCGGGCCGCCGATCGCCCTGGAGATCACCGGCTCGTTGAGGATGCACCACAGCCGCAGCGGATCCGGTCCGGCCAGCACCCGCTGCCGCGGCCATCCGCAATTCCACCGCCCGGTCGATCTGCCTGGTGTCCTGCCACCGGCGGACCGAGGTCATGACCGTGCGGGCGTACCCCTCTGTCTGCAGCAGGCCGTGCACCACCTGGTCCTCGAACACCCGCAACGCCGCCGCCTCGGCCTCGAGGCCGACGTAGACGTCGAACCCGGTCGGGAGCACGTCGTCGTAGACAGCCCACCACCCCTTGCGGTGGCCTTCGCGGGCCATCTCGGTGAGCACCTGCCGCTGGCCCTGGTCCACCACGCCGTACATCTCGAACATCGTCATCAGGTAGGCGGTCCGGGTGGGCGCCTTGCCGGTCTCGATGCGGGAGAGCGTGGACGCGGCCAGGCCCAGCTGGTCCGCGGCCTCTTCGAGCTTGAACGAGTGCGCCTCGCGCAGACGCCTTAACTCGGAGCCGAGCCGCCGCCGCCGCACGGTGGGACCGATCGCCACGGGCATCTCGCCTCCTCGAAGGCAGGGCCGGCATGATCCCGTCCCGGGTCGAGGGCAGGATGGACTGAGCGCTTCCGGTACATCAAGTAACGATACCGGACTTGCGAAAGGGATGAGATCTCATCTGAAATTTCGTCTCTCATATTTGTGCTACGCACTTGCGTGAGATGCACGCCCACCCCATCATGGATCTAACACGCCGTATCTGACCGGCTACCATCGCGGACCCAGGCGGCGGGGCGCCACGTTTCCCGGCGGCCCGCTGGCCGCGTCAGGGGGGAACGCGCGGCCCGGGAAGGAGCGCACCAGGGATGGGAGCCACCACCTCCACGGCCGCCGGGGGCATTCGCACCGGCGACCGGCGGACAGCAGCTACGGACCTGCCGCAGGCAACTGTGGCGACGGCCTCCGTGCCGGTCATCGTGGGCAGCCTGACCATCGCGGGCCGGACCAGGAACGTCGCGGAGGCGCGTTCGTTCGTGGGCCGGACCCTCGGCGCCGCGCACCCGTGTGCTGACGAGGCCGTTTTACTGTGCTCCGAGCTCGTCACCAACGCGGTGCTGCACAGCGAGTCGGGTCAGCCCGGCGGGACGGTCACGGTGGTCGTGCTCGGCCTCCCCGGCGCGGTCCGGGTGGAGGTCGTGGACAACGGCTCCGTGCGCAGCACCCCGGTGGTCAAGGCCGAGGTGTTCGAAGCTGACGGGCATGGCCTGTTCCTGGTCGAGCAGCTCGCCGACAACTGGGGCTACACCCGCGACGTGGTCGGCACCACGGTCTGGTTCCGGCTGACCTGCTGACCCGGATCAGCACAGCGGTCCAGAGCTACCGGCCGCCCTCCCCAGAAGCGCTCCACGCGCGGCCCCCGGGGGGAGGGCGGCCGGTTCACATCCTGCTACCCCTTGCTACCCCGTGCGCTCTGCGCGGCCGCTGCGGCGCGATCCGCCACCACGGCCCGCACCCGCGCGCCGTTCGCGCAGCCGCAGTGACAGGCGGAGCGGGCTGCCCTCGAAGCCGAACTCCTCGCGCAGCCTGCGCTCGAGGAAGCGGCGGTAGCCCGCCTCCAGGAACCCCGTGGTGAACAGCACGAAATGTGGCGGCCGGATGCCCGCCTGGGTCGCGAACATGATCCGCGGCTGCCTGCCACCCCGGGCCGGCGGCGGGGTGGCCGCGGTCACCTCGTTCACCCAGGCGTTCAGCCGCCCGGTGGGCACCCGCAGCTCCCAGCTATCCAGGGCCAGCTCGATCGCGGGGACCAGGCGGTCCACGTGCCGCCCGGTGACGGCGGAGATGTTGACCCGCGGCGCCCAGCGCGCCGTGTGCAGCTGCCGGTCGATCTCCCGGTCCAGCTGCTCCCGCCGGTCCTCATCCACCAGGTCCCACTTGTTGTAGGCGATGACCAGGGCCCGCCCGGCGTCGATCACCATCGCGATGATCCGCAGGTCCTGTTCGGTCAGCGGCTCGCTCGCGTCGACCAGGACCACGGCGACCTCGGCCCGCTCCAGCGCCCCGGCAGTGCGCAGCGCCGCGTAGAAGTCCGCGCCCTGGCTCTGGTTGGCCCGGCGCCGGATCCCCGCGGTGTCCACGAACCGCCAGGTCGTGCCGCCCAGCTCGATCAGCTCGTCCACCGGGTCGCGGGTGGTGCCCGCCACCTCGTCCACCAGCACCCGGGTCTGCCCGGCGAGCTTGTTCAGCAGGCTGGACTTGCCCACGTTCGGCCGGCCGATGAGCGCCACCCGGCGCGGCCCGCCCGACTCGCCGAACTTCTCGCTCGGGGTTTCCGGCAGCGCGGCGAGGATCGCATCCAGCAGGTCACCACTCCCCCGCCCGTGCAGCGCGCTGACCGGCTGAGGCTCGCCCAGGCCGAGCGACCACAGCGCGGTCGCGGCAGGTTCCGCAATGGCGTCGTCCACCTTGTTCGCCGCAACGACAACCGGTTTGCCCGCCCGCCGAAGCACCGCGGCGACGGCATCGTCGGCGTCGGTGACGCCGACCACCGCGTCCAGCACGAACAGCACCGCGTCGGCGGCCTCCACGGCCACCCGGGCCTGCGCGGTGACCTGCTCGGCCAGTTCCCGCCGCTGCTGGCCCTCCTCGGCCCCGGGGAACGGCTCCCAGCCGCCGGTGTCCACCACCGTGAACGCGCGGCCCCGCCAGGTGGCGTCGTAGGTAACCCGGTCCCGGGTGACCCCGGGAACGTCCTGGACCACCGCCTGCCTGCTGCCGAGGATGCGGTTGACCAGGGTGGACTTGCCGACGTTGGGCCGGCCCACCACCGCGAGCACCGGGACCCGGACGTCAGTCGCGCCGTCACCAGACTCCCCGGGGTCGCTGACGCCGTCCCAGTGGTCCCCGCCGTCGTCGAGGGTGGGCCCGGTCATCGCGACCACGCCGCATCGGCCCGCTGGCGGGCCAGGCTCACGATCACGCTGACGACCTCATCCAGGTCCAGGGCGGTGGAATCGATCAGCACGGCGTCCCGGGCCTTGGCCATCTGGGCCGCGTCGGCCTGATCCCGGCGCTGCTGCTCGGCCTGGGTCAGGGCCACGGTGGCCGAGGGGTCGGCGGCCAGGTCGGCGCTGCGCCGCGCGGCGCGGATGCTCTCGCTCGCGGTCAGGTACACCTTGACCGGGGCGTCCGGGGCCACGACGGTGCCGATGTCCCGGCCCTCGGCCACGATCCCGGCGCCAGCGGCGCAGGTCCGGGCGATGATGTCCTGCTGCATGGCCACCAGGCGGGTGCGCACCTCGGGGACCGAGGCGACGGCGCTGACCGCGTTGGACACCTGCCGGGTCCGGATCTGGGTGGTCACGTCGGTACCGTCCACGCCGATGGTGGGGTGGCCGGGGTCGGTGCTCACCTCGATGACCGGCTGGCCAGCCTGGGCGGCCACCGCCTCGGCGCTGCCCACCGGCACGCCATGGTGCAGCATCCACCAGGTCAGGGCGCGGTACATGGCCCCGGTATCCAGATAGCGCAGGCCGAGGCCACGTGCGACACCGCGGGCGGCACTAGATTTGCCGGACCCCGCGGGGCCGTCCACGGCAATGATGAGGCAGTCGGTCACGAGGGCGATGCTACCGGCGTACGGGCCATCCATTGGCCGCGAGTGCCTCGGTCAGCCGCCCGACCGCCTCCGGGTGGACCGTCAGTTCGGCCACGCCCACCGGCAGCCCGGGCGAATGCTCGATGCCGATGTCCTCGATGTTGACCCCGGCCTCCCCCGCCGCCTGGAACAGCCGGGCCAGTTCGCCGGGCCGGTCGGGGATCACGACCTGGACGGCCGCCTCGGCCCGGGCGGGCCCGCCCCGCTTGCCCGGGATCCGCGCCACCCCGGCGCCGCCCTGCTCCAGCAGGGCCGCCAGGACCTTCAGGTCCGGGCCGCCGGGGCCGGCACGCCTGGGCGGTGTCCGCCAGGGCCTCGGCCACCGCGGCCAGGTCGGCCGCCACCGCGGCCAGCACGTCCGCGACCGGGGCCGCGTTGGCCGCCAGGATCTGGGTCCACAGCCCGGTGTCGCCGGCCGCGATCCGGGTCACATCGCGCAGTCCCTGGCCCGCGAGGGACAGCGCGCCGTCGCTGGCGTCGGCCAGCCGGGCGGCCATCGCCGCGGACAGCACGTGCGGCGCGTGCGACACCAGGGCCACCCACCGGTCGTGCTCAGCGGCGCTGACCTGGGCTGGCTCGGCGCCGCAGAGCCGGGCCAGGGCCTCGATGGCCGCGAGACCCGCGGCCGGGGCGGGCGGATCGGGGCAGATCACCCAGGGACGGCCGAGGAACAGGTCGGCCCGCGCCGCGGCCGGCCCGGACCGCTCCCGGCCGGACAGCGGGTGCCCGGGCACGAACGAGGCCATGTCGCAGCCGGCCGCCCGGGCCTGCCTGACCGGCAGGGCCTTCACGCTGGCCACGTCGGTGTACCAGCGGGCCAGCCCGGCGGCCTGGGCGCGGGCCAGGGTCGGCGCCACCGCCTGCGGCGGCACGGCCAGCACCGCCACGTCGGCGGGTCCCCCCGGCGGCGGTCCTTCGGGCACATCACCGGGAAGTACCGTGCCCGCCCCGATGTCGGCGGCCAGCCGGGCCGCCGCCGGATCAGAGTCGGCGAGCCACACGGTCACGCCCTGGGGCCGCAACGCGAGCGCCACCGAGGTCCCGATCAGCCCGGTCCCGATGACGATGACGCTGGCCGGTGCGGTCACTGTGCTGATCTCACTGGGCTGGCCTCACTGTGCTGGCCTCACTGGGCGATATCCAGCCGCAGCGCGGCCGCGCCGCGCAGGTAGACATGCTGCATGGCCGAGCGCGGCTGGCTGGTCTCGATGTGCATCAGCAGCCGCACCACCCGGGGCAGGGCGTGCGGCACCGCGATCTCCGTGCCGCACAGCAGGGGCACGTCCTGGAAGCCGATCTTCCGGGCCGCCAGGGCCGGGAACTCCGCGGTGAGATCGGGGGTGGCCGTGAAGATCACGCTGATCACGTCGTCGGGGTCCAGGCTGTTCCGCGCCATGACCTCGGCCACGAGCTCGGTCGTGCCCTCGAGGATCGCCTCCCGCTCGTTCGCGTCCACCTGGACCGCGCCGCGGATCGCCCTGACCGCCACCAGCCTGCTCCTTCACGCCGTCAGGTCCGAGGACTTCCTCCCTGGCCCGCTGCTACCCGCCAGGTTACAGACCGACGGCCGCGTACAGCTCACCTATCTCACGGGTGGTGAGCGGGCGGGTGGTCCCGGGCCGCTGCGACCCGAGCGCGACGGGCCCGACATGGGTGCGGACCAGCCGGCTGACCGGATGGCCCACCTCGGCCAGCATCCGCCGCACGATGTGCTTGCGCCCCTCGTGCAGGGTGAGCTCCACCAGGGCGCGGGACCCGGCCTGCTCGACCACCCGGAACTTGTCCGCGCTCGCCACCCCGTCCTCCAGTTCGACACCGGACAGCAGCCGCCGGCCGACGTCCCGGGGCAGCGGGCCGGGCACGTCGGCCAGGTAGGTCTTGAGCACCCCGTAGCTGGGGTGGGCCAGCCGGTGGGCCAGCTCGCCGTCGTTCATGAGCAGCATCAGGCCCTCGGTGTCGTAGTCGAGCCGGCCCACGTGGTACAGCCGCTCCGGGTACTCGCCCAGGAAGTCGGCGATCGTCGGCCGTCCCCGGTCATCGGACATGGTCGTGAGGACGCCCGCGGGCTTGTTCAGCGCGAGGTAGACCACGTCCTGGCGGGATGGGATGCGCATCCCGTCCACCCGGATGACCTGATGCTGCGGGTCGACCCGGGCGCCATACCGGCGCACGATCTCCCCGTCGACCTCGACCCGGCCCTCGCCGATCAGTTCCTCGCAGTGCCGGCGGCTGCCGACGCCCGCCGCGGCGAGCACTTTCTGCAGCCGCACGCCGCCCGGCACGTCGATCAGGCTGTCCGCGCCCCTCATCATCTTCGTCGTCAGGCCCCCTGGTGCTCATCAACCGCATCCTCAACGTCCTCGACGTGCTCCGGCAGGAAGGGGGCGAGATCCGGGAGTTCCTCCAGGCTGGCCAGGCCGAGCCGCTCCAGGAAATACCCGGTGGTCCGGTAGAGAATAGCCCCCGTCTCACTCTCGGTGCCGGCCTCTTCCACCAGCCCCCGGAGCGTCAGCGTGCGCAGCACGCTGTCACAGTTGACGCCGCGGACCGCGGACACCCGCGCCCGGTTCACCGGCTGCCGGTAAGCCACCACGGCCAGCGTCTCCAGGGCGGCCTGGGTCAGCCGCACCTCCTGCCCGTCCCGGACGAACCGCTCCACCACCGGCGCGCACTCGGCCCGGGTGTAGAAGCGCCAGCCGCCCGCCACCTCACGCAGGTCGAAACCGCGCTGCTCGGCGTCGTAGGACGCGGCCAGATCGCGCAGGGCCGCCGCCACCTCGCCGCGCGGGCGTTCCAGGACCTGCGCGATGACGACCTCGGCCACCGGCTCGTCCACGACCAGCAGGATCGCCTCCAGGCTGGCCCGCAGCCCGGGGCCGCCCGGCCCATCGACCAGGTCGGCGTCACCGTCCGCCGGGTCAGGCCGCTCGCCGGCGGGGCCGGTCTCACCGGCCTGGCCGCGTCACGCCCGCCGTCCAGGGCGGCCGCATAGCCGTTCACGGGGATCGCGTCGCCGTCCCCGGGACCGGCCGCGTCGCCGTCGTCACCGGCCGGGCTTACCCGGTCCTCCATGCTCACCCGTATTCCTCCTCGCCATCGGCGGCTACCCCGGGCTCCGGAGACGGCCCGGTCGCCTCATCCGGGCCGGGCTCCGCCACCCAGGTCACGTACAGCTCACCGAGCGGGGTCACCTGATCGAACGAGACGCTACCTTCCCGGTACAGCTCGAGCAGCGCCAGGAAGCGGGCCACGACCTCATAGGTCCCCGAGCAGTCCGCGGACAGGCGGCGGAACGTCGCCCGGCCGAGCCGGCGGAGCCGGCTGGCCATGATGTCGGCCTGCTCGCGGACGGTGGTCATCGGCGAGTGCAGGTGCTCGGTGGATACCTCGGGTACCGGGCGGGGCGCCAGGGCCCGCGCGGCGATCGCGGCGAATTCCGCCGCTCCCAGGCCGAGCAGGACTTCGGGGAGCAGTTCAGCGAACTGCGGCTCCATCGGCACCCGCCGGGCGAACCGGCGGCCCTGGACCGTCATCCGGCCCGCGAACACCGCCGCCACCTCCTTGTAGGCGCGGTACTGCAGCAGCCGGGCGAACAGCAGGTCCCTGGCCTCCAGCAGGGCGAGGTCTTCCTCATCCTCAACCTCGCCGCTAGGAAGCAGCCGCGCGGCCTTCAGGTCGAGCAGGGTGGCGGCCACCAGCAGGAAATAGCTGGCCTGATCCAGGTCCCAGCCGTCGGCCAGGGCGCGGATATAGGCGATGAACTCGTCCGTCACCTGGGAGAGGGCGACCTCGGTGATATCGAGCTTGTGCTTGGAGATCAGGCCGAGCAGCAGGTCGAAAGGTCCCTCGAACACGTCGAGGTGGACCTCGAACCCGCCCGGCTCAGTGCCCGGCGCATCGCCACCGTGCTCATTACCACCGGGTTCAGCTGTCACCGTGCGCATCACCGGCAGCCCGCCACCTCACGTCATATCTCTCAATCGCCCGGCCAGCAGGCTCGTCTCGCCCTCGGCGTCCAGGTCAGCCAGCAGCACTGCGATGGCTTCCCGGACCAGCCTGCCACGATCCACGGTGATCCCGTAAGCGCGAAGGGCCAGCCGGGCCCGTTCGAGATCAAGAAGTTCACCGGCGGACAGGTAGACCGTGATCTTCTGGGGGTGGGGCTCACGCCCGCTGGCCTGACGGCCATCCCCGGTGGACGGGCCCGATGCGGACGGACCCGGCGTGGCCGGCCGGAGCAGCTCGGCGACGCCCGGCAGGCTTACCCGTCGCGGACGGGACCCGCGCCCCACCCGCCTCCCCGATCCCGCTTCACTCCGCTTACTTTCACTGTCCGCTTACTTTGACTCTGCTGCCTGCTGGGACTGGTGCCACCGCTCCAGCACCTCCCGGGCCAGTTCCCGGTAGGAATTCGCCCCGTTGGACGAGGGATCGAAGCTGGTGATCGGCTCGCCGGCCACCGTGGCGTCGGGGAACCGCACGGTGCGGTTGATCACCGTGTGGAAGACCTTGTCGCCGAATCCCTTGACCACCTCGGCGAGAACCTCGCGGGAATGCAGCGTCCGGGAGTCGTACATGGTGGCCAGCAGCCCGTCGATGCCGAGCCGCGGGTTGAGCCTGCTCGAGACCTTGTCGATGGTCTCCAGCAGCAGGGCCACGCCGCGCATGGCGAAGTACTCGCACTCCAGCGGGACCAGCACCCCGGCCGCGCAGGCCAGCGCGTTCACGGTGAGCAGGCCCAGCGAGGGCTGGCAGTCGATGAGGACGACGTCGTACTCGGGCAGCAGCGGCTCCAGCACCCCGCCGAGGACGAACTCCCGGCCGACCTCGTGCACCAGCTGAACCTCGGCCCCGGACAGGTCGATGTTGCTGGGCAGCAGGTCCATGCCGTGCATGCTGGTCTTGAACACCACGTCAGCCGCTGGCAGCCTGCGCTCCATCAGCAGGTTGTAAATCGTGTACTCGAGCTCATGCGGCTGGATGCCCAGGCCGACGGACAGCGCGCCCTGCGGGTCGAAGTCCACCAGCAGCACCCGGCGCCCGTTCTCGGCGAGCGCGGCGCCCAGGTTGATGGTGGTGGTGGTCTTACCCACCCCGCCCTTCTGGTTGCAGACCGCGACGATGCGCGCCGGACCGTGGCCGAGCAGAGGTTCCGGATCTGGGAAGGCCGGCAGAGGCCGGCCCGTGGGCCCGATAGAACCTGGCTGAGCCGCCACCAAGTGCGCCCCTGCTACCATCTGCTGCACCTCCCCGGCGGACGGGTAAAACCTCCGCTGGAACCGGGACTCTAGGCGCTGCCCTGCCCGCCGGCAAGCCGACTCACCGGATGCGCGCGATATCGGCAGGTAAGAAGACCGGGCGCTAGCCGAGGGCGCGGGGGTGGGCGGCCGAGTACACCTCGCGGAGCTTGTCCACGGTCACCATGGTGTAGATCTGCGTGGTGGTCACCGACGCGTGCCCGAGCAGTTCCTGGACCACCCGCACGTCCGCCCCGCCGTCGAGCAGGTGCGTGGCGTAGGAGTGCCGCAGCGTGTGCGGGGAGACCCCGCCCAGGCCGGCCCGGTCCGCAGCCGCCTTGAGCACCCCCCAGGCGCCTTGCCGGGTGAGCCGCCCGCCCCGGGCGTTGAGGAACACGGCCGGGCTGGCGGAGGCCTGGCGGGCCGCGGCGGCCAGGGTCGGCCGGGCCCGGACGAGGTAGGCCTCCAGCGCCTCACGGGCGTACCGGCCGACCGGCACGACCCGGTCCTTGCCCCCCTTGCCGGCCAGCCGGACGGTGGCGGGCGGCGGCTGCGGCCCGGCCAGCGCGGCCCCCGCCGAGCCCGCCCTGGCCCGGGGGGCACTGGCCGCCCCGGCGAGGAAGCCGAGGTCGTCGACGTCGAGCCCGACCGCCTCGGAAATCCGGGCCCCGGTCCCGTACAGCAGCTCGAGCAGGGCCCGGTCGCGCAGCGGGCGCAGCGCATCGCCATCCCCACCGCCGCCCGCGGCGGCGATCAGCCGCTCCACCTCCGCCACCCCGATCGCGCGGGGCAGCTTCCGCGGGCTGGCGGGCGGGTGCACCAGGCTGGCCGGATCGGAGCCGGCCAGCCCCTCGGCGGCCGCGAACGCGTGCAGCCCGCGGACCGCCACCACGGCCCGGCCCGCCGAGCTGGCCGCGAGCGGCAGATGGCCGTCATCGCCTTCACGCAGCCCGGCCAGGAACGCCGCCACATCGTCGGTGGTGACCTCGCCGATCACCGTCCGGCCGCGGGCCGCCAGCGTCGCCTCATAGCGGAGCAGGTCACGCCGGTAGGCCACCAGCGTGTGCACGGCCAGGCCGCGCTCCACCGTGAGGTGATCGAGATAACGGCGGACCGCGCCCGTGACGGTAGCCGGCCCGGTCGTGGTCAGCTGAGGACCTCGGTGAGCGGCATGGACGGCAGGCCGTGCGCGTCCGCGACCGGCTGGCAGGTCAGGCTGCCCTCGTGGGTGTGCAGTCCGAGCGCGAGCGCGGGGTCGGCCCGCAGCGCGTCACGCCAGCCCCGGTTGGCCAGCTCCACCACGTAGGGCAGGGTGACGTTGGTCAGCGCGTAGGTCGAGGTGTGCGGCACGGCGCCGGGCATGTTCGCCACGCAATAGAACAGCGAGTTGTGCACCCGGTAGGTGGGATCGGCGTGCGTGGTCGGGCGCGAGCCCGCGAAACAGCCGCCCTGGTCGATGGCGATGTCCACCAGCACCGACCCGGCCTTCATCCGGGACACCAGCTCGTCGGAGATCAGCTCGGGTGCCTTCGCGCCCGGCACCAGGACCGCGCCGATGACCAGGTCGGCGTCGATGACCGCCCGCTCGATCTCGTAGGCGTTGGACGCGACGGTCTGGCAGTGCCCCTGGTAGATCGCGTCGGCCGAGCGCAGCCGGGCCACGTTCTTGTCCACCAGCAGGACCTCGGCCTGCATGCCCAGCGCGATGGCCGCCGCGTTCATGCCGGAGACACCCGCGCCGAGGACTACCACCTTGGCCGCGTAGACGCCGGACACCCCGCCCATGAGCACGCCCCGGCCGCCACCGTCGCGCTGCAGGTGATGCGCGCCGACCTGGGGGGCCATCCGGCCCGCCACCTCGGACATGGGGGCCAGCAGCGGCAGCGACTTGTCCGGCAGCTGGACGGTCTCGTAGGCGATCGCGGTGATACCCGACTCGAGCAGCGCGTCGGTGCAGGGCCGGGAGGCCGCGAGGTGCAGGTAAGTGAACAGCACCTGGTCCTTGCGCATCCGGTGGTACTCCTCGGCCACCGGCTCCTTGACCTTGAGGATCAGGTCCCCGGTCTGCCAGACGTCGTCCGCGGTGGGCAGGATGACCGCGCCCGCGGTGACGAAGTCCTCGTCCGGGATGGAGGACCCGGTTCCCGCGTCACGCTCGATGAATACCTCGTGGCCGCTGCGGGTCAGCTCATGAACGCCGGCCGGGGTGATGGCCACCCGGTACTCATGGTTCTTGACCTCTTTGGGAACGCCTACCTTCATGGCTGCAAGCCCTCTCTTCGTAACTCCGCACCCGGCCCCATTGCCGGATGCTCCGAGCCTGACGGACTGAGCGCCCTGGCGGGCTCAGTGTCCTCGCGGACTCCCCACCGATCAGCCGTCACCCGCGTCAGCGGGCCGCAGGCCGGTGAAGCCGCTGCTCCGAGCGGCATACGCGGACAAGATACCCACCGCAGTAGAACCATTGTGCAGGTCGCCGACGATAAACGCCTCCAGCGCCTCGTCCAGGCCGGCCCAGCGGACCTGCAGCTGGGTCTCCTCGTGCCTGGGCACGAAGTCGCGCTGCGCCGCCGGGACCTCCACCAGGTCACGGGCCAGGAAGACGCGGATCCACTCGGTGCTGATACCCGGGGAGGAGTAGAAGTCGACCAGGATCCGCCAGTCGCGGGCCCGGTATCCCGTCTCCTCGAGCAGTTCCCGCTCGGCGGTAGCCCGCAACGGCTCCCCGCGGACGTCCCGCAGGCCCGCGGGCAGCTCCCAGAGCACGTGGGCCACCGGATGCCGGTACTGGCGGATCATCAGCACCTGGCCCTCCTCATCGAGGGCGACGATCACCACCGCGCCCGGATGCTCCACCACCTGGCGGTCCGCCACCTCGTGATCGGGCATCTGCACCTGGTCGCTGCGCAGCGTCACGATCGGGCCGCGGGCCTGCACCACCGAGGAGAGCACCGGCCAGCTTTCCGGCAGGTCGCGCAGCGGCGCCGGTTTCTCCGGCCCCGGCCCGGGCAGCGAGGCTTCCTCGCAGGTCATGCGCTGGCCGCGGCCGGGTGGCCGAGAGCCGCGCTGCCACGGCTGAGCGACTTGGCCCGCTCCCGCGCCGCGGCCACCAGCCCGGCGAACAGGGGATGCGCCCGGGTGGGCCGGGACAAGAACTCCGGATGCGCCTGGGTGGCCACGAAGAACGGGTGAACCTCCCGGGACAGCTCGACGAACTCGACGAGACGCCCATCGGGTGACAGGCCGGAGCAGAGCAGCCCGGCCTGTTCCAGGACGGGGCGGTAGGCGTTGTTGACCTCGTAGCGGTGCCGGTGCCGCTCTTCCACCATGTCGGTCCCGTACAGCTCACGCACCAGGGATCCCTGGGCCAGTACGGCGGGGAACAGCCCTAGCCGCATGGTGCCGCCCATGTCACGCTCGCCGGCGACCACATCCTGCTGGTCCGCCATGGTCGCGATGACTGGATCCGGGGTGTCCGGGTCGAACTCGGAGCTGTTCGCGCCAGGCAGCCCGGCCACGTCCCGGGCCACCTCGATGGCGGCGCACTGCAGTCCGAGGCACAGGCCCAGCAGCGGGATGCCGTTCTCGCGGGCGTAGCGGATGGCCCCGAGCTTCCCCTCGATGCCCCGCACCCCGAAGCCACCCGGGACGAGGACCCCGTCCACGTCGGCGAGCTGGGCCGCCGCGCCTTCGGGGGTCTGGCAGTCGTCGCTGGTCACCCACCGGATGTTCACCCGGGCGTCGTTAGCGAAGCCACCGGCCCGCAGCGCCTCGGCGGGCGACAGGTAGGCGTCGGGCAGGTCCACGTACTTGCCGACCAGCGCGATGGTGACGCTATGGGCCGGCCGGTGCACCCGGCGCAGCAGATCGTCCCAGTCGCTCCAGTCCACATCCCGGAAAGGCAGGCCGAGCCGCCGTACCACGTAAGCGTCCAGCCCCTCGGTGTGCAGGACCTTCGGGATGTCGTAGATGGACGGGGCGTCGACCGCGGAGACCACGGCCTCCTCGTCCACGTCACACATGAGGCTGATCTTCCGCTTGAGCCCGTCGCTGATCGGCCGGTCGCTGCGGCACACGATCGCGTCGGGCTGGATGCCGATGCTGCGCAGCGCGGCCACGGAGTGCTGGGTGGGCTTGGTCTTCAGCTCACCGGATGGGCCGATGTAGGGCAGCAGTGACACGTGCAGGAAGAAGCAGCGGTCCCGGCCGATCTCGTGCCTGATCTGCCGGATGGCTTCCAGGAACGGCTGCGACTCGATGTCGCCCACGGTGCCGCCCACCTCGGTGATGACCACGTCAACGCCCGGGCCGCCCATATCGATGATGCGGGCCTTGATCTCGTTGGTGATGTGCGGGATGACCTGCACGGTGTCGCCCAGGTAGTCGCCGCGCCGCTCCTTGGCGATCACGCTGGAGTAGATCTGCCCCGTGGTGACGTTGGCCGACCCGCGCAGCCGCGTGTCCAGGAACCGCTCGTAGTGACCCACGTCCAGGTCGGTCTCGGTCCCGTCGTCGGTGACGAACACCTCACCGTGCTGGAACGGGTTCATGGTGCCGGGATCGACGTTCAGGTAGGGGTCAAGCTTCTGCATCGTGACGTTCAGGCCGCGAAGCTTGAGTAGCCGTCCCAGGCTGGAGGCGGTGAGCCCCTTGCCCAGGCTTGAGGCAACTCCCCCGGTGACGAAGAGGTGTCGTGTCGAAGATTGCCGTGATGCGTGCGGTGCCGCAGCCAACAGAAGGCTCCCGTGGTCGGTGTAAGCGGGAATCCCGCCGGTCCACGGACCATCAGGATATCAGCCCTCGTATATCCCCTGACGGCCAGACACGCAAGGGGCCCCCGCGGCCCTGCCCAACTCCAAGGTAGACAAGCCTTAGCGTAGAGGCTCCAAGCTAGACAGGCCTTAGCCCAGAGGCTCCAAGCTAGACAGGTTCCACCGTAGAGGAAGGACGGCCGCTCAGCACGCCGTCGAGGTGCTCGGCTCGCCGTCCTTGCGCTGCGGCAGGCCGCCACGCTGCCCGGCGTCACCGTCCTCCCCGGCCTCACCGAACCGGGCCAGGAGAACCGCGCAGGTCACGGCCAGCACGAACGCGACGACGGCGAGAGCGGTGAGCCCTGGCCGGGTGTGGTCACCGAGGAACAGGATCCCGATGAGGGCCGGCGGCGCGGTCTCGGCCAGGACCACCGCGGCGGTGGCCACCGTCACGCTGCCGCTGTCCAGTGCGGTGGCGTAGAGCATGAACGACACCACGCCCGCGGCCACGAGCGCGTACGTGGCCGGGTCGCGGAGCAGTTCCGGCAGGGAGTATCCGGGCAGCACCCGCGCGGCCACGGCGACCACGCCGTAGCCGAGTCCCGCGACGGCGCCGAGCACAGGGGTGCGGGCGGGGCCCGCGAGCCGGGAGGCCAGCAGCCCGGCCCCGGCCACGCCCGCCACCGCCAGGAGGAGCGCCAGCTTGAACGGCCCGCTGACCGCGCGCGCGCCCTCAGCCCCGGCCGACGCGCCCAGCAGGCCCACGCCCACCACGACACCCGCCACGGCCAGCCATTCCCGCCAGGCGAGTTGCACGCCGATCAGCCAGGCCGCCAGGACCGCGGTCACGGCCAGGCTGCCGGCCACCATAGCCTGTACGGCGAACACCGGCAGCCGCCGCAGCGCGACCAGCTGGGCCAGGAAGCCGAGCAGGTCCAGGCCGAGGCTGGCCACGAACCGCCACTGGCGCAGCATCCGGATGACCAGGCCAGGATCGACGCTGCCGAGTGCCGTGTCAGGCACCCCGCCGTCGGCCGTCCGGCGGCTCGACGCGCGCACCGCGACGGCCTGCATGACCGAGGCGATCCCGTAGCACAGGGCCGCCACGACCCCGGCCACCAGGCTGACCAACACGGCTACGACACTACGCGGGGAGTCAGCCGGGTGCGATGCCGTGCCGGGCCAGGTCGGCCCGGGCGGCGGCGGCCTCGGTGAACTGGAAGCTCACCATGCCCAGTTCGGCGGCCCCGGCCACGTTGTCGGGCCGGTCATCCAGGAAGATGACGTCTGCGGGTGCGGCGCCCAGCAGCGCCAGGGTGGCCTGGAAGCACTCCGGATCCGGCTTGGCCGATTTGAGCGCGCAGCTGAACACCAGATGCTCGAAGTACCTGGCCACCGGCAGGGTGTGCACGGCCTCGGCCACGTCCGCAGGCGCGTTCGACAGGACGGCGAGCCGGTGGCCCGCCGCGGCCAGGCCGGCGATGAGTTCCACGGTACCGGGCTGCAGGGTCAGCCAGGATGCAGTGTCCAGCCTGCTCAGCTCGGCGATCTCCGGGTCGCTGTAGGAGCGGCCGAGGTCGGCCGCGACCCGCTGCCAGTACGCGGTGACGTCCAGCGCGGCCCGGTCATAGTCCAGCCGGTACCGCCAGTAGGCCGCCTCGAAGTCCGCGGCCGGGGCGCCGCTGGCGCTGGCCAGCCGGGCCCGGTCAGCCTGGGACTGGGGTTTGCAGATCACTCCGCCGTAGTCGAATAGCACCCAGGTCATGCTCACCCTTCCGGCTGGTAGCAGGCTCTGCGAACCTACCAGCGCGGGCGGTCCCTGCCGCCGGGCCCGTGCCGTCGCTGACTGGTGCCTCAGCCGGCTGGAGTGGAGTGCCTGAGCGGGCTGGCGGGTGGCCTGACCGGGGTGGTGCTGAGCCTGGCCGGGCCGGTGCCCCGCAGCGCCATGCCGTTGGCCAGGCCCATGCTGTGGGCCAGGACGGTCCAGAACCCCGGCGAGCGGGCCGTCCAGTGCTCCGGGCCCAGCCCGGCCACGCCCCCGCATCCGCCGGTGCTGATCGTGACCACCGGGAAGCTTCTGGATCCGGCGGCGAAGCTGAGCCGGTAACCGAGGCCCAGGTCGGCAGGGCAGCTCATGGGGCCATGGGGCATCAGGGGCAGCCCGCAGACCGCCTTGGCCACCGCCCGGGCCCGCGCCGGGCTGGACACGGTGACCCCGGCCGGGAAGGCGAAGTGGAGGTGATTCTGGGGCAAGGCGCTGACCCGGCTGACCACCAGCCGGGTCACGGCCGCCTGCTCCGAGCACAGGGCCGCGCTGCCCACGGACGCCGGACCCCCCGGGATGATGCCGCCTGGGCTCGGGGTGCTGGGGCTGGCCGGCCGGGCCGCGCTGGTCGTGGTCGCCACCTGGCTCCCGCAGCCGGCCGCCAGGGTCACGGCCCCGGCGGCCGCCGCGATCAGCAGTCCGGCGCGGCTGAGACGGCCGGAGAGGATAACGGGCACGCCCATGGTGGTCTCCGTTCCTGTTCATGTCGCCAGGGAGCAGGCCGGAAAGCAGTGTGTCCAGGGCACTGAGCGGCGGCCTGGACCGCTCAGTGCCCTGAACTACAAGCACTTGGACGCGTGAGCGGCGCCAGTGGTTCCGCTCAGTAAGAACCGGCCACGATCAGTGGCCCTGACCGTACTCGCCAACGGCTCAGGACGCCGGGGACTCGCCGATCGGCCTGCCCACCTGCCCGGCCGCCCGGGCCACCCAGGCAAGAGTCAGCTGGACCAGCCTGACCAGCGCAAACCCGGCGAATCAGGCGCCGGCGGATCAGACGCCGGCGGCCTGCATGCCGCGCAGCTCCTGCTTCAGTTCCCTGATCTCATCCCGGATCCGGGCCGCGACCTCGAACTGCAGCTCCGCCGCGGCCGTGTGCATCTGCTCGGTCAGCTGCGCGATCAGCTCGATCAGGTCACCACGCGCGGCCCCGCCGCCTTCGCCTTCGCCCGCACCGCTGGCCGAGGCCCGCACCCGCGAGGACAGTCCCGGTACCGGGGTCTTGCCCCGGCTCTGCTGCCGCCCGCTCCCGCCGATCAGCTTCTCCGTGTCCGCGTCCTCCCGGACCAGCTGGTCGAGGATGTCCGCGATCCGCTTGCGCAGCGGGGTCGGGTCGATGCCGTGCTCGGTGTTGTAGGCGACCTGCTTGGCCCGCCGCCGGTCGGTCTCGTCGATCGCCCGCTGCATGGACGGGGTGACCGAGTCGGCATACATGTGCACCTGGCCGGACACGTTCCGCGCGGCCCGGCCGATGGTCTGGATCAGTGAGGTGCCCGACCGCAGGAAGCCCTCCTTGTCGGCGTCCAGGATGGACACCAGCGACACCTCAGGCAGGTCCAGGCCCTCGCGGAGCAGGTTGATCCCGACCAGCACGTCGTACTCGCCGACCCGCAGCTCACGGAGCAGCTCCACCCGGCGCAGCGTGTCCACCTCGCTATGCAGGTAACGCGCCCGGATGCCGAGTTCCAGCAGATAGTCGGTGAGGTCCTCGGCCATCTTCTTGGTGAGCGTGGTCACCAGCACCCGCTCCGACCGTTCCGCGCGGGTCCTGATCTCGTCAACCAGGTCGTCGATCTGCCCCTTGGTCTGCTTGACGATCACCTGCGGGTCGATCAGCCCGGTCGGCCGGATCACCTGCTCGACCACATCGCCGCCCACCCGCTGCAGCTCGTAGGGGCCGGGGGTGGCGGACAGGTACACGGTCTGGCCGATCCGCTCGCAGAACTCATCCCAGGTGAGCGGCCGGTTGTCGATGGCGCTGGGCAGCCGGAACCCGTGCTCGACCAGGGCCCGCTTCCGCGACACGTCACCCTCGTACATCGCCCCGATCTGCGGGACAGTGTTGTGCGACTCGTCGATGACCAGGAGGAAGTCCTCGGGAAAGTAATCGAGCAGCGTGTTCGGCGGGCTCCCGGCCTCCCGGCCGTCGATGTGCCGCGAGTAGTTCTCGATGCCCGAGCAGCTGCCGACCTGGCGCATCATCTCGAGGTCGTAGGTGGTGCGCATCCGCAGCCGCTGGGCCTCCAGCAGCTTGCCGGCCTTCTCCAGCTCCCCCAGCCGCTCTTCCAGCTCGGCCTCGATCCCGGCGACGGCCCGCTCCATCCGCTGCGGCCCCGCCACGTAGTGCGACGCCGGGAAGATGTAGAGCTCCTCGTCCTCGCTGATCACCTCGCCGGTCAGCGGGTGCAGCGTCATCAGCCGCTCGATCTCGTCGCCGAACATCTCGATCCGGACGGCCAGTTCCTCGTAGACCGGGATGATCTCGATGGTGTCGCCGCGGACGCGGAAGGTACCCCGGGTGAAGGACAGGTCGTTGCGGGCGTACTGCATGCCGACCAGCCGCCGGAGCAGGGTGTCCCGCTCGATGGTCTCGCCGACCCGGAGCGGGACCATCCGGTCCACGTACTCCTGGGGCGTGCCCAGCCCGTAGATGCAGGAGACCGAGGCCACCACGATCGTGTCCCGGCGGGTGAGCAGCGAGTTGGTCGCCGAGTGGCGCAGCCGCTCCACCTCGTCGTTGATCGAGGAGTCCTTCTCGATGTAGGTGTCGGTCTGCGGGATGTACGCCTCGGGCTGGTAGTAGTCGTAGTAGGAGACGAAGTACTCGACCGCGTTGTGCGGCAGCATCTCGCGCAGCTCGTTCGCGAACTGGGCCGCCAGCGTCTTGTTCGGCAGCATGACCAGCACCGGCCGCTGCACCCGCTCGGCCAGCCAGGCCACGGTGGCGGTCTTCCCGGTTCCGGTCGCGCCGAGCAGGACGGTGTCCCGGTCGCCGCTGTTCACCCGGCGCTCCATCTCGGCGATCGCTCTCGGCTGGTCACCGGACGGGACCATGTCCGTGACCACCTCGAACGGCGCCACCCGGCGCTTCAGGTCACTAACTGGTCGCACGTTGCCGCCTCCTCCCGGGACTAAACCGCCTGCCAGCCCACTGTATTTCCCGGGTCTGACAGAAGCGCCCCGGGCGGAGCCGCGATCGGCAGGCTCAGTCCTGCGGGGCGTTCGCGCGGCGGCAGAGCTCGGTCCAGAGCTCGCCGACTTCGCGGTCGAGTTCGTCCAGGGACCCGGAGTTGTCGAGCACGATGTCGGCGATGGCCAGCCGGTCCTCCCGGCTGGCCTGGGCGGCCACCCGCGCCGCGACCTGCTCGCGGGTCAGGTCACGGTCCCGGACCAGCCGGTCTTCCTGGATCCGCGGCGAGACGTCGACCACGATGACGAGATCGAAGAGACCGGCCAGCTGATTCTCGGCGATCAGCGGGATGGCCTCGACCAGGATCGCGCCCGGGTCAGCGCCTTGTTCCAGCTGGCGGATGCGCTCACCGACCAGCGGATGGACGATCGCGTTCAGCTTCGCCCGCAGCTCAGCGTCGTAGAAGACGATCTCGCCCAGCTTCTGCCGGTCCAGGGAGCCGTCCTCGGCCAGGACTCCGGTGCCGAATACGCCGACCACCTGGGCCAGGCCCGGGGTGTGCGGCTCGACAACCTCGCGGGCCACCTGGTCAGCATCGATGATGAGGGCGCCGTAGCCGGCCAGCCGGCGGGAGACCTCGCTCTTGCCCGAGCCGATGCCGCCGGTCAGGCCCTACCTTAAGCATGCTGCTCACCGATCCATGATCGCCCGGGGCGAGGCCCCGGCCTCGCAGAACGTGCCCTGAGAAAACATGGCCTCAGGAAAACAGGGGCGATCATGGATCGGTGCCGGGATGAGTGCGTTAGCTCTGGCCCCCGGAGAGCTTGTCGCGCAGCGCGGCCAGCGCCTCGTCCGAGGCCAGCGCGCCACCGCCGGAACCACCCCGGTCCGGAGTGCCCGACGTGTGCGTGCCGCCGGCCGCGGCCGCCTCGCCGCCCTCTTCGCCGGTGTCGCTCTCGGCCTTGCTGCGGGCCTCGGCGACCTGGCGGCGGTGGGCCTCGAACCGGGACCGGGCCTGCGCGTACTGCCGCTCCCACTCCTCGCGCTGGGTGTCGTAGCCCTCAAGCCACTCGCCCGACTCGGAGTCGAAGCCGTCCGGGTAGACGTAGTTGCCCTGGTCGTCGTAGGTGGCGGGCATGCCGTACAGGGTCGGGTCGAAGTCGTCGCCGACGGCCTCGCCGACCGTGCCCTCGTTGGCCTGCTTGAGCGACAGGCTGATCCGCCGCCGGTCCAGGTCGATGTCGATGATCTTGACGAAGATCTCGTCGCCGACCTGCACGACCTGCTCGGGAATCTCGACGTGCCGGTCCGCCAGCTCGGAGATGTGCACCAGGCCCTCGATGCCCTCCTCGACCCGCACGAACGCACCGAACGGGACCAGCTTGGTGACCCGTCCCGGGACGACCTGGCCGATCTGGTGGGTCCGGGCGAACTGCTGCCACGGGTCTTCCTGGGTGGACTTCAGCGACAGGGAGACCCGCTCCCGGTCCATGTCCACATCCAGCACCTCGACCGTGACCTCCTGGCCGACCTCGACCACCTCACCCGGGTGGTCGATGTGCTTCCAGGACAGCTCGGACACGTGCACCAGGCCGTCCACGCCGCCGAGGTCCACGAAGGCGCCGAAGTTGACGATGGACGACACCACGCCCTTGCGGATCTGGCCCCGCTGCAGCGTGTTCAGGAAGTTCTGGCGCACCTCGGACTGGGTCTGCTCGAGCCACGCCCGGCGGGACAGGACCACGTTGTTGCGGTTCTTGTCCAGCTCAATGATCTTGGCTTCGATCTCCCGGCCCACATAGGGCTGCAGGTCGCGGACCCGGCGCATCTCCACCAGCGAGGCAGGCAGGAAGCCGCGCAGGCCGATGTCCAGGATCAGGCCGCCCTTGACCACCTCGATGACGGTGCCGGTGACCACGCCGTCGTCGTCCTTGATCTTCTCGATCGTGCCCCAGGCGCGCTCGTACTGGGCGCGCTTCTTGGAGAGGATGAGACGGCCTTCCTTGTCCTCCTTCTGGAGAACAAGCGCCTCGATGTGATCGGTGACCTTGACCACATCGTGCGGGTCCACGTCATGCTTGATCGACAGCTCGCGGGAGGGGATGACCCCCTCCGTTTTGTAGCCGATGTCGAGCAAGACCTCGTCTCGGTCAACCTTGACGACGGTGCCTTCGACAATGTCACCGTCGTTGAAGTACTTGATGGTCTCGTCGATCGCGGCGAGGAAGGCTTCCTGCGACCCGATGTCGTTGACCGCCACCTTGGGGGTCGGGCTGGCCTCTGTGCTGCTCGTCATGTGTTGGTTGGCTCCGGCGGACAGAAAGTAGTTTGGACGCGCCATACCGAGGGCCCGTCAGGTGGGCCTACAGGGTGCACTGGATTTGGCTGGCCGACCCGGCGAGCCACGGAGGGGCCTCACGGCCGCCCGTAACTTTGCTGGCCACGGCGGACTGCACCAGAACACGGCGCAGCGCTCAGGATATGAGAGCTCAGCCACTCGGTCAATCGGAGCACCCGATCGCCGCATGATCGTTATCGCCCGCATCAGCCCTGCACGCTGCATTTTTGAACGCGATTCCGCCGCCTTTTACTCCCGATCTCAATGTTGCCCGGGGGCCGAGCCCCCGGACCCGCCCCATGGGCAGCCTCGCCGGCGAGGGGAGGCGCGGCGCAGCCGTGTCCTCGCCGATCCGGCGACTAACCCGGCAGCCGCGGCAGACGACGTGCCCACGGGAGCGGGCAAGCGGGGGTTCCGGCGGGGTCGCCCCCCGGGTCAGCACTCAGTGCCCGGCCTCAGCCCAGGTGCGGCCGGTGCCGAGGGAGACCTCAAGCGGCACCCGCAGGTCGAAAGCGCTGCACATGATCCGGGGCACCAGCTCGCGCAGCGTGTCGAGCTCGCCGGGGGCCACCTCGAAGACCAGCTCGTCGTGCACCTGGAGCAGCATCCGGGAGCGCAGGCCCTCCGCGCGGAGGGCCTCGTCGACCCGGAGCATGGCCACCTTGATGATGTCGGCGGCGGAGCCCTGGATCGGCGCGTTGAGCGCCATCCGCTCGGCCATCTCCCGGCGTTGCCGGTTGTCTGAGGTGAGGTCGGGCAGGTAGCGCCGGCGGCCGAGGACGGTCTGCGTGTACCCGTCCTTGCGGGCCTCGTCCACCACGGCGTACAGGTAGTCCCGGATCCCGCCGAACTGCTGGAAGTACTCGTCCATCAGGGCCCGGGCCTCGTCCGGGGTGATGCGCAGCTGCTGGGACAGCCCGTAGGCGGACAGGCCATAAGCCAGCCCGTAGTTCATCGCCTTGATCCGGCTGCGCATCTCGACGGTGACCTCTTCGGGCGGCACGCCGAAGACCCGCGACGCCGTCTCGGCGTGGAAGTCATGGCCGGAGGTGAACGCCTCCTCCAGCGCGGTGTCGCCGGACAGGTCGGCCATGATGCGCAGCTCGATCTGGCTGTAGTCGGCGGTGAGCAGCGTCTCGTACCCGTCGCCGACCACGAAGCCCTGCCGGATCCGGCGGCCCTCCTCGGTGCGGATGGGGATGTTCTGCAGGTTGGGATCGGTGGACGAGAGCCGCCCGGTGGCCGCGATCATCTGGTTGTAGGTGGTGTGGATCCGGCCGTCCTCGTCCGCCATCGGGATGAGCGAGTCCACGATGCTCTTCAGCCTGGCCACGTCCCGGTGCCGGAGCAGGTGCTCGAGCACCGGGTGGCCGGTCTGCGCCAGCAGGCTGGTGAGGGCCTCGGAATCCGTCGTGTACCCGGTCTTGATCCGCTTGGTCTTGGGCAGGCCCAGCTCGTTGAAGAGCACTTCCTGAAGCTGCTTGGGCGAGCCGAGGTTGAACTCATGCCCGATGATCGTGAACGCCGCCTGCTCGGCCGCTTTCACCTCGCCACCCAGGCTGGCGGACATGTCGGCGAAATGATGGGTGTCCGCCGCGATCCCGGCCCGCTCCATCCGGGCCAGCACCCCGACCAGCGGCAGTTCCACGTCGGCCAGCAGCTGGGCGGCTCCGCGCTTCTCCAGGTCCGCGTCCAGCGCGTCGGCCAGCTCCGCGGTGGCCCGGGCCCGCACCACCAGCGCTACCGCGGCCTCGGCCTCGCCATCGTCCTCACCGTCCTCGGCGGACAGGTCAAAGGCGAGCTGGCCGGTGGTGGTTCCCTCGTCCCGCAGTTCCTTGCCCAGATAACGCAGGACCAGGTCGGCCAGGTCGAACGAGCGCTGCCCGGGCAGCGCCAGGTAGGCCGCCAGCGCCGTGTCGTTGGTCAGGCCACCCAGCTCCAGGCCCCGGGCGGCCACCGCGTGCATCGGCCCCTTGGCATCGTGCAGCGCCTTGGGCTGACCCGGGTCGGCGAGCCAGGCGGCCAGGGCCCGCTCGTCGTCCTCGGTCAGCGTGACCGGATCGACGAATGCCCCGGTCCCGTCCGCGGCGGCCAGCGCCAGCCCGTCCGTGGTCCCGGTGCCCCGGCCCCAGGTGCCGTGGACCGCCAGGCCCGCCCGGCCCGTCCCGGTGGCGTGCTCGTCGAGCCAGCCGGCCAGCTCATCGGGGCCTGGCACGGACACCTCGACCTCGAAGCCGTGCTCGGGCCCGGACTCCTCGCTGCTGAGCGCGCCGGCCGGGCTCACGATGCCGTTAGGGAGGGTGCTGTACAGCCGGTCGCGCAGGACCCGGAACTGGAGCGTGTCGAAGAGCTGGTGGATCTGGTCCCGGTCCCACGGCACCGGCTTCAGGTCACCGGGGCCCGACTCGAGCGGGACGTCCCGGGCCAGCTCGGTCAGCTGCCGGTTGCGCAGGACCGAGCCGAGGTGCTCGCGGAGCTTGTCCCCGGCCTTGCCCTTGACCTCGTCGACCCGGTCCACCAGCTGGCTGAGCGAACCGAACTCGGCGACCCACCGGGCCGCGGTCTTCTCCCCCACCCCGGGGATGTTCGGCAGGTTGTCGCTGGGGTCCCCGCGCAGTGCGGCGAAGTCCGGGTACTGGGCCGGGGTCAGGCCGTACTTGGCCACGACCTCCTCCGGGGTGAACCGGGTCATGTCGCTGATGCCGCGCCGGGTCATCAGCACCGTGACGTGGTCGTTGACCAACTGCAGGTTGTCCCGGTCACCGCTGACGATGAGCACGTCCATGCCCGCCTCGGTGGCCGCCACGGTCAGCGTGGCGATGATGTCGTCGGCCTCGTAGCCGGCCACCGACAGCCGCGGGATGCCGAGCGCGTCGAGCACCTCGAAGATCAGGCTGAGCTGGCTGCGGAAGTCCGCCGGGGTTTCCCGCCGGTTCGCCTTGTATTCCACGTACTGCTCGTGCCGGAAGGTCGGCTCGCTCCGGTCGAACGCCACCGCCACGTGGGTCGGCTGCTCGTCGCGGAGCACGTTGATGAGCATCGCGGTGAAGCCGTAAACCGCGTTGGTCGGCTGCCCGGTGGTCGTGGAAAAGTTCTCTGGGGGCAGCGCGAAGAACGCACGGTAGGCGAGCGAGTGCCCGTCGAGCAGCAGCAACCTCTCCCTGCTCGATTGGTCTCCTGGCTGGGTCGGCTTCGTCACCACGCAGGAAGTCTAGTAGCAGGTACCGACACCGGCGGGCGGACATGCCACGGCCCGGCGGCCACCGGGAAGGCGGCGGCCGCCGGGCCGCAACGAGCCGGGCTGGCTGCGGGCACCGCTTACACGGCCCCCGCAGCCAGGCGTGGCATCAGGAGTTGAAGGCGAAAATGGTGGTGGAGGTGAAGGTCTTCCCAGGGCCGAGAGTGGTGGACGGGAAGGCCGGCTGGTTGGGCGAGTCCGGGAAGTGCTGGGTCTCGAACGTGTACCCCGCACCCTGCCGGTAGGTATGGCCGCTGATGCCTACCAGCGTGCCGTTGAGGAAGTTGCCACTGTAGAACTGCACGCCGGGCTGGTCGGTCCAGACGGTCAGCAGACGACCACTCGACGGGTCGAAGGCGCGGGCGGCGAGGTTAAGCCCGTCCGGGCCGGTGGTGGCCGCGGTCTGCCTGTTCAGAATCCAGTTGTGGTCGTAGCCCTGGGCGATGAGCAGCTGGCTCTTGCCGCCCGTGGCCGACGCGAAGCTGGCCGGAACATTGTCCGGCGCGCTCACGTCGCTGATCCGGGAGCCGATGGTGTGCGGCGCACGGAAGTCGAACGGCGTGCCCGCGACCGGGACCCCGTGGGGCAGCGGGAGCGGGATCTGGGTGGAGTCGGTCGGCGAGTAGCGGTTCGCGTTCATCTGGACGAACTGCCTATAGGCCGAGCCTGCCGCGGAAGCCTCACCAGCCAGGTTGAAGTAGCTGTGGTTGGTCAGGTTGAGCACCGTTGACAGCTTGGGGTCGTTGTTGGTGGCCTTGTAGTGGATACCGAGCTGACCCCGGTTGTTCAGCGTGTAGGTGACCACCACGGTGAGCTGGGCCGGGTACCCGGTGCACGCAGAGACGCAGCCGGGGGACCCGGCAGCACCGCTGCCGTCACCGTTGGGGCTGACCAGCGTTAGCTGCACGCCGGCCGAGCCGGGTGCGGTGACCGCCTTCGACGACCAGATGTGGTTGCCAAAGCCGACGAGGCCACCGTGAAGGCTGTTCACGCCGTTGTTGATCTGCAGCGTGTAGGTCTTGCCGTTCAGCTTGAACGTGCCCTTGGCGATCCGGTTGCCGTAGCGGCCGATGGTCTGGCCGAAGTACGGGCCGCCGTTGGCGGTCACCGGCGGGCTGTCGAAGTTGACATAGTCCTTCAGCGTCTTGAAGCCCAGCACCACGTCGGCCTCACGGCCGTGCCGCGACGGGGTGTCAATCGACTGCACGATGCCGCCGAACGTGAGGATCTTGACCTGCGTGCCGCGGCAGTTCCTCAGCGTGTAGCGGAACACCGCGGTGTTCTTGCCGGTGTACGGCTCAATCGTCTTGCCGAAGAACTGCTTGGACACGCTGGGCGAGCAGCCGCCGCCCGCGCGCGTGACCGGAGCAGACTTCATCGCGGCCAGCGACGCCACACTCGCGAGCGCGAGCGCGGCAACCGCGCCGATCCGCAGGCCTGAAGTGCTGATCTTCCCTCTTAACACCGGACGCATGGAGATTCCCTTCGTTGGGTTCCCGAGGCTCGCACAGATAGCCCCCCGGGGCATTGTTAACGCTCACCTGCATGAAATGCCAGTGTTTCGGGGCAGAACATGTGATCTTTTCCCGCTATGTGACGTGATGGTGATCCGGCGGGCCGGGCAAGTCCGGTATCTGTCCCACAAATCACATAGATCACTCTGGCCACTTCAGCCACTAGGGCCCCGTGAGTTCCGGCACGTACCGGGCGCCCGGTACGTCGCGGCCGGGCGGGATCCGCCTAAGCTTCCCCTACGGCGCGGCAGGCGGCGGGATCGTGACTCCGGAGGCGCGGGTGGACCAGGACGGCTCAGCCCAGATCATCGAGGGCTTCGCCCGGCTCAGCCAGGGCACCCTGCCGGGCCGGATGGGCATCACCGTCAGCGCCGCCACGGCGGAGCAGGTCGTTGGCTCCATGCCGGTGGACGGCAACATCCAGCCCTACGGCCTCCTGCACGGCGGCGCCTCCTGCGTGCTGGCCGAGACCCTGGGCTCGCTGGGCGCGGCCCTGCAGGCCGGCCCCGGGCGGTTCGCGGTGGGGATCGAGATCAGCGCCACGCACCACCGCGCAGTGTCGGATGGCGTGGTCACCGGCGTCGCCACCCGCGTGCACGGCGGGCGGACCACCGCCACCTACGAGATCGCGATCAGTGACGGCCAGGGCCGCCGGGTCTGCTCGGCCAGGCTGACCTGCCTGCTGCGCGATCAGGTCCCGCCTGGTGGCCACAATCCTGGCGACATCACGCCGCCAGGCGAGTGAGCCGGCGGACTGACCAGGCCAGTCACGGTGCAGGCAGGGAAACCGCACGTGACCGGACGTTTATCACAAACCGGCCAGCGAATGGCCGCCCCTTTGCGCCGCGCGGGGACTCCTCGCTACCGTGGTGGCGAGAGCCCGGGGAGCTGAGTAGAGAACATGTCGGCCCGGGGAAGGCCGACACGGCACCAAAAGTTCCCCGGGCTCGATCCCGGAACCCGTCCCAGCGCCTGCAGGGCCTGCTCAGGGCCTGCTCAGGCTCCTGAATCCGGCTTGGCGCCGGCTGCCGCATCGGCATCGCCCGCGGCGCCGCCCGGGACCATGCCGCCCTCGAGCACCCGCTCCGCCACGGCCCGCATGGCCAGGCGCTGATCCATGGACGTCTTCTGGATCCAGCGGAACGCGTCCGGCTCGGACATTCCCTGCTCGGTCTGGAGCTTGCCCTTGGCCCGGTCGAGGAGCTTGCGCACTTCCAGCCGCTCCTTGAGCGTGCCGACCTCACCGGCCAGCGCGGCAACCTCCTGGAACCGGCTGACCGCGATCTCGATCGCGGGGACCAGATCCGCCTTGGTGAACGGCTTCACCAGGTACGCCATGGCTCCCGCATCGCGGGCCCGTTCGACCAGCTCACGCTGGGAGAACGCGGTGAGGATGACCACCGGCGCGATCTGATCGGCGGCCACCTGCTCGGCCGCCGATATCCCGTCCAGGACCGGCATCTTCACATCGAGGATCACCAGGTCCGGCCGGAGACTGACGGCAAGGTCGACGGCCTGCTGGCCGTCCGCGGCCTCGCCGACCACCGAGTAGCCCTCCTCCTCAAGCATCTCCTTGAGGTCAAGCCGGATGAGGGCCTCGTCTTCGGCGATCAAAACGCGCAATGGGGTCTGACTCACGCTCATGATCGTACCGGCACCAGGTAGATTGACGTTCGGCCGAGCCAGCTACGCAGCGCCTGGCCGCAGCGCCCCGGTAGACCAACAGGCAGAGTCCATGGTCTCAAAAACCATGCAGTGTGGGTTCGAATCCCACCCGGGGCACCCCAGGTCAACCGCCATGTCACCCTCATCCGAGACCTGCTCCCAGCGCCGCGGCGTCACCGATGCGGTGCACCCTCAGGGCGTTGGTCCGCCCCGGCGTGCCCGGCGGACTGCCCGCCACGATCACCACCATGTCGCCTTTATCACACCGGCCGATCTCCAGCAGCGCCTCCTCCACCTGACGGACCATCGCGTCGGTGTGCCGGGCGGGCGGCACGATGAACGTCTCCACCCCCCAGCTCAGCGCCAGCTGGCTGCGCGTGCTCGGCTGGGGCGTGAAAGCCAGCAACGGGATGGGCGATCGGTACCGGGCCAGCCGCCGGGCCGTCTCGCCGGTCATCGTGAAAGCGACCAGGGCCTTGGCCCCGGCCGCCGCGCCGACCTCCGCGGCGGCGCGGGCAATGGCGCTGCCGGTGCTGGCCGGCTCCCCGGCCGGCGCGGGGGCGGCAGGCCCGGATTCCCGTTCCGCCTCGCTGATGATGCGGCTCATCGTCGCGACGGCCTGGACCGGGTACTCTCCGACGCTGGTCTCCGCGGACAGCATCAGCGCGTCCGCGCCGTCCAGCACGGCGTTGGCCACGTCGGAAGCCTCCGCCCGGGTCGGCCGGGGGGCGGAAATCATCGACTCCAGCATCTGGGTGGCCACGATGACCGGCTTGGCCTGGGCCCTGGTCTGCTCGACAATCCGCTTCTGGGCCATCGGCACCTGCTCCAGCGGAAGTTCCACACCGAGATCCCCGCGGGCGACCATGATCCCGTCAAAGGCCTCGATGACCTCCGGCAGCGCCTCGATGGCCTGGGGTTTCTCGATTTTCGCGATCAGCGGGAGCCGGACCCCTGCCTCGTCCATGATCCGCCGGGCCGGGACGGCATCCTCGGGACCCTGGACGAAAGACAGCGCGATCATGTCCGCCCGCAGCCTGAGCGCCCAGCGCAGGTCCGCCTGGTCCTTCGTGGTCAGCGCGGGCACGCTGACCTTGACGCCGGGCAGGTTGAGGCCCTTGTGGTCGGAGACGACGCCGCCCACGATGACCCGGGTGCGGACCTGGCCGCCCGCCGCGGCGAGCACCTCGAGGACCACCCGGCCGTCGTCGACCAGTACCCGGTCGCCAGGCCGCACGTCGTCGGCGAGGCCGGCGTAGGTCGTGCCCGCCTCGTGCTGGTCCCCCGGCACCTCGCGGGTGGTGATGGTGAACTCCTGGCCGGCCAGCAGCCGGACCGGGCCCGCCGCGAACGTGCCCAGCCGGATCTTCGGGCCCTGCAGGTCGATGAGCACCCCGACGCTGTGCCCGGCCGCATCGGACGCGGCCCGGACACACTGGTAGGCCGCCAGGTGGCCAGCGTGGGTGCCATGGCTCATGTTCAGCCGGGCCACGTCGATCCCGGCCGCGACGAGTTCGGCGAGCCGCTCCGGGCTGGATGACGCGGGCCCCAGGGTGGCGACGATCTTCGCTCGGCGGCTCATGCATATCGCCTTCCAGACGAGGCCCTCGCCTTCCAGACGAGGCACCCGAATTGGTCTATACCACTCTAAAGGCAGCGTTGCGGCCGGCCGAGACCCGCCAGACAAGATTCACCGAACAGTCACCCCATGTCACGTCCTGGCAACATGACCGGAACCACGGAGGTCTACGGGGCGGGTGTGTTCTGTGAGGAAGGGGTACCGGCCTCCGGCCTGGCGACCCCCTGACCCAGCAAGCCCCGGGCTCACGGGCCCCGACCCCGGCAGGCGGGGCCGGGCGGTCAGGTCAGGGAGCGGGCGGTGGGAGGGATGGGGGCGGGCAGCATGCTGTCCCCCTCCAGGTACGTATCCACGGCCGCCGCGGCCGAGCGGCCCTCGGCGATGGCCCAGACGATCAGCGACTGGCCGCGGCCCATGTCCCCGGCCACGAACACCCCGGGCACCGAGGTGGCGTACTCGCCGTCGCGGGCCACGTTCCCGCGCGCGTCGAACTCCACGCCGAGGTCGGTCAGCAGGCCCTCCCGGTCCGCCCCGGTGAAGCCCATGGCCAGCAGCACCAGTTCACACGGCAGTTCCCGCTCGGTCCCCGGGACCGGGGCGAACTTGCCGTCGGCCAGCTCCACCTCGACCAGCCGGAGCCCGGCGACCCGGCCGGCCCCGTCGCCCGCGAACTCCTGCGTGGACACGGCGTAGACCCGCTCCCCGCCCTCCTCGTGCGCGCTGGACACCCGGTAGATCATCGGGTAGGTCGGCCACGGCTGGTTGTCCGGACGGCTCTCGGTAGGCCGGGGCAGGATCTCCAGCTGGGTGACCGAGGCGGCGCCCTGCCGGTGCGCGGTGCCGAGGCAGTCGGCCCCGGTGTCGCCGCCACCGATGATGATCACGTTCTTGCCCCGCGCGCTGATCGGCGGCTCGGGCACCGGGCCGCCGCCCGTCCGGGCCTGCGACGCCACGACCGCGCGGTTGGCCAGCGGGAGGAACTCCATGGCCTGGTGCACCCCGGCCAGGTCGGCGCCGGGCACGGGCAGCCCGCGGGCCACGGTGGCCCCGCCGGCCAGCACGATGGCGTCGAAGTCCGCACGCAGCTGCGCGGCCGTGACGTCCCGGCCCGCCAGCACCCCGCAGCGGAACTGAGTGCCCTCGGCCTGCATCTGCCACAGCCGGCGATCCAGGTGACGCTTTTCCATCTTGAACTCGGGGATCCCGTAGCGCAGCAGACCGCCGGGCGCGTCGGCCCGCTCGAACACGGTGACCGCATGCCCGGCCCGGGTCAGCTGCTGGGCCGCGGCCAGCCCGGACGGCCCGGACCCGATGACCGCGACCTTGCGGCCCGCCGCCACCGCCTCGGCGCTGGGTGGCAGTGGCCGGACCCAGCCCTCGGCCCAGGCCCGGTCGATGATCTCCACCTCGACCTGCTTGATCGTCACCGGGTCGGCGTTGATGCCGAGCACGCAGGCGCTCTCGCACGGCGCCGGGCAGAGCCGGCCGGTGAACTCCGGGAAGTTGTTGGTCGCGTGCAGCCGCTCCGCCGCCTCACGCCACTCATGCCGCCAGACCAGGTCGTTCCACTCCGGGATCAGGTTGCCCAGCGGGCAGCCCTGGTGGCAGAACGGGATGCCGCAGTCCATGCACCGCCCGGCCTGTGACTCCAGCGCCACCGGCGGGAAGTCGGTGTACACCTCCCGCCAGTCCCGGATCCGCACGTCCACCGGCCGCCGGACAGGCGTCTGGCGCGGCGTGGTCAGGAAACCCTTGGGGTCAGCCATCGCAGGAGCCTCCTCAGCCGTGGGCCGCGGACATCACGGCCTGGTTGACGTCGCGGCCTTCACGCTCGGCCAGCCGGGCCGCGTCGAGCACCCGCTTGTAGTCCTTGGGCATGACCTTGCCGAACCGGGTCAGTGCCGCATCCCAGTCGGCCAGCAACCGCGCCGCCACGTCCGACCCGGTCTCGGTGAGGTGCTTCCCGATCAGCTCACGCAGCCGGGTCGCGTCGTCGTCGTCGAGGCCCTCCAGGTCGGCCATGTCCGTGTTGACCCGGACCGGATCCGGGTCGAGCAGGTAGGCGAGGCCACCGGACATGCCGGCCGCGAAATTACGGCCGACGGGCCCGAGCACGGCCACGACACCGCCGGTCATGTACTCGCAGCCGTGGTCGCCGGTGCCCTCGGCCACCGCGGTGGCACCCGAGTTCCGGACGCAGAACCGCTCGCCCACCACGCCGCGGAGGAACATCTCGCCCCCGGTGGCGCCGTAGCCGATCACGTTGCCCGCGATGATCTGGTCCTCGGCGATGAAGCTGGCCTCCGGGTCCGGGGCCACGATGATCCGGCCGCCGGACAGGCCCTTGCCCAGGTAGTCGTTGGCGTCCCCGGTCAGCCGCAGGGTGATCCCGCGGGGCAGGAAGGCGCCGAAGGACTGCCCGGCCGAGCCGAGGAACCGGACCAGGATGGTGTCGTCGGGCAGGCCCTTGCCGCCCCACCGCCGGGTCACCTCGTAACCCAGCATGGTGCCGACGGTCCGGTTGACGTTGCGGACCGGGAGGTCCAGGGTGACCGGCTTCGCGTCCTGCAGGGCCCCCTCGGCCAGCTGGATCAGCGTGTTGTCCAGGGCCCGCTCGATGCCGTGATCCTGGGTGGTGGTGTTGCGGGTGGCTGCGCCCTCGGCCAGGGCGGGCATGTGCAGGATCGGCGCGAGGTCCAGCCCGGCGGCCTTCCAGTGCCCCACCGCCCGCTCGCTGTCCAGCAGGTCGGTCCGGCCGACCGCCTCCTCCAGGCTGCGCAGCCCCAGCGCGGCCAGGTACTCGCGCACCTCCTCGGCGATGAACTCGAAGAAGTTGACCACGAACTCCGGCTGGCCGTTGAACCGCTTGCGCAGCTCAGGGTTCTGGGTGGCCACCCCGACCGGGCAGGTGTCCAGGTGGCACACCCGCATCATGATGCAGCCCGACACGACCAGCGGCGCGCTCGCGAAGCCGAACTCCTCGGCCCCGAGCAGCGCGGCGATGATCACGTCCCGGCCGGTCTTCAGCTGGCCGTCGGCCTGGACCACGATCCGGTCCCGCAGCCGGGCCCGGAGCAGGGTCTGCTGGGTTTCGGCCAGGCCCAGCTCCCAGGGCGCGCCCGCGTGCTTGAGGCTGGTCAGCGGGGCGGCCCCGGTGCCGCCGTCGTGGCCGGAGATCAGCACCACGTCGGCGTGGGCCTTGGACACCCCGGCCGCGACGGTGCCGACCCCCACCTCGGCGACCAGCTTGACGTGTACCCGGGCCTGCGGGTTCGCGTTCTTGAGGTCGTGGATCAGCTGGGCCAGGTCTTCGATGGAGTAGATGTCGTGGTGCGGCGGAGGCGAGATGAGCCCGACCCCCGGGGTGGAGTAGCGGGTCTTGGCGATCCACGGGTACACCTTGTGCCCGGGCAGCTGGCCGCCCTCCCCCGGCTTGGCCCCCTGGGCCATCTTGATCTGCAGGTCGTCGGCGTTGACCAGGTACTCGCTGGTCACCCCGAACCGGCCGCTGGCCACCTGCTTGACCGCGGAGCGGCGCAGGTCCCCGTGGGCGTCCGGCACGAAACGTTCCGGGTCCTCGCCACCCTCGCCGGTGTTGGACCGGCCACCCAGCCGGTTCATGGCGATGGCCAGGGTCTGGTGGGCCTCGGCCGAGATGGAACCGTAGGACATCGCGCCCGTGGAGAACCGGCGCACGATCTCGGAGACCGGTTCCACTTCGTCGATGGGGATCGGGCCACGGGGTTCCGGCCGGTGCGAGGTCGCGCCGCCCGGCTGCGCCTGAGCCGGCAGGCGGCCGACCGGGTGGGGGCCGGTCGGGTGCAGCCCGGCCCGGCTGTCGTCTTGACCAGACGGGCGAGCCGCGGGGGCCGGGAGCGACGCTGCGCCCAGCCCACGCGGGTCAGTGGGGTCATCGACGCCGCGGATGCGCAGCAGGCCGCGCAGCGTCATGAGCCGGGCGGACTGGTCGTCCACCAGGTGGGTGTACTCCTTGAAGACCTCGTAGCGGCGGCTCCGGGTCGCGTGCTGCAGCTTGAACACGGTCTCGGGGTTGAACAGGTGCGGCTCGCCCTCACGGCGCCACTGGTAGTCGCCGCCGGTCTCCAGCCGCCGGTGATCCGGGCCAGCACCCCGGGGCGGGAAGGCCCGCGCATGCCGCGCGGCTGCCTCGGCGGCCAGCACCTCGAAGCCGACACCGCCCAGCCGGGACGTGGTCCCGGTGAAGCAGGTGCTGATGATCTCCTGGCCCAGCCCGATGGCCTCGAAGATCTGCGCCCCGGTGTAGGAGGCGACGGTGGAGACCCCCATCTTGGACATGATCTTCAAAAGGCCCTTGCCCAGGGCCTTGACCAGGTTCCCGGTGGCCTTCTTGGCCGTGACGCCATCCAGCGTGCCGCGGCGAACCATGTCCGCCACGGTCTGCAGGGCCAGGTACGGGTTCACCGCGGCGGCCCCGTAGCCGATGAGCAGCGCGATGTGGTGGCACTCGCGCGCGTCGCCGGACTCCACGATCAGGCCGGCCCGGGTCCGGGTCCGCTCCCGGATCAGGTGATGGTGCACGGTCCCGGTGAGCAGCAGCGACGGGATCGGCGCCAGCCGCGCGTCGGCTCCCCGGCCTCCCCCGCGATCAGACAGCACGATGATGTGCGCGCCCCCCGCGATCGCGGTGGACACCTCGGCGCAGATCTCGTCGAGCCGGTCGCGCAGCGCGGCACCGCCGCCCGCCACGTCATACCGGCCATCCACCACATGCGATGCGAAACCCGGCAGGTCGCCGTCGTCGTTAATGTGAATGATCTTGCTCAGCTCGTTGCCGTCGATGACCGGGTAGGGCAGGACGACCTGGCGGCAGGACGCCGGCCCGGGCTCGAACAGGTTGCCTTCCGGGCCGGTGGACGACTCCAGCGAGGTGACCAGCTCTTCCCGGATCGCGTCCAGCGGCGGGTTGGTGACCTGCGCGAACAGCTGGGAGAAGTAGTCGAAGAGCAGCCGGGGGCGGTCGGAGAGCACGGCCACCGGCGTGTCGGTGCCCATCGACCCGATCGGCTCGGCCCCGGTCCTGGCCATCGGGGCCAGCAGAACCCTCAGCTCTTCCTCGGTGTACCCGAACATCTGCTGCTGGGTGGTGAGTTCCCCGGCCGCGGGCAGCGGCCTGACCCGGTCCGGCAGGTCGTCCAGGTGCAGCAGGCCCGCGTGCAGCCAGTCCTCGTACGGGTGCTCGCTGGCCAGGGCGGACTTCACTTCCTCGTCTTCCAGGATCCGCCGCCGGCCGGTGTCGGCCAGGAAGACGCGGCCGGGCTGAAGGCGGCCCTTGCGAACCACGTCGGCCGGGTCGATGTCGAGCACGCCGACCTCACTGGCCAGCACCACGAGACCGTCCCGGGTCACCCAGTACCGGCCCGGGCGCAGCCCGTTGCGGTCGAGCACCGCCCCGATCACGGTGCCGTCGGTGAACGCCACGCAGGCGGGTCCGTCCCACGGCTCCATCAGGCTGGAGTGGAAGCGGTAGAAGGCGCGCCGGGCCGGGTCCATCTCGTCGTGGTTCTCCCACGGCTCGGGGATCATCATCAGCATGGCGTGCGGGAGCGAGCGGCCGCCGAGGTGCAGCAGTTCCAGGCACTCGTCGAAGCTGGCCGAGTCACTGCCGGTCTCGTCCAGGATCGGCAGCAGCCGCTCCATGCCGCGCCCGTCGGCGGAGCGCGGGAACAGGTCGCTGGCCAGCATGGCCTCGCGGGCCCGCATCCAGTTCCGGTTCCCCCGGACCGTGTTGATCTCCCCGTTGTGCGCGATGTAGCGGTACGGGTGGGCCAGCGGCCAGGACGGGAAGGTGTTGGTGGAAAACCGCGAGTGGACCAGGGCCAGGGCCGAGACGTAGCGGGGGTCGGCCAGATCCGGATAGAACGGCTCCAGCTGGGGCGCGGTCAGCATGCCCTTGTAGCCGATGGTCCGCGAGGACAGCGAGACCACATAGCAGTCGGTCTCGTGTTCCACTCTCTTGCGCAGGCAATACGCGCGACGGTCCAGGGCGATGCCGCTTTCACCATCAGCCGCAACGAAAACCTGCCGCAGCGCAGGCAGCACATCCCGGGCCCCGCGCCCGCAGTGCCCGGGGTCGTACGGGACATCCCGCCAGCCCAGGGTGGTCAGGCCTTCCTCCGCGGCGAGCTGCTCCACCACCATGGCGGCGTCACGGGCCGCCTGATCGTCAGCGGGCAGGAACACCATCCCGGCCGCATAGCTGCCGGGCGCGGGAAGCTCGAACCCGCACACCCCGCGGAAGAACGCGTCGGGGATCTGGGTCAGGATGCCGGCACCGTCGCCCGTGTCCGGGTCGCTGCCCTGGGCGCCGCGATGCTCCAGGTTGCGCAGCACGGTCAGGGCCTTGGCCACGGTGTCGTGGGAGGGGAGGCCAGACAGATCGGCCACGAAGCCGACGCCGCATGCATCGTGCTCAAAGCTGGCGTCGTAGAGCCCCCCGGACTCCACTGAAGCGGCAGGTGCCATCCGAACTCCTGTCGTCTCGTCCGAATCTGCGTTCTCGCATGCGGTCGGGACGACATTGGCCCTGCCATGAACCCCGCGAAAGGGGTATCGCTGGCACCCTCGAGCTAGTGCTCGTAGGTTACACGGAGATTACGCCACCAGTGCAATCATCCCCGCTTCGTGTTGTTCGCGAAACACCTGACCCGCTGGGAACATCCGCTTCGCGAGGATTGTCCCCTGGATGTGCCCCCGCCGCCCGGGCAGCAAACTCCGGCCGTCCGGAGGATGACCGAGGGGCCGGCCGGGTGAGCAGATCCGGGCCGTGTTTACCCCTGGTCATGATCAGGTAGCTGACCGCGGCGACCCAGATGGCGATCATCGCCCACTGGTCCGTCCGCAGGCCCAGCAGGTGGTGCGCGAAGTCGATGCGCAGCGACTGGACCACGAAGCTGCCGGTCGCGTACCCCGCCGCGTACAGCGCGAGGATCCGGTCGCCGGTCAGCCGGAAGCGGCCTGCGGCCCAGATCAGGATGAGCCCGAGGGCCAGGTCCCACAGGGATTCGTAGAGGAACGCGGGCTGGAAGGTGGCGTAGTTCTCGTACGGGATGACCCGGTGGGCCGGGTCGATCTCCACCGCCCAGGGCAGGCTGGACGGGCGCCCGTAGAGTTCCTGGTTGAACCAGTTGCCCCAGCGGCCGATGGCCTGCCCGATCGCGACGGCCGGGGCCGCGGCCCCGGCGACGGGCCCGAACCTCACCCCGGCGCGGCGGCAGCCGAGCCAGGCCCCGAAGACCCCCGCGACCACCGCCCCGGGCATGCCGATCCCGCCGTCCCAGACCCGGAAGATGTCGATCCAGTCCCGGCCCGGCCGGAAATACAGCTCGTAGTCGGTGACCACGCTGTACAGCCGGGCTCCGATCAGGCCCGCCGGGATGGCCCAGGTAGCCACGTCCAGGATTACCCCCGGGCGGCCGCCGAGCCGCTGGTACCGGCGGCTGGCCAGCCGGACGGCGACGAGGATGCCGAGCACGATGCACAGTGCGTAACCGCGGACCGGCAGCAGCCCGAGATGCCAGGTCCCGGGGCCGGGACTGGGCAGGAAGGCCACGGTCGTGCCGGGGGATGCCACGCCACGACACGCTAGCAGGGCGGCTGGGCACAGCCTGCGGTTAGCCGGTTACTGGGTCAGCTGCCCGCTTAGCTAACCGCGCCGCGGACGCCGGCGGCGAGCTCGGCGGCCAGCTCGCGGACGGAGTCCAGGCCGGCCTGTTCATCCGGGGCGGCCAGCAGCCGCTGGACGAACGCCGACCCGACGATCACCCCGTCCGCGAACCCGGCCACTTCCGCGGCCTGGCCACCGTCGCGCACGCCGAGGCCGACGGCGACCGGCAGGCTGGTGACGTCGCGGACCCGGCTGACCAGCCCCGCCGCCGCCAGGCCGACGCTGTCCCGGGCCCCGGTGGTGCCCATCAGCGACGCCGCGTACACGAACCCGCGGCAGTCAGCGGTGATCCGTGCGATCCGCGCGTCCGACGAGCTGGGTGCGACCAGGAAGACCCGGTCCAGGCCGCAGGCGTCCGCGGCCTCGAGCCACTCCCCGGCCTCCTCGGGCGGCAGGTCGGGGGTGATCAGCCCGGCCCCGCCGGCGGCCGCGAGGTCGCGGGCGAAGGCCGCCACGCCGTAGTGGTCCACGGGATTCCAGTACGTCATGACCAGCGTGGGCACGCCCGCGGCCGCCACGGTCTCGACGGTGTGCAGCACGTCGGTCACGTGGGTGCCAGCGGCCAGCGCACGCTGGGTGGCCTCCTGGATGACCGGGCCGTCCATCAGCGGGTCGGAATACGGCAGGCCGATCTCGATCACGTCCGCGCCCGCCTGCGCGATCGCCACCGCCGCCTCGGCGGCGCCGGCCACCGACGGGAAACCGGCGGGCAGATAGCCGACCAGGGCGGCGCGGCCCCCCGCGGCCGCCTTCTCGAACGCGACGCTGACCGTGCTCATCGGGCGCGCCTCGCGCCGTCCAGGTGGCCGAACCAGCGGGCGGCGATGTCCACGTCCTTGTCGCCCCGGCCGGACAGGTTGACCAGCAGCAGGGCCCCTGGGTCGAGCTCCCCGCCGACCTGGAGCGCGCCAGCCAGCGCGTGCGCCGACTCGATGGCCGGGATGATGCCCTCGGTCCGGCACAGCAGCGAGAACGCGTCCATGGCCTGGGAGTCCGAGATGGCCCGGTAGCTGGCCCGGCCGGTGTCGTGCAGCCAGGAATGCTCCGGGCCGACCCCGGGGTAGTCCAGGCCGGCCGAGACCGAGTGGGTGGGCAGGGTCTGCCCGTCGGCGTCCTGGAGCAGGTAGGTGCGCATGCCGTGGATCACCCCGGCCGAGCCGGCCACCAGGGTGGCGGCGTTGCGCCCGCTGGCCGGGCCTTCGCCGCCGGCCTCGCAGCCGATCAGCCGCACGGATTCGTCCGGGATGAACGCGTGAAAGGCCCCGATGGCGTTGGAGCCGCCGCCCACGCAGGCGATGACCGCGTCCGGCAGCCGGCCGGTCATGGCCAGTACCTGCTCCCGCGCCTCGACCCCGATGATGCGCTGGAAGTCGCGCACCATGGTCGGGAACGGGTCCGGGCCCATCACCGAGCCGATGCAGTAGTGGCTCGTCTCGACCGTGGTCACCCAGTCGCGGAATGCCTCGTTGATCGCGTCCTTGAGGGTGCGGCTGCCGGTGGCCACCGGGACCACCTCGGCCCCGAGCATCCGCATCCGGGCCACGTTCAGCGCCTGCCGCTCGGTGTCTTCCTCGCCCATGTAGACCACGCAGTCCAGGCCCAGCAGCGCGCAGGCGGTCGCGGTGGCTACCCCGTGCTGGCCGGCCCGGTCTCGGCGATGACCCGCTTCTTGCCCATCCGCTTGGTCAGCAGGGCCTGGCCGAGCACATTGTTGATCTTGTGCGAGCCGGTGTGCGCCATGTCCTCGCGCTTGAGCAGGATCCGGCAGTCGCCGGCCCGGGCCGCGAACTGCGGCACCTCGGTCACCAGGGTCGGCCGCCCCGCGTAGCCGCGGAGCAGGCCGGCGAGTTCGGCCTCGAAGGCCGGGTCAGCCTGGGCCGACGCGTACTCGGCCGCCAGATCTTCCAGCGCGGACATCAGGGCCTCGGGAGCGAACCGGCCGCCGTACGGCCCGAAGTGGCCGGCTTCCCGGTTCGCGCCGGGGCCAGCGGTCACGGTCATCCCCGGTCACCCCGCAGCGCCGGGTGCGAGCCGGCGGTGACCAGGTCAGCCACGGCCGACCGCGGGTCCTTGCCGGTGACCAGGCTCTCCCCCACCAGCACCGCGTCCGCCCCGGAGGCGGCGTAGGCCAGCAGGTCATGCGGCCCGCGGATACCCGACTCGGCAATCTTCAGCACACCATCCGGGATCTGGGGCGCGAGCCGGGCGAACACGGTGCGGTCCACCTCGAGGGTGGCCAGGTCGCGCGCGTTCACCCCGATGATCTTCGCGCCGGCCTCCAGGGCGCGGTCGAGCTCCTCGTCCGCGTGCACCTCGACCAGCGGGATGAGCCCGATGGAGACGGCCCGCTCCACCAGCGAGACCAGCGCGTTCTGCTCCAGCGCGGCCACGATGAGCAGGACCATGTCCGCCCCGTGCGCCCGGGCCTCCCAGAGCTGGTAGGAGCTGACCACGAAGTCCTTGCGCAGCACGGGCACCTGCACCGCCGCGCGCACCGCCGCCAGGTCGGCAATACTGCCCGCGAACCGTCGCTGCTCGGTCAGCACGCTGATCACGGCCGCGCCGCCGGCCTCGTAGTCCATGGCCAGCGCCGCGGGGTCGGCGATCGCTGCCATCGCCCCTTTGGACGGGCTGGCCCGCTTCACCTCGGCGATGACCGCCACGTCTTCGCCCTTGAGCACCGCCATCGCGTCCTTCGGCGACGGCGCCCGCCCAGCCATGTCTTTGAGCTGGTCGAGGGTGACTTCCCGCTGCCGGGCAGCGAGGTCGGCACGAACCCCATCCAGGATCTCGTTGAGCACGCTCACGCGGTTTCGCAGTCCCCTCGGGTTGGATTCCTTGCGCCCCGATCGTAGCGAGGCCGCTTCTCTCCGGATGCGGGCCCCCTCCGGGCCACGCTCGCACGCATGTCAGGCCGGCCCGCCGGATCCGGGGCACCGGAGCGCCAGCGGACCGCCCGGTGACCGGGCCCAGATTCGGTGCGGTGCCCAGTCAGGCCTGACCCAGCTCTCCGTCGGCCGGCCCTGGCTCACCCAGTCCGGGCTGGCCGGCCGCCACGGCCTGCGCCATCAACAGCCTGGTCATCCGCCGGATCGGGGCGCCGGGTCCCGCAGCGGGGAGGTCGAGGGGAAGCTCCTGCCCCAACGCCCTCACCTCCCCTGGCCAAGCGGCTGACCTTCTGTTCAGCCTAACCCGCGCCGCCGCGGCCGCTCCCGTTGCTGCCGGATACCGCCTCGGAGCTCGATGGTGCGGTTCCCGAACTAGGTCGGGGCAATCCCCGAACTGGGTGATGCGGCCCCGGAACCGGCGGCCGGGGCGCCGGGGCCAGCACTATCGGTTTGAGCTCAGTGGGGTCGAGTCCCTGGCTCAGTGATTCCCACAGGCTGGCCGGGTCTGCGGCGGCGGGCGGCTTCCGGCTGGCCGGCCGGTCGTAGCGGCTGGACATGACCGGCCAGCGGGTGCCACGCCAGGCGACCAGCATCCCGGCCCCGAGGATGAGGAGCCCGCCGACCAGGACGGCCCAGCGCCAGGGGAACGCGGCCATCTCCACGTGGCTGGCCAGGCTGAGGCCGGCCACCCCGGAGCCGCCGGTGCCCGGCGTGGTGCCACTGCCGACCGTGCTTCCGCCCGGCACCGAGCCGGCCTGCGCGGTGCTGGCGCCCGCGGCGGCGCTCCGCACCTGCGCCGCGGTCACCGGCAGGCTTACGGACGCGATGATGGCCACCCCGAACACGGCCAGCAGGCCGCCGACGATCCGCCGGACGAGGCCGCGGGTCGCCAGCACCGCCGCCAGGCCGGCCAGCGCGGCCAGGCCCAGCGCGCCGGCCGCTGGCACGAGATCCTGGCCGCTCACCGCGACCCGGGAGACCGGCAGCGGATGCGGCTCGATGGTCACCACCCGGGCCCAGTCCTGGCGGGCGGCCAGCAGCACGAACGCCGCGCCTACCGCGCCGGCGAGCAGCGTGAGCAGGTACTCCCGCCGGGCACCCCCGGCGGGGCGGCGGGTACCCAGCGGCTCAGCCGCCGGCTCCGGAGCGGTCATCGCGCCACCATTCACTCCACCACTACTTACTCCGCCACCGTGGCCGGCAGCGGGTCCGCGTCGAAACAGGTGCGGTCGCCGGTGTGGCAGGCCCCGCCGGTCTGGTCCACCTTCACCAGCACGGTGTCCCCGTCGCAGTCGAGCGCGACGGCTTTGACCTGCTGCACGTGACCGGACGTGCCGCCCTTCACCCAGTACTCCTGACGGCTGCGGGACCAGTAGGTGCACCGCCCGGTGGTCAGGGTCAGGTGCAGCGCCTCGTCGTCCATCCAGCCGACCATCAGCACCTCGCCGGTGTCGTACTGCTGGGCTACGGCCGGGACCAGGCCGGCCGCGTCGCGCTTCAGCCGCGCGGCGATCTCGGGGTCCAGCGCGGACGGACACCGGGCACCGGTCACCGCGCTCGCTTGGGTGTTCATGGCCTGATCCTCTCAGGTGCGGCCCATTCCGCTGGCGGGCCGGGCTGGCTACCATCGCGGGATGACTCTCGCCCGGGATGAGCGCCTGGCGCTGTGTGCGCTGCTGGAGCAGACTGGGCCCGCCGCGCCCACGCTATGCGACGGCTGGACCACCCTCGATCTGGCCGCCCACCTGGTGCTGCGGGAACGCCGCCCGGACGCGGGCGCCGGCATCATGATCGGCCCGCTCGCCGGGCACACCAGGCGGGTGCAGCAGGGCCTGACCAAGCGGGAGTCCTTCGAAGGCCTGATCTCCGCCATCCGCACCGGGCCGCCGCGGGTGTCCCTATTCGGGCTGCCAGGCATGGACGAGCGGGCCAACCTCGTCGAGTTCTTCGTGCACCACGAAGACATCCGGCGCGGCTCCCCCGGCTGGGCGGATCGGAAGGTCACCCCCGCGCTGTCCGAGGCCCTGTGGCGGCGGCTCGGCATGGCCCGGTTCGTCTTGCGCAAGGTCCCGGTCGGCGTGGAACTGGTGCGGGACGACATCACCACGGACCCGGGCCAGGGGCGGGTCCGGATCACGGCGAAGGCGCGCACCCCCGTGGTCACGGTCACCGGCGCACCCGGCGAGCTCACCCTCTGGACCGCAGGCCGGCGGGACGCCGCGCAGGTACGCCTGGACGGCACCCAAGCAGCGGTCCGCACGCTGACCGGGGTTCGCTGGGGGCTCTGAGCACAGCCCGGCGGCGCGGTGCCAGGCGCCGGTCTGGTCCCGCACCGCGTGCGGGGCCAGTTCGACGGCCTCCCGGCCCGGCAGCCACTGGTACGGGGGCTGCGCGGACGTTCCGTCGAGCAGGGCGGCGCGCAGCGCCGCGGGGACGAGCCGCGGCTCCACGGCGGCGTCCGCCCGGCAGAGCAGCCCGCCCGCGAACTCACCGCGCAGCGCCGGGTTCACCGCCCGGACCGCCGCCGGATCAAGCACCTCGTAGTCGCGCAGCCCCGCGTCGGGCCGGGCCGCGGCCTCCTTGAGCAGCCCTAGTTCCGCGTCGTCGCGGGCCAGCGTGAGCGAGCCGTTCGGCCGGAACCCGGTGCCCGGCACCTCCGCGGCGATCTCCGCCCAGCGGACCCGGGCCCGGCGGGCCAGGTCCAGCTCGGGGCCGCCCGCGCGGCCGCTGACCCAGATCAGGCCGAAGTTACGGACGCTGGCCCCGCGGGAGCCGGGCTCCCGTTCGAGGTGGGTCACCTGATGGCCGCGGCGGCGCGCCTCCAGGGCGTGCATGAAGCCCAGCACGCCCCCGCCCACCACTACTACCGACATCCGCGCGGCCCTCCCGACCAGGGCCATCAGTCAAGCGGCGGCCGGTGACGCAGGCCTGAACATCCGGTACCGCGCCCCCCAACGGGGGAAAACATCGCCCCGACGGGCCATAATCCAGGCTGCGCGGGTACTACCCAGGCAGCCGATAGCAGACCATGGAGTTGGTCTCTCGCTGCGGCCCCGCCGCGCCGGGGGGATTCGCAGGTGAACGGAGGGGTGTGCAGTGCAGGTACTCGGCATCGACATCGGCGGCACCGGCATCAAGGCCGCGCCCGTGGACACGGCCAAGGGCACGCTGGTCACCGAGCGGGTCAAGGTGGAGACGCCCCACCCGGCCCAGCCCGATGCGGTCGCGGCCGTGGTCGCGCAGCACGTGAAGAACTTCGGCTGGACCGGGCCGGTGGGCCTCACGTTTCCCGGCGTGGTGGTGAACGGGGTGACCATGACGGCCGCCAACCTGGACCCCGCCTGGATCGGGCTGGACACCCGGGCCCTGTTCAGCAAGGCGGCCGGCGTGCCCACCTCGCTGATCAACGACGCCGACGCGGCCGGCCTGGCCGAGATGAAGTTCGGCGCGGGCGCCGGGCACCAGGGCACGGTGCTGATGCTGACGTTCGGGACCGGGATCGGCAGCGCCCTGTTCCGGGACGGCATCCTGGTCCCGAATACCGAGTTCGGCCACATCGAGATCCGCGGCCGGGACGCCGAGAAGCGGGCCTCCGAGCGGGCCAAGGAACTGCACGACCTCAGCTGGGGCAAGTGGGCCGGGCGGGTCGAGGAGTACCTGCATCACGTGGAGGGGCTAACCGCGCCGGACCTGATCATCATCGGCGGGGGGATCAGCCGCAAGGCGGACAAGTTCCTGCCCCTGCTGACCTCGTTGCGGGCCACGGTGGTACCCGCCGCCATGCAGAACAACGCCGGCATCGTGGGCGCCGCCCTGTCAGCGGGCCTGGACGCGCCGGCGACGAGTGCCGGCGGGGTCTCGTAAGCGGAGAGGCTTGGCGGCCTGACGTGCGGGAGGCTGGGCGGCTGGCGGGAAGCCCGCCGCGGCGGGCTTACCTGACCGGCTGCCCGGCGCCGCGCAGCGCGTCCTTGACCTCGCCGATCCGCAGCTGGCCGAAGTGGAACACGCTGGCCGCCAGCACCGCGTCGGCGCCCGCCCCGATCGCGGGCGCGAAGTGGGCCAGTTCGCCGGCGCCGCCGCTGGCGATGATGGGCACGTCCACGACCGCGCGTACCGCGCGGATGAGTTCGGTGTCGAAACCCGCCTTGGTGCCGTCCGCGTCCATGGAGTTGAGCAGGATCTCACCGACCCCCAGTTCCGCCCCGCGGGCCGCCCACTGCACCGCGTCGATCCCGGTGCCGCGCCGTCCCCCGTGCGTCGTGACCTCAAACCGGGTGGCCTGCTCCCCCTGGCTGACCCGGCGCGCGTCCACGGACAGCACCACGCACTGCGACCCGAACCGCTGGGCCGCCTCCCCGAGCAATTCAGGGCGGGCGATGGCCGCGGTGTTCAGCGACACCTTGTCCGCGCCGGCCCGCAGCAGCCGGTCCACGTCGCCGACGCTGCGCACCCCGCCGCCCACGGTGAGCGGGATGAACACCTGGTCGGCGGTCCGGCCGACCACGTCGATCATGGTCTCGCGATCGCCGCTGGACGCGGTGATGTCCAGGAACACCAGCTCGTCGGCGCCTTCCGCGTCGTAGGCGGCCGCCAGTTCCACCGGGTCGCCGGCGTCGCGCAGGTCACGGAAGTTGACGCCCTTCACCACCCGCCCGGCGTCCACATCGAGGCAGGGAATGACCCGCACCGCCACCGTCATGGCGACCCGCCAGCAGGCCGGGCTCGCGGGGGCATCAGGTACCGATCCCGGGGCGGTACGCGACCGTCTCCACCTCGACCAGCATCCTGGGATCCACCAGCCCGGCGATCTCGATCATGGTCGCGGCGGGCATCGTGTCCCCGAACGCGTCGCGGTGCGCCCGGCCGTACTCCTGCCAGCGGGAGATGTCGGTGACCAGGATGCGGGTGCTCACCACGTCCGGCAGGCCCAGGCCCAGCTGGTCCAGGGCGGCCGCGACGTTACGCAGCGCCTGCGCGGTCTGCGCGTACGCGTCATCCTCGTGCACGAACTCCGCGCCTGCGACCGAGGTGCACCCGGCCACGAACACGTAGTCCCCGGCCGCCACCGCGCGGCTGTAGCCCACCACCGGCTCCCACTCGGTCCCGCTGAAGACCCGGCGCGTCATGCCGCCACCGCCCCGAGCGCCTCCTCCAGGGTGAAGGCCCCGGCGTAGAGGGCTTTGCCCACGATCGCCCCCTCCACTCCGGCCGGCACCAGGCCGGCCAGGGCCTCCAGATCGGCCAGGCTGGACACGCCGCCGCTGGCGATCACCGGCCGCGCGGTCCGGGCGCAGACGTGCCGGAGCAGGTCGAGGTTCGGCCCGGACAGCATGCCGTCCTTGTTGATGTCGGTGACCACGTAGCGGGCGCAGCCGTCGGCGTCCAGCCGGTCCAGCGCCTCATCCAGCTGGCCGCCCTCCCGGGTCCAGCCCCGGGCGGCGAGCCGGGTGCCGCGCACATCCAGGCCCACGGCGATCTTGTCCCCGTGCTCGGCGATCGCGGACCGGACCCAGTCCGGGTTCTCCAGCGCCGCGGTGCCGATGTTGACCCGGGCACAGCCGGTGGCCAGCGCGGCCGCCAGCGAGGCGTCGTCACGGATTCCCCCGGACAGTTCCACCGCGATATCCAGCAGTCCCACCACCGACGCGATCAGTTCCGCGTTGGATCCGCGGCCGAACGCGGCGTCCAGGTCCACCAGGTGCAGCCACTGGGCGCCCGCGGCCTGCCAGGCCAGCGCGGCCTGCAGCGGCGCCCCGTAGTCGGTCTCGGTCCCGGCGGCGCCCTGGACCAGCCGGACCGCCTGGCCTCCCGCCACGTCCACCGCAGGCAGCAGGGTCAGCCGCCCGGCCGCGGAAACACCCTGCCCCGACGCGCTCTTCGCCGGGCCACCGGGCGTCGTCATCGCACCATCTCCAGCCAGTTGGCCAGCAACGCGGCACCCGCGTCGCCGGACTTCTCGGGGTGAAACTGGGTCGCGCACAGCGGGCCGTTCTCTACTGCCGCGATGAACGGCTCCCCGTGTTCCGCCCAGCTGATCAGCGGCGCCGTCATCCACTCGGACGGCGGCATGGGCAGCGCCAGCGCCGCGTAGGAGTGCACGAAGTAGAAGCGGGTCCCGGGATCGAGGCCGGCCAGCAGCCGCGACCCGGCCGGGGCATCAACCGTGTTCCAGCCCATGTGCGGCAGCACCGGCGCATGGAGCCGCTCCACGGTGCCGGGCCACTGGCCGCAGCCCTTGGTGTGCAGGCCATGCTCGACGCCTTCGGAGAACATCACCTGCATGCCGACGCAGATGCCCAGCACCGGGCGGGAGCCGGCCAGCCGCCGGTCGATGATCTGGTCACCGCGCACCTCGCGCAGCCCGGCCATGCACGCCGCGAAGGCGCCCACCCCGGGCACCACCAGGCCGTCCGCGTTGAGCGCGGTATCCCAGTCGGCCGTGATCCCGGTGTCCGCGCCGGCCCGTTCCAGGGCCCGCTGGGCCGAGCGGATGTTTCCCGACCCGTAGTCCAGGACCGCGACCCGGGGCCGGGTCATAGCACGCCCTTGGTGCTGGGGATTCCGGCCGCCCGGGGGTCGCGGGCCGCAGCCGCGCGCAGCGCCCGGGCCACCGCCTTGAACTGCGCCTCCACCAGGTGATGCGGGTTGCGCCCGGTCACCTCCAGGTGCAGGCAGATGCCCGCGGTGGAGGTCACGGATTCGAAGAAATGCCGGGTCAGGGTGGTGTCATAGCTGCCGATCAGCGGGGCCATGCCGTCCGGCTCGGCGTGCACCAGGTAGGGCCGCCCGGACAGGTCAATCGCGGCCCGGGCCAGCGTCTCGTCCAGCGGCACGGCGGCGTCGCCGAAACGGCAGATGCCCGACTTGTCGCCGAGGGCCTCGCGCAGCGCCTGGCCGAGGGCGAGCGCGGTGTCTTCCACCGTGTGGTGCGCGTCCACCTCGATGTCACCGGTGGTCCGCACGCTCAGGTCGAGCAGCCCGTGCCTGGCCAGCTGGTTGAGCATGTGGTCGAAGAACGGCACCCCGGTGCTGACGTCGGCCGTGCCGCTCCCGTCGAGGTCCAGTTCGACCAGCACGCTGGTCTCCTTGGTGACCCGCTCGACCCGCCCGGTCCGCCGCACGCCCCCGTTCCAGGTGTCGTTCATCGTGACGCCTCCCAGGTTGAGCCGCGGCTGGCCGCCGCCCGGCGCGCAGCGGCGATCGGGGGGTCGTCCCCCCGGGCCGCCGCGAGCACCTCGTCCAGAGCATCGCGGAACGCCGCCATCTCGGCGGGGGTCCCGGCCGTGACCCTCAGCCAGCCCGCCGGGCCGGTCTCACGGATCAGCACACCCCGGTCCAGCAGCGCCTGCCAGATCATGTGCCGGTCGCTGAACTCGCCGAACAGCACGAAGTTGGCGTCGGAGTCCGCCACCCGCAGGCCCCGCCCGCGCAGCCAGGCGACGAGCTCATCCCGCTGCTCGCGGAGCGCCGCCACGGTGGCCAGCGGCTCATGGGCCAGCGCCAGCGCGGCCCGGGCCACCGCCTGGGTCACCGCGGACAGGTGGTAGGGCAGCCGGACCAGGAGCAGCGCCTGCGGCACCGCCGGATCCGCGGCCAGGTACCCGACCCGCGCGCCGGCCAGCGCGAAGGCCTTGGACATGGTGCGGGTCACCACGAGCCGCCGGCAGCGGGGCAGCAAGGTCAGCGCGGTGGCCTGGGTGTCCCGGGCGAATTCGGCGTAGGCCTCGTCCACGATGACCAGGCCCGGGGCCGCCGCGCAGACCGCCTCGATCACCTCGGGGGCCAGCGCTGCGCCGGTGGGGTTGTTCGGTGAGGTGAGGAAGACCAGGCCGGGCTGGTGCGCCCGGATCACGGCCATCGCGTGATCGGGGTCGAGGCCGAAATCGGCGTCCCGGGTCCCGCTGACCCAGCGGGTGCCGGTGGCCAGGGCGATCAGCGGGTGCATCGAGTACGAGGGCTCGAAGCCCAGCGCGGTCCGTCCCGGGCCGCCGAACGCCTGGAACAGCTGCTGGATGATCTCGTTGGACCCGTTGGCCGCCCACACCTGGTCCGCGCCGAGCCCGTGGCCGAGGTAGGCGGCCAGGTCGGTGCGCAAGGCCACCGCGTCACGGTCCGGGTAGCGGTTCAGCGTCCCGGCCACCTCCGCGACGGCCTGCGTGATGGCCTGGGCCAGCGCCGGCGAAGGCGGGTAGGGGTTCTCGTTGGTGTTCAGCCGGACCTGGACGTCGATCTGCGGGGCCCCGTAGGGGGTCCGCCCGGCCAGGTCCTCGCGGATCGGCAGCCACCCAGGGATCCCGCTCACGGCCTGGTCCGGGGGATGCGCACCCGCACCGCGGCGACGTGCGCGGCCAGGTCCTCGGCCCCGCCCAGCGCGTCGATGTGCGGCGCGACCTCCGCCAGCGCCTCCCGTTCGTATTCGACCAGGTGAATGGCGCGCAGGAAGGTCAGCACGGACAGGCCCGCGGTGTGCCGGGCGGTGCCGCCGGTCGGCAGCACATGGTTGGAGCCCGCGAGGTAATCGCCGAGCGACACCGGGGCGTACGGGCCCACGAAGATGGCGCCGGCATTGCGGACCCGGCGGGCCAGTGCACCCGCGTCCTGGGCCTGGATCTCCAGGTGCTCCGGCGCCCAGGCATCGGAGGCGGCCAGCGCCGCGTCCACGTCGTCCACCAGCACGCACGCTGACTGGCCGGCCAGGGCCGCCTGCACCCGTTCCCGGTGCCGCGCCGCGGCGATCTGCGGCACCAGGGCCTTGTCCACCCGGTCGGCCAGACCCGGATCCGTGGTGATCAGCAGGCACGCGGCCAGCGGGTCATGCTCAGCCTGGGCGATCAGGTCGGCCGCGACGAACTCCGGATCCGCGGTGTCGTCGGCGATGATCGCGATCTCGGTCGGGCCGGCCTCGGCGTCGGTGCTGATCGTGCCGAGCAGCAGCCGCTTGGCCGCCGCCACGTAGATGTTGCCCGGGCCGGTGATGGTGTCCACGGCGGCGCAGTCGGCCGTGCCGTACCCGAGCATGGCGATGGCCTGGGCCCCGCCAGCGGCGTGGACCTCTTCGATGCCGAGCAGCGCGCACGCGGCGAGCACCGCCGGGCTGGGCAGGCCGTCTTCCTGCGGCGGCGAGGCCACCGCGATCTGCGGCACCCCGGCGACCTGGGCCGGGACCACGTTCATCAGCACCGAGGACGGGTAGGTGACCAGGCCCCCCGGCACGTACACGCCCGCCCGGCCCACGGCGACATAGCGCTCGGTCACGGTGGCCCCGGCGCCGATGCTGGCCACCACGTCGGCCGGCCGCTGGGCCCGGCAGACCAGGCGGACCCGCCGGATGGTCTCGTCCAGCGCCGCACGCAGGTCCGGGGCCAGTGCGGCCAGCGCCCCGGCGAGCGCGGCGGCCGGGACCCGGGTGGTGGCCAGGTCCACGCCGTCGAAACGCAGCGTGTAGTCGCGGACCGCGGCCGCGCCGCGATGGCGCACATCGTCACAGATCGGCCGGACCTTCTCGATCGCGGCTTCGACATCCAGCTCGGCCCTGGGCAGCACCGGGGCCAGCTTTTCCCTGGTCAGCTGGGCAGCCGACGATCCGCGCAGATCAATCCTGGAAAGCACCCGCCCAGTGTACGGAGCGGGCCGGCGCAACCGCCGGCCCTGTCCGCATCGTGGACATTCCGCCAGCGCTGCGGGGTGCCGTCCGGGGACCGGCCCGTCCCGGTCATTGCTAGGCCAGCTCATTCCTGGGCCAGCGCCGGCCCGGACCCGGCGGCCTGGCGGTCACGCAGCACCGCGGCCAGTTCCATCCCGCCTGCCATCAGCCCGGCCGCCAGCGGCCAGATCGCGATGGCGCTCCGGGCCCCCAAGGACAGGGCGGCCCGCAGCCGGGCCCCGGCGGGCAGGGTCGCGAGCAGATGGTGGTAGCTGGCCAGCCCCACATGCTCACCGATCCAGAGCGTGATCAGCGCCGCGGCCAGGGCGCTGACCAAGACCATGATCATGGCTATGGGGCCGTAGCTGCGGACCGCGAGCCGGTACCCCAGCAGCCCGCTGAGTAGTCCCCCGGCCAGGCAGATGAAGCAGTACCAGCCGTCCCCCGCGATGAAGGCACTGGTCTCCGCGTTGATCACCGCTGCGGTGCCGCGGCCGGTCATCACCAGCAGCGGCCGCGGGGCCGCCACGGCCCAGAGGAACCCGGCCACCACCCCGAGCAGCGCGGTGCCGCCCGCCACAGCCAGGCAGGCCACGACGCCGCGGCGGATTCCCGGAGTGGCGCGCGCGGCGGCCGGCGACTGGGCTAGGGGCGGCATGGGCTCGGTCATACTCCGCAGCAGGGTACGTGACCGCCGCCGCGGGGTGGCAGGGGGCCGGTGCGGTGTGGCGCGGGGCCGGGCGGCGTCGTGGCGCGGGGCCGGGCGCGGCCTCGCGCGGGCCGCCCTGCGGGAGGCCCGGAAAATCGGCGGCGCGCAATGGCTTGGTACCTTAGGTTGTGGGGGGCACGGCGCAACCAAGTCGGCCAGGCCGTCTCAAGGGGAATAGATGATTGAGGCACGGGACCTCACCAAGCGTTACGGGGATAAACTCGCCGTTGACCATTTGTCCTTTACGGTGGAACCAGGCCGGGTGACCGGGTTCCTCGGGCCGAATGGTGCCGGCAAATCAACGACAATGCGGCTGATCCTCGGCCTGGATCGGCCACACTCCGGCACCGCGACGATCAACGGCATGCGGTACGCCGATCTCGCCCAGCCGCTGCGCACCGTGGGCGCGCTGCTGGAGGCCCGGGCCATGCACACCGGCCGCAGCGCGTACAACCACCTGCTCTTCCTGGCCCAGACCCAGGGCATCCCGCGGTCCCGGGTAGACCAGGTCCTCGGGCTCGTCGGGCTCACCGAGGTAGCGCGCAAGCGCACCGGCGGTTTCTCGCTGGGCATGGGCCAGCGGGTCGGCATCGCCGTGGCCCTGCTAGGTGATCCGGAGATCCTGATCCTCGACGAACCGGTCAACGGGCTCGACCCGGAAGGCATCCTGTGGATCAGGAACCTGATGAAGCAGCTGGCCAGCGAGGGCCGCACGGTCTTCGTGTCCAGCCACCTGATGAACGAGATGGCCGTCACCGCTGACCACCTGATCGTGATCGGACGCGGCAAGCTGCTCGCGGAGACCAGCACGCAGGACTTCATCGAGCGCAGCTCGGAGAAGTACGTGCTGGTGCGCTCGCCGGACGCGGCCGCGCTGGCCGACCTCGTCGCCGCGGCAGGCGGCAAGGCCGAGCCGGAGAACGCGGCCGATGGCAAGACGCCCGCCCTTCGGGTCAGCAACCTGGACGCGGCGCGAATCGGCGAGATCGCCGCGGCCGACCGCATCGTGCTGCACGAACTAACCCCGCGGCTCGCCTCGCTGGAGGAGGCGTACATGGAACTGACCGCCGACAGCCTCGAATACGGACTGCCAGCCGCCGGGAGCCCGGCACCAGCCGCCCAGCCAGCGGATAACGAGCAGGCGCCTGCCGCAGCTCAGGGGAGGACCGAGTGACCTCCGCCAGCCCGCCGGTGCAGGCCGCACGGCCCGGCACTTCAGCCACCTCGTCCCGGTCCGGCGCCGCCGGATTCGGCCGCCTGCTGCTCTCCGAGTGGACGAAGATCCGGTCGGTGCGCTCGACCGTCTGGTCGCTGATCCTGCTCGTCGTGCTCACCTTCGGCTTCACCGGCCTGTTCACCTGGCTCACCATCCTTCAGTGGGACAAGAGCGATCCCAGCCAGCGCGCTCAGATCATGGCCGATCCGGTGAGCACGATCCTCGGATCAGGGCTCGAGTTCGGCCAGCTGACCATTTGCGTGCTGGGCGTGCTGGTCATCACCAGTGAATATTCGACCGGGGTCATCCGGGCGTCGCTGCTCGCGGTGCCACGGCGAACCCCGATGCTGGCGGCTAAAGCGCTGGTTTTCGCCGCATTGGTCCTGATCGTCGGCTGGATAGTCACGTTCCCGTCGTTCTTCCTCGGCGCGGCCATCCTGCACAGCCATGCGCCGGTGTCGCTCAGCGATCCCGGGGTAGCCCGGGCGGTGTTCGGCGCGGGCCTGTACCTGGCCGTGCTCGGCCTGTTCGCGATGGGGATAGGCGGGATCATCCGGCACACCGCCGGTGCCATCACCGGAGTGATCGCCTTCGTGCTGGTGCTGGCCCCGCTGACCCAGCTGATTCCGGGGAAAATCGGCAAATACGTGCATGCATACCTGCCCACCGAGGCGGGCCAGCTGATCGGCCAGGCACACCAGCAGGCCAATCAGGTGCTCTCGCCCTGGGAAGGCTTCGGCGTGTTCTGCCTGTGGACCGCCGTGCTGCTGGTCATCGCCGGATACCTGCTCAAAACCCGCGACGCGTAGCTGGCGGGGGGCGCCCGCAGCCGTTCTCCCCGTGCCGCTATCACGTCAACTTCACGGGTGCCAGCCTGCTCGCCGATCGTTGGGAGCTCCGGGCTCGCCCCCGGGCTAGCGCGTCACCCCACGCAGGCGGGGCCTAGGAGCTGTTTTAGGTCGGCTAGCAGGGCGGGCGACGGCTTGACCCGCAGCTTGTCATCCAGCCGGACGATCGTCGCCCGGGGGCCATTGCAGAGTTTCAGGTGCACCTCGGACAGCCCCGGGTGGGTGCACAGCACCTCGCGCAGCCGGTCGACCACGGGCGCGACGCACCGCTGGACCGGCATCGACACGACGAAAGGGCCGCCCTGGTCCACCGTCAGGTCCGGTGCGCTCACCTCCTGCGCGATCAGCTTGGGCGTCTCATCCCGCCGGTCCAGGCGGCCTTTCACGATCACGATCGCGTCCTCGGCCAGCAGCAGCGAGCACTGCTGGTAGGCGGCCGGGAAGCAGAGCACCTCGATGGCGCCTTCCAGGTCCTCCAGCGTGGCGGTGGCCCACGGGTTGCCCTGCCGGGTGACCTTCCGCTGGACCCCGGACAAGATCCCGCCCAGCGTGACCATCTGCCCGTCGGGACGGCCGCCCCGGGGCCCCCGCTCGGCGGGTTCCTCCCCGGCGGAGCTGAGCAGCTCGGCCACCGAGCAGTCGGTGTTGGCGGCCACGATGTGCTCCACGCCCAGCAGCGGGTGGTCGGACACATACAGGCCGAGCATCTCCCGCTCGAACGCGAGCAGGGTGGTCTTGTCCCACTCCCCGTCCGGCACCGGGACCTCGAAGGTGGCCTCGGTCTCGGCGTCCCCGCCGAACAGCGAGTCCTGGCCGATGGCCTCGTTGCGCTTCACGTCGATCACGGTGTCGATGGCCTGCTCGTGGATGATGGCCAGGCCCTTGCGCGCATGCCCGAGCGAGTCGAACGCCCCGGCCTTGACCAGCGACTCGATGACCCGCTTGTTGCACACGTTGACCGGGACCTTGCGCAGGAAGTCGGCGAAGCTGGTGAACGCGTCCTTAGCCGTGCGCGCCTCGACGATCGCATCCACCACGTTGGTGCCGACGTTCCGGACCGCAGCCAGGCCGAACCTGATGTCGCTGCCGACCGGGGTGAACGTGGCCGCCGACGCGTTGACGTCCGGGGGCAGGACGGTGATTCCCATCCGGCGGCACTCGTTCAGGTACAGGGCGCTCTTGTCCTTGTCACCGGACACCGACGTGAGGAGCCCGGCCATGTATTCAGCCGGGTAGTTGGCCTTGAGGAAGGCGGTCCAGTAGGAGACCAGCCCGTACGCGGCGCTGTGCGCCTTGTTGAAGGCGTAGTCGGAGAACGGGACCAGGATGTCCCACAAGGTCTTGATCGCCGACGCGGAGTAGCCGTTGGCCTTCATCCCGGCCTCGAACGGCGCGAACTCCTTGTCCAGGATCTCTTTCTTCTTCTTGCCCATGGCCCGGCGGAGCAGGTCCGCGCTGCCCAGGCTGTACCCGGCCACCTTCTGCGCGATGGCCATGACCTGCTCCTGGTAGACGATCAGCCCGTAGGTGTCGCCCAGGATGTCGGCCAGCGGCTCGGCCAGCTCGGGGTGGATCGGCACGACCGGCTTGCGGTTGTTCTTGCGATCCGCGTAGTCGTTGTGCGCGTTGGCGCCCATCGGGCCCGGCCGGTAGAGCGCGCCGACCGCCGAGATGTCCTCGAAGTTGTCCGGCCGCATGCTGCGCAGCAGGGCCCGCATCGGGCCGCCGTCGAACTGGAAGATGCCCAGCGTGTCACCCCGGGCCAGCAGGTCGTAGGTGGGCTTGTCGTCGAGGGGCAGGGTCTCCAGGTCGATGTCGATGCCCCGGTTGGCCTTCACGCCGCGGACCGCGTCGTCCAGCACGGTGAGGTTGCGCAGGCCCAGGAAGTCCATCTTGAGCAGGCCGAGCGACTCGCACGCCGGGTAATCGAACTGGGTGATGACCGCGCCGTCCGCCTCCCGCTTCCACACCGGGACGTGGTCGATGATCGGCTCGCTGCTCATGATCACGCCAGCCGCGTGCACGCCGGCCTGGCGGATCAGCCCTTCCAGCCCGCGGGCGGTGTCGATGACCTGCCGCACCTCGGCCTCGGCCTCGTACAGGGCGCGGATCTCGCCGGCTTCCCCGTACCGGGAGTGCGTGTCGTCGAAGATCCCGGAGAGCGGGATGTCCTTGCCCATCACGGCGGGCGGGAACGCCTTGGTGATCCGGTCGCCGAGCGCGTACGGGAAGCCGAGCACCCGGGCCGAGTCCTTGACCGCCGCCTTGGCCTTGATGGTGCCGTAGGTGATGATCTGCGCGACCCGGTCATCGCCCCACTTCTCGGTGACGTAGCGGATCACGTCACCCCGCCGGCGTTCGTCGAAGTCGATGTCGATGTCGGGCATGGACACGCGTTCGGGATTCAGGAACCGTTCGAAGATCAGCCCGTGCTTGAGCGGGTCCAGGTCGGTGATGCCCAGGGCGTAGGCGACCAGGCAGCCTGCGGCGGAACCGCGGCCCGGGCCGACCCAGATCCCGTTCCGCTTGGCCCACATGATGAAGTCCGCGACGACCAGGAAGTATGAGCAGAAGCCCATCTGGGTGATGATGCCCATCTCGTACTCGACCTGCTTGCGGCGGCGCTCGTCGTACCCGTCCGGGTAGCGGCGGTCCATCCCGCGCCCGACCTCCTGGCGCAGCCAGCTCTCCTCGGTCTCCCCCTCGGGCACGTCGAACAGCGGCATCAGGTTCTTCGGCTGGAAGGCCACGTCCGCCCGCTCGGCGATCAGCAGCGTGGAGTCGCAGCCGGACTGCCATTCCTCATCGGGGAACGCGGCCCGCATCTCCTGCGGGGTCTTCAGGTAGTAGCCCGATCCGTCGAACTTGAACCGGCCAGGGTCGGCCATATTGGACCCCGTCTGCACGCACAGCAGCACCTCGTGCGCCTTCGCGTCCGCCTCGACCGAGTAGTGCGAGTCGTTGGTGACCACGAAGGGCAGGTCCAGATCCTTCGCGATGCGGCGCAGGCCTTCCCGGACCCGCTGCTCGATGCTGAGCCCGTGGTCCATGATCTCGACGAAGAAGTTGCCCGCGCCGAAGATGTCGCGGTAATCGGCGGCCGCCTGGAGCGCCTGCGGGTACTGGCCGAGCCGGAGCCGGGTCTGCACTTCACCGCTCGGGCAGCCGGTCGTGGCGATGATGCCCTTGGCGTGCTCGGCGATCAGCTCACGGTCCATCCGCGGCTTCCTGAAGTAGCCCTCCAGCGAGGCCCGGGAGGAGAGCCGGAACAGGTTGTGCATGCCCTCGGTGGTCTCCGCGAGCAGCGTCATGTGCGTATAGGCGCCGGCGCCGGACACGTCGTCGTCCTTCTGGGCCGGAGTGCCCCAGCGCACCGGCTGGCGGTGCCTGCGGTGCTCGGGCGCCACGTAGGCCTCGATACCGATGATCGGCTTGACCCCGGCCTTGGTGGCCTTGGACCAGAAGTCGTAGGCCCCGTAGAGGTTGCCGTGGTCGGTCATGGCCACGGCCGACATGCCCACCCGCTCGCACTGGGCGAACATGTCCTTCAGCCGCGCGGCCCCGTCCAGCATCGAGTACTCGGTGTGCACGTGGAGGTGCACGAACCCATCCCCGCCGGATCCCGTCGCGACTGCCGTCATGGGTACCGCCTTTCTTCAGGCACGCAACGAAGACCCTTGCGGACGTTCACCAGCCAGGGCCGGGGGAAGCGGCCGGCGGCGCCTGGGTAAGGCCCTCCCCGCCCGGAAAATTCCCCGGACGGGAGGGGATGCCCTGGCGGCGCACCGGCCCGGCTAGACAAGGTTATAGAGGGGGCGGCCGGGCTTCCAGCAGGCGCGCACGGATGTCCCCTTTTGCGCCGGCGCGCCGCCCCGCCCGCGCGGCCGCCCCGGGGCTGACCGGCGCGTACCTCCGCCCCACGCCCGCCAGGCCGGGCCGGGCAGGCGCTGATGGCCGGCGCGGCGGCCGCTCCGCCCGGCTCAGCCGGGGCCAGGCCGCGGGTGAGATACTGCGCCGGTGGATCTGGACTGGGCTGACCTGCTGTCCGAGCAACTGGACTGGCAGTGGCAGGAACAGCTGCGGCCCCGCTTCGAGGGGCTCAGCGACGAGGAGTACTTCTGGGAGCCGGTGGCCGGCTGCTGGAGCATCCGGCCCGCGGGGCAGGGCCGCGCCGCGATCGCGGCCGGCCGCGGCCCCTTCCGGGTCGACTTCGAGCGTCCGGAGCCGAGCCCGCCGCCGGTGACCACGATCGCCTGGAGGCTGGCCCACCTCATCGTCGGCGTGTTCGGCGCCCGGGCGGCCAGTCACTTCGGCGGGCCGCCGGCGGACTTCCGTTCGTTCGAATATGCGGGCTCAGCCACCGGGGCGCTGCAGCAACTCGACGAGGCCTACGCCGCCTGGATGCGGGGGCCAAGGGCCTGGGGCCGGATGGGCTGGGCCGTCCCTGCGGCCCGGCGGAAGGGCCGTTCGCGGACTACCCGATGGCGGCGCTGGTGCTGCACATCAACCGGGAGGCACTGCACCACGGCGCCGAGATCGCCCTGCTGCGCGACCTGTACGCGCACCGCTGACCGGCCAGCGCTCCGTCCCCGGCCCCCTCCCCGGCTGACCCCTATCCGCCGGCTGCATCCTGGCGTAGCCTTCGGGGTCGTGCCGCACTCGCTGACCTTCGGGCTGTTCCCGCTCGGCCTGGCCGGCAGTCCGGACGGCGTCGCCTCCGGGCCGCCGGACGACTTCGACCAGATCGGCCGGGCGGTGGAGTACCTGGAGGGTGACGGCCCGCCGCTGCTGGCCCGGATGTACGTGATCTGGAGCGGCGCCTCGTCCACGGCCAGCGTGTTGGCCCAGGTCCAGCAGCTGACCGCCGCCCCGGTTCCCTGGGACCTGGTGCTGTGCTACCGCGATCCCGCGGGCGACGTGGCCGGCTGGGCCGGGTTCGCGGCGGAAGTGGTCCGGGATTTCGGGCAGCAGCTGGCCGCGATCCAGGTGACCGGGGAGGCCAACCTGACCAGCATCCCGGATGCCGCCGATGGCGCCTTCCCCCGCGCGGGCGAGGCCCTGGTCCGCGGGGTGCTGGCCGCCGCGGCGGCCAAGCGGGAGTCGGGCGCCACGGCGGCCATCGGGTTCGCGGTGAGCCCCGAGGTGAACCCGGCCGGGAGCGTGTTCTGGCCGGCCGTGGCCCGGCTGGGCGGGCCGCAGTTCGCGGCCGCGGTGGACTACGCCGGGCTGGACATGTACCCGGATGTGTTCGGGCCGCGCTTCACCCTGGATCAGCTCGACGGGGCGGTCAACTGGCTGCTGCGCAGTTTCCGGGAAGAGGTCCTGCCGATCGCCGGCGTCGGCCCCGGGATCCCCATCCGGATCTGCGAGAACGGCTGGCCCACCGGGCCCGGGCGCAGCCCGGAGCAGCAGGCGGACGTGCTCGAGACCATCGTGCGGGCCGTGCACGCGCGCCGGGAGGAGCTGAACGTCACGCACTGGGAACTATTCACCCTGCGCGACGCGGACAGCTCCCGTGACGGGCTGTTCCACCAGTTTGGCGTACTGCGCGACGACTACTCGCCCAAGCCGGCCTTCGAGCGGCTGCGCGGCCTGTTCAGAGAACTCCGGTAGATCCGCCGCGCCCGGCTCCGCGGGTACCACGAAGACCACGGGGACGGCCCGCACCGTCCGGCCCGGGCGGCCCCGGCGGGCCGCGGAGGGTCCGCAACGCCTCGCGCCGCTCGCCATCGGGCAGCCGGTCGAGGAACAGGCGCCCGTCGAGATGATCGACCTCGTGCTGCAGGCACCGGGCCAGCACCCCGGTCCCCTCGACCGTGACGGGCCGGGCGTCCAGATCGACCCCGGTAGCGACGGCGTGCCCGGCCCGCGGGGTGGGCAGGTACAGGCCGGGTATCGACAGGCAGCCCTCCAGGTCGTCCTGGTGGCCATCGCACGCCTCGAGCCGCGGGTTGATCAGGTAGCCCTCCTCGCCGTCGATGTTGTAGGAGAACACGCGCAGGTCCACGCCGATCTGGGGGGCGGCGAGCCCGGCCCGGCCGGGCAGGCGGCAGGTGTCCATCAGGTCCGTGACCAGCCGCGAGAGCCCGGGACCGAAGTCGGTCACCGGACGGCATACCTCGCGCAGCACCGGCTCGCCGAACAGGCGGATATCCCGGACGGTCATCCGGCCGCCGCCGGCCCGGCGAGCTTGGGGATGGCGTCGAGCACCTGGTCATGCCAGCGGATCTCCGCTTCCAGGCGGTCGACGGCGTGCTGCAGGATCAGGCCGTCCGCCACCGTCTGCTCGGCCCAGGCCCGCTCCCGCTCATGGCGGAAGAACTGGAGCTGGGCGGTCAGGGCCCGGTGCCGGTCCTCGACCATCCCGCGCAGTTCCTCCTCAGCCAGGTCGCCGCTCATCGCCACGGCCAGGTCCACCGGGTCCGGGCGCAGGCCAACCTGGCGGAAGGCCTCGGCGCGCAGGGCCAGCAGTTCCCGGCGCCCCTCGCTGGTGATGGCGTAGACGGTCCTGGCCGGCAGGTTCCCCACCTGCTCGGTGCGGACCGCCTCGATCAGGCCCTCGGCCGCCATCCGGTGCAGGGCCCCGTACAGCGAGCCGGGACGCACGTCCGACCACAGCTCGGCCCGGTCCACCCGGGCGCCCCGCCGGATCTGGTGCCCGTACATGGGCCCGTGCCGGGCCAGCGCGCCGAGCACGAACAGCCGGGTTGGGTTCATGTGACTAGTCAAACATGAGTACTTAAAGATGACAAGGCGGCCCAGGATCCTCACGCTGGGCCAGGGATCAGGCCCCGCTTAGCTCTCCTCGTGGAGGATGGCCAGCGCGTGCGCGAGGTCCGGGGAGTACTCACTGGTGAACTCGACCCGGCGGCCGTCCGCCGGGTGCGCGAAGCCGAGCCGGACCGCGTGCAGCCACTGCCGGGTCAGCCCCAGGTGGGCCGCGAGTACCGGGTCGGCGCCGTACAGCCGGTCGCCAGCGCAGGGGTGCCGCAGCGCCGCCATGTGCACCCGGATCTGGTGGGTCCGGCCGGTCTCCAGGATGATCTCTTCCAGGCTGGTCCCGCGGAAAGCTTCTACCGTGTCGTAGTGGGTCACGCTCGGGCGGCCGCCCGCCACCACCGCGAACCGGCCGTCACCGGCCGGGTGCCGCCCGATCGGCGCGTCGATGGTGCCGCGCAGCGGGTCCGGATGGCCCTGCACCAGCGCGTGGTAGCGCTTGTCCACCTCACGGTCGCGGAAGGCCTGCTTGAGCACGCTGTAGGCGTGCTCACTCTTGGCCACCACCATGAGGCCGGAGGTGTTCGCGTCCAGGCGGTGCACGATGCCCTGGCGCTCGGCGGCGCCGCTGGTGGCGAGGATCTGCCCGGCCCCCAGCAGCCCTTCGAGCACGGTCGGGCCGGTCCAGCCCGGGGTGGGGTGGGCCGCCACCCCCGGCGGCTTGTCCACCACCACGAGGTCGGCGTCCTGGTACACCACGTCCAGGCCGGGCACGGTGCGCGGCACCGGCGCGGTGGACACCGGGGCGGGCAGCGTGACGTCCAGCCACTCCCCCGCGGGCACCCGGTCCGACTTGGCCGCGGTCCGGCCGCCGATCAGCACCTGGCCCTCGGAGATCAGTTCCGCGGCACTCGTCCGGGACAGCCCGAACATCCGGGCCAGCGCGGCGTCGACCCGCTCACCGTCCAGCCCGTCGGGCACCGGCACCCGGCGCTGGCCCGGCCCGGTCACGGGGTGCCGTCGCCGGATGGGCGGGGCGTGGCCGGCCGGTCAGGCACGGCCGTGCTGCCGTCCACGGCCGCGCTCCGCGGGCCCGGCGTGGCCTCGGGACTGCCTGGCCCGGCGGCCTGGCGCCGCCGGCCGTCCAGCGGGATTCCCCGGGCGGCCAGCAGCACGGCCAGCACGCCGCCGCACACGATGCACGAGTCGGCCACGTTGAACACCGGCCAGTGCGGCAGCTGGATCCAGTCCACCACGTGGCCGCGCAGGAAGCCCGGCGACCGGAAGAGCCGGTCCCCCAGGTTCCCGGCCGCCCCGCCCAGCAGCAGGCCGAGCGTGACCGCCCAGGGAACGCTGCGCAGCCGCCGGGCGGTGCGCAGGATGGCCACGATGACACCGAGGGCGATCAGGGTGAAGACGACGGTGACCGAGGTGCCGATGCTGAACGCGGCGCCGCTGTTACGCAGCTCGCGCAGCGTCAGCAGGCCGCCGAGCAGCCGGACGGGGGCCCGATCCGACAGGGTCGCGACCACGATGGTCTTGGACACCAGATCCGCGACGAAAACCGCCACGGCGATGATGAGCAGCAGCCGGACCCGGCGCGGCCGGGAGGCCGGATCGGGGCTGCCCGCCGCCCCGTGATCCGGGCCGCTCGCAATTCCGGACCCGTTCAGCGCCGTTCCTCGCGTTGCTTGCAGGCCACGCAGAGGGTGGCCCGGGGGAACGCCTGCAGCCGGGCTTTCCCGATCGGCTCGCCGCAGGACTCGCAGATGCCGTAGGCGCCGCCCTCAATCTTGGCCAGCACCCGCTCGGTCTGGGCCAGCAGCTCGCGCGCGTTCTCCGTCAGGGCAAGCTCATGCTCCCGCTCGAAGGTCTTGGCCCCGGCATCGGCGGAGTCGTCCCCGGCGTCACCGACCGCGTCACCCAGCCGGGCCGCGATCTGCGACTCCGCGCTGGAGATGTCCTCACGCAGCCCGTTGGCCTCCGCTTCGAGCTCCTGCCGAACCTCGGCCAGCTCCCGCGCGGTCCAGGGCTTCTCACCAGGCCGGACGGGTAGAGCCGCGGCACCCGAACGCGCGGTCGCTGTCATCTCGGCCCCCTTTTGTACCACTTGTCCACTTTGCCAGCTGCCACCAATCGATCTTGAGCTGCGGGCAGTCACCGGAGGATAGATCCGCCTGCCCGGCACTGCAAACGCATCTAGGCCCGGCGATAATCCGCGGCGCCCCGCAGCGCAGGTGCGGCAACCATGCCGTCGGAACGGCATGGTTGCCACGCCGGCGTCCTCCCGGGCGCTAGCCCGGTGGGCGAGGGCGCGGTATTGGGGCTGGGGGTGCGGAAATGGCGTCGGCCGGGGGTGGGGGGATCGGCTATCGTGGTAGCGGCAAAGGCGTTGATGGGGACAGCTGCCGCAGCGGGCAGCCAGGAGCGACCCGGGGATGGTGCGAGCCCGGGGGCAGGCCAGCGGACCAGATCACCCCAGAGCCGCCGGAAGAACAGCACCGGGCCAGGCGCAGCAGTCAGCGCGCAGCGTGGCCCGCAGCCCAGTAGAACCGGCCGCGAGACATGAGAGGGTCGCGCTCCGCCCAGGCGGGGTCGCGGCCAAGGAGGGTGGTACCGCGGGGCCGCCGCCGGCGCGCCTCGTCCCTCCAGCGAAGCCGCGCGAACGGGCCGATGTCCAGCCCGCGAGCGCCCCGCAGGAGGACCACCAGTCATGGCGCCCACAGACGAGGCGAACCCAGCCGACGCGCACCCCGGCGGCACCACGCAGGCCGGCAGCCCGCGCTACTTCCCTGACCTGCCTCCGGCCATTGACCTGCCCGCCATGGAACATGACGTGCTGGCCCGCTGGCAGGACGGGAAGTTCTTCGAGCGCTCGCTGGACGACACCGCGGGGCGGCCGCTGTGGACCTTCTACGAGGGCCCGCCGACCACCAACGGCATGCCCGGGGTGCATCACATCGAGGCGCGGGTGTTCAAGGACGTCTTCCCGCGCTTCAAGACCATGCAGGGATTCCACGTCCCGCGCCAGGCTGGCTGGGACTGCCACGGGCTCCCGGTCGAGGTGGCCGTGGAACGGGAACTCGGGCTGTCCGGCAAGAAGGCCATCGAGAGCTACGGCATCGCGGAATTCAACGCCCGGTGCCGCGAGTCGGCCCAGCGGCACGTGGACGCGTTCGAGGAACTGACCGTCCGGCTCGGCTACTGGGTGGACCTGCAGCACGCGTACCGGACCATGGACACCAGCTACATCGAGTCGGTGTGGTGGTCGCTTAAGGAGATCTTCACCAAGGGCCTGCTGGTCAAGGACTTCCGGATCAGCCCGTACTGCCCGCGCTGCGAGACCCCGCTGTCGGACCACGAAATGGGCCAGCCGGACGTGTACCGGCCGGTGTCCGACCCGGGGGTCACCGTGCGATTCCCGCTGCTCACCTTGCCGGACGGGGCAAATCCGCTGCTGAACGGGGCGGACCTGCTGGTGTGGACGACCACGCCGTGGACGCTGGTCTCCAACACGGCGGTGGCGGTTCACCCGGACGAGAGCTACGCAATCGCCCGCAAGCCGGGCGACGGCGACACCGTGGTGGTGGCCGAGCAGCTGGTCTCCAAGGTGCTCGGGGAAGGCTGGCACGTGGTCGCCACGGTCCTGGGCGCGTCTCTCGTCGGGGCCACCTACCGGCCGCCATTCACGCTGGTCGAGGTGGTGGGCGCACACCGGGTCGTGCCCGGCGGCTTCGTCACCACCGAGGACGGCACCGGCCTGGTCCACCTGGCCCCGGCCTTCGGCGCCGACGACATGGAAACCGGCCGGGCTCACGGCCTGCCGGTGGTGAACCCGGTCCGCCCGGACGGCCGGTTCGAGGAATGGATCCCGCTGGTCGGCGGGATGTTCTTCAAGGACGCGGACGAGCCGCTGGTCCGGGACCTGACCGAGCGCGGCGTGCTGTTCCGGGTCGAGCCGTACGAGCACAGCTACCCGCACTGCTGGCGGTGCCACACGCCGTTGCTGTACTACGCGCTGCCGTCCTGGTACATCCGCACCACCCAGATCAAGGACCAGCTGCTCGCCGAGAACGAACGCACCAACTGGCAGCCGCCGACCATCAAGCACGGCCGGTACGGCGAATGGCTGCGCAACAACGTGGACTGGGCCCTGTCCCGGACCCGGTACTGGGGCACGCCGCTGCCCATCTGGGAGTGCGGCGAGGAACACCTGACCTGTGCCGGGTCACTGGCCGAGCTCAGCGAGCTGGCCGGGCGGGACCTGTCCGAGCTGGACCCGCACCGCCCGTACGTGGACGAGGTGACGCTGGCCTGCCCCGAATGCGGCGGGGAGGCCCGCCGGGTGCCGGAAGTGATCGACGCCTGGTACGACTCCGGGTCGATGCCGTTCGCCCGGCTCGGCGCTCCGTGGGACAACCTCGAGCAGTTCGAGCGCACCTACCCGGCGCAGTTCATCTGTGAGGCCATCGACCAGACACGCGGCTGGTTCTACTCGCTGATGGCGGTCGGCACCCTGCTGTTCGGCCGGTCTTCCTACGAGAACGTGGTCTGCCTCGGGCTGGTAGTGGACGACCGGGGCCGGAAGATGAGCAAGCACCTGGGCAACGTGCTGGAGCCCCTCCCGCTGATGGAGGCGCATGGGGCGGACGCGATCCGCTGGTTCTTCGCGGCCTCCGGCTCACCCTGGTCCACCCGGCGGATCGGGGCCGGCACGCTCGACGAGATCGTCCGCAAGGTGCTGCTCACCTACTGGAACACGGTCTCGTTCCTCGTGCTGTACGCCAACGCGGCCGCCGCCCAGGGCCAGGCGTGGGGGCCGGCCCAGGCCGCTGACGCGCCGCCCGCCCACGACCGGCCGCTGCTGGACCGCTGGCTGCTCAGCGAGCTGCACGCCACCACGCAGGAAGTCACCGCGAGCATGGAGGGCTTCGATACCGCAGCGGCCGGACGCCGTCTGGCCGCGTTCATCGATGACCTGTCGAACTGGTACGTGCGCCGGTCCCGGCGGCGGTTCTGGGAAGGGCCCGCCACGCAAGACGGGTCGTCGGCGTTCGCCACCTTGTACGAGTGCCTGCACGTGCTGACCCGGCTGATGGCGCCGATCACGCCGTTCCTGGCCGATCACGTGTGGTCCGTGCTGCGCGGCCCCGGCGACCCGGAGTCCGTGCACCTGGCCAGCTGGCCCGCCCCGGACGAGACGCTCATCGACGCCCGGCTGTCCGCGCAGATGGCGCTGACCAGGCGGCTGGTGGAACTCGGCCGGTCGGCCCGCGCGGCCGCCTCCGTCCCGGTCCGCCAGCCACTGCCCCGCGCCGTGGTGAGCGCGGCCGGGTTCGCCGAGCTGGCCCCCGAACTGCGCGCCCAGGTCAGCCACGAGCTGAACGTCCGGACGCTGGAGCCGATGGCCGCGGTCGGGGAAGACCTGGTCGATCACGTGGTGAAGCCGAACTTCCGCACCCTGGGCCGCCGGTTCGGGAAGGGGACCCAGGCGGTCGCGGCGGCGATCACCGCGGCCGACCCGGCCGCGGTGGCGGCCGAGCTGAGGTCGGCGGGCAAGGCTTCGGTCGAGGTGGACGGGGCCCCGGTGGCCCTCGGACCCGACGACGTGATCGTGACCCAGACCCCCCGGACCGGCTGGACGGTGGCGGCCGAGGGCGGCGAGACCGTCGGTATCGAGGTGGACATCACCCCGGAACTGCGCCGCGAGGGGCTGGCCCGGGAAGTCATCAGGCTGATCCAGGACGCCCGCAAGTCCGACGGGCTGCACGTGAGCGACCGGATCACGGTGCACTGGGAAGCCAGCGACCCGGAACTGGCCGCCGCGCTGACCGAGCATGGGCAGCTGATCGCGGGCGAGGTGCTGGCCGACGAGTTCGGTCCGGCCACGCCCGCGGACACGGACCCGGCCGGGGGCGCGCACCAGCACGCCGAGCCGGATCTGGGCCTGACCTTCTGGCTGGCGCGGGCCTGACCATCCGGCCGGCGGCTCCTCCCGCCGGGCAGGCCCCGCGGCCGGGGGGCCGGCCGGGCCGGGCTAGTCCTCGAGCTGGTCGGGCTGGCAGGCGCGGCAGGCCGCGAACTTGGCGTCCTCGGCTTCCTGCCTGGTCATGATCTCCAGGTCTCCGGCGCCGAGGAACCTGATCAGGATGCAGCCGCTGCGGTGATAGCGGGCCACTCCGGGTACCACGGTCACCTCGACCCGCCCCGTCGCTGGCCTGGCCGTCGCGCCGTCGCCGGCTGGTTCTTCAGCCGCGGGCTCCGGGGCGCCGGGGCCTGGCTCCTTATCCGCGGACTCCTGCGCTGCGGACTCCTTGGCGGCCGGTTCCCCGGCGGCCCGGTCGTCGGTGCCCGGGTCATCGGCGCCCGGGGCCGTAGCCGCCGGCTCCTTGACCGCGGAGTCCCCGAGCCGCAGGCTTCCCAGCCGCGGGCTTCTCAGCCGTGGCTTCCGGGGCTGCAGGCGACTGAGCGGCCGGAGTCCCGGTGGCGGGCTCCTGACCAGCCGGGCGCGAGGTCGCGATGATCCACCGGGACCCGTCGTCCCCGGTGGCCGGTTCCGCGGGCGTGCTCTCCACGGCGGGCTCGGCCGCCTCATGATCCTCGGCGGCTGAGGACGCCTCCGCATCCGGGACCACACCCTCGTCCGGGACCACACCCTCGTCCGGAGCCGTGTCATCGGCCGAGGCTGCCCCCGCGTCCGCAGAAACGTCGGCGTCCTCGGCCGCCTCAGCATCTGGGGCCACCTCAGTGCCCTCAGCAACGTCGGTGTCCCGGGCGGGTTCAGCGTCGGAAGCCGGTTCGGCGGCCGTCTCGTCCGGAACCGGGGGGCCAGCCCCATCCCCGGGACGGCCCGATCCGGCGGCGCCAGGCGCGGCGGCGTCAGGCCCGGGAGCCACTGGCTCGGGGGCCGCGGGCGCGACGGCTGCTGGCCCGGGGGCCGCTGGCCCGGGGGCCGCGGGCTTAGGAGCGGCCTGCGGCTCCGCGAACGCCGCGGCGGGCGGTGGCCACGCCGGGTCGGCGGTCTCGGGTGGCTGCCATCCCGCTCCCGAGCCCCATATCCAGGCGCTGGCCCCGGGGCGCGGCTCACCCTGCGCCCCGGCCTCCGGGGCTCGCAGCCGCCGATTCAGCGGAGACCGGCAGATCGGGCGGCACGGGCGGGAACACCGTGCCGGGCCAGCTCAGGGCGCCCGTATCCCGCTTGGCCGCGGATCCGAGTTCCTCTTCGACCCGTTCCCACAGGTCGTCGTTCCGCCCGGCGGCGGGGAACTCGTCGCCCCGCCCCGCGACCTCCGCCGGGGACGGGACCACCTCGGCCGGGCGTTCGGGCGCTCGCCCGCTGCCCGGCCGTACGGCATCTGGCTGTGGACCAGCCGGCCGCACGGCTCCCGGTCGTGCGCCGTCCGGCCGGACGCCGGCTTCTTCGCGGCCGGCCCGGCCGCTCTCCCGGGCTGCCGCGACGGCCTGGGCCTGGATGCTGGCCAGTACCGGGGCGGTGACGTGTACCTGCGGCTCTGACCAGGCCCCCTGCTCGCTGGCTGGCCGGACCTCGCGCCGGCCGAATATCTCCGACCAGTGCGAAGCAACCCCGACCGCCAGGAGCAGCGCCGCTACCGCACAGACCCCGATGGACACATACACCATCAGCAGGCTGCTGCCGACGACACCGGCTACGAGCAAGCCGATCGCCAGAGCAACCAGGAGAGCACTGGCCTTGATCACGTGCGCTCTCCGCGGGCTGTGCGGGTCATACTGCCAACCGAGAAGGAAACGCTGTTAAGCGGTGGAACGACTATCAGACTGGCTAACCGGCTACCGGTGGTCGTGCGGCCCATCCGACGGGTGGAATCCACCGTGGGACACAGGCTCCGGCGCGCCAGCGTAGGCACTGGCGATGGACGCCTGGCCATTCCTGGCCTCCATCCGGGACATACCTGAGGAAACGGACGAGTCAGGCTCGCTGCCCATGGCCGGGAAGGCACCGCTGTCGGTCGCGCCTGCTTCCAGGTCACGCATCTGCCCTTCCAGGTACGCCTTCAGCCTGCTGCGGTACTCCCGCTCGAAGGCACGCAGGTCATCAACCCGCCGCTCCAGCTCTTCACGCTGCTGGACCAGGGAGCCCATGGCCTGGCGGTGCCGCTCCTGAGCGTCCCGCTCCAGGCTTTCCGCGCGGGCCCGGGCATCACTGGTGATCTGCTCCGCCTGGCGGCGGGCCTTGCCCAGGATGTCATCGGCCTCACGGCGAGCCCGGCCGAGCGTCTCGTCGGCCTCACGTCGCGCATCCGCGATCGCCTGGTCGGCGGTCTGCTGCGCGAGCGCCAGCACGCGCGCGGCCGTGTCCATGTTGTCCTGGGCCGGGGGCATGCCCATCATCGGCGGCTCTGGCCTGCGCTCAGGCTCAGGGCGCTGCGGTTCGGGCGCCATCATCTCAGGAGCCGGGTCGGCCAGCGGCGAGCTGAGCGCGGACATCGGTACCTTGCCCCCCCGCAGGCTCTCCGCCAGCTTCGCCCGGAGCTCTTCGTTCTCCTGGATCAGCCGGTCGAGCTCGACCTCGACCTCGTCGAGGAAGGCGTCAACCTCTTCCTCGTCGTAGCCGGGCCGGAGCCTGGTGGTACTGAACTGCTTGTTCCGCACATCCGCGGGCGTCAGCGGCATCTCGTCTCCTCGGCACGCCTTGAACGGGTGTTCCTGTCGGACGCTACCTGCATCAGAGCAGCTGCACGGCCTGCATCGCGAAAATGACCACGAAAAACAGCACCATGAAGCTGAGGTCCAAGGCCAGACTACCGATCCTGACCGTGGGGATGACGCGTCTTAGCAATCTCAGCGGAGGGTCGGTAGCGGTAAAGACCAGTTCGGCCAGGATGAGCAGTATGCCCTTGGGCTCCCAGCGGTCTGGTCCACGCGAGAACGCCTGGATCCAGCTGAGGATCAGCCTCCCGATGAGAAGCACGAAATAGATCGTGAGCACGTAGAACAGAACGATCTTTACAATCCCCACAACCCTGCCCTGCCTTCACCGGCGCTGCCTGATGGGCACCGGGATGACTACCGCGGGTGCCGCTGCCGCGCGCTCGTCACCGGGTGTGCCGGTCCCGAGCGTCTAGCTCTGGTTGAAGAAGCCTCGTTCAGCTATCCGCGCCTTGTCCTCCGCCGTCACCTCGACGTTGGCCGGGCACAACAGGAACACCCTGTTGGTCACCCGGTCGATGCTTCCGTGCAGGCCGAAGATGAGGCCTGCGGCGAAGTCCACGAGCCGCTTGGCGTCGCTGTCGACCATCTCCGTCAGATTCATGATCACCGGAGTGCCCTCACGAAAGTGCTCTCCGATAGTACGAGCTTCATTGTACGTGCGCGGGTGCAAGGTGGTGATCCGGGCGAGATCGGTGGCATGGATCGGTCCGGGCACATGCGTGCTGGCCCGCGGGGCCGCGGGCGGGGCCGGGTCCATGACGAATTCACTGCGGGCGCGGGGGACCGGGCGGTCAGCCTCCGGCTCGGCCGGCTCGGCCTGCTCGCCGTTCTCGTCCTCATACTCCTCATAGGAGTCATAGCCGTCGTCATACCGCGGATCGTCCTCGACGAGGCCGAGGTAGACCGCCATCTTGTGCATCGTGCCGGCCATCGGTCAGACCTCCGTCATCACTGTCATGCAGCCCCGGTGCGTCGGACATTACCTGACGAAGCCCGGCCGGCCGCCGAGCAACGCCGTACCGACCCTCACGTGTGTCGCGCCCGCGCTGATGGCGGCCTCCAGGTCACCGCTCATCCCGGCGGAGATCATCGTGGCCCCGGGATGCGCCACGCGAACCTGGGCCGCGATCTCCGCCAGCCGCCGGAACGCCTGCACCGGGTCCGCCTCCTGCGGCGCCACCGCCATGACACCCCCCAGTTCCAGGCCCGCTTCCCCGGCCAGTCCCGCCGCGATGAGCGGCACTTGTTCTTCCCTAACGCCCCCGCGGCCCGGGTCGCCGTCCAGGCTGACCTGGACCAGGCAGGTCAGCGTGCGCCCGGCTTTGCGGGCCGCCGCTCCCAGGGCGGTCACCAGCCGGGGCCGGTCCACCGAGTGGACCACGTCGGCGTAGCGCACCACGCTGGCCACCTTGTTGGTCTGCAACTGCCCGACGAAATGCCAGGTGAGCCGATCACGCAGGTCCGCGCAGGCTGCGGCCTTGGGCGCCGCCTCCTGGTCGCGGTTCTCCCCCACATCCCGCACGCCCAGCGAGCTGAGCACCCGGACGTCGCTGGCCGGGAAGGTCTTGGTGATGGCGATCAGGGTGACCTCGCCGGGCGAGCGTCCGGCGGCCTGGCAGGCCGCACCGATCCGGGCCCGGACCTGGGCGAGCAAGGCGGCCACCTCAGCGACGCGCTCACCGCCGGGGTCCTGCTGGCCCGGCTGGCCTGGCGAGCCCGTCACCAGGTCCGGCCGGCCGTTACTTGAGGAAGTCGGGGACGTCGAGCTCGTCATCCTCTTCGAACACCACCGAGCGGCGCCGGGTGGTGGCCGCGTCGAAGACCCGGGCCGCGGCGGCGGTGTCCGGGCGGGACACCGGCGTGACCGGGCCCGAATCGGCCGGACTGGTGTCGGCGGGCCGGGGGGCAGGCACGGCGTCGATCCCGTTCTCTTCCGCCAGCCCTCCGGACCCGCTGCCTTCTGACCCTCTGCTTTCTGACCGGGGGGAATCCGCAGTCAGGCTGCCGTTCTCGGCGATGCTGAAGGACACCGGCTCCGGCTCATTGACCGGCTCGGACGGTGCGGCCCACACGTCGGCGGGCACGGGAGGAGCGGGGACGGCCGGGGCCGCGTAGGTGTCCGCACTCGGCATCGCGGCCGAGGCGGCCTCCGCCGCGAAGCTGGACGTGACCCGGGCAGGCCTGGCCCGGCGGTTACCGCCCTCGTCGAACCCGGCCGCGATGACCGTGACCCGGACCTCGTCGCCGAGCGCGTCGTCGATGACCGCGCCGAAAATGATGTTGGCGTCCGGCGCCGCCGAGTTGGAGACCAACTGGGCCGCCTCGTTGATTTCGAACAGGCCCAGGTCGGAGCCGCCCTGGATGGACAGCAGCACCCCGTGCGCCCCGTCGATGCTCGCCTCGAGCAGCGGGCTGGAGATAGCCATCTCCGCGGCCGCGACGCTGCGGTCATCGCCTCGCGACGATCCGATTCCCATGAGCGCCGAGCCGGCCCCGGACATGACCGATTTCACGTCGGCGAAGTCGAGATTGATCAGCCCGGGCGTGGTGATCAGGTCGGTAATTCCCTGGACACCGGAGAGGAGAACCTGGTCAGCCGCCTTGAATGCGTCCAGCACGCTGACATGCCGGTCCGAGATAGATAGCAGCCGGTCGTTCGGGATGACGATGAGCGTGTCCACCTCGTTGCGCAGCCGCTCAATGCCCAGTTCAGCCTGGGAAGCCCGGCGCTTGCCCTCGAACCCGAACGGCCTGGTGACCACGCCAATGGTCAGCGCGCCCAGCGAACGGGCCACGTTGGCCACGATCGGCGCACCGCCGGTGCCGGTGCCACCGCCCTCCCCCGCGGTGACGAAGACCATGTCGGCCCCCTTGAGGACCTCCTCGATCTCCTCCCGGTGGTCTTCGGCGGCATGTGCCCCGACTTCGGGATTGGCCCCCGCTCCGAGACCACGGGTGAGTTCCCGGCCGACGTCCAGCTTGACATCCGCGTCGCTCATCAGGAGCGCCTGCGCGTCGGTGTTGATCGCGATGAACTCAACGCCTTTGAGCCCCTCTTCGATCATCCGGTTCACGGCGTTGACGCCGCCCCCACCGATACCGACGACCTTGATGACCGCCAAATAGTTCTGCGGTGCTGCCACGAGGAGGGACCTTTCCGCTCGTTTGCCTCTGTCGCGTTTCTGCACACGGCCTATTTCGCCGGAGAGAGCGCCCTTTCCTGGAAACCACCACCGAAACCACTGTTTCAGCAACACCGGCTCAGCATCCACCGGCTCCGCACCCTGCCGAAAATCGCCCCCAATTCATCCGGCCGGGCACGTTCCGTGATTTCCAGTGAGTTAACCCTCACTCTCAAGTTGAGATTTACAGTTATGTCATCCTGGCGATTGATACGGACAGTAGGGTTGGAGGAGGGCAGGGTCAACTAGCCACGCGCAAAGCGGGCCGGCGTGTCGCCGCTGGCCTCGGAATTCCCGGCCGCCATTCAACCGCCGGTCACCGCCGTCCCGGGCGCGCTCACGTCGTAGCTGCGCGCATGCGTCCGCATCAGCAGGGCGAGTTCCCTGCTCTTGTCGGCCGCCCGGTCCGTGCCACCCCAGACGATCGTGATCCCGCGGGTGAGCCTGAGGGTCACCTCGGTGGCGCTCGGCGCCTGCACGCTGACCACCGACCGGGCCAGGTAGCGCGGCAGTTCGTGCAGCACCACCGCCGCGGCGTACACCGCCGGGTTCCCCCGTAGTTCCGGCACGGACACCGGGCCTGAGCCGGGCACTGCCGACAGCTCGAGGCTGGGCAGGGCGGGTGGCCGCCGGGACGCCGACTCCACGGCCACGCCGAACTTGTCGATCAGCTGGTACCCGCTACCGCTCGCCACGGCCAGGACCGGCGTGCGCTCGGTGACCGCGATCGTGATCCCGTCCGGCCAGTCCCGGCTGACCCGCGCGGACTGGACCTGGCGGATCTGCTCGACCCGGTGGGCGATCACGGCACCGTTCACCCTGATCAGCGGCACCCCTGGCGGGATGGCCGCCGCCGACCGGACCTCGGTCCCGGTGACCAGGTGCGTGCCGGTCACCGCGACCGAGCGAACCACGAAGAACCGTGAATCGAGCAGGGCCCAGCCCACCCCGACCACGATGGCCACCGCGGCCAGGGCGAAGAAGGCCGCCCGCCACGGCTGGTGCCCGCCCGGCCGCGAACCCCGGGTGGCCGCGGCCGGCCCGGAGTCCGCGGTGTCCGCGCCCGGCCCACCGGGAGCGCCGGCCCCCTGGTCGCGCCCCTGGGTGACGTCCCCGGCCTGGCTGCTCATCCCGCTGGGCCGCCGCGGGCCCGGAGCGCGTCGAGGACCGGCTGGCCCAGCGCGGTGACGTCGCCTGCACCCATGGTCAGCACCAGGTCGCCGGGCTTCGCGGTGGCCGCCACCGCGGCGGGCACGGCCGTGCGGTCCGGCACGAAATGAGCCCGGCCCCCCGGCACGGCCACCACCACCAGCTCCCCGGTGACCCCGGGCTCCGGGTCCTCGCGGGCCGGGTAGACATCCAGCACGAAGGCCTCGTCGGCGCGGCCAAGCGCCGCACCCAGTTCCGCCGCGAAGATCCGGGTCCGGCTGAACAGGTGCGGCTGGAAGATGGCGAGGACCCGGCCGCCCTCCGCGATGTCCCGCGCCGCGGCGAGGTCGGCGGCCAGTTCGGTGGGATGGTGCGCGTAGCTGTCCAGGACCCGCACCCCGTCCGCCTCGCCCTTGAGTTCGAGGCGGCGCCGGGCGCCGCGGTAGGCGGCCAGCCCGCGGGTCACCCCGTCCACCGGGAAACCGAGCTCCAGGCAGGCGGCGAGCACCGCGGTGGCGTTGAGGGCGTTGTGGCGGCCCGGGACGCGGAGCTGCACCTGCGCGGTAAGCCCGGGCACCGGCGCCGCGGGCCCGGCACTGACCTCGAAGCCGACCGTCATGCCGCGCGGGACCACGGCGCCCACCCGGTAGTCCGCGTCCGCGGCCTCGCCGTAGGTCCGGACCCGCAGCGGGAGCTCGCGGGCCGCCTCGGCCAGGGCCCGGGCGCCCGGATCATCGGCGCACGCGACCAGCAGCCCGCCCCGGGCGATGCGCAGGGCGAATCCGGCGAACGCGGCCTCGATCTCGGCCAGGCCCGCGTAGTTGTCCAGGTGATCGGCTTCCACGCAGGTCACGATGGCCGCCTCGGGCGAGAGCATGAGGAACGAGCCGTCGCTCTCGTCGGCCTCGGCCACGAACAGCTCACCGCTGCCCTCATCCGCACCCAGGCCGGTCTCGGTAAGGATGCCGCCGATCACGTAGGACGGGTCCGCGCCACAGTCCCGCAGCACGGTGGTGAGCATGGACGTGGTGGTGGTCTTGCCGTGCGTGCCGGCCACCGCCACCGCCCTGCGGCCGAGCATCACCGAGGCCAGCGCGGCCGCCCGGTGGAGCACCCGCAGCCCGCTCTCGCGCGCGGCCACCAGCTCGGGATTGTCCGGGCGGATCGCGGTTGACACCACGAGCGTGTCGGCCCCGGTCAGGTGCGCGGCGTCGTGCCCGACCCGGATGTCCGCGCCGAGCACGGCCAGCTCGTCGAGCAGCGCCGAGCCGGCCGCGTCGCTGCCGGACACGCTGACCCCCCGGGCCAGCATGATCCGGGCGATGCCGGACATGCCCGCCCCGCCGATGCCGGTGAAGTGCACCCGGCCGAGCTGGTCGACCGGGACCGGGTCCACCGGGGTTACCAGGCCCATCGCGCCATCCTCATCTGCTGCTGGTTCATGCCCTGCGCCTGCCCCGGCCGCCGCTGGCGTGCCCGCCGCTGGCGTGTCCCCCGCCGGCATGCCCTCCTCCGGCATGCCCGCCTCCGGGGTAGCCTGCGCCGCCCCGGCTGCGGGGCCGGTCCTGAGCCCGGGCCTGGACGATGCCGAGGACCTCGGCCGCCAGCCGGGCGTCGGTGTCGCGATGGCCCATCGCCGCCGCCGCCTGCGACATGGCCGCCACGAGCTGCGCGTTGACCAGGATGGGCAGCAGGTCGGAGCGGATCCACTCCGGGGTCAGGTCCGCGTCGGCGATGATGAGCCCGCCGCCGGCCGCCTCGATGGGCACCGCGTTGAGCCGCTGCTCGCCGTTGCCGTGCGGCAGCGGGACATAGGCCGCGGGCAGGCCGACCGCGGTGAGTTCCGCGCAGGTCATCGCGCCGCTGCGGCAGATGGCGAAGTCAGCCGCCGCGTAGGCCAGGTCCATCCGGTCCACGTACGGCAGCGTGATGTACGGCGGGCCGGCGAGCGGCAGCCGCACGTCGATATCGCTGCGCGGCCCCAGGATGTGCAGCACCTGGAGGCCGGCCGCGCGGATCGAGTCGGCGGCGTCGAGCACCGCGTAGTTCAGCGAGCGGGCGCCCTGCGAGCCGCCGGTGACCAGCAGCACCGGCAGGTCCGGCCGGAGCCCGAAATGCGCCCGGGCCTTGTCCGCCAGGGCCAGCCGGTCCAGGCTGGCGATCTCGTGGCGCAGCGGGATCCCGATGTACCGGGCGTGCGGGAGCTTGGTGTCGGGCTGGCCGGTGAACACGTGGGTGGTGAACCTGGCGCCGAGCCGGTTGGCCAGCCCGGGCCGGGCGTTGGCCTCATGGACCACGATCGGCACGTGGTGGCGCCGCGCGGCCAGATACCCCGGCGTGGCCACGTAACCGCCGAACCCCACGAGCACATCCGCGTGCGCCTGCTCCAGCACCCGGGCCGCGGCGCTTACCGACGTGCCCAGCCGGCCGGGCACGCCGAGCAGCTGCGGCGTCAGGTGACGGGGCAGCGGGACGGGGGGGATCAGGGCCAGCTCATAACCGCGCATCGGAACCAGCCTGGTCTCCAGCCCACGCTCGGTCCCGAGACACACGATGCTGAGCTGGGGGTCAGCCCGGCGCAGCGCATCGGCGAGGGCCAGTGCGGGCTCGATATGGCCCGCAGTCCCCCCGCCTGCGAGTACGACGCTCATCGCCCGGCACTCCCTCTCTCACCGACGGCGCCCGGGCGCGGCTGGCTTCTCCCGCCGGCCGGCCAGGCCCAGCCAGCTTAGGACGCGAAGGGGCACGCCGGGGCCAGCCTCGGCAAGGGCCTGGCTCGCACCGGGCTCACGCTTGGCGAATGACATCAGCATGCCGAGCGCCACCATGGTCACCAGCAGGGAGGACAGGCCCTCGGACATCAGCGGCAAGGGCACCCCGGTAATCGGCAGCAGGCCGAGGACGGCGCCCATGTTCACCAGCGCCTGGACCACGATCCAGGCGGTGGCCGCCCCGGCGGCCAGCCGCATGAAGGTGTCCTGTACCCGGCGGGCGATCCGCAGCCCGGCGTACGCCAGGCCCCCGTAGAGGAACGTCACGCACAGCGTGCCGACCAGGCCCAGTTCCTCGCCCAGGATCGCGAAGATGAAGTCGGTCGTCGATTCCGGGACCCAGCCCCATTTCTCCCGGCTGGCGCCGAGGCCCACGCCGAACCAGCCACCCGAGCCCACCGCCCACTTGCCCTGGATGCTCTGCTGGTTCGGGCCGACCGGGCTGCCCGCGGGGCCCAGGTAGCCGGTCAGCCGCTTCAGCCGCCAGGGCTCGACCACGATCATGATCAGCAGCACCAGGCCGATGATCGCCAGCATGCCCAGCATCAGGCGTCCCGGCGTGCCGATGATCCACAGCAGCGCCAGGAAGATGATGAGCAGCATGAACGTGGTGCCCAGATCGTCGCCCATCATCACCAGCAGGGCCATGATGGCCACCCCCGGCAGCAGCGGGATGAGCAGCTGCCGCCAGTCCTCGAGCTGACCGAGCTTCTCCTTGCGGGCCAGCAGATCGGCCCCCCACAGCACGAAGGCCAGCTTGGCCAGCTCGGACGGCTGGAACTGGACCGGGCCGATCTGCAGCCAGCGGGCCGCGCCACCGGTGGTGACGCCGATGAACGGGACCAGCACGAGCCCGAGCAGGGAGACGAACATCAGCGGGTAGGCGGCGGCCCGGAACCGGGACGGGGAGCACTTGGCCGCCACCCACATGCAGGGCAGCCCGATCAGCACGCCGAACAGCTGGTGCTGGAGGCCGGACCACGGTGAGATGCCATTCATCAGGCCGGTCGCCGAGGAGGTGGACAAGACCATGACCAGGCCGAGGGCCAGGAGCAGCGTGGTGATCCCGAGGACCAGGTAGAAAGACGTCAGCGGCCGGTCCAGGAAGGCAAACCGGGCCGATACCCGGTCCCGGGCCGCCTCACTCCACGACCCCGCGCCGCCATCAGCCTGGCGGCGCGCGTCCGCCGACACCTCAGAGACCATTGTCCAAGTCTCGGACCGCGGGGCCGCCGGGCCGGGGACATCCGCTGCGTGTCGCGCCTATTTAGGCATCCACTCCACGTAGAAAATGCCGAGCCCGAGCGCGACGAACATGGCGGAGATCAGCCAGAATCTGATCACAATGGTAGTTTCCGCCCAGCCCTTCAGCTCGAAATGGTGCTGCAGCGGCGCCATCCGGAACACCCGGCGGCCGGTCATCTTGAACGAGCCGACCTGGATGATCACGGACAGGGCGATGATCACGAAGATGCCGCCCAGGATGGCCAGCAGCAGCTGGGTCTTGGTGCACACGGCCAGCCCGGCCAGCACGCCGCCGAGGGCCAGCGACCCGGTGTCGCCCATGAAGATCCGGGCGGGCGGCGCGTTCCACCACAGGAAGCCGAAGCAGGCGCCGAGCACCGACGCCGCCACCACCGCGAGGTCGAGCGGATCGCGCACGTCGTAGCAGTGCGGGGCGAGGAAGGCCGTGCAGTCGTTGCGCAACTGCCAGTTGCCGATCAGCACGTAGGCGGCGAGCGCGAGGCAGGCGCAGCCGGTGGCCAGGCCGTCCAGGCCGTCGGTCAGGTTCACCGCGTTGGACGTGCCGGCGATCAGGAAGACGATCCACAGCATGAACGCGGTGACCCCGATCGCCGGGCCGAAGTCACGCAGGAAGGACAGGTGCGCGTCGGCCGGCGTCAGGTCGTACCCGTCGGCGAAATGCTGCTGCACCACGAGCAGCGCGAACACCGCGCCCACCACGGCCTGGCCGGCCAGCTTGGCGCCGCTGCGCAAGCCCAGGCTGCGCTGCTTGTAGATCTTGATGAAGTCGTCGAGGAAGCCGACCACGCCCAGGCCCACCATCAGGAACATGACCAGCACGCCGGAGACGGACGGCTCCTGGCCGGTGAAGATGTTGCCGACGAAGTAGCCGACCACCGCCGCGATCACGATGACGGTCCCGCCCATGGTGGGAGTGCCGCGCTTGGTCGCGTGCCCGGCCGGCCCCTCCTCCCGGATCAGCTGGCCGTAGCCGCGCCGGGAGAAGATCCTGATGGCCAGCGGCGTGCCGAACAGCGAGAGCAGCAGCGAGATCCCCGCCGACAGCAGGATCGTCCTCACGGTGCCGTCTCCTCTGATGCCGCCGTCTGCCCTGGAACCACCGTCTGCCCCGGAACCACGGGCAGCTCCCCGGTCAGGGCGAGCGCGACCCGCTCCAGGCCGGCCGAGCGTGACGCCTTCACCAGCACAACGTCGCCAGGTGCCAGCCGGTGCCCGAGCTCATCCAAGGCGGCCCCGGGGTCAGCGGCGTAGATCAGCTCGCCGTCCCAGGACGGCTCGGCCTTGGCCCCGGCCAGGATGGGGCCCGCCTCCTCGCCGACCACGATAAGGCCGGTCAGGCCGGCCCGGGCCGCGTACCCGCCGATCTCCTCGTGCCGGGTCGCGGAGTGCGCGCCCAGCTCGCTCATCGGCCCGAGCACCGCGAACGAGCGGCGGCCGCGGGCCAGCACGGCCAGCGTGTCCAGGGCGGACCGGACGGCCTCGGGGTTGGCGTTGTAGGCATCGTTGAGCACGATGACGCCGTCCGGGCGCTCGCTGACCTCCATCCGCCAGCGGCTGCGGGCCTCCGCCTCGGACAGCCGCTGCGCGATCTCCGGCACGGGCAGGCCCAGCTCACCAGCCAGCGCGGCCGCGGCGAGCGCGTTGGAGACGTTGTGCCCGCCGTACAGGCGCAGCTGGACGAGGCCGGATCCGGCCGGGCTGACCAGCCGGAACCCGGGCCGGCCCCGGTCATCGAGCCGGACATCCTCGGCGCGCACGTCGGCCGGCCCCTGGCCGAACGTCACCACCCGCGCCGCCGTCCGCGCGGCCATGGCCATGACCCGGGGATCGTCCGCGTTGAGCAGCGCGACGCCGTCCTCCGGCAGCGCGGCGGGCAGCTCGCCCTTGGCCCGGGCGACCTCCTCGATGCCGCCGAACTCGCCCTCGTGCGCGTGTCCCACGCAGAGCACCACCCCGAGCCGGGGCGGGGCGATCTGGCACAGGTGGGCGATGTGCCCGGGTCCGCGGGCGGACAGCTCGAGCACCAGGTAGCGGGTGTCGGCGGTGGCGCGCAGCACGGTCAGCGGGTGGCCGATCTCGTTGTTCCAGGACGCCCGCGGCGCCACCGTGGGGCCGAGGGCCTCGACGAGCTGGGCGGCCAGGTCCTTGGTGGTGGTCTTGCCGGCGGACCCGGTGATCCCGGCGATCTGCAGGCTGGGCAGGGCGTCCACCACGCCGCGGGCCAGCCGGCCCAGGGCCTGCGTGACGTCCGGCACGATCAGCGCGGGCGCCCCGCACGGCCGGGTGGCCAGCACCGCGGCCGCGCCGGCGGCCACGGCCTGCGCGGCGAACTCGTGCCCGTCCACCCGGGTCCCGGGCAGGGCCGCGAACAGGGCACCTGGGGCGGCGGCCCGGGAGTCGATGATCACCGGGCCGGTGATCAGCGCGGCCGGATCGGCCTCCTGGCCCGGGGCCGCCCCCACCAGCTGGGCCCCGGTGAGCCGGGCGATGGCCCCGAGGGAGAGCGGGATCACGCGTCCTCCCCCAGCCGGATCCGGGCCGCGTCCCAGCCGCCGCGGTCCCGGCCACTTCGGTCCTGGTCACCACGGTCCTGGTCACCACGGGCGGCCAGCACCTCGGCGATGGCGTCCGCGGCGACTTCCCGGTCGTCGAACGGGGTTACCTGGCCCGCGGCGTACTGCCCGCGCTCGTGGCCCTTGCCCGCTACCAGCACGATGTCCCCTTTGCCCGCCGCCGCTACGGCCAGGCCGATCGCGGCGGCCCGGTCCGGCTCGATGATCATCCGTCCACGGCGCTCGGGCGGGACGGTCAGGACCCCTTGCAGCATCTCGGCCAGGATGGCCAGCGGGTCCTCCGAACGGGGGTTGTCACTGGTCAGGATGGCCAGGTCGGCGAGGCTGACCGCGGCCGCGCCCATCAGCGGCCGCTTGGCCCGGTCCCGGTCACCGCCGCAGCCCAGCACGATGGACAGCCGCCCCTGGGTGACCGGCCGCAGGGCGCGGAGTACCGCCTCGACCGCGCCGGGCTTGTGTGAGTAGTCCACCAGCACGGTGAAGTCCTGGCCGCACTCCACCCGCTCCAGCCGGCCTGGCACGCCCGGCGCGGCCGCGACCCCGGCGACCGCGGCCGCCAGGCTGACCCCCGCCTCGACCAGGGCGACGATCGCGCCCAGCGCGTTGGAGACGTTGAACGGGCCGGGCAGCGTCACCGACGCGTCGGCCTCCACCCCGCCCGGGCCGACGACCCGGAACGTGCTGCCGTCCGCGCCGCCGCGCACGTCAGCCGCGCGCCAGTCGGCGGCCGGGTCCCCGGCGGCGGAGATGGTGGTGACCGGGATCTGCGCCTGGCCGGCCAGCTTGCGGCCCCACTCGTCGTCGGTGTTGACCACGCCGATGCGGGCGAAGCCGGGGGTGAACAGGCCCGCCTTGACCTCGAAGTACTCGTCCATGCTGGCGTGAAAGTCCAGATGATCCTGGGACAGGTTGGTGAACACCACGACGTCGTAGGTGGTGCCCGTGACCCGGCCCAGGGCCAGCGCGTGGCTGGACACCTCCATCGCGGCGGCGGTCACCCCGCGCCGCACCATCTCAGCCAGCAGTGCCTGCAGGTCGGTGGCCTCAGGGGTGGTGAGCTGGCTCGGCGCGACGGTCCCGGCCACCCGGGTCTCCACCCCGCCCAGCAGCCCGGTTATGTGGCCGGCCCGGCGCAGGCCGGACTCGAGCAGGTAGGTGGTGCTGGTCTTGCCGCTGGTGCCGGTCACGCCGATGAGCGTCAGCCGGCTGGACGGGTTCCCGTAGATCCAGGATGCGATCTCACCCAGCCGGGCCCGCGGATCGGAGACCACGAACACCGGCAGCCCGCAGTGCCGGGCCAGGCTCTTGCCGTCCGGGTCGGTGAGCACGGCCACCGCTCCGGCCTCGGCCGCGTCGTCACAGAAGCGCGCGCCGTGATGCTGGGTGCCCGGGAGGGCCGCGTACAGGTCACCGGGCCGCACCCGGCGTGAGTCATGGGTCACGCCGGACACCGTGACCGGGCCACCCGGCCCGGCCAGCGGATCGGGGCCAGCCCGTCCGGTGCTCAGTCCGAGCAGCATGGCCAGTTCGGACAGCGGACGCGGCGGGACATCGCGTGGAAGGAGAGCCGCAGGCACGGGCCGAGGTTACCTCTGATCACGGTGCCGTGAGCCTGACGTTCGGACGCTGGCCATGATCGGGCGGGATCTTCATCGTCCGCAATGCGAAGTTCATGACCTTATAGAAGACAGGGCCCGCCACCTGGATACCGAAATAGCTGCCCTTGCGCGGGTTCTGCACGTTTACCGCCACGACGAGCTTGGGGTTCCCGGCCGGCGCGATCCCGATGAGGCTCGACCCGTACAGGCACAGGCAGCCGCCCTTCTTCGGGTCGGCGATCTGCGCGGTCCCGGTCTTGGCCGCGATCGAGTACCCCGGGTATCTCGGCCCAGGGCTCCCCCACCTGGGCGTCAACCCAGGGCACCTGCTGCAGGATGCCCATGAGCTGATGAGCGGTCTTGGCCTGGATGACGCGGTGGGCGGCGGGCCGCCGGGCGGGCACGAACCGGCCGCTGGCACCGGTGGTGCCCGCGACGACCGAGGGGGTCACCCGGACCCCGCCGTTGGCGATCGTGGCGTAGACGCTGGCCATCTGGACCGCGGTGACCGCGACGCCCTGGCCGAACGCCAGGGTGTACCGCTCGTCACCCCACCATTTGGACACCGGGTACAGGATGCCGTTGCTCTGCGCGGGCAGGCCGGGCACGCTCGGCTGGCCGATGCCGAAGTTCCTGAAGTACTGGTACTGCGTGTTCGGGCTGACGTGCTGGGCCACCTGGACCATGCCCACGTTGCTGGAGTGGGCGATGATCCCGGCGATCGTCCATCTCTCCGTGGGGTGGTACTCCGCGTCATGGAAGGGGAAGCCGTCGATGTTGATCGACTCGGGCACGGTGTAGGCACTCATCGGCGTCTGGCCGCCGTGCTCCATCGCCGCCGCGGCGGTGATCACCTTGGCCGTGCTCCCCGGGTCGAACACGTTGGCCACGGGGATGTCCGTGGTGGCGGCCACGCTGGCCGGGTGGGCCGGGTTGAACGACGGTGACTGCGCCATGGCCAGGATCTTCCCCGTGCTGGGCTGCATGATGACCACGGTGCAGTTGCTGGCGTTGGTCTTCTTCACCTCCTGCGCGCAGGCCTGCTCGGCTTCCCACTGCAGGCTGGCCAGGATGGTGAGCCGGACGTTGTCGCCCGGCACCATCTGCCGGGTCGTCTGCCCGGCCACCGGGATGGGCTGGTCGTTGGTGCCCACCTGGACTTCCTGCTGGCCGGTCCGGCCGGCCAGCAGCGAGTTGTCCGACTGCTCGATGCCGGCCTCGCCGGTCAGCACCCCCGCGCCGTTGGTGTTGGTGAAGCCGATGAGGTTGGCGGCCAGGTCCCCGTTCGGGTACTCGCGCGTGTAGGACGGCGTCATCGCGATGCCTGGCTCGTTGAGCGCGGTGATGGCGGCGGCCGTGGTCGCGGGGACGGCCTGCTTCAGTATCACGTAGTCCTTCGACGTGGGGATCTCCAGCTTGGCCAGGATGCTCGCCGCGCTCATCCCGAGCGGCCCGGCCAGCGCGCTGGCCACCGCGCTCAACGACTTCTTGGCCTTGATGATCAACGGGGGGTCGGCGTGGACCAGGTCGGTCTGCACGGTCATCGCGAGCGTGGTGCCGTCCGCGCTGGTGATACTGCCGCGGACCGCGGGCACGGGGATCGTGCTGAGCCGCCAGTGATCGGCCGTGGCCCGGTAGATAGAGCCCTCCATGGCCTGGAGCTGGACGAGCCGGCCGGCGATCAGGGACAGCACGAAGCCGATGCAGAGCATGGTGATGCGCAGCCGGCGGGGCGGGCTGCCGCGGGTCAGTGAGCCGCGGCGCGGCGAACTGCGGCCGCGGGCCCGGCTCCCTGATCCGCCCCGCCCCCGGGCGGTCCGGCCCAGGGCCGCACCGCCCCAGGCCGCAAGGCCCCGCGCCGCATCACCCCGGGGTGAGCCACCTCGGGCCGAGCCATCCCGGGCCGGACCACCCCGGGCCGCGCCGGGCTGCGCGGCTCGGCGGGCGGCTGCGGGATCGGCGGGCGGCCCGGCGGGCCGCCCGGTCCGGGAGCCGGGCCGGACTGGCCGCCCGTCCGGCGCGGAACGCGGCGCCCGGCCGTGCCCGGCCTCTCCGCGGCCGCCCGGGCCGCCGTCGCGGGTCCGGCGGCCCGCGGCGGGCCGGCGGGGCCCGGTCGCGGCCGGCGGCCGCCGGCCCCGCGCGCCGGGACGTCCGTCGCCCTGACCATCTCTCACGGGGTGTATCCCGGGACCGCGGGAACGCCCCGCTCCGCGGCGGGCTGGCGGTTGATCCGGCCGGTGTTGAGGTTGAGGAACTTGGTCAGCGGCGGTTCGACCATGCCGAGCTGGCGGGCCCGGTTCGCGATCACTGAGGGAGCGGACTCCTCGGCGACCTGCTGCTTGAGCACCTGAACCTGCTGCGCTCGCGCGGTCTGGGCCTGCTGCAGGCTGGTGATCTGATACGAGCCAGTGGCGAGGATCGTGTTGATCACGAGCAGGCAGATCAGTCCCCCGCCCAGCAGCGCGGTCACGAAGACGATGAACGGGGTCCGCGCGATGGCTGCGGACGGCGCACCGGCCTGGGCCCCGGCGCCCGTCGGGCGCGCCTGGCCGGCGGCACGGTCCGGGGCGAGGGCGGCCGGGCGTTCCTGGGCCGGGGCGGCCGGACGGCCCGGGCCAGGCCCGGCGGCCCGGCGGCGGGCCGGCCTCGACCGGCCCGGCAGCACCGGGGACGGCGAACCCGCCGACGCCCGGGCCTCCTGCCCGGCTGGTACCCGATCCCTCAGCCCGCGGGCCCGCTTCCCCCGGAGGCTGGGCCCCCGGACGGCAGGCTCCCTGGCACCCTGGCCCCCAGCACCGGGCGGCCGCGGCCGGGCCCCCGTTTCCACGTCAGTGCGCACACTCACTCCCGCGTCCCCCTTGCGGCCGGATAACTGGGCCCCGCCCCGTGATGCTCCGTGCTTCGGTGCTCTGTCTTCTGGTGCTCTGGTTTTCTGGTGCTCTGTCTCTGGGTGCTCGGGGCCGCCCCAAAGGCCCAGGCATCCCCGGCGCCGGTCACGCGGCCTCCCTGATCCGCTCGGCCGCCCGCAGCCGGGCCGGCGCGGCCCGCGGGTTGCGGGCCAGCTCCGCCGCGGAGGGCCGCTGCGCCCCCCGGGTGAGCAGCCTGAACCTGGGCCGCGCGGACTCCAGCGGCACCGGCAGGCCCGGCGGCGTGGTATCCGCGGACGCCTGGGCCAGCGCCGTCTTGACCGCCCGGTCCTCGAGCGAGTGATAGGCCAGCACCACGATCCGGCCGCCTACGGCCAGCCGGTCCAGGGCGCCGGGTAGCACGGCGTGCAGCGCCTCCAGTTCCCCGTTGACCTCGATGCGCAGCGCCTGGAAGGTCCGCTTGGCGGGATGGCCGCCGGTGCGCCGGGCCGGGGCCGGAATGGATTCCCTGACGATCTCAGCCAGCTGAGCGGTGGAGGAAAGTGGAGCGCGGTCGCGCTCCCGCACCACCGCGTCGGCGATCCGCCGGGCGAAGCGTTCCTCGCCGTAGTCCCGCAGGATCCGGGCCAGCTGCCCGGCCGGGTAGGTGTTGAGTACCTCGGCCGCGGTCAGCTCCCGGGTCTGGTCCATCCGCATGTCGAGCGGGGCGTCATAGGAATAGGCGAAGCCCCGGGCTGGATCATCCAGCTGCGGTGAGGAGACGCCCAGGTCGAACAGGATGCCCTGAACGCGCAGGTCACCGCGCTGGGACAGGAGCTCAGGAATCTCGTCGTAGACCGCGTGCACCAGCGTCACCCGGTCGGCGTACGGGGCCAGCAGGCGCCGGGATTCCTCCAGCGCCTGGGTGTCCGTGTCCACCCCGATCAGCGCGAGTCCCGGATGGGCTTCCAGCAGCGCGCGGGCGTGACCGGCCCGGCCCAGGGTGGCGTCCACGAGGATGGCGCCGCTCGGCTGCAGCGCCGGAGCGAACAGGCCGAGGACTTCATCGACCATCACCGGCAGATGCCCGGCCGCCGACTCGCCCATCGGACCCCCTCTCACCCCGCCGCACCCGCCCGGGATGCGGCGGGCGGCGTGCCTGCCCGTCTTCCCAGCCCGGGTGGCCAGGCCGCTGTAGGCGGGCCGGTGTGGCCAGCCCCCTGCTGGCCAGGGCTGTGCTGCCCGGCCAGGTCCCCATCCGCGCAACGCGCGGGCCTGGACGTCTCCTGGCGCCGGGGAAGTGACGCCAGCCGACGTGATCGCCCAGGCGCGGGTGGAGACCTCGCCGAGCACGCGGCACCGGAGAACCGGCACCGCTTACAGCACCCCTGGCAATACCTCCTCTGACGCTGCGGAGAAGGCGTCTTCCTGCTCCGCCAGGTAGGACTCCCACGCGGCCGAGTCCCAGATCTCCAGGCGCGTATTGGCCCCGATGACCGCGCAGTCACGGGTGAGTGCCGCGTACTCACGCAGCCCGGGCGGGATCGTGATCCTGCCCTGCTTATCGGGGATCTCGTCCGAGGCACTGGCGAAGAACACCCGGCTGTAATCCCGGACCGCCTTCGCGGTGACCGGCGCGCTGCGCAAGGCGTCCGTGATCCGGCCGAACTCGCCGACCGGGAAGACGTACAGGCAGCGCTCCTGGCCCTTGGTGATCACTAGCCCTCCAGCGAGCTCCTCGCGGTATTTGGCCGGCAGGAACAACCGGCCCTTCTCGTCAAGGCGTGGCGTATGAGTGCCCAGGAACACAGGCCCTCACCTCCCGCCCCCCGGAGTAGCGTGCCCCATCGGCCTCCACTGTACTCCACATTCCCCCACCGTCAACGTCGCCGAGGATCCAGATATCGGATAATCGCGCAGTAACCGCAGGTCAGAGGCAGGGAGCAAAGTGGGGGAACGGGCAGCGGCCCTCAGCGGGGAGGGCGGTGGCCCTCAGCCAGGAGGCAGGTCCGGTTCCCCGCATCGCGCGCCGGGCCGTCCAGGACGTACTGTCGGTACGCACCAACACGTCGGCTGCGGGCGGCCCAGTGCCCGGCGGCCAGCGCGGCTGTCGGCCACGGGCCCAGCTGACCAAGGAGGACAGGTGGTCTTGGATATGGGGGCCGGCGCCGAGCGGACGCTCGACGACCTGGTACAGGTCGCTCATCGCATCGGCGCCGCGATCGAGTCGGTCATCGAAGGAAAGCCGGACGCGATCCGGCTGGCCCTGACGGTCCTGCTGGCCGAGGGGCATGTGCTGATCGAGGATGTGCCCGGCGTGGGGAAGACCATGCTGGCCAAGGCGCTGGGCCGGTCCACCCAGTGCGCAGTGCAGCGGATCCAGTTCACCCCGGACCTGCTGCCCAGCGACATCACCGGGGTGAGCGCGTTCAACCAGGAGCACCGCGAGTTCGAGTTCAAGCCGGGCCCGGTCTTCGCGAACATCGTCGTCGGCGACGAGATCAACCGCGCGTCCCCGAAGACCCAATCGGCGCTGCTGGAATGCATGGAGGAGCGGCAGGTCACGGTGGACGGCACCAGCTACCCGCTGGACCGGCCGTTCATGGTCATCGCCACCCAGAATCCGATCGAGATGGAGGGGACCTACCCCCTGCCGGAGGCACAGCGGGACCGCTTCACCGCGCGCATCCTCATGGGCTACCCGAGCACCGAGGCCGAACTGGCCATGCTGGACCTGCACGGCTCGAGCGAACCCCTGGACTCCCTGGATCCAGTCGCCTCGGCCAGCGACGTGCGGGATCTGATCGCCGCGGTGCGCCGCGTGCACGTGGCCGAGAGCCTGAAGCAGTACGTCATCAGCCTGGTCAGCGCCACCCGCTCGGCTCCCGAGCTCCGGCTCGGGGCCTCCCCGCGGGCCGCGTTGCACCTGCTCCGGGCCAGCCGGGCCCGGGCGGCGCTGGACGGCCGCGACTTCGTGATCCCCGATGACGTGCAGGCCCTGGCCGGCCCGGTCCTCGCGCACCGCCTGCTGCCGACCGCCGAGGCCATGGTGGAGCGCCAGCTGCCGGACCGGGTGGTGGCAGGCATCGTCGAGCAGACGCCCCTGCCGCGCATGCGCTGAGTGAGCCGGGCTGCGCTGGGTCCCGGGCCGCACTGGTCTCAGGCTGCGCCGCCGTCCGAACCGGTGGGCTGTTCCTGACGTAAGTTAGGACAACGGGGCGAAGGAAGGTCCAGGATGCGGGCGCTGTTCGCCGGGTTGACCACCCGCGGTAAGTCATTCCTCGCGGCGGGCCTGGCCGCGGGGGGGTTCGGGCTTGGCCTCGGCGAGCGGGCCCTGCTCAGCATCGGGATCGTCCTCCTGGCGCTGCCGCTGCTGGCCGCGCTCGCGACCAGCCGGGCCCGCTACCGGATCCGCTGCACGCGGCGGATCAGCCCGCCGCGGGTGCCCGCGGGGCAGACGGCCTCCGTGTCGCTGCGGCTGGAAAACATCTCCCGGCTGCCCACCGGGCTGCTGCTGGCCGAGGACGCCCTCCCCTACTCGCTGGGCACCCGGCCGCGCTTCGTGCTGGAACGGATCGAGCAGGGTGGCTGGCGGGAGCTGTCGTACCCCATCCAGTCCGGCGCCCGGGGCAAGTTCACCATCGGCCCGCTGCAGGTGCGGGTGGCCGATGCGTTCGGCCTGGTGGAGCTCACCCGCTCGTTCGCCGCGCGGAGCAGCCTGGTGGTGACGCCGGCGATCATCCCGCTGCCGAGCCTGCCGCTGGCCGGGAACTGGCGCGGGGAGGGTGGCGGCCACACCAGGACCGCGGACACGGCCGGCGAGGACGACGTCATCCCCCGCCCGTACCGGGACGGTGACGAACTGCGCCGGGTGCACTGGCGGTCCACCGCCCGGCACGGCGAGCTCATGGTCCGCCGTGAGGAACAGCGCTGGCGCAACCGCGCGGTGCTGTTGCTGGACACCCGGGCCCGGGCGCACAGCGGCGCCGGGGCGGGCTCATCGTTCGAGTACGCGGCCAGCGCCATCGCGTCCATCGGCGTGCACCTGGCCCGCAGCGGAATCGACGGGCAGCTCGTCACCGACACCGGGCCCGCCACCGCACCCGGGTCCTTTGAGGATTCGCTGCTCGACTCGCTGGCGGTCATCAAGCAGTCCAGCGGATCGGGGCTGGCCCGCGGCATGGACCTCGCGCACGGCGGCACCGGCGGGCTGTTCGTGGTGGTGGCCGGGCGGCTGACCGCGGACGAAGCCAGAAGGCTCGCCGCGGGGCGCCGTGACGCCGGCCCGGCGATGGCGCTGCTGCTCGCGGTGTCCACCTGGGTAGGCGGCCGGGCGGCCCAGGACCCGGCGGAGGAGACGGACGGCCCCGCCGGGATCCTGCGTGCGGCGGGCTGGCGGGTCACCACGATCACCGCGAACACCCCGCTCATCGCGGCCTGGGACCGGCTGCGCGCCACTTCCGGCCTGCTCGGCGTGCCCGGGCATGAGCAGGGCCGCTTCCGGGCCGGGGCCAGCCAGTGAACCAGCGCCTCACGATTGCCGCGGCCACGGCCACCATCGCGGCCTCCCTGTCCCTCTACCCGCTGGTATCGGGCTGGCTCTGGTTCTGGGAGGGAGTCGGGGCGGTCGCCGTGGCCGCGCTGGCCGGCGCCCTCACCCGGCTGCGGGTCCTGCCCTGGGTGCTCTGCGCCGTCGTCGGCCTGGCCGCCCAGGTGCTGTACCTGAACGTGCTGCTGTCGAGCGCGCACTCGGCAGGCCGGCTCCTCCCGACCACGGCCTCGCTGCACCACCTGTGGCGGCTGGCCCAGCTGGGGCTGGACGGGACTTCCCGGTTCGCGCCGCCCGCCCCGGCCGAGCCGGGCATCCTGCTGCTCAGCGCGGCGGGCATCGGCGTGGTGGCCGTGGCCACCGACCTGCTCGCGGTGCGGCTGCACCGGCCCGCCGTGGCCGGGCTGCCGTTGCTGGTGCTGTTCTGTGTGCCCCTCACCGCCAGCGTGCACCAGAGCGTGTTCGGGGCCATGACCGTATTCGGTCTGGGCATGGCCGGCTACCTGGCCATGCTGGCTGTGGACGGGCGGGAACGGCTGCGGCTGTGGGGACGGCTGGTCACCGTGTGGCACCGCGGCCAGGACCCCGCGGTGGCCCAGCGGGGCAGCCCCAACACCAAGGAACTCGCCGCGGCCGGCCGCCGGATCGGGGTGGCGGCCGTGGTGATCGCCCTGTTCATCCCGCTGATGGTGCCGGGGCTGCGCGATCACAAGCTCTTCTCGGGCGGGGGCGGCGGCGGCACCACGCTGGTCGCGCTGCCCGACCCGCTGGTGCAGATGAACAGCGAACTGCGCCAGAAGGTGCCCGTGCACGTGCTCACCTACCAGACGGCCGGGAGCCCGCAGTACCTGCAGGTGTACGTGCTCAGCAACCTCACCACCAACACCTGGACGCTGGCCCCCGCCGCCGGCGAGCCGGTGAAAGACGGGAAGCTGCCCGTCACGCCGGGACTGAGCCGGACCACCCACACCTCCGCCCAGACCACCAGGATCACCCTGGCCAAGGGGCTGACCACCGGACCGCACCAGGCCAGCTTCCTGCCGCTTCCCTACCCGGCCCGCAGCGTCAGCGTCGATGGGGACTGGCGCAGCGACCCCCGCTCGCTCACCATGTTCTCGGCCCAGAGCCTCTCCGGCCTCAGCTACACGGCGACCAGCCGCGAGGTCTCCCCCACCGAGCTGCAGCTGCAGCAGTCCGATGAGATGCCCAACAGCATCGCGACCAACTACCTCAACGTCCCCAGGGCCTTCGAGCCGCTGAACACCCTCGCCGAGCGGATCACCCGCGGGCAGTCCACGTTCTACGGCGAGGCGGTGGCCCTGCAGCGCTGGTTCACCGAGTCCGGAAAGTTCAGCTACAGCCTGGACGTGCACCAGAAGCCCACGGCGAAGGCGCTGATCAACTTCCTGACCAAGGACCGGCGGGGTTACTGCCAGCAGTTCGCCTTCGCCATGGCCGTGCTGGCCCGGCTGCTGGATATCCCCTCCCGGGTCGCCGTGGGGTACACGGGAGGCTCGCCGATCGGGCACGACCGGTGGGACGTCCGGACCAGCGACGCCCACGCGTGGCCGGAACTGTACTTCCAGGGGGCGGGCTGGCTGCGCTTCGAGCCCACCCCCTCCGGATCCGACGGTCAGGCCACCGCGGTCCAGCCCGCCTACACCCTGCCGCCGCAGACCGTCGTGCCGGGTGGGTCCCAGAGCGTGGTCACCCCGTCGCCCACGGCCTCCGCGCCGGGCATCAAGCAGGGAGACTCCGGGGCGCTGGCCAAGCTCGGCCACCTCAGCGCCCGGGGAACCGGCGGGGGCGGCAGCGCAGGCCATTCGGGACCGATCTGGCTGTTCGTCGTGGTGCTGGTCATCGTCCTGCTCATCGCGCCGCGCCTGGTCAGGTCGCTGACCCGGCGGCGGCGCTGGTCACGCGCGGCGGGCGACGGGCCGCGGGCCCAGGCCGCCTGGCTGGAACTGCTGGATGACCTGACTGACTGCAAGGTCGCCTGGTCGGCGAGTGAGTCGCCGCGCGCCCTCGGGAGCAGGCTGACGCGGACGCTGCGGTTCAGCCCGGAGGGAGAGGCCGCGCTGGCCCGGATCGTCCAGGCCACCGAGCGGGCCCGGTACGCCAGGGACCCCGCCGACTCGGCCACGCTGCGGGCCGACTCCGATCTGGTCCGCCGTGAGGTGGCCGCGAACCCGGGCCGGGCCGCCCGCTGGCGGGCCCGGCTGGTGCCGCCCTCGTCGCTGCGGCCGGTGCGAGCTGGTCTGCAGCACGCGCTGGACGTGTTCAGCTGGATGGACCTGGCCGCGCACCGGACGGGAGCCTGGTCCCGCCGCGGCCCGCGCCACCAGCCCGGAGAGTCCGGCTAAGCCAGGCAGGGCCGGAACCCGGAGGGGCCAGCCAAGCCACACAGGGCCCGAACCCGGAGGGCCGGCTAAGCCACGCAAGGCCGGAACCTACCGGTCCCGCTCCTGACGGCGGCGCCAGCGCTCCTCGAGCCGTTCCATGAACCGGGAGCGGGAAGAGCGCGAACTCGCCGGAGGACGCATCCGGCGGTCACGCGCCGCACCAGGCCGCCCGGTCGAGCCGCCGGACATGTGCCGCCAGCTGGACAGGGCCCACATCGAACAGGCGAGCATGACCACGAAGCCGGCCACGCCGATGAGGGTCAGCTTGGAAATGACGCCGGCCAGCAGGAGGCCCACGCCGAGCAGAAAGCCGATCGCCGCCTCAACTACCCGGCGCTTGTAGTGCACCCGCGGATCCTTCGCGCGCACCGCCTGCGCGAACTTTGGATCCTCGGCATAGAGCGCACGCTCGATCTGGTCGAGCTGACGCTGCTCGTGCTCAGACAGCGGCACGGCGCCTCCCATGAAACCTCGCGCGCGGGGACGGGTGCGATGAGTTCATCTCACGGTCCAGGGTTCTTCTTCCAGAATACGAGTCCGGCCGCTCTGGGTGGAAGGGTAGTGGGAGGGTAAAGGATTTCCGGGCCCTTGCCTGCACCCCGGACCTCCTCTGGCGCGTTCCGCAGCTACCTGCCCGGCGAGCCGGACATCAGCCAAACGCAATTTCGAATTAGATCCGCTTAAGCGTGAGCATATCAGCCCTCCACGGGTGGTTGCCGGGCTGGCGTGGCTGGCCTGCGGGGATCTGACCCGGCAGACGGCTGTGCGGCTGGCCCGGCGGATCCGGCGGGTCCGGCGGGTCCGCGGGGACCTGACCCGGCAGACGGCCGCCGGACGGGCGCGGCTGGGCCGCGGGGGGCCTGCTCGTCCTGCCCGGCCACCAGGGCGGCGGGCCGGACCGTGTCCGCCCCGAAGCGCCCGCTGATCTGGTCCAGGGCCCGCTCGGCGTCGCGCCAGCCGGCTGGCCGTTCCCCGAAGGCCAGCTGGGTAGCGGCGCGGGAGGCGGGCACCAGTCCGCTCGTGCGCACCCCGACCAGGCGGAGCCGGGCCCGGGAGTCCAGCCCGGCAGCGCCATACAGGTCGCAGGCGGTGGCGTAGATGGTGCGCGCCACATCGGTGGGCTCGGGAAGCGTCCGGGACCGGGTGATCGTGGTGAAGTTGGCCAGCCGGAGCTTGATCACCACAGTCCGGGCCACGGCACCGGCCGAGCGGAGGCCCCGCGCGGTCCGCCCGGACAGCCGGAGCAGCTCGCGGCGGATGATCTCTGGGTCGTCGATGTCGCTGGCGAACGTCTCCTCGGCGCCGATGCTCTTTTCCGGGGTGCTGCTCACCACCGGCCGCTCGTCCCGCCCCCAGGCCAGCGCGGACAGGTGGGCGCCCAGCGAAGAGCCCAGCTCACGCTGCAGGGTGCCGACCGGGATCTCCGCGATATCCCGTACGGTGCGCAGCCCGAGCCGGGCCAGCACCTGCCCGGTCTGCTCCCCCACGCCCCACAGGGCGGCCACCGGCAGCGGGTGCAGGAACGCCAGGACGCCGTCGGCGGGCACGATGAGCAGCCCGTCCGGCTTGGACCGGGTGGATGCGAGCTTGGCGATGAACTTGGACGGGGCCACGCCGACGGAGCAGGTGATGCCCTGCTGCTCGGCGATCGTGGCCCGGATCATCGCGCCGATCCCGGCGGGCCGCCCGAGCCGCCGGATGGCCCCGGACACGTCGAGGAAGGCCTCGTCGAGGGCGAGCGGCTCCACCTCGGGGGTGACCGACCGGAAAACCTCCATGACCTCCCGGGACACCGCCGCGTATTCGTGATGGCGGGGCGGGATGAAGACAGCCTGCGGGCACAGCCGCCGGGCCCGTGTCACCGGCATGGCCGAATGCACCCCGAACGCCCGCGCCTCGTAGGTCGCGGACAAGACCACCCCGCGGCTGGCGGTCGCGCCCACGATCACCGGCCGCCCGGCCAGTTCGGGCCGGTCACGGATCTCGACACTGGCGTAGAAGGCGTCCATGTCCACGTGCAGGATGTGGCAGCCGGTGTCGGCCGGCTCGTGGCTCACGGGCTCAGGGCTCGCAGGCTCAGGGCTCATAGCCCGGGGCTCATCGGTACCCGAGCACGTGGAACTGGGCCGCGAAGTCGTGGAAGGCCGGGTGGGTGGAGGCGGCCTGCTCCAGGGCCAGCAACGCGTCCGCGGCGCCCGGGTCCACGTCCGCGAAAGACCCCGGCACCAGATCCGTGAACACCCGGATGCCGTGCGCGGCGCCCGGGCGCAGCCCGGCCCCTTCGATCAGGCCAGTCACCCCGGCCAGGGTGAACCGGCGCGGCCCGGGCTGGCCGTCTGCCCCGCCCCCCGTGCCGCTTGCCGGACTAGCCGGGCCAGCCGGGTCGCCGGCCGCGGCCAGCAACCGCCGGGCCTCATCGAAGCGCCCGGCCAGAGCCCGGTGGATGACCGCCGCGACCGCACTGGTCGCCAGCACGCTGACCGCGCCGCCCGGCCGCAGCACGCTGGCCACCGTGGTCATGGCGGCCGCCGGCGAGTCCACGTACTCCAGGACGCTGTGGCAGAGCACCAGGTCGGCGCCCTGTTCCCCGACCACGGTGGCCAGGTCGCCGACGTCACCCTGGACGGCCCGCAACTGCACGCTCATCTCCGCGGCCCGGCGCTGCGCCGCGGCCAGCGAATCCGGGCTGGGGTCGATCACGGTCACCGTGTGCCCCTGGCCGGCCAGGGGCACCGCGGCTCCCCCGGTCCCGCCGCCAGCGTCCACGATGTCCAGCCGGGACCGGCCGGTCTCGGCCACGAGCCCGGTCACGACGGCCCGCAGCACCTCCCGGAGGACGGCTGTGCGCGCGTCGTCGTACCGGTTCCACCGCGGCGCCGGGCCCATCCTGGGTGGCGCGCCCATCCCGGCCGGCGCCCCCAGCCCTCCGCCACGACGCTCGCTGGCCACGGCCCCTCCTCGCTCACGGTCGGTCCCAATGTAGTGCGTGATCACGACAATCCCCGGCCTTCGCCACGGACGCGAGGCGGGATGAAGATGGTCTGGCCGGCCGGATGAGGATGGTGTGGCCGGGCGGATGAGGATGGTGGCCGGCCGGATGAGGACGATCCCGGCTGCCGCCGCTGAGCAAAACCTGAGAGAACGCTTTATAAATGCTACGAGTTTGTTACCGTGCTCTACACCGTCTCTGGCCGCTCGTTCCCTGGTCAGGCAAACGAGCGTTCCGGCGGCCCGAAATTCACCCGCCCGGCCACGCGGATTCCGCGATTACCACCCTCTTCGCTGGGCAATACATAGTCAGTGCCCTGCGCCGTGAAGCGGCGCGGGCGCGTCTCCATCAGGGGTGGGCGGGCGGTGGGTGCGCGGCAGTAGATCCGCGAGGCAGATTCGCTAGGCCGATTCCCCTGGTTAGGCGGCGCGTACCACCTGTTTCGCGCGGGGCGCCGGACGATCTGGCTCCACGTGGAGCTGGGAGTTCAGCGGGCTGGAGGTCAGCGCCGACATGACGGTCCATGGGGTACGAGTGATAACCGAGCCAGCCTCCGGTTGCTGCAACAATGCTTTTACTTGCAGCTTTGCTCTGCAGAACCTCTGCGAATGGTCATCCATATCCAAACGGGTCTCACTCACGAGACTCACCGCCTAGGCTCTCCCCCATGGTCGAGCACTTGGAGCTCCCCCGTCCGCTGCGACTCATTCGCTGCACCGGGTTGAGCTTGAGCGAATCCCTTGGTCTGCCGCTCGCCGCCTACTTCCTGGGCGCCTGGCTGGGCGGCCGGAACGACGGGCTCATCGCCGGGGTCGTGGCCATCTGGCTCACCGCCGTGATCCGCAAGATCGCCTGCGGCTCGGTGCCCAGCCTGCTGACCATCTCGGCCCTCGTGCTCACCCTGCAGACCGCCGTGGTCCTGGCCACCGGGGTGTTCTGGATCTTCCTGCTGCAGTTCCCGCTCGGCTACGCGGCCATGTTCATCCTGTTCGCGCGCACCGCCCGCGGCCCCAATCCGATCGTGGCCAAGCTCGCCGCCGAGGTGGTGGCGCTGCGCCATCCGGCGCACCATCCCGCGCTGCACCGCTTCTTCCAGGGCGCGACCTGGCTGTGGTCCGGCATCTTCCTGGTGCTCACCGCGGGACTGGGCGTGATGATGTGGACCGAGCCGGCCAACACCTTCCTGTGGCTCTCCACCCTCGCCACCATCGCCGGGACCGTGGCGGGCATCGGCGCCTCGGTGTTGTGGTTCTGGTCAGTACTCCGCAAGCACGGTCTGCGGGTGCAGTTCGCCCCGGCCTAGAGGTTTTCGTTGCGGCGAATGTGAATTTGACCCTGACCTTCAGGCGGTCAGCGTCGGCTTCAGTTCCAGCAGATGGGCCAGCAGGCCGTTCACGAACGCGGGGGACGCGTCGGTGGACAGGTCGCGGGCCAGCAGCACGGCCTCGCTGATCGCTACCGCGTCCGGGACGTCGTCTGCCCACAGCAGCTCGTAGAGGCCGATGCGCAGCACGTTGCGGTCCACGATCGGCATCCGGTCCAGCGTCCAGCCCTCGGCGTGCTCTTCCAGCAGCTGGTCGATCCGCTCCCGGTGCGCCTGGACGCCGCGAACCAGTTCCGCCGCGTACTCCCCGACCGGGGGGCTGGCCTGGATGATCCGCTGCTCCAGCATGTCCAGCACCGGCTCGCCGCGGACCTCAGCCTCGAACAGGATGTCCAGGGCCCGCTTGCGGGCCTTGCTACGGGCGGGCACGGAACCGCATCGCGTCGTCGGCGGGCCGGATCAGGGAAGCCGGATCGCGGGGGGCACGAGGTTCACGCGCGGCCCATGTAGTCGCCCGTGCGGGTGTCCACCTTCACCTTTTCGCCCGTGGTGATGAACAGCGGCACGCTGATCTGGGCGCCGGTCTCCAGCGTGGCGGGCTTGGTGCCGCCGGTGGAGCGGTCGCCCTGCACGCCCGGGTCGGTCTGGCTCACGGTCAGCTCCACCGAGGCGGGGAGCTCGACGTACAGCGGGGTGCCATCGTTGAACGCGACCGTCGCGGTCTGCTCCTCGAGCAGGTAGTCCGCGGCGCCGCCGACCGTCTGCCGGGGAATCCGCGGCTGGTCGTAGTCCTGGGTGTCCATGAAGACGAAATCGTCGCCCTCGCGGTAGAGGTACTGCATCTCGCGCTTGTCGACGTTGGCCACGTCGACTTTGACGCCGGCGTTGAAGGTCCGGTCGACGACCTTGCCGGACATGATGTTCTTCAGCCGGGTGCGCACGAAGGCGCCGCCCTTGCCGGGCTTGACGTGCTGGAAGTCAACGACGTTCCAGAGCTGGCCGTCGATGTTCAGCGTCATGCCGTTCTTCAGGTCGTTCGTGGTGGCCACGTCTGCGTGTCTCCTGCGTGCGGGTGAGCCCGCCCCGTGGCGCCGGTGACCGGCTACAGGACGAGCAGTTCCCGGGTGGTAGTGGTGAGTAGCTCCTGCGATGCCGCTGTCCCCGTGCCAGCGCGCACCACCAGGGTGTCCTCGATCCTGACGCCGCCTTGCCCGGGGAGGTAGATCCCGGGTTCGACGGTGATGGGGACTCGGTCCCCGAGTGTACCCGTCCTGCCGTACCCCAGGATGGGGGCCTCGTGGATCTCCAGGCCCACACCGTGGCCCAGCCCGTGCTGGAATTGGCCCCCGTACCCAGCGCCCTCGATCAGGTCGCGGGCCGCCGCGTCCACGTCCTGCACGTCCGCGCCGGGTACGGCCGCGTCGATCCCGGCCGCCTGGGCCTGCGCCACCAGGGCGTAGATGTTCCGCTGCCAGGCGGCGGGCGCACCGAGCACGACCGTGCGGGTCATGTCGGCGTGATACCCCTGGTACCGCGCGCCGCAGTCAACCGTGATCATGTCGCCGGCCGCGAACGGGCGGCCGGACGGCACGTGATGCGGGATCGCGCCGTTCGGCCCGCTGGCCACGATGGTGTCGAAGGCCAGGCCATCCGCGCCCAGGTCGGTCATGGCCCGCTCCAGGGAGATAGCCAGCTCCCGCTCGGTCACGCCGGGCCGGATCAGCGGCAGGATCTCCTCGAACGCGCGCGAGGTGATCTCGCAGGCCCGGGCGATCAGCGCGATCTCCTTCTCGTCCTTGGCCATCCTTATTTCCTCTACGGCGCGGCCCAGGGCCACCAGCTCGGTCCCGGGGACCGCCGCGGCGAACGCCTCGTAGCGTTCTACGGTCATCTCCTGCGCCTCGAACGCGAGCCTGCGGACGCCGAGGGCGGCCGCCACCCGGGCCAGGGCGGGTTCGATGTACCGCTCGATGAGGATCTCCAGGTCGGGGCAGTCCTGCCGGGCCGTGCCCGCGTAACGGGAGTCCGTGGCCAGGATCGTGGCGCCCGTGCTGGTGGTGGCGCCGGTGCCCGTGCCGCCGTCCGTGCTGGTGCCGGTGCCCGGTGCCCGTGCTGGTGCCGGGGGACGCGGCGGGCACCAGCAGCGCCGCGTTGGAGCTGGCCAGGCCGCTCAGGTAGCGGACGTTGGCCGGGCTGGTGATCAGGGCGGCGTCAGCGCCGAGCGCGGCGATGGCTGGGCGCAGCCGTTCCCGGCGACGCAACTGGGCGACAGGCATGCCCCGACTGTAACCGTGACGCCGCCCCCGCACCCACCCCCGGCGGCCCGGCCTCTCCTGGGCCACCTTTCCCGCGTTTCGTGCGCCGGAATCAGGCAGATCGCCCCAGCGGGCGGGCGGGCGTTGCGCGGGAAAGGTGGGTCCGGGACTGGACGCGCCCGTGGTGAGACCGGCTGTGGTTAGACGGCCTGTGGTTAGACGGGCCGGGTAATGGTGGCGCGGGCCAGGATGGACAGGTCGGCCGGGCGGAGGGAGTCGGCCCGGTCCCACAGCGCGGCCGGGATCGAATCACGCTGCCGGACGTGCTCGACCCGGCCGAACCCGTGCCGGGCCAGCAGGGCCGACATGGCGTCCGGGGCCAGGAACGTGAGCCAGGGCTCGCCGCGCTCCGCGGCCACGGGTGCGACCAGGCCGACGTAGGCCTCGCCGGTCTCGTCGCGCAGGGCGGCGGGGAGCATGTAGTCGGTGATGAGCTGGGTACCGGGCGCGAACCCGCCGATCCCCGCGAGGGTCTGGCTGATCGCGCCCTCGGTGAGGTACATGGTCACGCCGAGCCAGCTGACCAGGGCTGGCCGGGACGGGTCGAACCCGGCCTGGGCCAGGCGGCCGGCCAGCGAGTCGCGCTCGAAGTCCATGGCCACGAAGCTCACGCTGTCCGGCACGGGGATCCCGGCCGCCGCGAGCTGCCCGCGTTTCCACTGCTGGGTGGCGGGGTGATCGACCTCGAAGACCCGGACCGGGCGGGGTGAGTCCGGTCCAGAGTGGCGGGGTGCGGGGCGTCCGGGTCCGGGGCGTCCGGGTCCGGGGCGTCCGGGTCCGGGGCGGTAGGCGAACGAGTCGAGGCCGGCGCCGAGGATCACGTACTGGCTGATCCCGCCGCGGACGCAGGCGGCCAGCTGGTCCTCGGTGAACCGGCTCCGGCAGAGCACCTGGGCCCGGGCGCAGGACAGCACCAGGTGGGTGCCATGCGCCCGGTGATAGCTGATGAATTCCTCCGCCTGCTCGCCGAGCAGCGCGGCGGCCAGCTCATCGGCGAAGATGACCGGCTCGTGATCGACGATCAGGTGGGCGGCGCGGGCAGCGGCCGCGGTCAGGGCCATCTGGCTGGGCAGATCCGCTGACTTCTCGGCGCCCTTTGACTTCGCAGTGTCCGCTGACTTCTTAGTGGTTTCCACGCCGCGGACAATAGCCGACTATTCTCCTAACAATACCACGTAAACAAATTTTTCGGAAGCGTATTCGAATAACAATTGGACGTCATTCGCACCCGCCGCCCCCTCCCCCGGGGCGCCCGCCCCCCGGCCCTGGAGCCGGCAGGTCGCGTCGATCATGGCCAGCGCCGACTTTTCACGCCGGACGTGCGTGTTTCCGGGGTGTTTTGCCCGTTTCGGCGAACCGTCGGCGTGATAAGTGGGCAGGAGGGGCTGCCCTAGTCCGCGGGCGGGTCGGTCAGGTACTTGGCCAGCAGGATGTCGTCAACGTACCGGCCCTCGATCAGGAACTCGGCCCGCAGCAGCCCCTCCTGCTCGAACCCGAACCTGGTGTACAACCGGATCGCCTGCGGGTTGGTGCTGAAGGTCCGCAGGCTCAGCTTGCGGGCACCGCGGGCGCGGGCGCGCTGCTCGGCCGCGGCCAGCAGCGCCGTGGCCACTCCCCGGCCCCGCGCGTCCGGCGACACGGCGAGGCCCAGCACGGCGACCACGTGGGCGTTCTCCGGCAGCGGCAGCGGGGACCCGAGGCGGATGTACCCCACAACCACGCCGTCGATCTCGCCGACCAGGAAGGCCTGCGGGGGGCTGTCGGTCAGGAAGAAGACCGTGCCCGCCTTCTGGATCACCGACGGGAACCCACTCTCGGACGACCACGAAATCCTGTCCAGCCGGGCCAGTTGGGCCTCGTCGGAGGCCCGCGCCACCCGGATCTGGACCGGGCTGCCTGATGCGGTCATGCGATCATCTTTTCGCACCCGCCGCTGCGTCAGCACGCTGAGGCCCGGGTCCTCGTACCCGGCCAGCGCCGGTCCGCGCGACCAGCCAGCACTGGCCGGGTTCGTCGGTGCCGGATGGCAGGATCAGGGGATGACGAACCCAGCCGCTCCGGCCGGTGTCACCGCGGCGCACCCGCACCTGACGGCAGAACAGGCCGGCCTCACTGCGGAGCGGGCCGTCGCCCAGCTGCTGTCCGGTCCGCCCGCGGACCGCGCCGAGCAGGTCGCCGAGCGGCTGCTGGCCATCCAGGGCCAGGACCCGCGCGGGGCCCGGCTGGCGATCCGGGTCCGCAGTCAGGGACTGTCCGCGGCCGATGTCGATCAGGCGCTCACGGTGGACCGCTCGCTGGTGATCAGCTGGCTGAACCGCGGCACCCTGCACCTGGTGCGCAGCGCGGACTACTGGCCGCTGCACCGGCTCACCACCCCCCAGCTGGAGACGCCCTGTACCCGCCGGCTCACGCAGGAGGGCATCCCGCCCGCGGAAGCGGACCGGGCGGCCGGCCTGATCGAGCGATTCCTGGACCGTGACGGACCGCTGACCCGCGCGCAACTGGCGGAGCGCCTGGAGTCGGCGGGGGTCCGGACCCAGGGACAGGCGCTGGTGTTCCTCGCCTTCCTTTCGTCGCTGCGGGGCATCTCCGTGCGCGGGCCCATGATCGGCAAGCAGCACGCCTACGTCCTGGCCCGGGACTGGCTGGGCCCGCCGCCCGCCAGGCCAGACCGGGACGCCGCGCTGGCCTGGCTGGCTCGCCGTTACCTGGCCGGCCACGCCCCGGCCACCGAACGGGACCTGGCGAAATGGGCCGGCCTGCCGCTCCGCGACGCCCGCCGGGGGTTGCGGGACATCGCGGCCGAGCTGGATGAGGGCGAGGACGGCCTGCTCCGGCTGGCCCGCCAGCCGGATGGGACCGCCCGGGTCAGGGGTCCGGAACCCGCGCTCCCGCCGCCCCGGCTGCTGGGCGTGTTCGACCCGCTGATGCACGGCTGGCAGTCCCGCGCGACGGTGCTGGGCCCGCACGAGCCGGTGATTGTCCGGGGCGGCATGTTCGGCTCGTTCGCCCTGGTCGGCGGCCGCGCGGTCGGCACCTGGGGCCTGCCCGGTGGCCAGGTCTCGCTGACCCTGCTGGAAGGGGTGAGCGCCGCAGACCGGAAGGCCCTGGAGACCGACGCGGAGGACGTGCGCCGCTTCCTCGGCCTGGCCAGGCCGGCCACGCGGTAGCCGACCCACGGGGCCCGCACCCGGCAGAAGAAGATCCTGGGCGGAGCGGGTGAGCGGGCTAGCTGGCCAGGTCGCGGACCTGCTCGATGAGCTGGACCCGCTCGGCGTGGCTGCCGGCCAGCGGGGTGACGTTGAGCGTGGTCACCCCGGACTCCTTCATGGCCGCGACCCGCTCGGCGACCAGGCCTTCCGGGCCGATCAGCGACGTGCCCGCGAGCAGCTCGGCGGGCACCAGGGCGGCCGCCTCGTCCTTGCGGCCTGCCAGGTACTCGTCCTGGATCCGCGCCGCGACCTCCTCGAACCCGAAGCGCACCGCGAGCTCGTAGTAGAAGTTGTGCCCCTGGTCCCGGTGCGGCCCCATGCCGCCGATATACAGCGCGAACATGGGCCGGGCCAGATCGAGGTACCCGGAGACATCCCGGCCGATGGCCAGTGGCGCGGACGCCACCACGTCCAGCGGGCTGAGCGAGGGGTCCCGGCGGGCCCGGCCTGCGGCGAGCGGTTCCGCCCAGGCGATGGCCGCCTTCTCCGGGTAATAGAAGATCGGCTGCCAGCCTTCGGCGAGCTCGGCCGCCAGCGCGACGTTCTTCGGCCCGAGGGCCGCGATCATGATCGGGATGCGTTCCCGGACCGGATGGTTGATGAGCTTGAGTGGCTTGCCGAGCCCGGTCCCCTGCTCGGGCGGCAGCGGGATCGTGTAGTGCTTCCCGTTGTGCACCAGCCGCTCGCGGCGCCACACCTGGCGGCAGATGTCGATGATCTCCCGGGTCCGGCCGATCGGGGCGTCGTACGGCACGCCGTGCCAGCCCTCGATCACCTGCGGGCCGGACGCCCCGAGGCCGAGGGTGAACCGGCCGCCGGACACGTAGTCCAGCCCGGCCGCGGTCATCGCGGTAAGCGCGGGGGTCCGGGAGTAGAGCTGGAAGATGCCTGAGCCGATCTCCACCCGCTCGGTCTTGGCCGCGATGAAGCCCAGCTGGCTCACCGCGTCGAAGCTGTAGGCCTCGGGCACGAAGACGATGTCCAGCCCGGCCTTCTCGTAGTCGGCGAGCTCGGTCACCGTCTCGGCGAAACCGCCGGCGTAGTTGAGGTGCATCCCGATGCGCATGCTCCGGCCTTTCGCAGGCGTCACAGCCGAATGCCGTTCGGCTCAGGTGATGTTGAGCGTAGCGGGCACCTGCGCGGGATCAAGTATCAGCCGGCGCCCGGGACCGCTTCCTCGGATACCGTGTCCTCCCCGGTGGCCGCCCGGACCGCGGCCAGTTCCGCGATCGCCTGCAGGGCGAGCTGATAGGACATCAGGCCGAAGCCGGCCACCGTCCCGTCCGCCACGCCGGCCACCACGGACGTGTGCCGGAACTCCTCACGCCGGGCCGGGTTGGTCATGTGCACCTCCACCAGCGGCGCGGTGCGCATGGCGAGCGCGTCGCGCAACGCGTAGGAGTAGTGCGTGAACGCGGCGGGGTTGAGGACCAGCGGCGTCCGGGCCGCGGCCGCCTCCTGCACCCAGGCGATCATCTCGGCCTCGTCGTCGGTCTGCCGGACCTCCACGTGCAGGTCCAGCGTGCGCCCGGTCAGCCGGCAGGTCTCCACCAGGTCGTCAAACGTCTGCGTGCCGTACACGTCCGGCTCCCGCGACCCCAGCTGGGCGAGGTTAGGCCCGTTGAGCACGAGTACCTGCTTCATCGTTCGCATACCTCCCGGTAGGCCCGGCGCAGCAGGTCCTCGGATGGCGCATCCAGCGTGCCGGGCCGGGCGAGCCCGTCCAGCACGACCAGCCGGAGCCGGGCGCCGCGGGCCTTCTTGTCCACTGACATGGCCTCGCGCAGGTCGGGCCACACATCTGCGCGGTAGACGGTGGGCAGCCCGACCGCCTTGAGTACCCTCCGGTGCCGCGCGGCGGTCCCCGCGTCGAGCCGGCCCTCCAGCCGGGCGACCTCGGCGGCGAACACCATGCCGATGGAAACCGCCTCGCCGTGCCGGATCTGGTAGCCCTCCACCCGCTCGATGGCGTGACCGAGCGTGTGGCCGTAGTTCAGGAGCTCCCGGCGCCCCGCCTCGCGCAGGTCCCCGGAGACGACGTCCGCCTTCATCCGCACCGCCCGCTCGACCAGCTCCCGGGCCGGCCGCCCGTGCGGGATGACGGCTTCCGCCGGGTCCGCCTCGATCAGCTCGAGGATCGCCGGGTCGGCGATGAACCCGGCCTTGATCACCTCGGCCAGGCCGCTCACGTACTCGGCGCGCGGCAGCGATTCGAGCACGGTCAGGTCCGCAAGGACCCCGGCGGGCGGGTGGAACGCCCCGACCAGGTTCTTGCCCTCCGGGATGTCCACCGCGGTCTTGCCGCCGACCGCGGCGTCAGTCATCGCCAGCAGCGTGGTGGGTACCAGGACCACCCGCACCCCGCGCAGCCAGGTAGCCGCCACGAAGCCGGCCAGGTCGGTAGCCGCCCCGCCGCCCACGCCGACGATGGCGTCGCTGCGGGTAATCCGGCTGGCGGCCAGCTTCGACCAGAGCGCGGCCGCGACGTTGATGTCCTTGGCCGCCTCACCCGCGGGCACCTGCGCGGTGTGCACCTCGTATCCGGCATCCGCCAGCGCCCGGCCGACCGGCCGCGCGATCTCCTCCAGGCCTTCGGGCGCGATGATCATGACCGACGTCGCGGTCTTCCCGACCAGGGACGGCAACTCGCCGAGCACCCCGGTGCCCACGACGACCTCGTAGGGATGCTCGCCGCCGACCGGGATCCGGGTCACGCTCACCGCGGCGGGGCCGCCGGGCCGTGACCGTTGCCGGTGCCGTTCCCGGGGGCGAGCCGCGCGGCGATCTCCTCGGCGATGTCCGTCGGCTCGCGGTCGTCGGTGGGCACGGTGATCCAGGCCAGCGACTCATACACCGGGAGCCGTTCCTCCAGCAGCGTCTTCATCCTGGCCCGCGGGTTGCCGAGGAGCAGCGGGCGCGGGGCGTCGAGCCCGGTCCGGCGCACCGCCGAGGCGAACCCCGTCTCCAGGTAGATCACCCGCCGCCCGGCCAGGAGATCGCGGGTGCCCGGGTCGAGGACGGCCCCGCCGCCGAGCGCGAGCACGCCGGGATGGCCGCCGATCAGCCGGGCCGCGGCGGCGCGTTCGAGGGCCCGGAACGCCTCCTCGCCGTCCTGGACGAAGATGTCGCCGACCGGCTTGCCCGCCGCCTCCTCGATGACCACGTCGGCATCCACGAAATCCAGCCCGAGCCGGGCGGCGACCAGAGCGCCGACGGTGGTCTTGCCCGCGCCGGGCGGACCGATCATGATGGCGGCCGGCTGACCAGGACCGGCCGGGCCGGGACTCGCCGGGCCGGGACTCGCCGGGCCGGGCTCGGCGGCGGTCACTTCATCACCAGCGAGTTGAGGTAACCGGACCAGTTGCGGTGCGCCTCGGCCACGGAGTCGCCGCCGAACTTCTCTGCCGCCGCGCCGGCCAGGACCAGGGCGACCATGGCCTCGGCCACCACACCGGCGGCGGGGACCGCGGTCACGTCACTGCGCTGGTTGATGGCCTTGGCGGGCTCGCCGGAGCGCACATCGACCGTGTCCAGCGCGCGGGGCACGGTAGAGATGGGCTTCATCGCCGCCCGGACCCGCAGCACCTCACCTGTGCTCATGCCTCCCTCGATCCCGCCTGCGCGGTTGGTCCGCCGCCGGATCCCGCCCTCATCCAGCTCGATCTCGTCGTGGGCCTGCGACCCGCGGCGCCGGGCGGTGGTGAACCCGTCCCCCACCTCGACACCCTTGATGGCCTGGATGCTCATCAGGGCCGCGGCCAGACGCCCGTCGAGCCGCCGGTCCCAGTGCACGTGACTGCCGAGCCCGGGCGGCAGTCCGTAGGCGACCACCTCGACGACCCCACCGAGCGTATCGCCGTCCTTGCGGGCCGCATCGATTTGCGCGACCATCGCCGCGCTGGCCGCCGGATCCAGGCAGCGCACCGGGTCCTCGTCGATCCGGGCCCGGTCGGCCGGCTCAGGCAGGGTGTCCTCGGGCACCTGCACCGGCCCGATCGCGACCACGTGGCTGAGCACCTCGATGCGGTACGCCTGGCTCAGGTACTGCCTCGCGACCTCGCCCAGCGCCACCCGCGCGGCGGTCTCGCGGGCGCTGGCCCGCTCCAGCACGGGCCGGGCGTCATCGTGACCATACTTCTGCATCCCGGCCAGGTCGGCATGCCCCGGCCGGGGGCGGGTCAGCGGGGCGTTGCGGGCGAGGTTCTCCAGGTCCTCGGCCGGGACGGGGTCCGGTGACATCACCGTCTCCCATTTCGGCCACTCGCTGTTGGCGACCCGGATCGCCACCGGGCCGCCGAGCGTGCGCCCGTGCCGGATTCCCCCGGTGATCTCCACCTCGTCCTGCTCGAACTTCATCCGCGCCCCGCGGCCGTACCCGGCGCGGCGGCGGGCCAGCGCGGCCGCGATGTCCGCCGTGCTGATCTCGACGCCTGCGGGTACTCCCTCGCAGATGGCCACCAGGGCACGCCCGTGCGACTCCCCCGCGGTCAGCCAGCGAAACATGTCCCGATCCTCCCACGGGCCACTCTGTACAGGATGCTTGTGTGCAGGCCAGCACCGGGCACGCCGACCCTGGGCAGGCCGGCACCGTGTAGGCCAGCACCAGGCAGACCGACACTGGGCAGACCGGTCACGGCGACCCAGCCGTCCGGCTGGCCTGGGCCACCGACACTTCGACGCCGCGCCTCAGCCGGTCGCCCGTGGCGGCCAGCAGGGCGTCCACCGCCCGGCGGACCGCGGCCCCGGCGGCGGCCGGGTCGCACCCGGGCGCGAGCGTCACCTGCAGCGCGAGGTCAGACCCGGGCGAGGTGCCGCCCGCGCTCTCCCCGGCCGCCGGCCCGTCCGGGTCCTGGGCCGGCCCGTCCGGGTCCAGGCCCGCCTGGTCCGGATCCGCGCTCCCGGTGGCCGTGACGCGCTGATCGGGGGTGGTCAGGGCGGCCGCCACGATCAGGGGCTCGCTGGCCAGCGCCGCCTGCAGCGCGGCCAGCACCTCGGGATCCTGGTGCGGCAGCGGGACCGGCCGGCCCGCCGCGAGCGCTGCGAGCCGGGCCCCGTCCACGGCGAGCGTGACCGGTCCGGCCACGTCGATGAGCACCGCGCTGGCGTCGTCCTGGGTCCCGGCCAGCCAGGCACTGGCCGCGGGCACCGGCACCGGGCGTGCGTCGCTGCGCCACTGCTTGAGCGCATCGAGGCTGGTGAAGGCGAGGACAGCGCGGCGGCCGTCCCGGCCGACGAGGGTGGGCAGGGCCATCTCCGTGGACTTCTCGGAGCCATCGTCGGCCGCCTCGCCCGGGACGGCGACCACGGGCACCAGCAGGCGCGACCGGGCCAGGGCGGTCAGCGCGGCGTGCTCACTTCCCTGACCAGCCGCGTAAGCGGTCAGCGCGGCCCGCACCGCCGGATCGGCGGTGCCGTCGTCTCCCGGGAATTTCGGCTCTGCCACGGTCAGCCCTTGCACGCCCCAACCCTAGGCCATCTCCCGCGACACCCAGACGGCTGACGCGATCCCCCGTAAGCTCTAGCGCTGACGGCCCCCCGCCGTGGCGCAGTCGCGCCAGGCCCGGATGCGCACCACGGTGTCCCAGGCCAGCCGCCAGCGTCACCCTCGACGGTGCCCCGGACAGCTCAGCAGGCGTGTGGCTCCCCCGGCCATTAGCGAGCCGGAATGGCTACTGCAGGCGAAGCAGTTGAGGGGGAAATCGCCGTATGAGAGTCTTTTGAACCGCACCGAAGCCAGACCGGAGGGGAGCGTGTGACAGAGGCTGAGCACATGGTCAGGATCATCGAACCGGGAACGCCGATGCAGAAGGTCGTCCCGCCCCGTCTGGTCGAGCCTTATCTGACCGGGCGGCGCTCGGTGATTGCTGGGTATGTGTACCGGGCCAGGGACTGCGCCTTCCACGGTCCCGCTAATTTCTATGATTCGCTGAACCTGGGCTACGAGGGCTCTGACTTCACCGCCGAACTCGCGGAGATCTACGTCATGCGCTGGCTGGCCCTGGACATGGATTCCTCCCTGGCGCCTCCCCCGGCGGACAGCCAGAACGGCCTGGCCCGCAACCCCATCCCTGAGTTCTACACGCTGCCCATACCGGTCCCGGTGGGAGCGGAGATCCACCGGATCGTCCTTGGCGGGGAGGAGTTCATCGCCCGCTACGACGGGCAGTCCTGGCTGCGCCCGTCCAGGGGGCTGTGAGCCATGCGCTTCAGGCTGATGGCGACCTATCGCGGGGTGCCGTATGAGGTAGGAGTCGGCCCGTCCAGTTCCGATGTGGTCTTGTTCGCGGCCTGCCCGCCCCCGGAGGAACTAGGTTTCGAGCCCGCTCCCGGGCACTGGCGCAAGCATGTCATCAGGGCGGAGGTCGAGGTGCTCTGGGAGTCCCGGCCGGTGGGCCGCTTCCACGGGGAGCCCTGCCTGGTGCTCGATGACCTCGGTGACCGGCTGCACATCGCCTACCTCGGCAAGGATGGCCGCCGGGCCCGGGAGCTCGGCTTCTGGCAGGTCGACCGGGGCGTGTACGAGCTGCTGACCCCGCGCGAGGAAGTGACCGGCCTCAACGAGGAGAAGGTGGAAAAGAACCTTCCCCGCCGGGGGCCGGTGACCGGGTCCCAGCCGCTGCCGTCCTATCCCTATGGCTCGCCCCAGTGGCCGCCGGCGCCGGCCGGCCCCCCGGACCCGCGCGGGCGGGACGGCGGCCCCGGCTACGTCGGCGAGCCGGCCATGGCCCCGGCCGGGGCCTGGAACGGCAACGGTCCCCCGGCCGATACCGGCGGCTGGAACCGCAACGGCACCAACCCCGCCGCAGCGGGCGGCTGGAATGGCCACGGCTCCCCCGCCGACACCGGGGGCTGGGATCGCAACGGGGCCCCGGCCAGTCCCGGCGGCTGGAACCGCAACGGGTCACCCGCGGACACCGGGGGCTGGAATGGCAACGTCCCCCCGGCCGATACCGGTGGCTGGAACCGCAACGGCACCCCGGCCGATACCGGGAGCTGGAACCGCAACGGGTCGCCCGCCGACCCCGGAGGCTGGAGTCCCGGCGGCGCGCCCGGGACGGTAGCGGGGGCGAACGGGCACGGCATGGCCAGCTGGAACGGCATGGCCGGCCCGGACGGGATGCTCGGCGCCCCGGCCCCGCCCGCGCCGGGCCGCAGGCGGCAGACACCGCAGACCGGCCGGCGATCCGCCCGCAAACAGCGGATTCCCACCCGGGCGATCTTCTCGGAGCTGGCTGACCTGGCTGCGATCCCGAGGTCGGCTTACGCGCTGGAGCAGGAGTCCGACGGCGCGATGTGCCTGCTGCGGACCGAGGAAGGCTTCGAGGTCTTCAGCGCGGCCGATGGCGCCCGGCACGAGGTGCGCTCGTTCGAGGACGAGGAAGCGGCGTACTTTTACCTGTTCGGCGTCCTGGCCGCGGAAGCCGTGCGCAACGGCTCGCTGACCCCGCCTCGCTGACCCACCCACCCACCCGCCAGCCGGCCCGCCGCAGCCGGCCGGCCCGATCCATAAGATCGTCGCGGGCGAGACGATCAGCGCGCCCAGCCGCCGCAAGCCCCGCGCCGTCCGGGCCTTGATGGTGCCCAGCGGCACGTCCAGCCGCTCGGCGATCTCCCGCTGGGTCAGATCGGCGTAGTAGGCCATCTCGATGGCCTCACGCTGCAGATCGGGCAGCCGGGCCAGGGCCACCTGCATGTCCCGCGTCCGCTCGACCTGGCTGGCGATGTCCCGCCCGTCCGGCCCGGCCATCGACCCGGCGTCCTCGAGCGGCACCGTGTCCCGGCGCCGGGAACGCAGGTGATCGATGGCCCGCCGGCGCGCGATGGTGAGCACCCACGCCTCCAGGCTCCGCGACGGGTCGAACCGGCTGCGGAACCGCCACACCTCCACGAACACCACCTGGACCACATCGTCGATGTCCGCGTCCGGGACCCTGCCGCGCAGGTAGCGGCGCAGGATCGGCCCGAGTTCGGCGTAGCAATCGCCGAACGCGTCCTCGCGGGCCCCGGCCAGGCGCACCCCCAGTTCCCTGATCCTGTCTGCGCCCACCCGTGCCACCGTCCCTCTCCGCCGGCCCTGGTCTCAGGGCCGCCCGGCCAGCTCACTCAAAATCGCTTCAAAACTTATTCATAGCCGAGATTGAGGCGGCGCGCAACCGGGGCCGCCACGGTGGCCGAAAACAGGTGAGCCGGAAAACAGGGAGCCCGGACCGGTAGCGCACGAAGGAGTGAGCGGTGCGGCGGGATTCAGCGGGGCAGCCAGGTCAGGCCGCTGCCCGCCGGGGGAAAGGACCAGCAGGCCCCAGGCCAGCACCCGGCCAGCCGGCCGCGGTGAACTCAGTAGCCCAGGGCCGCCGTGACCTCGGACAGGGCGTCGGGCAGGGTGCCGACGTGCCGGGCCGGGGCCGGAATCCGGTCCCGGTCCCAGCCCGGGCCGCCGAGGATCAGCCGCGCGCCCGGGCGGCGCGGGGACAGGTCAGGCAGCATGACCGGATCGCCGGTAGCCGGCAGCTGGGACCACAGGAAGACCACCCCCGGGCCGATACGCCGGACCGCGGCCGCCAGCGCGAAGTAGGGCAGGTCAGGGCCGAGGACCCGGCTGCCGATCCCCCGCTCGGCCAGGGCCCCCGCCAGGGCGTGCAGCGGCAGGCTGTGCTGGTCATCCTCGGCCGAGGCGAGCAGGACGGCCCGGTGCTGCACCTGGCCGGGCAGGTCAGCGGCGTGCCGCGAGAACGCCGCGATGACCGCCACCGACAGCAGGTGCTCGGCCTCGACGCACGTCCCGGTGTGCTCAAACCGGTTGCCCAGCCCGGACAGCACCGGAACCAGCAGATCCTCCCAGGTACGGACGCTGCCGTCCCGGATCAGCGCCGCCTGGATGGTCTCGCTGATCCGTTGCTCGTCCAGGGCCAGCGCGGCGCGGGCCAGGCCACGGGCCGCGGCGGACGCGCCGGGCAGGGCCAGGCGCTGGCCACCCGAGCCATGCCCCGGGCCCGGCCGCGGGGCGGGGGATCCATCGCCGGGATATGCGCCGGCGTCGTGCCCGTCAGCCCCGGGCGCAGCCTCCGCCTGACCGGGCACCAGTACCGCTGTCGCCCGCCCGCCGGCCGCAGCGCCTCCCGCGGCCCCGTCGGCCCCGGCACCGCCGTCCTCCCCGGCCGGGACCAGCGCGACCGGCGCGGTCAGGGCGGCGCGGGCGGCATCAGCGGGGGCCGCGCCGCGCAGGATGAGCTTCTGCATGTGCTCGAGGCGGGTGATGTCCTCCGCCGTGTAACGCCGGTGCTTCCCAGGGCTGAGTTCCCGGGCGCCGATCCCGTACCGCCGGTTCCAGGTACGCAAGGTAGACGGCGCCACCCCGAGACGGCGGGCCACCGCGCCCACGCTGAAACCAACTGTGTCTGTCATGACCTTTCCTGATGTGACTTATGCCACCACACGCCGCCGGTAATCCCGGGCCGGGTCCCAGCGCCCGAACCGCCATTCAACTCCGCCCCCGCGCCGCTGGACAAACCAGGCCGCGCGAGCCACGCCGCGCGGCCGCGGCCTGCGGCTGGGTGGCGCTCGCGGCCATGGCCGCAGCCCAGGTGGCCTCGTCCGGGGCCGGGCACCTGGAGGTCTTCGTCTCGCTGATCGTCGCGCTGCTGGCCGTGGCGAGCGTGTCGTTCACCGCCATCGGATGGGGCTGGCCGCGCGCGCTCACCGCGGCCGCCGCCGCGTTCGCGCTGGGCCTGGCCGCGGAGTGGACGGGGATCAGGACCGGGTTCCCGTTCGGGGCCTACCGCTACACCGGGCTGCTGCGCCCGGCCGCGGCGACCGTGCCGCTGGTGGTCCCGCTGGCCTGGGCCGCGATGGGGCTGCCCGGCTACGCGGTGGGGGCCACCGTGGCCCGCACCCGCGCGGGGCGGATCGCCGTGGGCGCCGTGGCGCTGACCGCGTGGGACCTGTTCCTGGATCCGCAGATGATCCGCAACGGGTTCTGGCGGTGGGCCCACCCGGGCCCGTACCAGGGCGTGCCGTTCAGCAACCTGGCCGGCTGGCTGCTGGTCTCCGCCGCGTTGATGGCAGTGTTCGGCGGCCTGCTCAGATCAAGATCATCTCAACTTACGCCCCACCACCCCGGGCTGCTCACCACCTACACGGTGATGGGCGTAATGGAAACGGTGGGGTTTGCCGTGATCTTTCCCCATGGCCGGGAGATCGCCCTGGCCGGGGCCCTGGGCATGGGCATCCCGGCCGCGCTGGCCTGGGCCCGCCGGGCCCGCAGCCAACCGGGGGAACGCAGCGCCCATGAGTGATGTCGTGGTGATCGGCGGCGGGGTGGGCAGCATGGCCACCGCGATCCGGCTGGCCGCCCGGGGACACCGGGTCCAGCTGTTCGAGCGCCGCCATGAGCTGGGCGGCAAGCTGACCGAGCGGCGCCGGGACGGCTTCGCGTTCGGGCTCGGGCCGTCCTTGCTGACCCTCCCGGACCTGTTCGGCGCGCTCGCCGCGGAGGCGGGCCGCAAGCTGGATGAGCTGGTGACCCTGACCGAGGTCGATCCGGTGTGCCGGTACCACTTCCCCGACGGCAGCGTCCTCGACGCGCGCAGCGATCCCGGGGCGATGGCCGCGGAGGTGGAGCGCTTCTCGCCCGGACAGGGCCAGGCCTGGCAGCGCTACTTCGAATGGGGGGAACGGTGCTGGGCGGCGAGCGAGCGGGCGTTCCTGTCCGGCCCGCTGGACCTGCCCGGGCTGGCCCGCCGCCAGGCCAGCCTGTCCGACCTGTTCGCCAGCGCCCCCGGGCAGACGCTGGCCGGGCTGGCCCGCCGCTTCTTCACCGATCCCCGCCTGATCCAGTACGCCTGCCGGTACGCGACCTACTCGGGTTCGGATCCGTACCAGGCGCCCGCCGCGGTGGGGTGCATCCCGTACCTGGAGCACGCCCGGGGGGCCTGGTACGTGGATGGCGGGCTGGCCCGGCTGCGGGACGCGCTGGCCCGGCTGCTGGCCGATCTGGGCGTGGTGGTGCACACGGGGGCCACGGTGTCCCAGGTCCTGACGGCCGACGGGCAGCCCGCCGCGGGACCGGGACCGGGCTGGCCAGGCCGGGGCCGGCCGGGCCTGGGCCGGGCGGCTCGCGGCCGGGTCGGCGGGGTGCTGGTGGCCGGCGAGCGGGTGCCCGCCCACATCGTGGTCTGCGGCGCGGATTCGGCCCGGCTGTACCGGGATCTCTGGCCGTCCCGGGCGATGCGCCGCCGGATCGCCCGGATCGGGCCCTCGTCTTCCGGATTCCTGGTGCTGGCCGCACTCCGCGGGCGCACCTCCGGGCTCGCCCACCACAACGTCATCTTCTCCGCGGACTACCGCGCGGAGTTCGCGGACATCTTCGGCCGCGGCCGGCCGCCCGCCGACCCGACGATCTACGTGGGCTGCCCCGCGGCCCAGGACCCGGCGACCGCCCCGCCCGGGCACGAGGGCCTGACCCTGCTGGTCAACGTCCCGGCCGCGAGCCCCGGGAACTGGGGCCGGTCCGCCGCCGGCTACGCGGAACTGCTGCTGGACAAGCTGGACGCCGCGGGCCTCGGCGTGCGTGACCGGGTGCTGTTCACCGAGACGCTGACCCCGGCCGACTTCGAGCACCGCTACGACGGCTGGCTGGGCTCGATCTACGGGACCTCGCACAACGGCCGGCTGGCGCCGTTCCGCCGTCCGGGCAACCGGGGCCCGCTGGCCGGCCTGTACCTGGTCGGCGGGTCGGTGCACCCGGGGGGCGGACTGCCCTTGGTCGTCATCGGGTCGCGCATCGTGGCGGATCTGGTCACCGAGGATCTCGCCACGGGGAGGCTCTGACCATGAAGCTGCACACCGCGGCGCAGGCGGCCGCCGCGGCCGTGGTGGCGACCCGGCTGGCCCGGGGCCGTCACCGGCGGCCGCCGCTGCGGGCGGGGGCGCCGCTGCCCGCGGGGACCACGGTGTCGGCCGTCATCCCGGCCCGGGATGAGGCCGCGCGGATCGGCCCCTGCGTGCTCGCGGCCCGCGCCGACCCGGGGGTCAGCGAGGTGCTCGTGGTGGACGACGAGTCCACGGACGGCACCGCCGCGGCGGCCGCCCGGGCCGGGGCCCGGGTCATCCCCGGCCGGCCCCTGCCCGGGGGCTGGGTCGGCAAGCAGTGGGCGCTGCAGCAGGGCCTGGAGGTCGCGTCGGGCGAGTACGTGCTCACCCTGGACGCCGACGCGCGGCCCCGGCCCGGCCTGGCGGCGGCGCTGGTCACGGCGGCCACCGGGGGGCCTTTCGACCTGGTCAGCGCGGGTCCCCGGTTCGTCTGCGACAGCGCGGCCGAACAGGGCCTGCACGCGGCCATGCTGGCCACCCTGGTCTACCGGTTCGGCCCGATCGGGCCGGCCCGCCAGCCGGCCCCGCACCGCGTGGTGGTCAACGGGCAGTGCCTGCTGGCCCGCCGGGCCGGGCTGGCCGCCGCGGGCGGCTTCGCGCCGGTCCGCGGGTACCTCACCGACGACATCGCGCTGGCCCGGGACCTGGCCCGGCGGGGCTGGCGGATCGGCTTTCTCGACGGGCGTGACCTGCTGGACGTGGACATGCACGCGTCCATGACCGAGGTGTGGCGGGAATGGGGCCGGTCGCTGCCGATGGCCGACGTGACCAGCCCGGCCGGCCTGGCCGCCGACCTGGCGGTCCTGGGCCTCACCACGGCGCTGCCGCTGGCCCGGCTGGCCGCCGGGCGGCCCACCGCGCTGGACCTGGGCCTGCTCGCGCTGCGGGTGTCCCTGCTGGTCCCGCTGCGCGGCTGCTACGCGTCGCCGGGGCCGGGACTGTATTTCTCGCCGCTGGCTGACGTGGCCGCGCTCATCCGGATGACGGGCGGGACTATTCGGCCGGTGCGGTCCTGGCGGGGGCGCCGTTATCCGGTGTCCCGGGCTCCGGCTGAGCGCCGGGCGCCAGCCTCGTTTCCTGGTGCGATGGCCATGCCCCCGGACCCGGCCGGCGCTTCCGGTGCCGCGCGGCGAGCGCGGCCATCGCGAACCGCACCCCGATGAGCGACATCAGCGCGCCCGTGGCCGCGACCTCCAGGGCCGGAGTGAAGATCAATTGCAGGACCGGGGCCGCGAACACGCCGGCCCGCGCGCCGATCGCGAAGGACCGGAAGAGGAGGGCCACCCCGGCGCAGAGCGCGATGCCCAGGACGAAGGCGGGCGGGCAGATGACCGCGAAGCCGCCGGCGAAGGTGAGCACGCTCCGGCCGCCGCGCAGCCGGGCGAACACGGGCCAGGCGTGCCCGATCATGGCCGCCGCGACGGCCGCGTACACCAGGGCCACCGCATCGGGTGCCCGGCCGGCCAGGATCCCGTGTCCCACTACCCCGTGCCCCAGCATCAGGCCGAGCAGCCCGGCCGCGGTGCCCTTCAGCGTGTCCCCGGCCAGCACCGGGACGGCGCCGGCCCAGCCCAGCTGGTCCTTCATGTTCCAGAAGCCCGGGTTCTGGTCCCCGGCCTGGCGCGGGTCGAACCCCGCGCGCGCGGCCGGCCAGCACCGCGACCGGAATCGAGCCCAGGAGGTAGCCGCCGGCCACGGCAGCCACCCAGGAGTCAATCATGATCGCCTCTTTTCACCTCACCCGATACCCGCGGGAGCACGCCCAGCGCGCGTTCAGCCGGATGGCGTTCGACCGGCCGGTGCTGGCCCGGACCGACGGGCTGCGGTTCTGGCGGATGCTCGGCACCGCGCGGGGCAACGCGATGAGCCTGAGCGCCGACCTGCGCCGCTGGGCGATGTTCGCCGTGTGGCAGGACGACGCGGCCCTGGACCGGTTCCTGGACCAGTCGCCCATCGCAGCCGGATGGCGATCCGCCGGGCAGGAAACCTGGTCGGTCCGGCTCGGCTACGCGGGCGGGCACGGCCAGTGGGGCGGCCGCGACCCCTTCGACGGGATGACCGCGCAGGAGGTGGCCGCGGGGCAGCCGGTGGCCGTGCTGACCCGGGCGGCGATCCGGCCCCGGCGGCTGGTCCGCTTCTACCGCGCGGTGCCCGCGGTGGACCAGGCGCTGGCCAGCGCGGACGGGTGCCTGCGCGCCGTGGGCATCGGCGAGTTCCCGGTCGCCCGGCAGGCGACGTTCAGCCTGTGGCGGGACACCAGCGCGGTGCGCGGCTTCGCGTACACGGGAGCCGCGCACGCCGCGGTGATCACCCGGACCCGGCGGGAGAACTGGTTCGCCGAAGAATGCTTCGCCCGGTTCATCCCGTACGCGTCGGCCGGCTCCTGGGACGGCGCCGACCCGCTGGGCGGGACCTGAGCGGGCCAGGCTGGTGCCGGCCGCGACAGCACTGGTCACCACAGCACTGGTCACCACGGGGCTGGTCACCACGGGGCTGGTCACCACGGGGCTGGTCATGAGAGGGCGCTGGCCGGTGAGCCGGCGGCCGCCTGCCCGGCCTGCCCGGCCGTCCCGGCCCGGACCAGATCGCGGGCCAGCAGGCAGGCCCGGGTGATGGCCCGGGCCCGGGCCGAGCCATGCGCGATGACGACGGTGCCACCCAGGCCGAGCAGCACCGCCCCGCCGTGCGCGTCGGCGTCGAACCGCTCGGCCAGGCGGCGCAGCCGGCTCCGGTTGGCGAACTGGGCTACCGTGCCGGCCGGCCCGGCGGTGAGCGCGGCCCGCGTCTCGGTGACCGCGAGGCGCAGGCTGCCCTCGATCGTCTTCAGCGCCACGTTGCCGGTGAAGCCGTCGGTGACCACGACATCCACGGCGCCAGCCAGGGCGTCGCGCCCCTCCACGTTGCCGGTGAACCTGACCGGCGCGGCGCAGAGCAGGGGCTGGGCCCGGCGGGCCAGCCGGTTGCCTTTGCCCGGCTCGGAGCCGATCGTGAGCAGGCCCACGGTGGGCGACTCGACCCCCAGGACGGCCCGGGCGTAGCCCGCCCCGAGCACCCCGAACTGGGCCAGCATCTCCGGGGTGGGGTCGGCGGTGGCCCCGGCGTCCAGCAGCACGGTGCCCCGCCCGGCCGTCGGCAGCAGCACCGCAATGGCCGGGCGCAGCACGCCTGGCGCGCAGCCCAGCGTGGCCACCGCAGTGGCCACCGTGCCGCCGGTCGAGCCCGCGGACACCAGGGCACCGGCCTGCCCGCTGGCGACCAGCCCGCAGGCGACCGCCGCGCTGGTGCCCGGCAGGCCGCGCATCCGCACCCCGCTGTCCCCCATCGGGATCACCTCGGCGGCGTGCACTACCTCGATGTCGGGCGCCGCGCCGTGCTCGTCCAGCAGCGCCCGCAGCGTCCCGGCGTCCCCGGCCAGGACCACCCGGACACCATGCTCGCGCACCGCCGCGACCGCGCCCGCGACCTGCTCGCGGGGCGCGTGGTCGCCACCCATGGCGTCCAGCACGATCGGTGCGCCGGATCCCGGCATGGGCCCCTCCTCGCGGGGTGTGGGTGGTGGGTGGCTCATCCCGGCGACGCGAAGGCGCGGGCGGCTAGGTCGGCGGCGGCCTCTTCGAGTGTGCCGGCCAGGTGCGCCGCGGACCCCGGCCGCCGCTCCTGCCACCCCGGGCCGCCGACCACGATCCGCGGCCCGGCGGGCAGGCCCTCCAGCAGACCGGGCTGCGCGGTCGCCGGTACCTGGGACCACACGAACACCGCGGCCGGGCCGACGGTGCTGACCGCGTGGGCCAGGGCCTGCCGGGGTACCCGGCCGCCGAGCTGGCGGACGTCCACGCCCTGGCCGGCCAGTTCCGCGTGCAGCGCGTACACCGGGAGCACGTGCTGCTCTTCTTCGGCGCAGGCCAGGATGACCGGCCGGACCGTCCGGGCGGACGGCGCCAGGGTGATGATCGCGAGCAGGGTGGTGAGCAGCGAGCCGGACAGCATGTGCTCGACCGCCACGTGGCCGGCGACGGCGGGATCATGGCGGCCGAGCTCCTGTAGCGCCGGGACGGCCAGGCCCTGCCAGGCGGCGATGACCCCATGCCGGGCGAAGGCGTCGCCGAGCATGGAGCACAGCAGTGGCGCGTCCAGGCTCATGGCGGCGCGGGTCAGCAGCTCCGCAGAGATCAGGGAGTCCGCGGCCGGCGGGCGGCCCGCCGGGTCGCCGGCCGCCAGTGCGGCCAGACCGGCGGCCTGAGCCGGAGGCACGCCGGTCACCACCAGGGTCCGCATGGCCCGCAACCGGATCAGGTCAGCCGAGGTGTACCGGCGGTGCCCGCCCGCGCTGCGGCCGGACGGCCCGATCCCGTGCCGGCGTTCCCAGGTCCGCAGGGTCGCGGCGGGAATGCCGAGTCGCCGGGCGGCGCCACTCACCGTGAACACCGGCTCAGGCAGCGAGGCCGGGGCGGAGGTCACGATCCGGGCAGCCTGACGTCAACCTGGCGCTCGCGGCGGGCTGCGCGGGCGGCGGCGGTGAGGTGACGCGCGAAGATGGCGGCCCGGCGGCGGCGGGACAGCCGGACCCGGCCGCGGAGCACCTGGTAGTCCCGGCGCACCAGCTCGTCCAGGATGCCGCCGTACAGCTCCAGGGCCGCCCGGATGCAGGGTTGGGAGGACGGGGCGAGCAGCTCCACGCCGGGCAGCGCGGCCCGGTAGTGGGCGCGGGCCCGGGCGCACTCGAAGGCGAGCAGGTCCCGGACCGCGGCGGTGGGTTCCGGGCGGGCCAGATCCGCCGCGGCCACCCCGAACCGGTCCAGGTCCGCGGCGGGCAGGTAGATCCGGCCGCGGCGCAGGTCCTCACCTACGTCCCGGATGAAGTTGGTGAGCTGGAAGGCCAGGCCGAGCTGGCGGGCGGGCTCGCGGGCCCGGACCGGGTCGGCGGATTCCAGCACGGGCAGCATCATGGTGCCGATCACCGCGGCAGACCCGTCCATGTAGCCGAGCAGGTCGTCGTAGCTGGCGTAGGACGTCACGGTGAGGTCCATGGCCATCGAGGTGAGGAAGGCGCGAAAATCCGCCTCGTCGATTTCGAAGGAGCGGACGGTGTGCACCACCGCCGCTAGCACCGGGTCATCGCAGCGGCCCGCCCGCAGGTACCCGAAGAAGCGCTCGCCCCAGTCCGTCAGGGCCACGGCGCGCTGGGCCGGGCTGAGGCCGTTGTCCAGGTCATCCACGATCTCGTCGGCGTACCGGGCGAAGCCGTAGAGGGCGTGCACGTGCGGCCGTTTCCAGTCCGGCAGCAGCCTGGTGGCCAGATAATAGGAGGTCCCGTGCCTGCGGTTCAGCTGGCGGCAGCGCTCATAGGCGGCAGTCAGGGTGGCCGGGCCCGAGGCGGCGGGCCGGGATCCGGGCTGGCCCGGTCCCGGCGCAGATGATTCTGGCCTGCAGAGCTCCGGTCCGGGCCGTTCTGGCTCGCCTGATCCGGGCCCGGCCAGGCCCGGACCGCCGGGGCTGGACCGGGCCACCCCCGGGATCCGGGCCGCCGGCCGCTGTTCCTGAGGTGCCTCGCTGAGCTCGGTCATCGCTGGCCGTCCAGCACGGCGCGGGCGGCCAGCCGGCCGGAGATCAGCACCATGGGCACGCCGATGCCAGGGGCGGTGCCCGCCCCCGCGAAGTGCAGCCCGGGGACCCGCCGGGCCGAGCGGCGCGGGCGCAGCCACGCGGTCTGCGAAAGGCGATGGTCCAGGCCGAACGGGGTGCCGGCGGTGTGCCCGCGCGCCGCCCAGCCGGGTGGGTCCACGATCAGCTCGGCGGGGGCAAGGACCAGATCGCCGTAGCCGAGCCTGCCCAGCCGGTCCAGCAGCCGGGTGCGCAGCCGGGGCGTGGTCGCCGCCCAGCCGTGCCCGCCGAGCAGGTTCGCCGTCGGCTCCAGCACGCTCAGCGTGGCGTGGCCCGCCGGGGCCGCCGCCGGGTCGTGGCTGGGCGCGGTGACCAGCAGGCTTGGATCCGGGCCGGGCTGGACGTCGCCCCGGCGGGTCAGCGCGTCGAAGGTGCCCGCCCAGTCCGGCCCCAGATGCAGCGTGTGGTGGGCCTGCCCAGGCAGCTGGTGATCCAGGCCGAAGTGGGCGACCAGGCAGGAGGGTGCGAAGTGCGGGCGGCGCAGCCGCCAGTCCGCCGCACCCGGCGGCAGCAGGCCCCGCTGCGCGGCGGGCAGGTCACCGGCCACGATCACGCTCGACGCGGCGAGCAGCTCGCCACCGGCCAGCCGCACGCCGGTCACCCCGGACGTCCCGGCCAGCACCCGTTCGGCCCTGGTGCCGTACCGCAGCCCGGCACCCGCCTTGGCCGCCACGTCCGCGAGCGCGAGCGGTACGGCGTGCATCCCGCCGCGGGCCGGGATGTGCACCCCGCCCACGGTGTCCATGGCGGAGACGATCGAGTAGATCCCGGGCGCACGGGCCGGGTCGAGGCCGACGTACAGGGCCTGGAAGGTGTGCGCGCGGATCAGCCGCCAGTCGGTCAGGTAGTGCCCCGCCAGCCCGTTCATCCGGCGCAGCGCGCCCAGCCGGGCCAGCCGGATCATCGCCCGAACCTGGACGAGGTCGCTCAGGTGACGGAAATCGCGGGCCACGAACGGCGCCCACTCCGCTTCCAGCAGCAGCTCCAGCTGCTGCCGGAAGCGCAGGTAGCGCACGGCTTCGCGGGGCCCGGACAGACGGGTCACCTCCGCCGCCATCCGCTCCGCGCCGGGCAGCACGTCCAGGTATGAGCCGTCGTGGAAGGCGAGCCGGTAGTAAGGATCAAGCTCGGTCAGCGGGAGCCAGCTGGCCAGCTCTTCACCGGCGGCGCCGATCGTCTCCTCGATTACCCCGGGCATGGTGAGCACCGACGGGCCGGTATCGAACCGGTAGGGCCCGACGCTGGCCGTGCCGCAGCAGCCCCCCGGTCCGTCGCTGGCTTCCACCACGGTCACGTCGCGGCCTGCCGCAGCCAGGTGGATGGCGGCCGCCAGGCCAGCCAGCCCGGCGCCGATCACGACCACCGGACCGGTCATCTCAGCGGCCCCGGCGGGTGGCCTGGCCGGCCAGCTGGAGCAGGGCGGCCCGGGCGTCGGCCGGGACGCCGGCCTCGGCCTCCAGCGCGGCCCGGGCCTGCCGCGCCAGGCCGGCGATCCGCCGCTCGACCGCATCCAGGGCCCCGCAGCTGGCCAGCGCCGTGCGGACGCCGGCAATGTCCGCGTCGGTGGCGGCCGGGTTACCGGGGACCGTCTCGATGACCCGCTGCCCGGCCGGGCCGGCCATCTGCCTGGCCAGTACCAGCAGCAGGGTCTGCTTGCCCTCCCGGATGTCCTCGCCCGCGGGCTTGCCGGTCGCCCTGGGGTCGCCGAACACGCCCAGCACGTCGTCGCGCAGCTGGAACGCCTCCCCCAGCGGCAGGCCGTACCCGGACAGGAAGCTCTCATTTCCGGCGCGCCCCGCGACCGCGGCGCCCAGCTGCAAGGGGCGTTCCACCGTGTACTTGGCTGATTTGTAGCGGATGATCCGCTCGGCGGTCCCGATCTGTTCCGCGGCCGGGAGGGCCGCGCTGACCGGGCTGGTCCCCGGCGGGCCCAGGCCGCGCTGGGCGTGGACCAGGTCCAGGTACTGCCCGCCGATCACTTCGGTCCGCAGCGTGGTGAACAGGCGGAGCACCGTGGCCAGCCGCTCCGGGCGCAGTCCCGCGTCGCACAGGGCGGCATCGGCCCAGGCGAAGGCCTGCAGGCCGAGGACGAGCGCGGCCGCGCGGCCGAACCCGGCGCGTGGTCCCGGCCAGCCGTGCCGGCCTTCCGGGCCCGCCAGGCGGATATGCGCGGACGGCTGCCAGCGCCGCACGGCCGATCCGTCCATCAGGTCATCGCAGATCAGCGCGCAGGCGTGCAGGAACTCGACCGCGCAGCCCACCCGCAGGGCGGCGTCGGCATCGGGCCCGGTCGGCGCGCCTCCGGCGGCCCGGTATCCCCAGTAGACGAAGGCCGGGCGGAGCCGCTTGCCCGGACCGCGGACCAGGCCGCCCAGCACGTCGTCGAAGGCGGCGATGTCGGCGCCGAGAAAATCAAGCTCAGCCAGCCGCCGGCCGAGCATCGCAGCCAGCTCGGCCTCGATGAGCTGGCCCGGCCAGGTCACGTCGGCCGCTGCGGCGGGAATCTCACCGGCCTGCACAGTCACGATCCGGCGGTCCTCTCTGCGGGGCTGCGGGCACTGCCATTACCGGGAGATTCGGCTCCACAGGCCCGGGCGGTTGCATGCCCGCGGGCGGCCTCATCCAGCCCGCCCGCCCCGCTCAGTCGCACCGGTGCCCAGTCGCACCGCCCAGTCACACCGGGCCGCCGGCCGGACGTACTCACGGCCGGCCGGGGAACGAACAGGTAGAGCGGCCGACCGGTCAACGACCGCCGGAAAGGGCTACTTACGGAACGAAAGCTAAGAATTCCGGATAAAACGGCCAGAAACCATCAACCACATTGACCGCACTGTTCCCGGCAATTCCTTACAGCCCTATTACCGCCGTCGCCGCACCGGCCAGCGGCGCCCCGGGGACGCCAGCGAACCCACGTTTTGGTGGGATACCCTCAAGCCGCCTACCTGGGAATCGCCGCTCAGAGTTTCCGAGTGATTACCAATCAATACGAGAAGGTACATGTGAGCGCACTACAACCGGGGTTGAGGAACTTCGCCCGCATGCGCGGCCCAGGCCGCTATGGTTCAAGTGCCGGCGGGGCTGACGGTCCCCCGCTCCCCAAGCAGCCCCGCCGGCACTCAATCGCAACCCGCCCGCCGATGCCCCAGCAGCCCGGATACCACGGGCCCGGGGACATGCAGGGAAGCTGATCATGGTTTCGCTCACTGGCGCCCAGGTCCCTCTGACCGGCGCGCAATACGACCTCTCCGCGGGCGACTTCCGGGCCACTGTCACCGAGCTTGGTGCCGGGCTCCGGCGGCTGGAGCACCGGGGCCAGCCCGTCATCGTCGGGTACGAACCGGACGTGCTGCCCCCGGGCGCGGCCGGGCAGCTGCTCTGCCCCTGGCCGAACCGGGTGGACGGCGGCCACTACTCCATCGATGGTGCGCACTACCAGCTGGATCTCAGCGAGCCGGCCAACGAGAACGCCATCCACGGGCTGACCCGCTGGTCCTCCTGGGCGCCCGGACCGGCCGTGGCGGCCGGGGATGAGATCACCCTCCGGCTGGTGCTGCTCGGGCACCAGGGGTACCCGTTCTGCCTGGAACTCGACGCCTCCTACCGGCTGGACGCCGACCGCGGCCTGGCGGTCAGCATCAGCGCCCGGAACGTCGGCTCGGTCGCGGCCCCGTACGGCACCGGGTCACATCCCTACCTGACGGCCGGGGCGGCCACGGTGGACGAGTGCGAGCTGGAGCTCCCGGCCGGGCTGTGGCAGCCGATCGGCGAGCGGGGCATCCCGTACGACACTCCCGAGGACGTGACCGCCACCGAGTTTGACTTCCGCACGGCCAGGCGGATCGGCCTCACCCAGCTGGACAGCGCGCTGACCGGCCTGACCCGGGAGGCCGACGGCCGGGCCCGGGCCCGGCTCAGCAGCGCGGGAACCCAGGTGACGCTGTGGGCCGGGCCAGGCTACGAATGGCTGCAGGTGTTCACCGGCGACACGCTCGACCCGTCCCACCGCCGGAAGGCCGTGGCCATCGAGCCGATGACCTGCCCGCCGAACGCCTTCGTCTCCGGCGTGGACCTGCTGATGCTCGAACCCGGCGACAGCGTCACCCACACCTGGGGCATCGAAGTCACCCCCACCTAACTCCCCCGCCCCGTCATGGCCAATGCCGACATTTCACGCCTGACGTGCGCCCCAGCGGGTGTTTTGCCCGTTTATGGGCGCACCTCGGCGTGAAATGTGGGCAGGAGGGGCCAGTGTGACTCGTGGGACCTGGGCAGGTGGCCCGGCGGTGCTAGCGGGGACCGCGGGTGAGACGGGCCAGGTCGTCGGGGGTGTCCACGTCATCGGGGCGGCCGGTGTCCGCGCACTCGACCAGCGTGACCAGATCCTGGTGCGCGCGCAGGAACGGCCGGGCCCCCACGTCACCCACCGCCAGGTCGATGACCTCCGGCCAGTACTCCCGGGCGATCAGCACCGGGTTGCGGGGCTGGCCGTCGTAGGTGGCCACGGCCACCTGGGCCCCGGTGGCGAACGCGGAGATCAGGCGGGCCACCGCGGCGGGCCCGACTAGCGGCTGGTCCACCAGGGCCAGCACCGCGGCCACGCAGGTCTCGGGGACCGCCCGCAGGCCCGTGGCCAGCGAGGAGCCCATGCCGCTGGCCCAGTCTGGGTTGACCACGCTGATCACCCCGGGGGGCAGGGTGACCGGTGCGGCGCCGGTGACGACCACCAGCGGGGCCGCGCCACCGGACTGCAGCAGCCAGATCCCCCGGTCCACCAGCCGGACCCCGTCCACCTCGACCAGCGCTTTGGGGCGGCCGAGCCGGGACCCTGCCCCTGCCGCCAGCAGCACCCCGGCGACCGGGCCGGCCGGGTATGGGCCAGCCGGGGCGAGGCCACTCAGGGATGGGTCAGCCAGGAATGGCCCAGCCGCCGAGAGGCCCAGCCGGCGAGGGCCCAGCCGCCGAGGGGCCAGCCGGGGAAGAGCCAGCCGGCGAGGCGCCAGCGGGAGAAGAGCCAGCCGCGGGCTCAGTGATGGATCCGCCCGGAGGTCGTGGTCAGCGGCCGGCCGGAGCCACCCCAGCGGAGCTGGATCAGCTCCGCGGCGACCGACACCGCGGTCTCCTCGGGCGTTCTCGCCCCGAGGTCCAGGCCGATCGGGGAACGGAGCCGGGCCAGTTCGTCCTCACCCAGGCCGGCCTCGCGGAGCCGGGCGAGCCGGTCCTCGTGCGTCCGGCGGCTGCCCATGGCGCCGATGTACCCGGCCGGAGTGCGCAGCGCCACCTCCAGGACCGGCACATCGAACTTGGGATCGTGGGTGAGCACGCAGATCACCGTGCGCGAGTCCACCGGCGTCCGGGCCAGGAAGCGGTGCGGCCATTCGACCACCACCTCGTCGGCCTCGGGGAAGCGGGCGGGCGTCGCGAAGATGCCCCGGGCGTCGCACACGGTAACCCGGTAGCCGAGGAACTTCCCGGCCCGGGCCACGGCGGCGGCGAAGTCGATGGCGCCGAAGACGAGCATCCGGGGCGGCGGCGCGAACGAGTGCACGAACACGGCCAGCTCGTCCCCGAGCCGTTCGCCGTGCTCGCCGTAGCGCCGGACGCCGGTCAGGCCCTGGGCCAGCATCCCGCGTGCGTCGTCGTCCACGGCCGCGTCCAGCCGCTCCCCGTTGCCGAGGGTGCCGCTGGCCCGCTCCTCGGCCCAGATCACCCGGCGCGCACCCACCTGGCCGGGGCCCTCGATCACACTGGCCACGGCGACCGGCTCGCCCGCCGCGATGGCCGCCGACACCTCCCCCAGCTCGGGGAAGACCTCGCTGCTGACCGGCTCGACCAGCAGATGAAGGATGCCGCCGCAGGTCAGGCCCACCGCGAACGCGTCGTCGTCGCTAACGCCGTAGGTGGCCAGGACCGGTTTCCCGGTCTCGCAGACTTCGCGGGCCAGCTCGTAGACGGCCCCCTCGACGCAGCCGCCGGACACGCTCCCGATGACCTCACCCTCGGCGGACACCGCCATGGCGGCCCCTGGCTCGCGGGGTGCGCTGCGAAAGGTACGCACCACCGTGGCCAGGCCGAACACCTCGCCCGTGTCCCACCACTTCGTGATCGGGTCCAGGATGTCTCGCAACCGGCTTCACCTCGGCACATTCGGTCGTCACGGCCCTGGGTCCGGCCGGCACGCCAGGCAGGCGGGCCGGGGCCGCTGCGCCGGCATTGCCGGGGCATGACCTCAGGGTACGTTCACGTAACCGGCTCGCGCCACGCCCGGACCCGCGGGCGGCCCCGGGGGCTGGCCTGGGACACCATCCCGGTGGCCTGCCGGACCCGCGCCAGCCACCCCAGGCCAGCCCGGTACCAGCCGCCCCGGGCATGCCGGCCCGACTGGCCACCGCACCCGGGCCGGCGGCGCCCGGGCCGGCCCGACTGGCAAGTTAGGTTAGCCTAAGCTATCGTCGGTTCCCGGTTCAGCGGCGATCCCTGTTCCCGCGGAGCAGGCAGCCGACGGCGACGACGAAAGGCGACTGGTGATGGCAAGGCGATGGGGCCGCGTGCCCGAGACGACCGCGGCGCCCCGGCGCGTGACAGCGGGGCACCTGACACCACGGGCCACGACAGCACGGGGCATGGGGCCCCGGCGCCTGACCGCCCTGGCCGTGGCGGCCCTGGCGGCGGTCGCGATGACGGGCTGCTCAGCGTTGTCCGGCTCGTCGTCGGGCAGCGACCCGAAGTCCATCACCCTCTACAGCGGCCAGCACCCGCAGACCACCCAGAAGCTGGTCGCCGCGTTCGAGAAGCAGACCGGCATCAAGGTCAGCGTGCGCAGCGACGACGAGGATGTGCTGGCGGCCCAGATCGTGACCGAGGGGAGCCGCTCCCCGGCCGACGTCTTCTACACCGAGAACTCCCCGCCGCTGGAGTTCCTGCAGGGCAAGGGCCTGCTGTCCGCGGTGCATAGCAGCACGCTGGCGGCCACCCCGTCGAAGTACAACTCGCCGCAGGGTGACTGGGTGGGCGTGTCCGCCCGGGTCAGCGTGATCGTCTACAACCCCCGCCTGATCAGCAAGAGCCAGCTGCCCACCTCGGTCATGCAGCTCGCCGAGCCGAAGTACCAGGGCAAGCTCGCGCTGGCCGCGGGCGAGACCGACTTCCAGCCGATCGTCACCTCGGTGCTGCGCGCGCACGGCGCCGCCGCCACCGAGAAATGGCTCAGCGCCCTGAAGACGAACGCGGCCGGGCACCTGTACCCGGACAACGAGACCGTCACCAGCGACGTGAACAAGGGAAGCGCGGCGCTGGGCATCATCAACCAGTACTACTGGTACCGGATGCGGGCGGAGATCGGCGCCGGGGCCATGCACTCGAACATCGCCCATTTCGCGCCGCATGATCCTGGCTACGTCCTGAACGTGTCGGGCGCCGCAGTGCTCAAGTCCAGCAAGCAGCAGGCTTCCGCGCAGCGTTTCCTGGCCTTCCTGGTCAGCAAGCCCGCCCAGGAGATCATCGGCGGCCATTCACTGAGCTACGAGTACCCGATAGCCTCGGGCGTGACCACCGCGGCCCCGGAAACCCCATTCAGCCAGCTCCAGCCGAACTCCATCACGCTCGGCGAACTCGGCACGGGCTCAGCGGCGGTCGCCCTGCTCCGCCGGGCCGGCCTGCTGTGACACCCGAGACGGCCGCGGCCAGGAGGACACCGATGACGTCATCCCCCGTGCTGGACCGCAGCGACCCAGGACCTGGGGAGCGGGGACCGGACCGGCCGGGTTTCGTTGCGGAAAAAAAGAACCGCCGGGCGCGGCGCCCGCGCGCGCTGATCGCCTCAGCCACGCTGATCGCGGCGGTCCTGACCCTGCCGCTCATCTTCCTGCTGATCGAGGCGAGCGCCAGCGGGGCCGGGGCGGACGCGCGGCTGATCTTCCGGCCGCTGACCGCGGAACTGCTGTGGAACACGGTCCGGCTCACCGTGGTGGTCACCGCCCTGTGCGCGGTGATCGGCACCGCGGCCGCCTGGTGCGTGGAGCGCACCAACGTCCCCGGCCGGAACATCTGGGCCGTGCTGGTGGTCGTCCCGCTGGCCATCCCCGACTTCGTGGTCAGCTTCGGCTGGGCGTCGCTGTGGACCTGGATCCACGGCTTCCGCGGCGCGGTCATCGTGATGACCCTGGCCGTGTACCCGCTGGTCTACCTGCCCGTCGCAGCCAGCCTGCGCGGCGCGGACCCCGGGCAGGAGGAGGTGGCGCGCAGCCTGGGCTCCAGCCGGCTGCGCACCTTCGCCCGGATCACCCTGGGCCAGGCCCGGGGGGCCATCCTGGGCGGCTGCCTGCTGGTGGCCATGGTGATGCTGGCCGAGTACGGCGCCTTCGAGATCGTGGGCTACCAGACCTTCACCACCGAGATCTTCACCGAGATCAACGTGGCCTTCAGCCTGCCCGCGGCCTGCGCGCTGGCCCTGGTCCTGGTGCTGCTCAGCCTGATCGTGCTGGCCGCCGAGGGCCGGGCCCGCGGCCGGGGCCGGATCAGCCGGTCCGGCGCGCTGGCCCAGCGGGTGTCCGCGCCGTACCAGCTGGGCAAGGCGAGGATCCCGGCCCTGGCCGGGCTCATCGCGCTGACCGGGCTGTCGCTCGGCGTCCCGGTCGGCTCCTGCCTCTACTGGATCGCCGCGGGCGGCCAGGATTCGCTCACCGGGGTGTCGATGCCGAGCGCGGCGCTCACCACCGCGCTGTACGGGCTGCTGTCCGCGGGGCTGGCCACCCTGATGGCGCTGCCGGTGGCCCTGCTCGCGGTCCGCCATCCCGGCCGCGCCCGCCGTTTCCTGGAGCGCAGCACGTACCTGGTGCTGGCCGTGCCGGGCGTGGTCATCGCGCTGGCCCTGTCCTACTTCACCGAGCGCTACCTGGGCGGCTTCGGCTACCAGACCGCGCCGCTGCTGATCCTGGCCTACGCGATCATGTTCTTCCCGCTGGCGCTGGTCGGGGTCAAGGCTTCGCTGGCCCGGGCCCCGGTCAGCCTGGACGAGGTGGCCCGGTCGCTGGGCCAGCCCCGGCTCGCGGTGCTCGTCCGGGTCACGCTGCGGCTGACCGGGCCGGGCCTGGCCGCCGCGTTCTGCCTGGTGTTCCTGTCGGTTATCACCGAACTGACCGCCACCCTTATCCTGATCCCGACCGGTGTGCAGACCCTGGCCTCGCAGTTCTGGGTGTACGAGACGAACCTGTCCTACGGGCAGGCCGCCCCGTTCGCCCTGGTGATGATCGCCGTGGCGGCCATCCCGAGCTGGGTGCTGGGCCGGTTCTTCAATCGCGGCGCGGCGGACCCGAGGATGATGACATGACCCAGCTGGCGGTCGCCGGGCTCGATAAGAGATTCGGCGCTCACCAGGTGCTGAGCGGGCTCGATCTCGACGTGCCGGCGGGCTCACTGACCGCGATCCTCGGCCCGTCCGGCAGCGGCAAGACCACCCTGCTGCGGGTGCTGGCCGGGTTCGAGCACGCGGACGCGGGCACGGTGCGGATCGGGTCCGCGGTCGCCGACGGGCCCGGCGTGTTCCTCCCCCCGGAACGGCGGCGGATCGGCTACGTGCCGCAGGAAGGCAGCCTGTTCCCGCACCTCACCGTGGCGGCCAACGTCGCGTTCGGGCTGAGCCGCCGCAAATGGGGCCGGGAGCGGCGCGGTAAGCGCTGCGCGGAGCTGCTGGAGTCGGTCGGCCTCGGCGGCCTGGACCGGCGCTACCCGCACCAGCTCTCCGGCGGGCAGCAGCAACGGGTCGCGCTGGCCCGGGCGCTCGCCATCGCGCCGGAGGTCGTCCTGCTCGACGAGCCGTTCGCCTCCCTCGACGCGCACCTGCGGGCCAGCGTCCGGGCCGACGTGCAGCACCTGCTGAAGGAGTCGGGCACCACCTCCGTGCTGGTCACCCACGACCAGGACGAGGCGCTGTCCACCGCGGACCGGGTGGCGGTGCTGCGCGACGGCGCCATCGCCCAGTGCGCCGCCCCGCAGGAGCTGTACTCCTGCCCGGTGGACGCGGACATGGCCCGCTTCATCGGCGAAGCCAACCTGATCCCGGGCACCCTCAACGGCTCGTCCGTGCAGACGCTGCTCGGACGCCTCGCCGTGACCGGCGCTGACCCGGCCGCCGGGAACGGGACGGGAGCGGGCCAGAACGGTCATGGCGGCCCGGGGCACCGCCCGGCCATGGTGCTGATCCGGCCCGAGCAGGTGGAGCTGATCCCCGGCACCCCCGGGCCCGCGCCAGCCGCCGGCACTGGTCCTGGAAGCACCGGCCCGGACGGGCTGACCGGGCGGATCACCGGGTACGGCTACCACGGGCATGACGCGGTGGTGACCGTGCAGCCGGAGCGGGATCCGCAGGCGCCGCCGCTCACCGTGCGGACGCTGGGCGGCCAGGCGCTGTCCCCCGGTTCCCGGGTCACCCTCCGCGCGCACGGCCCGGTGATCGCCTGGCCGCAGCGCGGCGACTGACCCGGGCGTACCCGGGCCGCGCCTACTCGACGATCTTGGAGATCGGGATCTCCAGGATGTCCCGGGCACCCGCGGCCTTCAGCGCCGGGATCAGCGTGTTGACCCCGCGCTTGGGCACCACGGTCTCCACCGCGTTCATCCCGCCGCGGGCCAGCGCGGTGACGGTGGGCGAAGACAGCGCGGGCAGCATCGCCGTCACCGCCTCCAGCTGGGCCGCGGCGACGTTGAGCTTGAGCAGGACGTGGCCGCGGGCCTGGATGGCCCCGCGGAGCAGCAGCGCGATGTCGTCCATCGCCGCGCGCTTCTCGGCATCCGCGTACGCCTCGGTGTTAGCCACCAGCTCCGTATAGCTGGTGAGCAGCGTGTCGAGGATGCGCAGGCCGTTGCGGCGCAGCGAGGAGCCGGTCTCGGTCAGGTCGACGATGGCGTCCACGATGTCCGGCACCTTGGCCTCGGTGGCCCCGTGGGACGGGATGACCATGGCCTTGACCCCGTTGGCCTCCAGGTACCGGCCGGTCGTCGCGGGCAGCTCGGTGGAGATCCGGACTCCCTCGGGCAGGTCGGTCACCGACTGCCACGGGGAGTTCTGCGGGACCGCGAGCACGACCCGGATCGGCTGCGAGGTGGCCTTGGAGTAGTGCAGCTCCCCCAGGGACGCGACCTCGGCGCCGGTCTCAGTGATCCAGTCCCGGCCGGTGATGCCGAGATCGAACAGGCCCCGCTCGATGTAGGACGGGATTTCCTGCGGGCGCAGGAACCGCACCCTCTCGATCCGCGGGTCATCGATGGAGGCGTGGTAGTCACGGTCTGAGGAGCGGCGGACGGTCAGATCCGCGGCGTCGAACAGGTCGAGGGTGGCCCGCTCAAGCGAGCCCTTCGGCAGGACCAGGGAGAGCACAGGAAATACCTTTCCGCAACGAAAACCGGCCGGGGCAGCTCACGCACCCCGGTCAATGTCGCTGGTGGTTCCCGCCGCCGGTGACCGGCCCGCCGGTGGAATCCCCGCTACTGGTCCCGCGGAGGGAGCGCAGTACGAGCGCCGTCTCGAGCGCGGCCACGACCGCCTCCCATCCCTTGTCCTCGCGGCTGCCGTCCAGCCCGCAGCGATCGCGGGCCTGCTCCAGGGTGTCACAGGTCAGCACCCCGTTGCCAACTGGTTTGCCGGCGTCGAGGGCGACCCGCGCGATCCCGTAGGTGACCGCGTCGCAGACGTACTCGAAGTGCGGCGTGCCGCCCCGGATCACCGCGCCCAGGCAGGCCACCGCGTCGTGGCTGCGGGCCAGCTCGGCGGCGACCACGGGCAGTTCGACCGCACCGGGCACCCGGACCACCAGCGGGTCGTCAACGGAGCAGGCCTTCGCCGCGGCGAGCGCCCGGTCGGTCAGCGCGTCAGTGATCTCGGCGTGCCAGCGGGTCACCGCGATGGCCAGGGTGAGCCCGGCGGCGTCCACGGTCTCGGCGGCGGGCCGCCCCTCCCCGCTCACGGTGTCTCCTGTGCGGCTCGCGCCGTCCGGCACCAACCCCACCGGCCGCTGCTCACCGGGCACCGGCCAGGGCCGGGCCACTGCCGTTGGCTGTGCCGCTGCCAGCGGTGCTGCCGTTCACGGCGGCGGGCAGGCCGTCGATCAGGTGGCCGAGCCGGTCCCGCTTGACGGTGAGGTAGCGCAGGTTCTCCGGGGTGGGGGTGACCGGCAGCGCCACCCGCCCGGCCACCTCGATGCCGAACCCGGACAGCCCGCTGACCTTGTCCGGGTTGTTGGTGAGCAGGCGCACCGAGCGCACCCCGAGGTCGGCGAGGATCTGGGCGCCGGTCGAGTACTCCCGCGCGTCCGCGGGCAGGCCGAGTTCCAGGTTGGCGTCCACGGTGTCGGCGCCGGCGTCCTGGAGCTGGTAGGCCCGGAGCTTGCTGAGCAGGCCGATGCCGCGGCCCTCGTGGCCGCGCAGGTACAGCACGACACCACGGCCCTCCGCGGCGATCACGGCCATCGACGCCTCGAGCTGGTCCCCGCAATCACACCGGCGGGACCCGAACACGTCGCCGGTCAGGCACTCCGAGTGCGCGCGGACCAGGACGTCCCGGCCGTCGCCCAGGTCGCCCAGGACCAGAACCAGGTGCTCGGTGTGATCCACCGAGTTCTGGTAACCGAGGGCGCGCCACTGGCCGTGAGCGTTAGGGAGCCTGGTCTCGACCACGCGGCGGACCTGCCGCTCGCTGTGCCGCCGGTACTCGATGAGCTGGGCGATCGAGATGAGCGCGAGCCCGTGCTCGTCCGCGAAGGCCCGCAGCTGCGGGAGCCGGGCCATGGTGCCGTCGTCGTTGACCACCTCGGCCAGTACCCCGGCCGGATCCAGCCCGGCCAGCCGGGCCAGGTCCACCGCCGCCTCGGTGTGCCCGGGCCGGCGCAGCACGCCGCCCTCGGCGTAGCGGAGCGGGAAGATGTGCCCGGGCCGGACGATCTCGTAGGGCTCGGTGGCCGAATCGACCAGGGTCCGCACGGTCCGGGCCCGGTCCTCGGCGGAGATCCCGGTGGTGACCCCGTCCCGGGCGTCCACGCTGATGGTGAACGCGGTGCGCATCCGCTCGGAGTTGTGCGGGGTCATCAGCGGCAGCTGCAGCCGGTCCAGGTGCGCCCCGGGGAGCGGGACGCAGATGACGCCGCTGGTGTGCCGGATCATGAACGCCATCAGGGCCGGCGTCATCTTGCTGGCCGCGACGATGATGTCGCCCTCGTTCTCCCGGTCAGCGTCGTCCACGACCACCACCGGACGGCCGGCCGCGATGTCCTGGATCGCCCGCTCGACCTCATCGAGCATGGGCTCGTCAAGCACGTTTTCCTCGCTCATGAGCTGACTCCCTCGTTCCCGTCCTGACTGGCCGGGCCGGCCGCCAGCAGGCTCTCCACGTACTTGGCGATCACGTCGACCTCCAGATTCACCCGGCTGCCCGGCTGAAGCCGGCCGAGCGTGGTCATCTCCAGCGTGGTGGGGATGAGGCTGACCTCGAACCAGGGCACCGGGCCGCCCGTGCTGCCCGGCTGGCCCGTGCTGCCCGGCTGATCGGTGCTTCCCGGCTGATCGGTGCCGCCGAGGGCCGAGACGGTCAGGCTGACCCCGTCCACGGTGATCGAGCCCTTCAGCACGATGTACCGGGCCAGGTCGCGCGGGGCCGCGATGCGCACCACGTCCCAGTGCTCGCCCGGCGTGCGGGACAGGATCTCCCCGGTGCCGTCGGCGTGGCCCTGGACCAGGTGCCCGCCCAGCCGGCCGCCCAGTTCGACCGGGCGCTCCAGGTTGACCGGGGACCCGGGGCTGAGCCCGCCGAGCCCGGTCCGGCGCAGCGTCTCGGCCATGACGTCGGCGGTGAAGGTCTTGTCCGAGGAGTCGGTCACGGTCAGGCAGACGCCGTTGACGGCGATGGAGTCACCGTGCGAGGCCTCTGCGGTGACCCGCGGGCCGCGCACGGTCAGCCGGGCCGCGTCAGGCAGCCGCTCCACGGCGACGACCTCGCCGAGTTCTTCCACTATGCCGGTGAACATCCGCGGTTCCTCTCCTCGGAGCCGTTAGGCCAACGGGCTCCGGGGGGTGCGCGGACGCGCAAGCGCGACCAGGCAGCTACCGCTGCCGTCGCGCGCGTGCTGCCTCCCATCCGGACTTTAACCGTCGGTCCCGGAATTTCACCGGATCAGCCGGCCGCTGGCGCTGGACGCCTTGGCCGGGTCGCGGACTGTCACCGCCGGCTCGGAATTTCACCGACCCCGGAGCACGCTTACTGCTGGAACCAGTGTGCCATGGGAGGTATTCCGCAGCCCAGCCGGCTATCCGGAGCCGCTCGCTGGGGACCGGGGCCGGGCGGGGTGCCCCAGCAAAACCATGGCCCACCCCGCATGCCGCCGCAGCGGCCCTGCACCGGCCGTCAGGGTCCGGCGGGCTGGTTCCCGGTGACCTCGGTGAGGCGCCGGGCCAGGAACGAGCGTTCGGCTTCGTTGGCGGTGAGTTCCAGGGCGGCCTGGTAGGCCTGGGCCGCCTCCTCCGCCCGGCCGAGCCGCCGCAGCAGGTCGGCTTTGGCGGCGGGCAGGTAGCGGTAGCCGGCCAGCCGGTCGTCACGTTCCAGTTCCGCGATCGCCACCAGGCCTGCCCCCGGCCCGTCCGCCATGGCCAGCGCGACCGCGCGGTTGAGCGCGACCACGGGCGAGGTCCACGCCTGCGCGAGCAGGTCGTAAATACGCAGAATCTGCCGCCAGTCGGTCTCGTCGTAGGTCGGGGCCTGCGCGTGCAGGGCCGCGATCGCGGCCTGCAGCGCGAACCGCCCGGGGCGGCCGCCGCGCAGCGCCGCACGGACCAGCGCGGTTCCCTCGTCGATGACCGGCCGGTCCCACTGCGAGCGGTCCTGTTCCTCCAGCAGCAGCAGCCGGCCGTCCGGCGCACACCGGGTCGCCCGCCGGGCGTCGGTCAGCAGGAGCAGCGCCAGCAACCCGCGGACCTCGGGCTCGTCCGGCATCAGCAGGCGCAGCATCCGGGCCAGGCCGAGCGCCCGTTCCACCAGGTCGTCCCGGACCAGGCGGTCGCCGCCGGGCGCGGTGTGGCCGGTGGTGTACAGCAGATGGACCACGGTCAGCACGGCGTCCAGCCGCTCCGGCAGCTCCGCCGCTCCCGGCACCCGGTAGGCGATGCGGGCGGCGGAAATCTTTTTCTTGGCCCGGGTGACCCGGGCCGCCATGGTCGGCTCGGGCACCAGGAACGCCTGCGCGATCTCCACCGTGGACAGCCCGCACACCAGCCGCAGCGTGAGCGCCACCTGCGCCTCCCGGGCCAGTGCCGGGTGGCAGCAGGTGAAGATCAGCCGCAGCCGGTCGTCGGGGATCATGCCGCCGCCCTCCCCCGCACCCGCCTGCTCACCTGGCCCGCGCGGCACTGGCTCATCCGGCTCGACCAGAAGCGGCAGCTTCCGGCGCAGGGTCGTGTCCCGGCGCAGCACGTCGATGGCGCGCCGCCGCGCCGCGGTGGTCAGCCAGGCGCCGGGATTGCGCGGGACGCCCTGCCGGGCCCAGGCTTCGAGCGCGGAGACGTAGGCGTCCTGCACGCATTCCTCGGCCACGTCGAGATCACCGGCGACGCGCGCCGTCGCGGCGAGCACGAAGGCCCACTCGCGACGGTGCGCGTCCGCCACGGCCCCGGCCACGGCCCCCGGCGTGGCCTGGGCCCCGGATCCGGCGGGGCAGCCCGTCGCAGCCTCCGGCCCGGCCCCCGGACGGGGGGAAGCAGGACGGCTGCCCCTGGTGGATCCGGTCACATGCCGTCGAAGACCATGATCGGCCGGACCTCGACGCCGCCGAAGCGCGCCGGGCAGAGCTTGCCGATCTCGAGCGCGTGATCCAGGTCGCGCGCCTCGACCAGGTAGTAGCCGCCCAGGGCCTCCTTGGTCTCGGCGAACGGGCCATCGGTCACCACGTCACCCCGGATGGAGGTGGCGGTCATGGTGGGCTGCAGGGCCCGGCCCGAGACAATCGACCCGCCGGTCTCCTCGACCTGCTTGGCGAACCGGTTGTGCGCGTCCATCACCTGCTGCAGGACCTCCGGCGACGCGGTGGCGTAGGCGCTCTCGTCTTCGTTGATGAGGATCAGGTACTCAGCCATAACGGCATCTCCTTCAGGTTCTCGTCTCGTCCGTCACCAGTCCGACGAACGGCCCCCGCGATATCGACAGCCTGCGCGCGAGTTCTTCTGTTGATTATGAGTGACGGCCGGTCAACGGTCAGCAGTCACGGCCGGTCCCCGGCCGCCCGACCTCACCATCGTGACGCCCGCGGCCACCGCCACGCTAGCCAGCCAGGCTGGCCAGCAGGCCCGAGCCGGACGGTCAGCAGGACCAGGGGGCGCGCGCGGTGGCCTGCTCGGCCTGGGCCCGCAGGGCCTGGACCGCGGCGGCCGGGTCGTCGGCGTCATACACCGCCGAGCCCGCCACGAAGACGTCCGCACCCGCCTCGGCGCAGCGCTCGATGGTTTTCTCGCTCACCCCGCCGTCCACCTGGAGCCACACCGCCCCGCCGTGCCGGGTCACCAGGTCACGGGCCCGGCGGAGCTTAGGCAGCACCAGGTCGAGGAAGGGCTGGCCGCCGAATCCGGGCTCGACGGTCATCAGCAGCATCATGTCGATCTCGGGCAGCAGATCGGCGTAGGGCTCGACCGGGGTCGCCGGGTTGATCGCGAGGCCCGCCCGGGACCCGGCGGATCTGATCATCCGGAGAGTGCGCACCGGCGAGGTGGCCGCCTCAGCGTGGATGGTGACGTTCCGCGCGCCAGCCTCCGCGTAGGCCGGTGCCCAGCGGTCGGGTTCGGTGATCATCAGATGACAGTCGAGTGGCAGGCCAGCGTGCTTGAGCAGCGCCTCGACCACCGGCAGCCCGAGGGTGAGGTTGGGCACGAAGTGGTTGTCCATCACGTCAACGTGCAGCCAGTCGGCCACGCCGGTGACCGCGGCCGCTTCGTCCGCGAGCCGGGCGAAGTCAGCGGACAGGATGCTGGGTGCCATCTGGACGGCCATGGGGCCGAGTGTAGGACCCGGTGCCGCATCCCCGTGGGTGGGCTCCGGGGTGAGTCTGCCGCCCCCCGCCCGGGGCTGGGTGATCCGGGCCGGGCCGGTAGTAGGGTGCGGCGGGGGACAGCACCCCGGCAAACTGTCGCAGCGTCCGGATACGGTTCGATTCTGCATTCGATATCGCGTTCCGGACAGGAGGCTACTTTCGTGAATCCTCAGGGAGCAAGCACCGGCGCAGCAGGCCCGGCCCCAGCGGGCCCGGGCCCGGCAGGCCCGGGCTCAGGCGGGCGCCCGGCCACCGGATCTGAGGCCGCCGCCGCCCTCCTGGATCGGGTGCGCAAGCTGCTGACCAAGGCGGAATCCGACGGCGTGACCCCCGCCGAGGCGCAGGCCCTGACGGCCAAGGCGGCCGAGCTGATGGCCAAGTACGGCATCGACCGGGCGCTGCTGGCCGCCCGCCGGCCGGAGACCGATCACCCCGCCGACCGGAAGGTGGACATCGACAACCCGTGGGCCCGGGTGCAGGCCCACCTGCTCTGCGGCCTGGCTGCCGCGCTGCGGTGCCAGTGCGTGCTGCTCCCCCGCACCGGCCCGGGGACGCGCATCCACATCTTCGGGTTCGCCTCGGATATCGAGCGCACCGACGTGCTCTACACGTCCCTGCTGCTGCAGATGTGGCAGGGCCTGGGCGCCGCCCAGATCCCCAGCTGGAGCCGCAGCCCGCGTGCGTGGCGGCGCAGCTGGCTGCTCGGCTTCATCTCGGCCGTGGTGTCCCGGGTGCGGGCCGCCGAGCAGGACGCCACGACCAGGGCCACCTCCCCCGCCGCCACGGAAGGCGAGCGGATGACGCTGGTCCTGGCCGACCGGCGGCAGGTCATCATGCGGAACATCGAGCACGCCTACCCGGTCACGCGCAAGACGCAGATGACCTACTCCGGCTCGGGCTACGGGGCCGGGTACACCGAAGGTCAGCGGGCGGACATCGGCGCGAGCCGGCTGCGCCGGCGAGCCGGGCGCTCGCTCACCAGTGCCAGCTGACCCGGTGCCAGCTGACCCGGTGCCAGCTAGCCCGGTGGTCTAGCCGGGGCCGCCGTCAGCGCGGCGGCGCAGCAGGGCCAGGAAGATCGCGTCGGTGCCGTGCCGGTGCGGCCAGAACTGGGCGTACCGGCCATCAGGTTCCGGGCAGCGCAGCCCCGGCACCTCAGCCAGGATGGCGGGCGCGTCGAGGACCTCGATGTCGTCCCGGCCGCGGAGCACATCCGCCAGCACGTCCCGGGTCTCGGCCCGGTGCGGGGAGCAGGTGACGTAGCCGACCACGCCGCCCGGCCGGGCCGCGTCCAGCGCGCTGCGGAGCAGGCTGCGCTGCAGCCCGCCCAGGCCTGTGACGTCCTCCGCCGACCGGCGCCAGCGGGCCTCCGGGCGGCGGCGCAAGGCCCCGATCCCGGAGCACGGGACGTCGGCCAGCACCCGGTCGAACGCCCCCGCACGCCAGGCGGGCGCGGTCGCATCGACCGCGGCGGCGGACGCCGCGCCGGTGACCGCCACCGCGTCGCGGGCCAGCCGGGCCCGGTGCGGGCGGGCGTCCGTGGCCAGCACGTGTGCCCCGCGTTGCGCCGCCAGCCCGGCCAGCAGCCGGGCCTTACCGCCCGGGCCGGCGCACATGTCCAGCCAGCGGCTGTCCCGGCCGGCCAGCTCCGCTGGGCCAGTCAGCTCCGCCCGGGCGACGGCGATCGCGGCAAGCTGGCTGGCTTCGTCCTGGACGGCCGCGCGCCGGGCACTGACCGCCTCGATCGCGCCCGGGTCCCCACCCGCCAGGTACGCGCCAAAGGGCGACCAGGCGGCCGGTTCAGCGCCGGCCGCCACGAGCTCCCCGGGATCGGCCAGCCCGGGCACCACGCACAGGGTGACCCGGGGCCGCGTCCCGTCGGCCGCGAGGGCTGCCTCGGTCTCGGCCAGGGCGCCGCCGGTGTCCTCGCCCAGCGCGTCCGCCACCACCTGGACCATCCACCGGGGGTGGCTGTACCGGACCGCCAGATGCCCGAGCGGATCGGTGTCGCGGCGCGGGGCCGCGACCCCGATCCAGGTTTCCAGGTCCCGGGTGGCCACCCGGCGGAGCACCGCGTTGACGAAGCCGGCCGAGCGCTGCCCGGCCAGGTCACGCGCGAGGTCCACGGACGTCGCGACGGCCGCGTGCGGGCGCACCCGGGTGGCCAGCAACTGGTGGGTGCCGAGCCGGAGTACCTCGCGCAGCGGCGGGTCCACCCGGTCGAGCCCCCGGTCGCTGCACAGGCCGAGGATGGCGTCGTAGCTGCCCCGGCCGCGGAGCGTCCCGTAGGTCAGCTCGGTGGCCAGCGCGGCGTCACGGCCCGTCAGCCCGCGCTCGGCGAGCATCGCCGGCAGCAGCAGGTTGGCGTAGGCGTCCCGCTGCTCGACGGCGATGAGCACGTCGTAGGCGAGCCTGCGGACCGGGTCGGCGCGCCGCCCCCGGCCGCCGCCGGGACCGCCACCGCGGGAGGCGCCCTCGCGTGGGGTGCGGCCTCCAGGGGTGCTGCCGCGAGGGCCGCCGGCGCGGGTGTCTGCGCCGCCGGGAGCCGCCCGCGGCCTGCGGATGGGTGCAGTCATCTCAGCTCAGCACCCTCAGTCCAGCATCGCGGAGTCTTGGCGGAGCCCGCGGGCCCAGTCGGCGGCCCGCATCCGCCGTTTGCCGGGCGGCTGGATGTCCCCCAGCCCGACCGGCGTGGTCGCGGTGCCGGCCAGGACCGCGGACCGCAGGATCCGCACCTCACCCGGGGCGAGCGGGCGGCCGGCGTCCGCGCCATCCGGGGCCGGGTCAACCGGCCACAGCTTGAGCCGCGCCTCCCCCAGCCTGGTCCAGGCCCCCGGGCCCGGGGTGCAGGACCGGATCTGGCGGTCCACCGCGGTGGCCGGCTGGTCCCAGCGCACCCGGGCATCCTCGGCGGTGATCTTAGGGGCGAGGCTCACTCCCTCAGCGGGCTGGGGCCGCGCCTCGAGCTGGCCGGACTCGATCCCGTCGAGAGTGGCCACCAGCAGTTCGGCGCCGGAGACCGCCAGCCTCCCGAGCAGGTCGCCCGCGGTGTCATCGGGCCGGATCGGCTCGGTCACGACACCGAAGACCGGGCCCGCGTCCAGCTCCTTGACCAGCCGGAAGGTGGTCGCGCCGGTGATGTCGTCTCCATGCAGGATGGCGTGCTGCACCGGGGCCGCACCGCGCCAGGCCGGCAGCAGCGAGAAGTGCAGGTTCACCCAGCCCTGGGCGGGGATGTCCAGCACGGCCTGCGGGATGAGCGCCCCGTAGGCCGTCACCGGGGCGCAGTCCGGGGCGATCTGCCGGAGCCGGTCAATGAACTCCGGCTCCCGGGGCCGGGCCGGCCTGAGCACCTCGATACCGGCCTCAGCGGCCCGCTCCGCCACCGGGCTCGCCGCGTGATGCAGCCCCCGGCCCGCGGGCGCGTCGGGCCGGGTGACCACCGCCGCCACCTCGTGCCGGGACTTCAGCAGTGCGTCGAGCGCGGGCACCGCGGCCTCCGGGGTCCCAGCGAACACCAATCGCATCAGGGAACCTAGCGCGCCTGTCCGCCGGTCGCGTGCGGCGAGGCCCGGATCTCCGGCACGGGCTCACCCCACCATTCCGCCTCGCGGATGGCCCGCATGGCCAGCTTGCGCTGCTGCGGGTCGAGCCGGTCGATGAACAGCACGCCGTCCAGATGGTCGGTCTCGTGCTGCACGCACCGGGCCAGCTGGCCGGTGCCCTCGACGGTGACCGGGTCGCCGTACATGTTGAAGCCCTTGGCGACCGCCCCGAACGCGCGCTGGGTCGGGAAGGCCAGGCCGGGAAACGACAGGCAGCCCTCGTCGTCGGTTTCGGTGTCGGCCGACAGATCCAGCGAGGGGTTGATCAGGTGCCCGAGCTCGTCGTCCACGAAGTAGGTGAAGACCCGCAGGCCGACCCCGATCTGGGGCGCGGCCAGGCCGAGACCGGGCGCCTCCAGCATCGTGTCGGCGAGGTCCTTGACCAGCTTGCGCAGCTCGGCATCGAAGTCGCGGACCGGCTCGGCCGGGGTGCGCAATACCGGGTCGCCGAAGATGCGGATCGGCTTGACGCTGATGGCGCACCATCCTTCCGTCTGGACGCTCACCGGGGCCGGTCACCGGGAGCGTTAACCCACCAAGTCTATGAACTGCCGGAGCCCGAACTGGCCGAGACCGAGCGGGCCTTGAACGCGGCCTTCCGGGCCGCCCGCGACACCCCGGGATCGGGGTGGTGATCACTAAGGGCGGTCAGCAGGTCGGTTACCCCAGGATGCCGTACCCGCCACAGTCCGGCCACCAGCTCCGCCTGCGCGTCCGGGGGCACGTCGGGCAGCAGCTCGGCCACGACGTCCTGCGGGTCCGCCTCCTCCAGCAGCCCGGCACCCAGGTCGACCAGCAGCCAGGCCCGGTCCTCCCGGTCCAGCTCGGCGTCCTCGCCGTGCTCGTGCAGCCAGACCGCCGCGTGGGCGCGGAGCACCGGATCGGCCAGCGCTTCCCGGACCGCGACCACGGCATCCGCGCCGATCCGGTCGAGCACCGCGAAGCCCGCGCCGCGCAGGCCGGGGGATCCCTGGCTGGCCGCGCTGATCAGCTCTACCGCGGCCTGCCGGGGGGTCCGCCCCCCGAGCCAGCTGGCGATCTCCGCTTCCCCGTCCTCGACGTCGCAGTTGGCCAGCGTGGCGAGCAGGGCGGTGGCGTCACCGCGCGCACCGCCGCCGACGACCGGGACATGCCACCCCTGGGCCCGCAGCCGCCGGTGCACGCCCCACACGCCCAGCGGGGACAGGGTGACGGTCAGGGCGCCGCCGTCCTCGTCCACGCCTGGCTCATCCGCCCCCAGCTCCACCACGCCCAGATCGGCCAGCATCTCCAGGGCCACGGACAGGGCCGCGCTCTCGTCCTGCAGCACGCCGCGGTCCGGAGGCAGCTCACCCTCCGGCCCGGACTCAGCGCCGCGCGCTCCGCGGCGCCGGGTGTCCGCCGCGGCCAGGTACGCGTCGAAGAGGGCGTCCATCCGCACCGGGCCACCCACGGTGTAGAGGGCGGTCGCCATCCCGTCCAGGTCCTCGGCCTCCAGCATGGCCGTGAGGGCCGCGTCCCAGACCGCCAGCACGTCATCGGCGTTCCCCGACGCGAGCACGTCGAGCCGGTCTCCCGCGTCCGCGCGGTTGTCCCGTTGCTGACCGGGCCCGTCCTGACTAGTCCGGAGCACCAGCATGCCGGCGGCGACCGCGACCCGCCAGGCCGCGTCGAACTCGGCCGGGATCAGCTCCAGGTGCGCAGCGGCCGCCACGGCGTCGCTGCGGCGCAGCCGCCCGGCCTTGGTCAGCGACCGGCCCGGCCCGATCCACCTGGCCACATCGCGGGCAGCCCGGAGCAGCGGGGCGACCCGGGCCGCCGCGGCCAGCTCTTCGCGGGGCGCCAGGCGCACCGTGGGAAGCCGGGGCGGACCGCCGGTGTCCGACCCACCCTGCGCGTTCCCGTTTGCGTTCCCGCGCGGACCCGGCGTGGTCCGCGACGGCGTACTCCGTCGTGAGGTGGCCACCCCAGCACCCTATGGCCTCCCCGGGGGAACTCAGATCAGCTCGGCCGGGTCGAGCTGCACCCGGACGGCTCCCGGGGCTTTGCGCGCGCTCCGCCCGGCCTGCGCCCGCTGCAGCACCCCGGCCAGCATCAAGCCCTCTGACCTGGGCACACGCACCAGCATCCGGACGCTGTCCGGGGGCTCCTCCACCGGGCCGAGCAGTTCGGCCCGGGGCGGCAGGTCCGCGGCAGCCAGCAGCTCATCCACCGCGTCCTGAGGTCCGCTGAGGGACGCTATCCGCACCGCGGGCGGGAAACGGAGCTCCGCCCGCTCGCCGAGTTCCCGCTCGGAGTGCGTGACCGGGTCCCAGCGGATCAGCGCCTGGACCGCGGGGATGGCGGAGTCGGCCACCACCACCACCCGGCCGCCTGCGGGACCGGGCCGGACCAGCGCCGCAGCGTTCATCCAGCGGCGCAGCGTCTCCTCGGCGGCGCGCAGGCTGGGCCGGCCGAGCAGCATCCAGCCATCCAGCAGCAGCCCGGCCGCGTACCCCCCGTCGGCCCGCGGCTCGGCGCCGGGCGTGGCGACCACCAGCGCGGGCGACCCGGGCACGATGGGGATCATCGCGGCGCCGCCCGAGGTGACCAGGGGAACCCCGGGGAAGGCCCGGCTGAGTTCCTCCGCGGTGCGCCCGGCCCCGGTGACCAGGGCCCGGACGGCGCCATGCCCGCAGCGTCCGCACCGCCACCGCTCATCTGCGGTTCCGCACCATCCGCACCGAGGCGCCGCGCCGACGCTGGCCAGGGCGAGCGGGCCTCCGCAGGCCGCGCACCTGGCCCGTTCGCGGCACCGGGCACAGCCGAGAGCGGCCACGTAGCCGCGGCGTGGCACCTGGACCAGGACGGGGCCGCTGTCCAGCGCCTCGCGGGCGGTGCGCAGTACCAGGCTGGGCAGCCGCGCGGTCTGGGCTGCCTCATCCCGGGCGAGTTCGGCGTCACCGCCCGCGGCGCGGACCGCAGGTGCATGGTCGCGCAGCACGGCGCGGTCCGCGACGACCGGCCGCGCCCAGCCGCTGGCCACCAGGCTGGTGGACTCGGCGGTCCGGGCGAACCCGCCGATCAGGACGGCCGCGCCGGTGCGGTGGGCGCGCAGCGCCAGCACCTCACGGGCGTGCGGGTAGGGCGCGCGCGGCTCGGCGTGCAGGTCGTCGCCGTCATCCCACAGAACCACCAGCCCCAGGTCGCTGACCGGCGCGAACATCGCGGCCCGGGTACCCGCCACCACCCGCTGCACGCCCCGCCGGATGGCCAGCCAGCGCCGGTAGCGTTCGGCGGGCCCGAGATCGGCGGACAACGTGACGTGCCGCCCCGGACCGAGCTGCCCGGAGAGCGCCTCGTCCAGCAGGCCGAGGTCGCGCGCGTCGGGCACCACGACCAGGGCACCCCGCCCGGTGCCCGCGACGGTGGCCACCGCCCGGGCGATCTCCTCCGGCCAGCGCGGGCCGGGCAGCGCCGACCATACGGCCCGCGGGCCACGCCCGCGGGCCAGGGCGTCGAGGAACGCCGGCCCGGCCGGATACCGGTCCCAGGGGCCGGGACCGGGCCGCCCGGCCACCGGCCCGGGCCCCGCGGGATCCGGGAGCGACGCGGCCGCTTCGGCGCGGGCATGCCGGGGCGGGATGGCCAGCCGCAGCACGTCGGCCAGGGTGCCCGCGCAACGGTCCGCGACCTCGCGGGCCAGGGCCATGATCTCCGGGCTCAGCACGGGCTCGGGTGACACCACCCGCTCCAGGCGGGCCAGCCGCCCCTGATGCTCGCTCACCGCCGCCCGGTCCAGCAGGTAGCCGTCCACGAGCTGCCCCGCGAAACGGACCCGGACCCGGCAGCCAGGCACCGCCTGATCCGACAGCCGCTCGGGGATCAGGTAGTCGAACGGCCGGTCCAGGTGGGCCAGGGGAATATCGACGGCCACCCGGGCCACCGGCAGGTCCGCGGCGACCGGCCCCGGATCGCGCGCGGGCCGGCGCCCCGCCCGCGCCGCCGGCCGGGCGGCCGCCTGCTGACTCGCTGTCCCGGCCACGCTCCTGTCCTACCAGAGCGCACGGACACCCGGGCCCGGGCAGCAGAGGAGCAGATCACCCGGGGCTCGTGGTTACAGGTGGCTTGCAGGTGCACGGTGGTTACCGGTGCGCGGTGGTTACAGGTGCCCGGTGGTTACAGGTGCACGGTGCCGCAGGCGGCATCGGCAGCCCGGGTCTCCCGGTTCAGGGACAGCAGCAACTGGCGCGGCACCACGCGGCCAGCCCGGACATCGGCGCGCATGGTCCGCAGGTCCCCGGACAGCGCGGCCAGCGACCGGGCTGGCCGCCGCGCTCCGGCTGTCCGACACGGCCTCGCCGACCGTGGCGATGACGGCCGTCAGGTCCTGGGCCAGCCGAGCCCGGCTGACTCCGTCGCTGACGTCCCCGGCCACCCGGTTGTAGGCCGTGAGCGCGGTGTTCTTGTACGCCACGCAGCCTGGATCGGCGGCCCGGATCAGATGTGGCACCAGATAGCCTGCTGCCCCCGCCCAGGTCAGCGTGAGGATCACCGCGGCCCAGCAGCGGACCCGGCCCCGGCTCCCGTGGCGGACGCGGCGCAAGCCGAGCACAGCCAGCAGCAGGCCGGCCGGGATGGTGATGAGCGCCCCGCCCAGGAGCCCGCAGGCCAGCGCGGCGGTGGCGGGCCAGTTAGCGCCGGCCGGCCCCGGGGCGGGCCCGGGAACCGGGGCACGGTCCACCGCCGGCGGTGTGGCCTGGGCCTGCTCAGGCGGCTGCGCGGCGGCGCCCGGCCCGGGCGGCCCTGGGAGCCCTGCCCGGTCTGTGGATGATGGCACTGGCTCACCGGCTCACACGCGCGGGCACAAACGCCCTATACAGAACACCGAGCGCATCGAGCGTAGATTCCGGGCCGAGATGATGTCCAGGCCCGGGCAGCGGACAGGGTCCGGGCCGGGCCTGAGCGCCGTCCCCGTGCCACCCGGCCCTGTGCCACCCAGCCCATGGCCCGGCCGGGCCATGGCCTAGCCGGCCGCGCTCCAGGCGGTCCGGGGAACGAGGGTTACAGGCCCGCGGCCGACCGCAGGCTGTCGGCCCGGTCGACCCGCTCCCAGGAGAAGTCCGGCTCCTCGCGGCCGAAGTGCCCATAGCTGGCGGTTTGCGAGTAGATCGGGCGGAGCAGGTCGAGATCCCTGATGATCGCGGCCGGCCGCAGGTCGAAGACCTCCAGCACCGCATCCTGGATCTGCTCGACGGGCACCCGCTCAGTACCGAAGCACTCCACGAACAGGCCCACCGGCTTGGCCTTGCCGATCGCGTAGGCGACCTGGGTCTCGCAGCGGTCCGCCAGGCCGGAGGCGACCACGTTCTTGGCCACCCAGCGCATGGCGTACGCGGCACTGCGGTCCACCTTGGACGGGTCCTTGCCGGAGAACGCGCCACCTCCGTGCCGGGCCATCCCGCCGTAGGTGTCGATGATGATCTTCCGGCCGGTCAGCCCGGCATCGCCCATGGGACCGCCGATCTCGAACCGGCCGGTGGGGTTGACCAGGAGCCGGTACGCGGTGGTGTCGATGTCCAGGCCATCGAGTACCGGGCCGACCACGAGGTCGCGCACGTCGGGGGCGAGCAGTTCCCTCAGGTCGATGTCCGGCGCGTGCTGCGCGGACACGACCACGGTGTCCAGCCGGACCGCCTTGTCGCCGTCGTATTCGATCGTGACCTGCGTCTTGCCGTCCGGGCGCAGGTAGGGAACGTCACCGCTGCGGCGCACCTCGGAGAGCCTGCGGGCCAGCCGGTGCGCGAGCATGATCGGCAGCGGCATGAGCTCCGGCGTCTCCCGGCACGCGTAGCCGAACATGAGGCCCTGGTCACCGGCGCCCTGCCGGTCGAGGTCGGAGGAACCCTCACCCTCGCGGTGCTCGAACGCCTGCAGCACGCCCTGGGCGATGTCCGGGGACTGGGCCCCGATCGACACGGACACGCCGCACGACGCGCCGTCGTAGCCCTTGAGCGAGGAGTCGTAACCGATCTCGAGGATCTTCTCCCGGATGATCCCGGGGATGTCCACGTAGGTCTCGGTGGTGACCTCCCCGGCCACGTGCACCTGGCCGGTCGTGATCATCGTCTCCACAGCCACGTGGCTGTGCGGGTCATCCTTGATCATCGAGTCGAGGATGGCGTCACTGATCTGATCCGCCATCTTGTCCGGATGACCCTCCGTCACTGACTCGGAGGTGAAAAGACGTCGGGCCACCTGAATATCCCCGTCCTAGTAAGCGGCTGAAACCTCGCCGAAGTCTAGCCGGGCTCCCTGGCCCGCGGGACCAGAAACTGTGCCTGCCCGGCGGGTTGACAAGCTGAGACGGCCTGATGACGGCAGGTGGGCCGACCGGCCTCGCCACCGGGGCCCGGCTAACCGGGCATCCGGGCAGCGACAAGGTCCCAGACCACGTCGGCCAGCACTTCCTTAGGCCCGCGCGGTACCTGGGCCACGGTCCCGTCGGAGGCCAGCACGATCGCCTCGTTGTCGGTGGTGCCGAACGCGAGCCCGGCCCCGACCTGGTTCACGACGAGCAGGTCGCACCCCTTCGCGGCCAGCTTGGCCTGGCCGTTGTGCAGCAGGTCCTCGGTCTCGGCCGCGAAGCCCACGATGACCTGGCCGGCCCGGGCCCGGTGGGCGGACAGCCCGCGCAGGACATCGGGGTTTTCCACCAGGCGCAGCGGCTCGGGGGCCAGGCCGGCCTTCTTGATCTTCGAGTCGGTCCGGGTTTCGGGCCGGAAGTCAGCCACCGCGGCCGCCATGACGACGGCGTCCGCGTCCGCGGCGGCGGACCTGACCGCGGCTTCCAGTTCGCGGGCCGAGATGACCCGGACGACCCGCACGCCCGCCGGGTCGGGGAGTTCCACGTTCGCGGACACCAGGGTGACCCGGGCGCCCCGGGCGGCCGCGGTCCGGGCCAGCGCGTAGCCCTGGCGTCCCGAGGACCAGTTGCCCAGGAACCGGACCGGGTCGAGCTCTTCCCGGGTGCCCCCCGCGGAGACCAGGACATGCCGGCCGGCCAGGTCGGGGCGCAGCCCCGCGGTACCGCGGGCCAGCACCCGCAGGGCCGTCTCGTACAGCTCGGCCGGCTCGGGCAGCCGTCCCGGCCCGCTGTCGGCGCCGGTGAGCCGCCCGGCGGCGGGATCCAGGACGAGGCAGCCGCGGCCGCGCAGGGTCGCCACGTTGGCCTGGGTGGCCGGGTGCTCCCACATCTCGGTGTGCATCGCCGGTGCGAACACCACGGGGCAGCGCGCGGTCAGCAGCGTGGCGGTCAGCAGATCGTCAGCCCGCCCGGTGGCGGCGCGGGCCAGCAGGTCGGCCGTGGCCGGGGCGACGAAGACCAGGTCGGCCTGCTGCCCGAGCCGGACGTGCGGGACCTCGTGCACGTCATCCCAGACACTGGCGGACACGGGCTGCCCGGACAGGGCGGCCCAGGTGGGTTCGCCCACGAACCGCAGCGCGCTGGCGGTGGGAACCACCCGGACCTGGTGGCCCCCCTCAGTGAACCGCCTCAGCAGCTCGCAGGCTTTGTAGGCGGCGATGCCGCCACCGACACCGAGAACGATGCTCGACGGCACGTCGTCCCCGCTCCGGCCGGCTGGGTGGTCAGCCGGTGGGTTCGGCCGTCTCCTGGGCGGAGAGCAGCCCCTGGCGGATCTCACGCAGCGCGATGGACAGCGGCTTCTCCTGGACCCGGGTCTCGACCAGCGGGCCCACATACTCCAGCAGGCCCTCGCCGAGCTGGGCGTAGTAGGCGTTGATCTGCCGCGCCCGCTTCGCCGCCATGATGACCAGGCGGTACTTGCTGTCTACGACTTGGAGCAGATCATCAATGGGCGGGTTGGTGATGCCCTCCGCGGCGGGATTCCCTGCCACTATGTGCCTTCCGTTTGGGAGAAGAAAAAAATCATGGGGCTACTAAGCCCACGGTCAAGGCTACCAGCTGACGGCAGACATCCCCGACCGACGTATTGATCAGCGTCAGATCGAACTCATCCTCCGCGGCGAGTTCCACCCGGGCGGCCTCCAGCCTGCGCTGGATCACCTCCGGAGGCTCCGTGCCGCGGCCGGTGAGCCTGCGCACCAGCTCTTCCCAGTCGGGCGGGGCGAGAAAAATCAGCAGGGCATCCGGAACCGCACTGCGGACCTGCCGTGCACCCGCAAGATCAATTTCCAGGAGCGCGGGAACTCCGGCCGCCAGTTTCTCGGCCAGCGGGCCACGCGGCGTTCCATACCGGTGGCCGGCGAATGTCGCCCATTCGAGCAGATCCCCGCTCGCCAGCATCTGGTCGAACTCGGCATCACTGACAAAGTGATACTCCCGGCCATCGACTTCACCGGGTCTCGGTGCCCGGGTGGTCACCGATACCGAGAGCCAGATTTCCGGACTTTCCTTCCGCAGCCCGGCCACCACGGTGCTCTTGCCGACCCCGGAAGGGCCGGAAAGAACGGTTAGCCGGGCTGGCACCCCGCCCCCCCGGACAAGCGCGGTACCGCATGAGCGATCAGCGGACGTCATGGCCGTTGGCCTGGGTCCCCCGCGCCCGCCCCTGGGGTGATCAGACTGCCTCAGATAACACCACCGAACTCGTTTTCCAGGGCGGCGCGCTGGTTCGCGCCCAGGCCGCGGACCCGGCGCGATTCGGCGATGCCGAGCCGCTCCATGATCTGCCGGGCCCGGACCTTGCCGATCCCCGGCACGGCCTCGAGCAGAGCTGAGACTTTCATCTTTCCAAGGATGTCATCTGTCTGACCATCCTTGAGGACTTGAGACAGGGTCAGCTCGGCCTTCTTCAGCCGGGCCTTGACCTCGGCCCGTTCCTTGCGCGCACGTGCCGCCTTCTCTAGGGCAGCGGCGCGCTGATCGGGAGTGAGGGGAGGAAGAGCCACTCCGGGTCACCTCGGGTTTCAGAATCGAAAACTGCGGACGGGAAGGGAAAGTAGCGAGTTCAGCCCGTCAGGGCAACGCAAACACCCGTTTGTTACGTCATAAATTGGCCGATATTACTCTCCGGATGAGACCGAATACTTAACGTAGCCAAACGGGCTATCCCCATGGCCCTATCATCCAGCCCGCGGCAGAGTGCTCGAAACATGCCGGCCGCCTCCACCTGCGGCCAGATGGCGTGATCAGCCAGCACGTTTCATGATCATCCAAGTGGGCCGGAAGGCGCCCGGGGGCGGGTCCCCCGCACGCTCAGTCGGCCGGCGCGAGCCGGCGCAGCGGGGCCGCGATGGCCGATGCGGCCGCACCCGGATCCGGCGCGCCGGTAATGGGGCGCCCGATGACCAGAAGATCTGCTCCCTCCCGCAGCGCCTCCTCGGGCGTGGCCACCCGCGCCTGATCGTTACGGTCCGCACCGGCCGGCCGCACGCCCGGGGTGATCAGCTTGATGTCCGGGCCGACTTCGGCGCGGACCGCGGCCACCTCACGGGGGGAGCAGACGAGCGCCCGCGCGCCGGCCCCGACCGCGAGGACGGCGAGGCGGCGCACGGCGTCCGGCACCGGGCCGCGCAAGCCGATCGCCTCCAGGTCCGCAGGGCTCAGAGAGGTGAGCACGGTGACTCCCGCTATCACGGTGTCCGGTGCGGCCTGAACGGCTGCCCTGATGACCTCAGGGCCCGCTGAGGCGTGCACGGTGACGATGTCCGGCCGCAGCCGGGACACGGCCCGGGCCGCGCCCGCCACGGTCGCCGGGATGTCGTGCAGTTTCAGGTCGAGGAAGATCCGCACGCCACTGGCGCCCCTGATCGAGGCGACCACGCCCGGGCCATACCGCAGATACAGTTCGAGCCCGATTTTCACGGTGCTGACGTGCGGCGTTACCAGGCCGGCCCAGCGAGCCGCGGTCTCCAGGTCAGGCGCGTCAAGCGCCACGGCGATCGGCGCTGGCTGGCTCAACTCTCCTCCTCGGGTACGGGTGATGACGGACGCGTGAGGCGCGCGCTAGTGGGCGGTCCCGGACAGCCGGCGCAGCGGAGCACCCCTCGGCTCGTGCGCGAGCCCGATCACGTCGCTCAGCCGCTCGATGCCGCGGCGTCCGAGTTCCTCGTCGAGTTCGCGCAGGATGCGGACGCAGGCCGAAGGATCATGGAAGACCGTCGTGCCGACGCTCACCATGGACGCCCCGGCCAGGATGAGTTCCAGCGCGTCCCGGCCGGTCCGGACGCCGCCCATGCCGATGATCGGGACATCGGGCAGCGCCTTGCGGACCTGCCAGATGCAGCGCACCGCCACCGGCCGGATGGCGGGGCCGGACAGTCCCCCGGTGACGCCGGCCAGCACGGGGCGCATGGTGTCCGTGTCGATCATCATCCCGAGCAGGGTGTTGATCATCGAGAGACCGTCGGCGCCCGCGCCGACGCACGCCCGGGCGATGGTGACGATGTCCGTGACGTCTGGTGACAGCTTCGCGAAGACCGGGATGTCGTACCGGACCCGGGCCCGGACCGCCTCGACGACCGCGGCGGAGGCGCCCGGATCGCAGGCGAACACCTGCCCCCGGTCCTCGACATTCGGACAGGAAATATTCACCTCTATGGCAGTGATTCCTGCCGCGTCGGTCAGCCGTCCGGCCAGTTCCGCGAACTCGTCCACGCTGCCGCCCGCGATGGACACCACGGCCCGCGCCCCCCGCGAGAGCAGCCAGGGCAGGTCCCGCTGCAGGAAGGCGTCGATCCCGGGCCCCTGGAGGCCGATGGAATTCAGCATCCCGCTGGGCGTCTCCGCCATCCGGGGCGTCGGCCGGCCTGCCCGGGGCGCGACCATCACGGACTTGGTGACGATCGCGCCGATCTTGGCGACGTCGAAGAACTGGGCGAGTTCCCGGCCTGCCCCGGCGCACCCCGACGCGGTCAGGATCGGGTTCGGCAGTTCCACGTGGCCGAGCCTGGTTCGCAGGTCAACTGCCATGCTGCTCCCTCCGCGCCGGGCCTGGGCCGGCGACGCGGCCCGCGCCCGCCGCCGGGAGCGTCCCATCCGCCCCGCTGGCGCTGGCGGGTGGTGTTCCGGCCGGCGCCGATCCGCCCCGTGCCGAGCCGGGGACCGCGGACACGCTGGCCGGCCGGACCGCGGCGCTGTTCCCCGCGTGCTGCCGCGGGTTCCAGCCCGGCGCGCCCAGCGCGTCGAACGGGATGGTGCCGATGTCATCCCAGCGGACCGCCTCGCCCCGGAATACCGGACCCGCCACGCAGGACCGGACCATCCGGGTCACGCCGTCGTCCCCGACGACCGGCAGCACGCAGGTCATGCACACCCCGATGCCGCAGGCCATCGACTCCTCCACCAGGGTCAGCACGGGGATGTCGTAGCCGCCGGCCAGCGCCGTCACCTGGCGGAGCATCCCCATCGGGCCGCACGCGTAGATGACGTCGGTGCGCGCCTCGTGGATGATCTGGGTGAGCCGGTCGGTGACGAGCCCGCGCACCCCCATCGATCCGTCCTCGGTGGTGACCGCCGCGGTCCGGCCGGTCCGGCGCGCGCTGAGCGCGCCGAACACCCGGTCCGCGCTGGCCGCGCCGAGCAGGAAGTCCACCTGGCAGTCCCGGCTGCGCAGCCGGTCAGCCAGCGGGAACAGCGGCGCGCTGCCGTAGCCGCCGCCGACCAGCAGGCAGCTCACCGCGTCCCGGGGCACCGGGAAAGGCCGGCCGAGCGGCCCGGTCAGGTCGAGGACATCCCGGGTGCGGCGCTCAGCCAGCCACCGGGTCCCCGGCCCGACCGCGGCGAACACGAACTCCACGGTCCCGCCGTGGTCCGGCCGCACGTCATGGATGGAGAACGCGCGGCGCAGCAGCATGGACGTGTCCGGCCCGCCGACCGCGACCGCGACGAACTGGCCGGGCCGGAACCGGGCGGCGATCCCCGGGGCGACCACGGTCATCGCGTAGTAGGCGTCAACCTTCCGGACCGTGAGCACGGTGCCGCGCACCTGGACCTGGACGGCATCCTGCTCGCCATCTGCCGCGGTCATGGCGCAGCACCAGCGTCGGCGACGGGGGGCGCCCCGGAGGGGTGTTCTCCCGGAGCCCGGGCTCCCGGAGCCCGTGCTCCCGGGGGGTTGTCCCCCCGGGCCGGCAGAGCCGCGCGCAGCCGCGCCGCGTACTCCTGCAAGGATCGCACCCCCACCTCGCCGCGCTGAATGGCCTCGATGCCCTGCACCGCGGCGCCGAGTCCCTGCACCGTCGTGACACAGGGCACCCCGCGCCGCACCGCGGCGGTCCGGATCTCGTAGCCGTCCAGCCGGGGACCCGACTGCCCCGGGCTGCCGAACGGCGTGTTCACGATGAGATCCACCTGTCCGGCGAGGATCCTGGCCACGATATCCGGCTCGCCGTCCGGCCCGGGGCCGTCGCTGTGCTTCCGGACGATCGTGGCACGAACGCCGTTGCGGCGCAGCACCTCAGCGGTTCCCTCAGTGGCCCAGATCTCGAAGCCCAGGTCGGCCAGGCGCTTGACGGGGAACACCATGGACCGCTTGTCCCGGTTGGCCACGGACACGAACACCCGGCCCTTGACCGGCAGCGGCCCGTAGACGGCCGCCTGGGACTTGGCGTACGCGGTGCCGAATGCCTCATCGATCCCCATCACCTCCCCCGTGGAGCGCATTTCAGGGCTGAGGACGGTGTCCACGCCCTGCCCGCGGGCGTCACGGAACCGGCCGAACGGCAGCACCGCCTCCTTGACCGCGATCGGCGCGTCCAGGGGAAGCGTGCCGCCGTCGCCCGAGGCGGGCAGGATGCCCTCGGCGCGCAGGTCCGCGACGCTCGCGCCCAGCATGATCCGGGCCGCCGCCTTGGCCAGCGGCGTGGCGGTGGCCTTGGACACGAATGGGATGGTCCGCGACGCCCGGGGATTGGCCTCCAGCACGTGCAGCACCCCGGCCGCCATCGCGTACTGCACGTTGAGCAGCCCGCGCACCCCCACGCCCCGCGCGATGGCCTCGGTCGATTCGCGGATCCGGGCGATATCCGCCCGGCCCAGCGTGATCGGCGGCAGCGCGCAGGCCGAGTCGCCGGAATGGATGCCGGCCTCCTCGATGTGCTCCATCACCCCGCCGAGGAACAACTCGTTCCCGTCATAGAGGGCGTCCACGTCGATCTCGATCGCGTCGTCGAGGAAGCGGTCGATGAGGACCGGGTGCCCGGGACTGGCCGCCGCGGCCCGGCCGACGTAGTCCTCCAGCGTGGCGTCGTCATAGACGATCTCCATGCCCCGCCCGCCGAGCACGTAGGAGGGCCGGACCAGCACGGGGTAGCCGATCTCGTCGGCGACCACCTTGGCCTCGTCGTAGGACAGCGCGGTGCCGTACCGCGGCGCGGGCAGCCCGGCCGCCTCCAGCACCGCCCCGAACTCGCCGCGGTCCTCGGCCAGGTGGATCGCGTCCGGGCTGGTCCCGACGACTGGCACGCCCTCGGCGGCCAGGGCGCGGGCCAGCCCGAGCGGGGTCTGGCCGCCGAGCTGCACGATGACCCCGGCCACCGGGCCGGTCTGCTGCTCCGCGTGGACCACTTCGAGCACGTCCTCCAGCGTCAGCGGCTCGAAGTACAGCCGCCCGGACGTGTCGTAGTCGGTGGACACCGTTTCGGGGTTGCAGTTGACCATCACGGTCTCATAGCCCGCGGCGGTCAGCGCGAACGACGCGTGCACGCAGGCGTAGTCGAACTCGATGCCCTGGCCGATCCGGTTCGGCCCGCTGCCCAGGATGATCACCTTCGGCGCCCCGCCGGGAGGCACCTCGGTCTGCTCGTCATACGTGGAGTACAGGTAGGGCGTGCGGGCGGCGAACTCCGCGGCGCAGGTGTCGACCGTGTGGTACACGGGGCGGATGCCGAACGCGTGCCGCAGCAGCCGCACCTGGTCTTCGGGCAGGCCCTGGAGCTGGCCGATCTGGTCGTCGGAGAACCCGGCGCGCTTGGCCAGCCGCAGCGCGGCGGTGTCCAGTTCCGGACCGGGCCCCGAGGCCGCGGGCACGCCGGCGGCCCCCGCGAGCCGCTCAGCAATTTCCTGGATGGCCTGGATCTGGTCCACGAACCAGGGATCGATCCCGGTCACCCCGGCCACGTCAGCGACGGTCGCCCCGGCCCGCAGTGCCTGGTGCACGGTGGACATCCGGCCGTCGTGCGGCATCGTGCAGCGCGCCAGCAGCTCAGCCCGGTCCCCCGGCGGCCCGGCCCAGCTGAACGGCGCGGCCCGGTTCTCCAGCGAGCGGAGCGCCTTCTGCAGCGCCTCCGGGAAGTTCCGCCCGATGGCCATGGCCTCACCGACCGACTTCATGTGCGTGGTCAGCTCGGGGTCCGCGCCGGGGAACTTCTCGAACGCGAACCGCGGCACCTTGACCACCACGTAGTCCAGCGCGGGCTCGAAGCTGGCCGGCGTCTCCCCGGTGATGTCGTTGCGGATCTCGTCCAGCGTGTAGCCGATGGCCAGCCGGGCGGCGATCTTGGCAATCGGGAAGCCGGTCGCCTTGGAGGCCAGTGCCGAGGACCGGGACACCCGCGGGTTCATCTCGATCACGACCATCCGGCCGGTCTGCGGCTGCACGGCGAACTGGATGTTGCAGCCCCCGGTGTCCACCCCCACCGCCCGGACCACCGCGATGGCCACGTCGCGCATGTGCTGGTACTCGCGGTCGGTCAGGGTCATCGCCGGGGCCACCGTGACCGAGTCCCCGGTGTGCACGCCCATGGGGTCGATGTTCTCGATCGAGCAGACCACCACCACGTTGTCGTGCCGGTCGCGCATCAGCTCGAGCTCGAACTCCTTCCAGCCGAGGATGGACTCCTCCAGCAGCACCTCGGTCACCGGGCTGGCGTCCAGCCCCGCCCCGGCGAGCCGGCGCAGGTCGCCCTCGGAGCGCGCGATACCCGAGCCCGACCCGCCCAGGGTGAAGGACGGCCGGATGACCACCGGATAGCCGAGGTCGGCCGCGGCGGCCAGGCACTCGTCCATGGTGTGGCAGATGTGGCTGCGCGGCACCTCGCCGCCGAGCCCGGTGACGATGTCCTTGAACCGCTTGCGGTCCTCACCAGCCTTGATGGTCTCGATCCCGGCCCCGATGAGCTCGACGCCGTACCTGGCCAGGATGCCCGCCTCATGCAGCTCGACGGCCGCGTTCAGCGCGGTCTGCCCGCCGAGCGTGGGCAGCACGGCGTCGGGCCGCTCCTTGGCGATGACCTTCTCCAGCACGTCCAGGGTGATCGGCTCGACGTAGGTGGCGTCGGCGAACTCCGGGTCAGTCATGATCGTGGCCGGGTTGGAGTTCACCAGGCTGACCCGGATGCCCTCCTCACTCAGCACCCGGCAGGCCTGGGTGCCCGAGTAGTCGAACTCGCAGGCCTGCCCGATCACGATCGGCCCGGACCCGATGACGAGCACCGACCGCAGGTCCTCACGCCTGGGCATGCGCACCTCCCCTGGCGCCGTCCATCAGCGCGCAGAACTCGTCGAACAGCCCGGCCGCGTCGTGCGGGCCCGGCGCGGCCTCCGGGTGGTACTGCACGCTGAACGCCGGCCGGTCCAGCAGCCTCAGGCCCTCGACCACGCCGTCGTTGAGGTTGACGTGGGTGATCTGGGCCGGGCCAAAATCGGTGCCGAACGTGGCGCCCGGCACCGTGTCCTGCCCTGGGCCGTCGGGCATGGCCACCGCGAAGCCGTGGTTGTGGCTGGTGATGTGCACCCGCCCGGTGGCCAGATCCTTGACCGGCTGGTTCACCCCGCGGTGCCCGAAGCGGAGCTTGTAGGTGCCGAGGCCGAGCGCCCGGCCCAGGACCTGGCTGCCCAGGCAGATGCCGAAGACCGGGACGCCGCGGGCGAGCACGCCGCGGACCGCGTCCACCGCGTATCCGGCCGCGGCCGGGTCGCCGGGCCCGTTGGAGAAGAACACGCCATCGGGCCGGAGCGCGAGGATGTCCTCGGTGGTACTGGCCGCCGGGAGCACGGTGACCTGGCAGCCGCGCCGGGCCATGGCCTGCGGCGTGGCGGTCTTGATGCCCAGGTCCACGGCCGCCACCTGGTAGCGGACCGGCACCCCGTCCGGCGGGGACACCGTGTAGGCGGCCTCCGTGGACACCTCCCGGGCCAGGTCCGCGCCGACCATCTGCGGGCTGGCCAGGACCCGCTCGCGGAGCGCGTCCGCATCCGTGGTCCCGGTGGCGATCCCGGCCCGCATCGCCCCGCGGTCGCGCAGGTGGCGGGTCAGCGCCCGGGTGCCGGTGATCGCGATCCCGGTGATGCCCTGGGCGCGCAGTTCGTCGTCCAGGCTCCGCTGCGACCGCCAGTTCGAGGCCAGCCGGGCCGGCTCACGGACGACATACCCGCTCACCCAGATCCGCCGCGACTCGGGGTCCTCGTCGTTCACGCCGGTGTTGCCGATGTGCGGCGCAGTCATCGCCACGATCTGGCGGGCGTAGGACGGGTCGGTCAGCGTCTCCTGGTAGCCGGTCATGCCGGTGTTGAAGACCATCTCGCCGAAGGTCTCGCCGTCCGCGCCGAACGTGGTCCCGCGGAAGGCGGTGCCATCCTCCAGGACCAGGACCGCGGGGGCGCCAGCCCCGCTGGACCCCGTGACCAGGGACCCGGCCATCAGGCGAGCTTCCCGTCGAGGACGGTGGGCGTCCCGCGCAGGAACGTGGCGACCACCCGGCCTGGCAGTTCCATCCCCCCGAACGGGCTGTTCCGGCTCCGGGAGGCGTGCGCGCGCGGGTCCACCGTGTCGCGCGCCGACGGGTCGTAGAGCGTCAGGCTGGCGGGCAGCCCGGCACCCAGCGCATGCTCCGGGCCGGGCAGCCGGCCGATGCGGGCCGGGCGCCGGGCCATCCGGTCAGCCACCCCGGCCCAGTCGAGCAGGCCGGTGTCAACCATGGCCTCCTGCACTACGCGCAGCGCCGTTTCCAGGCCGGTCATGCCGAACGCGGCCGTGTCCCACTCGGTTTCCTTGTCCTCCACCGGATGCGGCGCGTGGTCGGTGGCCACGCAGTCGATGGTGCCGTCGGCCAGGCCCTCGCGCAGCGCCGCCACGTCCGCCGGGGTACGCAGCGGCGGGTTGACCTTATAGACGGGGTCGTAGCCGGCCGCCAGGGAATCGGTCAGCAGCAGGTGGTGCGGGGTCACCTCGGCGGTGACCCGCCAGCCCTTGCTCTTCGCCCAGCGGATGATCTCCACCGATCCGGCCGTGGACACGTGGCAGACGTGCAGGGCCGAGCCAACGTGCGCGGTGAGCAGGCAGTCGCGGGCGATGACGGCCTCCTCGGCCACGGCCGGCCAGCCGGTCAGCCCGAGCCGCCCGGACATCTCCCCCTCGTTCAGCTGCGCGCCCTCGGTCAGCCGGGGTTCCTGCGCGTGCTGCGCGATCACCCCGTCGAACGCCTTCACGTACTCCAGGGCGCGGCGCATCAGCACGGCGTCGGACACGCACCGCCCGTCGTCGGAGAACACCCGGACCCGGGCTGCGGAATCGGCCATCGCGCCCAGTTCGGCCAGGCGCGTCCCGCCCAGGCCCAGGGTGACCGCGCCGACCGGGTGGACGTCGCAGTGCCCCGCCTGCCGCCCGAGCCGCCAGATCTGCTCCACCACGCCCGCCGTGTCGGCCACCGGGTCGGTGTTGGCCATCGCGTGCACCGCGGTGAACCCGCCCAGCGCCGCTGCCCGGGTACCGGACTCCACGGTCTCGGCGTCCTCACGGCCCGGCTCGCGCAGGTGGGTATGCAGGTCCACCAGGCCCGGCAGGGCGATGAGACCCGCGGCGTCCAGCACCTGGGCCCCGGCCGGCGCGGGGGCGTCACCGATGCTGTCGATCACGCCGTCGCGGATCACGATGTCGGCGGGGCCGCCGCCCAGCGGCCGCGCCCCCCTGATCAGCCAGATCCCCTGGCTCGCGCTCATGCCGCTCTCCTCCGGTACCTGGCTGCGCTCCGCTTCCCGCCTGCCCGCGGACCGGGTCATGCCTGCGCCTCCGCCCCGCCGAGCAGCAGGTACAGCACGGCCATCCGCACGCTGACCCCGTTGGCCACCTGCTCCACGATGGTGGACCGGGGCGAATCCGCCACGTCGGCGGCGATCTCGACCCCGCGGTTCATCGGGCCCGGGTGCATCACGATGGCCTGGTCCGGCAGCTGCGCCATCCTGGTGCCATCGAGCCCATAGCGCCGGCTGTACTCCCGCACGCTGGGGAAGTACGCGGCATTCATCCGCTCCTGCTGCACCCGCAGCATCATGACCACGTCACTCTTGGGGATCGCGGCGTCGAGATCGTAGCCGACGGAACACGGCCAGGCGCCGACGGCGACCGGGAGCAGGGTGGGGGGCGCGACCAGGGTGACCTCGGCGCCCAGGGTGCTCAGCAGCAGCACGTTGGACCGGGCTACCCGGCTGTGCAGGACGTCGCCCACGATGGTGACCCGCAGCCCGTCGAGGGCCTCACCGCCGGGGCGACCGAACTTGCGCCGGATGGTGAACGCGTCCAGCAGGGCCTGGGTGGGGTGCTCGTGCGCACCGTCGCCGGCGTTGACCACGGTCCCGCGCACCCAGCCCGCCAGCCGGTGCGGCGCACCCGAGGCGCTGTGCCTGATCACGACGGCGTCCGCGCCCATGGCCTCCAGGGTCAGCGCCGTGTCCTTGAGGCTCTCGCCCTTGGTCACGCTGGACCCCTTGGCCGAGAAGTTGATCACGTCTGCGGACAGCCGCTTAGCTGCGGCCTCGAACGAGATCCTGGTCCGGGTGGAGTCCTCGAAGAAGAGGTTGACCACCGTGCGCCCGCGCAGCGTGGGGAGCTTCTTGATGGGCCGGTCGGCCATCCGGGCCAGTTCGTCGGCGGTGTCCAGGATGAGCAGCGCATCGTCCCGGCTCAGGTCGGCCGCGGAGATCAGGTGGCGGTTCACGCGGCACCCCCGGCCTGCCCGATGATCACCGCGTCCTGGCCATCCACCTCGGTCAGGAGCACCCGCACGACCTCCTGCTTGGAGGTGGGCAGGTTCTTGCCGACGTAGTCCGGACGCACCGGCAGCTCACGGTGCCCGCGGTCGATCAGGACGGCCAGCTGGACCGCCCGGGGCCGGCCGAGGTCGTTCAGCGCGTCGAGGGCCGCCCGCACGGTCCGGCCGGAGTAGAGCACGTCGTCGACGATCACCACGATGGTCCCGTCGATGCCCTCGGGGGGCACCTCGGTGGGGCCGAGCGCCCGGGCGGGCCGCAGCCGGAGATCGTCGCGGTACATGGTGATGTCCAGGGACCCATGGGGTACCGGACGTCCCTCGACCCGCTCGATGCGCTCGGCCAGGCGCTGGGCCAGCGGAACGCCGCGGGTAGGGATGCCCAGCAGCACCACGCCGGCTGCGCCATCGGTACGTTCGAGGATCTCGTGCGCGATCCGGGTGAGCGCCCGGCCGATCTCGGCGGGCTCCAGGACCGTCTTCGGAACAGCCGTCTTCGGATCAGGGGGGTCGGGTCTGGCTGGGCCACCGCCCGCCGCGCTGTCCACCCCTGCGGCCTGATCCCGGGCAGGATGCAGTGCATGCATGCCACGGACCTCCTTTCCCGCCTCACGGGACGGGTCTTAAAGGATGATCTGTCCGGCCCACGGTATCAGGAGGAGGGCTGTGACGTGGGGCGCCACGGCGTGGCGGCCGCGAGTGATGCCGACTGGAACGTGTGCCGCCCGGACCGATGCCGGCCGGGACTTGGGGCGCCCGGACCGAGGCCGGGATGTGCGGCATCCCGGGCTGGCGCCGGCCGGGACGCATGGCGCCCCGGGCTGGCGCCGGCCCCGAAGTGAGGTCCCGTCTGCGGCGTGGATTGGGTGACGATGAGTGATTCGTGTCACACTGAGAGGAGACGAATCAGCGATACTCCCCGAAAGTTGGCCGGGCGCGGCCGCCAGAGCAGCCAGAACGCCAGTCCCAGCGGGCTTCCCGGGATTTGTGTCTAGACGTCTGGGCCATCAACACCGGCCTGGGCGCAGGCGGCAAGACGCGTAAGTTGACCCGCTTTTTGCTATTCGGCTTGACCTGGTCGCGCTTGCGGCCTACCGTCACTGTCCGTAACCGTTACTGAAAGCGACGATCTGGCCGGGGGGCCGACGACATGCCATCTGAATACGCCAAGACTCTCGGCGCACGCCTGCGTGCCATCCGTACTCAGCAGGGGCTGTCCCTGCATGGAGTGGAGGAAAAGTCACGCGGCCGCTGGAAGGCCGTGGTCGTGGGCTCTTACGAGCGCGGCGACCGCTCGGTGACCGTGCAGAAGCTGGCGGAGCTGGCCGAGTTCTACGGCGTGCCCGTGTCTGAGCTGCTGCCCGGCGATTCCACGCCCGCTCCGCTGGCGCCATCGCCGAAGCTGGTCATCGACCTGGAGCGGATGGCCCAGCTCCCCAAGGACAAGGCTGGCCCGCTGGCGCGCTACGTGGCGACGATCCAGAGCCAGCGCGGCGACTACAACGGCCGGGTGCTGTCCATCCGGCAGGAGGATCTGCGATCACTCGCGGTCATCTACGACAAGTCACCGATTGACCTCACCGAAGAGCTGATCAGCTGGGGTGTTCTCGACTCCGAGGCACGAGGCGCAGTCGAGGCTTTCTGACTCAGGGTGGCCCCCTTGGGCGGCCTGCCGGCCACTGGCTGGCAGGCCGCTGGCGTCCCTGGACCCGCGCGCCCGCGCCCGGCAGGACCCGGCCGGCGCCTCGCCGGCCGGCGCCTAGCCGGCCGGGCGGAGGGGCAGGGCCGGCTGGCCCGGCAGCCCCAGCGCTTCCTCGGCCAGGTTCAGGAACGTCTCAGCGTCCCTGAGCAGATCATCAGCTTCCCGGGCGGACACCGCCCGCAGCAGCCCCGCTTCCGCGGCGGCCCGCTTGCCCGCTCCCGCGGCAAAGAACGCAGCCCATTCCGACAGCGCGGGCTCCACCCGCGGCAGCAACTCCCAGACGCTATGCGGCGCTCGGCGCCTGGGGCTCTGCCCCGGGCCCATCTTCACCGCCACGATCGCGGCCGCGGCCCGCAGCGCAGCGAGGTGTGCCCCCACGTAGCGCGTGCCCGGGCTGGCTTCGCTCTCGGCATCAGCTAGCCCGCGGCGGGCCGATTCAATGAGATTCAGCGCCGCAGGCGCTATACGGCAGCGTGGCTGGCCTGGTCGTACTGACATGACCGTACTCATGGCCTTCCTTCCGTCGCGGAGCCAGGATCAGGCGGGTGTTCCGTTTCACGCCGCCCGACCCCGGCCCGGCCGCCCAGGATGGGGGGGACGTCCCGGCGGTCCCGCTAGTTATTCGAACATAGGTTCGCTTCAATGTCCAGCTAGTTGTATCTGAGTTCGAAGGTAGCGAGCGGGTCCGACAAAACACCGCAGCCGCCCGGCCCACGCCGTCGCGGCCGCCCAGCCCACGCCGTCCTGGCCGCCTGGCCCGCGCCGTCGTGGCTGCCTGGCCCGCGCGCCCTCCAGCGCGTCCTCCCCGGCACCTCCGGCCCGCCCGCGGCACCCAGCCGGGTGCGGCGCACCGCCCGGGTGCCGCCCTCGCGTACGCTTGCGCGGGTGCGCGCTGGCCCGGAGCTGCTGGAATTCGGCAAAGCACGCTTTCTTGCGGAACTCAGCGTGCTGACCAACATCTATGCGGCCGCCATGCGGCCGCCACAGCAGCAGCTGCCGGGGCGCCAGGCGATCATGGAACGGCACACGGGGTTCCCCTCGTTCCGCTGCGTGGTCATGACCCTCCCGGACGATCCCGCGAACGCGCCTGCCGGGCTGCGGACCCAGTCGGGCCGCCATCGGCTGACGGTCATCGGCTTCGCCTACGGCTTCCACGGCACCAACGGCCAGTGGTGGCACGACCTGGTGCGCAGCGCGCTGACCTCGGCCGGCGGCCACGACCTCGCCCAGGCCTGGCTGGCCGACTCGTTCGAGGTGGCCGAGGTGCACGTGCATCCCGCCTACCAGGGGCGCGGGGTCGGCCGGGCCATGGTGCCCGCGCTGATCCATCCCCGGCTGGAACGCACGGCGCTGCTGTCCACCCAGGACACCAACAGCCGGGCCCGCCGTCTTTACCGGGGACTGGGCTTCAACGACCTGCTGACCGGTTACCGGTTCCCGGGAACTGACCCGCCGTACGCGCTGATGGGCACGGAGCTGCCGTTGCGGCCGGGCCGCCCGTCTGGGCCCGGCGGCTAACGCCGGCCACTGGCCCCGCCACGCTGGCGGCGCGCCGCTCACCCCGGGACCAGCGGTTCAGGCTTCGGCGGCCAGCCCAACCGGGGCGGGATGCGCACGGCCGCCTGCCGCGCGCCCGGCCAGCCCGAGGCGCTCGTAGATCTCCCGCGTCGCGCGAGAACCGTTCAGCGTGTAGAAGTGCAGGCCCGGCGTGCCCTCGGCCAGCAGGCGCTCGCACATGGCCGCCGCGTACTGGACGCCGATCTCCCGCACCGCCGCACCGTCGCCGGCGGCCGCCCGCACCTGGTCCCCCAGCGCATCCGGGAACCGGGCGCCGGACAGCACGACGATCCGCTCCAGGGTGCGCACGCTGGTGATCGGCATGATCCCGGGAATGATCGGCACCTCGCACCCGGCGGCCGCCACCCGGTCCCGCAGCCGCAGGTAATCCTCCACGTAGAAAAACATCTGCGTGATCGCGAAATCGGCACCCGCCCGGCACTTGCGCACGAAGTACTGGGTGTCGGAGTCGAGGTCGGGAGAGCGCGGGTGCCCTTCGGGGAACGCGCCCACGCCCACGCAGAAGTCACCCGAGGCCCGGACCAGCCGGACCAGGTCCTCCGCGTACTCCACGCCCTGCGGGTGCCTGACCCACTCGGCGTTGGGGTCGCCCGCGGGGTCCCCGCGCAGCGCCAGCACGTTGCGCACGCCGACCGCCGCGTACGAGCCGATCACGCGGCGCAACTCGGCCACGGAATGGTCGACCGCCGTGAAGTGCCCCACCGGGGTCAGCGTCGTTTCCGCGGCGATCCGCCCGGTCATCCGGACGGTCCGGTCCCGGGTCGAACCGCCCGCCCCGTAGGTGACCGAGACGAACGTGGGACGCAGCGGTTCCAGTTCCCGGATCGCCCGCCACAGCCGCCGCTCGGCGTCCTCGGTCTTGGGCGGCATGAACTCGAACGAGTACGACTCACCGCCTGCGGCCAGCAGGTCGCGGATGGCTGGCGCACGGTGCAGGACCCCGGATGGCATGTCCCCAGGCTAGTGGGCCGGGGCCGGCTCGTCGCGGTGCGGCAGGCGGCGCCCGCGGCCCCGCGAGCCGCCGGGGACCAGCCGGATTCAAAACCGCACAAAACGTAGCTAACGGCCCGTTCGTGGCCAGCCTGGCCCAGCAGCGGGCCGTTCACGGCGGAGCCGCCAGCGGCTCGCTGCGCCCCGGGCGACGGCACCAGCAGTCAGGACCGGGCAGACGGCGCCGTACGGAGCGGCACCTGCAGACGGCACCCGGGGCGGCACCGGGCAGGTGAGGCGGGGGCTGCCCTCAGAACGCGAGAGCCTGGGCCCGCCGGTTCACCTCGGTGCGGCGATTCTCGATCATCGCCTGGACCGGCGTCCCGGGCAGCGTGTCGTCGGCCGTGAACAGCCAGCGCAGCGCCTCCGGGTCGTCGAACCCGCAGTCGTACAGCACGGTGAGGGTGCCGTGCAGTCCCTTGATGATGGTGCCGCCATCGACGAAGGCGGCGGGGACTGCGGTCGTGCCGTCCGGCCGCTGGACAGCCAGCAGCTTGCGGTCACGGAATAGCTGCTTGAGCCTGCCCGGCGGGATGCCGAGCCGCTCAGCGGCTTCAGGGAGTGTGAGCCAGTCGCCGACGAGCGCGTCGGCCGGGGGGTCAATCTGTGCCACGTTTCCGAATTTCCCACGCTGCGGCCCGGGTCAAACCCGGACACGCCAGTCTCGTCGGTTCTCTTCCAGGATTAGGACCGCCCCTGATCACGTCAGGACCGTGTCCCGTACCGGCACATCAGGGTCGGCCAGCCGGGTGGTGTCCACCGTCTGGCCCGCTTGCATGAGCCTGCGTCCCTGCAGCATGTCCCGGGGCCGTCCCACCGTGAGGATGGCGACGAGCCGGCCAGTGCCCGCCTTCTCGGTGCCCGCCGATTCCGGGCCCGCCGATTCAGAGCCCGCCGATTCCGGGCCCGCCGTCCCGGACACCCAGCACGCCGCCCAGCGCTCCCCGGCCGGATCCCCGCGCCAGACGAGACGGTCCTCGCGATCATGGTGGCCCACGTACTGGACCATCCGGCCGAATTGCTCGGACCAGAAATAGGGCACCGGGTCGTAGTCCTGCCCGGCGCCGAGCACGTTGGCCGCGGCCACCGTGGGCGAGTGCAGGGCCGTATCCCAGTGCTCCACCCGCAGCCGCCGGCCGTAGCGGCCGGACCAGAACGCGGCGCAGTCGCCGGCCGCGTAAACCCCGGGCACGGAGGCCTGCAGGCGGCCGTCGACGACGATCCCGTTGCCCAGCTCCACCCCGGATCCGTCCAGCCAGCCCGTGCAGGGGCGGACCCCCACCGCGGTCACGATCAGGTCAGCCTCCAGCCACTCCCCGCCGGGCAGGGCCAGGCCGCCTTCCTGGACCGATTCCACCGGCTGGCCGAGCCGCAGGTCCACGCCGGCCGCGGCGTACCAGGGCACCATCGTCGCCCCGGCCACCTCGCCCAGGGCCGCGGCCGCCGGGGTCGCGGCCGCCTCCAGGACGGTGACGTCGCAGCCGCGGGCCGCGGCCGCGGTGGCGAGTTCCGCCCCGATCCAGCCGGCCCCCACGATGGCCAGCCGGGTCCCCTTCTGCAGCCGGGCCCGGATGTCCAGGGCATCGTCCAGGGTGCGCAGGACATGCTGGCGGCCGGGCCCGGGCAGCCGCACCGGCGCGGCCCCCGTCGCCACGATCAGGCGATCGAACCGGTATTCGCCGCGGTCGCTGCGGACGACCTGCCCGTCCAGGCCAGTGGCGGCCTCAGCCGAGCCGCAGGTCCAGGCGGAGCGCGGCCGCGTCAGTGTCCAGTGAGGTCGAGTCCAGCTCGCCCATCATCAGCTTCTTGGACAGCGGCGGACGGTCGTAGGGCGGATGGGGCTCCGCGCCCAGCATGGTGATCTGGCCGGCATACCCCTTGGCCCGGAGCTCGGCTGCGGCGCGCGAGCCGGCCAGCCCGCCGCCTGCGATCACTACCCGGTCGATCTGCACGAGCACCTAGGCTAGAGGTGCCCGGGCCTGATCTGGCCCACACGGGGTGGCCTGGCGGCCCCGGGGCCGGCTTTCCGGACGGGTACGCGGCGCTTTCCGCCCGGGCCATATCCGGTAATCACCCTCCCGGCCAAGCGGTGATCACCGCCGTCCCGGAGAAAACCGCAGGTAAGCGAGATCTCCCGGTGGCTTCATTACTCCCGGTCACCTCTCGACACCGTAAAGGTGTTCCTAGCGTCCGGAGCGATGGGCGGCCATACAATCGACCCGATGGACACGACGCTCGCGCGCCCACCCGTCGGCCGGCTCCTGGATGGCCGGTACCGGGTTGAGTCCCTTATTGCCACCGGCGGGATGGCCACCGTCTATCTGGGCACCGACACCCGGCTGGACCGCACCGTGGCGCTGAAGATCATGCATGCGGAGCTGGCCAACGACGAGGATTTCGTCCGCCGGTTCGTTGGTGAGGCCAGGTCGGTAGCCCGCCTTTCGCACCCCAACGTGGTCGGCGTGTACGACCAGGGCGCCGACGGGCGCACGCTCTACCTGGCCATGGAGTACGTGCCCGGCCGCACGCTGCGCGACCTGCTGAACGAGCAGGGCAGCCTCGGCCCCCGCGAGGCGCTGGACATCATGGAGGGCGTGCTGGGCGGCCTCGGTGCCGCGCATGCCGCCGGGCTGGCTCACCGGGACGTCAAGCCGGAGAACGTCCTGCTGACCGCGGGGCACGACGTCAAGGTCGCGGACTTCGGCCTGGCCCGGATGCTCGCGGGTACCAGCCATACCAAGACCGGCATGCTGATCGGCACCGCCGCCTACCTGGCGCCGGAGCAGGTATCCCAGGGTGTCGCCGACGCGCGGACGGACGTCTACGCCGCGGGGATCATGCTGTTCGAGATGCTCACCGGCCAGCAGCCGCACACCGCGGACACCCCGCTGGCGGTGGCCTACAAGCACGTCAACGAGGCCGTCCCGGTGCCCTCGCAGTTCGCGGACGGCATCCCGCCCGCCCTGGACGACCTGGTCCTCCGGGCGACCAGCCGGAACCCTGACCTCCGCCCCGGGGACGGCGGCCAGTTCATGCGCAGCCTCAACGAGGTCCGCCTGAGCCTCCCGCCCGCTCCCCCAGCCGCGCCGGCGGCCCCCGCATACCCCGAGCCGGGTTACCAGGACCCCGCTTATCCGGGCCCCGGCTACGAGGCCCTGGCCTACGATGCCCCCGGTTACGGGGCGCCTGCTTACGGGGCCCCCGCTGCCCCGGCGGGCTACCAGCCGGACGGCTGGCCGGCCCAGCCCCCGCCGTCGCAGTACGTGGACGACCTGATTCCCGGCCTGCGTGCCCCGGCCGACCCGGCGGCCGCGAACAGCATCCCGCCTGCCGCCCCGACGGGGGTGGGCGCGGCCTTCCCGACGTCAGGCCCGTCCAGCCCGGGCTCGTCCACCTCCGCGTTTTCCGCCACCGGATTTGCCCTGCCGCCGGGCGACATGAACCCGGGCCTGACCCGCCGGGCCGAGGAAGACGCCTTCCACCGCGACGCGAACCACACCCTGGTGGTGGCCCCCGGCGCGGCCACGGACTACGGCCGGGGCCGGCGCCGGGACGGGCATGGCGGTCCCCGCGAGCCCGGCCTGCAGCGCTGGCTGTTCAGCCGCCGGCTCTACTACGTGCTGGGCGGCCTGGCCGCGGTCCTCCTGATCGGCCTGCTCATCTGGTGGCAGTCGGCGGGCAAGTACACCACGGTGCCCTCCGTGGGCCACCTGTCCGCGAGCACCGCGCGACTGGAAGTCCGCAGCCAGGGCCTGACCGCGAAGATGGGCGAGCCCCAGTTCAGCGCCCAGGTGGCCAAGGGCACCATCATCGGCACCGAGCCCGCGATCGGCTCCCGGGTGAGCAAGGGCAGCACGGTGGTGCTCATCGTCTCCGCGGGACCGCACATGATCCAGGTCCCCCAGGTCACCGGGAGCGCGCTGGCCACCGCGCAGGCCGCGCTGCGGCACGCGGGCCTGATTCCGGGCAAGGTGGTCGAGGAGACATCCACCACCATCCAGAGCGGGATCGTGATCAGCACCACGCCGGCGTCGGGCGTGTCGTGGCCGGAGAGCCGGCCCGTCTCCCTGGTGGTCAGCACCGGGCAGCCGGTGCCCAGCTTCGTCGGCCAGCAGAAGGCGGTGGCCGAGCAGTGGGCGCAGGCCAACAGCGTCCAGCTGAACGAGGTCGCGGACGCGAAGAGCGACCAGCCCGCGGGCACGATCACTCAGCAGTCCGTGCCGCCCGGCAGTTCCTTCACGGCCCATGAAGTGATCACCATTGACTATTCCAATGGGCCGCAGATGGCCAATGTGCCCAACGTGGACGGCCAGCAGGTCTCGCAGGCCACTCAGGCGCTGACCCAGGCTGGATTCCAGGTCAAGGTGGACCAGGTCGGGCCGCTGAACACGGTGTTCAACTACAGCCCCAGCGGCCAGGCCCCGGCGGGCAGCACAATCACCATCTACGTGGGCTTGCCGCACCTATAAGCCCGCGGCCACTGGCCACCTGGCCGCACCCCACGGCCAGCCCCAGCCTGTCCCACCCGGCTCTCCCTCCACCCAGCTTTACGTGGCGGTTGCCTGGCGTTGAGCTTTTTATTGCTTTTCACGGCCAGGAACCTGGCCATAGTGGGTATAGGCCTAATTAGCACTGCTTCGGTCCGGGCAAATGTCGTCAATACACTAATATGACCGCGCCCCCCGTGATTGCGCCGCTTCTGTGTGAAGGGGCCTGAGCCGAAGAAGGCCCTGCTGAGAATCCGCCGAGCGACCGTGTTCCGCCGTCCCGGCCGGCTGACCGCGCTTCGTGCCGTGGCGCACCTGGCCGCGTGGCTGCCGTTCATTCTCGGCCCGGCGCGCCTCATCCGCGGTGGCTGGCGGCCGGTCGGCGACGAGGCGGCCATCGCGCTCCGGTCATGGAACTCGCTGACGGCTCAGGGACCGATGGTCGGCCAGGCCACCCGGCTGGCCCACGGGGTGTTCGACCCGGGCCCGCTCGAGTACTGGCTGCTGGCCATCCCGGTCCATCTCGACACGACGCACGGGGTGCTGTGGGGCGCAGCCCTGTTCTGCCTGGTGGCCTGCTCGCTCGCGGTCGAGGCGGCCTGGTCCGTACTCGGCGCGGCCGGCGGGCTGTGCGCGAGCGGGCTCATCGTCGGCCTGATGCTGTGGATGCCGGGCATCGCGGTGACCCCGAGCTGGAATCCCTGGTTCGGGATGGTGTTCTTCATCGCGGCGCTCGCGGCCGCCTGGGCGGTCATGTCCGGGCACCGGAACTGGTGGCCGGCCCTGGTCATCACGGCGTCGGTCGCGGCCCAGGCCCATCTGATGTTCACCGTGCCGTCCGGCGTCCTGGCCATCCTGGCCCTCATCGTCGGGCTGGCGGACAGCATCCGCCGCCGGCTGAGCTACTGGTGGGCACTGGCGGGCGTGATCGCGGGGGCGGCGTGCTGGAGCGCCCCGCTCATCCAGCAGTACACCTCCCCGGACGGGAACCTGGGTTTGCTGCTGCGCAGCAGCAGCGCCGCGACCGGGCCGCGGACCGGCGGGGCCTTCAGCCTCAAGGCCCTGTCCGCCGCGATGCAGCCGGTGCCGATCTGGTGGAAGTCGCCGAGGCAGCTCACCGCGATCTACCAGATGATCAGTCACCGGCCGACCGGGTTCGCGGTGGCGGTGCTGATCCTGCTGGCCGTGGCCGCGGTGATGGCGGTGTGGCCGCTCCGGTGCCGGCCGCTGGGGGCCCTGGCCGTCGTGACCCTGGTGATCAGCCTCGGGTCGCTGGTGACGTACTCCGGGATCCCGGTGCATTACACCACCCTGAACACGCTGAGCTACCTGATCGTGATGCTGTTCCCCATCGGCGTGCTGAGCTGGCTGGTGGTGGGCAGCTGGGCCGTGCTCACCGGGCGGCTGGTCCTCCGCCAGCTGGCCAGACGCGGCTGGCCGGGCGGGCGGTCCCCGGTGCCGGGCTGGCGGCGGGTCTCGCGGCCACGGCGCTGGTCGCGGTGGGCGCGATCCTGGCCCTGTCGCTGCAGGGGCCCACCGTCCGGAACGTGACCAGCGACCCGGCCATGGCCACGACGGGGACGGCGGCCCGGCAGATCGTCCGGGAACTGCCCGGCCAGCCCATCGCCCTGTCGGTCCACGACTTCAACGTGGCCGCCCTGGGGCGCCTGACCCTGGGCCTGACCTGGGCACTTACCCCGGAAGGCTTCCGCGCGGAGATCATGCACACCCGGCTGGCCCGCGAGCTCGGGGACCGCTACGTGTTCCGCGGAGAGCCGATCCCGCTGGTCAAGGTCCGGGTCCGGCAGCATGGCACCTCGATCGCCGTGACCAGGCCCACCCAGCTGGCCAGTCATTCCTAGGCTCGGGCACCAGCCGGGACCCGCAGCACTGGCCGGAATCGCAGCCCGGGCCGGCTGCGGGCAGTGTCCGCCGATCTGGGTCAGCTCGTGGTGCGTTGCGATACTGTGGCCGCCTGTTCATCACACTCATGCAGGAAGTGGCCAGCAGTGAGCGGAACCAAGGTGACGCCGGCCGCCGACGGGTCGTCGAGCGACACCGCCGGGTCTCCCGGGCCGGACGGCCGCCGCGGCTGGCCGTCCCCCGTCGCCCTGATCATCACCGGCTTCACCGTGATCGGCCTGGGGCTGCGCCTCTTCCTGCTGAGCCGGCCCGGATACCTGCTCGGCGTCACGCAGTATGACGACGGGCCGTACTTCGGCAGCGCGCTGCGCCTGGTCCACGGCTCGCTGCCGTACCGCGACTTCATCATCGTGCAGCCGCCCGGCATCACACTGCTGATGAGCCCGGCGGCGCTGCTGGCCCAGGTCACCAGCACGGCCTGGGGCATGGCGGCCGGGCGCATCCTGACCGTCGCGGCGAGTTCCGCCGGGATCGTGCTGGTCGGCCTGCTGGCCCGGCATCGCGGCCCGCTCGCGGTGGGCCTGTCCTGCGGCGTGCTGGCCATCTTCCCGGGCAGCCTGGTGGCTGCGCACACCGTGCTGCTCGAGCCCTGGCTGACCCTGTTCTGCCTGATCGGCGCCGTGGCGGTGCTCGACCGTGACCAGCTGGCCCGCAGCAGCAGGCGGCTGCTGTGGGGTGGGGTGGCGCTCGGCTTCGCCGGCGCGGTCGAGGTGTGGGCCATCATCCCGGTCGTGGTGATCGCCGTGCTGCTGGCCCGGGAGATCCGCCGGGCCGCGCTCTTCGTGGCCGGGGTGGCGATCGGCTTCTGCGTCCCGATCATCCCGTTCGCGGCGACCGCCCCCCGCCGGTTCTACAACAGTTTCTTCGCGGCCCAGGTGTTCCGGGTCGTGCCCACCCGGACGCCGGTGAACAAGCGGCTGCGGCTGATGAGCGGGATCGGCCAGCTGCTGCACCTCGGCGACACCGGGACGCTCATCGCCGCACTGATCATCGTGATCTTCGTGGTGACGGCGTTCATCGTGGCCTGGCGGGTCAGTGCGCAGCCGCTGACCGGCCTGGACTGGTTCGCGGTCGCGACCTGCACGCTGGTGATCGTGGCGTTCCTCTGGTACGCCCAGTTCTTCCTGCACTTCCCCGCGTTCCTGGCGCCGTTCCTGGGGCTGTCCATCGGACTGGCCGCCGGGCGGCTGGCCGGCGCCCTGCAGACCGGCAGCATCGAGGCACCCGCCAGCCAGCGGAGTCCCGGCTCCTGGACGCAGTGGGCGGTGGTGGGCCTGGCGGCCATCGGCGTCGTGATCCTGGCCGTGCAGCAGGGCCAGTCGGACCGGAACGTGACGCCGCGGGTCAGCCCGGCCGCCCTGCAGGCGGTGCAGCGCATCGTGCCGCACGGCGCATGTGTCCTCAGCGACCAGGCGTCGTTCCTCATCGCCGCGGACCGTTTCTACTCCAGCGTGCCCGGCTGCTCGGAGATGGTCGACGCGATCGGCACGGACTACGCGCTGGGGCACGGCCGGGACGCCACCTCCGGGGCGGCCCGGTACCCGGCGGTCGACCACACCTGGCAGAGCGCGTTCCGGCACGCCCAGTACGTGTGGCTGTCCCTGCGGTTCAACACGCGGCGCATCGCCTGGACACCCGCGCTTCACTCGTACTTCTGGAACCACTTCGCCCGGGTGTACAAGGACGGCAAGAGCGACGCCCTGTACGCCCGCATGAAACGTGCCTGAGCCACACCTCACTGCGGCCCGAAGCTCTTCGTCCCGCACCACGCGGTGGCCCAGGGTCGGGGCTCACGTCCCGGTGGCCGGCGGCCTGGCGGCCGGGCTGCGTTACGCGTCCGACATCGGCGCCGAGGCGATCCAGGTGTTCGTGTCCAACCCGCGCTCCTGGGCCCTGCCCGCCGGCGACCCGGCGCACCTGGCGCGTGAGGCGGAGGTGATCCGGGACCAGCTGGCCGGGGCCGGGCTGCCGGTGTTCGTGCACACGCCGTACCTGATCAACGTGGGCTCCCCGGACCCGGTGATCCGCGAACGCTCAGTGGCCTCGATGCGGTACTCGCTGCGCCGGGGCGGGGCGATCGGGGCCCGCGGCGTCGTCGTGCACACCGGCTCGGCGGCCGGCGGGGACCGCGGCAAGAGCATGCGGTATGCGCGGGAGTGCCTGCTGCCGGTGCTGGACTCGATCCCGGACGATGGCCCCGGCCTGCTGCTGGAGCCGATGGCCGGGCAGGGCCAGCTGCTCTGCACCGCCCTGGCGGACCTGGGGCCCTACCTGGACATGCTCGACTGGCACCCGCGCGCGGGGGTGTGCCTGGACACCTGCCATGCGTTCTCCGCCGGGCACGACCTCACGGCCCCGGGCGGCGCCGCCGCGGCCATGGACGAGCTGACCGCTGTCCTGGGCGGAACCAGCCGGCTGCGGCTGGTGCACGCCAACGATTCCAAGGATCCGTGCGGGTCGCACCGGGACCGGCATGAGAACATCGGCGCCGGCCAGATCGGCGCGCAGCCCTTTGCCGCGTTGCTCCGCCACCCGGCGTCCGCCGGGGTGCCCTTCGTGGCCGAAACCCCCGGCCCGAAGGCCGCCCACGCCGCCGACGTGGCCACGCTCCAGCGCCTCCGCGCCCGGTTACCGGGCTACCCGGTAACCGGGTTACTCCTGGCAGGAGAAGCGCTCCTCGTGCCAGGGGTCCGCGGAGTTGTGGTAGCCGCGCTCCTCCCAGAAGCCGCGCCGGTTCTCGGTGAGGTACTCCACCGCGCGCACCCACTTCACGCTCTTCCAGCCGTACAGGTGCGGAACCACCAGCCGTATCGGGTAGCCGTGCTCCGGGCTGAGCGGCGCCCCGCCCACCGCGGTGGCGAACAGGGTGGTGTCGGCGGCGAAGTCGCCGATCCCGATGTTCGCGCTGTACCCGTAGTCGGCCCACACCATCACGTGGGTGACCGCGCCCGCCGGGGGTGCCGCGGACAGCACCTCGGTCGCGGCGATGCCCTCCCACGGGATCCGCGGGATGGTGCATTTGGTCACGCAGTGCAGGTCGGCGGTGACGGCGCAGCGTGGCAGCCGGGTGATCCCGGCCCAGTCCCAGCGATGCTCCAGGCCGGACTCGGTGGCGCCCATCACCGTGAAGTTCCACGTGTCCGGCCGGAACCTGGGCACCGGGCCGTAGTGCTGGGCGGGCCAGTCCGGCCGCACCACCTGGCCCGGCGGAAGATCCCGCCGGTGCGGCGGGGATGGCCGGTTTCCAGGCTCCACCTGGACGCGGCCGCCTGCCGGGTGACCCATGCTTGCCCTCCTGGCTGATCTGCGACTTCTACCATCGCACGCAGGCGTATCCCGGCACCCGCCGCCCCCGCCTGCCATGAATGCGCTAGGCTACCTGCCATGCGTGAGCAGTTTTGGTTCTGGTATGGCTACCGGCCCGGCAATCGGACGGTCGCCCGCCAGACTCTGCGCTGACGCGAGCGACTTACAGAAAGCCCCGGGCTGCAGGCCCGGGGCTTTTTGCATGAACGGCCCCGGACCCGGCACCGGAACCAGCTTGCTACTGCCGCGGTAACCGCCGCGGCACCGAGAGAAGAGGACTCAATGGTTGTGGTCATGGCCCCGGAGGCCACGCAGGCGGACGTGGACGGAATCGTCGATGTGGTGCGCGATGCGGGCGGTGAGGCCTTCGTGACCCGGGGCGTCTCGCGCACCATCGTCGGCCTGGTCGGTGACGTGGATCAATTCGGCTCGCTCAACCTGAGGAGCAGGCCGGGGGTGCTCGACGTGGTCCGGATTTCGGTGCCCTACAAGCTGGTCAGCCGGGAGCACCACCCGCACCGCTCGGTCGTCGAGGTCGGCGGGGTACCCATCGGCCCGGACACGATGACCGTGATCGCAGGCCCGTGCGCGGTGGAGACCCCGGAGCAGACCCTGACCGCGGCCCGGATGGCCAAGGCCGCCGGCGCCTCGCTGCTGCGCGGTGGCGCGTTCAAGCCGCGGACCTCGCCGTACGCCTACCAGGGGCTGGGCGAGGAGGGCCTGAAGATCCTGGCCGATGTACGCGAGGAGACCGGCCTGCCGGTGGTCACCGAGGTCATCGACCCCCGCAGCGTGGACCTGGTCTCCTCGTACGCCGACATGCTGCAGGTCGGCACCAGGAACATGCAGAACTTCGCGCTGCTCCAGGCGGTCGGCGAGGCCCGCAAGCCGGTGCTGCTCAAGCGGGGCTTCAGCGCCACCATCGAGGAGTGGCTGATGGCGGCGGAGTACATCGCCCAGCGCGGCAACCTCGACATCGTCCTGTGCGAGCGGGGCATCCGCACGTTCGAGACCGCGACCCGCAACACGCTGGACATCAGCGCCGTCCCGGTGGCGCAGCGGCTGAGTCACCTGCCGGTCATCGTGGACCCGTCGCACTCCGGCGGGCGCCGCGACCTGGTACTCCCGCTGACCCGGGCGGCCATCGCGGTCGGCGCGGACGGCATCATCGTGGACGTGCACCCGGAGCCGGAGCTGGCGATGTGCGACGGCGACCAGGCCCTGCTCGACTCTGACCTCCGCGAGCTGGCCAGCGTGGCCGCGCACCTGCCGCCGCTGATGGGCCGGACGCTGACCCCGCCGCGGGACACCCGCCCGGCCGCTGGCCGCGCCACCGAGCCTGCCCCCGTCGGATAGGAAACCGCCGGTCAGCCAGGCGCGGGGCACCGGCCCCGCGCCTGGTCTTCGTTGCGGATACTGACGAAGTCAGGAGTGATCGAGCCGGTATTCCTGCGCGATCGTGGCCAGTTCCTCAGCGAGGTCACCCGCGTCCAGCCGGGCCTCGATCCGGCGCAGGTCATCGATGCGGGCCTGGGTTTCGACCTGGCGCGGGCTCAGCAGCGCGCAGCAGTCCTGATCGGGCAGTTCGGACAGGGCCAGGGTGCGGATCCGGCGCGCCTCGTCGATGATCTCGAGCTTGTCGTGGCCGATCAGCGGCCGCAAGACCGGCAGGGACACGGCGTCGTCCAGCGCGGTGAGGTTGGCCAGGGTCTGGCTGCTGACCTGGCCGAGCGAGTCGCCGGTGACGAGCGCGGCCGCGCCGAGGCGGCGGGCCAGCACCTCCCCGGTCTTGAGCATCAGCCGGCGCTGCGCCACGATCTGGAGCCGGCTCGCACCCGAGGACGCCAGCCGCTGCTGGGCCTGGCCGAACGCGACCACGTACATCCGCGAGTCGCCCTGAAACCGGTCCAGCTGGTGCATCAGCCCGTACGCCTTGTACACGGACTCGGGACCGGTCAGCGGCATCCCGGAGAAGTGCAGGAAGTCGCAGCGCAGCCCGCGGCGCATCATCCGGTACGCGGCGACCGGGGAATCGATCCCGCCGGACATGAGCACCAGCGCACGGCCGCTCATCCCGACCGGCAGCCCGCCCTGGCCCGGACCGCCGTCGGTATAGACGAACACCTCCCGCTGGTCCACCTCGACGACGATGGTCAGGTCGGGACGGGACAGGTTGACCGGGTTGCCGTAGGCCCGCTGGATCCGGGCGCCGATCTCCCGGTTCAGGCTGGCCGAGGTCAGCGGGAAACGCTTGTCGCGGCGCCGGGCCCGGACCGCGAACGACCCGGTCCGCCCGGCCGCCATCGCGACCGCGGTCTCGATCGCCGCCTCGGGGTCCTTGGCCACCCGGACGGCCCGGCACACCCGGGCCACACCCATCACCGAGCTGACCCGCTCGGCGACCCGGTCCATGGCGGCCTCGGCGGCCGGCCCGCTCCCGGGCCGGCCCGGGAGGCGGAGCACCATGACCCCGTTTCGGCTCCAGAGCCGCACGCCGAGGTCCAGCTCACGGACGGCCCGGCGGATGTTCTCCTGCAGCAGACGCTCGAAGTGGTGCCGGTTGCCACCCTTCAGCACGATCTCGCCCACCTTGAGCAGGACGCACGGCTCACCCAGGATCTGCATCGGGCCGGGACGGCGTGGCGGAGACGTGGTGGCTGGCTCATGGGAGGCCGCAGCACTGGCGGCCGCCGCAGCCGCATGACCAGCCAGGGGGGTGGCAGCCATGGCCCCAGTCTGCCAGCATCCGGCCCGGCAGCGATCCGCCGTGTCTTCGGGATTCACACCGGCCTGCTTACCTGGCCGCCAGAATATGTACAGTTTAATACTAGCCAGAGTGTACGCTTGAGCTGTGGATGTCGCGATCACCGAACTGCGGGCCAACCTCAGCCTCTGGCTCGATCAAGCGCGTAACGGTCATGAGGTCGTCATCACCGACCGGGGCGTGCCGGTCGCCCGGCTGATGGGCCTGACCACCACGGCCACGCTGGAGCGGCTGACGGCCGAGGGAGTGATCGGCCGCCCCGAGTCCGGTCAGCGCCCGATCGCCACCGGGCGCATCAGGCCGCGCCCACGCCGGCTCCTGTCCGACAGCGTGAGCGAAGATCGGCGCTAACCGGTGCCGCTGGTCTACTTCGATTCCAGCGCATTGGTGAAGCTGCTCACCGAGGAGCCGGGCAGTGACCTCGCGGCTGAACTGTGGGACGGATGTGACGCTGCGGTGGCCAGCAGGCTCGCTTACCCCGAAGTCTGCGCCGCGCTGGCCGCCGCCGACCGCAACCACGATCTCACCGAGCGCGAGCTGAACACCGCCGAGCAGACGTGGGGTGAGTACTGGGCCGCCATCCGACCGGTCGAACTCACCACGGCCGTCGAGCAGCACGCGGGCCAGCTGACCCGGTCACACGCCTTGCGCGGCGCAGACGCCGTTCATCTTGCTAGCGCTCTCGCCATTGAGGACCACGACCTGGTCATGGCGGTCTGGGATCGCCGCCTGCACAGTGGAGCCCGGTCAGCCGGCCTCCGGGTCGCCCCGGCTGGCCTCGACGGAGGTACCGTGCGGGGATGACGGTCAAACTCGTAGTGCTGTACACCCAGCCCGATGACCCAGCCGCGTTCGACGAGCATTACCTCGGCGTGCACATGCCGCTGGTGGCGGCGCTGCCCGGATTGGAGCGCGCCGAGGCCGGACGGTTCACCGCGGCCCTCGACGGTGGCGGCCAGACCTTCTACCGGCTCACTGAGCTGTACTTCGCCGACCGGGGGGCGATGAACGCCGCGCTCGGCTCCCCCGAAGGCCAGGCCACCGCGGCGGACTTCCAGAAGATCGCACCCACCGGATCCAGAATGTTCGTGCAGGTGCTGGACGACTAGCCCGGCGCTGTCGATCCGGGCGGGCGCCGTTCGACCTACTGGTGAAATCCAGCGACGCTGCGAACCAGGAGGACGCGATGCGCTACCTGTTCCTGCTGTACGGGCCGGACGAGCCGCTGCCCGGGCCCGGGACACCCGAAGGGCAGAAGATGATCAGCGAGTGGTCGGCCGCCACCGAGGCGATGGCCAGGGCCGGCGTTCTGATCGACTGCGGCCCGCTGCAGCCGCCGGCCGCCGCCACCACGGTCCGGGTGCGTGACGGCGAGACGCTGCTCACCGACGGGCCGGCCGCCGAGATCAAGGAGCAGTTCGGCGGCTACACGCTGATCGAGTGCGCGGGCCTGGACGAGGCCCTGCGCTGGGCGGCGACCGTGCCGACCGCGTTCAACGGGTCGGTGGAGGTGCGCCCGGTGGTGCAGATCCCGGACCGGGAGGTGCCGGGCTGAGCCAGCCGTACGAGGAGGTGTTCCGGGCCCACTGGTGGGCGGCGGTCGCGACCGTCGCCCGCCTGGTGGGTGACCTCGAGATCGCCGAGGACGCGGTGCAGGACGCCTGCGCCGCGGCCCTCACCCAGTGGCCCGCAGCCGGCATCCCGGAGCATCCGCGGGCCTGGCTCATCGGCGTGGCCCGGCACAAGGCCACCGACCGGCTGCGCCGGGAAAGCCGCCGCGCGGAGAAGGAAGCCGCCGCCATGCGGGACGCCGTGCCCCCGGACGAGCCGGTGTCCACCGCGGACGACGAGCTGGGCCTCATCCTGGCCTGCTGCCACCCGGCCCTGGACCCAGCGGTCCGGGTGCCGCTGACCCTGCGCTCGGTGTGCGGGCTGCCCACCGCGGAGATCGCCGCCGCGTTCCTGGTCCCCGAGCCGACCATGGCTCAGCGGCTGGTCCGCGCGAAACGCAAGATCCGGCAGGCGGGCATCTCGCTGGCCCTTCCCCCGGCCGCGGAGCGGGCCAGGCGGCTCGGCGGCGTGCTGCGCGTCGTGTACCTGGTGTTCACCGCGGGACACAAACCCTCGGCGGGCGACGCCCTGGTCCGGGGCGACCTGTGTGACCAGGCGATCAGGCTGGCCCGGGCGCTGGCCGCGCTGGTCCCCGGGGAGGCCGAGGTGACCGGCCTGCTGTCGTTGCTGCTGCTGACGGACGCGCGCCGCGGCGCACGGGTCAGCCCGGCTGGAGACCTGGTGCTGCTGGCGGATCAGGATCGCTCGCGCTGGGACCGGGCCAAGATCGCCGAGGGCGAGGCCCTGCTGGCCCAGGCTCTGCGCGACCGCCGGCCCGGGCCCTACCAGCTGCAGGCCGCGATCGCCGGGTGCCATTCCGGTGCCCGCTCCGCCGCGGACACCGACTGGACGGAGATCGCCGTGCTGTACGGCGAACTGCTCCGCTACGAGCCGACGCCGGTGGTGGCCGCGAACCGGGCGGCCGCGGTGGCCATGGCCGAGGGCCCGGCGGCGGGGCTGGACCTGCTCGATGAGGCCGCCACGGACCGGCGGCTCGCCCGCTGGCCGCAGCTGCACATCGCCCGCGCCGAACTGCTCTGCCGCCTCGGCCGCCGCGCCGACGCGGCCCTCGCCTACCAGGCGGCGCTGGAGCTGGCCCCGGCCGCCCCCGAGCGCGACTTCATCGGCCGCCGCCTCCGCGAGCTGGCCGGCTGAGGTCTTCTGACAGAATCCGCAACGACAACGCTGCCCACGTCATCACGGAGACCACGGGATGAGCACGATCACGGTCCGCCCCGCCACCCCGGCTGATTTCCCGGCCATCGCGAAGGTTGCCGTGGCCACCGGCCAGGACGAGGAGTGGGCCGGATCGGACCCGGCCTACCTGGCGTACCTGCTGGAACACGGCACGCTGCTGGTCGCCGGGCGGGACGGGGCCATCACGGGCTTCGGCGCCACCCGGCTGATCGGCGACGGCCCGGCCGCGGTCAGCATGCTGTGTGACCTGTTCGTGCACCCGGGGACGCACGGGCGGGGCTGCGGCCGGGCCATCCTCACCCAGTTGTGGCCGGACGGGACCGCGCCGCGCCGGATGACCTTCAGCAGCCAGCACGCGCACGCCCTGCCGCTGTACACCCGGTTCGGCCTGGACGCGTGGTGGCCGCTGCTGTACCTGACCGGCGACGTGGCCGCGGTGCGGGCGCCGGACGGCTGGACGGTGGCGCCGGGCCCCGTGGCTGAGGTGGCGGTGGCTGAGGTGGCGGCGGCGGAGCAGCGCTGGACCGGGGTGGACCGGTCCGCCGACCACCGGGCCTGGGCGGCCCGGCCGCACGGGCAGCCGGTGCGGGCCTTCCGGCACGGCGAGCTGGCCGCGGCAGGCACGGCCGCCGGGCACGGGGCGGAGTACGGCCTGGCCCACCTGGCGATCGCACCGGACGTCCCGGCCGGGGACGCGGTGCTGGCCGTACTGGCCAACCTGAACGCCCCGGACGGCCGGGCCCGGGTCTGCCTGCCCGGGCCGCATCCCGCGGTCCGCCTGCTGTTCGCGGCCGGGTGGCGGCACGAGGACTCCGACGTATTCATGGCGTCCGACCCCGGGCTGCTCGATCCGCGGCGGGCGGTGCCCAACCCCGGCGGCGCCTGAAGGCGGCTGCTGGGTGATTCAGTCCACCCCCGGCCGACCTGCCGGGATAACGCGGCTGATGCCATGATGCTCTGTGTGGATAAGAAGACGCTCCACGATTCGCTGCCGGATCACGAATCCGGGCAGCTGCAGACGCCTGCCCAGAACAGGGGTAACGGCGGGCGGGCCCACCCCCGCGACGCCCAGGCCGGTCCGGCAGCCGCTGACGGTCAGCAGCGCCACGACGTCCTGACCCGGGTGGTCCGGATCAGCGAGGCCCTGAACCAGCGCCTGGCGCTGTGACGGCTCCCATGACTGGTTCCGGGCCTGATTCCGTGACCGAGTTCCTGACCGTCGACGACGCGCTGGAAGTGGCGCGGCTGGTCACCGGCGGGCCGGCCCGGGTCCGTGATTTTGCCGACCTGCACGCGGCGCTGACCCGGCCGCAGCAGACCGAGAACGGCCGGGAGGTATTCCCCGGCATCTGGGACAAGGCGGCCGCGCTGATGGAGGCGCTGGGCCGCAGTTACGCCTTGGTGGACGGGAACAAGCGGCTCACCTGGAACGCGACCTGGTTCTTCCTCGGCGTGAACGGCCACCCGCTGGCCGAGCCGCTCGATCAGGAAGCGGCGTTCCAGTTCATGTACGACCTGGTCCGGGGCAAGCTGACCACCCCTGCTATCGCGGCGGGCCTGCAGGCGTTCGCGGCCTGAGGGTGGCCGGCCCGTTAGTGACGGCCCTGGTTCCTGGCGGGCCGGGTTACTGGCGGGCCAGGTTGGGCGCGCCGGAGCGCAGGACGTACTTCTGGATCTTCCCGGTGGCGGTCTTCGGCAGTTCGGTGACGAACGTCACCCCGCGCGGGGCCTTGAAGTGAGCCAGCCGCTCCCGGGCGAACGCGATGATCTCGTCTTCGCTGGCGGTCTGGCCGTCCCGCAGCACGACGAAGGCCTGCGGGGTCTCCCCCCACCGCTCGTCCGGAAGGCCCACGATCGCGGCCTCCTGGACCGCCGGGTGCCGCAGCAGCGTCCCCTCCACCTCGACGGACGAGATGTTCTCGCCGCCGCTGATGATCACGTCCTTGATCCGGTCGCGGATCTCGACGTAGCCGTCCGGGTGCACCACAGCCGCGTCGCCGGTGTGGAACCAGCCGTCACCCATGGCCCGCTCGGTGGCCTCGGGGTCGTGGTAGTACCCGGACATGACGACGTTCCCGCGGACCACGATCTCGCCCAGCGTCTGCCCGTCCGCCGGGACCTCCTCGCCGTCATCACCCTGTACCCGCAGCTCACCCGAGGTCAGCAGCTCGACTCCCTGCCGGGCTTTGACGTCCGCCCGGTCGGCAGGCTTGAGTTCCTCGTGCTCGGGCAGGGGGGCGCAGACGGTGATGAACGGCGCCGTCTCGGTCAGGCCATAGACCTGGGTGACGTCCCAGCCGAACTCCCCCTCCAGCCGCTCGATGGTCGCCGCCGCCGGGGGCGCCCCCGCGGTGACCACGACCACGCCGGGCAGCACCTCGCCGCGCACCCCGGCAGGCGCGTTGGCCAGCGAGATCAGCACGGTGGGCGCGGCGGACAGGCGGCGCACGTTCTCCTCGCGGATCAGCCGGAACACCGCGGCCGGCTCGACCTTGCGCAGGCAGACGTGGGTCGCTGCGGCGGCCGTCACCGTCCAGGTGAAGGTCCAGCCGTTCGCGTGGAACATCGGCAGCGTCCACAGGTACCGCTCGCCCACCGGCATCGGCAGGTGCAGCAGGGTGCCGATCGAGTTCATCGTCGCGTTGCGGTGGCTGATCATCACGCCCTTGGGCCGCGCCGTGGTCCCGCTGGTGTAGTTGATCGTGAGGAGGTCGCGCTCGTCCACGTCCGCCCGGGTGAAATCGGGGCTCGCGGCGGCGATGGCCGCCTCGTAGTCGAGCCAGCCATCCCGGGCGCCCTCGAACGCGACGAAGTGCCGGACCTCGGGGAGCTGGTCCCGGACCGAGTCCACGGCGTCCAGGTAGTCCGCGTCGACGCAGACCACGCTGGCCCCGGAGTGGTTGATGATGTAGACGAAGTCCGCGGGGGTCAGCCGGTAGTTGATCGGCACCAGCACCGCCCCGATCTGCGGCACCGCGTAGAACGCCTCGAGCTGGGCGTGGGTGTTCGGCGCGATCGTCGCCACCCGGTCGCCGGGAGCCACGCCCAGCTGCTGCAGGCAGGATGACCAGCGGTCGCAGCGATCGAAGAACTGCTCATAGGTCAGGCGCAGCTCACCGTCCACGACGCCCTCGCGGTGCCCGTGCAGCCGGCGGGTTCGGCGGGCGAACTCGAGCGGGCTGAGTGGCGTTTCCATGGGGCGCCTCCACGGTGAAGCGGGTCTCCGGCGTTTCCGCCGCCACCCAGGCGTGCTGTCCACACGAACGTTAGCCGGACATCGCCGGTTCCACGAGCCTGGGCGCACCGCGCTGATGACGCGCCACAGGTCAGGGGGCGAGAACGCCGGCCAGGATGCGGTTCTCGCCACGCTGCCAGAGGGTGCCGATCTCCGCGAAGCCCGCGGCGCGCAGCCCGTCCACGTGCGTGGCCAGCTGCACGGACTCCGACCCGTGGTGGTTCTCGGTCAGCCTGCGCTGCTCACGCTGGGCCACCGGGGCGGCCAGCGCCGGATCCTCCTTGATCGCCTCCCACCAGCCCTGCCAGCTCTCCGGCAGGCCGTCCGGGAAGCGGCGCTGCTCCTCCCGCTCGATCAGCACCTGCCCCAGCCGGGCCAGGGTGGGTACCGCCGTCGCGTCGTCCTTCAGGTCATCCCCGTCGAGCAGCAGGCCGCCGGGCCGCAGCACCGTGGCCAGCCGCGCGTACATGACGTGCAGGGCTTCGGGCTGCAGCCAGTGCAGCGCCGTGGTGCTCACCGCCGCGTCAGCGGGCCGGTCCAGGCCGAGCGCCCCGGTCCAGCCGTCCGAGCGCAGGTCCACATCGGCGAACCGCAGCCCGTCCCGGTCCGCGTAGGCGGTGCGGCCAAGCGCCAGCAAGACCGGGTCGGTGTCGATGGCGATGATGCGGGCCGCGGGCATCCGGTCCAGCAGCCGGACCGACAGCGACCCGGGACCGCAGCCCAGGTCGAGCACGAGCGGGTCGCGGCGCCCGGCGGCCTCCTCGACCGCGTCGATGAGGGCGGTGAAACGGTCCTCCCGGTCGGGCAGGTACCCCTGCTGCTGGATCTCCCACCGGGCGATCCAGCGCTGCGCGGTCTCGCGGTCCAGCACGTCCTGGTTCTGGTCGGGCACGCCCGCCTCCTCGTCACTGACGACTATGCTTTCGCCAGTCACAACGTAGGACGCGGGGTGTAACTGGTCAAGTGAATTTCAACAGTCACATGGACATCGTGGTGACGGTGGCGGTGAGCCTCGTCAACCTGCTCACGCCGGGCCAGGAACGCGGCCATCCGTACCCGCCGCTGGACGAGGCCGCGCTGCCGGCCGCCGCCACCGCGGCGCTGCGCGCGGGCAGCCCGGGGACCCGGGACATCACCCTGGCCGAGGCCACGGAGCTGCGCGGCTTCGCGCTGGCGTTCCGGGTGGTGTTCGCCGCCGTCGCCTCGGGCGACGTGGACGCCGCGGCCCACCAGCTCAATGAGCTGATCGCGGCCACCGGTGCCCATCCCTGGCTGGACCGCCACGACGGCGAGCCGTGGCACCTGCACTTTCACGGGACGCAGGATGACCTGGCCATCGGCTGGGCGGCCGGCTGCGCGACCGGGCTGGCGGTGGTGCTGGGCAGTGACCTGCACGGCCGGATCGGGGTGTGCACGGCGCCGCGCTGCGACCGGGTCTACGTGGACACCTCACGCAACGGGACCCGCCGGTTCTGCTCCACGACCTGCCAGAACCGGGTGAAGGCGGCGGCCTTCCGGGCCCGGCAGGCAACCGTCGGCTAACCCTGGAGCGGCCCCGGGCAGCGGGGAGCAACCGGTGCCTACCCGGTGGCCGTGGCCTTCCGGGCCCGTTCCCGCCAGTCACACCGGCCCCTCCCGCCCACTCTTCACGCCGAACGTGCGCCACAATCGGGCAAATCACCCGCCCGGACGCACGTCGGGCGTGAAATGTCGGCGTTGGCCATGATCAATCAGTGCTGGCCATGATCAATGTGACTGGCTGGGAGTTTCTTCAGCTACGCCGCCGGTACGAGGCGGGGGTGGCGCCGTGACGGCGCGCACCGCGGGCAGGGCCAGCACGACCGCGCAGCTCAGCGTGGACCAGACGGCCCCGAACCCGAGCACGGTCCGGGCCCCGAGCACGGCCGCGACCGGGCCGGCGGCCGCGAACGCGAGCGGGCCGAACGCGAAGGCGGTCACCACCTGGAAGGCGGTGACCCGGGCCAGCACGCCGGCGGGCAGCTGTTGCTGCTCCGCGGCCGCGCTGAAGGTGCCGGCCAGCGCCGATCCGGTCCCGGCCGCCAGCGCCCCCGCGGCCACCCCGGCCACCGGGGCGTGCAGCGCCAGCAGGGCGCACGGCAGGCCGTAGCCGAAGGTGGCCGCGGTCGCGGCGGCCATCGGGCGGTGCGGCCGACGGCCCAGTGCCAGCAGCGAACCCAGCACGGATCCGGCGCCATAGCAGGCCATGACCGCGCCCCAGGCGCCTGCCCCGCCAAGGTAGTCCCGGCATAGCACCGGCCCGAGCAGCAGAAAAGGTCCCCAGGTCAGCAGGTTGAACAGGGTGAACTGGACCGTGGTAATCACCAGCCAGGCCCGGCCGCGGAACTCGGCCCAGCCCTCCCGCAGGTCCTCCAGGCCGGACCGGACCACGGCGAGCCGGGCGGCCCGCCGCTGGACCGCGGCACGCCCGGCCGCACCGGGCCCGATAGCAGCACGCCCGGGCTCGGCAGGTCCGGGGGCGGCAGACCCGGCCGCGGCCGGCCGCTGGACCGCGCCGGGCCCGGCAGCGGCAGGCCCGGCGGCGGCACGCCCGGCGGACCGCTGGACCCGCCCCTGGCGCGCGGCGGGCAGCCGGAGCGACGCGAGGGCCAGCACGCTGACCGCGTAGGAGCCCGCGTCGATCGCGATGACGGTGCCGGGCCCGGCCAGCGCGACCAGGACCCCGGCCAGGCTGGGGCCGGCCACCACCGCCGCGGACCGGGCCGCGCTGAGCAACGCGTTGGCGTTGACCAGGTCGTCAGGGGGCGCCAGTTCGACGGTCAGCCCGCTGAGCGCCGGGGTGAAGACCGCGTCGCCGGTCCCCCGGGCCATCGCGAGCAGGATGAACACCCACAACGCCGGGTGCCCGGCCAGCACGGCCCCGGCCAGCGCGGCCTGTGCGGCGCAGCGGGCGGCGTCCGCGCCGAGCATGACCGGCCGCCGGCCGATCCGGTCGGCGAGGACCCCGCCCCCGAGCATGAACAGCACCTGCGGGACGATCCCGGCCGCGAGGACCACGCCGAGATCGCTGGCCGTGCCGCCGCCGTCCAGCACGGCGAAGGACACCGCCAGCGCGGACATCGAGGTACCCAGGAGCGAGGTGGCGTACCCGGCGAAGAAACGGGCGAAGTCGCGGTCACGGAGCACGCGCGCCCGCCGCCGCGGCCGGGCCGGGCCCCCCGGCGCCGCTGCTGCGGGCCCGCTCCGGGGCCCGGCCCCCTGCGCTCGCTGCACGGCATTTACCGCGATAATTGAATGGCCTGCGGCCGATGATTTACTGCGGTGGCTGAATACCGCGATAGATCGCTTTCCCACCCCTACCACCTTGCCATCTTCCAATTATTAAGGCCAGGGTAGTTGGCGTTATAAAGCGATAATGAATTAGCATTATAGGCAGGCAGCCGGGGAGTTGCCGCAGTAAATGTGGCCGAAGGCCAGTGTTACGATTAAGCATGTCCATTCCGGCGCCGGTGGAGTACACGGCGGCGGTCGAGCGGTTCCTCGGCCAGGCGGCCCTGGGCCCCGCCTCCCGCCGGGTGTACCGCATCTCGCTGGCCTCCTGGTCCTGGCCGCTGGCCGGCCGGCCCGCGCCCCAGGGCACCCGCCGCCGCGGCGCGGCGCCGCCCTTCGTCCCGCTGGCCCGGCTCGACGACCCGGGGACCGGCCCGGTCCTGGCGGCCGCCCTGCGCGACCGGGCCGCGGGGACGGACGTGCGCACGGTGAACCGCGAGCTTTCCGCGCTGCGCAGCGCGGTGGCCTGGTGGCAGGACCAGCGGTGGATCTCCCGCGACCCGACCGAAGGCCTCCGCCATGTGGCCGGTCCCCCGCCGCCGCAGCCGGTGCTCACCGGGGGCCAGCTGACCCGGCTGTTCCAGGTCGCACCAAGCCTGCGTGAGCACGCGCTGTGGCGGGTGCTGCACGACAGCGCCGCCCCCGCCGACGAGGTGCTCCGGCTGGACGTCGGCTCCCTGGACCTGATCCAGCACCGCGGCCGTCGCGCCCCGTCCGGGCCGGACCAGTGGATCAGGTGGGGTGCGGCCAGCACCGAACTACTGCGCTGGCTGACCGCGGGCCGCCCGGAGGGGCCGGTCTTCCTGACCAGCCGCCGCGCCCCGGCGGGGACCCCCAGGGCGGACGTGTGCCCGCTCACCGGGCGGGCCCGGCTGTCCTACCGGCGCGCCGCCGAGGTGTTCACCGAGGTCACCAGGCCGCTCGACCCGGCGGCGGGCGGCTGGACCCTCACCCAACTCCGCCCGGCGGACCCCCGGCCCGGCCGCAGTTCATGATCAGGGGTCAATTTCTGGTCCCGTCATGAAGGGTCAAAGGACATGGCGCCCGGAAAGCGGAGACCGCGGGATCAGCGGGCGCTGGCCAGGCGGGAGTCGTCGCGGCGCAGGCCGGAAGGCAGGTAGGCGGCACCGGGGCCGGCGGCCCGGGCGGCGTCGGCCGGGTTGGAGATCGCGCAACGCTGCAGCGACAGGCAGCCGCAGCCGATGCAGGAGTCCAGGCCATCGCGCAGCGCGGTGAGCGCCTCGATCTGCTCGTCCAGCCGGTGCCGCCAGCCCCGGGACAGCCGGGACCAGTCCGCGCGGGTGGGGGTCCGCCCCGCGGGCAGCGACGACAGCGCCTCGGCCACCTCAGTCAGGCTGAGCCCGACGTTGCGGGCCGCCCGGATGAAGGCCAGCCGGCGCAGCGTGCTGCGCTCGAAGCGGCGCTGGTTACCCGCGGTCCGGTCCGCGGCCAGCAGGCCGAGGCCCTCGTAGTAGCGGATCGCCGACTCGGCGAAGCCGCTGCGCCGGGCTATCTCGCCGACCGTGAGCAAGTCCGTGGTGCGCACCCGGGCCCTCCTGACATAAAGCTGGCTTCAACTACAAGTATGCCACGCGACCCGGCCCCGGATCGTCAGGATCCGGACGGCCAGGCTCTGGACGGCCAGGCTCTGTGCCGTCGTGATGCGGGCGGCCGACCAGCGGGCGGCGGTCCGGCCTACCCGGCGCAGGGGCCGCGCTGGGGGGCATAGATGATCACGGACTGGTTCTCGAACACCGGGCGGTACCGGGACGGGTCGGCCTGGAAGCCCGCCAGGTCGGCGTCCGGGTCCTGGCCGGTCTTGCGGAAGACCACCACGAACCGGACATCCTCACGGGCGATGGCCTGGTCCGCGGCGCAGCTGGCCGGGTGCTCCAGGACTTCCTGCGAGTCGATCAGCGGCCTGACCCCGGCGGGCGGCAGGGACCGCGCCTTCGTAAACGACACGCCCGGGGCGTAGTACATCAGGCCGGTGTAGTCGCCCAGGGCCAGCACGGAACGCTCGGTGATCCCGTGATTCATGGGGGTGGCCACGATCGTGCCGCCCGAGTTGTGCTCCCGGAGCCAGGCCCCGGCCGCCACGACGGGCGCGCTCAGCAGGTGTGCCGGGCTCGACTCGGTACGGGCTTGCCTGGCCGATGGCACTCCGATGGCCAGCACGACCGGGACCGCCAGGGCCAGGGAGAGCACCGTGACCGGGACCACCTTGCCCTGCCGCGACGTCTGCCAGGCCAGCCAGGCCGTCTTCAGCAGCACGCCGAGGCCCAGGGCGGCGACCACCGAGAGCGCCGCGCCGAGGTCGCGCTCGAACCGCTGCGGGAATCCGTCCGCGGCGGTCCGGCTCCCCGCGTACATCACCAGGCACCACGCAGCCACCGTCACCGTGGCGAGGACTGGCGCTGGCCTGCGCTCGTACCTCAGCGTCAGCACGAGCAGGACCAGCCCGAACACGCCGAGCCAGACTATGGGCGGGGCCAGGGCGGAGAACAGGTGCAGCGGGGCCGGGGCCGACTGGCTGCCGAGCACCTGGGACACGGCGGCCGACGAGGCAGAATGCCCGGCCACCGGCCAGCCGACGCCGTAGGTGTACCAGCCGTAGCCAATGGCGAGCACCGCGAGCAACGCCAGTCCGGCCAGCACGGTGCGGGCCTCGGCGCGCCGCCGCAGGTAGAGCAGGTAGGGCAGGGAGGTGACCGCGGCCAGGACCAGGATGAGCGCCTCGTACAGGGTGGCCACCGAGTGGTACAGGATCGGGGACGCGCCCAGCACCGCCGCCAGCGCCGCGGACCGCCGCGACGGCGACGCGTAGAGGGTGAGCAGGGCGGCGACGCCCATGGTGATCAGGAAGTAGGCGCTGGTCAGGTCGGGGTAACGGCCGTCGGCGAGGCTGCCGTAGGCGCCGTGCAGCACCAGCCCCGACAGCGCCGCCGCGGCGATCCCGTACCCCCAGCCCCACAGCCGGGTGGCCAGCACGTACATGGCCAGGGCGATGAGCACCAGGAGAGCGGGGGCGATCACCGGGTACAGCACCAGCGGCGGCAGGCCGGACAGCCGGGAGAGCACGGCGCTCACGGCCGGGAAGCCGGGCGGGTAGATCAGGTAGGACCGGTACGAGCCGTGACCGAGCATCTGCTGAGCCATCAGGGCGTGCGAGAAGTGGTCGAGCCCGCGGATGGAGGGCCAGTCGTACCGGATCACCGGCTCGTAGGCGCGGACCGCGGTGGCTGCCAGCACGATCGCGAGGGCCGGCCCGCGCAGGGCGGTCGCGCGGGCCGGGACCGGGTGGGCTCGGGCGGCACCTCCTGGTCCGGGATGCCGTCCGGGGCCTGAGCTGGGCCCCGGTCCGGCCCCTGGTCCGCGACCTGGGCCGGAGCCTCGCCCGCGGCCTGGGCGGGCCCCTGGTCCGTGACCTGGGCCGGGACCTCGTCCGGCACCCGGTTCGGGCGGCCGAGGATGGCCGCCAGCACCAGCAGCAGGAGGATCAGCACGTTCAGCCAGCCGGGCGCCGGGCGCGAGTGCAGCACCGAGACCAGGGCGGCCACGAAGGCCACGGCCAGCAGGGCCAGCGCACGGGGGTCGCGGATCGCGCCGGGGGCGGGCAGGATGGGCTCGGCCGTCCCCGGCGCGGCGCCCCTCCAGAGCAGGACCAGGGCCCCGGAACCGAACACGAGGACCACGGACGCCAGGGCGATCCACAGGGTAATACCCGACCCGGCCAGGCGGGCCAGGACCAGGGCGACGACGGGGACCGTGGCCAGCGACAGCGCGCACGAGTAGCCCAGCCGCTCGGCCAGGCCGCCGGCCGGCCGCAGCAGGGCGGCCCAGAAGTACCCGGGCAGCACGACGGCGGCGATCGCCGCACACAGCGCACGGAGTAGGTCCAGGAGCATCAGGCACCCGCCAGGAGAACAGCAGCGGGCGACAGCGTCCTGGCAGACCCCCGCCACAATGTTCGGAAACCGAAGTGCCCGGAGTGTACCGAAGCAATAGGCCTGGTTGCCCCGGGATTTAGCTTTCCGCGTGGCCTCGGACCGGCGGGTCCATGGCGCCAGGGGCGGGCAGTGCCAGGGGCGGGCAGCGCCGGGCCCGGCCGTCTCCACTTGACTTGAAGTTGACTTCAACTATCAGTATGAGGGCAAGTACCCCAGGAACCTCGGAGGAGTCATGCCTACTGCTGTGATCACCGGAGCATCCCAGGGCCTGGGCCGGGCCACGGCCCGCGCCCTGGCGGAGCGCGGCTGGTCCCTGGTCGTGGACGCCCGCCACGCCGACGAACTCGCCGCCGCCGTCCGGGGGCTCACCGCCGTGACCGCGATCCCCGGTGACGTGACCGACCCCGGTCACCGGGCCCGGATCGCCGCGGCGATCACCCCCGCGGGCGGCTCGACCTGCTCATCAACAACGCCAGCCGCCTCGGCCCCAGCCCGCAGCCGGTACTGCGCCGCTACCCCCTGGCCGAACTCGGCCAGGTTTACCAGACCAACGTGCTGGCACCGCTGGCCCTGATCCAGCTGCTGGCCGGCCCGCTCACGACGGCCGGCGGCACGGTGATCAACGTCAGCTCGGACGCGGCCGCCGAGGCCTACCCCGGCTGGGGCGGCTACGGCTCAGCCAAGGCCGCGCTCGACCAGCTCACCGCGATCCTCGCCGCCGAGGAGCCCGCGCTGCGCTGCTACGCGTTCGACCCGGGCGACATGCGCACGGCCCTGCACCAGCAGGCCTTCCCCGGCGAGGACATCTCCGACCGGCCCGAGCCGGAGGTGGCCGCGGCGGCGCTGCTGCGGCTGCTCAGCGAGCGGCCACCCAGCGGTCGCTACCTGGCCAGTGACTACCCGGCGACCGGCCTTCAGCGCGGGCCGGCGGTGGCCCGGTGAACCGCGCCGCCAGCCAGCCCCCCGAGGCTCGCGGGCTGACCCGGGACGGCGTCCGGCTGCTGGCCGCCACCCCGGACGGCCTGGTCCACGCCCGCTTCCGCGACCTGCCCCGCTTCCTCGCGCCGGGCGACCTGCTGGTCGTCAACACCTCCGCCACCCTGGCCGCCGCGCTCCCCGCACAGCGCGCCGGCGGACGCGCGGTGACCGTCCATCTCTCCAACCAGCTAGATAACGGAACCTGGCTGGTCGAACTCAGGCAGGGTCAGGTCACGCCACAGCGGCTCAGTGACGGGGTCCCGGGTGAGGTCATCACGCTCCCCGGGGGCGGGTCGGTCACCTTGCTCCGGCCCTACCCGGACCCCGCGGCCACCCGGATCTGGGAGGCCGTGGTGACGACGGGCGGCAGCCCGGTGCACGGCTACCTGGCCCGGCACGGCCAGCCGATCCGCTACTCCTACGTCCCTGGCCGGTGGCCGCTGACCGCCTACCAGACGGTGTTCGCCCACTCCCCCGGCAGCGCCGAGATGCCGAGCGCGGCCCGGCCGTTCACCGCGGACCTGGTCACCAGGCTGATCGCGGCCGGTGTGGTGATAGCCCCGATCACGCTGCACACCGGGGTGGCCTCGCTCGAGGCGGGCGAGGCACCGCTGCCCGAGTGGTTCGAGGTCCCGCAACCCACCGCGGACCTGGTCAACCTCACCCGCGCGGCTGGCCGCCGGGTGATCGCGGTCGGTACCACCTGCACCCGGGCCCTGGAGAGCGCCGTGGCCGGGAGCACGGGCCAGGCGGGCGCGGTGGATGACCCCGCAGATGGCGCCGTGGATGACCCCGGGGAAGGCACCCGGGAGGGCACCGTCGCCGCCCGCCGCGGCTGGACCAGCCTGGTCCTCGGGCCGGAACACCCGGCCCGCGTGGTGACCGGCCTGATCACCGGCTGGCACGAGGCCGGCGCCTCACACCTGGCGCTGCTGGAGGCCGTGGCCGGCCGGACGCTGGTCGAGGCGTCCTACCGCGAGGCTGAGGCGGCCGGCTACCTGTGGCACGAGTTCGGCGACAGCTGCCTGCTGCTGCCTCCGGTGCCAGTGACCCGGGTGCCAGTGACCCGGGTACCGGTGCCTCGGGTAACGGTGCCCCGGCTGACCGGCGCCGGGGCCGGCGGCCCGGGTCAGTCGGCCGGCGGGGCGGCGGGCAGCCAGCGCTTGATGCAGCCGAGCAGTTCCTCGGTGTCCACCGGCTTGGTCACGTAGTCGGTGGCCCCGGCGGCCAGGCTCTTGTCCCGGTCCCCCTGCATGGCCCGGGCGGTCACCGCGATCACCGGCAGGTCGGCGAACTCCGGCATCTCACGGATGGCGGCGGTGGTGGTGTAGCCGTCCATCTCCGGCATCATCACGTCCATCAGGACCAGATCGATGTCCTGATCGGAGCGCAGCGTGTCGATGCCCTGCTGGCCGCTGGGCGCGTGGACGACGGTGAGCCCGTAGAGCTCGAGGACGCTGGTGATCGCGAAGACGTTCCGCAGGTCGTCGTCGACCACCAGCACTCGGCGCCCGTTCAGTCCGGCGTGCGGACCGGCCTGCGGGGCGGGCCGGTCCGGCGGGCGGGTCATCGCGGGCGCGCCGTTGACGGCGCTGCCCCCGTCCAGGTCGGCCACCGCCTCGTGCTGGCGGGCCGGGACGCCGCCCAGGCCGTGCGGGCCAGAGCCATTCGTGCCCGTGCCGTCCGGGCCGGTGCCGTCCGGGCCGGTGCCGTCCGCGCCCGTGCCGTTGGTGCTGGCGCCGTCCGCGGCGGCCGTCCCGTTCAGCCCCGGCGGGCGGCCCGCGGCGGCCGGCGGGACGGCTGGCGCCGGGTTCGCGGCGGACGGCCCGGGCAGCGGGACCACCCCGGGCTCCCCGGAGGTGGGGCTGACCGGCGCGTCGTCACTGCCCTGATAGCTGGCTGGCAGGTACAGGGTGAAGGTGCTGCCGCGGCCGGGGACGCTCTGCGCGGTGATCCGGCCGCCGAGCACGGCGGCGACCTCGCGGCTGATCGCCAGCCCCAGCCCGGTGCCGCCGTAACGGCGGCTGGTGGTGCCGTCGCCTTGCTGGAAGGCCTCGAAGATCGTCTTGAGGCTGTCGTCGGAGATGCCGATCCCGGTGTCCGACACCGAGAAGGCCAGGCCCGCCTCGGCCCCCGGGATCTGCGGGGTCTCCCGGTGGATCCGCAGCTCCACCCGGCCCTGCTGGGTGAACTTGACCGCATTGGACAGCAGGTTGTGCAGCACCTGGCGGAGCCGCTGCCGGTCGGTGACGACCTCGGCGGGCACGTCCGGGGCCGACGCGACCGCGAACTCCAGCCGCTTCTCGGCCGCGAGCGGCTCGAACACGGTGCGCAGGTCCTCGGCCAGGGACCCCAGCGCGAACGGCTCCGGGTGCACGTCCAGCTTGCCTGCCTCGACCCGGGACAGGTCCAGGATGTCGTTGATCAGCAACAGCAGGTCCGACCCGGACGAGTGGATGACGTTGGCGTACTCGACCTGCTTGGCGCTCAGGTTCTCGGCCGGGTTCTCGGCCAGCAGCCGGGCCAGGATCAGCAGGCTGTTCAGCGGGGTACGCAGCTCGTGCGAGACGTTCGCGAGGAACTGCGACTTGTACCGGGACGCCAGGTCGAGCTGCCTGGCGCGCTCCTCGATCTCCTGCCGGGCGTGCTCGATCTCGGCGTTCTTGATCTCGATGTCGCGCTTCTGCCGGGCCAGCTGCGCCGCCTTGTCCTCCAGCTCGGCGTTGGAGCTCTGCAGTTCCTCCTGCCGGACCTGCAGCTCGCCGGTGCGGGACTGCAGCTCCGACGCCAGCCGCTGGGACTCCTGCAGCAGGTGATCGGTGCGGGAGTTCACGATGATCGTGTTCACGTTGACGCCGATGGTTTCCATCAGCTGCTCCAGGAAGTCCTGGTGCACCTGGGTGAACCGGCTGAACGAGCCCGCCTCGATCACGCCGAGGACCTGCCCCTCGAACACGATGGGCAAGACGATGAGGTTGACCGGGGCCCCGTCGCCCAGCCCGGAGGAGATCCGCACGTAGTCCGGGGGCGCGTCGGTGACGAGGATGGGCTTCCTGGTCTTGGCGACCTGCCCGACCAGCGACTGGCCCAGCCGGAACTGGCTGGGCGCCGCGATGTCGGCCCGCAGGCCGTACCCGGCGATGAGGCGCAGGATCGTGCCCTCGCTGGAGTCGCCGGAGATGAAGAACGTACCGTGCTGCGCGCCGACCAGCGGGATCAGCTCGTCCATGATCAGCTCAGCGACCGTGGCGATGTCCCGGTGCCCCTGCATCAGGCCGGAGATCCGGGCCAGGTTGGTCTTGAGCCAGTACTGCTCCTGGTTGGCCTTGGTCGTCTCGCGGAGGGACTGCACCATCGCGTTGATGTTGTCCTTGAGCTCGGCGACCTCACCCTCGGCCTCCACGGAGATGGACCGGGTCAGGTCCCCGGTCGCCACCGCGCTGGTCACCTGGGAGATGGCCCGGACCTGGCGGGTGAGGTTCCCGGCCAGCTCGTTGACGTTCTCGGTGAGCCGCTTCCAGGTGCCGGACACCCCCTCGACCTCGGCCTGCCCGCCGAGCCGGCCCTTGCTGCCCACCTCGCGGGCCACCCGGGTGACCTCGGCGGCGAACGAGGACAGCTGGTCAACCATGGTGTTGATGGTCGTCTTCAGCTCGAGGATCTCACCGCGCGCGTCCACGTCGATCTTCTTCGACAGGTCACCCTGGGCGACCGCGGTAGTCACCAGCGCGATGTTGCGGACCTGGCTGGTCAGGTTGCCCGCCATGAAGTTCACCGAGTCAGTCAGGTCCCGCCAGGTCCCGCCGACCCCGGGGACCTGGGCCTGGCCGCCCAGGCTGCCCTCGGTGCCCACCTCGCGGGCCACCCGGGTCACCTCGTCGGCGAACGCCGATAGCTGGTCCACCATGGTGTTCAGGGTGTCCTTCAGGGCCAGCATCTCGCCCTTGACGTCCACGGTGATCTTCTGGGTGAGATCCCCCCGGGCCACCGCGGTCGCGACCTGGGCGATGTCGCGCACCTGCCCGGTCAGGTTGTCGGCCATGGCGTTGACCGACTCAGTAAGGTCCTTCCAGGTCCCGGCGACCCCGGGGACCTGGGCCTGACCGCCGAGCTTGCCGTCGGTGCCCACTTCCCGGGCCACCCGGGTCACCTCGGAGGTGAACAGGGCCAGCTGGTCAGTCATGCTGTTGAAAACGGCGGCAATCTCGTCCATCAGCGGGTCACTGGTGTGGGGCAGGCGCGTGCTGAAGTCCCCGCCACGGACCGCAGTCAGGCCCTCGAGCAGCCGCTGCAGCCGCGGGTCGGCGGGCTGGCTGCTAGCCAGCATTGCTTCCGCCATGACGACTCCTCCTGCCGGTGGCCGCGGCGCCGACGCGCCCTGCCCAGCCTCTGTGCGTTTGTGACAGATCGATATTGCCACTGCCGTTGACGTGGTTAAAAACAGGCGTTAAGGACAGCCTGAGCCCGGTAACGTGACAGTCAAGCCGCTGAACCTCCCGGGAAGGCCTCCTACCGTGACAGTACCGAGCGGCGCAGAATTCGCACGGCTAAGCGATCTAATTGCCCGGCAGCGGCTTGAGCTGGACCGGATGCAATCCGGGGCGGCCGCGCGCTCGGTGGTGGACCTGGCCCGCGGCATGCTGATGGAGCGGCTCCGCTGCTCGCCAGCGGAGGCGCAGGCTCAGCTGGCGCATCTCTCCGCGGAATCGGGCATGAGCCTCGCCGAGCTCGCGGCGCAGATCACGGGACAGCTCACGGCACCGCCGGGGCCCGGCCCGGACTCCGCCGGGCCGGACGCCCCGCCCGAGGGCACGGTGCCCAGCACTCACCGGGTCGCTCTGGCGGGGGCCGCCGCCGAGGCAGCGCACGACGGCGGCGGCATCGCCGCGGCCGTCCTCGAGGAGGCACTGGCCCCGGCGGGGGCGGTCGCCGTGGCCCTGTGGCTGGCCGAGCCCGACGGCGGCCTGGAACTAGCCGGGCAAGCCGGGTTCTCGGCCCGCGATGCCAGCCGCTGGCGGCGCATCCACCCGGACATGGACACGCCCGCGCAGCGGGCCGCGGACGAAGGCGCCGAGTACTGGTGGCCGACTGGCCGCCCGGACGCCGCGCTGGCCCCGCTGATGGGTGACTGGCCGCAGGGTGCCCGGGCGGTGCTCCCGCTGCCCGGCCCGGGAACCACACTCGGCGCGATGGAGATCTGCTGGCCCGGGCCACTGGACGACTTCCCCGACTCGCTCCGGCGGCATATCGGTGCGCTCACCGGCGTCTGCGCCCAGGCCCTCGGCACCCGCCTGCCCAGTGGGGACCTGGCCGCGGATGACCGGGCGTCGTGGGCCTTCGGCCTGCTGGACAGCCTGGTCGGCTCGGCGCTGTTCGCCACCGCGTTCCGCGACGGCGCCGGGGCGATCAGCGACTTCCGGATCAGCTACCTCAGCAAGGGCTTTGCCGACCCGGCGGGCCGGGAGGCCGCGGCCCTGGCCGGGCGCCCGCTGCTGGAGGTCTACCCGGCCGCGGCCCTGTCCGGCGGGCTGTACGACCGGGCCGTCGAGGTGCTGGCCACCGGCGAGCCGCAGTACACCTCGGGCGAGATCATCGCCGCGCCGGTAGCCGGTGGCCTGGCCACCCCGGTTCTGGAGGTCCGCATCGCCCGCCTCTATGACGGCGTGGTGATCTCCTGGCGCCCCGCGGGCGAGGTTGAGCGCCTCGGCGCACTGCTGCACCAGGCCCAGCGGCTCGGCCGGATCGGCGGCTGGGAGGAGAACCTGCTGACCGGGGAGGTGCTCTGGACCGAGCCGACGTTCGCGCTGTTCGGGCAGCCGCCGGGCGACCCGGTCCCGGTGGCCAAGCTGCACGCCCGCGTGCCCGCCGACGACCTGCCGGTGGTGGAGAGTTTCCGCGCCACGCTGCTGGAGGACAAGCGGGAGGCCGCCGCCGCGTTCCGGATCATCCGGGCCGACGACGAGAGCGTGCGGCAGATGCGCGCGTTCGCCGAGCCGGTCACCGACCAGGCCGGCACGCTGGTCGCGGTGCGCGGCGCCTACCAGGACGTGTCCGCGGACTATCACACCCAGGTGGCGTTCGCGGCGACCCGGGACCGGCTGGCCGACACCGAGGAGCGGGCGGAGGAGGAACACCGGCTGGCGCTGCGGTTGCAGCAGGCCATCACCCCGCGGGCCGCGCGACCGGTGGAGATCGCCGGCCTGGACATCGCCGCCCGCTACCGGCCCGCCGGACCCGGGAACCTGGTCAGCGGCGACTGGTACGACACGGTCCGGCTACCCAGTAAAGAAGTGCTGCTGGTGGTCGGGGATATCGCTGGTCACGGCATCGACGCGGTGACCGGAATGGTGGCGCTGCGGAACTGCCTGCGCGGTCTCGCGATCACCGGCGCCGGCCCGGCCCGGCTGCTGGGCTGGCTGAACCTCGTGGCGTGCCATCTCACCGACGGCATCATCGGCACCGTGGTGTGCGGGATCTACGACCCCGCCCGCCGCACGCTGCGCTGCTCCCGGGCGGGCCACCTGCCGCCGCTGCTGGTGCGGGACGGGGTGGCGCGGGAACTGGCGCTGCCGACCGGGGTGCTGGTCGGCGCGGACCCCGACGTCACGTACGAGGAACTGACTACCGACGCTGCAACCGGGCGACGCGCTCGCCATGTTCACCGACGGCCTCATCGAGCGGCACGACGAGGCGATCGACGAATCAATGAACGCACTGCTGGGCCTGGCCAGCGGCCCGGTCGATGATGTGGCCCGGTTCGCCGATCACCTGATGGGCACCTCACGCTCGGACACCAGCGACGACGCCTGCCTGGTCGCGGTCCAGGTCCGCTGAGCGGCTGGGCCCCGGGACAGCCACCCAGCCGACTGCTCAGGCCGGCTGCTCAGGCCACGCCGCTTAGCCGAAGAAGACCTCGGCCTCGGCGTAGCGTTCCGGCGGCACCGTCTTGAGCTCGCGGGTCGCCTCGGTCAGCGGCACCCGGACGATGTCCGTGCCGCGCAGCGCCACCATGGTGCCGAAGTCGCCGTCGTGCACCGCACCGATCGCGTGGATCCCGAAGCGGGTGGCGAGCACCCGGTCGTAAGCGGTCGGGGTCCCACCCCGCTGGACGTGACCCAGCACGGTGCAGCGGGCTTCCTTGCCGGTCCGCTTCTCGATCTCGTCGGCCAGCATCTGCCCGATGCCGCCCAGCCGCACGTGGCCGAACGCGTCCAGCCGCTGGTCAGTGATCTGGACGTCCTCTTCCTGGGGGGTGGCACCCTCGGCCACCACCACGATCGGCGCGTACCGGGTCTGGAACCGGTGTTCCACGTAGGCGCAGACCTTCTCGATGCTGAAGGGCTTCTCCGGGATGAGGATGACGTTGGCCCCGCCGGCCAGCCCGGCGTGCAGCGCGATCCAGCCCGCGTGCCGCCCCATCACCTCGCAGATCAGCGCGCGATGGTGGCTTTCCGCCGTGGTGTGCAGCCGGTCGATGGCCTCCATCGCGATGTTCACCGCGGTGTCGAAGCCGAACGTGTAGTCCGTGGCGCCCAGGTCGTTGTCGATGGTCTTCGGCACCCCGACCACCGGGACGCCTTCCCCATTCAGCCGGGTGGCCACCCCCAGGGTGTCCTCCCCGCCGATGGCCACCAGGGCGTCCACACCGAGGCCGGACAGGTTGTCCTTGATCCGCTCCACCCCGGAGCGGCCCCCGCTCGCCGCGCTCTCGGCCAGGGGGTTGGTGCGCGACGAGCCGAGGATCGTCCCGCCCCGCGGCAGGATCCCCCGTACCGCCTGCACGTCGAGGGGCACGGTGTCGCCTTCGAGCGGCCCGCGCCACCCGTCGCGGAAGCCCACGAACTCGTAGCCGAACTCCGCCGTGCCCCGGCGGACCAGCGCCCGGATGACCGCATTCAAGCCCGGGCAGTCTCCGCCACCCGTCAGCACTCCAACTCGCATAGGGCAACACTAGTCCCCATGAGCGTGCTGGCTGTGGACGCTGGGACAACCGGCGTCACTGCATTGGTCGTGACCGAGGACGGCCTGGTGTCCGGGCGCGGATACCAGGAATTCCGGCAGTACTTCCCGGAGCCGGGCTGGGTGGAGCACCTGCCCGAGGACATCTGGCAGGCGACGCTGGCCGCGGCGCGCCAGGCCCTCGCCCGGGCGGGTGACCCGCAGGTCAGCAGCCTCGGGCTCACCAACCAGCGGGAGACCGCGGTGGTCTGGGACCGGGGCACGCTGGCCGCCCCGCGCCGGGCGATCGTGTGGCAGGACCGGCGGACGGCCCGGATCTGCGACGCACTGCGCGAGGCCGGGCACGAGCCCCGGGTGGCCACCCTGACCGGGCTGCGCCTCGACCCGTATTTCACCGGGACCAAGCTCACCTGGCTGGCCGAGCACGACCCGGCGACCTGGCAGGGCCTGGCCGACGGGTCACTGGCCTGCGGGACGGTGGATTCCTACCTGATCGCCCGGATGACCGCGGGCGCGCGGCACGTGACCGACGCATCCAACGCCTCACGCACGCTGCTGTTCGACATCGGGGCGGGCCAGTGGTCGGCGGAACTGTGCGACCTGCTGCGGGTCCCCCAGCGGGCGCTGCCCGAGGTGGTGCCGTCCACCGGGGTGGCCGCCCGCACCGACCCGGCCTCGTTCCTCGGCCTGGACGTCCCGGTGGCCGGCATCGCCGGCGATCAGCAGGCGGCGCTGTTCGGCCAGGCCTGTTTCAGCCCGGGCGACACCAAGTGCACCTACGGGACCGGGTCCTTCGTGCTGGCCAACACCGGGCCGGACATCGTCCGCTCGGCGGCCGGGCTGCTGTCCACGGTGGCCTGGATGGACGGCTCCGGCCAGCTCACGTACGCGCTGGAGGGCTCGGTGTTCGTGACCGGCGCCGCGGTCCAGTGGCTGCGGGACGGGCTCGGCCTGCTGGATCACGCGGCGCAGAGCGAGGCGCTCGCGCGGAGCGTGCCCGACTCGGGCGGCGTGGTGTTCGTGCCCGCCCTCACCGGCCTGGGCGCCCCCGACTGGGATCCGGACGCCCGGGGGGCGCTGTTCGGCATCACCCGCGGCACGACCCGGGCGCATGTGGTCCGGGCCACGCTGGAGGCGATCGCCTTCGAGGTGCGCGACGTGGCCGACCTGATGATGGAGGGCGGTTCGCAGGGCGGCCGCGTGCTGCGCGCCGATGGCGGGGCCAGCGCCAACGACCTGCTCATGCAGATCCAGGCGGACCAGCTGCAGGTCCCGGTGGAACGCCCGGTGGTCGGTGAGACCACCGCGCTGGGGGCCGCGTTCCTGGCCGGCCTGGCCACCGGGACCTGGTCCTCGACCGGGGAGCTCGCCGCGACCTGGCGGCTGGACCGCCGGTTCGATCCCGGCCCCCGGGACGAGGCGGCCTACGCCCGCTGGCGCCGCGCCGTATCCCGCACCAAAGGCTGGTCCGCCCCTTAGCCCAGTGCCTGCCGCCGCACCCATGTCCCATCCGCCCCGCAGGCCCAGACGCCCCGCAGGCCAGACGCCCCGCAGGCCCCAGCCGGTCGATACGGCCACCGCGTGGGGGCCGCTTCCATGACGAAATAACGTCATGGAAGCGGACCCCACGCGCTCGCCTGACTGGGCGGCGCGGCAACGAGAGGGGTTACTGGGCGCCGAGGGTGTTGCCTAGGGCCCGGTAGTCGTTGTCGAACCGGCCGAGCAGGGATTCCAGTCCGGTGCTGGCCACGACCTGCTGGTACTGCGCCGGCGACGTGACCGCGGCAAGACGGGCGAAGTCGCTGCTGGCCAGGCTGGCGTCCGACCGCAGCTGGTCCGCCGCGGCCGTGGACGCGGCGTCGGGCATCGACTTGCCGCTCATCTCCTGGGCAAACGTGCCGAACGCCTGGGCCATCTGCGCGTCGGCCTTGTTGACGCAGCTGAGCCTGCCCTGGCAGGCCGAGACCTTCGAGTCGAAGGTGGAGAGCGTGCTGCTGAGCGTGGCGAACGAGCTCTCGACCGAGATCGCCGCCTCGGCCCGGGTGACGCCGTTGTTGCCGGAGGTCGCGGCGACCACGCCGATCAGCACCACGTAGCCCACCAGCGCGACCGCGCCCAGCACCAGGAACAAGGTGACCAGCCGCTTGGCGGGCCGGGACAGGACCAGCCGCCAGGGCTGGTCCCCGCCGAGCCAGCGAACGGGCACGGCGGCCTGGCCGTACCCCGCCGCGGCTGGCCGTATCCCGCAGGCTGGCCGTACCCGGCGGGCTGGCCGTACCCAGGCTCGCCGGTGTCGCCCGGAGCGGGCTGGCCGGACAGCGCCGGGGATCCATAGTCGAACCCGCCGCCCGCTGGGGCGCCGTATCCAGGCTGGCCCGGAGCGGGCGCCCCCCAGCCCGGAGCGGGCGCCCCCCAGCCGGGAGCCGACGGCGGCAGCGCGGCCGGGTCTGCCGATCCCGCCGGGAAGGCCGCGCCGCCCGGTGCTGCACCGAAGGCGGCCGTGGCCGGGTCACCGAACAGGCCTCCCGGATAGCGGGCGGTGAGCATCAGGAAGTAGCCGGTCACCCTGACCTGGTAGCGCACGGTGGCCGCGAGCGCCTCATGCAGCGACCGCGGCATGCGGCCCGCGATAAGCACGATCAGCCAGGTCACGAACATGACCAGGAAGCTCAGGCCGTAGCCCAGGACCACGCTGACGATCCAGGCCGGGATGACCAGGATGATCCGGAACAGGACAGCGAGCCGGTTGAGCGGGCCCGGGGTGGCCCGGATCCGGACCGGATACTCGGCGTCGGCGAGCTCGAACGGCGGGTACAGGTCCGTGAGCAGGAACAGGTATCCGTAGACCCGGGTCAGCCAGCGCAGGTAGCCGACCTGGAACTCGGCCAGCCCGTCAGGCAGGCGGCCGGTGAACAGCGCGGCGAACCAGCAGATCAGCGCCACCACCTCGGCGGCGATGCCGAGCACGTACAGCACGACCAGGTGCGGTATGGCCAGGATGATCCGCACCAGGACGGTGAGCCGGCGCTGGCCGGCCGGCTCCGCGAAGGCCACGAGGATCTCGTCCGGGGCTCCGGACCCGGACAGCTGCCCACCGGGAACTCCAGGCTGGTCACTGGGAACTCCGGGCTGCCCGCCGGGAGTTCCCGGATCATTCCCGGGCGTTCCGGGAATCCCCGAGGGCTCCACCGGTATTTCAGTCATTAATCCGCTCCTTTAATCAAGGGCCGTAACCTTAGCGTTTGCTGGACGCAGGGGACGCTTGGTTGACCAGACCGGCCAGGCGGGCCCGGCGGCGGGGGATGGAGGCGCGCCACATGATCGACCTGGAGCTGTCCTGGCGGGCGGCGGCGATCACTGCGGCGTGCCTGGCCGGCGCCTCGGTGGCCGTGCGCCGCGCCATCCGGCCGCCCCGGCACCAGGCCGCTGCGAACCAGGCCGCTGCGAACGAGACCGCTGCGAATAACCAGGCCAGGTGCGGACCAGGACTCGGCCGGCGACGGCCAGGGCCGCCCCTGGCCGCGGCGGCTGGCCATGGCCGCCGGGATCGCCCAGGAAGCCGCCATCCTGCTGGCCCTGTTCGCCCTGTGGCAGCTGGCCGGGAGCTTCAGCCTGGTCGGCCCGGACGGCGCGCTGGCCCGGGCCCAGTGGATCTGGCACGCCGAACGGGTCGTCCACCTGCCCAGCGAAACGGAGGTCCAGCGCGCGTTCCTCGGCCATCCCCTGCTCGTCCAGGCGTTCAACCTGTACTACTTGTCGCTGCACTTCGTGGTGCTGATCGGCTGCCTGGTCTGGGTATACGCCCGGCATCGCCGGCACTACCCGCAGGTCCGGATCACGCTGGTGCTGTTCACGGCCGGCGCGCTGCTGATCCAGTTCCTGACGGTCGCGCCGCCGCGCATGCTCCCGGGCGACGGCATGGTGGATACCGCGGCGCGCTACGGCCAGTCGGTCTACGGCTCGGTGGCGGGATTCAACGCCGACCAGCTCTCGGCGATGCCCTCGGTGCACGTGGGCTGGGCGCTGCTGGTGGCGCTGGTCGTGGTGCAGGTGTCCACCAGCCGCTGGCGCTGGCTGGCCCTGGGCTACCCCGTGCTCACCCTGCTCGCGGTGGTCGTCACCGCCAACCACTTCTGGCTGGACGGCATCGCCGCGGCGCTGCTGCTGGCCCTGGCGCTCCTCGTCCAGCGCGCGGGGCGGGCGGTGCGCCGCGCGCTCCGATCCCGGTGGCGGCGGCGCGGCCCCGGACGGGATGGCCAGCCGGGCTACCTGCCGGAGCGGCCCTCGGTGGACGCGTGAACCAGCCGCTCGGCTTTGTGCTCCGCCTTCAGCCGCTCCTTGGCCCGCTGCGCGTCCTCGTCCACGTACTCCTGGCTGGCCAGGGCCATGATCGCGTACATGATCTCGTCGGTCACGGCGCGCAGCACGAGCCGGTCTGATTCGAGCCCGGCGTAGCGGGAGAAGTCCAGCGGCTTGCCGAACCGGACGCCGGGCCGGTAGCGCAGCCGCGGAATGAACTTCCCCGAGGGCATCAGGTCGAACGTGCCGAGCATCGCGCACGGGATCACCGGCGCCCCCGATTCCAGGGCCAGCCGGGCCACCCCGGTCTTGCCCCGGTACAGCCGCCCGTCCGGGGTCCGGGTGCCTTCCGGGTAGATGCCGAGCAGCTTGCCCTGGGCCAGCACGCGCAGGCCGGTGTTGATGGCCCGCTCGCTGGCCTGGCCGCCGGCCCGGTCCAGCGGGATACCCCCTACCCCGCTGAAGAATGCCTTTTTGAGCAGGCCCTTCAGCCCGCGGCCGGTGAAGTACTCCGACTTGGCCAGGAAGGTCACCTTACGCGGCAGCGGCAGCGGGCCGAAGAAGTGATCGGCAAAGGAAAGATGGTTGCTGGCGATGATGGCCGGCCCCTCCCGGGGCACGTTTTCGATGCCCTCCGACCAGGGCCGGAAGATGAGCGCCAGGAAGGGCCCCAGGATCGCCTTGACCACCCAGTAGAACACGCCCCTATCGTCGCACGAGATACCCGGGAAAGCGGCCGCCGGTCACCAGCGATTACGCGGCCGGGTGGCGTGCGGCGAGGCGCGGGCCATGCGACGATGCCAGAGCGTGCGCTGCGCGGCCAGGTCCCCGGGACAGCGGTGTTCGGGGGACGGGGCGCGCACTCCCGGCCCCGGCGTAGAGGACGATGAACCCATGCCAGTCATCCCAGGCGCGGAATCCTATTTCCACGCGGGCAGCAGCGGCACCGGCGTCCTGCTCTGCCACGGGTTCACCGGTTCCCCGGGGTCGCTGCGGCCGTGGGCGCAGTACCTGGCCGAGGCGGGCCTGACGGTGTCCGTGCCCCGGCTGCCCGGTCACGGCACCACCTGGCAGGAGATGTCCCGCACCCGGTGGGAAGACTGGTACGCGGAGGCGGACCGCGGTTACCAGGAGCTGCGCGGGCAGAGCAGCGAGATCTTCGTGATGGGCCTGTCCATGGGCGGCTGCCTGGCGCTGCGGATGGCCGAGCAGCGCGGGGCCGGCGTGAGCGGGCTGGTCCTGGTCAACCCGTCGCTGGCCGCCGACACCAAGCTGTTCATGCTGGCGCCGGTGCTCAAGCTGGTGGTTCCGTCGCTGCCCGGGATCGCCAGTGACATCAAGAAGGAGGGTGTCACCGAACTCGGCTACACGCGGGTCCCGGTGCGGGCGGCGGCCTCGCTGCCCGCGTTGTGGCGGCTGACCCAGTCGCAGCTGAACGAGGTGACCCAGCCGGTGCTGGTCTACCGCAGCACCGTCGATCACGTCGTGGGGCCGGCCAGCCTGCGGGTGCTGCAGGCCGGGCTGCCCGCCGCCCAGCTGGCCGTTCGTGACTGCCCGGACAGCTATCATGTGGCCACCCTGGATAACGACGCACCAACGATCTTCGCGGGGAGCCTGGAGTTCGTCCGTGCGCATAGTCATGCGGAGACGGAGTGAAGGGCAGCGGGCGGGGCGCATCGGGCGGCGAGGAAGCCGCCTGGCGTGACCTGATCGCGAACTACGAGGCCGAGCCCGAGGCGGACGGCGGGCCGCTGCCGTGGCCGGAGCGGGAGAACCTGGCCGGCCCGCGGCTGGCCGGGACGCTGCCGGACGCTGGCCCGGACACCGATCCCTCGCTGACCCTCGACCTGAGCGACGACACGGACCCGGCGCTGGACCTCGGCCCCGGCCCCGGCAGTCCCGCGGGACCCGGGCCGGCCGACGGCCCGGTCTCCCGCCCGGCCCCCGAGCACCGCGACGCCCCGGGTGCGGACGGCCCGCCGGCTTCCACCGCTACCGGCCCGGCGGTCAGCGGTCCCGCCGCGCCTGGACCCCGCCCCACCGGCCGCAACGAAGACCCCGCCCCCGCCGGTCCCGCCCCAGGAGGCCGGCCGCGGATCGTCCGCCCGGCCAGTCCGGTGCCGCCAGGGCCGGCGGATGACGGGGAATTCGTGCCGCCGGTGCCGCCCCCGCTGCCGTCGCTCGACCCGGTGGCCAAGGGAGCCTGGGCCGCGCTGTTCGGCGGTCCCGGCTACCTGCTGCTGGCCACCATGGTGGGCTGGGCGATCCCGGGCTGGGCCGCATTCCTGGCCGTGGCCGCGTTCGTCGGCGGCTTCGCGACCCTGGTGGTCAGGATGGGTGACAAGCCGCCCCGGGACTCAGGCCCGGACGACGGCGCGGTCGTCTGACGAACCATGACGCTGCCCGCGCCCAGGCGCGGTCAACGTTAGGTGGGGTTTTGCTCCCCCGGGGCTGGGCGGCGTGGACGGGCCGGGGTCCGGTTCGGCCGTCTCCGCGGCCTGAGCCGGCGGTCCACCTTGGTCCGCCGCCTGAGCCCACGGGTCCGCCGGGCTGGCCGGCTCGGCCGGCTCATCCGGCCAGGCGGGCGGGTCTGGCAGAATCCGCGGCCGCGGGCGGGGCGGCCCGTCGGTCGCCTCGTCCCATACCGTCCCGCTGGCCGGGGCGTCGTCCCGGGGCCGGGCCTGCCGTCCCGCCGCGGCCACCGCCGCCTCGAACGCGGCTGCCGCGTCCTGCAGCACCACCGAGACGGCGTCGCCCGCGGCCGACACGGCCGAGGACAAGCCGGGGCCGGAGTCCCGGAGCCTGCGCCGGGCCCGGCAGATCGGGCACCACTGGCATTCCGGGGCCTCATGGTCGGCGGTCGCGTCCTCCCACACGTCCCCGCGTGTGTTGCCGCCGAGCGCGGTGCGAACCTGATCACCTAGTCCCCGGGTCACGCTGCGCGCCCCCGAGCGGACCAGCCATCGCTGGAGCTCGCCGATCGGGTCACTGCCTGGCTGCCGCTCCGTCACGTCGCGCCTTCTTCCCTGTCCTGATCCAGCTGTGTGCCCCCCGCAGCCGTGGCCTGCGCGCGCAGGCCCTCGACGCGGGCTTTGAGCCCCTTCAGCGCGGTGTCGATGATGACCTTCTCTGCCTTCCGCTTCAGCATGCCGAGCAGCGGCACCCGGAGGTCCACGCTGAGCTCGTAGGTGACCGCGGTGCCGCGGGCCTCGTCAGCCAGTGAGTAGCCCCCGGTCATCGCGCTGATGACCGAGCCTGGCTCGGCGAGATCCCAGTGAACCCCGGAGTCGTCCCACTCATAGCTAAGGCCGTAGCTGTCCTTAATCATCCCGGCATCAAGGCTGAACCGGACCAGGCTGGGGCGGTCGTCCGCATCGCGCCTGATCACCTCGGCGGAGCGCACGGCGGCCGCCCACTGCGGGTAAGCGGCGAAATCGGCTATCACGGCCATCACATCCGGCCCCGTAGCGGCGATGGAGATGCTCGACGTCGTCCTGTCGGCCATGCTCGGAGCGTACCGCCACCCCCGCGTAGGAGAGGCCGGCCGGGCCGCGCGGGCTGCCCCCGCTACTCCCATTCCAGGACGTACGGGACCCCGGTGGCGCGGAAGTGACCCACGTTGATGCACTCGGTGCGGCCAATCCGGACCCGGCGGGCCAGCGGCTGGTGCACGTGGCCGAACAGGGCGTACCGGGGCTGGGTCCGGCGGATGTGGTCAAGGATGGCGGTACTGCCCCGTTCGAGCCGGCGCGCCACCGTGTCGTACAGCAGTTGCGGGACGGCCGGCGGGATGTGCGTGCACAGCACGTCAACCTCGCCGGTGGCGGTCACCTTGGCCGCGTAGGCGTCCTCGTCGATCTCGTAGGGGGTCCGGTAGGCCGAAGGCAGCCCGCCGCCCACGAACCCGAAGGTCCATCCGCCGAGGGTGGCCCGCTGCCCGTCGAGGACCTCATGCCCGGGCTTCAGGTGCTGCTGCCACAGCGGCGGGATGTCCACGTTGCCGTAGGTCATGTAGGCGGGCTCGGGCATGGCCGCGAACAGCCGCGCGTACTGGCTGGAGGCCGCCTGCTGCACGTACCCGGACGGGTCACCGTCCAGCTGGCCCCACAGCCGCCGGGAGAACTCCCGGGCTTCGTCGAACCGCTTGGCCAGGCGCAGCGCGACGAACGTCTGCGTCGCCTCGGTGCCGAACAGATCGGGGAAGATGCCCTGCCGGTGGTCGGCGTAATCGATGAACAGCAGCAGGTCGCCCAGGCAGATGAAGCCGTCCGCGCCGCCGGCGCCCGCGAGCGCCTCCGCGCGGCCATGAACGTCGCTGACCACGTGCACCCGCATGAGCCAACCGTACAAGCCCGCGTTCTCCCGGCCTGCCCCGATAGGGGGCCGGGCGGACGTCAGTTGACCGGCCTGCGCAGCGGGTACTCGAAGTACCCGCGAGACCACAAACCCACGGGGTGGTTGGTGAGCGTCCCCGCCAGCCAGGGGGCCAGCCTGGAGTTACCGCCGATCCGGACCGGAGTCCCCCGGCTGAAGTCCGACCGGACGCCGGGACCGGTAATGATCCAGCCCTCCTCGCCCACCGCGTTCATGGCGACGTACCTCTCGCCCGGGGTCATGTCGCCGAGTTCCACCACGGATACCACCCGGGCCTGCAGGGCCGTAACCAGGATGCCGACCGAGTGCTCGGGCGGCTGCTGCTCGGCGGGAGCGAGGGCAATGATGATCAGGGAGCCGTACTCCCAGCGCGTGGGCATCCCGTCAGATTGCCACAACCGACGGCCCGGCGAGGGCAGGCTGGTCCGGGTAATCTGGAGTGGGCTACCTGCTGGTAGCTTCCGGGGGGGCCCCGCCGGGGTACGGTGCAGTCGTTCACCGCAGAACACAACATGACCGGCAGGAGCTGTCATGCAGGAATACAGCATCCCCGCTGTGGCGGAAGTCGCGCCGTCGGCCAGTCTCGCCGACGTGGTCTTCGAGCGCGCGGACCGCGAGCCCGGGGCAGTGATCATGCGCCGCCAGGCGGCCGGCGGCGGCCCGCCCTGGCGCGAGGTAACCGCCGTGCAGTTCCGCAGCGAGGTCACGGCGCTGGCCAAGGGGCTCATCGCGGCCGGCATCGGGGCAGGCGACCGGGTGGCCCTGCTGTCCCGGACCAGGTACGAGTGGACGCTCGCCGACTACGCGATCCTCGCGGCCGGCGCGGTCACGGTGCCGATCTACGAGACGTCCTCCGCCGAGCAGGTGGAGTGGATCCTGAGCGACTCAGGCGCCCGGGCCCTGATCGCCGAGACCCCGGCGCACACGAAGGCCATCGCCGAGGTGCTGGGCCGGCTGCCGGCCGTGGAGCGGATCTGGCTGATCGAGGGCGCGGCCAGTGGTGGGGAGACCAGTGGTGGGAAGACGAGTGGTGGGGAGACGGGCGGCGGGGCGGATGCGGCCAGGCCGCTGGACAGCCTGCCCGCGGACGGTGCCGCGGTCAGCGACGATGACCTGGCCGAGCGGCGCTCGGCCAGCGCCGCCGCCGACCTGGCCACCATCATCTACACCTCCGGGACCACGGGCCGCCCCAAGGGATGCCAGCTCACGCACGCGAACATGCTCGCCGACGTGCGCAATGCGATCGGTGCCCTGCCGGAGATCTTCACCATGTCCGGGCGCTCGGCCTTGCTCTTCCTGCCCCTGGCGCATTCCTTCGCGCGGATCATCCAGGTCGGCTGCCTCGAGTCGGGTACCGTCCTCGGGCACACCCCGGATGCGGCGAACCTCGTAGCCGACCTGGGAAGCTTTCAGCCGACCTTCATCCTGGCCGTGCCGAGGGTCTTCGAGAAGGTGTACAGCGGCGCGGAACTGCAGGCCTCGGCGAGCCCGCTGAAGAGCCGCATCTTCGCGGCGGCCGCGCGGACCGCGGTCAAGTGGAGCAAAACCCTGGGCGTCGGGGGGCAGGCCGTCCCCGGCCGCCAGGGCCTGGGGCTGCGGGCCGCGCACGCCCTCTACGACCGGCTCGTCTACAGCAAGCTGCGCGCGGCGACCGGCGGGCGGGTCCAGTACGCCGTGTCCGGCGGCGCCCCGCTGGGCGAACGGCTCGGGCACTTCTTCCGCGGCGTCGGCATCACCGTGCTGGAGGGCTACGGCCTCACCGAGACCAGCCCGGTGGTCTCGGCCAACCTGCCCAGCCATAACAAGATCGGCACGGTCGGGCGGCCGGTACCCGGGGTGACGATCCGGATAGCCGACGACGGCGAGATCCTCGTGTCCGGGCCGAACATCTTCCCCGGTTACTGGCACAACGAGGCCGCGACCGCCGAGATGATCGACGCCGACGGCTGGCTGCACACCGGCGACCTGGGTGAACTCGACGACGACGGCCACCTGCGGGTGACCGGCCGGAAGAAGGACATCATCGTCACCGCCGGGGGCAAGAACGTCGCCCCGGCGGTGCTGGAGGACCGGCTGCGCGCGCATCCGCTGGTCAGCCAGTGCATGGTGGTGGGGGACGGCCGGCCCTACGTCGCCTGCCTGGTGACTCTCGACGAGGAGGCCCTGGAGCCCTGGAAGGGGCGGCACCCGCAGCTAGCCTCGGCCAGCCTGGCCGAACTGGCGGACAACCCCGAGCTGATCGCCGAGATCCAGACGGCGGTGGACGACGCCAACAAGGCGGTGTCCCGGGCCGAGTCGATCCGCCGGTTCCGGATACTCCCGGTCGATTTCACCGAGCAGGACGGCTACCTCACGCCGTCCCTCAAGGTCCGCCGGGGCGTGGTGGCCAAGGACTTCGCCGCGGACATCGACGCCCTCTACGAGTGAGGGAGTGACCGGGACCGGCTGACCGGAGCGGCGGCTCAGCGGGCCAGGATCTGCTCGAGCCGCCGCGCCACCAGGTCCCAGCGCCATTCCCGGTCCACCCAGGCCAGGCCCTTCTCCCCCATGGCCCGGGCCCCGGCCGGGTCGGCCAGCAGCTCGGTGAGCCGGGCCGCGAGGGCGGTCACGTCGCGGCCCGGGACCACGTACCCGGTCTCGCCGTTGAGCACGGCGTCCGGCGCGCCGCCCGAGTCACCCGCGATGACCGGCAGCCCGGTCGCGGAGGCCTCCAGGTAGACCATGCCCAGGCCCTCGACGTCCAGGCCGCGGCGGCGGGTCCGGCAGGGCATCGCGAAGACGTCGCCCGCGTCGTAGTAGGCGGGCAGGTCCCCGTCCGGGACCTGCCCGGCGAACACGACCGAGCCGGCGACGCCGAGCTCGCGGGCCAGCTGGCGCAGCCGCCCGTCGTCCGGGCCGCCGCCGACCAGCAGGAGGACCGGATCGCCGGGCGCCCGGACCAGCGGCCAGGCCCGGATGAGGGTGTCCTGGCCCTTGCGCTTGACCAGCCGCGACACGCACACCACCACGGGGCGGCCGGCCAGGCCGAGCCGGTCGCGGATGGCGGCCCCGCCCGCGCCGGGGCGGAAGGCCACGTTGTCCACCCCCGGAGCCAGCCGGGCCATCCGGGCCGCCGCCTCGGGGGACAGGGCCCGGGCCAGCCGGACCCGGACGTATTCACCGAGATAGGTGACGACGTCGACCGAGTCACCGATCCGGCGCAGCAGGCTGCGGGCGACCGGCAGCGCCGCCCAGCCAGCCTCGTGGCCGTGGGTCAGGGCCACGATCCGCTTCGCCCCGGCGCTGCGGAGCGCGGGAGCCAGCAGTCCCAGCGGCGCGGCCGCGCCGAACAGCACCGTGTCGCAGCCATGCTCGGTGAGGGCCCGGACCGCGCGGCGGCGCACCGACGGCACCGGCAGCATCAGCGAGGTGGGGTGGCGCAGCACCGGGAACGGCTGCCGCGCGTCGAAGTCGGCGGCGCCCTCCCAGGCGGGGGCGTACACGACCACCTGGCCAGGAGGCAGCCGCAGGGCCAGGGCGTGCACGAACGACTGGATGCCGCCGGCCCGCGGCGGGAAGTCGTTGGTGACGATCAGGATCTTTGCCATCTGGGGTGGATCATAGCGGCGCCCCCGGAACGTTCCCGGGGGCGCCGCTATGCCGCGTCAGCTGAGCTGGCTGGTTCAGGGCCTCGCGGCACTGTCCAGGTTCGCGCTGTACCAGCCGGACAGGGCGACCTTCTCCACGTCTCAGGCCGGTCTGCGGCGCGTCGATCAGGTAGCCGCCGCCGACGTACATGCCCACGTGGCCATCCCCGTCGAAGAACAGGAGATCACCGGGCTGCAGGTTGGAGGTGGACACCGCCGGCAGGGCCGCCACCTGCGCATAAGTGGTACGCGGGATCGCGACCCCAGCGGAGGCCCAGGCCGCCTGGACGAGTCCCGAGCAGTCGAACGAGCTCGGCCCCGTCGCCCCGTACACGTACGGGTCGCCCAGCTTGGAATAGGCATAGGCCACGGCCTGGCCTGCCGCGCCGCTGACCGGGACCGGGTTGGTCGCCTTCGTGGTGCCGCCGTTCCCGATCGTCGAGGTGGTGGTCACGGCCTGCTGCTGCTGCGCGGTCAGCGTGTCCAGCAGGGCCTTCTTCTGCGACAGCGACTTGTCGATCGACTTCTTGCGGGCCAGGCGCTGGGCGTCCAGGGTGGCCATGGCCTGCTTGGTCCGGACCGCGCTGAGCTGGGCCTGCTGGAGCTGGCGGGCCGTCTGGATGAACTCAGTCACCTGAGCGGACCGGTCGCTGGACAACTGCAGCAGTACCGAGGCCTGGCTCAGCACGGCCGCCGGGTTATTCGAGGTCAGCAACGCGCCCATGGAGGTCATGTTGCCGTTCTCGTAGGCGGTCGAGGCGATGGCCGCGATCTCGCTGCGCATCGATTCGAACTTGGCCTGGTCCGTCTTGACCTCGCGGTTGACCAGGGCCAGGCGCTGCTTGGCGCTGCTGAGCTGCTGCTCAGACTGGTCATACTGCTGGGCCGCCTGGTCCTCCTGGGAGGTGAGCCGGTTCACCGACTTCTGGACCTGGCTGACCGTCGGCTTGGGTGCGGCTCCGGCGGAACCGGCGAAGGTGGCCAGGGCCCCGGCCGCCATCACGGTGGCTCCGATGGCCGCTCCGCGGCGCAGTGCTGTCCTGCGCAGGGCTGTCCTGCCCCGGGTTGACGTGCGGGCAGGCTCGTCAGCTGGACGCGTACTCACGTACGTGATCACGCTCCTTCTTCCACTCCGCCTACCGGGTGAGCTGACGGGTTCGGGCTGTGGAAGATGCCCTACGGCCGGGTCACGGTACGGCGAACCGCACCGCGGTGACCGCGGTGCAGCGAACCTTGGCGCGACCTGGCCGATTCACCCCTGAAGGACGTTCGTTCCGGGCTTATCCCGGGACAGTCCTCCGATGGGTCCCCGGCTCTCCGGCTGGCCGTCCTGGGCCAGCTCGAAGACTCAGCGGTGGCCGATCGCCGTCACCATAGTGGTGGCTGGGGAGCGAACCGACCGGGGCTGACACTAGTGAAGCTCACAAGGGGAATTCAACCGCTTCGCGAACTCCCGTGACCTGCTTGACCATGGCCAGGCATTTCTGTTCCCGCAGATTGCCCTCAGTGACGGGGTTCCGGGCAGGCCGGCCGCGGGCCCGGCGCCGGCGTGTCGCGGCCAGAAATGCCGGCGTGTCGCACGCAGAATGCGGGCGTGTCGCGGCCAGGAAGCCACTTGTCCCGGGCCCGGACGCCGCGGCTCCCGGCCAGGAGGCGGCGTCTCCTGGTCAGGATGCCTTGGCCGAGGGGCGCAGCAGCAGCGGTGAGACCAGCCGGGCGTCCGCGAGCACCCGGAGCGCGCGGCGCTCGGCGGGGTCGAGGTCGGCGACCAGCTCCCCGTCCGCGAGCAGGTGGGTCACCACGCAGTCCGGGCAGGCGATGTCGCGCATTTCACAGCGGTCACATTCGATCAGCATCTCTCCTCCTCTGGGTCAGGTTCCCGGCCGGGCCCGGGGCCGGGCCGGTCGTCACGGCACCCGCGGAGGGTGCATCGGGGCTCACGCTAGGCGGGGGTACTGACACTCCGGTCCCGGCCCGTCACCCGGCGCACGCCCGGCGGGCCAGCGCGGCCGCCCCGGGCGGCCCCTGCCCGGGCCTGCCCCGGCGGGCCTGGGAGGATTCCCGCATGCCCGATGACACCCACCACGCAGCACAGCACAGGCGGCAGGCCTCATCCTTCGGCGCCGTCGCGGCCGCCTACGAGCGGGGCCGCCCGCCGTATCCGCCTGAGGCGGTGGACTGGCTGCTGCCTGCGGGCGCGTCGCGGGTGCTCGATCTCGGCGCGGGCACCGGCAAGCTCACCCGCCAGCTCCGCGACCGCGGGCTGGACGTGATCGCGGTGGAGCCCTCCGAGGGCATGCGGGAGCAACTGGCCCGCGCCGTGCCCGGGGTGCCGGTGCACGCCGGGTCGGCGGAGGAAATCCCGCTGCCCGACCACTCCGTCGACGCGGTGCTGGTCGCCCAGGCCTGGCACTGGGTGGACCGCAGCCGCGCGGTCCCGGAGGTGGCTCGCGTGCTCGTCCCTGGCGGGCGGCTCGGCCTGGTGTGGAATATCCGGGACGAGCGGGAGGACTGGGTGGCCGAGCTCGGCCGGATCCTGCACGACCCGGGCGACCACCACCGCCAGGACCGGGGGATCATCGGGCCACCGTTCGGGCCGGTCGAACGCTGCGATGTGGAGTGGACACACCGGCTCAGCCGGGACGAGCTGATCGACCTGGCCGCCTCGCGCAGCTACGTGATCACCATGCCGGACCGGGAGCGGGCCGCCGTCCTGGCCGGGGTGGCCGACCTCGCCGACGCCCGGCTCGGCGGGAACGAGACGGGTGAGCTGGTGCTGCCCTACGTGACGGAGTGCTACCGGGCCGAGCTCAGCTGAGCCTGGGCCTGGGCCGGAGAACCGCCGGCCAGCCCGCCGGCCGCGGGCCGCCGGCCCGCCTTGGCCCGGAGTGCGCCGGCGAGCCTGGGCCCGGAGTGTCGGTACCCCCGCCTACCGTGACAGCGTGATCATGCTCGACGGGTCAGTAAGGAAGCTGGCCGAGGCGGCCAGGACGCGCCTGCGCCACCCGTGGACCCCCGGAATCCGGCGGCAGCCGCTCGGGACGCTGGACTTCGTCGTGGTGGACGTGGAGACCACGGGATGGTCACCGGACGCGGACGGCATCACCGAGATCGGCGCGGTCCGGCTGAGCGGCGGCGAGGTCCGCGGCGAGTTCGCCGCCCTGGTCAACCCGGGCCGGCTGATACCGCCCGACATCGTCACCCTGACCGGCATCACCGATGCCATGGTCACCCTCGCTCCCCCGGTCGGGGCGGTGCTGCCCCGCTTCCTCGACTTCGCCCGGGACAGCGTGCTCACCGCGCACAACGCGCCCTTCGACGTCGGCTTCCTCACCGCGGCGTGCGCCGCGACCGGCCGGCGCTGGCCCGCCCCGCCGGTGCTGGACACGGTCACGCTGGCCCGGCTGCTGCTCACCGAGGACGAGGTGCCGAACTGCAAGCTCGCCACCCTGGCTGATTTCTTCGGGGCGCCCGCCCTGCCCCGCCATCGCGCCCTGGCCGACGCCCGGGCCACCGCGACGGTGCTGGCGGCCCTGCTGGACCGGCTGTCCGCGAGCGGCATACGGACCCTCGCCCAGCTCAGTGCGGCGGAGCGGGCCGCCGCGCACCGGCCGGCCGCCCATCTGTCCGCCGCCGCGGCGCAGGGGCCGCAGCCCGGCCGCTGAGCAGCGGTACGCTACGCCGGAAGGTGCCCGGGCAGACGGCCATGAGGAGGCGGCAGGTGATCACCGCGATCGTGCTGTTGAAGGCCGATGTGGCGAGGATTCCCGAGACGGCGGAGATAGTCGCCCAGATTCCGCAGGTCACGGAGGTCTACTCGGTGACCGGGGAGTTCGATCTGGTGGCCTTGGTCCGGGTGCGCGCACACGAGGAGCTGGCCGAGGTCATCCCGGGCACGATCAACCGGGTCGACGGCGTCACGCATACGGAGACCCATATCGCGTTCCGCACCTATTCGCGGCATGATCTCGAGGCCGCGTTCGCGCTGGGCTATGAAGAGGCCTAACCCGGGTTGACCCGGGGCACGAGCCCCCGGATCCGCGCTGCTAGCCCGGGTGACCGAGTAACCCGGAACCCCCAACTTGCCCGCGCCCGTATGCACGTCGTCTGCTGCGGGTGCCGGGTTACTCGCCGGCTCGGCGAGGACACGCCTCCGGCGCGCCTCCCCTCTCCGGCGAGCTAAGACGACTGGGCGAGCCGCTGGCTGGCGGCTACCCAGCGGTCCAGCAGGTCCGCTGCCGCCCCGGAATCGAGGGCCGCGCTGGCCCGCGCGAACGCCTCGGTGAGGGCCTTATCCAGCGCGTCGGCTCCCGGGACCCCGGCGGCGGCCGCGAGCGCCGCAGCCGCGTTCAGCGCCACGGTGTCCCGTACCGGGCCCCGCTCACCGCCGAATACCGCGCGGGCCACGGCCGCGTTGTGCTCGCGATCACCGCCGCGCAGGTCCTCCGGCCGGGCCCGGTCCAGCCCCAGCACCGCAGGATCGAAGACGGTCTGGGTCACCGTGCCCTCGTGCACCACCCACACGGTGGAGGTGGTCGTCGGGGTCAGCTCATCCAGACCGTCGGCGCCGTGGAAGACCAGCGCCGAGGAGCCGCGGCCGGCCAGCACCCCGGCGATGACCTCGCCCATCCGCGGGTCCGAGACGCCGACCGCCTGGGCCCGCGGCCGGGCCGGGTTGGACACCGGGCCGAGGGAGTTGAACACGGTGGGCACGCCGAGTTCGCCCCGGGCCACCGCGGCGTGCCGGAAGGCCGGGTGGTAGAGCGGGGCGAACAGGAACGCGATCCCCGTCTCCTCGGCCAGCCGCACGCTGGCCGCCGGGGGCAGGTTGATCACGACGCCCAGGGCCTCGAGCACATCCGCCGCGCCGCAGGCGGACGAGGCGGCGCGGTTGCCGTGCTTGACCACCCGCACGCCGGCCGCCGCAGCGACGATCGCGCCCATGGTGGAGATGTTCACCGTGTGCGCACCGTCCCCGCCGGTGCCGACCAGGTCGACGAGATCGCCGGGCACGCTGATCGGGGTGGCCCTGCGCAGCATGACCTCGGAGAGCCCGGCCACCTCGCCGGGGGTCTCGCCCTTCATCCGCAGGGCCACGGCGAACCCGGCCACCTGGACCGGGGTCGCGGCGCCTTCCATGATCTCGTTCATCGCCCAGGCGGCCTCGTCCGGGCTGAGGGTCTCGCCCCGGATCAGCGCGCCGATCAGGGCACGCCAGCTCAGCCCGGGCGGCGCGGTCGGATCCGGCGCTTTCGGATGCACAGTGGCTCCTTCGCCGGGCTGCTCAGCCGCCGGCCTGGGCGGCCAGGTGCTCGGCCCGCTGGCGCATCAGGCCCGCCAGGGCGGCCGCGAACGGCACCGGGTCGATAGGGTGGCTGGTCACGGCGTCCGCACCCGACCAGGTGGCGAGCCAGCCATCGTCCACCCGGCCGACGACGAGCAGCACTGGCGGGCAATCGTGGATCTCGTCCTTGGCCTGGCGGCAGACCCCCATGCCGCCGGCAGGCTGGGCCTCGCCGTCCAGGACCATGACGTCCGCGCCGCCCGCGTCGAGCAGGCGGATGAGCGCCGGCTCGGTGGCGACCGGAATGATCTCCGCCTCGGGTACGTCGGGGGCCGGGCGGCGCCCGATGGCAAGCTGCATGCGGGCGCGGGTGTCCGCATCATGGCTGTAGACAACGACCTTCATAGAAGTGGATGGTACCGACACGGGGGGTCGGCCGACGCTCGCCTACGGGTTGTCGTAATAATGACCTCGTGGCCACCGCATCCGTCACCGAGAAGGCACCCACTCCCCGCCCGCCCACCGCGCGGCCGAACCTGGTCAGCGTGGGCACCATCGTGTGGCTCTCCTCGGAACTCATGTTCTTCGCGGCGTTGTTCGCGATCTACTTCACGATCCGCTCCGTGGACAAGGGCAACGGCCTCCCCTGGCCGGGCGCCCACCTGGATCTCACCCTGGGGTCGATCAACACCACGGTGCTGTTGCTGTCCAGTGTGACCTGCCAGCTTGGCGTGTTCGCCGTCGAGCGCGGGCAGGTCAGGCGGGCCGGCCGGATCTGGCAGGTCTCCCGGTGGGGGCTGCGCGAGTGGTACGTCCTGTCGTTCCTGATGGGCCTGTATTTCGTCCTGGGCCAGGGATACGAGTACCTGGGCCTGATCCACGACGGGCTGACCCTGCACAGCGCGTACGGCTCGGTGTTCTTCATCCCCACCGGGTTCCACGGCCTGCACGTGACCGGCGGGCTCATCGCGTTCCTCTTCGTACTGGGCCGTACCTACGTGGCGAAGACCTTCACCCACGAGCAGCAGGTCAGCGCCATCGTTGTCTCCTACTACTGGCACTTCGTGGATGTCGTGTGGATCGGCCTGTTCACCACGATCTACCTCATCCACTGAGGGCCGCTGCGCCGAATACCTGCAGAGCAGCGGTCCACCTCCTAACCACAAGAGCACAGACCAGAAGACGAGGGCTCTCCATTGAGCTGGATCATCGCGCGGCGCCGGCGTCCGGTCGCCGGATATGCCGTGGTGCTGCTTGGGCTCATCGCGGTGGGCGTCGTGTACGCGGCGTTCACCACCCAGGGCAGCCCGGCCTCCGCGTCCTCCCCCGCTGCCTCCCAGCAAGACACCAGCCTGGGCCGGCAGCTGTTCGTGCAGAACTGCTCCAGTTGCCACGGGTACATGGCCCAGGGCACCGCCACCGGCCCGAGCCTGATCGGGGTGGGCGCGGCCGCGGTGGACTTCCAGGTCAGCACCGGCCGGATGCCGCTGAAGGAGATCGAGGCGGAGGCGCCGCGCAAGCCGCCGGTGCTCACTCCCGAGCAGACTCATGAGATCGCGGCCTACATCGCGTCCCTCGGCGGCGGCCCGGCCATCCCGGATGCCAGCCAGGTCAGCACCCAGGGCGCTGACGTCGGCCTCGGCCAGGAACTGTTCAGCACGAACTGTGCCCAGTGCCACAACTTCGTGGGCGCGGGCGGGGCCCTCACCCAGGGGAAGTACGCCCCCGCGCTCACCGCGTCCACGCCGACCCAGATCTACGAGGCCATGCTCACCGGCCCGGAGGCCATGCCCGTGTTCAACGACAGCACGATCACTCCGAGTGAGAAGCGCGACATCATCGCGTACGTGACGGAGACGCGATCCTCGCCCAACCCCGGCGGCTTCAGCCTCGGCCGCATCGGGCCGGTAACCGAGGGGCTGGTCGGCTGGATCGGCGGGATCGGCGCGCTGGTGCTGCTCTCAATCTGGATCACGGCAAAGCGGCGGGTGCACGAATGAGCAGCACAGAGGGATACACAGGCGGGCCGGAGGACGAGGCCGAGTCGTCGCGGGCTCCGCACCGGGTGATCGGCACCCCGCCGCCGACGGAGGAGCGGACGCTGCTGGGCACGGTCCAGACGGACGCGCCGCCCGCCCCGGCCCGGGAACTGCCGGCTGACCCTGACGACCTGGCCGGGGCCAAGCGGGCCGAGCGCATCGTGGCCGCCCTGTTCATCCTGGCCATGCTGGCCGGGATCGGGTTCATCGCGGCCTACATCGGGCTGCCGGTCCGCGCCGAGGACGCGGTGCTGCGATCCAACCTGGCCCTGGGCATCTCCATGGCGGTGGCCTTCCTCGCCCTGGGGACAGGCGCGGTCATCTGGGTCCGGCGGCTGATGCCGGATGTGGAGCTCACCGAGGCCCGCAAGCCGCTGGCCTCGCCCGAGCAGGACCGCAAGGCGTTCGCGGACACGTTCCGTGAAGGCGCCGAGGCCAGCCAGTTCGTCAAGCGGCCCCTGCTGCGCCGGACCCTGATCGCCGCCACCCTGCCGCTGCTCGTGGCGCCGATCGTGCTGCTGCGCGACCTGGGGCCGCTGCCCGGCACCAAGCTGCGGTACACCGTGTGGCGCAAGGGGCGGCGGCTGGTCATCAGCGACACCGGCCTGCCGATCAAGCCGGCCGACTTCGACACGCCGGGCGGGATGATCACCGTGATCCCCGAGGGCTTCCAGGCCAACGACGATGCGCTGGTCAAGGCGACAGTGATCATCATCAAGTTCGAGCCCGGCGAGCTCAAGTACCCCACGAACCTGAACTGGACCGTGGAGAACATCGTCGCCTACTCCAAGATCTGCACCCACGTTGGCTGCCCGGTGGCGCTCTACGAGCAGACCACGCACCACATCCTGTGCCCCTGCCACCAGTCCACGTTCGACGCCACCAGGGGCGCTACCGTGCTCTTCGGCCCGGCGAACCGGCCGCTGCCGCAGTTGCCGATGGGCGTGAACTCCGAGGGGTACCTGGTCGCGCTGAGCGACTTCAAAGTTCCGGTCGGGCCAGCTTTCTGGGAGCGGGGATGAGTAGTACCAACGAGGCTCCAGTCGGCACGGCCAGCGACGGCCCGGTCGAGAAGCTACTCGCGGGCACCGGAACGTTCCTCGATGACCGGCTGCGCGCCGCCAAGGGGACGCGCACCCTGCTGAAGAAGGTCTTCCCGGACCACTGGACGTTCCTGCTCGGCGAGATCGCCCTCTACTCGTTCATCATCCTGCTGCTCACGGGCACGTTCCTGACGTTCTTCTTCAAGCCCAGCATGACTTCCCTGATCTATCACGGCACCTACACCAGGCTCGATGGCGTGCGGATGAGCGAGGCCTACGCCTCGACCCTGAACATCAGCTTCGACGTGCGCGGCGGGCTGCTCATGCGGCAGATCCACCACTGGGCGGCGGACCTGTTCATGGCGGCGATCTTTGCCCACATGATCAGGATCTTCTTCACCGGCGCGTACCGGAAGCCCCGCGAGCTGAACTGGCTCATCGGGATCACCCTGTTCACGCTGGGCATGCTGGAAGGCCTGTTCGGCTACTCGCTGCCCGACGACCTGCTGTCCGGGGCGGGCCTGCGCATCCTCGAAGGCGTGCTGCTGGGCATCCCCATCGTCGGCACCTACCTGTCGTTCTTCCTGTTCGGCGGGCAGTTCCCGGGCACCGACATCATCCCGCGGCTGTACATCATCCACGTGCTGCTGATTCCCGCGCTGATACTCGCGCTGGTCACCGCGCACCTGTTCCTGATGTTCCACCAGAAGCACACCCAGATGCCGGGCAAGGGGCGGACCGACAGGAACGTCGTCGGCCAGCCGATGTACCCGTACTTCATGGCCAAGACCGGGGCGTTCTTCTTCTTCATCTTCGGCCTGCTGGCCCTGCTGGGCTGCCTGGCCCAGATCAATCCCATCTGGCTGTACGGCCCGTACAACGCGGTGGCCATGTCCTCGGACTCGCAGCCGGACTTCTACATGGGCATGCTCGAAGGCGCGCTGCGCATCTTCCCCAACTGGGCGTGGAACATCGCGGGCCACACGATTTCCTGGAACGTGCTCATCCCGGCGCTGGTACCGCTGGGGCTCCTGTTCACCGGCGCGGCGTTGTGGCCGTTCCTGGAACGCTGGATCACCGGCGATCAGCGGGAGCATCACGTCAACGACCGGCCGCGCAACGCGGCCACCCGCACCGCTATCGGCATCGCGGTCATCACCTGGTACGGGGTCATGTGGCTGGAAGGCGCCAACGACGTGATCGCCGACCACTTCAATATCTCGCTGTACCTCACCACGGAGATCGCGCGGTACGCGGTCGTCATCGGCCCGATCGTCGCCTACATCGTGACCAAGCGGATCTGCCTCGGCCTGCAGCGCAAGGACGCGGAGATGCTGCTGCACGGCTACGAGACCGGCATCATCTACCAGCGGCCGAGCGGCGAGTACATCGAGATCCATGCGCCGGTGCCGGAAGACACGCGGGCCGTGCTCGAGGCCCCGCGAGCCGATGAGCTAGCCCTGGAAGCGGGCGTGAGCGACGACAGTGGCGTGCCCGACCCGTCTACCCGGGGCGCGGTCGGCAAGCTGCGGCTGAGGCTGAGGCGGGTCGTGACCGAGAGCGTGCCGCTCCCGGTGGGCAACGGGCACGGGCCCAACGGGCACGGCAATGGCCACGGGAACGGGCACGCCGTTACCGAGCACGGCGAGCCGGAACAGGCCGCCGTCACCTCCGGGGAGGGCGGCCAGACCCTCCCCGGGCAGGACAGCCCGGAGGAGCCCAGCGGCGACTGAGGGACGCGATCACTGAACGGACCCGGGTCAGGTCCCTGGGGCACGATCTCGTGCCCCAGGGACCTTTCTTTAGCCGAGGGCCCCGGCTAGAAGGTCCAGGTCAGCGGGCCCAGGACAGCGGGACCCAGGTCAGCGCGCTGCGGACGCGGCCACGAGCCGGCTGCCGCCCCGGCCGGCCAGCACCGCGTCGCCGGTGGCGCTGCCGGCCAGCAGCTTGCGCCAGCCGAGGAAGTAGATGGTCCAGCCGTCACCCCAGGTCCCGGCGACCGGGCTGCCCACCACGCTGATCGGGTCACCCAGCACCGAATGGCCGTAGAACCAGGCGGCGTAGCCGGGGGCCAGGTTGACGCAGCCATGGCTCACATTGCTGAGCCCCTGCTCGGCCACGGACCACGGTGCGCTGTGCACGTAGTCACCGCTGAAGGTGAACTGCACCGCGTCGTAGACCAGTTCGTTGTAGTAGCCGGGCATCCCCGGGCCGACGCCATAGCTGGCCGAGTTCATGTCCACCGGGCTGCCCTTGGCGACGGACAGGTACCGGCCGTCCGGGGTGTCCATCCCCGGCCGGCCCGTGCTGACCGGCCAGTCCCCGGCGAGCCTGCCGTTCCACCAGACCCGCATGTGGTGGGTAGCGGCGCTGGCCACGGCGATGAGCGAGTCACCGATCCGGAAGTGCTGGGTCAGGTCGGACTTCCCGTAGACCCCGGGCGCTCCCTGCAGCCCGGCCAGGTGCGCGGCGAAGCTCACCCGGGTATGCGCGGGCCAGTAGTGCCGGGGCCGGAACCACACGCTCGTGCTGTTCACCCAGTACCAGGCCCCGGTGACGGGCTTGCTCGACCAGATCTGCAGCGCCCGCTCCACCGCGGCCCGGTTGGCGATGGGGCGGCTGAAATTGATCATGATGGGCATGCCCACGCCCACGGTCTCCCCCGCCCCGAGAACCGTGGCCGCGGAGAAGGTGCGGCGCGGCCGCAGCGTACGGAAGTCGCTGGCCATGACGGTGCGCTGGCCGGCCGGATCCACGGCCGTCGCGGTGACCCGGTAGGTCTGGGACGGCGCCAGCGCCCAGCGCGTGCGCCAGCTCCGCGAACCCGGGGTGTACGACCCGGCCAGGGCCTGCCCCGCTGCGGTCGTCCCGGCCCCCGTCTTCCCGGCCACCGTCTTCCCGGCCCCGTCTTCCCGGCCACGGGGCGGACGCTCACCCCGGTCAGCCTGCCGTCCCGGACCGCGACCCGGACGCCCAGGTCCGGTCGCAGGTCGACCGGCGCGGCTGTCCCCCGGGCGGCCCTGGAACGGCCGCTGGCTGCCCGCTGGGCGCGGGCCCGGCTAGTACCGCCCGAGGCCGTCTCGTCGCTTCCTGGGCCGCTCAGGCCCGCGACGATGGCGTCCCCAGCCCGGTGATCAAGCGACCGGTGGTCACCGGACTGGTGGTCACCGGACTGGCGCGCCGGGGCGGCGGTGCGCCCCGCCCTGGTGGCAGCGGAGCTGAACGTCAGGTTGCCGCTGACGATGGTGACCTTCGCAGGCGGCCCCAGCGCGCCCGGGCCGGTGCCCGTGCACCCCGCGATGACCAGCAGCCCGGCCGCCCCGGCCCCGACCAGGCCGCCTGTCTGACTCCATCCGCGGTGCGCACGCACGCGGAAACCCACCGGTGTATTCCCCGACACGATTCGACCCCTCTGACGCCCGTGAACGCCACACGTCACCCGGCTTGGCGGGTAGATTCGTAATAGTTTCGTTACGCTAAGTAATCAGCGCGGGCAAGAGCATACGCCCGGGGAAACGGCGGATGAGCTTACCGAGAAAGTGTCGGCGGCAGAAAAAACGTGATGATGACTTGAGCGCCCGTCCCGGTCAGTACGGGACACCCTGGATACAGGACACAGATTAATGAATCAATCCTTATGCACATTTTACCTCGAACGCGGCGGGGTCCTATGCGCCAGGCGGACGCGACACGCGTTTCCCGCCATACTGGCCAGGTGCCGGAAATGGAAATTATCCCGGACACAGCACCAGCGCCTGCATCAGGAGCACCTCGCTGGCGCCGCTTCCTGACGCCGTGGCGCTCGCCCGCGGATCAGCCCGCCTGGGCCCGGCCAGCGCTGCTGGCCATCGCCGCCGTCGCGGCGGTCGCGTACGGCCGGGGAATGGCCGGCGCCAGCGTCGAGCCGTTCTACGGCGCGGCGGCCCGCAGCATGTCGGAAAGCTGGCACGACTTCATCTTCGGGGCGTTCGATCCAGCCGGGATCGTCACTGTCGACAAGCTGCCTGGTGCGCTCTGGGTGCAGGCCCTGTCGCTGCGGGTCTTCGGCTTTCACATCTGGGCGCTGGTCCTGCCGCAGGTGGTCGAGGGCGTGCTCACCATCCTGGTGCTGTACCGGGCGGTCCGGCGGCTGGCCGGGCCGGCGGCCGGCCTGATCGCCGCGGCGGTGCTCGCCGTCACCCCCATCACCGTGCTGCTGAGCCGCGGCAACGTATCCGACTCGCTGCTGATCCTGCTGCTGGTGCTCGCCGCCGATGCCACGTCCGCCGCGCTGCTCACCGGGTCGCTGCGGCAGCTGCTGCTGGCCGGCGTCTGGGTCGGCCTGGCGTTCCAGGCGAAGATGATCCAGGCCTGGCTGGTCCTGCCCGCGCTGGCCGCCGCCTACCTGCTCGCCGCGCCCGCGGCGAAACTGCGGACCCGGTGCGCGCACGTCGCACTGGCCGGGCTGGTCACCGCCGTGGTCTCCCTCTCCTGGATGACCGCGGTCTCGCTGGTCCCGTCCCAGGACCGGCCGTACGTGGACGGCAGTGCGGACGACTCGGTGTACACGCAGGTCTTCGACTACAACGGCCTGGGCCGGCTGCACCGGGAACTGGGCGAACCTCGCCGGGCCGCCCTCGCCGCTGGTGGTCGCGGCCAAAGAGAGCGGGCGGTTGCTCACTGCCGAGACCATGGGCATCAAGCCGAGCTGGCACCGGCTGCTGGCCGGCCCGTTCGCGGCCGACAGCGGCTGGCTGCTGCCGGCGGCCGTCGCCGGCGCGCTGGGCGTGCTCATCTCCCGGCGCCGCCAGGGCAGGCGCGACCCGCTGCGCGCCGCTGTGGTGCTGTGGGGCGGCTGGTGGCTGGTCCTCGCGGTCTTCTTCAGCGTCGGCACCTACCTGAACTCGTACTACGCCGCGGCGCTGATCCCCGCGGCCGCCGCGCTGTGCGGCACCGGCATCGCCGCGTGCGGACCTCGCCCCTGGCCGGCCAGGGTGCGCCTGATCGTCGCCGCGACGGTGCTCGGCTGCGTCGGCTACGGCGCCTACCTGATGTCCGGCACGGCATCCGGCCCGGTCGAGCTCACCTTGGTGGCGCTCGTCGTGGCGGTGGCCGCCGTCGCTCAGCTGCTGCTGCCCGCGTCAGGCCAGAGCGGCCACCTGACCGCGGTCGCGTTCGCCGGTGCCGCCGTGCTCCTGCTGCCCGCGGCGGCGTCCGCGAGCTGCGTCATCCGCGGGCTGGGCCCGTTTGACACCCCGTTCGAGTCGTCGGGGACCGCGCGCAATCACCAGCTCCTGGCCGCCGCCGCGCCCACCTTCACCAGGGCGGTCCAGCGGCTAGAACTCCAGACGCCACCCGGTGACGCCCTGTTCGGCACCGACACGTCCGGGCTCGCGGAGAACTACATCCTGTACAGCGGCAAGGAGGTGGTGCCTATCGGCGGCTTCCTCGGCAACGTGCCCGCCCCGACGCTGGCCACGCTGCAGGCCGACATCAGCCGCGGTTACGTGCGGGGATTCGTGCTGCCGGTGTCACCGCCAGGCCCGGACCCGCGGGTGCGGTGGATCGAGTCGCACTGCACCAGGCAGCCCCCGCCCCCGCACCGCCGTCCAGTCCCGTACGCGAACTTCTTCTGCGGACTCGGACCGGTCAGCCGGCCGGCTCACGCAGCGACCGGAGTACCTGTACCACGGACAGGTCGTTCTCGCTGACCGCCCGCGCTGATGGCAGGCGGCGGCGGTCTTCACCCGGGTGTGCGGGACAGCCCCTAGTGGGCCCAGATGCCGCGGTAGTACTCGAAGACGAAGCCGATCACGGTCAGGAAGATCGCCAGCAGCCCGATCAGGAACAGCCACCAGCCGATAGCCACCCCGAAGGCCGCTGTGGCCGCGGCCAGGCCCACGTACAGCGGCCACCAGCTGTGCGGGCTGAAGAAGCCCAGCTCGCCGGTGCCCTCCTCGATATCGCCGTCCGGCTTGTCCTCGGGCCGCTCCGGCAGCCGCCGCCCGGTGAACAGCAGGTAGAACCCGGTCAGGAAGGCCAGGGCCACGGACAGCGCGAGCGCGGTGGTACCCGTCGGGTCCTTGGAGTAGTACCAGTAGATGATGTCGACGACGCCGAAGAAGATCGCGCAGCCGACGAACAGACCTCCCTCAAACTTCATCTCGCACCTCCCCTGTGCTTGCTAACTGCAGTGCTGCAAACCGCAGTGCCGCCACTGATCCCGCGGCTCATTTCTTGGCCTCGGACTCAAGGACCCGCTGCTTATGCGTCCGCCCGGACTGGATGTGCGGATAGTGCAGGTCGAACGCGGGCCGCTCGGAGCGGATACGCGGGATGCTGGTGAAGTTGTGCCGGGGCGGCGGGCAGGAGGTCGCCCACTCCAGCGAGTTCCCGTACCCCCACGGGTCGTCCACGGTGACCTGCTCGCCGTACTTCCAGGTCTTGTAGACGTTGTAGAGGAAGATGAACGTGGACGCGCCCAGGATCCACGACCCGATGCTGGAGATCTGGTTGAGCGTGGTGACGTCGGCCGGCAGGAACGGGTAGTTCGCCACCCGGCGCGGCATCCCCTCGACGCCGATCCAGTGCTGCACCAGGAACGTCATGTTGAACCCGATGAACAGCGTCCAGAAATGCCACTTGCCGAGCGTGTTGTCCAGCATCTTGCCGGTGAACTTGGGCCACCAGAAGTAGAAGCCGCTGAACATGGTGAACACCACGGTGCCGAAGAGCACGTAGTGGAAGTGGGCGACCACGAAGTAGGAGTCGCTGACGTGGAAGTCCAGTGGCGGCGAGGCCAGGATGACCCCGGTCAGCCCGCCGAACAGGAACGAGACCAGGAACCCGATCGAGAACAGCATGGCGGGCTCGAACGTGAGCTGGCCGCGCCACATCGTGCCCACCCAGTTGAAGAACTTCACCCCGGTGGGCACCGCGATCAGGAACGTCATGAACGAGAAGAAGGGCAGCAGCACGGCGCCGGTGGTGAACATGTGGTGCGCCCACACGGTCATCGACAGGCCGGCGATGGCAATGGTCGCGCCGACCAGTCCCTTGTACCCGAAAATTGGCTTCCGGCTGAACACCGGCAGCACCTCGGTCGCGATGCCAAAGAACGGGATCGCTACGATATAGACCTCGGGATGCCCGAAGAACCAGAACAGGTTCTGCCACAAGATCGCGCCGCCGTTGGCCGCGGTGAACACCTGGGCACCGAGCTTGCGGTCGATCTCGAGCACCAGCAGCGCCGCCGCCAGCACCGGGAACGCGAGCAGCACCAGCAGGCTGGTGAGCAGGATGTTCCAGGTGAAGATCGGCATCCGGAACATGGTCATGCCGGGCGCCCGCATGCAGATGATCGTGGTGACGAAATTGACGCCACCCAGGATCGTGCCCAGCCCGGACAGGGTCAGGCCCATGATCCACATGTCGCCGCCGATGCCCGGCGAGTACACCGAGCTGGTCAGCGGCGAGTAGGCATACCAGCCGAACGCCGCCGCCCCGCCGGGCGTGAGGAAGCTGACCAGCAGGATGAGGCCGCCGAACAGGAAGAAGTAGTAGCTGAGGATGTTCATCCGGGGGAACGCCACGTCCGGCGCGCCGATCTGCAGCGGCATGATCTCGTTCGCGAACCCGATGAAGAGCGGGGTGGCGAACAGCAACAGCATGATCGTGCCGTGCATGGTGAACAGCTCGTTGTACTGCTGGTCGGTGACCACGTGATTGTTCGGCCCGAAGAGCTGGATCCGCATGATCATGGCCATCAGGCCGGCGATCAGGAAGAACGCGAACGACGTGATCAGGTACAGGTGGCCAATGATCTTGTGGTCCGTCGTGGACAGCCAGCTGGCCAGTAGCGACCCCTTGCGGGCGGCGTACGGCCCGGTGCCCTGGGTCTCGACGGGTTGTTCGACGGTGGCCATGGGCTACGCCCCCCCTGCTGACTTCTGCTGCGAATGCTGCTGGGCGCTGATCCAGGTCTGGAACTGCGCCGGGCTGACGATCTTCACCTTGAACAGCATCCGGCTGTGGTAGACGCCGCATAGCTCGGTGCAGCGGCCGATAAACGTACCGGTCTTGATCGGGGTCACCTCGAAGTGGTTGGGGTGGCCGGGGATCACGTCGCGCTTGAACTCGAACGGGACGATCCAGAACGAGTGCACCACGTCCAGGGAGACGAGGTTGAAGCGGACGGTCCGGTTCGTGGGGATCTCCAGCAGCGGCAGCCGGCCCGGCCAGGGCGCCCCGGTCTCGGAGACGACCCCGCTCGCCGAGCCCGGCACCTTGTACCCCGGGTACTGGAACTCCCAGCTCCACTGGTAGCCGTACACGGTCACCGTGACGTCCGGGTGCGGCGGGAGCTTGTCGATGTAGTTCTCGTCCCGGGCGGTGAAGAAGAAGAAAACGCCGACCATGATGAACGGGATAACCGTGTACATGATCTCGATCGGCAGGTTGTAGCGGACCTGCCGCGGCACTGCGTCGGTGCGCTTGCGGTGGAAGATCACCGCCCACAAGATCGCGCCCCACACCACGGCGCCGACGCAGAGCGCGGCGATCCAGCTGCCCCGCCACAGGGTCACCACGACTTCGCCCTGCCTGGTGACCGGGACCGGGAGGCCGAGCCGGGTGAACGTGGTGGACTGGCAGCCGGCCGTGGCCATCAGCACTGCGGCGAGCAGCACGGAGCGCGGTACCCAGCGGCGCAGTTGCTGGCCAGGCCGGCGCTGGCCGGGCTGGCGCCGGGCAGGCTGGCCCGCGCCCGGGGCGCCTGGCGAGCTGCCGGTCACGGCGGCGTTCTCCTGGCCGGGCGCATGGCCCAGATCATGCGCGCCCCTTCGGCGTGGGGCGCTGGGGGTGGGACTCACAGGTTGCCTTCCCAGCGGAATGACTCCCGGCTGCACGGGCAGGTCATGGCTCGTCCTACAGGCTGTCGTGCAAACAGTATCGTGCGCGCTGCCCGCCCTCGCGGGGGACCCCGATTGTGCCGCCGCGTGTCCCGGCCGGATGCGCTTATGTACGCGGACGTGCGGGTATCGCTCTCCCGTGGCAGCATGCATGCGAAGGTCCCCAACTTCGCGGCAGCGCCGCGGAGTATTGTCACCTTTCCAGTGGGAGATGGTGACCGGCGGTATTGACGGCATCAGCACCGGCAGCAAACCGGCGGCAGCACCGGCACGTCCCGGCGACCGGGAGAAAGAGGCATGCGGATGACCCCCCCGACGCGCCCAGCTCCGATGCTGACGATCGACGCGCTCGGCCGGAAGTGCCCCATCCCGATCATCATGCTCGCCGAGCGGATCCGGGAGGTCCCGATCGGGGCGACCGTCGCCGTGCTGGCTGACGACCCCGCGGCCCAGACCGACATCCCGGCCTGGTGCATGATGAAGTCGCAGGAGTTCGTGGTGGAGACGGCCCTGCCGCGCGGCTGGGCGTTCCTGGTCAAGCGGACCTACTGACCGGCCTCTGTCCTGCTGACCGGCCTCTGCCTCTCTGACCGGCCTCTGCTGTCTGACCGCTAGGAATCGCCCGCGGACCGGAAGCGGTCCGCGAACCGCGGGTCGCTCTCCCACCAGGGCTGCTGCCCGGCCGGTTCGTCCGGGACGTGGCCGGCCTCATCGGGTGCTCCCGCCGCCGCGGCGGCCTCCGCGGCCTCCACGGCATCCAGTTCGGCGTCCACGCCCGCCGCCTCGGTCTCGTCTTCCCGGATCATCTGGATGAACTGGGCGGCCAGGAACGGCAGCCCGACGATGTCGCCGAGCACCCACAGGGCGCCGCCGCCGATGACCTGGTCGCTGCGCAGGCTGGGACCCCAGGGCCGGGCCAGCGCGTGATAGTAGGCCCCGGCGATGAGGCTCTGGTCCGCGAGCACGGCCAGGCCGAGGACGGCGTCCCCGACCACCTCGCCGGCGCTGACCCACAGGGCCACCAGGTACGGGTAGGCCCTCGGCACCGCGTCCACCCGCAGGAACAGCCAGAAGAACACGAACCCCGGGGCCAGCAGGGCCAGGTAGGTCAGCTCACGGACCGTGTCGCTGCTCATGCTCGCCGCGTACCAGGGCGAGAAGTACAGCACGAACGGCACCAGCACGATGACCATGGTGGGGATGGCCGGGAAGGTGAGGATCCGCGCCGTCCGGCTGTGGATCACCGCGTCCAGCCGCCTGCCGCACCGCGGGAGCGCCGCGGTGATCAGCGTGAGCGGCCGGCCCAGGGCCGTGAACAGCGGCACCACCAGCAGCAGCAAGATGGTCTGCACCGAGCGGATGTAGAACAGCACGCCCTGGTACACGCCGAGGAAGGACATGGTGGCGATGACCAGGACGGTGAGCCCGCCGAGGTAGAAGGCGACCATGCGGATGGCCGGCCATTCCCCGCCCGCCCGGCGGACCCGGCGCACTCCGGCCAGGTAGAGGCCACCGGCCAGCAGCACGGCCACGAGGACGGGCACGTCCAGGGTCCACGAGCTGAACACCCGGGCCGCCGTGAGCGCGGGCGGCCCCTGGTACGCGTCCCCGGGAACGCCCGCGAGAAGAACAGTCGCCACCCCGTCACGCTATCCCCCGGGCACCGGTCCCCCGGCATAGCTCCCCGCGGCCGGCGAAACCAGCTCTCTGCAGTCACTAGTGCATAACGGAACCCACGCGATATGCGGTTTCTCTTGCGCAGCAGGGCCGGAGAGGACGAGTCTATTCCGGTTGTGCCTGTTACCCAGGACACATCGATCAGGCGCCATGATCATCCGTTCAGGAAGGAATGTGCATGCCGCAAGTCACACGTCTGCGTGTGGCCGCCGCCGCGATTGCCGCAGGAGCACTGACGCTCGGCACTCTCGTCACGGCCACCGCCGCGCAGGCGGCCAACCCCAGAAGGGCGATCGCCGACTCCCACCCGACGTGGGCCGTCGCCGCGAAGCGTCTCAGCAGCAAGGCCGTCACCAGCGGCACCGTCAACGCGCGGGTGTACCTGGCCCCCAACCACCAGGCTGAGCTGGCCAGCGACGTCGCCGCCGTCTCCAGCCCGGCGAGCAAGAGCTACCGCCACTTCTGGACGACTGCCGCAGTGCGCAAGGAGTTCGCGCCGTCCGCCGCAGAGGTCGCCTCCGTGAAGTCCTGGCTCACCTCGGCCGGGCTGAGCGTGACCAAGACCAACGCGAAGTACCCGGCGGGCGCCTACGTCGGCGTGCGCGGGTCCGTGGCCGCCGCCAGCAAGGCGTTCGGCGTGACGTTCGGCACCTACCGTGGCCCTGGCGGCCAGAGCGACCGGGCACCTGACCACGCGGCCAGCGCGCCCTCGTCCGTCGCCAGTTCGGTCATCGCGGTTTCCGGCCTGGACACCGCGAAGAGCCAGATGAAGCCGGCGCTGCCGAAGCCCGGGCCGAACTACTGGGTCGCCAAGCCCTGCTCGACGTACTACGGCGAGAAGACCGCGACCAACAAGCCCAAGGCGTACGGCAAGTTCCAGCCCTGGACCAACTGCGGCTACACGCCGAGCCAGGTCCGCGGGGCCTACGGGGTGACCGCGTCCGGGATGACCGGCAAGGGCCAGACCGTCGCGATCGTGGACGCCTACGCGTCCCCCACCATCAGGGCGGACGCCAACCAGTTCGCGACCACCGTCGGCGACCAGCCGTTCGCGGCCGGGCAGTTCAAGCAGTACCAGGCCGGGCCGTTCAGCCTGGCCGGGCCGAACGAGTGTGACGCGGCGGGCTGGTACGGCGAGGAGACCCTCGACGTGGAGTCCGTGCACGGCCAGGCGCCCGACGCCAACGTCCGGTACGTCGCCGCGGGCAGCTGCACCGACTCCGACCTGGCCAACGCGGAAGCGGCCATCGTGGACACCGACCTGGCCAGCATCGTCAGCAACTCCTAGGGCGAGCCGGCCAGCTACTCCACCATCAACGCCACCTACGACCTGATCTTCCAGGTCGGCGCGCTGGAGGGCATCGGCTTCATGTTCTCCTCCGGCGACAGTGGCTACGAGGGCCCGGGTGAGGACCCCATCTCCCCCGCGGACCAGGTGGACTACCCGACGTCCAGCCCGTACGTCACCTCGGTGGGCGGCACCAGCCTGGCCGTCAGCTCGAGCAAGACCTACCAGTGGGAAACCTCCTGGGGCACCATCCTCGACCCGCTGATCCACCTCAAGAACGGCGCCAAGAAGTGGCAGTACACCCCGCCGGGCAAGTACCCCGCCGGGTACGGCGGTTCTGGTGGCGGCGGCGTGAGCACCGAGTACAGCCAGCCCTCCTACCAGGCGGGCGTGGTCCCGAACAGCCTGGCCACCAAGCTGCCGGACGGCACGACCAGCAGCACGCCCATGCGGGTGGTCCCGGACGTGTCGGCGCTCGCCGACCCGAGCACCGGGATGCTGGTCGGCCAGACGACCCTGCAGCCGAACGGGAAGACCTACGCCTTCTCGCTCAGCAGGATCGGCGGCACCAGCGTGGCCTGCCCGACGTTCGCCGGCATCGAGGCGGACGCGCAGCAGGCGGCCGGTGGCGCACTTGGGTTCGCCAACCCGTCCATCTACTACCTGGACACGCACTTCGCCTACGGGTCGTCCAACGCGGCGTACAACGACGTGACCGACCACCCGCTCGGCCCGGGCTACCTGGCCATGGTGCGGAACAACTACACCGACCCGTACACCAAGCAGGGCCCGCTGCTGACCTACCTGCGGACCCTCGGCCTCAACGGTGAGGGCGCCGACAAGCTCCGCGCCGTCACGGGCTACGACGACGCGACCGGCGTCGGCTCGCCCAAGAATTACATTCAGGATGCGCCCTCGCTGCCGTAGCTAGCGGGTAAGCATCACGGAGGGGACGGCCCGCACCAGGGCCGTCCCCTCCGGCATGTTCAGGGACATCGGCGCGCGCCGGTTTTCGTTGCGGAGAATCGCAGCGGGAGGCGCCGGGCGCGCGGCCGGCCGGTCAGCTGTAGTGCGCGGCGATCTCCGCGGCCGCGGCCTCGCCGTAGGCGCTGCCCAGCCGCTCGGCCAGGGCGCCCGGCTTCAGCTCGTACTCCTGCGTCCCGACCGTCTCCAGGACGTGCACCGCGAGGATGTTGCCGAGCTGGGCGGCCCGGTCCAGGGGCAGGCCCCAGGCCACCGCGGCCAGGAACCCCGAGCGGAACGCGTCCCCGGTCCCGGTCGGGTCCAGCTTCTGCACCTCCGGAACCGCCGCCACGAAAACCGGCTCGGCGCCGGCCCGCTCGATCTTGGCTCCGGCGGGCCCGAGGGTGGTGATCCGGACGCCGACCCGGTCCAGGATCTCCGGGCCGGACCACGAGCTCTTGCGCTCGATGAGGGCTTCCTCGTACTCGTTGCAGAACAGGTAGGCCGCGCCGTCGACCAGCGCGCACACCTCGTTCCCGGCCAGCCGGGGCAGTTGCTGCGACAGGTCGGCCGCGAACGGGATGCCCAGGTCCTTGCACTCCTGGGTGTGCAACAGCATGGCCCCGGGGTCGCTGGCCCCGATGAGGACCAGGTCCAGCCCGCCGGCCTGCTCAGCGAGCGGGGCCAGTTCGATGTCGGCGTCCTCGCTCATCGCGCCGGGGTAGAACGAGGCGATCTGGTTACCGTCGGCGTCGGTGGTGCAGACGAATCGCGCGGTGTGCTGGGTGGTGGACTCCCGGACCCCGCCGCAGTCCACGCCGTGCTGGGTCAGCCAGGTGCGGTACGGGGCGAAGTCGGCGCCGACTGCCCCGATCAGCAGCGGCTTGAGCCCGAGGACGCCCAGACCGAAGGCGATGTTGGCGGCTACTCCGCCGCGCCGGATCTCGAGCCTGTCCACGAGGAAGGACAGCGAGACGCGGTCCATTTTCTCGGGGATGAACTGCTCGACAAAACGGCCGGGGAAGGTCATGAGGTGATCGGTCGCGATGGACCCGGTGATGGCTATGCGCACTGCCGCACTCTAGGCGATGTCAGGTGCTGCGGAAAGCAGCACGGCCGGGAGGTTACCCTCCCGGCCGTCGCTGTGCATGCTCTGTGAAAGTGTGCTGGACCTGTACCACCGCTTAAACCGGTGCGGTGACCTGTACCACCGTCATGCGCCGGTCGAGGCGGGGCCCGCCGAAGGCGGGTGCTCGCCGAGCCGGCGTTCGGCGCGAAGCGGCGAGCGGGGGCTCGGGTCAGCAGCCCGGGGGTCGTCCCCCCGGAAATTAATGGAACGAGTCGCCGCAGGCGCAGGATCCGGTGGCGTTCGGGTTGTCGATCGTGAAGCCCTGCTTCTCGATCGTGTCCACGAAGTCGATGGTCGCGCCCATCAGGTACGGCGCGCTCATCTTGTCGGTGACCACGTGCACGCCGGAGAACTCAGCGTCAACGTCCCCGTCCATCTCACGCTCGTCGAAGTACAGCTGGTAACGCAGCCCGGAACAGCCGCCCGGCTGGACGGCGATGCGCAGCCGCAGGTCATCGCGGCCTTCCTGCTCCAGGAGAGCGCCCACCTTCGTTGCCGCGGTGTCGGTCAGGATGACACCGGTGGTTGTCGCCTCATTCTGGACCGTCATATGTGTTAGCTCCCGCGTTGGACTGCCGCCGCGTCCGCGGCGCTGCTTGATCTCCTGCTCCAACCATATGCGCTCCCCGGTCATTCCGGGCGGGGTGGGCCGGCCCGGGAGTTTCGCGGGGACCGGCCCTGGGCTGGGTCCCGCCCAGGGCGGGATCAGGGGACGGCGAACTGGATGTCGCTGGTCCAGGTCTCGGTGCCGTCCGGGCGGATCAGGTATCCGGCGTATCCCGGCAGCCCGGCGACCGCCGCCAGGGCCGCGTCGCCGCCCACGGCCAGCGCCGTGGCCAGCGCGTCCGCCATGGCCAGGCTAGGCCCGGTGACCGTGGCCGACGCGGCGCGGCAGGCGGGGCGTCCGGTGTGCGGGTCCACCAGGTGCGCGCCGCGCTCATAGCTCCCGGAGGTCGCGACGGCGCCGCGCACCTCCAGCACCGTGGCCAGCGCATCCGGCCGCCACGGATGGCGGATCCCGGCCCGCCAGGGCTCCCCGGGGGCGGGGCCGCCGAACGCCGCGAGGTCACCGCCGCCGTTGACCAGCGCAGCGGGCAGGCCCGCCTGGCGGAGGGCGTCCAGCGCCCGGTCCACGGCCCAGCCCTTGACCAGCCCGGTCGGGTCGTACCCGCCGGGCATGGCCCACGGGTCGAACCAGCCGTCCGACGCCTCCCGGGCCGCCTGACAGGCCGCCCGCACCTCAGCCAGGCTGGGCGGGCCGTCAGCCTCGGGCATGTCCCCGCGGCGCAGCCGGCTCAGCGGGGTGTCCGGGTTCCAGGTGCTGAACACGGCGTCCGCCTGGTGCAGCCGCGCACAGGCCGCCCGGATCGCGGCCCCTGGATCCGGGTGGGCGGGAGCGGGCCGGACCGCGAACGACACGACCGTGCTCATCACGTGCTCCGCGTGGGTCAGCAGGCGCCGGTCCGGGCCGGGCAGCCTGGTAGGGGGGCCGGTGCTGGGCGGCGAGCCAGGAGGCGGGATGATGCGCCGGCCGAGCCTCACCGGAAGTGCGCCTTGTCCAGCGCGGCCTGGACGGACAGAGCGTAGGCCTGGCTGGTGTACGTGGCCCCGGACACGGCGTTGATGCGGGCACTCTGGGCCGCCAGCACCTCGCTGCGCAGCGTGGGGATGACCTGGACGGCGAGCTGCTGGGAGTACTGCTCGGCGGTGCGCAGTACCGGGACGGCGATGCCGGTGATCTGGCCGCCGCTGATGCTCACCCGGGCGGCCAGTTCGCCGTAGCCGTAGCGTTCCAGGGCGCCCAGAGTGGTGCCCGTGGCCGGGCCGGCCCCGGCGGGCGTGGCCCGGGTGCGGGCCCGGCGGGGCCCGGCCGCGTGGCCGGCCCGGCTGCCGGGCTGGGTCCCGGAACTGGCCAGCGCGGCCGGCCCGGACGTCCTGTGCAGCCCTATCACGCCCAGGAACCCGGCCACGGTCCCGGCGACGACCAGCCACGCCGCGCGCTTCATCGGGTGCTTCCCATCTGTGCTCTCCTCAGCGAACTGGCCGGCCGGTCAGAGCGCGAACGCCTCGTGGTGGATGGCCTCGTCGGGGATACCCAGGTTCCGGGCGGTATCGACGATGGAGGCGACGAACCCTTCCGGCCCGCAGACGTACACGTCGCGCTGGGCCAGGTCGGGCACTAGCCGGGGCAGCGAGACCTCGTCGATGGCCGCCTCGGCGCGGGAGCCGACCAGCTCGTGGATCGTTCCGCGGCGGTGCTTCACCAGTTCGCGGACCTCGGTGCCGAGCACGAGGTCCGCGGGCTGGCTGGCCCGGAGCAGGACGACTGGCGCACTGGCCCGGGGCAGGTCCTCCAGCAGGGACCGGAGCGCGGTCACCCCGATCCCGGCCGCCACGAGCAAGGCCCGGGGCCGACGCTGGGCGTACCGGGTGAACGCCCCGTACGGGCCCTCGATGGCGATCCGAGTCCCGGGCCGGATGCTGGCCAGCCTCGAGGAATGATCCCCCACCGCCTTCACGGTCAGCCGCAGGTACGGGGGCTGCGGCAGCGCGGACAGCGAGTACGGGTGGGCCTGCCACCACATTCCCCTGGTCAGGAAGCGCCAGCAGAAGAACTGGCCGCCGGACACGGCCAGCCGATCCAGGTGGCGGCCGGCGCAGATCACGGACACCACGCCGGGCCCCTCCGGGCGCACCTCGGTGACGGTCAGCCGGTGCCGCAGGCTCCGGACGAGGGGCAGCCCGAACCGGTAGCAGAGCACCAGGCCCGCGGTCGCTGCCCAGGCCACCGACCAGACGACCTGGGTCAGCGGGTGGCCCACGAACGCCGGGCCGAGCACGATGACGTGGGCGAACGAGATAGCCAGGGCCAGGTACATCCAGAGGTGGATCAGCCACCAGGTCTCCCGGCGCAGCCTGCGCCGCACGGCGCGCACCGAGACGATGCCGATCAGGCACATCAGGCCGAGGCCGATGGTCGCGGTGAGCACGTCCGGGTACCTGGTCAGCAGGACGCCCGCCTCGTGCCACGTCCCGGCCCGGGCCGCCTCGGCGTAGCCCAGGGTGAGGAACAGGGCGTGCGCGGCGAGCAGGCTGATCGGCCATGGTGCGAGCGCGCGGTGCAGCCGGAGCAGGCCGTCCTGGCCCGCCACCCGCTCCACGAACGGGATACGGCTGATCAGCAGGACCATGATCAGGGCCAGGTACGTGCCAACCATGCCAGTCAGGCTGCCCGCGTAGGTGAGCAGGCCGCCGCGGGCGGACAGCTGGCTGGAGGGCTGGCTGGTGATGGTGACGGCCAGAGTGGCGCCGAGTCCGACCCCGGCGGCCAGCAGCGCGAGACCCGCGAGCGCCGGGTGGGGCCGGGGTGCGGTGGGGCGGGTGAGGAGCTTCCGCTTGCGGCCGGCTGGCGATTTCGGCGCGCCGAAGGCCATCGGCGAGGCACTCATACCGGCCAACCTGGCAACGAAAGCTATCTGTGGTGTCGCTAAATCCTCTGAGTTCTCTCTGTGCTGCTCGCGCGCCCGCCCGACCATCGTGAACTGGGCAGACATCGGTAAGCAGAGGGTAAAGGGAGCGGGCCCTCAGAGGCCGGGAGCGCCCCAGACCGCGAACCAGCGGCTCAGGTCGGGCTCGATCTTCAGGTCCGCCCCGACCACCCCGCGCACCTGCAGTTCGACGGCGTTGTCCCGTTGCTGGCCGGTTTTCGGCGCGAACGGGTAGAAGGTGCCCTGCTTGTAGAGGTAGATGATGCCCAGCCGGTGCACCGTGTCGCTGGTGAAGGTGACCAGGGTGCACAGCAGCTGCGGGCCGAACCCGCCGGCCTGCAGCGAGGAGTTCACCGCGTGCAGGTCGGTGACCAGCGCCTCGAAGTCATCCGGCGCGTGCTGACAGGTCAGCCAGGTGTACCCGTAGGAGTCCGTGCTCACCTCGATCGAGCCCGTGTCCGAGCCCATGGACAGCAGCTCACGGACGTCCTTCTCGATGTCGCCGAACGCCTTGCCCTCGGCGGCCCGGAAGCAGACCGAGCCGGTGCCGGTGGGCTTGAGGTTCATCCCCGCCTCGAGCGTGATCGCCGCCGTGGGCAGGGAGAACAGCTCGTCCAGGTTCGGCTGGGCCGGCTTGGTCCGGCCCAGGATCGTGTCCAGGAAGCCCATCGGGTTACTTGCTCAGCTGCTCGGAGATCTCCGACAGCTGGCGCAGCCGCCGCTCCAGCGACGGGTGGGTGGAGAACAGGCCGTTCAGGCTGAAGCCCTTTTCGCTCGCCTTGAACGCGGGGATGAAGTAGAAGGCGTTCAGCGGCTCGGCCGCGCGCAGGTCCTTGGTCGGGATCGCGTTCATCGACCCGCTGACCTTCTGCAGCGCGCTGGCCAGCGCGGACGGCTGCCCGGTGAGCAGCGCCCCGGCCCGGTCGGCGGCCAGCTCCCGGTACCGGGACAGCAGCCGGATGAGCAGGAAGCTGATGGCGTACGTCACGACGCCGACGACCAGGACGACCAGGACGACCGGGAGCGCACCGCCGTTGTTGTTGTTGTTATTGCTGCGGCCGCCCCCGCCGAACAGCTCGGAGTAGAAGGCGAACCGGACCAGCAGGCCCGCGATGATGCCGATGAACGAGGCGATAGTCATCACCGCGACGTCCTTGTGGGCCACGTGCGACAGCTCGTGGGCCAGCACGGCCTCCAGCTCGCGGTCGTCCAGGTCGCTCTTCAGCAGGCCGGTCGTCACGACCAGGACCGAGGTCTTCTCGTTCCGCCCGGTGGCGAACGCGTTCAGCATCGGGGAGCGGGCGATCGCGACCCGGGGCTTGGGCATGTTGGCCAGCGCGGTGAGCCGGTCCACGATGCCGTGCAGCCGGGCCGCCTGCCGGCCCGTCCTCCGGGGTGACGACCTGGGCCCCTGCGGTACTGAGCGCGATCTTGTCGGAGTACCAGAAGGAGCCGACGCTCAGGGCCAGGCCGAACAGCACGGCGATGAACACGATGCCGCCACTGGAGATGCCGGAGAACCTACCGAGCACCAGCACGAGCACGGTGATGAAGGCGACGAACACGACCCCGAGAAGAAACATCGTCAGGGTCATCCGCGCAGTGAGTCCCCGGTCAGGCGCATAGCGAGTCTTCGCCATCGCGCCGCCTCCGTTCTGTCAGCTGGACGGGGCCAGCTGAGCTCTTGCCGGCTTCGCTATCGAAGCCATCCTGTTTCATTATCAGGCAGCGGCTGAGCGGAATTCCCGCGATGCGGCCCCCCGTCCGGCGGGCTCTCACCCGGCCGTCTCAGCGGTCACAGCGTGGCCTTCCGGCCGGCTGACAAACCTGGTCATTCTCCCCCAGGAACGCCCATCCGCCAGTGTGCCCGGGCCAGCTGAGGGCTCGCTGAGCGAATCCTGAAAGCAGGATGAATCCGGGCCGCCTGAGGCGGATGACCATCAGCCCGAACCTCAGCCCGGGATCAGGCCATCCTCCGCGAGCAGGCCACGCACGTCGTCCATGCTGGCGTCGGAATACGGGAGGATCACGTCCGACGCTTCCAACGAATCCGCCGGCACCGGTGTTCCCGCGGCGCGGACCCGCTCCAGCATCTCGGTCAGGACCGGCCGGAGAGCGTCCTCGTCACCGGCGTTCACGGCCGCCTCGAGCCTGGCATCCAGCTCATTCAGCTCCCCGGTGAGGTTGTCGTCCACGTCCAGCTGGCCCTCGCCGAGGATCCGGACGATCATGACCCTTCACCGGCCTGGGGCTGGTCGGCAGCCCGCCCGGCCTGGCCATTGCCCGCGGTACCGGCCGTCCCCGACGCGGAGCCCTCGATCTCCTTGGGCGCCTCGCCCTGGTCCAGCTCGCCCTTGAGCCGCGCCAGCTCCCGGTCCACGTCGTGGCTCGCACCCATCGAGTCCAGCTCACGCTGGATGTCGTCGTTCGGCTGCGCGGTCACGTCGTCCAGGGCCCCGGAGGCCATCAGCTCATCGATCGCACCGGCCCGGGCCTGCATCTGCGCCGTCTTGTCCTGGGCCCGCTGGACCGCCATGCCCACGTCGCCCATCTCCTCGGAGATGCCGGACACGGCCTCGCCGATCCTGGTCTGGGCCTCGGCGGCGGTGTAAGTGGCCTTGATGGTCTCCTTCTGGGTGCGGAAGGCTTCCACCTTGGACTGCAGCCGCTGCGACGCGGCGGTCAGCTTCTCCTCATCCGCCTGCAGGTTCTGGTACTGGGTCTGCAGGTCGCTCAGCTGGGTCTGCAGGGCCGACTTGCGGGTCAGCGCCTCGCGGGCCAGATCCTCCCGCCCGGCACCGAGCGCCGACCGGGCCTGGCCGTCCAGCTTGTTCTGCTGCTGCTGCAAGGTGTTCATCTGGAGCTCAACCCGCTTGCGCGATGTAGCCACATCGGCGACACCCCGGCGGACCTGGGTCAGCATCTCCAGCTGGCGCTGGTAGGAGTAGTCCAGGGTCTCGCGCGGATCTTCTAGCCGGTCCAGCTGCTTATTAGCCTTGGCCTTGAAGATCAGTGATACCCGCTTCACCACGCTCATCGGCGCGACCATCCCCTCATCGTGTAACGCTTCCGCCAGCCACCTGCGGCGGACTGGCCAGCACCCCCGCTGTGGCCGCCGCGTCCGCAGGCTGGTGGCACACAGCCTACGCGGTCAAACACAGCGCAGTCATCATGGCCGGAAGGCTCGCGCTCTGGTGATCCGCGGCGTTCGTCCCGGTAGGCTGGCACCGTGTTCAGACGACGTAGTACGGCCACCCAGGACGCCCAGGCCGAGGGCACCCCGGGCGCTTCAGCAGCCGATCAGGCCGACCGGGCCCCCGCTTCGCTGACCGCGGGCAAGGGCCGGCCGACTCCCAAGCGCAGCGAGGCGGAACGCGCCCGCCGGTACAACGCCCCGGGTGACCGGAAAGAGGCGCTGCGCCAGTCGAAGACCAGGGACCGCTCGACGCGGGCCCGCAAGGCGGAGGCCATGCGGCGCGGCGAGGAGTGGGCGCTGCCCGCCAAGGACAAGGGCCCGGTCCGGGCGCTGGCCCGCGACTACGTGGACTCGCGCCGGCGGCTCAGTGAGTTCTACATGTACGGCCTGGTCGTGCTGCTGTTCCTGCTGTTCCTGCACAACCCCGTGATGCAGACGCTGCTGCCCGTGCTGCTGATCGTCATGGTGCGTGATCATGATCGTCGAGGGGTACTTCGTGGGCCGCAGGGTCACCGCCCTGGCCGGGGAACGGTTCCCCGGGGAGAGCACCAGGGGGATCAAGATCTACTCGGCCATGCGGGCCCTGCAGATCCGCCAGCTGCGCTTCCCCAAGCCGCGAGTGAAGCCGGGCGCCACAGTCTGAGGCCCACTCCGGGTTGGGCCCGGACCCCTCCGCGGGCGGGCGGTGGCGTTGCCCTAGTGTCGTGCGTTATGGAACATCGTCACCTGGGGCGAAGTGGCCTCAAAGTCAGTGAGATCGCCTACGGGAACTGGATTACGCACGGTTCCCAGGTCGAGGAGGACGCCGCCCGGGCCTGCGTCGCGGCGGCCCTGGACGAGGGCATCACCACGTTCGACACGGCCGACGTCTACGCCGGGACCCGGGCCGAGGAAGTCCTCGGCCGCGCCCTGCACGGAGTCCGGCGGGAGTCCGTCGAGATCGCCACCAAGGTCTACTGGCCGACCGGCGGCGGGCCCAACGACCGGGGCCTGTCCCGCAAGCACATCATCGAGTCGGTGCACGGGTCGCTGCGCCGCCTGCAGACCGACTATCTGGACCTCTACCAGGCCCACCGCTACGACCACGACACCCCGCTGGCGGAAACCCTGCGCGCCTTCGATGACCTGGTCCGCCAGGGCAAGGTGCTGTACGTGGGCGTCTCGGAGTGGCGCGCCGAGGAGATCGCCGCCGCGCTGCGGATCGCCGACGAGATGGGCTTCGACCGGATCGTCTCCAACCAGCCGCAGTACAACATGATCTGGCGGGTGATCGAGTCCGAGGTGATCCCCCTGTGCGAGAAGGAGGGGATCGGCCAGATCGTCTTCTCCCCCATCGCCCAGGGCATCCTGACCGGCAAGTACCGCCCGGGCGAGCCCATGCCCGCCGAGTCCCGGGCCACCGACCCCAGCGGGTCCGGATTCATCAAGCGCTTCCTCCAGGATGACCTGCTCACCCGGGTGGCCGCCCTCCAGCCGATCGCCGAGGAGGCTGGCCTGTCCATGGCCCAGCTGGCCGTGGCCTGGGTGTTGCAGAACCCCAACGTGTCGGCGGCGATCATCGGCGCGACCCGGCCGGAGCAGGTCCGGGAGAACGTCAAGGCCTCGGGGGTCCGGCTCGACGCAGAGGTGCTCCGGCGCATCGACGACGTGCTCGGGGACGCGACCCGGCGCGACCCAGCCCTAACCCAGAGCCCCGAGCACCGGCCCTGATTAGTCCGGGGGGGCAACCCCCCTGGACCCCCCGATCGCCGCTACGCGCCGAACGCCGGCTCGGCGAGCACCCGCCTGCGGCGGGCCCCGCCTCCCCGGCGCATGCGCTGGCTGGGCCAGGGGGTCGTCCCCCGGACTAAGGCGTCGCCCCCCCGGACTAAGGGGTCGTCCCCCCGGACTACTCAGAGTGCAGGCTCATGGGGCCGTACTCGACCCGGGTCTCCTCGAGCAGGGATACCTGGTCCACGCCGCCCGCCAGGAGCTCACGCCAGTTCTCGCCGAGCCAGCTCTCCGCGTCGCCCTGGCTGGCGAACGTTTCTCTCGGGACTCCCCGGGACGGCACCAGGGTCCCGTCCGCCGTCTCGAACTGCCAGGTCCAGGCCATGTCTTCGCCGCCTCCTCAGTACGCGGTAAGCGACAGTAGCCCACCCGGCGCGGCCGCCGCGACGCCGCCCAGGCTCCCCGGTGGCCACGGGCCGGGAACGGGACGGTCGGCGGCGATTGCCTGGGATAGGTGATATGTGGTGTCCTATCCGAGAAGAGGCATGGGCCGGATATGGGTCCACCCTGCAGAACGGCAGCAGACGCAGCCGGGAAACTGTTAAGTTCTATGGGCAGCCCTGAGCCGGGCGCCGCGGCACGTGTCCCCCTGGCTCAGCCCCGGGAGCAAGGTGGTGACGACATGGCGCGCGTTGTCGTCGTTGGTGATCTGATGACCGACACGGTCGCTCACGCAGCCCTTCCGCTAGCGAAAGGCAGTGACACACCGGCTACGGTCAGTATGCACGGTGGTGGCTCGGGCGCGAACATCTCGGCCTGGCTGGCCGCGGACGGCGGCGAGGTAGCCTTCGTCGGCCGCCGCGGCGCGGACATCGCCGGCCGGAACCGGGACATGGAACTGATGGGCTACGGCGTGGACGCCCGGCTGGTCATGGATCCGGACCGGCCCACCGGGACCTGCGTGGTCATGGTCACCCACAAGGGCGACCACACGATGATGTCGGACCCGGGCGCGAACGCCGCGCTGCACCCTGACGACCTGCCCAAGGACCTGTTCGCGCCCGGTGCGCACCTGCACATGTCCGGTTACACGATGCTGAACGAGGGATCCCGGTCTGCCGCCCTGGCCGCGTTCGGCCACGCGGGCCGGGCGGGCATGACGATCTCGGTGGACGGCGCCTCGTCCGCGCCGCTGGAGCGGGTGGGGGCCGAGCCGTTCCTCGAGATGACCAACGGGGTAACCCTGCTGATCGTCAACGCGGATCAGGCGACCGTGCTGACCGGCCGCGAAGACCCCGAGTCCGCGGCGCACGTGCTGACCGCCTGGTATCCCGAGGTCGTGGTGAAACTGGGCGCCGACGGGGCGCTGTACGCGAACGGCCGTCCCGACCCGGTCCGGTCCCTCGCCCTGCCCGTCGAGACGTTCGTGGACGGGACTGGGGCCGGGGACGCCTTCTGCGCCGGTTTCCTCCCCGCCTGGCTGGACAAGAAGCCGCCGCTCGAGGCGCTGGGCAGTGGCTGCCGTCTGGCCGCGAACGCACTCGGACTGGTCGGTGCCCGGCCTGCTCTCTGAGTCGAGCCAGCGGGCCGCCTTTCTGGACGGGCTCTTTTCCCTGGACGGCCGGGTGGCCCTCGTCACCGGGGGCAGTTCCGGCATCGGTCACGCGATGGCCCGGGCGCTGGCCCTGGCCGGCGCCCGGGTGGTCATCCTGGCCCGCGGTAAGGACGGCCTCGCCGGGGCCGTCGCAGCCATCCAGTCGGCCGGCGGGACCGCCGCCTGGGTCCAGGCCGATCTCGCCGATCCGGCCGCGGCCCAGCGCGCGGCCGAGGAGACCGTAGCGGTCTACGGAGAACCGGACATCCTGGTCAACGCGGCCGGGGCCAACCCGCGCCCGCCGCTCGGCGAGCAGACCCTGGAGCAGTGGGCCGGGGTGATGGCGGTAAACCTCACCGCCCCGTTCGTGCTCGGCCAGTGCTTCGGGCCGGCGATGGCCCGGCGCGGCTGGGGGCGGATCATCAACGTCGCCTCCCAGCAGGCGGTCCGGGCGTTCGGCAACAGTGGCGGTTACGGAGCCTCCAAGGCCGGCCTGACCGGGCTGACCCGGTCCCAGTCCGAGGCCTGGGCCGGGAGCGGCGTGTGCTGTAACGCGATCACACCCGGGTTCGTGGCCACCCCGCTCACCCAGGCCGTGGCCAGCGATCCGGTCCGCTCCGCGGCCCTGGCCGCCCGGACCATGGTCGGCCGTAATGGCGAGGCCGCCGACTTCGAGGGCGTGGCCGTGTTCCTCGCCAGCCGGGCCAGCGCCTACGTCACCGGCCAGCTCATCTTCGTGGACGGCGGATTCTCGGTCACCTAGGGCCAGCTGGCCGGGCGGCGCTGAACTGGCTGGCCGCGCGGGCGACCGTCCTGGCCCCGGTGAGCTGCGGGTTCAGCCTGACCGGGGGAGCCGGAAGCCCCAGTTCAGCATCCGCGCCGCATCCTGCACGCCCGCCGCCAGCCCGGTGGCGGGACTGTGCAGCACCACCCCGATCAGCACCCGGCCGTTCCTGCGCGCCTCGAACAACAGGCAGTGGCCGGCCTTATCGGTGTAGCCGTCCTTGATCCCGGCGGCCCCCCGGTACGAGCCGATCAGCTCGTTGGTGTTGTCCCACCAGTAGCCGTGATGACCGCGCCCCTTCGCCAGGTGATAGAAGGACCGGTCCACGATGGACCGGAAAGCCGGGTACCGCATGGCCGCGAGGCCCAGCGTGAGCAGGTCGGACGGTGTGGAGTAGGTCGAGGTCTCGGTGGGGTAGGGCAGGCCGTCTGGTGAGGTGAAATGGGTGTGCGTCATACCCAGCTGAGCCGCGGTCGCGTTCATCCGCGCCAGGAAGGCATCCAGGCCGGGCCCGTAGGCGTTGGCGAGGGTATACGCCGCATCCGCCCCTGAGGGCAGCAGCAGGGCCTCCAGCAGCTCCCGGGCCGTGAGCACGTCCCGCGGGCGCAGCGCCGCGGTTTCGCCCCCGTACTTCCAGGCGTAGGTGACCGCGGCCTTCGGCACCCGGATCTTCCGGCCCAGGTCGCCGCTCTTCAGCACCAGCAGGGCCGTCATCACCTTGGTCACGCTGGCCATCGGCCGCCGCGTGTTCACGTCGCGGTCCCACAGGACCTGGCCGGTGGCCGCGTCGGCCAGCACCGCGCCCCTGGCCTTGACCCCGCCCGGCGCGCCGGTCACCCTGATCGCCGGGCGCTCAGACGGGCGGGCCGCCGGGCGGGACGGGGAGGGCGGGGCCGGAACCCTCGTCCCGGCCGGAGCCGTCGCAGCAGGCCGGAGCCCGGCCGGGGGCTGGGCCGCGACCGTGGGCGCGCACGCCACCACGCCGCCGATCATGGCGGCACCCGCGATCAACCCGGCGATCCGTCCCCTCAGGCGCATGACAGCCAATGTTCCCACTTGCGCCCAGACCCGCGCGCCCGGCTCCCGGCTGGACGCCGGCCAGGCCGCCGCCGGGCACCACGAAATGACCGTTAGCGGACAAAACCGGGTCAGCCACGGGATACCGGACCATGCGCCGCCCGCCCGCACGGACGATCATGGCGTACGCGCCACGCCAGCGGCATTGGACTCCTCTGTCGCCGCCAGGCGGCACAATGGCGGACATGGCACGACGCACCGCGACACCACCGCCCCCCGAGGACTTCGAGGAAAACATCGTCGATATCGATGTTGCCGAGGAGATGCGGGGCAGCTACCTCGAGTACGCCTACTCGGTCATCTACCAGCGGGCCCTGCCGGACGCCCGGGACGGGCTGAAGCCGGTCCAGCGCCGGATCCTGTACCAGATGAACGAGATGGGACTGCGGCCCGACCGCGGCCACGTCAAGTCGGCCCGGGTGGTCGGCGAGGTCATGGGCCGGCTGCACCCGCACGGCGACAGCGCGATCTACGACGCGCTGGTCCGGATGGCCCAGCCGTGGGCGATGCGGCTGCCGCTGATCGATGGGCACGGCAACTTCGGCTCGCCCGGCGGCGACGACTCCCCCGCCGCGATGCGGTACACCGAGGCCCGGCTGACCGCCGCGGCCATGGAGATGGTCGCCTCGATCGACGAGGACACCGTCGACTTCCAGCCGAACTACGACGGCACCGAGAAACAGCCTGAGGTGCTGCCCGCTGGCCTGCCGAACCTGCTGGTGAACGGCACCGCCGGGATCGCGGTGGGCATGGCCACCAACATGGCGCCGCACAACCTCGGGGAGGTCATCGCCGCGGCCCGGCACCTCATCGCCAACCCCGAGGCCAGCCTGGACGAGCTGATGCGCTACGTGCCCGGGCCTGACCTGCCAACCGGCGGCAAGATCGTCGGACTGGACGGGATCAGGGAGGCGTACGAGACCGGCCGCGGGATCTTCCGCACCCGGGCCACCGCCCGGGTCGAGAAGATCACCCCGCGCCGCGACGGCATCGTGGTCACCGAGCTCCCGTACGGCGTCGGCCCGGAGAAGGTGATCTCCCGGATCAAGGACCTGGTGCAGGCCAAGAAGCTGGCCGGGATCGCCGACCTGAAGGACCTGACCGACCGGCACCGCGGGCTGCACCTGGTCATCGAGATCCGCGGCGGGTTCCATCCCGAGGCCATCCTCGACGAGCTGTACCGGCTGACGCCGATGGAAGAGACGTTCGGCATCAACAACGTCGCCCTGGTGGACGGCCAGCCGCGGGTCCTCGGCCTCCGCGAGCTGCTGAGCATCTATGTCGACCACCGCATCGACGTGGTCCGGCGGCGCTGCGAGTTCCGCCGGCGCAAGCGCGCGGACCGGCTGCACCTGGTGGACGGGCTGCTTATCGCGCTGCTCAACATCGACGAGGTCATCCAGGTCATCCGGGCCAGCGACGACTCCGCGCAGGCCAAGGAACGGCTCATGTCGGTCTTCGACCTGTCCGAGATCCAGGCCCAGTACATCCTGGACACGCCGCTGCGCCGCCTGACCCGCTACGACCGGCTGGAGCTGGAGCGCGAGCGGGAGACCCTGCAGCGGGAGATCGCCGAGCTGACCGCGATCCTGGAGTCGGAGACGAAGCTCCGCAAACTGGTCTCCTCCGAGCTGGGCGAGGCCGCCGGGCGGTTCGCCAGCCCGCGGCGCACCGTGCTGCTGGAAGGCAGCGGCAAGGCCCGGACGGCGGCGGTCCCGCTCGAGGTGGCCGACGACCCGTGTCTCGTGCTGCTGTCATCCGCCGGGCTCATCGCCCGGACCGCGACCCGGCCGGCCGGCGACCCGGCGGCCGACGGCACCCTGGAAGCCGCCCTGGACAGCGGCTCCCTGAACACGGCCGAGACGCGGCGGGGGCCGCCGCCGGCCCGCGCGCGGCCCACGACGTGATCATCGCCACCGCGGCGACCACCGCCCGCGGGACCACGGCCGTGGTCACCTCCCAGGGCCGGCTGATCCGGATCGGCGTGCTGGAGATCCCGGCCCTGCCGCCCAGCGCCCACTCCCCCGCGCTGGCCGGCGGCGCGCCCATCGCCGAGTTCGTGTCCCTCGAGGCGGGTGAGACCGTGGTCGGGCTGGCCGCGGCGGACGGGTCGCCGGGCGGGCTCGCTCTCGGCACCGCCGACGGCGTGGTCAAGCGGGTCGCGCCGGACTACCCGGCCAACGCCACCGAGTTCGAGGTCATCTCCCTGAAGGAGGGCGACCGGGTGGTGGGCGCGGTCCAGCTCGCCGGTGAGGATACGGACCTGGTATTCATCACGACCGATGCCCAGCTCCTCCGGTTCCAGGCCGCGGCGGTCCGCCCGCAGGGCCGCGCGGCCGGCGGGATGGCCGGGATCCGGCTCTCGGCCGGGGCGGCGGTGATCTGGTTCGGCACGGTGCCGGATCCGGCGGGCAGCCCCGGGACCGGGCCGGGCGCGGCGGACGGCGCGGGCGGGGACGCGGTGGTGGTGACCGTGGCCGGGAGCAGCCATGCGCTGCCCGGGACCGCCGCTGCCACGGTCAAGGTGACCCCGTACCAGGAGTACCCGGCCAAGGGACGGGCCACCGGCGGGGTGCGCTGTCACCGGTTCCTCAAGGGCGAGGACACGCTGGTGCTCGCCTGGGCAGGCCCGGCGCCAGCCCGGGCCGCGACCGACGCGGGCGTCCCGGTCTACCTGCCCGACGCGGACGGCCGCCGGGACGGCTCCGGGGAGCGCATCCGGCAGGGCCTGGCCGCCCTGGGCGGTACCGCGCCGCCCCGGTTATGAGGCAGGCGGGCCGGACCGGGCGACCGGACGGCCCGCCGCCGCAGCCAGCGTGGTCAGCAGGTCGCGCGGACCGGCGTAGGGCGGATCGCCGAACTGCCACCACCGGGCGAACTGCAGGCCACGGGCCCCGGGATCGAACACCTCGCCGCCGAAGCACCCGGCCCGGGCCAGCGCGGCCAGGTCCTCGTCGTCCTCGGCTAACGTGACCACGAATGCCGCCGCGTCCAGCAGCGCCGCCGCACATCTCGCGGCCCGGACCGGATCGCTGCCCGCGCGGGCCAGCCGCCAGGCGGCCTGGGCGCGGAGAAACTCCGCCATGAGAATCTGTCTAGTCACTCTGCGTATCGTACTCTTTACAAAGCGTAATTAGCCCTCGTCGTGCCGGGCCTCCCGCGTGAAACGTCGGCGGCTTCACCCGGAGCGGGCACCGGCACCCTCCGGCGAGGGTCAGGCGTCGATGCGGGACAGGTCCAGCTCGGCCGCGCCGCCCACGATGAATTCCCGGCGGGGTCCCACCTCGCTGCCCATCAGCAGGTCGAAAATCCCGCCCGCCGCGGCCGCGTCCTCGATCCGGATCCGCCGCAGCGTGCGGTGCCGCGGGTCCATCGTGGTCTCGGCCAGCTGCCCGGCGTCCATCTCACCCAGGCCCTTATACCGCTGGATGGGCTCCTTCCAGCGCTGGCCCCGCTTCTCCATCTCGAGCAGCCGGCGATGCAGCTCGCTGTCGGAGTAGGTGTAGTTGTACTTCTGCTGTCCCTTGCGCGGGTTGGACAGCTCGATCCGGTGCAGCGGCGGCACCGCGGCGAACACCCGCCCCGCGTCCAGCATGGGCCGCAGGTACTTGTGGAACAGGGTGAGCAGCAGGGTGCGGATGTGCGCCCCGTCCACGTCGGCATCCGACATGAAGATAACCCGCTGGTAGCGGGCCGCGTCCAGGTCGAAGGAGGCCCCGGAACCGGCCCCGAGGACCTGGATGATGGCCGCGCACTCGGCGTTCTTGAGCATGTCGGCGAGGGACGCCTTCTGCACGTTGAGGATCTTGCCCCGGATCGGCAGCAGCGCCTGGAACTCGGAGTTGCGGGCCAGCTTCGCGGTGCCCAGCGCGGAGTCACCCTCGACGATGAACAGCTCGCTGCGGTCGTCGGCGCTGCGGCAGTCCACCAGCTTGGCGGGCAGCGCCGAGGTCGCGAGCGCGGACTTGCGGCGCTGGTTGTCCCGGTGCTCGCGGGCGGCGATCCGGGCCTTGGTGGCCGCGGCCACCTTCTCCAGCACCGCCCGGGCCTGCTGCTTGCCCGCCCGGCTCCGGGCCTCGAACACCCCCGTCAGCTCCCTCGACACCACGTCGGCCACGATCCGGGACGCGGCCGGGGTGCCGAGGACCTCCTTGGTCTGGCCTTCGAACTGCGGCTCGGGCAGCCGCACCCCGATCACCGCCGTGAGCCCCTCCAGCGCGTCTTCCGTCTTGGCCGGCTCGTCGCCGTTCTTCAGCAGCCGCGCCGCGCGCAGCTGCGCGTTCAGCGTCTTGCTCAGGGCCCGCTCGAACCCGGTGACGTGCGTCCCGCCCTTGGGGGTGGCGATCACGTTGACGAACGACACGGTCTTGGTGTCGTATCCGGTGCTCCACTGCAGGGCCACGTCAACCTGCAACTCCCGGTCCACGTCCGTAGGCGTCATGTGCCCCTGGTCGTCCAGCACCGGCACGGTCTCGCTGAACTGGCCGGCGCCGGTCAGCCGCAGCACGTCCGTCAGCCGCTGACCCGGCGACAGGTACTCACAGAACTCGCTGATTCCCCCGTCGAAGCGGAACTCGGCTTCTTTTTCCGCACCAGAGTCAGTACCGGACTGCTCCGCCGCCGTCTCGGCTCCGCCGGCGGAGTCGGAGTCAGGGTCCGGCCGCCGGCTCCCGCCCGGGCGGTCGTCGCGGATCCGGATCGCCAGGCCGGGAACGAGGTAGGCGGTCTGCCGGGCGCGCTGCACCAGGGCCGGGAAGTCCCACTCCGCGTCCTTGGTGAACACCTGCCGGTCCGGCCAGAACCGGATCCTGGTGCCGGTCAGCTTCCGGGCCACCTTGCGGGTCTGGCGCAGGCCCTTGCCCCGGGTGAAGGACGCCCGCGGGCCCTCGGCGGCGAACTCGCCGGGCACGCCGCGGCGGAAGGAGACGGCCCATTCATGCCCCTCCCGGTCGACCTGGACGTCCAGCCGGGCCGACAGCGCGTTCACCACCGAGGCGCCGACACCGTGCAGGCCACCGGAGGCGGTGTAGGAGCCGCCGCCGAACTTGCCCCCGGCGTGCAGCCTGGTCATGACCAGCTCGACGCCGGTCAGCCCGGACTTGCGCTCCACGTCCACCGGGATGCCGCGCCCGTTGTCCCGGACCTCAGCCGACATATCCGGATGTAGTACGACATCAATGGACGTGCAGTGCCCGCCCAGCGCCTCGTCCACCGAGTTGTCGAAGATCTCCCACAAGCAGTGCATCAGCCCGCGGTCGTCGGTAGACCCGATGTACATCCCGGGCCGCTTACGGACCGCCTCGAGGCCTTCCAGGACCGACAGGTGACGGGCGGTGTAGGCGTCCCCGGCGGAGACGGACGCCAGCGGGGCCGGGGCCCGGCCTGAGCGGCGGGCTACGGGGCCGTCAGTGTCGGCGCGGACGGCGGTCACGTGCTTCTCCTCGGTCGGGGGCCCGGCGGGGCGAATTGGGGCGGACTTCCGGCAGACTAGCCGCCCGGTCTGACTACCCGGGGAAGCCACGCCGCGGACATACCCGGCTACCTGGGACAACGTGGCGCCGCTACAGTGAAACGGCGAGGACAACTGCCATCCTCCCATGGTGGGCGTTCGCTTTGGGCGTACGCCGCATCCACACGGGAAGGCACTGGCCTGGCAGAGTGTTACACAGCACGTAGGGCAGAGCCCGCCGGCACCTTGACCGGTGGCACGACGCGAGGGAGGCGACATGACCGGAGCTCTCGCACCAAGCAGGCCGCTGAATGCGACGGACCTGTGCGACCGGTGTGGTGCCCAGGCATACGTACGCGTTGTGCTCCCCGATTCTGGGGAGTTGCTGTTCTGCGCCCATCACAGCCGGCAGCATCTTGAGGCGCTCGCGAAGCTGGGTGCCGAGATCCAGGATGAGACGGAGCGGCTGTCACCGGGAGGCGGGACACAGCGCGAAGGGTAGTCAGGGTCGCGACCCGCGGGCCTAGTCCCCGCTCACGGGCCGCATGGACTGCCAGCCTGGCGTTGGTACCGGCAGCGTAGCCGGGCCGCGTCTGGGCCCCCGGCCAGATTCCCGCTCATCTTGCTGCGAACGATCAAGCGCGTGAATTTATCTAACGAACGGCGGGCGCCGGCCAGGTTAACCTGGCCGGCGCCCGCCGTTCGTTATTGATTATTTCAGTCGAGGTAGTCGCGAAGGACCTGGGACCGCGACGGGTGGCGCAGCTTGGACATGGTCTTCGACTCGATCTGCCGGATGCGCTCACGCGTCACGCCGTAGACCTTGCCGATCTCGTCCAGGGTCTTGGGCTGGCCATCGGTCAGGCCGAAGCGCATGGAGACCACGCCGGCCTCCCGCTCGGACAGGGTGTCGAGCACCGAGTGCAGCTGCTCCTGGAGCAGGGTGAAGCTGACCGCCTCCCCGGGCTGGATCGCCTCGGAGTCCTCGATCAGGTCACCGAACTCGCTGTCGCCGTCCTCGCCGAGCGGGGTGTGCAGCGAGATCGGCTCCCGGCCGTACTTCTGCACCTCGATGACCTTCTCAGGGGTCATGTCGAGCTCGGCGGCCAGTTCCTCCGGGGTCGGCTCGCGGCCCAGGTCCTGCAGCATCTGCCGCTGCACCCGGGCCAGCTTGTTGATGACCTCGACCATGTGCACCGGGATGCGGATGGTGCGGGCCTGGTCGGCCATGGCCCGGGTGATGGCCTGCCGGATCCACCAGGTGGCGTACGTGGAGAACTTGTAGCCCTTGGTGTAGTCGAACTTCTCGACCGCGCGGATCAGGCCCAGGTTGCCCTCCTGGATCAGGTCCAGGAACAGCATGCCGCGGCCGGTGTACCGCTTGGCCAGCGAGACGACCAGGCGCAGGTTGGCCTCGAGGAGGTGGTTCTTGGCCCGGCGGCCGTCCTCGGCGATCCACTCCATGTCCAGCCGCGCGGCGGGCTCCCCGCCGTCCATGCCCTCGGCGAGCTTCTCCTCGGCGAACAGGCCAGCCTCGATGCGCTTGGCTAGTTCGACTTCCTGCTCCGCGTTGAGCAGCGGCACCTTGCCGATCTGCTTCAGGTAGTCCTTGACCGGGTCCGCGGTCGCGCCCGCCGACGCCACCTGGGCGGCAGGCAGGTCATCGTCGTCGTCTCCGTAGACGAAAGCCTCTTCCTCGGGCCCGGCGCTTGGCGGCCACCTCGGCCACCACCGCGGCTGCGGCCGGGACACCGGGGGCAGCGCCCGCCGGCTGGCCCGCTGCGCCACCATCCGCGGGACGCGTTACCGGCGAGCGAGTCGTCGGTCTCCTCCTCGGCCGGCTCTTCGTCGGCTACGTCCTCGACCACGTCGACCTCGACCTCAAGGTCGACGTCCAGGTTCTCGAGTTCGGCCGCGTCAACATCCTCGACCAGATCCACGTCACCGGGATCTACGTCAGCGTCTAGTTCCACCACGTCCGTCAGGTCTGTCACCTCCGCCAGGCCAACCGCGTCACTGCCAGCCGCGGCCAGGTCCGGATCCTCACTCACAATGCCTGAACCCCCCTGGCCGCCCGGTGCCGAGCCGCTGCCGGAACGGCCGGCGGCCTTCCGCGCCTCGCCTCGCCCACCAGAGTTCTTACGCCGCCGGGACCTGGCGGCGTCCTCACGCTCCGGCGACGCCGGAGCCTCCTGCGCTCGAGCTTCCTGAGCTGGGGCTGTCCCGTTCGTCTCCACGAGCGTGACCGCCCGGTCTGCCCGCGAACTGGCGGGATCTGCAGATCCAGGACGCTGGGAAGCCTGCGTCCCTCTGCCCTGGCCTTCCGGCCCTGGCTGCCTCCGCGCCGCGGAGCGCGCCGCGCTTGCCACCGCGGTCACCCCTTCCTTCGCTGGACGGCGGCCTGCCGAGCCGCGTACGACACCTGACTGCACGAACTGGCAGGCGACACGGACACCTCTCCTGCGATCATGAGCGGGAAAATGGACCCTACCTCGTGCAACCCGCTGCTGGGACCAAGCCGGAAACCCCATCCGGGCCACATGACCCCACAGCCCCGACAAGACCAGCTCCCGACCTCCACCTTAGGCGGAGTCTGCGGGTGGCTCGAACCGCTGCCGCGGCTTGCGGCGCGGCACAACTCCCGGCTATCGGGCGCACGCCCAGGTCAGCCTGGCCCTCTCTCATGCTTTACCCCTCCGTGCCGCGGGAATGACACCACCCGGCGGGCGCTGCGGCGATGGGCCGTCCCGCCGGGGCACGTGCAGCACCAGGACAGTGACGTCGTCGTCCTGCTCGTAACCCGTGAGCATCCGGTCGACCAGATACTCCAGCAACCTGGCCGGGTCCTCGACCATTCCTGGCCGGGCCTGCGCGGCCACGGATACCAGCTCGTCCAGGCCCGAGTCCAGGCCGCGCCTGCGGTTCTCCACCAGGCCGTCAGAGTAGAGCACCGCCGTGGTCCCTGGTGGCAGCCGGAACACGTACTGCTGCCGCGGGCAGGCCCAGCCGAGCGGCGTGCCGGCCTCGGTGGTATCCAGCCGTGGCGGGGCGTCCCTGGACAGCAGCAGCGGTGGCAGGTGCCCGGCGTTGCCGGCCAGGCCCTCGCCGGTGACCGGGTCCAGGACCAGGTACGCGACGGTCGTGACCTGCTCGTCGAGCTCGGTCGCCGTGAACAGCCGGTCCAGCCCGGCCAGCACGGCGGCAGGCCGCGGGTCGGTCAGGGCCAGGGCGCGCAGCGCGTTCCGGACCCGGCCCATGCCCGGCCGCCGCGGTCAGCCCCTTGCCCATGACGTCCCCGGTGGCGACGGCGAGCCTGCCGTCGGGCAGCCGGAACGCGTCGTACCAGTCGCCGCCGATCTCCATGTTCCGGGTGACCGGCAGGTAGCGGGCCTCCAGGATGATGCCAGGGACGCTGGGCAGCCGGTCCGGCAGCAGGCTGCGCTGCAGCGTCTCGGCCGTGGTGTGCTCGCGCTCGAACAGCGAGGCCCGCTCCAGGGCCAGCGCGCACTGCCCGGCCAGGGCCTCCAGGAAGACCCGCTCCTCCTCGGTGATCTGCCGCGGCTTGGTGAACGAGAACCGCAGCGCGCCCAGGGGTGCGCCCGCCGCGAGCAGGGGCAGCCCGACCCAGGCCCGCTCGTCGCTGTGCGCGAGGAACAGGTCGACGCCGTCCACTCCGTCGAAGCACCGCCGCAGCGAATCGGGATTCTCCACCAGCACCGGCCGCCGGGACGTGATGGCCAGGGTCATCACGCTCGGCGCGTCCAGCGGCATGTCGCCGGACGGGGCGCCGGGCACCTCCGGCAGCCCGAGCGGGTTGATCGTGTGCAGCTGCAGCCGCTCCCGGTCGAGCAGGGCCACCGCCGACCGCTCGGCGCCGATCGCCGAGCGCCCGACCTCAGTGATCACCTCGACGACCTGGAGCACGGTCAGGGCCTCGGCCAGCATGGACGTGGCCTGCTGCAGCCGGGCGGTGCGCAGCGCGGCGGCGGACAGCTGCTCGGTCAGCCGGCCGCGCATCTCCTCAGCCTCGCGCTGGCCGGTGACATCGGTGCTGGCCCCGACCCATTCAATGATCTTCCCGTCCCGCTCAATCGGGACGGCCCGCACGTCGTAATGCCGGTACGACCCGGTCTTGGTGCGGACCCGGTAACGGCTGTCGAATACTTTCCCGGCGCGGACGCATTCCCGCCATTCCCGCTCGACCCGCTCGCGGTCCTCCGGGTGAATCGCGTCCAGCCAGCCATTGCCCAGGTACTCCTCCAGGCTCTGGCCGGTAATCCAGCGCCACTCGGGCGAATCCTCGGCGATCTGGCCGGTGGGCGTGGTCACCCAGACGACCTGGGCGCCCGCCTGCACCAGCGAGCGGTACCGCTCCTCGCTGCGGCGGACCGCCTCCGCCGAGTTCTGCCGGTCGGTCACGTCCACCGCGATCAGGGCCACGCCGGCGATGTTCCCGTCCGGGTCGTGCGAGGGGAACCAGGAGAACGCCCACTGCCGGTCGCCGTCCTGGCCCGGGGCCGCGTCGGCCTGGCCAGGCTGCTGGCTGCTCTGGCCTGCCCTGTTCTGGCCTGCCCTGTTCTGGCGCCGCCGATCCGGCCTCGCTGACCGGCTGGTTCGACTCGAGCAGCGGCTGGCCGTCGGCCAGCACGTGGCGCACGGCCGACTCGACCCGGGACGCGAGCGTGCCCGGCCACACCTGGGACGGCAGCAGGCCCAGGTGCGCCTCGAGGTCGAGGCCATCGAGCTGGGCCAGGGTGTGGTTGATCCGCCGGACCCGCAGATCGGGCCCGAAGAAGGCAAAGCCGATGGGGGCCTCGCGGAGCAGGGTGGCGAGCAGGGCCGAGTCGGACATGTCCAACCCGGATACCCGGGGCTGAGGCACGGAGGTATCAGTGCTCATCGCCGCACTCCAGTCCCGCTGCACTCAAGTGCCGCCGCTTGGGCCATGCAACGGCTCCTTCCCGCTCACTGCGGACACAAGCAGGCTAGCGGCAACGCCGCGACCAGTGAACGCACAAGCACGGCGGCTGCCAATACGGCCAGGTCCCGCTACCGCGAACACCCACAGTGGCCACGCAGGCGAGCTTCCCACATCCTAGGCGATATCGTGCCGCGCCGAAGGCACCTTGCTGACCTGGCCGCATTGAAAAGAAGTGACCGCCTGCCCGGCACAGCCGCCAGGTACCCCGTAACCTGGCTCCGGCTCCCGGGAATTGCATTGATGATCAGTTACCTGATGCCCCGAATGTCCAGCGCCGGTGGTCCCGGATGCCCGTAATATCTGCCACACGCGGAAACATGGCCACCATCCGGCGCGGACGGGGCACGGCGCCGCGAGAATCTGGAAAGCTGTCCATGTGAGCCCGCAAAGCCGACGACGAGAGCCCCCCGGCGGGCCGGGCCACCCAGGCCGAGGGAAGGGGACCCGTTCGGTGCTCCCCAGTGCCGCCCCACCGAATGCGCTGTTCGCGGAGATGCTCCGGGCTGCCCGTGAGCTGCTGGCCGTGCGCAGCCCGCTGGATGCTGAGCTGATGGTGAGCGAGTTGCTCGGCACCTGGTGGGGAGAACGGACGCCGCGCAGCACGCCCGGCGACGTGGAGGAACTCGTCGGCGAGGGGCTGGTGAGCTACGCCGCCCAGCAGCGCAGCCCGGCCGCGCTGGCCCTGCTCTCCGGCATCGCCTGCCTGGGCACGCCGCGCCAGGCCATGCAGGCGGAGACGGGCGCGCTGGCCCTCATGGAGAACGGCGTGGTCCGCCCGCAGTGGGTGGAGCACGTGGGCGCGGTGACGGCCGGCGAGTGCTACGTGAACTCCGACATGTTCGGGGACCGCGACGAGGTCGTCTGCGTATACAGCTACGCCGGGGAAGAGCCGCACGCCCTGGTCATGGTGGTGGACTACAACGCAGGCGGCATGCTCCGGGACGGCTGGGTGACATCCCAGGTGGACCGGCTGCTGGAGCGCTGCCGGGCGAGCAGCGCCGGGGATGACGGGCATTCGGCGCGGGCGACGTTCAGCCAGGTGGAAGCCCCGCAGGCGCGGCGGCTGCTGGAGACGGCCCTGGCCGTGACCGAAGCCGGGCAGGGACCGCCGCCGAGCGATTCGTTCGCGTCCTATCACGCGTTCATCCGGGCCCGGATCCGCACCCTGCCCCCCGCCCGCCCGGCTAACGGGGCCCGCAAGGGGGCCGGCCAGCCGGGGACAGGACCCGGCCCGGCGCCCTGGAGCACCGGTCTCTCGAACGCCGGGCCATGGACCACGGGACACGGGTCGGGCTGGGGCGCGGCCACCGCGCGGCGGCACGCCTGGACCCGGGATCGCCGCACCATGCTGGTCGCCGAGTTCCTGGCCTCGGACGAGGCGGAAGACCTGTCCGACACCCGGGCGGCCAGCCGCTGCGCGGACCACATCATCGACTACGGCTGCGATCGTGACTTCGGGCGGCCGCTGCGGATGAGCCCGGCGAAGGTGGCCGCGTTCCTGCTCGACTGGCTGCCGCGCAAGGTGCTGCTGCTGTCCGCCGAGCAGCACGCCATGCCGCACGTGCTGGCCGCCTGGGTGCGCTGGGCCGGACGGCGCCAGGGACTGGCCGCCGAGATGATCGCCGAGACCCTGGATGCCGTCTTCGACTCGATGGGCACGTTCGCCCAGGTGTACCGGGATCCGACGGCCTTCGGGCTGGACGCGTCGCTGGTGGCCAGGCTGCTGCCGGACAACGATCTGGAGGCGCTGCCCCGGCGGGCCTTCGCGTTCCCGGTGCTGCGCGGGATGTTCGGCGGCATCGACCTGACCGGGCTGGACCCGGCCGCCGAGGGAGACCGGCGCACGCTGCTGGCCGCCGATCACAACGACGCGAACGGGCGGCCGAGCGGCCCGCTGCACATCGACCGGCACCTGGCGCTGGCGGACCGGCTCTGGCGGGGCGACCCACCCGAGCTGTGGGAGGCCGCGCAGCGGCTGCTGGACCGGGGCGAGGACCGCCACGCGGTGCTGCACACGCTGATGTACGTCATCCGGGACACCGCCGGCGACCAGGCCAGCCTGATCGCCGCGCTCCGGGACCTGCCGCCCAGCCCGGCCGACTGAGCCGCCTGACTGAGCCGGGGCCCGGATTCACCCCGGCTGCGGGCCGCCCAGCTCGCGGAACGCGCCGCGCAGGTCGGCCGCGGACACGATGGTGAGGTCAGCGTCGCTCGGCTCCTCGTCGAGATCCGCCACCCGCAGGTCCCGGGCCGCGCAGGCCCGTTCGAACAGGCTGCGGGCGAACCGGCCGTTGCCCAGCTCGTCGATCTGACCGCGTGCGGCCGCCGTGTGGAAGATCTCGGCCAGGACCGGCTTCGCGTCCGAGTCGAACGAGTCACCGTGCTGCTCGGCGATCACCTCGGCGATCCGGCACAGCTCGTCGGGCGAATAGCTGGGGAACCCGATCCGCACGCTGAACCGGGAAGCGAGCCCGGGGTTGCTGCGCAGGAAGCGGTCCATGTCGGCCGGATAGCCGGCCAGCACGATGACCAGCCGCTCACGGTCGTCCTCGGCCCGCTTCAGCAGCGTGGCCACGGCCTCCGACCCGTAGGCGTCCCCGCCCGAGTAGCCAGCGTTGTAGAGCGAATAAGCCTCGTCGATGAACAGGACGCCGCCGAGTGCGGAGTCGATCAGCTTCCCGGTCTTGATCGCCGTGGAGCCCAGGTGCTCCCCGACCAGGTCGGCGCGGTGCGCCTCGATCACCTCCGGGCGGACCAGCAGGCCCAGGGCGGTGAAGATGCGGCCGAGGATCCGGGCCACCGTGGTCTTGCCGGTGCCGGGTGGCCCGGTGAACACGAAGTGCCGGACCGGGGGCTGGCTGGACAGCTTATGCCGTTCCCGCAGCCGGGCCACCCGCAGCTGGGCCGCGATCTCGTGCACCTGGCGCTTGACCGGCTCCAGGCCGACCAGCTCGTCCAGTTCGGCGAGGGCGCTCTCCAGGGTGGGCGCCTGGCTGTAGCCGCGGAACCGGGCGGTGAGCTCGGCGCCCGCCTGCTCCAGATCGGCCGCCTCGAGGGTGACCAGCTCGGCGGGAGACGGCTCCGCGCCGTCGGTCATGATCCGGACGTCCCGGGCCCGGCCCGCCTTCTCCAGCAGGCTGCGCACGAACCGGCCGTTGCCGAGCTCATCGGCGAGCCTGCGGCGGCCCACGTCCTCCATCATCCGCGACAGCGCCGGGCGCGCCTCGGCGTCGAGGATCTCGCCGCGCTGGACGAGGTAGAGCTCGGCGAGTTCCATCAGCTCCGCGGGTGAGTAGGTCGGGAACTTGACCCGGAGCCCGAACCGGGAGTTGAGGCCGGGGTTGCTGGCCAGGAACCCCTCCATCTGCTTCTCGTATCCGGCCAGGATGATGATGAGCTCGGTCCGGTCGTCCTCGGCCCGTTTCAGCAGCGCCTGGATCGCCTCATGGCCGAACCGGTCGCCCTGCCCTTCGCTGTCGTTCACCAGGCTGTACGCCTCGTCGATGAACAGGACCCCGCCGAGCGCGCTGTTCACCAGCTCATTCGTCTTGATCGCGGTGGCGCCGAGGTACTCGCCCACGAGGTCAGCGCGCTGCGCCTCCACCACCACCGGGGTCTCGAGCAGCCCGAAGGCATAGAAGATCTTCGCGACGACGCGGGCCACCGACGTCTTCCCGGTACCGGGCGGGCCCAGGAACACGAAGTGCTGCATGGGCTTTTCCGCGCCGTACCCGGCCATCACCCGCCGGCGCGCGGCCTCGACGGACGCGGTGATCTGCCGGATCTGATCCTTGACTGAGCTGAGGCCGATCATGTTGTCGAGCTCGGCCATGGCCTCCGCGACCGTAATCTCCGGTGGCTGCGGCTCGCCGCTGCCCCGGTCACGCCCGGCCGCGCCCTCGGCGGCACGCACTGAGCCCTCCGCCGTCTGCACGACCCGCGATACCTCGGCGGGCCGGGACGTGCGGCCGTTCGCCGCGGCCGAGGGCCAGCCCGCCGGCCGGGCCGCCATCGCCGGGCCGGCCCGGTGCGGTGCGGCGAGCGCGCCGGTACGGCTCTGCTGGCGATTGAGCGCCCGCGCTTCCTGCTGCGACTTGCCCATCCGCCAGCCGATCACGGCCAGGCCCAGCAGCCAGGCGATCGCGTAGCTGATCACCGGCCGGCCGGGAGCCAGCCACCAGGCCAGCAGGGCAGGCGGCAGGGCCCAGAGCTGCGTCCAGGCCACCGTCCGGCAGGGGACATAACGGCGGGACAGCAGCGGCAGGTGCGAGACCGCCACCGCCGCGCACGGCAGCAGCAGCAGTGGCACGATGCCGGAACTGAACCGGCCGACTACCGCGGCGACGGTCACGATCGCCAGCAGGCCCCAGGCCGCGACGAACACCGACGCCACCCACGACCGGTGCTCCCGCCAGATCGCCACGGGGCCGTACGCGAGGGCCGCCACCACGAACAGATCCCAGAAGCGTGTGCCCAGGCTCAGGGCCAGCACGATGATGATCAACACGCCCAGGACCAGGAGGATCTTCACCGGAAGCGACGCCGCGCGGACGGCTTGGCGCACCCGCGCCAGCCCTTCCTGCGCCATTCGCCTGCCAGGCAGGGATCGATCCTCCGGCCGCATCTTGCTCCCTCGTGCCGTTCCTTGTATAGCGCACTACCACGCGCTCACAGCGACACACAACCAGATACCGGTAGGGAATGGCCAGGCCAGATCCTGCCGAGCCGGCGCCAGCCGCAGTCCTACCGGGCCCGCGCTCTGGCCGGGCACCGACCCTGCCAGGGTAATGGCCAGCTCGCGGAGAATGCCTTTACGGCACTCCCACAAGAGACAGGGAAAAGCTCTTGACCTGGTCGTTCAGGCAGCGGAGAACTTGCTAAGTAACACATCCACGTCCGCTGCGGATCCCGCAGGCCCGGCGCTGGCGTCTCGCACAGCCGGGCCGACGGCCCATGAGTACCGCCCGGACGACCCCCGATCAGGCGTCAAGCTGGTCCACGAACGAGTACGGCGGCCACGGGCCGTTCAGATCGGCCCGGACCCCGGCCCGGGCCCCGGCCAGCGCGTGCGCGGCCGCCACGAACTCGCTGGCGCGATCGCCGCGCAGGAGATAGGCGGCGTTGAGGATCATCTGCTCTGGGCCCCGCACGTACCGCGGGTCGACGGCGGGCTGCCGCTGGGAAGCGTCGGCGATGTCCGCGAGGACCCAGTCGATCGTGTCCGCGAGCGAGTCAGCCCCCTCCTGCTGGCCGGCCGGGCCATAGATCTGGACCCCCCATTCCACCGTGTCCCGGAAGCGGGCCAGCAGGCCGGCGAACTCACCGCGGCGCCGGGCCAGCAGGGCCCGGACCGTGTCGTCGTCGGGATAGACGGTAGCCAGCCGGAGCGGCAGGACCGGACCGCCGCCCGCCGCGGCCCGGGCGATGACCTGATGGTGCGCCCGGCCGACCCGCTCGATGTTGTCCAGGCCGCCCAGCAGGCTGGCCAGGGCATCCTCGCCGAAAGCCCGCGCTTCGACGGAGCCCACCACCGCGGTCAGGCCCGCCTCGGCGACGGTACGGACCCGCTCCCCGCCGACCCCGGCCAGGCCGGCGAACTGGCGCGGGCCGAGACCATCGGTGATGGCGTACACCCAGACCACTCGCTGGGCCGCCGGCGTGGCCAGCCGGAGTGGCAGCCGGCGGGATCGCGTCGCCGGACCAGCACCGGACATGGTCTTCACAGGCATTGCATTCCTCCTCGGGCCGGCCCCCTGGCCGCGCGGCACAAGAGCCCGGTACGGCACGCGACGCCCAGGCTCCCTGAAAGTTCATGGGCCCCCTGGCCCATGCGTATAACGGATTTCCGGCTCATAAAGTTCACGGCTTTGGTCACCGGGTGAAAGACAGGCACCGCGCGGCGCGTCGCGCACCAGGCTGTCCCAGCCGGGCACCTCGCCTGCCTTTCACCGTTCCCAGGCTGGCCTGCCCGGGTGGGTGCTGCCCGCCGAAGCCACCGCAGATCATTGATCCGTAATCTGCTGCCGCCTTGACCGGCGCACTGCACGTGCAGCGGGACAGCCGGCGAACCCCGGACGGCGCATCCGGCAGGTCCGGCGGCCGGATGCTCACACGCGGACGACGGTGATGCGCTGTGCCTTCGGTCGCCCTGGTTCTTCGACCAGCCTGCCCAGGTCGTCGGGATCACTGGTCAGCAACACGACCGGGCGCTCCCGCTCGAGCGCCGTAGCCGCCACGACGGCGTCGACGGCGCAGCGGTTACCCGGAAGGCCAGTCACTCCCAGGAGTTCGCCAGCGTGGCGGCCGAGCCTTGGGCTCACCGGCACGACGGTGATCCGGGAAAGCACCCGGTGCACGGCCGCATCGCGGGGGGCACCTCTGAGCACCTCGGTCAGGGTCATCGCGCTCGCCACGACCCGGGCGCGGCGGGCGATAGCGATCTCCAGGTGAGCACGCGCCCGCGAGTCACCGGTAGCCAGCTTGGAGAGTCCTTCGCTATCGAGGACGAGCGTCCCGGCCACGGTTACTCGTCATCCGGCCACGCGGCGCGGGCCTCGGCCAGATACTCCGGAGGGACCGGCCCATGCTCTCTGGCCAGCACTTCCGACAGTTCAGCGAGCAAATCCACTTCGAGTTGCCGGGCGACGGCCTCGGTCACGTACTGGCTGAACCTTCCCCGCCCGGCGCGCCGCTGGACCGCTGACGTCAGGTCCTCCGGCATCGAGACACTGACCTTGCGCGCTGTCCCAGCGGGTTCGACCCTCACGCGTCCCCGGCCAGGGGTGCCTTCTGGGTCATCTGAAGTGCCTAGCAGGACCTGGAGGGCGAACAGCACTTCGAGGGCGCTCTCAGGGCGGTCTTGCGCCTCAGCCGAAGCGGGCAGCCTGGACGCCGAGCCTGGCGTCCGTGCTTCCAGCTCACGGGCCCGTACGAGCAACTCACGGATCTCGCCGCGGAGTTGGTTGCGTTCTCCTGTGCCGGCCGGGTCACTACTCATATCAACATGCTACCAGCGGTAGCAAGACCATTTCTCTGTCACCGTTTCCGCTGGGCCTCCACGAGGTCCTGGCCGACGGCTGTCCGGTGATAGAGCACGGATCGTCCGGCCCGCCGCCGCCCCACCAGGTGGGCATCGAGCAGGACTTTGAGGTGACGGCCCACCGATCCCAGTCCCTGGCCCGTCAACGCCACCAGCTGGCTGGTGCTCTTCGGGGTGTCCAGCAGGACGAGAACACCCGCCCGGGCCGGCCCGAGCAGCGCAGCCAGCGTCCCGGGTATCGCGGCCCGGTCCGCCTCGGCGAGCACGCCTGAGCAGGGGTAGACCACCGCATACCGATGCGGCTCGTCCCACGAAGCCCAGCCCTGGCGTGGGGTGACCGGGACGAACAGTAGCTGGCCCCCGCTGATCTTCCGTGGCGGATAGTCATAGGCGTTGATCTGCAGGCGGCCATCCCCCAGCCAGCGCATGCCGGGACGCATGTCGTTCAGGGCCGCCGCCCAGCCAGCCTGGCTCAACTGCGCCATCCGGGCGATCACGTCGGCCTGCAGGATGCGCCGCCGTCGCGGCCAGACGGGCAGGACACACTCCGTCCAGACCCATTCCAGAAGGCCAGCGGTGCGCTCCGGCAGATCGGGCCGGTCCAGCAGCGCAGGCGGTGGACCGCCGAGCGACACGGTCAGGTCCGCGAGCGCGGTCTTAGCCGGCGTCTCCCGGATCCGGGCCACTTCATCCTCGAACGCTTCCTCACCGTCCGCTGTCGGCGTGGGGGTCAGGAAGTCCGCGATCCAGCCTCGTCCCAGGGCGCTCGGGACGAGCAGCGCGGCGACCGGATCACCGGCCAGCCGCTCACGGTAGGAGGCACGGTGAGTATCCAGCCATCCGCGCTCGCCCAGGTGCCCGGGCACCCCCTTGGCCAGGACGATCAGGCTCGCGATGGTCTCAGCGAGCGGGGAGAGCACGAACCGGCTGCCCGCGAGGGTGTCGGCGTTCACCTGCCACCAGCCCAATGGTTTCGCCTCCTCGCGAAACATTAATCAGCCACGCCCAGCCGGGCCAAGACTTCGGGCATGCCCACGTATCGTGACCTCCTGCAGGCACCGGAGTTCAGGCCGATCTTCCTGACCAGTGCCGTGCAGGTGGCCGCGCAGACGGTGAGCGGGCTGGCGCTGGGCACGCTGATCTATCTGGCCACAGGCTCGGCGCTACTCTCCGCCCTGGGCATGTTCGGCCCCTCCCTGGCCCAGGTGATCGGCGCGACCACGTTGCTGTCCGCGGCCGACCGGCTGCCACCCCGGGCCACCATGACCATCAGTTGCCTGGCCTTCAGCCTGGGAACGGCGGCGCTGGCCCTCCCTGGCCTGCCCCTGTGGGCCGACTTCGCCATCGTGATGACCCTGGGCCTGGTCGCCTCGCTGCGCGGCGGCGTGTCTTACGGCTTGCTCAACGAGATCCTGCCCCCGGGCAGTTACGTGCTGGGTCGCTCGGTACTGAACATGTCTGTGGGCGCCATGCAGATCTGCGGGTTCGCGCTCGGCGGCGTGCTGGTGGCGGCCCTGTCACCGCGCGGCACCCTGCTGGCCGGCGCGGCCATGTATCTGGCCGCGGCGGTGGTGGCCCGGTTCGGCCTGAGCCGCCGGCCCCCGCGAGCTGCCGGGCGCCCGTCGATTCGCACAACCTGGCGGAATAACGCGTGGCTGTGGTCTTCCGCGACCGCGCCGCTATGTCTATCTCGCGCTGTGGGTGCCCAATGGGCTCATCGTCGGCTGCGAGTCCCTCTTCGTGTCCTACGCGCCCCGCCACGCCGGGCTGCTCTTCGCCTTCGCCGCCCTGGGCATGCTGGCTGGGGACACCCTGGCTGGCCGGTTCGTCCCGGAGCCGTGGCGGGAGTGGCTCGGTGCCCCGCTGCGCCTGCTGCTCGCCGCCCCGTATCTCATCTTCGCCCTGCACCCGTCGCTGCCCCTCGCGGCGGCAGCCGTCGCACTCGCTTCGGTCGGATATTCGGCCAGTCTCCTGCTCCAGCAGCGACTGATGACCCTGACGCCCGATGAGCTGAGTGGGCACGCCCTTGGGCTGCACTCCTGCGGCCTGCTCGCCATGCAGGGCGTCGGCGCCGTTATCGCGGGCGTCATCGCTCAGCTGACGTCGCCCGGCACGGCCATGGCCCTGATGGCAGCGATCTCCATCACGGTCACCCTGGCCCTGGCACCTGGCCTCGCAGCCAGACCGCATACCGCGGCACCCGATGACCACGCTGCCTGTTACCGGTCAGGCAACAGGCAGCGTGGTCCGGAAAGCAATTCAATCCGGGGCAGGACTCACTTCTAGCTGCAGCCGCTGGTGGCGCCTCCTGGAGGAGTGCACTTATTCGGAGTGTGGCTATTCCCGGCCGCCGCTGATGCTTCGCGGCGGTAGGCGTGACGGCTTGCGGGAACTCGAGAGCCGTCAGCCTCTGCACCGCGTCAAGACGGCCACGCTGCGCTGCGTGGCGTAGCGCGATCATGGTGAATTCCTTGTCCGCCAAGGCAGCGAGCGGGACTATGCGGGCAGGTACAGCGACGTTGGGGACGATGAACTGTTGAGGTTGTCATACATCGCCTCGCGATCAGCTCACCAAGGCCCGTAGTCGCCTCGTCGGCGCGCATCGCTGCTAGATAGGATCTCGCTGCCGCTAGAAGATGACCACGGGTGGATAGCCGAGCCGGACCAGCACGAGATTGACGACGAGCCGGCGAGTCCGGCCGTTCCCATCGATGAACGGGTGCACTCGCTCGAACTCGTTGTGGAGCCGCGCCAGTTCCTCGGGCAGCCAGTGATCATAGCTCTCTGCCCGACGCGCTCTGCGCTGGCGCAGACATCTTCAACCATTGCTGCATCTGAGCGGGCACCAGCGGCCATGAGGGTGGAGTCATGCCCCCTGGGAACGGATGAATATCGTGTTCGCGGAAGCTACCGGGCCCCTCGCGGTCGGTGGCATCAGGATGCGGAGCCACGTCCAGACAGGCGTCATCGCTAGTTGGTGGACGCGACGGACCTCGCTCATCGTGAGCAACCGGCCGCGTGCCAGTCGCCTGGCTCCAGGGCCTGCCCGTAGACCCAGCGGGCGGCATCTGCATACCCTTTTACCTCGTTGTACTCCTTGAGGGGCTTGGCACCTACCGCCCGACCCTGGTAGAGGAGCATCTGCACCTCACGCAGCACCAGCGTGTTGCCTTCCAGCGCGGTCGAGTGGTGCGCCTCCTGATGCCAGATGTCAGCCCAGATAGACTCAGCTTCCTTCGGGTTGGGAAGTGCCCCGAACCGCTGATCGAGTTCTGAGAGCGCCCGGCCGAGGCGCTCGTAGACGCTGGCCCGGCTGGGTCGGCCTCTGCCTGTCATGACGACTCCATCAGCCTTCCCCGGAGCAAGTTGGTACACCAAAGCTACAGCTAATTGAACATACCAACTAAGCACGGGCCAGCATCGCAACGCCTGGTAGTAGGCGTCAGCGACTCAGAGATCGCCTCTCAAGGCTCACGTAGCGGCCTACGGTGTAGAATGCTCGCCAGGCAGGGCGCCTGTGAGCGGACGGGTGACCTGCCCGTTGCCGTCCTCGAAGGGGTGGATGACGAGAAGGTCGAGGATAAACAGGCGGACAGGAGCACCGGGGTTTCCCAGTCGACCGAGTGTCCACCGCGGCTCGTCCTGGTCGTGTAGCAGGCGGACGAGGTGCGCCAGCCTCGTCGGGTGAGGCAGCGGTCGAGCTGATGGATATGGTCGCGTTCAGCGAGCAGGCGCTCTGATTCTTGGCGGGGGAAGCGGCACATTCAGATCACCGACTAGGCCGAGGCCATGTGCCCACTGGAGGAAGTAGCGCACGGCCCGGCGGGTAGTAGGGTCGCCGCCTAGATCCGCCTGGGTAAGATCGCGCAGGTCCTAGCCACGGTGATCCAGCCAGGACAGCAGGTCGAGGGCGGCTACGGCGCGGGTCCGCGCGAAGTCGGCCGATCCGCGGGTGAAGGTCCGGCGGGCGGCGGTCCGGCGCGCGCGGCGGAGCACGAACCAGTGCGCGGGCGCCCGTCGTGCTGACCGGCCTAGGCCGGTCAGCACGACTTACATGGCCGATCCGGATCCAGTGCCAGGATCAGCATCATGATCTGCGCAAGCAATACGATCGCTTGTGCATCTGATGCAATACCGCTCACTTCTAGCTGCAGCCGCTGGTGGCGCCGCAGCCTTCGCAGACGTAGCAGCTGCCGGCCGGGCGCATCTTGGTGCCGCAGGTCAGGCACAGCGGGGCGTCCGCGGTGCGGCCTTGCTGCGCCTCGATCAGCTCGGTGGAGCTGTGCGGCTGGTACGGCGCGGCGGACCCGGCTGGGTCGGGCCGGTCGTCGGACCGCGCCTGGGGCCGCTCGACCGGCGCGGACTGGGCCATCTCGCCCGGGTCCTGCTCTTCGGCTAGCGCATCCGGATCCTCACCGGCCAGCTGGGCGGTGCGCTCGCCGGCGGACAGGATGCCCATCTCCGCGCGGGTGTCGTAAGGCAGGTGATCCAGGGCCAGCCGGCGGAACACGTAGTCCAGGACCGAGCTGGCGATCCGGATGTCCGGGTCGTCGGTGATGCCGGCCGGCTCGAAGCGCATGTTGGTGAACTTCTCCACCCACTTCTCCAGCGGCACCCCGTACTGGAGGCTGATGGAGATCGCCATCGAGAACGCGTCCATCACGCCCGCCAGGGTGGACCCCTGCTTGCCGAGCTTCAGGAAGAGCTCACCCACGCCGTCATCTGGGTACTTGGACGCCGTCATGTAGCCCTCGGCGCCGGCCACGGAGAAGCTGGTCACGGACGCGGTGCGGTTCTTCGGCAGCCGCCTGCGGACCGGCCGGACCTCGTGCGGCGTGGCGGCAGGCTCCGCAGCCGCGGCGGCCGGCTTCTTCCTGGCGTCAGACAGCGGCTGGCCGACCTTGCAGTTGTCCCGGTAGACGGCCAGGGCCTTGAGCCCGAGCTTCCAGCCCTCCATATAGATGGACTCGATGTCCTCGACCGTGGCCGACTCAGGCAGGTTCACGGTCTTGGAGATGGCCCCGGAAAGCGCGGGCTGCACCGCGGCCATCATCCGCACATGGCCCATCGGGCCAATAGAGCGCTCGCCCATAGCGCAGTCGAAGACGTCATAGTGCTCCGTGCGGAGGCCAGGTGCATCGACGACATGGCCGTGCTCGGCGATGTACTCGACGATCGCCTCCGCCTGCTCCGGCTGGTAGCCCAGGTTCTTCAGCGCGCGCGGCACCGTCTGGTTGACGATCTGCATGGACCCGCCGCCGACGAGCTTCTTGAATTTGACCAAAGCCAAATCCGGTTCTACGCCGGTCGTATCACAATCCATCATCAAGCCTATAGTACCGGTAGGGGCGAGTAGGCTCGCCTGGGCATTTCTAAAGCCATTCTTTTCACCGATCGTAAGACATTTATCCCACGCCTTATTGGCGGCGGCGAGGATTTCCTCGTCCATCCCGCCCAGCGCCCTGATCTGGTGGCTGGCCTCGGCGTGCTTGCGCATGACCCGCTTGTGCGCGGTCGCATTCCGCTTGTAGCCGTCGTAGGGCCCGACCACCGCCGCGAGCTCCGCGGACCGGCGGTAGGCGGTGCCCGTCATCAGCGAGGTGATGGCGGCCGCGACAGCCCGCCCGCCGTCGGAGTCGTACGCGTGCCCGGTCGCCATCAGCAGCGCGCCCAGGTTGGCGTACCCGATCCCGAGCTGCCGGTACGCCCGGGTGGTCTCGGTGATCTTCTCGGTCGGGAAGTCCGCGAAGCAGATGGAAATGTCCATCGCCGTGATGATCAGCTCGGTGATCTGCCGGAACCGCTCCACCGCGAAGGTGTCGTCATCGCGGAGGAACTTCAGCAGGTTGATGCTGGCCAGGTTGCACGATGAGTTGTCCAGGTGGACGTATTCGCTGCACGGGTTGCTGGCGGTGATCCGGCCCGACTCGGGGCAGGTGTGCCAGCCGTTGATGGTGCCGTCGTACTGGATCCCGGGGTCAGCACAAGCCCAGGCCGCCTGGGCCATCGTGCGGAACAGGGCCCGGGCGTCCACCGTCTCGACCGTCTCCCCGGTCATCCGCGCCGCCAGGTCGAACTTGGTGTCCCGCTCGACCGCGCGCATGAACTCGTCGGAGACCCGGACCGAGTTGTTGGCGTTCTGGTACTGGACGCTCGCGATGTCCTTGCCGCCCAGGTCCATGTCGAATCCGGCGTCGCGGAGGACCCGGACCTTCTCTTCCTCGCGGGCCTTGGTCTCGATGAACTCCTCCACGTCGGGGTGATCGACGTCGAGGACGACCATCTTCGCAGCCCGGCGCGTCGCCCCGCCGGACTTGATGGTGCCGGCGGACGCGTCCGCGCCACGCATGAAGGAGACGGGCCCGCTGGCCGTGCCGCCGGAGGAGAGCAGCTCCTTGGAGGACCGGATCCTGGACAGGTTGACCCCGGCCCCGGAACCGCCCTTGAAGATCAGGCCCTCTTCCTTGTACCAGTCCAGGATGGAGTCCATCGTGTCGTCCACCGCCAGGATGAAGCAGTTGTGCACCCGGAGGTTGCCGGAGAGGTATTCACCACTCTCGGTCTGGATGTCGAAGACTTCCATGGCGCCCAGCGGCTCGATCCGGGCGATCTCTAGTCGCTTGGTGTCGTGTGCCGCCTGACCCGGCAGGTCAAAACTGCGCTCCAGCTTGTCGGCCTTGACAGGGTCAATGAATCCGATCTCATCGGCGAAGATGCGCCGGTCGCCAGCTGTCTGCACACGCACCGTCCAGCAACCCTTGCGGGAATCCCTGGCGTCCGGTTTGAAGCCAACCCGGGCGAAGATCCCGAAGCGGAGCAGCAACTGCTGAACACCACGGATAAGACGCTCCGAGATCATGTCAACCTCCACCACAGTGGATGCTGACCGTGCCGACACGAAACCCTCCGCCTGGAAGATGCTCCTCAGGTAGGCAGCTACCACTGGCAGCGGCGCGGAGTACAGGCGTTCGGGCACCACCATGTCGGTGCCGCGGGTGAGCAGATCCCATCGCTCGACGTACGACCGCAGGGCTTCGCCATATAGGCGGGTCCGGCGGCAATCGAGTTCTTCGCTTTGGGTCTTGACTGACCGCTCATGGCGGTGAACTTCCGGAAAGACACGGTCCAGCACGTCTGTGACCCACTCAAGCTCCGCGTCAGTAACCGTCATCGCCTCGATGGTCAGGGAACGGTTAGTCCCGGTGGTGTACTGACCAACGAACCCATCCGACTGGAGCCACCCAGCCAACGCCGCCTCGGCAATTTCCTGGCGGTCAATCTCGGACTCCCCGGGCGCCTCACGCCGGCACCACTCCAGCTGGTCACCTGTGACGAGCTGTCCTGCGGGAACGAACTGGCCAGTGCCCATACCACTGGACCGCCAGACAAGATGGTCCGCGGTGACGTCGAGCATGTAGCCGGCCTTGGTGTGCAGGCGCAGCACTTCTTTCACGCCGTTGGCCTTGGTAGCAATGATCCTGGTGAGACCGTGGGCGTCGTACACCTTGGCGCCGACAGCGTCATCAGCCACCAGCTTGCCGATGGGAATGAGCCCAGCAGGGGTGCTGACCAGGGCGTCGTAGGGCTGGCACGCCGACACCTGCTGAGGAGAGCTGGTCCCGACGTTGAACCAGACCGGCGAGTTGAAGGCGAAGATCTGGTGGATGAGCGCGTAGGTGAGCTCGTGCTCGAAGATCTCGGCGTCCTGGGGACTGGCGAAGTACCCGTTCTCACGGCCGGCCGCCACGTACTTTCCGACCACGCGGTCGACCAGCTGCTTGAGACTCCACTCCCGCTCGGGGGTGCCGACCGCGCCGCGGAAGTACTTGGTGGTGACGATGTTGGCGGCGTTGACGGACCAGAAGTCGGGGAATTCGACACCACGCTGCTCGAAGTTGACGGTGCCGTCCCGCCAGTTGGTCATGACGACATCGCGGCGCTCCCAAGTGACCTCGTCGTACGGGTGCACGCCCTCCTGGGTGTGAATCCGCCCGATCGTGAGTCCCTTGCGCGAGCCCTTGCCCCCGCGAGGCGCAGACCCGCTCACCGTCTCCGTCATGTCATCCCCCTTCCGGGATCCCCGCGGATCCCACGCGGGCCCGGCCAGGCCCATCCGTCGATGTAATAGTGCGAACCCGAACTCCGAACTCAGCTTGCTGCTCAGGAAAGGGGCGCCAGCGCGCCCGCGTCCTGCCGCGCCGTGCGCAGCGCGGAAATCTCATCCTCGAAATCAGTGAGCGACTCAAAACCCCGGTAGACCGAGGCGAACCGCAGATAAGCCACTTCGTCCAGGTCGCGGAGCGGCCCGAGAATCGCCAGTCCCACCTCGTGCGAAGCGACCTCGCCCGAGCCACGGGCCCGGATCGTATCCTCGACCTGCTGGGCCAGGATCGCCAGCTCGTCTTCGGTGACCGGCCGGCCCTGGCACGCCCGCCGCACCCCGCGGACGATCTTTTCGCGGGTGAACGGCTCGGTGGCGCCGCTGCGCTTACCCACCATCAGGATGACTGTCTCCTGGGTGGTGAAACGCCGCCCGCACGCCGGGCACGACCTGCGGCGGCGGATCGCAGCCCCATCGTCGGCAGTCCTGCTGTCGATGACGCGGCTTTCCGCGTTCTTGCAGTACGGACAGAACATACGATCACCTCCCCAAGGCGACCCGGAGCCTGCACAAGCTCCTGAGACCACAACTTGTACGTGAACTACAGCGCTGTAACTACTATATCTTGTGGTGACGCTAGAGCAACACCCCATGCTGCGCAAGCGGCAACGCGCCGGTTCCGTGAGTTTCCGGTAAACCCCCTGCGGCCACGCGGGGAAGGGCAGGGAAATCCCCTCCGCGAGCGGTGCCTGCCGGCGTGTCGCGGGCTCAGCCCCGGGGGACCCAGAGGCTCTCGCCGGGCACCACGACCTGGCTGCCCAGCGCGTTGAATTCGACGATCTGCTGGATGACCGCCCGCGGGTCAGCCTGGGGCTCCGCGCTCAGCGCGATCGACCACAGGGACTGGCCTGGCTTGACCACGATCTGCCGCATGCTGGCCCGCACCGCAGACGGCGGCAGACCGTGATTGGCCGCCTGCGCCCCGGACGCCAGGGCGAGCAGGACCGGGGTGATCACTGCGGCGAAGAGGAGAACCGCGGATGCCCAGACCACCCGGCGCCCGCGCCGGGTCAGCCTGGTCCGCCGCGCGCGCTGGACAGGCCTACGGGACGGCACCGATGCGGGCCGGACCACGCGCGTCCGCGAAGGAGTCCCGGCCGGCCTGGTGCTGCGCGGCCGGGCCGGGATCAGCCCGTCGGGTGCCACCCTCGGCCGGGGCACGGCGACGCTTGGCCCGGCGGCATTGCGGGCGGCCACGCCTGGCCCACCGAGGTCTGGCCCAGCGAGGTCTGGCCCGCCGGCGTCCGGAACTGCGGCATCCGGAACTACCCACAGGCGCGGACGCGCCGGTGGGTGCTGCCTGGCGGCTCGCGGCCGCGCCGGCCCCGTAATTCCCGGCTGCGCCGGCACCGACACGCCGGGAACGTTTCTCTTTTCTGGCCGGTGTGCCGCCGCGCCGGGCTCACCCGACCGCAACTCGCCCCGATACGCGCCGGCCCGAGAATTCCCAGCACCGAGCGGGCGGACCAGGGCCTTGGGCTTCTTGCCCATGCTCATCACGCTCATGCCAGCCTCCTCTATCGAATTACCGTTCTATCGTACAGCCGTTCGATCGAACGCGCGATCGATCGAATGACTGTACGGTACAGGTGTAGCTCGGGGGTACGACATTTCTCGCCTCCTCGAACAGATGTTTGAGATCCCGAAGCGAAAGCGCTACCGTCTGCTACGGGGTCAGCCACCAGATCCGGAGGTCAGTGTTGATGGACAGCTCGGACGACGACGGCGCGCCGGGCGCGCAGGGCGGGAGCGGTACGGATACCGCCGCGAGACCGAAGGGCCGGCCAGGGAGAAAGCCGAAGGGCAGCGTGCCGGCGGTGGTCACTGAGATGCCGGATCGGCCCGACCCTGATCATGTACTCACCTGGCGCCAGCGCAAGGTGCTGCAGGTCATCCGGGATTCAGTGCAGCGGCGCGGTTACCCGCCGTCGATGCGCGAGATCGGCGAGGCGGTCGGACTGACCAGCACCTCAAGTGTCTCGTACCAGTTGTCCACCCTGCAGAGCAAGGGATACTTGCGGCGCGATGCGGGGCGGCCGCGGACCGTCGAGGTCCGGCTGCCCGGGCACCCGGCGGTACGGCCCGAGACTGAGCAGGACGAAGAGGCCCCGCTGGACATCGCCTCGCAGGAAGCTACCTACGTGCCGCTGGTCGGCCGGATCGCGGCAGGTGGTCCGATCCTCGCCGAGGAAGCGATCGAGGACATCTTCCCGCTGCCCAAGCAGATCGTCGGCGACGGCACGCTCTTCCTGCTCAAAGTGGTCGGCGACTCCATGATCAATGCTGCTATCGCCGATGGCGACTGGGTGGTGGTCCGGCAGCAGCCGGTCGCGGAGAACGGCGACATCGTGGCGGCCATGATTGATGGCGAGGCGACGGTGAAGACCTTCAAGCGCTCCGGCGAGCACGTCTGGCTGATGCCGCACAACCCGCTGTACACGCCGATACCCGGTGACGAGGCCGCGATCCTGGGCCGCGTGGTGGCGGTGCTCCGCCGCGTCTGAGCCGGGTGGAGCGGGCGAACAGCGAAGGCGGGCGGAGCGGGCAGGTGACGGGCCCGGGGCCATCCCGGGCCAGTCAGCCTGAGACGAACCCGGTCCGATCAGACCGAGACGAAACCCCAGATCCGGTCAGCCTGAGACGAACCCAGTCCGGTCAGCCTGGGACGACGTTGACCAGCTTGGGCGCGCGGACGATCACCTTCCGCACTGGCCGTCCCTCCAGCGCCCGGGCGACCCCGGGGGTGGCCAGGGCCAGCTCGCGCAGTTCGTCCTCGCCTATGCCAGGCGGGACCTCCACGCGGTCGCGTACCTTGCCGGCCACCTGCACCACGCAGGTCACCACGTCCTCGACCAGCAACGCGGGATCGGCGGCCGGCCAGCCGGCCAGGGCCACCGACGCCTGACGGCCCATCAGCTCCCAGCACTCCTCGGCCGTGTACGGGGCGAACAGGGACAGCATCACCGTCAGCGTCTCCGCCGCCTCCCGCACCGCCGGGTCGGACGCGCCCGGCCCGGAGTCGATCGCCTTCCGGGTCGCGCTGGCCAGTTCCATCAGCCGCGCCACCGCGACATTCAGCCGGGACGCCTCCACCAGGCGGGTGACCTCGTCGATCGTGCGGGCCGTGACCTTGCGCAGGCCCAGGTCGCCCTGGGCGGCCCGGCCATCCGCAGCGTCCTCACCCGCGGCCACGGCCGCGACATCATCGGCGACCCGCCAGACCCGGCCCAGGAACTTCACCGACGCCTCGGGGTTCATGTCGGCCCAGTCGATGTCGTCCTCGGGCGGGCTAGCGAAGATCATCGTCAGCCGGACCGCGTCGACCCCGTGCGCGGCCAGTTGCTGGCCCAGGTCAACCCCGTTGCCCAGGGACTTCGACATGGCCCGGCCACGGTTGATCACCTGGCCCTGGTTCAGCAGCCTGGTGAACGGCTCGCCGAAGTCCACCATGCCCATGTCCTGCAGCACCTTGACGAAGAACCGGCTGTACAGCAGGTGCAGGATGGCGTGCTCAACGCCGCCCACATACAGGTCGACCGGGGCCCAGCGGCGCACCGCGGCCACGTCGAACGGCCCGTGCTCGTACTGCGGTGAGCAGTAGCGCAGGAAGTACCACGAAGAGTCGACGAACGTGTCCATCGTGTCGGTGTCCCGCCGGGCGGGGCCACCGCACTTGGGGCACTCGGTGTTGACCCAGTCCTCGGCCGCCGCCAGCGGCGAGACGCCCTTGGGGACCAGGTCCTGGCCACGCAGGTCAGGCAGGACCACCGGCAGCTGGTCGTCCGCCACCGGCACCTCGCCGCACGACGGGCAGTACACGATGGGGATGGGCGTGCCCCAGAACCGCTGCCGGGACAGCAGCCAGTCGCGCAGCCGGTAGTTGACCGCCGCCCGTCCCTGGCCCTCCGCCTCCATGATCGCGGTGGCCCGGGCGATGGCGTCGGCCTTATCCAGCCCGTCCAGCGGGCCGGAGTTGATCAGCGATCCGTCGCCGTGCGTGGCGATCCCGGTCTCCGCGGGGTCGGGTTCGCCGGTGTCCACGACCACCTGGACGGGCAGCCCGAAGGTCCGCGCGAAGTCCAGGTCGCGCTGGTCATGCGCGGGAACAGCCATGATCGCGCCGGTGCCGTAGTCGGGCAGCACGTAGTCGGCGGCCCAGATCGGCAGCCGTTCGCCGTTCACCGGGTTGATCGCGTAGCGGCCCAGGAAGACGCCGGTCTTGGTGCGGTCCGTGGCCTGCCGCTCGATGTCGGTCAGCTTGCGCACCTGCGCCACGTAGTCCTGCAGGGCCTCGCGATGCTCGGGGGCGCAGATCTCCTCGGCCAGCGGCGCGTCCGCCGCCACCACGAAGAACGTCGCCCCGTACAGCGTGTCCGGGCGGGTGGTGAAGACGGTGACCGGCTCGCTGCGGCCCTCGATCACGAAGCGGATGTCGGCCCCTTCGGAGCGCCCGATCCAGTTCCGCTGCATCAGCAGGACCCGGTCCGGCCACTGGCCCTCCAGCTGGGCCATGTCGGCCAGCAGCCGCTCCGCGTACTCGGTGATCTTGAAGTACCACTGGGTCAGCACACGACGGACGACCTCGGTCCCGCACCGCTCGCACCGGCCCGCGATGACCTGCTCATTGGCCAGCACGGTCTGGTCGTGCGGGCACCAGTTGACGTAGCCGTCCTTCCGGTAGGCCAGGCCACGCTCGTAGAAGCGCAGGAACAGCCACTGGTTCCAGCGGTAGTAGGCGGGATCGCAGGTCTGCAGCCGACGCGACCAGTCGAAGGACACCGCGTACCGGCGGAACGACGCGGCCTGCGTCTCGATGTTCGCGTACGTCCAGTCGGCCGGGTGTGTGTTGTTCCTGATCGCCGCGTTCTCGGCGGGCAGCCCGAACGCATCCCACCCGATGGGGTGCAGCACGTTGTGCTGGCGCTGGAAGTAGTACCTGGCCACCGCGTCGGCGATGGCGTAGGCCTCGGCGTGCCCCATGTGCAGGTCGCCCGAGGGGTACGGGAACATGTCCAGCAGATAGGTGCGCGGGCGGGGGTCGTCCGGGTCGTCGCTGGCCCGGAACAGGTCCAGCTCCGCCCAGCGGGCCTGCCACTTTTCCTGGATTTCGCGGGGGTCGTAGTGTTGCGCCCGCTCAGCACTCTCGGCGGCTGTCATGGTGTTTCCTCAGCACTTGGTCGGTCCGGCTCCGGCAACAGAAAAGCCCCCCGGTCACGAGGGGCAGCCGCGCCAACGACGGGGTCAGTCAGCGCGGCTAGGTAAGGAACTGCCGGGCGGAACGCATACCCCAAGGGTAGCGCACGGCAGCCAGCCAAGTCGCCGGTGTTATATGTCCCGATGCCGGCGTACCTGACGCCGTTCCCCGGGCGCCGCGTTCTCAGCCGCCCGCGGCGGCCTGGGTCAGCTTGGCTACCGCCCCGCGCAGTATCTGCGCCGCCGCCGCGCTCGACTCGGTCAGCGCGTGGCGCCCGGCGATCCAGACCGGGTCGTTGTAGCTCAGCCAGGTCTGCCCGCTCTCATCCTCCCAGGCGAGCGCCTTCAGTGGCAGGTCGATCCCGGCCGTCTGCTTGTCCTGCATGAGCGGAGTGCCACCCCGGGCGTTGCCGAAGATGAGCAGTTCGGTGGGCCGCAACTCCATGCCCACCTCGTGCGCGCCCGCCGCGTGGTCCACCCGCGCGAAGACCTGCAGGCCCGCCGCGGTGACGGCGTCCCTGAGCCGGTCGATCGTGTCCGGGACCGGGTAGTTGCTCTGCAGGGTTACCAGTCCGTCAGTCATCGCTTCACCTCAGTCGCGGCGCGCCAGTGCGCAGACGATCAGGCCCCGGGCCGTTCCCGGCTCGCCCCCGAGTATGCCCGGCCCGGGTGAACCACGGCACGGTGCCCCCGGAGGGTGCCCGCGGCAGTGGCCCCGGATAGCGGCGGAGTTCGGCCTCGACCCCGCGCTGCGGATCACGGTGAGCTGCGGCCAGCCTGGGCAGGACCGGCAGCCCCGGGCCGACGGCCTGCCCTGGCTCGACGCGTCCACCGGCCTCGGCCCGCTGGCCGGCTTCCAGCTGACCGCGCGGGCCAGCATGCCCGTGGCCTGCTACTGGGCGCCCGTGCCAGTGGGCCAGGCGGGCCGCCTGCCCGGACCGGTGGTACCGCTCCCCGCGAACAGTGCGGACGCCAGCACGGAGAACAACAGCAGCCGCAACGAAGCCCAGCCGGGGCAGCTGGCCCGGCAACTGCGGGAGCGGACCGGGGAGCCGCCGGAGGTGCTGGCGGCGCGGATGAGGGCCATCACCGCGTGCCTCGCGGCGGCAGGCCGGGCGGCCGGGACCCCGCTGACGCTGGGCCCATCCCGGGACGCGAGCTGGGTCCAGGTGGGGGCGGGCACGGCCACGATCGCGTGCGCGATCACCGCCATCGAGGGGGTGCGGGGGCCGGTCGTCCTCGCGCTGGCCACCTGGCCTGCCGCGATTCACGACGCCGCCGGCCACGCGATCAGGTTCAGCGGGTACGGTGCCCAGCCGCCGGCGGACGGTTCCGGCTCAGCGGCCCCGGCCGGGCAGCAGACCGCTGATCAGCCGACCACGAGCCCCTGAACGCCGGGCGGGCGGCGCCAGGGCAGGCTCAGTGGCTGGATAACCGGACAATTCGAGCACCCGGTGATCCGAGAACTGGGTGAGGCAAAAACTCTGCGGTTAACCCAGCAGTCAGAGCTTGGTCAGCTTGCTGTACGGGGCGGCGATCCGCTCCTGCTGAGTGCCGAAGTCCACGAAGACGCCGGACTCGTCGGCGGTGAGAACCCGCCCGAGGCCGTAACGGTCGTGGGTGACCTGGTCCCCCGCAGCGAATTCCTTCACCGGGCGGACAACCGGGGGGGTGTTGAAGGGACTTCCGGGCAGGTAACGCCGGGTCGCGGCGCGGGCTGGTTTCATCCCTACAAGTATGGCCCCCGCAGCCACCCGGCGCAGGCGCACCGGCCACTCAGCTGCGGTAAGAACGCACGTGTCACCCCGGATTGTTATGTTCCGTCACGCAGCCGAATCGGCTGGTTACAAAGCGTCCGGTCAGGCTACCCGCTCGGTGGCCGACGGCCGCCCGGCCCGCCAGGCGGCCTCGGCCGCCCCCATCGGCGTCGAGGGCGGTCCCTGGATGAACGGCCAGATCTCCTCGGCGATGGCGCGCCAGTCCGCCGTGGCGGTGAGCTCGCCCAGGATCGCGAACAAGCCCAGGTTGATGCGCTGCAGGATGACGTAGGACCGCGGCACGCTCACCCACTGGGCCAGCGGGCTGCGCACGTCGAAGAAGCGGCGCACCACGGCGGACGCGTAGTCCCCGGTCATGGTCCGGGGCCCCGGCCGGCGGACCGTGTCATAGAAGACCGCCATGTGCTCGACCACCGTCTCGGTGCTGAGCGGGGCGTCGGCACGCAGGAAGCCGGCTGCCACCATGCTGGCCCGGAAGCCTTCCGGGTCCTGCTCCACGCACAGGTAGCGGACCATGTCCACGAGCGGCCGCAGCTCGGCCGCGCTGAAGTGCTTGACCAGGCCGAAGTCGAGGAACGTCACCCGGCCGCCGCCGTGGAACAGGTAGTTGCCCGGATGCGGGTCGCCGTTGAACGCGTGCACGTCGTACAGGCTGCGGAAGGTGAACCGGTAGATGGTCTCGGCCGCCAGGTCACGCTCTTCCTGGGACCACTGCGCCAGCTCGGCGAAGCGGGCGCCGTCGGCCAGCTCGCTGGTCACCAGCCGCCGGGTGGACAGCTCGTCGATGATCTTCGGGATGATGATCGTGGGATGGCCGTCGTAGTACGCCGCCACCAGCCGCTGGTTCTCCGCTTCCCGCCGGTAGTCCAGCTCTTCCAGGACCCGGTCGCGCAGTTCCGCGATGAGGCCGTCCACGTCCTGGGCCGGCGCGGTGATGCGCAGCATCCGGCGCAGCAGCGCGACGTTGCCCAGGTCCGCCGCGATGGTCTCGGCGATGCCTGGGTACTGCACCTTGACCGCGACGGCCCGGCCGTCGTGGGTCATGGCCCGGTGCACCTGCCCGATGGACGCGGCCGCGATGGGCACCGGATCCCAGCTGGCGAACGCCTCCTCGGGAGGCAGGCCGAGCTCTTCGGCCACCACGCCCGCGGCGAGTTCCGCGCTCATCGGCGGGACGCTGTCCTGCAGCCGGCTGAGCGTGCGGCGGACGGCGGGCGACAGCCCGTCGTCCACGTAGCTGGCCATCTGGCCGATCTTCATCAGGACGCCCTTCATGGCGCCCAGGGTGGTGGCCACATCCTCGGCGGTCTGCAGGGCGAGGTCGTTGCGGAGCTGCTGCCGGTGCTCCCCGGCCGCGGCGAACAGGCGCGGCGCGCTGCCCGCGTAGCGCAGGCCGCCCCGGATCGCCAGCTGCAGCGCGGCCCGGCCCCGGGTCAGCCGGAGCCGGCCCACCCGGCGGCCCAGCACGGCCAGCCCGGCCAGACCCGCGATCACCGAGGTCGCGGCGATCAGCTTCTTCACGCGGCCCGTGCCTTCATGCCGAGCGCGCCTTCATGCGGCCCGTGCCTTCGAGCGAAGCGTGCCCTTCATGCCGACCGCGCCGCCCGCACCCGCAGCGCGATGCGCTGACGGGCCTCCAGCACTCCGGGCTCGCCGAGGAACACCGTGTCGAGCACCCCGAGCGCCTGGTGAATCTCGGTCCGGCGGGCGTCGGTGAGCGGCGGCGAGTCATACCCGTACATCTGGCGGGCCCAGCCAGGCAGCGCGGCCACGGCGGCGTCCCGCACGTCCCGCCAGATCTCCGCCATGTCCTCGTCCAGCCCTGGCGGGTCGAGCAGGTAGTCCATGGACTCCCGGGCGGCCGGCGTGCAGCGCAGCCCAGGGCGGGCCGAGGTGAGGTAGGCCTCCAGTGCCGCGGTGCTGGCCGGGACCAGGTCGCGGGGCACACCCACCAGTTCGGCCTCGGTCACCATCTCCGCCACGAAGCGGTCGCTGTCGGGCGCCGGGAGCGGCGTCCCGAACAGCGCGGCGGCCACGATCCCCGAGTCGACGAACGTGGCGTGCACCCACAGCAGCAGCGCGGGATCACCGGCGGCGTAGGGCTGCCCGGTGACCGGGTCCACGCCACGGACGTGCTCATGGATGCGGCGCACCCGGGCGGCGACCCGCTCGGCCGACCCGCGGTCGCCGAAGGTCACCGTGGCCAGGTAGGCGGAGGTGGCGGCCAGCCGGCCAACCGGATCCTGGCGCCAGTCGCTGTGCTGATCCACGCCCGCCATGGCCAGCGGGTGCAGCGCCTGCAGGTGCAGCGCGCGCAGCCCCGCCACCGGGCTGGACAGGTCGGCACTCACCCGCCAGGCCACGCTCCCGGGTCCGAAGAACCCGTCGTCGGCCGGGCGTTCGGGGATGCTCGACGCGTACGCCGCCGCCGAGCGGGACACCAGGCCGGCCGCGGCCGCGTACGGGTCTGCGGTCACGGCGTCATCAACCACGGCGTCGTCAACCACGGGGTCATCACCACGGGGTGGTGACCCCGGCCGCACGGCTCTTGGCGGCCAGGGTCTCGCAGCCCGCCAAGGCTGTCGCGAAAGTTCCTCATACTATCCAAAAGTACCCACTCCTGGACTTCGTTCCGACGCCGCGAAGCGGACGCACTGATGCGCCGCCAGGACGGCCGCAGAGGACGGCCACAGGCGGCACACTCACCCTCCGGGGACGAAAACCGCAGCGTCCCCAGGCAGGGCTGGCTCAAAGTGAGAACCACTCCGTGTACCACGCAGAGGTACGCATTGTGCAATGGCCCGCGTAAATTGCCGGCCTCGTGCGTTTCCTGCGAAGGAGCAGCCGATGACCGATCTCGAAGCATCCGCCAGTAACTCTGGATCCGCCCCAGGCACAGAAACGGAAATCGCCGGAGACCCGGTCCCGATCCTGGCGCCACTGGCTGGCGACCCGGCCATGCTGGGCCTGCCGGTATTCATCGTTGGGTCGGTCGCCCTGGGCCTGGTCCTGGTGGGCGTGGTGCCGGCGACTGCCGTCGGCGCCTCCCTGCCTATCATCCTGGCGGCCACCTCGATCGGATTGTTCATCGCCACGATCTGGGCCGCGGCCATCGGCCAGAGCGCGGTGGCCAGCATCTTCGGCATCTTTGCCGGGTTCTGGCTGAGCTACGCGGTGCTCGTGCTCGGGCTGATCCGCGGCTGGTTCGGCATCACCGTCCTGGCCGCTGCCTCCACCCAGGAGCTGTTCCTGATCTCCTGGCTGGTCATCATCGTGGTACTCACCCTGGCCACGCTCCGGCTGCCGCTCGCGTTCACGCTGATCTTCGTGCTGGTGGACGTGGCCCTGCTGCTGGTGCTGCTCGGCACCGAGGAAGCCTCGACCGGCCTGCTGAAGACGGGCGGCTACGTCGTGCTGGCCTTCGCCGCGGTCGGGGTGTACGTCTTCTACGGCGCGGCCTCGCTGGCCACCGGCGGGAAGGGCGTGAACCTCGGCAAGCCGCTCCAGAAGTAACCGGGCCTAACCGGACTGACCCTGACCTGACCGGCCCTGGACAGCCTGGCCAGGTGACGTCGGCCCGCGCCCTTGCCGCGCGGGCCGGCGTCAGGCCCTGCTGGTCCGGGGGGCCGACCCCCCTGGACCCCCCGCTCGCCGCTGCGCGCCGAACGCCGGCTCCGCGAGCACCCGCCTCCGGCAGGCCCCGCCTCGCCGACGCATGCGCGCGCTACGGCCCCTGGACCCGGCATCGGCTGGGCGACGACACTCCGGGTAGTCCGCGGAGGGTCGTCCCCCCGGACTAGCAGAGCACCCGGACAGATGAGGCAGCATGGAAGGGTGACACAGGCCGCCGCGGACCCTCAGGGCCCTTCCGAGATGGCCGTCGGCCTGGCCGGGGCGCCGGCGGATCCCGTTAGAGAAATTGCGGGTCTGCTCGGGCCAGGCGGCGTCGTCGTGCTGAGCGGGGCCGGGCTGTCCACCGAATCCGGCATCCCGGACTACCGTGGGCCGACCGGCCTGGCCCGGCGGGCCGAGCCCATGACGTACCAGGCGTTCACCGGCGCCGCCGCGGCCCGGCAGCGGTACTGGGCGCGCAGCCACCTGGGCTGGCGGCACATCGCCCGGGCCGCTCCCAACCGCGGCCACCAGGCCGTGGCCGAGCTGGAACGGCGCGGCCTGCTCAGCGCGATCATCACCCAGAACGTAGACGGGCTGCACCAGGCCGCGGGCGCGCAGGACGTCATCGAGCTGCACGGCAGCCTCAGCCGGGTCATCTGCCTCCGCTGCGGGGAGCGGACACCGCGAGACGAGCTGGACCAGCGGCTGCGCGCCGCGAACCCGGACTGGGCCGCCCAGGCGCAGCAGGTCAACCCGGACGGGGACGCGGTGCTGGACGACGGGGCCACCGGGCAGTTCCAGGTCGTGGACTGCCTGCGCTGCGCGGGCGCCCTCAAGCCCGACGTGATCTTCTTCGGCGAGAACGTGCCGCCGGGCCGGGTCGCGGAGTGCTACGCGCTGGTCAGCGAGGCGCGGGCGCTGCTGGTCCTCGGCTCCTCGCTCACCGTGATGTCCGGCTACCGGTTCGTCCGGCACGCGGCCAGGCTCGGCATCCCCGTCGCGATCATCAACCAGGGCCCGACCCGGGGGGACGCCCAGGCCACGTTGCGGCTCGACGCGCCCCTGGGCCCGGCCCTCACCACGCTCACCACCCGGTACCTGTAGGCGGGGCGTTCCCGGCGTTTACCGGGCCGGGAACGAAGGACTGCCGCCGCCCAACCGGGAGATCAGTTCGGGTTGTACGGGGTGTTGCGCAGGTCGGGGGCGGGCGTGGCGGTGAGCGACCGCAGCATGGTGGTCTCCCGGGCCAGCAGCGCCCGCTCGGCACCGAGGCGGCGCTCCGCGTCCGGCTCGGCCAGCAGATCCTGCCGCACGGACAGGTCCAGGATCATCGAGGCGGCTACCAGGTAGGACAGCAGCAACGGCTCGTCCGGCAGTTCAGGCACGCTGACCTCGACGCTTTCCCGGCTGGCCAGGGCCTCGACGTAACCGTGGAAGCCGCGCTGCACCGCGTGCACGGCCAGGCCCGCGGCCGCCTCGTCGCCGACCTCCTCCTCGAGCAGATCCACCTCGCCCTGCAGGTAGGGCCGCGAGTGGTCGAGCGAGGCGAGCCGGAAGCGCTGGGTGCCCACGGTCACCAGGAGATACCGGCCGTCTTCCTGCTCAGCGACCTCACGGAGGGTGGCGGTGCAGCCGATCTGGTACAGCGCGGAGATCCCGTCCACGCCGGTTTCCCGGCCCTTGCGGATGGCGATGACGCCGAAACGCCGGGGTTCCGGCCCGTCCAGCAGATCACGGACGAGTTCCCGGTACCGCTCCTCGAAAATGTTCAGCGGGAGCAACAACCCCGGATAAAGGACGGTACCGAGCGGGAACAAGGGCAGCGTCTCGCTCATGCTTGGAGACTATGTGCCCGGTGACCTGCGGGCCACCTCAGCCGCTCACCGCGCGGCCACCACGGTGAGCAGGGCGAGCAGGATCGTCGCGCTGGCCGCCAGGCCATGCACGATCGGGATGATGATCCGCAGATTGCCGCGGGCCCTGCGCGGCGGGACGGAGGTCCCGTCCCGCGGGACGGGACCTGGCGGCAGCGGGCCCGGCGGCACAGGACTCGGCGGCACGGGACCCGGCGGGCGGGGCGCGGGCCGGGACGCCTGGGCCGTCCACACGGTCAGCGTGGCCATGCCGAGCCCGATGACCGCCAGCAGGATCCCCACCGCCAGCCAGCCCAGGGCAGTCCACCCGGTGACCAGGTAGGCGATCCAGGCCAGCAGCCCGGCGCTGGCCGCGCCGGCGTGCCCGAGGGTGACCACCGGACCGAACCGGTGGTGCGCCGACGACGTCGGGCGCAGGCGGCGGCGCCTGATCCAGGGCACCAGCATGAAGGCGCCGATGCCCATGGTGAGCAGCCACGTCGCGAGCGTGGCCAGGCCCGTTCCCCAGCGGTCCGCCGGGGCGGACGCCGGTGGCGGCGGGATCGGCCGGGGGCGGATCGCGGGCTGGGGCAGGGACTTGATGAGCGGGGCCAGGCGGGCCTCGGCCAAGGCGGCGCGGCGTCGCCAGGCCGCCTTGTGCTGGCCAGCGCCGGCGACCTCGTAGATGGCCCGGCCCAGGGCCAGATTCAGGTGGGCCCGGCTCAGACCGCGGCAGGGGCCGGGGAGGGTGGTCAGCGTGAGGTGGTGCTCGAGCGCGGCGGCGGCCGCGGCGGTGCAGGCCGGGACCGATCCGGCCCGGTCCGGCTCAGAGTGGGCCGGGGCGCCACCGGACCCGCAGGCCGCGGCCAGCACGCCGGTCGCGAGAAGCACGGCGGCCCGTTTCACGGGTATGAGCGTATTCCTGCCCGTATGCGACGATGAACCGGGAGAGATTCTCGCCGCGATTCGAGGACAAGGCGGTCGCCCGTGACCCCATCTGAGCCCCCCGCAGCGGACCCTCAGGCCCGGGTCCTTCCCGGCGGTGTTGACCTGTCCGCGACGGAGTTCTGGGGCCTTCCGCTCCCGCAGCGGCGCGATGCGTTCGCCGGGCTGCGCAGCCTGCCCCAGCCGCCATTCTTCGCTGACCCGGAAGTCCCGTTCGCCGCCTCGGGCGGGGGATATTACGCGCTGGTCCGGCACGCGGACGTGAGCGAGGCGAGCCGGAACCCCGGGGTGTTCTGTTCCGGGCAGGGTGCGACGAGCCTGGTCGACCTGCCCGTCGAGTTCAATGAGTACTTCGGATCCATGATCAACATGGACGACCCGCGGCACGCGCGGCTGCGCCGGATCGTGTCCCGGGCCTTCACCCCCCGGATGATCCGCAAGTTCGAGGACGACGTACAGCGGGCCGCCGTGCAGATCGTGGACGACCTGCTGGAGAGGGGGCCGTGCGACTTCGTCGAGCACGTGGCCGCGCGGCTGCCGCTGACCATCATCTGCCAGATGATGGGCATCCCGGACAGCAGCTACGCCATGGTCCTGCATGACACGAACGTGATCTTGTCCGGCAACGACCCGGACATCATCAGCGAGAACCCGGACGAGGCGGTGGGCCAGATCCTGACCGCCGGCGGGGAACTCGCCGGCCTGGTCACCGAGCTGTGCGCCGCGCGGCTCCAGGAGCCGAAGGACGACCTGATCACCTCGCTGGCCACGGCGAACATCGACGGCGAGCAGCTGACCAGCGCCGAACTCGCGTCGTTCTTCATCCTGCTCGTGGTGGCCGGCAACGAGACCACCCGCAACGCCATCTCGCACGCGCTCATGCTGTTCACCGATCACCCGGAGCAGCGTGCCCTATTGCTCGACGATCCGGGGGCCCGGATGGGCAGCGCGGTGGAAGAGATCGTCCGGCAGGCGTCGCCCGTGATGTTCATGCGGCGGACCCTGACCCGGGACTACACCATGAACGGCCACGACTACCACGAGGGCGAGAAGGTCGCCCTGTTCTACTGGTCGGCCAACTACGACGAGACCGTGTTCGCGGACCCGGCCCGGTTCGACATCACCCGCTCCCCCAACCCGCACGTCGGCTTCGGCGCCGCCGGGCCGCACTTCTGCCTGGGCGCCCACCTGGCCCGGCGCGAGATCAGCGTCGCGCTCCGCGAGTTGCTGGAGCGGGTTCCTGATATCCATGCCGCTGGACCGCCTGACCGGCTGCTCTCCAGTTTCATCAATGGGATCAAGCATCTGAACTGCGATTTCAGCCGCTGACGTAAACCGGGCAGACTGCCGCGCACCCAGGCACCGCGCATCTCACACCCGCGAGCCGGCCTCAATCTGGTAACGAACTGTGATGACAAGAACGCAGAGTGTATAACTAGAACCCCCTGGCTTACGGGGGGACCGCGCGTCAACGGTGGGGGTCGCCTTCCCGCCGTGCCCGGCCAGCCGCTCCACCCAACCGGGTGGCGGCTGCGGGCACGGTACGGGGTGGCGCAGAGGCGCGAAAGCCGAGGGGGACCTTCGTCCACTGGGCGGCGCTTCCCCGGGGGCGTGGCGCCGCCCAGGACGAAGGTGCCGGGCATCACGGCCCGGCAAGCCAGGGCCCGGCGGCCAGCACCCGGCGATCAGGCCAGGACGATCAGGGCAGGGCGATCAGGGCAGGGCGCTGATCTGCCGGGCCAGGGCGAAGTCGCCCCCGGTCAGGCCGCCGGCCGAGTGCGTCGACAGGGTCAGCGTCACCCGGTTCCACTGGATCAGCACGTCGGGATGGTGGTTGGCCTGCTCGGCCAGGTACCCCACCGCCCCCACGTAGAGCAGGGCGGCCCGGAAGTCAGCCAGCGTCACCTCACGGGTGATGCTGTCTCCCGCCCGGGTCCAGTCCGGCAGGCTGGCGAGTTCGGTGCCGATGTCATCCTCAGAGAGCAGTCCCATGTTCCGCGAGCCTAGCCGGGCCGCTGGATGCGGCACGGCCAGAGGCAGAGCGGGCCGCTGGACGCGGCACGACCGGAGGCGGGGCGCCGCTGGGCGCGGCCCGGCCGGAGGCTCAGCGTGCGCTCAAGGGAGCCACCAGACGCGCGACGAGGCCTCGGCGCACGAGCCCACGTTGACCGGGGTTCCCGGGGTGACCGTGCTGTTCGGGTCGCGCAGGCACCGGCCGGCCAGGGCGTTGCGCAGCAGCCCGTTGCCCAGGGCCGTCCACTGCTGGTAGCTGCTCCCGTTGCACCGGCGGAGGCGGACGGCTGCCGTCTTGGACGGCGAGGCGGCCGCGAGGCAGTAGTCCCCGTCCCGGACCGCGTGGCGGCCGATGCGCCACTGCTGCCTGCCCGCGCCGCTGCCGCAGGTACTGGTGATCGCGGCGGCGTCCTGGGCGTACGCCGCCCGGGACAGGCAGACGCCCGCCACGCCGCTGGGCACCGTGCCGCCACGCAGCGCCCTGACCGCGGACTGCGCGGCGGTCAGGTAATTGCTGTAGACACCGCTGGTGTACGTGGCCCAGGGAGAGAAACTGGCGCCGCGCTGGCTGATGCTGTACGCGCCGTCCGCGTTGCACTTGGCGGTGAACGCGCAGGTATCGGTGATGCTGGTCCAGGCCTGGTTGTCGATCTGCCAGAGCCCCCGGTCGTACATGCCCGAGCAGGTCACCGGCGGGTAGTAGCCGTCCTTGCCGGTCGGGTTGCAGTAGTACACGGTGGGCTGGCCGCCGGATTCGGCCACGCAGATGGCGCTGGCCGTGACCAGGTCGTCGTGGCTGGCGTTGTTCGTCCATCCGGCGTAGGTGGCGTATCCGGCGCAGGCCTGGGCCGCCGTCACGGCCTGCCGCGCGCTGAGGATCCGGCCGAATGCCCCGCGCGGGGCGACCGACGCCGGGCGCATGACCGCCGGCCCCGGCTGCGGTACCCCGCCGGATGCCCCCCGGGCGGGACTAGCCGTGGCCCGGGCCGAGTGATGTGACGCTGAGTGATCAGCGGGGTGAGCGATGGAGGCCGCAGCGACGATGCTGGCGGGCAGGACGATGGCAGCTGCGGTGGCAAGAACGTACCGGGCTGCCACCTTGGCGCTGAACGCCATGATCGAACCCCCTCAGTTCCCGACGGGACCTAAATCCCGCCAACACGGGCCCTGCCTGCTAAGGAAGGGCCCTTGGGGGGCTCGTCAGCCGGCTACCGCGCCGGCGTCGTGATGCTAAGAAAAGTGCATACCCGGTCCAAACCACTGCGGAAACGTACTGACGAGACACGAGAGTCTCTATCGGATTTCTAGTCACCCTACGTGACAGACTTGCCCGAAATCGGGCAGTATTCATTCAGCGGTCCGTGCGGGATCAGCGCTTCGGATTGACTTGCCGTTCAGCATCGCGGGCGCCGATGACGTTCCGTAGCGGGCCGCTACCGCCCGCCCCGGCGCGCGCCCGCGGTTCGCAGGCCGGGTCACAGTTCGGCCGGCGGCGGGGCATCAGCCGGTATGCTGGCCAGGCCGCTTTACGCACTAAGCGGCGCAGCCGTGCGGCCCGCTGGCTGCGCCCCGCCCGGAGCCCGGCCTCCCGCACCGGCCACCCGCCCGGCAGCCCCTGGAGAGCCTCCGATATGACCGCGCCTGACCCGGCGAAGCCCCGGCAGACACCGCTGCGCGCCGTGCATGAGCGGCTGGGCGCCTCGATGACGGAGTTCGCCGGCTGGCTGATGCCGCTGCGGTACCGCAGCGAGACCGCCGAGCACCAGGCCGTCCGGGGCCATGCGGGCCTGTTCGACCTGTCGCACATGGGCGAGATCATCGTGGCCGGCCCGGGAGCCGCCGCTGCCCTCGACTACGCGCTGGTCGGCCAGCCGTCGTCGATGGCCCCGGGGCGCGCCCGCTACACGATGATCTGCGCGGCGGACGGCGGGGTCCTCGACGACCTGATCGTCTACCGGCTGGCCGACCAGGAGTTCCTGGTCGTGGCCAACGCCGCCAACACGGGCGTGGTGGACAGCGCCCTGCGCGAGCGGGCCGACGGCCACGACACGCAGATCACGGACCAGACCGATGCCTACGCGCTGATCGCCATCCAGGGCCCGGCGGCGGCCGCCATCCTCGGCCCGCTGACCGACATCGCCCTGGACGGCGTGAAGTACTACACCAGCCACCGGGGCAGCGTGGCCGGGCGGGAGATCCTGCTCGCCCGGACCGGCTACACGGGCGAGGACGGGTTCGAGCTGTTCAGCCGGCCTGAGGACGCCGAGCACATCTGGCTGGCGCTGTCCGGGGCCGGCACCGGCGCGGGCCTGGTACCGGCGGGGCTCGCCGCCCGGGACACGCTCCGGCTGGAGGCCGGGATGCCGTTGTACGGCAACGAACTCGGGCCGGACACCACGCCCTTCGACGCGGGTCTCGGCCGGGTGGTCAAGCTGGACAAGCCGGGTGATTTCGTCGGCCGGGCCGCTCTCGCCGCCGCGGCGCAGGCGCCCCCGCGCCGGGTCCTGGTCGGCTTGCGCGGCGGCACCCGGCGAGTCCCCCGGCACGGGTACCCCGTCCTGTGGGACGGGACAGCGCATGGCACGGTCACCAGCGGCGCCCCCTCCCCCACCCTGGGCGTCCCCATCGCCATGGCCTACGTCGAGCCCGAGGTGGCCGCGGCGGCCGGGAACGGGGACGATGAACCCGGCGACGGGAACACGGCGGACGGCCGGCTCGCGGTCAACATCAGGGGCCGGGCCGAGCCAGCCCTGATGACCCCGCTGCCCTTTTACCGTCGGATTCACAATCGGAACCAAAACCGGCCATGACTTCCCCCGGGCGGCCTGGCCCGGCGGGGCAGCAGATCCCAGGAGAGCGACCAGATGACTGTTCCCGAAAACCTGAGCTACACCGCGGAGCACGAGTGGGTGGCCATCGACGGCGGCGTGGCGTCGGTCGGCATCACCGACTATGCGCAGCAAGCTCTGGGTGATGTCGTGTACGTGTCCGTGCCCGCCGCGGGGGCGGCCGTGACCGCTGGGGAGCCCTGCGGCGAGGTGGAGTCCACCAAGTCGGTCTCCGACCTCTACGCGCCGGTGGACGGCGAGGTGATCGAGGCCAACCCGGAGATCGACGACGACCCGGGGCTGGTCAACACCGACCCGTACGGGGCCGGCTGGCTGCTCAAGATCCGCCTGTCCGACGAGGCTGAACCGGCGGGCCTGCTGAGCGCCGAGGAGTACACCGCGCTGACCAAGGAAGAGTCTGGATGAGCCCTTCCGGCCGCCCCGGCAGACCGCAGGGTCCCGCGGACCTGGACCGCTATAACGCGGCCACGGCCAGCCTGGAGCCCCCGTTCGCGGTGGTTGACCTGGCGGCCCTGCGGGCCAACGCCGCCGACATGACCCGGCGGGCGGCGGGCAAGCCGATCCGGCTGGCCAGCAAGTCGGTGCGCTGCCGTGCCCTGCTCGAGCAGGTCCTGGGCACCGGCGGGTTCCACGGGATCCTGGCCTTCACCCTGCCCGAAGCGCTCTGGCTGGCTGGGCAGGGGGTCAGCGACGACATCGTGGTCGCCTACCCCAGCACCGACCGTGCGGCGCTCACCCGGCTGGCCAGTTACCCGGCGGCCGCCGCCGCGATCACCGTGATGATCGACTCGCCGGATCAGCTGGACATCATCGAGAAGGCCGCCGCGGCCGTGGCCGATCCCGCGCCGGTCCAGGTCTGCCTGGACATCGACACGTCCTACGTCGGCCTGGGCGGCCTGATCCGCGCCGGGGCGCGCCGCTCCCCGGTCCGCACCCCGGCCCAGGCGGCCGCCCTGGCCCGGGACATCGCGGGCCGGCCGGGGCTCCGGCTGGCCGGCCTGATGGCCTACGAGGCCCAGATCGCCGGGGTCGGGGACAGGCCGCCGGGGCGGCCCGCCTACGCGCTGGCCGTCCGGCAGATGCAGCGCCGGTCCGCGGCCGAACTGGCCCGGCGGCGCGCGGCCATCGTGGCGGCGGTCCGCGAGGTGACGCCGCTCCGCTTCGTGAACGGGGGCGGCACCGGCTCGATCGGGGGGACCGCGGCCGAGGACGCGGTCACCGAGATCGGCGCTGGCTCGGGCCTCTACCAGCCCAGCCTGTTCGACAGCTACCGGGCCTTCTCCGGGCGGCCGGCGGCCCTGTTCGCGCTGTCCGTGGTGCGGCGGCCGGCCCCCAGGGTGGTCACCGTGGCGGGCGGCGGGTACGTGGCCTCCGGGCCCGCTCACGCCAGCCGCCTCCCGCGGCCCTATCTCCCCGCCGGGCTGCGGCTGGATAAGCAGGAAGGCGCCGGTGAGGTGCAGACGCCGCTGCTCGGCCGGGCCGCGGACGGGCTGCGGATCGGCGACCGGGTCTGGTTCCGCCACGCCAAGGCCGGGGAGCTGTGCGAGCGGTTCGGCGAACTGCACCTGATCGACGGCGACACGATCACGGCGACCGTGCCCACCTACCGGGGCGAAGGACAGTCTTTCGGCTGACAGAGCCGTCCACGTGGCGCGGCCCGTGGTGGGGGCCCGGTAGGGCTGAGTGGTGGGTGCCCAGTGACGGGGCTCAGTGGCGCCGGCGGCGGATCAGGAAGACGGCCACACCCAGCACGCCCAGCACGGCCACAGCGGCCACGGCCCCGCCGGCTATCCGCGCCTCGGGGCGCTGGAGCTGTTCCCGGGCCTCGCCCAGGGCGCGGTGGGCCACGTTGGCCGGGCTGACCCGGTCAGCGAGCTGATCGATAGTGCGCCCGAGGCTCACGCGGGTGCGCTCGATCTCCGTGACCAGCGCATCCGGGTCGCGGGCTGCGACCTCACCGTTCGCCTCGGCCATCACGTGCATCCCTTCTGGGGTTGATCTTTGCCCGGTAAGTGTGGCAGGCGGCGCAGTGATGTGCACGGCCGGCGCGGTTACCCGAGGGAAAAGCGAATACTCAGGGGACGCAATCGGGTCTGGGCGCGGCCGGGACACCCACGTAGGGTCGAGCGTGTCGGCGGAAGGGAATCAGTCATGTCGGCCACCAACGAGGCCCCGGCATCCAGCGCACCTGGTGCGACGACGGTCAACGACCTCGAACTGCCCGTGTTCGACTACACCGAGCCGGGGCTGGTCGGCGAGGTGTACCACCAGCGGCTGGCCGCGGTCCGGCAGCAGGGGTGGCTGGCCCGTTCTCCGCTCACCTACGTGGTGCTGGACCGGGAGTCAGGCGAGTTCTTCCTGCGGGCCCGGCAGACCGCGTTCCCCGGCCGGGAGATCGCCGAGATCTTCGGGGTGACCGGCGGCAGGCTGCGGGAGCAGATCGACGCCAACATCCTGAACGCCACCGGGGAGCGGCACCGGCGGCTGCGCGCCCTGATCGGGCCCGCGTTCACGCCCCGCGCGGCTGACCGGTGGCGGCCTGCGATGCGGGCCTTCCTGGACGGCCTGTGGCGGGACCTCGGGGACACACCGCCTGGCGGGCCGGCCGGGTGTGAGTTCGTAGCCGCCTTCGCCAAGCCGTACCCCTCGCTCACCATCGCCGCCGTGCTCGGCGCCCCGCCGCAGGACGCGCCCCGGCTGCACGAATGGTCCGGCTGGGTCCAGAAGCAGTTCGACATCCGGGCCCTGGCCAGCGAGCCCGAGCGGATCGAGCGCGCCGTCGGCGAACTGTACGGCTACGTCGAGACGCTGCTGGAGCAGCGCCGCCGTGAGCCCTCGGACGACCTCATCACCGCGCTGCTCGCCGCCGAGGACGAAGGCACGAAGCTGACCCACGAGGAGTGCGTCAACCTGGTCCTCAACGTGGTGGCCGGCGGGATAGATACCACCCAGGCCCAGCTGTCCCACGCGATGCGGCTGTTCGCCGGCCACCCCGGCCAGTGGGCGGCCCTGGCCCGCGACCCGGGCCTCGTGCCGGCGGCGGTCGAGGAAGTGCTCAGGTTCGAGCCGATCACCCCGTTCACGGCGCGGATCTGCACCGACGCGATCGAGCACCGTGGAGTCCTGTTCCCGGCGGGCACGATCGTGGCGATCTGCGCCGAGCGGGCCAACCGGGACGCGGGCGCGGGCGATGAGTTCGACATCACCCGGGACTCCGGCGGGCGGCTGCTGACGTTCGGCGCGGGCCCGCACTTCTGCCTGGGTTCCAACCTCGCCCGGGCCGAACTCGAAGAGGCACTCACCTTCCTCGCCCCCCGGATGACCGGCCTGCACCCCGCGGGTGAGCCCCGGCTGGGTGGCGTCGAGGGCATCTACGGCATCGACTCCCTTCCCCTCGCCTGGACCGCGCGGTAGATCCTCGCGTCCGGCCGGTACCAGTCCCCCGGGTCGCCAGCGCCAGGCGAGGGGGAGGCAGGACACAGCGCAGTTGGCCGAGGAACCCACGAACTGGGCGTCGATTCTCGCTCATTCATAAAATGTCGGCGCCTTTTTCTAGAATGTCGGCCATGAAGAACTGCAGCGCCACATTAGCCAAGCGTAACTCTCTGCGTAAGCACTGGCATGAAATGGCCGACCCCGATCTGGCCTACCTGGTGGAGGGCACCGAGGAGTTCTCGGCCTACCCGGGTGACCTGCACTGGGCGCAGCACTTCGCGCTGCTGAACCGGGAGGAGATGGACCGCGCCCTCGCCTGCCTGGGCAAGTGGCTCGGCGAGCCCGTCGTGGCGGCGGAGACCGTGAACTGCCACCACAACTATTCTGCGCGGGAGAAGCACTTCGGGAAGGAGGTGTGGGTGTCCCGGAAGGGTGCCATCGACGCGTTGGCGGGTACGCCGGGACTGATCCCCGGGTCCATGGGCACCCGCTCCTACGTGGTGACCGGCAAGGGCAGCCGGGTCGCCCTCAACTCCTCGCCGCACGGCGCGGGCCGCGAGTACAGCCGCAACGCCGCCCGGAAGACGTTCAGCCGGGCCCAGCTCGATGCGGCCATGGAGGGCATCGAGTGGCGCCGGACCAGCGCGTTCCTCGACGAGATCCCGGCGGCGTATAAGGACATTGACGTGGTCATGGACGACGCCAGGGACCTGGTCGAGATCCGGCACACGCTGCGCCAGATCGTGAACGTCAAGGGCGACTGACCGGCTCTGGCCCCTGTGCGGCGGGGCCGGCCCGCCCGTCCTACACTTCCGGGCCATGGACCTCAAGGACGCGACGCTGATGATCCTGGCCGAGTCCGCCGGCTACCCGGAGGTGGCGCGGCTGGCCCAGTCCGCCTACGACGCGCTGGCCGATGGTGACGAGGTGCCGCACTGGATCCTCAGCGACATGATCGGCGAGGCTAGCGGCAAGGGCGTGCTCAGGGTCCTGCACCGGAAGTACAGCGCCACCGCCTATGAGGCGCTGCTCATGCCGATCTGCCGCGAGATCGACCGGCAGCGCCCGGTCCCGCCCCGCCCGCGCCCCGATCCGGCTACCGATCCGCTCACCAGCAGCACCTTCCGCCCCTAACCCCCCTCCAGTCACAGTCCTGGCTTCGTGATCATGGGATCACGGCCGGAGCAGCGGGCGGGACGGCGAGCGGCACGGCGGGACCGGCGCGGCATCAGAGCCAGAAGGCGGGTCCCGCGGCCCTGGCTGGTGGGCCAGGGCCGCGGGACCGGTTTACGCCACCTAGGTCAGCTGGCTGCCTCCACGTGCCTGGCGGCCGCGATGACGGCCTGGCAGGCAACCACCTGGGCGGACGCGCCGAGGACCGGGGTGTTGCTGAACGCCGCGGCCTCCAGTTCGCCCTTGATCTTGCCCGCCAGCGCGTCCCGGACCTTGTCCAGCGCGGTGAGGGCCTGGTTGGTGTGGATGTAGGTCTCGTCGCCCGCGCTGGTGCTGTCCACCGCGTTGGTCGAGGCCTGGAGGGTGGCCGCGCCGAACTCACCCACGCTGGAGTTGAGCTGCTTGTAGCACTCCCCGAGGGTGGTCACCGCAGGATCGCTGAGCGCCCGGTCCGGGTCGGCCAGGACCTGGGTGATGACCCGGCCATCGTGCTCGTAGTCGTCACGCAGCCCGGTCAGGTACATCAGCGTGGGCCGGATGTCGGTCTCATCCACCCAGGGCCCGGGGAAGTGCTGCTGCGACACGGTGATCTGACCGCTGTCCGCGCCCGCCGAACTCGGCCCCTGGCTGGCCGTGGGACCGTCCAGCCCGAGGTGGCGCACCCCGGGGCCGGCGAGGCCCAGATAGTTGGTGTTGATCTCGGCGGCGTAGTCGCCGTGGTCCCAGGCGAAGCCGGTGCTCTGGCACACCAGCTTCCCGGCACAGGCCCCGGTGAGAGCCGATGACTGCAGGTAATAGTCGGGTTTGGCGAACATCGCGAAGGTCGGCGTGCGGGCCGGGTCGGCGTTCACGATGTGCAGGATGGCTTCCTCAGCCGGGTCGGCGATGTAGTTGTCGATCTTCTGGGTGGTGCCGGTGTACGGGTTCGCCGCCGTGATCGCCGCCACCCCGTGTTCGAGGCTGCGCACCGAGCTGTCGTCCGGCCCTGGATTACCGGTGACGTAGAACTCGGGTGCCGTGTCATTTTCCAGGCTGAACGGGACCGTGTTGTTCTCCTGCGTGGCCAGCAGGCCGGTCACGTTGGCGTCCAGCTCGCCGAACGAGCCGGCCGGGTAGGTACACGCGACGTCCGGGGTTACCGTCGTCGCCGCTGACCGTGGCCCCGTCACAGCTGGCCGGGGTGGGCTGGATGGCCCGCCCCACGTTGGCGCCGGCCTGATGGTCGCCCTCGTCGGAGCTGAGGATGAACAGCGTGTTCTTGGTCGTGATCCCGTCGGCGGCCAGCCGCTTGAAGAAGGTGCCGAACGCCTGGTTGTAGTACTGCGCCTGGGCGACGTAGCAGGCATTTCCGCTGCCCAGCGCGGACGGGGCGCCCGCGCACGCGGACAGGCCCGGGATGTCCTCGTTCCCGTGGATGTCCGAGATGTACCCATTGACCACCGGGACGCCGCTCTCCAGCATGTCGGCCATGTAGCCCAGCGCCTGGGAGGCGTTGATGCTGCCGAAGCCGGGGAAGCCCGGATGGTTGGTGAGGAATGCCCCGTTGATCTGGTTCCCGTTCAGGTCAACCAGGTTCCCGGCGGCGTTGGTCACCTGGTACCCATGGCGCGTGACGTTGGCCGTGCCCGCACCTAGCTGGGGCGCGACGTAGCGGTGCCCGTACAGGGCCTGGAAGCCGGTATAACCACCGGGCTCGTCCGGCAGCGCATCAGGGGCCGCGGTATGACTCGGGCTGGTCTGCCCGTACTTCACGCCGGTGGCGTTGGCGCAGAACGCGTTGCGCTGGGCGCAGTGCACCGCGATGCCCACGTAATCTGCGGTCTCGGGGTCCTTGAAGGAGTCGGGATCGGCGGCGAGCTGCTGTGCCTCCGGAGAATTGGCGCCGAACACCTTCGGGATGTCGACCGAGGTGTTCTCCAGTTCCTGGTTCACCGTGGCCACGTCACCGACATCGCAGCCGGCCCGGGTGAACGACGCCCACGGTGCGGGAGTGGTCGTGTCCGGCTTGGGCGCCGGCGAGGTGGTGGCGGGCGGGGTAGCCGAGTAGACCATGGACGGGTTCGTGTCGTGACCGGCGTTGGGTGTGGACGCGGTGTCGAAGATGGGGTCGGTCCAGTAGGCGAAGGAACTCGCCAGGTCAGTTGTCCCGTCGGTGTTGTAGGCCTGGTAGCTGTTGCTGACCGGCATGCCGGCCCGGTCGCCGTACAGCCCGGTCCAGGTGGTCAGCAGGTCATCGGCGGTGTGCGCGATGAGCGGGGTGTGGTTGTTGGACAGGAACGTGCCGTTGCTCTCGAAGAACTTCAGCAGGTTGGGCATCATCTGCAAGTCGGAGGGGACGTTGGGGTTGTCGCGGAAGAAATGCACGTTGTCGAAGCCGAGTTCGACCACGTGCTTGACCCCGTTGCCCAGGTGACAGCCGTTTCCCGAGCTGTCGTGCTGGACGGCGGACGCTAACGGTTTCGCGGACGTGGCCGCAGCGGCCAGCCCGGGCGTGGCACCCGCCACGGCGAGCGCGCTCAGCAGCGAGGCGCATCCAGTGACGGCGACGGCGCGCACGGCCAGCCTCCGTCGGCCATGGTGATTGGGCATCGATCCTCCTCTTCCCGCCTGCCCGGTGTGATGCACCGGACAGTCCTGCCGGTGACCTTAGGGACATGGGCCGAATTCCCGGCGACGGGAAAAAGAAACGGAGAACAACTCTCGCGCCGCATAGGATTCGGTTCGTGAGCATCAGGGCCGTCATCTTCGACTGGGGCGGGACGCTCACCCCCTGGCACTCAGTGGACCACCAAGCCCTCTGGCGGGCGGTCTGCGCGCCCCACTTCCCCGGCCGGGCCGACGAGGTCGCAGCGGCCATCCTGGCCGCGGAGGACGCCTGCTGGGAGCTCACCGATACGTCCCACTCCAGCGCGACGCTGGACGACGTCTTCGCCCGGGCCGGGGTCACGCCAACCGAGGAATTGCTGGCCGCTTACTACGAGGCCTGGGATCCGCATACGATCACCGACCCTGAGGTGCTCCCCTTGCTCCGGGCGCTGCGCGAGCGCGGGATGAAGGTCGGCGTGCTGTCCAACACCTTCTGGCCCCGGACGGCGCACGAGCGCGTGTTCCGCCGCGACGAGGTGCTCGACCTGATTGACGCCGCCGTGTACAGCAGCGAGATCCCGTGGGCGAAGCCCCATCCAGAAGCCTTCCGGGCCGTGATGCGGGCCCTGGATGTGGACGACCCGGCCACGTGCGTCTTCGTGGGCGACCGGCCCTTCTCGGACGTGCACGGCGCGAAGCGGGCGGGCATGCGGGCCGTGCTGATCCCGCACAGCGAGGTTCCCCCGTTCGACGAGGTGACCCCGGACGCGGTCATCACCCGGCTGGCCGATCTCCCGGCCTGCCTGGACGCCTGGTCCGTCCCGGGTTCCTAGCCGCCGTGGCCGGATGGCGGGCTGGAGCCGGGGACCACGGGGGCCTGGCCGGGGTACTCCCGGTCTTCCAGACCCCGTTCGACGACCATGACCGGATCGACTACCCAGCCCTGGAGAAGCTGTTCGACTGGGTGTTCGCCAACGGCGCGGACGGCGTCGTCTTCGCCATGGTCTCGGAGATATTGCGGATGTCGTCGCAGGAACGCGACGACGTCACCACGGTGGCGTGCCGCCTCTCCCGCGGCCGCGGCTCCTGCGTCATCAGCGTGGGCGCGGAATCGCTCGCCGCCGCCCTGGGCCATGCGCGGCACGCCGCGGACTCCGGAGCGGACGCCGTGATGGCGACCCCGCCCCTGCTGCACGCGGCGGGCGACGACGAACTGCTGCGGTACTTCACGACGGTCGCCGCCCACGCCGACGTCCCGCTGATCGTCCAGGACGCGAGCGGCTACGTCGGCCGGCCACTGTCCATCGGGCTGCAGGCCCGGCTGCACGGCGAACTCGGCGACCGGGTGATGTTCAAGCCGGAGGCCCCGCCCATCGGCCCGCGGCTGACCCGGCTGCTCGACGCCACCGGTGGCCGGGCCAGGGTCTTCGAAGGCACCGGGGGGCTGTTCCTGATCGACAGCTTCCGCCGCGGGGCGATCGGCACCATGCCGGCCAGCGACGTGGTGTGGGCGCTGTCGGCCTTGTGGCGCGCCCTCGGGGAGGGTGACTTCCCCCGGGCGTACCGGATCGCCGGACCGCTGGCGTTGCTGGTCTCGCTGCAGACCAGCCTGGACAGCTTCGTCGCGGTGGAGAAGCATCTCCTCGTCCGGCAGGGCGTTCTCCCGTCGGACCGGATGCGGGGACCGGTCGCTGACGTGCTGGACGCGGCAGGCCGCGACGAGATCGACCGCCTGGCGGACCTGCTGCGCGCGGCGGTCGGCACACCGCTGACCTGATCAGGCCTGCACCTGGCGTCAGGGCGCTGGCTCGGGGTCGCTGATGTCCGCGACGGTGGCGCCGAGCGTCCGGACCGTCTCGTCCGCGTCCAGCGCCACGGCCAGGCCGTGCTGGCCCGCCCCCAGGGTGATCTCCCGCCCGGCTATCCGCTCGTCCGCGATCACCGGCCACGGGCGCAGCGCACCGAACGGCGTGATCGTGCCGCGCTCATAGCCGGTCACGTCCCGGGCCATCGCCGCGTCCGGCATCGACAGCCTGCTGACCCCCAGCTGAGCCCGCAGTTTCGGCCAGGAGATGGTCCGGTCCCCTGGTACCAGGACGAACAGGAAGTCGTCGTCGCCGCGCCGGACGACCAGGGTCTTCACCACATCGGCCGGGGATACGCCGCGGGCCTGCGCCGCCTCGGCCAGGCTGCGCACCGCTCCGTGGCTGATCAGGCGGTACGGCAGGCCCGAGGCTGCGAGGGCATCTTCCGCCGGGTTAGGCATGATCCAGTATCTCCTGCCGGCGGGCCTGGAAGCCGCGCCGGCCGTACCGGCAGAATGACCGTTATGCCCGCTCCTCATGACGCCGCCGTGGATGATCCCGCCGTGCCCGGAACCCCCGCTGCCGGAGCCCCCGCCGCCCGAGCCCCCGATGCCGGGAGCACCGCCACCGAGGGCAGCGCGGACGGCGGTGCGGCCACCGGTCCGCCCGGCCCCGGCCCGGCGAGCGGGGAAACCGCCGCGGACCTCGCCGCGCTGCGCGCCACCTGCACCCGGTTCCTGGGCGGGCACGGCGCAGGCCGGGCCGGGGACCTGCTCGCCACGATCCCCCCGGACACCCAGACCGACCGCTACGGGGAGGGTGGCGTCGTGACCGAGCTGGAAAGCGAGGTCATGCTGGTGCTCGGCAAGCCCGCCGCCGTGTTCCTGCCCAGCGGCACCATGGCCCAGCAGGCGGTGCTGCGGGTGCACGCCGACCGGCGCCAGCGCCGGGTGATCGTGTTCCACCCGGCCTGCCACATCGACACCCACGAAGGACGCGGCTACGAACGGCTGCACCAGCTCACCGGGCGGCCCGCAGGCGAGCCCGGCCGGCTGCTCACCGTGGCGGACCTGGATCAGGTGGCCGAGCCCGCAGGGGCGTTGGTGATCGAACTGCCGCAGCGCGATCTCGGCGGCCAGCAGCCGGACTGGGCCGGGCTGGAAGCGCAGGCCGGCTGGGCCCGGGAGCGCGGCGCGGCGGTGCATCTGGACGGCGCGCGGCTGTGGGAGTCCGCGGCGGGCTACGGCAAGCCGCCGGCCGAGATCGCGGCCCTGTTCGACACCGTGTACGTGTCGTTCTACAAGGGGCTCGGGGCGCTGCCGGGCTGCTGCGTGGCGGGCCCGGAGGACATCGTCGCCGAGGTGCGCGAGTGGCGGCACCGGATGGGCGGGACGCTGTTCGGCCTGTGGCCGAACGCGGCGTCGGCGCTGTCCTGCCTGGCCCGGCGGCTGCCCATGATGCCGCGCTACCTCAGCCACACCCGGGCCATCGCGAACGCGCTGCGGGACCTTCCGGGCGTCACGATCATCCCGGACCCGCCGCAGACTCCCATGCTGCACCTGCTGCTGCGGACCACGGCGGAGGACTTCGCCGCCGCGGCCCGACGGCTGGCCACCGAGCAGGGGGTGTGGACCTGGCCAGCCGCGATGAGCACCCCGGACCCGGGCACCCAGCGGGTGGAGCTGGCGGTGGGCGACGCCACGCTGGCGCTGCAGCCCGGCGAAGTGCGCGACTTCATCCACGCTCTCCTGCCTGGCTGACCGCCGGCCTGTGGGCCGGTGGCCGGATCGCTAGCCGCGCCAGAAATCGAAGGGATCGCGGCCGGGCCGGAAGCCGGCCGCCTCCGCCAGACTGGCCGCCTCGCGGAACCGCTCGCCGACGTACCCGGGCAGGTGCGCGTCGCTGCCGAACGACAGCGCCGTGCCGCCTTCCTGGCGCCACCAGCGCAGCAGGCTGACCGAGACGAGCGGGCTGGCCGTGTTCAGTTCCAGGACCCGGCCCGAGGAGGCCAGCGCCCACAGCACCGCGCGGTACTCCTCCTCGAAGTCGGTCTCCTGGTAGCGGCCCGCCGCCTCGGGCCAGTACCGCCGCGGGTAGTCCAGGTGCGCCAGCACCTCGAACAGGTCGCTGCCCTCGATCATCGCGACCACCTCGGCGAAGTACCGGCGCATCAGCACCCGGGCGGGCTCGCGGCGCAGCAGCGCCCGCGCGTAGACCAGCCGTCCCCCGCTGGGCAGCGTGTGCACGGAGCCGAGTACCCGGTCGAAACGGCCGGACGACAGCACTGCGGCGGCGCTGCCCGCGAACAGGTGCGGCTCGCCGGCTTCCACACCAGACAGGATCCGCAACGAAGGGAAGCGGTGCCGGCACTCCTCCAGGCACGAGAGATATCCGCCGACGTCGAGCGGCCGGGGTCCCCACTGGTCATTTGGCCTGATGCCGGTGCCCGAGATCAGCGTCGTCCGGACCCCATTCGGTGAAGTCGAGGTGCTCGGTGAAGGCCACCGCGGGCAGGCCGAGTTCGACGGCCCGGGCGCAGGCGGCGGCCATCGAGGCCCGCGGGCCGGTGTCGTGCGACCACTGCGAATGGACGTGATTATCGGCTGGCGGGTGATGGCCGGCCGGCCCGTGATCATCGGCTGACCCAGGATTCTCGGCTGACAGAGTCCCGTAGCCAGCCCGGCCACTGTCGGTGGGGCCGATGGGATTTGAACCCATACTCGCAGGATCCTAAGTCCTGTGCCTCTGCCGTTGGGCTACGGCCCCGATGCTGGTCGTGGGTGTTCCGGATGGTGGCACCCCGGTCAGGCGGCTAGGTCCTGGCGCAGCCGGGCCACGTGCCCAGTCGCCCGGACGTTGTAGTACGCCCGCTCGATCCGGCCGTCCGCGCCGATCACGAACGTGGAGCGGATCACCCCGACCGTCTTCTTGCCGTACATCGTCTTCTCCCCGTACGCCCCGTAGGCCTTGAGGACCTCACGGTCAGGGTCGGCGAGCAGGCTGAAGTTGAGGGACTCCTTCTGACGGAACTTGGCCAGCTTCTCCGGGGTGTCCGGGGAGATGCCCAGCACGGTCAGCCCCGCGTCGGCGAGGACACCCAGGTTGTCGCGGAAGTCGCAGGCTTCCTTGGTGCAGCCCGGGGTCATCGCGGCCGGGTAGAAGTACACGATCACGCGCTGCCCGCGCAGCGCGGACAGCTGCACCGTCTTGCCGTCCGCATCGGGCAGTGAGAAGTCCGGCGCCTCATCCCCCGGCGCCAGTTTCTGGTCGGTCACATGCGCTCCCCTCGAAAAGACGACTCCACGTTACCGGGCCCCGGAGACGCGTGGGTGACCTTATTAAGAGCCCCTTACGCGGTCTGCGCAGGCGGGGTGGACGGTGAGTAACCACCGTAGAGTCCACGACGGGTGGCGGGGGATTGCACGACATTGCGCGACAAGTACGGCAATCGCCAACCCAAGGAGGACCAAGCGTGTTCTCGCAGTTGAAGGCCCGCCGGCCGGGTGCTCCCGAAGAGGGAACCACTCGGGTCCGGCCCTCCCAGACCGTCCGCTTCGGCGTGCCGGCCCGGGCAGTCCGTCCGCTCGGCTTCGCGGCCGTCGCGGTCGCAGCCGCGGTGGCGGTCGCCGGATGCAAGCCCGGGACATACAGCGGTGCGTCCTCAAACGGCTCGCACTCCGGGATCACCTCGTCCGCGTCGGCGTTCTCCCTCGCCTCGCAGCAGACCCAGTCGATCAGGTCGTTCAGTGCGGACCTGGAGGTCCAGGCCTCCGGCGCGCTGAACGCGACCCTGACCGGCACCCTGCACGAGGTGACCACGCCGACCCCGATCATCGCCATCCACGCCCACGCGGGCGGGCTCGGGAACATCCGGGTCATCCTCACCAACGGCATGGCCTACCTGAAGAGCCCGTTCATGATGCAGGAGCATGGTAAGCCGTGGGTGATGGGGTCGATGTCGTCCATGAGCGCCACCTCGGGCCTGAACCTCGGCCCGCTGCTCAGCCTGCTCTCGACCAGCAGCCCGCTGGTCCAGGTCCCGCTGTTCAGCCAGGGACAGAACACCCGCATGATGGGCCACTCCATGATGAATGGCATGCGGATGTCTGAGTGGGGCGGGCACTACATGCTCTCCAACGTGCTGGGCAGCCTGAACTCCAGCGTGCAGCCGAGCTTCCAGTCCATGATGAACAGCGGCCTCAGCATGACGAGGTTCCGGGCCTGGATGGACTCCTCGCACATGGTCCGCAAGCTCGTCCTGATCGAGCAGGGCACCAACACCCGGATCGTGATCACCCTGGTGATTACGTCGATCAACCAGCCGATGCACATCATGATGCCCTCGACCACGCTGATCTTCATCCTGCCGGGTAGCACCGCCACCGCCACGCCGACGCCGAGCATGATGGTCACGCCGACCGTCCGGCCGACCGTGACCACCACCCCCACCATGGGGGCGACGCCGGTGGCGACCAGCAGCACGGGTGTGACCAGCACACCAACCCCGGTCCCAACCGGAGCAGGTCCCACTCACTGGTGACCTGATCGACAGCTGAGGGCCCGCCGTCTCCCGGGAGACGGCGGGCCCTCAGCTCTCCGGGTCAGGAGCCCAGCTCGCGCTGTAGCGGACGGGTCTAGGAGCCCAGCAGGGCGGCGATGATCGGGGCCAGGGCGCGGAGGGCCCGGCCGCGGTGACTGATCTTGTCCTTGTCCGCCGGGCTCATCTCGGCGGTGGTGAGTTCCGCCCCCACCGGGACGAAGATCGGGTCGTAGCCGAAACCGTTCGTGCCCCGCGGCGCCGTGGTCAGCGAGCCATCCAGCACGCCCTCGCTCACGTGCTCCGCGCCGGTGGGCAGCACGAGCGCCGCGGCGCAGGCGAAATGCGCGCCCCGGTGCTCCACCGGGACATCGGCGAGCTGGCCCAGGACCAGCTGCAGGTTGGCCTCGTCGTCGCCGTGCCGCCCGGACCAGCGGGCGGACAGCACACCCGGCATCCCGTTCAGGGCGTCGGCGCACAGGCCAGAGTCGTCGGCTACCGCGGGCAGGCCGGTGAAGGCGGCCACGGCCCGGGCCTTGAGCAGCGCGTTCTCGGTGAAGGTGAGCCCTGTCTCGGCGACCTCGGGCAGGTCCGGATACTCCTCCAGATCGCCTACGTCCACCGGAACACGCCCGGCTTCCAGGATCCGGCGCAGCTCGATGAGCTTGTCCGGGTTGCGGGTCGCCACGATAAGCCTGTTGCCCATCGGGTTACCGCCCCGGCAGGTCACGGGCGAGGGCTTCCCGCTGCATCCGGGTCAGCTGGGCACAGCCCGCGATGCCGAGGTCGAGAAGCTCGTTGAGCAGATCGCGGCTGAACGGCTCCTGCTCCGCGGTGCCCTGGATCTCCACGAAGTCGCCGTCGCCGGTGCACACCACGTTCATGTCGGTCTGCGCGGCGGCGTCCTCCTCGTAGCACAGGTCCAGCCGCGGCTGGCCCTCCACGATGCCCACGCTGACCGCGGCGACCGACCCGACGAGCGGGTCACCCTTGAGGCGCTTGCGGCTGCGCAGCCAGCCCACGGCATCGGCCAGCGCGACGTATCCCCCGGTGATCGCGGCGGTCCGGGTGCCGCCGTCGGCCTGGAGCACGTCACAGTCGATGACGATGGTGTTCTCGCCGAGCGCCTTGGTGTCCACGCACGCGCGCAGGGACCGGCCAATCAGCCGGGAGATCTCGTGCGTGCGGCCGCCGATCCGGCCCTTCACCGACTCACGGTCGCCGCGGGTGTTGGTGGCCCGGGGCAGCATGGCGTACTCGGCGGTCACCCAGCCCAGGCCGCTGCCGCGCCGCCACCGTGGCACCTCCTCGGTGGCACTTGCCGCGCAGAGCACCCGGGTGGCCCCGAACTCCACCAGCACCGAGCCTTCCGCGTGGTCCAGCCAGCCGCGGGTCATCCGTATCTCGCGCAGCGACGCGTTGCTGCGCCCATCGGGTCGGGACATGACTGCCACCCTATCCACCGGGATCGTCCCCCCGGGCTGGCTCGCCGGGGGCGCGCGGCCGTCCCCGGGCACATATCACGCCGAACGTTCACCACAATCGGACAAATCACCCCGCATAACGCACGTCCGGCGTGAAGTGTCGGCGGGTGCCGTCAGCCTGGAGGAGTGGAAAGTGGAGTGGAGGGGGTGTGGACCACCGGCGAACTGCTATCCGCGGGGTTATCGGCGGGGCGGATCCGGCGGATGGTCAGGGACGGGGCCTTGTGCTCGCTGCGGCCGGGGGTTTATGCGACGGCAGCCACCATCTCTTCCCAGGTCCGGGACGCGCGGGACGAGAGGGGCAGGCAGGCAGGCGGCCAACTGCTCCGGCTGGCCGCGACCCTCGCGGTCACTGGCTCGCGGTCGGCCGGAAGCCATCGTTCTGCGGCCCTGGTGTACGGGCTCGGCCTGGTGGGCGGCCCGGAATCAGTCGCCGAGATCACGCGGGCTCCCGGTGACCGGGGCAGCCGCACCGGGGACCTCGGCGTCCTAGTGCACATCGCCGCCCTGCCCGCGGAGCATCTGGTCAGCTACCGCGGTGTCCTGTTGACTTCGGTGCCCAGGACCGTGATCGACTTAGCGCGCACGCTGCCGTTCGCCCAAGGGGTGGCCGTGGCTGACTCGGCCCTGCACGCGGGACTGACGTCGAAGAGCGAGCTTGCCACAGTCATCGCGGAGTGCCCGCGGTGGCCGGGCCTGCAGCGCGCCCGCGAGGTGACCGCCTTCAGCGATGCCAGATCGGAGTCGGTGCTGGAGTCCCTCAGCCGGGCCGCGTTCCACCAGTCCGGTCTCCCGCCGCCGGACCTGCAGGTCTGGGTCGGCGATGACGATGAGGTCATCGGCCGGGTGGACTTCCTCTGGCGGCGTTACCGGACGATCGGCGAGGCCGACGGGGCGTTCAAGTATCAGACTCCGGCCCGGGCCCGGGCCCAACTGGAGCGCGATGCGCGGCTGCGCGCCGCAGGCTACGAGGTCGTGCATTTCACCTGGCCCGAGATCACCCGGGTACCAGCCCAGGTCGTGGACTCGATCCGGGTGGCCTTCCGCCGATCCGGCGCCCCCTGACGGACCCGGGCCCGCCCGGGCTAGCTCGCCGGGGAGGGGAGGCGCGCCGGAGGCGTGTTCTCGCCGAGCCGGCGACCAACCCGGCACCGGCCGCAGACAAAGTGCCCACGGAAGCGGGCAAGCGGGGGCTCCGGGGGGTCGCCCCCCGGGTCAACACCGCGCGCGGTCGGGGGCGCCGGCCTCGATCCAGCGGTACACCCGGCCGATGCCTTCGGCCAGCGGGGTCCGCGCCCGCCAGTCCAGGTCCCTGGCCACCCGGTCCACGGACAGCGAACTGCGCAGCAACTCCCCGGCCCGGGGCTCACCCGGCCGGGTCGCGATGGGATGCCCCGCTACCTGGCCGATGATCGCCACGATGTCCAGCACGCTGACCTCCACCCCGGTGCCGATGTTCCAGGTCCCGGGGCGCCCGGCGTCGGCGGCGGCCAGGAAGGCGCTGACCGCGTCGCCGACGTACACGTAGTCGCGGGTCTGTGAGCCATCGCCGTAGAGCGGCGGGTCTTCCCCGGCCAGGACGAACCCGCAGAAGATGGGGATGACCCCCGCGTCGCCGCTGGGGTCCTGGCGGGGCCCGTACACGTTGGCCAGCCGCATGATGGAGTGCCGGGTCCGGTGCAGCCGGTTGTACAGCCCGATGTACTGCTCGGCGCAGTACTTGGCGATGCCCGCCGGGGACTCGGGCAACGGCAGCACATCCTCCCGCGACGGGATGGCGGCGTTGCGGCCGTACAGGATGCCGCCGGAGGAGCTGAACAGCACCCGGGCCCCGGTCGCCCGGGCCGCCTCCAGCACGTTGACCGTCCCGAGCACGTTGACCTGGGCGTCCTGGGCGGGGGCATCTACCGAGGTCCGGACGTCGACGTGGGCGGCCAGATGGCAGATCAGCTCCGGCCGGGTCCCGCGGACGATCTCGCCGAGCGAGACCGCGTCGGTGATGCTGAGCTTGTGCAGCCCGGCCTGCTCATCGAGGCGTCCGGCCCGGCCGGTGGACAGGTCGTCGACCACGACCACCTCGTCGCCCCGGGCCAGGAAGGCGTCGGCGAGGTGGGAGCCGATGAACCCGGCACCGCCGGTCACGAGTACCCGCATGCCTGAGCATCCTAAGTGCTGGGCACCCGGGACTGGCTCAGCCCAAGTCCACGACCAGGCCCGACGTGGCCAGGGTGAGCGGGCCGTCGAACGCGGCCGTGGCTTCCTCGCGGGTGCGCTCGCGGTCGTTCCAGGGCACCAGGTGGGTCAGCACCAGGTGCTGGGCGCCCGCTCTCGTGGCGTGCTCCGCGGCCTGCCGCGCGGTCAGGTGCAGCCCCTCGGGCAGGTCCGGCCCCTCCAGGAACGACGCCTCGCTGAGCAGTACGTCGGCGTCCCGGGCCAGGGTGACCAGGTCGGCCGACTCCCCGGTGTCGGCGGAGTAGGCGAGCACCGCGCCGCCCGCCTCGAAGCGGAAGCCGAACGTCTCCACCGGGTGGTTCATGTGCGCCAGGGTGAGCCGCAGCGGCCCGATCTCCAGCGGTCCCGGCCGCAGGTCCCGGAAGTCGAACGCCCCGGTCATCTCCTCATCCCCGGCCACGCCCTGGGCCCGGGCCAGCCGCCGCGCGGTGCCCGGCGGGCCGTACACGGGGATCCGGGGGTGCGGGGCATCCGGGGCGTAGGTCCGCGCCACCCAGTAGCCCGTCATGTCCAGGCAATGGTCGGGATGCAGGTGAGACAGGCAGACCGCGTCGATCTCGTAGAGGCTCGCATGCCGCTGCAAGGCCCCGAGGGCCCCGGTGCCCAGGTCGACCAGGAGCCGGAATCCCTCGTGCTCCACGAGGTAGGACGAGGCGGGGCTGTCCGGGCCGGGGAACGACCCGGAGCATCCGATCACGGTGAGGCGCACGGGCACTCAGGGTACGCGCCGGGACGCAGGTTGAGGGAACGGGCACGCTGACAGGCGCGCCGGGGACTGGGCGTCAGGCGCGGAAGCGGCGCCGGAGCCCGGGGGCGGGGGCTAGGGCAGGCCGGTCAGGGCTGGCCGGAGCGGCCGACCAGGGCGATCTGGCGGCTCTGCGCGACCAGGCGGCCTGCACTGTCCCAGACCTCGGCTTCCTCGTCGAACCAGCCGCCGCTCACGTGCCGGCACCGGGCCGCGACCCGCAGCACGCCGGGCGCAGGCACGGCCCGCATGTGCCAGGTCAGCTCGACGGTGGGCGACCAGCCCACCACGCGCAGGCCGAACACCACCGGCGGCAGGCAGTCCACGGCCAGCGCGAGCAGGTAGGCGTCGGGCATCCAGGGTTCGCGGAGCTGGAAGTACCCGCGCATCTCGGGCGTGCCGGACGGCTGGCCCCGCATCCAGCCGAGGGTCGCCGGGTCGAGCCGGATGTCGACCTGCTTCGCGTAGCCGCTGAACGCCCGCGGTCCCTGGGCGTCCTGGATGTCGTGGCACTCCTCGATGGGCGGCAGCCGGGGCGGCTCGCCGGTCCAGGACAGGCCGCCGGCCTCGCCGGGGTCGCCCAGGGCGCCGGTGGTGACCGTGGTCTCCAGCATGGGCCGGCCCCCCTGGACCAGGGTGGCCCGGGCGGTGGCGGCGACCTTGCCCTGCTTCAGCCACTCCACCTCGACGTGCGCCGGCTCGGGCCGGGGCGCCCGGAGGAAGTGCGCGCTGGTGGCGATGGGGTACGGGTGCGGGGACTCGTCCAGCACGGCCCGCAGCATCGAGGCCAGCAGCACTCCGCCGTTCACCGCGCCGGCGATGGCGAAGCGCTCGTCCGGCCGGATCTCGTACCGCCCCTCGCCAGCCGGCCTGACCGCGATGGCCTCGTCGAAGGCGCCCATCAACCGCTGACGCTGCGGTGGACGGCGCTGAGGCGAGGGGAGGGAGGTGGGAGGACGGTTTTCGTTGCGGCGGAGATCAGGCCCATAGCTGGCCTTCAAGCCGCGCTTCGGCCTCAGCCAGCGTCCCGGAGTAGGCGCCGGTGGAGAGATACTTCCAGCCGCCGTCGGCGACCACGAACGCGATGTCGGCGCGCTCCCCCGCCGCCTGGGCCTTGGCCGCCATGCCCAGGGCCGCGTGCAGGGCGCCGCCGGCCGAGATGCCGGCGAAGATGCCCTCCTGGTCGAGCAGTTCCCGGGTGCGGCGCAGCGCGTCCTTCGACGACACCGAGAACCGGGTGGTCAGCACCGATTCGTCATACAGCTCGGGGACGAAGCCCTCGTCGATGTTGCGGAGGCCGTAGACCAGCTCGCCGTACCGGGGCTCGGCGGCCACGATGGAGATGCCCGGGACCCGCTCACGCAGGAACCGGCCGGTGCCCATGAGGGTCCCGGTGGTGCCCAGCCCGGCCACGAAGTGCGTGATGCCCGGCAGGTCCTCGAGGATCTCCGGGCCGGTGGTCTCGTAGTGGGCCCGGGCGTTGGCCTCGTTGCCGTACTGGTAGAGCATGACCCAGTCGGGGTGCTCCGCAGCCAGCTGCCGGGCGACCCGGACGGCCTCGTTGGACCCGCCCGCGGCCGGCGAGAAGATGATCTGCGCCCCGAACATCTCCAGGATCTGCCGCCGCTCCACCGAGGTGTTCTCCGGCATCACGCAGATCATCTTGTAGCCGCGCAGGTGCGCGACCATGGCCAGGGAGATCCCGGTGTTCCCGGAGGTGGGTTCGAGGATCGTGGTGCCCGGGGCGAGCAGGCCATCCTTCTCGGCCTGCTCGATCATGAAGAACGCGGCCCGGTCCTTGACCGAGCCGGTGGGGTTGCGGTCTTCCAGCTTGGCCCACAGCCGCACGTCGGGTGCGGGAGAGAGCCTCGGCAACCCCACCAGGGGGGTATGACCGAGGCTGTCCAGCAGTGAGTCGTAACGCATGTGCTCTCCCGGGGTGGGTCAGCCCGCCCCGCCCGCCACGGCCGGCAGCACGGTCACCGTGTCGCCGTCCTTGACCGGCGTCTCGAGGCCGCCGAGGAAGCGCACGTCCTCGTCGTTGAGGTAGACGTTGACGAACCGGCGCAGCCCGGACTCGTCCTGCAGCCGGTCGCGGAGCCCGCCGTACCGGGTGTCGAGGTCACCGATGAGCTCGGCGATGGTTCCCCCCGAGCCCTCCACCGCCTTGGCGCCGCCGGTGTACGTGCGCAGGATCGTCGGGATACGGACTTCGATGGCCATGAACAACACTCCAGGGTGAGGCGGTCGGTCTCTGCGGGCGTCCTGGCCGGCGCGGGCGGTGACGGCCGTCACCGGATCCCAACCGGATGCCTCCCGCGATCATTCCAGGCCGGGGGCGGCCGGATCACCACGGGCGGATCACCCGGCGGGGTTAATCGGTGATCCGGACTTCCTCTTCGGTCACTGTCCCGTCCACGATGCGGAACGAGCGGAACTCTGCGGTGTCCGGGTCGCGGGTCGAGACGAGGACGTAGTGGGCCTCCGGCTCGTTCGCGTAACTGATGTCCGTGCGCGAGGGATAGGCCTCGGTCGCGGTGTGCGAATGGTAGATGACGGCTGGTTCTTCGTCCCGGTCGTCCATCTCCCGCCAGACCCGGAGCAGTTCCAGCGAGTCGAACTCATAGAACGTCGGTGAGCGCTGGGCGTTCAGCATCGGGATGAAGCGGTCCGGGCGGTCCTGGCCGGCCGGCCCGGCGATCACCCCGCAGGCCTCGTCCGGGTGGTCCGCACGGGCGTGCGCCACGATCTTGTCCCGCAGCGCGGAGTGGAGCGTCAGCATGGATCCGAGGGTACCGCCGGGGCCGGGCCCGGCCGGCGGGGCGCGGCTACCAGAGGGCCCGGACCAGGGTCTCCTGCAGGAACGTGAGCCAGTCGTAGATCCACATGTACGCGGAACGGGGATCGGCCGGGTCGAGGTCCGCCGCCCGGGGGTCGAAGTCCTCGGTGATCGACAGGCGGACCCCGAGGGCCAGCCGCACATCGTTCAGGGCCCGCAGCCAGACCTGCCCTTCCTCGTCCGACAGCCGGATCCGGCCACCGTCCTCCGGCAGCGTGGCCAGCACGGTGCGGGCCGCGGCCGCTTTGCCGTCGCGGAGTTCCTGCTCGGTGAAGCGGCGGAAGTCCCCCGCGGCCTCGGCGTCATCGGCGTAGGCGTCGGGCAGCAGGCGGGCCAGCACCGGGTCGTCCGGCGGGGTGGCCGGGCCGGTCTGGCCGAGCAGGCGGGCCAGGTCGTCCATGGACGGGTCACCGGGACCCGGCTCACCCAGGCCGGGCTCACGCGGGCCAGGCTCACCCAGGCCCGGCTCACCCGGGCCGGGCTCGCCGCCGACCAGCTCGGCGATCTGGCTGACCAGGGAGCGGATGATCCCGGCCTGGGACGCCACGAACGTGGCGCTGGCCCCGCCGCCGCGTACCGCACGGAAGCCGTTCAGGGCTTCGCCTGTCTCCTCGGAGCCGCCTGCGCCCCGTTTGCGTCTGAAGCTCACTTATCGTGACTCACAGTGGCCCACAATCCGTATCCGTGCAGCACTTCCACATCGTGCTCCATGGACTCCCGGGTCCCGGACGAGACCACGGCCCTGCCCTTGCGGTGCACATCGAGCATGAGCTTTTCGGCTTTGCGCTTGGAATAGCCGAAAACCTGCTGGAACACATAGGTCACATAGGACATGAGGTTCACCGGGTCATTCCACACGATGGTGACCCACGGCGTGTCGGGGACGACTTCCTCGTGCGTCTCCGGGCGTTCTACCTCTGCTGGTGCCACGCTCACCGGCGCTCACCTCCTCACGCACCGCCTTCTAGTGTCGCAGCCCGGCGGCGTGCACCGGCCAGGACCTCCGTAGTCTTCTTGCTCGTGACGACTGTTTCCCGTGGGGCCAGCACGGCGCTGCTAACCGACCGTTACGAGCTCACCATGCTGACCGCCGCGTTGCGCAGCGGCGCGGCGGGGCGGCGCGCCGTCTTCGAGGTGTTCGCCCGGGCTCTCCCGCACGGCCGCCGGTACGGCGTGGTCGCCGGCACCGGGCGGCTGCTCGAGGCCTTGCAGCAGTTCCGCTTCGGGCCGGACGAGCTCGCGTTCCTGCGCGATAACCACATGGTGGACGAAGGCGCCCTGAGTTACCTGGAGTCCTACCGTTTCGGCGGGGACATCTGGGGCTACGGCGAAGGCGACTGCTACTTCCCCGGCTCGCCGATCCTGGTGGTGGAGGCGCCGTTCGCCGAGGCGGTCGTGCTGGAGACCCTCGTGCTGGCCATCCTCAACCATGACTCGGCGATCGCCTCGGCCGCGTCCCGGATGGTGAATGCCGCGGACCGGCGGCCGATCATCGAGATGGGCTCGCGCCGCACTCACGAGATGGCCGCCCTGGCCAGCGCCCGGGCCGCCTATATCGCCGGTTTCTCGTCCACCTCCAACCTGGAGGCCGGGCGGGACTACGGCATCCCCACCAGCGGCACCAGCGCGCACGCGTTCAGCCTGGTGCACGACAGCGAGCGGGACGCCTTCGCCGCCCAGCTGGCCGCGCTCGGCAAGGGCACCACCCTGCTGGTGGACACCTTCGACGTGGGCCGCGCGGTGCGCACCGCGGTGGATCTGGCCGGGCCCGGGCTCGGCGCGGTCCGCATCGACAGCGGCGACCTCCCGATGGTGGCCCGGCAGGTCCGCGACCTGCTGGACGAACTGGGGGCGCGGGACACCAGGATCGTGCTCAGCGGCGACCTCAACGAGTACTCGATCGCGGCGCTGGCCGCCGCCCCGGTCGACGGGTACGGGGTCGGGACCTCCCTGGTCATCGGGTCCGGGGCGCCCACCGCGGCGCTGGTCTACAAGCTGGTGGCCCGGGCCAGGGAAGGCGACGGCACGGGGACGCTGGAGCCCGTGGCCAAGCGGTCGGTCGGCAAGCCGGGCCGGGGTGGCCGCAAGTGGGCGTTCCGGCAGTTCGACGAGAGCGGCGTGGCGTCGGCCGAGCTGATCACCCGGGCGGATCCCGGGCCCACCCCGGACCTGGGCGTGACTGGCACCGGCGCGGGGCGGCAGCGGGCGTTGCTGCGCCCGCTGGTCCGGGGCGGCGAGATCGTCGGCCAGGAGCCGCTGAACGCGGCGCGGGAGCGGCACCGCACGGCCCTGGCCGAGCTGCCGGTGCACGCCCTGCAGCTGTCCCGGGGCTACCCGGCCATCCCGACCGTGTTCGTGCCGCCGGACGACGAGTAGGCGCGCGTCAGGCCGGGGAGGCGCCGATCAGGGATCTGGATGGCGAGTACGCCGCGGGTGAGTAACTGCGATCCGGGGCCACCGGGCCGCGCTCCGGGGCGGCGTCCGGAATGTCCGGGCTGCCGGAGATCTCGGCCGGGGAGAACGCGTGCCGGTAGGCCTGGGGGGTGGTGCCGCGCCAGGCCCGGAAGTGATGCCGCAGCGTGGCAGCGTTGCCGAACCCGGCCCGATCCGCAATAACGTCAACCGTCTCGGTCGTCTCCTCCAGCAGCTCCTGGGCGAGCAGGATGCGCTGACCGGTCAGCCAGCGCAGCGGCGTGGTCCCGGTCTCCTGGACGAACCGCCGGGCGAAGGTGCGCTCCGACATCCGGGCCCGGGTGGCCAGCTGGCGGACCGTGACCGGCTCACCGAGGTGACGCTGCATCCAGCTGATGACATCGCCAAGCGTGTCGCAGGCGGGCACGGCGACCGGCCGGTCCACGTACTGAGCCTGCCCGCCCTCGCGATGCGGCGGGATGACCATCCGCCGGGCGATCCCGTTCGCCACCCGGCTGCCCTGCTCCTTGCGGACCAGGTGCAGGCACGCGTCGATGCCCGCGGCGGTTCCCGCGCTGGTGATCACCGGGTCCTCGTCCACGTACAGCACATCCGGGTTGACGATCGCTGACGGATGCTGCTGGGCGAGGGCGGGGGCGTGCCGCCAGTGCGTGGTGCAGTGCCGCCCGTCCAGCAGCCCGGCCGCGCCGAGCACGAACGCGCCGTTGCAGACGCTGAGCACCCGGGCACCACGGTCCACGGTGGCCCGGAGCGCGTCGATCAGCGGCGCCGGGAACTGGCTGGCGGTATACGTCTGCAAGTGGCCGTCGCCGACGGCCGACACGGCCACCAGGTCAGCCTCCTTCAGCCGGTCCAGGCCGTACGGCGTGGATACGGTGAAGCCCACCGACGAGGTGAGCGGGACGGGTTCGCCTCCCCCCGTCACCGTTTCGCCCGAGACCACGGCGAAGTCGTAGGCGGGCAGCCCGTCGTCGGTCCGGTCGACGCCGAACACCTCGCAGAGCACGCCCAGCTCGAAAGGGGTAAAGCCGTTCAAGATCACTACGGCCACGTTCTGCAGCATGCCCCCATCATGCCTCATGTTTGGCAGAATCTCGATCCCATATGACGTTACTGCCACTGTTCGCGACCGGCGTGATGGCGCAGACTGGGGTCATGAGCAGCACAGAGTCCCTATCAGCCCACCACCGCAACTGGTCGCAGGTGCTCCGCTCCGCCGCCCACACGATCACCTCGGTCGTGACGGAATGCAACCAGGCCACCCGCACGATGTCGCAGCTCAGGCTCGCCCCCGACCGCTTCCTGCCCGACGCGGGCGAGGCGCCGGCCGACTACGCCGAATTCCTGTTCCGGACCTCCGGGACGCTGGTCCACGAGCCCTCCGCGAAACAGCGACGCGCCGCCGGACGGAGCCAGCGCTAACCTGCTGGCATGCATCCCAGCGCAGTCCGCGTCGCGGAAACGCTCCGGGCCCTGGGGGTCCCCGGGCAGGTCCGCGAGCTGCCCGAGCCGGCGCCGACCGCGGCCACCGCAGCGGCGCAACTCGGCTGCGAGGTCGGGGCGATCGCCAACAGCCTGGTCTTCCGCGCCGATGACGCCCCGCTGCTCATCCTGACCAGCGGGGCGCACCGGGTTGACACCAGCCGGGTCGCGGCCCTGACCGGCGCGGCGTCGGTGCGGCGGGCCGACCCGGAGTTCGTCCGCGCCGCCACCGGCCAGGTGATCGGCGGCGTGGCCCCGGTCGGCCACCCGGCGCCGCTGCGGACCCTGATCGATGTGTGGCTGGACAAGTACGACGTGGTGTGGGCGGCGGCCGGTCACGCGCACACGGTGTTCCCGACGTCGTTCACCGAGCTGATCAGGATCACCGGGGGCACTCCCGCCGACGTCGGGGCCGACCCTCGCTGACCGCGCTTTTCTCCGGCCTGGCGCCCGATGCCGTACGCTCGACGGGTGCGCGCGCTGGTGATCGTGGATGTGCAGAACGACTTCTGTGAAGGCGGTTCGCTCGCGGTCGCGGGCGGCGGCGAAGTGGCCCGGGCCATCAGCCAGTACCTGGAATCGGGTGGATACGACCACGTGGTCGCGTCGCGGGACTTCCACATCGACCCGGGCCGTCATTTCTCCGCCCAGCCGGACTTCGTGAACTCCTGGCCGCGGCACTGCGTCGTCGGTACCGGGGGCGCCGACTTCCACCCGGACCTGGTCACGAGCCACATTGAGACGGTGTTCAGCAAGGGCGCGCACGAGGCCGCCTACAGCGCGTTCGATGGCCTCGACGAGGCCGGCACGCCGCTCGCAACCTGGCTGCGGGAGCGCGGGGTGGACGAGCTGGACGTGGCCGGGATCGCCACCGACTACTGCGTCCGGGCCACGACGATCTCCGCGGCCCAGGGGGGTTTCCGGACCCGGGTGCTGCTCGGCCTGACCGCGGGGGTGGACCCGACCACGACCGCCGAGTCGATCAACGCCATGCAGGCGGCGGGAGCGGAGCTCACCGGGACGCCGGTAGAGCGTTAGGGATAAATCCGGCGCAGGCCGCGGGAAACCCGCGAGGGGTTAGTCGTCTCCCTTCGGGAGGGACTCGTAGATGCGCTTGCAGTCCGGGCACACCGGGAACCGCTTGGGATCCCGGTTCGGCACCCAGACCTTGCCGCACAGGGCAATCACCGGAGTGCCGGTCACCGCGCTGTTGACGATCTTGTCCTTCTCGACGTAGTGCGCGAACCGCTCATGGTCGCCATCGCCGGGACGGATATCCGGCGTGGTGCCAGTGTCCTCACGAGTGCCGGAATCCGGCAGAACCTCAGTAGCCACGGTCCCCGATTGTACGCGGCGGCGGCAGGGAGCTGGTTCCGGGCGACGTGGACTCGTGGTCCGGCCAGGCAGGGACCGGGCCTGATGTCCAGCGGTAACGGGCCCGCACGTACCGCCAGACCGCGGTGGAACAGGCACACAACACCAGCGCCTCGACGCGCACCGTTCCCTCGGCGGGCCAGGGCAGCAGATGCGTGATGTGCAACAGCAGCGACCCCGGGTGGGTGAGCGCGTTGAATGACAGGTACACGAAGAGGCCGGTGGCCAGGACGGCGACCGTCTCGGCCACCGCCAGGACCATCGTCGCGCCACGGTCGGGGGACGACGCTGGCACCGCCTCGCGGCGCCGCCGTAGCCGAAGGTACTCACTGGTGGCCAGGCAGATCGCGGCGATCAGAAAGGCGATGAAGCCCGAGGTATCGGTGCGCACCGGGATGGGCTGCCAGTAGCGGCCGGGCAGGTCCTGGTCCCGGAAGCTACCGACGAGCGCGGTGCTGGCCCAGCCCAGCAGGGCCGCGAAGGCCAGGCCGGCCGTGGCCGCCTCCACGGTTAGCCTGCCAGGTCGCATGACGCGACGAATCTGCATGTTCACCTGGGGATCACCTTGATCGGCTGGAGTTAGTTGAGTGCGGGGTCGTCCGGGTAGTTGGCCACCATCGCGAGGTTGCCCCCCTGCCGCCGCAGCACGATCTTCCAGAGCCGCTCCGGCTCGGCCACGAAGGCGTCGGCGGGCTCACCCGACAGCACGTACCAGGCGCCCTCGTCGATCTCCTCCTGCAGCTGGCCGGGTCCCCAGCCCGCGTAGCCGGCGAAGACCCGCAGCGAGGCGATACCGCCCGCGAGCAGCTGCGGCGGGGCATCCAGGTCGACCAGGCCGATCCGGGACATCAGCGCGGCCCCGTCCAGCGCCCGCCAGCCGACCGGCTCCTCGTCGCCCGGCACGATAGCCAGGGCCAGCGCGCTGTTCGGGGCGACCGGCCCGCCCCTGAAGACCACCGACGGCCCCGTGACCAGGTCCGTCCATGATTCGAGGACCTGCCCGACCGGCACCTCGGTCGGGCGGTTCAGCACCACGCCGAGCGTGCCTTCCTCGGGCTCGTCCTCGACGACGAGAACGACGGTGCGCCGGAAGTTCGGGTCGCCGAGCAACGGCGTCGCGACCAGCAGCCGCCCCGAGAGCTCGTCCTCCATGCCTCCATTCTGGCGGACGCCGGGCGGTTGTTCAGGCGTCGGCGTCCCCGCATCCGAGTTCGTGCCAATTTGAGACATGACCGCACGGCACGCCGGGAGGTCTCAGCTCCGGGCCTGGGGCCCCGGGGACAGCCGCTCCGGGGCGCCGCTCAGGGCCGGCAGCCCGGCCGGCCGGGCGCCGCTCAGGGCCGGGCTGGCCGCCCGCCCGCCGCGTCCCGGACCGCGGCCGCCACCGCCGAGGACACGTTCGGGTTGAACACGGACGGGATGATGTAGTGCGGGCCGAGTTCGGCGGGCGAGACCACGCCGGCCAGCGCCCGGGCCGCCGCCACCAGCATGTCGTCGGACACCGTCCGGCTCTGCGCGTCCAGCAGCCCGCGGAACACCCCAGGGAACGCCAGCACGTTGTTGATCTGGTTGGGGTAGTCGCTGCGCCCGGTGGCCACCACGGCCGCGTGCTGGGCGGCCTCGTCCGGGTCAACCTCGGGATCGGGGTTGGCCAGCGCGAACACGATCGCGCCGTCGTTCATGGCCGCGATGTCCTCGCCGTCCAGCAGCCGGGGCGCCGACAGCCCGATGAAGACGTCCGCGCCGCGCAGCGCGCCGGCCAGGCTCCCCTCGTACTGCCCCGCGTTGGTGTGCTCGGCTACCCAGCGCAGGTTGTCATCCAGCCCGGGGCGGCCCACGTGGATCGCGCCTTTGTCGTCGCACACGATCACGTCGGAGGCACCCGAGGCGAGCAGCAGGCGGAGCACCGCGGTGCCGGCCGCGCCCGCGCCCGCCATCGTGATCCGGACCGAGCCCAGCTTCTTGCCGACCACCCGGAGCGCGTTGGTCAGGGCAGCCAGCACCACGATCGCGGTGCCGTGCTGGTCATCGTGGAAGACCGGGATGTCCAGCAGTTCGCGCAGCCGGGCCTCGACCTCGAAGCACCGCGGGGCGCTGATGTCCTCGAGGTTGATGCCCCCGAAGGCCGGCGCGATGATCTGGACGGTGCGCACGATCTCGTCGGTGTCCTGGGTATCCAGGCACAGCGGCCAGGCGTCGATCCCCGCGAACCGCTTGAACAGGGCGGCCTTGCCCTCCATCACCGGCATGGCCGCGTACGGGCCGATGTTGCCCAGCCCCAGCACGGCGGAGCCGTCGGTGACGACGGCCACCGAATTCCGCTTGACGGTGAGGCGGCGCACATCCTCGGGGTGGCGGGCGATGGCCATGGAGACCCGGGCCACGCCCGGGGTGTAGGCCATGGACAGGTCGTCCCGGTTGCGCAGCGGGATCTTGACCGCGGTCTCGATCTTCCCGCCCAGGTGGAGCAGGAAGGTCCGGTCGCTGACCTTGCTGACCGTCACGCCCTCGACCTCGCTCAGCGCCGCAACGATGGCCTCGGCGTGGTCGGTGTCCCGGGTGGCGCAGGTCAGGTCGACGCGCAGCCGTTCGTGACTGAACGGGCTCACGTCCAGGGCGCTGACCAGGCCTCCGGCCTGCTCAACGACGTGCGTGAGCTCGCTGACTGCCCGCCCGTGGGATGGCACCTCGAGCCGCACGGTTATCGAATACGACACGCTCGGTGCTACCGACACAGCAATCCCGCCTTCCGCCAGGCCCCGATGCAGGACACAATCGTGCCACCATCAAGACCATGATCAGGCCCGGCCCGGGACTGGGCGCCATCCGGGCCCGGCGCACGTACCCTGCAAGGGTGTCCGACGGAGGAATGACCGCCAGTGCGCCAGAACGCACCGCCCCGGCCGGCCGGGGCGTCCCGGTGACCGCCGACCTGGGGCCGCCGCCCATCGACGTGACCCGGTTGCGGGTCGCCATTGCCCGGGTCTCCCGGAGCCTGCGCCGGCACGAGCTGGCCGGGCTGACCCCCACCCAGCTGTCCGCCCTGGCCACCGTGGAGCAGGCCGGGCCGGTACGGCTCGGCGACCTCGCGGCGGCGGAGAAGATCGCCCCCTCGACCCTCACCCGGCTGGTCACCGTGCTGGAAGAGCGGGGCTACGTGGAGCGCCACCCGGTGCCGGGCGACGCCCGGGCCAGCACGCTCGCGATCACCTCCGAAGGGCACGCGATCCTGGAGCGGATCAGGCGGGAGAGCACCATTCTGCTCGCCGATAACCTGCGCACGCTCAGCCCTGATCAGCTGGCCGCCCTCGCGGCGGCGCTGCCCGCGCTGGAGCAGATCGCCGACGCGGGCCCGCCGGACGCGCGCAACCGCTGACCCTCGCGGCCAGCCGGCGCTGACCCGGGCGCCCCGTCAGAAGAGCAGGCTGGACAGGGTCGCGCGGGCCTTGGCCACCCTGGGGTCACCAGGCGGGAAGACGTCGAACAGGCTGATCAGATGGACCCGGGCGCGCTCCCGCTCGTCTCCGGACGTCCTCCTGACCGTGCCGAGGAGCCGGTCGAAGCCTTCCTCGATGCGGCCGGTGGCCACCTCGATGTCGGCCACGTCCGACTGCGCGTCGACGTTGGCCGGGTCCTCGGCCGCCGCGCGGCGCACCTGGGCCTGGTCGTAACCGCTGACCCGGCTGATCAGGTTGACCTGGGCCAGGCCCATGACCGCCGCCGGGTTACCGGGCGAGTTCGCGAGAACCTTCTGGAAAGCCTCGGCGGCCCCGTCCAGGTCGTCGCGCTCCATCGCCTGCTGCGCTTCCTCGAACGCCGGGTCGGCCATCATGGCGCCGCCAGGCCCGCCCCCCATCCCCGGGCCGCCCGGGCCGCGGGGACCGCCCGGCTGACCGTCGGCCGCCTGGGCACTGTACGGCTGACCGTCGGCCGGCTGGTCGTCGGCTAGCTCGCCGTCTGGCTCCGCGCCGCCACTGACCGGCATCCCCAGCTGCCCGGCCACCTGCATGACCTGGCCGATCCACTGGCGCACCTGCGCTTCCGGCATCGCGCCCAGGAAGCCGTCCACCACCTGGCCGCCGGCGACCGCCATGACCATCGGGATGCTCTGCACCTGCAACGCCGCCCGCAACTGCGGGTTCGCGTCGATATCCACCTTGGCCAGCACAAAATCCCCGGCGGCCTCCTCGGCCAGCTTCTCCAGCACCGGGCTGAGCTGCTTACAGGGGCCACACCATTCGGCCCACAGGTCCAGGATCACTGGTACCGTCCGCGACCGTTCGACGACCTCCGTATTGAAGGTCTCCTCGGTCACGTCGATCACGTTGCCCGCCGGCGAGCCATCCTGCCCGCCAGCGCGCGTGGCGGCCTGCTGACTGCGCTGCGCGGCGGCCTGCCGCGCACCCAGGTCAACGGCGCCGTAGAGCGAAAAGTCCCGCGGCTGCTGCATGTCTCTATCCTGCCGCATGCCAGCCATGCCTTGACCGTCCCCGTCAGCCTGGTAACCAAGTAGCACTCAATGTGCTACCGTAGTCCCGTGAGTGACACCAAGGCCAGCCACAGCATCGGCATCCGCGAGCTGCGCCAGCACGCCAGCGTCTACGTGGATCTGGCGGAGAAAGGACAGACCGTGGACATCACTAACCGGGGGCGGCTCGTCGCCCGCCTGGTTCCGGTCCGGGACGTGGAGAGCCCGCTGGAACGGCTGATCGCGGCCGGGATCATCCAGCCCGCCGAGGATCCGGGCAGCCTGCTCGACGTCGAGCCCGCGCCGCCCGTGCCGGAAGGCCAGCCGACCGCTTCGGAGACCTTGCTGAGGATGCGCGAGGAGGAAAGGTATTGATCTACCTGGACTCCTCCGCTCTGGTGAAGCTGGCCATCGCCGAGCGCGAGTCGGCCGGTCTCCTCAGCTGGCTCGCTGAGCGGCCCAATCTTGTCCAGGTATCGAGCTCGGTGATCCGGGTGGAGGTCCCGCGTGCGGTGTGGCGGGCCGAGCCATCAGCGTTGCCCGAGAGCTACCTGGTCATCCGCCGCACGGCGGAGATCGAGCTCACCGGCGAAGTGCTCGGCAAGGCGGCCAATGCCCGGCCAGTGAGCCTGGGCGCGCTGGACGCGATCCACCTGGCTTCCGCGCTGGTGTTGCGGCGGGAACTCACCTCGTTTGTTTCCTACGACAAGCGGCTGCTGGCCGCGGCCCGGGACGCCGGGCTGCCCACCGCCAGCCCGGCCTGATCCCGGGGCGTGAGCACCCGGCCCCCGGCGGGCCCGCAGGGCGGGCCAGGGCAGGCGGGGCAGGGCGGGCGGGGATCAGGCTCAGCAATGATGCGGGGGCGGAACGTCCAGCGTCGGATTGCGGTCGAAGAACCCCGTGGGCTTCAGCGTGAACCCGCACCGGGCCACGGGCATCACCGGCCAGTCCTCCAGCCGGGGAAAGTGCGTGGGCCCGAAGGTGTGCCACAGCACGATGTCGGTCCCGTCGATGTCCCGGTCCCCGCGGATGAAGTCCGGCAGGCCGGCTCCACCCGGATGCTGGTTCACGAAGTCCCCGGCCGGGTACCGCTGCGCGGGGTCGTACGCGGTGACCCACAGGTGCCGCGTGGCGAACCCGGCCCGGGCCGCCACCGGGGAGTCCGGGGCAGCCAGCAGCACCGGGGCCGCCTCCGGGTACAGGGTGTAGGCGACCGGGTGACCGAACCGGTTGGTCCGCTCGGTGCTCACCACCCGCCAGGTCCGGCCGCGGCTGCCGTCGGCCCGCCGGGCCGCCTGCGACTCCGTGCTCAGCCGGGTGACCTCCTGCACCAGCGCGTTGCCGTAGGGGTTGCCCGGTCCGGCGGGCAGCCCGGCGACGTCCACCTCCTCCACCGCGTTGGCCTGCCCGTCCACGTCCATGTCGAGCCGCGCGCTGAACAGGTGCTGGTGGGCGGGCGCGCCCAGGCCCGGCGCGACCTCGGTGGAGTGCGGATGGTTCCCGCCCGGGTGCGCGGCGGTGAACAGCGCGCCGGTCAGCTTGATCTCGCACTCGATCGTGCCGTCGAGGTAGAAGTACCAGTAGAAGCCGTAGTCGTAGTTGCCGACGGTGGAGAAGAACGAGACCACCAGGCGCCGCTGGCGGCGGGACTGGGCCGAGCCGTTGAAGATGTCCGTGTGCTTCCAGAGGATCCCGGAGTCCTCCTCATGGATGCAGATGGCGTTGCGGATCGTCCGCGGCTCGCCGCTGTCGCCGGTCACCGTGGCGTCCAGGTAGGCGATCTCGCCGAGGCAGTCGCAGCCCAGCTCGAGCGAGTTGGCCCACTTCCCGACCAGGTACTCGCCGGTGTCGAAATAGGTCTGCCAGTACCGGAACTTCGGGTCCCCGTAGGGCACCACCATCTCGGGGATGGATGCCCGGTAGATGACCGGCCGGTCCCGCCCGCCGTCGCCGACGCTGATCTGGTGCAGGATCAGCCCCTCGCGGGCGTCGAAGCCGATCCGCATGGACCAGCCCTCCCAGCGCAGCAGCTGGCCTTCGAGGGTGAAACTCGGGCCCTCCGGCTGGGTGATCTCGATGGGCCGCAGCGTGGTCCGGTGCGGCCCGCGGACGGCCGGGTCGTCATAGTCACCGGACTCCTGCGGCACCGGCAGCACGAACTCATCCACCAGCTCGATGACCCGCCGCTCGACCAGGTCCACGTAGGCGGCCACGCCGTCCACCGGGTGCGCCCAGGCGTAGCCGTGCTCGTCGTCCCGGACGAACGCGAGCACCCGGACCAGCCGCCGCCCGTCCTCGCCGGCGAACCCGAACGACCCGGCGGTCAGCGGGCAGGCCCGGATGCTGGTCACGTCGTCCAGCCCGCGCCGGGCCATCGCCGCCCGCCACTCCGGGTCGGCCCGGACCACCTCCTCCGCGGTGGCGAAGTCCTGGTCGATGATCGGCACCTGCCCGTCGGCCCGCGGGTCGAGGACGCGCCGGCTGACCACCTGGCGCCGGGTCAGCGAGACCACCACGTCGCAGGATTCGCCGGTGGTCACGTTGATCAGGAACGCCCGCAGCCGGCGGTCGGGCGGCTCCCCGGCCGGGCCGAGCACCTCGTCCTTGGCGGGCTCCTCCAGCCCGTAGTAGGCGAAGCGCACCGGCTCGGCCAGCAGGCCCGCCGCGGCCAGGATGTCCCGCCCGGCCAGGTACTCGGCCGGGCCGGCCGGCGAAGCGGATGAGCCGGAACCGGGCCATGTGCCTGGGCCGCCCGCAGGGCCGTGTCCGTCATGACTGATCTCTCCTCCGCAGAACACGATGCGCCGGGGAACTGCCCCGCGTCTACTCATCGGCGATGATCGAGCCGGCCCGCTCCCCCAGCCCGGGGTCACGGCGGCTGAGCACCATGGCGTAGATCACCGCGAGCACCACGATGACCAGCGCCGCATACGGGAACCAGCTATACGGTGCGGCCTGCCCGGGCTTACACAGGTAGTACACCGGCACGGCGATGGCGGCCATCCCCAGGACCGGCAGTATCAGGTGCTTCACCACGCTGAACTCGGCCGGCCGGTATTTGCGGTAGTAGAACGGGAGGGCCAGGTTGGCCAGGAAGTAGACCACGAGGACCAGGATCGTGCCCATCGTGGAGGACTCGAAGAAGAAGTTGAGCGGGTCCATGCTCCCGGTGTGGCCGCCGATCACGTGGCCCAGCACCCAGATCAGGATGATCCCGCCGGCCAGCGCGACGAACGCGTAGATGGCGTTCATCGGGGTGCGGCGCTGCGGGTGCACCCGGCCCAGCCAGCGCGGCAGCAGGCCCTCCCGCCCGGCGTTGAAGATCAGCCGGGACTGCGAGTTGGCCGCCGCGATCAGCACGCCCAGGGTGGAGGTCATGCCCGCGATGTAGGCGAACGCGGCGAAGGCCGGGGCGATGTTCCCGGACACGGTGATGAAGGGGATGGGGGCGGCGGCCAGCTTCGCCCCGTTGTACCCGAACCCGGTCACCGTGGCGAAGGCGAACAGCAGGTAGCTGAACACCATCAGCGCGATGGACAAGAACACCGCGCGGGGCACGTTGCGCCGCGGGTTACCGGTCTCCTCGGCCAGCGCGGCCGAGTTCTCCCAGCCGATGAACAGGTAGATGGCGAGCGGGAAGCCCGCGGCCAGCCCGGAGAAACCGTTGGTGAGGTGACTCGGCTCGAACGGCACGGCCGACAGGTGCCCTGCGTGCTGGATGATCGCGATGACCGACACCACGACCAGGACCAGCATCTCGAACACGAAGAAGAAGCCGGCCAGCTTGGTGGACACCGCCACGCCGCGCACCATCATCAGCACGGCCCCGGCGGTGAGCACCACGGTGAAGATGCCCCAGGGGATGTTCCAGCCCAGGTAGTGCTGGAGCGTGAGGGACAGGAACCCGCCGACCACGGCGAGCACCGAGGAGATGGCGATGATGTACCCGGCCCCGCACAGCAGCGCCGTGCTCACCGCGCTGGTGCCGCCGAACGTCTTGCCCACGAACGAGATGAACCCGCCGGTGGACGGCCGCGCCCGGGAGAACTGGGACAGCGTGTTGCCGAGCAGCGCGATGGCCACGCCGGCCGCGATGATGGTCAGCGGCGCGGCCACGCCCGCCGTCACCACCAGGAACGCGAAGCCGAAGAAGAAGCTGTAGGCCGGGCCGATGTTGGCCATCGTGGACGCCGAGATATCCACCAGGCTCAGCGCACCTCGGTGCAGCCGCTCCGGTGACTCCGGCGCCTTGGTCTCCGAGAACGGGATGGGTGCCGCCTCGCTCATGTCCCCTCCTGCCTGGGCGATGTCGCCCGGGACGATGGCCGGCCCGGCGGGCCGGCCGCTAATACGGGTAATGCACGGGTCCGGGCGCGACCGTGAGCCAGCGCCGCTGGGTGAACTCCTCGAGGTTGGCCTCGCCGCCGGAGCGGCCGCCGAGACCGGACGCGCCCATCCCGCCGAACGGCGCCAGCGCCTCGTCCTGCGGGGTGGCGTCGTTGACGTGCACCATCCCGGCCCGCAGCTGGCGGGCCACCCGCATCCCGCGGGCCAGGTCGGCGGTGAGCACCGAGTCGACCAGGCCGTAGGGAGTGTCGTTGGCGATCTGCACGGCCGTGTCGTCGTCGTCCACCACCAGCACCGGCGCGATGGGAGCGAAGATCTCCTCGGTCCAGAGGCGACTGGACGGGCTCACGTCCGCCACCACGGTGGGCCGGAAGTAGGGGCCGTCCACCGTGCCGCCGGCCACGATCCGGGCCCCGGACCCGACCGCCTCGCTCAGCATCTGCCGGGCCCGCTCCAGCTGCCGGGCGTTGATCATCGGGCCGAGCCCGACCTCCTCGGTGACCGTGTTGCCGACCGTGATGGCCTCGGCCCGGGCGGCCAGCCCGCTGAGGTAGGCGCCGGCCACCGCCCGGTGCACGATGTGCCGCCCGGCGGTGATGCACGTCTGGCCCTGGTAGTGGAAGGCCGACCAGGCGCCGATCATGGTGGCCTGGTCGATGTCGGCGTCCTCCAGCACCAGCAGCGCGTTGTTGCCCCCCAGTTCCAGGGACACCTTCTTGAGCTGGCCGGCCGCCGTCTGGGCGATCCGCCGGCCCACGGTGGTGGACCCGGTGAAGTGGATCATGGCCACGTCGGGGTGGCTGACCAGCCGCTCGCCCGCCTCGGCGTCGCCGGGCAGCACCTGGAGGATGCCGGGTGGCGCCCCGGCGGCCGCGAACAGCTCGGCGATGGCCAGCCCGCCGCTGTAGGGCGTCTCCGGGGACGGCTTGACCAGCACGGCGTTGCCCAGGGCGAGCGCGGGGGCGATCACCCGCATGCCGAGGACGAGCGGGAAGTTCCACGGGGTGATGACGCCGACCAGCCCGAGCGGGATCCGCTCGGACAGCGAGAACCGGCCGGCGTGCCCGGAGGGCAGCATCTCGCCGGTGGCCCGGGAGGCCAGCGCGGCCGCCTCGGTCAGCTCGCTGGCCGCGGCGCCGATCTCGTAGTCGGCCTTGCCCGCAATGCAGCCGGTCTCCCGCATGATCAGCTCGCGCCATTCCTTGGCCCGGTCGGCCAGCACCGTGGCGGCGGCCCGCAGCAGCCCGGCGCGCTCGGCGTAGGTCCGCTCGCTCCAGGCCCGCTGGGCGGGCAGCGCCGCGGCCACCGCCAGGTCGGCATCAGCCGCGCTGGCCAGCCCGGCCAGCCCGAAGATCTCGCCGGAGGCCTTGTCCCGCACCGGCAGCGTCCCGCCCTGCGCGGGACGCTGGAATGCCCCGTCCAGGAACACCGACTCCTGCCACGCCTGCTGGCCTGTTCCCACCCGCTCCACCCCAGCTCACCGTCTGGCCCGACCATTCGCTAACTCATGGCAAGCGCTTTCCGAGTGCTGCGAACGTACCTGACCATCAGTCCGCCCGCAAGACCCGGAAATGTCCCCGGCCGGTCAGCGGCGGCCGGGCCGGGGCAGGGTGCTGTCGCGGAGGATGACCTCGCCGGGCACCGGGATCACCCGCGCCTGGTCAGCCTCCTGCAGGACCAGGCTGGCGGCCATCTCGCCCATCTGCTTGAGCGGCAGCGCCACCGTGGTCAGCGGCGGGTAGATGTCGCGCAGCGTGGTGATGTCGTCGAAGCCGGCCACGGCGATGTCCCCCGGCACGGCCAGCCCCTCGGCCCGGAGCCGGGCCAGCGCGCCGACGGCCATCACGTCGTTCACCGCGAACACGCAGTCCGGACGGGTGCCGCCGGCCGCCAGGATGGCGCTCATGGCCTGGTACCCGCCGTCCCGGGTAAACGCTCCGTGGATCAGCCGCCGCGGGTTGAGGCTGACCGACCAGGCGGCCAGCCCGGCCTCGAACCCGGCCACCCGGTCCCGGGCGGTGACCAGCCCGTCCGGCCCGGCCAGCACGGCGAACTCCCGGTGCCCGAGCGCGACCAGCGCCCCGGCCAGGGCCTGGGCCCCCTCGGCGTTGCCGGGCAGGATCGTGTCGATGCCCAGCAGGTCCTGGCCGACGCAGACCGCGCGGCCCCCGTCGCGGGTGAACGCGCCGACCTCGGCGCGCAGCGCCGCAGTGGCTGCGGTATCGGCCGAGCGGCTGCCGACCAGTACCACCGAGCGGGCCCGCTGGGCCCGCATCAGGGAGACGTATTCCAGCTCACCGGCTCCGCCCGCGGCCGTGCTCGACACGATGGCGAGCAGGCCGCCCTCGTGGCTGACCTCGATCAGTCCGGCCGCGATCGAGGAGAAGTACGGGTCCGCGATGTCGTGCACGATCACGCCCATCATCGTGCTCTGGCCCGTGGCCACCGCCCTGGCCTGGAGGTTTGCCATGTAGCCGAGGTCGGCGACCGCCTTGGTGACCCGGTCGGCCAGGCGCGGGCCCACCCGTCGCGACCCCTCGTTGACGACCCGGGACGCGGTGGACAGCGAGACCCCGGCCCGGTCCGCGACATCCTGCAGGGTCACCCGGGCCAGGGAAGCCCCGGCCTGCCCGGCCCCGGCCTGCCCGGCCCCGGCCGGCCGGGATCCCGCCTCCCGGGCCCCGGCCTGCGCCCGGCGTCCCCCTGGTTGCAGCTCCGTCACTGCCCGCTCCCCCTGCCGAGGTCTCTGGTTGACCCAGCTTGCCAGGCCACCCTAATCTGGGAAAGCCCTTTCCAAGGCATCGCGCCGCAGGCCCGGATCCGCCAGGGAGTGATTGATGTCGCGCAAGGTGATCCAGGTGGCCATGAACGGGGTCACCGGCCGGATGGGCTACCGCCAGCACCTGGTGCGTTCCGTGCTCAGCCTCCGCGAGCAGGGCGGTGTCACCCTCGAGGACGGGACGACGCTCTGCCCGGAACCGATCCTGGTCGGGCGCAGCGAGCAGCGGCTGCGGGAGATCGCCGAGCGGCACGGCCTGGAGCGCTGGTCCACCAGCCTGGACGAGGTGCTGGCCGACCCGGCCGTCGGGGTGTACTTCGACGCGCAAGTCACCGGCGCGCGGGAAGCCAGCCTGGCCAAGGCCATCGCCGCGGGCAAGCACGTCTACACCGAGAAGCCGCTGGCCGACTCGGCCGAGGGTGCCCTGCGGCTGGCCCGCCAGGCCCGCCAGGCCGGGGTGATCAACGGGGTGGTCCAGGACAAGCTCTTCCTGCCCGGCATGATCAAGCTCCGGCGGCTCGTCCGCGAGGGCTTCTTCGGGCAGATCCTGTCGGCCCGGCTCGAGTTCGGCTACTGGGTCTTCGAGGGAGACGGAGTGGCCGCCCAGCGGCCCTCCTGGAACTACCGCAGCGAGGACGGCGGCGGGATCGTGCTGGACATGTTCCCGCACTGGCAGTACCTGCTGGAGGATCTGCTCGGGCCGGTCACGGCGCTGTACGCGCGGCATGTCACGCACATCCCGCAGCGCTGGGATGAGTCAGGCAGGCCCTACCCGGTCACCGCCGACGACGCCGCCTACGCGCTGCTGGAGTTCGAGAGCGGGGCCATCGCGTCGGTCAACTCCTCCTGGGCGGTCCGGGTGAACCGCCGTGAGCTGGTCGAACTGCAGGTCGACGGCACCCTCGGGAGTGCGGTCGCGGGCCTGCGCCACTGCACCGTCCAGCCCCGCGCCTGCACGCCCATGCCGGTGTGGAACCCGGACCTGCCCGACCCCATCGACTACCCGGCCCAGTGGGCCGAGGTGCCCGATCATCAGGTGTTCGACAACGGCTTCAAGGTCCAGTGGGAACTGTTCCTCAAGGCGGTGGCGGCCGGGACACCGTTCCCCTGGGATCTGGCCGAGGGCGCCCGCGGAGTGCAGCTGGCCCGGCTCGCCCTGCAGTCCTCAACCGAAGGGCGCCGGGTGGACGTGCCCAGGCTGGCCGGGTGACATGGGCACCCGCGTCCGCCTCCCCGGCCGGGCCCAGCCGGTCGACATCCCGGATCCGCCCTGGGCGGCGGGGTACCCGCCGCCGGCCTCACGCAGCGTCTACGCGGCCGCGCACGTCGCCGCGTTCCCCGACGGCAGCATCGACTGGGCGGCCACGCTCGGGTTCCGCGAGTACCTGTGGGCTCATGGGTTCGCGGTCGCCGAGGCGATGGACACCGCCCAGCGCGGGATGGGGCTGTCCTGGCCCGCAGCCCGGGAACTGACCAGGCGGTCCGCGGACCTCGCGGCCAGGCTCGGCGGGGTGATCGCCAGCGGCGCGGGCACCGACCAGCTTTCCCCCGGCCCGCACCCGCTGCCCGCGATCGTCGCCGCCTACACCGAGCAGCTCGGGGCGGTACAGGAAACCGGGGCCCAGGTCATCCTGATGGCCAGCCGCGCCCTCGCGGCGAGCACCCGGTCCCCCCGTGACTACCTGGACGTCTACGGCCACCTGCTCACCCAGGTGGAGCAGCCGGTCATCCTGCACTGGCTGGGCGAGGACTTCGACCCGGCGCTGCGCGGCTACTGGGGGGCGGCGGACTTCACCGCCGCGGCGGACACCGTCATCGAGCTGACCGAACGCGCGGCCGGCCGGATCGGCGGGATCAAGCTGTCCGTCCTCGACGCGTCCGCCGAGGTGACGCTCAGGCGGCGGCTGCCCGCCGGGGTCCGGCTGTACACCGGGGATGACTTCCACTACGCCGAACTGATCAAGGGGAACGCCGACGGGCACAGCGACGCGCTTCTCGGCGCCTTCGCCGCGATCACCGCGCCCGCCGCGGCCGCGCTGCACGCGCTCGACGCCGGCGACCTGGACGGCTACGACGCGGCCATGGGCCCCACCACGGAGCTGAGCCGGACGATCTTCGAGCCGCCCACCCCCAACTACAAGGCCGGCGTCGCGTTCCTGGCCTGGCTGAACGGCCTGCAGCCGCACTTCGCCATGCTGGGCGGCTTCCAGGCCAGGAGGCCGGCCGCCCACCTGGTCAGGGTCTTCGAGCTGGCCGCCGCGGCCGGGGCCCTTCGCTCGCCGGGCCTGGCCGCGGAACGGATGACCTCCTACCTGGCCGCCGAAGGCAGGCCGTGAGCGCGGGCCCGCTGGGCAGCCACCGGCTGTCCCTTAATCAGGCCACGGTGAAGCACCTGGACCTGGCGCAGAGCGTGGACCTGTGCGTCCGGCACCAGATTCCCGCCATCGGGCTGTGGCGCGACCGGGTGGCCGAGGCCGGCCTGGGCCGGGCAGCGGCCCTGGTCCGGGCCGCGGGCCTGCACGTGTCCAGCCTCTGCCGGGGCGGCTTCTTCACCCACCCGGACGGGCCGGCCCGGGCCAGCGCCCTGGCGGACAACCGCCGGGCCATCGCCGAGGCGGCCGAGCTGGGGGCGGACACCCTCGTCCTCGTCTCGGGCGGCCTGCCGTCCGGCAGCCGGGACCTCACCCTGGCCCGGCGCATGGTCGCCGACGCGATCGCCGACCTGGTCCCGACCGCGCAGCGGCTGGGAGTGCGGCTGGGCATCGAGCCCATGCACCCGATGTTCTGCGCCGACCGGTGTGTCGTGTCCCGGCTGGGCGACGCGCTCGACCTGGCCCTGCAGTTCCCGGCCGAGACGGTGGGCGTGGTGGTGGACAGCTACCACGTCTGGTGGGACCCGCAGCTGGCCGCGCAGGTCGAGCGGGCCCGCGGCCGCATGGCCAGCGTCCAGTTGTGCGACTGGATGGTCCCGATCCCGGCGGATACCCTGCTCGGCCGCGGCCATCTCGGCGACGGCGTGATCGACTTCGGGCCCGTGATGACCGCGGTACTGTCGGCCGGCTACCCCGGATTCGTGGAGATCGAGATCTTCAACCAGGACGTCTGGGACGCGCCCGCGGACGAGACCGCCGCCACGGTCCGGCAGCGCTTCGCCAGGCTGCTGGACTGACGGGCCAGGGCGGGACCTAGAACGCTGGCGCCTCGGAGTACACACCCCACTCCTGGCGCAGCGCATCGCAGATCTCGCCCAGGGTCGCCTCAGCCCGGGCCGCGGCCAGCATCGGCGGGATCATGTTCTCGCCCGACCGGGCCGCCGCCAGCATCGCGGCCAGGGCCGAGTCGACGGCCGCCTGGTCGCGGCCCGCGCGGCGGCGCCCCAGGTCCGCGGCCTGGTCCCGCTCCACCTCGTGGCTGACCCGGAGGATCTCCACCGGCGAGCCGACCGTGCCGGTGTGGCAGTTCACCCCGACGACCTTCTTCTCGCCGTTCTCGACCTTCTGCTGGTAAGCGAACGCCGCCTCGGCGATCTCGCCCATGAACCACCCGTCCTCGATCCCGCGGAGGATCCCGCCGGTCATCGATCCGTCGGGGCTCATCGCCTTGATCCGGCCGAAGATGGCCTCGGCCTCGGCCTCCAGCCGGTCGGTCAGCGCCTCCAGGTACCAGGACCCGCCCAGCGGGTCGGCCACGCTGGCCACCCCGGTCTCTTCCATGATCACCTGCTGGGTCCGGACCGCGATCTCCGCGGCCCGTTCACTCGGCAGGGCCAGCACCTCGTCCAGGGCGTTGGTGTGCAGCGAGTTCGTGCCGCCGAGGACGGCGGCCAGCGCCTCGACGGCGGTGCGTACCACGTTGTTGTCGGGCTGCTGCGCGGTGAGCGAGACCCCCGCGGTCTGGGTGTGGAACCGGAGCCACTGGGCCCGCGGTGAGGTCGCCCCGTAGCTGTCCCGCAGCCACCGGGCCCAGATCCGCCGGGCCGCCCGGAACTTGGCGATCTCCTCGAAGAAGTCGATGTGCGCGTCGAAGAAGAACGACAGCCCGGGGGCGAACGTGTTGATGTCCAGCCCGCGGGCCAGCCCGAGTTCGACGTACCCGAAGCCGTCGGCCAGGGTGAACGCCAGTTCCTGCGCGGCCGTGCTGCCGGCCTCGCGGATGTGGTACCCGGACACCGACAACGGCTTGTAGGCCGGGATCTCCCGCGCGCAGAACTCCATCAGGTCGCCGATCAGGCGCAGGTGCGGCTCGGGCGGGAAGAGCCATTCCTTCTGCGCGATGTATTCCTTGAAGATGTCCGTCTGCAAGGTGCCGTCCAGGGCGCTCAGGTCGGCGCCCTGCCGCTGGGCGGCGGCCAGGTACATGCAGAAGACCGGGACCGCCGGGCCGCTGATCGTCATCGACGTGGTCACGTCGGCCAGCGGGATCCCGGCGAACAGCGTGTCCATGTCCGCCGCGGAGTCGATGGCCACCCCGCAGTGGCCGACCTCACCGAGCGAGCGCGGGTCGTCGGAGTCCCGGCCCATCAGGGTGGGCATGTCGAAGGCCACCGACAGCCCGGTGCCGCCCGCGCCCAGCAGCATCTTGTACCGCTCGTTGGTCTGCCGGGCGTTGCCGAACCCGGAGAACTGGCGGATCGTCCAGGCCCGGCCGCGATACCCGGACGGGTAGAGGCCGCGGGTGAACGGGTACTCCCCCGGCCAGCCGATCCGGTCGAAGTCCGGCACCACGGACCCCTCCGGCGGCCCGTACACCGGGTCCACGTCCAGGCCGGACAGGGTGGAGAAGTCGGCGGCGCGGATCCTGGAGTCGGCGAACCGGCGCTGCCACCGCTGCCGCCCCGCCTCCACCGACTCCGCCGAAGCTGTGTGCGTGTCCATGCCGTTTCCCTCCAGCGACGTCCTGCCTCCCCGGGCAAGATACTAGGACGTCCTACTATCTTCCTCTGACTGTACCCCCTCGCCGCGCGCCCCGCCCACCGCGGCCACCCGCCCCGCGCCCCTACCCGCCCAGCGCGGCCATCCGCCCGGGGCGGCCCCACGGCTGAAGGCCAGCTGAAAATCCCCCTAATTCATCCCAACCGCGCGGCGCCCACCGCCGTCTCAGATAGCGCAAGGGCAGTGCGGGGGCACGCCCTTGCGGTCCAGGATCCGCGCCGCCGTCACGAAGGTGTGGTAAATCTGTGCAATCCCTAGCCGTCAGCAGGCCGGCAGGCACCTCCACGGGGGAGGCCCTGACGCTGTCCGGGCCGTGGAGCATGCCGGCGGGAACCACCACCCGGGGGGCTTCCGTGGACAGGCTGCGCACCGGCGACCGGGCCGCAGCCGAGGAACTCTTCAACGCGTGCTATCCACGCCTGGCCGGCTGGGTCCGGCGTCTCGTGGACGACGACGACACCGCGCATGAGATCGCGGCCGAGGCGTTCGCCCGCCTGCTTGGCCGCTGGTCCCGGCTGGAGAATCCGCAGAGCTACCTGTACATGATCGCCACGAACCTGGTCCGTGATCACTGGCGCAAGACCGGCCGGGAGCGCAAGGCGCTGCAGGCCGTCCAGGCGGGGGTGCCGTCCGACCCGTCCTACCAGCCGGCCCAGGATGTCCATGTGAGAGAGCTGCTGCAGGCCCTGCCGGACCGGCTGCGCAGCCCGTTCCTGCTGCACTACTACGCGGGCTTCCCGGTCCGCGACGTGGCCACGCTGCTCGGCCGCCCGGAGGGAACCATCAAAGCCGACCTCTTCCAGGCCCGGGCCCGGCTGCGCGCGGCCCTGGGGGACACAGATGACTGACCCGCGCGACGACCTGGACACCTGGATGAACGCTCAGGTGCAGCCGCTCCCGCCGCCGCCGGGGACCTTCGAGCTGATCAGGAAGCGGGCCCGGCGCCGCAAGGCGACCCGGGCGGCGGCCGCCGCCGCGGGGGCGGCGGCGGTGATCGCGGTCATCGCCACCGTCCCGCGGCTGGTCATCACCCAGCTGAACGTCGGCCCGGGGCCGGCCTCCAGCGGCGCCGCCGCGGGGAACACGTCCCCGGCCGTCCCGTCCCCGCACCATCACGCGTCCGCCACGCCGTCGGGGGTCCCGTCGAGCGCGCCGGCGACCCCGACGCTCCCCCCCGCCCCGGGCAACTTCCAGGCCACCTCGGTGACGTTCGTGGGTGCTGACACCGGCTTCGTGCTCGGCCAGGCCGGCATCCCGGGCCAGTGCGGGCCGCCGCGCAAGTACATCTGCACCTCCATCGCGGGCACCACGGACCACGGCGGCACCTGGCACGGGGTGAAGGCCCCGGTCACCGGCGCCCCCGCCGGGCCGGCCGGGGTGAGCCAGGTCCGCTTCTACAACACCAGCGACGGCTGGGCCTTCGGCCCGCAGTTGTGGGCCACCCACGACGGCGGCCAGCACTGGAAGCACATCGACACCCACGGGCTGCGGGTCACCACCCTGGAGGCCGCGGGCCAGCGGGTCTTCGCGGTCTGGGCGCAGTGCTCCGGCACCGGCCCGGACTTCGCGGCGGACTGCACCTCCTCCGCCCTGTACTCCGCCTCCCCCGGCAGCAACCAGTGGGCCCCGGTGCCGGGCGCGGGTACCGGCTACAGCCTCAGTGGCACCGCGGGCTCCGCGGCGCTGGTCCTCAGCCCCAGCCGCGGCTACCTGCTCGCCCCGGACGGGACCCTGCTCAGCGGGCCGGTCGCCAGCGCGGGCGCCTGGCAGCCGGTCACCAGCACAGGCACAGGCAGCACCTCACCCAGCCCGGGCACCGCCTCACCCAGCCCGGCACCCTGCGAGCCGGGTCCGGCGCAGGCCGACGGCCAGCCGTCCGGCGCACTGCTCACCGGAACCACCAGTTCCAGGCTGGTCCTGGTGTGCCCCAGCCCGGCCACCGGCGCCACCCAGGCCAAGCAGGTCTACACCTCCGCCGACAACGGCCAGCAGTGGCAGAAGGCGGGGACCGCGCCAGCTGCGGGCACCGCGACCTCGGTGGCGGGCACCGCCGCGGGCACGATCGTGCTCGCGACCACGGCGGGGCTCCAGGTGTCCACGGACGGCGGGACGTCCTGGGCCGCGGGCCGGGGCGCGCTGCCCTCCGGCGGGTTCAGCTACGTCGGGATGACCAGCGCGAACCAGGGCGTCGCGGTGCCGGCCGACGTCTCGCAGCACGCCGTGTGGTTCACCTTCGACGGCGGCCAGAGCTGGCACGCGTCCCCGGTCCCCTAAAACCCAAAATCCGAAGATCCCGCAACGAAAACCGTCCCCCGCCGGTCCTCCTCAGCCAGCCGGCGCCGGGGCGGTCAGGAAATCGCCCGCCGCCACCCGGAGCCCGCGGAGCAGGCCGAAGAGCTGCTCACGCTGCGCCGGGTCGAACCCGCCCAGGCCGAACTCGGCTCCCATGAGGTCCTCGGTGGCCTGGCTCACCACCTCACGGCCGCGCCCGGTGATCTCGGCGAGCTTGCCCCGGCCGTCCTCGGGGTTGGGCCGCCGGATCACGAGGCCCTGCCCCTCCAGCCGGTCGATGGTGTTGGTGGCGCTGGTCGGGTGCACCATCAGCCGCTCGCCGATGACCCGCATCGGCAGCGCGCCCCGGCGGCTGAAGCTGAGCAGGACCAGGGCCTCGTACCGGGCGAAGGTCAGCCCGTAGGGCCGGAGCACCGCGTCGAGCTCGGCCAGCAGGATCTGCTGCGCGCGCATGATGGAGGTGACGGCGGCCATCGCGTCGGAGCGGCCGAATCGCTGCTCCCAGGTCTGGGCCGCCCGCGCGATCGGGTCGAAGGGCAGTTCCAGCGGCTTCGGCACAGGCACACGGTACCCGTGGACCCGCCTGTTCCATCAGGGTGAGCAGGATTAGGTCAGGGTGACCCGGAATTACCAGTGCTTTTCATGGTGCGGCTGGGGGCCCGGTCATCGCCCGGGGCATGGCGCCCCATACCGCACCTAGTCAGTAACAACTAGTTACCTAGCGTGACACTCACCTACCCAGGACGGTTATATCCATGCGGCGCTACGGCCGGGAGCGTGTCCGCCTGGATCCGGCAGGCTGGACCGTGCTGCGCCATCGCGGTCCAGCGGCATCGGCATCCACGGGAGACCGCCGGGCCGCGGTCGACCTGCTGGGCGGGCTGGCCCGCCGGCTACGGCGAGCTCCGGGTGCTGGGCCAGGACCTGACCACCGCGCAAGGCCGCACCGCGGTGCGCCGCTACGTGGGGATCGCCCGGGTGGCCGCGCGGCCCCAGCCGGGCCGGCGCGTGCGCGGACTGGTCGGCCACGCGGCCCGGGTGGCCAACCTGCCGGGACGGGACTGCGAGGTGCTGGCCGCCGCCATCCTGGACCGGCTGGCCCTGACTCCGTGGGCGGACGTGCCGATGCGCGCCGCGCCCCCGGTGATCGCCCGCCGGGCCAAGCTGGCCGCCGCGGCCGTGCACGAGCCCGAACTGCTGCTGATCGATGGCCTGCTCGACGGCCTCGGCCCGCGCGACACCGAAAACGTGGCGGCCAGCCTCCGGGACCTGGGCCGGGACACGGCGATCGTGGCCACCGGCCGCGACCCGGCGGCGCTCGCGATGGCCTGCGGCGAAGTGCTGACCCTCGCGGACGGGATCATCGTCCGGAATTTACCCGCCCATGCCGCTCACTTTGGGGGCATGCGGGCGCGGGCCCGGGATGCTGACGGGTCTGCCTTACGCTGGACTAGGTGAACTGGAATCTGCTGACATGCGCGGTCACGCACCATGTCAGCTACGCGCCGGCCGAACCTGAGGTCCGGGCCAGGCTGCGGGCGACCACCCCCGGTGGTGAGGCCTGGCAGTGCCTGCGCTGCGCGACGTTCGTGCCCGGGCCGCCGGCCGGGTCCGGTCCCGCGGTCGCGGCTCCCCGCGTCCGCCGCGACAACGAACTGCGCAGCGCCCTGATCCTGCGCTTCTTCGCCGTGGAACGTTTCGTGCGCGCGATCATCTTCGGGTTCATCGCCTACGGCGTGTGGCGGTTCAAGTATTCGCGGTACACGATCCAGCGGGAGTTCAACCGTGAGTACCCGGAGGTCCGGGACCTGCTGCACGAGCTGGGCTACAACGTCAACGGCTCCGGCCTGGTCGGCCTGATCCGGCACACGTTCACGCTGGATCAGCGCACCCTGACCTGGCTGGCTATCGGCGCGGCCGCCTACACCGTGGTGGTGACCCTCGAAGCGATCGCCCTGTGGGGGCTCAAGCGCTGGGGCGAATACTTCGCCATGGTGGCGACCTGCGCGGGCATCCCCTATGAGATCTACGAGCTGGTGGCCAAGGTCACCGCGCTGCGGATGACCGCCTTCCTCATCAATGTGGCCCTGGTTATCTATCTGGTGCTGAGCAAGCGCCTGTTCGGGGCGCGGGGCGGGAAGAAGGCCTACGACGCGCGGCTGCGCAGCGAGTCGGTGCTGCAGGCGGCCGTCGACGCCGCGGCCGCCGCCCGCAGCCAGCCGGACGACACCCCGGTGCCACTCATGCCCGTGCCGGATGGCACGGCCTCCGGAGGCGTCGGGACCACCGCGCCAGGGCGGCCTGCCGGTTAGCTGATAGCCGGGCCGATGAGCTCGTCGGCCGCGGAATAGGGATCCAGCTCGCCGGCGGCGACCCGGCCGGCCAGGCCGTCGATCCGCTCGTCCCCGGGCAGCCCGCCCATCCGCGCCCGCAGCTCGGTCAGCGCGATCGCCGAGATCTCCTCCCGGGCCCGGGCCTGGCGCCTGCGTGCGCCCTCCCCCGAGCTACCCAGCCAGGCCCGGTGCGCATCCAGCTGACCGACCAGGTCGTCGAGGCCCTCGCCGGCGGCCGCCGTCGTCGAGACGATCGGCGGCTTCCAGTCCCCCTCGCCGCGCCGGGCCATCGCGATCATGCCCCGCAGGTCCCGCACGGCTTCCTGGGCGCCGGGCTTGTCGCTCTTGTTGACCACGAACACGTCGCCGATCTCCAGGATGCCCGCCTTGGCGGCCTGAATCGCGTCGCCCAGGCCTGGGGCCACGATGACCAGGGTGGAATCGGCCATGCCCGCGATCTCCACCTCAGCCTGGCCCACCCCGACCGTCTCGACCAGGACCACGTCGAAACCGGCCGCGTCGAGCACCCGCACCGCCTGCGGAGTGGCCCCGGCCAGCCCGCCCAGGTGACCGCGGCTGGCCATGGACCTGATGAACACGCCCTGATCCGTGGCGTGCTGCTGCATCCGCACCCGGTCCCCGAGCAGCGCGCCCCCGGTGAACGGCGACGTGGGGTCGATGGCCAGCACCCCGACCCGCAGCCCCTGCGCCCGGTACGCGGCCACCAGGGCCCCGGTGAGCGTGGACTTGCCTACCCCCGGTGCGCCGGTGAGCCCGAGGACCCGGGCCTGCCCGGTGAGCGGAGCGATCGCCTTCATCACCGCACGCAGCTCCGGCGCGCCGTTCTCCACCAGGGACAGGAGCCGGCCCAGGGCGCGCGCGTCACCGTCGCGGGCGCGCTGGATGGCCGCCGCCGGGTCGGCGCCTGCCACCGGCCCGTGATCCGCGGCCGGCCCCTGGTCCCCGGCAGGCCCCTGGTCTCCAGCAGGCCCGTGGTCCCCGGCAGGCCTGTGGCCCGCGACGGGCCCGTGGTCCGCGACGGAGGAGCCGGGCTCAGCCACGCGCGGCCGCGGCAGGCACGTCGAACAGCAGCGCGCTGCCCTGGCCGCCGCCGCCGCACAGCGCGGCCGCGCCCAGCCCGCCACCACGCCGGCCCAGCTCGTTAACCAGGTGCAGCGCGATCCGGGCGCCGGACGCCCCGATCGGGTGGCCCAGCGCGATGGCCCCGCCGTTCACGTTGACCTTCTCGTCCCCGACGCCCAGGTCCCGCAGGGACTGGATGGCGACCGCGGCGAAGGCCTCGTTGATCTCGATCAGGTCCAGATCGGACACGCCCAGGCCGGCCTTGCCGAGCGCGCGCCGGATCGCGCCCGACGGCTGGGACTGCAGCGACGTGTCCGGACCGGCCACGACGCCGTGCGCGCCGACGGTGGCCAGGACCGGCGCACCGTGCTGCGCCGCCGCCTCGGCCGACATCACCACGACGGCGGCCGCGCCGTCCGAGATCTGTGAGGAGGAGGCGGCCGTGATCGTGCCGTCGGCGGCGAACGCGGGCCGCAGGCGGCTCAGCGCCTCCGCGGTGGTGTCCGGCCGCACGCCCTCGTCCTGATCGAACACGACCGGCTCACCCCGGCGCTGCGGCACCGGGACGCCGACGATCTCGCCGGCCAGCAGGCCGTCCTTGATCGCGGTCGCGGCCCGCTGGTGCGACTGGGCCGCGAACTCGTCCTGCTCGGCCCGGCTGATCCCCAGCCGGGCGTTGTGCCGGTCGGTGAGCTCGCCCATGGGCGAGTGGTCGAACGCGTCGGTCAGGCCGTCCCGGGCCATCGCGTCGAGCAGTTCGATGGAGCCGTACTTGTATCCCGCCCGGGAGCCGGGCAGCAGGTGCGGCGCGCCGGTCATGGACTCCATGCCGCCGGCCACCACCACGTCGAACTCACCCGCGCGGATCAGCTGCGCGGCGAGCGCGATCGCGTCCAGCCCGGACAGGCACACCTTGTTGATCGTGAGGGACGGCACCGACATCGGGATGCCGCCCGCGACCGCGGCCTGGCGGGTCGGGTTCTGCCCCGCCCCGGCCTGGAGCACCTGGCCCATGATCACGTAGTCCGCCTGGTCACCGGACAGGCCGGCCCGCTCCAGCGCCGTCTTGATCACGACCCCGCCCAGCTCGGCGGCCGTAAAGTCCTTCAGCGAGCCGAGCAACCGGCCCACGGCCGTCCTGGCTCCCCCGGTGATCACTGCTTCCCGCATCCCGCAACCTCCGCCGCGCAGCCCGGCACCGGCCCAGCATGGCGGTGCCCACCCTGGCGATCGCGGCACCAGGGCCTCTGTCACGATACCCAGGGAAAGGATCCCGCCCCAGGATGGAGGCTGCCGTGCTGCTCCGGATCGATCACGTCGGGATCGCCTGCCGCAACCTGGACGAGGCGATCGCCCGTTACGAATCCGCGTTCGGGCTGACCGTGATGAGCCGTGAGGAGAACCTCGAGCAGGGCGTCCGGGAGGCGATGCTGCAGGTCGGGGAGGGCGCCGGCGGCCCGACCTGGGTGCAGTTGCTCGAGCCGACGGGCCCGGACACCCCGGTCGGCAAGTTCATCGCCCGCCGGGGCGAGGGAATGCACCACGTGGGCTACGCAGTGGCCGATATCACGGCCGCGCTCGCCTCGATCGGGGCGACGCAGATCCGCCCGATCGATCAGCGCCCCCGGCATGGGTCGATGGGTGCCTCGATCGCGTTCCTGCACCCGGCGGACCTGGGCGGAGTGCTCACCGAATTGGTCGAGCCGGCCGCGGGCTGATCACCCTGTCGCCGAGGAGTATCCCGGTATGTGGCAGTATGCGTAAAGGTACGTTCCGCCGGTACCGTGGTAACCGCAACGAGATGAGCGCTAATAAGGCAAAAAGCGCCGATCTGCGGCAAGAGGAAACCCTGAAGCCGCCGCGATCGCCGGCCCGGTAGGACTATGCTGCCAGGCATCGGGCGAGCGGCACACACTCCCGCCTGCTGGGTTGGGGCGGCCTGCTTAGGTTCCTCGGCCTGCGGAGCGGATCGCGACGCCCTTTGCCCACCCCCGCATGTCCCCCTCGTCTACCCAGGATCAAGCCACATGCAGCCTGAAATCGACGCCCAGCTCAGCAACTTCTTCGAAGAAACCACCCCCCGCGAGTTCGCGCGGGTGATGCGCGGTTACGACCCGCATCAGGTCGACGAATACTTCAAGCAACTTGACGGCGAGGTGCGCCAGCACCGCGAGCAGGTTCAGGCATTGCAGCAGGAACTGTCCGACGCCCACCGGCAGATCCGTGAGCAGGAACGGCCTACCTACGCAGGCCTGGGCTCCCGCATCGAGCAACTGCTCCGGCTGGCCGAGGAGCAGGCCACCGAGATCGCGCAGGAGGCCCGGTCGGCCGCCAACGAGCTCAACGCGGCGGCCAAGGTGGATGCGGCAGAGGTCCGCGCGGCGGCCGAGAACGAGGCGGGCGAACTTCGGGCCAACGCCAAGCGGGAGACGGACGAACTGCGGGCGTCGGCGGAGCGCGAGGCCGATGCGATCAAGACGGGGGCCCGGCGCGAGGCGGACGAGCTGACCTCGACCACCGAGCGGGAAGTGTCCAAGCTGCGGGCCACCGCCGATCACGAGGTCGCCGAGAAGCGGGCCTCGATCGAGCGGGACATCGCCAAGCTGCGCACCACCACCGAGCGGGAGGTGGCTCAGCTCAAGGCGTCCGCCAAGCGGGAACGGGACGAGATCCTCACCACCTCCAAGCGGCAGGCTGATGAGATGCGCAGCCAGGCCCAGCGCATCCTGGAGGAGAGCGAGGCGCAGCGGGCTCAGGCCGAGGCCGAGTTCGAGATCCAGCTGGCGTCCCGCCGTGAGGAAGCGGAGCGGCAGGAGGCCGAGCGGCTGGGAGCGGCCCAGTCCGCCACCCAGAAGCTGGTCAGCGAGGCCGAGCAGCGGGCCGCGACCGCCGAGCAGCGGGCCGCCAAGGCCAGCGCCCAGGCCGAGCAGACCCGGCGCGAGGCCGACCAGCACTCGCGGCAGCTGGTGACGAACGCCAAGAAGAACTCCGACCAGATCGTGGCCCAGGCGAAGTCCCAGGCCGAGCAGCTGCTGGCGGACACCAAGTCGGAGATCGAACGGCACCGGGCCAGCGCGCAGCGCGAGGTCGACGAGCTGTCGAAGCAGAAGGAAAGCATCTCCACGCACCTGGCCCAGATCAGCCAGCTGCTCGGCACCCAGGTGCCGGGCCTGGCCGACGCGCTCCAGCCCCGGCAGCAGGCCGTGGGCACTGGCACCAAGGCGGTCGGCCCGGCGCCGAGCGCCCCGGCGCAGGCCAGCTCGCCGCAGTCCGCCCCGGCAGCGCCCCCGCGCAACGGTGGCCCGGCCGCGGCACCCGCACCGCAAGCCACGACCCGGCAGGCGGCCCAGCCCGCTCAGCAGGCGCCCACCCAGCAGGCGCACGCTCCGCAGGGCGGTCAGCAGGCGGCGCCAGCCAAGCAGCCGGTGTCAGCCAAGGGCAAGGGCAACGACGAGGAGTGGTGGACCGAGTAGGTCCGCCACGAGCGGGGTGTAACGCTCTCCACGAGCCAGGCGGTGGCCGGTGCTGATGCACCGGCCACCGCTCGTTATCTGGCTAAAAGGTCTTTCCCGGACGGTTAACTTATGGCGGTCTGGCCGCCGTCTATGAGCAGCACCTGGCCGGTCATGTAGGACGACGCCTCGCTGGCCAGGAAGATCGCGGGGCCGGACATCTCGTCCGCGCGGCCCCACCGGCGCATCGGGACGGTCGCCACGGTGGCCGGCCCGGCCGTCTCGTCCTCCCAGAGGTTCCGGTTCAGGTCGGTCGCGGTCCAGCCCGGGCACAGCGCGTTGACCCGGATGCCCTGCGCCGCCCACTCGACCGCCAGCGACTTGGTCAGCGAGATCAGGCCCGCCTTGGCCGCGCCGTAGGGGGCCAGGAAGGGCGCCGCGCTCACGCCGGCCACCGACGCGACGTTGATGACCGAGCCGCTGCCCCGCTCCACCAGGTGCGGGCCGATGGCGTGGCACACGTACATGGCCGAGTCGAGGTTCAGCCGGATGAGCTTGTCCCAGCCGGTCAGCCGGAGGTCCAGGAACGGCACCATGAAGCTGGACCCGCCCGCGTTGTTCACCACGATGTCCACGTAGCCAAGCTGGTCGATCGCCCCGGCGACCGCGGCCGCCACCGGCTCCTGCTGGGTGACGTCAGCGGGAATGACGAACGCCTTCCGCCCCAGCGCGGTGACCTGCGCGGCGGTCTCGGCCAGCCCATCCTCGCTGCGGGCCACCAAGGCCAGGTCCGCCCCGGCTCCGGCCAGGGCGACCGCGATCGCCTGCCCTATCCCGCGCGAGGCCCCGGTGATGAATGCCTTCTTGCCAGTCAGGTCGAAGAGCGGCACGCTCAGTCCTTCCACTCGGTGGGTAGCGGCGCGGCGGCCGGATTCACCCGGCGCACGATCTCGTTCAGCACGATACGGACGTAGGGCTCCCCGACCCAGAGGTGCTTGGCCCGGTCCACCGCGATCAGCTCGGCCTGTGGCACCCGGGCGAACCGGCGCCGGGCCTCGTCCGGGCGCAGGTAGTCATCCAGCTCCGGGACCAGCACCAGCAGGGGCTTACCCACCGCGGCCCAGGCGTCCAGATCCGCGTCGCCCGCGCGGTGCAGCGCGGGAGACAGCAGGATCGCTCCCTCCACGGCCATCTCCGCGCCCCACTTCAGCGCCAGCTCGGTGCCGAACGACCAGCCCACCAGCCAGAGCCGGGGCAGCCCGGCCGCGATGGCCCAGTCGACCGCCGCGGCCACGTCATAGCGCTCGGTCTCGCCGTCCCCGAACTCGCCCTGGCTGCGACCCCGCTCCGATGAGGTGCCCCGGGTGTTGAAACGCAGCACGGCCAGGTCGGCGAGCGCGGGCAGCCGGTAGGAGGCCTTGCGCAGGATGTGGCTGTCCATCATGCCGCCGTGGGTGGGCAGCGGGTGCAGGGCAGATGAGCGTGGCCACCGGATCCCGGTCCGCGGGCCGGGCCAGCTCGCCCACGAGGTCGAGCCCATCGGCGGTGTGCAGGGTGACCGGCTCGCGCCGGGCCGGCAGGACAGTGCCCGCTCTGATCTCGCTCATCGTGTTCCCTGGTGTCGGGCCGGAATGGGGTTCAACGGGACCGCGGGCCCGCGGCTGGCGCGTTCATCTGCCGACCCGGCGCCCGGGGCGGCGCTGCATCCGCCGGTCCCAGCACGGCCGATGCCAGTGCCGGCGCTCGGCAGGCCCGGGGTCAAGGCTAGGCCAGGCGACCAGATGGGGCAGACCGGGAGGGATTTCCTGATCGCATCCCGGGCACCGGTACGCCTTGGCCGAGGCGGCCCCGGGCACCAGGCGGATCACCCAGTCCCCGTCGGGCCACGACTCCACCTGCTCGGGCCCGGACGGCGGCGGAGCGGGGTCCGGCCGCCGGCGGGTACGCCGGGGGCTCATGTCGGGTAGCTCCGCATGGCCGCGAGACTACCGCCGGCGTTCGCGCGCTGGTGATCAGCCTGTCACCTGCTAGCCCGGGTCCCTTGGGTTCCCGCGGGTCAACCGCCCGAGCCGGCACCTGCTCCCAGGAGCCCGAACGGGCTCGGCGCGGTGAAGTCGATGAGCAGCACCTGACGGCCTGAGCTGAGCCGCACGGATTTCATGTGCGCCGCACGGAAGGGCGACCGCTGGGCACTGACCGTCGCCATCATCTCCGCCACGTTGGTCTCCCCTAGTTCAGCGGAACGGAAGGGGGCCGTGGCCGTATCGGGCCCGGACTCGCCGAACGCCACGATGTGCACCGGATGGGACGCCGCGAGGCCGGTGAGTACGGTCATGAGCCGTGAATCCACCTCCCCGGCGGCCAGTTCCTTCCTGGCCGGGGCGGAAGCGACGATCCCGGGGCTCCCCGCGAGCGCCGAGCCGGACATCTTCCGGGCGGCAAGATCTGACTTCACCTTGGACATGTACTGGGGCACGCCGTGCGGTGCAATCGCCTGAACCTGGATCTGCTGATCTCCGGAGCCAAAGCGCGCCAGGAGTCCGGGGGCGTATATGGACGTGAGCTTGCTGCCGATCTGACTCCGCAGGGTAGGTGTCGCCACGATGACCGAGGAGTCGAGCGGGTTGGTCTTGCCCGGCTTGAGCATGTACAAGTGGTCAGCCGGGATGCCGTGGGACACCAGTGCCCGGCACATTATGGGATCACACGAGATGTGGGCGCCCGGGGCGAGCTGGGTTTTGATCCAGGCGGCCGCGTCGCGTCTGACCACGGCCGGGCCGGCCGACGGGGCACCGGCCGGCGGGGCACTAGCCGGCCGGGCACTGCCCGGCCCAGCGTTAGTCCCCTGGGCGGCGCTCTTCCCGCCGTGGTGGAATACGGCCCAGCCCAGGACCAGCGCCCCGACGGTCGCGGTCGCGACGAGGACACCCACCACCCGGTAGCTGCGGCTGGCGCGTGCCTGCCGTTGGGCAGGCCTTCCTGCGCCCGGGCCAGTCCGCGGGTCCCGGGAGGTCGTCCGGTGAGTGGAGGGAGCCGGCCGGGGCGTGGCCCGCCCCGGTGCCTTGAGCTCTGCTGCCTTGGACTCCGCGGCCTTTACCTCTGCCGCTTTGGGACCTGCTGGCTTCTTGTCAGGCTTGCGCTCGGGGGGCGCCGGTGCAGCCTCAGGCTTACTGGGGGCGGCGTTCTGTGCTAGGGCCGCCGGCTCGGCGGTCACGGAAATCACGGGGATCGGTTCCGTGTTCGCGCCCGGAGACGAGGTCTCGGGCCTGGCCATGGGCTGCGCCACCCCAGCTTGAGGCCGGGACCCGTCACTCTCCGCCGGACCGCGGCGCGGCAACGGGATGGGGGCTGGTTCCTGGGGGTGATCCTCAGCCTCAGCCTCAGCGTCCGCCTGGATCGCGGCCCGCACCCGTTCCAAGAGAGACGGCGACAGCGCCGGCCGGGCCATCCGGATAGGCGGCTGGGGGCCGTCACTCATACCGCGTACCCGCCGCGGCAACGCGTCCGAGGCCACTGGCGACGCCGCGTCGGGGCCCCAGGCCTCAGCGACTGGGGCCTCGGGGGCCGGGGGCTCAGCGACGGGAGGCTCGGCGACCGGGGCCTCGCGGCCGGGGCTCGGCGCCTCGGTGGCGGGCGCTTCGCGTGGCGGCACTATGAAGGCTGAGCCCGTGGTGGCCGATACGAGCGCGGCCGGCGAATCCGAGGATGCCTGCCCGTCTTCGAGCCTGGCCGCCTCGGCCGCCGCACGCACACGTTCGAGGAAAGACTCCGGCAGGACCGGCCTTGCTACCCGCGCAGGCGGACGATGGTCAGCCGCGCCCCGCGTACGCTGCGGCAAGGAAGCCGGGCCCTGGAAGGCTGCTGGCTGCTGATCACTGCGTTCCTCAGGCGAGCCTTCCGTCCCGGTCCGCTCCCCCTCCGGTGAGGGCTCGGCCAGCGCCGTTAGTCCCTCAACCTCAGGCGCATGCCGAGACCGCGATGGAACTTTGCGGCCTTTTCCCATACTGCTAAACCCCCTGGAGGCGCGTCGCCGTGCGCCTTCCTGCGGTACAGAGGAGCACACAGCAAGTTAGTTTTCAACCTAAATCACTACTTGTCACGAACTGCCTACGTAGGGATAAGAGCTAGCCATAAGCACAGGTCATACCGGCCACCAAAACGGAGACCCAGAATTAGCGAATTCGGACACATGAACCACCAGTGCTAGACGCCAACCCACAGCGTGGGACATCTGTGAGTTGCCCTACTGCCCGGCGACGGCCTCTCGTAACATCGCTTCAGCACTGGACACTGGACACCAGTCACAGCGACCCTTCCGCCCGGCACCGGCGCCCCACGTGTCACTTGGCTCATCTCAGACCACTTCGGGGCGGACCGTGACGGCCCGCAGCTCACTGGGGAAGGCTGAACCGCTGCTGCTCCATATCGGGAAAATCAGTAAAGACCCATCTTGTCTCGAGAGACACCGGTAACTTGCCTATGAGCGTTCCCCCGGTTCCGGGACATCGTGACGGGTTGTGACGCCGTAAACGCCAGGCGGGTTGGGGGGAAGTAGCCGAGGCGTCCTTGGTACCGCCCCCCAGATCGCGGGCAGGTGCGACCCTTGAATCACGGCACTTGGGCAGATGAGGGGCTTTCCCAGATAGCACAACCGGGTGAGGCCTCTATCGCGTCGTGGCGCACCCCAGCTGGCCATTTGAGGCGCGCCTGTGCACGGTGACCCCGACACGGCAGTAGACCCTCCGGAGATCGCGGACAATGCCGCGGCCCGGGCACGGTTCCACTCCTCCCTGATGGCGTCCTCGCCCCAGGGCGGCGAACGGCCGGAGGTCAGCGCCGAGGTACTCACCAGCCAGCCGGACATGGACGTCCCTGCTGGGGCTGCGGGCAATGCCCCGGCGGTCGGCCAGTTCAGGGTGTTCAAGCCCCCGGCCGGGGTGTCCACCTGGGACTCATCACCGTTCATCGAGTCACCGTTCAGCAAGGCACCCGCGCAAGCCCGCCGGGACGGGCGGCCGCTCCCGGCTGGCGCAGGGCACCGGCCCCGTAAGCCCCGCCTGGCGGCCCAGCCGTGGCCACTGCTGGCCGTGCTACTTGTCCAGGCTGCCCTGTCCCTGCGGCTCGCGTGGTCCAACACGGCGTTCCAGGACGAGGCGCTCTACCTGCGGGCTGGGCATCTGGAGTGGGCCCGGTGGCTGCACAATGCGCCGATTCCGAACTTCCCGGCCTACTTCTCGGGTGCGCCGGTCCTTTATCCGCCTCTGGGCGCCCTCGCCGATAGTGTCGGGGGCCTTACCGCTGCGCGCCTGCTCTCCCTGGGCTTCATGCTCGGGGCGACAACCCTCCTATGGGCCACGGCCGCCCGGCTGTATGGGCAGCGAGCCGCGCTACTGGCTACCGCTTTGTTCGCCACTCTCGCGGGCGTGCAGTTCCTCGGCGCGTTCGCCACGTATGACGCGATGGCGTTGTTCCTGCTCGCGCTGGCCGCGTGGGTAGGCGTCCGATGCGCTGACTGCCAGCCCGGGACGCGGGCAATTCTCCTGATCACGGCGGGCGTGCTTCTCGCCGCCGCAGACGCGGTGAAATACGCGACGGCGCTTTTCACTCCCGTGGTGATCGTGGTCGTCGCGATGACGGTCTGGCGGAAACGTGGGGGCGGCGCGGGGCTTACGGCCGGCCTGACCCTGCTCGGCTCATGGCTCCTGGTGGTCATCGCGGCCATCACCGCCGGCGGCCGGAACTACTGGCTGGGCATCACCACGAGCACCCTGACCCGGCCGCAGTCGAGCGTTCCCATCACCGAGGTGCTTCACCGGGCCTACGTGTGGACGAGCCTCATCCTGGTCCTGGCCGTCCTGGGTGCGGTGCTGTCCTACCGCAGGGAAGGACGTGCGGGACTCCTGGTGTCTGTCCTGGCGGCGGCAGGCTTTCTCGCCCCGGCCGAGCAGGCCAGGCTGCACACCACGGTCAGCCTCCAGAAGCACGTGGTGTTCGGGGCCTGGTTCGCCGCGATCGCCGCCGGGTATGCGATGGCGCGGCTGAGCAGAGTCGATCATGGCTACGGGTGGGCACCGGTCATGGCCCTGCCGATCGCCGCGGCAACCCTGTTCGGGTCGATGGGCCAGGCCGTCTCGCTGTTCGCGATCTGGCCAAACTCGGCCGAAGCCGTGAGCCTGCTCCGCGCGGAGATCGGTCTTCATCCCGGCCACTACCTGGCCGAGGACTACGACGTGGAGGCCTACTACCTGCGCGCTGCGGTTCCCTGGCAGCGGTGGTCCAGCACCTATCACTTCAGCTATCCGGGGATAGGCGCTGGGGCAGCCTCGATCAAGGCGGCGATCGACCACCACTACTTCTCGCTCGTGATCTTCGATTTCGGGGACACCTCGGCGGTAGACAGGCAGGTCACCGCAGACATGCGGCAGGCCGGTGGCTACTACGTCCTCGGACGTCCCGGCCGGTTCACCATCTGGGCATCCGCCGACAAGGCATCCCGGCCGGCGGGGAGTACCAGTGCTCGCCACTAAGCCCCCGGCCGCTCAGCGCGCACGGCCGGTATACCTCCCCACACCACCTAACCAGCACGAAAAGTACGAGTACTTCGGCAAGCAACGCCGCTGGGTGTTCGCGTTTCTCCTGGTCGCCGCCGCCGGAGTTCTCTACGGCTATATACGCGTCGCGCAGCATGCCTGGGTTGTCGCACCGCTGATGTGGCTGCTGCTCATGGTCATAGTGCCGCCGATTGTCGTCAACTTCTGGCTCCGAATCGGCCGTCCCAGGCTCACCCTGGCCGGACACCAGGCCACCGTGGCTGGCTACCGGGAGCAGGGGGAGGCAGTCGACGTCTTCCTGCCGAGCTGCGGGGAGCCGCTGGCCCTGCTGAACAACACCTTCCAGTACGTCAGCAAGATCCAGTGGGGCGGCCCCAAGACCGTCTACGTACTCGATGACTCCGTCCGTGAACAAGTACGGGACCTGGCTCAACGGTACGGCTTCCGTTACATCGTCCGCCCGGACCCGGGTCATATGAAGAAGGCCGGCAACCTTCTGCACGCCCTCACCATCAGCGATGGGGAATACATCGCGGTGATCGACGCCGACTTCGCCATGCGGCCCGAGTTCCTCTACGAGACCATGCCCTACTTCAGCGATCCCGACGTGGGCATTGTCCAGACGGCTCAGTACTTCGACGTGACCAACCAGACGTCCTCATATATTCAGCGCTACGCGGGAACGCTGCAGGACATCTTTTTTCACTACATCCAGCCGGCCCGGGACCGCTACAGCGCGGCGATCTGCGCGGGCACGAACCTGGTCTACCGGCGGGCCGCCGTCGAGGCGGCCGACGGCTTCGCGTGGGTGCCGATCGGCGAGGACGTTCACTCCGGGGTGCGACTGGCCTGGGCCGGGTTCGAGACGCGCTACCTGCCCCTGTGCCTGGCCAAGGGCGTGGCCCCGGCCGACTTCCCGTCGCTGGCTAATCAGCAGACCCGCTGGTGCCGCTCGTCCATGCTGCTGATGCTTGAGAAGCACTTCCAGGAGGCGCCGTTCACCTGGCAGCAGCGGGCCGCCTTCTGGGCAGCGTTCTTGTATTACATGTCTTCGGCGGCATTGCTGCTGACCGGACCATTCCCGGCTCTGGCGATGATCTGGTTTTTCCCGCAGCATATCTACCCGCACAACTACCTGCCGATACTGCCGGCGATCGCGGCGACCCTGTTCGTGTTCCCATTGCTCAGCCGGGGCTGGCGGCCCACCATCTTCCGGGTATGCATGATCAACTCTTGCTGTCACATGTACGCGGTCTGGTACGCGCTCCGGAGCAAAGTCGCTGAGTGGGTCCCGACGGGAGCCTCCAGCCGTAAGGGACGAGTGCCCGTCATGGTCAACCGGATCTTGTGTACCTGGATTGTGCTTGTTCAGGGGCTCCTCTGGTCGGGCCTGGCGCTGCGCATACACGAATATGGCTGGCATCCATATTGGGCGACAGTGCTCCTGGTCGCGGTTCAGCTGTATATGCTGGCGCCTTTGCTGACCCCAGGGAAGGGCATCTGGCGGCGCGCGCAAGAGGAGCCCGCGGAGGTCGCAGCATGACCTACGCCAGTCGAATTGTGATTACTTTCGCGTCAGCGACGCTGTCCGGTGCCTGCGGAAGGAATCGAATGGCGCTCACCCCGCGCCGCGAGCGGACGATAGAAGGAGTCACCTCATGAGGCATCAGAGCAGGAGAAGGCGCAGAGGTCCGGGCCGGTTCATCATCGGGGCCCTGGTCATCGTCGTCGTGGCTGCGCTCGGGGTGGGCGTCTATCTCCGCACCAGGTCGACCGACCCCAGCGGGCCACTGCCGGTCCAGCTCCCGGCCGCCACCGGAGCCTACCTAGGGGTGTACACCCACGGGGTTCCCGACTCGTATTCCGGCGTGGCCGCCTTCAACAACGCCATCAAGGCTAAGCCCGATGTGGTCATGTACTACAGCGGCTGGTTGGTGCCCTTCCCGACCAAGTTCGCCACGACCGTAGCCAACAACGGCGCGGTGCCCCTCGTGCAGATGGACCCGGACAACATCAGCGTGTCTCAGAATCGCTTCCGGGCGGTACGACGGCTACCTAAGCGCTTACGCCGAGGCCGTCCGCGCCTACCATCATCCGGTCATCCTGAGCTTCGGCCACGAGATGAACGGCAGCTGGTACTCCTGGGGTTACGGGCACACGTCGCCTGCGGTGTTCGTGGCCGCATGGCGGCACGTCGTCAAGCTCTTCCGCGCCCTGGGCGCCAACAACGTGACCTGGCTGTGGACGGTCAACATCATCAACCACGCGCACGGCGGCAGCAGCATCCCTAACCCCGCCCAGTGGTGGCCAGGCGGGTCCTATGTGAACTGGGTCGGGATCGACGGCTACTACCTCAAGCCGACCTGGAAGTTCGCTCCCCTGTTCGGGCCGACCATCACTGCCGTCAGGAAGCTGACCCTCGACCCGATCCTTGTCGCTGAAACAGGCGCCGTACCAGCAGCAGGCCAGCCGGCGAAGATCACCGACCTGTTCTCTGGCATCCATCGGTACGGGTTGCTTGGGATTTGTCTGGTTCGACTCCACCAACTCCAGCGGCCAGCAGTTCGGCATCAGCAGCCCTGCGGCCGTTGCCGCCTTCCGCAAGGGCGCCAGCACGTACACCAGGCCGGGAGGATGAGCGGTCCACGGCCCTGACCGGGCTGGGTTACCAGCCGAAACTACGAGGAGCAGGAGGGAATACGGTTTTCGTTGACTACGAGGGCACGCGGCGTGGCGCATCGCCAGCCTCCTCCCCCTCGCACGCCGAGGCGTCACTGGGTGAGGCTGGCCGGGACAATTGGTGCGGTGGCTGTAGTCATAGCACTCGCTCTTACCTTCGCGGTGAGGATCGAAGAACACCGAGGCACATGTGGTGCCTCCTCACTCTCACACCAGAGCATGACGCTACCTGTCAGGCCCGACTCCTACGTCGGGGTGTACCAGTCGGGGGCACCCGCCTCATATGCCGGAGTCACCAGGTTCACGGCCACGACGGGGGTCAAACCCCGGCTGGTTGTCTACTACAGCGGATGGTTTGAACCCTTCAAGACCGCGTTCGCCACGACCGCGGCCCGAGCACGGCGCTGTTCCGCTCATCCAGATCAACCCCAAGGGCATCAATCTCGCCGCCATCGCATCCGGGCACTACGACAGCTATCTGACCTCCTACGCCGAGGCCGTCCGCTCGTACCACCACCCGGTCATCCTCGGCTTCGGCCACGAGATGAACGGCAACTGGTACTCCTGGGGCTACCGGCACACCTCCCCGGCAGTCTTCGTGGCCGCCTGGCGGCACATCGTCACTGTGTTCCGCGACCTAGGAGCGCGGAACGTCACCTGGCTGTGGACGGTCAACGTCGTGCACACAGGTGGGACCATCGCCAGTCCGGCACCGTGGTGGCCTGGCAACAAGTACGTGACCTGGGTGGGGCTGGACGGCTACTACTACAAACCGTCCTGGAAGTTCGCTCCGCTGTTCGGGCCGACCATCGCGGCCATACGCCAGTTCACCCATGCTCCGATGCTTATAGCCGAGACATCTGTGTCGCCGACCACAAACCAGCCAGCGAAGATCGCTGACCTGTTCGCCGGTATTCGCCTCTACGGGCTACTCGGCTTCGTCTGGTTCAACTCCGTCCACAACGTGGACTGGCGCCTCAGTAACCCCTCGGCTATCGACGCGTTCCGCAAGGGCGCGGGGGCATATTATCGGGCTGCGTCATGAGCGATGAGCAATCTTCGCTTCAGGCCAGCTCCGGATATATGTACCTTAACGGGCATGGCGGTCTCGTAACAAAGACAGCACGCTCTGGGCTTGCGACCTATCTCCAACTTCATGAGCCCGGTCAAAGGAGATTGGCATGACGCCATCCGCCTCCAGGTCTGCCACGCGGGCCGCTCAGCGGCCTAACCGCCGGAAATCGACACGGCCGAAAAAACTTATCGCCTTCCTTATCTGCGCAGTGGTTGCTCTCGGCGCCGGTGTCTTGGCCATTACCCGACCTTGGTCGAACCCTGACCCCGGCCACGCGGCGCAGCCCGTACGCTACCTCGGCGTATATCAGCCAGATGCACCAGGGTCCTATGCTGAACTTAACCAGTTCGCGCGCGCCATCGGCAGGCAACCGAATCTTGTCTCTTACTACAGTCAATGGGGTGAGCCGTTCCAAACCAGCTTTGCTGCGACGGCAGCCAAGCACGGGGCCACAACGCTCGTGCAGATCGACCCGAAGAACGTTTCACTGCAGAGCATCGCCAATCGGCGGTACGACAGATACATAAGCTCGTACGCCGCCGCAGTCAAGGCTTTCGGAGGACAGGTGGTCTTGTCTTTCGGGCACGAGATGAACGGAAGCTGGTATTCCTGGGCGTACCACAACACGCCCGCGGCGGAGTTCGTGGCAGCCTGGCGACACATCGTCACCGTCTTCCGGGCCGCGGGTGCTAAGAACGTAACCTGGCTCTGGACTGTAAACATCGTCAACACGACCGATAACCACATTCCCAACCCGAATGCATGGTGGCCAGGTAAGTCATATGTGAACTGGGTGGGAATCGACGGTTATTACTACAGTCCTTCTCAGGACTTCGCCCAAGTGTTCGGGCCTACCATCGTTGATGTACGGGCACTGACCGGCGACCCCATACTCATTGCCGAGACAGGTGCGTCGCTCGCAGCAGGCCAGGCAACCAAGATCACCGACATGTTCTCAGGTATTCAAGCCTACGGACTGCTCGGCTTCGTGTGGTTCGACGCTAACTCCACCAACGCGGATACCGGCGAGGCCTTGGAGTGGCGACTGAGCAGCCCGACAGCGCTGGCAACCTTCCGCCAAGACGCCAAAGCTTTCATGAGGACTCGGTCGAAGCAGATGCCTGGGCGGCAGCATCCATCGTCTACCACTTCCTCTCCATAGAGCCGCCTGTCCAAGATCACCATAGAATACCTGCAGGCCAGTAGATGCAGGGCGCTCGACCGCTATCTAACCTATCTTCAGGACATACTGGCAAGTAACGTGGCATCCTAATAGATGTGGTCTATCGAAGTGCTTCCTCTGAAGAGTTCTCGCGTGAGACTGCCGAGCGTGGCAGGAGACCTATCCGAAAGCGAAATGACACAAACTTCAGGTCCAGCGAAAGGCAGTCTGCGAAAGCAAAGCCCGCGATGTGACACTCGCTAAACCGCCGCCAGGGTTGCTGAACGGGGCGCTCGCGACAGTGCATACCGCTCGTAGCGACAGGAAAACATGACCCACGACACATTCTCGACCGAGATCGACCCAGAAGCGTTTGACAGTCAAGACAACTCAGGCGTTAGACAATCTCGGCCTAGATCAGTGACAGCGGTCGTCTGCGTCTATAACGAAGCTCGCTGGGTATCATTGAGGCAGACCATAGAGGCGGTGCTAAATCAAATCCGCCACGATGACGAGTTTCTCGTGATCGTGGATTACAACGATGCCCTACTGGCAAGGTGCCGTGCACAATTCGCGACTCTGAGGGTCATTGCGAATCATCACGCCCGCGGACTTTCGGGTGCACGAAATACCGCCATAGAGGAAGCATGTGGATCCATTATAGCTTTTATCGATGATGATGCTACCCCGCTTGACGGCTGGCTTGATGCGCTTCGCGCCCCTTATGCGGACGAGTGGATATACGGCGTCGGAGGCCTTGCGACGCCACATTGGGTGACTGGTCAGCCTGAATGGTTTCCACAAGAATTTCTCTGGGTTGTGGGATGCAGTCATCTCGGGCTCCCCATTCACCCACAGGCTGTAAGGAACGTCGTTGGCGCGAATATGTCTTTCCGTAAGTCCGCGTTCGACCACGTGGGCGGATTTGCAGAACACATGGGCCGCATAGGCGAACGGCTATACGGCTGCGAGGAAACAGAATTCTCCATTCGGCTAACGCAGGCGAATCCGCGCGCGATCATACTCTATGAACCTTCATCTCAAGTAGAGCATCATTTGGCGCCCCATCGTGCGTCACTGCGTTACTTTATTAGACGCTGCTGGGCGGAGGGCCTTTCAAAATCCGAGGTCTCGCGGCGAGTGGGTAAATCAAGCGGTCTGAGCACCGAGCGCCATTACACGTCGCGAGTGCTTCCTAGAGGTATCCGGAAAGGATTCGTCGATAGCATCGTCGGCGATCTTTGGGGAACTGCTCGTTCCGCAGTCATCCTACTGGGTCTTTTTGTCACGGCGGCCGGATATGCCGCTGGTACGCTTTGCGACTCTCTCATCACGGCAGATAGAAGCGACCGTTATGCTACAGTTTCGAACTCGTAGAAGTAGTTCCGGTGTCGAGGAAAGGCATAGTGGCACTGCCTCCAGGCCGACATGCCTGAGCCGGATCGGACTCAGCCTCGCGGCAGTACTCGTGAAGTATCGTGGCCAGGATCTTCGAGCCACTGCGGCTAAGTGGCTCAGAAGCCCAGTTCCTCATGCGGATGACCCGAAACCTTCGCTGACTTTCAGCGCGGCAGACCATGAGCCCGAACCCTCGCTTCGGCGTCCACCGATTCGAGTTTTGGTGGTCACAGCGAGCTTCCTTCCTGACCTTGGCGGGATCGAGACTCACGTGTACGAGGTGACTCGTCAACTCGTGACGCGCGCTGATCTCGATATTACGGTGCTGACGACGGATCGTTCCGGGACTCGTCCGGCCACGGAGAAGTACGAAGGTTTCAAGGTCTTGCGTTGCCGCTCCTACCCCAAACGCCGTGACTACTATCTCGCGCCCGCCATCTACCGACACATTCGTGGGAACCAGTACGATCTTGTTCATTGCCAAGGCATTCACACCGCGGTGCCGATCTTCGCCATGCTAGCAGCGAGACGCAACCATATTCCATATGTGGTCACGTTCCACACGGGCGGTCATTCATCTGGTTTTCGACGACGAATCCGGGCGTCGCAATGGCGAGCACTAAGCCCTCTACTGCGGAGCTCAGTGCTCCTTGTGGCGGTTAGCCGCTTCGAACAGCGAATGTTTCAGAGGGCATGCGGCCTGGATGAGGCCCGGTTCAGAATCGTCCAGAATGGGGGGGATCTGCCGACCGGCGTTGGCAGATCTGACGTTATTCCCGGCCGAATAATTTCGAGCGGCCGACTCGAGAGATATAAGGGCCATCAACGCGTAATAGCAGCCTTGCCAATCGTCCAGCAGTCAATTCCGGAAGCAACGGTGCACATTCTGGGGGCAGGTCCCTATGAGCATCAGCTGCGTTCCCTTATAAGTAGGCTGAGGCTGGAAAAGTACGTGACGATCGAATTCGTCCCACCAAACGACCGCGGACGAATGGCCCAGACACTGGGCACTGCCGGCGCCCTCGCTGCACTCTCAGACTATGAAGCCCACCCGGTTGCAGTCATGGAAGCACTAGCGCTAGGAGTTCCCACAGTCGGGCTGGACACGGCGGGGATTGGCGATCTCATAGCGGAGGGGCGAGTACAAGGTGTAGCAAGGGACGCCTCTCCAGAAACCATCGCTAGGGCGTTGGTGGCAGCGCTAGAGGGCCGACGTGTGAGCTTCTCTGCTAGCTTGCCGACATGGGACCTGGCCGCAAGTGATCTGGCGCGGATATACACGGAGGCGATCCGAACTTCGCCAGAACCTTCGAGTCTCGGGAAGCGTCGTGCGTGACGCGCTTCTCATCGCACGGACAGTCCGATGCCAGGGCTGTGCGGGCAGAGTCGGGGTCACGTTTTGGGGGCATTGATTCCTAGGCCTAACGGCAAACTGGGTAGCGGAGCGACCTCCGACCCTGGCATCAGCCAGCTGATCGACCTGGCCAAACAGCAGGCGCTGGCTCTAGACAGGTCAGCCGCAAACCTGCCTAATTTCGATGGCCGGGCCCCAGGAAGCGTAGGAAAATCTCTCGACCGCCGCGAAGCCACCGCATCACCGGGTTCTACCTGGACGACGAAAGTCCGTGCAGCTACTAAAGAGCAGTGGAAGAACCCGCTTTCGCGTGGAGGTCACGCCCTTCTCGTAAATACAGGCTTGACAGGAATTCTCGGCTTCGCTTACTGGACCGTTGCAGCTCGACTGTTTTCGACATATGCGGTCGGGGTGGCCGGCGCATTGGTAGCCGCGACCACACTCTTTTCCGGTATCGGGCAGCTAAACCTGTCCGGAATGCTGATGCGTTTCCTGCCGCGAGCTAGAGAAAAAAGCCGGAAGCTTGTATTGACGACCTACGCTTGTGCCGCGGCAGCCTCAGGATTGCTTGCCAGTGTCTCCCTGGTGGGCGTCAGGCTCTTTGCTTCACCAGGATCACCTTTGCGCCTTGACACACTCGAATCAGTCGCCCTGGTACTCGCAGTGACGGCCACGGCGATCTTCACGATTCAAGACAGTGTTCTCATTGGGCTACGGCGGACCATCTGGGTGCCCATAGAGAACGGCTCTTTTGGGGTCGCGAAGATCGGCCTACTCTTCGTGCTCGCCCCGCTAGGTACTGCCTTTGCGATCTTCGGCGCATGGATGATACCTCTTACATTGACAATCCCAATGATCTCTGCAGCACTGTTCTTCAGATTTCTCCCGCAGGCTCCTCGATTCGGCCGCACAGTATCCTTTGGGCGAAGGATGCGAGCGAAAATTGTCCGATTTACTGTGGGTGATGCCACCGGAGGCCTATTCACTCAGGCCTGGACTTATCTGTTGCCAGTGATTATCGCCGCTTCATTGGGTCCTAGCGCGAACGCACTGTTTTTCACGTCCTTTCTGTTTTCCAGCACACTAGACCAAGTCGCCACTAATTATGCGTCCCCTTTGATAGTGGAAATAGCTCACGCACCTGATAAGATGGCAACGCTCATCCGCTCGACGCTCCGGCACATATTCGTTGTTGTCTTTCCGGCAGTCTCGGCCCTGGTACTGATGTCTCCTTTGTTGCTTCGCATATTCGGCGTAAAGTACGTGAGCGCAGTACCTTTGCTGTGCTTGCTCCTCGTCGCTTGTCTGCCTAAGGCTGTTTCAGTAGTCTTTTATGCGTACTGTCGAGTTCAGCGGACTACTAATCGATCTGCGGTACTCCAGGCATATATATGTGTGGTAACCCTATCGGCAGTAGCGCTGCTAGCGCAATCGATCGGACTTACCGGCATAGGCGTTGTGATACTACTAGTTCAAATGTCGGGTGCCGCAGTTTCCTGGTGGTCACTGCGGAGAGAGCTCCGCCTAGTCGAACAGGTCTCAGTAAGCGGATCGCCATAGGTGAGCGCGCAATGAGCCTGGAATCGAAGGAGTGATGGGATCCGCCGAAGCTAGGAGGCAAGCGTCATGCACGTAATGCACGTGATCGACTCGCTGCATGGCGGTGGTGCTGAGACTTCCCTCCTTGAGGTTGTGCCAGGACTACTAGACCATGGAGTGCAAACTTCAGTTGTCAGTCTCTTTGCTGACGATGGAAGCCTCCGAGAGCGACTCGATGCCCTTCACATTCTGCCCATACGTTTGAAAAAACGTGATCCAATAGGCCTGACTCGAGAGCTGCGAAGCGTTATTCAGACAGAGCACCCGGACCTCCTACACACGACTCTGTTGTTCTCGAATCTTGCTGGTCGGATTGCTGCACGGACCGCTCGCACCCCAGTCGTCACCACTCTAGCCAATCAGGATTACGGCCCAGAGCACCGGTCTAACTCCCGCTATGGTGCGCTTGGTGTGCTCGGGGTTCAAAGCGCAGAACTGATCACGGCGCCGCTTACCACGCGCTTCCACGCAATTTCCACAGACGTAGCTCGGGTCATGAGTCATCGGCTCCGAATTCCTAAAGATCGGATCCAGGTGGTTTACCGGGGACGTGACCCTAGGGTACTCGGCACACCAACGCTAGAGAGGCGGCTCCGGATTCGGGCAGCACTTTCCATTGGTCCGAAGACGCCTGTAGTACTAAGCGTAGGCCGCCTTGATAGACAGAAGGGCATAGACACGACCGTAGCCGCCTTCCTACAGTTGATGGAACGGATGCCGGACGCCATACTTCTCCTCGCGGGCCGACGAGGTAACGCGAGCGATGTCGTCCACGCCAGCGCGAAAGGATGTAAGGCAATTCGTTTCCTCGGGCACCGCACCGACATACCGGGCCTTATGTGTGCTGCAGATGTCCTGTCCTTTCCTTCGCGATGGGAAGGTCTAGGCGGAACGCTCATTGAGGCTATGGCCTTGCGGCTGCCCTTCGTCGCGTCTGACATCCCACCGCTAGTGGAGACTATGGGTGACGTTGGATGGCCCTTGACAAGGCCTGATGATGAGCAGGCCCTGGCAAGGGCTCTAGTCTCTGTGCTCGAGCAGGAGGCAGGGAACGAAGCGAAGAAGGATGCGGGGGTGAGACGTTTCCAGACGGTCTTCACCGCCGAGGCGGCATCCGAAGGGATGGCGAGGCTCTATCACGACGCCTTGCGGGATGCTAAGCACCGCCGATGAGGGTCCACGTGGCGTCTCCGCTGACGCGCGATCTGGCCGCTGAGCTGCGGCGCCTCAGGCTCGCAGCGATCCGCGTCCACCATCCACGCCGCGGACCTGGACTGCCTCGCTTCGCTGGGATCCTTCACCGCCTGGAAGAGGCTGGCCGTAATCGGCCGGCACCAGCAAGAGCCATTCACTGGAGGCCCTAGGCGCCGCTGCGGTCGAGGCGTAACACAAGGTCCGGTACCTCACCACCGCCGACGTGGCCGAGCCCTTACCGCGGCCTGGGCGGCAACCGCATCGCGAAGATCATTGACACTCTGCTCAGCAAATGACCTGATCATCATCGACGAAGTCTGGTTATCGCCCCAGGACGACACCGGCGCCCAGATGGTCTCCCACGTCGCCGACGCCTGCGAACGGCACTCTCCGGAAGCGTCTCCACTGGCCGTTCGACCGGTGGAGGCGCTTCCCGCCCAAGCACACTACCGCCGTCAGCCGGCTGGATCCATAACAGTCTTCTGAGGTTGGCCCACCCACCCTCATAGCAGCCCGACACGGCCCTCAGCCTTGGGCGCCAGAATAGTACCCGAGTTGGCTCAATTTAGTGCGCAGGGCGGCTGGCGTGGTTAATCGCTTCGAGGACCTGGCGGAGGTCGTCGGGGAGGGGGTCGGCGGCGGTGATGGTGTGCGGGCCTGCCTGGATCTGGATGGTGCGGTAGCGGCGGGCGGTCTTCACGAACTTGCGGATAGACCAGCCGGTCTGGTGCTCGATCCAGCGGCTGACCGCAAGGGCCGCGAAGACGATGGTCAGGTGGGCTTCGATGGAGTCCCTGGTGCGGTGGTAGATGGGCCGGGCCTGCAGGTCGCTCTTGGCCATCCGGAAGCTTTTCTCTATCTGGAAGAGCTGGTGGTAGGCGCCGATCACGAACCCGGCGGTGACCGGGTTCCCGTCGGGGCAGGCCCGCAGGTTGGTGACGTAGCCCTTCAGGCCTGCCAGGGAGCGGGCCTTCTCCTCGAGTTCGCGGTTCACTGACCGGGTGCCGCCGGAGAGCTGGATGAACCGGTTCCGCTTGACCGGCGCCTTGCCCGCGATGGCCTGCTGAGCCTTCTTCACCTGCTCATCGATCCCGCGCAGCGTCCTTCTGGCCCGGTCGGCCTTGTACTGGTAGTAGATGACCTGATCCCGCCTTCTCGCGGTAGGCCCGGCCGGCCAGGGCTGGGTGAACACGTGCCCGTCCGGGGTGTCCTGGCCGGGGTGTTCGCGCCGCCACTGCGCGACCGCATAGGGGATGTGCGGGATCTTCATGCCGAGGATGAACGACAGGCCCGCGGCCTCGATCCGTTCCTGATTGGCCTCACTCACCATCCCCGCGTCCGCGACGACCGTCACGTCTGGCAGGTCGTGAGCGGCCATGAACGCCTCGATGACCGGGAGCATGGTCTTGGTCTCGGCCTTGTTCCCCTCGAACGCCGACACCATGAGCGGGAAGCCGTCCTGGCCGGTGAGCAGGCCGATGGTGATCTGCGGCTCCAGCCGGCGCTCCTTGGAGAAGCCGGGCTCGCGGAACCCGTCGCCCTCGTCGGTCTCGAAATACAGCGTGGAGACGTCGTAAAGGACCAGACTGGCCGGGCCCAGCCCGGCATGGGCGGCGCAGGCAGCGGATATCTTCTGCCGCCATCCCTGCTTCGCATAGGCGGGAAGGCGGCGCTTGAGCGTTGCATACGACGGGCCGGCCAGCCCGGCCTCTTCCAGCACCCGCAGGCTGTCGGCCTTGCTGACCGGCTCGATGATCCGCGCCAGCACCAGCTGAGCGAACACCTCATCGCCGCCGCTGGCCTGGTCAAAGCCCAGGACCCGGTAGGCATGCCCCAGGGCATCGGCCAGGCAGCCCATCCGCGAGGCGGTGATCGGCAGGGGCCCGCCAGCCGCAGACGTGTCCAGGCCCAGGTCAAACTCGCCCTGCCCCGCGGCCAGCCGCTGCCGCGCAGCGGCCTTCAGCAACTCCAGCTCCGCGTCATCGTGAGCCGAGCCGATGTGCTCAATCTCCCGCGACCCTCGGTGCGAGGAGTGCACGATCTGCACCGCGGTGGCGCCCGACGCCGTCTTCACCGTCCGCACATACGGCACCCGGCAAACTCTACGGCCCCGGATTAGTGCGCAAATCCAGCCCCCACAAACCGGGAACGTGCAGGTCACAGCGTCGGGTCAGTCCAGAACCCAAAATCGTGAGCCAACTCAGGTAACAGTCTTCTGAGGTTGGCCCACCCACCCTCATAGCAGCCCGACACGGCCCTCAGCCTTGGGCGCCAGAATAGTAGCTAACGATCTCTGCGGGAGTGACTACTTCCGTGCTGGTGTGCCCATACAAAAACACTCCGCTGGCGCCGTCGATCGTGACGCGAGGGTTAAGCCAACGAACCATCTTGGGCGACCAAAAGAAGAGCACCCGGGCGACCTGCGCGGAAGTGAATGCGAGAGCTGAAGTAAACGATGGACCACAGCAACTGCGTGCCTAGACCCGCGGTGGCACCAGAATTCCGTACCGTGAAGTGGCGGAACAGGTAGCGGTGCCCAGACTAAGTAGACCGCCGTGACGTGGTCGCGGTGGCCCGCAAGGGCGAGGCGCCGCTGGCGCAGATCGCGAAGGACTTCGGGATCTCCGAGTCGTGTCTGCACCGCTGGGTCAAGCTCGCCGACATCGAGGACGGTGTCCGGCCCGGCGTCACCAGCAGCGAGTCGGCGGAGCTGCGCGAGCTGAGGAAGCGCAACCGACTGCTGGAGCAGGAGAACGAGATCCTGCGCCGGGCGGCGGCGTACTTCGCCCGGGAGATCGCCCCAAAATGATGTACCCGCTGGTCCTTGACCTTGCCGCCGACGGGATCCCCGTCGCGGTGACCTGCCGGGTGCTCGGCTTCTCCAAGCAGGCCTTCTACCATGGCAGCCAGAACCCGGTCTCGCCAGCGGGACTGGGACGACGCGCACCTGATCAACGCCGCCGTCGACATCCACCACGACGACCCGGCGTTCGGCTACCGGTTCATCGCCGACGAACTGCCCGCCCGCGGGCATCACCGCCGGGGAGAACCGGGTCGCCCGGCTGTGCTCGCAGCAGCGGATCTGGTCGGTGTTCGCCAAGAAGCGCGGCCTGGCCCGCAAGGCCGGACCGCCGGTGCACGACGACCTGGTCGCCCGCCAGTTCACCGCAGCCGGCCCGAACCGGATGTGGCTGACCGACATCACCGAGCACCCGACCGGCGAGGGCAAGCTCTACCTGTGCGCGATCAAGGACGTGTACTCCGGCCGGATCGTCGGCTACTCCATCGACGCACGGATGAACGCCAGCCTCGCCGTCTCCGCGCTGCGCAACGCCGTCGCACTGCGCACGACCGGCCGGCACCGTGGTCCACTCCGACAGGGGCAGCCAATTCCGGTCCGCACGAGTTCGTCCGCGACACTGCACGGCCACGGCCTGGTCGGATCGATGGGCCGCGTCGGGGCCTGCGGCGACAACGCCGCCATGGAATCGTTCTTCGCCCTGCTCCAGAAGAACGTCCTGGACCGCCAGCGCTGGGCCACCCGCGACGAACTGCGCCTGGCGATCATCACCTGGATCGAACGGACCTACCACCGCCGACGCCGCCAACGCCGCCTCGGCCGCCTCACCCCATCGAATACGAGACACTCAACCAGGCCGCACACGCAGCCTGAACCACCCAACCCCGCGAGTCAACCAAAGCCGGGGCAGTCCTGCCCAGACGGGAGTCGTCGTACACACTCTCTATACCGTTTCCGATGGCCCCTCCACCGATCACGAGAACGCGTGGTCGCCCACCAGTTTCCGCCACAAGGTCCGCAGCCAGTTGGCCAACATATCGTTCAGCCGTCGTATTACGGGGGTGCGTAAATCCACGCATCACAAATTTACGAAGCCGCCCGCCTTGATCACGATCAACCGGGCTGGAACCGCCAATCGCCAGAATCCTGGGGACGTCGTTGATGCTTGCCTCGGAGTCGATAAGCACAGGCTGGGTGGGCTTCCGACTGCCGGGTACTGGCGACCACACGACTCATAATCGCAGACGAGCGATACGGGAAAACCTGTCAGTGAACGACCACACCGCGGACATGCTAGGAGACCCCTGAAACCGTCGATCGTGACAAGAGGCATATCGGATCATTCCGGCAAGAGGCGGCGAAGGAGCTCTCTCTTTTCATCAGACATTAGCCCCCCAGTGCCAATCCACAAGTGCTTCTTTCCTTGAATATATTCCTCGACACTTTTTATTGGCTTAGCAGGTGCACCTATCGCCACGACGCCGGGAGGAATCTTTCCCGTGACGATCGAACCTGTACCGATTACAGACCCAGCGCCTACTGTCGCGCCTGGTAGAAGGACGCAATGCGCGCCTAGAAAGCAGTGGTCTTCGACCCGAATCCGCCCGTAGAGGTAGGCATCCGGGTACCGGGCTCGGGCAACTCTAAGTCCCCCGTCATGTGTGATGAAATCTACGTTGTGACTGATCGTAACGTGGCTACCAATAGAGATCAGATAGGGCTCACTACCGAAGGTAAACAAGTTCGCCCCGAAAATCTCCACACCCTCGCCGATTTCGACACCCTGGCCGCGGAAGTATCGGACGGCATCCAGATGAAGCTTGGCAGTATTCACTGCCAACCTCAGAGCTCGGCGGATCATCGATGATTCACCTGCAGACAACACAGAGCGCGACAGTGACATCCGTCAACTGTCATGAACAATGAGCCTTCCTCTTATCAGCGTGCTGGACTGTCCCTATAAGCCGAATCTCGCCAAGACAACTATAGCGTGGCTCACACGATACCGGACCAATCGATGCAGCATCGCTTATTTCCTGCAGTCGGGCGCCGCAGTCGGTGCCCTCACGGTCGCCGTCAACGCAGGACCAGGGCCGCGCGGCTTGTCGTACCGGCGTCGCCGTCGATCTGATCACGGGCTTGGATAGGCTGGTCCCCGGCTCAGCCATGAGCTCACCTTCTTAGCCGACAGTAGATTGGTACCGGGTATCGATCCATCATTAAAGTGACGCGCACGCTCTCTTCTGCGGCTTGCGCGGGTCATGGACATCAGCATTTATCGACCAGGTTTTCTGGTTTCCGGTTAGCGCATTGCTCTGTCGAGCGGCGGTAAGCACAACAACAATGCGGTAGATGCAACCGTCAGGCAATGGCGGGACGAACAGGGAGCCTTGGAAGGTCTGGTTCGGGCCCACGCTCACGGTGAGAGGTTTTGCCAGTGGCCGAGAGCGACTACCCTGCCACGCGGCGCTCAATCTAAAAGTAGCAGTATCTGATTGATGGTGGACGATCCGAAAACTCAGTCTGGTGCCGGTAGGACTGATGTCAACATCACCATTAATCGGCGGCCGCGTCCAAGCCAACCAGGTGTAACCGGCAGAGGCAGGATGAGGGAGGCGGTCATAGGCGTACAAGCCGCCTGCAAGAAGGCTGATCCCGGCCACAAGAGCGATCACTGTGTAATAGCGACCCTTGCCGGTCGCAGAAGTTTCGACTTCGTCAGCCTCTGCGTCGAACAAATCTGGATCTAGAGTCTCGGGCTTAACAGCGGCTCTGCGGCCCGTTCCTCGTCCAAGCATCAGCCGCGCCTCCGCCACAGCGGCTAGCGCAGTCGAGATTATGAGCAGACACAAGAACGTAGTCTCTGCCGTGATGAGCACGTGGAGCACATAGAGAATCAGAGAGGCAAAAGCCGACCAAACCACGCTTAGCAGGGCCGTATAGCAGACGAACATCGTTCCTTGCGGGCGGCGGCGCTGGCTAAAGGCCGCGCCAAGCGTGAGCGATCCGGGAACGAGGAGCAGGACTGGCGCGGCCACGAGTGCACGCCCGTAGCCCTCGGGCAGCAAGCGATCGACTGCAAGGCTGGCGAACACGACGAGCGCCCACAGAGGCCAGGCCGATAGCCACAAAAGCTTCAACCGGCGCAGGGCGCTGTGGGCTATCACGGCGTCACTGACAGCTTGCCTTGCAGCAACTTGCCCCGTGACATCGGCGGTTGGAGCCTGTATCCGATTCGAGGAACGGGTAGGTTGAGCCGGTAGATCGAGTAATTGCTGGACTGAAAAACCTTAATCGCCCATGAGAATGAGTTGAACTTTCCCAGTCTCCCGTGAAGAACGGACTTGCCGTCTTGAGACTGAAGAGACGGAGGCTCGGTGGATGTAAAGTATATCCCAAGCTCTGGCACATCGTATGCCATACGTTCGTCGACTACAAGATAGGCATAGCCGGAATGATGCAAATCCGAGAGCAGACTTGGCGGCTCGATTGGAGCACCCGGTTCGGCCAAATATAGATTGTAGAACGGGAGACCCACGAACGGATAATCTGGATTCTGCAGGCTAAATGAACCGAAAATGAGTCCCGTATAGCGATCAGTAATTACCTTATGTCCTGTCCCGAACCGAGCTGAGAACCAGTCCCCGGCTCCGATTAGTTCCGGAGTTACGGAACGTGCGTCAGAACCATAGAGGAAGGGGCCAGGAAGTCGATAAGATGCATTCAAGCCAGCCGCTGTCCCTCCGACCACAGCGACGGCTAGGATGACAATCAGACTCGAAGGCAGAGTGACACGGACCCATTTATGGACGTTGCGCCCGGCCCAGTCAAGCAGCCAAACTACTCCCGGCGCCGCGAGCATGCACAATCCAATCCAGCTGAAGGCCCAAGACCGCCGTGCGCCTTCGGCTCCCGAGGGGACAAGAATAAAGATGGTTGACGGAAAATAAACAAGCCCCAGCGAGACAAACGCAAACAAGAGGGCACGGCGACGCCCTCGCAGCAGTCGTCCGCTTCGAATGCGGCCGCGGATTAGCAGCAGTCCTCCCACGGCCAGACAGAGAGCAAATACCGGCACGAGGTAGGCCGACTTCTGCTCCCACCAGGGCGACAGCGTTGCCCCGAAAAGCTGTCGACCAGTGCTGGTTCCTTTAGCGACTTGTACTAGTTCAGAGAGGCCTTCCCTCAAGAAGGGAGACAGGTAAGAAAAAGTGGTTGGAGCGACGAAGCGAAACCACGCTGCGGCCATAAGCGTTGTAATTAGCGTGAGACTCCAAGCCGTGACAGCGGCCCGAGCCCAGCCCTCCCGCGTGCCGCCTCGGCGGATCCAGCTCTCCCGTGTCACTTCGTCTTGACGGGTCCAGCTCTCAGGCCAGGCATCGCGGATCGCCTCGGGCCAGTCATCGCGCGTCCGACTCTGCCATCTGGTGAACCAAGGCAGGCTCACGGTCAGCGAAACGAGCGTCATCACAATGACAAGGGTGAAGGTTGACAGATGGTGAGTGATCACGGTACTTGCCGCGACCACCAAGGTCAGCGCACTCCACGAGGCACGCCCTTCTTGTGAATGTGACCGCATGGCCTTAATAAAGGCAACAAGCGTCCAAACAAGCAGGGTTATAGCCATCGACTCATAAGCGTATTGCGTGTCGAAATAAAGGAAAGAAGAGTTCAGACCGTACAGAATGGCTATGACCGATGCTGTCCGATTATTGAAACCCACAGCTTGGGCCAATGCGGCGATACCGATAACCAAGGTAACATGGAAGAGTAGCAACAGCAGCGTCGCTGCCTGCCAGATGTTCAGTCCAGTGGCATGAACAAGTGCTGCTGTCGCCGCGTGTAGTCCTGGGTAACGAGCTACGATAGGGATTATCGGATTTGGCTGGAACAGCTTACCCGTAGTGAGGATCTCGTGGGTTGCTCTCCAGTGTGCAAACTCGTCGTGATACAGAGGTGATGTCGGGTTTCGCAGCAATTTCGGCGCATAGCTGACAACCCCGTAGAATGTGAGCAGTGCGGTTCGCATTTTCTGCGAAGTGGCTCGGCGCGTGACGAGCCCGGCTAGCGGGAGCTCGAAGAGCAGCATTCCCAGCCAGAACCACGCGAATTCTGACGTACTGCTTGTGGTCGTTTGAGCGATGCTGTATGCCCAAACCAATGCCGCCATCCCGGCCAACTCGCAAGCCATGAAGGCCGCGACCAGAAAATACTTATGCCGGGGCCCCTGGCGATGAATAGCTGAATTCACGTGCGGGTTGGGTTCCAACCGACGCCGATACGCTGCTGCCGTCAAGCCGACTCCGCGCATACTGGATCCGGAGCAGTCATGCTGACCAGAAGTGAGGGCATGTCATTGAGCCCCTTCGCTAGGTTGGAGCTTGCAAGCATACCTGCGAACTGAACTTGCTAGTGTTTTCGATCACTTTCACACCGGGTGACATCTTGTAGCCCGGCACATGACTCGATCTGCGGAGCAGAAGCGTCGCGGACCGGGCGTTAACTTCCTGTACTGGTCTTGATCTTTTGGGTAGTAGCATGGAACAAACCTCACTGTTGGCCAGTGACTGCTGCTGAGCGTTGACTCCGAGAGCCTACCGCCTGCGCAAACAACGCAACGCGACCGGCAAGGAAGCCGATCATCACAGTAGTGAATCCTCCTATGATGGCAAGGCTCCGCAAGCCCCCCGATACCCTGCCTTTGGACGTCTCACGCAGGCCCCGAAGAAGCGCCGTTGGCAGGACGTACCGGGTGTACCGCCGTTCCGTCGAAATGCTTTCGTTCATGCCGTTAAGGACAGCTAGCGCAGCCTTTCCCCAACCCTCGTTAAAACACCGATACGCGAAATAGCGAAGAGTGGCACGTTCGGCTGGTACGCGATGGTTCGCGGCCCCCAATGGCTCGTATATCCAGGTTCCCCCTCCATTCCAGGCGGCCGCGCGTAGGCACAGGTCCGTATCTTCTGGGCTTGACCGAGTGCCAACTTTCCCAAAGTCAGCACGAAATCCACCAATCATATCAAAGACTTCCCGGCGGATCGCCATATTGTTGCCCCAGACGTTACGCACGGGCTCAGCTCGCATTGGCATTCCTAGATAAGACGCGCCAACAGCCCAGTCGAACTCAGGAGGGAACCACCGTGGTCGGGAAGTCTCCCACAGCGGGTCTAGACGACCACCAACTCCCACTACTCTTGCGTCCGTTAGATGACTACGCAAAGCCTCCAGCCAGCCAGGCGAGGCAATGGCGTCGTCATCAAGAAATGCAACCAGTTCACTGTGGGATGCGGCAACCCCCGTATTACGGGCTCCAGACGCACCCTGGTCTCTAGCATTGGCAACTACGGTGACACCAACCAGCTCACTGCGGGCCCGTTCAAGCAGATCTGGATGGTGATCGATGACGACGATCGTTTCCAGTACTGGTATGGTCTGAGCCTGAACCGACGCAACCGCCTGGCATAGGTCACCCCAGCGCTTCATTGAGAACGCTGCGATGACTACCGAGACCGTCGGCACACTGGCTGTGGCGCCCATCCCGTTCACTCTCAATCGGTAACCCCCTGCTATCCGGCGAGTTCCTTGGGCAGGACAGGCTTCTCGAGCACCTTGGTCGGCAGCTCGGAGTCCGTACTGACAGGCATGGACGCAGGGTTTACTACTCTCTCTTGCTGACTACGGACCCGCTCGCGCTCAATCAGGATGGTCCGCAACACACGACGACCGTCACGAATCGCGTTCAGGTTGCTAACCCCATGAATCCGTGAGTGCTCGTAAGCTTGGGACCTCTGCGACAACTAGTCCCGCCTTGGCGACACGAACGTGGATGAGCGTCTCGACTTCAAAGCCATCACCCCAGAGGCGCCCATCACCGCCAGACCGCTGGGGAGATGTCGCGTCAAGGCCTAGAACGGCCGCATGCCGCCGCCAGAAGACGTTGAAGCCATAGCAAAGATCTGAGTAATTCCTGCCGTAGCAGGCGTTGAAAAAAGCGGTCAGGGCGTAGTTGCCGTAACTGCGGAGGCGCGTGATGTCAGCACTACCTCCGCCTTCAGCAAACCGGGTTCCCTTGGCGAAGTCAGCGCCATTAATAAGCGCCTCAACGAACTGCGGGATCTCACTTGGATCAGCCGAACCGTCGGCGTCAACCAAGGCGATCACATCGCCAGTTGCCACTACTATTCCGCAGGCTAGCGCATTCCCCTTCCCCTTACGCGATTGCTGAATTACACGTACATCCGGCCTCACCTGGCGCGCGACTGCCACAGTCTCATCCACGGAGAAGCCGTCAACGAGGATGACCTCGTGGACGTCGAGAGGCATGCTCGCGAAGACGTGAGGAATATTCTGAGCCTCGTTGAGTGCTGGCACCACAACAGAGACCGAAGGCAACTCCATCCAGTTCCCCCCCCAAATCATCAAGACATAGTCGTTGATGTAATTAAGTCTTATAGGTTGGTCTCGAATCTCTCGTCGCCATCAACATCGGAGTCATGGCGGAATAGATCCGGACCTCGCTACCGACTGCAGACAGCGCTCCGGAAATTTGCCCTCTCCTGCTCGGCAAAGGCCCGCGGCGGGCGCGGCACAGCAGCAGGGCCCTCCCAGCCTGCGACTGTGCGGTGCTCCATAACTGAACCTGTCTGCGGTCAGGGTCTTGTGGGGCCTCGTCCCGGCCCCTACGCTCACTTAATGTGTATGACGTGTCACATATCGTGCGGACACGTGCTAAAGCGGAAGACTGTGTAGGGAAGGTACTGCTCCCACGCCCGAAAGGATGGGAGTTTGCTTATTTCGTGATAGAGGGAGCATGCGGCGCTTGCTGGTTGCTTCGGCGATACCGGCGGTCTGCCAGGACAGCCCCGCGGGCGAAGCGCGGACAGGAGATCGAAGCGAGTCTGAGGAACTCGGGGACGGGAACCTCTTCGGCTCGATCGGTCCAAGTCGTGATGCGAGCCGGAGTTCCGGTAGACAAGACGGCCATGAGATCCCGCCTGGTGATACCTGTGGCCGTGGCGATCGCTGTCGCCTCTGTCGCCCTAGCTGTCACCCGCAGCTCTTCCTCAACCTCTACCGCCAGCCACTCGGCTGCGCGCTCATCCCTGCCGTCCAGGCTGGCCTCCTACCTGGGCGTCTACGAGAGCGGACCGCCGCATACGTACCAGCCGGTCACTGAGTTCGCGAGGGCCTCGGGCAGGCACCCGAACCTGGTCGGGTACTACAGCGGCTGGGGCGTGCCCTTTGCGAGATCGTTCGCGGAGACAGTCCACAGCCACGGTGCCGTCACGATCCTGCAGATGGATCCCACCTACGCCTCTATCCCAGCGATCGCCGGAGGGGGATACGACCACTACCTGCGCGCGTTCGCCGACAGTGTCCGGGACTTCGGGCACCCGGTGGTCATCGGCTTCGGGCACGAGATGAACGCTGACTGGTACTCGTGGGGCTACAAGCACGTCCCCGCGCCGACGTTCGTGGCCGCGTGGCGGCACATCGTGTCGCTGTTCCGCAGCCAGGGCGCCAACAATGTCACCTGGCTGTGGACGATCAACCAGGATCTATCCACCACCGGTCCCCTGGCCTCGTGGTGGCCTGGCGCGCGATATGTCACCTGGGTCGGCATCGACGGCTACTACTACCGTCCATCCAGTACTTTCACCACCGTGTTCGGCGAGACTATCGCCCAGGTACGGGCCTTCACCCGCAAGCCGGTGCTGCTCTCCGAGGCAGGTGCGGGGCCGCACGCCGGCCAGTCAGCGAAGATCCAGAACCTGTTCGCCGGGATGCGGCAGTACCAGACCCTCGGGCTCGTGTGGTTCGACATAGCCCAGCACCAGGGGATCTACCATCAGGACTGGCGTATCGAGGACAACCGGGCGGCCACTGCCGCGTTCCGCCAGAGCGCGTCCTCGCTGAAGCTGGCACGTCCCTGACCGGCCCGGGACGTCGGCGGCCGAGCGGTGCCGGGCCGCGTCCATCACGATGAGTCCGGCGATAACCGGCTTCTGGTGCATTTGTGGCACACGGTGTCATTGATGCCAGGTTTCGGCTGTGTTACGCACGCTAGAACTCAAATCGGCAAACATGCCGCATCCTGCGGCAACCGAACACTACTCTTTCGTCTGCGGTACCCGGACTGGTGGTATCCGTACGGGCATGTGTCGGTCCAGCCCGATTGTACGTGGGTGGTGGGGGGTGGCCGAGGTGACCCCTGGCTGCCCCTTACCGCAGGCAGGTGTGCCTATGGATCACAGCCGGGCAGGCAGAGATCTGCTCTCATCGTCACGGCTGGCGGGGAGATCCACACAGAGTGAGGCTGGCTCGGGACGAGCCACCGCTGACGCAGATGCATCCCCCGCTACTACCAGTCACGCGCAGAAGGCAGGGCGTGGGGGCGGGTGGTTCGGGGCGACGGGAGTCCGGGCTGGTCTGCCGCTGTTCGCGGTGCTCGTGGTGCAGGCGTTGCTGTCGGTGCGGTTGCTGGGTGCGGACACGGCATTCGTGGATGAGGCGGCGTATTTGTGGGCCGGGCACCTGGAGTGGGCGCACTGGCTGCACGGGGTCGCGATACCGCCGTTCTCGTCGTACTTCTCCGGTGCCCCCGTGCTGTACCCGCCGCTGGGAGCGCTGGCGGACAGCGTAGGCGGGCTGACCGGAGCGCGCGTACTGTCGCTGATCTTCATGCTCGGCGCGACGGTGCTGCTGTGGGATGTGACGAGCCGGCTGTTCGGGCGGCAGGCCGGGTTCTTCGCCGCCGCACTGTTCGCGGTAGCGGGCCCGACGCTGCACCTGGGCGCGTTCGCCACCTACGACGCCATGTCGCTGTTCCTTCTCGCCCTGGCGGCCTGGCTGGTGGCCGGGGCCGCGGAGCAGCAGGAGGCGGTGGGCCGGATGGCCGGGGCAGGTGCGGTACTCGCGCTGGCCAACGCCACGGCGTATTCCTCAGTCCTGTTCGATCCGGTCATCGTGGCCCTGGCCCTCGTCATCGCGCTCCCGTCCGGCCGCAGGCTCGCGTTCCGGCGCTGCGGGTCCCTGGTGACGGTGCTGGTCTCACTGATCATCGCGGGAGTGCTGCTCGGCGGGAACAGCTACTGGCAGGGGATTACCCAGACGACGCTGGGCCGGGCGGCCGGCGCCGCCTCCCCGCTGCGCGTGCTCCAGGACGCATGGTCCTGGACCGGCGTGATCATCGTCCTGGCCATCTGCGGCGTGATCGCCAGCTGGGTCAGCCACCGCTACGCCGCTCGGACCTGGCTGCTCGTGGTGCTGACCGCCGCCGCGCTGCTCGGACCACTGGAGCAGGCTCACCTGCACACGCTGGATGCGCTGAACAAGCATGTCGGCCTGGGCGCGTGGTTCGCCGCGATCGCCGCCGGCTACGCCGTGGACAGGTTCATCACCGCGGCCCCGCACGGCCAGCCCCGGCACGATGACCTGCGCGGCCTGCGTCATCGCCCTGGCGTTCCCTGTCTCCCTGGGCGTCACCCAGTCACGCCAATTCGCCACCAGCTGGGCCAACTCGGCCACCTTCATCGACATCTTCCGCCCACTGGCCACCCACGGCAGCGGGCACCTGCTGGTCGAAGACCCTTCCATCGCTGAGTACTACCTGCCCGCCGGCAGCCAGTGGCAGCGCTGGTCCAGTACCCGCAACATCGTCCTGCCCGGCGGCAGCAACACCGGTGGCCCCACCCGCGGCAACGTCGTCGGAGCCGGTGACCCCGCCGCCTTCGACCGCTACATCGCCCAGCACTACTTCTCCGTCATCGCGCTGAACTTCAGCGACACCACCGCCCTCGACCACCGCATCGCCACCGAAGTTCATAACAGCCGCTACTACCGCACAGTTGCCGTCGTGCCGTACTACATCGGCACCACGAAGGGCACCTACATCATCTACCGGTACGAGCCACCGAAGTGATCACCACCAGCCACGCTCCGCTCCCTGAGAGCACCACCAGGGAACCCGAACGCCCCCGGCTCACGCTGCCGCAGCCACCGGATGACATCGAGAAATACACCTACCTGCAGCGCAACCTGCCCTACCTGACGACGATCCTGGCCATCAGCGCGACCTGCCTCATCATCAGCCAGATCCGGTTCGAGGCCCAGGACCCGGCGCTCTGGCCGTTCATGATCTTCACTGGTAGCTACGCGCTGTATCAGGTGGTCTGCCTGCCGGTGAACTTCAGCGGCCGCGGCTTCGACCTGGCGGCTCATCAGGCCCGTATCCAGGCCTGGAACCCGCCGGCGTTCCCGGATGTAGACATCTACCTGCCGATCTGCGGCGAGCCGATCGAGATGCTCCGCAACACCTGGACGGCGGTCTGCGGGCTGCTGGCGGCTTATCAGGGACGAATCCAGGCGTACGTTCTGGATGATGGGCCTTCGGATGAAGCCCGCGAACTGGCCGCGTCGCTCGGCCTGCAGTACATCCGGCGCCCCGGCCAGCGGGTCCATAAGAAGAGCGGGAACCTGCGGTACGCGTTCGCCCGCACCAGCAGCGAGTACATCGTCATCTTCGACGCCGACTTCGCACCCCGGCCCGACTTCCTGAGCGAGACGCTGCCCTACATGGACGATCCTTCCCTGGCGATCGTCCAGACTCCCCAGTTCTTCCGCGAGGGGCCGGACCAGTCGTGGCTCGAAAACGCCGCAGGCTCGGTTCAGGAGGTGTTCTACCGGGCGATCCAGGTGGCCCGCGACCGGTTCGGCGCCGCAGTCTGCGTCGGCACGTCAGCGGTCTACCGGCGGAAGGCGCTGGAGGCGCAGGGCGGCGCCGCTCTGATTCCCTACGCCGAGGACGTCCACACCGGCCTCAACGTCATGCGGGACGGCTGGTCCATCACCTATCTCCCCATCGTCCTGGCCACCGGGATCTGCCCGAACAACCTCGACGCGTTCGTACGCCAGCAGTACCGCTGGTGCGCCGGGAACGTCGGAATCGTGTGCTCGACGCGGCTGTGGAAGGTCAAAATGAGCCTTCCGGCCCGGCTCACGTTCGTATCGGGGTTCTTCTACTACGTCTATACCGCTCTGCTGATCTTCTTCGGCCCGCTTCTCCCCGTCGTCATGCTGGTCTTCCTGCCGGACGCGATACGGCTGCGGAACTTCGTCATCCTGATTCCGGCTTTCGTCGTCGGGGCGGTTCTCTACCCGCTATGGCATCGTGCGCCCTACGGGCCAACGGTCTGGCCGCTGGGCATCGCCCGGGGCTGGGCGCACGTGTTCTCCCTCTGGGATGGCGTGCGGGGCAAATCGATGAGCTGGCATCCCACCCGGACTCCGGGGAGTTCGCTGCCCCGTTTCCGGATCGGGGTGACCTGGTGGAGCGGCGGCATGGCCGTGCTCTGGGTAGCCCTGGCCATCTGGCGTTCGGCGTCGGGTGGCTGGCAGCCCTTGGCTCTGCTGCTCTTCGGATTGCTCAACCTCGCCGTTGTCAGCCGCGTCATCTTCCCCGGAAAGAAGACAGCATGAGATACCGTCTGCTGCTGCTCCTCAGCGTGGTGGTGGCCTGCGTCTCGCTCTCGTTGACCGGCGCCCACCTGAAGTTCCGTTACCTCACGCCAGCACCCCATTCTCACCTCCCCTACAGCTCGGCTGGCTACCTCGGCGTGTTTGAGCCTGGGGTACCACCTAGTTACGCGCCAATTGCGACCTTCGCACAGACAATACGGAAGCAGCCAAACCTCGTAGGTTATTACAGTGGGTGGGCCGAGCCGTTCCCGTCCTCATTTGCCCAGAAGCTCCACAGCCATCACATGATCCCGTACGTCCAGATTGATCCCACCTACGCCACAGTCTCCGGCATCGCCGCAGGCACCTACGATCAGTACCTGCAGACCTATGCCGACAGTGTCCGGGACTTCGGTCACGCCGTGGTCATCGGCTTCGGGCACGAGATGAACGCTCCCTGGTACTCATGGGGATACCGGCCACGTGCCACCCGCGACCTTCGTGGCCGCATGGCGGCACATCGTCACCCTTTTCCGTGCCGAGGGCGCGGACAACGTCACGTGGCTGTGGACCATCAACGCGGACACCCCTGGCACCGGGCCCATCGCCGAATGGTGGCCCGGCAAGGCTGACGTAACCTGGGTAGGAATCGACGGGTACTACACCAGTCCGCATGACACTTTCCACAGCGTCTTCGGCCGCACTATCAAGCAGGTGCGCAAGATCACCAAAGACCCGATTCTGCTGTCCGAGACTGGCGTGGGTCCTGAGTGCAGACCGATCCGCCAAGATCCCTGACCTGTTCCGCGGAGCTGCCAAGTACAAGACGCTCGGCTTGGTGTGGTTCGACATGCCGAGCGACCATGGGGTCCTCAACCAGGACTGGCGCATCGAAGGCAACCAGCCCGCCGAAAATGCCTTCAGTCTGAGCGTGGCCCCGCTGAACCTGGTCAATCCCGCTAACCGTGAGACGCGTCCCAGCGATGCATTCAGGACGGCTGGATCTCAGACTCATGGCGGCTCAGCGAGGTGCTCGCGCAGCGCCTCGAGGATCGGGACCTGCCCCAGCACCAGCATCTCCGCGGCGCGGCCGAGGCTCATCCACTCGGCCCGGTCCACCTCGGGAAACTCCTGGAGCCGCCCTGAGCCCCGGGGCCACTCCATGGTGAAGGTGTTGCTCCGGAACCCGGCCAGGTCCAGATCCCCTTCGACCGCGTAGGTCACGATGATCTTCCCGCCGGACTGCCGCTGCTCCCCCAGGTCGGCCACGGCTCCCTCGGGGGCCGGTGAGCCTATCTCCTCCTCGAACTCACGCCGCGCCGCGGCCAGGGGCTCCTCGGTGCCGTCGTACTCCCCCTTCGGGATGGACCAGGCCCGGGCGTTTTTCCGGGCCCAGAACGGGCCGCCCATGTGCCCGATGAGCACTTCGAGCCCATCCTCCCCGCCCCGCCGGTACACCAGCAGCGCCGCGCTTCGCTTGGGCACTCCGCATGTCCTTCCGCCCGCTACAGTTGGCTTCCGTGCGACTCGTCATCGCCCGGTGCAGCGTAGATTACGCGGGTCGTCTGTCGGCCCGGCTGGCCCCGGCCACCAGGCTCATCATGATCAAGGCGGACGGCTCCGTGCTGGTGCATTCCGACGGCGGTTCGTACAAGCCGCTGAACTGGATGTCCCCGCCTTGCCGGCTGGCCGAGGAACCGGGCCGCTGGGTGGTGACGGGCAAGTCGGGCGAGACGCTGACCATCACCATCGAGGAGATCATCAGCGACTCCTCCTTCGAGCTGGGGGTCGATCCCGGCCTGGTCAAGGACGGCGTCGAGGCGCACCTGCAAGAACTGCTGGCCGCGCAGATGCAGGTTCTCGGCGACGGCTGGCGGCTGATGCGCCGTGAATACCCGACCGCGATCGGCCCGGTCAACCTGATGTGCCGGGACGCCGAGGGCGGCTGCGTGGCGATCGAAATCAAGCGGCGCGGCGAGATCGACGGGGTAGAGCAGCTCACCCGGTATCTGGACCTGCTGAACCGGGACCCGCTGCTGGCCCCGGTGCGGGGCATCTTTGCCGCGCAGGAGATCAAGCCGCAGGCCCGCGTGCTCGCCGAGGACCGCGGCATCCGGTGCCTGCTGCTCGACTACGACTCCCTGCGCGGCGCCGAGGACGGCGCCCTGCGGCTGTTCTGACCGTCCCCGCGACGTCGCCCTCAGCTGCGGCAAACCCACCGCAACCCGGGCCAGCCGGCCCGGGTTCCGCGCAATTCTGCCTCGCGATGTGGCGCATCTGCCGACACGCGATTTCCAGGCTGGCTACTATGGCCCGGTTATGGGTACTGATCAGGGACCCGCTCCTGACCTTCCCGTGCGCAAGCCGAGCCGGCCCGCGCGCGACTCGGAGCTGCCGACCCGAGACTCAGGGCTGCCGGTGCGCGGCTCGGAGCTGCCGACCCGCAACCCGGGCCCGCCGGCCCGCGATTCGGAGCTGCCGGCGCGTAAACCGGGCCTGCCAGCCCGCGATTCGGAGCTGCCGGCCCGCAACCCCGGCCTGCCGACGCGCAACCCGGGACTGCCGGTCCGCAACCCGGATCTGCCGGCCCGCAACCCGGATCTGCCGGCCCGCGACCCGGATCTGCCGGCCCGCGACCCGGATCTGCCGGCCCGCGACCCGGGCCTGCCGGCCCGCGATCCAGGGCTGCCGGCGCGCGGCTCGGGGCTGCCGACGCGGACCACGCGGTTCCGCCGGGCCGGCCGGCACCGCAGTCCGCACCAGCTGTCCGTGCCATCTGACGCCCCCGCGCTGATCCTGGCGGTTCCCGGCCCGGCCACCGACGCCGGGATCGATGTCGCCGCCGGCATCATCGACGTGGCCAGCCAGTCCTGCCCCGGGGTCACGGTGCGGGCCGGCTTCCTGGAGGGCGACGAGGAGAGCCTCAGCTCGGTGCTGGCTGGCTGCCACAGCGTGGATGGCCGCCCGGCGGCCGTGGTGGTCCCGATGCTCATCTGCCCGACGCCGGAGACCGACGCGGCGATCGCCGCGGAGGTGGCCGCGGCGGCCGTGCCGGTGCTGTCCACAGCGGCTCTGGGCGTCCATCCGATCCTGGCCGGGGCGCTGCACGCCCGGCTCGCCGAGGCTGGCCTGGCCCGCGGAGACCGGATGGGCCGGATCAGTATCACCAGCACCGCGGCGGAGGGTGTGCTGGTCACGGCGCTCGGCACCGACGCGATGTCCATCGCCGGCACCGGGGCGGTGCTGCTCGCCGCGCGGCTGGCGGTCCCGGTCGCCGCCGGGTCGCTGGGCGACCCCAGCAGCATCAGGGACGCCGCGGGGCGCCTGTTCGACGCGGGCGTCACCAGCCTCGCCCTCTCCCCCTGTGTCATCGGGCCAGAGACAGACCATCTCGACCTCGACGCGGTCGCCGAGGCGGCGGGCATGAAGGCAGCCCAGCCGCTGGGGGCCCAGCCGGCCGTCGGCCAGCTCGCGGCGATGCGCTACGGGGCCGCGCTTCAGGACCCCCAGATGGCGGGCACCTCGAGCTGAGCTAGCCGCCCAGCACCAGCCAGCAGGTACCAGGCGCCGAGCACCAGCCACCCGGCGCTAGTCACCTCAGCACGGGTCACTCAGCACGGGTGCGTTGACCGCACGTGCCTCGGCCGCCAGCTCCGGGATCTCGACCACGGTGACCCCGGACGAACGCATCAGCTCCGCGCCCCCGCCCCGGGCGAATACCGGCGGCTCCAGCCAGGCGATCACCACCCGGCGCAGGCCGGCCGCGATGATCAGCTCGGCGCAGGGCCGGGAGCGTGACGCGCGGAACCGGCATGGTTCCAGCGAGCTGTACAGCGTCGCCCCGGGCAGCCGCGGATCGCCAGGATCCACGGTGGCCAGGGCCCCCTCCTCCGCATGGTCGTGCGGGTCATGCTGACGCGAGAAACCAGTGGCGATGATGCCGCCGTCCGCGGCGACGATCACGGCGCCCACGCAGAACGCCGAGGCCGACGGCGGGCAGGACCGGGAGAGCTCGATGGCCTGGCGCAGCCACTCCTGGTCAGCCTCGGTCGCGGCGGGCCCGGAGCCCGGCGCCAGGTCAGCCATGGTCATCGGGCCGGTAACGCAGCAGGACCACCTCGCCGACCGGCCTGGCCTCCACCAGGTGCAGCGGACGGCCCGGGCTGGCTGGATAGCGCCCAGGCCCGGCGAAGCGTGGCGCCGCCGGGTCCCCGACGAAGAACGGCGCGATCACCAGCTGCAGCTCATCGACCAGTCCCCCGGTCAGGAACTGGGTACCCAGGCTGGCGCCCCCCTCCACCATGAGCCGGTGCACCCCGCGTCCGGCCAGGTCGGCCAGGATCGCTGTGAGCTGCGGCGGGTCGCCACCGTCGACCACCTCGGCCAGGCCGCCGAGCTGGTCACCCAGCTTCGGCAGCACCGGCGTGGCGGCATAGACGATGCGCCGCGCCGCCGCGCCGCCACGCCCCGTACCGCCGTCGCCCGTATCGCCATCCCCGGCGCCGGGCGCCGCACCCCCATCCCCCGCACCCCCATCCCCCGCGCCACCCTCCCCCGCGACGCGGGTGAAGAAACGGGCCGCCGGATCGAGGTCGCCGCTGGCGGTGACCGTGATCCCGGCGGGCTGCGATGGCCGCCCGCGGGCGCGGCGCTCCGCCTGGCGGCGGGCCGAGCGGACGAGCAGCCGGGGATCGTCGCGGCGGATGGTCCCGGCGCCAACCAGGATGGCGTCGGCCGCGGCCCGCTCGGCGTCCACCCGGTCCAGATCGGCCGCGCCGGACAGCACCAGCCGGTCCTCGCCCGTCCCGTCGAGACAGCCGTCCAGCGACATCGCGCAGCTGAGCACGACGTAGGGACGTCCGGTCATGGAGGCCGCTCCACTCCTCGCACATCAGGCTTCCGGCTCATGCGGTCTCACGCTACCTGGCCCGGCCTGGGCGATGATTTACTAGCCCGACAGACCTAATGGGACACCGGGCGGCGAGGGCCGCAATAGGCGCGAATCGCGGGATTACCGGAACAACGCACAGGGCGACGGTGAGGACAATGGGCACGTCGGTGTGGGAGCAGGGGCCGGCCTGGGTCGCGGAGAATTTCGACTCGGTCAACCCGGCGACCTCCGAGGTCATCGGCACCTACCCGGTGCAGGGACGCAGCGAGGTCGACGCGGTCGTCGAGCGGGCCCGCCAGGCGGCCTCGTGGTGGGCCGGGCTGACCTACCAGCAGCGCCGGACCCGCCTGCTGGCCTGGAAGTCCCATATCACCCGGTACCTGGCCCGCCTCGCCGAGCTGGTGCACACCGAGACCGGCAAGCCCCTCGCCGACGCGCAGCTGGAAATCCTGCTGGCCATCGTGCACATCGACTGGGCGGCCAAGAACGCGGGCCGGGTGCTGGGCTCGCGGCGCGTCCGGAGCGGCCTGATCGCCATCAATCAGGCCTCCCGGCTCGAATACCATCCGCTCGGCGTGGTCGGCGTGATCGGGCCCTGGAACTATCCGGTCTTCACCCCCATGGGGTCCATCGTCTACGCGCTCGCCGCGGGCAACGCGGTGGTGTTCAAGCCGAGTGAACTGACTCCCGCGGTCGGCAGCTGGCTGGTGAATTCGCTGGCCGAGGTGGTCCCCGAGCAGCCGGTGCTGCAACTGGTGACCGGAGGCGGTGAGACCGGCCAGGCGCTGGCGCTGAGCGCCGTCAACAAGATCGCGTTCACCGGATCGGCCGCCACGGCCAAGAAGGTGATGGCCGCCTGCGCGGAGAACCTCACCCCGCTGGTGGCCGAGTGCGGCGGCAAGGACGCGCTCCTGGTGGGCGCCGACGCTGACCTGGACGCCGCGGCGGACGCGGCCGCGTGGGGGGCACTGTCCAACGCCGGCCAGACCTGCGTGGGGGTGGAACGGGTCTACGTGGTGGACGAGGTCTACCACACCTTCCTGGAGAAGCTGGCCGAGCGGGCGGCGACGGTCCGGCCCGGGGAGGACCGGGAGGCCGACTACGGCCCGATGACCTTGCCGGGCCAGATCGAGATCATCGAGCGGCACGTGGCGGACGCGCTGGCCCGGGGCGGCCGGCCGGTGGTCGGCGGCCTGGCCAGCATCCGCCGGCCGTACGTCGGGCCGGTCATCATCGCCGATGTGCCCGAGGAGAGCCGGGCCGTTTCCGAGGAGACGTTCGGGCCCACGCTGACCGTGACCCGGGTCGGCGACCTGGACGAGGCCGTGCGGCTGACGAACGCCAGCCGCTACGCGCTCGGCTCCGCCGTGTTCAGCAAGAACGCCAAGCGGGGACTCGAGGTCGCGCGGGCCCTGCGCAGCGGGATGACCTCAATCAACTCGGTGATCACGTTCGCCAGCGTGCCCGCGCTGCCGTTCGGGGGCAGCGGCGACTCGGGGTTCGGCCGCATTCACGGTGAGGACGGCCTCCGGGAGTTCTCCCGGGCCAAGGCGATCACCCGCCAGCGGATGCGGCCGCTGGCGGATCTCACCACGCTCCAGCGCAGCGACAAGGACCTGAACCGGGTGCTCCGGCTGGTCACCCTGATCCACGGCAAGCGCTACCGCTAGGCCCATGCCGGCGGCCCCGCTAGGTACACCACGTCCGGGGCCACCAGGTCCGGGAACGCCAGGATGGTGAACTCACCGGTCGTCGCGGGATGAGCCCCGGCGTCGAGCGGAAGCACCTGCACAGTGATGTTGGGCCGGTCCGCCATCGAGGCCAGATGCGCGAGCTGCCCGCGCATAACCTCCGGCCCACCGACCATCCGTAGTATCGCCGCCTCATCCAGGATCACGTCCAGCGTGAGCGGGTCATCGCGGGCCAGCACCTTCTGGCGGGTCATCTTCACTTGCACCCGCCGCTCGATCTCCCCGGGCGGGGCGATCAGCAGCCCCGAACTGATCACTGACCGAGCGTATTCCTCCGTTTGCAGCAGTCCCGGCACCAGCATCGGCGCATACCAGCGCACCGATTCGGCCTCGGCTTCCAGGGCGATCAGCGCCGTGTATTCCGGCCCGAGGGTGTCGGAGTAGGCATCCCACCAGCCTCGCTGGCCAGCGCTTTGCCCCAGCGACTCCAGCCGCCCCCGCTGCGTACCCGACACCTCATACAAATCCAGCAGCCGTCGCAGGTCCGCCGGGCTCGGCCCAGTCTGCCCCGTCTCGATCCGGGAGATCTTCGACGGCGACCACCCCAGCCGCCCGGCTGCTTCCTCTCCGGTCAGGGTCGCCACATCACGCAGCCGCCGCAGCTCAGCAGCAAGCTGCCGCGCACGCACCGACGGCGGTCGCCTCTCAGCCACCACAGCACCCCTTCCCGCCGGCCATCCCGGCCCCGCCAATCCTGCCCGACAGGCAGCGCGGCAGCAGCCAAATCAAATTCTAGGAAAGTTTCTGTAGAAACTTGCACGAGAAGTTCTGAAATGACAGCCTGAACGAAACCCACAGCCGTCTCACACCGGGAAGGTCCGCCATGCGGGAAACCAGCTCCGCGCCGCTCATCACCTGGTCACGTGACTTCCCGGCCCTGCCCGAGCAGGCCCGCGAGGCCCGGCGCTTCCTCGCCTCACTCATTGACGGCCACCCGGCCGCAGACGACGCGGTGCTGTGCCTGTCGGAGCTGGTTACTAACACATGCCTGCACAGCCGCTCCCGGCGGCCAGGCGGCCAGTTCACTGTCCGCATCCAGACCTGCGGGCCCTGCTTACGCGTGGAGGTCAGCGACCAGGGCGGCCCCTGGGCCTCCGCCACCAAAGACGATCATGAGCAGAGTGGGCGCGGATTACGGATCGTCGGCCAGCTCACCCGCACCTGGGGACGGACCGGAAACCCCGGCACTGGCTGGACCACATGGTTCGAGATCGGCGGCCGGTCGACCCCGCGCACCGTGCAGCCAGCACTCCGGGCCGCGAGCCGGCGCTGGACCACCGTGATCGACGGCCGCCAGCTCCGGCGCTTACGCCGCCAGCACGGCCTGTCCCAGGAGGCACTAGCCGCCAAGGCCGGAATCAGCCAGTCCACTGTCACCAGGCTGGAACACCATGCCTACACAACCTGCCGCTCGCGAACCCTCGCTCGCCTCGCCGCTGCCCTCGGCCAGCAACCCGCCGCCCTCACCCCCGGCGAGCCAGGCTGAGTACCCGGGACCCCGCCGCACCACCGTGCATGCTCCTAGTGACCAGCCAATCAAGGATTCCGCCAAGAAGGCCATCCGGCGTCACATGACAGATATTGACCGCGAACACGGGAGTGGCGGGGCGGCCCCGCTACGGCCAGGCCCTCAGGCCGTCCCGATCACGTCGGGGCCGGGCGCGAGCGCGGGATCCACCGCGTCCAGCGGCGCGCGGCCGCAGATCAGGTCGGCCGCCCGCTCCGCGATGGCGATGACCGGCGCGTTCGTGTTGCCCCGCGGGAGGACGGGGATGACCGACGCGTCAACCACGCGCAGGCCCTCCACCCCCCTGACCCGCAGTTCGGGGTCTACCACGCTGGTCAGCTTGCTCGCCGCCAGGCGGGAGTCGCCGCCCATCGCGCACGTCCCGACCGGGTGGTAGAGCGTGCCCAGATCGTGGCGGATGAACTCGCGCAGCTCGTCGTCGGTCCGCAGCGCGGGTCCGGGGGCCATCTCCACCGTGCAGAGCTTGGCCAGCGGCCCGGCGGCGGCGAATTCGCGGGCCATCCGCAGCCCGCTCAGCAGCGGCTCCATATCCTCGCTGGCGTAGAGGTACCCCGGGTCGATGGCGGGCTTGTGCCGGGGGTCGTCGGTGCGCAGCCGGACGACCCCGCGGCTGCCCACCGAGACCAGGGTGATCAGCATGGAGATCGCCCGGATGGAGGGGTCAGCCAGCCCCTGGCGCTGGAACGGCACCGGCAGCACATGCCACTGCAGGTCCGGGGCGGCCAGTGAGGGCATCGTCCGGGTGAATCCCCCCGCCTCGGCGATGTTGGACGTGAGCGGGCCCGAGTGGAGGTACCTCCACCGGCCCAGCTGGGACGGCCCGGCCTGCTCCCACAGGCCCGTGGTCTTGGGGGTATGCCACATGGCGCTGACCACCGGGTGATCGGACAGGTTGGCGCCCACCCCGGGGCTGTCCGCCACCACCCGGATCCCCTGCTCGATGAGCTGCTCGGCCGGGCCGATGCCGGACAGCAGCAGCAGATGCGGGCTGCCGATCGCTCCCGCCGACAAGATCACTTCCCCGTCGGCCCGGGCTACTTCTTCCACCCCCCGGCGAAGATAACGAACACCGGTAGCGCGGCCGCCTTCCACGATGATCCCGGTGACCAGGGCGTCGGTGTGCACGGTGAGGTTGGGCCGGGCGGCCGCGGGATGCAGGTAGGCGTCCGCAGCCGACCAGCGCCGTCCATCACGCTGCGTGACCTGGTAGAAGCCGGTGCCGTCCTGCACCGCGCCGTTGAAGTCCTCGTTGGCGGGCATCCCGCATTCCCGGGAGGCGGCCACGAAGGCGCGGGTGAGCGGGGACTTGTGCTTCAGATCCTGGACGCTCAGCGGCCCGGCGATGCCGTGGTAGGCGGAGGAGCCACGGGAGTTGTCCTCTGCGCGGAGGAAATAGGGCAGTATGTCCGCATATCCCCACCCGGTGCACCCGTACTCGTCACGCCAGGTGTCGTAGTCGAGGCGGTTGCCCCGGATGTAGATCATCGCGTTCATCGATGAGGACCCGCCGAGGGTGCGCCCGCGCGGCCAGTAGACCGACCTGCTGCCGGCCCGTTCCTGCGGCACGGTGTGGAAGTCCCAGTCGTACTGGGTCTGGAAGAGCAGGTTCAGCGCGGCCGGGATGTGTATCTCGTCAGCATCGTCCGGCGGCCCCGCTTCCAGCAGCAGGACCCGGGTCGCGGGGTTCTCGGTAAGCCGCGCGGCCAGGACGCATCCAGCGCTGCCTGCGCCCACGATGACGTAGTCGTACACGGGGGACCTCACGGGGCAATCGGGGGACTAGCCGATAACCCTACTCAGCCCGGGCCGGCCTTGCCGCCACCGTAAGCGGATACTGAAAAGCCGAGCGCGCTCCCGGCCGCTAAGCCGGGAGCGCGCTCTCCAGGGCCACCGCGGGCTCTGGCGGGCCCCCGAGAACCGCCAGGCACCAGAGGCGGTGGCCGTGTGTCTATCTCGGCTCTGTGACCGCTTGGTTACTCTTCGCTCTTACACGATGCCACATTGTGGTTGCGATGTGAATACCCAAAGGTCAGGACATTGATCGCTTACGGTAAAGACGTGCCCACGTCGCATCGCGGCACCCGGGAAGGCCGGCCAGGCCGTGGTATGAGGGCCCGTCACCGATACCGTGGGGCCCATGGCACGCGATCGCAGGGAGCAGCCCGTCGTGCTCTCCCGCATCTACACCCGGACTGGTGACGACGGCACGACCGCTCTGGGCGACGGGAGCCGGGCCGCCAAGACCGACCCCCGGCTCGCCGCCTACGCCGACGTCGACGAGGCGAACTGCGCCATCGGGATGGCGATCACCCTGGGCGCGCTGCCCGGGGATCTGGTGACGCTGCTCTCCCGGCTCCAGAACGAGCTCTTCGACGTGGGTGCCGATCTGTGCAACCCGGTGAGCGACAACCCGCCCTACCCCCCGCTGCGGATCACCGAGGACTACGTCCAGGCCCTGGAAGCGGACTGCGACGCGCACAACGCGGGACTGCCCGCCCTGCGCAGCTTCATCCTGCCCAGCGGCTCCCCGGGCGCTGCGCTGCTGCACCTGGCCAGGACCGTCGTGCGCCGGGCGGAACGGAGCACCTGGGCCGCGCTGGAGAGCTACAGCGACTCGATGAACCCGCTGACCGCCCGGTACCTGAACCGGCTCTCGGATCTGCTGTTCATCCTGGCCAGGGAAGCGAACGGGCCGGACGGCGACGTGCTCTGGAAGCCCGGCGGCGAGCGCTGAGCATGCTGTGGCGGGGCTGTCGGGCCCCGGGCTGGTAAGGGCGCTAGCTGCCCGGGTGCCTAGCTCGCCTGGCCAAGATAGGAGCCGGGCGTTCCCGGCGGCGCGGACTCGAGCCAGGCGAGAAACCCGGTCAGCGCCGCGTCGCTCATCGCGAGTTCCACGGTGCCGTGGCCCTCGGCCACCCGGCACTCCACGACCACGGCTCCGTCGCCCAGGCTGGCCGCCTCGCCCGGGGTCGGGAGCCGGCGGTTGAGCACGTGCAGCGTGCGCCGGCTGAAGACCTCGCTGGGCCGGGGCAGGAACCCGAAAATCTGGTACCAGCGCAGCTCATCGGGCTGGTAGGCCGCCACGCCGAGGCGCCAGCTGCCGTCCGGCATGCGCAGGCCGCACTCCACCGTGCCGCCGCCGCGCTCCAGCAGGTACCTGCGGGCCGTGATGCCCGCAGCGAGCAGCACGACCACGACCAGGAATGCAGCGAAGAGCCAGGCTGCGTCGAAGGCCAGCGCTCCGCCCATCCCGGCCCCCCGCGCTGACCCTCGTCAGGATCCGTCGCCCGCGGCCCGCAGGAGGGCCCGGGAGTACTTCACCTCGGCCGATTCCTCGTCTCCCCCGGGGCCGCCCTCGCCGAGCGCGGCGTCGAGCTCGGACTGGACCGTGGCCCGGTCTACCTGGTTCCCCAGCGTGGCCTCGCGGGCCAGGATCGAGACGTGGTCATCGTGGACGGACAGGAAACCGCTCAGCACGGCCGCCCGCACGATCGAGTCCTGGCCGTCCCCCGCGTCTTCTGGATCGCGGATCTCGACCACGCTGCCCGGGACCAGGATGCCGAGTACGGAGGGATGGGCGCCCAGGATCCCGATGTCGCCGTCCAGGGTCTTGGCGATGACCATGCGGGCGTTCCCGGACCACAGCTGGCCGTCCGGGACCACCAATTCCACCTGCAGGGTCACCGGCGTTCTCCGCTCCGGATCGCCGGGTTCACCGGCGCTCCATCTCCTTCGCCTTCTTCTCCACGTCCTCGATACCGCCGCACATGAAGAAGGCCTGCTCCGGATAGTTGTCGTACTTGCCCTCGTTGATCGCCTTGAAGGAGGCGATGGTCTCCTCCAGCGGCACGAACACGCCCGGCTGGCCGGTGAACTGCTCGGCCACGAACATGGGGTGCGACAGGAACCGCTCGATGCGCCGCGCCCGCTTGACCGTCACCTGGTCTTCCTCGGACAGCTCATCGATGCCGAGCAGCGCGATGATGTCCTGGAGTTCCTGGTACCGCTGCAGGATGCGCTGCACCTCGCGGGCCACGTCGTAGTGCTCCTGGCCGATGTACTTGGCGTCCAGGATCCGGGAGGTGGAGGCGAGCGGGTCCACGGCCGGGAAGATGCCCTTCTCGGTGATGGCCCGGGACAGCGCGGTGGTCGCGTCCAGGTGGGCGAACGTGGTGGCCGGCGCGGGGTCGGTGTAGTCGTCCGCGGGCACGTAGATCGCCTGCATGGAGGTGATCGAGTGGCCCCGGGTGGAGGTGATCCGCTCCTGCAGCTGGCCCATCTCGTCGGCCAGGGTGGGCTGGTATCCCACCGCCGAGGGCATCCGGCCCAGCAGCGTGGACACCTCCGACCCCGCCTGGGTGAACCGGAAGATGTTGTCGATGAACAGCAGCACGTCCTGGCCCTGCACATCGCGGAAGTACTCGGCCATGGTCAGCGCGGACAGGCCGACCCGCAGCCGGACGCCCGGCGGCTCGTCCATCTGGCCGAAGACGAGCGCGGTGTCCTTGATCACGTTGGACTCGGTCATCTCGACGAGCAGGTCGTTACCCTCACGGGTGCGCTCGCCCACCCCGGCGAACACCGAGACGCCGCCGAAGTTCTTGGCCACCCGGGTGATCATCTCCTGGATGAGCACCGTCTTGCCCACGCCCGCCCCGCCGAACAGGCCGATCTTGCCGCCCTGGACGTACGGGGTGAGCAGGTCGAGGACCTTGATCCCGGTCTCCAGGATCTGGGTCCGCGGCTCCAGCTGGTCAAACGCCGGCGGGTCACGGTGGATCGACCAGCGCTCGTTGACCTCCAGGGAGGCGGGGTCCACGTCCAGCGGCTGGCCGAGCACGTTGAACACGTGCCCCTTGACTATGTCGCCCACCGGCACCGTGATCGGGCCCCCGGTGTTGATGACCGTGGCCCCGCGGGTCAGGCCATCGGTGGGCGCCATGGAGATGGTCCGGACCGTGTTGTCGCCCAGGTGCTGTTCCACCTCGAGCGTCAGGGTCCGGGTTTCCCCCTCCAGGGTCACCTCGACCTGGAGCGCGTTGTAGATGTCGGGTATGTCCGACTCGGTGGAGAACTCCACATCGACGACCGGGCCGATGACCCGCGCGACACGGCCGGTACCCTCGGGGGCTTCCTCCCCGCCGGAGGCGGGGGTGTTCTCGACGGTTGCGGTCATGACACTCACTCTTTCCCTGCGACGGACTCGGCCATTGCGTCGGCTCCACCGACGATCTCGCTGATTTCCTGGGTGATCTCGGCCTGGCGGGCCTTGTTGGCCTCTCGGGTGAACTCCTCGAGCAGGTCGTTGGCGTTGTCGGTGGCCGACTTCATGGCCCGGCGGCGGGCCGCGATCTCCGCGGCCGCCGCCTCCAGCAGCGCCTGGTAGATCCGGCTCTCCACGTACCACGGCAGCAGCGCGTCCAGCACGACCTGTGGCGAGGGCTCGAACTCGTACAACGGAATCGGGCCGCCCACGGGCGCCTCGGTGGTTTCCTCGATGACCAGCGGGATGATGCGGTGCACCACCGCGTTCTGGGTCAGCATCGACACGAACTCGGTGAACACGATGTGGATCTCGTCCACCCCGCCGTCCTCGGCCGGGCGGTTGAACGCCTCGAACAGGGCCTCGGTGATCTCCCGGGCATTGTCCTGCCGGGGCGTCTCCGAGAAACCGTGCCATGAGCCGGCCGTCTCCACGTCGCGGAACCGGTGCCAGGTGATGCCCTTCGTTCCGGACACGTAGGTGACCGGCTCGACGCCGCGCTCCCGGAGCCGGGCGCGCAGTCCCTGGGCCTCGCGCATGACGTTGCTGTTATAGCCGCCCGCGAAGCCGCGGTCGCTGCTCAGGATGAGGATCGCGGCCCGCTGCGAATTCTCGGGCTCCCGGACCAGCGGGTGATCGATATGCGAGGACTGGCTGACCACCGCCTCGACGGCCTGGGTGATTTCCCGGGCGTAGGGCCCGGCGTCCCGGACCCGCTGCTGGGCCTTGATGATCCGCGAGGCCGCGATCAGCTCCTGGGCACGAGTGATCTTGGCAATGGACTGGACTCCCCGAATCCGCTGCCTGATCGCCCGAAGCTGTCCTGCCATGCTCGGCCTTCCCTACTTCGACTCGGCGGCGGGCTTCACGTACTTCTTCACTTTCTCCGGCTCGATCTTCGACTCGTCGATGGGCTCGGCCGGCTCTTCCTCGATGACCAGCAGCTCACCGGTGCTGACCGTGAAGTTCTTCCGGAAATCGTCGATCGCTTCCTTGAGCGCCGACGCAGTGTCGTCCGACAGGACCTTCGACTCCCTGATCGCGTCGTAGATCCCGGAACGCTCACGCTGGACATAATCCAGGAAGTCGTGCTCGAACCGGCCGACGTCTTCCAGGGGCACGTCGTCGAGGTAGCCGTTGGTACCCATCCAGATCGCCACCACCTGGCGCTCCACCGGGAACGGGCTGTACTGGGGCTGCTTGAGCAGTTCGACCAGCCGGGCACCGCGGTCCAGCTGGGCCCGGGACGCGGCGTCCAGGTCGGACGCGAAGGACGCGAAGGCCTCCAGGTCGCGGTACTGCGACAGGGCCAGCTTCAGGCCGCCGGCGACCGTCTTCATCGCCTTGATCTGCGCGTCGCCACCGACCCGGGAGACCGAGCGGCCCACGTTGATGGCCGGGCGGACACCGGAGTTGAACAGGTCGGTCTCCAGGAAGATCTGCCCGTCAGTGATCGAGATGACGTTGGTGGGGATGTACGCCGAGATGTCGTTGGCCTGGGTCTCGACGATCGGCAGCCCGGTGAGGGAGCCGTTCCCCATCTCCTTGGAGAGCTTCGCGCAGCGTTCCAGCAGCCGCGAGTGCAGGTAGAAGACGTCGCCGGGGTAGGCCTCGCGGCCCGGCGGCCGGCGCAGCAGCAGGGAGATGGTGCGGTACGCCGCCGCCTGCTTGGACAGGTCGTCGAAGACGATCAGCACGGACTGGCCCTGGTACATCCAGTGCTGGCCGATGGCTGAGCCGGTGTAGGGGGCGATGTACTTGAACCCAGACGGGTCGGACGCGGGCGACGAGACGATCGTGGTGTACTCCATCGCACCCGCGTCTTCGAGCGACTGCTTGACCTGCGCTGTCGTCGAGCCCTTCTGGCCTATTGCCACGTAGATGCACTTGACCTGGCGCGCCGGGTCCCCGGACTCCCAGTTCTCCCGCTGGTTGATGATGGCGTCGATGGCGATGGCCGTCTTGCCGGTCTGCCGGTCGCCGATGATCAGCTCACGCTGGCCGCGGCCGATCGGGGTGATCGCGTCGATCGCCTTGATCCCGGTCTGCAGCGCCTCGTTCACCTTGCTGCGCTGGACCACCGAGGGGGCCTGCGTCTCCAGCGGTCGCAGTTCGGTCGACTCGATGTCGCCCTGGCCGTCCAGCGGCACGCCCAGCGAGTCGACGACCCGGCCGAGGAAGCCGTCGCCGACCGGGACGGACAGGATCTCCCCGGTGCGGCGGACCTGCTGGCCCTCGTCGATCTTGGTGAAGTCGCCGAGGATGACCACGCCGATCTCACGCTCGTCCAGGTTGAGCGCGAGCCCGCGGATACCGCCCGGGAACTCCAGCAGCTCGTTATACATAGCCGAGGGAAGGCCCTCGACCCGCGCGATGCCGTCACCGGCCTCGGCGACGACGCCTACCTCTTCCCGGGCGGCCGCGTCGGGCTCGTACGACTGGACGAAGCTCGCCAGCGCGTCCCGGATCTCGTCGGGCCGGATTGTCAGCTCCGCCATGGTCCTCGCGTCTTCCTCGTCAGTTGGTTAACTGCTCTGCCGTTGTCGCGGCGCGTGCCGCGGCGCCGCATCAGTGCCCGCCCATCAGGCGGCCAGCCGCCTGCGCAGCGCCCCGAGGCGGCTCGCCACACTGCCGTCGATGAATTCATCCCCGATCTGGACCGATATGCCACCCTCTACCCGAGGATCGACGATGACATCCAGATGAACCTCGTGCCCGTACGCGCCTTCGAGCGCGGCGATCAACCGCTCGCGCTGGCGGTCGGTGAGCGGGAGAGCCACCCGGGCGACCGCGATGAGGCGCTCGCGCCACTGCGCGGCCCACTGCGCGTAGTGATCCAGGGTCATGTCCACGCTACGTCCCCGGGGATGATCCGCCGCCTCGCCGATCAGGGCCCGGGAATCCGCGGTCACCTTGTCCTCGAGCAGCGTGTCCAGCAGCTGTTGCTTGTACTGCGCCGGGATGGTCAGGTTGGACAGGACCGTCCGCAGCTCAGGGGAGCTCATCACCACCCGCCCGAAGCGGAACAGCTGGTCCTCGAGGTCGTCCAGGTGCCGGGCCCGCTCGGCTGCCGCCGCGAACGCCGTGACCGCGATCTCCTCGACCGCGCCGGCCAGGTCCGCCGGGCGCGACCACCGGGACTCGCACATGCTGGTGAACAGGCGGAGGGTGGCCTCGCTGACCTGGTCGCCGAACAGCCTGCTGGCCAGCTCGGCCCGGGCCTGCGCCCGGCGGCTGCTATCGCTCAGCGCCCGCCGCAGGCCGGCCTCCTCATCGAGCACCCCGAGGATGGCGAAGAGCTCCCCGCCGAGGGTCCGCGCGTCGGCTGCCGAGGTCACCGCCTCGGACAGCTGGTGCCTCGCCTCGGTCAGGGCGGCCCGGCTGGGGCCTCTCATGTGGCCGACCTGGCCTGGTCGGCGTCGGGCTGCTCGAGGCCCTCGATGAACCGCTCGACGATGCGGCGCTGGCGCGCCACGTCCTCCAGCGACTCACCGACCACCCGGCTGGCCAGGTCCACGGCCATGGCCCCCACGTCGGTGCGCAGCGCCTGCATCGCCAGCATCTGATCGGTCGCGATCTGCTGGTGAGCGGCATCGATGATGCGCCGCGCCTCGGTCTGGGCTACCTCGCGCATGTCCGCGATGATCGCCGCGCCCTGCTCCTGGGCCTGCTCGCGGAGCCGCGCCGCTTCCTGGCGGGCGTCAGCGAGCTGCTGGCGGTACTGGTCGAGGACCTGCTGGGCCTCGGTCTGCGCGTCTTCGGCCCGCTTGAGGCCGCCCTCGATCGCGTCCGTCCGGTCGGCCAGCGTCTTCTGGATCCGCGGCAGGAGCACCTTGCCCAGGACGGCGAACACGATAAGGAAGGCGATGGTGCCGATGATCAGTTCGGGCCATGCGGGCACCAGCGGGTTGGCGGGTGGAACCACCGCCGCCGCCTCTGGGTGATAGATCACGGTGTCGCCTCCTGTTGGCTAAGGATCACTGGAAACTCCGCCGATCAGGTGGCGCCGAAGATGAAGGGGACCACCAGGCCGATCAGCGCCAGCGCCTCGGCCAGCGCGAAACCGATGTACATGTTGGACTGGATGAGCCCGCGGGCCTCCGGCTGCCGGGCCATGGCCTCCACGCCGTGACCGAAGATCAGGCCGATGCCGACACCGGGGCCGATGGCCGCCAGGCCGTACCCGACAGCACCGAAGTTGATCTGCAGTCTCTGGGTGGTGCCGGCGGCGATTACATGATGCAGGACGCTAAGCGCGACCAGATGATGCATGTGGTCAATTCCTTACGTAAAGGCCGGCGGATGTCCACCGCCAGCGGATGGGGTGAACCGTCAGCACGATCGATCGCGCTGCCGGACGAATCGGGTCGGTGTCCACCTCAGTGACCCGCTTCCAGTGACCCGCCAATGTACTGGGCGGTCAGGATCGTGAAGATGTAGGCCTGCAGGGCCTGGATCAGCATCTCGAATGCCGTGAGGACGATGGTGAGGACGAACGACGTCACGCTGAACAGCAGGCCGATGCTGAGGCTGAACAGGTACCACGTCGCGAGCGTGAAGATCAGCAGCAGGATGTGCCCGGCGAACATGTTCGCGAACAACCGGATCGCCAGCGTGAAGGGGCGGATCAGGACGTACTGCAGGATCTCCACCGGCGCCAGGATGATCAGGATGGGCCCCGGGACTCCGCTGGGGATCATGTTCCTGAAGTAGCCGCCCAGCCCTTGGTGCTTGATGCCCAGATAGGTATAGGTGCCGTAGACCATGAGCATCAGGGCGACCGGAAAGGCGATCATCGACATCGGGGGGAACTGGGCGACCGGGATGATCTCCATCAGGTTCATCAGCCAGATGAAGAAGAACAGCGAGACCAGGAACGGCAGGAACTTGTCGCCGCGCTTCCCGATCATCGGCAGCAGGATCTGCTCACGGACGAACCCGATCCCCATCTCGCCGAGACCCTGCACGCCTCGCGGGACTAGCTTCGGGTTGGCGAAGGCAGCCCAGAAGAAGCCGACCACGCCGACGGCGCAGACCAGCGCCAGCAGCATCGGCTTGGTGAAGTAGAAAGCGCCCAGCCTGAAGAACGGCGTGAAAATGAAGGTCGGACCCGGGTATCCCGGGGCCGGGTAGCCGCAATGCGCAGACGAGAAGATGTGGCTGTGCTCCGGGGAGCACCTCTCCGCGGCGAGGACCAGCGTGTCACCGCCCAAGACGGTTTCCTCCTGCTTCGTGCCCGCGCGCGGCACCCGCGGGCGCGGCGCGCATCCAAGCCGCCCTCATCCGGGCGGAACGTCGTGGCATGCCCATGCTGGCCTGGCCAGCATGCTTTGCATGCAGATTACCTATGGGTGCCTGCCGTACTTCCAGACGATTCCGCCGATGGCGAAGACCAGCCCGACCAGCGCCCCGGCCGCCGTCAGCATCGGAATGTGCGTCAGCCACGCCAGCAGCCAGCCGATGAGGCCATAGGCCACCATGCCGGCGATCAGGTAGCTGAAGATGCTCCAGCCCTGGTTCTCCTCGGCCCCCGGCCCGTCGCCCGGCGACGGGCCGCCGGATGGCCCGGTACGGCCGGAGGACGCAGAGCCGGTCCCGCTCATGGCGCGCCAGGTCATCGGGCAGGCTGCGGACGGCAGGCTGACCCGCGGGCCGCGATCCGCCGTCCGGGAGTGAGAGAAGCGCCACGCGTCACCGTTCCCCGTCCGGTTCCACGTAGAGCACCTTGAGCCGCGTGGACCAGAAGACCTGGGCAAAGGTCCAGACCAGGATGCACACGATGGCGGTCAGGCCGAACAGCCGCGCGTTGAAGAGGGTCGTGTTGCTGAACCTGGACACGAGAACCATCAGCACGAGGATCTTGACGATGAACGTGGTCAGCGCGGTCACCATCTGGGCCCGCGGGCTGACCTTCTCGGCCCGGGACACCGCAACGATGCTGATGGCAAAGAACACCGCAACGAGGGCCGCGCCGAGTACGCTGCCGAGGAGTCCCTTGGAGCCGCCGAGCACCGCGCTCAGCACGATCATGATCACGGCAGCACCAGCCGCGACCACGGCAGAACGCCGGGCGATCGGGCCATAGCTTGCCAGCATCTTAGGTGGCTCCGGAGGGCTCAGGAGGACACTTGACTCGGGGATGCACCGGTCCGCCTCCCACACAGCACCGGCCAGGAGCCTGGGTGCCGCCGAGGCGGAGCTCGCGCGCCGCCGGGTGAGCGAAACCTATCACGGGCCCCTCACTCGTCCTCGAGTGACTGCTCGTGAAAGATATCACAAGCTCCATTGGCTGGTCTTTACCGGGGTCGAGTGTGCGATGAACGTTACGTGACTTCCGTTTGCGGTACATGAGTCCGTGAACCGTACCAAACCTCCCGGCCTCTCACAGACCAGGTCCCAGACCAGACGGAGCCGGTCGAGCGAGCCCGGAGAAACCCCGCCGCGCCGGCCCCCTACGACCGCCCGTCCTCACTCGCCCGGCTTACCGCCGGCCCGCGCCCGCCCGGCTCTCCGCCGGCCCGCGCCGTCCCGCACCTCCAGCCGTCCGGTCGTCCGGCTCTGCGTCGTCCTGCGCGTCCTGCATCGTCCGGCCGACCGCCCCGCACTGCACCCCCGCACAGCCCCTCCCCATCTCATGATCATGGGCTTACTGGGGCAATAAGCCCAGTGAGCCCATGATCACGACACGGAGCCGGGTCGAGGGTGTGGCTGGTGGGTGGGATGGGACTCAGGAGGTGGGGGTGGTTCCTGGGGTGTCCCCGGGCTGAGGCGGGGGTGCATGTCCCCCGACGGTTAATGGAAGCGCCACGGCAGGAGTGGCGACTCCTCTTCCTCGCTGTATTCGTTCGCGTCGGGGTGCATCGGGCGCGCCGAAGCCGGCCTCGGCGGCTGACTCCGGACCGGGTCCGGCGCGAGAGGGTCAAGGTCCTGCGGCCCGGCGTCTTGCGGAAGCGCGCCTTGCGGGCTGGCGTCTCGGAGGCTGGGGCCCGGGCGACCGCTGCGGCCCGGGAGACCGGTGTCCTCTAGACCGGCGTCCTGCAGGCCGGCGTCGCGGGGGGCGGCGTCATGCGGGTGGGAATCCCAGCGACCGGAATCCCACTGACCCGGCTCCGGACGGCCCGAGTACCACTGGCCCGAATCCGGCCGACCCGGATCTGGGCGGCCCGGATCCGACGGGCCCGAGTCCGTCCGGGGCGAACGCGTCTGGCCCGGATCCGTGTGGCCTGAATTCTGAGGACCCGGATCCGTGCGGGCCGGATCCGTGCGGCGCGGGTCCGGATGGCCCGGATCTGTCCGGCCGGGATCCGTCCGGCCTGGGTACCACTGGCCTGGATCTTCGCCGCCGACCGGGTCCGCCGCCCACTCACCGTCGGATGGGGCAGGGCTTGCGGGGGCAGGGGCGGCCTCAGCGGGCGCCAGGGTTTCGGGTGGTGTCGCGGCCGCATGCGGCGCCAGACGGCCGGGAATCCCACGCTGCCGGTTCGGTGGTGGGCCGGGCCGGCTCCGCGGGCCTCCCGTCCCTCGGCGTCCCGGCAGGCCTTCCATCCCACCCGGTACCGGCGCGCCCGCCTGGACGAGAGTCCCCGTGCGCCCCGTCCCCGCGCAGAGGATCCCCGTACCCGGGATCCCCGCGCAACGGATCCTCATATCCGGCGTCCGCGCCCAACGGATCCCCGTACCCGGCGTCGGCGGGCAATGGATCCTCATATCCGGTGGCCCTGCGCAGAGGGTCCTCGTACGCCATATCCCCGCGCCCTGGCTCCCCGTATCCCGCGTCACCGTGTCGGTGCGGCGGGGCAGGCGCGGCACCGTCCATCCCGGCCCCGCGGTCTGCCCCAGTCCCGCGGTCCACGCTCAGCCCGCGGTCCACGCTCAGTCCCCGGTCCTCGGGCAGACCGCGGTCCAGGCTGGCGCCGCGATCCGCGCGGCGCCGGCCCGCAGTACCCGCAGCCGCCGGCACCCGCGGCGTGACCGAGCGGCCAGACGCCCCAGGCACCGGACCCGAAGGCACCGGGCCGCCGGAGGGCAGCGGACCCGAAGGCAGCGGACCCGAGGAGACCGGCCCGCCCGAGGCCACGGCAGCGCCGGCACCCACGGCCGCACCCGCAGGCGCCGGCCCACCCGCAGGGACCGGCCCGGCCACGTCGGGAGCCAGCCGCAACTGGCCCCGCCGGTTCCAGAACCGCAACCGCGGCATGGACGCGAGCAGCAGGACCAGAACCCCGGCCAGGGTGACGAGCCCGAGCACCAGCAGCTTCGTCCGGATAATCGACAGCAGCACGACGGTGCCGGCGAACAAAACCGCCCACAAGTACATGATCAGGACGCTGGCCCGGTGCGAATGCCCGATGGCGAGCAGCCGGTGCTGCAGGTGCTTCTTGTCCGCCGAGAACGGGGATTGCCCGGCCCGGGTCCGCCGCACCACCGCGAGCAGCAGGTCGGCGTACGGAATCAGCATGATGATGGCCGGCACCAGGAGCGGCAGGATTTCCGGGAACCGGTTGACCGTGCCGCCGCTGTAGGCCGACGGGCTGGTGAGCGTGTTGGGGTCGAGAGACGCCAAGCTGGAGATGGGCGCGTAGGCGAGCAGCAGCCCGAGCAGCATCGACCCGGTGTCGCCCATGAAAATGCGGGCGGGGTGGAAGTTATGCGGCAGGAAACCCAGGCACACCCCGGCCAGGATGGCCGACGCCAGCGCTGGGTCGGTCTGGTTGTCCAGGCCCAGCCGCTTGGTGAGCGTGTAGTAGTAGAGGAAGAACGCCGCCGCGCCGATCCCGACGATCCCGGCGGCCAGCCCGTCCAGGCCGTCGATGAAGTTGACCGCGTTGATGGTCACCACGACGAGCAGGATGGTCAGCACGGTCTGCTGATTGTCGGTCAGCGAGAGCTTTCCCCCGCCCGGGAGAGGCAGCCAGCCCACCAAGGCGCCGCTCCAGACCAGGATTCCCCCGGCGGCGACCTGGCCGGCCAACTTGGTGATGGCGCCCAGCCCCCAGCGGTCGTCCACGAACCCCATGACCACGACCACCCCGCCGGCCAGCAGCAGGCCGCTGGCCACTCTGGTGCCCATGAAAACGGTGCTCAGATGGGTGAGGCGGGAGGCCACCAGCAGGGCCGCGGCCAGGCCGAGGTACATCGCGAGCCCGCCGACCAGCGGGACAGGCTCGGTGTGGACGTCCCGGGCCCGGGCCGCGTGCATAGCCCCCACCGCGATCGCGAAACGGCGTACCAGCGGTGTGAGCAGATAAGTGACGGCGGCGGCCACCAGAACTGTGAGGCCGTACTCGCGCATCCCGGTTCACCCGGCCCGTTCGGTTGCCTCATCCATTAGGGATCAACTTTAAAGCACGAACCTGAGGGTAGGGCGCACAGCCACCCATCGCGGCCATAGTTACTCTGTGGCATCCCGATGGACAGGTTTTACCTGGTCAGGGGGACTCTCCTGGGCACCGGACGAATCGCCGGGCGCCATTTCCCTGGCCACCTGCGCCTCGTCTACCTCATCCGGGGCCACTCCCCCGGCCTCATCCGCCACGCCGGCGTCCCCGGCAAAGTCTTCCGGAATCTCCTCAGGAGCCTGCTCGGGAACGACGTCAGGAGCCTGTTCGGGAACGTCAGGAACGTCCTCGGGAACGACGTCGGAATCCACGTCGTCGGAATCCACGTCGTCCACGATGGCCAGCGGAACGACCTCCTGCAACCGGTCCACCGAGATGACCCCCCGGCGCAGCAGCCGCGGCACCGACCCGGTCAGGTCGACGATCGTGGACGGCACATCCCCCGGGCAGGGGCCGGCGTCCAGGTACACCGAGACCGAGTCGCCTAGCTGCGCCACCGCCTCATCGGCCGTGGTCGCGGGGGGCTGGCCGGACACGTTGGCACTGCTCACCGCCAGCGGGCCGGTCTTCTTCAGCAGCTCGAGCGCGACCTGGTGCAGCGGCATCCGCACCGCCACGGTGCCCTTGGTCTCGCCCAGATCCCAGACGAGGGTGGGACTGGCCCGGCAGACGAGGGTCAGGCCGCCGGGCCAGAACTCGTCGATCAGGTCCTTCCCGGTGTCGGCGAGGTCCATGACCAGGGCCATGGCGGCGCGCACCGTCCCGACCAGCACCGGCGGCGGCATGTCCCGGCCCCGGCCCTTGGCCTTGAGCAGGCCGTCCACGGCCACCGGGTCGAAGGCCTCGGCGGCGATCCCGTAGACCGTGTCGGTCGGCAGCACCACGAGTTCACCGCGGCGCAGCGCCAGCTCGGCCTGCGTGATGCCCTCAAGCAGCTGCACCGGATCGGCGCAGTCATACCTTGCGCTCATGGGGATCCATCCTCCCACTGCTGCGGGCCCGGCCAGACCGCGGTCACGAACCGGTCGCGGCGGGCCAGGTCCTTATGGTTCCGCGTGTCCCGCCAGCCCCGCTCCTCGGCGAAAACCCAGTACACGGCGGCCCCCTGGGGCGCGCCGTGCTCCACGGCCACCAGGCCGCCCGGGCGGAGCAGCCGCCGGGCGGCCTGCTCGACGACCTTGACCGCGTCCATGCCGTCCGGGCCGCCCCACAGCGCGGTGGCCGGGTCGTACTCGCCCACCTCCGGCTGCACCGACGCCCCCCACGGGATATAGGGCGGGTTGCTGATCACCAGGTCCACCGCCCCGTCCAGGCCGGCCAGCGCCTGGCCGAAGTCCTCGCCGTGCAGTGTGACCCGGCCCGCGGTGTGCGGGGCGGAGGAGGCGCAGCGGTCGATGTTGCGCTGGGCCCACTCCCGGGCCAGCGGGTCTGCCTCCACCGCGTGCACCCGGGACCTGGGCACCTCCTGCGCGATGGCCAGCGCGATGGCGCCGGACCCGGTGCCGAGGTCGGCCACGACGGGCTCGGTCACGTCCATCTCGCGCAGCCGGTCGATGGCCCAGCCGGTCATGATCTCGGTCTCTGGCCGGGGCACGAACACCCCGGGGCCGACCTCGAGATCCAGGTACCGGAAGTAGGCGTGCCCGGTGATGTGCTGCAGCGGCTCCCGCGCCTCACGGCGGGCGATCTCGTCCCAGAACCGCGGGTTGAACGCGGAGTCGGGCACCCGGTGCAGCTCGCCGCGGCGGACGCCGTGCACGTGCGCGGCGATCTGCTCCGCGTCGGCCCGCGGCGAGTCCACCCCGGCCTCAGCCAGCCGGGCCGCGGCCACCGCGATCTCGTCGAGCAGCAGGCTCTTGCGCGGCTCAGCCGCCATCCGCCGCTGCCGCTCTCCCCGACCGGTCCGCCTCGACCAGGGCGCTGATGACCGCGTCCAGGTCCCCGTCGATGACGTGATCGAGGTTGTAGGCCTTGTAGCCGACCCGGTGGTCGGAGATGCGGTTCTCCGGGAAGTTGTAGGTGCGCACCCGCTGCGAGCGGTCCACGGTGGCCACCTGGCTGCGCCGTTCCGCCGCCGCCTGGGCCTCGGCGTCCGCCTGGGCCTGGGCGAGCAGCCGGGCCCGCAGGATGCGCAGGGCCTGCTCCTTGTTCTGCAGCTGGCTCTTCTCGTTCTGGCAGGAGACCACGATGCCGGTGGGCAGGTGGGTGATCCGGACCGCGGAGTCAGTGGTGTTCACGCTCTGCCCGCCGGGCCCGGAGGACCGGTAGACGTCCACCCGCAGCTCGTTCGGGTCGATGGTGACCTCGACCGGGTCGGCCTCGGGCATGACCAGCACGCCCGCGGCCGAGGTGTGGATCCGGCCCTGGGATTCGGTGACCGGCACCCGCTGGACCCGGTGCACCCCGCCTTCGTACTTCAGCCGGGACCAGACGCCGTCGCCGGGGGCGTGCCGGCCGGACTTCACCGCCACCGTGACGTCCTTGTAGCCGCCCAGGCCGGTGATGGTGGAGTCGAGGATCTCGGTCTTCCAGTGCTGCCGCTCCGCGTACCGCAGATACATCCGCAGCAGGTCGCCCGCGAACAGCGCCGACTCCTCGCCGCCCTCGCCGGCTTTCACCTCGAGGATGATGTCCTTGTCGTCCATGGCGTCCCGCGGGACCAGGTACTCGTTCAGCTGCTCCTCGAGCTTCGCCCGGCGGCGGCCCAGAACCTCGGCCTCGGCCGCGAACGACGCGTCCTCCGGGGCGAGCTCGCGGGCGGTCGCCTCGTCGGCGGCCGCCTGCTGCCACTGGTGGTATGTCTCGACCACCGGGCTGATCTCGCCGTAGCGGCGGGACAGCGCCCGGGCGCGGTCGGGGTCAGCGTGCACGGCTGAGTCGGCCAGGGTGCGCTCCAGGTCGGCGTGCTCCGCAGCCAGCTCACCCAGCCGGTCGAACACCGTTGTCCTCCTGTGGAGATTGCGAAAATCCGTAAAACTCAAAGATCACCGTGCCGGCCTCATGGTCCAGTCCCGAAAGACCGGCCATGCCGTCCCGGCACGGTGATCCGTGAACGCTACTTGGAGCTCGAGCCCGCGGCCTTCTTGCCGAACCGGCGCTCGAACCGGGCCACGCGGCCGCCGGTGTCGAGAATCTTCTGCTTGCCGGTGTAGAAGGGGTGGCAGCTCGAGCAGATGTCGGCGTGGATGACGCCGCCCTTGGCCGTGCTGCGCGTGGTGAAGGTGTTCCCGCAGGTGCAGGTCACCTCGGTCACCACGTAGTCCGGGTGGATACCAGGCTTCACTTTGTACTCCTGCCTCTGGCGGTCGCCGGGTCGCCGGGCGGGGATGCCGCCCCGGCGTGAACCGGTACCGCGCTGTTGATGGCTATCTAGTGTGCCAGACCCTGCAACATACCGCGGGGCCTGGTGATTCCCGTCCGGGGCCGCGTTACCCGCGGTCCTGGCCGACTGTGGTCTTCTGGACGTGGAGCAGGAACTCCGCGTTGCTCTTGGTCTCCTTCATGCGCTCCATCAGGACCTCGAGCGCCTGCTGCGGCTCCAGGGCGTGCAGCACCCGGCGGAGCTGCCAGACGATCTTCAGCTCCTCCGGCGTCATGAGGATCTCTTCCTTACGGGTGCCGGACGCGTCCACGTCGATGGCCGGGAAGATCCGCTTGTCGGCGAGCTCGCGGCGCAGCCGCAGCTCCATGTTGCCGGTGCCCTTGAACTCCTCGAAGATGACCTCGTCCGCGCGGGACCCGGTCTCGATCAGCGCCGTGGCCAGGATGGTCAGCGAACCGCCGTGCTCGATGTTCCGGGCCGCGCCGAAGAACCGCTTCGGCGGGTACAGGGCGGTGGAGTCCACACCACCGGACATGATCCGGCCGCTGGCCGGGGCGGCCAGGTTGTAGGCGCGGCCCAGCCGGGTGATGGAGTCCAGCAGCACGACCACGTCGTGACCCATTTCCACCAGCCGCTTGGCCCGCTCGATGGCGAGCTCGGCGACCGTGGTGTGGTCCTCGGCGGGACGGTCGAAGGTGGAGTGGATCACTTCGCCCTTGACCGAGCGCTGCATGTCGGTGACTTCCTCAGGCCGCTCGTCCACGAGGACGACCATGAGGTGGCACTCCGGGTTGTTCTTGGTGATCGCGTTGGCGATGGCCTGCAGGATCATCGTCTTGCCCGCCTTGGGCGGGGACACGATGAGGCCGCGCTGGCCCTTGCCGATCGGGCTGACCAGATCCATGATCCGGGTGGTCAGCACGGTCGGGTCGGTCTCCAGCCGGAGCCGGTCCTGCGGGTACAGCGGCACCAGCTTCGAGAAGTCCGGGCGCCCGCGGGACTGCTCCGGGTCCAGGCCGTTGATCTTGTCCAGCCGGACCAGCGCGTTGAACTTCTCCCGGCGCTCGCCCTCGCGCGGCTGCCGGACCGCGCCCTCGATCACGTCTCCCTTGCGCAGGCCGTGCCGGCGGACCTGGGAGAGCGACACGTACACGTCGTTGGATCCGGGCAGGTACCCGGTGGTCCGGATGAAGCCGTAGTTGTCCAGCACGTCGAGGATGCCGGCGATCGGGATGAGCACGTCATCCTCGGCCACCACCGGCTCGGCTTCCGGCCCGCCCCGCTCGCGGCGGCGGTTGCGGTTGCGGAACCGGTCGCGGCTGCGGCGGCGGCCCGAGCCGTCGTCGTCATCGTCGCCGCCGCGGTCCATCGCCTGGCCGCCACGCTGGCCGCCCCGGCCGTTGTCGCGGTTGCTGTCCCGGCCGTTCTCGCGCTGGTTGCTCTCGCGCGGGCCGCCATCACGCTGGCCGTTGTCGCGCTGGTTACCGTCACGCTGGCTGTCGCGCTGCTCGCCACCCTCGCGGGCGGAGCCGTCGCGGGAGGAGTCGTCACGCCGGCCGCGCTGGCGGCGCTCGCCGCGGCGCTGCCCGTCCTGCTGGCCCTCGGCCCGCCCGGCGCCCTCAGCGACACCGTTGGCGGCCTGGCCTGCCTCGGCTCCAGCCGGGGAGAAAGCGAGCTGGCCGTCGGCGCCGTTGGCCTGGGCGCCCTGCCCGGGGGCAGTCTGCCCGGCGGCACCGGCCTGCGCGGCGTCGCGGGACCCGCCTCGCCGTGCCTCACGCGTGGTCGTGCCTGCTTCCTGCGCCGGGCTTGATGCGTGCGCGGCGCCGCCCAGAGCGGGCTGTGCGGTGGTGTCTGACTCCATGGCGTCCTGCTCACGGTGGCGAGACGCGCCGGCTCCCGCGGACGCGCCACGCTGGACTGAGTTGTCGAGTGCCCCACTCCCGTTGCCCGCCGAGGGGCCAGCCGAACGGCCAGTGTCCTGAGCCGGGGCGGCACCCTGCTCGCTTCGGGTGGCTCCGCCACCGCCGCCCTGCTTGCTCTGGATGGCCTCGATGAGCTGGCTCTTGCGCATCCGGCCGGTGCCGGTAATGCCCATCGACTGGGCCAGCCGCTGAAGGTCGGCCAGCAGCATGCCGGACAGCCCGGACCCGCCACGGCGGGCCGGCTTGTCGGTCACCGTCTCACCGGCCGGGGCGCCAGCGCCCGCCGTGGTACTGGCCGCACCCGCCGCAGGCGGGGAAAGGCCAGGTCCCGCAGGCGCACCAGCGGCCGCACCCGTGTTAGCGGAGAGGCCAGAGTCACTGGAGTAGCCAGGGGACGCCTCAGGCACGCCTGAGGAGCCGGTGAAGAGTTCGGTGGTGTCGCTCACGAGGGGTCCTTCCCAGGGAGCGGGCGCCGGCCGCGCCTGCGGCCGTTCGACCCGGTGTCACGGCCCGGCGAAATCAGCCGGACCAGGTACTGCCTTATCTGTCTTGCCTTTACCGTCGCGTTCCGCGCGCCCGCCTGTGCCTCGTTCCCGGACCCGATCCCGGCTGGCGGCCACAGGACTAACCCGGATTCCACAGCCGGAGCAGGGGTTTCGGAACGAGCCCAGACGGCTGGGGTTGCGCGCCTCGACCTCCCGCCCGCCTCCGGATCGCCGCGCCCGCCCCGCGATTCGTGTATGCGGAGAGGAGGAAGTGACCCGGAAAGTTGACGGAGCGTCACTGACGCCGCCCGGCGGTCAAGCCGGTCACGAAGCAAGTGACGGGCGAGCACCTGGCCCCATGATGGGGTATCTGGTGCAGCACCCACCTTAACACTAGGAGAGCCCACAGCATTCCCCCGGCACCGGTCCGTGTGTCGTGGATGGCCCTGTCCAATCTTGCGGCGTCTCCGCGCGACCCTTCCAGGGCAGCCGGGGCAGGCGTCCAGGAGGTCTGTGTCCAGGAACTGTATCCAGGAGCACTGCGTCCGGGTACGCGTCACCGCGCGCTGTCTCTGGGGCGTTCGCCTGGCACGGCGGTCTGGAGGGTTGCGCCTTGCCGGTCGATGGCCAGGGGGCTTATACGCCATCCGATACCCGTTTCCGCAGCGATTGAATCCACCAGGTCAGGCCCAGAAAGACCGGACGCCACGGTGAACGCGAGCACGGAGGGCCCCGCGCCGGATACCACCGCCGCCACCCCGGCCGCGCGGAGCCGGCCCAGCAGGTCCGCGGTCCGTGGCATGACCCGGGCCCGGTACGGCTGGTGCAGGTAGTCCTGGGTGGCGTCGAACAGTACTTCGGGCACCCGCGTCAGCGCCGCCACCAGCAGCGCAGCGCGGGCAGCGTTCGCGGCCGCGTCCCGATGCGGCACTGCGGCCGGCAGCGCGCCCCGCGCGGTCTGCGTGGCCAGGCTTTCCTCCGCAACGAAAACCACCGGCCGGATCTCCTCCAGCACCGGCAGGCGGACTACGCGGGGGCCAGGGTGGGCGGCCGCGGGGCTGGCGCCGTTGCCCGCGGTATCCACGAGGGGGGTTTCCGGCTCCGGGACCCAGGAGATGGTCAGGCCGCCATGCAGGCAGGCGGCCACGTTGTCCGGGTGCCCCTCCAGGCTGGTGGCGAGGTCCAGTACGACGCCATCGGGGAGCAGTTCGGCGCCGTCCCGGGCCAGCCCGCGGGCGGCCAGGATGCCGGTCACGATGGCCGCAGCCGACGAGCCGAGGCCGCGGCCGTGCGGGATCGCGTTGAGGCTGCGCAGGCCCAGGCCGGGCGGCTGGCCGCCGAGCACGTCGAACGCGGCCCGCATGGCCTGCACCACGAGATGGGCCTCCCCCGTGGCCGCACTCTGGCTGCCCTCGCCGGAGACCTCGATGTCCAGTCCCCCGCCGGTCACCCGGACCACGGCCACATCGTGCAGGGACAGCGCGAGGCCCAGCGCGTCGAAGCCGGGGCCGAGGTTCGCGCTGCTGGCCGGGGCCCGGACCACGACGGGTTTATCCCGCCACCGGGATCCACTCAAGTTGTCTCCTCAGGCCAGGCCGAGGGCGGCCGCCGCGGCCCCGCTGTCCGCGGCGACGGTGATCGGGGCGGGCGCGGCCGACACCGCCCAGTCCGGGTCTTTGAGCCCGTTGCCGGTCACCGTGCACACCACCCGCGAACCGGGCGCCAGCTGGCCTTGTTCCCGGGCCTGGAGCAGCCCGGCCACCCCGGCCGCCGACGCCAGCTCGCCGAACACCGCCTCCTGGGAGGCGAGCAGCCGGTACGCCGCGAAGATCTGCCGGTCGGTGACCGAGTCGATCAGGCCGCCGGAGGCGTCCCGGGCGGCCTCGGCCAGGCCCCACGAGGCCGGGTTGCCGATCCGGATCGCGGTGGCGATGGTCTGCGGGGCGCGGACCGGCTCGCCGCGGACGATGGGCGCGGCCCCGCTGGCCTGGAAGCCGAGCATCCGGGGGGTCTTGGTGGCCCGCCCGGCCCCGGCGTACTGGGTGTAGCCCATCCAGTAGGCGGAGATGTTGCCCGCGTTGCCGACCGGCAGGCAATGCACGTCCGGGGCGTCGCCGAGCGCGTCAACGATCTCGAACGCCGCGCTCTTCTGGCCTTCCAGCCGGTCCGCGTTGACCGAGTTGACCAGCGCGACCGGGTAGTCGGCGGCCAGCTTCCTGGCCAGCTCGAGGCAGTCGTCGAAGTTGCCGTCCACCTGGAGCAGCTTGGCCCCGTGCACCAGGGCCTGGGCCAGCTTGCCCAGGGCGATCTTGCCCCGGGGCACCAGCACCGCGCAGGACAGCCCGGCGCGGGCCGCGTAAGCGGCGGCGCTCGCGCTGGTGTTGCCGGTCGAGGCGCAGATCACCGCGGTCGCGCCGCGGCTGACGGCCATGCTGACCGCCATCGTCATGCCCCGGTCCTTGAACGACCCGGTCGGATTGGCCCCCTCGACCTTGAGGTACACCTCACAGCCGGTCCGCTCGGACAGCACCGGGGCGGGCAGCAGCGGCGTGGCCCCCTCGCCCAGCGTGATCACCGGGGCGCCGTCCGGCAGCGGCGGGAGCCACTCCCGGTACTGCTGGATCACGCCGCGCCAGGGCACGTAGCCCGCCGCGGCGGAAGTCACGTCGGCCGTCATTTCCTGACCCCCCTCGCGGGCGCCGTCATTCGTCCGGCTCGCCTTCTACCCGCATCACGCTCGCCACCGCCCGGACGGAGTCCATCATCTCCAGTTCGGTGACGCAGCGCGAGAGCGCGGCGTCCGGGGCGATGTGCGTCACGATCACCAGCTGGGCGTCCTCGCCGCGGCCCTCCTGGCGGACCGCCTTGATCGACACCTCGTGCCGGGCGTAGGTCTCCGCCACCCGGGCCAGCACGCCGGGCCGGTCCGCGACGTCCAGGGCCACGTGATAGCGCGTCCGGGCCTCGCCCATCGGGAGGGCTGGCAGCCGGGCGTAAGTAGATGCATCGGGCCCGCGGGTCCCGGCGATGCGGTTGCGGGCGACCGCGACGACGTCGCCGAGGACGGCGCTGGCCGTGGGCACTCCCCCGGCGCCCGCCCCGTAGAACATCAGCCGCCCGGCCGCTTCCGCCTCCACGAACACCGCGTTGTAGGCCTCGCGCACCCCGGCCAGGGGGTGGGTGCGCGGGATCATCGCGGGGTGGGCGCGGACGGAGACGCCGCCGTTCCGGCGCTCGCAGATGGCGAGCAGCTTGACCACGTGCCCGAGCTCCCGGGCGCTGGCGATGTCCGCGGCGGTGACGCCGGTGATGCCCTCCCGGTACACGTCGGCGGCGGTGACCCCGGTGTGGAAGGCCAGCCCGGCCAGGATGGCCGCCTTGGCCGCGGCGTCGAAGCCCTCGATGTCGGCGGTGGGGTCGGGCTCGGCGTAGCCCAGCGCCTGGGCCTCCTCCAGCGCGTCCGCGAACCCGGTGCCCGAGGTGTCCATCCGGTCCAGGATGTAGTTGGTGGTGCCGTTGACGATGCCCAGGACCCGGTGGACCTCGTCGCCGGCCAGCGATTCCCGCAGCGGCCGCAGCAGCGGGATGGCCCCGGCCACGGCGGCCTCGTAGTAAAGGTCGGCCCCGTTCTCCCGGGCCGCCTCGTGCAGGGTCGCGCCGTCCTCGGCGAGCAGCGCCTTGTTGGCCGAGACCACGGACTTGCCGGACTTCATCGCGGCCAGCAGGACCGAGCGGACCGGCTCGATGCCACCGATCACCTCGATCACGATGTCCACGTCCGGCCGGGTGACCAGCTCCATGGCGTCGCCCGTGAGCAGCGCGGCATCGACCGGCACAGCGCGGGCCCGGCCCGGCCGCCGCACCGCGACCCCGACCACCTCCAGCCGGGCGCCGATCCGGGCGGCCAGGTCATCGGACTGCTGCGCGAGCAGGCGGTACACCTCTGAGCCCACCGTGCCGCAGCCCAGCAACGCCAGTTTCAACGTCCGCACTACGGCATCACCCTAGGTCTCGTCTGTGCTGGCTATTCCGGTGCTGGCTTACCCCGTGCTGAGTACTCATCCGGTGCTGGGTACTCATCCGGCGTCCAGCCGGAGCAGGTCGTCGATGGTCTCCCGGCGCAGCAGCAGCCGGGCGGCACCGTCCCGGACGGCCACCACCGCGGGCCGGGCGACGTGGTTGTAGTTGCTGGCCATCGACCGGCAGTACGCCCCGGTGGCCGCGACCGCAAGCAGGTCACCCGGGACCAGGTCAGAGGGCAGGTAGCTGTCCCGGACCACGATGTCCCCACTCTCGCAGTGCCTGCCGACAACCCTGGACAGCATCGGCGCCGCCGCCGACTCCCGGGACGCCAGCACGCACGTGTACTCGGCGTCGTAAAGCGCGGTCCGGATGTTGTCGCTCATCCCGCCGTCCACGCTCACGTAGGTCCGCAGCCCGTCCACGTCCTTGACCGTCCCGGCCTCGTACAGGGTAACTGTGCCGGGTCCGGCGATGGCGCGGCCCGGCTCAACGGTCAGCCGCGGCATGGCCAGGCCCGCCGCGGCGCACTGGCCCCGCACGATCTCATGCAGGTTCTGCGCGATGACCTTGACGTCCGCCGGGTCGTCATCCGGGGTGTAGGCGATGCCGAGCCCGCCGCCCAGGTTCAGCTCGCTGATCACGATGCCGTGCTCATCGCGGATCCGGACGGCCAGGCCCAGCACCCGGCGGGCCGCCGCCTCGAAGCCGTCGGTGTCGAAGATCTGCGACCCGATGTGCGAGTGCAGCCCGGCCAGTTCCACCCCGGGCAAGGCCAGGACCCGGCGCACCGCCTCGTCCGCCGCGCCGGAGGACAGCGAGAAGCCGAACTTCTGGTCGTCATGGGCGGTGGCCACGAACTCGTGGGTGTGCGCCTCTACTCCGGTAGTAACCCGGACCAGCACCCGGGGCCGGGACGCGGCGCCGTGCTCGCCTGTCCCTTTTCTGTTTGCGGCAGAGCCGCCGGCGTTTCCGTTGGCGGCCGGGCCGTCAGCGATACGCGCGCCGCGGCCGGGCACCGGCGGGTCGGTCAGGAAGGCGAGCCGGGCGATCTCCTCGAAGGAGTCCACCACGATGTGGCCCACTCCCACGTCCAGCGCGCGGGCCAGCTCGCTCTCCAGCTTGTTGCTGCCGTGCAGGGTGATCATCTCGGGGGGCACGCCGGCCTGCAGCGCGACCTCCAGCTCGCCGCCGGTACACACGTCCACGCCGAGGCCTTCCTCGGTGACCCAGCGCAGCACGCCGCGGCAGCAGAACGCCTTGGCCGCGTAGAACACCCCGGCCTGCGGCCCGAACGCCTCGCGGTAACCGCGGCAGCGCTGCCGGAAGTCGTCCTCGTCACAGATGAACAGCGGGGTGCCGAACTCGGCGGCCAGGTCGCGCACGTCCAGCCCGCCGACCGTGAGCACGCCGCCCGCCCGGCGGGCGGAGCGCGGCCAGATCTCCGGGTGCAGGGCGTTGAGGTCCTGGGGCGGAGTCGGTGGATGCTCGGCGGGCAGCACGTCAGCGTGCCGTGGTCCGGCGGGGTGGGCGACACGGCTCATGACGTGGTCCTCGCTGGTCGGTCTGGTCTGCTGTGCGGCTTGTGGTACTGCGTCCCTGGCCAGGCGGTCTGGCCAGGCGGTCTGCGGAGCCTGGGTGTTCGGAGCACCGGGGAGCGGCTACATCCGGCCGGGGGCGGCGATGCCCAGCAACCGCAGGCCGGTCCCGAGAGCCGTCCGCGCGGCGCTGGCCAGCTGCAGCCGCGCCTGCGTGAGCTCCCCGCCCGGTGGCCGGGGCGGAACCGAGCCCGGCCCCATCACCGGGCAGGCCTCCTGCCAGCCGAAGTACTGGCCGGCCAGGTCCTCCAGGTAGGCAGCGACCACGTGCGGCTGCCGACGGCGCGCCGCCCCGGCCACCCGTTCCGGGAGCCAGGACATCGCGTCGAGCAGAACCTGCTCGCTGGGGTGCGCGAGCAGGCACGGCTGGAACCGCTCCGCATCCGGCTCTGGCAGGCCGAGGTCAGCGGCCTGCCGCAGCGCGGACGCGGCGTGAGCGTGCGCGTACCGGACAGCATAGGCGGGATTGCCCAGGTGCTGCGCGGCCATGGCCCGGGGGTCCAGGCCCGGGCCATGTGGCCGGGGCGGCCCGCTGACGGGACTGGTGGCGAGCCTGCTGAGCGCGAACCGGACTGAGTCCTCGCCCGCGTAGGCGACGGCCTCCGCGACCGGCCCGGCTTCCCCGGGCCCGGTTCCCCCCGGCACAGTTTCCTTTGGTCCGGGCGGTGGCACCCAGGTGACCTCAGCGCCCGCGGCCTCGGCCAGCCGTCCGGCCTGCTCGGCGGTGAGCCGCTGCCAGGCGTCCGCCCAGTCACGCGCGGCGGCCAGCCGGGCGTCGCGGGGCGCGCTCACCTGGACGCCCGCCAGGGCCTGGCTCCGGGCGCATCCCGGGCCGGCCTGGGAGATCCGGATCGCGAGCCGGGCCAGCGTGTCCGGGGTGACCGTGATGGACAGGTACCCGCCCCCGGACACGCTGATGTCACTGATCCCCGCCTGGCTGATCCCGGGGACCTGGCGCAGCGCCGCGGCCAGGGCGGCGGCGATCCGGGCGGGCTCCGCCGCCAGGCGATGGGCCAGCACGAACGGCAGCGTGGTGGCATAACTACCGGGGCCCCCGCCGGCCTCCGCGGGCACCGGGCGCCAGGTCCCGGCGGCCAGGCCGGGGTCAGCACCGAGGCCGCCGTCGTCCGGCAGGTCGCCGGATGCCACGGCCGCCGCGACAGCGGTCGCGAGGGCGGCGCTGAGGTCCCCGGTAATCACAGATGAGCAGGCTATCTGGGGGCGGCTGCGGGAGAACGGACCGCGTTGCGGCCGGCACCGGCCACGGGCCCCTCGTCAGTGGATCCGGGCAGGCTGGCCGCTCCACGATCCCTGGCGGTCAGGCCGGCCCGGGCTGCTCGCTGGAGGGCCGGCTGGTTCCGTAATCTGAAGGAGGGTTCTCGCTGGCCTGGCGGGCCTCGCTGGTCGCGGCCCCGGCCAGTTCGCGGACGACCCGGATCATCTCCCCCGGATCGAACGGCTTGGTCAGGTAGGCGTCCACGCCGATCTCGCGGCCACGGTTCTTGTCGTCCTCCTGGGCCCGCGCGGTGATCAGGACGACGCGGATCCGGCTGGTCTGCGGGTTGCGGCGCAGCTGGCCGGCGGTCACCCAGCCGTCCAGGCGTGGCATCATCACGTCGAGCGTGATCACGTCGGGATCGATGGCCGTAACCTTGTCCAGGCAGTCCTGGCCATCCACGGCGGTGGCGACGTCGAACCCTTCCAGGGTCAGATTGACGGCGATGAGCTGCCTTATCACCTCATCGTCGTCTACCACGAGCACACGTCCCAGAGCCTGCGCCACGGCGTGAGGCTAGCGTGTCCCGCCTAGTTCCCGCGACAACATGCCCAAGGCGCAGCCAAGCTGTGCCCACGGCGGTCCAGGGCTACGCCGGGTACTGGTAATCTTTCTCCCGCCCCGAGCCCCCGTAGCTCAGGGGATAGAGCAACGGCCTCCGGAGCCGTGTGCGCAGGTTCGAATCCTGTCGGGGGCGCTCGCCAAACATTTCGGTCATTGGGCCGCTGAGCTGGCCGTTTCCCTGATGTCCACCCGAGCCAGTCTGCCGGGATTGGGTCATCCCGGGCTTCCTGGCGCGGGTGGCCAGTGACCTGCGCGGCAGGCATCACCCTTCTGACCTGCAGCATTCCGACCGCTCTGAGCCCCGCCCCCCATTCGCCCCCGGAAGCCAGCTCGCCACGCGCCCGGCGCAGGTCAGCGCGAGAGGGGCAACCACTCTCAAGGCCGTGCGACCAAGCCTGGGAAGCTCTTGCATCATCCGCCCAGGTCAATAGGCTCCAAGCACCTTCTGCACGTGCAAGTCGGACGACAGGCCTTATAGATGGACCCGGCAATACGGGCCCGCGGCCCTGACCGCGCTGGCAGCATGCCGACGATGCTCGATCCCGGAGCGGCGTTCCCATGACCGAGATGACGGTGATGCTGACCATGCCGACGGTGCCGGCCACGGTCCCGGGAATTCATCCGAGTAGGGGAAGCCGAGGGTCGGAATGCGGTGAGCGGCCGGACGCGGCCCGGACCCAGGCCAGGTCCTCGGTAAGGTCGGCCGGGCGGCCTGGCACCGTCAGCCGGGCGAGCAGTTCGTCGAGAAGGGCGGCGGTCATCGTCACCCCCTCGGGTGTGGCGATGGGATCCTGGCCCAGCGCGTCGGTGAGGTCCAGGCCATGCACGACCGCCTCGACCATCCGGCTGGGCACGAACTCACCCAGCCGCATGAGCGTCTCGTCGCCGTCATCGAACTCGAATCGCCCGACCATATCCGGGGAGGCAGCCCGGGCCTCGGCGATGGTGCGGGTGAAGGTGCTGGCGAGCACGTCAGCCATCTGCCCCGGCGACTTGCCCTCCACCATGGTGTAGGCGTAGTCGTAGAAAACCGGGGCGACCTGCGCGCGGGGGAAGATGAAAAAACTGACCCGGTCCCGGCCCACCTGGCCGTCCTGCTGGCTAGCGATGAGCATCCGGGTCACGCCGATCGCGATGTCAAGGTGGCCCGCGAGCTCGAAGATGGTCCAGGGTGGCAGTGTGCCGCCGGGTGGCTGCAGCAGGGTGGGCCGGCGCCAATCGCTGTCGGCCAGCCCGCGGAACGCCCGCTCCACCTGCACTAGCTCGGCCTCGAGGAGCTGCACATCGGTGAGGTAGTCGCTCATCGGGGGCCTCCGTGGGGTCGCGTCCGCCAGTCTCAGTGCATGGACTGCACCATGATGATCCGGTGCCGACTTTAGGCACTGACCGGCTCGATGGCGTTCCACTTCTCCAGCTGCCCGCCTGCGTGGTGCGGTGGCGTCCAACGCTGGCCTATGCGGACCGCGGGCCAGGTCGCCGGCGCCACCCGGGCGACCATTCCCCGCGCTGGCTTCGCTGTGATCTCGACGAGTTGTGCCCAAAGTGGCAGGTACGCATGAAGCGCCCGACCGGGGACGACGACCTGGCGTTTTCGCGGCAAAGGCTCCGGTCACGATGGGCCGGGGCCGGGAGTTCGGCTTGGCCAACCGGCGTGCGGGCGGGCAGGTGATGCTGACTTCCACTCCGACCTGGTGCTGGCCTTCGCTTTGGCAGCGGCTCGCACCCTTCTGCCTGTGCGTGGACCGGCGAAATAATCATGGGCAAAGAGGTGAGAGATGACACCAAGTCCCGCGGGAGAGGCGAAGCCCGCTGGTGGGAGCACCGTGACGCCACGGGCCGCCTTCTGGCGAGCATTGTGCGTCTGGGTGCTGACTCTAGCCATGGCCACGACCTCCCTGATCTACAACCACGTCCACCCGCTGCCGCCGAGCCTGAGCGGCGGGCAGGGAACTGCGGCGAACGGCGTGACCGCGGTCGGTTTCATCGCGGGTTTCGCCACGGTGGGTGCGTTGCTCGGGTGGAAGCGCCCGGCGAACCCTATCGGCTGGCTACTGTGCGCCTCCGGGCTGTCGTATGCGGTCGGTTCCCTGGGAGGGCTGCTCCTGCAGTTCCCCGGGACCCGGACCTGGGGCCACTGGCTGGGGTGGACATGGCTGTTCGGCGTGGGCTTTGTGGTGTTTGTCCTGCTACTGTTCCCGACCGGGGCGCTGCCGTCGCATCGCTGGCGACCGGTGGCATGGGCGGCCACTGCTGCCATGGCCGGATGGGTGCTCGGTAATACTTTCGCTCCCGCGCCTGTTGACGGATCGCTGGCACACAACCCCATCGGCGTGAGCATGCCCGCAGGGCATGTCATACAGGTCCTGGGCGGAGTGAGTGGCCTGCTAATCGCGGCGACGGGCCTGGCTGCGATCGTGTCCCTGGTGATCCGTTACCGGCGAGCCCGGACAGTCGAACGCGAGCAGCTGAAATGGCTCGTCTACGCAGGCGGGATCATCCTGGTGGCACTGATCGCCGAGGTGCCGATCGAGAAGATTCTCGGTCCAGGCAGCGCGGCCAGCAACCTGCAGGACATCACGGTGAGTGGCTCGATCGCGCTGGTCCCGATCGCCATCGGTATCGCCGTTTTCCGGTATCACCTGTACGACATCGATGTAGTCATCAATAAGACCCTCGTCTACGGGTCGCTGGCCGTATTCATCACCGGCGTGTACGTGGCGATCGTAGTCGGCATCGGGTCGCTGGCGCAGCGCGGCGCCCGGCCGAGCCTGGCCCTGTCGATCGCGGCGACGGCGGTGGTGGCGATCGCGTTCCAGCCGGTACGGGAATGGGTCCAGCACATCGCCAACCGGCTGGTCTATGGCCAGCGGGCCACGCCGTATGAGATCCTCGCGGACTTCGCGGGGCGGATGGCGGGGGCCTACGCGGCTGAGGACCTGCTTCCGCGGATGGCCAGGATTCTGGCGGAGGGCACGGGGGCCACCCGGGCGGACGTCTGGCTGACAAGCGGGGGGACCTTCCACGATGGTGCCGCCTGGCCTGTCGGCGCACCGCTGCTGCCGCCGGCCCGGGCCACCGTGACCGGCACACCGGCGTACCCGGCCGCCGATCGGATTCTGCCGGTGCGCTACCAGGGCGAGGTCCTGGGGGCCTTGTCGTTGTCGAAACGGCCAGGGGAATCCCTGACGCCGACCGAGGACAGGCTGCTCGCCGATCTCGCGTCCCAGGTGGGCCTGGTGCTCAAGAACGCCGGGCTGCGGGAGCAGCTGCTGACCCGGCTGGAAGAGATCAGGGCCTCGCGGCAGCGTCTGGTGGCCGCGCAGGATGAAGAACGCCGCCGGATCGAGCGCAATATCCACGACGGCGCCCAACAGCAACTGGTGGCCTTGGCCATCAAGCTCGGCATTACCGAATCCATGATCGGCACGGACACCGACGGCGAACGGGATCTGCTTGCCGAGCTGCGCCAAGACGTGGTCGGCGCCGTGGAGGATCTCCGGGATCTTGCCCGCGGCATCTACCCGCCATTGCTGGCCAGTCAGGGCCTGGTCGCCGCGCTCACGGCGCAGGTCCGGAAGGCGCCGATGCCGGCCTCGATGGCCGCCGACGGGGTGGGCCGGTATTCCCAGGACGTGGAGGCCGCAGTCTATTTCTGCGTCCTCGAGGCACTTCAGAACGTGGCGAAGTACGCAGGCGCGGCCAGGGCCGAGGTCCGGCTGGCCGTCCGCGGGCACGACCTGACGTTCGAGGTGACCGACGACGGTGCAGGTTTCGACCCGGGGAGTATGGCCTACGGAACAGGACTGCAGGGCATGGCGGACCGGCTGCACGCGCACGGCGGCTCACTCGCCGTAAGATCCGCGCCCGGCGCCGGCACCACGATCCTCGGGCAGGTCCCGTGCCGGGTGCTCGAGGCGGCCGGGTGACCACACCCACAGCCCGGTGGCTGGCCTGGGGCCTGCTGGTGCTCACCGTCGCAGCGCTGGCGGTCAGTGCCGCCTTCGGCGTCGCCAGCGGCGATCTCGTGGACGCGTTCGCCTTCACCCCTGTGCTGCTGGCCTTCGCAGTGGTGGGAGCCATCGTCGCCAGCCGCCGGCCGGGCAACGCGATCGGCTGGCTGTTCCTGATGGAGGCGTTGGGCTTCGCTCTCGGCGTAGCGACCGACACCTACGCCAAGTACGCGATGAAGGCGGGGACCACTCCGCCGTCGGCCGCCTGGGCGGCCTGGCTCGGCGCGATCCTCGGCGAGCTGGGTTTCCTGTTCGCGTTGGCCCTGCTGTTGTTCCCCGACGGGCGGCTGCCCTCCTCCCGGTGGCGCGTGCTCGCCTGGCTGATCGTGGGAGCCGAGGGGCTCCTGCTCCTGGCGGCCGCTACATCCTCGGCTGCGCTCAGAGCCCAGGACTCGGCTGTGCTCGTCTCACCGGTCCGGCTGATACCGGACGGATTGACCGATCCGGTGGTCAACGTCGTGCAGACGGCTTTCATACCGCTATCCCTGGCGGCGGCAGCGGGCTGCGCCATGCGATACCGGAGGTCCGCCGCGGACGAGCGGCACCAGATCAAGTGGGTCGCTTACGCCGGTCTGCTCACTGCCTCTTCGCTGCTGGTCTGCGGGATCGTGTTCAACAATCCACTGCCTGCCTTTCTCGTGGTTGGCCCGCTCATCCCGGTCGCGGTGGGCTTTGGGATCTTCAAGTACCGCCTGTACGACATCGATGTCGTCATCAGCAAAACGATCGTGTACGGCTCCCTGGCAGCGTTCATCACGCTGGTCTATGTCGTCCTCGTGGCCGGGATCAGCTCCCTGGGATCCGGTTTCCTGCAGACCGGGTCACGCCCGGACCTGGGCCTATCGATCCTGGCTACCGCCGTAGTGGCGGTAGCGTTCCAGCCGGTCAGGGAACGGGTGCAGCATCTGGCCAACCGGCTGGTCTTCGGCAAGCGGGCCACCCCGTACGAGGCGCTCAGCGAGTTCGCCGGCCGGATGGGCGAGACCTACGCCGCCGACGACGTCCTGCCCCGGATGGCCCGGGTGCTGGCGGAAGCCACCGGGGCCATCCGGGCAGTCGTGTGGCTGAAGACCGGGGCGGAGCTGACGGTGGGGGCAAGCTGGCCGCCTGGCACCCAGCCGCCACCTGAGCCGGTGGCACTGGCCCGCGGCGAACCGCCGGGGATCGCCGGGGCTGACCAGATCACGCTCGTCGAATATCAGGAAGAGACGCTCGGCGCGCTGTCTGTAGCCAAGCGGCCCGGGGAAACGCTCACCCCGGTCGAGGACAAGCTCGTGTCCGACCTGGCGGCCCAGGCCGGCCTGGTGCTGCGCAACATCGGCCTGACCGGGCAGCTCCGCGCCAGGCTGGCCGAGTTGCAGGCCTCACGGCTGCGGATCCTGGCCGCCGCCGACGACCAGCGGCGCCGGATCGAACGCGATATCCACGACGGCGCCCAGCAGGAACTGCTGGGCATCGCCGGCACGCTGGCACTGGCCGAGTCCGTGGCCGGCCATGACGAGGAGCGGGAGCGGGCGCTGGTCGCCCAGCTCAAGACGGAGACCAGCGGCGCGCTGGCAACCCTGCGCGAACTCGCCCGCGGCATCTACCCGCCGCTGCTCGCCGATCAGGGGCTCGCCGCCGCTGTGACCACGCACGCGGGCAAGGCACACGGACCGGTTGAGGTGAGCACCAACGGCCTCGGCCGGTACCCCGTGGAGATCGAAACCGCTGTCTACTTCTGCTGCGTGGAAGCCCTGCAGAACGTCTCCAGGCACGCGCCGGGGTCAGCCGTAAGGATCAGCCTGGCCGACTCCGGCACCCAAGTGGGATTCACCGTCGCCGATAACGGGCCCGGCTTCGACCTGGGCACCGTCACGGCCGGCGCGGGGCTGCAGAACATGAACGACCGAATGACCGCACTCGGTGGCTCCTGCCAGATCGACTCCTGCCCCGGCGAGGGCACCACCGTCACCGGGCAGATTGGCTACGCCGCTGCGCCGCTGACCAACCTCATAACAGGAACTGGTTGCTTCCGAACGCAGCCAATACTTCCCGGCTCAGAAGATGACAGAACTGGGGGCAGTCCCGGCTGACCTGGCTCGACCAGTGGCCAGGCAGCGACGGATCAGGTGGTCAAGCATCGGAGCCGCTAGCCGTCCAGGCGCCCGGGAACCTGGCTCACCACGTGCTATGACAAGTTGACCGCGCTGGTGCACCCAGATTTAGATGCTCTGTGCGCAGTTGTCCGGGTGATCAACGCAGGCTACCTACTTTCCCGCGCCCCAGGCGCGCCCCACGCAGCCTGCTAAGGAGGTATTAGCCCAGGTCAACGCTGCACATGGATGTGGCCTCCGGAGCCGTGTGCGCAGGTTCGAATCCTGCCGGGGGCGCCCCTCCTGAGCTGCGGAAATAACTCTTCTGCCTGCCACGACTAGGCCGGGTGGCCGATTTCGCCCCTGCCATCTGACGTCGGCAAACGCCAGGTGCCGGGGCTCTTCGCGTTCTTGCTGGCCCGGGCGACATGGCGGCCCAACCTGGCGCCGCATAGGCTGCCGGCCCCCGCCGGGAGCCGTCCCGTTCTGGTCCGAATGTCCGGATTACCGTCCGTCCTGCAGCGGTCCGAAGTAGCCTGGGTCATCCCGCGTTTGCGTGTCCCGGGCACGCCAGGCCGAATCACAGCACGATGGGGGGGTGGGCTTTGGCCATCTTTAGACCTGGCCTGCGGCCAGTGCAGGAGCCTAGGGATAAGGGTCTCAAGACAGGCGCTCTTGGCCTGGTATCTAGCGTGGTCATGGGCGTGGCCTCGACTGCCCCCGCCTATAGCCTGGCCGCGACTCTGTTCTTCGTGGTGGCCGCCGTCGGGCTGAGGTCCCCGCTGGTCGCCGTGTTGGCGTTCGTGCCGATGCTGCTGTGCTCGATTGGCTTCAGCGAACTGAACAAGGCCGATCCTGACTGCGGGACCACGTTCATCTGGGCGGCGCGGGCGTTCGGGCCGAAAACCGGCTGGGCCGGCGGCTGGGGCGTCGTGGCGGCGGATGTCCTGGTTATGGCCAGCCTGGCCCAGGTGGCCGGCCAGTACTTGTTCTTCCTGATCCAGGGTCCGAACAGTTCCATCGGCGCGAACCCCTCCGGGGGCTGGGTACTGCTGGTGGGCATTATGTGGATCGTCTTGATGACCTATATCTGCTACCGAGGCATCGAGGTCTCGGCCAACTTCCAGAAAGTGCTGCTGTCCATCGAGATCATCTTGCTGCTGGTCCTGTCGGTCACGGCGCTGGTCCGGGTGCTGGGCAGTCACCCGCCGCCAGGGTCCCTGCACCCGAGCTTCAGCTGGCTGTCGCCGTCGCACCTGCCTGTCTCGGCCTTTGTGTCCGGGATCATCTTGATGCTGTTCATCTACTGGGGCTGGGACACCGCCTTGTCGGTGAATGAGGAGACCGCGAACAAGTCCCAGACGCCGGGCCGGGCGGCGATCATCTCGACGGTCCTGCTGCTCGTCACGTACGTGATCGTGATCGTCTCCGTGCAGGCGTTCGCCGGCGTCGGCGGCAAGGGCGTCGGGCTCACGAATCCGGCGCACCAGTTCGACGTGCTGTCGGTAACCGGCGGCGCGATCTTCGGCACCTCCGGGCTCGGCACGGTCTTGTCCCGGCTCCTGATCCTCATGGTGCTCAGCTCGGCCGCCGCCTCGACCCAAACCACGATCTTGCCGACCGCCCGCACGACGCTGTCGATGGCCGCCTACGGGGCGCTGCCCGAGTCCTTCGCCAAGATCCACCCCAGGTACCTGACCCCGACGGTGTCCACCCTCGTGATGGGCGCGATCTCGATCCTGCTGTACATCCCGCTGAACTACATCTCCGGCGGCAACCCGATCGCTGACGCGGTCACCGCGATTGGCCTGTACATCGCGTTCTACTACGGGCTGACTGCGTTCTCCTGTGTCTGGTACTACCGGGCCACGCTGACCAGCAGCGGCCGGAATCTGTGGATGCGCGGCATCCTGCCCGGGCTGGGCGGCCTGATCATGTACGCGGCTGGCTTCTACAGCCTGCAGAGCGACTGGGTTGCGTCCAACAGCTACACGACGTGGACGGTGCCAGTCCTGCACTGGCAGATCGGCGGTGTGTTCATCATCGCCGTGCTGGCCGCACTGGCCGGAGTGATCGGCTTTGTCTTCATGCACGTCACCGGCCCCGCCTTCTTCCGCAAAGAAACGCTCTCCAGGACCACTCCCGTGCTCGTGGTTGACCCGGACTCGCTGTGAGCCAGGCCGCCGATGGGTCAGCCGCCGCCGGACATCGGCCCACGGCCTGACGAGCCGGGTAGTCGGCCCGGGACGCCGAGCAGGCTGCTCGCACCTTCCCGGATCGGGCCGGGTCTTGCCGGAGCGGGACGGCATCCGGATGCCGTCGGCTCGGGAGACGGTCTAGGCACCGGAGGGGATTGCCTATCTTCGCTGGTAAATTGGCAGGCCAGGCCAATGACGGCCAGTCTGGCCGCCAGCTGGTTTCGCCGACGAAGGCGGACTCGGACGCGGGAAAGCGGGGAAGGGATCATGCCTCTTCGGCTCGGCCAGCCGGTGTCAGTGCCGCCAGTGAGCCGGATCTGGCTTCGCACCGCGGCCAGCCCGGGGTCCGCCATGCCACAGGTGCACGGACGGTGCATCCTAACGTGACCTGCTCAGCCAGCCGGAAGAGCGGCCCCCTGCGCGCGGCCCGCATAGGGCGGGCCGTGGGCAGCCCGCCATGAGCGGCGCGGCCCGCGGCCGGCCATCCTGGCCCATCCGGTCCGAGGGGGTGCCGGCGCTGGCCGACGGTTTTAGTGCCAGGCCGGAGACGTCCCCGGGCCTGGCGGCTGCGCTGCCGGCCGGGGCCGCGGTTGCGCTCGTCCCCGATCGGGCGGCGGCACCGGCTGTCCGCCCCGGCCCGCTGCCGGCTCCCGATGCGCAGGACTGGCTGAGGTCGTCGGGTAAGACCCAGCTCGCCGCGTCCTTCGCCGAGGCGCTGTGGCACTCAGGCGGTGTAGACCTGCTGGTCTGGATCGAGGCCACGAGCCGGGCCTCGGTGCTGTCCGGCTATGCCGCGGCGACGGCCGCCGTGACTGGCCGGGACCAGGCGAGCAGCTGTGAGTCAGTCGCTGCCCAGTTCCTGAGCTGGCTGGGCGAGACCAGCCGTTCATGGCTGGTGGTACTCGACGACCTATCCGCCCCGGCGGACCTCGATGGTCTGTGGCCGGCCGGCCCGTCTGGACGGGTGCTGGTGACCTCCGCCGCGGCTGCGGCCGTCCCCGGCGGCATGCGGATCGTGCCGCTCGGGCCGTTCAGCCTGCGTGAGGCCATCAGCTATCTGAGCGGACGCCTGGCGGCCGACCCGGACAAGCGGCAGGGTGTGATCGAACTGGCTCAGGACCTGGACTTGGAGCCGGTCGCGCTGGCCCAGGCCAGCGCGGTGATCGCCAATACCCCGCTGTCGTGCCGCGAGTACCGGGGCCATTTCGCGCGCAGGAGGGAGCAGCTGGCGGAATCGTCGAGCGCACGGCCATCAGCAGCCGCAGTGACATGGACGCTCTCGCTCGGACGGGCGGACCAGCTGGCGCCGGGCCGATCAGCCCAGTTGCTGCTGGCCCTGGCCGCCCTGCTGGACGGGCACGGCATTCCCGAAACCATCCTCATGGCTCCTGCGGCAGATGATTTCCTCGCGGGCGACCCTGACGTCCCGGCCAACAGCGAGAGCGCCCGCGCCGCGCTGGCGGCGCTGGAACAGGCCGGCCTGCTGACCGTCGAACCGGTGACCGCACCGCCGACAGTCCGGATCAGCCCCGTGCTGCAGGCGGCGCTACGGGCCGCGATCCCCGAAGGCATGCGGAATCAGGCGGCGCGTTCGGTCGCGGACGCGCTGCTCCAAGCCTGGCCGGAACGGGAGCAGCCTGGCTGGCCCGCCTCCGGCCTGCGATCGTGCGTGGCAGCCCTCCGGCGGATCACCGGAGACCGGTTGTGGGACCGCGGCTGCCATCCTGTGCTGGTGCGTGCGGGGGACAACCTGGACCGCGCCCGCCTGACCGAACCTGCGGTGGACCATTGGTGCGACCTTGCCACCACGAGCGGCCGCCTGCTGGGCGGCGAGCATCCGGACACGATGCTGGCCGCCCAGCGGGTGGCCGACGCCTACCTTGCGGCCGGGCGCGCGGCCGACGCCATCCCGTGGTTCCAGTGGGTCCTCGACAGGCTGACCCACAAGCTCGGGCCGGATCACCGCGACGTGATCGAAGCGCGGCGCTGCCTGGGCCACGCTCTCGTGGCGGCGCTCCAGGTCCCGGCTGCGATCACCGTCCTTGAACGCGCGGCGGCCCAATTCGAGCAGGTCTGCGGGCCCATGCATGCCGACACGCTCGGAGCGCGGGACGAGCTCGCCGCCGCCTACCTGGCTGCGGGCCAGTACTCCGACGCCATCACCCTCCACCGGCGCACGCTGGCCGACCGCGAGAGCGCGCAGGGAGCCCGGCACCCGCAGACGATGACTACACGTCACGGCCTGGCCGACGCTTACCTGGCCAGCGGCCGAGCAAAGGAGGCAGTCGCGGCCTACAGGCGCGTAGTGGCCGACCGGGAACGCGTCCTTGGGCCCGATCACCTGGACACCCTTACCGCGCGGAACAACCTCGGCGCCGCCTACCAGAAGACGGGCAAGGCGGCAGCGGCGGAGCTGGCCTGCGAGCAGGCCTGGGCCGGGTTCGAGCGGGTGCTGGGCCCGCGTCACCCTGATACGCTGCGAAGCCGTGCGGGGCTGGCCCAGGTGTACCGCCAGCTCGGGCGCTATGGCGACGCCCGCGCCCTGCTACGTGACACGGCCGACCGCCTGCAGCGCATCTTGCCCGATGGTGATCCGCTGATCACCGAACTGCGCCAGAGCCTGGCCGACATCGGCGAGGAGTAGCTCCCACGGAGGAAGTGCGCCGTACTGTCGGCCAGGCCCGGAGCAGCAGGCGCTCACTCACCGGCCAGCCTGCTCCTTACGGCGCAGGAAGATCGGAGGGGACTGGGGCCAGTTCGGTGAAGTTCATCATGAGCCGGCACTGCGCCGACTCTCCACTGTCCACCGCCGCGATGCCCGCAAACTGCACCAGGCACGGCAGATGAGTGCGTCAGCCGAGCGCGTGTGCGATGGACGTCAAAGCCGGCGGCCGTGGATGCTGGCTCTTGTGGACAGGAGCCCCAGCGATGACGGCGGCGGTCCCCCCGCCGTTCCAGCGGTGTACCGCGGAACAGAGGGAAGGCCTGGGCCGGTGTTGTTCACCCTCGACGTCGATGGCGAACGGTTCGCCATTCGCCGAGCTGGAGACGGCGGTACCGCCTACGACTGGCTGAGCGGGCCTAACAAGGGCTACGGATTCGGATCGAGCGGGCCACCGGATCGGTCGGTGGAGGAGCACCGGGAGAGCATCCGCGCCTTCCTCGCCATGATCGATCCTGATACGGGCTACATCGGGGACGGCTGAGGGTGCTCGTCAGGCGGCTGGTCGGCCGATGCTTGCCGGTCAGGCGTGCAGGCCGGTGACCGTTTCGGCGGCGGCAGCGAAGGCGGGATCGCCGGTTGCCGCGTGCCCGCGCTGGCAGGCCTCGACGAGCTTCACCTGGTGCGGGTCCAGGCTGCGCACGGCCGCCAGGGTGAGGTCACTGCCTGGCGGGCGGGCCGGGTGAGGGTGGGTGGCCGGTTGGGTGGCCGCGTACAGCGCGGCGTGCTCGGCGTGCACCTGGGCCAGCGCGGCGGCGCCGTCTGTGGCCGCGATGTGGGCGGCGAGGATTTCGACGGCCATCGCGCCGGTGACGCCGTGCAGGTGGACGATGTCGGGCCGGGCCAGGTAGCGGCGTGCGCCGTCGGCCGCGGCCCGCACGACCGCCATCCGGACGTCACCGGCGGGGGGCAGCGGGCCGGCGGGCTGGCCTTCGCGGTAGCGGGCCGCCCAGTAGCCGAGCGCCCGGGCCAGCTCGCCGCGCCGCGGCGGTGTGTCGGCCGCGTCAATGGCCCGCACCGCATGCGCAGTCCGGATAGCGCCGTGGAACAGCGCGGTGCGCAGCGCGGGCATCAGCCGCGGCACCCAGGTGGCGACCACAGCGGGCCAGCCGTCGTCGTCGATGGTTTGGGTGAAGTAGCCGATCCACTCGCCGAGCCGCTGGTAGTCGCCGAGCGCTTGCCGCCACTCGAACCCGGCCGGGACCACCGGGTCGACCGATGCCCCGCCCGCCCGGGCGAACCGGCGCGCCCAGCTGTCGATGTCGCCGGTGCAGTCGAGCATGGCCAGCGCCTCGCAGGCCATGGCTCCGTGGTTGACGAAGCCGTTAGGCAGCTCGAAGCTGGCAGCCGCCATCCGCTCGAACGCCTCGTCCAGAGCTGGCGCAGTGTCACTCACGTCGTCCTCCTCGCCGCTGCGGCCCATCAACCTCTGCCGCCATCGGTTCCCGCCACCGATGCCCACTGTGGTACCTCAAGTCCCCTTGAGGTCAAGGGTCTACCGCCGTGGCCGTGCTGTACGGCCTGGCTTCCTGAGTGGCCCGCGGCGTAAGGCTGCCACCGGGTGGCCCGTTGTGGTACCTAGAGGTGTGGTGGTGCATCCGGGTGAGGTGCGCGGCCCGAGATGATGCGATGAGATGGATCAGGCACAAGGCCGTTACCACCGTGGCGGCAGCGGTTGTGCTGGCTGGCGTCGTAACCGTGCTGCTCGCGGCCTGCGGGCACGCGTCGGCACCGTCGCACGCGCCCCAGCTCCGGTCACCGTTTACTGGCGAGCCGGTGCCCTCGCTGAACCGGGTGCTCGCGGTGAAGATCGACAACATCGTGAACGCCAGGCCGCAGACCGGGCTCACCCACGCGGACATCGTCTATGTGCTCCCGGTCGAAGGCGGGCTGAGCCGATTCCTGGCGATCTTCTCGTCCGACTACCCGCGCGTCATCGGCCCGGTGCGCAGCGCGCGGGAGGACGACCTGGAGCTGCTGCGCCAGTTCGGCCGGCCGGCCTTCGCCTACTCGGGCGCGACGGCCACGCTGCTGCCGTACATCCACCGGACCGCCAGGATCGTGGACCTCTACAGCGGCATCACCAGCGGGTACTTCCGGGACAACAGCCGCGTCGCTCCCTACAACCTGTACGCCCACACACGGCAGCTGCTGCGGCAAGCTCACCGCGCGAGCATGGCCCATGACATCGGGTTCCGCTTCGGCCCGCCGCCGCCGGGCGGCAAGGCCACCCCGTCGGCGTCGGTGTCCTACCCGGCGGCCTCGTTCCGCTTCACCTGGTCGCCGGAGAAAGGCCGCTGGCTGGTATCGATGGACGGCAGGCCGGCGCTGACCACCGACGGCGGGCGACTGTCACCCGCCACCGTGGTGATCCAGCACACCACGGTGCGCACCTCCCGGTTCCTGGAGTACGGCAAGCCTCCCCCGTACGCGGAGAGCGTCGGGTCAGGCACGGCCCTGGTCTTGCGCGACGGTAAGGCCTGGACCACGCACTGGTCCCGGCCGAACGCGAACGGCGGCACCACCTTCACTACCGCGTCCGGGCAGCGGATGACTTTCGCCCCGGGCCAGGTCTGGGTCGTCCTCGCCTACCGATAGGAGCGAGCTGACCGGCGCCTGGTTCTCCCATGCCCTGCGTAACATGCCGCTGACCTGGGCGTTGTAACCGCAGACCGTTGCGCTTCGCCCGCCGCGGGTTTCCTGGCCCTGTCGGCCAGTGACCTGCGTGGCAGGCATCACCGTTCTGACCTGCAGCATTCCAGCATCCTGAGCTCCACCCCCCATACGCCCCCCGGAACCCGGCCCGCCACAGGTCAGCGCGGCCGAGATAACGAACCGCAAGGCCGTGTGACCAAGCCTGCGCACCCCTCACACCATCCGCCCAGGTCAACAGGCCTCAAGCAGCACGCCGGAGCTGCGAGAGGAGACCGGCTGCCCGGGTGGATGCTGGGGCAGGACGTCCCGAATGCGACCGGCAGCTCGCGAATCACCACGGCCGCCTGGCCCGGAACGGCCTTGAGTTCGACGACGCACCCTCGCGAGTTGTCATATCTCTCGGCGACAACATGGACGCACGCGCACTGCCTGATGGACGGGTTCGCACGGGGCAGCGCCGATCGCGTCGAACGCCATATCGGGGGCTTATGGACGGCGGGGGTGGCTCACGGCTTGGCGGCGGGCGAGCGCTGGTGTCCGGGTGTTCCCTGTCCCGGCGGGCCGCGCGGGGCCAGGGCCACGACCTCAGCTTTCGCCGGCGTTTCCGCCGTTGTCTACTCCTAGCCGCTGCCGGACGATCTGCCGGGCCAGGTTCAGGGCTGCGACGTCGTCGTGCAGGACGAAGCTGGTGTCGGCGGCCAGCATGATCCCGTACAGCTCGAAGGCCAGCCGATCAGGGTCCTCGCAGGCAGGAAGCTCCTGCTGCTCAAGAGCGGTGGCCGCGAATCCCCGGACCAGCGCCCCGAAGCCGGACTGGAAGTCGGCGACCCGCTCCTTGACCGGCCCGGGGCGAGTGCCCATCTCCAGTGCCGCGGCAGCGAAGAAGCAGCCGCCGGGGAAGGTGTGCCGCTGCAGGTAGTCGAAGAACGCCTCGCACACTGCCACGAGCTGGGCCAGGCCAGGGGCAGCCGCGAGAGCGGGCTGCGCGACTTCTTCGGCGAAGATCCGTTCTGCCTCCTGCACGGTGGCCAGCTGGAGTTCCTGCTTGGAGCCGAAGTGCGCGTACAGGCCGCTCTTGCTCATTCCGATCGCCGCGGCCAGGTTCCCGATTGACAGGCCCTCCAGACCGTCGACGGTGGCCAGCGAGGCGGCGGCGCGCAGGATCGCGCCGCGGGTACGTTCCCCGTCCGCGCGGGGGTGTCGTTGCGGACGGCTGCGCTGATTCATGGTGTTGCTCATCGTGTTGACAAGATAGCACGACCGATCGTACTGTCCAACTTAGTGCGAACGATCGTGCTATCTCTGGACACACCAAGGGGGAGCCACATGACCACCACATCAGCTGACATCGCGACCAAGCCATTCCACGACCTGGCCGCCACCCTGCGCGGCGACCTGATCCGGCCAGGGGATCCCGGATACGACGAGGCCCGGGCCGTCTACAACGCCATGGTCGACAAGCACCCAGCCGCGATCGCGCGGTGCCGGGACACCGCCGATGTGATCGCCTGCGTGCGGTTCGCCCGTGAGCACGATGTCGAGGTCGCGGTGCGGGGCGGCGGCCACAGCGCGGCCGGGCTGGGGGTGGCCGACGGCGCGCTGGTCATCGACCTGTCCCTGCTGCGCAGCACCACAGTCAGCCCGGAGAATCACACCGTCCGCGCCGACGCCGGATGCACCTGGGGAGACATCGACCATGCGACGGTGGCGTTCGGCATGGCCACCCCGTCCGGGTTCATCGCCTCCACCGGCGTGGCCGGCCTGACGCTCGGCGGCGGGATCGGGTACCTGTCCCGCCGCTTCGGCCTCACCGTCGACAACCTGCTGTCCGCCGACGTCGTGCTCGCCGACGGCACCTTCGTCACCGCCAGCGCGGACTCCCACCCCGACCTGTTCTGGGCGCTGCGCGGCGGCGGCGGGAACTTCGGCATCGTCACCTCGTTCACCTTCCGCTGCCACGACATCGGCGAGCACGGCACCATCATCGGCGGCCCGGTTCTGTACGATCTCGGTGACGCTGCCGGGGTAATGCGCTGGTACCGGGAACTGCTGCCCTCGCTGCCCGAAGAGTTGAGCGGCTGGATCGGGCTGATCACCATCCCGCCCGCGCCTCCGTTCCCCGAAGCACTCTGGGGTCGCAAGGCGTGCGCCATCATCTGGTGCTACACCGGCTCACACGACCGGGCCGACCAGGTGCTCGAGCCGGTCAGGACATACGGCTCGCCACTACTGGTCGGCCTGATGGAGATGCCGTTCAACGTCCTGCAGAGCGCGTTCGACGGCCTTTACCCGGCCGGGCTGCAGTGGTACTGGCGGGCGGACTTCTTCAACGAGATCTCCGACGCCGCCATCGACGTGCACGTCAAGTACGGCGCGATGCTGCCGACCGGCCACTCCACCATGCACATGTACCCCATCGACGGCGCCGCCAGCCGGGTGCCCGAGAACGCGACCGCCTTCGCCTACCGGGACGGCGGCTGGGCAGGCATCATCGCGGGCGTCGACCCCGACCCGGCCAACGCCGGCCTCATCTCGCAATGGGCCCGCGACTACTGGCAGGAACTGCACCCCACCTCCGCCGGCGGTGCCTACGTCAACTTCCTGATGAACGAGGGCCAGGACCGGGTCAAAGCCGCCTACCGCGGCAACTACACCCGGCTCGCCCAGGTCAAGGAGCGCTACGACCCCGGCAACACCTTCCACATCAACCAGAACATCCAGCCCGCCAGCGAGCCCGGTCTGTAGGCCGCAACCGCATGCACCAGACGGTACATGCGGACCCGGACTCACCCATCTGGGCCGCCGCGTAAGGCAACTACAAGGAGACACATCATGACACTCACCTCAGCGACCTCGACGACGCAAGCCGTCGTCAACCACCACCTGGAGCGTTTTGCCGCCCTCGACTTGCACGGCGTCGTGACGGACTACGCCCCCGACGCGGTGATGATCGTGCCGACCGGCGTGCTGCGCGGCGTGCACGAGATAACGCCACTCTTCCAGAGCTTGTTTGCTGAGTTCGCCAAGCCCGGCGCCACGTTCAACTTGCAGCAGCAGTTCATCGAGGGCGATGTTGCCTATATCTGGTGGGTCGCCGAGACGCCCGATAACACGTACGAGCTCGGGACCGATACGTTTTTCGTGCGGCACGGCAAGATCGCGGTGCAGACCTTCGCGTTCAAAGCGACGCCCAGGGCCTGACGTCCGCGAAGTCCACGAAGGACTGACACTAAGGCCTCACCAGAAGGCCAAATGAGGGACGTACAGCGAGGTCAGCGCCCAGGCAGCCGGGATCGGCTTCTTGAAACGGCCAACTTCCGACAACATGTCCGCCCGGCGGACATGTTGTCGGAAGATCCCGTCGCGATCCAGCAGCCGCGAAGCTGAGCGCGTCTCATCGGACAGCTCACCCTCACGTGCGAGGAGGTCTACATCCCTCTGAGACTCCGCGAACAACATGCCACCTGCAGGGCCTACCAGCTCACCCCGGTGAAGGACCGGTACCTGGCCCGCTGCCACTCGCGCTCGCGCCTAACGCGGGCGCACGCGTGACCTGCGGGCGGGGTCTCTACCACGGGACGTCCTGTTTGGCCGCAGCTAGGCTCTGATGGCCATCCTTTGTTGCCTTCCGTCTCATGAATGTGATCGCCATGCTGGTTCTTGCCGGTGCCGTGGTTCCCGAAAAGACCTGGGCCAGCCCGGGGCGTCGGCTTCAGCCGCGCGCTGGGTTGGTCCGATTTCCGACCTGTTGGCACCGGCGAGTTGCGCCCCCGGCGCACCCCACCGGCCTCCATAAGAGGGCATCCATGCAGGTCAGCGTGGCACGTGGAGGTGGCCTCCGGAGCCGTGTGCGCAGGTTCGAATCCTGCTGGGGGCGCCTTATCTGACCTGCGGCAACAGCCTGTTTGCTTGCCAGGCTGAGTGGCCGGTTTCGCCGCTGCCATCTGACGTCGGCAAACGCCAATGGCTGGCAGCTTCCCTGCCCCATACGCGCTCCAGCACCGGCCTCGTCACGGCTGCGCCGCAGGTCAGCGCGAGAGCAGCAATCACTCTCAGGCCGTGTGACCAAGCCCGCGAACCTCGCACATCATCCGCCCAGGTCAATAGGCCCAAGCACCACGCTGGAACTATGAGAAGGGACCCGCTGGGAGGGTGGGTGCTGGGGCAGGACGTCCCGGCCGTGCTCGACCAGCTCGGAGACCACGGCCCCTCGCCCGGAACGGTCTTCAGCCCGACGACGCACACTCGCGAGTTGCCGCCGTTCCCGGCTTCCGGGGGCAGCATGGGCGCACGCGTAACGCCGATCGGCGCGGTGGATCGCGCTCGACGGTGCCGCTCAGAAGCCGCGCAGATTGCGGATTCTGTCAGGCGGGCTCGGATCTCGGCGGACTACCGTTAACGGCGTTACCGGCCTGCAGCGGCCGATGCGGCTGTCATAGTTTCCAGGTAGCGATGGATCAGGGGGATAGTGACCGCGCCCTCGCCCACCGCGGACGCGACCCTCTTGACTGATCCCCAGCGCACGTCACCGGCCGCGAACACCCCCGGCAAGCTCGTCTCCAGCGGCAGTGGTGGTCGGCCGGGGGGCCAGTGGGCTGTGGTGTCGCCGGGCAGGTCTGGTCCGGTGAGGATGAACCCTCCCTGGTCGCGGGCGAGGCTGTCGCCAAGCCATTGCGTCCGCGGCTGCGAGCCGATGAGGATGAACAAGGCGTCAGCGGGGATGTTCCGCCGCGCCCCGGATGCGGTGTCTTCCAGTACCAGGGATTCGAGATGGCTGGTGCCGGTGCCGTCGGCCACCCGCACGCGGTAGCAGACGTCCACGTTCGGGGTAACGTCGATCTCGCGGATGAGGTAGTCGGACATGCTGTCGGCTAGAGATTGCCCGCGTACCAGGACCGTCACCTGGTTGGCCCATTTGGCCATGTGCAGCGCGGTCTGCCCCGCGGAGTTGCCGCCTCCGGCGACGAACACGTTCCGCCCGCGCATGGCCGGTGCCTCGCTTACCGCGGCGCCGTAGAAGACCCCGCGGCCCTGCAGTGCCTCCAGGCCCGGGATACCGAGCCGCCGGTAGGCGGCTCCGGTTGCGATGACCACGGTGCGCGAGGTGAGAACGCCGCCGTCGGAGAGCGGCAGCCGGTAGCGGCCGCCCTCGCTGGACAGGCCCTCGGCCTGACGCATGTACAAGAACGTGGTGCCCAGGGTCCAGGCCTGCTGCCAGGTCTCCTGGGCGAGCCTGGAGCCGCTGATGCCCTGGGCGAAGCCTGGGTAGTTGCGGATCATCGAGCTGGTCCCCGCCTGCCCGCCGACGGCCTCGTGCTCGACGACCACGGTCCGCAGGCCCTCGGAGGACGCGGAGACCGCGGCAGCAAGCCCGGCCGGCCCTGCGCCGACTACCGCCACGTCGAAGACCTCCTCGGCGGACATCGGTGTCATGATGCCGAAGGCGTCAGCGACCTGGAGGTTGGAGGGATTGGCCAGAGCCTTCCGCTCAACCCCGAATAGGATCTCGACAACCGGCAGTTCCGGCGACTGCAGGCCGAGTTCGTGGAGCACTTGCCGGCCGTGCTGGGACGTGGCGTCATAAAAGCCAGCCGGGACCCGGTGGCGGGAGAAAAGGTCACGCAGTTCCAGAGACCGAGCCGACCATCGCTCGCCAATCACCCGCACCGCCTCGAAGCCACCGCCGCGCCGGCTGCTCCACTCCCGCAGGAACTCCGTGATCGAGCGGTGGAACTCCTCAGCCGGATTCTGCACAGGACGCGTCACCCAGTGGTCGATCTTGCCCAGGGTGACGGCGTCGAAGATGGACCGCACCGATTCCCAGTCACCCCAGCGAACTGCAGCCACCCGAAGTGCCGCCGGGTCGATCTGGCGGACCGTGGCAAGCACCTCGATGCCATCCGGGTCCTGCGCACCGACCCCCCCAATGACCAGCGCAACCGGCAGGCCAGCCACCGCCAGATCCCGCATCCAGGCGTCCAGCTCCGCGGGCCCCTCACAGGCCGCGATCTGATAGTCCGCGCCATACCGCTTGGATAGCTCCCACGTGAGGATCTCCCGGGCGCCAGTCTCGCAGCAGACGATGACGATGGCCGCCTGTGGCCTGGCAGTTCCATCACGCACGGCCACGGCCAGCTCCTCATCCGCAGCGGTCGCGATGGCGGCTGATGTAATCATCTCGTCCCCCAAAGACCCGTCGTTTGGCATCCGATGATGCACAGCCGAAGGTATGAACTGCGGCGTTCGCGCGCCGTTCGCGCAGCGCTCGGCCTAACGTGCTCATCATCCGCGCGGCCGGAGAACGCCAGAGAGACCTGATCACTTAGTACAGCCTGGCATGCGGAGCCGACGATATACGCGGCGCGTTCACTATGCCTCAAGGGCGGACTGTGCGCCGGGTGGGTCTCGCGCATGCATGCCCGGCCGAGCGCTATCGTGGGATATCATAGGGTCGGGCAGAGGGCTGGAGGTGGGTATGACGGACATGCTGATCCGGGATGTTCCTGATGACGTCATCGCGGCGCTGGATGCGCATGCGGGGCGCCTGGGGCTGTCGCGCAGCGAGTACGTACGCCGCCGCCTGGCGCAGGATGCGGCGGTGCCTGGTACCCCGGTCAGCGTTCAGGATCTGGCCCGGTTCGCTGAGGTGTTTGCTGACCTGGCTGACCCCGATGTGATGACCCAGGCCTGGCGGTGACGAACTGGCTGATCGACAAGTCCGCACTCGTCCGCCTGGCCGCCAGCCCTGACGCCGGACAATGGGCAGGGCGGATTGAACGCGGACTGGTACGGATCACCACGGTCACCCGGCTGGAGACCGGTTACTCGGCCCGGTCTGGCCCGGACCTGCGGGCCGGGCTGCAGCAGCCGCCCCTGTCGTCCATGCCGGTGGAATACCTGACCCCGGCGATCGAGGACCGCGCGGCCGAGGTGCTGGCCCTGCTGGCCGACCGCGGCCAGCACCGTGCCCCCTCCATCCCTGACCTGATCATCGCCGCCACCGCGGAACTCGCTGACCTCACCGTCTTGCACCTCGACAAGGACTTCGACATCATCGCCCAGATCACAGGCCAGCCGATGGAACGCCTCACCACAGCCTGAACCACAGCCCGGGCCACCTGTTTCCCCGCGCCCCAGGCACGCCCCACGCAGCCTCCTGAAGATGTGTTACCCCAGGTCAGCGCTGTACCCGGAGGTGGCCTCCGGAGCCGTGTGCGCAGGTTCGAATCCTGCCGGGGGCGCTCGCTGCGCGTCCAGCAATTTAGCTGCCGAGCTGGCCGTTTCCCCGATATCCGCCTCAGGCGAGTGAGCCGGGATATGTCATCCCGGGTTTCCTGGCCCTGTCGGCAAGTGGACCTGCGCAGCGGGTATCACCTTTCTGACCTGCAGCATTTCCCAGCGTCCCGAGCTCTGGCCCGCATTCACCCCCGGATCCCGCTCGCCACGCGCGTGAGTGCAGGTCAGCGCGACCAAGACAACGGATCGCAAGGCCGTGTGACCAAACCTGCGCACCCCCGCCCAGCATCCGCCCAGGTCAACAGGCCAAGCACCTGCACGCCCACCGGGAGCCCCGCATCCGGTGGAAGCTACGCCCATGACCAGGGCATGCCTCAAAGTTTTATTAATCGTTACCCCATCTGTGCCAGCCGCTGCCTAGCATTTGGCTGCCCCCAGAAGGAGGTCCGCGATGTCGCGGTTGGTCATGGTGGTGCTAGTCGTCCTCGGCATCCTGGCAGTGGTCGTGGGCATCATCTACCTGGTAGAGCCCATCCACTCACTGCCCTCGTTCTTTCCCGGCTCTGCCTCCCATGGGCAGATTCATCATCACGTCCGCGGATACGTCGCCATCGTGGTGGGCATCATCCTGCTGATCATCGCCGTGGTGGCCGGACGTTCCCGTCGCCGCGCGTACTAGTCGCAATGATCGCCACCCCAGTACCCTCGGCCTGAGCGACGGTGAGTCGATGGCGGCGTCCACGACGCTGCCTTGCCTTGCCATGCCGTTGCCACACCGGCTTGAGTCCGTTTCCTGCCGGAGACGCATGCGGAGCCGCCTCTCAACCGCCAGAGGCCGCGACCGGCGGCATCCGGTCCGCCCGGCGTGTGGTGGCAACGTCGGGCTGGCTGGGAATCATTGAGTGCTCTATGGTGCCAGCGCGATGCGAAGCTAGCAGGGTGGCTACCTTCAGAGCGGAGCAGTTCAGTGCGAAGGTGAGTGATGAGGTCCTCGCTGACCCGCGGGCGCGGATCTTGAACACGCTGTGGCCGGAGCCTGCGCCGGGTGCGCCGTGGGGCCAGGGCACAGACCTCGCTTACCTGCGGGGCCTGCTGGGGTATTGGGTGGACGGTTTCGACTAACGCGCCGCGGGCAGCAGGCCCCTGGCGGTCTCGATGGCCACCGTGATGGGGCCGGCGCTGCAGCGCTGCTGCTCAGCAAGCAGGCTCATCAGCTGGCTGAACCCGGCCACGGTGCCCTCAATCCGCATCCGGGCCCGCTGCGTTCCCGTCTCGTCCACCACGCTGACATCGTGGTGATTTTGCCCAATCGATCCGCACCACACCTGCACGGCCATCCCTTCCTTAAGCCTTGCCGGTCGCCGGTCATCCAGGCCAGCCGGAGACACGCAGCGGCTAATGACGAGGCCTCGGCGGGCCGGCATCGCATCAGCCGTTCACGTCCTCCGGACCCCCTTCACCGCTGCCGGTCTTCGACAGGACCAGGAGAAGTCTGGGGTGATGAAGGTATGCCAGGTGAGAATCGGGACAGCCCTGGTCCGGGCGAGATTACGAGTTGACGGGATTCCAGTGCCAGCTATTGATCATCGACGTGAGGCTCCTGCCGCCCGTTCCCGCAGCTTGCTCATTTGCACAACCTTGGCTGAAGCGCGCGGAACCCGCGACACTCAACGACCGTCAACGCGGGAGAAGCGTGCGCCAGGACGTTCGCCGTATTGCCTATCTGGCGGAGTGTCGGTGCCCGTGTTTACTCTTGGCGGATGGACACGCGAGAGGCAGCTCAGCGATGGGCAGAGGTGTGGGAGCGCGGCTGGCGCGAGCATGACGCGACCGCCATTGCCGCGCTGTATGCCGAAGACGCGTTCTGGCAGCAGCATCCTTTCCGCGAGCCGGAACCAGGCTACTTGGCCCGTGTGTTCGCGGAGGAGGAATCGGCCCAGTGTCAGTTCGGCACGCCGATCGTCGACGGAGATCAGGCTGCCGTGCCCTGGAGTGCGCAGACGAGGCTGAAGGACGGCGGCACCGAGAATCTGGCGGGAGTGTCAGTGCTGCGCTTCAGGGCAGACGGGCTTGTGGCAGAAGAGCGCGACTTCACCCAAGGCTGATGCACCTGCCCTCGCCACCGGATCATCCTGCGGGCGCTCCCACTTTGCGGCATGTGCGGATGTCTAACTTTTAGCTGGACAACTGCGGGTTCAGAGAATGGCGTAGGGCAGCGTCAGCGTTGCCGCGCCGCCGGGGCTGGCCAGGGTTCGGGAGCTGCCGCGCCGGGGGAGCAGTTGCCGCCTGGCGGCCAGCTCCCGGACCGCTGTGGGTTGCCCGCTGCGGAGGCAGGTGACCGCCGGACTGCGTGTTGCGCCGCGAGCTGCGCACCTGGGCTCCGATGAGGAACGCGGACACGAAAGCGCTGCCGAGCCCCCCCAGGGCCAGCAATCCCCCGACCGCACCCCCGGCCAAGAGGGCCACTACGAGTGCCAGTGCCGCAAGCAGGCCCGTGGCCATGATCGCGCGTTCGCCCCGCGTCAGGTTCGCGTGTGCCGGAGAATTGGCCTTGGCCGGTCCGGGCCTTAGCGGAGGCGGTGCTGCGGCCAGCCCGGCAGGGATGCCGGCGGTAATCAGGGCCAGTTCCGCGTAGGTGCGCGCCGCGAACGTCTGGCTGACCCTCGCGTCGAACTCATCCTTGGTCACCAAGCCGTGCACGTACGCGGCCTTGAGCGTGCCGACCACGTGCTCGCGGTCGGCGTCGGACGCCCGCAGGCGGCCACGGCCGCTGCCTGCGACCATCTCGTTCTCTAGCCCGCCCATCGAAGCTGCCTCCCGTGATCACCACGAACGATGACGATGGCGTACCAGGTTGCCTTCCGGCGGTCACGCCTATGACGCCAGAGAGGGCACGAACACGGTGTGCGTGCTGACTATCGTAGGCTCTGCCAGGCCGATGCGATCGAGCCAGGCTGGAACGGCCCCACCCCGACGCTTTGACGAGACACCAGCGCGGTTTCCCACGGGCTTGCACCTCCGCCGTTAAAGATCTATAGGCCGTCTCTGATGTGATCATGGAGGGATGACGATGGACATCGAAACGTCGCGCCTGATCCTTCATGCAGTTGATGAGTTCGAGGCCAGACGAATACTGGCTCGAGCACCAGGGCCGAGCGACGCCTGGGCAGCGGACTACCCATTCGCCGGCGACATCGCCGCCATCGATTCCTTTCTCCGCGCGACCGGACAGCACGGCGAGCAGCGACCCTTCGGGTACTACCAGATCATTCGCGCAGCCGACGGGCTGGCTGTTGGCGGAGCCGGGTTCAAAGGACCACCAGATGACGGAAGCATTGAGGTTGGCTACGGCCTGGCGCCGTCCGCCCGTGGACACGGCTACGCCTCTGAGGCCGTCACTGCGTTGCTCATCCTCGCAGCCGAAAATGGCGTAGACACTGTTCTTGCCGACACTACCGACGACAACGTCGCGTCCCAACGGACGCTTGCCAACGCAGGCTTCACGCTCGTCGGCACGCACGCCGGCCTGCACCGATATCAGGCCGGCGCGCCCGGCCCCTCGCACACAGAAGGACTACCCAAGTAAACGTCCAGTCTCATTCCGTCGGTCGAGACAAACTCGCGCTCATCGGCAATGTCGGGCGCTTCCTGGGTTCGAGCCGCCTGGGGTCTTGTCGTTGGGGAAGCCCCGGCCGGCTGGCCGCCAGGGCCCGGTAGGCGATCTGCAGCGTGAGGATCACCAGCCCGGTCGCCGCGGCCAGGAAAACGATCACCGCCGGCGCCGTCCCGGCGGGCACGGCGAAACCGAGGGTGAACAGCGAAGACCCGGCGTCAACGAAGGCGGACGCCACGCCGCGGGCGGCGAACGGCCACAACAGCAGAGCGAACCCGGCGTACGCCACGATAAGCCACGCCGCCAGCAGGCCGCCGGCCACCGCTGCCACCACGCGGCCGGCCAACGGCATAACCATCGCATCTACCTCCGTCACCAGGCTGCCCCGAACCTACCGGCAGCTGCAGAACCCAGAGGCCCGAAGCGGGTCACAAGAGATGCCCTTGACAAGATCGAAGACTGCCTCCCAGGAGAAGGCCACAACATCGCAGTCGGCGACTCGAGGCCCACCGGGGCGTAGCTCGGGCCGCTGCCATCTCCGGCTGAGCGGCATGATGCCGCTCTGATCGCCGTTCATCACCAGCGCCGGCCGACCTCATCACGGTGTAGGTGAACGCGCCCATCGGCTGGTCGTCGGTCTCCCAGCCGAGCACATCCGAGTAGAACGACTTGGCACTGGCCACGTCCGCGTGAAACCCGCCAAGGCAGGAATCCGCGCGCCGCCCGTCGCCACCGTGTACAGATCCCGTCCACCGCGCCCGCGCCAGGCGCCTGCAAGCAAAATCCGGCGGGCTGATCCTCAATCGAGGACGGATCGCTGACGTAGGGCGTCACCGGAGCCGCCGGGTGGGCGGTGGCGCCGATGAGGTCACTCGCCTCACTCATGTCGTCGATGTCGCCGAGAACGATGCGGGTTCCGCGCTCGGCGAGACCGGCGGCAATGGCTTGGCCGATGCCATGGGCGGCTCCAGTCACCAGCGCAACCCGTCCGGTGTGGGGTTCAGAGGTCGGCATACCCCTGAGCCATCGCATCGGACATGCCGAGGCGAACGAACCTGTCCTTGTAGGCCTCGAACGTGATCTGCTGGAAGCGGACTTCCTTGCCGAGCACCTGCGACATGGTCTCGGCCAGCACAGGGCAGGTCAGGACATGCAAGGGCACCCTTCCCGCCGGGCCGTGTGACCACGCGCCCAGCACCGCCCGTTACGATGCGGTCCTGTTGATGTCGTGCCCATCCCTGCGTGAGCACGAGGATGCGCCGTGGTGGGGAGCCTTGGGTGGAGTTGGCCGACGGCCCACTGGTCGGGGTGTTCGGCGGGACCAGGCTCATGCGCCCGCTGTGGCCGCATCAGGTGCGTGCGCTTGACGCCCTGGAACGGGATCGCGAGCGGGGCGATACCGCTACTTACCTGGTTGTGCCACCTGGTGGCGGGAAGACCCTGATCGGGCTGGAGGCGGCGCGCCGGCTAGGGCAGCCCACGGTGGTGCTGTGCCCGAATACGGCTATCCAGGCCCAGTGGATCGCGCAGTGGCAGGCGGCGTTTTCACCGATCGAGGCGCGTGCCACCGCGAGCCGGGAACTGCCGACTGCCCTGACGGTGCTGACTTACCAGGCTGTCTGCACGCTGGGCCCGGCCGGGAACGGCGATGGCTGGGCCGAGGCCGGGCCTGAAGAGGGCGACGGGGTTCTGTCACTCCTGCATCCGAACGGCCAGGCCCTGATCGAACGATTGCGCGCAGGCGGCCCGTGGACTCTGGTTCTCGACGAGTGCCACCATCTGCTTGAGCTGTGGGGCCGCCTGCTTCAGGCGGTGATCGCGCAACTCGACGCGCCGCGAATTATCGGGCTGACCGCCACCCCGCCGCACATGATGACCGTGGAGCAGGCGGAGTTGCACAGGAGGCTGTTCGGCGGGGTGGATCTGGAGGTATCCGCGCCCGCCCTGGTCCGGGAGGGGCGGCTCGCCCCGTATCAGGAACTCGCTTATTTCACCCGGCCGACCCCGGCCGAAGCCGACTACATCCACGGCGAGGCCATCCGTTTCGCGGAGCTACGGACCGGCCTGCTAGATCCCGGATTTGCCAGTACACCGTTCCTGGCCTGGCTGCAGTCCAGGGTGGTAGAGCGGCGCGGGCCCGCAGGGGCACAAGTGTCCTGGCGGCGGTTCGAGCGAGACGAGCCCGCATTAGCAGACGCGGCCATCCGGCTGCACACCGCGGGGCTGCTGGAGTTGCCAGAGGGTGCCCGGATCAGGGAGCAGCACCGGCATCCTCCGACAGCCGCGGACTGGGTCGCGCTCATCGGCGACTACAGCCAGCGATGCCTGCAGGCAAGCGACGATCCGCGGGACAAACTCGCCCATGACGCGATCCGCCGGGCGCTGCCATCGGTGGGCTACCGCCTTACCCGGGCAGGCGTGCGGGCTGGCGAGTCCCCGGTCGATCGGGTCATCGCCCGGTCCGAAAGCAAGGCCCGCGCGGTGATCGAGATCCTGGGCGCAGAATCCGGTGAGCTCGGCTCCAGACTGCGGGCCCTGGTGTTGTGTGACTACGAGGAAGCCAGCGGGACGCTGCCCGCCGACCTCACCGGCGTCCTGCAGGCCGAGGCAGGAGGCGCCCGGCTTGTCCTGGACACGCTTCTCACTGACCCGCAGGCGGCCGGGCTTGACCCCGTGCTGATGACCGGGCGGCACGTCGCCTGCGGCCCGGATACGGCACAGCGCCTGATCACCTGGCTACGCGCCGCCGAGCCGGGCCTTGACCTCGCCGCGACCACCTGGGACGGGCGGAAGCACCTGGTGGAGATCATCGGCCCGGCGTCCTGGGACGCCCGCCGCTACGTCCCGTTGGTCACCCGCTTCTACACTGAGGGCGGCTCCCAGTGCCTGATCGGCACCAGAGCCCTGCTTGGCGAGGGATGGGACGCCCCCGCCGTCAACGTCGTGATCGATCTGACTGCGGCAACCACCCCGACCTCAGTGGTCCAGGCCCGCGGCCGCGCGCTGCGGCTCGACATCAGCTGGCCAGACAAGGTCGCCGACAACTGGGGCGTCATCTGTGTCACCGGCGACCACCCAAAAGGATCTGCTGACTTCGGCCGCTTCGCCCGCAAGCATGACCGCTACTTCGCCCTGGCCCGGACGGGTGACATCGTTTCCGGCGTTGCCCACGTCAACCCGCGCCTCTCGCCGTACGCACCCCCGTCAGAGGAGCTTTTCGACGAGCTGAACACCGAGATGCTGACGCGCGCCGCCGAGCGCGGCACCGCGCACGAACGTTGGGCCATCGGCACGGCTTGCCAGGACGAGCCAGTAGCCACGGTCACAGTCAGCACCCGGCGTTCCCTTGGTCTGCCCAGCCAGACCGCCCTCCCGCTGACCCACCGCCCACGCTGGGCAGGATGGGCAGCCACGGCGCTGGCGGCCGCAGTCGTCGCGGGGGTCACGCTGGCCTGGGCACCAGCAGCCGCGGCGGCTACCCTCATCCTGCTCGCCAGCATCGTCGCGGTGTACCGGACAGCTGCGAGGATGGCGTCACCACCTGGGCACGGGAGTCTGGACGAGTTGGCCGCGGCGACAGCCGACGCCCTGCACGCCGCCCACCTCACCAGCCGGGGCAGCGACGCCGTCCAGGTCGAGGCGCAGGCCGACGGCGGTTACCGGGCCCGGTTGCAGGAGGTCCCAGCCAGCGAGTCAGCGTTGTTCGCCGACGCCCTAGATGAAACTTTGTCCCCGCTCAGCCAGCCGAGGTACGTGATTTCGCGCCTGATCGTCACACCGCCGCAGGGAGCAGCCGCCGCCACCCGGCTGGCTGTCCGCCGGCTCGCTACCGGGCATGTGCCAGCCACGATCGTTTATCACGCCGTGCCTGCAGCGCTCAGCGCCAACAAGAAACTCGCCACCGCTTTCGAGCGAGCATGGAACACCCACGTCAGCCCGGGCAAGGCCCTCTATACAGGTTCCCCGGAAGGGGCTGGCGCCCTCGCCGCGCAGCGCGGTGATGACCCCTTCGCGCTCACCACGCAAATCCGCACCCTCTGGCGCTGACCCAAGGCGGAGGACTACAGAAGTTGAAGGCGGGCCCGCGCCACATGCGGCATGGCCGGATGTCCGGGTGACCCCGATGCTTACGTTGGTGAGGGCGCGTCTGAACGCTACGTTCCTGCCAGCGCGATAACTGTGAAGGCACAGCCGAGCATGATGAGCACTGACAATCCAGTTGAACCCAGGGTCCACAATACCGATATCCACCCTGGCAGTGGCTGGATGCCCAGCACTCCCCGGGCCAGCCGGGAGACCTTCACCGGCTCCGCGCCCGGCTGGCGCATTCCGGGCTCCAGTGCACGGCGGATGGCCTTGATGTCCCGCTCGGCGCGGAACACGACATGCACGCCGGCGGTATCGGTCACCGTGAGGTAAGTGGTCTTGCTCGTCCTGGAGGCGATCCTCCGGGCCCGCACGCGCTTCAGGCCGCGCAGGTCAATGGTGCGGAGCCCAGTCCAGGTAGACACGGTCAGGTAACGCGAATGCGCAGTGAGCTCCCGGCGGGAGCTGGTGACGGTGCCCGCGCTCCGGATCAGGTCGATACCTGCCCCGACGACGACGCCGACAGGGAATGCCAGTAAGGCCGGCTCGGCCAGTGGGCGCAGCGCAAGCGCAGGGATGAGCCAGACAGCGGCCAGGACGACAGCACCGAGCGCCACCGGCATCACGCTGCGACGGCGACCACGCCCCGGCAGCACCCCGCTGTCCTCTGCCCCGGCCTGGGCACGGGAGGCTTCTGATGTCACCCAAACTCCAGGGGCGTGGCGGGAAAGGCACTAGGCAGGGACATTAAACAGGTTTTCCCTGAATAAGGGAACGATCTGAGTCCGTGCTCTTCTCGGCATGTTCGTGAATTGGCCGAGGCGCTCGTGGCGTTGGAGGTGCACCGGGTTGCAGCTAGACCTGGGCGATAGCGATCGTGCGGGTTGCGTGCCCGGCGAGGGCGGCCAGCCTCGCCCTGCGGTCAGCGGGTGGGCTCAGCGCGGTAGGGGGCGGCGTCGCTGCAGGCGGCATCCCGGTAACGTCGCCGTTATCACCTGCCAGGGATGAGCCGTTGCGCGGATGACTCGGCTTTAATTACCGCCATGGTCGTGATTTTTGGCTTCGGGCCAGGCCATCCGGAGGATCTGGGCGAGGTCGCGCCGTGCGTGTGCCCGAACTGTCATAACCAGGTGTTCCTCCACCACGTCCGTTCGAAGAAGTCGGTGCGCCTGTACTTCGTGCCCGTGGTGCCCTACGGGACGGACGACTACCTGGTATGTCCGGTCTGCAGCCGGGGCCTTCAGATCAGCAACGCACAACTGCGTTACACACGCTCGATGTCCGACGCGACTGCTTCGTTCCGCGCCGGGCGGCTTACCCAGGACCGGTACACGGCACAGGTCGAGCGGTTCTGGCGTCAGCTCGGGGTGAACCCCGCAGGCCAGCAGCTCGTGACTCCAGCCAGCCCCGGTGCGGCCGCCCCCGCCCAGCCAGCCGTTCCCGTTCAGTCACCCGCCGCTGCCCAGTCCCCGCCAGTGGCTGCGGATGACCAGACGTCGTGGATATCGCAACTGAGCAAGCTGGCCCAGCTGCACGACCAGGGGGTACTTTCCGACGCTGCCTTTGCGGCGGCCAAGCAAAGCATCCTGGAACACAAGATGCAGCCTCAGCCGCCGGGACCGACGTCATCGCCAGTTCCGCCGCCAGTCAGCTGACACTTCTTGACAGGCTGCGGAGTGTTATCCGGTGGCCGGCACAGGCCTATCCCGCTACGGTCAGGTGGCGTCGGTGCAGAGAGGCGGGCTGATGGCTGAAGCCTCGATGAGAGGGCACACGGCGATAGTCACTGGCGCGAATCACGGCATCGGGGCAGCCACGGCGCTGGCGCTCGGCCGACGCGGATGCGCGGTGCTGTGCACCTTCCTGCGCATCGATGATGCGGCTGATCCGGGCACGCCGCAGGCCTACCGGGACCACCGCGGGCAAGACGCTGATTCTGTCGCCGCCCAGATCCAGGCCGCCGGAGGCCGGGCCATGGCTGTGGAGGCTGACCTGTCGGATCCGGCCAGCCCGGCCGTGCTGTTTGACGCGGCCGAGGCTGAGCTGGGTCCGGTGGACATCCTGGTGAACAACGCCACGGGCTGGGTTGCCGACACCTTCGCGCCCGCAGCTGCCGACCGGCTTGGCCGGGCACTGCAGCGGGTCAGCGCGGCGACCTGGCGGCAGCAGTTCACCGTCGATGCGATGGCGGCTGCCCTGCTGATGGGTGAGTTCGCGCGACGGCACGTCGCCCGCGGGGCGGACTGGGGCCGGATCATCGGGCTTACCTCCGGTGGGGAGCTTGGCTTCCCCGAGGAGGTCTCCTACGGCGCCGCCAAGGCAGCGCAGGTGAACTACACCATGTCCGCCGCCTTGGAGTTGGCTCCGCACGGGATCACGGCCAACATGGTCCACCCGCCCGTCACCGACACAGGCTGGGTCACCGCAAAGGTGCGCGAGGCCGTCGCCGCCAGCCCGACCCTGATCCACGTCGCGGAACCGGCCGACGTTGCCGAGGTCATCACCTACCTGGCCTCCGATGCCGCCGCCTTGATCACCGCCAACGTCATCACGCTCCGCTGACCGCCGCCCCGGCCGGGCACCAGCAACCCTCGGACACCGCCGCCGTTCTGCACGGTGGGCTGCAGAAGGAGCAACATCTTCAGCCGGTAGAACGAGTTGTTGTGTGCACCAGCGTCGTGGCCCCCGGATTGCGTGCTGTGGCCCTTGAAGGCGCCGAAGGTGGAGACGAACTGCACGCCCGCGGCCATGGGTTCCAGCCTGCAGCCGTGGTAGCACGGCTGCACGGGCGGCTGCGAGCCGTCGGCCGAGGCACCGCGGGTCAGCAGGTGCCGGAGCTATATGCTGACTCCTTCTCCGACAGGTTCGGGCGCGGTGAGGATACCGTTCTCGTTTCCCGAGCCGGTGCCCACGAACAGAAGGTAAGTGGGCTTATCGGTCGCCAGGATCCCGAGGAGGTTTTCGAAGTCCTCCAGGTGATAGTAAAGATTGCCCGGAGTGTCGCCGGGCAAAGGCGTGCCGTCGGGCATGAAGATCAGCTGGCCGATGAAGTTTCCCTGAGATATCAGCCAGATCCTCGGCACGAACGGGGTTGATGAGTACATCACTTCGTAGTCGTCGATGGCTGTAAGTGCCATGATCGTCTCCAACCCTTGAGAGCCGGCATCCCCCGCTGGTTTGCCGCCCTGCAGTGACAGAGCGACACTGACTCCCCCTGATACGCCAGCCCTGGACTCCGGGCCGGATTCGACATGATCGTTTCCACCACGCTGGCGTCATGACGAGGCTGCACGCCTCCTCCTGCAGCACTCCAGCGGACGGCTGGGTGTGACCAGGCGCCCGGGCTCGCATCGTCAGGTCAGCACAAACCGGATCTGGGTCCCGGCACGCCTGGCAGCGCGCAGATCCACCTGATCTGCGTGCCTCAGCGGATGAGCGCCGACGGACCACTGCCGGCGCCTAACCGCGGCGACGTGGGCGTCTACTACCTCGCTAGTGAGTGCGCTCGGTGACTGCTTTCCGTGAGATCGCGCTGGTCCGTTACGGCGCCGCATCTGTGTTGCGGCTGGTCTCCGACCATCTGGCCTGACTTTTATCACGGTCTCGGGATCTGATCGGTTGTAGTGCTGTGAGCTGCAGGTCCTCTGGTGGTAGCTAGAGAATCGCGCTGGATGTGCCCGCGTCCCGGCGGGCGGCGCTGGCTGCGTGCGGGAGCGGATTTTGCGCGCCGGGACGCGGTAGGCGTGGTCATGCAGGCGTGATGGGTTCTTGCAGTTCGGTGACCCACTTGCCCGGGTCGTCGGGGCATTCGAGGGTCAGCTCGCGGACGTGTCCGCTGCTGCGGTAGCCGTTCTCGTCGATCCACCGGGCCAGGGTCTGGATGGTTGCCATGACGTTGTCCATGGGCCCGCGGTGCAGGATCGTGGCCGCTTGCGTGATCTCGGGCAGGTCGGTGATCTCGAAGCCGTGGGCGCTGCCGGGGTCCGCGTTGACCGGCAGGGCGGCGTGGACGATCACCCCGTCGCCGTCCGGGGCGTCTTCGTAGTAAGAGGTGGCTGGGCCTGCCGGGGTCAGTCCTGCCTGGCCGAGCCGTTCGCCCAGCTCGCGGTATAGCGGCTGGATGACCGGATTAATGGACGCGGGCTCAAGGCGCGCGGCGGTTGCGGTGAGTTCTGCGACGCGGACTGCCGGGATCCGCTTGACCTGGATGTCGTCAACTGGCATGGCGCCCTCCAACTCGATGATCCGGAGCCTCCTACCCGACAGCCTCACACGGTGTCAGGGTCAAGCTGCCGCCCCGCCCTCTCCGGCCTGGAACGTCTCCTCAACTTATTGGCTGGAATCCTCAGCGGCATCAAGCGCTGCGGGCACACCGCCGCCGCTGCTACCGCACCTTCCAGGTCGAATTCGCCGCCGGATATCCGGCCCGAAATACACGCAATAAGGCGGAGGGCCCGGTCAGCGGACTTCGGTGTAGTCGCTGCGGTCCAGCTGCACAAGGTTGGTGTATGGCCTGCCCTCTGGCTCGGCCACGTCGGTGTACTGGCTGCCGTCCAGCGGCACGACACGGAAGCTTCCCCCGGAGAGCAGCTTGCGCAGGTGCCGCATCCCGTTCATGCCCGCGAGCGCGACAGCTATGGCGGCGGCGAGGACCGAGCCGCCGAACAGCGCGAGCCCCCCGACGACGTACCCCAGTATCATCATGACCACTGCGGCCAGCAGGGCCAGCGGCACGGCCGCCACCAGCAACAGCGCGAGCAACGTCAGGGCGATCATGGCCTTGGCCGACCCGTCCGGCGTCCGCTCCGCGTACCAACCGGTCATCACGCTCACCTCTCAAGGCCCGGAGCCCGTCAACGGCCCACGCCTACCCAAACAACACGATATGTCGTGTCCTATGGTCAACGCGCCTCTCGATCAGAATCATCCCGCAACCGTCCGGCGCGCTGACGGCGGGCGAACACCACTGAGCCACGCGGCAAGAGCGGATATGCCCGGCCGCTGCCCGGAGCGGGGTCAATCCCAGCGCTGGGCGTTGCTGTCATTCAGTGTTCCAGGGCTTTCCGGAATGATGCAGAACAGCAGTCCGGCAGGATCGCGCATCACCCACCAGGAGTGCGCCTGCTGGACCAGTTCGGCGCCGAGTTGCTCCAGCCTGGCCATTTCCGCGGCTGGGTCGTCGGTGTGGATGTCGATGTGCACCCTGCCCTGCCCCTCGTCGAGGCGCTGGATCAGCAGCCACAGGTCCTGACCATGCAGCGCAGCGCCGTGGTACTCGGGGTGGCGGTCGAACTGGGCCAGTGGCTGGCCGGTGGCCGCGCTCCAGAACGCCAGTTCACGGTCATGCTCCGCAGGAGGCACATCGATTACGATCTTGAGCAGCTTGCTGTAGTGCACCACCCCGCCAGCCTACGAGAGGTGGCCACAGCCATCACGGATGGACTCGGCAGCCTCTTCGGGGCTGGCGTCGATGGCTGCCCGTCCCGCCGCGCACAGCCGGACGGCTTCAGGCCGCTCGCACCGCCGGGGTCCGGGGGGCGACACCCAACATAACGCCTGTGCTGGTGACGAAGGCCAGCAGCAAGATCCCGGACACGTACACCGCTGAGGCAAGGCCCGGGGCAAGCAGGACGTAGCCAAGGCCGGAGACCGCCAGGGACGCGGCCAGCAGGAAGCCAAGTGGCGCCAGCCAGCGGGGCAGCGCGGGCGAGGTTAGGGCCACGACCGACAGGGCCACAGCCATCGCGGCCAGCAGGAACATCTTCGCCCCGTCGAGCCGGGTGAGCACCTGGTAGGCGGTCCCGGCAGTGGCGGCTCGCCGGCCGGCGACGGGGCCGTACACCAGCCAGGCTCCCAGGGCAAGCTCGATCCAGGACACCACCGCGGCGGCGACCCCGAAGCCGGCGCCTGTCAGGCCGGCCAGCCGTGCCCCAGAGCGGCGGGCGGCCCGGGCTGCCGAGATCACCACGACGGCCAGGGCAGCGGCGGCGACCCCTTCGGCGAGCACGAACATGGCCATCGCCGGCCCGCCGTGTCCGGCGAACGCGGCCACGACCTGGCTTCCCCGCGCGGCCACGGACGGGTTCGGGGCGCCGACCGACAGGCTGATGATCCAGGCCAGGCTGTAGCCGATGCCCGCGACCACGGGAAGGCTGCGAGCAGTCCGGTGCCCGGTGCGGGCCGGATGCCTGGTTGTCATCTGGGTGGTCACCGTAGTGCTCCTTCGTCCTGCGGGTCCGCGGTGCCCGGCGCGGGCTGCCTCAACTGACCGGTCTGCAGGCCGCCTGGCCTGGGCAATGTGATGCCGTGAGGTTTCCTCGGCGCTTCCAGCGTGCCTGCTGGCGGTCTTCCCGGCCAGTGTCGCGGATGACATCATGCGCAAGAAAACAGACGTTGTCTGGAAAAGACACATGCGGCAGAATCAGGCCATGACAGCGCGACGTCACCGGGTGGTATGCGTACTCGCCGACGGGATGACCTCGATCGGCCCAGCCATCGCCAACGATCTGTTCGGCGCCCCCTGGGACCTCGGCGTCCCCTGGTACAGCTACCGGGTCTGCACCGCCGACCCGGTGCCTATCCGGGTCGGCGCGCTGCGGGTCCAGGTCGAGCACGGCGTCAGCGCCCTGTCCCGGGCCGACACGGTGATCATCCCCGGGCGCGGGCTCCGCCCGCCCACCGCCGAACTGCTGGCCGCCCTCAGCCGCGCCTACCAGCGGGGCGCGCGGATGGTGTCGTTTTGCACCGGTGCCTACGTGCTGGCCGAGGCTGGCCTGCTGGACGGGCGGCCCGCCACCACGCTGTGGACGCACGCCGAACGGTTCCGGGCCCGGTTCCCGGCAGTACGGCTGAACCCCGCCGTCCTGTACGTGGACGACGGCCAGGTACTGACCTCGGCCGGGAACTCGGCGGCTGCCGACCTCGCGCTGCACATCTTGCGCAGCGACTACGGGGCAGACATCGCCAACACCGTCGCCCGCCAGATGGTCGCGCCGCCGTACCGGCGCGGCGGCCAGGCCCAGTACGTCGAGGCACCACTGAGCACCCGCGCCGAGGCCGGCGACCAGCTCGCCGCAACCCTGGAATGGGCGATGCAGCGGCTCGGCCAGCCGCTGCCGGTCAAGGTGCTCGCCGCGCGCTGCGCGCTCAGCCCCCGGCACTTCACCCGGCAGTTCCGGGAAGCCACCGGCACCACCCCGCACCAGTGGCTGCTCACCCAGCGGCTCGCCCTGGCCCAGCGGCTCCTGGAGACCACCGACCAGCCCATCGACCGCATCGCGGCCAGCGCCGGATTCGGCACGCCAGCCGCGATGAGACTGCAATTCCAGCAGACCCTGGACACCAGCCCGGCAGCCTACCGCCGGACCTTCCGCACCCCATCGGCCGCCTGAACCGCCGTCCGCTTTCCGGGCACCAGCGACGGCTCCAGCCCGGCGGGGTGAGCTGACCGGCTGCTCAGCCGCGGAGCCGGATGCTCCGGCAGGCCAGGTGTCGCGATCCCAGGACGGCCGGCCCGAGCGTCCCGGCCGGGATCACCGGCGGATCACCGGCGGAGCCAGCCACCGCGACCAGCAGCCACTGTGAGCCCGCCGGCCCGGCACCGAAATCGGCCGCGAACGTCACTGCCCGCGGCGTGCGTGCGGTCAGCGAGCCAGTTGGCTGCTGCATGACGCCGACGACCTGCCAGGAGTCACCCAGCGGCGCGCCGGGGGCCGTTCCCGTGGACACGGCCGACGTCACTGCGGCCGCCCACGGCACCGGCAACGCCGCCCACGCTGCCGGCGCGCCCGTGACCTGCCTGCGGATGATGAGCACCCAGGGCGTCTCGGCGGCGGGATCCGGTGCGCTGCGGCGGTGCACCAGGACGTCGACGCGTGCGGGGCCGGGGACCAGCCCGGTGGCCGCGGATCCGCTGGCGGCCGGACGGTCGACGATCAGTTCCATCAGATCGGCCTCCGCCGGCACCGGGGTGTCCCACGGGTCCGCGTACGGCGTGCCGGCGGCGAGCTGCGCAGTCCAGAACGGCAGCGTGATACGCGGCTGGCCCGGTGCCGTCGTGGGCGCGCCGGCCGCGAGCAGACGGGACACGAACCCGGGACTCCACTGCCCGGTTGGCCGGACGAGCGGGTCACGGGCGTGCATCGCGGTCTGCAACACCCACAGCTCGTGGATAGCCAGCAGCTGGTTGATCGACGAGCCCGTGGGCTGGGCGCTCATCGGCAGTGTGGTGCGGCCGGGCGGTGGCACGACTGTGCCCGGCGCGTTGCGCACCCGCAGGTCAGGGCTGGCATCGAAGCGCACAGGCGTCGGCGGCAGCGTGGCGGTGTCCGTCGCCGGGGTGGGCAGCACGCGCCGGGTATCACGGTCGTGGACGCGCAGGAACAGCTGGACGGCCGTGGTCCCGGACAGGTCGAGCTCCCAGACACCGGCTGACGACAGGGTCGCCCGCAAGAGGCGCACCCCGCCCTGACTGACGATCTCCAGATCGGTCACCGTGACCTCGGGCAGCCCGTTAACGAGTGCCTGCCAGGTCCACGTCGGGCTGGTGGCCGACCCGGCCCTGGTGCCCTGCCACACACCGGCACCGGTGCCGACGTAGACGGTCGCCGGGCTGGCGGGATCCACGACGACGGCGTACGCGGGCGCGACAGTACCGGTGGGCGAGCTGCCCAGGCCAGCCGCCCGCAGACCGGTGCGTTTCCACGCGGCCGAGCCGTCGTACCACCACAGCGTGTCATCGCTGGTGGCCGACGATGGTTTCTCCGGCCCGGTCGTGGCGACGTACAGGGTGCCGTCCCCTGGCGCCGCCGGGTTGGCGATCGCGATGTCGGTCCAGGAACCGGCCGGCGGCAGCACGCCCGCCTTCAGCCGGTTCTTCTTGCCCCGCGCGCCGGCGCCGTCGATCCGTCGCACGGTGGACGTCGGGGGTACCGCGGCGGTGCCGCCCACCAGGTCGTGCACGAGCACGGCCCGCTGGCAGAGGACGACGAGCTGGCGCGGGGTGGCCCAGCGCAGCGTGACCACCTGCCCGTCGGGTGACGGCACGCCGCCCGCCAGCACGCAGGAGTCGGTGGCCGTGTCTGCGGGGTTGGGCCCGGGGCTGCGCTTGGGATCCAGGCCGCCTGGCAGGGTGAAGAAGGTGGTACCGCCGTCCTGCGTGCACCACACCCGGGTCGTCCCGACCGCGACGCGGGTGATCCCCGCGTCGACCGTGGCCGCGGCACCGGAGTAAAACGAGGACGCGCTGTTCTCCTGCGCCTGGTCGGCGGGCAGGTTGGCTGGCGCGCGCAGCACGAAGGCCCATGGATGGCCCAGATCGTCCTCCCAGGACGCCCGGACGTACTGCCGGGCGTACTGCGCTGTCGCGCTGGCGAAGAATGCGGTTCCGCCGCCGTCGCCGAGGAACGCGGCCCGCCAGACGGTGTCGCCGGCGCGCCGGATCGTCCCGTTGTCCTGAGTGCCGATGACGATGTCGTGCAGGCTGGCGGGGTTGCTCGCAATCCAATTCGGCTGCAGGGAGCCGACGCCGGTGTTGCGGGCCAGGAAGGTGCGCAGCCCGCCCTCGGCGGCGGACCGGTAGACGCCGCCGTCGCAGCCGACCCAGACATGCCGGGCGCCTACCGCCTGGCTGGTGGTCCAGACTGCGCAGTGCACGTCCGCGTGCACCCCGGCGCCGATGTAGGTGGGGTCCTGGGTCCCGTTGTAGCTCTGCACCGGCGGCTGCGGGGCCGGCGGTGCTGGCGGCGGGGCGCTCGGCGTGAACGACAACTGCCAGCCGGTCGGCCCGCCCGCCTGCACCTGGACGAGCCACAGCGCCGCGTTCCAGTCGTTCGCGACGACTTCCAGCGCGGCTCCGCCGATGATCAGCTGGCCCGCGACTGCCGGGTCGGCCGCGATCGTCAGGTCGTAGCCCTGCTGCCCGGCGCCGGAACCGGTCGCGGTGAAGATCCGTGGCGGCACGTTCCCGATTGACGCGACGGCCGGCGTCCCGCCAGTGTCGTCGATGCGCCACATCGCCGGCGTCGCGGTAGCCCACGGTCCGCCGATGGACAGTGCATACAGGATGCCAGGCGCCGCCGGACTGTCGGCCAGCCCGATCCGGCCTCCGTAAGTGATCGGCGCCCCGGGCGCGGGGACCGCCATGGTCAGTGCGACCTGGGTCCAGGTCCCGATCCCTCCCCCGGAGTCGACATCCGCCCACCACAGTGAGCTTCCGCCGCCGCCGCTGCTCTGGTCATCGACACCCACCCACACACGGCTGGCCGCTCCCTTAGGGATCCAGCGGATGTCGGTGACGTGCAGCGGATTGTCCGGATCAGTGGCCCGGCCGAACGGCCCGGAGGTGACCTTCGCCCACGTCGCGTCGACGCCCGGAGTGGTTCGCTCGAACAGACCGTTGCTGGTGCCGAGCAGCAGGTGCGCTGGCCGCACGACGCTGCCCAACGGTGCGTGCGGGTCGGCGGCCAGGCGGTAGCTGCCCAGGCCCGTGAGCACGCTGCCTCCCTCGATCGTCCACGGGTCCGCGCCCTCGTCGGCGACGACAGCGGGAACGGCCGCCCTGGCGTGCAGGACACCGACACCGCCGAAGTAGCCGGAGCCCTTCTGGCGCCCGGCGATCTCGCCGCTGGCCGCGAACACCTCGTCACCAGAGCCGTCCACGGCGCCACCGAAGACGGCCAGCAGCGAGCCGAACGTCAGCCCCTCCGCCCCGCCGGCCGCCTCGCCGGCGCTGACGCTGGCCCGCCTCGTGGCCCAGCCGCCCACCTGGATCCACGACGCCCCTGAGTCGGCTGTGTACCAGATCCCGCCGTTGGCGGTGGCGGCGTAGGCGCGGGTGCCGTCGGGTGAGACCACGATGTCGCGCACCCGGCCCGACACCCGCGGCCTGCTCTCCGCCTGTCCGCCCAGGACCGTCGCCGGGCCGGCTGGCAGCCACAGCAGCGCCGTGCCGGCCGGGCGGTCCCTCGGCTGGAAGTCCTGCGCTGCCGCATTTCGCCGCGCCGTGCGCGCCGCGAGGAGCGTCTCGGGCGGCACCACGCCGTAGCGGCCCTGCATCCAGCGCAGCCGCTCGGAGACGAGGTCAGGGCTTCCGGATCCGGCGTCGCCACCAGGCCATTCGTAACGGCTCACGGTCCACCCGCCGGCGCGGTCGGCGGCCCGCCGTCCTGGCCGGGCAGCACCCTGATGTAGCCCTCCTCCACCCGCGCGGGCAGCTCGGGGAGCAGGGCGGCCTGGGTGGCGGCCAGGATCGGGTCGTCGCGCCAGGTGCTCGCCGAGTCCCGTCGTGTCCACACCTGCTCGGGCGCGAGCGCGGCCACCCTGGGCAGCCGTATCTTGTCCGGGTCGAGCAGCACCGGACCGGAGCGCACGTACGGGGACATCGCCGACAGGCCGGGGCCGACCCAGTCGCGGGCCAGCTGCAGCGCCTTACGCGGAACGATTCCCGTGGTGAGGTCGACCGCGCCGGCCGGGTGCATCAGCAGGGTCAGCGTGATCGTGGCGCCAGGGAACAGCCGCAGCTCGTCGCCCGCAATGACGTAGGGGTGGTCGATCGGAAGCGGTGGCGGCAGGTCCTGGTTCTGGTCGCGCAGCGGGCCCAGGTAGCCCTTGTGCCGCCCGGCTTCGCGGGCGAGCTCGAGCACGACCTTGTCCACGACGTGGACGTGCGTGAAGTCGTCACCGACGAAGAACGCCATCAGCCCGTCGTCAGCGCGGGTCAGCTCGCCGACGCGAACCGGGAAGCCATTTACCCCCAGCGCGTCGTAGGCGGCCTGCCGGGCCGCCCTCGCGCCGTCATCAGGGTAGGCCAGGTCGGCAACGTCATCCTTGATCTCCAGCCACAGCCGGGCCCGCACCATCGCCAGCGGGCGGCCCACCAGTCCGGCCACGTGCTCGGTGCCGAGGACCGCGAACGGGTCGTAGCTCCACAGCGTCGTATCGATGGCGCGCAGCAGCGCCGACAGCGCTGACTCGGCGCCGGGCGGCTGCGGGCCGCCGCCGCGGGCGCGCAGATCGGCGGCGATGAGGCCGGATGCGAACCAGCCCACCGACGCCGCCGCGGCGGACAGGCCGTACCCGGGGCCGGCATCGACCGGGCCATCGCGGCCGGGTGCGATCTCCCAGACGACCCCGCCGCCAATCGACTCGTGGAATAGCTGGCCCAGCGGGGTGCCGGTCGCGTCGAAGGCCTCCAGCGATTCATCGATGTGGTCGGGCAGCAGGAAGCCGGCGACCGGGCTGATCATCGCGGCCGGAGTGACCTCGTCGATGGTGGCCTGGGCCGGCCGCTCGTCGGTCGAGGCAGCGTCAACGAAACGGAACATCGCCCGCGACGGCACAAGCAGCCGTGGCGGCAGCCCGGCGACCGCGGCGTCGTCCGCGGTGGCCACCCGGGTGGGCACCTGGACGGCGCCGACGGGCAGCTCGAGCAGCCGGCCGAAGGCGTCGACGAGGCGCGCCCGGGTCAGGCGGAGCCGGCCAGCGAGCAGCGGCCGCGGCAGGCCCGCCGGGGTAATGCTGCCGTCGGGGGCCCGGACCAGGCCGTTGTCCCACGGCAGCCCGAGCAGCTGCTCGCGTAGTCCTTCGAGTGCGGCGCTGACCACGTCGAGCTGGTCGGTAAGGTCCCGAACGCGGGACAGCATTGCGTAGGTGGCGTCGTCGATCTGGCCGGCACCGGCCAGATCGCGCTGGTGCTCGTCGTCGAGCCAGCGCGCCAGCGTCGTGGACAGGCCGGTCGCCGGTCCGGGTGCGAGCAGGCTGCGCCCGGAGTAGACCAGCGTGGTCGGGGCCCCTGGCGCGGCATCGGGCGCGATCAGGTCGACACCGCCGAGCTGCCAGTCGCCGACCGCGCCCTCGTCGTCGACCTCGACCTGCCATTCGAGCCAGAGCGGGATCCACGGCTGGGTCCAGGCGGTAACCCCGACCGGGTCGGCGTCCACGCCGTTGAACAGCGAGAAACGGCGCAGTTCCTGGGCGATGAGCCGGGACTCGACCGTGGTGGAGGAGGCTGCCGCCGGGTCGGTAAACAGTGTGGTCGTGGCGGTATACGCCGCGTTCGCGCCGTACCGCAGCGCGGCCTCGCCGAGCAGTCGCTGCTGGGCGAGCGTGGCGTCCGTCCCGGTGTGCGACGCCGCCGCGGCCGACAGCCAGGCGATCGCATGCGGCGAGGTGACGAGCGCCTCGCGGGCCAGGGCGAGCAGCTCGGGCGGCACCGCACCGCTGCCCAGTGCGGGCACGGCCCGCTGGGGCGAGACGATCGAGTCGGCCCCCAGCTGCACCTGCGACGGCCAGCGGCACTGCAGGGCGCCATCCGGGCTGAATCGGCCGTCGTACCCGTGCCGCAGGCTGCGCCCGGCACCGCTGACGGCGAGCGAGGGCATCAGCGGAGTGAACCATCGCGGGCCGGGCCGGCTGACCTCGGTCACCTGTGGCGGTGGCGTGACAACCTGCGCAGGAGGGACACCGGCGTTCTCCACTGCCTGCATCCGGCTGCGGTCGGCGAGGCGCACGGCCTGCGCCGAGGCCTCGGGCAGCAGGGCCTTCGCCCACACCAGCCGGGCGGACGCGGCCGCTGCCGGAGCCGGGGCGGCGGCGCTCGCAGCGGCTCCCGCCCGCAGCGTCGCGGCCGTCCGGCCGCGGCTGCCGACCGTGCCCGCGACACCCGCCTGCCCGGCCAGCAGGCGGTCGATGCTGATCTCGCCGCTCGGGGTCGAGGTGAACGCCACCGCATGCTCGCGCTGCTCGATGTCGGCTAGGCCATCCGGTGTCCCCAGTCGCTTGAGGACGCCAGCGCCGAACGCGCCGACCAGCATTTCGACCGCGCGCCGCTGCTCCGGCGTCTGGGCGGCAAGTCCCGGCTCGATCAGGCCTGCGATGAGGTCATCGGGGGTCACCCCGAGGACGACCCGGGCCCCGGTGGCGTCCGGGCGGGCGTCGGCGGCCACGCTGCCGTCGAGGGGCACGCCCAGCACGCTGCCGTGCAGCAGGGTAGAGGGCGTCTGCCAGACCGGCGTGCGGATGACATCACCAGCGGCGCGGGCGAGCGCCGACGCCGCGCCCTGGTAGGGCCCGGTGGACTGCGCCAGGGTCAGATGGTCGGTGGCCTCGAGGCGGCCGGCTGCGGCCGGCGTCGTCAGGCCCGGCTGAGCCGGGTAGCGCTGGGCGGCGGTGAGGCCCAGCCAGGACTTCGCGTCGTCAGCGATCAGCCGGCCGGCGGCGCCGGCCGACGCGGCCGGGGTCACCGGGTCGGCGTCACCCGCGACCCGCCACCCCAGGCCGGCGAGGAGGGCGTGCAGGCTGGCCCCGGACCGCGCGCCGTCCAGCGGGTCGCTCCCGGGCTCGGACCACCACCCGGCGACCACGTAGGAGGCGGTGGGCAGGAGCTCGCCGCTGGCGGTGCGGATGGCGTCCAGGTCGTCGAGCGGGTCGTGGAATGCGAAGCGGTTGAGCGTGCCGTCGTAGCTCGCTGCCCACGCCGCGTTGCCGCCGGCGACGGGGGTGAGCCGGCCCGGCGGCACTGTGGCACCCGCCGGCGTCGCGGCGCCAACCTGGGCCGGGTAGTCGGCGAAGAGCACCGCCCGGGCGGTGTCGGCCTCGATCACCCAGCCGGTTACCACAGCGGTGTCCGATGCGGTCGGGCACAGCAGCCGCACGACGGCCCACCGGTCCGGTGCCGGGCTCATCTGCAGGCGCTGCCCGGGATCGGTCGGGTCGGCGTCGCCGGGGAGCTGGCCGATGCGGCCGCGCATCAGCGCGTCCGGCAGCGCCCAGTGCAGGTGTACACCGGGCTCGCGAGGGGCACCGGGATCGAACGGCGCCGGGAAGGCTGGCTGGCCCGCGCCGGCCCGCAGCGCGGAGAGCATTCGTACCACCGGCTCGGCGCCGTCAGCGGCCGCGACCAGGGCCTGCACGTCGATGGGGACGAGCAGCCGCTGGTCCCGGAGCAGCGCCGGATCCCACGTCCCGATCTCTGCGGTGGTCAGGTCGGTGCGGGCGAGGACCGACCAGCGCTGGGTACCCGCGACCTTCGCGACCAGGCCGGGGTCATAGCCGGTCACGACGTCTCCTCGGTGAACTCGGCCAGCAGGCCGGGAACCTCAATCCGCGGCCGGAAGACCTGGGTCCACCCGGCCTTGGTCCCGGCAGTGGACGGGTTCGTCTCTGGGTCGGTCTGCGGGCCGGTCGGCCCGAAGACCTGCCGGTAGGGGTAGCGGAGCATCTGGATAGCGAACTCGGCGGAGTCGACGTCGCTGCCCATGTTCGTGCCCGGGACCGCGAGCAGTGCATCGCGGGTCTTGCGCAGGTTGAGGACCCCGGGTGCGCCGGGGCGGAAGCGCACCGGGACCCAGCTGGTCTTGTCGTCCATCGGCACGAGCGGCTCGCCGGTGTTGACGTCCCGCGGCGGCACGAGGCCCTGCCGCGTGGTATCGGCCGGGTCGCCGTCTGGCGGGCGGACTCCGAACTGCAGCCCCTGCCGGGGTTCCTCGACGTGCACGATACGCGGTACCCCGTCGATCAGCACGGCCAGCACCGCGGGGGCCAGCCGTTCCATCCGGAGCAGCCGCAGCCGGCGAGGATCGCTGTCCGGCAGCATCGCGTCGTCAGGTACCAGCTCGGAGTAGGCACGCACGTGCAGCCCGGGCCAGCCGGCCACGGCGCGCGAGCGCAGCAGGAGGCCGGTGACCGTGCCCGCCGGCCCGAGCGGCGCAGGGTCGTGACCGGCGACACGGGCCAGTCGCTCGGCCTCGTCCACCTCGCTGCGCACGTACGGGTAGACCGCCTCGAGCTGGGCGTGGTCCGCGGTCGTGACCGTGCCGACCGACATCGCGCCCTGCACGAGCGCGTCCGTCCACGCCCGGTCGAGGTAGAAGAAGCGCGCCGACTCCTGCGGCAGCAGCTCCGCATCGGGGACGAGGTAAGCGAACGGCACCGCCGCGAGCAGCCGCAGCGCCGCCAGCCAGTCGGCGAGGTCGTTGGGGATGACCCGGGGCCCGGTGCGCGGGTCGGGCGGCTGCGGCTGCAGCGCCCCGCCCAGCGTCGCGGAGACCGTCAGCGTCGCCTCCACCGCCATCGCGCCGGTCAGCAGCGTCCTGTCGATCATGGCTCGAGCTCCCCCAGCAGGCTGTCGAGTGCGTCAGCTTGCGCCCTGGCACCGGCCTCGGCGCCAGCCACCGGTGCGGCCCCCGCCGCCGCCTGGGCCGCCAGGCCGCCGGCCACCGTCTCCGCGGCGCTGCGCAGCGTGACCAGGTCCGGGCCCTCCAGCACCGGGCCGGCCGCCGCGCCGGCGAGCGGGACGGCGGTATCCGCGAGTGCGTCGACGGCGCCCAGCTGGGCCGCCTGGGCGCGCAGGGCGTCGAGGTTGAGGCCGAGCCCGGTCGCGACGACGGCTTCGAGGTCGCCGGTCAGGCCCGGGATCGGCGCGCCGGGGTCGGCTGCGGGCCGGCGGGGTCCGACGGTGGCCGCTGGATCGGCGTCAATCCGGCCGAGCAGGGTGCCGCCGACCAGGCGGCCCAGGCCGGCCACCCCGGCGCTGGCCGGCGGGCCGTCCAGCAGGCTCGTGCCGGTGACCGTCTGGGCGGCCAGCTCAGCGGCCCGGGCCGCCCCGAACTGCTCGGCTCGCCAGCGCATCAGGGCCGCTACGACCGATGGCTGCGACAGCGCCAGGAGCCGGCCGATCTCGAAGGCCGCGGCGTACGTCAGGTCTTCGCGGCCGTCTGGCGTGACCCGCCGGAGCTGGTCGCTGGCGTGCGCCACGGGCAGCGGGCCGCCGGGGGTGGCGGCGGCGTCCCGCTCGGTCGGTCGGGGCGCCAGCGGGCCCCGGTACCATGCCGTGGCGTGGTCCCCCCGCCGGGTGAGGTGCGCCAGCCCGACGTGGCCGGTGGTGGCCACGTCCGGCACCGGGCGCGGTGCCGGCGGCGCCTGCGGGTCAGGCTCGGGCAGGCTGCCCAGCAACGCCACGTCCAGCGCTTGCATGAGCCCTTCGAAGGACGGGTCCCCGTCCACCGTGAACTGCCAGTGCGTGAGGACCGGGAAGCGGTAGGCCTGCTCGGCCGTGACCACGCCGACCGGGGTGCGCCACGGGCGGCCCATGAGCTCCCGGACGGCCTGACCGGCGTCGATGCCGAGCGCCGTGGGCGCGGCGGCGGTGGCCGGCGCGGTAGCCCAGGTGTCCGACAGCGTGGACCGGGCCACGATGGCCGGCGGTGCGGCGGGCCCGGCCTTCGGCGGCCCGGCGGCTGGCTGGGCCATGGCGAGGGTGTCGGGGTCGGCGAACGTGTCAGCGTAGAGGTCGAAGTGGGCAATCGCGTCGACCGGGACGAAGGTCTCGACCTCGTCCCCGGCCGCGTCCGGCAGGGCGGCGAGCTGGCCCTCGAGGTTGATGAGGCAGGCCAGATACTGCACGGGTGCGGCGGCCGGCTGGTCCGGGCCGCCGGTCGTGGTGGGGTCGGCGGAGGCGGGCCAGGGCAGCCGGTTGGCGAGCACGACCGCCATCCAGCCGTCATCGTCGCCGAGCGCCAGCTCGGTGTCGGACAGGTCAACCTGGCGCACGTGGCAGAGCAGGGGCAAGTCCTCCTTCGTGGGGAACACCGCATCGATGACGGTCTTGGTGACCTCGAGATAAGCACCCTGCGTGACGTCGGCGGCTCCGGCGAGGGTGACCCCTGGCGTCACGCACTGGGTGACGTCCACCTCCGGCGAGAGCGTCCCTTCGCCCTGGGCGATGACGACGAGAGCCAGCCACGGAAGCGCGGCGTCCGCACCGGCGCCCGGTGCCCGTTCCCAGGGCAGCGTGCGGCGTTTGAGGACGACCTGGGGCAGCCGCTCGGAGTAGGCGCCGTTGCCATTCGCCGGGGGGTAGGTTGACAGCAGCTGATCGGCGGGCAGCGCGTAGCGCGGGGCGTCGACGGTGAAGAAGGTCTGGCCGGTCTCGACCGGCATCGACGTCGGCGTGACGCCCGGGTCGAGGTCGACCTGCGCGTCAAGCCGGAACTGGCCGGCCTTCAGCGGCGGGGTCAGCGCCGACCACAGGTTGAAGAAGCCCGGTTGCGGAGTGCTCGGCATCAGCGCGTCTCCTTGTGTCTTGCGGTGCGGTCCTGCGGTACCGGTTTCTGCGCGGCCCCGTGGTCCGCGGGCTCCTGAGCTCCCGGCCCGGCGGGGGCGGGCCCGGCGGGGGCGGCCGGGGGCGGCCGGAGGCACCCACGCGACCTGCACGGTACCCTCGGCGCCGGCGACCACCGGGGCGGCGACCGCGTCGTCGAGGCCGAGCCGTGCGAGCAGCGCCGCAACGTCAGCGGCTTGCTGCCCCGACCCCAGCACGCCAGCCAGTTCCCACCGCGGGTCCGCGCCCACGGTGACGGTGACCGGCCCCTGCGAGGCAACGGCGTAGACGAGGTGAGACCGCCCCCCGGCTACGACGAGGGTGGGCGCGTCGTCCAGCCGGGTGGCGCCGTCGATCCCGGTCACCAGCCCCTCAGGTGCGGCGCCGGCGGTGTCGGCCGCGTCGATGACCACCACGACGGTCGCCACGGGGGCCGCGAAGCGGGTGCGGACCAGCCGGTCGCCGGTCACGACGCTGCTGGCGAGCACGAACCCGGCCGAGACCGGCCGCCCGCGCCGCCGGGCCACGCCGCCTTCGACCGTGACGACGGCACCCGCCGCCAGCATCGTGGCCCACCCGACGTAGGGCAGCGCCTGCCCGCCGTGCCAGCCGAGCAGCCCCGGTGCGAGGGCGGGCGGCTGCCCGGCGGTGCCGAGGACGTCCGGGGCCTGAGGCGCGCCCGTGGCGGCGACGACCAGGCGCTCGGTCCGCACCGGCACGGTCACCTGGCCGCCGGCGGCGTCGATGACGGAGTCGCCGAGGACGGCGCCTCCCGGGCCGAGCGCCACGACTCGGCAGGCGGCGCCGGACAGGGCGAGAGCGGGCCGCGGCCGGGCCGGATCGTCGACGGCGACCGACGGCAGGCGCAGGACGCTGACCTCACCGACCCGCATCTGCTGTGCCGGGTCAGCCGCCGCGCCGGTGGCCGAGCCCGCGCTCGCGGCCGATGCCGCGCTCGTGGCCGGGGCTGGGCCGGCGGGCGAGGCCGCGAACGAGGCCGACAGGCGGGCGAGCCGGGACGCAGCGTCGGCGGGGGCGCCCGCCCGGGCGAGGGCCTCCGCGCCAGCGCCCACGCCGCCCGTGGCTGGCGCCACTCCCCTGGGCAGCAGGCTGGTGCCCGAGTTCGCGGCCGTAGCCGGCCGGAGCACCAGCCTGGCGGCCACGGCGACGTCGGTGCGGAGGCTGGCCGTCGCCAGCGTCGGGGGCGCCGTCCGCGGCGTTCCGTCGGGCGCCTGCGTGACCGTGGTCCGCAGCGGGGTCCGGCTCAGCTGGCGGGCCGCGCTGAGCATGGCGGTGGCCTCTGGTGGCAGGATCGTGCGGTCCGGCGGGGGATCGTCAATCGGCCGGGTAACGACGTCCGGCACGGGCAGCTCGTCCGGCGTGAGCCGGTCGGTGAGCGCTCCGAGCCGGGGCGGCGCCACCCGCTCGCCGGCGTAGGCCTGGAGGGCCGTCCGTGACGGGCCCGAGCGCGCCAGCCAGTCCGTCGCCGCGGCGAATAGCGCCGGCGAGGTGTCGGGCTCCGCAGGCACCAGGTCAGTCAGCTCAGTCACGTCGCCGAGGAACGGCTCGCGGAAGACGCGCTCGAAGCCGAACGGCAACGGGAGGTGGGCACCGGTCTCGACCTTGTCGTAGGCGTACGGGCCGAGGCCGTGACCCTCGGCGGCCTCCGCGGTCAGGGTCACCTGGCTGATGCCCGCGACGGTGCTGCCGGTTGGCAGCGGCGGGTCGTCCTGCGGCTTGGCCAGTCCCCACACGCCGGGCGGGAACCGTCCGTCGGCGGCTGCCGCGACCTGCATCTGCGACAGTTCCGGCGCGTCCGCACGCGAGCTGCCCGGCGTGACCTCGGCCAGGCCGATATCGATCGACGATGGCAGCGAGCCGAGCCCCATCGGCGCGACGCCGAGCCCGTCGCCCGGTACCTCACCGGCCAGCGCGCCGCGAACGCGGACGACGGTCAGCGGGATGGTGGAGGCCAGGGTGAGCTCGAACTCGGCGACCACCACGAACGGGTGCGCGCTGGTGCCGTCGGGCGTGGGTGCCTGCGTGCCGCCGGAGATCGCACCGGGCTGGCTGCCGCGTCCCGCGACGCTGGCCAGTGCCCGGGCCGCGCCGCCGGGGCCGAGCTCCAGGTATTTCTGCACGAACTCCAGCCAGCCCAGCAGCCGCCAGGCCTCCTGGCCGGGGTCGCCGAACTCGACCGTGACGCTGGTCGGGCCGAGGTCGAACGGAGGCGGTGCCGTGGAACTGCGGGCCCTCGACGGTGATGGTGGCGGTGACCGATACCGATCCGGAGAAGATCCACAGGTCGATGGAACCGGTCACGGTGGCCGACACCACCACGCAGAAATGGAATGGGTCGAAGTAAACGATCCCGTCGGCGGACAGCGTCGCGCTCACCGACGCCACGTCGAAGTCGGCCGACGCCTCGATCGAGCCGCCGGCCATCACCGCGTCAGACGTCAGCGCAAAGTACACGCCGCCCTTGATCGTGAAGATCTCCCACTGCCACTGGAAGCCCAGCCGGGGCACCTGCGGGTAGCCGTCGCGGTGGAAGTCGGGATGGTAGCCGCCGAGGGTGAAGACGAACTCGCCGCGGAGCGCGCCGCCGAACCAGATGACGTAGGCGAAGCCGCCGGTGAGCCGCACGTCCGGGTACAGGAGCCAGGAGTTGTCGGTGAGCTGCGCCTGCACCCAGAGGATGCCGTCGCGGGTGGAGAAGCGCACCACCAGGGCGACCTCGATCGACACGATGGCGAACTGCGGCCGCGGCAGCGCCATCCGGGCCAGGCCGAGCAGGTCGATCTCCAGGCCGTCGCCGACCTGCACCGCCAGGACCGCAACGCCGTCAACGAGCGCGAAGGATGTGAACGAAACCCCGGCGGCGAACCAGAACGCGCCGCGCTGGGGCGGGAAGTAACCGGCGACGCGCGTCAGGTCCTGCATCGGGTCGGGGCTCGGCTGCGCGGCCGGATCGAGCGCCTTGATGAGCGGGTAGTCCCCGAACTTTGACAGGTCAGTGGGCACGATCAGCAGCCGGTTGATGCCGAGGCCGCCCCCGATACCGGTGACGAAGAAGGCCGGCACACCGCCGATCGGGCCGTTGATCGCGCCGAACGCGAAGAAGGAGGCATACGTGCCCTGGGCGTCGGCGGTGCGCCCGTAACCGCCGTAGACCGAGATGCCGTAGACCGCAAACCGGCCCAGGAGCATCCCCACGTACTGGACGCCGGCGGAATCCTCGAACTTCCGCAGCCCGCCTTCCAGCGACAGCCCGGCGATGTCGGCGCTGATCGCGAGGCCGGCCAGGTCGACCTGCCACGACGTGCCGGCGAATGCCGACCCGGCGCCGAGGACGAACGATACCTGCAGGCCGTCGACCGCCGCGGTCAGGCCGAGGATGCTCACCTGCCCGTCGAGCAGGATGCCCATCTGCCGGATCTGACCCTCGGCCAGGGTGACCGCGAGCCCGACCTGCTCAACGTAGACCGGGCCGAAGCTGCGCTGGATCAGCAGCCACCACGGCCCGTCGCCGGGCCCCGCGCGGAACGAGACGAGAACGGGATCGGAGGCGTGCCGCTGGACCGCGATCGCCGGGCTGAAACTCGGCGCGAGCTTCTGGTTGCCCGACCCGGTGTCGGCCAGCAGGCCGTGCGCGACAGGATTGCCGCCGCTCGCCCCGCCGACCCCGAGGGCCAGGCCGGCCAGCTCCAGCTGGCCGCCGCCCGACAGCGCGCCGGGTTCGACATCGAGGTAACCGTGCACGGCCACGGAATCGATGCGCAGGCCGGTGTCGAGCAGCGGCGCCTGGTCCCCGCCGATGCGGATACCGAGGCCGCCGATCGTCAGCCCCGGCGACAGCGCGAGGTGCAGCGGCGGCGCCGGATCGTCGGCGAGCAGCCAGAGCGTCAGGCCCTCCGGGGTGGGGCCGTGGCTGGTGTCGATCCAGCTGTCGTCGACTTCGAGCCGGATGCTGGGCGACCCGCTGAGCAGCGTCAGCGGCTCGGCCAGGTCCAGGCGCACGCCGTAGCGGCCGTTCGTGGCCTGCAGCGCGATGGTGAGGCCGCCCACGGTGATCGACGGCTGGGCCGTGGCCAGCGCCTTGGCCAGGGTCAGCGCACGCGGCAGCAGCTGCGCCGGGTCGGCGAGCCCGGTCGCCGCGGCGCTCCCGTCGGCCGACAGCACCGAGCCTTCGAGCAGGGTGCGGATCGCAGGCCTGGTGGTGTCGTTGCCGAGGTGCCGGTTGAGCAGCGCGGCCACGTCGGGCAGCGCGATCAGCACGGCCGCGGCGGAGTCGAGAATGGCCTCCAGCGTCGCCAGCGCGACCGCCGCGGGGTCCGTCGAGTCGGTAGTGCCGCTGCGGGCGACCAGGGCGAACGTAGGTGCGGGGCCAAGCAGGCAGCGCGCGACGAGAGCCGTTTCGAGGCCGAGGCCCAGGCCGAGCTCGAGCCGCCGGCCGCCGGCCGGGGCGGCGCCGGCGTAGACGCCGACGAACGGTGCCACCGCGACGCCGCCCACCGTCAGGCCGAGCGGCCCGAGTACGGCGGTGATCTCCAGGGGCCCGGTAGCGTCCGCCCGCACATGGGCCGTGACGTCGCCGATCACTGGGATGGCGGGCCTGGTGAGGGTGACGTCGAGGACCAGCGGGGCCTGCAGGCTGACGGTCACGCCGGCCACGGAGACGGTGATACCGGTGCCGTCGTGAGTGACCGTCACCCCGCCGGGCAGCCCGGCGAAAAGCGGCGCGAGCGCGGTCGCGAGCTGGCCGAGTCCGGCTGCGGCGGCCGCCGGCCAGGCCCGGCCGAGCGAGCCGAGCGGGTCTGCTCCCCATCGTGACAGCGCGTCGGGGTCGAACTTCCCGCCCGAGCGCAGGGCGAGCGCGTCCCCCAGCGCCGCGACGACGGCAGCGACGGTGGCGGGCAGGCCAGCGCCGGTCATCCCGGCCAGCTGGTCGAGCACCAGCGGCAGCGCCTTGGTCACGGCGGTGGCGGCCAGGCCGGCCAGGCCTGTCCCGGCCGGGAGCAGCGGGATATCGGCTCCGGTCGCCGGCCGCAGGTAGAGCCGGACCGGCGCGCCCGTGGCCAGTTCCAGGTGCGCCGCGCTGCGCCCGGGCGCAGCGCCGGGCGTGCCGAGCGCGATGTTGACGTCCACTCCCGGTGTGCCCGCGCCGAGCAACAGCGCCACGTCGAGGCTGGCGGTCAGCCGATCGGTGGCGGCCGGAGGCGGGCCGAACGCGGTCGAGTCGAGCTGCAGGCCGAGCCGGACCGCGGAGCCGGCCGCGGCCGTCGTGACGGTGACGCCGGTGGCCAGCTGCCACTGACCCGGTCCGCCGCTGATCCCCAGCAGCGGCCGGAGAGCGTCGAGCAGGGCGATCATCCGCGCGGCGTCCACGCCCCCGCCGGAAGCGCCCAGCACGCCCGGATGCCGGAAGAACCCCGCGGGGTTGGCGAGCAGCGCAGCGGGCAGCCGTACCATACGGCCGGACCCGGTGTCGGTGGTGAGCAGGCCGAAGGCGTCGAGGACGGCGTCCACGACCGGCTGGGCGGTCGCGTCGAGTTCCCGTACGGCGGCCAGCCCGGCGCGGGCGACCTCGGCCGGGATGAGCCGCGCGAGCGCGCGGGCGATCGCCCCGGGGTCCGGGGCAGGCCAGAGCGCGAGGCGATCCGCCGCCGCGCTGCCGGTCCAGACCAGGTCGGCCCGCACGTCGGGCGCGCTGAGCTCCAGCCGCAGCCCGCCCGCCGGACCCGAGCCCGGGGCGGCGGCTCCCAGCCCGGCGGTCAGGCTGGGACCGGACGGGCCGAGCGCGGCGGTCAGGCTCCAGGTCACGGCGCCCCGGCCGGCCGTCTCGGCCACCGCAAGGCCGGCTGTGCCGGCGCCCAGGTCCAGGGTCAGCGTGACCGGTCCCCAGGCGAGAGCCGCGACGGTGCCGGTGCCAGGTGCTGGCGCGGCCGAGCTGAACCGTTCGGCGGCACGGGCGAGTGCGCCGAGCGCCGCCGGGTCGGAGCGCAGGTCACGCAGGTGAGCGAGCGGGTCGCCGATGAGCCGTTCCACCGATTCGGCGGCGAAGCCGCCGGAGTCGTCGATCAGCCGGGCGGCACGGAACAGGTCGACAAGCCAGCCTGCGACGGTCCCGGAAGCCGGATCGGCCAGCCGCTCGGCGAGCCGGCTGAGGGCGATGCGGGCCTCTGGCAGCAGTGTCGTGGTCATGCTGCTGCCGGCCGTTGCCGCCGCCACCTCGGCCGCTCCGGCGGCGTCCGCCGCGATCGCGCGGGCCGCGTCGGGCGCGATCGTCCAGCGGGTCCGGCGTACCTGGTCGACCCGCGCCTCGTGCAGGACGACGGCGGCCACGTCGTCGGTCGCCGCACCCGCGAACAAGGGCACGTCCAGCACGATCTCGGCCCGGCGCAGCTCGGTCTCGCGCACGGTGGCCTGGGACCGGTCGGCGCCCGGGCCGCCGACGAGCCAGCCCTGCGCCGCCCCGATGCCCAGGCGCGCGCGCAGCCGCGGCCGGGCCTGTAGTTGCGGCGAGGTCCCGCTGGTCAGCGCGAGCAGATCGAGGTCGACCCGGCCGCTGGCGATGACCTGGGGCCCGGCCGGGGCTGTCGGGAGGGGGACGCGCATCCCGATCCGCAGCTCGCTGGGAGCTCCGCGCCCGCCGGTGCGGTGCCGGGCGCGTGCCGCCAGCCCGGCGGCGAGCACCGCGGTCACCGCGCGTGCGACGTCGTCGTCGCCGAGCACGCCGTACACCGCATCGACGGCCAGCCCGACCCGGTCGATGCCGGCCGGGAGGCTGGTGCCGGTGCTCGGCGGCAGGCCGAGCTCGCCGACAGGATCGGCGAGCTCGGACAGGCCCAGCAGGCCGGTGACGATGCTGCGCCCGGCCGCCAGGTCTGCGTCATCCGGCTCGGTGTCCGGATCGGGCGGTGCATTCGGATCGGGCAGCGGCGGAAGTACGGCGGCGAGCAGCCGCAGCGTATCGGCGGCCGGGTTGGTGTCGATGATGTTCGCGGTGACCGCGGTCAGCGGCGTGCCTGCCAGCACGGCGTGCGTGACCCCGGGGACGTCGGCCGCGGTGCGCAGGACGGCATGCCCGGCGCCGCCCCAGCCGATCACGACGACGTCGCCCGCCCCGGCCGCGGCCGCCGCCGCGGTGACGATACGGCTCAGGCGGGCCGCCTGGCCCGCGACGCCGTCCGGGTCGCCACTGGCGAGCCGGCAGGCGTCCCGGGTGCCGAGCCGCACCCACCAGGTGCCCGCGGCGAACGCGGGCAGGGCGATCGTGTCCGGCGCGACGCCTGCGGCGCTCGCGTCGACCAGCTGGCCGTTGTCCGCGGCGGGCGGCTGGGCGCCTGCCGACAGGTCGCTGATGCCGACATGGATCACGAGAGCCGGGGCGATCCCCGGGAGCAGCGTCTCGAGGTCGAGCTCGTCGGCGAGCCCCGCCGCGCTCGTCGGCACGGTCGTGACAGTGATGCCGGCGGGTGCGGTCGCCGGCGGGACGACCAGGCCGTCGCTGCCGGTCAGGCGGGCGGCCAGCGCGGCCAGCCCCGCGGTCTGGTCGGGACGCCCGGCGAGCAGGTCGGCGAGACCGGGATCGGCCGCCGCCTCGCTGGCGAGCGCGGCGCCCAGGGCGACCGGGGACAGCCCTGGCTGACCGGGGCGCCAGGACTGCAGTGCGTCGGGTGCGCTGCTGACCGGCACCGGCCACGGCCCGTACGGCGCCCACCACAGGGTCAGGGCGGGCGCCGCCAGCGGATCGGTCCCGGTGAGGGGGACGAGGAACGGGTCGGCTGGCGTGCCTGACCCGGCGTATGCCCCGTAGTCACCGCGCAGCCCGCCGGCGAGCCGGGCCAGCAGCGACACCAGGGCGTGCGGCGTCGCGCTGCCTACCGGGGCGGCCAGGCCGCTCGCCCACCCCAGCAGCGCAGTCTCGGGGTCGGCGACCAGGTCAGCCAGGGCCAGATGCGGACCGGTGGCGGCCGGCCCCCAGCCCATCAGCTCGACCACGCTCGCCAGCCACCAGGCCGGTGAGCGCGCGGCCAGCAGGGACAGTGCGGTCTCGACCGAGGCCCAGGCCTCCGGGGGCATCGTCACCGTTCCGTTGGAGGCGACCTGCGGCACCGGCAGCGGTACCTTCGTCCCGTCGATGTCCAGCGCGAGGCCGGGCGCGGCGAAGCCGGCCTGCAGGCCGGAATCGGGTCCACCGCCGGCGGCCCAGGCGACCTGGAGCCCGATGCTCGTCGCTTCGAGCAGCACGCCGCCGAGGTCCAGCGCGATGGGTCCGCCGTCGCTCGCGGTCAGGGTCAGCGCCGCCCGCGCGCCAGTCAGCAGGCTCGCGTGCCCCTCCGCAAGGTCCAGGTCAGCCAGGATGACCGTGAAGCTCGTCCCGACCTTGGTGCAACCCTGTCCCAGCGTCGCGACGGTGTAGCCGGCCGACAGGGCCGCGATGAGCTGTTCCGCCGCGCCGTCCGGACGCCAGGCGAGGAGGTTCAGCGGCCCCACGACAGGAACGATCCACGGATCGGCGGCGGTGCCGGTGCCGGCGATCGCGGTCCCGCTCGCGGTGGCGTCGGCGAGCAGGTCGCGGAGCAGGCCGAGCACGTCCGTCATCCCGGCCGGGGACGCGATGAGGCCTTTCCAGTACGTCGCCAGCGCACCAAGAGGGTCGCGGAAGAATCCGGCCAGGTCCAGGGGGGCGAGCGCCGGCGCGGACGGCGGGGCCCGCACGCCGATCAGCAGCCCGACCGCGTCGCCGAGAGTTCCGGCCAGGCGGCTCAGCATGTCGGCGAGCACACCGTCCAGCGCCTGGGTGACGGTCGCGGCGATCGCGTCCGGGGTCGACAGGTCCAGGGTGGCGTACTGGTGGCCGAGGATCTGCACGGTGTCGGCGGCCAGGACGAACGCCGGGTGGCGCCCCTGGTCCAGGGCGAAGCCGATGCGTACCCCCGCGACGGTAACGTCGCCGGTCGCGATAAGCGGCGTGCCGGCCGCACCACGCTGGCCGGCTCTGGCCGCGACTTCCAGCGTGGGCAACGCCAGCACGCTGCCGGTCCCGAGGTCGATCCGGGCCAGTTCGGCGTCGGCGTGCAGGTCAGCATCGGCCGCCGCCACGGTGAGCCCCGCGGCCAGGGAGACAACCGGGTGCCCGGTCGCGCCGGGTGCGCTGCGGAGCCCCAGGCTCACATCGGCGACACCGAGCGTCAGCGTGATCTCTCCGGTCACCGCGTCGACGGCTCCGGTCCCGAGTAGCTCGGCCAGGCCGGCGAGGAAGGCCCCGCGGGCCGTGTCGCTGGCGACCACTCCCTCCAGCCAGGCGGCGACCGCCTGCGGGCTGAACTGGTCAAAGGGCAGCGGTGGCACGGCGCCGGTCAGCCCGAGCATCGCGGCCAGGCCGGCCACCGGGCCGGCGTTCGCCGCTTCCCGCCGGGCCAGATCCAGCAGCAGGTCGCGGGCGCTGGTGGCGAGCTGGTCGGGGTGGCTGAGGTCGAGCGTGAGGTCCTGCGGCGCGCCCGCGCCGGGGAGCTGAAGCCCGTGCAGCGCCAGGCTGAGCCCTGCGCCTGGCCCGGCGGCGGTCGGTACGACGGCGGTGAGGCTCACGCCCTGCAGGCCGGCGTCACCGGGCGCCGGCGTCGCGAACGTCAGCTGCACCGAGATCTCGACGAGCCCGTCAGGCGTCCCCGGCAGCAGCGGACCATCCGGGCGGCTGTGGCCATCCTTGGTGATCGCGACGACGGGGACGTGGATGCGCAGGTCGGCGGAGGGCGTGCTGCCGGCTGCCGTGGCGAGCGTTGCGCCCACGCCGATGACGACCCAGCCGCCGGGCGCCGCATCGACCACTACATAGACCGTCACCTGTGGGTTGTCGTGCTGGACCAGGGGCAGCCAGGTGCGCCCGCGGTCGTCGGTCGTGGCGTTGTCGCCACCGATCACTTCATCGACGAACCGCAGCAGCCCGGCACGCTGAGCAGGATTGGAGATGCAGGATTTCAGCCGGCTCGCCGGCTCCGAGAACCAGCTTCCGTCCGGCTGGCCCTGGGCATCGAGCAGCCCGAGTCCCGCCGCCAGGTCCGCGAGGCTGCCCAGGTCGGCCGCGCCGAGGCTCATGGCGGACTCAGGCTGCTGGCGTCGAAGGCGAACCGGGCCTGCGGCGTAACCGACAGGGTCTTCCCGTCGCTGTGCAGGGACGATGCGATTAACGGCATCCCGGCGGTGTCTGACCCGCTCGCGGCGCTGACGCCGGATGCGACGTCGAGCAGGCACTGCCACGCCAGCGCGATGAGCGCGTCACCCCAGACGTCGACGACGGCGTCGGGCCCGCGCGGCCGGTCCTCGGTCGCCGCGACCAGGCCCAGCGGCCGGTCCGGCAGCCCGATCGCGAAGCTGACGTCGACCTCGGTCGCGCCAGTCTGGTCACAGCGGACCGGGATCGTCACCGCGATGGCACCTGGCGCCAGCTTGACGTCAACCTGCTCGACCGCCACGTACAGCTCGCGATCGCCGTCCACCCAGGTGACGCCGCCGACCGGGGGAACTCCGGTCGGCGGTGCGGGGGGCAGTCCGCTGGCGGCCCGGATGGCCGCGCGGGCGAGGACGGGCAGGTCGGCGCCGCTCACCGGCAGCGGCGCGCCGACCTTTCCTGGCGGCAGAGGCTGGGCCGCGACGAGTTCCGGGCACTGCTTGCGCAGCTGCGCCAGCAGCCTCTGGCATTCGGCATCATCTGCCGGGTCGCTGGCGCGGGACCGGCCAAAGGCCTCGGCCACCGCACGGGCTCCGAGGCGGCTGACACTCCGTCGTGCCACCGGCATGTGACCCCCCCGGTCCAAGCCAGTCCACGCCAGGCACGGGTGGACGCGTTCTGAAGTCTAATCGCATGAGCGACGCTTTGCCCAGGGCATTCATAGGCCCAGCCTATTCTCGCGGCTTTCTACCTCGCAGCCCGGTGCTTGCAGGACTTGCACTTCCGGAACCGCGGAAGGACTGATTATCCAGTCATTGACCGGCAGCAGTGGGCATCGCCGGATTGCCCGTACTGGTGTGCGTCGTTCACGATTGCCACAATGGCCGATCGACAGCCCCGGGGGCCCTTGCCGGATTACTCCGGAACAGCTCGACGACCGGCCGGGCGGGTGAGGCGGAGCGGCCGGCGATCGGGTGGGTCAGCGGATCAGGCCGGAGATGAGGCTGACCGAACCCGCCACGATAACCACGCCGAACAGGTAGGACAGGATCGCGTGGGCGAGCACGGTGCGCCGGATCCGGGTATCGCGCAGTGTTGTGTCGGACACCTGGTAGGTCATGCCGATGGTAAAGGCGACATAGGCAAAGTCGCGGTAGCTGGGCCGCTCGTGCCCGTCCTGGTCCCCGAACGCAATGCCCCCGGCCTTGGACCGGAAGTGCTCGTCGGCGTAACGCAGGGTGTAGACCGTGTTCATCACGGTCCACGACAACATGACGGTCAGCACGGCCGCGCCGATCAGCAGCACCCGCTGCGCGCCGCTGTCCCGTCCCGCCAGGTGCAGCGTGTAACCCACCCCCAGCAGGCTGGCCACGCTGACCCCGACTAGCAGCGCCCTCGCGGAGCCCTCCGTTTCGTCTTCGCGGGCAGCAAGCTGCGCCACGCGCGAGCTGTCGGCCCGGATAATGACCGGCCAGGTGGTCAGGAGGAAGGTGAGCGCAGCGGCGTCCCAGCCTGCGACCAGCGCCAGCCCCCACCCCGCGAAGGGCAGGACCGCTAGAGCGACGATCAGCCCGGCGAAGAGCACCGTGACCGCGCGCCGCATGGCGGGAGCGTGCAACCCAAGCCATCGGTGGTACAGAGTGTCAGCCGGGACGCCGGTCATCGTCTGAGTGTTCCCGGCCGCCAGCGATGTGTCACCCGCTCCGGCCGGCCCAGATCCAGGCTGGGCAGCGAAGCGAGCACGATCGGCACCGTGCCATGACGATGCCTCGGCGCCCCGACCGCAGCCCGGGCCACCGGCGTTAAGTAGGTCAGGGCTGCGGCGATGCGGTTAGCATGCGGCTGTGAGGGCAGCAGTTCATACCCGGTACGGGCCGCCGGAAGTGGTCGCAATCTCGGAGGTGGGAAAGCCGGCCGCCGGAGAGCACGAGCTGCTGGTCAAGGTCCACGCGACAACCGTGAACCGCACCGATTGCCACTACCGGCTGGGGAAGCCGTGGATCATGCGGCCGCTGCTGTCTGGCCTCGCCCGGCCGAGGGCGAGGGTGCTGGGTAATGAATTCGCGGGCCAGGTGGTGGCGGCCGGGAATGGCGTCACCTCGTTCCAGGTCGGCGACCGGGTATTCGGGTACACCGAGGGACCGTTCGGGGCACACGCTGAATACCTGGTGATCGCCGAGGACGGGCGGGTCGCGGTCATTCCGGCGGCCCTGGATTACCAGCAGGCTGCTCCCGCCACCGAGGGCGCGCACTATGCCCTGTCGCACATTCGGCGGGCGAAGATCGGTAGCGGCCACAACGTCCTGGTCTATGGCGCCACTGGAGCCATCGGCTCCGCGGCGGTCCAGTTGCTGAAGACGTTCGGCGCCAGGGTCACCGCGGTGTGCGCCGGGCCGCACCTGGAGCTGATCCGCAAGCTGGGCGCCGACCGGGTTATTGATTACACAGCCGGGGACTTCACCCGCGCCGGCCCCGACTATGACGTGGTGTTCGACGCAGCCGGCCAGAGTTCGTTCGGCCGGTGCAAGCGGTTGCTGAAACCGGCCGGGATTTACATGTCCACCGGGCCGGGCCCGTGGTACCAGAATCTCATGTTGCCGCTGGCCACCCCGCTGCTGGGCGGCAGGAAAGTCGTGTTCGCCTATCCCAGACTCGACCAGCCAACCGTCAGGCACTTCGCCCAGCTGATGCAATCCGGCCAGTTCACACCGGTCATCGACCGCCAGTACCCGCTGGATCAGATCGTGGACGCCTATCGGTACGTCGAGACCGGGCAGAAGATCGGCAACGTCGTGATCATCGTCAACTCGTCGCGCTAGCCTCCCAGCGCGGCGGCCCGCGTCCAACCTGGACCAGACCGACGCGCGAAGGCACACGAATCGGCTGCGCTCGCCGCGCGGTTTACTTTTGCGCTGGCGTATCGGCCACGATGCTCCACAGTGTTGCGTGGAAGTTGGCCCGCTCGGACGGAGGGATGGCGGCGAGACGTTCGTTGATGGCCGCGTCCCGGGCGATCGCGACTTTCCTGGCCACCTCGATGCCGGCGGGGGTGGCCTGCGGGATGCGTACCCGCCGGTCCCGTTCGGAGGTAGCCCGGACGATGAGCCCGTCCCGCTCGAGGCGGTCGAGCAGGGGCACCAGGGTGGACTTGTCGATGCCGAGCTGGGTGGCGATTTCCAGCTGGGTGCGCTGCGTGCCGTCGCTGCTGATCAGGGCGAGCACCAGCCAGTCCCGCAGATCGGCCAGGCCGGCTTCCCGGGACACCTTGTTAAACGCCTCGCCCAGTGCCTCAGCCGCACGATAGGCCAGCCAGGTCAGGTCATCAACGCCAGGAAGACCCGTGGCAGTGGGCGGCGCGACCGGTTTGGCGGGGCGATCGCGCTGAGCGGGCATGGCCGAACTATACGCGGGTGCTGCGAGATGTTCTATCGCCATATCGTCTTGTGTCAAATGATTTGATGTCATACGTTTGAGGTGTTCGCAACCGCACCTCCTGGAAGAGACCGCCGTGCCTGCCAGCCTCGAATCCCGCATCCGCCAGCTCGAAGACCGCACCCAGATCAGTGAGCAAGTCATCAGGTATGCCATGGGCGTGGATCGCCGCGACTGGGCGATGTTCGCGGACTGCTTCACAGACCCGGTCTACGCGGACTTCTCCGGTGGGGGCGCCCCCGCCGCCACTGTCACCCGCGCCGACCTCGTGGAGCGAGTTTCCACTGCCCTTGACGGGTTCACAGTGACCCAGCACATCAGCCCCAACCACGTGATCGAGTTCGACCCCAGCGATCCCGACCGGGCCACCTGCTTCTCCTACATGTACGCCCAGCACCTGCTCAGGGGATCAGCCAACGGCGAGTTCTACCTGCTGCGTGGCTCCTACGCCAACTACATGCGGCGCACGGAGGACGGCTGGCGCATCGAGCGCATCATCCAGCACCGCAGTTGGGAAGACGGAAACACAGGCGCCGTCGCCGAGGCCATCGCCCGCTCCCAGGCATAGGCACCGCCGGCCAACCGCATAACGACGCCCTCAGGCCCGGCCCGAAGGCTGCTGGTCCGCTACGGTCAGGCAGGCATACCGGGTCAGTCGTTCCCCGAGCCGGGAGGTCAGTGGTGATGGTCGCCCACCGCCAGATGAAGGCGCCTACAGGTCGGTAGCTGGCCGAAGGATGTCTGGGCTGGAAGCCGTTCGCGGCTTGACGGCTGTCTGCCGCCTGGCCCTGGTTGTGGGTGATCCGGCAGAGCCCGGTCCTTAGTGGTCCGGCTGAGGATGCCGTCCGGCGTGAAGCTCATGCCGGACTGGCATCACGAGGACCGGGTTACCCGGTCATATCGGCGGTTTACTCCATCGGGCTGGCCGAGCAGTTCGAGGAAGAGAAGCTGCAGGCCTAGCCGCCGGGTACGGTGGTGGTCCTGCCGGGCGGCACCCGTCACTTCCACTAGGCAAAATCTGGTGAGTACGTGACGCAGGTAACGGCAATCGGCCCGATCAGCCTTGAATACGTAGACCCCAGCAACGATCCGCGGAACGAGTGACATCCAGCGGAGTAAGACGCGTTTACAGGTACGTTAACGTCCCTTGATCGTTACTTGACGCTGAGCGCAAAAGGCGTTAGAGCAGAAGTCAGTGCGACGGGCCGGGAGGCAGCCGCTTGCTGGCCCGCCACCGCGGGGTTGACTGTTGAGGCTGCCGGGGGGCGCTGGCCTGGCCAGGATCGGCCGACGCGCCGTTACGGCGTAGCTGGTTCTGAGGAGACGGGATGACGGTCGCTACGTTGCCAGCGCAACAGATAGTCCAGGCGCCACTTTCGTACCGAAAGAACGTGGCGATGTTGCGGGAGCCGCAGCTGGCGGTGGTGCGCAGCGCGTTCAGCGCCAGCATGCAGGTCGGCGACGATCGTGGATGGCTGCACTGGGCCGGGATCCATGGCTTGCCGCTGCCGATGTACTGCCAGCACCACACACCGCTCTTCCTAGCCTGGCATCGGGCCTACCTTTACTACTTTGAGCTGACGCTGAAGGAGTATGAGCCGACGGTGACCCTGCCGTGGTGGGACTGGACGTCCGCGTGGTCGCACCAAGTAGGGTTCCCGCTTCGCTACAGCGATGCGGAGGCCGATGGGCAGCCGAACCCGCTGGCAGCGGGCGGCCCGATCGACCCGCTAGCCCAGCAGCAGGGCGGCGCAGGCGCGCCTGCCAACACCTCCCGCAATCCCGGTGACCCGGCCAGCCTGCCAACGGCTGCGCAGATCAGCGAGCTGCTGAGCCGGGGCGACTTCCTGGACTTCCAGCAACAGCTGGAGGCATACCACGATGACGTGCACGTCTGGGCCGGCGGCACCATGGCCGAGATCCCCTTCGCGGCCTACGACCCGGTCTTCTTCGCACACCACGTGATGATCGACCGGCTATGGCGTTTGTGGCAGCTGCGCCACCCCACCGCCGGAGTTCCCGCCGGGCTGCTTAATGAGGCATTGCCCCCGTTCAACATCACCGTCGCGCAGACCATCGACGTCAATGCGCTGGGCTATGACTACGCCTCGTTCTCCTCCAGAACGCTGATAGGCAGGTAACCGGGATGGCTGTTTCCTTCGAGATCGACCTGCCGGCGGGCGCCAATCAGCCGGAATTTGCCCGGGCTGACCTTACGTTCTACGGGCTTGATCACAGCGGGCCCAGCTACGAGGTACGCGTCTTCGCCAATCACCCCGACGCCGGCCCCGACACGCCGCTTACGGCCGAGGCCGGTTTCGCGGGCAAGTTCTCGGTGTTCGGCCACGGCGGCTGCTTTGGGGAAGAGGGGCACTGCGAGGTCCGACCGCCGGTCAGCGTGTTCGACCGGCGGCTGCCCCACGCGCTCGTGCCGGCCGTCCGCACGCTCACCATCACAGACGCGATCCGCGATCTTGTTCAGCAGGACGCGCGTACTGTCACCATCACTGCTATCCCAGTCGTCCGCCCGTCGCCCCTGGCCACCGCGGAGCAGGCCGCCGACGTGCTCGTCATCGACCAGGTCGCCCTGCACACCTACGAATAACGTCCGCACGCGCCGAACCCTGAGCGCAGGATGATCAGCAGGCTGGGACGGCATGGGACAAAGAGGCTGGTCGGCCGGGACGACCTGGGCCTGGGTAGCTTCAAGTCATGAAGAAGCTTCTTGAGATCCTGGTCTGTTTCCTGCACCCCCTCGCCGTGGTCCTGATGTGGATCGATCTAGCCACCGACCGGCCGGACTTGAAGCTGGGCGGGAAACTGGCTTGGGGGATCTTCGGTCTTATCCCACTGGTGCCTTTCCTGTACATATTCACGGGGGGCGACCTGTGGTAGGCGGCAGATCCGGGATGTTCGTCAGTGAAGAGGCGCGTCACCTGGACGCCTCGGCTGGGCCCGATCCGGTCAGGAATCGAGAAGCGCCACGGTGCGGCCGGGCCTAGCCTTCCAAGGGAGGGCCGGCCTGACGCCGTGCCCCTGACCGTCACGAAGGGAAGCCTGCGAATGCCCGCGAAGAATGCCAAGGCCGAGTCCGACGGGTTCAGCGCCGACGAGCGTGCCGCGATGAAGGAGCGCGCCGCCGAGCTGCGCGCCGAGGGCAAGCAGGGCGCCAAGAAGGCAGACGGCCTGCAGGCGGTCCTCGACAAGATCGCGGAGATGGCGCCGGAGGATCGTGCGCTCGCCGAGCGCGTGCACGTAACGGTGACCGCGGCCGCCCCCGAGTTGTCGCCGAAGACCTGGTACGGGATGCCCGCCTATTCGAACGCGGACGGGAAGATCGTCGTCTTCTTCCAGGACTCGGGCAAGTTCAGCTACCGCTACTCGACCCTGGGTTTCCAGGACGCGGCGACCCTCGACGACGGCGACATATGGCCGGTGGCGTACGCGCTCGACAAGTGGAGCCCCACGGTCGAGAAGAAGGTCGCCGAGCTGGTGAAGGCCGCGATCTCCTGACCTGTGCCGCATCCGCCGCGGCGCGCGGTTCCCGGGTACTGCGGCTTCACAAGCGGGTGTTACGCCGGGGCGGCAGCCACCAGGTCAGACGGCCGACGGCTGGGCTACAGGTCGGCCGTAGGTGACGGCCTCGCGCACCTCCCGGGGCAGGGACTGGGCGAGTTGCGCGTCGGGCTGAGCGCCGAGCGCATCGTTAATCGTAGAAAACGCCAGGCGAAGGGCCACGAAGGCGGTGATGGCGAAGACCTGCCCGTCAGCGAGCCCGGAATCGCGGAGCGCCTGGATGTCAGACGGCGTCGTCGCGTTCGGGTCCCTGGCGACTTTCCGGGCCCACGCGGCCATGGCCTTCTCCTGGTCCGTCAGCCCGGCGTCGCTGCCATTCAGGACCCCTGCCGCGACAGCGGCGTCGGATGCCTTGCCCAGCTTCCCGCCCCACGCCAGCGAGCAGTAAGAATCACCAAGGGCCGAGGCGGCGGCGGATCACCAGGATCGCGCGCTGGCGGAAGGTCAAACCGCTCGGGGTGAATGCCTCAGACATCAACCCGAACAGCTTCTCCAGGGTGTCTGGCTGGTGCGCCCACAGCCGGGACACGTTCCACACGTACCCGCCCTCTGCGAGGTCTTCGTCGTAGAGCGCCCGCACCTGGGCGGACACCGCGGGTTCTTCGAGAAAGCTTCCGGTCATGCGCGTTCTGCTCCTTCGGGTTTGCGGGCCAGGTAGCCCACGACGTTGATGTCGGCCCGCAGAGGCAAGCCGTCCCGTAGCTGCCCCTCAGCCTGCTCGACGGCCGCGCGATGGAACTCAGCCTCGCCGACGTTCTGGATGGCCTCATAAGCTGGCCCAGTAGAGGCCAGCGCACGCGCGTACAGTTCCGGGTCCGCGAACTCCCAGGCGAACGGAACTTCCAGGCGCTCGACATCGAGGAATCCGTGCGACGCGAGGAGCTGCTCGCCCGCACCAGGCCGGCCGAGCGACACCATCACCGCCTGGTTGCCGACCTTCTCCACCGCAGCAAGGCGGAACGGCGCCAGCGCCCAGGCTCCAGGGGACACCTTCAGGTGACCCCACACCGTTATCCCGACGCGCCCGCCGGGGCGGAGGACCCGGTGTATCTCGGCCACCGCACCGGGTGTGGTGCCCCAGATCCCCCGGAAGCTGGTGACCACATCGAATGACGCCGGATCCCACGGCAGGGCATGCATATCGCCGACCCTGATGTCGCAGCCAGGGTTCCGGTCCCGGGCCACCGCCACCAGCCTGGCCGAGGCGTCGATACCGGAGCAGGATGCGCCGCGCAGGCGAGCCAGCTCGACGGCGAGCCCGGACCCGCAAGCCACGTCGAGCAGCCGGTCCCCGGCATCGACGCCGAGCCGATGGTGCACGGCGACGTACTCCCGGCAGTTGCCCGGCTCGCTGAGGGTCGCGAAATCCACGACCTTACGGCCCCAGCCCTCGTCCACCAGCGCCCACGGGGGAGGGTCTGCGCCTGGCCTTGTCATCGCCGCTCCTCTGCGCCGCGAGGCTGGTCATCGCCGGGTGGTGGCGGGCTGGTGCCGGTGCGGCTGGCGGCGGGGGGCCGCCCGCGGGGCCGCATCGGTCCCGCCCGGCCGGGCAGCCGCCCTGCTTCGGCCAGTGCACGGCGGAGGAGGAACTCGATCTGGGCGTTAGTGCTGCGCAGCTCGTCGTTAGCCCACCGGGCGAGGGCGTCGTGGACGGCGGGGTCCAGACGCAGCAGGACGCTCTTGCGTTCACTCACCGCGGTTCCGTGCCGGTAGTCACAGGCAGAGCCGTCACTGGTAGAGGGTGCCGGTGTTGACGACCGGCTGGGTAGCCTGCTCGCTGCACAACACCACGAGCAGGTTGGAGACCATCGAGGCCTTGCGCTCCTCGTCCAGTTCGACGACATCCTCCTCCTGGAGCCGCTGCAGGGCCAGCTGGACCATGCCGACCGCGCCTTCCACGATCCGCTGCCGCGCACCGACCACCGCACTCGCCTGCTGCTGGCGCAGCATGGCCTGGGCGATCTCAGGGGCATACGAAAGCCGGGTCAGCCGTGACTCGATGATGTGCACCCCGGCCGATGCGACCCGTGCGGCGATCTCGGCGGAGAGCCTGCCGGTGATCTCGTCGGCGTTGTCGCGCAACGACAGTTCGCCTTCCCGGCGGCTGGTGTAGGGGTAGCTGGAGGCGATATGCCGGACCGCGGTCTCGGTCTGAATGGTGACAAACTGCGTGTAGTCATCGACGGAGTAGATAGCGCGGGCGGTGTCGGCGACCTGCCAGACGACCACGGCCGCGATCTCAATCGGGTTGCCCTCGGCGTCGTTGACCTTGGCCTGCGCCGATTCCTGGTTACGGATCCGGGTGGACACGGCAATGCGCCGGGTGAACGGGTTCACCCACTGCAAGCCCGAGTCGCGGATGGTGCCGCGGTAGCGGCCGAACAACTGGACGACACGGGCCTGCCCGGGGACGACAGGGGTCAGACCCCCCAGGACGACGCCACTGGCCACAAAGATCAGGACGCAGAGCACCACCAGCGCCACGGCGGCGCCGTGACTCAGGTGACTTGCCACCACAGCAAGCGCCACCCCGGCCAGTATCAGGACGATGCCCAGCACCAGCATGCGCAGGCCGGGCATGGACTGGGCCTCGTGCTCGGTCACCTGCCGATCAGGCTGTTGCGGGCCTGCGGTGGCGGCAGTCTGGGTAGCCATCTGGTGCTCCTCTAATCGGCAGGCCTGATATCACATCATCATCTTATTGATATCGATTTTCTCAGGCAAGACGCCGCGCCCGATGTGGCGAGGCTGAGCACTGCCGGGGGCGTCCTCCTGAGCTGCAATTGTTCCCGACTGTAGGCCGCCAGGTACCCACGCGTTGACGGCTGGCCCGTTAAGCCTTAGTGTCTTAACAGCTTAAGACACTAAGGATACGGAACATGATCCACTTCCGCATTGATGGCCGGTCGGCAGTACCGCCCTACCTGCAGATCGTGCAGCAGGTACGACAGGCGCTACGGATGGGCGTGCTGGACGTAGGCGATCAGCTGCCCACGGTGCGCGAGGTCGTCGCGGCGACAGCCGTCAATCCCAACACGGTGCTCAAGGCCTACCGCGACCTGGAACGCGAGGGCCTGGTACAGGCCCGGGCCGGGCACGGCACGTTCGTACTGAACCGTCCACCAGGGCCGCCGCCCGGCACGCACTCCCGGCTCGGCCGCAGCCTGGCCCGGTGGGTTCGGGAAGCCCGCGAGGCCGGACTCGACGATGAGTCGATCGAGTCGCTGCTGCGCGTCACGCTGCAGGCAGCGCCCGAGGAGGAGATCGCGTGACCACGGTCATCCAGACCCGGGGACTGGTCAAGAAGTTCCGCCGGGTCACCGCCCTGAGCGACTGCGACGTCACCGTGCCTGAAGGTCGCATATGCGCGCTGATCGGCCCGAACGGCGCGGGCAAGACCACGCTGCTGCGGCTGCTGTCCGGGCTGGCCCGGCCGACCGCAGGCGAGATGTCGGTGCTGGGCAGCGCACCCGGCCAGGACCCGGCCTTCCTGGCCGAGGTCGGCTTCCTGGCCCAGGAGATCCCGCTGTACCGGCGATTCACCGCCGAGGAGCACATCAGCATCGGCGCGCACCTGAACCGCCGCTGGGACGCGGCGCTGGTGCGCGACCGGCTGACGTCACTGAATATCCCGCTGGACCGCGCGGCTGGCTCGCTGTCCGGGGGCCAGCGAGCCCAGCTGGCGCTGACCCTCACGCTGGCCAAGAAGCCCCGGCTGGTGCTGCTGGACGAACCCGTCGCCGCGCTGGACCCGCTGGCCCGGCGGCATTTCCTGGCCACCATGGCCGACGCTGTCGCCGTCGGGGAGCTGACCGTCGTGCTGTCCTCGCACCTGGTCGCGGACATGGAGCGGGTCGTCAACCACCTCATCCTGCTGTCGGCTTCCCGCGTGCAGCTATCCGGCGGCATCGACGCGCTGCTGGCCGAGCACCGCGTACTGGTCGGGCCGCGCAGGGACACCGCCGCGATCGCCAGGACGCACCACATCGTGCAGGCCGTGCACACCGCCCGGCAGACCACGCTGCTCGTCCGGGGCAACGCTCCGGTCATCGACCCGGCGTGGGAAAGCTCCGAAGTCGGGCTCGAAGAGATGGTGCTGGCCTACATGGGCCAGGACGCCGCACCCGCGACATCACGCCTGACCTCGGTTGGAGAGGAACAATGACCTGGCTCACCTGGCGGCAGTACCGGGCCCAGTTTGCCGTGGGCACCGCCATAATGGCCGCGCTCTGCCTGCTGCTGGTGCTTACCGGCCTGCGGCTCGTCTCCCAGTACCACACCATCATCGCAGAATGCGCATCACCTTCCATTAACGGCCAGAACGGAGTGAACTGCTCAACCGGGGGCGGGTTGTTCACCGGCGGCCCCACCGTTGGTTTCGTGAGCCTCATCCTGCTGGCCACGCCGGTCCTCGCCGGGCTGTTCCTGGGCGCCCCCATGGTGGCCGGCGAGTTCGAGGCCGGCACCACCCAGTTCGTCTGGATGCAGGGCATCACCCGGGCCCGCTGGCTCGCGGTCAAGGCCGGCTGGCTGCTGCTCGCCGCGGCGGCCTGGGGCGGCGCCGTCGCCGCCCTGACCACCTGGTGGGCCAGCCCGACCAACGCCGAGCACGGCAGCGAGTTCTACCCTGGCCGGTTCGACGTCCTGTACCTCGTGCCGGTGGCCTACGCGGTGTTCGCCATGGCGCTGGGTATCTGCGCGGGCGCGCTGATCCGCCGCACGGTGCCCGCGATGGCGGTCACCCTCGGCGGATTCATCGCGGCCCGCGTCGCGGTGACGCTCTGGCTGCGCCTGCATTACCTGAGCGCGGTCACCGTCGTCCGCGACCTGACCGCCCCGATCCGGCTGACCGGCTCCTACTGGCTGATCAGCCAGGGCGCCCGCAACCCAGCCGGCCAGCTGATGGCGGGGCCGCAGGACCAGCAGGCGGCCTTCGGGGTGCCGGTCAGCTCCCTGCCCAAGGCCTGCGCGGGGCTGGCCAACCCCACGGGGGGCCTGACCTCATCCTGCCGGGCGGCGCTCACCGGATTCCGCTCCTTCGTCACCTACCAGCCCGCCAGCCGGTTCTGGGCGTTCCAGGGCATCGAGACCGCCCTCTTCGTCGTCCTCGCGGCCATCCTGCTGACCGTGACCGCCGTGGTGCTGATCCGCCGGGACGCCTGACCACGAGCTGGCGAAATACCCCACTCCCCCACTGCCTGGAATCCACCCACCACCACTAGCCGAAGTGACCCCAGTGCGTGGCGATGATGAGAAGCAGACCTGCGACCGCGAGCGCGATACCTGCGACGATGGTCCGGGCGGTGCCAAGCTTGAACTTCGGGACTTGTGCTGCAGCGAGCCAGACCCCAGCGAACAGGACGAGCAGGAATCCGATTTCGGCGAGGTGCCGACCAGTGTGCTCCGATAGAGCGACGACGTGCATATCTGGCATTCTTCTTGTCCGCTCCAGCCGTGTCGAGACAGGGCGCGGCTGCCGCGCGAAGCCTCGCGTGCTGTCAGCGGACTGCTCCCAGCGCGGCGCCGATGGTGGCGATGATTGCCCCGCCGAGCGTTATGTAGATGAATGAGCTGAGGAAGCTGGTGCCGAAGAACCGCCGGCGGATCCACGCGAGCGCCAGAAGCTCGAACGCCATCGCCGTAAGCGCGAGAAGCACCGCCGCGCGGTACTGGGGGATGAGGAACGGCAGCGTGTGCAGGATACCGCCGAGGAACGTGCCGAAGCCGGTGATCGCCCCGCGCGAGTAAGGGCTGCCGCGGCCGGTCAGGTCGCCGGTGTCGGATAGTCCTTCGGAGAAGGCCATGCTGACGCCGGCGCCGATCGCGGTGGCCAGCCCGGCCAGGAAAGCGTCGTGAGGCTGGTGTGTGGCCAGGGCGACGGCGAAGATCGGGGCGAGCGTCGACAAGGAGCCGTCGATGAGCCCGGTCATTGCTGGCTGCGCCCGCTGGAGCAGGAACGATCGCTGCTCGCGCTCCCCGTGCGTACGTGCCAGCATCTGGCTCCTCCTCGGGGCCGGTGTGAACATTCGGTGGTTGTCCCTGCTGTTAGCCGCGGAGTGGGCTGCCGGCGTGCGGCAGCCCACCCGGCCCGGTCAGACGTGGACGGTGGCGGTCTCCTGCGGGGCGGTCTCCTGCGTGGCGGCCGTGGCCGAGGCGGCCGCGGGCGCGGAGGCACGGAGCGGTCCGGAGCGGAACAGCGCGCCGCAGATCACCGCGCCGGCGCCAAAGATGGCCGCCGCGACCCAGAACCCCGTGGTATAGCCGTGGATCAGCGACATCGCGGTCAGGGATGGCGCCGGGTGCCCGTGGACCAGGGTGGCGGGGCTCAGGTGACTGGTCAGGTAGTGCGCCACTGCGCCGGCGAAGATCGTGTTGAGCAGCGAGGTGCCGATCGAGCCGCCAACCTGCTGGCCGGTGTTGAGCGTGGCGGAGGCCACACCCGCGTCCTGCGGCGCCACGCCGAACGTCCCGGTGTTCATGGACGGCGCGATCGTGAAGCCGAGGCCCAGGCCGGCCGCCATCAGCGGCCCCAGCACCGCCGCCGCGTAGCTCGAGTGCACCCCGATCCTGGTCAGCCACACCAGGCCCCCCGCGGCCAGCAGCATGCCGGCGGTGACCAGCGGCCTGGGGCCGAACCGGGGCAGCAGCAGCACATTGGACAGGTTGGCGGCCACCACCACCATGGCGATCATCGGCAGGAAGGCGACGCCGCTGACCACCGGGGAGTAGCCGAGGGTCTGCTGCAGGTAGTAGGTGAGGAACAAGAAGATGCCGAACATGCCCGCGCCGACGATGAGCACGGCCAGGTAGGCGCCACCGCGGTTGCGGTCGAGCACCACCCGGGGCGGCAGCAGCGGGCTGGACGTGCGGGTCTGCCAGAATGCGAACCCGGCCAGGAGCACCACGCCGGCGGCCAGGAAGCCGTAGGTGGACGGCGTGTCCCAGTGGTGGGTCGCGGCGTTGGAGAACCCGTAGACCAGGCAGAACATCGAGGCCGAGACGAGCGCGACGCCGGGCAGGTCCAGCCGCGGCCTGGTGCGGGCGCGCTGGTGCTTGAGCAGCAGCATCGCTCCCATCGCCGCGAGACCGGCGAAGAACAAGTTCACGTACAGGCACCAGCGCCAGGACAGGTACTCGGTCAGGATCCCGCCGAGCACCAGGCCGATCGCGCCGCCGGCGCCCACGATCGCACCGTAGACGCCGAACGCCTTGCCGCGCTCCTTCGGGTCGCTGAACGTCGTGGACAGGATCGACAGCGCCGCGGGCGCGAGAAGTGCGCCGAACGCGCCCTGGGTGGCCCGCGCCGCCACCAGCATGCCGAAGCTGGCGGCCGCCCCGCCGATGGCCGACGCGGCGGCGAAGCCGAGCGCGCCGACCAGGAACGTGATCTTGCGCCCGATCAGGTCGCCCAGCCGCCCGCCAAACAGCAGCAGGCTGCCGAACGCCAGCGCGTAGGCGGTGACCACCCACTGGCGGTCCACGGTACTGAAGCCCAGGGCCTGTTGCGCGGACGGCAGCGCGATGTTCACGACCGTAGCGTCCAGCACGACCATGAGCTGGGCGACGGCGACCGTGCCCAGGATCAGCCACCGACGGGAGTCGGCAGGTGCGCTGGCCCGCGCGGCGCGCGTGACGAGTGCAGGATCGGAGTTCATGGCTTCCTCCATGGATGTGCGCCGCGGCTACGCGGCTCGAGAGGTGGTGGGGACGCCGCGGCGGGCCTCGCCGATTGCGGAAATGTCATTGCCATGCCACCGATGCTGCTGCCCGGACGGCCCGCCGTCGTCGGCCGGGGGAAGCGTCTTCTGCCTGGTCAGCGGGAATAACGCCGGGCGCTGGGATACCACGTAGGGAGTAGCCGGCAATAGCTACCGCAGGCGGATGCGCTCGCGGGCAGGACGCGTACGCTCCAAGCATGCGCACGGATCACGGCGGGCGGGCGTTCCACGCGGCCGGATGGCTCATCTCGGCGGGCGTCATGGCCGTGACGTTCCGCATGTGGCAGCTGCACGTCCGCGAGGTCGAGCAGCGCGCGGAAGAGGCGGAGCGGACCAGGGAGGAATCCGCCCAGCGCAGGGCGATGGAGGAACGGCTGCGCATCGCCCGCGAGCTCCACGATTCCCTGACGCACAGCATCTCGGTGATCCAGGTTCAGGCCGGCGTGGCGCAGCACCTGGCCCGCAAGCGCGGCGAGGACGTCCCGCCGGCGCTACTGGCGATCCAGGAGGCGGGCGCGGACGCCGCACGGGAACTGCGCGCGACGCTCGGCGTGCTGCGCAGCGTGCAGGACGGCGACAGCAGCGGCCTCAGCCAGCTGGACAGCCTCGTGGCACGCGCACGGGCGGCCGGGCTGCCCGTAACCGTGCGCGTGACCGGCGCGAAACGGCCACTCCCGCCCGAAGTGGACCAGGCCGCCTACCGGATCGTGCAGGAAGCGCTGACCAACGTAAGCCGTCACGCCGGCCAGGCCTGCGCCTCGGTTCACCTGGACTACACGCCGGAAACCCTCTCGGTCCAGGTCGTCGACGACGGCCAGGCCACCGTGACCAGCGCCGACAGCCTGCCGGCGGCCCTGGGGCTGGGCCTGGTCGGCATGCGGGAACGGGTGTCCGCGCTCGGCGGCCGGCTCCAGGCCGGGCCGCGGGACGGCGGTGGCTTCCTGGTGCGTGCCGAACTCCCCGCGCGGGCACCGTCTTGATCAGGATCCTGCTAGCCGACGACCAGGCGCTGATCCGCAGCGGCATCCGGTCGCTACTCGAAGCCGAAGACGACATCGAGGTGGTCGCCGAGGCCACCGACGGGCAGCAGGCGGTGGCGCTGGCCGCCGAGCACCGCCCCGACATCGCGCTGATGGACATTCAGATGCCGGTGCTTGACGGCCTCGAGGCCACCCGGCAGATCGCCGGCGACGAGCGGCTGGACAGCGTGCGCGTCGTGATCCTCACCAACTTCGGGCTCGACGAGTACATTTTCGCCGCGCTGCGGGCGGGAGCGAGCGGGTTCCTGCTGAAAGACACCCAGCCCGCCGAGCTGCTGCAGGCGCTGCACATCGTCATGCACGGGGACGCGCTGCTGTCCCCCGCCGTCACCCGCCGCCTGATCAGCGAGTTCGTCTCCCGGCCGCCGGACGCGGCCGCCGCAGCAGGAATGGAAACCCTCACCAACAGGGAACGAGAGGTAGTGGCCCTGGTCGCGCACGGCCTGTCCAACGACGAGATCGCCCACGCCTTGGTGGTCAGCCCCGCCACCGCCAAGACCCACGTCAGCCGGGCGATGATCAAGCTCGGCGCCCGCGACCGCGCGCAACTCGTCGTCTTCGCCTACCAGACCGGGATGGTCAGCCCGCGCGCCACCGGGCAGGCCCCAGGCCGTTAACCTCGCTGCCTCCAGCAGGAAGGCCTCCCATGGAGGTGTGACGCCGCGGGGGCAAAGGGCCAACTAGGGGTGTGAGCCAGATAAAGCCATCGGCGCTGAACTCACCGCCGCCACGCCTGGCGCCGCAGGACAGCGGGCCGGCTGATTGCGGCAGTGCTGAGTTCGAGGCGCTGTACCGGGCGAACGTGACGGCGGTGACCGCCTACTTCGCGCGGCGCAGCGCGGAGCCGCAGACCGTGGCCGACCTGACCGCGGACACCTTCGTCCAGGCGATCACGTCGTTCGCCACCTTCGACCCGCGCAAAGGCACGCCACGTGCCTGGGTGTTCGGCATCGCCCGGCGGATCTACGCCGCGCACTGCCAAGCACACAGTCAGCAGCGGAGCAGGGTGGAGCGGCTGGCGGGCCGCCGGGAACTCGCCCCCGACGAGGCCGGCGAGCTGATCGACCGGATCGATGCCGAACGCGCTGGCCGGGCGCTGGTCACCGGGCTGACCACGCTGCCCGCCACCGACCGGGCGGTGGTCGAACTGGTGGACCTGGCGGGCCTGCAGCCCAAAGAAGCGGCCCGGGTGCTCGGCATCGCGCCGGGCACCCTGCGGATGCGGCTGATGCGGGCCCGGGCCCGGCTGCGCAAAGCGGCTAGCCCGGATCCGGCTCACGACACCGATCCTGCGAGTGAGCCAGAGGTGAAGGCATGACGAAATTCGAAGATCAGCTGTACCAGCAGCTGATGACCGAGCACGGGCACCACCTGCGTGCCCTGGAGCGGCCAGCCCCTGCCCGCCACCGGGTCTGGCGGCCGGTGTGGCTGGCCACCGGCGCGGCCGGCGCGGTGGCCGCGGCCACCGCTGCGGTGATGGCGCTGGGCAGCACACCCGCCCTGGCCGCGTATTCGGTGACCCGGCACAACGGCACGGTGACGGTGGCGGTCAACCGCGCGTCCGGCGTGGCCGGAGCAAATACGACCCTGCATGCGATGGGCGCCCGGGTAAGGGTCGTCCCGGTGCGGCCAGGCTGCCCGCCGATCGGGTCGCTGTCGCGCCCCCGGCCGGTCCCGCACCCGGCGGTGTCGGTCAAGAGCGGGGTGAACGGGAACGGGCATCGCTCCGTCACGGTCAAGCTGGGCAAGGGTGGCATCCCCGCCGGGGACACGATGATTCTGGCCTTCAGCGGTGACCCGCGCCATGGCACGGCGCTGGGCGCAGGGGGCATCATCACCGGGCCCGTGCCCCGCTGCGTGAGCCTCCCGTCCGCACCGCATGGCGGGTCATGAAGTTGCCAGCATGCGGGTCAGCAAGAACCAGCCGGCCTCCAGCGCGATGATCGCACCTGCCATCACTGCGGCGCTGCGGCGCCGTCGCGGGCGTGCTGTGCCTGCGAGGAGCACGGCGACCGCGGCGGCGGCCAGGCCGAGCTGGCCGATGGCGCCAGCCTTGAGCCATCCCAGGCCAGGTGCAGGGGTATCCCAGCTCCCCATCACGATGCCAGCCAGGTCGGTCAGGGCGAGCAGGCCGCCCGCGGCGACCGCGAGTGCGCACGCCAGCCACATGGCCCAGGGCAGATGCGTCCGGCTGGGCCGACTCGCGGGACTGTCACTCATAGCCTCATTCTCCGCCGTCCACGGCGCGGCCAGCGGCCTCGCGGCGCTCACCCATTAGGAACGCAGATCGGATTGAATTGCCCCCGGGGTGCTGGCCGCCCCGACACCCGGGGCAGGTCGTTCACCCTGGTCTGCTGCCCGCTCCGGCGCAGCATCGCGCATGGAGGCGGCAATGGCGGCAGCTCCGAGAATGCCTGCTGGTGGCAGCAAGACGAGGGCGGGAAGCTGGTAGCGCCACGAGAATTCGTACACATCCGATCCGAGCAGGAGGATGATGGCCACGGCTGTGGTGAGCAGGCAGGCAGTTGCCGTGGCCATGTGCTCCCGACGGCGACCGCCGAGCCCGAGCATGCAGCTCCCAGCCAGGCCCGCCAGCGCGGCCACCGCGAGCAGGGGCCCCGGTGTGTACCCACCGTGAAGCTGGTAATCGCGGAGCGCTTCGGCCAGCGGTCTGATGACCGATGGCTGGCCGCCGCCCGGCCTGATCGAGGCGACATAGCGCAAGGTGATCAAGGGCGGATAGGTGGGATAGGTGGTCTGGAATTGCCAGCGGCTGATCGGCATATCCCCGGGAGCGGTGTTCCTGGTGAGGGCGAACAATTTGATGAAATCGCTGTGGATGGCGCTGGCCACGGCCACCGGCTGCTGCCTGACGACCGCGCTCTCGAAACGGTCGGCCATGGCCTCGATCGTCATGCCCGGCGGCGGCTGGTAACTCAGCAGCGGGCCTACGGGATCACCGACCAGGCCATCGATGCCCAGTGTGGCCACCACCTGCGGTGATGGGCACAGACTTCGCTCGTCTGGCGGCAGCCTGAGCGTAGCGCAATCGGCCGCCGCGGCCGCGCGCCCGTAGAAGACATCCGAATTTCGCTGGGTGAATGTGAAATGACCCGACACCGCGAGCTGAACCATCATGAATATCAGCACCGGGATCGCGGAGCCGACCGTGAACAGCGCGCTCTCGGCCAGCCGCTGCCGCCGAATCGCGCGGACCAGCAGGAAGGCCAGCGCAGGGACGATCAGGACCTCACCGACCTGCCGGACGTCGACGGCCACGCCCAGGGCCAGGCCAGCCAAACCCACCTGCCAGGCAGCCGGGATGCGGCGCCACAGCAACAGCACGAGACCCGCCACGATGAGCGCCTCGAACAGCACATCCGGCATGATCGTCTGCTCGGCCTGCAGCTGATAGCCATCCAGCAGCACGGGCGCGGTGGCAAGCGCCGCCGCCCAGCGGCAAATGCCGCGGCGGAGCAGGACCGAATAGAGCGACACGGCTATTCCCAGGCCCAGGATGTGCTGGGCCGCCGCGACCGCAGCCAGCCCACCAGCGCGCTGCAACGGCCACAGCAAAACCAGGTAACCAAGAGGATCCAGGCTTGAGTCGCCGTGCAGGTACCGGTACGAGTCGATGTAGACCAGCGCCGGGCTGTAGGCGACCTGAGTCAGGACCCGCAGCGACAGCCCGGCGCAGAACACGATCATGAACAGCCAGTGCCGGCGGGCCAGCGTGCGGGCAGTCATTAGCAAGCCACGAAATCCGCTCATGCCGCTCGTGAACCGTGTCCAGCGCGCACGCGCACGCATGCTGTTCTCCCATCAGGAATCCCCATCCCGGGATAGTTGCCCGGCGGGCGCCAGGAATTGGCGGAGTGCTCCGCTAAGAGGTCGGCCAGGTGGTGGGCCTGAATGTCGATCAGCAGAGGATCCCGGCACGAAATCGTAGGAGCCTGCCCCCAGAGGGGCGAGCCCGATCCCATCTCGTCACCAAACCGTCATAAATTGGACCAGGCCAACCCGAAAATCCCAACCTGAGACGGTCCCGGGTGCAGACGGCAGAGCCTGCCCGCCGGGCTTGAGGAGCGAGACGATGGACGGTGACGCCGAGGCCAAGGCCAGGATCATGGAGCATTGGCAGGCCTCCGAGCAGGGGGACAGCGCGGCCGAGCACGCCATCTACGCGGCGGACGCGATCTTGGATTACCCGCAATCCGGGGAACGGTTCCGCAGCCGCACGACCATCGCGGCGCAACGCGGTGGCCATCCGGCGGACCGTCACTTTACCGTGATCCGGATCACCGGCACCGGGGACATATGGGTGAGCGAATGCGTGATCACCTACGACGGCGTGCCCACCCACTCGGTGAGCATCATGGAGTTCTCCGGTGGCCTCGTCGCCCATGAGACCCAGTACTTTGCCGACCCCTTCGACGCGCCCCAGTGGCGGGCAGCGCTGGCCGAGCCGATGCCGGACCGTCCAGGCTGACGCCGCCGGAACCTTCAGGCGGTCGTGTGCCGTTGACGGAGAGTGGACCAGATCGCGCGGATCCTTGACCATGAGGTGAAAGCGCTGTTCCCGGACGGCGCGGTGCAGCGGGCCGAGCTGCGGCACGGCGAGGACCCGGGCCAGTTGGTGGTCCGGGTGTTCATCCCAGCAGCGGAAGATCTTCCCGCGTGGGCTGAGGTACACCGGGAGCAAATGGAAGCACTGCGGAGGGAGCTTTCGCTGCGGCTGCCATCGGCCGGACTGGTCGAGTTCACCTCCGATGCCGCGGACGCCCCCGTGATCACCATGCCTGATGACGGCTCGCTGGCCGCCGAGCAGTTGTCCAGCCGGGAAATCGTGATCAAGGCACTTGCGTTGCTGCGCGAGAACTACGTGTTCCCGGAGCTGGCCGAGCAAGTCGCCACCGCTGTTGAGGTGCGGCTCGCGGCCGGGGAGTACGACAGCCTGGACGAGATCACGCTCACCGAGTTGCTCACCAGCCATCTCCAGGAGACCAGCGGCGACAGGCACCTCCGGGTCCAGCTCGGCGGGGCTCGCGGCCCGGGGCGGCGCGAGCCCGGACGCGGTCCCGGCGAACCCGATCGCGACCGGGCTGACCGGGACAGCGGCGAGCCTGCGGACCGTGAGGTGAGACGGCTGCAGATGCGCCGGAGAGGACGGCTGGACAACTTCGGCATCCACCGCGTCGAACGCCTGGACGGCAACATCGGCTACCTCGACCTGCGCCGGGTGCCGACGCCGGAGATTGCTGGCCCGGCGATCACCGCCGCGATGGAACTGGTCGCCGGGACCTACGCCCTCATCATTGACCTGCGGCGCAATGGCGGCGGCTCTCCCCATGGGGTGGCGTTGTGGTGCAGCTACCTGATCGCCGAGGCGCCCACGCACCTGAACGACATTTTCCACGCCGATACCGGCGAGACCATGCAGTTCTGGTCCTACCCCTACCTGCCGGGCAGCCGCTACCTGGACCGTCCGGTGTACGTGCTGACCAGCAGCCGGACGTTCTCAGGCGGCGAGGACTTCGGTTACACGCTGCAGGCGCTGGGCCGGGCGGAGGTGATCGGCGAGGTAACCGGCGGCGGCGCGCACCCGACCCGGCCGTTCCCGATCAGCGCCGCGGTGCACATCGGCATCCCGTTCGCGCGCTCGATCAACCCGGTCACCGGCACGAACTGGCAGGGTTCTGGCGTTATCCCGGACACACAGGTACCCGCAGACCAGGCCTACGGCGTCGCGTACACCAGGGCGCTCAGGCATGTGCTGCAACTCGGCGACGTTCCGCCTCCCATCGCCGACGAGGCCCGCGACACGCTCACCACCCTCACCGGCTGATCTCACTGGCATGCGGCAGTATCAGCCACATGACCGAACTCACCGATGTTTCCAGCGCCTTCGGTTACGGCGACTCGATCCTCGCCGGCGAGCGCGTGCGACTGCGCGGCGTGCGGGACGACGACCTGCCTGCGCTCGCGAAGTGGGAGATGGATCCCGGACGCATGGCCACGCTGTCAAACTGGGTGGTCCCGCCGTCGGAGGCCGCGGCGAAGGAGCGCATCGCGAGATGGAGCGCGAACGAGAAGGACAACCTCGGCTTCGCCATCGAGACGCTCGACGATCCGCCGGTGCTGGTCGGCAACATCGGGTTGTGGGGCGCGCGTCCCAAGGATCGGTGCGCGACGCTCGGGATCGCCCTCGGCCGTGAGTACGTCAGCCGCGGCTACGGCACGGACGCGATGCGCGTGATCGTCAGCTACGGATTCCGCGAGATGGGCCTGCACCGCATCCAGCTGGGCGTGGCTCCGTTCAATCCCGCCGGGATCCGCGCCTATGAGAAGGCGGGGTTCGTCGAGGAGGGCCGCCTTCGCGAGTCGGTGCTGCACGACGGGCGCTGGTACGACGAGGTGCTGATGTCCATCCTGGACCACGAGTGGGAGGCGCTGCGCGCCTCCGCACCCGGGATCCATCAGCCAGCACCGCCCAAATAGCAGACGGCGGCAGGTCACACCGGCACCACGTACGGGAAGTCGCTGCCGCGCTGCCCCCTGGTCACTGATGGCCTGAGTCCGGAGGGGACGGCGGCGCCGGTGACGAGGGAAAGCATGGCCTCGGGTGCATTGTCGGCCTGCGTCCGCCCGTTGAAGCCAGCGAAGCTGTAGGTGGCGGGGGTACCGATCACGTAGGGCAGCACGTCGGGGAACAGGTCCCGGGCCACGGCCTCGCCGTACCCCTCGGGGTCACCGGAGGTCCCGCCGGCCGCCACGACCGCGGCGACGAGCCCGGCGATGTGCTTACCTTCTGCGCCGGCGTCTTCGGAGGGGTGGCGGGTGTTGGCGGGGTTGGAGAAGTCGGTGTCGCCGGGCCAGAAGATCGGCCACATCATCGGGTGCCCGGCGCGGTTGATCTGCCGCCAGCCGCCCGCGTCGGTGGCGAGTTTCGTGGTGCACCACACGCCGATGCGGGCCCCGGGTCGCAGCCGGGGATGGGCGTGCGGGACCTCCAGCACGATCGACTCGACAGCGGTGCCGGCAAAGCTGTTCTTCGCCTCTTCCGGGCGCCACTGCGACAGGTCCGGCGCAGTCCCGTTCATGATCGCCGTGTTGACCAGCGCGAGTAGCGAGAGGTCGATGTAGAAGGAGTCGGCGATGCGCCCCGCCCAGATCCGGATGTCACCCGCGCTGGCTGGCTCGCCGGTCCGGCCCTCCAGCACCAACTCACCGGCGGCGGAGTCCTCGCGCGCCTGGCTGTCGGCCAGTGCATGCAACTGCAGGGACTGCTGTCCGTCTGAGCCCGCTTCGCCGAAGGACACCCGGTACGTCAGATCCTCGAAATCGGCTCCGCCGAAGTGGACCTTGAACTCATAGCGTGCCTCCGGGTGGAACCCCGGCTGGGCATACAGCCCAGTGATATTGGAGTTGACGTCCATCACGAACACGGTGCTGCCGGTGCCCGGGAAGACGTACAGGTCATCGATGTAGAGCTGCCCGTTCTGGCTGGCCAGAGGCGTATCAAGGTGATGCGACATGGATGGAGCCCTCTCTGCGAGATAACGTGCTTCCGAGTCTGCCGAGAGATGGCCGCCGGGATCACCGGTCAAATGACTCGTCCGGCCCGCCGCCGCAGTCCAGGAACCGAGCCCCCGGCGATGCCGGTGGCGGGCTGCCGGGCGCAAGCGAGTCAGATGACTGGTGCTCCCCCCAGGCCAGAAGCGAAGACTCCTGACTGTGGGCGCGGAACCTGATGCGGGTCATGTTCTTCACTGGCCAGCGGGCTTTTCTCCAGAGTGCGCGGATGTCTGGGCCCGCAGCGAACTCGCCATCGATGCCGGGCCCGCGGCCGTGTTCTCGCATCTGGTCTCCGTCGGCTGCTGGGAGCAGGATTTCCCCGGCATCCGGAACGTGCATGTCCTGACTCCGGGCCACGAGCGCCTGGAGCCGGCCAGCGTGTTTGAATTCGAGATCGACGGCCTCCACATTTCCGCGCAAGTCATCGAATTCGTGGCCAGAAGCCGGCTGGCGTGGTTCGGCCAGGGAATCGACATCAGCATCTACCACGCGTGGGTCGTCTCCGGCGAGGTAGGCAGATCACGGGTTCTGGCGGGCTTTGCGGCGAGAGGGCCGGCGGCCATCGCACTGAGGGAACCGGATCCCGCTTCCCCGCAAAGAGCCCTCGACCAGTGGGTTGCCTACCTGAAAGCAGCGGCGGAGAGGGCGGGACGCTAGGAGCCGCCCGCCTGGCCGAGAGCATCGCGGAGGGCGGCTCGCGTCGTGATGCCCAGCTTGGGGAAGATCTGGTACAGGTGACCGCTGACTGTCCGGGGAGACAGGTACAGCCGTTCCGCGATCTGCTTGTTGGTCATGCCCGACGCTGCCAGGCCGGCGATCTGCAGTTCCTGCGGGGTCAGGGCGGCGACACCCGGAGCGCTGGAAGCGGACCTGCTGGCGCCGGTCGCCCGCAACTCCAACTCGGCACGGGCGGCCCACGGGATGGCGCCCAGTTTCCGGAAGGCGGTGAGCGCCGCCTGAAGATGCGTCCTGGACTCAGTGGCGGCCCGGGCCCGGCGGAGGCGCTCACCGTAAGCGAGCCGCACCCGGGCGACGTCGAACGGCCAAAGATCGACGGTGGGCAGACTCAGCGCCTTCTCGAAGAGCGCAGGCGCTGGCTTGTCCCCGGCGGCGATGGCCGCCGACGCCGCCACCAGGATGGCCAGTCTCGGGGACAGCGCCGCGATGTCGGCTTCCTGCATCGCCTGCACATGCCGCTCCGCGTCGGAGTGCCGGTGCGTGCGCACGGCGGCCTCGACAAGATCCATGACGACCCACAGGCAATGCGGAACGTGGGAAGCCAGGGTGCCCGCCGGGCTCATCGCGGTGGCGTGCTGGTAGGCGCTCTCGTAGTCGCCCTGGCCGAGATCGGCCAGCACCAGCGGATGGTGGGCCCAGAACTGCGCGGCGCGGGCTCCCCGCGGCCCGGCCCAGCCGATGATCTGCCCGGCCAGCGCCCGGCTAGTGTCGAACCGGCCCTCGACGGCAGCCAGAAGCGCCTGGTGGTAGCGGAAGTACCAGCCGAAGAACCGGCCTCCGCGCTCTTCGCTGACTCTGAGTCCTTCCGCCGCGAGTTCAGCCGCTTCGCCCCATTCGCCGCGGTGGAAATCATCGACACACAGGTCCATCAGCGCCACGAGGTGCCTTCGCCCCGAACTGCCCTCGCGTCCCCGGAGGACGCTTCGCCACAGAGGCTCACGCACCTCTGCGAGGCGGTCCGCATACATCGTGGCTGCTGCAATGTTGTCGATCGAACTCGGGTCGACCTCGTCGTGTACGGTCCTCAGCGCGGCCTCGAGCCGGGGCAGCGCGGCTACCCCGGTACGTGCCGGGTCCGCGAACATGTCCACGGTCAGTGCGAGCTCCGCAGGCGTTTCCGGCGAAAGCCGGGCCACCGCGGCGTAGAACTCGGCCCACAGCTCACGCCGCCCGCCGCAGAAACAGACCAGAGCAAGAGTCCACAGCGCATCTATGAGCGCCGTGTTACCGGCGTCGTAGTGGTGGGTTCCCCCTTCAATAGCTCCGACCAGCAGCCGATGGGCCGTATCGACATGCCCATCCCCATTCAGCATCACGAAGGTGGCCGCCGACACATAGTGCAGCGCATTGCTTACCTGCGGGCTTACCAGCCGGCTTCCTTCCAGCAACTGAGAGGTGCTGCTCATCTCGCCGAAGGCCTCCGCCCCGATATAGGCCGCCTCGGCCAGCCGGCGACTGCGCTCGGCCCCCGCCGGGCTCAGGTCAGCGGCACGGATGAGTCTTTCCACCGCGCCGGAGTAGTCTCCGCGTCCAGAGACGGCACGCGCCGCCTCCTCCAGCAACCCGGCCACCTGCTCGTCCGGCTCGATAGAGGCCTCGCCCAGGTGCCACGCTCTCCGCTGGGGCTGGCCAGCGAGGACGACGGCGAGCGCCCGGTGGGCCCGGCGGCGTTCACCAGCGGTCGAACGCCCCGACCGCTGCGGAACGGATAAGCGGGTGCCGGAATGTGATCCGGCCCGGGTTCTCGTCCGCCCGCACCAAATGGTCGCGCTCGGCGGGAGCGAGATCGTCGAGCCCGTAGTCACTGCCGCCCGCCGCTTCCAGCACGCGAAGGTCGCCGGTGCCCTCCAGGGCCGCGACAAGGAGAAGCGCCCGGGTCGCCGGCGGAAGTTCTGCGACACGTGACGTGAATAGCTTCCGAAGATGCTCCCCCAGTGGCAGCACCGGCGGAAGCGGTTCCGTCGCCGAGCGCTGGGAATCGCTCAACGCTTGCGGCAGCTCCAGCAGGGCCAGCGGATTGCCCTGCGCCACGCCCAGCACCCGGCTCGTGACCCGGAGATCAAGGCCTGGGAATCGCGCGGCCACCAGCTGGGCAGCCGACTCCTCATCCAAAGGCTCCAGCTCATATTCCGGCAGCCCGGCCCGATCGAAGTAGCTACGCGCACCAGTCCGGCTGGCGGCCAGGAGGCCCACTCTGCTGCCCACGAGCCTCCTCGCCGCGAAACTCAGCACGCCGGCGCTGGCCCGGTCTATCCAGGGCAGGTCGTCCACGATCAGGAGCAGCGGCACGCGCGCGGCCACGTGCCGGAGCAGGGCCAGCGTGGCGTTGAACACCAGCAGCCGGTCCGGCGCAGGCCCGGCTCCGAGCCCCAAGGCCACGCCCAGCGCATCCCGGTGCGCGGCGTCAAGTTCGTCGAAATCACCGAACAAGGGGAACAGTGCCTGGTTGAGCGCGGCGAAACTGACGTCCCCCTCGAACTCAGCACCCGCAACCCGCAGGACCATCGTCCCCGACCCAGACGCCCGGTCCCCCAGGGCATCGAGCAACGCAGTCTTGCCCACACCAGGCTCGCCGGACAGGAGGAGTGCCCCGCCGCTGACCGCAGCCTGCCGGAAAAATCGCTCCAGGAAGCCGGCTTCCCGGTCCCGGCCGATCAACCCTCCCGCGGGAAGGCGAAGCTGACTCACCGGAGGGGTCCCGCAGGTGCGGAACGTGCCCCCGGACTCATCCGGCCGCCCTCGCTGCTCTCAGTGAGGCTCACAGCCCAAAGCCCGCAGCATCTTCTCCCAGCCTGGCATAGGTGCCCGGTTGCCGGGCTCCCCCGATTCCGGAAGGGCCGTAATCTGAAGCGCAGTCCCAGGATAAGGTGGCCCCCTTCACCAGGCGATAGTGTCGGCGGGCTCCGGCCCGGGGATGATCGCGATCGCGCGCTCCTGACCCGCGCGCGACCAGTTCTTTATTTCACATCGATCCTGAGGAGCCCGGATGACGACATCAGCGGCATTTTCACCCGAGGAGTGGAAGATGGTGCTCGAGGGGCCGCCCAGCGCCGGCATGATCGTGGTCACCGCCGCGCACGGCGGAATGATCCGCGAGTCAATCGCGATGTCGAAGGCCTATGTGGACGCGCGCGCCCAGCACGGCGAAAGCGAACTCCTCGACGAGATCGTCGCGGCGAAGCCCAAGGCCGACCACACGAGGTATCACTCCGCCGAGGAACTCAGGGAGAACGCACTCAAGCACGTCCGCGACGCGGTGGCGCTCCTCGGGAGCAAGGCCACGACCGAGGAAGTCGACGAGTACCGGCGCTTCGTCCTCACCCTCGCGGGCAAGGTCGCGGCAGCGCACAAGGAGCACGGGCAGAGCGTGAGCCCCGCCGAGTCCGAGGCAATCGAGCAGATCACCGCGGCGCTCGGGACTACCCCTTCCTGAACAGCGCGAGTCACCTGCCAGATTGCTGGAGGGAGAGTTTCATTCCGTCATGTGAGGCGACAAAGCCGAGTCGTTCGTAGAAGCGGTGCGCGGTAGTACGGGACTTGTCGGTGGTCAGTTGCACCAGGGCGCAGTGCCGCCTGCGGGATTCATTGATAGCCCAGGTGAACATGGCGGCGCCGATGCCACTGCTGCGGCAGGCCTCGTGGACCCGGACCGCCTCGATCTGGGCCCGCAGGGCACCACGGCGCGCGAGGCCGGGCAGGAAAGACAGTTGCATCGTGGCCACGATGTCGGGGCCCGATTGCGCGACCAGCAGCAGGTGCGCCGGGTCCCGGTCGATGGCTTCAAAGGCCGCCTGGTAAGCGGCGAGGTCCTCTGGTGTCTTCACCCCGTCTCGGGTGGCACCGAGTTGGTCAGCGGCGATCAGCTCAACGATCGCGGGAAGATCGCTGGCCTCGGCCCGGCGAAGGACGACAGAGGACGAGGCCAGTTCAAGTGTTTCCAGAATCTCCACCTGCCCAGTCTGCCCTGGCCGCCTGACATCCCGGGGAGCTGTGTCGTCGTACTGCTGAGACGAACACACCATCCAGCGGACCACGGCTCAGGCTCTGACCCGCAAGAACGGCAAGGAGATGACGATGGACGCCCGCATCGATTACCTCGGCAGCCCCCTGGCGCTGAAGATCGTCAAGCACATCAACTCGGCGGGAGCCGCTCTGCATGATTCGGCCCTGCCATCCGCGACGCAGGAGCTGGTGAAGCTCCGGGCCAGCCAGATCAACGGGTGCGGCTTCTGCACCGACATGCACATCAAGGACGCCCTGCACGCGGGGGAAACCCAGCAGCGGCTGAACCTGGTCGCGGTATGGCGGGAGGCGAAGGTGTTCACCGAGGCCGAGCGGGCCGCGCTGGAGCTCGCCGAGCAGGGCACCCGCATCGCCGACGCCGCCGGCGGTGTCACCGATGAGGTCTGGGCGAACGCGGCCAAGCACTACGACGATGACCAGCTCGTCGCGCTGGTGACGGTCATCGCCCTCATCAACACCTACAACCGGATGAACGTCATCATCCAGCAGCCCGCCGGCGACTACCAGCCCGGCCAGTTCGGATAACCACCGGCTACCTAGCCGTGAACCCGGGTCTCGGTCGCCGGCTGCGGGAACCCCAGTGAGGCCGCAGCGGTGGAAGATCAGCGAGCCCGGGATCAGGGGGCAGGGGTGACTCGCCGTCGTCGCTGTCCCAGCGGCGCCGGTACTGGTCGGGAATCTCGCCCCACCCCCAGTAGGGCAGCGGCGTGTCTGGCCGGGTCCCCAGGACTTCAGCAGGGTCGATCCACTGCGCGCCGACCGTGCACAGGTGCGCCCAGTCGTCGCCAAGATCGAACACGTAGGTGAACTGCTCGCCCTGGCGCAGCTCCGACAGCTTCACACGCTGATAGTCCTGGGTAACCTCGCCCCCGATCTCCCAGTCCGGGTCTGGATCACACAGCCGCCTGCGATCGGAGAGAGTGAATTCCTGCAGGTGGGAGCGGTCCCAGCGGGCGAACGCGTCGTCGATGGCGTCGGCGAGCTGTTTAAAGGTGTGGCTGCGCGCCGCGGCGAAGATCCGTCCTGGCCGCGGCCAGAACTCCTCCCCGTGACCTTCGACCAGGTCCACCCGGATCGACAACCAGGTCCGCGCCAATTCACACCTCCGATGGGGTCAGTTCCTGGCATACCTGGCGCACCGGTACGCCGGCCCGGTCGGCGACGGCGCGAATATAGGCGACCGCCGCGTACAGGGCGTACTGCCAGAAGTCGTCGGTTTGCCACCATGCGACCTCGTCGAGCAGGTCAGGCTCTGCTCCGCCGCGCAGCGCCGCCGCTGCCAGGACAGCGAACTGAATCTTACGATTCTGCCGGCCACGGAAGGCGGACTCGGGCAGGAACCGCTCCGATATCCCTTCCAAGGCCAGCGGGTCGGCGCGGCTGGCCCCGCACCAGTCCAGCGCGTCGGCGGCGATGCGGAGGAAGACCTCGCCAGGGAAGGTGTTGTTGCGAGGATGCAGCGGCACTAGCTCGCCCACCAACTCGGACACTTCTGTTCCCCGGGCCAGCCCGTCGAGCAGGATACTGGCGGGCCGCCTCGGCGTCCTGGGGCGTGGGCCGCTTCGTGGAAGGCATACCCAGACCGTAAGGCAGAACCGATCCGACTGCGGAAGACCGGGCCGCGCACCTCAAATCCATCCTTGCAGGTCAGCAGCACTCTGACGGAGTGGGTTGGTATCCTCCTCCCATGACCCCGCAAGACCTCGCCAACCTCGCGCACCTGCGCCGCGCGCGGGATCTCATCGACCGGGAGTACGCACGTCCGCTCGATGTGCCGGCGATGGCTCGCCACGCGCTCATGTCGCCGGGGCACTTCTCGCGGCAGTTCCGGGCGGCCTATGGCGAGACCCCGTACAGCTACCTGATGACCCGCCGGATCGAGCGGGCGATGGCGCTGCTGCGCACGGGGATGAGCGTGACCGACGCATGCATGGCGGTCGGCTGTACCTCGCTCGGCTCGTTCAGCTCGCGATTCACGGAGGTCGTTGGGGAGACGCCGAGCGCGTACCGCAACCGGGAGCATCACGCCGTGACGGCGATGCCCGCGTGCGTGGCGAAGCTGCGCACCCGGCCGAACAGAGATGTACCGAGCAGGATTCGAGAAGCGGAACGCGCAGCCACCGCCTAGCGTTGGCCCCATGACCATCGCACTCCAGTACTGCAATATCACCGTCAACGACCTGGACGAGTCGATCGCCTTCTACGGCGACGCGCTCGGCCTCGAGGTGCGCAATGACGTCGCTTCGGGCGGGTTCCGCTGGGTCACCCTCGGCAGCGCAACCCAGCCGGTCCTCGAGATCGTGCTCTCGGAACCGCACGCCGGCCGATCCCAGGCCGATGGCGATGCCCTGCAGGAACTGCTCACCAAGGGCGTCCTGCCGATGACCGTCTTCCGCACCGACGATGTCAACGCAACCTTCGAGAAGGTCCGCGCATCCGGCGCCGAGGTGCTCCAGGAGCCCATCGACCAGTCCTGGGGTCCGCGCGACTGCGCGTTCCGTGACCCCTCGGGCAACATGGTCCGGATCTCGCAGGGACCGAGGGCGTAGCCGCCAGGTAAGGCTGCTCCGGGCGGCCACGGTGCGCCCCTAGACCTGCGGGCGGTAGCGCAGGTAAACGACGCCGCTGGCGAAGCGGCGTTCCCCGACCAGGTCGAGGGACGCCTGTGTCCCCCCGGGGAGAGCGGGCGTACCGCCGCCCACGATGACCGGTGTCACGAAGAGCTGATACTCGTCCACCAGTCCGGCCCTGATTGCGTGGGCCGCGAGGGTCGGGCCGCCGATGCTGACCGCGCCGTGCTGCTTGAGGGTACGGACGGCTTCCGGATCGAAGCTTCCCTCGATCCGCGTCCTGGCCGTCGAGATCTCCGGCAGCGTCGTGGAGTAGACGATCTTGTCTGCCGAGCGCCATATCCCGGCGAAGTCCCGCGCCGCGGCGGGCTGGCCAGCGAGGTCCACGTTCTCCCAGTAGCGCATGACCTCATACATCCGGCGGCCGTACAGGTACGTGCTGACTGGACGCTCCAGGTCATTGATGAAGGCGAGTACCTCCTCGTCCGGAGCCCCCCAGCCGAACTTCCCCTCTTCATCGTTCGTGTACCCGTCCAGCGACACGATCGCCGAGTAGCTCAGCACGGGTCCTCCTTCGCGGTCTCCTCATGAGATCCAGTGACGCTAGGGCAGACGGCCCGGCCCGCCCGGGGGAAGCTAACGGGATCCACACGCTGGCCCTGCGGGTACGCGTGGGCTGGTTTACCAGGACCGAGATCATTCCGCAGCAGGCCTGGTACCTGGTCGGGCCGAGCCGGGGCCACTGCGCCTGACGCGGGGTCAGGTTCCCTGGGCGGCTATCGGGGCGGTCAGTTCGAGTTGCACGCCGTCGGGATCTTCGAACGAGAGCACATCAATACCGAACGACGGCAGGCTCTTGATGCGACCGTGTGTCACACCCCGTTCCTCCAGCAGGCGCACTGCCTCTTCAAGATCGTCTCGGCTGGCAACGCCGAAGCTCAGATGGTCAAGGCCCACCCGGTCCGGATCGAAACGGTCGCCTGAGGACGCCATCGGCCGGAGGCCCATGAGCAGATTCCCGCGGACCATGACCACGCCGCCGAAAAGGACCTTGAACACCTCGGCGGCCGACGGATCATCCGATGGCGGCGACTCCACCGCGACTTCGAAGCCGAGCAGGCTGGTGTAGAACTGGCGGCTCCGGTCCACGTTGGTCACCGTGAGCCGGAGATGATGGATATCCCCCGTCGGAATTTGCGCCGGCATCGCACTCTCCCCCTGGCGAAGCGCCGGAACTCCGCGATCCGGCCGTGTGGCCAGCATCCCAGTCCAGGCCGGCCAGGCGCCAGTTCCGGTACGGCTGGATCAGGCAGACGGCTTCCCCGGGGCAAGGAGGCCGCTGAGGATCCGCGCCAGGATGTCACGGTAGGGGTCCGCCGGGCCGGGGACTTCCTCCGGGGGTATGCCCTGCGCAGGTGCTGCCGGGGCCGCTCCTCCTCCTCACCGCTGGGCCGCCTGCCTCGCTCCGGAGTTGCCCAGCTCGCGGGCGCCGCGTCTACGCTGATCCTCCGGGCCGTGGCAGAGGAGGCGCCCGTGAGCGAGCCGGACATCGTGCTGCGCGGCGGGCGCGTGATCGATCCCGAATCTGGCCTGGATGCGGTGCAGGATGTCGCGGTCACCGGCGGCACGGTCACCGAGATCCGGGACGCCCTGCCCCGCACCCACGCGGACCTCGACGTCGCAGGCCTCGTGGTGACGGCCGGGTTCATCGATCTGCACAGTCATGTGAACGACATCGCCGGCTTTTCGCTGCAGGCCCTGGATGGCGTCACCACCGCGCTGGAGCTGGAGGCGGGCGTCACTCCGGTGGAAGCCGCGTACCGGAGCGCGGCGGCCGAGGGCCGGCCCGTCAACTACGGCTTCGCCACGTCCTGGGCGCTAGCCCGGATGGAGGCCATCGCCGGGATCGGTCTGGACGGGAGGCTGGCCACGTTCCTGGCCAACCTGGGCAGCGAGGCCTGGCAGCGCCCGGCTACGCCCCCGCAGATCACCGCCATGCTGGCCCGGCTGGCAGCCGACCTGGCCGACGGAGCGCTGGGCATCGGCGTCCTCGTCGGATATGCGCCCGCCACCGATCCGGGCGAGTACCTCCAGGTCGCAGGGCTGGCCGCCGAAGCCGGTGTGCCCACCTTCACGCACGCGCGGGACCTGGTGGAGATGGTCCCGCGAACGCGCATCGACGGCGCGGAGGAGATCGTCCGGGCAGCCGGGGAGACCGGCGCCCAGATGCATTACTGTCACGTCAACAGCACCTCGCAACGGCACATCGACAGAGTGCTCCGCCTGGTCGGCCGGGCGCAGGCCGCGGGGGCGCGCGTCACCACCGAGGCCTACCCGTACGGGTCAGGCATGACCGGTATCGGGGCCGCCTTCCTCGCGCCGGAACGGCTCGGCGAGCGCGGGCTCACGCCGTCGTCGCTGACCTACGCGCCGACCGGCGAGCGGGTCGTCAGCGAGGCCCGGCTGCGCGAGCTGCGGCAGGCCGATCCCGGCGGGCTGGTGATCATCGAACTGCTCGACGAGAACGACCCGGCCGACCGCGAGCTGCTGCTGAGCTCCCTTACTTTCCCCGGCGCCATCGTGGCCAGCGACGCCATGCCGCTGACCTGGACCGGGACAGTGCCTGATCCGCTCCCCTGGCCGCTGCCCGGCACCGCCATCACGCACCCGAGGACAGCCGGGACGTTCGGCCGGGCGCTCCGCCTGCTCACGCGCGACGGCGGACCGCTCGGCCTGGCCGAGGCGCTGGGCAAGTGCAGCCTGCGCCCGGCCCGGCTGCTGGAAGACCGGGTGCCAGCCCTGCGCCGCAAGGGCCGGCTGCAGGTCGGCAGCGACGCTGACCTCGTTGTCCTCGATCCGGCCACGGTCAGCGACCAGGCTAGCTACGTGCATAGCACCCGCCCGTCCACCGGTATCCAGCACCTCATGGTCAACGGCACGTTCGTGGTACGCGACGGGAACCTCGTGGCCGGCGCCCGGCCCGGCCGCCCCATCCGCGCCGACCCGCGCTGAGCCGGGCGCTCAGGTTCAGCCAGGATGGAGCCATGAAGCCTGTTCCGGCTAGTCACCTGCGGATCGCCCGGCCGAGCCATGACCTGCGGATGTCCGAGCGATTCTGGGTCGGGGGCCTTGGACTCGACGTGCTGCTCCGGCTTGATGACTCAGCAGAAGGCGGCCATCGGCTGCTGATGGTGGGCTGGCCGGATGCTGGCTGGCATCTTGAACTCGTCGGCGACCCGGATGACACGACACCCGCCACGCCCACCGAGGAAGACCTGCTGGTCCTGTACGTGGGCGGCGAGGTCGATGAGGACCTGGTCCGCCGCCTGGTCGAGGCGGGCGGCACCCGGGTCGCCGCCCGCAATCCGTACTGGGACCAGTGGGGTGTCACGATCGCGGATCCAGACGGGTACCGGCTCGTCTTGTCCAGCCTCTCCTGGCCCTGACTAGCGCGCCGCTGGGGCGTTCTCGCCGTGGAACTCGGCCCACATGCGGGTCCAGTCGGTGGCGGGATCGCCGATCTTCTGGATGAGCCCGTCAACGAAGTCCGATTCGGCCTGCAGGAGCGCGAGCCGGTATTCCTCCTCGATGAGGAAGAGTCCGGGTACCCCGCTGGCGAGTGTGGTGTCGATCAGTCCGCGGATCTCGGCCCGCTGTTGCGCCAGGTACGTGAGCCGCGTGCGGAGCAGGTCAAGGACCTGGCTGGGAGGCAGGGCCGCGATCAGCGAGAGGGCGGCCACGAAGGCGGGGTATTCGTGCTGCGGCTGCTGGACCAGCTCGCGCAGCCAGTCCCGCAACTCGTCGCGGCCCGCGTCGGTGAGGGTGTACACGGTGCGTTCCGGCCGCTGCCCCTGGCGGCCAGTCTCCTGCTCGGTCACGAACCCCGCCTTGGCGAGCTGCCCCACCACCATGTACAGCGATCCGTGGTTGAACTTGATGCTGCGGTCGTCGCCGTGGTCACGCAAGGTACGGCCCAGCTCGTAAGGATGCATGGGCTGCTGGCTCAGGTAAGACAGCACCGCCAGGGCCAGCGGGTTGCTGACCTTGCGCTTGCCGGCCATCTGCTCCTCCTCGGGGTCGGTGGCGCGTGCCGCCACGGGGGCGGCACGCGCCGTCAGCGTGGTCGGGGTCAGGCCTCGTGCGCCGGGTCGTCCAGGGTCGGCGTGGTGCCTTCCGCATGGGCGCGGCGGGCGTCGGCGAGGTACTGCCGTGAGGCCATCGCCGACAGCCGCGCGATCCCGCCGCTGTGGACCCGGATCTCGCCCTGGCGGACCTGCCCGGTCAGATGGATCCGGCGGCCGGTGCCGGCCGGGTTGTGGTGGTAGGTCTGCTTGACCTTCCCCCGGCCGGTCCAGGCCAGGTCCCACTGGTCGATGACCGCGTCCCCGGCCACCAGCAGCTTGATCGTTGAATGGTCGAGGTCCAGGTGGACCTCGATGTCACCGGCGGGGATCTGGGGTGAGCGCAGGTCGATCACGACCAGGCTGCGCCGCGCGCGGACCTCGAAGGCGCGGGCTGTGGTCCAGTGGCCCAGCCGCTTCTGCGAGCCGTGGTCGGCGTGGATCCGGTCGGGGGTGACGGTGGTGCCCATCGATGCGTTCATGGGGTGCTCCTTCTGGGAGGGCCTGATGTCGTCGCGTTCATGACTGATTATCCATAGCTGAATAGTCAGTGTCAACTATTCGGCGGCGAACTGTAGGCGGTGGATCGTGCGAGGCGGCAGGCTGCGACAGCTCAGGGGCTATCCAGCGTGGGCTTCCGGGCGCGTGACGTCGATGCGTGAGCTGGGGCGGGACCGGCGATGCCGATCCCGGCTACCGCTAGCGGTTCGCGCCGAAGAACTCGATCAGGATGGGGGTGATGACCTCAGCCGGGGCGTTGTGATCGTAGCCGTCGAGCATCGTGAGCCGCGCACCTGGCGTGGCCGCGGCTTGCTTCGCGACGGAGTCCTGGAACCAGCCGGGGCTGTTCTTTCCGCCGAGAATGAGGACGGGCGCGGTGATCTTCGCCAGCTCCGCGGTGGGCACCCCGCCGGCGGTGACGGCGATGTCGTACGGGAGCGTGGGAGTGAGCGGTTCCAGGTCCTTTACCCACGGGGCGCCGTCCATCTGCGCGAGCACCTCAGCGGGCAGATGGACCACCTCCGACATCCAGAACGTAACCGCCTCGCCCCTGCGGCCCGAGCTGACCAGCTCGCGGATGTGGTCCGCCGGGTCGACGGCCGGCGGTGGCGTGTCCTCCTCGGTGAATGGCGCCTCGTACGCGACGATTCCCGCGAGCGGCAGGCCCGCCGCGGCGGCCCGCAGCGTGATGGCCGCGCCGGAGGAGTGGCCGAACGCGAACGGCGGCTGCGGACCGACCGCCGCCGCGACGGCGGCGAGATCCTCATACTCCCTCTCCGCCGCGAACGGCTGGGTGTCGCCGCTGTCCCCCCGGCCGCGGCGGTCGTACGTGACGACCGTGAAGCGCTGCCTGAGGTCCTCGGGCGCGACAAACGTCTGCCGGGTGCAGAACGCGCCCACGCTGACGACAAGCGGAGGGCCATCGCCAGCACATTCGTAGGCGATGGCGGTACCGTCGGCGGACTTCGCGGTTTCCATGTCCTCCCCTTCCGGGTCTATCAGGGCAGACGATCGGCCAGCCCGGAACTCATCGTCCCTCGCCGCCCGCCGGTCCGGGGCCCGGCGCGGGCCGCAGCAGGCCGCGTTCCACGACCACGGGCACGAACAGCTCGCGGTAGCCGTGCTCGTCGAACAGCACGGTCACCTGGTCGCCGTCGTAGCGCTGCACGGTGCCCTGGCCCCACCGCTCGCTCACCACGCGCGCGCTGACGGCGAACGGGACCTCACCCCGCGCGGGCTCAGCGTGCGCGAGGTCGTTGTCACAGTTCCCGCAGGGTCCGGGGTAGTCCTGCCCGAAGTAGGACAGCAGGAACGACCGGCGGCAGCCGGTGTGTTCCGCGTAGCGGCGCATCATGACCAGCCGCGAGCGATCCACCTCGTGCTGGCGCTCCGTCTCCGCCTCCGACGCCTCGAGCACCGCCGCGACGCTCATCGCGCCGGTCCAGCGAACCTCGCCATCCGCCTGCCAGACCGCCGCGCCGAGATCGACCAGCCGGACGAGCGCGGCCGTCAGCTGCCGCGCGCCGGGTTCCACCCGCTGACCGGCCGCGAGCGCGGCCGCGACCCGCGCGACGGCCGGACCCGAGACACCCCCCTCGGTGAAATAACGCGCCGCCTCGAAGTCCTCGAAACGGTAGAGCAGCCGCGCGTGCGAGGGCTCGCCGTCCCGGCCCGCGCGCCCGAACTCCTGGTAGTACCCATCCAGCGAGGCCGGCGGGTCCGCGTGCAGCACCCAGCGCACGTCCGGCTTGTCGATGCCCATGCCGAACGCGACCGTCGCCGCGATGGCCCGGGCCGAGCCCTCCAGGAACGCCGTCATCGCCTCGCGGCGTTCGCGGCCAGGCAGCCCGGCGTGGTAGAGCGTCACCCGCTCGCCCGCCGCGGCGAGCGCGTCATGCGCCGCCTGCGCGCTGGCGTGCGTCGCCGCGTAGACGATCCCGGCGCCTGCGAGTTCGCCCGCCGCGCGCACCACCTCGTCCTGCTTGTCAGGGAGCGTGCGCACGTGCCGCGCCGAGAGGTGGATATGAGGCCGGTCGAAGTCGCCGATCACGACCTCGGGACCGCGCAGGCCGAGCCGCCGCACGATCTCCTGCCGCACCGGCGGCGCGGCCGTCGCGGTGAGGGCCAGGCGAACCGGCGCGCCGACCGCCTCGGCCTGGGCGCCGAGCCTCATGTAGTCGGGACGGAAGTCGTGGCCCCACTGGCTGATCAGGTGCGCTTCGTCCACCACGAACAGTCCCGGCCGTGCGCGCTGCAGCGCCTCCCGGGTCTCGCTGTTCGCCAGCTGCTCCGGCGAGAGGAAGACGAACGTGCCTGCGTCGCACGAGGCCAGGAGCGCTGCCGCACGCGCACCGGCCGACTGCTGCGAGTTGAGGACGATCGCTGGCAGGCCGGCCGCGTGCAGGTGTGCGATCTGATCATCCTGCAGCGCGATCAGCGGTGAGACGACGACCGTCGGCCCCTGCAGCAGCATCCCCGCGAGCTCATAGATCGCCGACTTCCCGGCCCCGGTGGGCAGCACGGCCAGCACGTCACGCCCACCGGCCAGCGCCTCGACCGCGCGCAGCTGCCCCGGGCGAAGACGCTCGAAGCCAAGACGCTCCCGTGCGAGCCCCTCGATCACGGATGGCAAAGCCTCACCCTTACCCACGCACCCGATCGTACGGTCCCCTTTCCGGCCGGGCGCGCGGGGATTCAACGCGCAGACCGTGGTGTGATGATGTCGTGAGCCGTGCTGCCGAAGAGACCAACCGCCGCATGCTCCGGGCCCGGGATGCGATGGACCGCGCCTACGCGCAGCCGCTGGACGTCCCGGCCCTGGCCCGGATCGCCCATGTGTCGGAGGCGCACTTCACCCGCACCTTCCGGGCCACGTTCGGCGAGACGCCGCACCGCTACCTGCAGCGCCGCCGGGTCGAGCGGGCGATGTTCCTGCTCCGGGAGACCGACCGCAGTGCGACGGACATCTGCTTCGCGGTCGGCTTCGGCAGCCCCGGGACCTTCAGCCGCACGTTCCGCGACATCGTCGGCCAGTCGCCGAGGACCTACCGCAAGGAAGCGGCGGCCATGGGCGTGCCGACGTGCTTCACGATGGCGTGGATGCGGCCCAGCGCCTGACCCGCCGCACGGCCGGTGGCGTGCGCCGACTCAGCAGTTTTGGATAAGTTTTCGCCGCGCTGGCCCAGTAGCGTGAGGTACATGTTCAACGCCATCACGCACTCGCAGATATTCGTCCTCGATCAGGATGAGGCCCTTGATTTCTACGTCGGCAAGCTGGGCCTGGAGGTCAGCGCCGACGTCAACCTGGGCTTCATGCGGTGGCTGACCATCAGCATCCCCGGTCACCCGGAGCGCCACATCCTGCTGGAGAAGCCAGGGCCGCCGAGGATGTCGGAGGAGACGGCGCAGCAGGTCCGCGAGCTGCTGACCAAGGGCGCGATGGGCGGCTCGCTCATCTTCGCCACCGACGACTGCCGCAAGACGTACGAGACGCTGCTGGGCCGGGGCGTCGAGTTCACCGAGGAACCCACCGATCGCCCGTACGGAACCGACTGCGGTCTCCGCGACCCCTTCGGCAACCCCATCCGCTTCACCCAGCCGAGGTCGTAGCCCGCCGGGCCCGCTGGTAGTGCCGCCGGGCTTTCATCCGGTTGCCGCAGGCCGCCATCGAGCACCACCGGGCGGTGCCGGCCTTGGTGTGATCGACGAGGAAGAGCTGGCATTCGTCGTTCGCGCAGGGACGAAGCCGCCCGGGGCTGGTCCTGGCCAGCGTGTCCCAGGACAGGACAGCGCGGACCGCCAGCCGGCGATCTGCCGGGACGCTGAGCGTCCAGGTGATCTGGCCGTCCGTCAGGGCGGGGATCCACGATGTGCCCGCCAGGAGCGGGGCCAGGACGGCCGGCGGTGCGCCGCCGCGCACGACCGCCTGCAGCGCGTGCCGGGCCTCCAGCACGTGCTGCAGTTCGGTCCCGGTCCCGGCACCGCCCACGCTGGCCAGCCAGGCCCGGGCCCGGACCGGGTCCGCGAGATCGTCCGCCGGCACCCCGTCGATGACAGGGGTGCTGTTCAGGACCGCGAGCAGGAACGCCTCATCGGAGATCGCCTCCATCATCCCCACCACCTAACCATCATCGCTCGCTTGACAGGTTACACCGGTCATGTCTAGCGTCGGGGCATGACCAGCGGCGCCACCACCGCGCTCATGACCCCTGCCGCGGCAGGAAACGGCCGGACGCCCGTGCTGCTGTCGGTGAACGTCGGCCTGCCGAAGGACGTCCCCTGGCAGGGCAAGACCGTCTACACCGGCGTCTGGAAACACTCCGTGCCCGGGCCGCAGATGGTCCGCCGGCTCAATATCGACGGGGACGGCCAGGGTGACCTGAACGGGCATGGCGGCGAGCAGCGCGCCGTGCTGGTCTACCAGATCCAGTCCTACGAGCACTGGCAGCAGCACCTCGGGCGGGACGACTTCGTGTACGGGCAGTTCGGGGAGAACCTGACCGTCAACGGCCTGCCCGACGATGAGGTGTGCATCGGGGACCGGTACCGGATTGGCGAGGCGGAGTTCGAGGTCACCCAGCCCCGGGTCACCTGCTACCGGGTCGGGCTGCGCCTTGGTGAACCCGACCTGCCCGCGCTGCTGGTCAGCCATCACCGGCCCGGCTTCTACATGCGCGTGCTCTCCGAAGGGCGCATCGAGGCCGGCGACCAGATCGTCAAGACCCGGACCGGTCCCGGCGCCCTGAGCGTGGCTGACACCGACGCCCTGCTCTACCTGCCCGGCCACGACCCGGTCACGCTGCGCCGCGCCCTGCAGATCCCCGCGCTGAGCCCCGGCTGGCAGGGGTCCTTCCGCGAGCTCCTCGCCACCGCCGATAACGCCAGCGCGGCCACGGCACCGCCCCCGCGCGCCGAGCCGGCCTGGAGCGGATTCCGGCCGTTGCGGGTAACCCAGGTGGTCCCGGAAACCACGGCGGTGACCTCGATCTACCTCGCCGCCACGGATGGGGCACCGCTGCCGGCCGCCCGGCCCGGCCAGTACCTGACCCTGCGGATCACCGGCGCCGGGCAGCCCGCCCCGGTACGCAGCTACTCGCTGTCCTCCACGCCCGGGGCCAGCACCTACCGGATCAGCGTCAAGCACGAACCCCACGGCGCCGCCAGCACCTACCTGAACAGCCGCCGCCTGCGGCCGGGGGCGATCCTCGACACCGCCGCACCCCGTGGCGAGTTCGTTCTCGACGACAGCCCGGGCCCCGTGCTGCTGATCTCGGCCGGCATCGGCGTCACCCCGGTGCTGTCCATGCTGCACGAGCTCGAGGCCGCCCGCAGCAGCCGCGACATCTGGTGGATCTACGGAGGCCGCCGGCCGCGAGAGCATCCGATGGCCGACGAAGCGCACACCCTGCTCGCCTCGCTGCCGCACGCCCACGAGCACGTGTTCTACAGCCAGGCCACCCCACCGGAACTGCACCGCAGCCACGCCAGGGCCGGACGTCTCTCTAACGACAAGCTCGCCGCGCTGGCCCTCCCCCCGCAGGCCAGCGCGTACGTCTGCGGGCCGGCCTCGTTCATGGCCAGCATGCACGACGCCCTCATCGCCGTGGGCCTGGGGCCGGACCGCATCCGCACCGAGCTCTTCGGGACCAGACCCTCGATCAACCCCGGCCTCACCGGGCAGACCCACCGGTCACCTCACCAGCCCTCCGGGCCCCCCGGGACCGGGCCGCTGGTGACCTTCGCCCGCAGCGGCATCTCCACGCCCTTCCCCGGTGGCACGCACAGCGTGCTCGACCTCGCCGACGCCTGCGACGTCCCGACCCGCTGGAGCTGCCGCACCGGCGTCTGCCACACCTGCAGCACACCCCTGCTCTCCGGTGACATCTCCTACTCCCCCACGCCGCTGGAACCTCCCCCGGACGGAGAAGTTCTCATCTGCTGCGCCCAGCCCGGCACCGACATCGTCCTGGACATGTAGCGGGCCCGCGGGCAGGGACTGGGCTCAGCTGGCCGCCGTCCGGGGGACCTGGCTGAGGACGATGCCGAAGTGGTCGCGATAGGCGGCCAGCAGATCATCGTCGCTGGCCAGTTGCTGCTCGGTGCGTGAGCTACCGCTGGTCCGGATCAGGGTGCGGCCGCTAATCGAGATCCTGCCCTCGTCAGTGAGCCGCGAGCAGATCGTGCCCTGGGTGAAATGCGACAACGGCGATGTCTGCTGCCACCAGCAGGTAGGCAGGAAGTCGGCGAGGGACCGTTCCCGCAGCTCAATCCGGTACTGCGGCTTCCCGTCCTTGAGCACATCCACGTCCCCGTGCCCGGCGTCGGCGAGCTGGAAGCGGCCGGCCGGATCATCCTGCTCGCCCCGGCTGTCCAGCAGCAGCGGGAAGTCGCTGTGACTGCCGAAGCCCACGTCGGCCAGCCAGGGGCCGCTCCCGTCAGGCAGCCGCACGGCCAGGGCCAGGTGGTCGAACGGCGGCCCGATCTGGCCGTCGCCATACACTCGCGCGGCCATCCGCGTCACCTGGGCACCAAGGGCCTGGAGCAGAAGCGCAAACCCTCCGTTGAGCTCATAGCAGAAGCCGCCCCGGCGCCTGCGCACGATCTTGTCCACCAGATCGGCCTCGTCCAGCGAGATCGGCTCGGGGATGTGGATGCTGAGGTTCTCGAACGGCACCGCGACCTGGTGGGCCCGGTGCAGGGCGCGAAGCGCCGCCGCGTCGGTGATCACCGGAGGCGTGACAGCGACCCGGCTCAGGTAGGCCCGCACAACGTCTTCGTCCATCACACTCCATCCAAGCCGGCCGGCGGCATCATCGACCGGGCCCGCGAACTGCCGGGGCCGCTAAGGGTAGCGGGCGTCCTCAACGGTGGTGACGCGCCCGGTGGCGATGTCGTACACGTGGCCGGAGACGCTCACCTTTGGCGACAGCGAGGGTGCGCGGAGCAGGCGCTCAACGTCGGCGCGGACGGTGGCGTGCGGGTCGGTGACGGCGGAGGCTTCGAGGGCGGCCTCGGGGAGCCCGGTCACCTCGGCGGCCTGGCGCCGGAAGGCGGGGTCGGCGAGGAAGCCCGTTCCGCACTGGGTGTGATGGATGACCGCGACTTCGAAGATCGTGTCCGGCGCGCCCTGGCCGCCGAACAACTGCCCGGCCAGGAAGCCGAGGAAGGCGACGTCGTCGATGACGGCCTGGGTGACGCGTCCCCCGGCGTTGCGGATGACGGGAGCGTCTCCGAGCTGGAGTCCGAGGACGATCGCAGGGTCGACCCGGTGGTCGAGGCAGGTGACGATGAGCAGCTGCCGGGCGGGCACGCCGAGCGCCGCGGGGGTGTAGGCCTGGGCGAACCGCTCGTTGCGCTCGAGCAGGGGAGTCATCCTGGTCATGGTGTCTTCCTTCTCGTTCATCGGGAGCCTCCCTCGATTAAGTGGACACTGTCCACCATAACTGGGCAAGTGGACGCTGTCCACTTGTTATCCTGTCCGCGTGACGGCCAGCCGATCAGCAGGGGAAATCCACGAGGCGGAGCGGCGGCGGCGGCCGCGGGGCGCGGTCCGCGACGGCCTGATCGCAGCCGGGCTCGAGCTGGCCCGGACCGGTGGCCCGGACGCCGTGGTGCTCCGTGAGGCGACCCGGATGGTGGGTGTGGTGCCCAACGCCGCCTACCGGCACTTCGCCGACCGCGACGAACTGCTTGCCGCGGTCTGCGCGGCGGCCATGCGCGAGCTCGCCCGCCGCATGGCCGCCGGCGTCGCCCGGGTGCGCGGTAAGCACGGCGATGCCGCCGCGGCCCGCCGCCGGCTGCGCGCGATCGGCACGGCCTACCTGGACTTCGCCCGTGAGGAACCGGGGCTGTTCGCCACCGCGTTCGCCGTACCGCAGCAGCACACCTATGGCGCTGCTGACGGGGAGACCGGGCAGGAGCGCACGCCCCTGGGTCAGCTGCGCACCGCCCTCGACGAACTGGTGGACGCCGGTGTGCTCGCGCCGCGGCGCCGCGATGGCATCGAATACCCCATCTGGTCCGCGGTGCACGGGCTGGCCGTCCTCGCCGGGCCAGGGCCGCTGCGGGACGTCCCCGATGCCGCCCGCCGCCACCTCGAGGAGCTCACCCTCACCTTCATCGACGAGGGCCTGGCCTGAACCAGGGGGGATATCCCCCACCTCAAGATGGGCGGTGGCCGGCTGCCCCAGGCCGGTGCGCGTCCCTAGCGTGATTGCTAGTGAAATCACGTTAGGCAGGGAGAATGCCCGATGATCGAGGCCTGCGGTCTCACCAAACGCTACGGCTCCACGCTGGCGGTCAATGATCTCAGCTTCACGGTCCATCCCGGCGCGGTCACCGGTTTTCTCGGCCCGAACGGCGCCGGTAAGACCACCACCATGCGGATGATCCTCGGCCTGGATTATCCCAGCGCCGGAACCGTCACTATCAACGGCCAGCCGCATGCGCAATTGGCCAGCCCCATGCGCGAGGTGGGCGCATTGCTGGAGGCCCGGGCGGTGCATGGCGGCCGCAGCGCCCGCAATCACCTGCGCTGCCTGGCCCAGACCAATGACCTTCCGGAACGCCGGGTGAATGAGGTGCTCAGCCTCGTCGGGCTGGCCGAAGTAGCCAGGAAAAGGTCCAAGGGATTCTCACTCGGCATGAGCCAGCGGCTGGGAATAGCCGCGGCGCTGCTCGGTGATCCCGGAATTGTGATGTTCGACGAACCGGTCAATGGGCTGGATCCGGAAGGCATCCTGTGGATCCGCACCCTGATGAGATCGCTGGCCGCAGAGGGCCGCACGGTGTTCGTGTCCAGCCACCTGATGTCGGAGATGGAAAACACCGCCGATCACCTGATCGTGATCGGGCGAGGCCGGCTCATCGCTGACTGCAGCATGGCCGAGTTCATCGCGCGGGGCACCGGCCAGGCGGTGCTGGTCCGGACACCGCAGCCGGACGGGCTGGCCCGGGCGGTCACCGCCGCGGGCGGCACCGTGGCGCCGATCGGCCAGGGCGACCTGGAGGTACGCGGCCTGCCGCCCGCCCGGATCGGCGACCTGGCGCTGGCCAGCGGCATCGCGCTGCATCACCTGGCCCCGGCCCGGGCCTCGCTGGAAGAGGCCTTCATGGAGCTGACCGCGGACAGCGTCGAGTATCACGCGGGGGTACCCGCGGGCAGTGTGGCCAGCGGCCACGGAACGGGGGCATGACATGGCTGCCATCACGGCCCGGCGGAGCACCTCCGGCGCCGGCCCGGCCCGGGGGCGCCGGGCCGGCCTGGCCGGGGCGCTCCGCTCCGAGTTCACCAAGCTGTACTCGGTCCGGTCCACCTACTGGTCGCTGCTGCTGCTGGTGCTGGCGGGCATCGCCTGGTCCGTGGCCAACTGCGCGGGTGTGGCCGCGCACTGGGCGCAGACGCCACCCGGGCAGCGGGCCCTCGACGCGACTCAGGACAGCGTGGTCGGGCTGGCCCTGCTCGGCCAGCTCATCGTCGTGGTGCTGGGCACGCTCGCGATCACCTCGGAGTATTCGACCGGGATGATCCGCACCTCGCTGACCGTGCTGCCGCGGCGCGGGGTGGTGTTCGCGGCCAAGGCCATCGTGCTCACCGCGGTCACCCTGGTCATCGCGCTGGTGACCAGCTTCGCCGCGTTCTTCATCGGCCAGTACCTGCTGCGCAGCACGCATGAAGCCGCCACCCTCGGCCAGCCGGGCGTGCTGCGCGCCGTGCTGGCCAGTGCCCTCTACATCGCGCTGTCCGGCCTGTTCGCCTTCGGTCTGGGCGCCATGCTGCGCAGCACGGCGGGCGCCCTCACCGCCGCCTACGGGCTGCTGTTCCTGGTCCCGCAGCTGGCCAAGGCGCTGCCCAGCCAGTGGTACGCCGACCTGGTGCGGTGGCTGCCGGGCGGCGAGCTCACCAACGCGATCACCAATACCCAGCGCCAGCTCCCGCAGCACCTGTTCACCGCCTGGGGCGAGCTGGCGGTGTTCGGCGGCTACACGGCCATCGTCCTGCTCGTGGGTGCGCTGCTGCTGCGCCATCGCGACGCCTGATCCGAAACCAGCCCAGGAGATGCACATGCTCAGGAACCGCCCGGCCGCCATATTCGGTACTGCCGTGCTGGCTGGCGCGCTGGCCGTCACCGGCTGCGCCGCATCCGCGGCCAGCACGGCGCGGCCAGCACCGCCACGACCAGCACCGCCACGGCCTCGCCGACTGCGGCCGCGGACAGCGCGCACCTCATGGTGTACAGCATCAACAGCGACGGGCCTGACTTCCGGGCCATCGTGACCGGGGCGATCGGCGACTACGGGCCAGCGGTGACCGTTTTCCCGGACGGCAAGGTTGACCCGTCACACACCCACGACCTGGAACTGAAGCTGACCCACGGGTCGTTCAAGCTCAGCATCACCGAGCTGGACCAGAGGTTCGTCGCGGTGACCAGCCACGAGCCGATCTACCCGCGCACCTGCTCGGACTACATGACCGCCAGCGCGCCGATGGCCATCGTGCCCGGGTCGGGTACCGGCGCGTACCGGGGGATCAGCGGCCGCTTCGCCGTCACGATCACCGCCGACGAGGTGGAGAAGAAGCCCTGCCAGCCGGTCGGGGCGATCCAGTGGCAGGCCCTCGTGCTGCGCGGCCCCGGCCGCGTGAAGGTGGGCTAGCGGTCATGCGTACCCCGGCCGCCGCGTCCCCGCGGCCAGCGCAGCGGGACGATGCATACGCTGGGCGCATGCTCACCGCAGGCGCCCGGCTGCGCGATCACCCGATGCTGGCCGATGGCGTGCTGGCGGTCCTGCTGTTCTCGATCAGTTTCGGCCAGTGGCCGGGCAGCCCGCCGCTCAGCGTGGCGGCCGCCGTGGTGATCAGCGCGCTGCTGGCCACCACGGTGCTGCTGCGGCGGCGCTACCCGGTGGCCGCGTTCACCGCCGCCATGACGATCGCCGCCGCGCAGGTCCTGTTCGGCATGCAGGCGGGCGGCGGCGGCCCGGCGGTCCGCGCCCTGGAACCCACCGCCACCGACGTGGTCATCCCGGTGCTGCTGTACACGGTGGCCGCGCACCGCCCCCGGCGGGTCTCGGTGACCGCCCTGGCGGTCTGCCTGCTCGCCACGGCCGTGGCCATCACCCGGTGGGCCCCCGCCCAGCCGCCGGCCTCGCCGAATCTGGTCTTCATCGCGGCCGCCGGACTCGGCGGGACAGCCCTGGCCGCCTGGGTGCTGGGCGATTCGATGGCTTACCGCTACCGGCGCGAGTACTACGCCTCGCTGGAGGAGCGCACCGCCCGGGCCGAAGCCGAGCGTGATGCGCAGGCCCGGATCGCCGCCGCGGCGCAGCGGGCCAGCGAACTCCAGGACCAGCGGGCCCGGGCCATCGACGAGTCGGTGGCCCGGCTGCGCCGGATCGAGCGCGACCTGCACGACGGGGCTCAGGTGCGGCTGGCCGCGCTGGCCATGACCCTGGGCGAGATCAAGGAATACCTGGACACGGCGCCGGCCGGCGCCGATGACGCCAACCGGACCCGGATGCTGGTCAGCGCGGCCCACCAGAACGCCAAGGAGACCCTGGCCGAGCTGCGCGATCTGGCCCGGGGCATTCACCCGCCGGCGCTCGACCGCGGCCTCGGCGCGGCGCTATCCAGCCTGGCCGGGACCAGCGCGGTGCCGGCCGACCTGCAGGTCAGCAGCACGCAGCAGCCCTCGCCCGCCATCGCGGCCATGGCCTACTTCTGCGCGGCGGAGCTGCTGGCCAACGTGGCCAAGCACAGCGGGGCGAGCCGGGCCACGATCAGCGTCACCGACCAGGCCGATCAGCTGCTCATGACGGTGACCGACGACGGGGCCGGCGGCGCGCAGCTGGCGCCGGGCGGCGGGCTGGCCGGGCTGCTGGCCCGGGTGCAGACCGTGGACGGCCGGCTGGATGTGCGCAGCCCGTGCGGCGGTCCCACGGTCGTCACGATCGAGCTGCCGAGGCACGCCTGATGCCGCCCGGGCTGCGCATCGTGATCGCGGAAGACGCCGCGATCATGCGGGATGGGCTCACCCAGACCCTGACCCGCCGGGGCCATGACGTGGTAGCCGCGGTGGGCGACGCCGGGGCGCTGCGCCAGGCGGTGGATACGCACCGGCCTGACGTGGCCATCATCGACGTGCGCATGCCGCCCGGCCATACCGATGAGGGGCTGCGGGCCGCGCAGTCGATCCACCAGGATCATCCCCAGGTCGGGGTGCTCGTCTTCTCCCAGTACATCGAGACCCGCTCCGCCGCGGATCTGTTCGCTGGCTCCCCGGCGGGCGTCGGCTACCTGCTCAAGGACCGCGTCGCCGACGTCAGCGACTTCATCGACGCGATCACCAGGGTTGCGCAGGGCGGCACCGTGCTCGACCCGGAAGTGGTCCGCCAGCTTCTGGGGGCCAGCCGCCGCGCCGACTCCCTGGCCACGCTCACGCCACGGGAACGGGAAGTCCTCTCGCTCATGGCGCAGGGCCGCTCGAACGCCGCCATCGCGAGCACGCTGGTCATCTCGGCCGGGGTCGTGGAGAAACACGTCGCCAGCGTCTTCGCCAAGCTCGGCCTCGCCCCTTCCGATAACGACAACCGCCGGGTCATCGCCGCCCTCAGATACCTGGAGTCCTGACCGAACGTCGGTGGGCGGGCCAGCAGACCCGGCTGGCCTTGACAGGACCGCCAGCGCGGGCATACTTAGGTATGTGCCTAAGTATTCGGGGCTCGACCAGATCTTCCATGCGCTCGCGGACAGCAGCCGGCGCGCCATGGTCGAGCGGCTGTCCCGTGGTCCGGCATCCGTCAGCGAGCTGGCCAAGCCGTTCCCGGTGGCGCTCCCGACCGTCGTCCAGCACCTGGGGGTCCTGGAGAAGGCCGGGATCGTCACCTCGGCGAAGGCCGGCCGGGTTCGCACCTACCAGCTCGTCCCCGGGGCCCTGGAGCCCGCCGGGGACTGGGTTGGCCGGCAGCGGCTGCCCGCGGAACGCCGCCTGGACCGGCTCGGCACTTTCCTCAACCATCCCGCCACCACCAAGGAGTGAACGGCATGAACGACACCATCGAGCGCAGCCAGACCCACGCGACCTTTGTCATCGAGCGCGCTTACCCGGCGCCGGTCGAAAGGGTCTGGCGCGCACTGTCGGATAACGACGCGCGCGACCAGTGGTTCGGCGCCGGCGAGGCGTTCGACATCGAGGAGAAGTCGCACGAGTTCCGCGTCGGCGGCCGGGGAATGGAGGAAGGCCAGTGGCACGGCGGGCCGCGGTCCAGGTTCGAGTCCACCTACACCGACATCGTCGACCTGGAGCGGATCGTGTTCACCTACGACATGTGGGTCGACGGGCGGCACCTGTCCACGTCACTCACGACGATCGCCCTGGAACGTGACGGCGACCAGACCCGGCTCACCTACACCGAGCAGGGTGTGCACTTCGACGGCCTGGACAGCGTCGAGGGCCGCGAAGAGGGCAGCCGGGGACTGCTCGACCAGCTCGGCTCCTATCTCTCCGCTGGCCACTGATCTCTCCGCTGGCCACTGGTCTCTTAGCTGGCCCTGGGCAGCAAGGGCGCCGTTGATGCTCAGCGGCCGGCCGGGATCGGCGGGCCGATCACGCGCAGCCCGTATTGCGGGCCGATCTCGATCCAGCGCCGGATCTCTTCGTCCAGCGGCTGACCGTCCGATCCCGGCAGCCTGCGTTCCCGCGCCGGCCCGCCTACTTCGTCGTACAGACCGAAAAGGCCGCCCGGGACGACCAGCCCGAGGAACCGTACCGGAGACGTGCCGGTGACCCGGAACGCGTGCGGCACCCCCGCGGGCAGGTAGATGAAGGAGCCGGCCGCCAGCTGGTGGAACTCCTCACCCGCCCGGTAGGTCAGCGTCCCCTCGAGCACATAGAAGGCCTCAGCCTCCTGGGTGTGGACGTGCAGCGGCGTGGCGGTGCCGGGCGGCTGGGTGACCAGGGACAGCCCGAACGCGCCCTCAGTTTCCTGGCCCGAGGCCAGCCGCTCGAACAGCGATCCCATGGCCCAGCTGGCCGGGCCGTCGTCTTGCCCCCGGACCAGCACGCCCGTCGTAAGTTGATGTTTCATCGGTTCTCCCTGGTGAGAAGGATCATGAGGCGGGTGCCAGGCGGTCCAGAACGCCGGTCTGGACGAGCATGGCGAAGCGGTCCGGCACCCCCCAGTGCTCCACGAGGCGGCCATCGACGACGCGGGCGATGTCGATCACGGTGAAGTCGACCGGGCGGTTGCTCGGCGGCCCGAAGAACGGGCCTGTCGCTGTCCCCCGGCCCCGCACCCGGACCCAGATGGCGTCGCCCTGCTCGACCGAGTCCTCGATCGTGAAGCGGATGTCGGGCACGGCCCGGTGAACGTCGGCGATCGCGTCCTTGAGGTGCTGGATCGCCTCGGCTCCGGTGCCGGCCAGGCCGAACTGGTGGTCCACGAGGCCGGGCGCGCAGACCTGGTCGGCCACGGAGCCGTCTCCGGTGGCGAAGCCCTCATCGAAGATCCGCTGCATCACGGTGAAGGCCGCGGACTGGCTCCGGCCCATGACAGGCGGGCTGGTCGTGGTCATAGCATCCTCCCTGAGGCCGGGCTCGTGACCCGGCCGAAGCCTAATCAAGTCGAGTCCAACTTGATTCGATACAGTGAGACTAGGACGAAAGGAGGCAGCTGTCAAAGATCACCGTGGCTACCACTCGCCGCTACGCGAGTCACAGGCCCGCGAAACCCGGCGGCGCGTGATCGACAGTGCGCGCGAACTGTTCCTCGAGCAGGGCTATCCCGCCACCACCATCGCCGCCGTCGCGCGCCGGGCGGGTGTCTCGGCCGACACGATCTACAGCACCTTCGGTTCCAAGGGCGCCCTGCTCAAAGAGGTGCTTGACGTGGTCATCGGCGGCGACGACGCGGGGTCCCCGCTGCTCGACCGGGCCGACCCGCAGGCCATGCGCGCGGAACCGGACCAGCGGCGCCAGCTAGCGATGTTCGCCGCGGGCATCACGCAGCAACTGGAACGGATCCGCCCGATGGATGACATCCTGCGCAGCGCGGCGGCCGTCGATTCCGTGGCCGCGGACCTGCGCGCCGATTTGCAGCTGCGGCAGCGCCGCGAGGCCATGACCGCGATCGTGGCCTGGATCGCCGCGCACGGGCCGCTGCAGGAGGGACTGTCCCAGCAGGACGCCGCCGCCGTGGTCTGGACGCTCACCTCCCCCGAGGTGCACCAGATGCTCCGCGACACCTGGGACTGGCCGCCTGAGCGCTACGAGCAATGGCTTCGCGAGACCCTGACGGCGAGCCTGCTGCCTCCCGCACCCTGACAGCTCAGCTCGTAAAGACGGGCCGCGTGCGATTTGGCCGATCTGGGTGCTGCGCTAGTGTGGGCGGGCATACGGCGAGCCGATAGTGGCGGGAGGTGCCGTCAATGGCGGGCGGCTGGTTCCAGCCCATTACTCCCAGCCGGGATGCGCCGGTCGATATCGACACCAGCGTGGCGCATATCGCCAGGATGCAGAACTACTGGCGGGGCGGGAAAGACAATTTCGCCGCCGACCGGGCCGCGGCCCAGCATGCTATGGCCGCCTATCCGGACCTGGTGTCGTCGGTCCGGGCCAATCAGGCGTTCCTGTCCCGGTCGGTGCGCTACCTGGCCGGCGAGGCCGGCGTCCGTCAGTTCCTCGATATTGGCACCGGCCTTCCGGCCGCGGGGAGCGTGCACGAGATTGCCCAGGACCTCGCCCCGGCGAGCCGGGTCGTGTACGTGGACAACGACCCCATCGTCCTGGCCCACGCCCGTGCGCTGCTGGCCAGCAGTCCGCCGGGCAGCACCAGTTACGTTGACGCCGACGTGCGCGACACCTCCTGCGTTCTGGAGCAGGCAGCGGCGGCCCTGGATTTCTCCGCGCCCGTCGCGGTCATCCTGGTCTCGGTCCTGCACATGATCCAAGATCATGACGATCCGCACGCGATCGTGGCCAGGCTGATGGGCGCGGTGCCTCCGGGCAGCTTCCTGGCCCTGACCCACGTCGCCTCGGACCTCGAGCCTGAGGCGATGGCGGAAATGGCCCGCCGCGTGAACCAGCGCGTGGCCCAGCCGACTACCCCGCGCGACTATGCCACGGTCGCGCGGTTCTTCGCTGACCTGGAACTCGTCGCGCCTGGAGTGGTCCGGGTACCGGAGTGGCGGCCCAGTTCAGCAGAGGCGGCGGCCTCCCCCTCGACCCAGTGGGGCGGCGTCGGCCGGAAGGCCTGATCCACCCGGCCCCTCCCGCGCCGAATTTTCTGTGCGGGATGCAACCGGCAGGGCGTGGTTGCCGTCGAAGGGGTAACCGGACTGGAGACGCCATGCACACGCTCAGAACCACTTGCCCGCGGGGCCGTGTGCGCGCGGTATTGGCAGGCGCCGTCGTGACGGCCTCCGTACTGGCCGCAGTGGGCTGCGGGCGAACCTCGGCCGCCGCGGGCGCGCCGGTCCCCGCCTCGGCGATTGGGCGGCTGACCGCGATAGCGCACCGGGCCGCCACCATCAACGGCGACCCCGCCCCGGCCTGGATCACAGCGGTGGTGACCACGCACGCCAACGCGCTCACCTCAGCCACGCCCGGCGACTACGTTCCCGGCTCCGCCCACGTCAGGGTATTCCTGATCACCATGCGCGGGCGGTTCACCGCCAGCGATGCGCCACGGCCAGCGGGAGCCAAGGCGCCGACCGGCCGGTATCTGTCCCTGGTCGTAGACGCCAGGACCTTCCGGGGCCTTGACTTCGGCGTCAGCCCCAAACCACCGCCGGTCGCACCCGCCAGCCTCGGGCCGGTCACCTATCTCACCGGCCGTGGGTCCTGAGAGCAGGGCAGCTACGGCTTCCCGGCCCCGGGTGCGGGGGCCGGGAACACGACGACCTGGCCCGTTGGCTCGGCCGCCGGCGGACCGCCATACTCCTGGCCCACGACGTAGAGCTGTGGCTGGTCGCCGCGGCTGAGCGCGCAGGCGAAGGCACCCCGGTCCAGTTCGGCCGTGGCGAGAACCTCGCCGCCTTCACGTACCCGCACGCAGTGCCGGTTCGCCACGTCGGCGTACCAGATCGCACCCTCGGCATCGACACAGATCCCGTCGGGATGGTCGTCCCCCGCGTCGGCCCACACTCGCCGGTGGCCCAGGTCGCCGTCCTGGCCGATGTCGTAGGCCGTGAGCCGGTTGCCGTGGGACTCGGCGACGACCAGCGTGGCGCCGTCAGCCGTGATCGCCATGCCGTTGGGGAACGCGAGGTCCCCGGCGACCAGGCGGACCGCCCCGCCGGGCGTGGCGAGCGCGATGCTGCCCGGTGCGGGCTCGCCTCCGGGAAAGTCGTACCCGATGGTGTTCACGTAGGCGTTACCGTCCGCGTCGACCACCAGATCGTTCCACGGCTTGTCAGAGATGGGAGCCAGGTCGGCATGGGTGACCATCGAGCCGTCCGGCTCGCGGCGCAACAGCCGCCGCCGCGGCGAGTCCACCACCAGCAGCCGCCCGTCGGGCAGGAAGTCGATGCACATCGGAAACGAGGGGACGCTGACCACGACCTCGTGGCTGCCGCCGGGGTCGAGCGCAATCACCTGGTGGGCGCCCCAGTCAGAAAACCAGAGCCTTCCGTCGTGCCACCGCGGTGACTCGCCGAACGCGATTCCCTCCATCAGCACAGTCATGTACCGGCAGACGGCCCGCCCGGTCAAAACTCATCGGCGCGGGCCCGCCGCCGGTCAGCCAGCCTTACTCCTTCAGCCAGGCCAGCAGGTCAGCGTTGATGGTCGCCGCCTCCGTCGTGGGCATGCCATGCGGGAAGCCGTGGTAGGTCTTCAGCGTCCCGTGCTGGACCAGCTTGGCCGACAACGGCCCCGAGTCGGCGTAGGGCACGATCTGATCGTCATCGCCGTGCATCACCAGCACAGGCACCGAGATCCCTTTGAGGTCCCCGGTGAAATCGGTCTGCGAGAAGGCCACGATGCCGTCGTAGTGCGCCTTCGCGCCGCCCATCATGCCCTGGCGCCACCAGTTTTCGATGATCGCCTCCGATGACTTCGCGCCCGGGCGGTTGAAACCATAAAAAGGCCCCGATGCCAGGTCGCGGTAGAAATCTGAGCGATGCTCCGCGACCTGGGCCTGGAATCCGTCGAACACCTCTTTGGGCAGGCCGCCCGGATTGGCCTCGGTCTTCACCATCAGCGGCGGCACGGAGCTGATCAGCACCGCCTTCGCCACCCGGCTCTCGCCGTGCCGGGCCAGATAGCGCACCACCTCGCCGCCACCAGTCGAATGGCCGACGTGGACGGCGTTGCGGAGATCGAGATGGGCCGTCACCGCCGCCAGGTCGTCGGCGTAGTGGTCCATGTCATGGCCGTCACTGGTCTGGGTGGACCGCCCGTGGCCGCGCCGGTCATGGGCGATGACCCGGTAGCCGTGCAGCAGGAAGAACATCATCTGCGTGTCCCAGTCATCGGCCGACAGGGGCCAGCCGTGGCTGAACACGATGGGCTGCCCGCTGCCCCAGTCCTTGTAGAAGATTTCCGTGCCATCCGTGGTGGTGATCGTTCCCATGGTCTGCCTCCTCTAGATCGTGCTGGGATGACACTGGCCATCACGGGTGGTCAGTGCCTCCCACCGCCGCTGGCCGGCGGATGTCCCCGATGTCCCGCCCCAGGTAAGCGCATCCGGCCCCGCCCCTCTCGGGCCCGCAAGGACCCCCCTACCCCCGCAAACGTGATCCTTCACCGGCCGGCCGGGACGAACAGGCGTCCTCTGGTCTGGTTACCGGGTGGGCCGGAGGGCCGCGACGTAGATCGCCGCCGGATTGCCCGGCTCCCATCCGGGCAGCGGATCGATCGTGTTGACCTGGACGAAGCCCCTGTGTTCCCAGAAGGCCCGGGTGGCCTCGTAGGGCGGGTAATCAGCCGAACAATCAAGAGTCTTGGCCTCTACCACGCTGACGCCCTCGGCAGCCAGGTCGCCCAGCACGTGATCGAGGAGCATGGTTCCGGTCCCGCGCCCGCGCCAGGCGGGACCGACCGCGATCCAGAGGATTTCCGCGGCAACTGGAGACTTTCTCGCCGCCACCGCGAAGCCTGTTATCCCGGCCGTGCCTGCCAGTACCCAGCCAGGGTGGACGGCGCAGTCACGTTCGACCTGTCCGGCCACGTCCTCGGTGAAGTAGTCCGGCAGGCTCCGGACGATAGCCGCCAGTGCCGGAAGGTCTCCGGCGGCCAGGCGGCGGACAGCCAGCATGCCGACAGTCTCTCCCTGCACGGCCTGAGTCGGCCAGGGCCTGGTTAGCGGAGCCGCTTCAGCAGGTGGATCTGGTCGTGCCCGCGCGGGTAGGCGGGCGTGCGCCCGCATTCCTGGTAACCGAACCGGGCGTAGAAGCCGGGTGCCTGGAAGGAATGCGTGCTCAGGGCCACCTGATCGCAGCCACGCCGCCTGATCTCTTCCTCGGCCGTGGCGAGCAGCCGGGTACCCAGGCCAGACCCGCGGCAGTCCTCCCGGACCCACAACAGATCGATGTAGCCGCATCCACCCCATGTCCACCCGAAGAGCCCGGCGTGCAAGTCACCACCCTGGCCACGGGCCGAAATGCTCAGCAGACGGCCGTCGGTCCAGCCGGTCGCCGCCGCGTTGAAGGAGTTGATCTCCTCGTCGAGGCGGGCTCGCAGGCCATCACCGGTATCGCTTACTTCGAGTGCGACCTCACCCATGGCCTGGCTCCTTGCTGATCGTGGGGAGTAGCTTCATCGGGGATTCGCGTCATCCTCAGCATCGCTGCGGGACAAGATCCACGGAATGGGGTAAGCGGGTGAGCCGGGTAGACGTCGACGGGGTCGGCATCGAGTATCAGGTCACGGGTGAGGGACGCCCCGTTGTGCTGCTGCACGGCTTCCCCGACTCCGGACGGCTGTGGCGGCACCAGGTGCCGGCCCTGGCCGCGGCCGGGTTTCAGGTCATCGTCCCTGACTTGCGCGGATACGGGAGATCCAGCCGGCCCGATGCCGTCGAGGCCTACTCGCTCGCCCTGCTGGCCGGAGACATCCAGGCCGTCCTGGCCGCCGAGCAGGTCAGCCGCGCTCATGTGGTCGGGCACGACTGGGGTGCCGCGCTGGCCTGGGTGCTCGCCACGTTCGCGCCGGATCACGTGGACCACCTGGCCGTCCTGGCTGTCGGGCACCCGGCGACGTTCCTGCGCACGCTCGAGCAGCGCCAGCTGTCGTGGTACATGCTGCTGTTCCAGTTCCCCGGGGTCGCCGAGCGCTGGCTGACTGAGGACAACTGGGCCAGCTTCCGCAGCTGGGCGCGCCACCCTGACGCGGATCAGGTGATCGCTGACCTGGAAGCCACCGGCTCGCTCACCCCCGGCCTGAACTGGTACCGCGCCAATATGCGGCCCGGAGCCTGGGCCGCGCCGCCGCCGCAACTCCCGCCCGTGCAGGCCCCGGCCATGGGCATCTGGAGCACTGGCGACATGGCCCTCAGCGAGGTGCAGATGACCGACTCCGCCCAGAGCACCGCCGGCCCGTTCCGGTACGAGCGCCTGGACGGACCCGGTCACTGGATGCAACTCGACGCCCCCGACCAGGTCAACCAGCTGCTGCTCGACTTCCTGCCGCGCGGCTGAGCAGACGGCCACGAGCCGTTACCGGAGCTGGCCAGCGGCCTGGAGGTCGTCGAAGAGCAGCTGATCGACGGGCGGTACCCGCGGGCGGTCCGCGTAGGAGAACCAGGCCAGCTCGTCAATCTCGCTGCTGGGGGCGAGCGCCCCGCAGTAGTCGCCGGTGTAGCAGCTCATCCGCACGACCGCCCCGTCCGGGTGGGCGCCCGGCTGCTCCGCTTCGTAGGTGCCCGCGGGCCGGACCGTCTCGGGGATCAGCGTGACGGTCAGTTCTTCGGCTATCTCGCGCAGCAGGGTCTGCAGATCGCTTTCCGCGCCTTCACGCTTCCCGCCCGGGATGTAGAAAACGTCCCTCCCGCGCGGCCGGGCGCAGAGGATCAGGCCGTTCTCGACGTGCACCCACGCCACCGTGTCGATCAGGACCGGCACAATCTGCCCTCATTTCGCGCGGAACAGGGATGCCGGGCCGGTCCCGGCCTGCCTCTTATGAGAGCTTGGCCTCCGGCAGGATTGGTTCGAACAATTCCACGGGGTTGCCCGACGGGTCCTCGGCCACGATCTGTTTACCGCCTACTCCCGTGACGATCTCGCTGCGGAACCGGACCCCGTTGCTGCGCAGCTTCTCGACCGTGCCGGCCAGGTTGGTGACCTCGACGCAGAACCGGTTCCAGCCTCCCGGCTGCGGCAGCGTGCCGTCCGCCATGGCCTGGCCGCCGCCAGGGCCGCCACCCGGCGCGCTGAGCACCAGGCGCAGGTCGCCCCGGGACAGCATGGCAAACGCCGGCGCGGGATGCATCACCTCGGTGAAACCGAGATTCTGGCGGTAGAACGCGATCGCCGCATCGACATCATTGACGATGTAACGGACGCTTACGGTGGCCATGGGCCTGCCTCCTCAGCTCACGCTGACCTCCTGCGGGTCCCCATCATGGCCCGCGCATGCCACCATCATGCTCGGCTGGTGCAGCAGGCCCGCCCCGGGCACCGGCGGCCCGGGCTCCTTCAGGCGTTCCGGGCGCGGTAGAGGTCGCGCAGCAGGGCGATCTCCGCGCCGTGGTGCAGCACTTCCTGATTCACCCACCAGGCCGTCTCGATGAAAGGATCCTCCGGGTCACTGCCATAGGGATAAGTGCTGCGCCCGGCGGTGTCCAGGGCCGCGTCGTCGGCGCTGGCCAGCACGGCTCGCCAGGCCCCGGCCCCGGCGTCGAAGGCCGCGATCCCCCCGGCGGCGTCGCCGCTGCAGCGGTAGTCGTCGCGGGTCAGGGCATGGGTGCCGGCCATATGGTCGGCCCGCAGGGTCAGCATCTCGCTGAGATGGCCGAGCCGCCAGGCCAGGGTGGTGAACGGCGGTGGCCACGGGTGCGGAAAGGGGGCAGAGTCGCGGCCCCACTCCCCCGCGCCGACCAGGAAGGCGGCGGCCGGTCCCGGGCCCGCCGCCCGGCGGCGGATCGACCAGCAGCCCGGTACCGGCTCCCAGAGGTACTCGCCGTCGGTCATGGGGACAATCTCGATCGGTGTGCCGGTGCCGCTATCTCCTTCCGGGCCGGTCATCCGGTCGTGCAGCCGCCGGCACCCCCAGTCGAACTGCTCCAGCAGCGGAACGAGGCGTGGCGGCGCCGGCATCAGGCGCTCCTCGGCGTGGCTGGCGCGGGCACGGCCTGGACGCTTCGCCACAGGTACAGGCAGGCCCGGGTCCGGTAGGGGCGCCATGGTTCGCCCATCCCGGTCAGGGTGGCGGGATCAGGGACAGCCCCCAGGCCGTACGCCCGCATGGCGGCGGTGCGGACGACGAGGTCACCCCGGGCCAGTACGTCCGGCCGGTGCAAGGTGAAGATCAGGAACACGCTGGCGGTCCACTCACCGATGCCCTTGATGGCCACCAGCGCCTGGGTGGCCTCGTCATCGCTGAGTTCGCGGAGCCGGTCCAGATCGAGCTCACCCGCCACGATGTGCTCGGCGAGCGAGCGCAGCGAGGCCACCTTGGCGTGCGACAGCCCGGTAGACGTGCGGAGCGTGTCCGGGTCATCAGCCAGCAGGGCCTCGGGGGCCGGCGTCCGGCCGCCGAACCGTGCGGTCAGCCGTCCGTAGATGGCGCGGGCTGAGTGAGTGGAGAGCTGCTGGCTGGTGATCGCGAGGATCAGCGCGCCGTACAGATCGTCGAGCGGCACGTCGAGATCCTCATCGACGGGCCCGAATCGCCGGATCAGCCCGGCCATGACCGGGTCCGCCGCCGCGAGATGCGCGTCAGCGGCATCAAGCTCCGCACCGTTGGCGTATGACAGCATGCGACCTCGCAGGACGAGTACCCGGACGCTATCAATTAGAGCCGGCTGAAGGAGGTCTTCATCTCCCTGGTCGCGTCCCGCACGGCAGCGGCCAGCCCCAGGGCGGAGTGCGGGTTGTGCAACGGCCCGGTGCCGTCGCCCAGCAGCACGCTGGCCATCGCCGCGCCGCGGGGGCTGATCGGCAGCGGGCAGGCCAGGACGGCGAGCATCGTCCGCACGTCTCCTTCGGCGGCGGCGATCCGGTCGCGGCACAGCGGTGCGCGGGGGGTGTGCGGGACCGCTGGCTGCCGCGCCCGGTCCAGGACGAACCCCCACCCCCGGACCAGGTCCCCGCGTCCGGCGGGCGAGGTGATCTCCTGAGCGCGGATGGCCAGGAGCCTGCTGGTTCCTGGCGGCCACCCGGCCGCGAGCCGGCTGTCCAGGGAGGGGGCGCACGCCCGGGCCAGCCAGCGATCGCGGAACCGGTGGCTGCGGGAGCCGGTTCTATGCAGCAGATCGGTGGTCATGCCCTCATCGTCTGCCTCGACACCAGCCCAGAAAAGTGTCAGCATTGTCATTGTGCGCAACTATCCTGCCAATAATGACGTCGCCATCGTCGTCTGCGACGGGGTCACCGTGTTCGAGCTGGGGGTGGCCTGCGACGTCTTCGGCGACGAGTGGGCCGCGATCGTCGGCGCGCCCTGGTACCGCTCCTTCGTGTGCGGCATCGCGCCCGGGCCGGTGGCCACCGACAGCGGATTCCAGATCCTGCCCGAGCACGGGCCGGAGCGGATCCGCAGCGCGGGCACGGTGATCGTGCTGCCGACCGTTTCCGTTACCCAGCGCCCCGGAAGAGCTGCTGGGCCTGCTGCGGGAGGCGCACGCGCGGGGCAGCCGCATCGTCTCGCTGTGCACCGGCGCCTTCGCCCTGGCCGATGCGGGCTTGCTGGACGGCCGCCGCGCCACCACGCACTGGACCGAATGCGCCGAGCTCGCGCGCCAGCATCCGCGGGTATCCGTCGACCCCAGAGTCCTGTTCGTCGACGAAGGCGACATCCTGACCTCAGCTGGGAGCGCGGCCAGCATCGACCTGTGCCTGCACGTGGTCCGCCTGGACTACGGCACCGAGATCGCCACCCAGCTCGCCCGCCAGCTCGTGGTCCCGCCCCAGCGCGAAGGGGGCCAGGCCCAGTACATCGACGCACCGCTGCCCGCGCTCGACGGCTCCAGCCTGTTCGCCGGGACCGTCGACTGGCTCCAGGAGCACCTGCACGAAGCGGTCACCGTCGAGGACCTCGCGGCCCGCGCCGCGATGAGCCCGCGGACATTTGCCCGCCGGTTCCTGGCCGGCACCGGCTCCACCCCTTACCAGTGGCTGATCCAGCAGCGCATCCAGCTGGCCCAGCGGCTCCTCGAGAACAGTGACCTGCCCATCGATTCAGTCGCGCAGAAGAGCGGCTTTTCGACAGGAGCTAACCTGCGCAAGCACTTCACCCGCGCCGTGCACACCAGCCCGCAGGCCTACCGGCGGACCTTCGCCGGCCAGCGCGCCAGCTGAGCAGGCGGCGCTCAGATTGAGACCGGGAGGCCGGCCCCGGCGTGGTAATCAGGGGTGTCGCCCCAACGGTGAACGGCGTCACGACAAGGGGGTCGTGCCATGGGCACTGCCATCGACGGGACCGCTATCGACAAGGTACTGCGGGACGCAGTGGACTCCGGTGGGGTGCCCCATGTCGCGGCCATCGCCGCCAGCCGCGATGGCGTGATCTACGAGGGCTCGGCGGGCCTGCGGGCGGCCGGCGAGAGCGACCCGGTCACCGTGGACACGCTGTTCCGGATCATGTCAATGACCAAGATGCCAGCCACGGTGGCCGCGCTCCAGCAGGTGGAGAAGGGCCAGCTCGATCTGCAGGCGCCCGTCGCTGACTACTGCCCCGAATTCGCCGGGGTGCAGGTGCTGACCGGGTTCGACGGGGAGACCCCACGGCTGCGGCCGCCGGCCCGGCAGGCCACGGTCAGGAATCTGATTACGCACACCTCTGGCCTGGGCTACTGGTTCTGGAGCGAGGACCTGGTGCGCTGGGAGAAAGCGACCGGCATCCCGAATATCGTGGCCGGGTCGAGCACGTCCTTCGGCGCCCCGATGCTGGGCGATCCGGGTGAGGCGTTCATCTACGGGATCAACATCGACTGGCTGGGCAAGGTCGTCGAGGCGGTTACCGGCGTCGGCCTCGACGTGGCCATCAAGGAGGGCATCACCGGCCCGCTCGGGATGGACCAGACGACGTTCCTGATGAACGACGAGCAGCGGCCGAACTCCACGCCGGTCCACATCAAGGGCGAGGACGGTACCTGGGTGTCGATCGGCGAGGTGCTGAACCAGGACCCGGACTACTGGGCCGGCGGCCACGGGCTGTACGGGCCGCCGAGTGACTACATCAAGTTCGAGCAGGCGCTGCTGCGCGGCGGCGAACTCGGCGGCACCCGGATCCTGCAGCAGTCCACCGTGGACGAGGCCTTCCGCAACCAGATCGGCGACCTTGAATTCCCCGCCGATCTCCCGACCGCCGACCCCGCGTCAACCTGCGCGTTCCACGTCGGACCCGGTTACAAGTGGGGCTATGGGCTGCTGCTCAACACCGCCGACCTCCCGGGCATGCGGCGCGCCTGGTCCGGCGCCTGGGCCGGGCTGTGCAACACGCAGTTCTGGGTGGACCGCAGCGCCGGCGTCTGCGCCTCCATCTACAGCAACTTCCTGCCGTTCGTGACCCCCGAGGCCGTCCAGATGTACACCGACTTCGAAAAGGCGCTCTACGCGGCGCTCTGACCGGGCGCCAGCGACTCCGGCGTTATCCTTCAGCGGTGATCATCAGACCGGCCACCGAGCAGGACTGGCCGCTGATCTACCCCTGCTACGCCGTGGTCATGGCCGAGGGAAAGACGTATCCCTTCCCCGCGGGCCAGACGCTGGACGAGGCCCGGCCCTGGTGGATGGAAGAGCCGCCCGGGCAGACGGTCGTGGCTGTCCGCGACGGCACGATCCTGGGCTCAGCGAAAATGGGCGCCAACCGGCCGGGCCGCGGGTCGCACATAGCGACGGCCTCGTTCCTGGTCGACCCGGCCTGCCGGGGCCAGGGCGTGGGCCGCGCCCTCGGGCAGTACGTCATCGACTGGTCCCGGTCGGCGGGCTTCACGGGCATCCAGTTCAACGCGGTCGTCGAGTCGAATCACCCGGCCGTGCACCTGTGGCAGTCGCTCGGGTTCCAGATCATCGGGACGGTCCCCGGCGCCTTTGACCACCCCGACGACGGCCTGGTCGGCCTGCACATCATGTTCCGCCCCCTGTGAGCAACCTGCTACCTCGGCTTCTCCCAGACTGAGATGTGCTCGTGGCTGTCGCTGGTGAATGGTTCCCGGGTCCACCCGGCCCAGCGTTCCCGCAGGCGCATCCCGGCCAGCTGGGCCATCAGGTCGAGCTCGGCGGGCCACACGTACCGGAAGGGGATCGACCGGTACTCGCCGCGGCCGCCGGAGATCTCGACGTAGTTGGAGCTCATCGCCTGGGTGGCGGTGTCGTAGAGGTCGAAGGCCCACCGGCCGGGGCTGACCTGGAACGGGACTGCGTTCTGCCCGGCCGGGAGCTTGCGCAGCTCGGGCACCATGACCTCGATGACGAAGCAGCCGCCGGGCTGCAGGTGGGCGGCGGCGTTGCGGAAGCAGGCCACCTGGGCGTCCTGCGCGGTCAGATTCATGATCGTGTTGAAGACCAGGTAGGCCAGGGCGAAGCTGCCCGGCACCACCGTGGTCGCGAAGTCGCCGATCGTCACGCCGATCGCGTCGCCGCCTGGCTTGTCCCGCAGCCGGGCCACCATGGCCCGGGACAGGTCGATCCCGTGCACGGGCACCCCGCGGCGGGCCAGCGGCAGCGCGATCCGCCCCGTCCCGATGCCCAGCTCCAGGGCCTGCCCGGGGCCGGCCAGCTCCGCGAGGAAGTCGACGGCGGGGTCCACCACGTCCGCCCCGGACATCTCCGCGGTCGACCGGTCGTACCGGGCCGCGACAGGCTCGCCGAAGTAGCCGTCTTCGTCCATCGCCGGACCGTACCTCACGGCACCCCGAAACGCTCGCGAGTTTCCCGTCGTGACGGTGCGGCTGCTCGCACCGTAGGCTCGCCGGGTGGGGAACTTGCCTGAGGTGCCAGAGCCTGAGCTGGGCCCGGCCGTACCGGCTGCCCGGGCGTCCGACGCCGACCGCGAGCGCGTCACGGCCGCGCTGCGGGCGGCGTTCGCGGACGGGCGGCTGACCATGCCGGAACTGGAGGAGCGGCTGGCCGCGGCCTATGCGGCCAGGACTGACGGCGAACTTGGAACGATCGTGCACGACCTGAGAACTTCGGCGCCACAGCCAGGCGCGGCACCCACCTCGACGAGAGACGCTGGGATCATCGCCGGATTCGAGCGCAAGGGCCGGTGGATGGTGGGACGCACCTTCCGGGGGCTGGCGGTGATAGGCAGCGGCGAGATCGACCTCCGCCAGGCCCGGTTCATCGACGGCGAGACGACCATCCACGCCACCGCGATCATCGGCACCATCACCGTCGTGGTGCCCGAAGACGCCGAGGTTCATATCGGCGGAAGCGGGGTCCTCGGCGGCTTCGACCACCGCGACGAAGGCCCGGGAATACCCGGCGCACCCAGGATCACCATCAATGGCTTCGTCTTCTGCGGGAGTGTCGTTATCGAGCGGCGCTCTGCCCACGCGGAGACACCCAGCCCCCGGCTGAAACGTGCCCAGCGCAGGCTCGAGCGCAAGCAGCGATCAGGCTGAGGCGCGCTCGACCAGTTCGCAGCGAGATTCGTACAAATTCACCGCCGAAGACTGGTGCCGGCCGCTGCCATGGATGAGGATGGCAGGCGGCAGCTACAGGGCGGGTGAGCAGGCAGGGGGACGGATGACCGAGCTCATCGCCGGCACCCATGAACACGACACGCATCAGAAGTCGCTGCGAATCAACCTCGATCCGCGCTGGTACGGGACGATCGCCGAGATCGGCGCCGGCCAGGAGGTCTCGCGGTGGTTCTTCCGGGTGGGCGGGGCCGCGGGCACCATCGCGAAGTCGATCTCCGCGTACGACATGGCCGTCAGCGACGCCGTCTACGGCAAGGCCGACCGCTATGTCTCCGCCGGGCGGCTCCAGGGCATGCTTGACAAGGAATTCCAGCTGAACGTCGACCGGCTCGATGACGAGCGCGGTGACGACAACTGCTTCTTCGCGTTCGCCGATACCGTCGTGGCCCGCAGCTACCGGGGCGGCAACGAGTGCCACGGCTGGATGGGCGTGAAGTTCCAGGCCCAGCCGCACGACGAACCGAGCCAGATCGTCATGCACGTGCGGATGCTCGATGTCGAGGCGTTCGCACAGCAGGAGGCGCTCGGCATCGTCGGGGTGAACCTGCTGTACGGGGCGTTCTTCCAGCACCACGAGCCGGACAAGCTCATCGAGGGCCTGCTCGACCGGCTGACCACGGGCCGCATCGAGATCGACATGATCCAGTTCCGCGGCATCGAGTTCCGCGGCGTGGACAACCGGCTGATGGCGCTCAAGCTCGTGCAGCTCGGGCTCAGCGGCGTGGCGATGTTCGGCCCCGACCGCGAGGTCCTGCAGCCGAGCGAGGTGCTGCGCAAGAAGGCGATCCTGGTCGAGCGGGGCAGCTTCCGGCCGCCGACGCACGTGAACCTCGACATGCTCGACACGGCCAGGGCCAAGTTCGAGGAAGACCCGGACGTGGCCGGCAAGCCGGTGCTGACGCTCACCGAGATCACGATGCGCAACCTGCTCGCAGGCGGAGCTGCCGACGTGGACCGGCGCGACTTCCTGGCCCGGGCGGAGCTGCTGGCGGCGTGCGGCATGACGGTGCTGATCAGCGATTACTTCGACTACTACCGCCTGGCCGCCTATATCGCCGAGCGGACCAGCGAGCGGATCGGCATCGTCATGGGGGTGCCGAGCCTGATCGACCTGTTCGACGAGAAGAATCACGCGCAGCTTCCCGGCGGGATCCTGGAAAGCTTCGGGCGGCTGTTCAAGAACGAGCTGAAGCTCTACGTCTACCCGCTCCAGGCCTCGCCAGACGAGGAACTCAAGACCGTGAACGACATCAAGGTCCGGACTGAGCTGCAGCCGCTGTATGACTACCTCGCCGGGCGGGGCAGTTTCGTCCACCTCGGCAACTACCGGCCCGAGGTCCTGCCGATCTTCAGCCGCGATGTGCTCCGGCGGATCGCCGCGAACGACGACTCCTGGGAAAGCATGGTCCCGGCTGAAGTCGCCGAGCTCATCAAGCGCCGCTCGTTCTTCGGCTACGTCAAACCCGGCCGGGACTGACCGGGCAGGGCCTGCCGGTTACGGGCGGCCTGAGACGCGAGCCGCCGGTTATTGCTCCATGAGGCGCTTAAGGCGGCCGAGGTCTTTCTGATTGGCCCGCCGGATGGCGGCGGCCATCACGGGCGCGGCCATCTTGCCGAACCCGCTCGGCTCACCGCGGTTGCGCAGGGTCATCCGCGTGGACTCGGTCCCCGCAGGCTCCCAGGTGTAGGTCGTCTCCATCGGAAACGGGCCCTCGGCCGTGCTCATGACGAGCTTGCGGTCCGGCTGCAGTTCGACGATCTCGTACGTATAGGAGATCCGCCGGCCGAGAAACTGCGCCACGAACGCCAATCGCGAGCCAACCTGGAGTGGCGGGGCGGTCTCCCAGCGCACCGACCCGATGTTGGCGTACCACAGGGGCGCGTGGTCCGGGTCCCCGGAAAACGCGGCGACTTCCGGGCACGCCCGGTCAATGACCACCTCGGTCAGCACATCGACGGCCATGGCTATCTCCTACTGGGCGGCGATGGCGGGGTTGAGCCTGACCAGCCGCACCGGGTCGGTCTCGTCGAGTTCGGCGACCGCGTCGCGTGACTTCACGAAGTCCGAGAACGAGCGATAACCGAGTGCCCTCTCGCTGAATGACGGGTCCATGCGCCTCATCTGGCTCTTCACTGCCGAGCTGTGCAGCCAGTCCGCGTCATCCTTTTCCTGGCCGAGCCGCAGTGCCCGTTCCAGCAGCCTGGTCGCCAGTTCCTGCGGGTCTTCGGGTTCGGGATCAGCCTCGTCGGTCACCGCGGCCGCGGTCCGCCTGGTCCGGCGTGAGCTGCGCGCGGGCGGAGCGCTGCCGGCTTCCTCGTGGTCCGCCGATGCGCCGGCCGTCCGGGCGGCGGGCGGCTCGGCGGCCTCGGCCGGGGTGATGCCCGGAAGGGCGTCGTAGGTCACGAGTTCGTCGCAAGCCGCGGCGAGCGCCCGGCTGGTTGATCCCGCGACCCCGACCCCCACGACGTAGCGGCCCAGGCGCCTGCACCGCTGGGCGAGAGCGATGTAGTCCGAATCCCCGGCCACGATCACCACGTGCGTCAGGTCGGGCAGGCGGAACATGTCCTCCACCGCATCCACGGCCAGCCGGATGTCGGCGCCATTCTTGGCGTAAGCGGCGGCGGGAAACAGCTGCACCAGGTCCACCGCGCGGCTGACCAGCTGCCCGCGGTAGCCGGCGTTCATCGGAGCCGACCAGTCCGCATAAGCGCGGGTGAGCACCAGGGTGCCGAACGACGAGGCGAAGTCGATGATCGCGCCGACGTCCACGGTGGCCTGCCGGACCTTCTCCGCGATCTCGGGATCGGATGATTTGTCGGCGCTGTCGAACCCGCGCACCTTGTCCCGCTGGAACTGGCCCCGGCCGTGAACCTGCTCATAGCGTGAGATGACGATGTTGTCGAAGTCGATGTAGACGGCGACACGGGTGACGCCAGCGTCGTTCATGGCTGCTCTTCTCCTTGGGACCCGGGCCCGGCCATCGCCGCCCGGGTCAGGGTGACCGCGGTGTGCACGATGCTGGCCACGGCGTCGTCGGGATCGATCTGGTAAAGGTCAGTCAGGCTGAACAGCGCCTCCGCGGAGACCACGACGGCCAGGTCCAGTTTGAGCTGCGCCAGCGCGGCGGGATCCGTCGCGCCGAGCGTGGCTGCGAGCGGTTCCAGCGCGTGCTCGATCAGGCCGGTGCGCAGGGCCGGCCGGGCGGCGGCGGTCGCGGGCCGGGTGACCGTGGCGGCGATCATGGTACGGACCGCCCCCTGCTGGGCCAGGACGTGGCGCAGCAGGTGCTCGGTGGCGGCCGCGATGCGCACGACCGGATCGCGGGAGCCGGCCACGGAGGCCAGCGCCTCGGCCGGGGTGGTCAGCTGCCCGGCCACCGCCTCCTGCAGCAGGCTGGGCAGATCCGGGAAGTACCGGTAGGCCGTGGCCTCGGACACCAGCGCGGCCCTGGCGATCTCCGGCATGGTGACATCCCGGCCGGTGCCGATCAGCTCCGCGGCGGCCCGGACGATCGCGTCGTGCGTCCGCCGTTTCTGGTTGATCCGGCCGGTCTCGTTCCGCAACGCCATCGCGTGCCTCCGCCCCGCCGACCGTCCTGAGATGCGGCTACGTTCGTGAGAGTACTCTCGCGAACCGGGGCAGCGCTGTTGACCTGGCCGCACACCCAGGCCAGGAAGTCGTGGTTAGGCCGTGGTGCTCAGCGGCCTGCACCAGCCGCGATGAATCGCCGGGTTTTGCCGGTCCTGGGATCACGGACGATCGCCCCCGCGTGGCTGATCGTGACGTGCGGCTCGCAGACGCCAGCCTGGCGCAGGCTCCGCTCGACCGCGGCTGCTAGCGCGGCATCGTCGAGGCCCGGCTCGGCGACCACCGTGATGTCGGCGCCGCATGGGGTCTGGCGGACCTGGAACTCGCGCACCTGCGGGACTCGCAGCAGCGGCGTGACCATCGCGGACGGGTGCACGGTGGTGGGGCCGTAGCGGAAAACATCGTCTGCCCGCCCATCGACCCTCGCGCGCGCGAAGCCGCCGGGGCTGGTTCCGGCCGGGGTGAAGCGGTCGGTGAGCTCGTAGCGAATCAGTGGCTGGGTCAGGTTGTGCAGGTTCGTGACCAGGACCCGCGCGGACGTCGTGCCGTCCTGGACCGGGCGGCCCGCCTCGTCAACGCACTCCGCGATACAGGTGTCGCTGGCGAAGGTCAGCACCTGGCCGCCGGGCTCACTGTGGCCGACGAGTCCCTCGGTGGATACGAACATGTTGATGACCGGGACGCCGAACGCCGCACTGATGGCCTCCCGGTCCCCGGCGGTGAGCATCTCGGAGATCGAGGTCACCGCGCGCAGCCGCAGGCGTAGCCGTCCCGCGCTCTGCTCCCGGGCCAGCTCGGCCAGCTTGGTCGCGTGCCCGATCAGGGCGGGTGGCTGGGCTGCGTTGAGGCGCGCCACGATCGTGGCCGTCGGCAGGGTGGCCGGAGCGGGAACCAGCCGCAGCGGCGGGCTGGTGGCCAGCGCCGCGGCCAGGCCACTCGAATGCACCGGCGATGCGGCAGCAACGATCCCGATCACCTGGCCATCGGCCGGGTCACCTCCGCCGCCCAGGAACGCGGCCATCGCCCGGCGGTTGACCGAGGCGACGAACTCGGCGTACTCCTCGGCGGTCTGGACGAAGACGCCGCGCAGGCCGGAGCTGCCCCCCGACACCAGGCACACATAGTCGCCAAAAAGCAGGGCCGGCTCGGCCTCCGACGCGGCCAGGTGCCGATCCACCCGGTCCCGGGTCAGCCGCCGGTCGGTGACTATCTCGCCGAAACGGCCCATCATCTGTGCCTTGGTCATGATGGGCAGCTGGGCCAGGTCAGCCAGCTCAAACCGGGCGGCGTCGATCCCGGCGAGCCGGGCCGCGTGGAAGGGTGAGCGGTCGATGGCCCGGGCCAGGAGCGCCCGCAGCCGGGCGCGCTGCAGGTGGGCCAGGTGCGTGGGGCCCCAGTCGAGCCGCTTCAGGTGGCCGGCCATCCGTCCGCCGATGGCCGCGGTCATCCGGGCGCGGAGCAGGTCGAGGTCGGCGCTGGTCGTGGTGGTCATGGTTGGCTCCCCTCCGGGGTCTCCGCGGATGCGGGCGATCCGGCGAGCATCGCGGCGATCTCGGCGAATACGGACGGCAGCTGCGGGAGGCTGATGGCCTGCGGATCGGCCAGCTGCTCGAGGGCCAGACCGGTTTCGATGGCCAGCAGCAGCTCGGCTACCTGCCGCGCCGGGAGCGCCAGAGCATGACCGTTGCGCGCAGCGGCTGAAGCCACCACGCTGGCCAGCGCGCCGACGGTGCTCGCGTGGGCCGCCGCGTAACGGCGGCCGAGCTCCGGGTCCCGGGCCGCATGTAGCCGGAATTCGGTGACCAGCAGCCGCCAGCCCGGGCTGTCACGTTCCGCCCGCCAGGCCAGCTCAAGCAGGGCCGAAGGCCACGAGTGCACCAGCTGCCCGGCGGCCGACGCGTTCTGGGCGGCGCGCTCCGCGATCCTGTCCGTCAGCAGCGCGAGGAACATGTCGGCCTTGCTGGTGAACCGCGAGTAGACCACGCCCTTGGAGAATCCCGCCTCGTCAGCGATCAGCTCCAGCGTGGCGGCGTGATAGCCGCGGGCCAGGAACACCCGCAGGGCCGCCGCCAGCAGCAGCGCACGGTTGCGGTCGTTCTGCTCAGCACGGGACAGCCGAGAACTCATACCATCATTATTTGAATACCGATGGTATCAATGTCAAGTGCGGCCCGGTCCGCGGGCACGATGCTCAGCTGCGCGGGCGTAATCGGATCTCGGGTGGCGGTGCCGGGCGCGTCATTCGGGCGGGTCCTCCCCGACGAGGCCATCGACCGACTCCCGGATGAGGTCGGCATGACCCACGTGCCGTGCGTATTCCTCGATCATGTCCATGAGCAGGCGCCGCAGGCTCGGGCTCCGGCCGTCGCGCGAGGTGTAGGAGGCGAGCCGGCCGAGGCCGCCGTCGGCGGCGGCCTCGGCGACCAGGGTGCGGGACCGGTCCACCGCCGCCTGCCACTGCGCCATGAGCTGCTCGGGGCTGTCCTCGGCCGCCGTCCGCCACTCCCAGTCCGGGTCGGCGTCCCAGTCGACGGTGTCCCAGGGCGGATGGGGATCGCGGCCGTGCAGCTTGACCGCGAACGTGTCGTCCTCGACCAGGGCGAGATGCTTGAGCAGGCCACCCAGGGTCATGGTGGACGGTCCGAGAGTGGCCCGCAGTCCGGCCGGGGTCAGGTCCCCGCACTTCCAGGCTATAAATCGGCGCTGACGTTCCAGGGCACCCAGGAGCGTGTCGAACTCGTCGCCGGCCACCGGCGGTTCGCGCAGGATCGCGTCACTGTCTTCGTCCATGACAGAACACGCTAGCGTCCGGGCTCAGGGGGCCTGCAGCGCCGTCGCGTGGAGCTGCCCGGCCGAGATCTGCACGCTCCCGCTGAACGTGCCGGCGCCCCTGGGTCCCTTCACTTGCACGGGCACCAGACTGCAGGCGGTCTCAGCGGTCGTGCACTTGTTCGGGCCGGTGTGGTTGCCGATGCCGAGCTGGCCGCTGTCGTTCTGAGTCGAAATCAGGCTGAATACCCTTTTGACCGGTATTCAGCAGCCAGCTGAGCTGTAGCTGTTCACCCGGGGCGGATGGCGGCGGATAGCCAGGGTCCGGTGATGAACAGCGTGGTTGCGGAACCAGTGGGCCACCCGTAGCCCGTCCCTGCGCCACGCCACGCCGGCCGGCGAACCTCCGGGTCCTCCCCGCTCGGCCCCATCTCGGGCCCGGTCCTGGCCTGGCTACGCTGCTGGGTGGGAGTGACTCACTTAGCGGGATTCCCGGAATTTGTTCGTTCCCGGTGTCGATGGTGCGGTTCTCTATCCGTCTTCTAGGTGTCTGAACCACCGACGAAGGGAAGGGCAAACGTGAAGTACATGCTGCTGATCATGGGTTTCCGCGAGGGCGAGGGCATGCTCCCGCCGCCGAGCAGCGGAGCGCCCTCGGCGGAGGAGTTCATGCACTACCAGCGGGAACTCGGGCAGTCCGGCGTGCACGTCGACTCCGGCCTGCTCCACTCCTTTGAGGACGCCACCCAGGTGCAGGTCAACGATGCTGGCGAGCGGCTGGTGACCAACGGGCCGTTCGCCGAGTCCCGCGAGTACCTGGGCGGCTATCAGATCATCGACGTCCCCGACCTGGACGCAGCGCTTGACTGGGCGGCCAGGTGTCCGGGCGCGAAGTACGGGCGTGTCGAGGTGCGTCCGCTCGCCGAGTTCTGAGGATCAGGGCGATGGGGCCGGCAGGCGAACCGGTCGAGGCAGTGTTCCGAGAGGAGTACGGCCGCCTGCTGGCCCTGCTCGCAGCCCGGTTCGGGGACCTCGATCTCGCCGAGGACGTTACCGCCGAGGCCCTTCTGGCAGCGGTAGAGACCTGGCCACGCTCCGGGGTCCCGCGCGAGCCGCTGGCCTGGCTGGCGACCACGGCCCGGCGCAAGGCCCTTGACCGGATCCGGCGGGACGCCACGCTGGCCACCAAGCTCGCCGCTTTGCACGCTGATGCCGATCCGGCGCGCCGCGCAGATCCGGTCGCAGAGCACGAGCACATCCCCGACGACCGGTTGCAGCTCATGTTCGCGTGCTGTCACCCTGCTCTCGACCTGGACACGCAGACCGGGCTCACCCTGCGCTACCTCGCGGGACTCAGCACCGCCGAGATCGCACAGGCCTTCCTCGTCCCCCCGGCGACCATGGCCCAGCGCCTCACCCGCGGCAAGCGCAAGATCCAGCAGAGCCGCATCCCCTTCCGCGTGCCCGGGCCGGACGAGCTCGAAGGCCGCCTGAGCCTGGTTCTGCACGTCGTCTACCTCATCTTCACCGAGGGCTACGCGTCCACCGGCCACCACGACCTGGTCCGGTGCGATCTGGTGGACGAGGCCATCCGGCTCGCCCGGATCCTCCACCGGCTGATGCCCGGCGAGCCCCGGGTCACTGGCCTGCTCGCGCTCATGCTGCTCACTGACGCCAGGCGCCCGGCCAGGGTCGACGGCCATGGCATCGCCGTCTCGCTGGAAGACCAGGACCGCAGCCTCTGGGATACCTCGATAATCGACGAGGGCGCCAGGCTGACCACGCAGGCCCTAAGCCGCCACCCGCCCAACAGCTGGTCCGTCCAGGCCGCCATCGCCGCACTGCACGACGAGGCGCCGTCTTTCCAGGAGACCGACTGGCGCCAGGTGCGCCTGCTCTACGACGAGCTGTTCGCGCTGACCCCGACCCCCGTCGTGGCCCTCAACCGGGCCATCGCCATCTCCTGGCACGAGGGCCCACAGGCCGGCCTCGACCACCTCGATGCCCTGGCCGACCAGCCCAGCCTGACCCGCCAGCACCATTGGCACGCCGCCCGCGGCCACGCACTCGCAAGACTCAGACGTCACACCGCCGCCGCAGAGGCCTACCGACGGGCCAGCGAACTCGCCCAGACACCCGCCGAGATCGCCTACCTCTCCTCACGCGCCGAGAAGTACACCACTCCCGGCTGAACAGGTACGGTGAGCCGTCCGGCCAGCCCTGGCCACCAGCGGGATCAGCCGGACCCGGGCTCGAGGTAGAAGATCACGGCGGAGCCATCGTTGCGCACGAACCCGCTGGCCTCTCCAGCTGCCTGGCGAGGGGTTGCGTTCAGGAACGCGAGGGCAGCCTGCTCCCCGGCCGGGCCAGGGAAGTCTTTGGACTGCCAGGTCTGCGCGGTGCTTTCGCCCAGGCTGCCGGGCTCCAGCCAGAGCAGCCCCACGGTGCCGTCGCCGCGTGGAGTCAGGCTGGCCTCGCCACGGCCCTGGCGGAGAGGCTCATTCAGGAAGGCCACCGCGGCCTGCTCCCCATTGGGGGCGGGGAACTCCTTGGATTGCCAGGTCTGCGCGTCGCCTTCACCCAGGCTGCCGGGCTCCAGCCACAGCAGCCCCGCACTGCCGTCATTGCGGAGCGTCGCTGTGGCCTCGCCACGGCCCTGGCGGAGAGGCTCATTCAGGAAGGCCACCGCGGCCTGCTCCCCGTTCGGGGCCGGGAACTCCTTAGATTGCCAGGTCTGCGCGTCGCCTTCACCCAGGCTGCCGGGCTCCAGCCACAGCAGCCCCGCGCTGCCGTCATTGCGGAGCGTCGCCGAGGCCTCGCCAGCTCCCTGGCGAAGGGGCTCATTCAGGAAGGTGACCGCCGCCTGCTCCCCGCCCGGGGCAGGGAACGCTCTGAACTGCCAGGTCTGATCCGCCATGTCCGTACTCCCCCGGTTCCTGGTGGCGTCTAGCCCGCTGATCGGGCCTGGATGATCCCCCGCGCCACCCTCGCTGCTGTCACTAAACGCAGAGGAGCACACCGGCACGCTGATACCGATCGCCACCGAAATAGCGAGCCGATGGCAGCAAGGCACGCCGCCCACGACCCGCTGAGCAACCGGGCTCCTAATGCAGCAGCAATCATGACCAACGGCACCTGGCGTGCCGGCTGACGTTGCAGTACTTGTGGAGGCATGAGTGCTGACGAGGTCATGCCCTCAGCCGCCCAGGTGGAGGCCGCCGCGAGCGGGCGGGCGACTCACCCCCGGGAGCCACATTCTGGCGGCACCGCTGGACGGCTGAACTGGCTACGGGCCGCCGTGCTGGGCGCCAATGACGGGATCGTGTCGGTAGCCGGCATCGTCATCGGAGTGGCAGGGGCCACTACGGACCGCGGCCCTATCTTTACCGCTGGGCTGGCCGGGCTGGTCGCTGGGGCCGTGTCGATGGCGCTGGGCGAGTACGTATCGGTCTCGAGCCAGCGAGACAGCGAGCGCGCCCAGATAAAGCAGGAGAAACGTGAACTCGCTGACACCCCGGACGCCGAACTGACCGAGCTGACCGCCCTGTACGAAGCCAAAGGCCTTTCCGCGGCCACCGCCCGCACCGTGGCCACCGAACTGACCGCACGCGGCGCCCTGTCCGCGCATCTGGACGCCGAACTGCACATCGACCCCGCTGACATCCCCAGCCCAGTCCAGGCGGCCGGCGCTTCGGCGCTGTCGTTTACGTCCGGCGCTCTGCTGCCGATGCTGGCCATCCTGCTGCCTCCGGCCAGCCTGCGGGTCCCGGTTACCTTTGCCGCCGTCCTGATCGCTCTCGGCTTGACTGGCGCCCTCAGCGCCCGCCTTGGCGGCAGCAACGTCCGCCGCGCCGTCCTGCGGGTAATCATCGGCGGAGCGCTCGGCCTGGCCTTCACCTACGGCGTCGGGCACCTGTTCGGCACCGCTATCGGCTAATACTGCGGCGAGGGACGCCGCCCACGGCCCGCTGAGCAACCCAGGCTCCCCGCTGAGCGCTGCCCGCTACCATTCCTCACCGGCCGGATCCGGATGGCCAGCGTGAGCCAGGATGATTTCCTTGATGAGGGGGAGCTTCGGCCACGTCGCGGCCAGGTCCGCCGGCGCCAGGGCGCGCATTTCCCGGCCGAGGGCTGGATAAGGGTCCAGCATGTTGCGGTAGGTCAGCGAGATGAAGCGCGCCTGCCCGTCGGCGAGATGCAGGTCGTACGCGGTCAGCCGGGGCCGTGACGGCTCCCAGTCAGCGAAGATCCTGCTCGTCCAGACCTCGCGGACCTCAATGACCTGACTCCACGGCACCGGGACGGAGTCGGACCGGGGGCCGTCGAGAATCATGAAGCCCCCGCTGAACGCGTAGAGCCACGCGGCCCGGCTAGCCCGGCGCCGATGCTGAATATCAGGGTCAGGCGTCCTGGTGCTGAAGATCCCGGCTACCTCTCCGCATCCGAAGCTGGCCGCCAGCTGCCCGGCCTCGGCCAGCTGCCCCGCGTAAAGGCGGCGCTGCCTCTCGGCCTTTCGCTGAAACCCCTCGCGCAGCTTTTCCTGAGCCTCAGGCCGGATTCTCACGATGGCGCCCCGCATATCTTCCTCGCCATTGCGGCAGTTTCCACTATGCCATCGCACCCCAGAAGGGGACACGTCCGTGAAGAAGCTAGGTCAGGGCGTTGTCGGTGGAGACGACCACGGCGTCCACGCCCGTCCGGTGATCCAGAGGCGGCGGGGCCTGGGCACGGAGGATTCCGGCCGTACCGCCCCAGGCGGCCAGGTCCGGGCCCAGCGTGGCGAGCAGGCCCGGCAGCCAGGCCCGGGATTGGCCGTGCCATTCGACCGACACGTTCTGGTCGATCACGAACGCGCCGGTGCCGGCCAGCGCGGCGAAGTGGCACCCCATCGGGATCCACTCGCCAGCGGCCTGCTTGGAGGCGTGGCTATTACCGCTCCAGACCAGCAGGGGCTCGGCCGGGGCGGCCGCCAGCAGGTGGCACAGGTTCTGGGCCTGCTCGCGTTCCCGCCAGTTGGTGAACTCCAGACTCAGCAGCTCAGCCGGGTCGGCGTCCGCGGTGACGTGGATAACGGCGTCATACGCCCACAGGGTCCAGCCCAGCTCCAGGGCGGTGGAGATGAGTCTCCTCATCTCCGGCTGAGCCAGGTAACCACCGTGCCCCGGCGGGATAAGCCGGATCGGGCCCGGGTCACCCTCGGCCGGCCACGGCAGTGCCTCCATCGCCAGGCGGCGTACCCCGGCCTGATGCGCCGCCCGGATCATGCTGATCCCCACCTCCCGGGTCCGGACGCAGCGGCGCAGGCCGTCATGCGCCTCGTTGGCCATCACTACCTGCGCATGCGCGAAACCCCACCGCGTGAGGTCCGCTACCGGGCGCCAGCCTTCCATCGCGCCAGCCACCTCCGGGTCAGCCGTCGGCCTCGGGCACGTAGTGGCGGCTCAGGTCCGCGGGGTCGACCCAGACCCGCATGATCGCGCGGGTGGAGGGGTCACGGAACCTCTCCGGTGTCGGAACCCACCCGGCAGCTGGCTGCGTCCGCTGCGCATGACGTTTCCGCTGCCCTGGCCGGGCGCGGCTGGCCGGGGCCGGCGATGGTTCGCCGGGACCGGTCGCGCCCAGCAGCGGGAGGTCGGTCACCGCCGCCATGGCCTCGTCGGAGTAGGCCGAGGCCAGCACGACGCCCACCCGCCCGCTCATCTCATCCAGGTCCAGCTGTCCCCGGGCGTAGTGTTCCCGCAGCAGGCGCAGCAGCTGTTCCCGGTCAGCCTCGCTGAGCCGGGACCGGGGCCCGCCTGGGGGCGTGGGCGGAGGCGTCTGGGGCATGGCTACCCAGCGGGACGGACGACGACCGCCGTGCCGTAGGCCACGATTTCCGTCAGCTGCTGGCCCATCTCGGAAGAGTCGAACCGCATCGCCACGACGGCGTTCGCCCCCAGCAGCCGCGCGTTCTCGATCATCCGGTCGATCGCGTGCCTGCGGCTGTCCTCGAGCAACTCCGTGTACTGGGTCACCTCGCCCTGGCGCAGCGCCTTGAATCCAGCGCCGATCGACTTGACCGCCCCCATGCTGCGTACGACCAGGCCGAAGGCCACGCCAAGATCTCGATCAACGGTCATGCCTTCCAGCGCGAGCGCGGTAGTAACCGGAAACGCGGCCGGTGCAGGTTGTGTCATAGCCGTCATCGTTCCCCACCGGACAGTCCGTACCCAAGCACCGGAAGCGCGGCGCGCCGGATGCCCGATCTTCGCGACCGACCAGCCCTCGTCCAGTACCCATACCCGGGAGGCGCTCGGCTGGGAGCCGACCCACCCGAGCCTTCTGGAAGACCTAGAGAACATCCAGCCCTGACCGGCGGCCAAGGGCTGGTCAGCAGACAGGGCCCTGGCTCGCCGCGACGGCGGTAAGCATCGACCGGACAACGGTGAAGTCGACTACGGCGGGACTGCGGTACCGGATGCATCCCTTACCGACGTCGAGGCCAGCAAGCTGGCTGCGATAGGCGTTGAGGACATCGGTACGCATCACATACAAGGAGATGTACCTCTTCTGGCTGGCCCAGGCGATCTCGGCGACGCCGTCACGGCTATAGGCAGGCATCCCGTATCTCATGGACTCATCAAAGCCCGCCAGCAGCGTGCGGCACGCGTCGCGCATTTCGTTCAGAACCGCGCGCCTCCCCTCCGGCGCCAGCGCCAGATAGGTATCGACGTCGTCTATCGCTTTGCGCGATCGCATCCTACGGAACCTCCCCGGGTATACGGACGGCGGTGGCCGGCACCCGAAAGTCATCCTCAAATTGAGTTCAAACTGGACGCATGCTTCTGCCGCCCAGAGGTTGTCGCAGTAGCTTCGTCAGTCGATCCTGGCGAGCAAGTGTCGCCAGGTGCCGCACTGGATGAGTGCGCAGTCTGTCAGTGCTGCTGTGCCCATGGCCCCACGCCCGCCACGCGGTCCACCGTGATGTGGGTGATGTATCCAGCCGGGGGGTAATCCATAGGGGGGAAGCGAACCTCAGGACCAAGGTAGGTGTGAGCGAGGTGCTGAAGGAGTTCGGCAGCTCCTCCCTCGGTAATCCGGGCCGTGCCATAGACGACGAGGTACTCGTTAAGGCCTATGGCGTTACGGTTGGCGGTTTCGATTGAGAGGGCGACCCGGCTGTCGTTGCGGATATTTCGCACCTTGCGATGCTCAGGAAGATGGGCCGCTACGATCTCGTCGCCATCAAGACCGACCCACACCACGGTCACCTGGGGACTGCCGTCTGGGTTCAGGGTCACCAGGTGAGCCAGGGCCGAGGAGTCGAGCACAGCTCTGGCGCTGTCGGGCAGCGACGTCGTCATGAAGTCACGCTAGCAGTGCAGGCGGCGGAGGCGCGGGAACGATCGACCGACAGAGTCGGAGCCGTCACGACCGCCTCGACATCCCCGCGGGCAAGCATCTGCGATTGCTGGCGCTGAGCCTTACCGGATGAGCGTTTCCTTCGGGCGTATCACGCAGAACTCGTTGCCCTCAGGGTCGGCCAGGACCGTCCAGGATTCTTCGCCGGTCTGCCCGATGTCAACCCGGCGGGCCCCGAGCGAAAGGAGGCGCTCTATCTCACGGTCGCGGTCCTGCGCGCTGGTCGTGAGGTCGAGGTGCACCCGGTTCTTGACCGTTTTCGGATCGGTGACCGGCATGAAGCACATGCCGACAGGCGCGTTTTCATCGGGCCCGATGACGATCTCCCGCTCACGCTCAGACAGAACCCTCCAGCCGAGCGCCTGCGTCCAGAACCGCGCCAGCCCGGGAAGGTCATATGTATCAACGACGATGTGATGAAGTCGGACAGGCATGCCGCCAGTATGCGCGCACCAGCGTCAAGCCAGTGGCGATCGCGGGTCCCGGCGTAGCGGGTGATCGGCCGGGACCTCGACGAGGACGATCTGGACGCCGTCGGGGTCCTCGATCCACATCTCAGCCAGTCCCCAGGGCTCGACGGCCGGCTCGCGCAGAATGCGGGCCCCGGCCGCGGCCAGCCGCTGATGTTCTGCGTTGACATCCCGCACCTGGAGCCAGAGCTTCACGCAGTGACCGGCCTCGCCGGCCGAGTGCCCGGAAACCTCCAGGAACCCTGAGCCGAGAAAGAAGACCACCCCGGGATCGGACGGCGGGCCGAACTCCCGGTAGACCGCCAAGCCCAGCACATCCCGGTAGAAATGCTGGCTCCGGCCCAGGTCGGCAGGCCGCAGCAGGATCCGGCTACTCAAGACCTCCACCCCACCATCCTGGCAGCCCGCGGCTCCAGTGACTGGAGCCGTGCCTTGCACCGCTCGGGGACGCACTCTCAGGCCGCGGACTTCGTCTGGCTGGGGAGACTGTCCCGGATCAGTCACGGTGGACGGTGCCAAGGTCGAAGGCTGGCACGCAGACCGAGATGTACTCGGCGCCGCTGGGTCCTGGCGTGCTGTAGCGCACCCATTCGCCCGGTCTCGTATGGAGTCCCTGGCCAGCCCGCACCGTCATCTGGCCATCGTCTGACTCCACGACCAGTTCCCCATGAAGCACGATCGTGAATTCGTCGAACTCCGGGCGCTGGCCCGGCTCCGCCCAGCCCGTCGGGCTGCGCATGTGCGCGATGCTCAGGCCGCTTTCACCCGTGCTGGCCCGACCCGCGTATTCATCGATCAATTTCGGCGGCTCGCCGGCTGCAGCGACCCGGCTCGGCTTGCTGATCAGTTCAGGCATGCCCGTCAGTATCCTGCAGGGGGTTTGCCACCGAGGGTGCTAAGACCGCGCCGGTAGCTGCTGCAGGGCCCACATGTTGCCGTCGGGATCGCTGAAGGTGACAAACGAGCCCCACGGCTGCACGTCAACCTCACTGGCCGGCACGCCGCGCGCGATCAGCTGCGCCCGGGCCGCCTCGGCATCCGCGACGACGACTTGCACGCCCTTCTGCGAGCCGGGCGCCATCTCGGTGATGCCGGTGCCCATCACGATGGAACAGGCCGAACCGGGCGGCGTGAGCTGCACGAAGCGCAGGGTTTCGCTGACCTGGTAGTCATGGTCGGCGTGGAACCCGACCTGGTCCACGTAGAACGCCTTGGCCCGGTCGACGTCGGTGACCGGGATGGCGACGAGCTCGATTTTCCAATCCATGACCGGAAACTACCCGCGGGGTCAGACAGTTCACTTCGCCGGGAGCCCGGAGACGAAATCGAGCCCTCGCTGCACCCACCTGGCGAGCGCCTCATCCGAGGCGAACCCGGCCGGATCGACACAGACGAAGCCGGACAGGGCCCGGCCGGCGAACTCCATCGGGCGCACATACGGCTCACCGAGGGCCTGCTCGCGGCCTTCGGCACCGACCCGGACCATCAGCGCCGGTCCCGTCACGCCACAGCACATATTGCCGTTGACCAGGAACGAGAGGCCGCCCACCATCTTCTTTTCCACCACATCGTCACGCCCGGACAGCAATCGCCGCACTCGCCCGGCAGCCTCGGGGTCATAACTCATCGATCCGCGCCTCCCCTCCCCAGCAGAGCGTCGTTGCCCGGCTTCGATCAGCGTGGTCCCTGCCGGTGAGGGTAGCCGTGGCTGGCCGCATCCGGGCGGCAGCGGGACAATGGCATACCCGGTCAGAACTTGACACTGTTCCGCGGGCTCGGGTGCCCGGCAGCAAATTCGTTAGAGAGGAAAGGGTGCCGACGGTGGCGGCAAGGACAGCCAGGTTCGCGTGTGCCCTGGCGCTGGCCGTGCTTGGTGTCGCCGCTACCCTCATCGCGCTGCCGGCTGGGCCCGCGCCCGGCGGCACCCGGGCCGCGGGCTGGACCGGCCTGCTGGAGCAAGCGCACGATCTGGGGCCCAGCCGGGCTGCTACCGCTGAGGTCCTAGTGGCGCTGCGCGCACCCCGGCGGCCGGCGTCGCTGCTGGGCTGGGCGGCGCGCCATGGGCTGCGGGCGACCTGGTTCCGCGGTCAGCCCACGGCGCTGCTCGCGGCGCGCCCAGCCGTGCTCGGGCGGGCCCTCGGGGTCCGGATCGACGACTTCCGGCTGCCTGGGTACCGCGTCTTCTACGCGTCCCGGCGCGCCGGACAGGTTCCGGCGCCGCTGGACGCCGAGGTCGCCACGGTCAGCCGGATCACGTCCTTCGGGCAGGTCCAGTCCGTGGGAGACCCCCCGGTCCGGCCACGGGCGGCCTGGCCCCGGGAGGCTTCCTCAACGCCTATGACGTCCGGCCCCTGTGGCAGCACGGTGACCTGGGGCAGGGCGAGACCATCGTGTTCTTCGAGGTGGACGGGTACCACCCCGCCGACCTGGCGGCCTACGCGGACCGGTTCGGCCTGCCCAGGGTGGCCGACCCGCTGCCGCACATCGGCCCGCTGAACGCGAAGGTGCTCGGCGAAAGCGACATGGACCTTGAGGTGGCTCACGCGATCGCGCCCGACGCCACCCTGGTCTACGTGAACCTGGCCGCCTTCGGGGGCAAGAACTCCTCGCCCGCAGCGCAGTTCCTGAAGGCCTTCTCGACCGTGGCCCGGGAGTATCCGGGGGCCATCTGGAGCGCGAGCCTCGGCCAGTGCGAGGACATCTTCTCCCGCTCCGACGCGGCCGCGGTGAACAACGCCGTCCGGGTGGCCGAGCAGGCTGGCACGTCGGCCTTTGTCGCCAGCGGGGATTCCGGCGGGCTCGAATGCCTCGGCCTGCACTCCCGCGATTCCCGGATCCCGGCCGCAGGCGTCTCCTTCCCCGGGGACCTCCCGCAGGTGACCAGCGTGGGCGGGACCGCGCTGCAGCTGACCACCACCGGGCAGGTGCTGGGCACGGCGGCCTGGACGGAGCCGCTGCTGTCCCAGGGCTCGACCGGCGGCCCGTCCACGCTGTTCAGCCAGCCGCCGTGGCAGGAGGCGCCGGGGGTGATCAGCTCCTTGTCGGACGGTTCGCCGTGCGGGCAGCCGGGCGGCCGGTACTGCCGCGAGGTGCCGGACGTGTCCGCGGACGCCGCGCCGTCCAGCGGCGCGGCGGTCCGGGTGAACGGGCGGTGGCTCACTGAGGGCGGGACGTCACTCGCGACGCCGGTGTGGGCCGCGCTGACCGCCCTGATCGATCAGTACCTCCGCGGCCGGGGCGGCGCGCCGGTCGGATTCGCCAACCCCTGGCTGTACCGGCTGGCCAGCGGGTCACCGCCGTTCTCTGCCATCCACGACGTGACCGCCGGCACCAACGACTTCTTTCCCGCCGGGCCGGGATACGACATGGTCACCGGGCTGGGTACCCCGGATGCCTGGAACCTGGCCCGCGACCTCGCCCCGCTCACCGGCCGCCGGTCGTGATCACGTGACCAGCGCCCATGACCCCGCGACCCATACCGGGTACCGGAAGCCGCCCGCCCCGCCGACGGTGACCTGCCCATTCTGCGGATCCACCGTCCCGGACGCTCCGTTCTGCGGCTCCTGCGGCGCGCACCTGGCGCACGGGCGGCCGGGCGCTGCCGCCCGCAGAGCGCACTCCTACGCCGCGTTCCCAGACGAGAGCATGGCCCGGGTGAGCGTGGTGAGCTCACTGTTCCCCCAGCTCTCCGGCCACTCCCGGGCCCCGTTCCGGGTGGCGTTCGCGCTGGCCGTGGGGGTTCTGGTGATCGTGGCGGTCGCGGGGCTCCAGGCCCCGGTGATCGCGGTCAGCGCGCTCGCGGTGCCCCTGCTCTTCCTGGTCTACGTGTTCGAGATCGACCCGCTGGAGATACGGTTCGCGGTGCCGACCGCGCTCCTGTTCGTGGCTGGTGCCGCGCTCGGGGTGGGCTGGGGCCTGCTGCTGGGCCCGCTGGCCGCCGATTCCCTGCTGCCCGCCTACTCGCCGTCGCTGCTCACCGGCGGGGTGCTGGTGTCCGCGGTCGTGGTTCCGGCGGTCGGCCTGCTGCTCATGGTGCTGCCCGTGGCGGTGGCGCGGCTGTGGCGGTCCGAACCCAGCGAGGCGCTCGACGGGTTCACCGGCGGGGCCGCGGGGGCGCTGGGCCTGACCCTGGCCGCCACCCTGACCGAACTGGCGCCGCTGCTGCGCCACGGGAACATGGTGCCGGGCTCCTCGGTGCTGGCCGTGCTGACCCAGGCCGTGGTGCGCGGGGTGAGCGTCCCGGTGATAGCCGCGGCGACCGCGGGCTATGTGGGCGCGACGCTCTGGCAGCGCCGCGGCCGCGGCTCGGCGGCGGGCGGGCGCTGGCTCACCTCGCCCCTGCTGGCGCTGGCCGCGGCGCTGGCCCTGGCCGTCGGGCTCGGCTTCGCCGACGACGCCGGGCTGCCGGACATCACCCTGCTGGTGGTGCACCTGGCCGCGGCGGCGCTGGCCCTGCTGGTGGTCCGGGTCGGGCTGCATCACGTGCTGCTGCATGAGCAGCGTGACGTGCGGATCGGGCCGCCGCGCAGGTGCCCGCACTGCCACCGGGTGGTGCCCGCGATGCCGTTCTGCCCGAACTGCGGGGTGGCCGAGCAGGCGACCGCGCTCAACCCGCTGCCGCTGGTCGGGACGCGGGGCCGCAGCCGCTCCGGGCGGGATCCGGCCGCCGGGCGCCATCTCGGCCACCGCCACGTCCTCACCGTCCTGATCGCGGGCCTGGGGGCACTCACGGCCGTACTGGTCGTGTTCGCTCTGGTGACTCCCCCAGCGGCGGCGACGCCGTGCACGTCGCTGAGGTGTTTCGCCCCCTTCGGCCCGGTGCCGGTGCATTCGCCCCACGTGTACACCGCCGCGCCAGGGTGGAGCGTGCGGTGGTATCCGGCGGACGCGGTGTTCAGCGAGCATCCCCCGGCGACCTCGGCGTCGGCCTCTGCTGACCAGCTGCGGCTCGAGTTCACCGCGCCGGACTCGCCCGCCGAGGATGGCCAGCTCGTGTTCGTCGGCATCCCCGCGGGTGGCCGCAGCGCGGCCGAGATCGTCGGGGCCCTGCAGCGGGCCAACGCGCCCAACGCCGTGCCTGACTATGTGCTGCCGGGGCCCAGCGTCGGCTACGCGCCCGGGTACGGCGAAGCGTTCCAGACCGCGCCGAACAGCGCCGACGCCACCGCGGTCAGGTTCGAGGTGGTGATCACCTGTTCGGTGCGCAGTGGCTACGCCATCTGCGCGTATGCGGCTGGCCCGCAGGTTGACCTGAACCGCATCGTGAACCACCCGACCCTGTCGAAACTCGCCCTCGCGCTGTGGGCCGACCCGGACATCAACGGCGTCCGGTGGAAGGGCCAGACCTTCCCCTGATCGTCATCTCAGGGGATGGCTCTGAGCAGGTCGGCGAGCTGCCGGGCGTTGGCCTGGGCGTAGTCGCGGTAGCAGTTGTTGAACAGGACGTGGGTCTCCTGGGTGTCGTCGGCCAGGCCGGCGATCCGGGGGGCCCATTCGTTCAGCTCGCCCTCGGTGTAGCGGTAACCGAACCGCTCGTGGATGTCCTTGCTCTCCCATTTCTGGGAGTGGCCGTGGAGGCGGACCACGGCCAGGTCAGAGGTGGTGGCGGCCAGGACCGGCGGGATGGAGTCGCGGTGCCCCTGGGGCATGTCGACGCAGACGTACGGCAGCTGGTGGGCGGCGAGGAAGTCCAGGGTCTCGCGCTGGTTGTCCGGGGTCATCCAGGTGTGGTTGCGGAACTCCACGCAGACCCGCCGCGGTGCCGCCCGCTGGGCACAGGCCAGGATGTACTCCTTGCGGGTCCGGGAGATGGGGAACCAGGGCGGGAACTGCAGCAGGATCGCCCCGAGCTTGCCCGCCTGGTGCAGGGGTTCGAGCGCGGCCAGGAACCGCTGCCACGCCTCATCGGCCACCGCCGGATCCAGGTCCTTGAGGTACACGCGGTCCTTGCCGGTCTTCTCCGCGGCCGGCCGCAAGTCCTTGGGCAGCGCCGCGACCCGGGTGGGGTGCTGGGTGAACAGGCTGAACGCCTTGACGTCGAAGATGAACCCGGCCGGGGTTCGCGCGACCCAGGCCGCAGCGGTCTGCTCGGCGGGCAGCGCGTAGTAGGTGGCGTCCACCTCGACCAGGCCGAACTGGCGGGCGTAATAGCGCAGCCGCTTCTCCGGGGTGTCCGCCTCCGGCGGATACCAGCCCGACTCCAGCAGCGTCCGGTCGGTCCACGACGCCGTTCCTACCTGGACCTGCCCCATACCCGCACCCTAAAAGGCTCATGGACGTGGCCAGAACCCCCCAGACCGGCCAGCTCCGGGTTCGGTACCGTTCAGGCCATGACGATCGTGCCTGACTCGAAGGACTGGACCTGGGTACTGCAGCGCCCCTGCCCGGAATGCGGCCTGGACACCCAGGGGTTCCCCCGCGACGCGGTCGCGGGGATGACCCGCGCCAACGCCGCGGCCTGGCAGGACGCCCTGACGGGGCCCGGCGATGCGCGGCGCCGCCCAGCCCCCGGAACCTGGTCGGCCCTGGAGTATGGCTGTCATGTCCGCGATGTCCTGCGGCTCTATGACGAGCGGCTGCAGCTGATGCTGACCGAGGACGGCCCGCTGTACCCCAACTGGGACCAGGATGCCACGGCGGTGGCCGACCGGTACCACGAGCAGGATCCCGCCGTGGTGGCTGCTGACCTGGCCGAAGCCGCCGAGACCATCGCGGTCCGCTTCGAGGGTGTGAGCGCCGGTCAGTGGCAGCGCACCGGCCGCCGCAGCGACGGCGCCCATTTCACGGTCGAGACGTTCGCCCGCTACTTCATCCACGACCCGGTCCATCACCTCTACGACGTCACCAGTGCCCGATGACGGCCCAGGAACTGGCGGAGGCCTACCTCGGCGCGCTCGGCCGCGGCGACCTCAACGCCATGGCTGGCCTGTTCAGCGACGGCGCCCTGGTGCACTCGCCGCTGTACGGCCCGCTCCCGGCCACTGACTTCTTCCCCGCGTTGTTCGCCGACACCGCGGAATCGCGCCTGACGTTGCGCGGGGTAACGCGCGGCATCTCCGCCACGGGCACTGCGCTCGTCACCATCTGGTTCCACTTCGACTGGCAGCTGCCCAGCGGGCAGCGGACCCCCTTCGACGTGGTCGACGTGCTGGAGCTGGCCGCCGACGACCGGATCGCCGCCCTGCACATCGTGTATGACACCGCTGATGTCCGGCCAGTTTTCGAGAACGAAACCCGCCGGCCCTCCTGGCACGCGGAACAGTCCGGGGACTAGCAGCAGGAGCAGGGATGCGGGTCGTGGTGGTGGGAGCCGGGTTCGCCGGGCTGATTGCGGCGTACCGGATCGTCCAGGCCGGCCATGAGGTAGTAGTCCTGGAGGCGCGTGACCGGGTCGGCGGGCGCGTCTGGTCACAGGAACTCATCCCCGGTGATCCCCGCACGGTGATCGAGCGCGGCGCTGAGTTCGTGCTGGACGGCTACGACGTCATGCGGATGGTCCTGGCCGAGCTGGGCCTGGGCCTGGCGGACACGGTCATGTCGTACTACCAGCGTGAGTACCGCGGCGGCGCGGCGGCCGCACCCGAGGAGGTGTCCCGCTGCGCCGCCGCCGTGGCGGCCGCCTCGGCGGGAGCGGCACCGGGCACCTCGCTGGCCCAGGTGGTGGCGGGCTGGCCGGCCTCGCCGGCGCTGGCGGCGTACCTGTCCCGCGTCGAGGTCACCAACGGCGTCAGTGCCGACGTCCTCGCCGCCGCGGCGGTCAGCGACGTCACCGCAGGGTTCGGGACCCGGCCGTGCTGGCGGGTGCCCGGCGGTAACCAGCGGCTGGCCCGGGAACTGGCCAGCCGCCTGGGTCCATCGGTGCGGTGCAGCAGTCCCGCCCGGTCTGTCCAGCAGGATCACGCGGGGGTGCGGGTGCTCACCGACCAGGGGGAAGCCGCCGGCGACGCGGCCATCGTCGCGGTGCCGCTGGCCGTGCTGCGCCGCCTGCCCTTCTCACCGCCGGTCCCGGACGCCTGCCAGCGCGCCTGGCAGCGTGCGGGCCTGGCGCACAACGCCAAGCTGCATGTGCCGCTGACCCGCCCGGCCGCCCCCTCCGCGGTGCAGAGCGTGCCGGGGAAGTTCTGGACCTGGACCGCGGCCGACGCGACGGGCCGGGTCCAGCCGGTCCTGCATTCCTTCGGTGGCACCGAGCGGGGCCTGGCCGCCCTGACCACACCGGACGGCGCCGCGGCCTGGGCCTCCCGGGCCGCCGGGCTCCGTCCCGAGCTGAGCCTGGACGTCACCCGGGCCCTGCTCACCACCTGGAACGACGATCCGTGGGCCGGTGAGTCCTACTCCGCGCTGACCGTCGCCGCGGCCGGGGGTGACGACGAACTCCTGGCTGCGCCGGCGGGCCGGATCCACATCGCCGGTGAGCACAGCGCCGGTGACTGGGCCGGCCTGATGGAAGGAGCGCTGCGGTCGGGCGAGCGGGCAGCCCGGGAGGTGCTCGCCGGGGCGGGCTGATCAGCTCCCGCCAGGGATCCTGACGATGGCGGCGGTGGTGGCCCTGACGGTCAGGCTGAGCCCCCTCCCGGGACCAGCGGGCTGGGCGCTCCAGGTGCCATCCCAGGGAGCGTCGCCGGTGATGGCGCCCCCGCCGAGGGTGGCATCGCCGCCCGTGGCATCGCCGGGCGCCCGGCCGGCCAGGGTCATCACCTCAGCCCCCGGCAGTCCCGCTGCCGGCCCCCCTGGCCCGGGCGGGACGATCGTCACGGCCGCATCCGCGGCCTCCGGTCCCTGGGTCTTGTTGATGATCGTGACGTAGTCCCAGCCGGCCCCTTCGACGCCGTACGCGGTCAGGTTGACGCCGTCCGCATTCTCGATCGCCACCGGCCTGACCCGCCCCGCCGAACCCAGGGTGAACGCTTTGATGCCGTAGCCCTTGGGGGTGACCGCGTAGCCGTCGCCGGGACCGGCCGGGCCCGGCACGATCGTGTCGGTATACAGCCACTGCTTGTTGTGGAAATTCACGCCCCCGGCCTGGTGCGCGGCCCACCAGTGCTGGTAATCCAGCGCCCACAGCGCCGAGGCGAACGCATCGCTCGCTCCCGGGACGCCGCCGAGGTAGTCGTTCGATTCGGTGAGCCGGTAGGGCAGGCCCGCGGCCACCACCGCGGCGAGATGGCTCTGGTAAAACCAGGGGTACGGCGTGTAGGTGGTGCCCTGGGGCTGGGTCCCGACCGCGGTGCCGTGCACCCATTCGGGCGACAGCATGTTGCTGATCGCCTGCCCGGCGGTCGTCTTCCCCGGCCCTCCCCCGACGTAGAGGTGCTGGGTGATGTCGGCTACCTGGCCGGAGTCCCGTTCATCGGCGGCGAACCGCTCGGTCCACGACACGCCCCGGTCGGGGTCGGGAGTCCAGGTCATCGGGCTGTAGGCCCCGGTGTCCGGCCCCGTCAGCGGCGCGCCCGGCGCCGCCTCCGCGACGGCTGCGGCGAAGCTGTGCCAGGTGGCCAGGTACGACGCGTACGCACTGCCCGGCACGCCTGAGATGTCCTCGCGGATCGCCGGGTCGAGCGGCCGGCCCGCGTAGGAGTGGAAGTCATGCCAGTCCGGCTCGTTCCCGATGGCGAAGCTGGCCACCTGTTCCCGGTAGCGACCCCAGATATACGCCGCCGCCTGGGCATTGATCGATTCCAGATCCGGAATGGGCCTGGGCCCGGGGGTTGAGCAGGCGGAAGGTGTAGATGACCCGCACCCCGGCCTCGGCGGCGAACGCAAACAGGTTGTCGACTCCGGTGAAGCCATCGCGCCCGGTACCCGCCGGGATCAACTGATCCACCGAGCCACCGCCGACCCGGAGGTTACGCAGCCCGGCATTGCGGAACAGGGTGACGAGCGAGTTGTTGGCCGGGTCGAACAGGTATCCCGGCACGCCAGCGTTGCCGGGGTTGAGCGGCCCCCGCTCGAAACTCAGCCCCGCGAAATCATCGGGGATCGCGGGCCCGGCGGGCCCGGCGTGGAGGGTGATCGTGATGGGGTGCGAGCCCATGCCCCCCGTCATGCCCAGTCACGGGAGGGGCGTAACCGCTGGCCGCCGCAGCTAGCTGCGGGCCACCCCCGGGAGGTTGGCTAACTGGCCTTCACCCAAGCCAGTGCAGCCAGGTTCCGTGCCCGTCGGCCAGGGCCAGCGGCGGGCCGCCGTCGCGGGCGAGCACGAATGGCGCGCCCTGGTAGGGCGGGATGGGCAGCCCGGGCACGACCCCGGGTCCCTCACTGGACAGCCAGACCGCCCCCAGTCCGCGGACGGTCGCGGCGAACTGCTGCCGGCCCGCCGGGCTGACGTAGGCCAGCACGGCGGAGTGATACACGACCAGGGTCGCGTCGGCGGGGGCCTCGGCGGCCAGGGCGGGCAGATCGGTCAGCAGGTCACCGCGATGCACGACGGGAGGGTCGCGGCGGGCGGTGGCGACCGCGGCGGCCAGCCGCTGACGGCGGTCGCCTTCACCGGGCCAGACCAGGCACGACAGCCAGCGGACGTCGTCGTCGCTGGTGACATCGAGCGGGTTGAGGTCGAGCCCGGCCCGCCAGGCGATCTCGGGAACCCTTTCCGGAAGGGGCACCGGCCCGCGTGGCTCGCACCGCAGGGTGGGCGCCAGGGGGTCCTGGCCCGCGATCCGGTGCCCGGCGTAGTCGTAGGAGTACCGGTCGATGAGCAAGGTGAGCCCGGCACTCGCGCCCACCTCGATCAGCGCGAGCGGAGGCGGGAGCCGGGCCAGGGCCGGCAGCAGCGTGGCGCACCGGGCCGCCTCGTTGGTCTGCGTCCGCCGGGCCAGCATCACCCCGGCCAGCATGTCCGGGGCCTGGCTGACCAGCTCACGCAGCCGGTCCAGGCTGGCCGGCTCACCTCGCAGGTAGCGGGCCGCCGCGAAGAGCAGATTGGGCTGGCGTTTTTCCGGCGGCAGCGAGCCCAGGAAACGGAGAATCGCCTCGTCCCCCGCGACCGCCCCGGCGAGCGACTCATAAAGGGGGCTGCGGCCGCGGGCGTCCCCGGCGAACGCCCGGTAGTTCTCCGCGGCGCTGGACCCGAGGTCATGACCGTGCATCCACACGTATCCGGACGGTACCGGCTGACCGGGGACAACGTCTCTGATCATGGCCCAGGAAACGGTAAACCATCGCGGCGGGCTCGCCGTCTAGTGACGGAGGGCGCACCGCAGCAGGCCTGCGGGATCCAACGGGCCGTGCCCAGCACAGGGGAGGGACAACATACCCATGCCAGCCACGCTTCAGGAGATCCTGCTCGCGCCGGACACGCAGCCGCAGGTGATGGCCGACTGCTACACGCTGATCGAGCAGGAGCTTTCGGACAAGTCAGGGTTGTCCGGGACCGCCGTCAAGCTGGCCTACAAGACGGTGAACGCCTTCATGCCCGGCCACGTCCGGCACATGGTGGGGGTCCTGCTTCCGGACATGGTGGGCCAGCTGGAGCCGTTCTGGGTGGACTTCCGCGCGTCCGGCAGCTCCGGGTTCGGGGACTACCTGGCCAAGCGCAGCGACGAGGTGTCGGAGGCCCTGCTGTCGGTGACCGACGCCCGGGCCGCGGCCTCCTCCCGGCCCACGGTCATCAAGGCGTACGGCAGCGTCCGCGGAAGTGCCGTCAAGCACGTCAAGGCCGCGCTCCCGCGGGTCGGCGACCTGGTGGCGAAATACGCGGGCTGATCACCAGCGTCAGCGGGCGCCCCGGCTCCAGGCGTCCGTGCTCTTGCTGCAGGCGGCGTAGCGCACCGAGGCGCTCACTACTGCCTGATCTGACGAGAGCCCCGGGCAGACGTCCTTCGTGGCCAGGATGCTGAGCATGAGCACGCCCAGCAGGCTGAGCACCACGACGCAGATGAGCACCGTCCGCCGCGCCGACCTGGCCGGGACGACCCCGGTGACCGGCACGGTATCGCGCGGCGGCAGCCGCGCGAAGGCCGCGAACATCGATTTGAGCCGGGGTTCAGCCGCCTGCAGAACCTGCTCGATCTGATCAAGAATCTGCTGCTCACGGTCAGGCAGGCTCATCTGGTTCTCCGGGGCAGCACGCAGCGCGAGGTTCTGCTCTGCACGTTAGCCGGCCAGCGGGTGACCGCCAGTCCCCCGATGCTGGGCGGCACGCTGGCCCGGCCTTAATGGCGTGGCCGTCTGTCGGTGTCGCCTGGCATGCTTGCTGATGTGGCGATGCGCGTATCGAGCCCAGTCCTGGTCGGCCGGTCCGGCCAGCTTTCCGTGCTGGATACGGCGCTCACGGAGGCCTGCGCCGGCCAACCGTCCGCCGTCCTGGTCGGTGGCGAGGCCGGGGTGGGCAAATCCCGCCTGGTGAGCGAGTTCGCCGACCGCTCACGCGGCAAGGGTGCGCGGGTGCTGGCCGGAGGCTGCCTGGAGCTCGGCGTGGACGGCCTGCCGTTCGCCCCCTTCACCTCGATGCTCCGCGACCTGGCCCGTGATCTCGGCGCGGACGGCATCGCCGCGCTGCTGCCCGGCGGCACGACCAGGGAACTGGCCCGGCTGCTCCCGGAGTTCGGGGAGCCAGCCGGGACCGGTGACGCGGGCGAGGCCCGGGCCCGGCTGTTCGAGCAGGTACTCGTCCTGCTTGAGCAGCTGGCCGACGCCAGCCCGGTGGTCATGGTCATCGAGGACGCGCACTGGGCCGACCGCTCGACCAGGGACCTGCTGGCCTTCCTGATCCGTAACCAGCGGGCCCTGGATGGCCTGCTGATCGTCGTGATCTACCGGTCCGACGAGCTGCACCGCTCCCACCCGCTGCGGCCGCTGCTCGCCGAGCTCGACCGGATCGGCTGGGTCACCCGGATGGAACTAGGCCGGCTGTCCCGCCCGGACACCGGCGAACTCGTGGCCCGGCTGCTCGGCCGCGAGCCGGGCGAGGATGTGCTCGAGACGGTCTACCGCCGAACCGAGGGCAATCCGCTGTTCGTGGAAGCGCTGCTCAGTGAGGGCGAGCTGGGTTCCGGGCTGCCCGAATCGCTGCGGGACCTGCTGGTCGCGGGGGTGCGGCGGCTGCCGGAGGATACGCAGGAGCTGGTCCGGGTCACGAGCGCGGCCGGCGAGCGGGTCGGCCATGCCCTGCTGGCCGCGGTCACCGGGCTGGACAACGCCGGGCTCGCCCGGGCGCTGCGGCCCGCGGTGGCCGCGAACGTCCTGCTGACCGACGCCGACGGCTTCGTGTTCCGGCACGCCCTGATCCGCGAGGCCATGCACGACGAGCTGCTGCCCGGCGAGGGCAGCCAGCTGCACAGCCGGTTCGCCGAGGCGATCAGCGCCGATCCGGCGCTGGTGCCGCCGGGCCGCGCCGCGGCCGAGCAGGCTCATCACTGGTATTCGGCCCACGACACGACCTGGGCCCTGATCAGTGCCTGGCAGGCCGCGGAGGAATCCGGCCGTGCGCTGGCCTACGCCGAGCAGCTCGCCATGCTGTCGCGCGTGCTGGAGCTGTGGGAGCAGGTCCCGGGGGCTGAGCGGCGCATCGACACCAGCAAGGTGGCCGTGCTCGAGGCGGCGGTCCGGGCCGCCGATCTGGCCGGGGAGTTCGACCGCGGCATCATCCTGGCCAAGGCGGCCCTGCGGGAGATCGACGTCGCCACCGAACCGGTCCGTGCCGCGCTCCTGCTGGAGGCCCGCGGCCACCTCAAGAAGCAGCTCGGCCGCGAGGACTATCCCGCCGACCTGCGAGAGGCCGCCCAGCTGGTCCCCGCCGACCCGCCGAGCCCGGCCCGGGCCCGGGTGCTCGAAGCGCTGGCCCACGACATCCACCACCGCCCGGGCGGCTGGGACGACGCCGAATTCCGGGCGCACGCCGAAGAGGCCCTGGCCGTGGCGCGGCAGACTGGTGATACCGCCACCGAAGCGGCCGCACTGATCACCCTGGCCTGCGCCGAGCCGCTGACCGGGGACATGGAGCTCATCCGGTCGCTGCTGGCCGAGGCCCGCGCCCTCGCCATGAAGGCGGACGCGTACCAGCCGCTGCTGCGCGCCGCCATCACCGAGTCAGACATGCTGGAAGGCGTAGGCCAGCACGAGCTGGCCGCCACGGTGGCCCGGGCGGGAATCGCGGACGCCCGGCAGTACGGGCTCGCCCGGACCTCGGGTGCGGTGCTGGCCATCAACCTGGCCGAGCCGCTGGTGTCACTGGGCCGGTGGGATGAGGCCGGCGAGGTCATCGAGCGTGCGCTCCAGCTCCTCCCGCCGTCGCTGAGCAGATCCTCGCTATGGCGGCTGTCTGGCGACATGGCCCTGGCTCGCGGTGACCTGGATACGGCGGCCGAAGCCGTGGCCTTGATCAAGGCCGTTCTCGACCGCACCCGGTTCAAGGGCGAGCATCAGCTGCCCCTGGCCCGGCTGGAAACCGAGTTGCGGCTGGCGCAGGGCAGGCCAGCTGACGCCCTGGCCGTGATCGGTGACGCTCTCGAGCGCTTTGACCTGCTGCGCAACGCCCGCTACGCGTGGCCGCTGCTGGCCGCGGCCGCCCGGACCTGCGCTCCTGCGGCCACGGCCCGCGACCGGGCCCTCAGCATCCGGGCCGCTGAACTGCGCGGGCGCCTGCGCACCGCGGCAGGCCAGCTGACTGTGGAAGGGCAGGCGCAGCGTGCTCACCAGCTGACCTTCGCCGCCGAGATGATGGGCGCCGACGACTCGGCCGCGGGCGCTCCTCCCCCCGGCGCCGGGCCGGGCCAGGCCGCATCCGCCGGCATCCTCGCCGCCTGGGACGCTGCGGCCCAGGCCTGGGAGGCGGTAGGCCAGCCCTACCCGCTGGCCGCCGCCCTGCTGCGCGCGGCCGAGGTGGCACTGAGCACCGGCGACCGCGGCGCAGCCGGCCCCCGGCTGCGCCGGGCCCGCCTGCTGGCTGAGGAGCTAGGCGCCCGGCCGCTGAGCGGCGACATAGCCCAGCTCGCCCGGCGGGGCAGGATCTCCCTCACCCGCGAGGCGGAGGCCCTGGACGAGGCCGCGGCCGGGCGGGCCGGGCCTGCCCCGGTTCCCGGCGGGTCGCCGCTGGGACTGACGGCCCGGGAGTATGAAGTGCTCCGGCTCGTCGCGGCCGGGCACAGCAACCGGGAGATCGCCAGCGAGCTGTTCATCTCCGTGAAGACCGCCAGCGTGCACGTGTCCAACATTCTCGGCAAGCTCGGCGTGACCAGCCGGGGCGAGGCTGCGGCCACGGCGCACCGCCTCGGCCTCTTCCCCAGCTGAACGGCGAGGCCACGGCCCCGGCCGCCTTTAGAACAACCCGCGGAACGGCCGGTTTGTACTAGGTGCCTGCGTATTTATCCGGCATTCCGGGGCGGATAGTCCAGGGATGCCGGATAAATGCGGCGCCCAGGCGGCTCGCGGGCTTACTGCACCTGCCGCTCATCTGGCGCCCCGGAAACTAAAGGGACTAATCTGTCGTCCCGGCACCGGAGGGTGCCGCAGCCGCGTATCGGCGCCTTTCCGGCGGCGTCCGATCTAGTGGGCCCCCCTGACCGGCCCGCAACGCGAGGCTGCCGTGGAGTCGGAGGATCCCTTGGTTGAGCCACTGACCGGGGACGACCCCCGCGAAGCCGGGGGCTACCGGCTTAGCGCGCGGCTCGGCTCCGGCGCGATGGGGCAGGTCTACCTGGCCCTGACCCCCGGTGGGCGGCAGGTGGCGATCAAGATGGTCCGGGCCGGCTTCGGCGACGACGAGCAATTCCGGGCCAGGTTCCGGCAGGAGGTGGCCGCCGCGCAGCGGGTACACGGCCTGTTCACCGCGCAGGTCCTGGAGGCCGAACCGGACGCCCCGCGACCGTGGCTGGCGACCTCGTACGTACCTGGCCTGTCGCTGCGGGAAGCGGTCACCCGGTACGGGCCGCTGCCGCCGGACACGGTATTTCTCCTGCTGGCCGGCATCGCCGAGGCCCTCCAGGCCATCCATGCGGCCGGCATCATCCACCGCGACCTCAAGCCGTCCAACGTGATCCTCGCCGCGGACGGCCCCCGCGTCATCGACTTCGGGATCGCCCGGGGCGCCAGCGCCCCCGACCTGACCGGCAGCGGCTCGTGGGTCGGCTCACCCTGGTTCATGGCCCCCGAGCAGGCCCGCGGCCGGCGTGTGACACCCGCCGCCGACGTGTTCTCGCTGGGATCGCTGGCCGTCTACGCGGCCGCCGGGCATCCGCCCTTCGGCACCGACGGCGCGGTCGCGGTACTCAACCGGGTGCTCAACGAGCCACCGGACCTGGGTGGCTGCCCGCCGGACCTGCACCCCCTGATCGAACGCTGCCTGGCCAAAGACCCTGCCCTGCGGCCGCGGCCGCAGCAAATCGTGAGCGCCTGCCGTGACCGGGCCAGCAGCGGGCTGACCTTCGGGCTCTCCTGGCTGCCGGCCCGGATGTCCGCGGCGGCCGCGGACAGTGCCGCGCCGCCGGCTACCCCGGTCACGCCCGCAGCCGCGGTCGTCCCGCCCGGGGAGACGGCCGGAGCGCCCGGAGACGACGTCGCCCAGCGAGGACCGTGGGGCCCGGCCAGTCCGGGCTGAACTTCCTGGCGCCCCGCTCAGGCCGGGCCTGGTCCCCCGCCCACCACGGCAGAAAACGAAAACCATCGCGGCCGCAGTGACCGGGGCCGTCCTGCTGCTGATCGTGACGGGCGGCGCCATCGCGCTGGCCCGCCAGGGTGGCCATCGGCCGCAGGCCTCCGGCGGCCGCGCCGCCCCTGGCCTGGCCCGCCCGGGCCTGGGCGCCCAGGCGGGCACCAGCCGCCCCCGGGGCACCTCCGCCGCGTCGGCGCCGTCCCGGCGGGAGGCGGCCAGCGCCGCGACGGCCCGGCTGCGCCGCGGGACGCACGCGGCCTCGCATCCCACGCCGTCCGCGGCCAGCCCCTCCCCGGCCGGCCCGACCCCGGAGGTGACCCCATCCGGCCGGGCCGCGTTCGACGGCACCTGGTCCGGCACGGTGAGCCAGCCGGCCTGGACCGTCCCCACCTGGACGGTCCAGCTGAGCATCCCGGCGTCGGCCTCGCAGGGCAGCTACAGCGCGCCGTCGATCAATTGCTCGGGGAGCGTGTCCGTGCAGTCGAGCAGCGGCTCCTCGATGACCGCGCTGGCCACCACGACCAGCCTGCTGAATCCGGACTGCGTGCTGCTGGCCCACGTGACGCTGACCCTCACGGCCCCGGGCCAGCTGAGCATGACCTGGACACCGGCCGGGCATCAGAACGCGCTGGGTACCGCCGTGCTCACCCGCAGCTGAAGCTGCGGGGCCCGCGCCTCCCTGGCGGGTCGGCAGGGCTCACCGCTGTTCCGGCGCCGCCGGGGTGAGCAGTCCGCGGTGGAACGCCTCGGCGACCGCGGCCGCGCGGTCGCCGACGCCGAGCTTGGCGTAGATGTGCAGCAGGTGGGTCTTGACCGTGGCCTCACTGATGAACAGCCTGGCCGCCGCCTCCCGGTTCGTGGTGCCGGCCGCCACCAGCGCCAGGACCTCGAGTTCGCGCTGGCTGAGCGGCTCGGCGCCGGGTGCCCGGACCCGGCTCATCAGCCGGGTCGCCACCGATGGTGAGAGCGCTGCCTGGCCCTGGGCAGCGGCCCGGACGGCCCGCAGCAACTCGTCGCGGGGTGCGTCCTTCAGCAGGTAGCCGGTGGCGCCGGCCTCGATCGCGGGCAGCACGTGGCTGTCGGTGTCGTAGGTGGTCAGGACCAGCACCCGGGCGGTGACGCCGCGCCTGGCCAGTTCGGTGATCGCGGCCACGCCGTCCATGCCCGGCATCCGCAGGTCCATCAGGATCACCGAGGGCCTGAGCGCCAGGGCGAGCCGGACGGCCTCCGCGCCGTCCGCCGCCTCGCCCAGCACCTCGAACCCGGCATCGGGCGCGAACATGCCGACCAGCCCGTCCCGGACCACCGGGTGATCATCCACGATCAGCAGGGTGATCGGGGCGGTCTCCACGCCGGCGGCGCTCATGCCCTGGCCTCCGCGGGCGCGGGGGCCACCGCGGGCCGGGGGCGCGACCGAGCCGGGGGGCACGGCGGGGCGGCCGGGACACAGGCCGAGATGGCCGTACCGCCCCCGGGTTCCGATTCGACCTGCAGCGTCCCGGACAGGCCCTCGATCCGCTGCCGCATCGCGGCCAGGCCGAACCCGGCGGCGTTTCCCGCTGACCCGTCGAAGCCACGGCCGTTGTCCCGCACATCCAGGGCGACCTCATGGTCCATGTAGGACAGCGTCAGCCCGACCCGGGTCGCCCGGGCGTGCTTGGCCACGTTGGCCAGCGCCTCCTGCGCCGCGCGCAGCAGCGCGAACTCAGCGTCCGGAGGCACCCGCCGGGCCGTGCCTGTGGTCGTGACCTGGACCGGGATCCCGTGCAGCGCCGACCAGCGCTCGGCCACGCCGGCCAGCGCGTCACTGAGCAGGGCCCGCTCCAGAGGCTCGGGACGCAGCGCGTCCACCGACCGCCGGGCCTCGGACAGGCTCTCCCGGGCCAGCCTGGTCGCGGCGGACACATGCCGGCCCCACCGCGACGGGTCCCCGCTGGCCTGCTCGGCCGCCTGGAGCTGGGTGATGATCCCGGTGAGTCCCTGGGCCAGCGTGTCGTGGATCTCCCCCGCCATCCGCTGCCGCTCGTCGAGGATCCCGGCCTCCCGGGCCTGGGTCAGCAACTGCTCGTGCAGGCCCGCGTTCTCGGCCAGCGTCGCCTCGAGGCGGCGATTGGCCTCCCTGACCTCGGCCAGGGCCCGCTCGCGTTCCTCCTTCTGGTTGTCGTCTTTCCAGTCCAACCAGGCGAGACCGCAGATGGGGAGCACATTGATGCAGACGACGGCCAGGTACACGATCACGCTGAACGGGGTGACCCGGTGTACCCCGCCGGTCTGTGCGGTGGCCGCCACGACCGCTACGGCGGACACGCCGGCGAGCCGCCACGGCCAGCGCAGGACGCTGAACGCGTACGTGTAGCCGGCGGGCACGAAGAACCCGAACCAGGGATCCCTGATCACCAAGGCCGCCATGATCACGACCAGCCCGGTGAAGAACACCGCCATCGGCCGGGGGCGGACCCGCCAGGCGGGGTGCAGTGTGAACATCCAGAGCATCCAGGCCGCGGCCAGCCCGCACAGGGCCAGGTCGATGAGCAGGGAGGTCCCCGACGTGAACCTGGCCGCGACCATGAAGACGACCAGGATCGCCAGCAGCACGTACGGCCCCACGGTGATGAGCGGGAGAAACCGCCGGGTCCGCTCATCCAACTGGGAGAGGGGCATGGAATTGCTCATCGGTGCCCTCCACATCGCATCTACTCCCAGCGAAACAATCTAGTCGCGGCGAGCCCGAACACCACTGCGTAGGCCGCCATGGTCAGCAGTTGCAGCGGGTGGGGCCAGTGCCCCTGGGCGCTGTCTTGCAGGGCCTGCACCGCCGCCCCGAGCGGGGTGGCGTGGCTGATGTGCCGCAGGACGGAAGGCATCTGGGCGATCGGCAGCCACAGCCCGGCGAAGAACATCATCGGGAAGAACAGGATCGCCCCGATCGCGTTGGCGGCCCGGGCGGTCGGTGCGGCCGCGGCGACGAACAGGCCGATGGCCAGCAGTGCCGCCGCGGCCAGCAGCGCGGCGAGAACGAACCCGGCCAGCTGCCGCGGCAGGGCGACGCCGTACCCGATCCTGGCCACGGCGAGGACCAGGACCAGCATGACCGCTACCACGGCCACATCGATCAGGAGCTGGGCCGCGAGCACCCGGACCGGGCCCACCGGCGTGGTCTGCAGGCGACGCAGGATGCCCTTCTCCCGGTAGCCGGCCAGCACCGGGGGCAGTGCGTTGAGGGCCAGCATGGCGATCACGAACGCGATCAGGATCGGGACGTAGAGGTCGAGTTCGGTAAGGCCGCCCAGGGACGCCTGCGCCCGGCTGAAGGAGGGGATGCTGCCGAAGATGATCAGCAGCACCAGCGGGAACCCCACGCCCCAGATCGGGCCGATGCGCTCCCTCAGGAACAGCCGGAACTCGGTGCGGGTGAGCCGGCGTAGCGCCGCCCCCCGCTCGGCGCCCCGCGGCGGCGCGCCAGCGGCTGATCCCGGGCCGGACATCGTGACTGACATGATGGCTCTCCTGGTTCTGTCGGCTAGTTCTCGGCGTGCGGGCCGGTCAGCGCGACGAACGCGTCCTCCAGGCTGGCCTGCTCCACGCGCAGCTGACGGGCCACGATCTGGTGGCGGGCCAACGCGGAAGTGACCGCGTTGAGTGCGTTGTCGCTGCCGGTGACCACCACGACATCGCCCCTGTGGATGACGCTGGTCACATCGGGCAGGCTGGTCAGCAGCCCGTCGTCGAACGGGATGGACGGGCGGAACTGGATCCGCTGCCCGGCCTGGACCCGCTCGGCCAGCCCGGCCGGGGTGTCCACGGCCACGACCCGGCCCGCGTCGATGAGCGCCACCCGGTCACAGAGTCGCTCGGCCTCCTCCATGAAGTGGGTGACGAGCACGATCGTGACCCCACGGGAGCGCACGTCCTCGATCAGCGCCCAGGTATCGCGGCGGGCCTGCGGGTCCAGGCCGGTGGTGAGCTCGTCGAGCACCGCGATCCGCGGGTTTCCTACCAGGGCCAGCGCGATCGAGAGCCGCTGCTTCTGGCCCCCGGACAGCTTCCCGAACCTGGTCCTGCTCTTGCCGGCCAGCCCGAGCACGTCCATGAGCGTGCGCCAGTCGGCCGGCTCGGCGTAGAAGGAGCTGTAGAGCTGCAGGGCCTCGGCGACCTGCAGCCGCTCCGGCAGCTCGCTGTCCTGGAGCTGCACGCCGAGCCGCTGGGTCAGCTCGGCGCGGTCCCGGCGTGGATCGAGCCCGAGCACACTGATCGTGCCCCGGTCCGCCGCCCGCAGCCCCTCGACGCACTCCACCGTCGTGGTCTTGCCTGCGCCGTTAGGGCCGAGGATCCCGAAGATCTCGCCTTCCTGCACGGCGAAAGAGACATCATCGACCGCCACGGTCTCCCCGTAGCTCTTGTGCAGATGCTGTACCTCGATCACGGTTGCCATGTGCTTCAGGCTCGCAGCGGACGTTACGGGCGCGCATCGGCCAGGCCGCCACAGCTCACCAGCGGCCGGCTGAACCTCCCGGTGAGCCGGGCGGCGGACCCGCATCCACCGTTCGGTTGACGGCCTCCGGTCTCACGCCCCCTGGGTTGTTCGCCCGGTTTTGCGCCGCCCGTCCGGCCGCCCTTCATCACATACCACGACGGGCTGCCGATTGCCTGCCTGACCAGTGGGTATCCTCCGCAAGGTGCCGCTTCTGGCGTGGATAGGGCTGGTGCTCGCGTTCGCCTCGGCGCTCGTGACCAACACGGCCTACTCATTCGAGCACGACGCGGCCGCGGCGCTGCCGCCCCTTTCGCCGCGCCGCCCGTTCCGGACGGTCGAATCCCTCCTGGAAGACCGCCGCTGGCTCAAGGCGTTCGGGACCGAGACCGCAGGCTGGCTCATGTACGTGGCCGCGCTGCGGCTCGCGCCGCTCGCCCTCGTGCAGTCGGTCACCGCCTCCGGCGTCGCGGTCCTGGCCTTCGCGACGGCCCGGGGGCACCCGTCCCGGCTGGCCCGGCGCGAGCAGGCCGCCGTGGTTCTCGCCCTCGTCGGGCTGGCCCTGCTGGGGCTCTCGATCACGGGCGCGGAGGACACCCAGCGGCACCCGCCGGTCCTGGGCCTCATCATCTGGCTCGCGGCGTGCGGCGCCGGCGCGGCGCTCCTCATCGTCGTGCACACGCGCATCGCGCGGGCCGCCTCGCTCGGCCTGGCCACCGGCCTGCTGTTCTCCATCGGGGATATCTCCGCCAAGCTCATCGGGTACGGCGGGATCTGGCTGGTGGCCCTGGTCTCCCTCATCATCGGTTACGGAATCGGCACCAGCGTCCTGCAGACGGCCTACCAGAAGGGTGACGCCCTCACGGCCGCGGGCACGGCCACGATGGTGACGAACGCGGTCCCGATCGCCGCGGGCTTCGTCTTGTTCGGCGAGATCCTGCCGCACGGCATCCGGGCCGTGGCCCAGGTCATGGCGTTCGCCTGCCTCATCCTGAGCGCGGTCGCCCTCGGGCGCCCGGATTCGCCAGACGCCGCTCCCGCCCCCGCCCCGAGCGCGGAGCCCGCCAGCGCGGAGCCCGCCGGGGAATCGCCGCCGACCTAGCCCCACCGCAGCCGGGAGGGCCAGCCGGTTTAGTGCTGCGCGGCCCGCAGCGGGGTTGACCTGTTCGGGAGGCACCCCGGGCGGTCTGCCTTCCCCCGGCAAGTCTGCCCGGGATGACTTGGCAGCAAGATGGCAGGATTCGAGCGTGTGTTCGATTACCGCTCGGTCACATAGAACCCCAGGCCGCGTACCGCCACGATCAACCCCTCGTCCGCCAGCGTGGACAGCGCATGCTGCGCTGTCTTGTGGCTTACCCCGTATTCCTGGGCCAGCGTGAGGATGCTGGGAACGCGGGTCGTTAGCTCCCCTGACTCGATCTTGGCGCGCAACTCAGCTGCCAACTGCTCATGCAGGGGCACGGGGATGTCTCGGCTAACCACCAGCCCATGCCAGCACCCCCCGCTGCGCTCCCCCATATATGGGTTTACCCCACTGAGGAGGTGTGTACTCCACCACACTCCGCTACGCTGAAAACTGGCCCGGCCGGACTGCATGCCTGCCAGTCACCCCAGCGGCCGGGGCCACTCAACGCCACCGGGGAGGCCCCTGTGTACTTAGAAGAGCGGGACAAGCCCTACACGGCCGATGAAGTCATGACCTTGTTCCCTGTCCTGACCGAGGTTGAATGCGTCATCGTGTCGCGGTTAGAGGAACGATTCCTGGGCTGGCATATCTGGCCGCACGTGGACTACCCGAAGGTTCATATCTGGCTAGCAAAGAAGAACTTCACGGCTATGCAGCTTCTAGCTGTAGGGAAGCTGGGAGACATGCCAGGGGAAATAGCCAACTGGATCAACTTCAACTCATCCTCCGTATGGGGGACGACGGAAGGGGGTTACTGATGCTGGCTGTTGCGGAGACCAGCCCGGAGGCCAGCCCAGACGGCTTACCGCTGCGCGGCCAGCAGCGGGATGGCCGCGATCTTCTCCTCGGTCAGGTCCTCCCAGCAGATCCCGGCGGCCGGCCGCGACCCGCGGTGCGGGCGGCAGTCGATGACCCGCTCCGGGGTGACGATGAAGTCCACCGGGACATCGTGATCAGTCACCGGGATAACCCCGGCCGGGCGGAGCTGGATCTCATGCACGGTGGTCACGGCCACGGTGTGCGGGCTGATCAGGCCGGCCGCGGTGGCCAGGGCGAACTCCAGGTCGGCGAAGCCGCCGCCCTTCCCCAGCCGGGCGCCGTCCTCGCTGGCGGCGACGCTGCCCATCACCACCAGGTCCACCGGGGTCAGGTCAGCCAGACTGACCTGCCGGGCGGACCGGGCCGCCCCGCTGATCGAGGCCGCCTTCCGGGGCGGCTCGCTCAGGTGGGCGGGGTCCAGGGCAAAGAACGGCTCGGCGCTGGCCAGCCGCGGCACGGCCATGTAGATGGTCTTGCCGTCCTCCAGCGCCCGCTGGCGCACCGGCCACTGCGCGGAGTCCGGGTTGGCCTTCAGGGTGCGGGCCTCCTGCCACGCGGGCAGGCCGCGCAGCCGCTGCGCGGCGGCTTCGGCACCGGAGAAGTTCGGGATGCGGCCGGCCGCGCCCGGGAACCGGGCCACCCGGGCCGCGGTCATCTCGGCCCAGACCTCCTGCCGCAGCGCGGCCTTGGCCGCCAGCACGCCGGCCGGGCCGCCCGCGTCACGATCATGACGAGGCGCGCGACGGGGCATTCCCCCATCCTGTCAGGAGGACTGCGCGCTGGCGTAGGCCGCGGGCGTCTGGCCGATCGCGGCCCGGAAATCCCGGGTCAGGTGGGCCTGGTCCGCGTAGCCGAGCGCGGCGGCTATCTCCGCCCACGACACGGGCTTGCCCTCGCGGACCATCTCGGCCGCCTCCAGCAGCCGGTAGCGGCGGATCACCCAGGTCGGTGACACGCCGGCGTACTGCAGGAACATCCGCTGCAGGGTCCGCTGGCCGAGGCCAGCGCGCTCGCACAGATCGCCGAGCCGCCGCACCGTCCGGTCGCTCTCGGCGATCCGGGCCACCTCCGCGACGCTGCGGGCGGGTTCCCGGCGCTCCGGGTGTACCGCCCGCTCCAGCGTGGTGGCCAGCAGCGCGACGCGGGCGGCCTCGTCCGGTTCGGCGGTCACCTGCCGCAACAGCACCGCCTCATCGGTGCCGAGAGCCTGCCCCAGGGGGACGACCCGGTCGGTGAGCCCGGCCGCTGATCCGGTGATGAACGCCCCCAGTCCCCCGGGCCAGGCCAGGGCGGCGACGGTCCAGCCCCGGCCGGCCAGCACCCGGGTGGACAGGCCACGGGCCACCCCGTACAGGCGTGCTTCGACCGGTCCCGGCTCGGGCTGGCCCGGCGTCGCGTTGGCGTGGCCGATGCTGACGTTCGCGCCGGGGTGGGTGAGCACCTGCTGCTGATGGACCGTCCCGGGCGGCAGGTCCCAGCGCACCGCCCAGAAGCGATCCACCAGCCCGTCCAGCACCGGCCCGGCCGGATAGCGGGTCAGCCGGACCCGCTGGCGCAGCAGCCAGGGGTCGAGGATGCCGCGGCTGTCCCGCTCCACCGGATCCGGCTGCGAACTGCTCATTCCGTGACCCTAACCGCTGGCGCTGACGCGAATCTTCAAGCGGCGGCCCCGCCTGCCTCCGTAGGGTCATGAGCCATGACCACAGACACGGAGAAGACCACTGACCTGCTCGTCGCCGTGCTCGCCGACCTCGAACCCGTGGTCGGCCGCGTCACCGGGGAGCAACTGCATGACCCGACGCCGTGCACCGAACTGGATGTCGGCCAGCTTCGTACGCACATCCTGGGCTGGCTGACCACCTTCGCGGCTGGTTTCGCCGATCCGGGCGGCCAGGCGCCCCTCGACCGCATCGATGGGTACGCCGTGCCCGCCGACCCGGCGGCGGAGGTGCGTTCCGCGTCCGCCGCGATGGCCGCGGCGCTGCGCGGCGGCGCGGCCGGCCGGCCCTGCGGCTGGGGGACAGCGCGATGCCGGGTGACATGGCCCTGAGCATGATCCTCTGGGAGTACCAGGTGCACGGCTGGGATCTGGCCCGGGCCACCGGCCAGCCCTGGTCGCCGCCGGCCGCGGCGGCGGAGGAGTCGCTGGAGTTCGCGCCTGGCATGCTGACCCCCGACTACCAGGGCGACGGGAAGGCCTTCGCTCCGCGGGTGCCCGTACCAGCCACGGCCCCGGCCCTGGACCGCCTGCTGGGGCTGTCCGGCCGCGACCCGGGCTGGCCCGCGCACTCAGGAGAGGACTCCCCATGACGCTCATCGCCCGCTTCAGGGTCGATGGTTTCGAGCCACGGCAGATCACCGGCCTGGACGCGGACTGGGTCGGGGTGATGACGTTCGCCAAGACGTTCACGTCCGGGATCGTCGGCACGGCCACGACCGTGTTCATGTCGGCCGGCACCGAGGAGGGCTCGCGGTCGTATGTGGCCACCGAGCGGATCACCGGCCGCACCGAGGACGGCGGGGAGGGCTCGGTGACCGTCCAGCACGGAGGGCTCGAGTCGGACCCGGATACGTGGTTCGGCCACATCGTGCCCAAGACCGGGACCGGCGATTTCGCCGGCTGGGCCGGGTCGGCCCGGATCATCCACGATGACCAGGGACCCTACTTCGAGATCACGCTGGCCTGAGGGCCCCGGCTCGCGGCCATGACGGCCGGTCAGGCCTGCTTGAGCTTGCGCCAGCCGCCCGCGCGATTGTTGGCGATGATGTGCCGGAACATGGTGGTGAGGGCGCCAGCGTTGATGGGCTCACCCTCGCGCACCGCGACCGTCCGGGCGGTCTGGTTGCCGTGGCCGCCGGTGATGATCCCCTCCGGGTCCGGGACGATCGCGCCGTCATAGAGGAAGACGTTGACGTGATCCCTGGCCGCCACCAGCGCGCAGATGTTGCCCTGCAGGACGAAGTAGGGCAGCCGGGTGCGCTTGATGGTCTCGGTCACTTCCGGGTCCGCCGCATGGACCAGCCCGCGGACCTCGCGGCAGATGGCCTGCTGCCAGCCGGGCAGCGAGTCGATGTACGCGTTGACGCGCGGGTCGGTGGTGCCGGTCATGGCGGGGGTCCCTCCTGGCGGCCGTGAACGGGCCGCTCACTGGTGACGAGGGTAGACGCCAGCCACGCCCCCGTCCCGCGGCGCTCCGGTCCGGCGGGCTGGACCGCTGAGGGGATTGCCCGGAGACTGGGATGACAGCGGTCCGCTGGCGGCTGGGAGTCACGGCGGCCGAGGCACACCAGGTCGGAGGTGACCGCAATGACGCGGCGCGATATCGAGTTCGACGCCGAGGGCGTCACGTTGCGTGGCTGGTTCTACCCGGCTGAGGGGGCGGGCGGCCCCGCGCCTTCCGTCGTTATGGCGCACGGTTTCTCCGCGGTCAAGGAAATGTACCTGGACAGCTTCGCCGAGGTGTTCGCCGCGGCCGGGCTCAACGCGCTGGTGTTCGACAACCGCTGCTTCGGGGCCAGTGCGGGTGAACCACGCCAGGAGATCGACCCGTGGGCACAGGTCAGGGACTACCGGCACGCCATCACCTACGCCAGCACTCTCCCGGAGGTCGATTCCAGCCGGATCGGGATCTGGGGCAGCAGCTACTCCGGCGGCCACGTCCTGGTCGTGGCGGCGATCGACCGCCGGGTGAAGGCGGTCGTCTGCCAGGTGCCGCTCATCAGCGGCCACGACAACCTGCGTGCCCTGGTCCGGGCCGACTTTATCGCCGGGTTCCGTGAGATGTTCGACGCCGACCGGCTGGCCCGCTTCGGCGGCGAGCCGCCGGTCATGGTCCCGGTGGTCGACAAGGACCCGCTGGCGCCGTCGGCGCTGCCGACCGCGGACTCGTGGGAGTGGTTCAGCGAGACCGGCAATACCCGGGCACCGGCCTGGCGGAACGAGGTGACGCTGCGCAGCGTGGAGATGTTCACCGAGTACGAGCCGGGCGTCTACCTGCCCTGGATCAGTCCCACGCCGCTGCTGATGCTGGTGGCCGCCGGTGACCACCTGGTGCCCTCAGAACTCGCTATCGCGGCCTTCGACACGGCGCACCAGCCCAAGGAGCTGGTCATCCTGCCCGGCTGTCATTTCGACGCCTACGTCAAGGGGTTCGACGCCGCCAGCGGGCAGGCGCGTGACTGGTTCACCCGGCACCTGGCCTAGGCTGTCACGGGTTCCGGACGCCGCCAGGAGGGCAGGCCAGTGCGAGCCGTGGTGCAGCGGGTGACCCAGGCCAGCGTGACCGTGGACGGGCAGGCCGTCGGGGCCATCGCCGAGCCGGGCCTGCTCGTCCTGGTCGGCATCACCCACGACGACACCCCGGAGAAGGCGGCGAAGCTGGCCGCGAAGCTGTGGGGGCTGAGGATCCTGGACGGGGAGAAGTCCTGCTCCGACGTGTCCGCCCCACTGCTGGTGATCAGCCAGTTCACGCTCTACGCCGACACGCGCAAGGGCCGGCGCCCGACCTGGCAGGCGGCTGCCCCCGGGCCGGTGGCCGGGCCGCTGGTGGATGCGGTGGTCGCGGCCCTGCAAGAGCTGGGCGCCCGCGTGCAGACCGGCGTCTTCGGGGCCGACATGAAGGTCAGCCTGGTCAACGACGGCCCGGTCACCCTGGTCCTGGACCTGTGACCCGCTGGCCTTTGACCGCCCGCGTCGCGACGTAGCCGGGCATGTAGCGGGCGGTGGGGTCGGCGTGATGGGGCGCCTCGGCCAGGTGGGTCAGCGACAGGCCGGCCGCCAGTTGCCCGCCGATCTGGCTGGTCAGCGAGTGGCTGTATTCGATCGGGCCGTCCCCGTAATACTGGCGCCGCTCGGCATCGGGCAGGTCGAGGGTGCTGAACGGGAGCGGGTGGCGGACCACGAACTCGTCCCGCTCCAGCGCCTCGACGTCGAAGATGTAGAGGTCGGGGTTCAAGAATCCCGCCATCAGGATCCCGCCGGGCCGCAGCACCCGGGCCGCCTCCCGCCAGACCGGGGCCAGATCGGGGCAGAACACATTCGACACCGGGTTGAACACGACCTCGAAGCTGGCGTCGGGGAAGGCGCTGAGATCCCGCATGTCGCCGAGCACGGTCTGGATGGCCAGCCCTTCCCGCGCCGCCACTTCCTCATCGCGGGCCAGCTGCCGCGGCGAGTTGTCGAACACGGTCATCCGCGCGCCGGCCGCGGCCAGGACCGGGCCCTGCTGGCCGCCGCCCGAGGCCAGGCCCAGCACCGGCACCCCGGCCAGGTCGGCCGGGAACCAGTCCCGGGGCACGGGCTCGTAGCCGATGAGCACCACGGACCAGTCCCCGCCGCGGGCCCGGGCGATCACCTCGGGCCCGACCGGCTTGGTCCACTCGTTGCCCGTTTCCACCTCACGGTCCCAGGCGGCACGGTTATGAGCCACGGGATCAAAATCATCAGCCATCCGAGCACTCTAGAGCGCATGCTGGGCATGGTCACCGGCTTATCGAGGAGGGCGCATGCCGCACATCACGCTGAACTCGGCCGAACCGGGGATCCGGGGACTGCTCCGGTACCGGCCCGAGACGGGCCGCCCGCTGAGCGAGCTGGCCGAGGTGCTGCTGCGCGGGCCGGGCACCCTGACCCGCGGGGAGCGGGAACTGATCGCGGCCTACGTGTCGGGGTTAAACGACTGCCAGTACTGCACGTCGTCGCACTCGGCCACCGCCGCGGCCCAGCTGCCGGGCGGCATGGCGCTCGTGGATCAGGTCCGGGCCGACGCCGGCCAGGCGCCGGTCTCCGCCAAGCTCAGGGCCTTGCTCGCGATCGCGGCCGCGGTCCAGCGAGGCGGCCACCAGGTCACAGACGAGCACATCTCTAACGCCCGCGCGGCGGACGCCACCGACCTGGAGATCCACGACACGGTGCTGATCGCGGCCGCGTTCTGCATGATGAACCGCTATGTCGACGGGCTGGCCACGATCGCCCCGGACGACCCCGCGGTGTACGCCGCCGGGGCGCAGCACCTGATCAATGAGGGCTATGTGCCACCAGCCGCACCCTAAGCTCGTCTGATGTGAGCAGGCATGAGGTCGTGCTGTTGCACGGCCAGCCCGGTTCGGCCTCGGACTGGCAGCTGGTGACGGACCGGCTGCCGGGCTCCCTGGACGTCGTGGCGCTGGACCGGCCCGGGTACGGGACGAGCCAGCAGCCCGCCGGCGGCTTCGGGTACGGCGCCCGCGCGGTCCTGACCGAGCTGGATGCGCGCGGCATCGGGCGGACGGTCCTGGTGGGCCACTCCTACGGGGGAGGCGTCGCGCTGACCGTGGCCCAGCAGGCGCCGCAGCGCGTCGAGGCGCTCATCCTGCTGGCCAGCGTCGGCCCGGGCTGCCTGACCGGCTGGGACCGGCTGCTGGCCGCCCCGCTGACCGGGGAGGCGTGCGCGCTCACGGCATGGTGGCTGACTCCCTGGCTGGCCCGGTCCCGGCTGGCGGCCATCGCCCGGCTGCGCGGGCGGCCCATCGGCCCCGGAGAGCATGTCAACTGGCACATCTGGGGGCACGCCCACCACGACCACGGGCCGCTGTGGCGCAGCTTCCTCACCGAGCAGCGTGCGCTGGTCCACGAGCTCGGCGGCCTCACCGCGTCCCTGGCGGGCGTGGTCCAGCCGGTGCTGCTGATCGCCGACCCGGACGACACGCTCGTTCCGGTCGGCACCACCCATCAGCTGGCCGCGGCCCTCCCCGACGCCCGCGTGCAGCTCCTCAGCCAGATCGGCCATCACCTGCCCCTCCGGGGGGCACCCCAGATCGCGGCGGCGATCACCGATTTCCTGGCCGCGCTGGACGCCGTAAACCATGACGGATGACTTGACCTAAGGCCGACTTCAAGTTCTAGCGTCATCGCATGAGCAAGCTCAGCCTGGGACCGGTCGGCATGGCGCTGAACGTCTCGCCCGATGACACGTATCTCCGGGAAGCGGCGGAGGCTGAGGAACTCGGGTACTCCGCGATCTGGCTGCCTGGTGGGCAGATCGACAGCCTCGGCCGGATCGCGCAGATCGTCGGGGCCACCACGTCCGTCCCTGTGGTGCCCGGCATCATCCCGGTGGATGTCTACCGGCCCGCCGCGGTCGTGCAGCTCCACGCGCAGCTGCAGGCCAGCGCGCCGGGCCGCTTCCTCGTCGGCCTGGGCGGCCCGCAGCAGCCCCGCCCGCTGCGGCCGCTCAACGACTACCTCGACGCACTCGACCGGGCCGAGCCGCCGGTCCCGGCCGGACGGCGGATCCTGGCCGCACTCGGCCCCCGCAAGCTCGAGCTGGCCAGGGACCGGGCCGCCGGGGCGGTAGCGCTGCTGGTCACCCCCGCCTACACCGAGCAGGCGCGGCGCGTCCTGGGCCGCGAGTCCGCCCTGATCATCAGCCAGATGCTGGTCCTCGATACCGACGCCGCGCGGGCCCGTCAGGTGGCCCGCGGGCCGCTGAGCTTCCTGTCCGGCGTCAGCGGGTACCGGGCCAACTTCGCCCGGATGGGGTTCACCGACCGCGACATCGCCAGCCTCAGTGACCGGCTCGTCGATGAGCTGGTGACCTGGGGCAGCGCGGACCGGATCGCGGCGCGGGTCCGCGAGCACCTGGCCGCCGGGGCGGACCAGGTCGCGCTCACCGTCCTCAGCCAGGACGGGGCAGCCCGGCCCCATCGAGGCCGCCCGGGAACTCGCCGGCGCTTCCCCGCTGACCTCCGGCCGGGGCACGATGGCGGTGATGGAATCCGATGATGCAGCCCGGCGGGCCCGGCAGCGCGACCTCGTCCGCCGTGGCTACGACCGCATCTCGCTGGCGTACCGCAGCGACGAGGGCGACGCAGCCGGCACCTCCGCCGAGGACGTCAGCCGGTACGCCGGCTGGGTAGCGGACCTGGCGGGCCTGCTGCGGCCCGGCGCCCGGGTCGTGGACCTGGGCTGCGGCGCGGGCATACCAGCCACCCGCGAGCTGGCCACCCGCGGGCTGCAGGTCCTCGGCGTCGATTTCTCCGCCGTCCAGCTCCGCCGGGCCCGGCGGCTCGTTCCCGGGGCCCGGCTGGTCCAGGCCGACATGACCGCAATGCAGCTGAGGCCGGCCAGCACCGACGCCGTGGTGTCCTTCTACGCCCTGATCCACGTGCCCGTGGCTGACCAGCAGGCGCTGTTCCCGCGGATCCGGGACTGGCTCCGCCCGGGCGGCTACTTCCTGGCCACCGTCGGGGCCACCCGGTGGACCGGCACCGCGCGGTACCTGGGCGCCGACATGTTCTGGGAGCACGCCGACACCGGGACGTACCTCCGCTGGTTCGAGGCGGCGCGGTTCACGCCCCTGTGGCACCGCTACGTCCCCGACGGGGACAGCGGCCACACCCTCATCCTGGCCCGGGCCGCCTGACCATCAGGACACGAGGGTCGGTAGGGTCCGGGCATGGACTCTGCGGGCTACCTGGGCCACTTGCAGCGCGACCTTGGCGCCTTCGGGGAGTGCCTGGCCGGGGACCTGGCGGTGCCGGTCGAGCCGTGCGGTGACTGGACCCTGTACGACCTCGCCGACCATCTGGGCCAGGGCAACCTGTGGGCCGCGGTGGCGGTGACCGAGAAACGCGGCGACTACGAGGGACCCGCGGCGCCCCGCGATCGCGCGGAACTGGTGACCTGGTTCAGCGGCACCGCCGGCGTCCTGCTCGCAGCCCTGGATACCGAGCCGTCCGCGAGCGCGTGGACGATCGCCCCGCCGCCCACCGCCGCGTTCTGGCAGCGCCGCAGATGCCTGGAAACCCTGGTCCACCGATGGGATGCCCAGCACGCGCTCGGGATTGCGGGCCAGCTGGACCCGGCGCTGGCCGACGACGGGATCGCCGAGGTCGTCGACGTCATCGCCCCGCGCCAGGTCCGGCTCGGCCGCAGCAGCGCCCCCTCGCACGCGGTCCGCCTCTGCGCCGGGGACACCGGTTCATCCTGGATTCTCGGTCCCGGCGAGCCAGTGGCCACCATCGCGGGCACCGCGGCCAGCCTGCTGCTCATGCTGTGGGGCAGGCTCCCCGCCGATGACCCGGCGATCGCCTGGGAAGGTGACCGCCGGACGGCCCAGGCTGCCCTGGGCGGGGCGCTGGTCCCCTGAACGGCGGGGCGGCCAGGACGTCGAAGTCCTCGCTTTTAACCCGGTCCAGGAACACGGCCCACTCCCCCGGCGTGAACACCAGCGGATCCCGGCCCGGGAACTTGGAGTCACGGACCAGGATGTTGATGCCTTCTGCTCCCCGCCGCCAGGCGATCTCCACGCAGTTGCCGTTGCTGTGGCTGGATTTGCGCCACAGCGGCGCTGAACTGTTCATCTGACCGGCGCCCTTCGTTAGCGGGCCGCCAGCGGGTCCCGCTGCCTGGCCGCGGTACCAGCCTGCGCCGTGCGCCCTGACGGCAGGCTTGCACTCGCCCTGATGCCTGCCTTGCCGCCCAGGTCACGCCGGCCCTGAGCGGCCCGGAAAACCAGGACGTGCCGCCGGGCGTGAGCCCCTATCCTCTGGGGTGTGGCGCACGATGAACGCGGAGTAACCGCGCAGAGCGAGGACTTCTCGGCCTGGTACAACGAGGTCGTCTTCAAGGCCGAGCTGGTGGAACGCGGCCCGGTCCGGGGCACGATGGTGATCCGTCCCTACGGGTACCGGATGTGGGAGCTGCTGCAGGCCGACATCGACCGGCGGATCAAGGAGACCGGTCACGTCAACGCCTACTTCCCGCTGCTGATCCCGGAGAGCTACCTGCAGCGCGAGGCCGAGCACGTGGAGGGGTTCGCGCCGGAACTGGCGGTCGTCACCCACGCGGGCGGCAAGGAGCTCGAGGAACCGCTGATCGTCCGGCCGACGTCGGAGACGATCATCGGCGAGATGATGGCCAAGTGGATCAGCTCCTACCGTGACCTGCCGTTGCTGCTCAACCAGTGGGCGAACGTGGTCCGCTGGGAGATGCGGCCGCGGATGTTCCTGCGCACCACGGAGTTCTTGTGGCAGGAGGGTCACACCGCCCACGCCGATGAAGCCGGCGCGATGCGGGAGACCATGCTCGCGCTCGACCTCTACGAGCAGGTGTCCAGGGACGTGGCCGCCATGCCGGTGATCGCGGGCGAGAAGACGCCCGGCGAGCGGTTCCCGGGCGCCAGGCGGACCTACACGATCGAGGGCATGATGCGCGACGGCCGGGCGCTGCAGTCCGGCACGTCGCACTACATGGGCACGAACTTCGCCAAGGCCTTCAACATCCAGTACGCCGCGGAGAGCGGCGAGCTGGAGCTGTGCCACACCACCTCGTGGGGCATGGCCACCCGCATGATCGGCGGAGTGATCATGACGCACGGGGACGACAAGGGCCTCGTGCTGCCGCCGCTGCTCGCTCCCTACCAGGTGGTGATCGTCCCGATCGGCCGGGGCGACCAGGCGGAGCAGATCCTGCCGCACGTTCAGGATCTAGCCGGGCGGCTGCGCCGGGCTGGCATCAGGACGCACGTGGACGACCGGCCGCAGCTCTCCCCCGGTTTCAAGTTCAACGACTGGGAGATGCGCGGCGTGCCGGTCCGGCTGGAGCTCGGCCCCCGGGATCTGGCGGCGGGCACGGCGCTGATGGCCACCCGGCTCGGCGAGGGGAAGACACCCGTTTCTCTCGACTCCGCGCCGGGCAGGCTGGCCGCCGAACTGTCGGCCTTCCAGGACTTGCTGCTGCGGCGGGCCACCGAGTTCCGCGAGGGGCGGACGCGCACGGTGGACTCGTGGGACGAGTTCGCCGGGGCGGTTGCGACCGGCTGGGCCCGCGCGTTCCACTGCGGCCAGCCGGACTGCGAGGACGACATCAAGGCCGCCACGTCCGCCACGCCGCGTGTCATCCCCACCGACGGCGAGCCAGAGCAGGGCAGGTGCGTCCGCTGCGACCGGCCGTCCGCGTATGGGAAGCGGCTGATCTTCGGCCGGGCGTACTAGTGGTCGCCGGGCGGAGCGTAGAGCCGGATGTAGTCGATCAGCATGGTCTGCGGAAACCTGGTCGACCGGTCCGGGGGCTGGGATGCGACCCCGCCGACAGCCACGTTGACCAGCAGGAAGAAGTCATGATCGAAGACCCACGGCTTTCCGCGCAGGTCCGCGGGCGTGACGGTGTGATAGTGCCTGCCATTGACGTACCAGCGGATCCGGCCAGGTTCCCAGCTGACGGAATAGACGCAGAAGTCCTTTTCCAGGGCTGAGCCCATACGGCGCGAGGCCGCGATACCCAGGGCGCCGGAATACCCGGGCCCGTGCACCGCTCCCTGGACCACACGCTGGCCAGTCCCGAAATACTCCATCACATCGATCTCACCGCACCCCGGCCATCCGGTGCGGTCAAAATCCTGGCCGAGCATCCAGAACCCCGGCCAGATCCCGCGGGCGACCGGGATCTTGATCCGCGCCTGGACCAGGCCGTAGCGGAACGACACCCGGTCCTTGCTGATCAGCCGCGCGGAGGTGTAGGCGCAGCCGCCGGATGACTGGCCGGCCGCCTGCCGCACCACGATAGCCAGATGGCCCGCACCATCCAGCGCCGCGTTGCCGGTGCTGTCGGTGTAGTACTGCAACTCCTGGTTACCCCACCCGTGACCGCCGGTCTCCGGCAGCCAGAAGCGGGGGTCTGGTGCCAAGCCCGCCGCACCGTCGAACTCGTCCGACCACACCAGGGAATACGCGGCGAACTCGCTCCCCAGGCCGTTGCTCATCCAGCCCCGCCCTCCGCTCAGTCATCGGACTAACTATTGACATGGTACAATTGTCTGTCCTTAACGGCAGGATGCACGCATGAATATTGAGCAAAGACGCATACTTTTCAGAACCGCAGATATATTGATAACCCTGACGGCAATTTTTTTCCTGCTCTATCTGTTCGTGGGATCCACGAGGCACCCGGATGCACGTTCCGCGCCACCACGAACTGGTAACCAGGATGCTAACTATACCAATTTGACTACCTCATGCACAGGCGGCTTCTCCAACCAGCGCACCGTAGACGGTAAAACCCAGGTCGCGTCGCACGGAGCACCGTTCAATGCCTATCAGCTGACCTTCACCAATAGTGGCAATACTGTCGTGACGATCTACGGCGTCGCGGTGGATCTGGCTGATTATCAGCACCACGTCTTCGCCCGGCCGCACGACAATAACTTGGATCACGGTGCTGGGATAACCCTCGGCACGGGCCAGTCTCGGCAAATTGTGGAAACCGCCGGAGCTACCAATCCGGTAGCTTCATGCGAAGTTGTCAGCTGGCAACCTTAACATTAACGCTGGCCATATACCTGCACCAGTGTCAGCGGTTCCGGATGACTCTTCTGCGGTAGAGCATGCTCGCGGCCCCGGCCAGAATCGCCGCCACCCCGAGGCCGAAGAGCAGCGGATCCTGGAACCCGGCCGTGCCGCCGCCGCCGGTGGCCGGGGCCACGGCGGGAACCGGGCTGGCTGGACTGGGCTCGACGATGCCTGATGCGTATGCGGCGCTGGGCGTCGGCGTGGGCGTATGCGCCGATGCCGATGCCGGCGCCGGCGTCACCGATTCGGTGGCTGTAGGGCTGCCGCTGGCACTCGCGGGGGCAGTAGCCGTGCTACTAGCTGAGCTAGAAGATGTTGGCGAGCCGGTTCCGCCGGGTGAGAATGAGGGAGATGCCCCAGCCGAAGGCGTGGATCCCGAGCAAGCCGAAAGGGCTATGGAGGCGAGCAATGCCATGGTGCTGAACCCGGTGATGGCCCACCTCGCGCTGAGCCCCGGCCTCGCGCTGGCTGTGCGCACCTTCATGGAACCTCCTCACGTGGCGACCCGGCCGTTGACCGCGCTGGCCGAAGACACATCCCCGAAACGGCGAGGGCCATAAAGGTCTAGCCCACCTGCGGTCACACGATGACCTGATCACCCTGTAAATATCAGGCTACGGGAGCGGCCCACACTGGGGAAGTCGCAGCGGAAGGACGGCGTGTTGGGGGATTCGGAGTGGCAGCGTGTAGCCGGGTTCCGTGTGGTCATGTCCTGGCCGCAGCCGGGGTGCGCGCCTCCGCCCACGACTCTGGTACGCCTCCGCACCCGCTTTGCCGGACTAGCCGGTGTCCTTCTCATCATGGCCGGAATCGTCGCGGTCGCTGTCGCCATCGGCGCCCAGGTCCACGCGCCACGCCCCTCCCTGGCGGCAGCGGGCGCACTGGGGCCATGGGGCGGGGGCCACGGGCCGCGACTGCGGCCCTCACGGCCGGTGTCGGTCGATATCCCGGCCATTGGCGTGCACTCGAATCTGATGCACCTGGGCGCTAACCCCGACGGCACGATCCAGGTACCGCCGCTTCGGACCCGGGCTGGCGAGGCGGCCTGGTACAAGTACTCAGCCACGCCCGGCGAGATCGGCACGTCAGTGATCGAAGGTCACGTCGACAATTATCAGGGTCCGGCTGTCTTCTTCCGGCTGGGCGCGCTCACCCCGGGGGATCGCATCGACGTGACGCTCGCCGACGGGATAACCGCCGTTTTCCGCGTCACCGGCGTACGCGAGTACGCCAAATCCAGATTCCCGGCGAAAACCATTTATGGCGCGGCTGGCTACGCGGCCCTGCACCTGATCACGTGCGGCGGCGCGTTCGACTACTCGACCGGCCACTACCTCAGCTCCACGGTTGTTTTCGCGTCCCTCACGTCATCGCGGCGGGCGCACCGGGCGGGCGGCTAGGTCCGGGCCTATCCTGGCCGGGTGCCGATGAGCCCGGAGGAGTTCTACGCGCACGCGATGCGTGCTGCCGATGCCGAGGGACGGCTGCCGTTGTCCCGGATGACCGCCTGGGACGTGTTCCCGTTCGAGCAGGCGGGATTGCGGGTGGTTCCCCTGGCCAGGCCGGTGCTGCCCGAACTTGACCGGGTAGGCGAGAACGCCCTGGACTGCCCCGCCTGCACCGCCGGGCGGGCGCCGGTCTGGTCGGACGAGCACTGGCGCCTGTCGGTGCTCGGGCCATCCGGCGCTCCGCTGATCTTGATGCTCGAGCCTGCCGCCCACCACGACCTGCCGGATCTGCCCGACGACCGGGCCCGCGAGATGGGGCTGCTCGTGGTCCGGATCTCGCGGGCCATCGAGTCGCTGCCGCACATCGCCCGCGCGCATGTCTCCCGGTGGGGAGACGGCGGGGCCCACTTGCATCTGTTCTTTTTCGCCCGCCCGGCCGGGTTCAGCCAGTTGCGCGGAACGTGCCTGGCGATCTGGGACGACCTGCTGCCCGCGGTCCCCGATGGCCAGCGCGACCAGGACGCCGCCGCCGTCGGCCAGGCCCTGGCCGGCTCCTACGGAGGCCAGGCTCACCCAGTCCCCTGACGCGTGCTCCTGCACCGGGTCCCGCCGCTCATCCGGTGTCCAGGCACTATGCCAAACTAGGCGGTATGGATCACGGGCCTGGCTATGAGTTTTGCCCGTGACGCGCTCCGGCGGCCAGCGGGCGGCACGCGCCGATGACGAGCCAGCCGCTCCGGCCCCCGTCGAAGATGTCCCGGTCCGCCACGCGAAGAACGCCGTCTACGCCGTCTTTGTCAGCGCCGGGTTCATCTACGCGAGCTGGGCGTCCCGGATTCCGCAGGTCCGGGCGGAACTGCAGGTAGGACCGGGGGTTCTTGGGCTCGTCCTGCTGTGCGGGGCGGTCGGCTCCTCCCTCGGCACGCCCCTGTCCGGATTTCTGATCGGCTGGCTCGGGGAGATCCGCACGGTCGTCACGATGGCGTGGGCCGCGGCCGCAGGCCTGATCGTGGTCGCGGCGGGCTGCCGGCTGGGCCCGGCCGGCATTCCGGAGGTGGCGGCCGGGCTGTTCGTGTTCGGGTTCGGCAACGGAGCCTGGGACGTCGCGATGAACGTGCAGGGCGCTGCGGTGGAACGCGAACTGGGCCGGGCGATCCTGCCCCGGTTTCATGCCGGGTGGAGCATCGGCACGGTGGCCGGCGCGGGCGTCGGCGCGATCATGGTCGCCTTGCACGTGCCGGTCACCGCGCACGTGATCGCGGCCGCTCTCGCCATTGCCGTGGCTGTGCCCGTTGCGGCCCGCCACTTCCTGCCTCCCTCGCGCACCGCCGATCACCCGGACCCCGGCGTCAGCCGGCCCCGGCGGCGCGCCCTTTCGGCGTGGACCGATCCGCGGACCCTGCTCATCGGCCTGTTCGTGCTCTGCATGGCGTTCACCGAGGGAACCGGGAACGACTGGCTGAGCCTTGGGATCATCGACGGCTACCACACGGTAGCGGCCCTGGGCACCCTCACCTTCGCCCTCTTCCTGGCCGCGATGACCGCGGGCCGCTGGTTCGGGCCCGGGCTCATCGACCGCTACGGGCGGGTCCGGATGCTGCGGATCTGCTGCGCCATCGCCCTGGCCGGCCTGCTCATGATCGTTTTTGGCGTGGTCCTGCCGTTCGCGCTGGCCGGCGCGATCCTGCTGGGACTGGGCACGTCACTGGGGTTCCCGGTCGGGCTGAGCGCCGCCGCCGACGATCCCCGCTATGCGGCTCCCCGGGTCAGCACCGCCGCCTCCATCGGCTACCTGGCCTTCCTCGCCGGGCCACCGGCCGTCGGCTTCCTCGCTGACCAGGTCGGGGTGCTGCGCAGCCTCACGATCGCGGGTTTCCTGATCGCCGCGGCCTTCTTCCTGGCCCGTTTCACCCGGCCGCTCACCCGGCCCGCCGACCGCGCCCCGGCCAGCCCCGCTCACCCCGGCTGAGACCCCGCACTACCCGGGTCATCTGGGACCGGCATCTCACCCAACCCGGCAACGTTCATGGACAGCGCACCAGGGGCCGCGACCGGCTTTGCCTCGACGAACGCCGAAGCTGACGACTGTCCGGCGATGGCAGCCCGGCGGCATACGCGCGGACTAGAACGTGCCAGTCGTAACGACCTGGACGGATTTCCTGGACCAGGCCGACCTGGCATAGCTCGTCCAGCAGGCCCCTGCAGGAGTCACTCGCCGCCGAGGACGCCGCCCTGGTTTCGAACGCCTGGCTGCTGGCCCATGCCTCCGCGGATGTCCTGCGGTCACCGGCCGAGCCTCCGAGCCCACCTGGGACTTGAACCAGCCATTGAGTGGATCGGCCCGGCCGAAGAGGTGCACGGCCAGGGCGGCGAAGAGATCAGGCCCCGCCGATCAATGACCGCGCCTCTGCCGGGCCGACTACGAGATCGTGAAGGTCGCCGCCCACCTCGAGCCGACCCGACTGCTCGATCCCGCCGGCCTTCACCGGCTCGAAGCCGGCCGTCCGGATCAACCGCTCGACTTCCTCGCCAGCACGGTCGTCGTCGGTCGCGTAGAAGAGGACCGCGGGCTCCGGTGACCGGTTGCTAGAGGACTCGAAGAGATCGGCCGACAGGGTTCCAAACGCCATGGCCAAGCGCGCCCCCGCCGGCAACCACCCGGCGACAACCTCGCCAGAGGATTGCCCTTTCGGCAGGAGACGTGAGACGTTACCTTGCGCATCGGTGCTGAGCGGGTTGCTCGGAACGACCACGAGCTTGTCGGTCAGCGGGTCGGCGATCTCGTCCATGACGCCCTTCAGCACGGCAAACCGCAGCGCGAGGACGACGGCATCGGCGCCCCGCAACGCGTCGCGGTTGTCGACGGCGGCGACCGCAGCGCGACCGACCTCTGCCGCCAGCCTTCGTGCCGACTCATGGTCGGCGCTCGAGAGCCGCAGGGTCTCGCCGCCTGAGGCGAGCTCGCGGGCGATGACCGATCCGAGCCCTCCAGTGCCGATGACCGCGGTGGTCATGACCGAAACCTCCTCAGCGTCACAGCATTAACAACTGCGGCCCAAGGATCTCGCCGGTGATCTCGGCCTTCACCCGGACTCCCCGCCGGACGTAGTCGACGGCCAGTGAGCGGGTGACCAGTCCCCCTCTGGGTCCGTGGTTTGGCCCACTTCGATCAGGTGACCGTCGGGATCGCGGATGTAGCAACGGATCTCGTACTGGTGCTGTTTCGGTGGCGTCAGGAATTGAGCACCCCGGGCGCTCCATTCGGCGTACACGGCCTCGATGTCTTTGACCCGGATATTGAGGAAGCTGCTGACCCGGTCGGGATCGCGTGGCGTCTCCAGGGTGACCGTCGGCTTGTCGTCGGTCGGACCGCCGCCGACATTGATGATGATCCAGCTGTTAGATAGTGCGACATAGGTCAGCCCTCCGGGGCCGGAGTAGGCCAGCCTGCCGCCGAGCACTTCGGTGTAGAAGCGCCGAGAGCGCTCGACATCGTCCGAGACGATGAAGTGGGCCAGCACAATCCCCTCTGGGGGCGGTGGAAACTCGGCCATCAGGCACCTCCACTGGTGGGGTCTCACGCCCCGCTTACGACGGGTCTGCAGCGTGCAGAGGTTGTCCGGCCGCTGCATGCCAGGGAGTCTAACGCTGGGTGCGCGGGCTGAACACGCTGGCCCTGACCGTCAGCACGCCGCTGGCGGCACCCGTGGCCTGGCCTGCGCCAGGGCCAGGGCCGCCACGCGCCGCGGCCTGACCAGCCTTCCGGAACCGCTCTCCGCATCTCTGCCGTCGGACTCCACTAACTGTCCACTGATCTCGAAGTCGGCTGGCCTAGCTTGATTAACGAGCGAGCGCGGCCGTAGATCGCTCGTGAAATTCCCGCGACGGAAACCTGACGCCCGGCCAACAGACCGGCTCACACCCGCTCCTAACCAGAGACAGCCGGAATAACTAGAACAGCGAGGTGAACCACTACGCCGATGACCGTTCGGAGTTCTACCGAGCCGTACCGTCCGGACCGTTCTACAACTTCGACCAGCCGGGCGTGGAGCCGTCCGAAGCGGTGATCGCGAACTGGTGGCGTCAGGGCATGATGGGCGGCGCGAAGGGCCAGTACGACTGGGTCTCCGCGGCTACGAGCAGGTTGGCGGACGGCTGCGGGCGAACGGGCGACTAGGCGAGGACTACAGCGAAAATCCGATCGCGCGCAGCTGATCGCGGCCGCTGTCGGTGATGTCGGCCGGCCGCCAGGGCGGCAGCCATACCCAGTCGATCCGGAAGCCGGCCAGGTCGCTGAGCCCCGCCAGTTCCGCGCGGATCTGGTCTTCCATGATGCTGGTCAGCGGACAGGCGGCCGAGGTCAGCGTCATCGTGATGACCGCCATCCGGTCCTGGATCTCGACCTGGCGGACGAACCCCAGATCGACAATGTTGACGCCCAGATCCGGGTCGATCACCTCGAGCAGGGCACCGCGGACCGACTCGGCCCGCTGGTCAGACGGGGTATCCGCCGGGCGGGCGGGTGCCGCTGCCGGGCCCGGCTCCGCCACCGGGCCCGGGTCCGCTGCCGCCACGACCGGGCCGGCCAGGCCGCTGGCGTGCAGCCCGGCCGGCCGCAGCGTGATCTCCACCCGGCACGTCGGGCTGGCGATCCAGTCGGCCTTGCCGTGCGCCGTGCGGCGGACCCGGACGATGTCCTCCCCGGCCTGGACGCTCCCTGCGGCCAGGATGAGCCGGGCCGGGCTGAGCCCGGCCTGCTCGGCCTGGACGATGACCCGGTCGAGCAGGCGGGCGACGGGCTCGCAGGTGCGTCCCGGACCAAAACGCAGCCGGGCCCGGGCGGCCATCGCGTCCAGGCCCAGCACCACCCCGAGCGCCGCCCGGCCGTCCGGTTCGGTCAGGCGCACCTGCTCCTCGTCGACTCGCAGTTCGGCGGACAGCAACCCGGGCCCGCTCACTGGCCGACGTCCACCCAGATGGTGCCGTCCTCGCCGACCTTGCAGCCGAAGACGGTCAGCCTCGCGTTGTCCGGGTTGATGCCGCAGCCCGTGGCCGCATCGAACTCCCACAGGTGCCGGGCGCAGACCAGCGTCTCCCCGTCGAAGTCACCCTCGTCGAGCGGGCCGGCCTGGTGCGGGCACGTGTTGGAGTAGGCGCGGACCTGGCCGCCCACGTTCATGAGCAGGACGGCCTGGCCCTCGACGGTCACGGAGGTCATGTCACCCTCCCACAGGTCGTCGAGGCTGATCGTCTCGCGCCACTGCGGCGTCCGGGAAGTCTCCGCTGCCCCGGCCGTCTGCGGTGTCCGGGCTGTCTGGGCGGTCCGGGCGCCATCCACGGTCAGCCCGCCCCCGCCGCCGCCGCGCCGGCCCCGGCCGCGGGATCGAGCAGGGCACCCAGGAAGCCTTCCCGGGCCGACCGGGCCTGGGCTGCCACCTCGTCGGCCGGCCTCCCCTGCCCGGGCAGCGATTCCAGGAACTGCCCCAGCCCGTGTGCGGCGTCGTCGGCGCGAGCCGACCAGCGCGCGACCCACTTGCCCAGCACCTCACGGTTCTCAGGCCGCTGGGCGACCGCGAACTCCGCCAGGGCGCGGCTCCAGCGGCCGCGCCGCTGGGCGTCGGTGGCCAGGAACGAGGTGAGCAGCCAGGTGAGGTCGTCGCCGTTGGCCCGGGCCACCTGGCCGAGCTGGGTGAGCAGCACGTTATCCAGGGTCGGGCCCAGGACCAGGTTCAGCGCCGTGAACGCCTCCCCCCAGTCGTAGCTGACCAGCGCGTACTCGACCGCCTTGCGGGCCGGCTGCCAGCTGGCATCGCCCTCCCATAGTGCTCGTTCCGCGGAGCCGACGCCCGAGTCGGGGCGGCTGATCTGCAGTTCCCGGGTGCGGTAGGCGATCGTGGTGACCCGCCGCAGGAAGTCGGCGGTCGAGAAGCCCGCGGCGTTGGTGATGTAGGAACTGGGCGCCATGTAGCCGACATACGCCTCGACCTGCTGGAAGCCGTGGCACAGGTACCGCGAGGGGGTGAACAGGTGGGCCAGCAGGGCCACCGCCTCCGGGGAGAGCGCGGCGTCCGAGCCCGCGTCGGCGTGTGCTTCCAGCACGCCCTGGACCTTTGCCTCCGCCTCGGACTGCAGCCCGACGTAGGCCTTATAGGTCAGCGCGTCCGGGTCGCGGTAGCCGTCCCAGTCGCTGGCCTGCAGCGGCGAGTTGTCCCGGTAGGTCAGGAACCACAGGTTGGGTGCGGACGACGGGTTCTGCTCGAACGCCGCGGCCCGGTTGGCGCGCAGGGTCCAGTTCTGCTTGTGCGTGACGATCTCGTACTCGCTGGGCATCTTGCGCACATCACCGAACGCGCTGAACGTGCGGCGCGGGCGCGGCTTGCGCGGCGGGGTCTCGGTCATGCCGGCACCTGCTTCCCGCTCTGGGGTTTGCTGCCCTGGGGTTTGCCGCTCCGGGCGTAGCCGAAGCTCTCCCACGTGATGGCGTCACTGCTGGTGATGGCCCGGCCGCTGAAGGCGGTCATCATCTCGCCGAACGAGGCGATGGCGAAGTCCGCGCCCAGGTAGCGGCGCAGCGTCTGCTCGGTCACCGTGATCCGGTCCTCGCCCTGCACCCGGACGTACGCGCCCCGGTCGACGACCTCGATGTCGGAGTCCGGGTTGTCGTCCTCGATGGCCGCGATGACCTGCTCGACCTCATCCCCCATCCGCAAGATGGGGCCGACCGGGTTCTTCATGACCCCTCCGGGATGTCGTATTCGACCGCCACGTGGTCGAGCGGCTGGATGCCCGCGGCCGCGACGGTGATGTCGGGCGGCATCCGCCTGCCCTGGTAGATCACGACCTTCTCGTAGGGCAGCGCGCGGACGCGCCTGCCTTCCACGTGGTGCGCCACGGCCGCGGCTACCTCGCGCATGGTGTTGGCCGTGGTGACCGGCACCAGGATCTGCACGAAGTCCGTGGCAAAAATGGCATTCAGCGGGACCAGCTGAGGAGGCTGGTCCTCGATCCCCAGTTCCGCCGTCATGACTGGGCCCCCAGCGCGATGCCCTCGGCCGGCCGCCCGACGTAGTCCTTGGTCCACGCCTCGTAGTCCGGGTCGTCCCCCATCGCGTCGGGCGTCATGCCCATGTAGCCGAGGATGCCGCCGACGTCCATCGGCTGGATCTGCCCGGCCAGGAACCGGTCGACCAGCGTCTCGTGGTTGACGTTGTCGCGGTCCTTCCAGAAGATCTGCCGGCACGCGTTGGTGCAGAAGTGGAAGGTCTTCCCGTCATAGCGCAGCGACCAGTCCCGCACCCGCCAGGTGCCGTCCCGGGACTGGGTGGCGTTGCAGCAGGGCAGGTGGCAGGTCATGCACAGCCAGGGCAGCGTCTCCGGCAGGGTCGCTTCGACGTTGTTGGCGTTGACGTTGTCGATCAGCACGTCCCACTTGTCGCCGAAGACCTTCTCCCAGTTCGGGTACTTCTCGGTCAGCCAGGCGCGCTCGTCCTTGCTGACCCCGGCCTTGGGCCGCCACCACAGCGTGGGCCGCCAGTACCACAGGCCCATCTGCAGCCCGTGATGCCAGATGTCCAGGCCGCGCATGAACTCGTCCCAGAACCACGGCTTGCGCAGCCCGTAGTCCTCGATGGTGCGGACGAACTGGTCGATGACCCACTCCTCCATGAACTCCCGGTAGGACTGCTTCCGGTGCTCCAGGGGCGTGTAGTAGTCCATCGCCGGGCCGGTGAGCGCGGCGAACGCGCGGGCCGACCCCCAGAAGGCCTTGTCCACCACCCACTGCGCCCGGACCGGGTCGTGCTCGACCAGGATCTCCAGGGTCGGGCCGCCCTGCTGGGAGTGCCGGGCCTCGTCGGTCTGGATGGAGGAGATCATGTTGGCGAAGTTGACGTCGCCGGACTCCAGGGCGTCCGCGGCCAGCGCGACGAACTGGAGGTTGGTGAAGCCGGTCTCGAACGTGAACGGCAGCTCGATGGCCATGTCAACCACGTTGGGCGCGATCATCATGTTGTCGAACAGGTTGCGCAGCGAGATCAGCACCCAGTCGTTGGTGTGGAAGGCCTTCTGCGTCCAGTCGTACTGCGCGTCCTTCCCGACGAACTCGTGCCCGAAGAACGTGGTGATCTGGGCGTGCCGCAGCTCGTCCAGCTGCCCGAACGTGGCCATGTTCCGCCACGCCCCGTTCAGCCCGAACCGGGCCATCTTCAGCTCGGCCAGCACGGCCGAGTACTCGACCAGGGCCACGCCCCCGAAGTGCATCTTGGTGGCTGATTTCCAGCCCTCATCGAGCTGCGAGAACGTCGAGGAACGCTGCAGGGCCGCCTTCACCGCGTACGCCGAGGCCTCCTTGTCCCGCTGCACGGCCACGTACTCGGGGTAACTGACCTTGTAGTCCTCTTCCCACGCCGACCAGGCTTCGCGGGGCACCTTGCCGGTGCCGCTGTGCCACTCGGGGAAGACCGCCTCATCGTCTACGTAGCTGTAGGTCCAGTCCACGTCGCGGACGAAGCCCTGCCATTCCTCGCGCTTGAGCAGTGCCATGGTCCATGGCCCCCTTCGTCAGTCGACTTCGCCGTGGCCGAGCTGCTGGCTGATGCTGGCGTCGTTCCAGTAGGCGGTGATGGCGTCGATGAGCAGGTCCTCATCGACGTGGAAGATGAACAGGTGTGGCTCGCAGTAGTGCTGCCCTCCGGGCCTGATCAGCCCCCAGGCCAGCTGCTGGGTGCCCTCGATGTCCACCTCGGCGACCACGTCGCCGTCGTCGTTGGCGGTGATCGTGTGCACGGTGTTGGACAGGTCGGGGAAGGCGTTGACCAGGCCGGTCCACAGCGGCTTGCCGATCGTGCCGACCTTGCCGTCACCGCGCAGCACCCGCTGCTTGCCCCATACCTCGAACGGGACGTAGGCGCAGTCGGCGTTGATGCCGCACAGGTCGGCCATGCCGTTGACGTCGTGCGGCGCGGTAGCGGGTCGAAGAATTCGGTGACGATCCCGGCCGCCGACTCGGCGGTGCGGGCTGTGGCCTGCGCTGTTGTCATCTGGATCTCCCTCGTCAGGCGATGGCGATCGTGTCGAACCGCTTGACCCCGAGCCGCCGGTACAGCTGCGTCTGGCACCAGTACGCGGTGACGGCGGTGATCACGCCGCCGGTCACGGTGAACCGCCACGCCTGGTCGATGTCGAGGTGCTTCTCCTGGTTGATGGCGCCGGCGTAGTCGGCGGCCTGGGTGCCCTCCACCTTGATCAGCGCGGTGACCACGTCGCCAGTGGTGATGACCTGGCTGGTGGTCACGATGAGGTCCGGGAAGGCCCGGATCAGGTCACCGAGAACGGCGCCCAGGGCAGCGGGGCCGCGGCCTCCGATGCCCAGGGGATGCACCGTGAACGCGGCCTGCGGGCTGACCTCAGCGAGGGCGGCGTCGAGATCGTGACGCGCGAACGCGTCCAGGAAGGCCTGCACGGTCTGGGTGGGACTCGTCATCAGCGGAGGCTCCTCGCGGCTCAGGCGGCGGCGCGGGCCGGGGCCCGCAGGGCCTTGATGACCGCGTCCGCGGTCGCCTCGGTCGATCCGGGGTTCTGCCCGGTGATGAGGTTGCGGTCGGCCACCACGTGGGAAACCCAGGCCGAGGGCGCGTCGTCGAACACGGCGCCCGCGTTCTTCAGCGCGGTGTCCAGGAACCAGGCCATGCCGAGCAGGCCGGCCTCGGTCTGGAGTTCTTCTTCATCGGTGAAGCAGGTCAGCCGGTAGCCGTCGAACAGCCACTGCCCGTCGGCGCGTTCCGGTGCGGACAGCAGGAGGGCCGGGCCGTGGCACAGCGCGGCGATCGGCGCGGACTTGCGGTGCAGCGCCACCAGCAGCCGCCCGGCGTCCGGGTTACCGGCCAGGTCCACCATGGGCCCGTGCCCGCCAGGCGTGAACACCGCGTCGAACCCGGCCAGTTCCTCATCGCTCAGCGCGGACAGCGCCACCGGATGCTGGAAGCCCGGGATCGCCTCCAGCGCGGCCAGCCGCGCGGCGGCCAGCCGCTCGCTGTCGGCCCGCTGCGCGTCCACCTCGGCCTGGATCTCCTCCCGGGTCAGCCCGGCCGGGCTGTCCTCGGCGAGCACGTCAGCGAACTGGCGGTCCTGCCGCCAGGCCCGCTTCGCGGCGGCGCTGACGATCCGGTGTGCCTGCGCGGGGCTCTGTCCCCGCGATTCGAGCAGCACTGCCACCCGCCGCGCCCCGGCCAGGCCCAGCTCGGTGTTCTGGTGCAGGGTGATCCGGATGTCGTCCACGTCGTGGGCGAAGGTGCGGACCACCGAGGCCAGGTAGTCCTTGTCCTCTTCGGGATAGTGGAAGAACCACGACAGGCCGTACGGATCCGCATACGGCGGCTGGCCGTCCGGGGTGATCACGGTGACGTCGAAGCCGGCGGCGGCGAACCGCTGGTAGGGCTTGAGTGCTTCCTCGGCGAAGTAGCCGGTCGGGTGCGCGGTCCCGTCCGCGAGCGTCATCTCACGGGCACTGGTCATCAGATAGGCGATCCGGGTCATCAGCCACCTCCACGGCGAGGGCTGCCTCGGCACGTTGCGCGTGCTCGTGACTTTGCCATCGCGCCGACGATCCAGCTACGCCCCGCCATGACGGTTTCCTGCTGAGATGTTGCCCATTCCGGTGCTGATGCCAGATTCCGGCTGATCTCTATCGTGATCTAGCAGAACCGGCGGTGACCAGGGATGGATCCGCGGGGCCCGGTGCCGCATGCTGGGCATCAGCGAGGCAAGGAGGCAGCGCGATGAGTCCAGGGCAGCCCGGGAGGCCGGTGACCTCAGGGGAGCTGATCGCGGAACTAGCCGCCCGCGCGCCACGGCTCGGCGCTAACACCGGGGTGTGGCCGGGGCTGACCGTCTACCGGTTCACCGCGCCCGCCGGGCCGAGCTGGGAGGAGATCCAGTCGCTGTCCCTGTGCGTCGTGGCCCAGGGCCGCAAGGCGGTCACCGTGGACGGCGAGACCTATCTGTACGACCCGTTCCACTACCTGGTGCTGAGCAGCCACCTGCATTTCCAGGCCGAGATCCTGGAGGCCTCGCCGAGCCTGCCGTTCCTGTCCTTCGTACTGCAGATCGAGCCGGCCCTGGTCCGCCGGGTGTCCAGCGACATGCTGGAACGCCGCACCACGGCATTCCGCTCGCGCCCGGGTGAGGCGCAGGCCCCAGAGGGCCAGGCGCTGGTGTCCGCGCTCGACCAGGAACTGCTCGGGGCGGTGCTCAGGTTCCTCCGCGCGGTGGGCCGGGACACCGACCGGCGGGTGCTGGCTCCCCTGTACCTGCAGGAGATGGTCTTCCGGGTACTGCAGCGGGAGCAGTTCGCCCGGCTGCTTTCGATCGCCGCGGCGCAGGCTGCGACCAACCCGGTGTCCGCGGTGCTCGACTACGTGCGGGCCCACCTGTCCGAGCCGCTGACCGTGGCGGACATGGCCGAGCAGGTCAGCCTGAGCCCGTCGGCGTTCGCCCACCTGTTCCGGGACGTCACCGGCCGGTCGCCGTACCAGTTCCTGAAAGAAATGCGCCTGGACCAGGCCCGCGAGCTGCTGGTGGACGGGAACCTGGCCGTGGCCCGGATCTCTAAGGAGGTGGGTTACGCCAGCGTCTCGCACTTCATCAGCGAGTTCCGGGGCCGGTTCGGCGTCACTCCCCGGGCCTACTGCGACATGAACGCCATGCACGCCGAGCTGGGCAGCCAGCGGCTCCCCCAGGGCGGCACCCGGATATGACCGAGCCGACCGGGGGTATCGAGATCCGCGGTCCCCGGCTGCTGCTCCGGGCCCTGCAGGCCAGCGAGATCGATGAGGAATGGCAGGCCATGGTGGATGCCGATCCGATGGTCATCGCCGAGCTGCCCGATGAGGAGGCGTTCCGGGCCCGGCTGCGGCGATCGGGCCGCCTGGTCGATGGCGAGCTTGACCTGGCCGTCGACCTGGACGGGGCGCTGATCGGGCGGATCCAGACGTTCGTGCCGCCGGGCCGCCCGCTGCCCCCCGGGACTTTCGAGGTGGGGATCGGCCTGCGCGAGCACGCCCAGGGCCAGGGCCATGGCCGCGAAGCCCTGGCCCTGCTCACCGGCTGGCTGTTCGAGCACGCCGGCGCCCAGGTCGTCGAGAGCGCCACCGATCACGCGAACGCCGCGATGCGGGCGGTCTTCCATCGGGTCGGCTGGGCCCGGGCCGGATCGCAGACCGAGTTCGGCCGCGATTGGGCCGTCTACCGGATCACCCGGAAGGACTGGCTGACCTCGCGAAGTAAGGGGCGGACTCCTTACTGAACAGGAGGATGATCGCGCCCAGCCCGACGAGCCAGACGATGATGCTGACGATCAGCGAGGCCAGCACGTGCACCTGGGTAAACGAAATGATCAGGTCCAGCGTGTTGATCCCGAAGAACACCGCCGAGACGATCCTGGCCCAGTTGCGGCCCCGGCGGTTGGCCAAGGCCATCCACAGCCATAGGCCGATGGCAATCAGCCCGCCGATGACCGCGGTCACGACCGCGGCGATCTCGGCGTTGTGCCGCTGCGCCGCGGTGTAGTCCGGGTGCCGGGCGAGAATGCCATGCTTGAGGCTGGCGATGGTGACCAGGGTGACGATGAGCACGACCGCGCTGAGCACGGCGCCCGCGTACATGAGCCGGACCGCGTTCCGGACCGAATTCGGCGGCTCCGCGCGGGCTGACTCGGGCACCGGTGACGGCGACGATGGATAAGGCTGGTACATGACTGCTCCGTGAGCGTGCCAGCCAGCAAGCGGACTGCTCCCCCGTGAGCTGCGGTCGGCCGGCCGGGCCGCACAACTAGTCCTTCGGCCACGCTACGCCGCCGGGATACAGCCATTCAGCCTGATTTGTCTTGCCGCGGCCAGGGCCTGGCCGCCGGTGGTGACCGGGCAATTGCCGCCGTAGCCCAGCCGTGGCTCACGGTCGACGATCGCCCACACGAGCGATTCGCCGAGGTGAGCGCGTTGATCAGGACCACGGCGGCCCGGGACAGGGTGAACAGCCGCAGCAGCCGGAGGGCCCGCAACGGCCGGAGCACCGGCAGTACCACCACGGACGAGGTGCAGCGCCACGGTGGGTGAGGTATCCCTCGCACCCGGGTGAACGCCACACCGCCCCCATCTGCTCACCGTCATACATAGTTCACTCTAAGTGTTTCCCCTTTCACGGCTGGCTATCCCGGTGAACCGGGCACTGGGCTCCCCGCGCAGATGCCCCGGCGGGAGCGTGCGGCCGCACAGGACGAGCGCCAGGTCCTGGGCCTGGCCCGACACCGGCACCCCCGACCCGAACGACCAGTCCAGGTCCTCGGCGCGCAGGGCGATCCCGGCCAGGTCGGTCCCGAAGAACTTCTGCGACGTGGGCCCGGTGACCGCGGTCAGGACCGTCCGCAGGCGGTCCTCGGGAACCCGGCGGTCGAGGCCGAGTGCGACCGTGATGTCCAGGCCGTGGATCACGTCGTGGGTGAGCGCGCCCTCGAACCCGCCGCCCGGCGGCTTCCACGGGTTCCGTTCGTTGTCCCGCAGCGCCGCGGCGAGTTCTCCCGGCGGGGCGGCCCCGTCCCGCCGGGCGCAGCGGTCAGCCATCAGGTTGAAGTTCCCGCGCGACCTGGCCATCTCGAAGACGAACCGCGGCGGACGGTACCGGAACGGCATGGTGATGTGCGCCACGACTTCGCGGACCCGCCACCCCCGGCACAGCGTCGGGGCGTCCCACGCCTCCTCGGGCAGGCCGGCCAGGATCACGGCCAGGTCCCGGCGCTCCGCCGCGATCGCCTCGGTAATGCCCGGGTTCTTCGTCTCTGCGGCGGTCATGGTGTCCTCCTCGTCCCCGGGCCCGCGCTGAGGGCCGCGAGGTATCCGGCGAAGCGGTCCAGCGAAGTGAGGAAGCCAGCCTGGGCCTCTGGGGACCGGGCAAACTCGGGCACGTTGACCTGGCGGATCTCGACCCCGGTCCGAGTGCCGCCGAGGTCGGTGAAGGTCACGGTCACCGTCATCCCGGAGTGGGCCTCGGTCCACACCAGCCTTTCCGGCGGGGCGACCTCGTCGTAGACCGCCTGGGTGGGGTAACGGCTGCCGTCGGCGTCGTTGATCATGACGGTCTCGAACACCCCGCCCGGGCGCGGGTCCACGGTGATGTGCTCGACCGGCGCACTGGTCCCGGCCGGGCCCCAGAAGTGGGTGAGGTGCTCCGGCTGGGTCATGCACTGGAACACGAGCTCACGCGGGGCCTCGAAGACCCTGGTGAAGACGAGTTCAGCCGGGCCTGCTGCTGAGCTGATCACGGGTCGCTCCTTTCGTTCGACGGTGCCCGCCCTTCCGGCGGTACGGGCTGTGGCGGTGGGATCCGCCCGGGATCGCCAGCCGGTCCTCGCTGCAGATCGCGCAGGTGGGCGTCGAGCTTGTCGAAGCGCTCCGCCCAGATCCGGCGGTTGTCCTCGATCCAGGCGACGGCCGGCTCGAGCGCCCCGGCCTCCAGGTGGCAGGGCCGGAACTGGGCGCGCCGGGTCCGCGAGATGATCCCGCAGCGCTCGAGCACCTTCAGGTGCTTGGAGATCCCGGGCAGGGTCAGGTCGAAGGGAGCGGCCAGCTCGTTCACCGTGGCATCTCCCCGCGCCAGCCGGGCCACGATGGCCCGGCGGGTCGGATCCGCCAGGGCCGTGAAGGTGGCGTCGAGCTGATCCTGCGCCACTGCCATGCCAGCACTGGGCATCTGACCTCCCGCAACTGTGATCCCTGCCCAGTATTTGACCATCTAGTTAATTAGCTGTCAAGTTAAATACTGGATGAGCTCAGCGGTCAGCGGTGGCGGGTGAGGATTCGGGCACACCGCCCGGCCTGCCGGGAGTGAGGGCGGCAGGCTGCTCGCCGAAGGCAGCGGCGAGGCGGGCCAGGGTGCGCGCTGGTAGGTGGTCAGCGGTTCTTGAAGATCATGTAGAGCACTCGCAGGCCGAGGACGCCGGCGACAACGAGCAGGTAGTAGCCGATCAGCTGGCCGAGACTGACGTTCGGGGTGATCTTGGGCCCACTGGTGACGCCGAGCAGCAGCGCGGCGGCGATGCCGGAGGCCGCGGCGAGCACGGTGAGCAGGACCTGGTTGGTCAGGCTGGTGATCACCCGGCGGTCGCGTTCGTCGGCGAACAGCCGCACGTTGAGGCTGAGCCTGCCTTGTTCCAGCGCGCCGGTGACGCGGTCGAACCGGCGGGGGAGCCGGCGCAGCACCGGGACCAGCGCGATCAGCTCCTCGACGGCCGTCTTGGGCACGGTGAGGGGTGACACCCCGGCCACCTGGTCGGCGGCATAAGCGCGTGCCTCGCTGGCGATGTCAATTCCGGGGGTCAGAAGGCTGAGGCTGCCCTCCAGGGTGGCCAGCGACCGCAAGACCGTGGCGATCTCGGCCGGGATGACCAGTTCAAAGCGGGTAGCCAGGCGGAACAGATCGGTGAACATCTCGGCGGTGGCCGCGGTGCCGCCGGCCAGGTGACGTGCCATGAACTGGCCTAGCGCCCGTTCCAGCGCAAGCTCGTCAACCTCGTCGGGGCGGCTGAGCAGCTCCAGCAGCGCGTCGCGCAGCGCGGCGGGGTCGCCGCGGCCCAGCGCGAGCAGCAGTGCCTGCAACGCGTATCGCTGCTGGGCGTCTAGGCGGCCCACCGAGCCGAAGTCCAGCAGGGCCAGGCGCCCGTCTGTGAGCAGCAAGATATTGCCCGGATGCGGGTCGGCGTGGAACACGCCGCCTTCGGTGATCTGGTACACCATGCTGCGCAGCAGCACCCGGGCCAGCTCGGCACGGTCCAGCCCCCGGCGCTCGATCACCTGCTCCGCCGCGCGCAGGCTGACTCCGTCCAGCCATTCGATGACGAGCACATGCTCGGTGGATAGCCGCTCATGCAAGGCGGGCAGGACCACCGTGATGTCGTTCGAGGCGGCTCGCTGCTGACCGGCCCAGGTGGCCGCTACCGCCGTCATGTTGCGGGCCTCCACCCGGAAATCGAGTTCTTCCCGGATGGCGGCGGCGAACCCGCGAGCTACGTCGGCCGTGCCGACCGCGCGTGCCCACTGGGTGCGATCCTCAAGCCTGACCGCCAGGCGGAGCAGGATGTCCAGGTCCTGTTCGACGGTGGCATGGATCCCTGGCCGCTGGACCTTCACCGCCACCTCGGTGCCAGGGCCTTCGCCGTCACGCAGGCGGGCCCTGTGAACCTGGGCAATCGATGCGGCGGCGGCCGGCTCGGGCTGCAGTTCGGCGAAAACCTCATCTGCTGGCGCCCCGAGTGACTGGGAAATTACCTCCTCGACCTGTTCCCAGGGGGCAGGCTCGGCCCGGTCCTGAAGCCGGGTGAGTTCGGTAATGAATTCCTCCGGGAGCAGATCGCGGCGCGTGGACAGCAGCTGGCCCAGCTTGGTGAAGGTCACCCCGCCTTCCTCTAGGGCACGCCGCAGCGACAGCGCGAGCGCCGCACGCCCGCCACTGGTGTCCCCGCCGCGCAGCCCCCGCCCGCGCAGGAAAGGGGCCAGACCATGCCGCACCGCGATACGGCTTATCTGCCAATAGCGTCGTGAGCGCGAAATCGCCTGTCGCGTGCTGAGGATGATCTCCAGTGGCTGCGGCAGCATCCCGCTCGGTACCAGCGCCTCGGCTGCCACGATGAAAACCATCGCGACGATCAGCGGAATGCCGATCGCCACGCCGACAAACGCGACCGGATGCCCAGGCTGTGCCGCCTGCAATGACCTGCCCAGAAGATAGGCAGCGAGAAAGCCGAGCAGACCGGCGATCAGCGCCCGCACCGCCCCCACCGGCAACCCCAGCAGCCGCCGCGCCGCCCACGCCAGGCCCGCCACGATCGCCGTGCTGGTGGTGAGTACGACCAGAGCAAAGGCAATCGTGCTCACGGCCGACGACTGCACTGCCAGCATCTCTTCCTTCCCCGGCGGCAGCCGCACGAGAACGAGGGTAGGAAAACTCTTGATCAAGGATCAGGCCAGAGCTTCGCACGCGCATCACCCTGCGTGGGGGATGGCCTATACGGCCTGCGGACAGCCGTTCAAGCGTCCGGGACCAGGCAGCCACGCTATTCGTATCGCACTATTGCACTTTGCTTTCAAATGGACTCGCTGAGCGAATGAATGAAGATCACCCTCGGGAGCGTGAAGGACGCCCTCATGCGGGCCTAGGCGTGGAGCTGATCACCTCCTGGCGGGCTCTTGCCCCGGCCATATATTTCCCCGCCTGGCCCGGAGGGAACGGGCTCGGGCCGGTTGAGACCCTCCCCGTTCCCCCGAGCACGCCCCGCGCCTCCTTGATGGTTTCTAGGTCGCGGTTGCGGCTGCCTGGGCTTTTTCCAGTTCGCCAACGCTGATTTCGACGCAAAACTCGTTGCCCTCGGGATCGGCCAGGATCACCCAGCCGAACTCGGGGCGCTGGTCGCTGACGATCGAGGCGCCCAGCCCGGTGAGCCGGGCGATCTCCTCATCCTGGGTCCGGTCGGCCGGCATGACGTCCAGGTGCACCCGGTTCTTGATCGTCTTGTCCTCGGGAACCCTGACGAAGTAGAGCCGCGGGTGGCCCTCGCCCAGGTTCCCGACGGCGGACTCCTCGAAGCCCGGCTGGGGCTCCTCGATCACCGGCCACCCGGTGACCTGCCCCCAGAATCTGGCCAGGGCGCGGGGATCGGCGCAGTCGAACGTGATGTTAAGAATGGCAGAACTCACGGCATTCTCCGCTCCAGTGCGGGCGCCTGCCGCCGGGCGTCAGCGGACGGCGGGAGGCGCGGGAATCAGACCTGACATCGACCGCCCTCCCTCCTGTTCCGTAGCCAGAAAGACCAGGCACTATCTTGCCACGGGAGATGCCGGAAACCGAGCGGGTAACCCCGGCTGTACGGTGCCGTCATGGCTATCTCGTTCAGTGCAGAGACGCTCAGGCTGCTGGAGGGGCGTAACTACGCCGTCCTGGCCACCATCAACCCCGACGGCAGCCCGCACACCTCCACGATGTGGGTCGGTCTCGACGGTGATGACCTGCTGTTCTCCACCGTGGAAGGACGCGTGAAGCACCGCAACATGCTGCGCGATCCGCGCGTCAGCGTCACCGTGTGGGACTCAGCGGACCCGGAAATCTCGGTGGATCTCCGGGGCCGGGTGTCGATGACACCCGACCCCGAGCGGTTGCTGCATATCCAGCTGGCCCGCAAGTACGACGCCGATCCGGGCGAGGACCGTCCTGGCGCGCACCGCGTGATCGTGCGGATGACAGTGGCGAAGGTGGCCGGGCATGCTGCCTAGCCCGTGATCACCTACGCGTGGCGCGGGCCCTTCACCAGCACTGAGGTCAGTGCGCTGCACGCGGCGGCTTTTGGTTACCGGGACGCCGCCCGGAACTGGCGGGATCAGGTGGAACGTCACAGCCTGGGCTGGGTCTGCGCCCGAGACGGGGATGATCTCGCCGGGTTCGTCAACGTGGCCTGGGATGGTGGCGCCCACGCCTTCATCCTCGACACCATGGTCGCGCCCCGGATGCACCGGCAGGGAACCGGCACCAGGCTGGTCGCCCTGGCCATCGAGGAAGCGCGCCGGGCGGGCTGCGCCTGGCTGCACGTCAACTTCGAGGAGCACCTGCGGCCGTTCTACCTCCGCGGTTGCGGATTCACCGCCTCCCCCGCTGGCCTCATCGCCTTGTGAAACGGTCGGGCTGGAGGAGCAAGTCCGACCCCAAACCGGACCACTGAATAGCCATCGAATTGGACCTTATCAGCGATCCGGTTGCTGCCTAGGGTCACGTACATGAGCACTATGACCCAGACCGGACACCCCGGGCCTACGGCATCCACCGAGCCGCCGGACCGCCGGGCGCCGCGCGCCCGGCTGATCAGCGGCCGCCTGGCCCTGGCGCTCCTGTCCTCCTTTGGCGCGCTCACCAGCTTCTACCTGCTGCTGTCGGTGACACCGATGTACGCCGTGTCGGCAGGCGCCGGAAGCGCCAAGGCCGGCGTGGTGACTGGCTCGCTCATGCTGGCCACCGTCCTGGCCGAGTTCGCCTCAGCCAGGCTGATGAGGCGTTATGGCTACCGCAGGGTGTTCGCCGCGGGGGCGCTGCTGCTCGGCGGCCCGGCCCTGGCCCTGCTGGGCCCGCACAGCGTCATCGCGATCGTCGCGGTCAGCATCGCCCGCGGCCTCGGCTTCGGCCTCAACACCGTCGTCATCGGGGCCCTGGTGGCCACCGCGCTGCCCCCGGAACGGCGCGGCGAGGGGATCGGCCTGGCCGGAGTCGTCGCCTGCCTGCCCGCGATCGTGGCCCTGCCGTCTGGCGTCTGGCTGGCCGAGAACACCAGTTACGCGGTGGTCATCGCGATCACGGCGATCAGTGCCCTGGCCCCGCTCGCGGCAATCCCGTGGCTGACCAGCCCGGCTGATCATCAGGCGGAAGCGGACCCGGGTACGGCGCAGCCGGCCGGGCTGCTCGCCAGCCTGCGATCCGGCGGCCAACTGCGGCCGTCCCTGGTCTTCGCGGCGACGACCGTGTCGGCTGGTGTGGTCGCCGCATTCCTGCCGCTCGCGGCCGGCGTATCCGGCGGCGTCGCCGCCCTCGGGCTGCTCGTGCAGGCCGTCGCCTCGACGGCGAGCCGCTGGTGGGCCGGGCGGCACGGTGACCGGCACGGCCACGCCGGCCTGCTGGTCCCGGGACTGCTGACCGGTGCCGCGGGGATGAGCCTGCTGATCTGGGTGACCGCCCCGTTCGCACTGATCACGGGCATGTGCCTGTTCGGGATCGGCTTCGGGATCAGCCAGAATGCCACCTTCGCGCTGATGATCGACCGCGCGCCGGTCTCCGGCTACGGCACCGCCAGCGCCCTGTGGAACCTGGCCTACGACGCCGGATACGGCGCCGGTCCTGCGGTGTTCGGCGTGTTCGTGGTCTACACCGGCTACCCGGCGGCCTTCGCCCTCACCGGGATGCTGATGCTCGCCGCGCTCGTCCCGGCCATCCGTGACCGCACCGCCAGCGGCCGCGATTGAGGGTCCGCGCGCCGCAGCAGATGGCGCAGGGCCCGGGCAGACGGAGTGCCCGGGTCCGCGGTCATGAACACCACCTGCTGGTCATCGTCGGGGACGGCGAGCACGTCACAGTTGATGCGCACCGGCCCGATCCCGGGATGGTCGAACGTCTTCGAGCGGTGGCCGGGAGCACGGACCGGGTTGGTCTCCCACACCTGCACGAACTCCTCGCTGCCGGCCCGCAGGTCCGCCAGCAGGCGGGCCAGCCGCTCGTCGCGGGGGTACCGGTCGGCGGCGCCGCGCAGCCGCGCCACCGCGATGTGGCTGAACTCCTCGCCACCGGAACTCCGGCGGGCGCCAGGGTCCAGGAAACGCCGCCGGGCCAGATTGGGCTCGTCCCTGAGGTTGCCCAGCAGGGCTTCGGCGAGCGGGTTCCAGGCGATCACGTCGTAGCTGGCGTCGGTGACCACGGCCCCCGCTTCCGGGATCCGGCGCAGCAGGCCCGCCACGTACGGGCGGACTGTGCGGGCCGGGCCGGGCGGCGCCGCCGGGCTCGTGCCCGCCAGCCGGAACAGGTGGATCCGCTCGGCCGGGGTGAGCCGGAGCGCGCCCGCGAGAGCGTCGAGGATCCGCGGCGAGGGATGCGGGCCGCGGGCCTGCTCGATCCGGGCGTAATACTCCACGGACATGCTGGCCAGGCGGGCCACCTCCTCGCGGCGCAGGCCGGGCGTGCGGCGGCGCGGGCCCGCGGGCAGGCCCACGTCGGCGGGGCGCAGGTCCGCCCGCCGGTCGCGCAGGAAACAGGCCAGCTCCTGCCGGGCCATAAGCCACCTCCGGTTCCAGGTACCGCCAGTTCCAGGTACCGCCGGTTCCAGGTATCACTTGTGCCTGGATCAGCCCCCTGCCGCGGGGCAGAGTCGACACCATGAACGATTCCACGGCCCTCGTTACCGGCGCCAACAAAGGCATCGGCAAGGAAATTGCCCGGCAGCTCGTGGCCGCCGGGTTCACGGTGTACCTCGGCTCCCGCGACCCGGAGCGCGGCCAGCGGGCCGTGGACGAGATCGGCGGCGGGGCCCGGCTCCTCGTGCTCGACGTGACCGAGGCCAAGAGCATCGCCGACGCGGCGCAGCAGGTCCACGACCTCGACATCCTGGTCAACAACGCCGGCATCCTGGTTGATGGCCGGACGGCGCCGGAGGCGGACGTGGACAGCTTCCGCCGGACGTACGAGACGAACCTGTTCGCGGTCCTCGCGGTCACCAACGCCTTCCTGCCGGCGTTGCGGCGGTCCGCGCGGCCCCGGATCGTGAACATCTCCAGCGGGACCGCCTCGCTGACCTGGAGCACCGGCCCGGACCGGCGGTTCTCCGCGGGCGGCGGCGCCGCGTACCGCTCATCCAAGACGGCCCTCAACGCGCTGACCGTCTTCTACGCCCAGGCTCTGGAGGACGAGGGCTTCCGGGTGAATGCGCTCGCGCCCGGCCTGCGCAGGACCGACCTCAACGAGCGCGCCGCCGCCAGCGACGGCGATCCGGCCGAGGCGGCCGCGGGCGCGGTCCGGCTGGCCTTGCTGCCTGACGACGGCCCCACCGGCGAGTTCTTCTCCTGGGACGGAACCGTCGCGCCCTGGTAGGCCCGCCCCCCGGGCCGGGATCGGCGGCCGGCCGCCGGTCATGACCCCGTCCATAATGAGGCTGTGCCGCGACTCGTCACCCCCGCCGTTGCGCCCGGTTCCCTCGCCCGGCTGCGCCAGCCCGTCCTGGACCAGGACGGCTTCGTGCTGCGGCCCTGGCGGGCGCCGGACGCGGCCGCCGTGGCCGAGGCCTACTCCGACCCCGGCATCCGGCGCTGGCATAACCGGTCGATGAATGGGCCGGAAGCGCAGGCCTGGATCAGCTCGTGGCCAGGGCGGTGGGCCGAGGAGAGCGGTGCCGGCTGGGCCATCGACGGCGCCGCCGGCCTCCTGGGGCAGATCAGCGTGCGCCGGCTGGACCTGCCCGAGGGCCTCGCGGAAGTGTCCTACTGGGTGCTGCCCGCCGCCCGGGGCCACCGGGTGGCACCGCGGGCCCTGTGTGCGCTGAGCGCGTGGCTGTTCGACCATCTCCAGCTGCACCGGGTCGAGCTGGCGCACTCGACGCTGAACCCCGCCTCGTGCCGGGTCGCCGAACACGCCGGCTTCCCGCTCGAGGGGACCAAGCGGGGCGAGTCACTGCACCGTGATGGCTGGCACGACATGCACCTGCACGCCCGCCTGGCCGGTGACCCACGGCCCGCCCTGGCTGGCATGATGCCGTAAGGCCGCTAAGGGGTTGCTGACCGCTCCGGTCGGAGCGCGTGTTAGCTATCGGATGTATGTTCTAGAAAGTAAGCTGAACGTGTGAATCTGACCGGGTGGGCGTATGCGCAGGGTATCCATGTGCAGACCGCTTACCGCTGGTACCGGGAGGGAACGCTGCCGGTCCTGGTGCAGAAGGTCGGACGCCTCATCCTGGTGTCCCCGGAGACGGCCACGGAAGCGGCCCGCAAGACTGAGGGCGCTCGGCTGTACGCGCGGGTGTCCTGGCATGACCAGAGGTCCGGCCTGGACGGGCAGGTAGCACGGCTGTCTGCCTGGGCGGCGGAAGCCGGGTTGCCGGTGACGCGGGTGGAGGCCGGGGTGGGGCCCGGGGTGAACGGGTCACGGGCGCAGGTGCGCAGGTTGTTCTTGGACTCGGCGGTGACCGTTGTGCTGGCGGGCACCGGGACCGGCTCGGGCGGGTGAACACCGAACTGGCGGTGGCTGCCCCGTCCGCGCACGGCCGCCGCCTGGTGGTGCGCGGCGACTGCGAGGTCACCGGCGGCCTGGTGCGCGACGTGGTGGAGGTGCTGACCTTGTTCTGCGCCCGGCTCTATGGACGCCGATCGGCGCGGAACCGGGCGTTGAAGGCTCCCGGCTGCGCGCGGCAGGACATCGGGCCCCAGGCCGTGAAGCTCCAGGCGTCCGGCGGTGGCGTGTGAGCGGGCTGCGGGAGATCATCGGGCCGTTCGTGGTCGCGCCACCTGCGGGCATACGGGTGCGGACCCGGCTGCGCGTGTCGGGCGTTGATGCTGCGGTGCTGCGTGAGGTGGGCGAACACCTGGGTTCGCTGGCGTCGGCTGACCTGGGCACCCGGTGCGCGGAAGGCAGGCTCGATGCGGGGCAGCAGGCGCGGTCGCGGCGGGTGCGTAAGCAGGAGCTGACCGCGAAGTCGTCCTCCCGCTGGGCCGGGGCGCTGACCCGCACCAGTGAGGACGCCTACCAGCTCGCCTGCCGCAACCTGCTGGCTGAACGCGGTTCCCTGGTGGCCCGCATCAGGCGGATCGAGGCCCGGCTGGCGGTGGCGGCGGGGAAGCGGGCCGGGCGGGTGCGCGGGTACGCGACCGCCGCTGAACGGCACGCCATGACGATCCGCATCCAGGCGTTACGCACCAGGCTGGCCGAAGCTGAACGGCAGCTGGGCACCGGGCGGGTGAGCGTGTGCCGGGGCGGGAAAGCCTTGCTGCGCACGCGGAACAACCTCGCAGCGGCCGGTCTCAGCGAAACCCGGTGGCGCGAGCGGTGGGCCGCGTCCCGGCTGTTCATCACCGCCGACGGGGAGAAGGACAAGACCTGGGGCAACGAAACGATCCGCTGGAACCCGGACCAGAACTGGCTGGAGATCAGGCTCCCCGCCCCGCTGGCGGGTCTGGCCAACCGGCCCGGCGCGCGTTACCGGCTGTCCTGCCCGGTGGGGTTCACCTACCGGGGCGGCGATGTTGCCGTCCAGGCCGCGACCGGGGCCATCCGCTATGACATTTCCCTCGACCCTGCCCGGGGGCGCTGGTACCTTGACGCATCGTGGAAGACGCCGCCGACCCGGCCGATCACGCTGGCGCAGGCCCGGCAGGGCATCGTCGTCGCGGTGGACCTCAACGCCGGGCACCTCGCCGTGGCGGTACTGGACCGCGATGGCAACCGGGTCGGTGTCCCATACACCATCGACCTGCCGCTGGCAGGCCTGCCGTCGGGCACCAGGGACGGGCGGCTGCGCGCCGCGATCACCAGCATCCTTGCCACCGCCCATGAGCACCGGGCCAGTGCCGTCGTGATCGAGAACCTCGACTTCGCCGACGCCCGACGCCAGGGACGCGAACGCACCGGCAACCGGCCCTCACGGGGACGCCGGGGCCGGGCGTTCCGGCACCAGGTCGCTGGCATCCCAACTGCCCGGTTCCGTGACCGGCTCACCCGCATGGCCTGCAACACCGGCATGGCCGTCATCGCGGTGGATCCGGCCTACACCTCCCGCTGGGGAGCGCAGCACTGGCTCGCCTCCATGCGGCAGCACCACCCCCAGCTCACCGGCCACCACGCGGCAGCGCTGGTGACCGGCAGACGCGGACTCGGCCTCCGGGCTCGCCGGCGTGCGCCAGGGAACCTACCCGCACCAGCGGATGCGGCTGCGCCCGGAAGGGCTAAGTCAACCCAGGCACGCCCCGGGACCCACCCGCAGACCGGGACCCAGATCAGGAAACCCGCCACCCCGACGGACCGATGGCAGCCACCAGGCACTAAGACCAGAAGGCCCCGACAGGCCACGGCAGGCGACCAGGCGACCCAAGACCGTTCGGGACCGCCCACTAAGCAAGACTCGCTCCTGCAAGGTGACTAGGAACGGTGAGCAGATGGACGCGATATTCGAGCATCCAGTCGATGTCCGGTGGCGCGACGTGGACGCCCTCGGCCACGTCAACCACGCGGTGTTCCTGACCTACTTCGAGGAAGGCCGGGACGCCTTCTTCAAGCAGACCTTCGGCGGCGAGCCCGATTACGTGGTGGCCCGGCTCGAAGTGGACCTGCGTGCGGAGGTCCGCTACCCCGAGCAGCGGGTGACGGTGCGCCTGGCGGTAGAGCGCCTGGGCACGACGAGCCTCACCACCCGCGAGACGATCCTGACCCCGGCGGAGGAGATCGCCGCGGAGGCGCGCGTCGTCACCGTCCGCTGGGATCGCCGGACCCGCAAAGCCCGTCCCGTTCAGCGAGGCCGAACGTGCCCAGCTGACCGCCGTAATTGAACATTGATCGGTTCTTCTGGCGCACGACCCGCGCTGCGGTTATCCGGCCAGGCGGGCTTCGCGCCGCAGCAGCGCGGGCAGTTCCTCCGGGCTGGGTGACACGCCGCTGAGACCGCGCGCGGTAAACCACCGGGCCACGTTCGCCGCGTCCCGGTCCAGGAATTCCGCGCCACGCGGGTTGGCGATCACGTCCACGACCTGCGGCAGGTCGATCATGATCAGCCGGCCCCGGTGGACCATCAGGTTGTACGCGGACAGGTCGCCGTGGGCCAGGCCACCGGCGGCCAGGACGACCAGCGCCGATACCAGCTGGTCCCACAGTCCCGCCAGCTCGCGGCCCTCCGGGCGGATCTCGGCGAGCCGGGGGGCGGCGGTGCCGTCGGGCTCGCCGATGAATTCCAGCAGCAGCTCGGTGCCGAGCACCTGCACCGGGTACGGCACCGGGACACCGAAGCGGTGCAGCTGGACCAGGGCGGCGAACTCGGCGTTCGCCCACTGCGTGGCGATCATCCGCCGCCCGGCCGCGGTGCGCTGGGCCATCGCGCGGTTGTCCCGGGATTCGCGGACCCGGCGACCCTCCAGGTAGGCGCTGTCACGCTGGAACATCTTGTGGTCGGCGTCCCGGTAGCGCTTGGCCGCCAGCAGGCAGGAGCGGCCGCCGTCAGGCAGGCCGCGGCGCAGCAGGAAGACGTCGGCTTCCTTGCCGGTCTTCAGGATCCCCAGCTCGGTGTCAACCGCGGCCAGGTCGGTGACCAGCCAGGACGGGTAGGGCTTGGGACCCCGCTCGAGCGGGGCCGACTGGTCCCAGGTGGTCCAGCGGTCTCCCTCGGGCAGCCCGTCGACGGCGTCGAGGGCGTCCAGGGCGGGTAGCGCGCGGCGATGCCGGTTGCGCTTGGCGAAAGCAGGTTCGTCGTCGTCAAACCGCCACTTGCGGCGGCGGCGGCTGAAGGCTGGATCGGGCACGGGTGGTGCTCCTCAGGCAGGCGGTCAGGGAGGGCAGGCTGAAGTACGCAACGGGCGCAAACATCGTCAGACCCTCCTTCCGCTCGGCCGGCTGATCACCGGCTCTCGGCCTGTGACTTCCGAGGCTGCCAGCCGCACCCACTCACGGCAACTGAATTTCCGGCCCCCCGCCGATGATGACGCGGCAGAACTAAAGATCTAACGTTCATTTACGGCCTTACCGGCCTGCTGCTACACGCCGCGTCACGTCGTTCAATGAGGAAGGCTGACCCCCGTGGTGGATGTGCAAGGAACCTGCGACGCCCGGTTCGAGCCGGTCCGGGACGTGCTCGCCGAACAGCTCGACTCGGGCAACGACACGGGCGCGAGCATCGCGGTCAACGTCGACGGCCGGACCGTGGCCGATCTGTGGGGCGGCTGGTGCGACGAGGAGCACCGCACGCCGTGGGGCGAGAACACCATCACCAACGTGTGGTCCACCACCAAGACCGTCACCAACCTCGCGGCCCTGATGCTGGCCGACCGGGGGCTCCTCGACCCGTACGCGCCGGTCGCCAAGTACTGGCCGGAGTTCGCCGAGAACGGCAAGGAGCGCATCGAGGTCCGGCACATCCTCAGCCACACCTCCGGGGTGTCCGGCTGGGAAGCCCCGTTCACGACCGAGGACATGTATGACACGGAAGCCGCCACCCGCCAGCTGGCCACCCAGGCGCCGTGGTGGGAACCCGGCACCGCATCGGGTTATCACGCGCAGAACCAGGGCCACCTGGTCGGTGAGCTGGTCCGCCGCCTGACCGGGAAGACGCTGAAGACCTTCGTCGCGCAGGAGATCGCCGGCCCGCTCGGCGCCGACTTCCAGATCGGCGCGATCGAGGCCGACTGGGGCCGGATCGCGCCGGTCACTCCGCCGCCCCCGCTGCCCTTCGACCTGGCCAGCCTGGATCCCGGCAGTCCGGTGTACAAGACCTTCACCGGGCCGGTGGCCGACGCCGCCGCCGCGAACACCCCTGCCTGGCGGCGCGCGGAACTGGGCGCGCTGAACGGCCACGGGAACGCCCGCTCGGTCGCCCGCATCCTCCGGGTGCTCGCCCTGGGCGGCGAGGCCGGCGGGGTGCGGCTGCTGTCGCCGGACGCGATCGGGCTGATCTTCGACGAGCAGAGCCACGGCCCGGACCTCGTGCTCGGCGTCCCGCTGCGCTTCGGGATCGGCTACGCGCTGCCCGAGACCGAGACGGTGCCCTACATCCCGCCGGGACGGACCTGCTTCTGGGGCGGATGGGGCGGCTCGGTCATCCTCATGGACCTCGACGCGCGCACCACCATCAGCTACATGATGAACAAGATGGGACCCGGCATCATCGGCTCGGACCGCTCGGAGGCGTACGTGCGCGCCATCCAGGACTGCCTGGCCTGACCCGAGCCGACCCGACCTGGGCTGATCTGATCTAGCGGTTCCTGAGGTAGCCGTCGGCGAGCTTGCGTGGCGCGCACGCGAGCCAGCCGTCGGTGATCGCGTCGCGGAGCGGCTGGTCTGCCACGTCCGGCAACTGGATGAGCACCGCGGAATACCCGTCGAAGTGCGGGATCGTGAAGAAGGGACCCGGGTTCGCGGCGAGCACGGCCTCCTTCTCGCCGAGGTCCTCGACGCGGACCGCGAGAATGGGCCCCTCCGGCGGGGTCTGGTCGCCGAACCGCCGCAGGTCGGCCTTACTGAACGGCCGTTCCCACGCGAACGCCTTCCCGGCCACGGACCACGTCCGGTTCCCGTGCCGCTGATTCTCAGTGACCTCGGGCAACTCCGCGGCCATCCGGGCTACGTCGTCGATAGTCGCCACGGCTCTAAATTACCGGCGCCGCAGGTTACTGGCATCGCAGGCTACTGGCGCAGCGGATCGAACGGCGCGAGGTCGAGGCCCGGGTCCAGGCCGAGGGCGGCCCGGGCGGCGATGCCGCCGGCGTGCGGCCCCATGGTCAGCCCCTCCGCCCCCAGGCCGGTGGCCACGATCAGCCCGGCCGCGCCGGGCACCGGGCCCAGCAGCGGACGGTCGCCGGGAGCCGCCGGGCGGAACCCCACCCGGGTTTCCAGGTACGTGGCGGACCCGAGGCCGGGGGCTACGGTCAGGGCCTCCGCCAGTACCTCCGACAAGCCGGCTGCCGTCACCCGGTGATCAAAACCGGAGCCCGGTTCCCGGGTCGCGCCGACGACCACCCGGGAGCCCTCGAAGGAGAGCAGGTAGTGGCCGCTGCCGACGGGCAGGACCACCGGCCAGTGACGCGTGTCCACCGATCCGAGCGAGAGGTGCACGATCTGGCCGCGCTGCGGGGTGACCCGCACCACGGCACCGGCCGGCTCCACGAACGACGGCGTCCAGGCGCCGGTCGCCGCGACGACCGCGTCCGCCTCGACCAGTTCCCTGCCCGCCAGCACGCCGGCGGCGCGCCCGGCCCGGCAGACGAGCGCCGCGTCGCCGGTCCGGATCGTGGCCCCTTTCCGGCACGCCGCCCTGACCAGGGCGTCCCGGAGCTTCCGCCCGTCCACCCGGGCCGCGCCCGGGATGTACAGCGCGGGCATGCGCGGTCGCAACGGCGGGAACAGGCGCTGGACGGCGGGGCCGGTGACGACCTGGACGTCCCCCATCTCGGGGTGCCCGGCCCGCCGGGCCTCGAGCCTGGCCCGGACCGGCTCCAGCTCATCCTCACGGTCGGCCACGACGATCGCGCCGGGCTGACGGTAGGAGATATCCGTCTCACCAAGGTCCGCGAGCTCGGCCACCAGCGCGGGATAGGCCCGCGCCGCGGCACAGGCGAAGGCGTATGCCCCGGGTTCGTCCAGGCCGGCGGTCCAGGGGCAGATGATTCCCGCGCCGGCCGCGGTCGCCTGGCCGGGCCACCCCGCATCGATGAGGGTGACCTCCGCCCCCAGGCTGCTCGCCGCGTAGGCACAGGCACTTCCCACGATTCCGGCGCCCACCACGACCAGCCGCATGCGGTTCTCCTCCCGGAACGATCTCCACCGGGAATCCTCCCGCATGCGGCCAACCGGAAACCTGCCCGCTTACGATGCCGTGGCTGGCGGGCGCCCATGAGCCGGCGACCGGTCATCGAACAACAGCAGCCACGCCACGTTGAAGCCCAGGAATACCAGAACGGTCAGCAAGATGGCCTCGATGCGCAGCACGGCCAATCCGCCTCTAAAGGCCAGGACCCCGATCAGGACATAAATAATGATGGCAGCAATGTACGCGGCGAGGCCCAGTTGATCGGGGCCCGCGGCTATCGGTTCAGCGGCACCCGCCGCACCAGCCCGGCTGCGGATCGGGAAACCCCGGACTGTGGCCAGGACGACCGCCCCGCCCAGCGCGACGATCGCGAACGACACCCGCCAGAACGCCGAGTCCTGAGGATCGACCAGAGCGAGCAGGCTCATGACCCCGGGCAGGGCGAAGTGCAGCGCGACGCCGTAGGAGCGCCTGCGGTGCACCACGCTCCCCTGCCACTTACGCAGGCGGATCTGCACGACGACGAGCCACAGCCCTAGGAGGGCAAAACAGGCCGGAGAAAACGCACCATAAAAGACATCAAGCATGAAACTTCCTTTCCCCCACCCGGGATGTCGGCCGATCAGGGCCGTAACCGGGTGCCCATTGCCGCCATGATCGGCCAGCAATCGCGCGCTAGCCTATTTTCCGGACTATTAACAAAAAGGGAGAATGGTATAGGACGCGGCATATGCTGGCGTCCCGGCCCGAGGCCACGGAGGAACCCATGACGCAGACCACGATCCAGGGCGGGCACGGTGACCTGCCGGTGTACCTGGCCACGCCGCCAGGCCCGCCGCCCTGGCCGGGCGTGGTGGTCATCCACGACGCGATGGGCATGAGCCAGGATGCCCGCAACCAGGCCGGCTGGCTGGCCAGCGAGGGCTACCTGGCGGCTGTGCCGGACCTGTTCTCCTGGGGCCGGACACTGACCTGCGTGCGGGCCGCGATCGGGGACATGAGGCGGCGGCAGGGGCGGATCTTCGAGGACGTGGAGGTGGCCCGGGACTGGCTGGTCCGCCAGCCGGGCTGCTCCGGCCGGGTCGGCGTGATCGGCTTCTGCATGGGTGCGGGCTTCGCCCTCCTGCTCGCCCCGGACCATGGCTACGACGTGGCCAGCGTCAACTACGGCACGGTGCCCAAGGACGCGCCGGACCTGCTCACCCGGGCCTGCCCCATCGTCGGCAGCTTCGGCGGCCGGGATCGCACCCTGCGTGGCGCAGCGCGACGGCTGGAGAGCGCGCTGACCGCCGCGGGGGTCGCCCACGACGTGAAGGAGTACCCGGCCGGCGGCCACGGGTTCCTCAACGACCGCCAGGCCGCTGGCGACCCGATTCCGCTGATGGTCAAGGCCATGACGCCCGTGCTGGGCTTCGGCCCGGAGCCGGCGTCCGCCGAGGACGCGCGCAGGCGCATCATCGAGTTTTTCGGTACGCACCTGCGCTGATCAGCGGGCGGGCCCGCCGGAGACGGCCCGCCAATCGGCAGCCGGGCCGGCCGTGGCCGGCCCGCCCGGTCAATAGGTGGCCCGGCCACCGCTCAGGTCGTACACGGCGCCGGTCGAGAAGCTGCATTTGTCGGAGGCCAGCCAGGCCACGAGTTCCGCGACCTCCTCGGGCCGCCCCAGCCGGCGCATCGGGATGAGGCTGGTCATGTACTCCAGCACCTCGGGCGTGTTGCTGGCGTTCATCGGCGTCTCGATGACCGCGGGCGCGATCGCGTTGACCAGGACCCCGCTGGTGGCCAGTTCCTTGCCCAGCGACTTGGTCATCCCGATCACGGCCGCCTTGGTCGCGGAGTAGGCCCCGAGCCGGGGATTGCCGTCCTTGCCGGCCATGCTGGCCAGGTTCACGATCCGGCCCCAGCCCCGGTCCCGCATCCCGGGCACCACGGCGCGGCACATATGGAACGTGCCGTTCACGTTGACGGCGAACGTCGCGGCCCATTCCTGGTCGCTGACCTCCCATAGCGGCTTGTTGGGACCGACGATGCCGGCCGAGTTGACCAGGATGTCCACCGGGCCGATCGCCTCGAGGGCCGCGCCGACCGCCGCGGGGTCGGTCACGTCGGCCACCACGTCCGCGTCCCCGGACACGTCCAGGGTGACCACCCTGATCCCGTCCTGGCCGAGCCGTTCCGCGCTGGCCCGCCCGATGCCGCTGGCTCCGCCGGTGATGACAGCTGTACGGGGCATGGTCTTCCTTCCGTAGCGGGCAGGCACGATCAACGAGAACGTTAGGATCGCAGCATCCGGCGGGCAGGCGGCATTCGCCGTGGCCGCCGCCGGATCCGGGAGGGCGGGGCATGCGGGCGTTCGTACTCACCGGCCCGCGCCAGTTCACGGTGGCCGAGGTCGAGCCGCCCGCCGCCGCGCCCGGCCAGGTCGTGGTGGACGTTGAACGCGCCGGGGTGTGCGGGACCGACGTCGAGTTTTTCACCGGCCACATGGCGTACCTGCATCAAGGCCACGCTTCGTACCCTATTCGGCTCGGCCACGAGTGGTGCGGCGCCGTGTCGGCGGTCGGGGCCGGGGTGGATCCGGCGTGGGCAGGCCAGCGGGTCACCGGCGACACCATGCTCGGCTGCGGCCGCTGTCGCCGCTGCCGCGCCGGGCGGCAGCACGTCTGCGCGGAACGCTTCGAGATCGGCGTCCGGGGCGGCTGGCCCGGCGCCCTGGCGGAGCAGGTGCCGGTGCCGGTCACGGCGCTGCGCGTGCTGCCGGACAGCGTCGGCGCGACCGCCGGGGCGATGGTCGAGCCGGCCGGCAGTGCCCTGCGGGCCGTCCAGGCCGCCGCCCTGGAGCCGGGCGATACCCTCCTGGTCCTGGGCGCGGGCACGATCGCCCTGCTCGTGGCGCAGTTCGCGCTGGCCCACGGGGCCGTGGTCCATGTCCTGGGCCTGACCCAGCCGTCGCTGGACTTCGCGCGGACGCTCGGCGTGCACGGCGCGTGGACCGCGGCCCAGCTGCCCCGGACCCCGTTCGACGCGATCATCGACTGCTCCACCGGCACCGAGCTGCCCGCCCTGGCCCTGGACCTGATCGAGCCGGGTAAGCGGATCGTGTTCGTGGGCCTGTCCGCGGAGCCCAGCCTGATCGACAGCCGCACGATGGTGCTCAAGGACGTCACCGCGGTCGGGATCCTCAGCGCCTCCCCCGCGCTCGACGGCGTGATCGAGCACTACGCCTCCGGGTCGGTGGACCCGAGCCCGCTCGTGGCCGCCACCGTCGGGCTCGACCAGGTCGGCGAGGTCCTGGGCGGCACCCGCCCGCCCGGGGCGGGCCCGGGGCCGAAGATCCTCGTCGATCCCCGTCGCTGAGCACCCGGCCCGGCACGTTCTCGCTGCGCCCTGCCTTCCTCGCTGCGCCTGATTCGTTGTGCGCCCTACTTTTTGCCGACCCAGCAAGGAGGTTTGCCATTTCTGCCGCAACGGTCGCACTGTGGTGCCTGGCTGGCCGCCACCCGCGGCCGCAGGCACAACCTGAGGAGAACCTCTCATGGACGAGAACGTGTACGACGTGGTGGTCGTCGGCGGGGGCCCGGCCGGGCTCAGCGCGGCTGTGGCCCTGACCCGGAGCCGCCGCACCGTGCTGGTGGTGGATTCCGGGGATCCGCGCAACGCCCCCGCCGCGCAGGTCCACAACTACCTGGGCCGCGAGGGAACCCCGCCTGGCGACCTGCTCGCCGCGGGCCGCGCCGAGCTGGCCGGGTACGGCGGGGAGATAGTGACCGGAACGGTCACGGCGGCCGAGCAGTTGGACGATGACCGCAGGGACGGCGCCCGCTTCCGGGTGCTGCTGGCCGACGGGCAGCCCGTGCTGACCGGGGACGTGGTGGCGGGGAGCTTGATGACCCGGAGCGTGATGAGCCAGAGTGTGCTGGCCCGGCGTCTGCTGGTCACCACGGGGCTGGCCGATGAGCTGCCTGACGTGCCTGGGGTGGCGGAGCGGTGGGGACGCGATGTGCTGCACTGCCCGTACTGCCACGGCTGGGAGGTGCGCGATCAGGTGATCGCCGTCCTGGCCAGCGGCCCGGCCGCGGTGCACCAGGCGCTGCTGTTCCGGCAGCTGAGCGGCCACGTGACGGTGCTGCTGCACACGGCGCCGGAGCCGGGCGGAGACGTGCGCGAGCAGTTGGATGCCCGCGGCATCGCGGTGGTAGAGGGTGAGATCGCCGCCCTGGAGGTGACCGGCGACCGGCTTACCGGGGTGCGGCTGCGCTCCGGTCAGGTGGTCCCCTGCCAGGCCGCGGTGGTGCAGCCACGCTTCACCGCGCGGGCGGGCGTGCTCGCCTCGCTCGGGCTGGAGGCGGCCGATATGGAGATGGGCGGCCAGGTCGTGGGCAGCTCCGTGCCGGCCGGTCCCGCCGGTGACACGGCGGTCCCCGGGGTGTGGGTCGCCGGCAACGTCGCCGACCTCAAAGCGCAGGTGATCAGCTCTGCGGCGGCCGGCCTGAACACCGCGGCGGCGATCAACGCCGATCTGGTCGAAGAGGACGTCCGCGAAGCGGTCGCCGCGCGCCGCGCACTGGTCTAGGCGATGGTCCCCGCGGCAGCCCCGGCGACCCGGACTGCGAGCCGACCGCGCCTGGTTTTAAGACGGTAGATCCGAGGAGTGCGTCCTAGGCTTGGCCCGTGCCTTGGCCTGCCGCAGACGGTGTCCTGATTACCGGGGTGTTCGGCTCAGGAAAGAGCTCGGTCGCCGCCGAGATCACCTACCTGCTGGAACAGCGTGACCAGCCGTACGCCCTGCTCGATCTTGATTACCTGGGCTGGGTCGGTGATCACGCGATGGGGCACCGCGTGATGCTGCGAAACCTCGCGGCCGTCGCACCCAACTACCGCGACGCCGGGATCGAGATCTTCGTCGTGGCCTACTTCCTGCGTGATCTCAATGCGCTGCACAGCGTCCGCGAAGCGCTCGGGGTGCCGCTGCGGGTGGTCCGCCTGTCGGTGCCCTGGCCAGACATTGAGCAGCGCCTGGCCAGCGACGTCACCAGCGGCAGGCGCGATGACCTGCGCGATGCGGCGTCGTCGATCGCCGACGGTGAAGGCGTCGGGGTGGAAGACATCGTGGTCAGCAACGACCGTCCGGTCGGGATAGTCGCCCGTGAGGTGATGTCCTGGCTGGGCTGGCTCTGATTCCAGCGCGAGCAAGCGTCCTGGGAGCCGGCGCAGCCCTGAATCTCGATAGGCACAGCTAAGACTTGCCCGCCCACGGCGCTTTGTGAGACAGTCATCCAGATCGCGGCAGTTTGCGGGTTCACGCCGGACGGGTGCTGCCGCTGGTGCACCTTGTTCCCGGCTTTAGTCATCTTCGATTAAGCCGGGACTTAAATGGGGGGATTAATGCGTTTTCGCATCGTACTTGCGGCTCTGTTCGGGTCCGCCGCGCTTATGATTCCGTTCGCGGCGAGCGCGCAGGCGGCCACGGCGGGCCAGATACAGTTCCGGCTCATTCAGTACAATACGCCGGGATCAGATCTTCCGGTGACGAACGCCAAGCTGAACCGGGAGTTCGTCACCCTCAAGAACACCGGCACGACCAGCCGTGTCCTGACCGGCTGGACGGTGGAGGACCTGGCTGGCCATGTCTATACGTTCGGCAGATTCACCCTCAAGGCCGGCGCCAAGGTGGTCATTCACACGGGTAGCGGGACGAACAATTCGGGCAACCGCTACTGGGGCCGGGGCTACTACGTGTGGAACAACACCGGGGACAAGGCTAAGTTGCACACCGCCGCCGGAAGGTGGAAAGACTCATGTTCCTGGGGCGACGGCCCGGGCTCCCTATATTGCTGACATCCCGGTAATGGCCGCGTAACTCCCCGGTCGTGCCGTCTATCAGTTCCCGCGCGACGTCCAGGTGTCCGGCGTGGCGGGCATACTCCTGCAGGACGTAAGTGAGGATCCACGCCAGCGTCGGCAGTGGCCGGGGGTCGTTGTCGCTGAACCGGCCGCCGGGGATGCTGGTATCGGTCAGCTCGGCTGCGGAGGCGATGGCCCGCGTTTGCTCGCCGGCGGCGTGAAGTTCGGCGATGAGGCTGGCGGCGGTGTCGCCTGGCCCGGCGTGCCAGCGCCCGGCCTGGTCTTCGTCCCCGAGTGGATCGGGGAGCTGCTCGGCGCGGAATCCCCAGCGCAGCCACCGCCGCTCCATGTAGGCCAGGTGCTTGAGCAGCTCCAGCGGAGTCCAGCCGGACGGCAGACGGCTCGCCCGCAGTTCCGCATCCGTCAGACCGTCGATCTTGCGGATGATGACCGACCGGTAATAGTCCAGGAAGCCCAGCAGCAGTTCTTTCGGATCGCCGAGCTCGCGCCCCGGCTTATGCACGACGGAGCTCACGCCAGTTCGCTGCGGGTCATCCGCGGTGCCTGAATCAGCGGAACCGGTCAATGCCCTCGCCGTCCTCCCGGTCCCAGCCATAGGCTGCCAGGTAGCCCCAGCAGTCCGGCTTGCTGCCGTCGGTATCGGTGACGCCGTAGGCCTCGGCGAGCTGGCGGGAGCTGACGATCGTGCCAGCCCAGCGGTCAGCATCGCCCGCTGCTGCCAGCGCGGCAATACCCCGGGCGATGTAAGCCGGCGACTCGGAGATCGCGAAACCGGGAGTTCTCACGCAGGCATCACGCCAGTTGGCCTCGGTAACACCGAAGTTCTCCAGCATCTTCTCCGAGCGCAGCCAGCCCGGGGTCGCGCCGACTGCCGTCACCGGCAGGTTCTCAAGTTCGGCGGCCAGTCCTGTCACGATCCGCCCGACATTGGCTTTCACCAGGTCGTAGTAGAAACCGACATTGCGGCGGAACTCGGCGTTGGCCTGCGAGGTCCCGTCGGTCATCTCAACCACCAGGCCGCGCGTGCCATGCGATGCGGCCGTCCGCAGCATCACCGGGATGGACGCCCGGCAGGTGATCAAATGGGTATGCACGCCCATTTGCAGCATCCGCAGCCCGCCCTGCCAGTCGTGCTCCCACAACGGCTTGTCCCACTGCATGTACCGGTCGCCGCCGAAGATGTCGTTAACCAGGACATCGAGGCGGCCGCGCTGGTCATCGATGGCTGCCACCAGGGCGGCCACCTGGCTGGGATCCTCGTGATCAACCACTCGTGCGGCGCCCGCCCCGCCAGCCGCGCGGATCAGATCACCGGTCTCCTCGATCGTCTCCGGCCTGCCGAGCTCGGAGGGGCCGCCCGCCCTGCTGCTGCGGCCTGTCGCATAGACGAAGAATCCAGCGCGCGCCAACTCGACGGCGATCGCCCGGCCCGCGCCCCGGGTGGCGCCAGCCACCAAGGCGACCTGCATCCGCCCGGCCTCGTCAGCCACCAGATCAGTAAACACCCAGGACAAGCAAAACCTCTTCCGGTCCCGGCTGGGTAGCTGGCCTGGACCTGCCGGGTGACGGCCCGCCGGGAGGGTCAGGGCAGCAGGCGGCTGGCGTGCCTGAGGTACAGCTCGCGCATCTGGTCCGGGTCGGGTGGCGTGTCGGGTGACAGGGCCGCGCCGACGTCGCGCATGAAGGCCAGGGCGGGCCCGGCGGGCGCCCAGACTCCCAGCACCAGGGCCTCTGCGTCGTACGGGTTGCTGAAGCCGTGCCGGGATCCGCGCGGCGCCGTGAACATCGATCCGGCCGCCGCCTCGAGGGTCTGGTCGCCCGTCACCTGCAACTGGCCACGAAGCACGTAGATGGCCTCGTCGAACTCGTCGTGAGCGTGCGGGATGGGCCCGGCGAAATGCGCCGGGATGACGATCTCCATGGCGGCGAACCCCTCGGGCTGGCCGTCCTGCCCGGCCAGTACGTGCGTCGGCCGGCCAGCATAGGGAAAACTCGGTCCCTCGCCCCGGCGGGTAAGAAAGCTCATGGGTCGTTTCTATCGTTCCGTGTCCTTGAGCCGGCTGAGGGCCCGGCGGGCCTTCTGCTGGGCGTTCTGCGTTTCGCGCACCCGGCGCCGGGTCGCGCTGAGCCGGCGGCGGGCCTCGTCCAGCTGGTCCTCCAGCCCCCAGACCTGGTCTTGCTCGTCGCGCTCGTCCTGGGCCGCCTGGTCCGCCGCCCGGCTGGCCTCGGCCGCCACTTGCTCCGCGTCGGCGATGGCCCGCCGCCGCTCCTCAGCCGCCCGCGCTCTGGCCGCCGCCCTGGCTTCCTCAGCGGCCTTCGCGTCCCGCGCGGCCTTGGCCTCTTCCGCAGCCCGGGCCTCGTCTCTGGCCCCGGCGCGGCCAGCCGTCTTCGGCCGGCCAGCTACCTTCGGCCGGTCCGCCGCCTTCGCCGGCTGAGCCGTCGGGGCCTTCGCGGGCGGCGGGACCAGGGTCAGCCCGGGCAGCCCGGGACTGAAATCAGCGCGGTGGACCGGCCGCAGCAGCGTCCCCGCCGCCAGTTCCTGGGCGACCTGCGGATCGGCCACGGCCGCGCCGAACGTGGCGGTGAGGTCTTCCCGCAACGCCGCCGACGGGGCTTCCTCGCCAGCGTGCTGCAGCGCCTGCCGTATGAGGGAATCAACGAGCCGCCGCCGCTCCTGCGACAGTTCCCGGATCCTGGCCCCGTCGAGCGCGGCCGCGGCGGCGCGCAGCTCATCACCGAGCTGGACCAGCCGACCGGCCAGCCCAGGGTCGGCGCGGACCAGCTGGTTGATCATCCAGGCCGGGCGGGTGGGCTTGCGCAGGCCCGCGATCTCCTTGGCCGCGGGGCGGTCGCCGGCGGCCCGGGCCTGGGCGGCCAGGGCCGCACGACGCTCGGTGAACCCCTCCGGATCCGAGCCATACAGCTCGGTGGTGGCCTCACCCACGAAATCGGTACCGCTCACGCCGTCATCGTTCCCCGCGCCCGCACGCCTCACCACTGCCGGCGTGACCCTCCCCGCGCCGTCCGGACCGCACCACCGGGCGGCACGGGGAAGGAGTACTCAGGCGGGCGTGATGATGACCTTCAGGGCGGAGTTGGCGGCCGCGTTCCCGAACACGTCGTACGCGTCGTCCATCTGATCGAACGTGAACGTGTGCGTGCCCATCTTCTCGGCCGGGATCCGGCCGCTGGCCACCATTTTGAGCAGCGTCGGGATGGACACGGTATCGACCAGCCCCATGGTCAGGATGACGTTCTGGATCCACATCTCGTGCATCGGCAGCTCGACCGGGACGCCGTGCACGCCGATGTTGGCGATGTGGCCGCCCGGCCGGACCAGTGATGCCGTGGTCAGCAGCGTCTCGGGATAGCCGACCGCCTCGATGGACACGTCCACCCCGAGGCCGTCGGTGAGCGCGATCACGTCGGCGGTCGCATTGGGTCCCGCCTCCACCGCGTCGGTCGCCCCGAACTCCAGCGCCTTGTCCAGCCGGAACTTGTTCGTGTCCACCGCAATGACCTTCGACGCGCCCCACAGGCCGGTGGTCAGGATGGCCGACAGGCCGACCGCGCCGGCGCCCACCACGGCCACCGTGTCGCCCGGCCGCACCTGCCCCGCGAGTACCCCGACCTCATAGCCGGTCGGCAGCGAGTCGGCCAGGAAGATGGCCTGCTCGTTGGTGACGTTGCCGGGGACCGCGTAGAGCGAGGTGTCGGCGTACGGGACCCGCACGGACTCAGCCTGGGTGCCGTCAATGAGGTGGCCGAAGATCCAGCCGATCCCGCCGACGGTCTGGCAGTGCGAGGGCATGCCCCGCTGGCAGTACTCGCAGCGGCCGCATTTCGTGATGGCCGGGACCAGCACCCGGTCGCCGACCGCGAACCCCTTGACCGCCTCACCGACCTCGGTAACGGTGCCGACCGCCTCGTGGCCGAGGATGCGGCCGTCGGTGACCGCGGCGACGTCACCGTGGAGAATGTGCAGGTCGGTACCGCAGATCGTCGTGGTGTCGACTCGTACCACCACATCGGTCGGTTCCTGAATCGCCGCGTCCGGAACGTCTTCCCAGGCCTTCTGCCCGGGCCCGTGATACACCAGCGCTTTCATGGCCACCTCCGTTGCTAGGTACTGCGACGCTAATCCCGCCGGGCGGATCGGACTGTTTCAGAATTGGACCGTTGACGGGATCCGCCCGGCGCACAGTGCCCGGCGGGCCGGCGGAGTCAGGTCCGGGCAGATGCGGAGCGGGCGACAGTGAGGTACCAGTAGCCACCCGCGAGATTCAGCGTCCCAAGAACCAGGAAGAAGGCTGCCCATCCGTAGACGCCGTACGAGAGGCACACGACGCCTGCGGTGGCCGCGACACTGCCACCGGCAATGCGCCCGGCCCCAAAGAAGCGGAGGTGGCGGTACTCATAGGGCACGATCAGGCGTTGCATGCCGGGTCGGCGGGGAGATGCCCACCACCCGCGCAGGCCTTTCGCAGCGGTGTTGTCGTCGGGTGCGTTCATCGGGATGCCTCCTGTGAGGCCGTGGTGTCGGCTACCCGATCACCTGTTAATATGATATCAGATTGATAGCGGACGTCAAAGGCGCCGTCCCGACCCTCTGCGGGCTCACCCCCACTTCATGGCCGTGGCCGCGGTCCTGGCCATCATCGGCCTGCGGGGCGGGCGCCAGCAGGATCCGGGCGAGGAGGCCCAGGCCGGGCAGCGTGGGCCAGGCTTCCGGGGAGGACGCCACGCCGGTCAGCCCGGCCTGACTGCTCAGCTGCGCGCGGTGATCGCGGCGGCGAACTCCGCCGGGCGCTCCAGCGGGATGAAGTGGCCCGCGCCGGGCAGGTGGACCAGCCGGGCGTCCGCGAAGAACTCATCGATCCGGTCCGACCATTCCGGCGGGAACAGCGGATCGTGCGAGGGCCAGAGCACGGTGGTGGGCACCGTGATCCGGTCGGCTGGCGCGGGCGGCCGTTCCGCCAGGGATCTGGCCACTGATCCGGCCCCCGCCCGGTACCAGCCGATAGACGCCGTGAACGCACCTGGCGGCGCGTACGCCGTGACCAGGTCCTCGAGCTGGCGGGCAGGCAGCTCGAAGTCCGGCCCGGACCAGTGCTCCCAGAAGTGCCGGAGGTACTCGCGCACCGTGCCGGGCTGGCCGTCGATGAGCTGGGTGGCCAGCTCGAGCCGGTGGAACTGCTGGTACCAGAACTCACGCTGGGCGTCCGGGCTGAGGATCCGGTCGCCGATGCCGGGCACCGGCGGCCCGATCACCAGCGCGCGGACCAGGTCCGGACGGTCCGCGGCGAGGGTCTGGGCGATGCGGCTGCCGATGTCGTAGCCCGCGATCACCGGCTGGGTGAGCCCCAGTTCCCCGATGAGCGCGGCCACGCTGCGGGCCTGCGCCGCCGCGCTGTACTGGGCGGCCGGGTCGGCCGGGTACTGGTCGGATTCGCCGAACCCGCGCAGGTCCGGCGTGATGACGTCGGCATCGCCGGTGAGCAGCGGCACGACCTCCCGGTAATCGCCCCGGCCACCTGGCCAGCCGTGCAGCATGACCACGGCGGGACCATGGCCGGACCGGTCGTAGGCGAGGCGGAATTCATCGACCGCGGAAACCTGGCGCATGCCGCGAGTATCCCGTCTCCGGAAAACCGGTTTCAATGGCCCGCGCCGGAGGCGACCATGAAGGGCTGCCCATCCGAAGGAGATGCCGTGCAGGGACACCGGCACACGGTCACCAGCGCCGACGGCACCGAGATCGGCCTGCTGACCGCGGGAACGGGCCCGGCGCTGCTGCTCGTGCACGGGGGCATGGGCCGCCTGGAGCGGTGGGCACCCCTCTGGGAACTGCTGACCCGGCACTGGCAGGTCACGGCCATGGACCGGCGCGGCCGCGGCTCCAGCGGCGACACCGGGCCGTACCGGCTGAGCCAGGAATACGACGACGTGGCCGCGGTCGCGGCGAGCCTGGCGGACGACGACGGCCGCCCGCCCGACGTGTTCGCGCACAGCTACGGCGCGCTCTGCACGCTGGGTGCCGCCGCCCACGGCGCCCCGTTCCGGCGGATCGCCCTGTACGAGCCGCCGGGGCCGCAGACCGTCCCGCGCGAGTGGCGGGAACGGGCCAGCGCCCTGGTCGCGACCGGACGGCCCGGCCCGGCCATGATCAGCTTCCTGACCGAGATCATCGGCCTGACCATGACGCAGATCAGCGAGCTGAGGAACACGCCGGGCGCGCAGGACGTGCTCCCCATCGTGTCGGCCACGCTGCCGCGCGAGGCCGAGGCCCTGGCGTCAGCCAACCCGGTGGCCCTGGCGGCCGGCGTCACCGCCCCGGTCCTGCTCCTGCTCGGCGAGGCCAGCCCGGCCTGGGCGGCGGACCTCACCCACGCGCTGAACGCCGCTCTCCCGCAGGCCACCCTGGCCGTCCTGCCGGGCTGCGGGCACGAGGCCATCGACGCCGCGCCTGGGCTGATCTACCGTGAGCTGGCCCAGTTCCTGGCCTGAGCGTGGTCCCGGCCGCGGCTAACCCGGTTCCCGGGAGTGCGGCACGACCAGGCCCGATTCATACGCCGCCACCACCGCCTGGGTCCGGTCCCGCAGCCCGAGCTTGCTGAGTATCCGGCTTACGTGCGTCTTGACCGTTTCTTCCGTCACCACCAGGCGGACCGCTATCTCCGGGTTGGACAGGCCCTCCGCGACGAGCCGCAGAACCTGGGTTTCGCGCGGGGTAAGCGCCGCGAACGCGGCCGCCGGGGCAGCATCGGGCTTGGGGCGCATCAGGGCGAACTCCCCGATGAGGCGGCGGGTGATGGCCGGGGCGAGCAGCGCGTCGCCGGCCGCGACCACCCGTACCGCGTCGAAGAGGCGCTCGGCGGTGACGTCCTTGAGCAGGAAGCCGCTGGCCCCGGCGCGCAGCGCGTCGTAGACGTACTCGTCCAGGTCGAACGTGGTCAGGATGAGCACGCGCGGCCTGCCCGGCGGGGACGCGGCGGCCGGGACACGGCTGCTGCCATCCTGCGCGGGAAGGCTGGCCGCACCCGGGCCGACCAGCTGCCTGGTGGCCTCGATGCCGTCCATGCGCGGCATCCGGACGTCCATGAGCACGACATCCGGCTGCACCTCGTGGCAGATCCGCAAAGCCTCGGCCCCGTCGCAGGCGGTGCCGAGCACCGCGAAGTCCGGCTGGGTCCCGAGCAACTCGGCGAACCCGGTGCGGACCACTTGATGATCATCCGCGACCACGATCCGGATGGCGGGGACCGGGCTGCTCATCCCGCCTCCCCCTTCCCGGGCAGGGTGGCGCAGACCAGGAATCCGCCGCCTACCGCCTCGCCGGTGCTCAGCTCACCGCCGACGGCGGCAGCCCGCTCGCGCATGCCGAGCAGCCCGTGGCCCCCGTCCGGCGGGGCTTCGGGCGGCAGGGCCTTAGGCGGCCCGGGCCCGTTATCCCGGATCAGCAGCTGCAGCTGGTCGTCGGCGTAGTGCAGTTCCACATCGACGGCGGCCCCGGGCGCGTGCCGCCGGGCATTGGTCAGGGCCTCCTGAATGATCCGGTAGGCGGCGAGCTCGACCCCCGGATCGAGGGTGACCGGGGCCCCGTGCAGGATCAGCCGGGTTCCGGTGCCGGATGCCTCCCGGGCCGCGTCGAGCAGCTCGTTGAGCTGGCGCAGTCCCGGCTGCGGCTGACGGTCCGCCACGCCGGTCTCGGTGTCCTCGCGGAGCACGCCGAGCAGCCGCCGCATCTCCGTCAGCGCGGCCCGGGCGGTGTCGCCGATCGACGACAGCCGCTGCGCCCCGGCGGCGGGCATCCCCGGGGTGGTCAGCCGGGCGGTCTCGGCCTGCACGGCGATCATGGAGATGTGGTGCGCCACCACGTCGTGCAGCTCGCGGGAGATGCGGGCGCGTTCCCCCCGCGCGGTGTGCTCAACCAGGGTGCCCGCGATGGCCTCCCGCGCGGCGCTGTGCTCGATTGCGTCCCGCTGGGCCCGGCGTGCGCTCCCGGCCAGCGCGGCCGCCGGGCCGAGCGAGGCCAGCAGCAGGGCCGGGATCCTGACCGCAGAACCAGACGAGGTGGTCAGCGCGAGGATCAGGAACGGCAGGCACAGCGCCGCGCTGAGCAGGGGGGAGCCGCGGCGGCCGAGCCGGTACGCCCCGGCTAGCTGCGCGATCAGGCCGGCCACGGTCAGCGTCTGGAACCCGGCGAGCGACACGATGCTCGCCGCGGACATGATGACCGCGGCCCAGGCCGGCCTGGCCCACAGGAAACCGAGCGGCACGGTGGTGGCCAGGCTGATCAGCGCCAGGACGAGCAGGGAGAGCCACCATTCCGCCGCTGCGCCACCGCTGAGCGTCCGGCCGTTGGGCGCGCCGGCCACAGCTACCCACAGCGCCTGGGCCACCGCGAGCATCCCCAGCGCCGCAGCCACCATGACCGGCGCATACGGCAGCGCGGCGAGTCGCCGCCACGCCGCCGTCCCCGCGTCACGCCAGTCGTCCGCTTGGCCCACGTAAGCCATTGTCGCCGCTGGTACGCCAGCCTGGCGTCACCCCGGGTCGCTATCCCCGCGTCCCTCGCGTGGGGGATACGCGGGCGCCGGCCTCCCCCGGTGCAGCGGCGGCCAAGACCGCTCTGCGGCGGGACGACTCCGGCGGTGGTCCTTCCCTAGCCTTCCTGACATGGAAGCGACGATCGAGGTATCCGGCCTGCGCAAGAGGTTCGGGCCGACCCTGGCGCTGGACGGGATGTCTTTCACCGTCCAGCCGGGCCAGGTCACTGGTTTCGTCGGCCCCAACGGGGCCGGGAAGTCCACCACGATGCGGGTGATCCTGGGCCTGGACGCGGCCGACGACGGCACTGCGCTGGTCGGCGGCCAGCCGTATGCGAACTTGCGGCATCCGCTGAGCCATGTCGGGGCCCTGCTGGACGCGGCCGCGCTGCAGCCCAGCCGCAGTGCGCGGAACCATCTCCTGTGGCTGGCCCATTCCCAGGGCCTGAAGGGCCGGCGGGTCGATGCGGTGATCGAGCAGGCGGGCCTGCAGTCGGTGGCCAGGCGTAAGGCGGGCGGCTATTCGCTGGGCATGCGGCAGCGGCTGGGGATCGCCGCGGCTATGCTCGGCGACCCGCCGGTGCTCATGATGGACGAGCCGTTCAACGGCATGGACCCCGAGGGCATCGTCTGGATGCGCGGGTTCCTGCGGTCGCTGTCCAGGCAGGGCCGGGCGGTGCTGGTGTCCAGCCACCTGATGAGCGAACTGCAGGACACCGCCGATCACCTGGTGGTGGTCGGCCGCGGCCGGGCCATCGCGGACACCAGCGTCCGCGAGCTACTCGCCGCCGCCTCCCGGGACCGGATCACGGTGCGCACGTCCGCGCGGTCGGAGGCGATGACGGTGCTAGCCCACGCGGGGGCCACCGTCGCCGCCACCGACCGCGACACGCTGACCGTCTCGGGGATCCCCCCGGAGCGGGTCGTGGCGCTGCTCGGCGAGAGCGGGGTGCCGTTCTCGGAGATGTCCCCGCACCGCGCCAGCCTGGAGGAGGCCTACATGGAACTCACCCGGGACGAGGTCGAGTTCCGCGCGGAGCCAGTGGCGGAGCCAGTAGCGGAGCCCGCAGAGGAGGCGACGTCATGACCGCACAGGCCACGATGCCGCACCCGCCGGCCCCACAGCCTGGGCGGGACGGATTCGCCCAGCTCGTCCGCGCGGAATGGACCAAGCTCAGGACGGTGCGCGGCTGGGTCATCGGCCTGGTCGTCGCGGCCCTGGTGATGGCCGGGATCGGATTGCTGACCGCCGTGGGCGGCAGCAGCTCCTGCCAGTCGGTCGGCGGCGGCGGCCCGGCCCGCAGCGGCCGGGCCTGCGGGCCCACTTTTACGGTGGGGCCAGACGGTGAGCCGGTGACCGACAGCTTCTATTTCGTCCGCCAGCCGCTCACCGGGAACGGCAGCCTTACCGTCCGGGTAACCTCGCTCACCGGCCGGATCCCGCCCGCGAACGGCCAGCCCCCGCTCAATCCGAACGCGTCACCCGACACCCGCCCCGGCCTCGTGTCCTGGGCCAAGTCGGGGCTGATCATCAAGGAGAGCACCCGGCCGGGATCGCCGTACGCGGCGATCATGGTCACCGCTGACCACGGAGTCCGCCTGCAGGGCAATTACACCAGCGACACGGCGGGCCAGCCGGGCGCGGTGTCGGCGGCATCCCCGCGCTGGCTGCGGCTGACCCGCTCCGGCGACATGGTCACCGGCTACGACTCGGCCGACGGGATCCACTGGACCCAGGTCGGCACCGTTCAGCTGGCCGGGCTGCCCTCGACCGTCCAGGCCGGGCTGTTCACCGCCTCCCCCGCCTACCAGTCAATCTCCTCGAACTTCGGCGGCGGGACCAGCGGGAGCATCCTCCCCAGCCAGGCCACCGCCGTCTTCGATCACGTCAGCCGATCTGGCCGGTGGCCGGCCGGGACCTGGTCCGGCGACTACATCGACGCCGCCGGCGGCTCGGGAGTCGGCGGGTATCACCAGGCCGGCGACCGGTTCACGGTGACCGGGTCCGGCGACATCGCGCCGGTCATCGCCGGGTCGGACGCGAGCGGCGGCCCGTCACTGACCCTCGCGAACCTCCTGGTGGGCACGTTCGCCGGGCTGATCGGGGTGCTCGTGGTCGCGGCCATGTTCATCACCGCCGAATACCGCCGCGGCCTGATCCGCACCACCCTGGCCGCGAGCCCGCGGCGGGGGCGGGTACTGGCGGCGAAAGCCCTCGTGATCGGCTCGGTCACCTTCGTAGTCGGCCTGGCCGCGGCCGCGGCCGCGGTGACCCTCGGGACCCAGATAGGGCGCAGCAAGGCGTACGTGTTCCCGGCCACGTGGACGACCGAGCTGCGGGTGATCGTCGGCACCGCGGCGCTGCTCGCGGTGGCCGCCGTGCTGGCCCTGGCCCTCGGCGCCGTGCTGCGCCGCGGCGCGGCCGCGGTCACCATCGTGGTCGTGGCGATCGTGCTCCCGTACATCCTGAGCGTGGCCTCGGTCCTGCCGGTCGGCGTCCTGGACTGGCTGCTGCGGCTCACCCCGGCCGCGGCCTTCGCCATCCAGCAGGCCGCACCGCAGTACTCGCAGGTCACCGCCCTCTACTCGCCTGGGACCGGCTACTTCCCGCTGGCGCCGTGGGCCGGCTTCGCCGTGCTGTGCGCCTGGGCCGCCCTCGTCCTCGGCCTGGCCATGGTCCTGATCCGCCGGAGGGACGCATGAGCCAGGCCTGGCCGTCCGGCCAGCTGAGCCTCCCCCTGGCACGGCACCCCGGCCTGACGGCCATAAGGGACGCACTGCATGCGGAATGGACCAAGCTGCGCACCATAGCTGGCCCGGCCTGGTTGCTGATGGCCACGGTCGCCGCGACCGTGGCCACCAGCGCCGCGGCGACCGCCGCCGTCCGGTGTCCCTCCGGCACCGCCTGCCCGGTCGACACGGCCAAGCTCAGCCTGACCGGGATCCAGTTGGGCCAGGCCGTCGTGGCCATCCTGGCGGTCCTGGTCATCAGCGGCGAGTACAGCACCGGCATGATCCGGACCACCCTCACGGCCATGCCGCACCGGGTCACCGTGCTCGGCGCCAAGGCGGCCATCCTCACCGGCCTGGTGCTGGCCGCAGGCAGCCTCGCGGTGCTCGGCTCCGTGCTCACCGGGCGGCTCATCCTGCCCGGCCACGGCTTCACCGCGGCGCGCGGCTTCCCGCTGCTGTCCCTGGGCGACGGGCCCGTGCTGCGCGCCGCCGCCGGGTCGGTCCTTTATCTCGCCCTGATCGCCCTGCTCAGCCTCGGGATAGCCACGGCCGTGCGGGAACCCGCCGTCGCCATCGGCATCGTCCTCAGCCTGCTCTACCTCGCCCCGATCATCGCCCCGCTGCTGAACCAGCACTGGCACCGCCACGTCGACCAGATCGCCCCGACCACGGCCGGCCTGACCATCCAGGCCACCACCGGCCTGCGCGACCTGCCCATCAGCCCGTGGGGTGGCCTGGGCGTGCTCGCCGCCTGGGCCGCGGCGGCCTTGCTGGCCGGCGGGCTGGTGCTCCGGCTGCGGGACGCCTGAGCGGGCCGGGCCATGACATCTCCGCTCCTGGCCGTCCGGCCGTGGCTGGCCCGCAGGCTGTTCCCGCTCCTGGCCACGGCGGGCCTGGTGGCCGTCGGGATGGCCGCGACGATCTGGTGGGGACCTGGTCTGCTGGGCAAGCACGGCTGGATGGTCCCGCACGACCTGTGGGGGACGCTGGTCGCGGCCCGGCGGCTGGCGCACCTGGATGTCGGCGGCCTCTACACCCCGCCCACCGCCCTGATCAGCCTGCCCGGCGCGGCCGTGATCCTGGTCCCGATCGCGGCCGTCATCAGCGCCGCGGGACTGTCGCTGCCGGTTCCTGGCCCGCACCCTCCGCATCCGGGTGCGTGGCTGCTCGGCGGGCCCTACCTGATCATCGTGTCGGCAGTGGCCCTGTTCGCCGCCGATGCGATCGCCGAGGATCTGGGCGTGACCCGGCCCAGGCGCGCCCTGCTCGCCGCCGCGGGCGCGGCAGTGCTGTGGGGCGTCTCGGTGCAATGGGGTCACCCCGAAGACGCGGTCGCCGTGGGGCTACTGCTGTTCGCCATCCAGGCGCTGTCCCGGGCCCGAACCGGACGCTCCGGCTGGCTGATGGGAGCGGCGGTCGCCACGCAGCCACTCGTGCTGCTCACGCTGCCAGTCCTCCTGATGGTCATCCAGCCACGGCGGTGGGCCAGCTTCCTGATCCGGGCCGCCGCCCCCGGTGCGCTGCTGCTGGCCGCCGCCGCCGCGGCGAACTGGCCAGCCACCATCTACGCGGTGATCGTCCAGCCCAACTGGCCAGCCGTCAACCATCCCACTCCGTGGACCGCCCTCGCTCCGTACCTGAGCCACGGGGCGGTCGCCGCGGCGCCCGCCAGGCTGCTGGCCATCCTGGCGGCCTGCGGGTGCGCACTGGCCGCCGGGCGGCGGTGGCGCGCCGCACGGACAGCAGCCGGGTGGAGCCCGGACATCCTCGCGCAGGTGCTGTGGTGGTCCGCCGCGGCCCTGGCGATGCGCGCGGTGTTCGAGTCCGTCGTGGTCGCTTATTACCTCTGGCCGGCGCTGGCGGTGGCGCTCATCACGGCGTCGAGGAGCTGGCCACGCCTGGTGGCGACCTCCCTCGCCGCGGCGGTGCTCACCCTCGTCTCGCAGGTCTCCGGGCGCGGCCCATGGATCTGGTGGGCGTCGATGGTGGCGGGGCTGGGCCTCACTCTGTTCCTCGCCCGGGTCCCGCTGCGGGGCAGGGGCGTACCACAGCACGTCGTGAATACCCATGACCAGAGAAAGGACAGGCGAAGCGTCATGAAACACCGAGCGAATCTGCCCCGCTGGGCGCGGTGGGCGGTTCCCGCCGGGGCCCTGGTCGTGGCCGGGGGGTGGCTGGCGGGATCGGTGATCCCGGCGGCCCAGGCGGCGCCGGTGCTGCCGTCTCGCACACCAGTGCAGCTGCTCGCCGCACTGGCCGCGAAAACCTCGGCGCCGCCGCTGACCGGGACGGTGGTGGAAACGGTGTCGCTCGGCCTGCCCGCGCTGCCGTCAACGGGCGACCCGGCCTCGCTAGCGTCCTTGCTCACCGGCTCGCACACGATCAGGGTCTGGTACTCGGACCCGGCGCACTACCGGATCGCGGTACCGCAGAGCATGAGCGAGAGCGACGTCATCAGGAACGGCAGCAACGCGTGGCTGTGGGACAGCACGGACAACACGGTGACGCATCTCGCGCTGCCGTCGGACACAGTGGTCCCGCCCCTGCTGTCCACGCCGCTGACCCCGCAGCAGGCCGCTGAGCAGGCGCTCGCCAGGGTGGGGCCGACCACGGCCATCAGCGTGGACCGCAACGTGACCGTGGCTGGCCAGGCCGCCTACCAGCTCGTGCTGGCGCCGAAGAGTTCCCGCTCGCTGGTCGGCCAGGTGCGCATCGCTATCGATGCGCAGCACCACGTGCCGTTGCGGGTCCAGGTGTTCGCGAAGAGCGCGACGAGCCCGGCGATCCAGGTGGCCTTCACCTCCGTCTCCTTCGCCCGGCCGTCTCCGGGTAACTTCGCGTTCAGCCCCCCGGCAGGCGCGACGGTCACCCAGGAGAGCGCCGGGTCCGGCAGCTATGCTCCCGGCCAGGCGCCGCACAGCGGCAGCATCACGAACGGGGTCCGCGTGATCGGCCACGGCTGGCTGGCCGTGGCCGGCCTGCCGCAGTCGTCACTGCCGTCGCTGACGGGCTCCGCGCCGCCCGGCGGCTCAGGCGGATCAGGTCTCGGGCCGTTCCGCAGCTCGAGTCAATCGGCGGCCCCGGGATCCGGCGGCCCGGGCGGTTCCGGTGTCCCGGCCCTCGGCGGCGGCACCGGCGCGGTCTTCGGCGCCCTGCTGCAATCCGCCGGGCGGGTCAGCGGGCCCTGGGGCAGCGGGCGCCTGCTGCGCACCAGCCTGGTGTCGGTCCTGATCACCAGCCAGGGCCGGATCCTGATCGGGGCCGTCACGCCGGACGTCCTGTACCGGGCCGCCACGCAGACAGGCCATGCGCCAGTGATCCGGCACCAGCACGCGGCCGTCCGGGCGGGGGCGAAGTGACGGGCGCCCAGGGGACGTCAGCGCTGGCCGTGGCGAGCAGCGGTCTCACCAAGCGGTTCCGGGGCGGCCAGGTCGCCGTCGATCACATCGACCTCGCGGTTCCGCGCGGCTCGGTGTACGGCTTCCTCGGGCCGAACGGGTCCGGGAAGACGACCACGATCAGGATGCTGCTGGGCCTGGCCTTCCCCACGGACGGCCGTGCGGAGCTACTGGGCGCGCCGATGCCAGCCGCCGCGATCCAGGTGCTGCCCCGCGTGGGCTCCCTCATCGAGGGCCCGGCCTTCTACCCGTTCCTCTCGGGCCAGGACAACCTGGCCCGCTGCGACGCCGCCGACCGTACCGCCGACCCGCGGACCGCCGCAGCGCGGATCAGCGAGGCGCTGGACCGGGTGGGCCTGCTGGCGGCGGCCCGGAAGCGGTACCGCCACTACTCACTCGGCATGAAACAGCGGCTCGCCATCGCCGCCAGCCTGCTCACCCCGCGGGAGCTGATCGTGCTGGACGAGCCGACCAACGGGCTCGACCCGCAGGGCACCCGCGAGGTACGCGGGCTCATCCGCCAGATCGCCGCGGACGGCATCACCGTGTTCGTCTCCTCGCACCTGCTCGCCGAGGTGGAGCAGGTCTGCTCGCACGTCGGCGTGATGCGCACCGGCCGGCTGGTGTTCCAGGGCCCGCTGGAGGAGCTGCGCGCCAGCGGCGCCGCCCGCATCCGCGTCGATACCGCCGAGCCGGCCGCGGCCGCGGCGGTCCTCGAACGGCTGGGCCTCGCCAGCCCGCAGGTGGCCGGCCACGAGGTGTCGGCGCAGCTCGCCGGGGATCAGCCCGAGCGGATCTGCGCGGAACTGGTCGGGGCGGGAATCGGGGTCCGCGGACTCGGCGTGGTCACCCCGAGCCTGGAGGACCTGTTCGTGGGACTCACCGGAGAGGGGTTCGATATCGATGGCTGAGCCGTTGGTAGCCGGGTCGCCGGCGCCGGGGCCGGTGACCGGGCCTGCCCCGGCCGGGGCAGGCTACGCAGGGGGAACAGCGGTGGCGGGCCAGGGCAGCGATGCCCCCGTCCGGGCGTGGCTGCGATTCTTCCGGTCGGAGCTGCGGCTGGTCTTCGGCCGCCGCCGGAACCAGGCGCTCCTGGCGGTGGTCGGGTTGTTTCCCCTCATCATCGGCATCGGGCTGCGCCTCACCCAGCAGCCGAACGCCACCGGAGGCCCCAGCGTGGCGTTCATCACCCAGCTCGCGGGCAACGGGGTGTTCCTCAGCTTCATCGCGCTGACCTTGCTGCTCATCCTCGTGATGCCGCTGGCGGTGGCCGTGGTCGCCGGGGACTCGATGGCCGGCGAGGCCGGCTACGGCACGCTGCGTTCCCTGCTGGCGATTCCCGCCGGGCGGGTCCGCCTGCTCACCGTCAAGTACGCCGTGATCGTGGTGTTCGCCGTCGCGGTCACCTTCCTGGTGGCGGCGGTGGCCCTGGGCACGGGCGCGGCCCTGTTCCCCGTCGGGCCGGTGACACTGCTGTCCGGCACCACCGTGCCGATCGCCGACGCGATGCTGCGGCTGCTGTTCGTCGCGCTGTACGTGGCGGCCGCGATGGCCTCGCTCGGCGCGATAGGCATGGCCATCTCCACCTTCACTGAGCATGCGGTCGGTGCGATCGCCGCGATCGCGATCGTGGTGGTGACCAGCGAGGTGGTGGATAAGGTGCCCCAGTTCGCCGCGATCCAGCCGTATCTGCCGACGCACTGGTGGACCTCCTTCGATTCCCTGCTCCGCGTGCCGGTCGACACCGCCACCTTGCTCCGCGGACTGCTGTCGTTCGGGGCATACCTGGTCATCTTCGGCTCTCTCACCTGGGCCCGGTTCACCACCGCCGACGTGACCAGCTGAAGCCAGCCGCACTGGCCGGCGGCGCGAGCGGCACGCCGCGGTCCTCCATCCGCCGCACAGCACGGCTGGTCTGCCGGCGCACAGGGAACGACGTTATGGTGCGACCATGGTTTACCCCCTGGTCCGCGGCGCGCACGTGGCCACCAATGCCCTGCACTCGCTCATCTACTTCGCGCCCGAGACCGAGCAGCAGCTGACCAGCGTCGGACTCAAGCCCGGCCGGATGTGCTACTTCGCGGGGCGCGCGGCCCCGATGGGCGCGGTCAGCGCGGGAGTGGTCACCGCGACCTTCTACAACTTCAGCCCGGGCCTGGTCGCCCGGAGCATCCCGCAGGCCTGGAACCTGGCCCGCCCGGAGGCCATCGTCGGCGCGCGTTTCGCGGCGGCCGACGCCGCGCTGACCCGGCTGCTCGGCCCGGACGTCATCGCCTCCGCAGACCTGATCACGCTGGCGCAGCTGACCCGGGAAGCGGCCACGGCCTGCCGTCCGGAAGGCCGGCCGCTCTACGCCGGCCACGCCGACCTGGACTGGCCGGACGCCCCGCACCTGGTGATGTGGCACGCGCTGTCCCTGCTGCGTGAGTATCGCGGCGACGGCCACATCTGCGCCCTCCTCGGCGCCGGCCTGCCCGGCCTCGAGGCGCTGGTCACGCACACGGCCACCGGCCGGGGGTTCGTTAGAGAATTCGCGCAGGCCAGCCGGGGCTGGAGTGACGAGGAGTGGGAGGGCGCGGTCGAGGCGCTGACCACCCGCGGGCTGCTCGCCGCCGACGGCTCGCTGACCCCGGCCGGGGACGCGCTGCGGGCCCACGTCGAGGAGGAGACCGACCGGCTGGACGCGGACCCCTGGCAGCATCTGGGCGACGAGGGCACCGAGGAGGTCGTGCGGATCGGCAAGGCCATGACGCGCACGGTCATGAAGGCCGGCGCCTTCCCCCGCGAAGGCGTATTCGCGCGCTGAGGCGCCAGCGCTCGGGCTGGCCGCTTCAGCTAGGCGTCGGTGGCGATGATCTGGTCGGCCACCGACGCGAGGTCGGGGCCGATAATGCCGGGGCGGCGCCCAAGCGGGCTCAGCACCATGCCGGGCCGGGCTACGAACGCGGCCTGGCATCCGGCACTCAGCGCCCCGGCGATGTCCCAGGAGTGGGCCGCGACCAGGCGGACCTCACCGATAGAGACGCCGCACCGATCGGCCACTTCGAGATAGGGCTGCGGAGCGGGCTTGAGGTGCGCCACCTCGTCAGCGGACACGATGGCCTCGAAGTACCCGTCCAGGCCGGCGCTGGCCAATTGCGCCCCGGCCACGGCCTGGACCGAGTTGGTCAGGGCCACCAGCCGCAGGCTGGTGGCGGCCAGGGCGGCCAGCGCGCCCGGTACCTCCGGATGCGGCGGCAGCGAGCTCATCAGGGCCACGAGGCCGTCGATGTCGTCGGCGCCCAGCGGCACGTTGGCCCGCTCGCCCACCATGACCAGCGCGGCCCGCTGGGCGGTGGTGAAGTCCACGTACTGGCCGGTGAGCCCGCCGACGAAGGCCAGCTGGAGCATCTGCGCGAACCACTGCGGCCGCAGGGCCGCGTCCCCCAGCACGGCCTCGAACGGCGCGTCGAGGCTCGCGAGGTCCAGTAGCGTCTCATTGACGTCAAAGGCGATCACGCTGGCCATGGTCAGTTCTCCCGGTGTGACGCGGGCCCGGCGTGGTGAGGACCGGGCGCGCTGAGGGCGCTGGCGATCTCGTCCGCCAGCCGGTCGCCGAGCGGCTCTCTGCTGGCCAGCAGCCGGTACCAGATGACGCCGAACACGACGTCGGCCACGGTATCGCGGGCCAGCTGAAGGGGCAGGTCGCCGCGAGCCTGGGCCCGGTCCAGGAGGACCGCGAGGGCGTCCCGGCGGCGCTGCAGGAACGAGGCCCGGAACCGCTGCCCGAACTCCTCGTCGATCTGCGCGCGGGCCATGAGCGCACGCAGGATGTCAGGGACCTGGGGCTGGCGGCTGAGCGCGAAGCTGGCCATCAGGAACGCGTGCAGGTCCGCCTGGTAGCTGCCCTGGTCCGGCACCAGCACGTCGAGTGCGGCCCGGTCGGCCAGCGCTTCGAGCAGCACGTCGTCCTTGGATGGCCACCAGCGGTAGATGGTCTGCTTCCCGGTCCCGGACCGGGCCGCGATGCCGTCCACGGTCAGCCCGGCGTAACCCACGTCCGCGGTCAGCCCGAGCGCGGCCGCCAGGATGGCCTGCCTGCTCTCCTCACTGCGCTTGCGGCCCGGCCGGGCCGGGCCGCTTTTGCCGTTCACGAGCCTCATGCTATCTTAATCGAGACGAGACGTCTAGATTCGATATAAGCGCACCGCCACCGGAGGTTCACATGGCTGACCACATGGCTCCTGACCACCCTGGCCGCACCGCCCTGATCGTCGGCGGCACGTCCGGAATCGGCCTGGCCACCGCACGCCGGCTCCTCAGCCTGGGCGCGGTCGTGCACGTGGCCGGGCGGAGCAAGGAACGCATCAGCGCCGTCACGGCCACCGACCCCGGACTGCACGGCCACCAGGCTGACGGCAGCAACGCCGAGCAGATCGCGGCCCTGGCCGAGACCGTCGGCCGGATCGACTGGCTGATCATCACGCTGAGCGGGGGTGAGGGCGCCGGCCCGCTGGCCGGCCTGGACCTGGTGACCCTCCGGCGGGCGTTCGACGCCAAGTTCTGGGGGCACGTCACCACCATCCAGGCCGTGCTCCCCCGGCTGGCGCCGGACGGGTCCATCACCCTGCTCGGGGCGATCTCGGCCCACGCGGCCATGCCGGGCACGGCCGGGCTCGCCGCGATCAACGGGGCGGTGGAGGCGCTCGTCCGGCCCCTGGCCGCCGAACTGGCCCCGGTCCGGGTCAACGGCGTCTCCCCCGGGTTCGTGGACACGCCCTGGTGGGACGCCATGCCGGAAGACGACCGGCGCGCCTACTTCGCCCGTGCCGCCGGGCAACTGCCCGCGCGGCACATCGCCACCGCGGAGGACGTGGCGGACGCGGTGGTCCTGGCCGCCACCAACCGCAACCTGACCGGCAGCATCATCGAGACCGACGGCGGCGCCCGCCTCGTCTCCCTCAGCTAGCCCGTCCAGCTAACCCGGGGTTGGCGCCTGACGCCGCCCGGTGTCAGTGTTTGCCGGCGCCTGGCCGGCGTCCGCCGCGGTCTGGTGCGGCCGGGTGCCGGAGGTGAACCCTGCCGATCATGGCAGTGACATCGAGCCGGATGACCGGGAACCCGGGCACCGGCGGCTCCAGCCGCGAGTCGACTCCGCCTCTGTGCCTGATGGTCTGGATCCCGACACCTCGGGGAACGACGATCGTGATGCTTCCGCATCCGCTGTAGACGTGCAGGTCGATGACGTGGTCGTCGAACTCGGCCTGGGTGAAGTCGAGCCTTACGCTGCCCAGGTCTGCGCTGATGTGCGTTTCCCCGGCGACCTGCCACTTTCCGGCCAGGCGCAGTCGCCCCAGGCCAGAGTGGATCTCCAGCGGCTTGGCCAGCCGCCGGTCCGGGCTGGTGAGGGCCACGGGCCCGGGCAATGACCGGACGACTTCGGCTAGTTCGGCCTCGGTCTTGGCGGCCAGCAGCCCGGTGACGCCAGTGTCGAACCCGCTCGCGTCGATGTCGCCGGTGGCGTAAAGCTCCTTGAGGTACTCTGTCGCCCGTTGCTGGGCATCCTCGCGCATGACCTGGCCTCAGCTGCGGGTCCGCTTACGGAATCCAGGCCAGGCTACCGGGCAGTGACCCAGGCTGCCCAGCGGGGTTAACGTCGGGGTCATGCCGAGTGTCATCAAGACCATCACGTTCGACGCCGCGGACGCACTGGCGCTGGCCCGGTTCTGGGCGGCCGTGTTCGGATCCGACGTGGACGAGGACTCCACCACCGAGAAGGCATACCTCGAAGCCGCGGGCTGGGGTGGCCCGAACATCTGGTTCGCGCGGGTTCCCGAAGGCAAGACGGCCAAGAACCGGATGCACTTCGACCTGCGCGCGCCGGGTCCGGCCGATGAGGAGGCGGCGAGGCTGGAGAACCTGGGCGCCCGGATCCTGGAACGCAACGGGCACAACGTGGTGATGCAGGACCCGGAAGGCAACGAGTTCTGTGTCGAACCGGGCCCGGCGGACACGCCTCGGTAACCGCTCAGCCTGCGGGCCGCAGCACGAACACGCCCCAGCCGAGGTAGCGGCGTCCGTAGGCGAGGTGGGAGCGCCGCGAGCGGTCGAGATACTCACGCATCTCCGCCGCGTCCGGGTGATCAGGGTGCTCATCCAGCCACTCGGCCACGGTCCACCACTGCGCGGCCACGTAGCGGTCCCAGCTGTCCCCGTCGGCCAGGACCATTTCCAGCAACTCCAGGCCGGCCGCGGTAAAGCGGTCCAAGGTCCCAGGCAGCGAGGTGAACTCGTGCGGGCCCAGGTCGAGGGCGGCGTGGGCCTCCCCGGGCGGGGTCTCCCGCCAGAAGGGTTCGCCGATCAGCAGCAGGCCGCCCGGGGCCAGGGCGGGCCGCATGAGGCCGATGGTGCCGGCCAGCCCGCCGCCAATCCAGGTCGCCCCGATGCAGGCCACCGCGTCGAACGACGCCTCGTCCACGCCGAACGCGCTGGCGTCAGCCAGCTCGAACCGGACCCGGTCGGCGACCCCCAGGTGGGCGGCCCGGTCCCGCGCCGCGGGCACGAAGACCTCGCTGATGTCTACCCCCAGGCCCTGGATCCCGTGCCGCAGGGCCCAGGTGCAGAGCATTTCGCCTTTCCCGCTGGCCAAGTCGAGCAGCCGCATGTCCCGCCGCCACCGGCACAGCTGGCCCAGCAATTCCAGCTTCTCGTCAGTGAACGGGTTGAGGATCCGGTGATTCGCCTCGGCTATCTCGTGCTGGCGCAGTAAATCCATGGAGCTCCATCTGCCGTCGGGACCGCGCGGCTCTGCAGCGCGGTCCCACTTTCTCCCCTAACGGTCTTTCCGGCGACCCATTTTCCGGCTTCAGGACACGAGAGCCGGAAGCCCGGGGTGGGGCCCGGCGGCCTCCCTGATGAAGCCCCAGACCCCCAGCGGGCTGACCGGGATCTCGTACCGTCGCTCCTCGAACTCGATCGTCACGGACTCAGACCCGGGAACGCGGCCGTAGGCAAAGTAAGCCGACCCGATGTGCCCGCCCGCGACGAGCGGGGGGAGGTGGTCGAGGGGGCCCGCGCCGGAGGTGCTCCCGCCCTCCCAGCGCCCGTGATTCCCGGGCCCGTCCCCCCATTGCCATAGCTCTTCCTCGAGCTCTGCACCGTCGCCGTTCCCGTCGACCAGGGCGAAGCCGTAGTCGCCATCGCTGGCCGTGATGAGGACCCGGACATAGCGGGGATGCCATCCGCCGGACGCCAGCACGTCCCGGTGGCTCAGGCCCGGATGCCGCGGCCTGCCTCCAGCCCGGCTTCCGCGCTCCGCAGCATCAGAACCGGCCATGACCTCACCGTAGTCCGCTGCCTCCTGGTGGTGTACGTCCCGACCTGGCCATGACCCCCACGGCACTCGTCTGGAACGAGCAATCCACTCGCTCGCCCAGACGGCCGTGTTCAGGCCAGCTGCACCTCCAGCAGCGTGAAGGAGTGCGGCGGGAAGCGGAGGTCGAGATCACCGCCGCCCACGTCGCGCTTAGTGCTCACCGTCGTGACCACGTCCGGCTCGGCGGCGGTGTTGCTGACCTCCGGGCTGTCCCCGGTGACCTCGTGCACGACCACCGGGCCCGCCGCCCGGGCGCCGGTCAGGTGGATCCGCGTGTCCAGCGCCTGCCCCGGGTCCCGGTTGACCACCGAGATCGTCAGCTGCCGGCCCTCCGCGTCCCGGGTCGCCGCCACGTCCAGCAACTGGAACGGGCCCAGGTCCGCGACCCGGTACGGCCAGCGCTCTCCGGCGCGGTCGGCATGCGCGTGCGTGCCCGAGTCAACGAAGGTGTCCAGCGCCACCTCCTGGGTGGCGGTCGAGATCAGCCGCAGCGGGTGGAAGATGCTCTGCAGGAACAGGCCGTCCGGTGACGTGACAATGGGCGCGATCACATTGACGAGCTGGGCGAGGTTGGCCATCCGCAGCACCGCGCTCTTGCGCACGAACACGTTGAGGTAGGTCGCCACGGCCAGCGCGTCGGCCAGGGTGTACCGCTCCTCCAGCCGCCCGTCGTCGGTGCGGTACCAGACGTTCCACTCGTCGTAGGCCACGCCGATCTCGTGGCCGATCCGCTGCGCGTACCGGGCCCGGTCGATCAGCGCCCCGGCCACCGACAGGGCCCGCTCGGCGAAGTGCGGGGCGAGCACGTTGGACCAGTAGTCGTCCGAGCCCGTGTACAGGTGGATGCTGTGCAGGTCCACGTACCGGGCCAGGCCATCGATGACCACCCGGTCCCAGTCATCCACCCCGCTCTGGCCGCAGCTGACCAGCGAGACGCCAGGGTCGAGGAACCTGATGGCCTTGGCCCACTGGCGGGCGGTGGTGACGTACTCCTGCGCGGTCCGCTGGCCGATCTGCCAGTCGCCGTACATCTCGTTACCCAGGCCCCAGTACCGGACCCGGTACGGCTCGTCGTGCCCGTTGGCCCGCCGCCGGTTGGCCCAGTACGTGTCGCCCGTGCCGTTGCAGTACTCCACCCAGGCCAGCGCCTCGTCCAGGGTCCCGGTGCCCATGTTCAGGCAGAGCACCGGCTCCACGCCCACCGCCGCGCACCAGGCCATGAACTCGTCGGTCCCGAACCGGTTGGGCTCCTCGGTGCGCCAGGCCAGCTCGGCGCGCCGGGGCCGCTGACCGGGCGGGCCGATACCGTCGGCCCAGTGGTAGCCGGAGACGAAATTCCCGCCCGGCCAGCGCACGTGCCGCAGTCCGAGGCTGCGGACGGCCTCCAGCACGTCAGTGCGGAACCCCTGGGCGTCTGACCGGGGCGATCCCTCCTCGAACACGCCGCCGTAGACGCAGCGGCCCAGGTGCTCGATGAAGCCGCCGAAGATCCGCTCGTCCACCGTGCCGACCGGCCGGTCGGCCCGTATCTCGATGCGCGCCACCGTTTGCTCCTCTCCTGGGGCAAGCCGCTACCCCGTCCGGGCGAGCTAAACAAGATCATTGTTAGCGCTCATATCGCGGGCGCCGGTCGCCGGGGGCGGGACCGGCGCCAGCAGGTCAGGACGGCCCGGCCGCCGCGTGGGCGGCCTGCCGGTGCGCGGCGGCCTTGTTCCGGTTGCCGCACACGGCCATCGAGCACCAGCGCCGCCGTCCTGCGGGCGAGTCGTCCAGGAACCGGCCGCGGCAGCCCGGTCCCGGGCAGATCCGCAGCCGCTCCCGCAGGTCCGTGCCGAGCAGTTCCGCCGCGTCGGCCGCGATCATGGCGAGCACACCGCGCGGCGTGCGGGCCGCCGGGGCGGGACCGAGCACCGGCACCCCGGCCTCGAGGCGCAGCACCGGCCGCTCTGGCGGGAGGGCAAGCCATTGATTGACGCAGCCAGCGGCCGCCTCGGGTGCACGGTCTCCGGCCACGGTGGCGGTGATCAGGGCGCTGATGGCCTCCCGCAGGGCCAGCGCCCTGGCGAAGATCTCCTCGTCAACCGCGGGGCTGACCCCGCCCAGGCCAGCCCCGTCCGGACCAGCCTCATTGGGGCCAGCCCCGTCCGGACCAGCCGCGTCCGGACCAGCGGAGCACATCCCGGCCGCGTCCAGCCACGCCGCGAAGTCATCCGGACCGCGCAGGTACTCGGCTACCTCGGCCGCCTCGCCCGCCCGGCCGGCCTCACGGTTCCGGCAGGTGTTCACGAAGTCGAGGCTCGGCCGGCCGCCGTACCAGACCCAGCGCCGGCCAGGGAACGTCATGAGCCCCATGATAGGTTTTCGTTGCGGCGAAGTAACCACATTAATGGTTACTTCCTGATCCCGAGCCGGAAAGCTGACGTGCCCCTGACGCCCTCCCACGCCCCTGCCCGTGACGCCTCCGCCGATCTCTCCCGCGCCGCGATCCTGGTTTTCGCCATCGCCTGCGGCGTCTGCGTAGCCAACGTGTACTTCCCGCAGGCGCTGAGCCCGCTCATCGCGCGGAGCCTGCACGTCACGCCGTCCACGGCGGCGCTGCTCGTCACCACCACGCAACTCGGTTACGCGGCCGGCCTGTACCTCCTGGTACCGCTGGGCGACCGGGTGCGCCCCCGGCTGCTGATCGTCACCCTCATCATCCTCACCGCGGCCGGCCTGGTCGGCGCGGGCACCGCCCCCACCTTCGCTGTCCTGCTGGTGGCGGGCACGGCGGTAGGCATCACCACCGTGGTGCCGCAGATCCTGCTGCCCATGGCCGCCGGGCTGGTCCCGGACCAGCGCCGGGGCGCGGTGACCGGCACCCTGCTGTCCGGGCTGCTGGGCGGCATCCTGCTGGCCCGGACGTTTTCTGGCGCGCTGGGCGGCTGGCTGGGCTGGCGGGCGCCCTACCTGGTCGCCGCCGCGGCGATGCTGATCCTGGCCTTCGTGCTGGCCCGGGTGCTGCCGGTGACCTCGCCGCCTAACCGGGAGCACTACGGCGCGCTGCTGGCCGCGCCGCTGCGGTTGCTGCGGGCCGAGCCGGACCTGCGCCGGTCATGCGTGTACCAGGCGCTGATGTTCGGCGCGTTCAGCGCGGCCTGGACCGCGATCGCGCTGCTGCTGACCGGGCCCTCGTACGGGCTGTCCACCCAGGCGGTCGGCGTATTCGCGCTGATCGGGGCGGGAGCCGTGCTGGTCACACCGATGGCCGGCCGGCGTATCGACCGGGTCGGCCCGGACCGGATCAGCCTGGTGTCGTTCACCGGCGGCCTCGGGTCGGCCGCGATCCTCGCGCTGGCCGCGCTGCCCGCAGTGCACGGGGCGGCCAGCCTGATCCTGCTCGGCGCCGGGATGCTGCTGCTGGACGTGGCGGTGCAGTGCGGGCAGGTCGCCAACCAGGCCCGGATCTTCGGGCTACCCGGGGCCGCCCGGGCGCGCCGGAACACGGCCTACATGACCTGCACGTTCCTGGGCGGCAGCGCGGGCTCGTGGCTGGGCGTGCGGGCCTACAGCGAGTTCGGCTGGGGCGGCATCGCCGGGCTCACCGCGCTCGCGTCGGCCGCGGCGCTGACCCGTCACCTGATGCACCGGCGATCCGCCGCCCAGACGGCCGCAGCCCTCCCGGTCCCGGCCGCCAGCCAGACGGCGGCCGGGACCGGGAGGGCGGACGCGGCCGGGACAGATCCTGCGGACCGGGTCAGCTGCCCGTGAGCCGGTCGCTGCGGCCCTGGAGCTGGTCGATCAACTCGGAGGCCTGGGCCTTGGTGAGATGGTCAGGCACGTTCTCCCCGGCCTCGCGGGCCAGCGTGCCCAGGTAGGACTCCTGCGCCGCCGTCATCGGCTCGTCCCCGGTCGTCCACTCGGCCGGATCCTTCTGGGCCGGATTCTCGGTCATCTCGTCATCTCCCTGGCTTCGGATGCCAGGAAGCACTTCCCCCGTGAACGCCGGGTATTCATCCGTCCAGCCGCTGGTCATCGCGATGAGCAGAAAACCAGTTCGCCTGCCGGGCCATCCGCTCAGACGCCGGGGTGTCGCGGGCCACGCCGTAGACCGTGCCGGGGAAGTCGAGCCCCTCCTGCACGGCCCAGATCTGCTCGTGCTGGCCAGGCGGGTAGATCTGGGCCGGATCCCCGACCGCGACCCAGCCGATCGGCACGGTGCTCCCGGCCGGGAGCACCGTGCTGACCTGGACCACGCCGTGGATGCGCACCTCGCTGCCCGGCCCGAGCACGCAGCCAGGGAACAGCGCGACCCCGGTGGCCAGGAAGCACCCGTCGCCGACCCGCGCCCCGTTGAGGTGCGCGTGCGGCCCGACCAGGACGTCATCTCCGATGATCAGGGGATGCTGGGCCCGGCCGCGCAGTACGGCGTTCTCCATCACCACGCACCGCGTGCCCACCTGGACCTCACCGTCCTCGGCGGTGAGCACCGCCCCGAACAGGATCCGGGCGTCGGGCCCGACCCGGACCGCCCCGCACAGCACGGCGTTGGGCGCCACGTAGGCGCTGGGATGCACGTCCGGGGCTGCCCCCCGGTGCTCGATCAGCACACCCCCAGCCTGCCAGGCCGTCCCCGGTCAGTGCTCGCCGCGTTCGCGGAGCAGCTCGCGGAACTCGGTGACGGCCTCGTCCTGATCCGGTCCGAGGTCCTCGGCCACGATCATTTTCGTGCCGTCCCAGTACGCGCCGGCGTGATCCGCGCCGTCGTCCAGCGTCACCAGCAGCGGATGGTGTGCGATCTTGATGTGGTCGTACACGTCTTCCCACGTCACGCCGGGAGGGACCAGGCCGATCGACGGCGCATCGCTGTCGTCGTAGTCCAGTTCATGCAGCACGGTGGACCCCCATCGGCCGGTGATGCTGCCACGATAAGCACACCCCGCCGAGTCCGGCCAGGGATCACCGCTCGATCTTCTCGGCCCGGATGGCCAGCAGCCACGGAATCATGCCCTCCCCGTGCTCGGTCAGCGCGGTAATGGCCAGGCCCTGGCCGGTCAGGGCGATGGTGTAGGCGCTCAGGGGCCGGTGCATGCTGGAAAACGTCATGGCCAGGCCGTCCCGTTCAATTCGGTCGGTGTACCGGCGGGCCTGCAGGTAAGGCCGGGAAAACCCGAACGAGGGCGCGTGCAGGGTGTCCTCGTCCTGGGCGCTGATGAACGGGTGCACGATGGCCAGGCACAACTGGCCCCCGGGTCGCAAGACCCGGCCTATCTCGGCGACCGCGCCCTCCAAATCATCGAAATCCAGCAATGCCATGCAGGCCACCACGAGATCAGCACTCTGGCCCGCGAAGGGCAGCGCGGCGGCGTCGGCGCGTAGCACCGGAATGGCCGGGCATGAAGCCCGGGCCGCCCGGGTCAGGGTGGGTGAGTAATCGGCGCCCACCACCCGGTGACCGAGGGCGCGCAATTCGCGGCTGCCCCGGCCCTCCCCGCAGCCCAGATCGATCACCGGCCCAGGTCCGGGGGCGGGAAGCAGCTCGCGGAGGGCGGGCCAGGTGCCATCCGCGAACCCATCGTGCGGGGAGGTACGGGCCCATCTGATCCACGCGTCGGCATGCTGTTCCCACGCCCCGGCCATGTTCACGTTCAGAGATTACTTGCGACCGGGTGAGGGCCACCCCCGCCGATGTAGCTTGGCGGCATGAAAACGCTTGTCATCTGCCGGCCGCGGCCCGGTGTTACCGCTCCTGATATTGCCGGGCATCGGGCCGCCGAGATGGCTGCGCTGAGGCAATTGAAAGCCGAGGGAACCCTGGTCGAGGCTTATTCTCCGGGCGGCCCGGGAGCGGTCCTGATTTTCGAGGGCGACCGGGAAGCGGTCGAAGCCGTGGTGAGCGTGCTGCCGCTGGTCATGGCGAAACTGGTCGATACGGAGATCATCGACCTCCAGCCGCTGCCCGGGCTCGCGTCCTCATCCTGACCGATCCGCCCGGCACGCCGGCGGGCCCGCGCACCTCCACTCCTTAGCTACATTCTGGGCATGGACGAGAACCGGGCCCGGCGGGTGGCCGATGCGCTGCGCGACCGGGGCATCAATGCTCACCTCGCCAAGGCGAGCGTGGACCAGTACGGCGTGCGCGTCTCCCTGCCTGGCGGCCGCGAGGCCGAGTGGGACACCGACGGCACCGCTGGCCTCGAGGCGCAGGTGATGCGGGACGGGATGCTGGTCGGTTACGTGCCCCAGATCGAGGGGTCGGAGGACTTCGACGAGCAGCAGGTCATCGACGCCATTGCCCGGACCGACTACGACCAGCCCATCGCGCGTCAGCGGACGGCCGCGCCGCCGCCCGCCCCGTCACTGCCGCGCGAGGGCGGGGTCTTCCGCCGCTTCCTGGACGGCTTCCGCTACCGCTAGCCCGGCGGCAGCCAGGGCGCCTGGCCGAGGCATCCCCCCGAAGGCCAGGCCGCCGCGTCCACATTTCACGCCGATGGTGCGCCATTTCGGGGGTTTTTGCCCGTTTCGGCGAACGCCCCCGTGAAATGTGGGCGGGAGGGGCCAGTGTGACTTGTGGGACCGGGACCGGTGCGGGCCGGCGGCGGCGGCGTCGGGCGCCGCGGGGCTCAGATCTCGCGGAGGGAGCGGGCTCCCCGGACGGTTACCGCGACGAGGCCGGCGGCGAAGACCAGCCCGGCACACAGCGCCCCGCCGAGGTCGTGCGGCGGCCGGGCCGGCCAGAGCCACGGCGTGGTCCAGCCGTCGCTCAGCGCGAACAGGGTCACGATCATGTAGGCCATCGGACCCACCCAGGCCAGCGCGCCCCCGATGACCGCGGCCAGCAGCAGGCCGATGCCGCTCATCCCGGCCGTGTTGCGCAGGATGTCCAGGGTGCCGCCGGGCAGCTGCTCCGCGGCCGCACCGGCGCACAACGCGCCGAAGGCCGCCGCGGTGAGCCCCACCGCAGTCCCCAGCCGCAGGTAGGGCAGCCACCGCCCGGTGGCCCGCTCCGACTCGCCGAACGGGCTCTGGGCGGTGACGGCGATGACGGAGGCGGCCCCGGCCTCCAGAACCACGGCCAGCTCCTGCGCGGCGTTCCCGTTGCCCAGGCTCCAGTGCCAGTACAGCGCGGCCCGGAGCACGAGCCCGCAGAGGGCCAGCGCAGCCAGGGCCCCCGGCACCCGGCGGCTGGCCAGGTGCAGCCGCACCAGCCGCAGGCCGGCCAGGTCCAGCAGCCGCCGCGGCCGGGGTGCCTCCGCGCGGGGCTCCGGTTTCTGCAGGCCGGCGGTGGTCACGGCAGCTGGGCCAGGGTGATGTGACCGGCCCGCAGCGCACCCAGATGGGTAGCGAGCCAGGCATGCCGGGCGGCCGGGGACAGCGCGGCGAACCGCGTGACCGCCGCAGCCTGCGCCGGCTCTCTGGCCCACCCCGTGGCCGGGCTGATTCCACTGCGAGCCAATCGCCTTGAGCAGCACCATCTGGACCACCTGCTGCGCCGGCGTGCCGCCCTGACCGATGAACCCCCGGGGACCGGCAATGAAGGCCGCGACGAAGAGCTTCTGCAAGTTCTGGGTCAGATGCGCTGGTGGTCTGCCCAAAAGCCGAGCCCAGCTAGGGGCATGGAGTAGTAGAACACCGGCGGCGAGCCACTGAACTTGCCGGTCGGCATGCTCAGGGCGGGCAGACCCATCTGCGTGATCCGGGCGGGCGTGCCAGGCAGGCCAGCCACTTCGCTGAGCACGGGGCGGAAGGCGGCCGTCACGTCGTCCAGGTACGGCCGGTAGGCCGGGTGCACGCACACCGGTACGCCGCCGGCCTGGCCGCACACCGGGGTAAACGCGATCAGCCGGTCATTGGCCGCGTCGTGCAGAGCAGGGATAACTTCGCCCGCGGTACCTTGGTGAGCCGTGCCGACCAGCCCGATGGCGGTCCCGGTCGCGGCCAGGCCAGCCACGCCGAGCACGGCAGCAGCGCGGCGCAACCGCAGCCCGCCGTCGGCGGCCTGGGCCAGGCCCAAGCCGCCGAGGACCACGGCGGTGAGCCCGAGCAGGAACATCAGCTGCGCGATGGCCACATCAGGCAGGTAGTGGTAGAACACGCCGACGTCGTCCGGGGGCACCGAGGTGGTCGGCGACAGCAGCGCATACACGCTGGACTGGCCGACCGCGTTATTGAATCCCTCTATGGACAGGAAGAACGCGCCGAGCGCGGCCAGCGGCGCGGTGAACCGGCTGGGGAACAGGACGCCGACCGCGAACCCCAGGGCGCTGATCACGGCCAGCTCGGCGCAGCCGACGGCCACCGGCCACCACAGCGGGTGCGCCCCAGGTGGCCTGGGTGGCGGTGACGCCGTAGATCACCGCGACGCCGCACAGGTAGAGGACGACCGCCCAGCAGGTCGTAGCCGTCCAGGTGATCAGCCAGGCCGTCCAGCGTGGCCGGGCGGTCGCCGCCACCAGGTCAGCGGTATGGCGCCGGCTGTCCCGTGAACCCATCCAGGCCGCCACCCCGGCCACGAACGCCACGAAGTCCGGCAGCAGCTTGTTGACCACGACGGAGGCCCGCAGGTCCCACAGCGGCGGATAATCCATGGCCGTCCGGAAGGGGTCGAACACGAACAGCGCGGCGAGCAGGGGGAACATCCAGGGCATCGCGTTGCGGCGCAGTTCCAGCCACAGCAGCCGCCACAGCGACATCGGGGACGGGGGCCCGGTGCGGCCTGGCCTCGGCCGGGCCGGGGCGTCGATGAGGGTCATGACCGGGCCGCCGACAGCACCGCGCTGTACCCGCGCTCGAGCGGGGCGTCGCCGACGCCGTGCCCCTCACCCCGGACGGTCAGCTCCTCCGGGGTGCCATGAAAGACGATCTTTCCCTGGTTCATCAGCGCGACCTCGGTGCAGGCGGCGCCGACGTCTTCGACCAGGTGGGTGCTGACCACGACCGAGGCGCGCCGGCCGAAGTCGCGGAGCAGGGAGCGGAAGGCCACCCGCTGCTCCGGGTCGAGCCCGGCGGTCGGCTCATCGAGCAGGAGCAGGTCGGGCTCGTTCACGATCGCCTGCGCGATGCCGACCCGGCGCAGCATGCCCCCGGACAGGGTGCGCAGCTTGGCCCGGGCCTTATCCCCCAGATCAACCTGCTCGATCGCGCTCGCGACGGCGCGGGGGACCCGTGCCGCGGGCATCTCCTTCAGCAGCGCGAAATACTCGACGAATTCCACCACGGTGAAGGACGGGTAGTAGCCCAGGTTCTGCGGCAGGTACCCGAGCCGGCGCCGGATCTCCCGCCGGGGCCCGTAGCTCCCGGGATCGCGGTCCAGGAGCCGCAGCCGCCCGGAGGACGGCGGGAGCACCGTGGCCATCATCCGCAGCATCGACGTCTTGCCGGCCCCGTTCGGGCCGAGCAGCCCGAACACCCCCGGGCCGGCCTCCAGGTCCACCCCGGCCACCGCCTGGTTCCGGCCGAACCGCCGGGTCAGGCCGGCGATCTCGATGTTCATGACGTTCCTCTCGGGGTCCGGGTCGCGTACACGACGATCGCGCCGCAGCACACTGCGCACGCCAGGTAGGAAAAGACGAACGAGGAGTCGGTGAACGCGCCGGTGTACGGGCCGACGGCCCGGGCGGCCAGGACCGTGATGACCCAGCCGCCGAGGCCCGCGGTCACGCCCACGTTCGCGGACTTCGACAGCGTGGCCGCGGCCAGCGCCAGCGCGCACACCGCGGTCATCGGGACCAGCCACCCGAACGTGACCGCGGCCACGGCCCCCGACGCGGCCGCGGCCACCAGCCCGAGCACTGCGTTCAGGCCGAACACGGCGAGCGCCCGGACCAGCAGCACCATCCGGTCGCTGATGGCCATGCTCCGCGACAGCTCCCAGGCTGGATCGATCCCGGGCCCGTAGGCGTAGGCGATACCCGCCGCCGCCACGGCGGGCGCCAGCAGCTCCACGAACGGCTTCCCGGTCCCCAGGGTGGCCAGCAGCCCGGCGCCCAGCACCACCACGGTGGCGATGACCCACCCCAGCAGCAGCGACGGGGTGGTCACCAGCGCCCGGGCCAGGCCGGGTGAGCGCAGCAGCCGCCTGGCCAGCCGCTCAGTCCAGCCCGGCTGGCGGCGCCACACCTGCGCGGCGACCCCGGTCCACACCCGGCCCAGGTCGACATCGGCCGGCGCCGCGTCCCAGCCTGGTCGTTCGCTCATCGCGGTCCTCCCTCCGTGGCCGGGCGGCTACCCAGCGCCGCCCGCAACAGCCGACGGGCCCGGTACGCGCGGCTCTTGACCGTGCCCTCCGGGATCCCCATCAGCCGCGCCACCTCGGCCACCGGCCGGTCCTCGACGTACATGAGCTGCCAGACATCGCGGTCCGGGCTGCCTTCGGGCCCGAGCGCGGTGACCGCCTCGGTGATCTGGGCGCGCGACAGGGCCGCCTCGGCCGGGTCGCGGCGTGCCGCCCGTCGGCCTCGATCACCGCGGGCAGCAGCAGCGTGGCCGGACCCCGGCGGCGCAGGAACAAGGCGGCCTGCCGCCGGGCGATCCCCCACATCCAGGCCCCGGGCGGACTCTGCGGCCGGTAGCCCCGGGCCCCTTTCCAGACCGCGAGGAAGGTCTCCTGCAGGACGTCCTCGACGTCCGCGGCGGACAGCACCGACCGGAGCCGGGCAGCCAGCCACGGCGCGTGCCAGGCTGAACAGCTCCCGCAGCGCTGCGTCATCGCCGGCCGCCACCCGGGCCACCAGCTCCTCGTCGTCCATCGCCCCTCTATTGCACCCCGGGGGCGCCCGGTTCACGAGGAGCAGCGGGAATTAGTGCCGGGGCCCGGCATGGAGGCGGCCGCCGCCCGGGGTCACCCGGCCGACATCCCCACCTGAGGCAGCCAGGATCAGGCGGCGGCCGCCAGCTCTAGCGGGTTCCCTCCGGCGCCGGGACGGGCGACGTGCCGACCTGCTCCGCGCTCGCCCGCGCGCCGGGATGGCCGGCTTCCGCGGCGGCCTCCCGCTCGGTTTCCGCGTTGATCTCCCCGCCGACCAGCACGGCCAGCCCGGCCAGGTACAGCCAGAAGATGAGGATGACCACGCCCGCGAACGCACCGTAGGTGTTGGCGTAGTGGCCGAACTTGGCCACGTAGAACGAGAAGCCCAGGGATGCGGCCAGGAAGATGACGGTCCCGACGAGCCCGCCGGTGCTGACCCACTGCCAGCGCGGAGACTCGCGGTTGGGCGCGACGTAGTAGTACACCGAGAACAGCAGCGAGATGACGATGACCGTGAGCACCCAGCGGATCACCGTCCACGCGATCACGAAGGCGGACCCGGCGAAGGGGACGTGCCCTTCGATGGCCGAGCCGATCGACGCACCGAACACGATCAGCGCCGAGGCGATCCCGCCCAGCACCGCGGTCGCCACCATCAGCACGAACGCGATCAGCCGCTTGGACACGAACTTACGGTCAACCGGTACCTCGTAGGCGATGTCCAGGCCGGTCTCCAGCGCGACCATGCCCCCCGACGCACTCCAGACGGCGATCACCAGGCCGAGGACCAGCGCCGTCAGGGACCCTTTGTGATCCCCGGCCGCGTTACTGACGGCCTGGGTGAAGACCTTGGAGGCGCCCGGTGGCAGCGCTTTCTGGAGGCCGTTCACCAGCTTGGTCAGCGTGCCCGACCCGACGTGGATCAGGCTGATCAGGCCCAGCGCGGCGATCACCGCCGGGAACAGGGCCAGGAACCAGTGATAGGCCAGGCTGCTCGCGGTCATCGAGCAGCGGTCCCGGACGAACTTCTTGCCGGTGCGCTTCAGCGTGTTCCGCCAGCCGGTCGCGCCCAGTTCCAGCGGCGAGTCCGGGCCGCCGGACACCTCACGCTCGGGCGGGATGCTCCGCTGCTGGTCAGCGGGCGGCGCAGAAGTGCGCTGATGGTTGCGTGCCATGACCTGGATCTCCCCTGTCGGCCGGGCCGCCTGCGCTGCCTGCAGTCGGCGGGAAAGCGGCTACCCAGGCACCAGGAGGCAAAACAGCCGTTCGCGGACGACCGCGTCCATCCGCGGCCCGCGAGTGGCCGCCGGGGCGGTGTGTAATGGCGGGCGTGGCAGATAAGGAGACGACGCCGCTCGGGGCGGTGCAGCAGACCCTCTTCATCCCGCTGGCGGCCCGGGCCCGGGCGGCCCAGCGGCGGCAGCCCGTGCTGCGGGACCCGAAAGCCGTGGAGATCGCGGGCTCAGTGGAAATCGACCCCAAGTACGGCCGGGGCGCGGGCGGGTCGGTGACCGTGCTGCGGACCGTGCTCATGGACGCCTGGGTCCGCGACTTCCTGGCCAGGAACCCGGCGGGCACGGTGGTGGAGATCGGCACCGGGCTGAACAGCCGCTTCGAGCGGGTGGACAACGGTCAGGTGCACTGGATCGACCTGGACCTGCCCGACAGCATCGAACTGCGGCGGAAGTTCTTCGCCGACACGGACCGCCGCCGGATGGTGGCCGCGTCGGTAACCGGCGAGGAATGGCTGCCCATCGTCGCGCAGAGCCCGGGGCCGTACTTCTTCGTGGCCGACGGGGTGCTGGCCTACCTGACGGAAGAACAGGTCAGCACGGTCCTGACCCGCATCAAGAACCATTTCCCTAACGCCCGCATCGCGCTGGACACCTTTCCCCGGCGGACCTTCGACCAGCAGCGAAAACTGGCCGCCCGGCGGGGCATCCCCGCGAGGTGGGCGTGGGCCTGTGACGATCCGCGTTCGCTGGAGCGGCTGGGCCTGCGGGTGGTGGAGTCCACCGGGCTGGCCCGGCTCCCGCGCCGGGTCCGCCGGCAGCTGCCCGCCCGCTATCGCTTCCTGCTGCCCTTGGCGGAGCCGATCCTGGGCCCGGCCATGCGGGTCACCCTGTTCCAGGCCTGACCCAGGTCGCTGAAGTTCCGGTCGTCCGACTGGGCCCAGCGTCGATAGTCAGGCGCCGGTACTCAGACGAGCAGGACGATCTTGCCAAGCAGGTGACCCTGCTCCAGCCGCCGGTAGGCGTCCTGCACCTCGGCCAGCGGGAACGTCGCGGCGATCGGGACCTCCAGCTCGCCCGCGGCGATCAGCCCGGCCAGTTCGGCCAGCACCGCGGCGCTGGCGCCGTACGGCGTTGCCTTCGGCCTTGATCCCGTACTTCTCGACGGCCTCGAAGTTGGCGATCGTGTCCACCCGGGAGGGCGCCACGCCCAGATCCTCCACGGCCAGCCGGACATAGTCCCCGCCGACCGTGTCGATGAACGCGTCGACCTGGCCGGCGGCCTGCCGGATCCGGTCAGCCACCCCGTCGCCGTAGCTCACCGGGATCACGCCGTGCGCGGTGAGCCACGCGTGGTGCGGCTCACTGGCCAGCCCGATCACCGTCGCCCCGGCCCGGCGGGCCAGCTGGACCGCGATCGAGCCGACCCCGCCCGCCGCGCCGGCCACCACGACCGTGTCGCCCGGGCTCAGGGCGACCGCCCGCACCGCCGCGTACGCGGTGGCGCCCGGCCACGAACAGGCCCCCGGCGACGTCCCACGGCACCCCGGCCGGCTTGGCGGTCAGGTTCCCGGCTTCGGACGACGACGTACTCGGCCTGGCTGGCCCGGTTGTCGGTCCAGCCGATGACCTCATCCCCGGCCGAAAAGCCGGTCACCCCGGGTCCGGTCTCGGCCACCACCCCGGCCAGGTCGCTGCCCTGGCCCGAGGGAAACGTGGCCGGCCACCGCGAGTGCAGCAGGCCCTCCCGGATCTTGGCCTCACCGGGGTTGATCCCGGCCGCCTTGACCTGGACCAGGACCTGCCCCTCCCCCGGCACCGGCCGCGCCACGTCCTCGACCCTGAGCACGTCGATCCCGCCGTAATTCTCGAACCGCACTGCCTTCGGCATCGCTACTCCGTTCTACGGCTCCGGGGTGGCCCAGATGCGGGAGACCCCGGAGCTAGCTCGGTTCGTCGTCCCAGGTTCCGCCAACCCCGGGGGGCTCCCCGTTATGCCCAGTACCGGCCACCCGGCAGAATCGGGTCATGGTGACACTGGCCGAGGTCCGGGCTGTGGCGCTCGCCCTGCCCCGCACGGAAGAGCACCTGATCCGCGACTGGGTCAAGTTCCGGGTCGGCCGGATCGTCTACGCGTCCGTCTCCCCCGACGAGACGATCATGGGCTTCGGGTTCCCCCGGGACGAGCGCCCCGCGCTGATCGCCGCCGAGCCGGACCGGTTCTTCCTGCATCGCCCCAGCGATCAGCGCTATCAGTGGATCGACGCGTGGACGCAGAGCCTAGGGCCGGCCGAGATGCGCGAGTTCGTGACGGATGCGTGGCGCATGGTCGTGCCCAAGCGGGTGGCCGCCGCCTACCCGGGGCCGCCGCCACGTCGCTGAAATGTTCACCGGTAATCACTTCCGGATGATACGGAGCGGTCTCTTTGATGGAACCTACTCGCGGTAATCCAGGGTGTTTGGACAAGATTAGCGCGTTTTAGGATTCGGGCCGGCCGCGAGTAGCAAACCTGCGGACCGCCGGCTAAATGACCGGACAACCCCGGACACGTCTTAATCCGGGCTTAACCGCGCTGTCAGGCGGTAAGATCTGGCTTTCTACGCTTGCAGCGCTTTATCCTTGACGAGCGCTATTCGCGACAGGCTACCCAGGGGTGGGGAAGGGGGGGCCACGCGCGGTCAGCAGTCACCGCAGCGCGCCGGAGATCTCTGGCGCCATCAGTGCCGCGATCAGGAGTGGGGGGTCGCCGTACTGCGTCATCTCAGGCCCGGGCCTGCTCTTCACCGGCGTCGTCACCGGCTCTCCCGCGGAGGCTCGCGTGGCTGAGGAAGACAGGGTCTGGTCCCGCGACGCCGAGGAACTGGCCGCGTGCTTCACCGTGCACGCCAGGGACCTGTTCGGCGACGCCTGCCTGCTGACCGGCGCCGACCGGCCGCTGGCCGGCGATCTGGTCCAGGCCGCCTTCGAGGCGGCCGCCGCAGTCTGGTGCACGTTACGCGACCTGCCCGCCGATCAGCGCTACGGCTGGCTACGGGACACGCTGGCCGCGGCGCTCCAGCGCCAGACCGGCGAGCCGGCCAACCGCACGTTCATCTCCCCGTCACGTCCGCGGCTCACCGAGCTGAAGATGGCCCGGTTCCGCGAGGACTACGACGCCGTGGCGGGCCTGGACCGCTTCGCGGGCTGGCTGCGAACCCACCCGAACGCCACCCCCACTAACGGCCCTCCCGCTAACGGCTTCAAGGCGAACGCCGCCCCCAATAACGGCTTCCACGCGAACGGGGTATCCCCGAATGGGGGGACTGGCGGTCCGCCCGTAACCGGCGCATTTAGCCCGCCAGGGAGTTACGGTGACCCGGTGAGCGCGCTCTACGAGGAGCACTACACGCCGCTCGTGCGGCTGGCCGCGTTGCTGGTGCACGACACGGCGACCGCGGAGGAAATTGTGCAGGACTCGTTCGTGGCGATAGCCGCGGCGTGGCGCCGCCGCGGGGGCCTCGCCTGCCCGCTGGACTTCCTCCGCCAGTCGGTGGTCGAGCGATCCCGGTCGGGCCGGTACCGCTCCCCCGCGGCCAACGGTTCCGCAAACGGCCCTGCGCCGCTGCTGGCCGCCCTCGGCGCGCTGCCTGCCCGGCAGCGCGAGGTACTGGTCATGCGGTACTACGCCAACCTCTCCGAGGAGCAGGCCGCGGACGCGATAGGCATCAGCCGGGCGGCGGTCCGGCGGCACGCCACCCGGGCCAACGCCGCCCTGCGCACCCTGCTCGACGCGAGCTGAGGGACCAGCCCGGCGCCGGGGCGGCGGGTTTGCCCCGGACCGTCCCGGGTACCCGGCGCTTCCATGACTTCCGCTACGAAGGTGGCGCTCGCCCGCGAGCAGCACGCACGGTTCGCCGACGAGGCGCTGGTGCACCTGGGGCACCTGCACGCCGCGGCCTCGGCCCTGACCCGCAACCCGCACGACGCCGAGGACCTGGTGCAGGAGACCTACACCAAGGCCTACGCCAGCTTCCAGCAATTCCGCGAGGGCACCAACGCCCGGGCCTGGCTGCTGCGGATCCTGACCAATACGTTCATCAGCAGTTACCGGCGCCGCCAGCGCGAGCCGGTGCGCGTCTCCCTGACCGGGGTGCAGGACGGCCAGCTCACCCGGGGCTGGGCCGGGCGGGACATCGTCCCCCGGTCTGCCGAGGAGATGGCGCTGGACCGGCTGCCCGACTCGTCGGTCACCCGGGCGCTGAGGGAACTGCCGCAGGACTTCCGCACCGCCGTCTACCTGGCCGACATGGAAGGCTTCAGCTACCGGGAGGTCGCGGACATCATGCACTGCCCGGTCGGCACCGTGATGTCCCGGCTGCACCGGGCCCGGGGCCAGTTGCGCGGCATGCTCCGGGAACAGGCCGCCGAGCGGGGCATCGTCCCGCACCCGCGCTACTGCGCCGACGGGTGACCTCGCGCCGGGCGTAGTGAGCCAGGTCAGGAGGCGGAGCTGTCCCGGCGCCGCAGGAAGCTGATGAATTCGGCGCCCTCGCGCAGCCGCCGTCGCATCATTTCGGGGCTGCGCAGCATCTCGGCGGACATTTCGGCGATCTTCCCGGCCCGGAAGTAGAACTGCCGGTAGAAGGTCTCGACGGACTCGTAGATCTCGGTCCGGTTGAGGTTGGGATAGCTGAGGGCCGCCGCCTGCACCCCGCGCTCGTCCAGCAGGGTGGCGTCGTCCTCCGGCAGCCACCCGTTGTCCCTGGCCTGCTGGTACAGGGCGGTCCCCGGATACGGCGCCGCGATCGAGACCTGCAGGGAATGCGGGTTGATCTCCTTGGCGAAACGGATCGTTTCCTGGATCGTCTCGGCCGTCTCGCCCGGCAGGCCGACGATAAAGGTGCCGTGGATGGTGATGCCGAGATCCCGGCAGTCCTTGGTGAACTGGCGGGCCCGGTCGACCCGGACGCCTTTCTTGATGTTGATGAGAATCTGCTGGTCCCCGGACTCGTATCCCACGAGCAGCAGGCGCAGGCCATTGTCCCGCAGTATCTTCAGCGTCTCGTAGGGAACGTTGGCCTTCGCATTACACGACCAGGTCAGGCCCAGTTTCCCCATGCCGCGGGCGATCTCTTCCGCGCGCCGCCGGTCGTCGGTGAAGGTGTCATCGTCGAAAAAGACTTCCTTCACCGACGGGAACAAATCGGTAATACGGGCCATCTCGCCGAGGACGTGCTCCGCGCTCCTGGTGCGGTAGCGGTGACCGCCGACGGTCTGCGGCCAGAGGCAGAACGTGCACCGTGACCGGCAGCCCCGCCCGGTGTACAGCGACACGTACGGATGCTTGAGGTAGCCGATGAAGTAATCGTTGACGTCCAGGTCGCGCTGGTACACGTCGGTGACGTACGGCAGGCGGTCCATGTCCTCGAGGATCGGCCGGTCCGGGGTGTGCACCACCTGCCCGGCCAGGTCCCGGAACGTGACCCCCCGGACCTCGGCCAGCGGCCGGCCCTCGGCCACCTCGGCGATGGTGAAGTCGAACTCCTCACGGGCCACGAAGTCAATCGCGTCCGAGGCCAGCAGCGAGGCCTCCGGTTCCACCGCGACCTTGGCGCCGACGAACCCGAGCTTGAGGGCCGGGTTCGCCCGCTTGAGCGCCTCGGCCACCTGGACGTCCCCGGCAAAGGAGGGGGAACTCGTGTGCAGGACCGCCAGGTCGTACTGGCCGGCGAACGGGAGCACCTCGTCGAGGCCGAGCCCCGCGGCGGGCGCGTCAACCAGCTTGCTGCCGGGCACGATGGCGGCGACCTGGGCCAGCCAGGTCGGATACCAGAACGACCTGATCTCGCGTTTCGCCTGATAGCGCGAGCCCGCCCCGCCGTCGAACCCCTCGTACGACGGCGGGTGCAGGCACAGGGTGCGCATCACGGAAAGCCCACCTCCCTGGTGGAATGGTCGTGCGGATGACCGCCGATCACGGCGGTGCCGCCTGCCGCGGCCGGGTGGCCTGCCGGGGGGCCCGGCTCGTGCTCCGGGCCTGCACCGATGCTGGCCATCGCGGCCGCGAAGGCCTGGTCCCAGTCTCCGGGTGGCCGGGGCGGCCCCACCGGTCCGGGCCGGTCCAGGGCGGCCAGGACACTCGCGGTGATCTCCGGCGGGCGGGGGTTACACGCCCCGGCCCCGCCGAGCTCCAGTTCATGCTGCAGGTTTTCCCGGCCATGACCGGGCATCGCGTCGAGGAGCATCAGCCGGCGGCCGACGGCCCGGGCCTCGCCGCAGGTCAGCGCGCCCGGGAGGGTCAGCACCAGGTCAGACGCGCTCATCAGCTCGGCGATCCGCGGGGTGAACCCATACGGGTGGACCCGGGGTGAGGTGGCCGCCAGGGATTCCAGCCGGGCGGCGAGCCGCGCGTTGTGGCCGGCCACGGCCAGCACGTGCACCCCCGCGGCGGCCAGGGCCCGGGCGGCCCCCTCCACCGGGCCCAGCCCCCATCCGCCACCCATGAGCAGGACGCACCGCGCGTCCGCCGGTATCCCCAGCGACGACCGGGCGGCGGCCCGCGACGGCGGGTGGGCGAACGCGGGCCGTACCGGGGGCGGCACCACGGCGACCCGAGCGCGGGGTGCATAGCGGCGCACGCCGGCAGCCCCCGCGGCGGACGTGACCAGGAACAGGTCGATGCCCTCGCGGACCCACGTCGCGTGGGGCAGGGCGTCGGGGCAGAGGACCACCGTGCGCGGCCGCGGCAGGCACCCGGCCAGCCCGGCCGCGGCCGGGACACCCGCGGCGAACACGCTGATGATCATGTCGGCGGGCTCGTCGTGCAGCGCGCCCTGGAGGGCGGCCACCAGCCGCGGCGTGGCGGCGCGGTCCATGGCCGTGGCCAGGCGGCTGCCCGTCCGGAGGTGGGCGAAGTGCAGCCCGTCGAAGATCCCGGGCCGGGCCATCAGCCGCCGGAAGACCCAGTCGCCGGCCCGGCCCGCGCGTGGGCCCAGCAAGGCCATGCAGTCCAGGGTCCGGGTTTCCCAGCCGAGGCCGGCCAGGCTGGCGGACAGCACCTCGGACACGACATCGTGGCCCAGGCCCAGGGAGCCGGAGAGGATCACCGCGCGTTGAGGCACCGGGCCTGCACCTCCCCGTAGTTGATCCCGGCCGGGTTGGCCGGGTGCACAGGACTCCGGGGCGCTGGCCCTACCCGGCGCCCGCGGCGGCCAAACCGCCCGGGCTGCCAGGAGCAGGTAGCCGGCCCGGGTGGTGAGCGAGGCGGGCGCAGGCGGCTCAGGCCACGTTTGCCGGATGCCTCCTGGGTACGTGGGGTGGGTGCTCGAGCCGATCAGGGCCTGCCGGCATCCAGCCGAAAACGGCGCATGACCAGCCCACGGCCACCGGAGAAGGCCCCGTTCGCGCGCCGGGCGGGCGCCTGGCTCACCTGGTGGGTCCTGCTGATGTCGTTCTGGGTGATCCTGGACGACTCGATCGCCGCCGACGAGCTGCTGGCCGGGGCGGGTGCGGCCGCCCTGGCCGCGTTCCTCGCCGAGCTGGTCACCCACCAGGCCGCCGCCCGGGTGCGGATCAGGGCCCGGTGGCTGGTCCGGGTCATCGAACTGCCCGGCCAGGTCGCCGGGGACACCGTGATCGTGTTCGCCGCCCTGTGGCGGCGGCTGGCCCACGGTGAGGAGCCGCCCAGTGGGTTCCGCCGGCTGCCGGTCCGCTACGGCGGCGACACGGCCGAGGGACGAACCCGCCGGGCGCTGCTGATCGGCGGCAAGTCCATCGCCCCGAACTCCATCGCGGCCGGCCTCGACAAGGACACGGACACGATGGTGATCCACCAGCTTGTGGTGAACGAAGGAGAGGCGGCGGATTGAACAGTTTCGTGATCGCGGCCATCGTCATGCTGCTGGCCGCGATCCCGTGCGGGATCGTGGTGGTGCGGGGCACGACGATGGACGCCGTCGTGGCCTACGAGGCGCTCACTTCCATCGTTTTCATGGTGCTGGTGCTGCTGGCCGAAGGGTTCCGCCGCTCGGGTGAGTTCGAGCTTCCGGTGCACCTCGCCGTGCTGCTGTTCGGCAGCGGGCTGGTCTTCGTCCGGTTCCTGGAGCGGTGGCTGTGAGCGCCCACGGGATCGTCGCCGATGTCCTGCTGGGCCTGGCCGCCGTCGTGGTGCTGGTCTCGTCGGCGGGCATCCTGGTCATGCGGGACGCCTATCAGAAGCTGCACTACGTGGCGCCCATCGCGGTGGTGGCGCCGGTGATCGTCGCCCTGGCCGTCCTGGTCCAGTCCGGCTGGACCGAGAACAGCGGAGAGACCTGGCTGGGACTGCTGTTCATGGTGGCCGGCGGTCCATTCCTGGCCCACGCCACGATCAGGGCCGCCCGGATCAGGGAACAGGGCGACTCGCGGGGCCGCCATGAGTAGCGCCCAGCTCGCGGCGGTGGTCACGCCGTACACGATCCCCGCTCCCCTGATGGACGTCCTGCAGCTGACGCTCCTGGTGCTGGTGGCCGCGGGCGCCACCGCGGTGGTGCTGATCCGTGAACCGGTCCGCCAGGTGATCATGCTGAGCGTCTACGGCGTGCTGCTGGCCGTGCTCTTCCTGGCCTTCCAGGCCCCCGATGTGACTCTGTCGGAGCTGACCGTGGGCGCCGTCGCGCTGCCCGTGCTGCTGCTGCTGGCCCTGGCCAAGGTGAGGAGGCGGGAGAAATGACCCCGGGGCAGCGCCGCTGGATCTTCCTGGCCGGGGCCGCGGGCCTGGCCGCCTTCTACCTGTGGGGGCTGACCGGGCTGCCAGGCTTCGGCAACTATCCCGGCCCGTACGGCGACATCATCAACCGCGTGGCGGTGGCCCAGACCAACGCGACCGGCGTGGTCTCGGCGGTCAACTTCTCCTACCGCGGGTTCGACACGGTGGGCGAGGAGTTCATCCTGTTCGTCGCGGCCACCGGGATGGCCGTGGTGCTGCGCCATCTACGGAACGAGCGGCAGCAGGACGAGAATGACCCGACGGCGGACTGGGCGATCCCGCCGGCCAGCGACGCGGTACGGCTGGCGGCGCTGCTCTTCACCGGGCCGGTCGTGGTGATGGGCTGGTTTCTCGCCTCGCACGCGCAGACCAGCCCGTCGGGTGGGTTCCAGGGCGGGGTGGTCCTGGCCACCGCGTTCATCCTCATCTACCTGTCCGGGGAGTTCCTGCTGTTCCGGCGGATCAGCCCGGCCGACGTCACCGACGCGGTCGAGGCGGTCGGCGCGGGCGGCTTCGCGGCCATCGGGATCAGCGCGGTGGCCATGGGACTGCCCTACCTGAAGAATTTCCTGCCGCGCGGCACCGTCCCCGGCGCGGTGAGCTCGGGCGGGACCATCCCGCTGATCAGCTTCTTCGTTGGGGTCGAGGTGGCCGCGGCGTTCATTCTCATCGTGGGCGAACTGGTCGAGCAGACCCTCCTCGTCCGGCACGGGGAGCGGTGATGCACATCTTCCCGTTCGTGGTCGTGGTGTACATCCTGACCGTCGGCTTGTACGGCGTGGTGACCAGCCGTCACCTGGTCCACCAGATCGTCTGCCTGATCGTGGTGCAGTCCTCGACCTACGTCCTGCTGCTCGGCATCGGGTACAAGACCGGCGCGGTAGCGCCGTACTTCTACGACATCCCGGTGCACACCCCCGCCGTCGACCCGGTGGTCCAGGCGCTGGCCCTGACCGACGTGGTGGTCGAGGCCGCTGTCACCGCCCTGCTGCTGGCCATCGCCGTCCAGGCCCAGAAGCGGTTCGGGACCCTCGATCCGCAAGAGCTCGTCCAGCTCAAGGGCTGAGGCTGGCCCGCCGTGGACCAGCTGCTGCCCCTGGCCGTCGTGCTGCCGCTGCTCGTGGCGGCGGCGATCGGCGCGCTGAACCCCCTGCTGCGCCGCCACCGCCGGATCCTGGACTCGGTGGCCATCGGGGCCAGCGCCGTGGTGGCTGGCCTGCTGGTGGTCATCATGATCCGGGTCGCGGGCCACGACGAGACCTACTGGTTCGGTGGCTTCCGGCCGCATCACGGGATCGCGATCGGCATCGACTTCGAGGTCGGGCCGCTCAGCGCAGGCCTGGCCTGCCTGGCCGCCGTCCTGGTCACGGCGGGAATGATCTTCTCCTGGCGGTACTTCCAGCGGGTGGCCACCTACTATCACGTGCTGATGCTGGCGTTCCTGGCGGGCATGACCGGGTTCTGCCTGACCGGCGACATCTTCGACATGTTCGTGTGGTTCGAGCTGATGAGTGTCGCGGCCTACGCGCTGACCGCCTACCGCCCGGAGGAACGCGGCTCGATCCAGGGCGCGCTGAACTTCGCGATCACCAACAGCATCGGCGCCTACCTGACCCTGTCCGGGATCGCCGTCGTCTATGGCCGGACCGGGGCGCTGAACATGGCCCAGATCGGCCAGGACCTCGCCCGGCACCGGCCGGACGGCCTGGTCCTGGTGGCGTTCGTGCTCATCGTTACCGGATGGCTGATCAAGGGCGCCATCGTCCCGTTCCACTTCTGGCTGGCCGACGCGCACGCGGTCGCCCCCACTCCGGTGTGCGTGCTGTTCTCCGGGGTCATGGTGGAACTCGGGTTGTTTGGCGTGGCCCGGGTCTACTGGTCGATGTTCGGCCAGGCCCTGCCGGGCAAACACTGGGGAACCGCGCCGCGATCACTGACGCGTTCCTGGCCCTCGGCCTGCTCACCACCGTCGTCGGCGCCCTGTTCTGCCTCCAGGAACGGCACATCAAGCGGCTGCTCGCGTTCTCCACGATCAGCCACGCGGGCATGTTCCTGGTGGGCATCGCCCTGCTCACCCCGGCCGGGCTGGCGGGCACGGCCGTTTTCGTGGCCGGGCACGCGATGGTGACGGCCGCCCTGTTCTTCTGCACCGGGATCGTGCTGCACCGTCTGCGGTCGGTCAACGAGACCTGGCTGCATGGCCGGGGGCGCCGATTGCGGGTGACCGGCGTGATCTTCACGCTGGCCGCCCTCGGCCTGGCTGACCTGCCCCCGTTCGCCACCTCCCTGGGCCAGGGCTGGATCACCGGCAGCGGCGGCACGCACGGGAGGGTCTGGCTCACCGTGCTGGTCGTGTTCGCTTCGGTCCTGGTCGGCGGGGCGGTGCTGCGGGTCGCCGGGGGCGTCTTCTACGGGCTGGGCGACCCTCCCAGCGAAACCCTGCAGATGGCGGAAGAGTCGTCCGAGGAGACGAGCGAGACGGATGAGGATAAGCAGCGCACGCCGCTCAGCATGATCGTGCCGCCAGCGGTTCTGGTCGCCGCCGCGGCGATCATCGGGCTGCTGCCCAGGCTGGGCTCCATGGTGGAGGCGGCCGCGGTGCGGTTCCAGGACCAGCGCGCCTACAACGCGACCGTGCTGCACGGGGTGCGCGTCGCCCACGTGGCCGCGCCGTACGCCGCCGCGCCCGCCCGGGTGAGCGTGGCCAACCTGGTCACCGGGCTGGGCACGGCCGCCGGCGCGGTCTTCCTCGCCTTCCTGGCCCTGTACTGGCGGCGGCTGCCGCTGCTGCGCCGGGGCTTCGAGCCGGGCACCGGGCTGGTCCGGCCGCTGCGGCGGTTCCAGAGCGGCGTGGTCAACGACTACGTCACCTGGATCGTGATCGGGGTGGCCTGCCTGGGCGGCGCCCTGGCCTTCTCGATCCACGGATAAGCCCTGCCGCGGCCGGGTACCACCGAATGACGTGACCACGCTTGAGGAACTCGCGCGGGAAGCCGCTTCCTGCACGCGCTGCGACCTCTACCAGCGGGCGACCGCGACGGTGTTCGGCGAGGGCCGCGCGGGCGCGCCGCTGGCCCTGGTCGGCGAGCAGCCGGGAGACCAGGAGGACAAGCAGGGCCACCCGTTCGTCGGGCCGGCCGGGCATGTCCTCGACCGCGCGCTGCGCGACAGCGGCATCCGCCGCGGCGACGCTTACATCACGAACGCAGTGAAGCACTTCAAGTGGCAGGCCCGCGGCAAGCGCCGCATCCACCAGCGCCCCAACGGAACCGAGATCATGGCCTGCCGCGGCTGGCTGGAAACGGAGCTCACGGTGGTCGGGCCCCGGGTCACCGTGGCCCTGGGCGCGGTGGCCGGGGAGGCGATCTTCGGCCGCGGATTCCGGGTGCGTGACCACCGGGGCCGGCTGGAGGAGGTCACGGTGGGCGAGTGGCACGGCCCGGTGCTGAGCACCGTCCATCCCTCCTCGATCCTCCGCGCCGAGGACGGCGACGCCCGCGAGGAAGCCTTCGCCGGCCTCGTAACCGACCTGGTCAAAGCCCGCGAAGCCCTGACCAGCTGAGCAGGCCCCGCCGCGAGGATGCCCGGGTCAGCTCTCCGGCCTAGGGCTGAACAGGGCGAACATGGCGCCGTGCGGGTCGGTGAGATAGGCCACGACCATGCCGTCTTCCAGCTTCATCGGCGCGACGACGATCTTGCCGCCGAGTTCCTCGCTGCGGGCCGCGGTCACGGCCACGTCGTCTACCCGGACGACGAAAACCGCGTACGGGGGGATGTTGCCGCCGGTGTTGAAGATGCCGCCGGACGGGCCATCCGCTCCGGGGGCGGTGATGAGGGTGTAGGCGCCGTCGGGCGCGAACGACCAGCCGAACAGGGGGCCGTAGAAGGCCTGGGCCGCGTCAACGTCCGGGGCGCCGATCTCGAACCAGGACACGCTGTTGGCTGCGGGTGCGGACATGATTTCCTCCATCAGGCTGGTGATCTGTCTGGCCCCAGCCTGCGGGACCAGCGCGACAGCCCTATGTCGGTGTTTCCCGGCGTCTTTGCGGGGGCAAGCGCTGCAGAATGATCCGTGTTCCCCTAACGGCCGCGGCAGGCTGGCAGTTACGGGCAACGACGCGGCTGACCGCCGCAGATGACGTTTGGGGCAGGCGCGATGCGCGAGGGTACCGGTCACGACGCGGTGCCGGGTGATCCTGGCCCGGGCCGCGACGCGGCTGGTTCACCCGAAGCTGAGAACCCCGCGACCCGTCAGCCTGGATCACCTTTCCATAGCGCGCCGGTCTTCCTGTCCGAACTGGCCGGCCCTGACCTGGTGATCGTGTCGGCCACCCCCGGAACCGGGCCCGCGCTTGGCACTGGGGACGCCACGCTGACCGGCCGCCGGCTGGCCGATGTGGTCCGTGATCCCGAAGGCCGGCACCTGGTGGAAGCGATCCGCAGGGTCTATACCACCGGGAACCATGCCCATGACGTGAGGTGGCGCACCCCGTCCGGCGGCCAGGCGGATGAGCCTGACGGCGCCGTTTTCTCTCTGTCTGTGCTGCCGGTGTGCCAGCCCGACGGGTCGGTCAGTGGCGTCGCGGTAGCCGGACTGGCCCGCGCCAGCCCGCTGCGGGCCACGGGTGGCCTCGACGCAGAAGCGGGGGACGCGGTTCCTGCTGGCCTGCCGGATCCGGCGGGGACGGACGAGGCAGCGGGGTCTGCGGTGCCGGCCGGCTTGCCGGTCTTGCCCCGAGTGCGGCTGGCCGCTCGGTATCTGCCCGCCCGCCAGGATCCGGGCGCCAGTGACGCCTGGATCGATGCCCTGGTGCTGCCGCAGCGGGTGATTGCCCTCATGACGGGGACAGCCGGCCACCGCTTCGGTGCCGTCCCCGGAGCCGCGGCGCAGCTGCGGAGGCTGCTGCGGGGAACCCTGCGCGCGGACGCGGGACCAGCTCAGACGCTGTCCTACCTCAGCGATATTGCCGCCGGGCCCGCTGGAGGCCCGGGCGTGACGGCCTGGGTGGCCCAGCTCGATCCGGCCACCGGCGAACTGCGGTACGCCAGTACCGGTCATCCCATGCCGCTGGTGTGCACGCCCGGCGGCGAGGCCACTTTCCTGTCCCCCCGCGGCAGCGCGGAAGAACAGCCTGATGGCAGCGCGAAGACCGATCTCCCACCCGGTGGCGTGCTGGTGCTTTTTCAGGGGACGGCCGCCCGCCGGCAGGACGGAGCCAGCACCGGAGGCCGTCAGCGCCGGCTGGCTGACCTGGCGGCGGCGGTGATGGCGGACAGTGATGGCGCCACGGCCGCCGACACGGCTGACCGGATGTGCGCGGCGGTGGTCGAGCAGCTGGCGGAGTGGGGCGACGGTGACGAGGTCATGGTGCTCGCCGCCCATCGTCTGCGGGAGCCCGGCGCTGGCTGGTCGATGGAATTCCCGGCGGATCCCCGGGCGCTGGCCGGGCTGCGTGCAGGGCTCCACGGCTGGCTCGAGGAGCTCGGGGTGCGGGAATCAGACTGCACGGATGTGGAACTAGCCGTCTGGGAGGCCGCGGTCAATGCGACCGTGCATGGGCGGCCCAGGCTGGGTACCGGCACGGTCCGGGTCTCGGCTGGCCTCGATGGTGCCGGGAGCGCTGTCATCCGGGTGTCTGACCGGGGCCAGTGGCGGATCGGCGATTCCCTGGCGCCCGGCCACGGATGGTCAGGCGGCCGCGGCCTGTCGGTGATCAGCCAGGTCAGTGACGAGCTGAGCATCTCCCCCGGCCCCGGGGGCACCACGGTCACCATGCGCCGGAGGGTGCGGCGGCCGGTCTCCACGGTGCGGCAGCCGGATGAGCCGGCCCGCGGGTGACCCGCGCCTGCCGGTTAGGGACCGGGCGCGCGGCCTGGCGGGGCCGCAGGCGTGGCCAGCGAATGCGGCACATCACGATAGAGCGGCATGACCTCATCCAGTCCGGTGAGCTGGAGGATGCGGGCCACCGGGGACCCGCCGAGGGCCAGGCGGAACTCCATGCCGCGCGCGGCGGCCGCGTCGCGGGCGCGGGCGAGCACCTCGACTCCCGCTGAGTCGCAGAACACCGTGGCGGTCAGGTCAGCGGTGATCACCTCAGGGGATCCGGCCGCGGCGGCTGAGATGAGCTCAGCTACGTCAGGGGCGTTGATCACGTCGATCTCCCCGGGCATCGTCACCGTGACGTGCCGCCCGGACCAGCGGACGCGTGGGTCCTCACTAGCCAGTTCCCGGCCGTCACGCCGACGCTGGCCGCTGTCCCTGTACTCACTGGCCCTGTGGTCACTGGCCCTGTGGTCACTGGCACCGGGCTCACTGTCCGCGGCCGGCGTCCGGCGGAGCAGGAGCAGAGCCACGTCGTCGACGTGCGCGATGTAATCAGCCATGGCTCCCATGACCAGGGCGCAGCCCATTTCGGGATCCGTGGCGGTGACGGCGGCGGACAACCGGGCGATCCCATCGTCGATGGGCCGGTCCCGGCGTTCGACGAGCCCGTCGGTGTAGAGGCACAAGACCCCGCCTGCAGGCACCGGCACCGTCTTCGTCCGCCGGGGGGCCGTGCCCGGCACGCCGATGAGCAGGTCGGGGAAGACCCCGACCGGGACGGCAGGCTGGCCCGGGACAGCCATCAACGGTGGCAGATGCCCGGAACAGGAGATGCGCACCTCATCCAGGGCCGGGCTGAACACCGCGTACAGCACGGTGGCCATCGCCTGCGGCTCGAAATACCGCATCTTGTGGTCAAGGCGGTCCAGGACCTCGGCCGGGTCGGTGGTCTGCAGGGCGTAGGCGCGCAGCGCGCTGCGCATCCGGCCCATGATCACCGCTGCTTTCAGCCCGGTGCCGGCCACGTCGCCAATCACGGCGCACACCTCACCCGACGGGAGAACGAACACGTCGTACCAGTCGCCGCCGACGTGGCCGCTGCCGGGAACGTAACGCGCCGCCATCTCCAGCCCGCCGATCGCAGGGAGGGCGGAGGGCAGCAGGCTGTGCTGCAGCGCCGCGGCGGCGGCCCGGTCCATCTGGGCGTTCAGGGCCTGAACCGCCAGTGCGGCACGATCCGCCGCCACCTGCAGCAGGTCAGAGTCATCGCTGGTGAAGGCGCGGGGAGTGAGTGTCCCCACGTGCAGGACACCGATGACCACTCCCCCGGCCCGCAGCGGAGCACCCATGAGGGACCGGATGCCCTTGTCCAGCAGGATGGGGTTGACCACCTTGGTGTGATCGACCTCAGCCAGGATCACCGGGCGGTCTTCCGCCGCGATCCGCCCGGCAAAACCCCGGCCGAACGGGATCCGCACCCCTTGCCGCACCTCTTCTTCCAGCCCGCTCGCGGCCGTCGCGACCAGCTGCCCGGAAGGAGAATCCAGCAGCAGCACGGCGGCCGTATCGGCCTGCAAGGCGTCTTTTACCCGGCCGACGAGCGCCTCCAGCAGAGCCTGGGGATCCAGCGCGGACAGCGCCGCATCAGTGATCGACTGGATGTCACGCAGCTTGTCCGCCCAGCCTGGCACCACCACGGGGGACTGCGCGGGACCCGTGGCGTTATCACCATCAGGGCGCCCCACGTCAGCGCCCGTGGCACGGCGCTGCTCCTCAGGCAACGGCCGTCACCGCCTCTCCGCTCCGGCAGGCAACGAGCTACAGACGCTGGCCTGGTATATCAGGCCAGGTGCGGCGACACCAGATGCAAACGTCCAGACCCGGGTAGAGATCATTCTGCCGCTTCCTGACCGCCAGTGGTTCAGGGGGAAAGTAGTTCAGGGGAACAGTGGTTCAGGGGGGAAACAGCAGTTGCGGGGAAGGTACTCCAGGCAGGAAGACGCCTACCTACCGGGGTGATCGTGATGGACCTGCAGTTCCTGCGGCCGCTGTATGAGCACTTCGGCGGCTACGTGTCGGTGTACCTGGATACCTCGCGGGACTCCGAGGACGCCACCGGCGCCCTCGACCTGCGCTGGCGTTCCGCCCGTGAGCGGCTGGCCAGCGCCGGGGCCGACCACGCCACGCTGGACGCGGTAGCCGCGGTGATAACCGACGCCCGCCGGGGCGCGCCCGGGCGGGCCGCGTTCGGACACGGCGGCCGGGTCGTGCTGACCGAGGGGCTGCCGCACCCGCCGCGCCGCGAGATCGCCCGGCTGGCCCCGCTGCCCCATGTCATGCCGCTGCTCGCGCAGCGCCGGCCGCACGTGCCGCACCTGCAGGTGATGGCCCGCCACGACGGCGGGGAGATCGCCTCGGTCACCGCCGCTGGCGCGCAGGACGACGAGGAGGTCACCGGCACAGGCTGGCCGGTGCACCAGATCAAGGGCGGCGGCTCGGCGCAGCAGAGATACCAGCACGACACCGAGGAAGCCTGGAAGCTCAACGCCAAGGAACTCGCCGGGCGGGTGACCGCCGAGGCCCGCGAGGTGGGTGCCGAGCTCATCGTGGTCGGCGGCGACCCGGTGGCCCGGACGCTGCTGGTGCGCGAACTCGGCACCGACCTCGCCGCCATCACGGTGACCATCGAGCGGGAGGTCAGTGCGGACGGCAGCGAGGCGGCCCGCGCCGCCGATGAGGCGGTGGCCCAGCACGTGGCCCAGCGCAGCCGGGACCGCTTCGAGCACTGGCGCACCCAGCTGGCCCATGACCATGGCGTCCAGGGACTGGCCGCCACCATGACCGCGCTGCGCGACGGGGGTGTCGCCGAACTGCTGCTCGCCGATCACCCCGAGTCGGCCTTGACCGCGTGGATCGGGCCCGGGGGCACCGAGCTGGCCGCCACCGCGGGCGAGCTGACCGGGCTGGGCGTCCAGGACCCGGTGCAGGACCGCGCCGACGCCGCGCTGGCCCGGGGCCTGACGACCGGCGATGCCCAGCTGTACATCCTGCCCGCGGACCTGGCCACCAGCTCCGGGGCCCCGCAGGACGGCGTCGGCGCAGTGCTGCGCCTGCCCCGGGAAGCCGTCACCTGACCGGTGCAGCTGCGCCAGCGGAGAACTCGAGACGACTGGCCGCGGCAACCGCCTCCCATGCCACCCCGTTCGCGCCTAGTCAGGTGATCGGCTGGGCAGCGGGCGGTCAGCAGTTGGAGCTGTCCACGGTCACCCCGGGGGCCGCGTCCCAGCCGGTCCTGGTCTGCTCACCATCGGCCCAGGACGCCACGCCCTGGCCGGGGCGGGCGTCCCATCCACGCTGAAGCGCTGCTAGCTTTACCTGTCATGACTGAACCTGTCGTGACTGCTCCTCAGCGTGTTCTGGTCACCGGCGGAGCCGGCTTCGTGGGCGCGACGCTGGTCCGGCGGCTGGCCGGCAGCGGGCACTCGGTCCGCGTGTTCGACAACTACTCCACCGGCAACCCGGCCTACCTGAACGGCGTGGACGCCGAGCTGGTGGAAGGCGACATCCGCGACTCCGGCGCCCTCGACGCGGCGCTCGCCGGGATCGAGTCGATCATCCACCTGGCCGCGGCCGGCTCGGTCGTGATGTCCGTGGCCGACCCGGTGATGAACTTCGAGGCCAACGTGCTGGGCACATTCCGGGTGCTGGACGCCGCCCGGCGGGCCGGCGTGGAGCGGGTGGTCCTGGCCTCCACCGGGGGCGCGCTCATCGGTGACGCCCTGCCCCCGGTCAACGAGTTCTCCCTGCCCAAGCCGATCTCGCCGTACGGGGCGAGCAAGCTCGCCGGGGAGGGGTACGCGCACGCCTTCGCCAAGTCCTTCGGGATGCGCACGGTGGCGCTGCGGTTCGCCAACATCTACGGCCCGTGGAGTGGCCACAAGAAGGGCGCGATGACCGTGTTCTTCCGGGCCCTGCATACCGGCCAGCCCCTCGTGATCTACGGCGACGGGACGTCGTCGCGGGACTACACGCATGTGGACGACATCGCCCACGCGCTGCAACTGGCCCTGGAGGGCGACGTGCCGGGCGGCACGGTCCTGCACATCGCCTCGGGCGTGGAGACCACCATCACCGAGCTCGCCGACCTGTGCCGGAACGCGGCGGGCCAGCCGGATCACCCGGTGGAGTACCAGCCCCGGCGGGTTGGCGAGGTGGACCGCAACTTCGCCACCTACGACCTGGCCAAGCAGGTGCTCGGCTACACGCCCGGCATCACCCGGGAGGACGGCATCGCCCGGACCTGGGAGTGGTACCAGGAGCACGTCTTCCCGTCCTAGGCTCCGCCCGGTTCCGGGTTGCCGGTTCTAGGTTGCCGGTTCTAGGTTGACAGACTTGTAAGCCGACGCGCAGGATGGCGGTTAACACTACCGTCAACCTAGAAGTGCGCGGAGGCCGGCATGGCTCACGGCTCTATCCCTCACCCTTCCGCCCAGTCCCGGACCCCGGTCCCCGGGCCGGACGGGGCGCCCGCCCGCCAGCCCTGGGCGGTCCTGGTCCTGCTCTGCGTGGCCGAGTTCATGGTGATCCTGGACATCACCGTGGTGAACGTGGCGCTCCCGTCCATCGGCCGGGCCCTGGGCCTGGGCGCGGCCGGGCTGCCCTGGGTCATCACCGCCTACGTGCTGATGACCGGCGGCCTGACCCTGCTCGGCGGCCGGGCCGCCGACCTCCTGGGCCGCAGGCGGGTGTTCCTGGCCGGGCTGGCCCTGTTCACGGCCGCGTCCCTGGCCAGCGGCCTGGCTCCCGCGGCTGGCCTGCTGATCGGCGCCCGGGCCGCGCAGGGAGTGGGCGCCGCGCTGCTCACCCCGGCTGCCCTGTCGGTGATCACCGCGACGTACGCGGGCGCGCAGCGGGTCACCGCGCTGAGCGTCTGGGGAGCGCTGGGTGCCGCCGGGGCCGCGGCTGGCGTGCTGCTGGGCGGCGTGCTGACCACCTGGCTCGGCTGGCGGTCGGTGTTCCTGATCAACGTGCCGGTCGGCGCGGCGGCCTGGATCCTGGCCGGGCGCCTGATCCCCCGGCCGGCCGCAGCGGCGCGCGGCCTGGCCCGGCTCGACCTGCCGGGCGCGGTGCTCGGCGTGACGGGGCTCGGCACGGCGATCTACGCGATCACCGGCGCCCCCGGGCACGGCTGGGCCTCGGCCTGGACCATCGGGCTGCTGCTCGTGGCGGCGCTGCTGCTCGCCGCGTTCGCGCTGGCCGAGCGGGCGGGCCGGGATCCGCTGTTCCCGCCGCGGGCCTGGCGCAACCGGCGGCTGGCCAGCGGCGCCCTGGTCATGCTGGGGGCGACCGGCGTCCTGGTCGCCGCGTTCTTCCTCGGCTCGCTGTACCTGCAGGACGTGCTGGGCTACTCCCCCATCCGGGCCGGGCTGGGTTTCCTGCCCCTGGTCCTGGTGATCGGGGCGGGCGCGCACCTGGCGTCCCGGCTGCTGGGCCGGGCCGGCTCCCGGGTGCTGGCCGCGGCCGGCCTGGCGCTGATGGCCGGGGGCGCGCTGCTGCTGGCCCAGGCCAGTGCCGCGGCGGGCTACCCCGGCCTGCTGCCCGGCTTCCTGGTCCTCGGCTTCGGCACCGGGCTGGTCTTCCCGGCCGCCTCGGTGACCGCCCTCGCCGACGCCGGCCCCGGGGACGCGGGGTTCGCCTCCGGCTTCCTGGCCACCGCCCACGAACTCGGTGCGGCGCTGGGGGTGGCGGTCTTCACCGCGATCGCCGAGGCGGCCATCAGCACGGGGCCCATCGGAACGGGAGGCCCAAGGGGCGCGGGTGCCCTGATGACCGGCGCCGGGTTCGCAGCCGGGTATCACCGGGCGTTCACCGTCGCCGCCGGGGTGGCCGCCGCGCTGGCCGTGCTCACCCTGGTGGCCGGGCCCGTGGTGCGGCCCGCGCCCGGCGCCCGGGCCCACGGCCCGCACTGACCAACTCAGAGCTGGCCACTCAGAGCCGGCCCACTCAGAGCTGGACCACTTGGAGCTGGACCACTCGGAGCTGGCCCTATGCTGCGGCCCCGCATCCCTGTGCGGCAGGGCCAGGACACGCTACGATCACCGCCTGATGGACAGGATTCGCGTCGCGCTGGCGGAAGACAACGTGCTGCTCCGGGAGGGCGTCTCCCGGCTGGTCGCGTCGAACGACGATTTCGAGCTGGTCGGCACGGCCTCCGACCTGCCGCAGCTGCTGGCCCTGGTCGGCGCCGAGCGCCCGGACGTGGTCATCACCGACATCCGGATGCCGCCCACCGGGACCAATGAGGGTATCCAGGCCGCCGCCTGGCTCCGGGACAACCACCCGGACGTGGGCGTGGTCGTGCTGAGCCAGTACACCGCGCCCGGCTACGCCATGGCGCTGCTGGAGCACGGCTCGGCCGGCCGGGCCTACCTGCTCAAGGAGCGGGTGGCCAGCGTGGACGAGCTGGCCCGGGCCATCCGCGCGGTGGCTGGCGGCGGGTCGGTGATCGACCCGATGGTGGTGGACGAGCTGGTCCGGTCCCGCTCGGCGCACCAGCAGTCCAGCCTGGCCCAGCTCACCCCCCGGGAGACCGAGATCCTGGCCGAGATGGCCCAGGGCAAGAGCAACGCCGCGATCGCGCTCACGCTGACGGTGTCCGAGCGGGCGGTGGAAAAGCACACCAACTCCATCTTCGCCAAGCTCGGGCTGAGCGAGGAGAAGGACCTGAACCGGCGGGTCAAGGCGGTGCTGCTGTACCTGGCCGACACCCAGGGAAGCTGACCTACCAGCCGCGGGGGTGGCAGCACCCTCGGCCGGCCGGGCGCCCCGTGACAAGCTTGAACCATGACCACCCCGCACGCAGTGGTCGTGGTAGACGACCAAGCACCGTTCCGGATGGCCGCCCGGGCCGTACTGCGCAGAATCGACTGTTTTGAGCTAGCCGGGGAGGCGTCCAGCGGCCCGGAGGCGATCGAGCTGGTCGACGCCCTGCACCCCGCGCTGGTGCTGATGGACATCAACATGCCCGAAATGAACGGGATCGAGGCGACCCGGCGCATCCTGGCCGCCCATCCCGACGTGGTGGTGTTCCTCTGCTCCACCTACGACGTGGCCGACCTGCCGCCCGCAGCCGCGGACAGCGGGGCGGCCGCCTACGTGAACAAGGAACAGTTCGGCGCCGACCTGCTCCGCCGGTTGTGGGCGGAGCGCAGCTCGGGATCCATCGCGGCCAGCTGACCGGTATCCGCGGTGAGGCAGCCGCCCGGGACGGTTTTCGTTGCGGGCGGTGGATCTTGATGGTCAGATGATCGGCACCGAACCGCTGATCGTGGACCCGTGGCCGGGCCGCGATTCCCACCGGACCGTCCCGCCGATCGCGCCCAGCCGGTCGGACATGTTCACGAACCCGTGACCGCCGCGGGCCCGGGCCGTGTCGAACCCCGGGCCGTCGTCGCTGACCGAGAAGAGCAGCCCCCCGGCCTCCTCCCACAGCCGCACCTCGACGGTGGCCCCGGCGGCGTGCTTGGCCGCGTTCTGCAGCGCTTCCAGGCAGCAGAAGTAGATGGCCGTCTCGACGCCCTGGGAGTAACGGCCGATGCCGTCGGTGGTCACGGTGACCGGGAGCGGGGAACGGCTGGCCGCGGCGCGCAGCGCCTCACCCAGGCCGTTGTCGGCCAGCAGCGGCGGGTAGATGCCGTGGGCCAGCTCGCGCAGTTCCCGGATGGTGGCCTGGACGTCCTCGGCCATCTGGGCCAGCATCTCCGCCCCGGCCTCCGGGTCGTCGGTCATGATGTCCCGGGCCAGCCGGAGGTTGACGGCCAGCGCCACCAGGTGCTGCTGGGCGCCGTCGTGCAGGTCCCGCTCGACCCGGCGCCGCTCCGCGTCACCGCTGGCCACGACGCGGGCGCGTGATTCGCGCAGCTCGTCGGCCTGGTGCCGGAGCTCGTCCAGGGTGGTCTGCAGCGCGGCGTCCAGCCGGACGTTGTAGAAGGCCAGGCCGGCCTGGCGGGCCAGCTCGGTCAGTACCCGGTCGTCTTCCTCGGTGAACGCGTCCGCGTCCTCGGGCCGCTCGACGACCAGCAGGCCGAGCAGTTCCCCCGCGTGGCTGATCGGGGCGACCCGCAGCTGGGCCCGCGGCCGCCCGTCCAGGAGGGCCGGGAGCCAGATGGACGCCCAGGCGCTGCCGGACACCCCGGCCCGGGTCACGACCGGGCGCTCGCGGTCGCCGATGAGGATGGACCGGCGCCCCGCGTCCGGGACCGACACCGTGCGCTCCAGCACTTCACCGCTCCCTGAGTACGCCTCGGCGCTGGTCAGGAGCATGGTCTTGCGCAGCGATTCGGCCAGCTGGAGCAGGAGCTCGTCCATGGCCACGGCCCGGGTCATCCGGCTGCCGAAGGTGCGCAGCGCCTCGTCGGGCGCCTCCCGGGCGCCGTACACGAACCGGGTGGCGGAGGCCATCAGGCGGTCCCGCGCGGGCAGGTAGCCCACCGCGGTGACCGCGGCGGCGAGCATGGACAGGCCGAGGATTTCCCGGTCCCCATGGTCGCCAGGCCGCTGCCCGAGGCCGAGCACGATGACCACGTAAATGGCCGCGACCACCAGGCTGAACCCGGCCAGCGACAGCACGTGCACCAGCAGGCGGCCGGCCAGCGGGCCTAGCCGGCTGCTGGTGCCGGCGATCACGCCGGCCGGCACCGCCAATGCGGCGGCCAGGCTCACCGCAGCGACCGGGCCGGGCCAGTCGACCAGGAGGTGCAGCACCCCGCAGACCAGGGCCGCGTCCGCGGCCAGCACCGTGCCGATCGCCAGCCACTGCATCCGCTCGCGGTCATGCCCGCCCAGCCGGGCGTACCGGAGCCGGGCCGCCGGGATCGTGGCGATCAGCGCCGCCGGCCAGATCACCGCGGCGGCCACGGCCGTGAAGGGGTGGCCGGCCAGCGCCAGCGCGACCCCGGCGCCCAGCGCGGCCAGGTATGCGAGCCCGGCGGCGCCCTGGCGGGCCCGGCTGCCCAGCCGCCCGTCGGGTGCGGCCAGCGCGAAGTGCACCGAGGCCGCGATGACCAGCGGGCCGGCCACGGTCGCCACCGCCCGGGCCAGGTGGTGCTCGGCCACCGGCGGCTGGCTGGCCAGCCGGGCCGCGGTCAGGGCGATCGCCCCGGCCAGCGCACCCCCGGCCACCGGCCACGGCCCGGCCTGGCCGGCCTTCTGCTGCCTGGTGCAGACGACGGCCACCACGGCCCAGGCCAGGGTGAGCACGAAGGCCACCGTGACCACGGCGGGCAGGCCGCCGGGTACCTGCGTCCGCAGCCCGGCCACCACCACGGCCAGCGTGGCCACCGGGGCCAGCACCCCGGTGACCAGCCGCGCGGCCAGCCGGCCACGCGGCTGGCCCCCCTCGGCCGCGACGGCCGTCCGGACGTCAGCGGCATCCAGCCCGGTGCTGGACGGCCCCGTGGTGGACGGCCCCGTGGTGGACGGCCCCGTGGTGGAAGGCCTGGTGGCGGAAGGCACGGTCTCGTTCACTGTGGTCAGCGTGCCTCAATGATCACGGCGGCGCCGCTGCCGTCGGGCTCGGGCTCGGGGTCTTCTATCCGGCCGTCGCGCATCCGCACCACCCGGCCGGCCGCGGCGGCCACGCTGGAGTCGTGGGTGACCAGGACGATGGTCTGGCCGCCGTCGTGCAGGCGGCGCAGCAACTCGATGACCTCGTCACCCCCCTCGGAGTCCAGGGCCCCGGTGGGCTCGTCGGCCAGCAGCAGGGTGGGCTCGTTGGCCAGGGCCCGGGCGATGGCCAGCCGCTGCCGCTGGCCGCCGGACAGCACGCCGGGCACGGCGCTGGCCTTGTCGCCGATGCCGAGCAGGTCGAGCAGGTCGCGGGCCCGGGTCTCGGCCATCTTCCGGCGGCGGCCGGCGATGACGGCGGGCAACGCCACGTTCTCCAGCACCGTCATCCCTTCCAGCAGGTTGAAGAACTGGAAGACCAGGCCGATGTGCCGGCGGCGGAGCCGGGCCAGATCGTCCTCGCTGCGCCCGGACACCTGCTCCCCGGCCACGCTGATATCCCCCTCGTCCGGGGTGTCCAGCCCGGCCACCAGGTTCAGCAGGGTGGACTTGCCGCATCCCGAGGGACCCATCAGGGCCACGAACTCGCCGCTGGCCACGGTCAGGTCCACCCCCCGCAGCGCGCGGACCGGCGCGTTCTCGGCTTCGAATGTCTTGCGCACGCCGCGCATGGCCAGCGCGGCCAGGCTGTCGTTCATCAGGCCCCCGTCCAGGTCGTCATTCCGGTAGTGCTAGCGGCCCCGGCCCGCGCCGCCGCGTCCGCGACGGCACCGGCGGGGGGAGCCAGGTCAATGATCTTGTAAGCGGTGACCGGGGTGTCGCGTCCCTTGACCATCTGCGCCCCCAGCGGGATGGTCTGCACCGGCCCGCTCAGCGCCTGAAGGGTGGCCTCAGACAGCACGGTCTCCCCGGCCGCGGCGAACTGCTGCAGCCGCTGCGACAGGTTCACCGTGTCACCGACCAGGGTGTATTCCAGCCGTTCGGCCGAGCCGAGCAGCGCGGCCGCGGCCTCGCCGCTGGACAGCCCCAGGCCGAGGCCGAAGGGAGGCAGTCCGTCGGAACTCCAGCGGTCGTTGATCCCGGCCTGCAGGGCGTGCATGACCGCTGCGGCGGCCACCGCCCGGTCGGCGTGATCCGCCTGCGGGAACGGCGCGCCGAATACCGCCATGACCGCGTCGCCCACGAACTGCATCACCGTTCCCCCCTCCCCCAGGATGGCCCGGTTCATGGCGGCCCGGTGGGTATTCAGCTGGGCGGCGAGCTGGCTCGGGTCAGCGTGCTCGGCGATGGTGGAGTAGGACCGGATGTCGCTCATCAGCACGGTCACGATGACCCGCTCGGTCTCGCCGATCTCCCGGTGTTCCTGGCGCAGCTTGTCGGCCAGCCCGCCCGGCAGCAGGCGGGACAGCGTCTCGCCCTGCTCCTCCCGGTCCACGATGGCCTGGTGCAGCATCCGGAGGCGCTGCAGGGCGCCGGAGTTGCCCGCCGACACTCCCTCGGCCAGCTTGACGAAGACCGCTTCGACTTCCGCGTCGACGGCTTCCGGGGCGGTCCGCCGCGCCACGGCGATGGCCTTGATCGGCTTGCCCTCGGCGACCATGCTGAGCAGCTCTTCCTCGGGGCGGGTCAGGCCGCCCGGCGGGACCACCGGCGCCACCAGCGCCTCGACGATCGTGGGGTCCAGCGCGGTGCCGCCGGTGGCCACCGCGCGGATCGCATCCACCAGCTGGTTTCCCTCGGCCACGTGGTCCTTGAGCAGGTAGCCGTAGCCGGCCGATCCCTCGGCCAGCAGCGACACGGCGTACTCGGGATCCTCGTACTGGGACAGGATCACGACTCCCGTGCCTGGGTGCCGCTTGCGCAGCTCTTTCGCCGCGTCGATGCCCTCCCGCTGGAACGACGGGGGCATCCGGATGTCGGTCACGAGCACCTGCGGGTTGGCGGCGGTCGCGCCGTCCACCACTCCGTCATAGTCGGCGGCCACGCCCACCACGGTCAGGTCGGCGTTCCGCTCGATGAGGGCGCGCACGCCCTCGCGGACGATCAGGTTGTCGTCCGCGAGAAAGACCGCGATCGGGCCGGCCGGAGCCGCGTCACTGTGATCCACGTAACAAGTCTGGTCACACCCGGCCGCTTACCGCCAGTGGGCAGGCATGCAGGTCGCCGGTGGTAGTAGGCACACCCTCGGCCTAGAGACAGCGTGCCCGGCCGCCTGCGGTTACTCACTGCGCAGGATCTCGGCGGGCCGGGCCCGGGCCGCCGACTCTCCCGGCACGGCCGCGACGGCCACGGCCAGCGCCAGGGCGGCGGGCACCACCAGCACCAGCATCACCGGCAGCACCACGACGGGCATGATCCCGAGCTGGCCGGCGAACAGCCGCCAGGCCACCCGGCCGCACACGATCCCGAGCGGGATCCCCAGGCCCAGCGCGACCGCGGTGAGCGTGCTGGCCTGCCAGCTGATCGTGGAGCGGACCTGGCGCCGGGTGAGGCCGATCGAGCGGAGCACCGCGAAGTCCCGGCGCCGCCGCCGGACCGAGGTGAGCAGCAGGTGCACGATCGTGATCAGGGCCAGCAGGCTCAGGGCCATCCCGAGCAGCAGGGGAAGACTCTGGACCCGGCCGAAATTCACCACGTCGGTCGGGGTGGTGGGCCCCTGGACCACGAAGGGGCCCAGCCGGGCGGCCCGCGCCGCGAGGGCGTTCAGCCCGGCGGTTCCGCCCGCGCCCGGGCGGAACCGCACCAGCAGGGTGTCGAGCGGCGGGGTGCTCAGCGACGGCGGTAGCAGGCGGCGCAGCCCCGCCACGGACAGTGTGGCCCCCCGGCCCAGGCTGAGCGAGTCACTGATGTTGGGGAAGACGGCCGTGCCGACGATCCGGTAGAGGCCTGGCCGGAACCCATCCAGTGAGACGGCGACGGTCTGGCCGATGCGGGCGTGCACGGCGGCCAGGGTCTTCTCCCCGACGGTGATCTCGTCCGGGCCGCGGGGCAGACGCCCCCGCACGGGCACGGGCAGCAGGTCGCCGTGGTGACTGGGCAGCATGGCGATCGCGTCGGTCGGCACGCCCTGGACGGTCAGCGGCACCCCCGAATAGCCGGCCGACCACGCGGTGACCCCGGGACGGCCGGTCAGGCCGCGGATCGCCGCTTCGACCCCGTGCTGCTGGGTGTTGCTGACGTACGCGTCCCAGGTCACGCCGTACAGCCGGGGCGTGGCCAGCAGGTGCCCGAGGCTGGCCGAGAAGACCAGCGCCCCGGTGAGCGCGGCCACGCCCACGACCGCGCTGGCCACGGTGCTGCGCACCGGCACCGCGGTCCGGCCCGCGCCGGGCTGCAACGCCAGCCGGATGCCGAGCATGGCGGTGACCGAGCCGATTCCCGAGGTCAGCGTGGCCAGGAACTGTGGCCTCCGGCGACCCCCCGGGCTGGCCGGGGCCGGGCGGCCCAGGCCGTCCACCGACGGTCCGGCGCTCGCCGCCCGCCAGGTCGGCCAGGCGGTCGCGGCGATCGTGATCAGCACCGCGGCGGCCACCCCGACGCCGAAGACGAGGCCATCGGCGCGGATTCCCGGATAGGGCTCGGCCACTGCGGCCAGGCCGACGGGCAGCAGCGGGGAGATGGCCAGCGCGGTCAGCGTCCCCACCACCGCGCCGGCCGCGCCGATGACGGCGGCGCGGAGCAGGCCGATGGCCAGCAGCGTCCGGCGGCTGAGGCCGAGCGCCCGCAGCGTGCGGTACTCCACCGAGTCCAGGAAGCTCATCCGGGCCAGCAACTGCCCCAGCACCAGCACGCTGATCACCGCGAGCAGGGCGGCCACCAGCCACAACGCGACGGCCTGCAGGTGAATGGAGCGTTCCGTATTCGCCGCCTGAGTGGCCAGCGGGTAGATCTGCACGTACTTGCCCCCGGTGAGCCGGCTGATCTCGCGCCGGACGGCGGGCAGGTCGGCACTTCCATGCCGGAGCCGGAGGGCTACCCCCGTGTAGTTGTCGAGGCCGGAGCGGTGCGCCCGGTAGAAGGCCGGGGTCGCCCAGACCGTGTCGGTGCCCGTCCCGGTCTGCGGCGGGAACTCTGAGGGGGCCGCGTCGATGCCGACGATCCGGAACGCGAACGGTACCGACCGGCCGGCCGGAGTCAGCAGCGCGACGCGCAGGACGTCCCCGACGCCCAGGTGAGCGGTCTGGGCCAGGGTGAAGGAGATGTCCGCCTCATCCGGCCGGGCCGGGTTAGGCAGGCGGCCGGCCAGGATCCGGCGGCGCCAGAACCGGCTGGGCACCAGCGTGCTCTCCGGCGCGATGACCTGCGCCGCGGCCGGTGACGCCACCGGATAGCCGGCCAGGATCGCGCGCCTGGCGCGCCTGCGGAATGGCCGCCGCTTCCCGCGGAGAGAACTGGGCGAACGTCCGGGACGCGTCCGGGAACGAGAACATCAGCACGTCCGGTGCGTCGCTCCAGGCCAGCAGGCTCGGATACGCGGCGTCCGTGCGGCGGGCCCCCGCGGCCGCCGCCTCGACCACCCCGGCGAACGCCCCCACGATCAGGGCCAGCGCCAGCCACGCGCGCCATCGGCGGCGCAGTTCAGCGCGGAAGAACATCCATCCAGCGGCCAATGCCCTACCCCCCACATCCCGCTGACGGCGCGGCCGGGGACCACTGTAGGCATCGAGGCCAGCTCACCAGGCGATCTCACGCGTGATTGTCTCTCATTGGGCCACGGCGCCGGTACGGCCGGGAAGGGGGGAAGCACCACGCCGGCAGTGGTGTTTACCGCACCCGCGTTAACCCGTGACCACCCTGTTGAACCGCGGGCGGAATCCCTACGCTCGGCTCAGGGGGCACAGCCCCGCTCTGCTCATGGCGGGTGCGGCCCGCAGGGGGGTGAGGCCGGTGCGGCCCGTATTGAGGCCCGTGCTGCGCCTCGTGGTGCGCGAGTTCCGGATCCGGTGGCGGGGCTGGGCCGTGCTGGTCCTGCTGGTCGCGGTCGCGGGGGGCGCTGTCCTGGCCGCCGCCGCGGGGGCGCGGCGGACCAGCAGCGCCTACCCGCGCTACCTGCGCGCCTCGCACGCCTCCGACCTGCTGGTCTCGGTGGCCGGAACCGGGATGACCGGCTTCTACGGCGCGCTGGCCCGGCAGCCGGGCGTGGCGCTGGTCGCGCGGGGCATCGGCCTGAACGTGCAGCCCGCTGACCATGCCGGGCGGCTGGACTGGGCGGCGACCACCGAGGCGCCGGCGGGCCGGCTCCTGGGGCAGGGCCTGGACGCCCCCCGGGTGCTGGCCGGACGGCTGCCCCGGCCGGACCGGGCCGGCGAGATCGCGGTGGACCAGATCGCCGCGGCTGCCCTGCATCTTCACGTCGGCAGCACGCTCGCCATGGAGGCACTGGGGAACGCCGGGCTGCCCGGATCGGGTACCGGGCCGGGGGCGGCCGTCCCGACGCGCAGGCTGCGCGAGCGGGTGGTGGGCATCGTGGTCACGCGGTCGTCGGTCGATCCCGTCACCGACATCGACAAGGTGGCCTTCATCCAGGCCAGCCCGGCGCTGACCCGGCAACTGGGCCCCGGGTACCGGGCTTTCGACGGGGCCTTCGTGAAGCTGGCCCCGGGAGCCACCGCCGGCCAGGTGAGCCGCGAGGCGCAGGCCCTGGCCCGCCGGTTCCCGGCCACGCAGGGACAGGCCTACGTGTCCGACGAGAGCGCGCAGGTGGCCACGATCGAGCGGGGAATCCGGCCCGAGGCCATCGCGCTGGCCATCTTCGCGCTGGCGCTGGCCTGCACCGCGCTGCTCATCGTCGGCCAGGCCGCCACCCGGCTGCTGCTGGGGGCGGGCGCGGACAACCCGGTGCTCGCCGCCCTGGGCATGACCCGCGGCCAGCTGCTGGCCGCGGCCCTCATCGAGATAGTGGTGGCGGGCACCGCCGGGGCCATCCTCGCGGCCGGGGTAGCGGTCGCGGTGTCGCCGCTGATGCCGATCGGGGCGGCCCGGCTGGCCGAGCCCGACCCTGGGGTCAGCGCGGACTGGCTCGTGCTGTCCGCAGGCGCGGTGATCATCGTGGTGCTGCTGGTCGCCCGCACCCTCTGGCCTGCCTGGCGGCTCGCCTCGGTGCGCGAGACCGCCGCGCGCGAGGCGGCCGCAGGTCCGGCACGGCCGTCCTGGCTGGCGGGCTGGCTGGCCGGGGCGGGCGCGCCGGTGACCATGACGGCGGGAGCAAGGCTGGCCACGGAGCCGGGCCGGGGCCGCACGGCCGTGCCGGTGCGGGCCGCGCTGGCAGGCACGACGCTGTCGGTGCTCGCGGTGACCGCGGCCTTCACGTTCGGCGCGAGCCTGCTGCACCTGGTCCATTCCCCGCGCCTGTATGGCCAGGCCTGGGACGCCGCGATCGACCTGCAGTTCTCGCCCATCCTGCCGAGTCAGGCCCAGGACCTGTTCGGCGCCAATCCCGGCGTCACCGGCTGGACCTACGGCGATCACGGCATCATCGGGATCAAGGGCCACCTGGTTCCGGCGATCGGCCTCACGCCCGGCCGCGGGCCGCTGATCTCTCCCACCTTGCTGGCCGGGCGCCCGCCACGCACCGGCCGCGAGATCGTGCTCGGTTCATCGACCCTGCACGACCTGGGACTGCACGTCGGGCAGGAGGTGCCGGTCACCGTCGACGGGCGGCAGGTTCAGGACCGGATCGTGGGCCAGGCCGTGTTCCCGAACTTCGGCCAGGGCAGCTTCACGCCGACCGACCTCGGCGAGGGCGCTGAGACCACCGCGGCGGTGCTCAGCCCCGCAGGCCGCACTGTACGGAGGAGCGCTCCGGGTTCCAGATGGTGCTGCTGCGCTTCGCCCGCGGCCCCGGCCGGGCTGCGGCGCTCACCCGGTTCCGGCGCTCCATGGCCGGATTCTGCGCCCAGGTCCAGCAGTCGACCTGCGTGGAACTCGGGCAGCGGCCCAACGGGGTGACGAACTACGCGCGCATCGACGGCACTCCCGAGGTGCTGGCCGGGCTGCTCGCCGGGCTCGGCGTGGCCGTGCTGGCCCAGCTGTCCGTGGTATCGGGCCGGCGCAGACGGCATGACTTCGCCGTGCTGAAGGCGCTGGGCCTGCTCCGCCGCCAGGTCAGCCAGGTCACCGCGTGGCAGGTGAGCACGCTGGCCGGGCTGGCGCTGCTGATCGGGCTGCCGCTGGGCGTGGCCGCGGGCCGGTGGAGCTGGCAGCTGTTCGCCGCCGGCCTGGGCGTCCCCGCCCACGCCAGCCTGCCGGTCCCGCTGCTGCTGGTCATGGTGCCCGCCGTGCTGATCATCGCCAATGCGGTGGCCCTGTGGCCCGGCCGGTCGGCGGCCCGGGTCAGCCCGGCGCGCGCGCTGCGCACCGAGTAACCGGGCCCCGCCCCTCGTGGTCATGGCGCCGCCCTCATCGTGGCCGCCGTCATTCCGCCCGCAGCACCACGGCGGGCCTGACCCGGGCGGCAGCCCATCCGGGCCAGACCGCGAGCCCCGCGGCGAGCGCGGCGGTGACCGGGATGGTGAGCAGTATCAGCGGTACCGGGATGCTCGCGGCCGGGGCCAGGCCGGCCGACGAGGCGAACAGCACCCAGGCCCAGCGCCCGGCCAGCAGGCCGAGCGGCACGCCGACCACCAGGGCGACCCCGGCCAGGCTGAGCGCCTGCCATTCGACCACGCTCAGCACCTGGCGCCGCACCAGGCCGAGCGCCTTGAGCATGGCCAGGTCGCGGCGCCGCCGCCGCACCGCGGTGGCGAGCACGTGAGCGAGCGTGCCCACCGCGAGCAGGGCCAGGACGCCGCCGAGGACCAGCGGGGTGTCCCGGACCCTGGAGTAGTTGCGGATGTCGTCCGGGCGCTGGTCGCTGAACACGACACAGGATCCGGGCGGGCACCCCGCCCGGGTGGTCGTCGCGGCCAGCCGGGCCGCGGCGGCCCGCAGGTCAGTGCCGGGGCGGTAGCGCAGCAACGCGAAGCTGTAACACGTGCGGGGCCGGGGGCAGCCAGTCTCCCGTTCCGGCTGGGACAGCACCGGGGCCGGCAGCACGGCGCCGCTCCCCAGGTCGGTGGATTCGAAGCCGCCCCGGCTGAAGGCGGCGAACACCGCGGTGCCGGTGATGAGCATCGGGCGCGTCACCCCATTCACCTGGACCGGGATCCGCTGTCCTATCTGGCGGTGCAGGGCCCGCAGGGTCTGGGCGCCCAAGGCGATTTCGTCCCGGCCGGCGGGCGGGCGGCCGGCCAGCAGCGAGAGGAAGTCCCGGCCGCGCACCAGGGCGACGCCGATGGCGGGCACGATGGTGCCCCGCACGGTGATGTCACCGTAGTTGCCGACGGCATAGCTGGTCAGGTCTGGCTGCCGGGCCAGAATGCCGGTCAGCAACGGCTCCGGCACGGCCCCGAACCCCAGGTCCAGTTCCTGCTGCCAGCGCTGCCCGTACAGACGCGGGGTGGAGACCAGGTGAATCAGGCTGGCCCCGAAGACCAGGGCGGCGACCACGGACGTGACCGCCACGATCGTCCCCGCGAGCGCACTGCGGACCGGCACGGTGGTCTCGCCGTGTCCCGGCTGGAACGCCATCCGCACGCCGATGCTGCCCGGCACCGATCCGAGCCGGCCGAGGGCCACGCCGAGCCGGGAAGCCTCCGCGGGACCGGCCGGTCCGGCCGGTCCCGCGGCCCGGGCGGCGTTCCGCCAGATCGCGGCGGCCAGCAGCAGCAGCGGCAGCCCGGCGATGAGGGCCAGGCCCGCGCCGAGGACGGCCAGGTTCACGTCTATCCCCGGGTGCGGCTCGGCCAGGCGGGCCGGCCCGATCGGCATCAGGGGTGAGGCCGCGATGGCGATGACCACGGCCAGCACCGCCCCGGCCAAGGTCACCAACGCCAGCCGGGCCAGGGACAGGGCCGCGAGCGTGGTCCGGCTCATGCCCAGGGCGCTCAGCACCGGGTACTCGGCCGAATCCAGGCTGAGCTGGCGGCTGAGCAGCTGGCCGATGACGGCCAGCGCGATCAGGGCCACCAGCGCGGCGAACACGGCCAGGGCGACGGCCTGCGGGCGGATCGCCCGCTGGGTGGCGGCCGCCTCGTCCTGCAGGCTGACCACGATCACCCCTCCGGTGGTGGGGTAGCGGCTGGCCAGCGCCGCAGCGGCATGCGCGAACGACGCCACGCTCACGCCGGGTCGCAGCCGGACCCCGGCCTGGCTGCCGTAGGTCGAGTCCCGGGCCGCGGAGCTGCGGTAGAACGCCGGGCTGAGCAGCACCGTCGGCTCGGCATTGACCTTGGTCGCGGGCACGATCTGGCTGTCGAATACGGCGATGCCGGTGACCCGGAACGACATGGCCCGGGCCCGGCCCAGATCGGGGATGCCGCTCTTGGTGTTCGGGATCAGGAGCAGGTGCAGCGTGCTGCCGGGCCGCAGATGCTGGCGGGCGGCCAGGTCCTGGTCGATCACGGCGGTGTCCGGCCGGGCCGGATCGGGGAGCTGGCCGGCCAGCATCTTCAGCCGGTCGCCGGTGCGTCCCATCGAGTCGTCCGGGCTGGAGAACGTCTCGACCGGCGCGACCGGTGGGCCGTGGTGGGCCGGCAGGGTGAAGTTGAACAGGCCCTCGGCCGAGACCGCTGTTACCTCCGGGAGGCGCCGGAGCGCGGCGAAGAACGCGGGGACCGGCGCGTCTTTCACGATGACGTTGGCCTGGGCCGCGCTGGCCCAGCGCAGCAGCCGGGGGTAGGCGGTGTCAGTCCGTACGGCCCCCGCGGCGGCGGTCAGCACCACGCCGCCGGTGAACCCGAGCAGCAACGCCAGCATCAGCATCGGCCGCCAGCGGCGGCGCAGCTCGGCGCGCAGGGTCAGCCGGAGCGCGCCCATCACTCGCTCCGCAGCACGGTGGCGGCCGGCACCCGGGCCGCGGTCCAGCCGGGCCCGGCCGCGATGAGGTTGGCCAGCAGCAGGGTGGCCGGGATGGCCAGCAGCACCAGTGGCACCGGCACCTCGGCCTGGGAGGCTACCCCGGCCGAGTGGGCGAAGATGACCCAGGCCCAGCGCCCGGCGATCACCCCGAGCGGCAGCCCCACCAGCAGCGCCGCCCCGGCCAGGGTGCTGGCCTCCCAGAACACCACCCGCAGCAGCTGGCCGCGGAGCAGGCCGAGGGTCTTGAGCAGGGCCAGGTCCCGGTAGCGACGCCGGACGCCGGCCAGCAGCGCGTGACTGAGCGTGCCCACCGCCAGCAGCGCCGAGCAGCACACCGAGGACAAGCGGCGTGTCGCGGACGCCGGTGTAATGCTCGATGTCGCTGGGCCGCTGGTCGGTGGTGACCAGGCAGAGGCCCCTCGGGCAGCCGGCCCGGGTGACCGCGGCTTCCAGGCGGCCCGCGGCGGCCGGCAGGTCGGTGCCCGGCTTGTACCGGAGCAGGAAGAAGTTGTAGCAGGTCGTGGGCCCGGTGCAGGCGGGCGGGTTGGGCTGGGACAGCACCGAGGCGGCGACCGCGGCCCCCGTCCCCAGATCTGTGGCGCTGCCGCCGCCGACGCTGAACGCCGCGAATACCGCCGAGCCAACGATCCGCATCATGGATGTGCTCGCCGTTCGCGCTGACCCGGACCCGCTGCCCGACATGCAGACCGAGCAGGCGCAGGGTGCGCGGGCCGAGGGTGATCTGCCGGGGCCCGGCTGGGGCGTGGCCGGTCAGCAGGGTGAGGAACCCGCGGCCGTGCAGCTGGTCGATCCCGATCGCGGGCACCACCGTGCCGCTGCCGCCGCCGGGGACAGCCACGCTGACCTGCCCATAGTTGCCCCCCGCGTACTGGTCCAGGCCGCTGACGCCCGCCAGGACCCGCCTGCCCGTGCTGGCGGGCACTGACCCGACCTGCAGATCAAGCTGCTGGGTCCCAGTTCTGCCCGTATGAGTGCGGCGTGCCGACCAGCCCGAGGAAGCTCGCGCCGAAGACGACCGCCGCCACGACCGCCGCCACCGCCAGCGCCGTCCCGGCCAGCGCGCTGCGCACCGGCACCGCGGTACGCCCGTGACCGGGCTCGAAGGCCATCCGCACTCCCAGGCTGCCCGGCACCGAGCCGGCCAGCCCCAGCGCCGGGGCCAGCCGGGAAGGCCGCACGGGCGCCGCCGGCTCGCCCAGCCCCAGCGCGCCCGGAGCCCGGGCCGCGACCCGCACCGCCCCGGGTATCAGCACCAGGAGCGGCGCGACGGCGATGACCAGGAATCCGGTGCCCAGAATCGTCAGGCTGACGTCGATTCCCGGGCTGGGCTCGGCGAAACGGGCCGGCCCGATGGGCATCAGCGGGGACGCGGCTACGGCCACCGCGACGGCGACCACACCGCCGGCCACGGTCACCAGGGCCACCCTGGCCAGGGATAGCACCGCGAGACGGGGCCGGGTCATGCCGAGGGCACGCAGGATCGGGAATTCCGCCGAGTCGAGGACGAGCTGGCGGTTCAGCAGCTGCCCGACGACAGCCAGCGCGATCAGGCCGGCCATCGCGGCGAAGATCGCGAGGGCCACCGCTTCCGGCTGAATGGCCCGCTGGGCGGCCGCATACTCGGTGGCCAGGTGGACGACCTGGACGGCCCCCACCCGGTACCGTGCGGCCAGGGCGACGGCCTGGCTGGTGAATGCGGCCGCGGCGGCACCGGGCTTGAGGACCACGTAGCTGGCGCCACCGGCCGGATTGAAGGACTGGGCCAGGCGGGTACGGGAGAACGCCGGGCTCAGCAGCACCCGCGGCTCGGCCAGCTCGTGGGTGGCTGGCACGATCTCGTCATCGGTCACCACGATGGCCGACACCCGGAAGGCCAGCCGCACCGCGTGCCTGATGTCGGCGTTGCCGTTCTGCTGCGGGTACCCGATCAGATGCAGCGTCCCGCCCGGCCGGAGGTGCGCCCGGTCGGCCAGCGCCTGGCTGATCATGACCGCATGCGGGTCGGCCGGGTCGAAGATGCGGCCGGCCAGGACCTTGACCCGGTTCATGGCCACGCCCTCGCCACCAGAAAGGCTCGCCTCGGCCACTAGCCCCGAGTAGGGGGACGCACCGGGTACGGGCAAGGACATCTGCAGGAACGCCACTGTGTCGGCCGCAGCCACCTGCGGAAGGCCGGCGACGGCCCGGAAGTAGCCGCGGAACCCGGACTGTGTGGGGCTGACCAGCAGGTCGGCCGCATGGCTGCGGCTCAGGAAGCGCGGATAGGCGGTGCTGGTGCGCCGCGCCCCCGCGGCGGCCACCAGCACCACCCCGCTGACCAGGCCGATCAGCAGCACCAGGCCCAGCATGGGCCGCCAGCGCCGCCGCAGGTCAGCGCGCAACGTCAGCCAGGCCGCTCCCATAGGGACGATTCAGCTACAGCCGGCCCCTGGCCGGCAAGGGTGCTAGGCACACCCGCGCGGGCCAGCCAGCACGCCAGCCGGGACACGGGCAGCACGCCGACGGGCCGGCCGGCAGATGCCAGCCAGCACCCTGGTCCGCGGCCGCGCGAGGGAGGACTCTCGAAGCATGCGATACGAAAGCAGCAGGACGACGCCACAGCCTGAACAGGGCAACCTCGCTGTCTGACCAGGTCACGAGGGTGCGGGGTGTCCAGCACTGTTCAGGGGTGACTGTCGCGTAGGCTCCCGCGATTGGCTCCGCCTGCCGGTACCGCGAGGGCCCGGCCGGGGCCGAAGGTGCTTACCTGCCTGACGGGCCGGGGACGGAAACCGCCGCGGCGGGCCAGGTGCAGCGGCACCGCCAGGGTGGTCGGGCGGCGGATGACATCGGGCACCAGGGAATGCTCCGCTTTCCAGTGCGCGCTGATCCGCCGGGGATCGCCGTCGGCCCAGTACTGCACCAGGGGCTTGATGTAGCAGGTGCTCAAGCCCGTAAACCATCGTCGTCCAGGTCTAGCGCGAACGGGTGGCCTTCAGCCCGGCCCGCAGGTCGTCCAGCACGCCCTGGTCGACGTCGATCGTGAACCGCTCCAGGTTGCGGGCCGTGTCGGCGTGCTCATAGGGTTTGCTTCCTTCGGGATTGGGAGTCGGGGCGCTGGAGGTGACCGGCCAGTGGCCCTGGGTAAGGCCAAACGCGGCTAAGATCGCCGGCTCCCGTCGATCTCATCGGCGGCGCGGTGGGCGGAGCCGTCGAGCGGCCGGCCGCGGGCAGCGCGGCCGCCGGGGATGGCTGCCACCAGGACGGTCCAGGTGATGAGGGCGAGCACGGTGATCGTCTCGATGGTCAGGGATTCGACGACATATGACGCTGAGATCGACTCCCGAAAGCCGAACAGGCCCACGCTGAGGCTGATGAGCAGGGCGCCGAGGGTGGCGGCTGTGTAGCCCGCCGCGAGGAGCCCGGCGAGCGGCCGGGGCCACGCCAGCAGCACGGCGGCGAGGGCGAACCCGGCCACCGCGTCGAGCAGGAACAGCGGCCCGTTGGTCGCGATGTGGCGGTATCCCTCCAGCCACAGGTGCAGATGGATGTACCCGATCAAGGCCAGCAGCGCCACGCAGCCCAGGCGCAGCAGCAATGCGGCGGCCCAGCGGCTGCCCCTTCCCGCTGCCGCAGGACGGCGCGGGGCGGCGAGCCGGCGCAGCCCAGATGCAGTGTGTTCAGTCATGCTCATGTCCTTTCGCAGTGGTGAAGCGGCTCCCGGATGGGAATTGGTCACTGCGGGCTTGCACCGGGCCCCTCAGCCTGAGGCTGGTACTGCGGGTTCACGCCCGCCAGCGGTGGTCAGCGGACCAGGTAGGCGGCCACCGCCCGCAGCAGCAGCGGGCGGGCCCGGGCCCAGGCGGCGGCCGGGGCGGCCGCGACGATGACGCTAGCGCTGGTCCGTCCCTGGACCAGGCAGGCGACCTCCTGGTAGTGGTGGCCGCCGATCCGGGTGGCGTAGTCGTCGATGACGCACGATCCGGTGCCGCCGCGGAACTTGACCCCCTCGGCGGCGGCGTCCTGGTGGTCCGACGCCGCGTCATCGGAGCGCAGCAGCCTGAGCCGGAACCCGGCCCAGCCCTGCAGCCGCTCGCTGCCTTGCCGGGGGGTGGCGTTGAGGTAGAGCTGGAACGCGCCGCCCGGGGCGAGCCGGGCGGCCGAGACCGCGTCGGTGTCCCCGGCGAGCGGCCGCAGCGACGGCGGGTAGGACAATACGGCGGTGCCGTTCGGCAGCGCAAGGTGGTGCCACCCGGCCGGCGCCGGCGCCGGGTGCAGCGCAGGGAACGCGCGCCCGGGCGGGCGCCCCGGCAGGGCGAACGCCACAACAGTGACGGCGATGGCGGTGACGGCGATCGCGGCGATCACCGCCAGCGTGTACCTGCCGCGCCGCGCGGTGCGGACGGTCACTGACTGCCCCTCATCCCAGCCGGGCCCGGCGAGCCTCCGCCCGGGAGCGGGACCGCGCCTGCCACTGTGCCGTGCGGGGGGCGGGGGCTAGATGTTGCCGTCGCCATCGCTGGGGCCACCATTGTTGTCGGCATCGTGGTCGCCGCCGTTGCCCTGCGGAATGGGGTTGGCGGTATGGGCTGGTGCAGTGGCCGGCGGCGCGGGCGGCGTGGTGGCCGGCGGCGCGGGCAGCGTGGTGGCCGGCGGCGCGGCGTGCGCCGGCGTGGAATGGGCGTGACTGTGCGCCACGCCGGCTGGCTTCGGCGCGGCGGGGGGCGTGGATTGGCCTGCGGGCGAGCCGCATGCCGCAAGCGTCACCGCGAGCGCGGCCGCTGGCAGCGCCAGCAGCATCCGGGGGTGTCGGCTGAGTGCTTCCAGCCGGGTAAGAGACCTGATCATTGGTTCTCCCTGTGGTGCTGCTGGGTACCGGCCCGTGCCTCTGGCGCCACCGTGGGCCGGGGCAGGCTGACGAGCCGGCCATAACACCGACGATGCCGCGCCAGCGGCCTCGTGCCATCGCGGCTAGCTGCCAACCTGATACCTGGCCAGCAGGAATCCCGGCCTTCCTGCCAGCACCGGGCAGGAAGGCCAGGATTCCTGCTGGCCGGGTGGTGGCCTGGGGGCTCGCCACGATGCGACCAGAGCGCTGGCGCGGCATCGTCGGCGTCACGGCGGGCTCGCCGTCGTCGCCCCAGCGCAGGGCACGGGCAGGTCCAGGTAGCAAAGGAGAAGTAATGATCAGCTCAGTGGCCCGGCTCGAAGCGCGTAACCGCCGCCTGCGGATGCTGCTGGTGCTGCCGGCCGCTGCGGCGGCGCGGTAGTGGCGGCATGCAGCTCGTCCGGCACCCCCTCCGGCACCTCCTCCTCCGGCGGCAGCAGCGCCCACGTGGCGGCCTCGGCGGTCGGCCTGAAGACCGCAAGGCCGGCAGCGTGACGGTGCTGACCAACGCCAAGGCTTCACCCTCTACTCGTTCGCCCCCGATACGTCCACCACGTCGCAGTGCAACGGGACGTGCGCGCAGAACTGGCCGCCGGTGAAGGGGCCCGCGACTGCATCGGGGGTCAAGGGCGCGTTCGCCACGATCAAGCGATCCGACGAATCGACACAGCTCACCTTCCACGGGCATCCGCTGTACACCTTCGTCGGCGACAAGTCTCCGGGGCAGGCCAGTGGCAACGGCGTCAACGCGTTCGGCGGACTGTGGCACGAAGCCCCCGCGTCCGGCAGCGCGGCACCCGCCAGCACTTCGTCACCAGGCGGCGGCGGATACTGACCCAGACGGCACCAGAACCGGGGCCGGATAAACCAGCACAACGGCAGAACGGAATGACACGGTGACGCGGCGGGAAACCACGACCAAGCGGCCAATGGCGACGGCAGGGGCGCCAGTTGTGAGGGAACACGTAGCGCCGCCGTGGTCCGGCTGGCGAAGAGTGCTGCTCCACGGGGTGGGTTTGGGTCTGCTGAGCGCCGCGCGGGCGATTCATCTCGACCTGTACCTGACCGGTTACCGCCACCGGCCTGGTGGAGGCGGCCGCTTTCGCGGTGCTGGCATCGTCCCTGGGACACCTCGACTTGGAGCAACGACATGAACGAGCCCCAGATCAACGTCGATCACTTCTATCACCGGCCCGTCTACCACGTGGTAGGCCTGCTGACCGATAAGTCGGAGATCTCCGCCATCTCCAGCGAACTCGGATCGGCTGGGGTGGATGTCGCGGAAGTGGAGATTCTGTGCGGTGAGCAGGGAGCGGCCATCTTGGATGAGCATGGCCGCTACCACGGACTGCGAGGCCGCGTCGTGCGGGCCTTTCAGAGGCTCGGCTACGACGGGACAACCCTGGAGGTGTACGACGAGGCGCTCAGACACGGCGACATGCTGCTGCAGGTTCCGGTGCGGCCGAAAGAGCGCCGCCACGTCGTGGGACTGCTCCAGCACCACCATGTTCATGATGTGGGCTACTTCGGACCCGGCACGTTCGAGCAGTTCCCCACCATCGACGGGGACTGACCGCCGCTTGCCGCAGGCAGCGTGTCCGGGACGGGACCCTGCCGAGGCGGTCGTGGAGGGCAGACGAGAAAGCCATGGCCATTCCCTGTTGTGCACAGGGGCGCGGGAAAGAAGTTATGCGGCTCATCACACGCGAGCGCCTGGCCACTGACCCGAGGACTGCCGTGCCCGGTCCCGGCTACCGGTGGATTCGCCCTGTCCAACACCACGCTGGGCACGCTGATGGCGACGATCAATGGGTCGATCATCCTGATCGCGCTGCCGGACATCTTCCGCGGAATCGGGGTGAATCCGCTGCTGCCAGGCAACGCCAGCCTGCTGCTGTGGCTGATCCTGGGCTACCTGCTGGTCACAGCGGTGCTGGTGGTGACCACCGCCCAGGCGTCCGCCACCGGACCCACGTGCCGAGCTTGTCGGGGTTGATCACCGTGCGGATCGTCTGGATCTGCCCGTCGAGTATGTCGAGCGCCAAGGTGCTGAGGACCTTGCCGTCCCGGTCGCGGAAGATCGCGCCCGGCTGGCCGTTCACCTCGCGCGGCTCCACGACGCCGATCCGGACGAACCAGGGGAAGGTCGAGGCGAGCACCCGGGCCGCGTTCGCAGCTCCTCGAACTCCTCGGCCTGGGTCAAGCCAGCCCTTCCTTGAAGCCCTGCCGCCACGAGGGGTAGCGCAGCTCCCAGCCGAGCTCCCGCTTGGCCTTGGCGTTGGAGAAGCCGCGCCCCTCGGTCATCATCGTCACCGCCGCTTCCCCGGCCAGCAGCCGGGCCAGCCACCTGGGCACCCGCATCGGCGGCTTCGCCCCCGCGCACGCGGCCAGATAAGGCAGCCACTCGCTGGCCGGGGCCGGTTCGTCGTCGACGATGTTGAACACGCCCCTCGCCTTCTGCTCCACCGCCAGCACGGTAGCGCTCGCCGCGTCGTCGAGATGCACCCACGAGCTGTAGCCGGTGCCGCCCCCGACGAGCGGGAACTGCCGCTTGCGCACGAGCTCGACCTGGTCGTCCGTGGCGCCTGGCCCGTAGAACCCGCCGTATCGCAGGACCGCGCCGCCAGCCCTGAGGACCGCGTCCTCGACGTGGCCGATCGCCAGCGCCCCCGCGTGCATTATCGTCCCCTCGCCCGGGTCCAGCGGATCCTCCTCGGTCTTGACCCATCCGCCCGTGCGGATTCCGTTCCAGCTGGCGTAGCTCTGCGCGACGAACTGGGATACGCCGGTCGCCTCCGCCGCGGCCAGCAGGTGGTCCGTTCCCTCGGTGCGCAGCCGGTTGGTGGCGGCGAACCACCGGTCGATGTGCTTGATGTCGGGCTTGCCGGCGTGCGCCACGGAAATTGCGGTCATCTGGTGCACGATCGCATCCGGCCGGGCGGCCGCCACCGCTTCGCCGACCGACGCCGCATCCAGCCCGTCCATCACAACCGCCTCGGCGCCCAGCTGCTCCAGCGACCCCAGTTTGGCCGGGCTCGTCGTCGTAGCCGTCACCTGGTGGCCCCGGGCCACGAGCTGAGGCACCAGCCGCCGCCCCATGACCCCGCTCCCGCCTGCCACGAACACCCGCATGACCATCACCTTCCTGATTTCAGACCTTCGGTGGAACGCGTGAGCTGTGATGGGTTGCTCCGCACGAGGCCCCAGCTGGGCCGCCAGCAGGTGCGGGCTCTCCGCTTTTCTCTATGCCGGTGGCGGTGGCCGGTGGCCGGGACGCTATTAGCGTGCGGCGGCACCGGCAGGGGAGACATCGGCCAGCTGGCCGATGTTGCCGCCGGTCAGGGCCGCAACGATGGGGCAGATGGAGATCCGCATCATCCTAGACAGGGCCGAGCCGCCCGCCGGCCGCCTCCGGGCCGTCCCCGATCCCGGGCATTGCCACGCCGGCCAAGACGAGGAGATCCGCTTCACCGGCTGGCTCGGGTTGCTCAGGGCGCTGTATGAGGTGACCGGGGGGCCCGGCGCCGGCTCTGTTCCGGTGCCCTAACCCGCGCGCGGCCCGCTGCCCTGGGACGCTCCTCGCGGAGTAGCATCCGGCTCATGGGAACGCTGGCGCCGGTCCCGGGCATCCGCGGGCGTGCGGCGGAGATCGCGGTCCTGGGGGATGCTGTGGACCGGGTCGTGTCAGGCCGGCCGGCGGTCGTGCTGATCGAGGGTGAGGCCGGGATCGGGAAGACGCGGCTACTCGCCGGCGTGCTGGAGGACGCGCGCGGCCGCGGCATGCAGGTGGCGGCGGGCCGGGCTGAGGAGCTGGAGCGGACCCGGCCGTTCGGCCTGGTGGCCGCCGCGTTCGGGTGCGTCCGCTCGTCGCCGGACCCGCGGCGGGCGGCCATCGCCGCGCTGCTGGCCACCCGGGGCGGTGACCGGGGCCCGATCACGGTGACCAGCGACCCTGGGCTGCGGTTCCGCGCGGTCGATGCGTTCGCTGACCTGGCGGAGGAGCTCGCGCTGGCCGGGCCGCTGGTGATCGGCGTGGATGACCTGCAGTGGGCCGACCCGTCCAGCCTGCTGACGCTGGCCGCGGTGAGCCGCCGTCTGGCCTATCTCCCGGTGGCCCTCATCGGGTGCCTGCGTCCCTCCCCGCGCATCCCGGAACTGGATCGCCTCGCCGGTCTGCTGCTGGATGCCGGAGGGCGCATTCTCGCCGTGCGGGGCCTGACCGAGCGGGCGGTGGCGGAGCTGGTGGCCGAGGCGGTGGCCGCCGTGCCGGGACCCGGGTTGCTGGCCGGGATATCGGGAGCGGCCGGGAACCCGCTGTTCGTCACCGAGCTGCTGGGGGCGCTGGCCCAGGAGGGCGCGATCGAGACCGCCGGCGGGCGGGCCGAGGTAGCGGAGGTGACCCTGCCGCCGACGCTGCGGCTGACGATCTTGCGCCGTCTCAGTTTCCTGTCCGAGGACACCCTGCAGGCGCTGCGGGCCGCCTCGATCCTGGGATCCAGCTTCACGGTCACCGAGCTGTCGGTGACCATGGCCCGTCCCGCGCTCGAGCTGTCGGTGGTGCTGGCGGAAGGGATCGCGGGGCGGGTCCTGGAAGAGTACGGCGCCGTCATCCGGTTCCGTCATGACCTGATCCGTGACGCTATCTATGAGGATCTGCCGCTCAGCGTCCGCCGGGGGCTGCACCGCGAGGCCGGGCAGCGGCTGGCGCAAACGGGAGCCCCGGCGCTGCAGGTGGCCGAGCACCTCGCCCGCGGAGCCGGGCAAGGAGACGCCGAGGCCATCGGGTGGCTGACCAGGGCCGCCCGGGAGGCAGCGGCGCGATCGCCTGATATCGCCGCCAGCCTGCTGGAGCGGGCGGCCGGGCTGATGGCGCCGGCCGATCCCGGCCGCGACCGGCTGCTCGCCGAACGGGCCAGCAGCCTGATGGTGTCGGGCCGGATCGCCGACACCCTGGCGGCTTGCCGCTCGCTGCTGGACCGCGACCTTGACCCACAGGTGGATGGCTCCGTCCGGATCTGCCTCGGGCGCGCCCTGCTCGCCGAAGGACAGGTGCGCGACGCGCTGCAGGAACTGGAACAGGCGGGCTCATCACCTGCGCTGCCCGGTGCCGAGCGAGCCGCCGCTTGGGCGTGGGCAGGCTTCGCCCGCGTGTCGCTGGGAGACCTCGACGGCGCCGCTGCCTCGGCGGAGCAGGCCCGCTCGGCGGCGGCGTCAGCCGGCGATCACCTGACCGTCAGCGTCGCCATGACCACGCTGGCCCGGGTCTCGGAATCCCGCGGTCATCTCCGGGACGCGCTCCAGATCACCGACGAGGCGGTGCACCTGGCCGACGAGAGCCCTGGCAGGCTCGGACACCGCTATCCGATCCGCGCAACCCGGGGACACATCCTCATCGAGCTCGACCGGCCCGAGGAGGCCAGGTCCGCGCTCGGCGTCGGGATGCGGATCAGCGAGGAGAGCGGCGTCCGCTGGCCCCTGTCCATCTACCAGGTGTTCCTTGCCCTCGAGCGCTTCATCACCGGGGAGTGGGATGACGCGATCGCCGAGCTCGAGGCAAGCTTCGAGCTGGCGGACGAGATCGGCTCGACCTACAACCACGTGTTCGCGCACGGCATACTGTCCCTGATCAGCCTTCACCGCAACGACCTCAGCCGCGCCGAGGAGGCCGCCGGCGCCGCCGCCCGGGATCTCGCCGGCTGGGGCTCCGGCTACCGCACGACCTGGGCCGCGTGGCCGCGCGCGCTCATCCTGGAGGCCGGCGGCGAGCTTGGACAGGCGCTCGCCACCATGACCGGCGCGTGGGACATGTGCGCCCGGCTGGGGCTCGCGCTGGATTACCCGGCCGTCGGGGCCGATCTTGTCCGGCTCGCGCTGGCCTCGGGTGATATGGGACGGGCCCGGGATGCCTCGGCGGCGGTCACCGAGGTAGCGGCACGCAACGAGGTGCCCTGGATGACCGGCGCCGCGCTGCGCTGCCGGGGCCTGATCGAGGACGACGCCGAGATCCTGCAAGCCGCCGCTGGCGCCTGCGCGGGCGGGTCGCGTCCCCTGGGGCTCGCGCTTGCCTGCGAGGACGCGGGCGCCGCCTTCGCGCGGCAGGGCCGCCTGGACCGCGCCCGCCCGCTCCTCGATCAGGCGCTCGGCATCTACGAGCGGCTCGGCGCCGCCCGTGACCTGGCCCGCGCCGAAGCCACATTGCGCGAGGCGGGCATCCGGCGCGGCCGCCGCGGGACACGCGGCCGGCCGCAGATCGGCTGGGCCAGCCTCACCCCCGCCGAGCACGCGGTCGCCGGCCTGGTCGCCGAGGGACTGTCCAATCCCCAGATCGGCGAGCGGCTGTACATATCACGCCGGACCGTGCAGACCCACCTCGCGCACATGTTCGCCAAGCTGGACATCGCCACCCGTGCCCAGCTCGCCGTCGACGTGACCCGCCATCGGGGCAGCGAGCCGGCGGACACCGCGGACTCCGCCGGCGGGTAAGCACGCGCAGGTGCTGAGCAGGCCGCCCGCGATCAGGCCGGCCGCGCCGTGACGCTCATCGCGGCGCAGGTACCCATCGCCCGGTTGGGGTGGCGAAGCCGCCAGCCACGAGGCCGCCGTGAACCGGCCGGATCTTGCGCCCGGCGAGACCGCCGTGGCGATGGGCCCGCCGGTACTCGGCGGAGGCCCGTCCCGGGGAACGACATCGGCCATCCGGCGGATGTCCCCAAGGCCGCGTCGCAGTCAGGCTCGCACTATGCGATCCAAACCCATGATCCTCGTCGCGCTGCTGCTCGCAGCGTTCCTCGTCAACCTGGACACGACCCTGGTGAACGTGGCGCTTCCCGCCCTGGTGCGCGAGCTGCATGCCACCACTACTCAGCTGCAGTGGGTCGTCGACTCTTTCAACCTCGTGTTCGCCGCGCTGCTGCTCACCTTCGGCAGCCTGTCCGACCGGTTCGGCCGCAAGGGCATGCTGCTGACGGGGCTGGCTGTGTTCGGGACCGCCAGCCTGGCCGGTGGCTTCACCACCGACCCGGCGCAACTCATCGTGGCCCGGTCTGTGATGGGGCTGGGCGCCGCCATGACATTCCCGGCGACGCTCTCACTGATCTCCAACGTCTTCACTGCGAGACGGGAACGGGCTCGCGCCATCGGCTTGTGGGGCGCGGTCGCGGGCGTGGCCATCGCGATGGGGCCGATCGTGGGCGGCTGGCTACTGGAGCACTTCAGCTGGGCGTCCATCTTCATCGCCATGGCGCCGGTCGCGGCGGCCGCCGTAGTCCTGGTGGCGCTGGTCGTTCCCACGTCGAAGGACCCGGACGCGGCGGCTCTGGACATCCCCGGCCTGGTGCTGTCCTCGGCAACCATGGCGCTGCTGGTCTTCACCATCATTGAGGCGCCGGACTACGGGTGGGCAGCGGCGCGCAGCGTGGCTGGCTTTGCCGCCTCGGCGGTCTTGCTCGCCGCGTTCATCGTGCGTGAGCGGCGTGCCGCGCACCCGATGCTCGACGTGCGGCTGTTCCGCAACATGCGGTTCAGCGCGGCCAGCGGCGCGGTCACGGTGTCGTTCTTCACCCTGCTCGGCTTCATCTTCCTGATGACCCAGTATTTCCAGTTCGTCCGCGGCTACGGCCCGCTGTCGGCCGGGGTGCACCTGCTCCCGGTGGCGCTGTCGGTCGGCGCCGGATCGGTCGCCGGGACCCAGCTCGCGGTGCGGGCCGGGACCAAGCTCATCGTCACCATCGGGCTGGTCGCGATGGCCGTGTTCTACGGCTGGGTAGCGGCGACCACCAGCGCGACGCTCAGTTACGGCGTCATCGCGGCCCAGATGGTGCTGTACGGGCTCGGCATGGGCCTGAGCTCGGCGCCCGCCACCGAGTCGATCATGGGCGCTATCTCGCGGGCCAAGGCAGGCGTCGGCTCGGCCGTGAACGACTCCACCCGGCTGATCGGCGGCACGCTCGGCGTGGCAGTGATCGGCAGTGTTTACGCATCGGTGTATGGATCACAGCTGACCGCCACCCTGCCAGCCAGCGTGCCCGGCCGGGTCGCAGCAATCGCACACCAGTCCGTCGGCGCGGCGTACGTGGCCGCCAGCAAGATCGCGGCCCTCGGCCATCCGGTCCTCGGGCAGGCACTGCAGCACACCGCCGCGAACGCCTTCCTGCGCGGCCTGACCATCAGCTGCCTCGTCGCGGCAGGTGTTGCAGCGGCGGGTGCTCTCCTGGCTGTCTTGTTCCTGCCCGCCCAGCCCGCCCAGCCAATCCAGATCGCCCCGCCAGCGGCCGATGAACCCGCAACAGCCGAAGGCCGCTGCGTTGCCCAGACCCCAGCGCACCCCGCCTCAGCGGCCCGGTAACGCGGCGGGCAGCAAACTGCTGCCCGCCACACCTGACTGACACCGAAGGGATCACTGCCATGACCGGACCGATCACCCGCCACCGCGACATCGAATCACTCAAGACGGCGGCCCGCTGGCCTGGCGCCGACCGGAACACCACGGTCATCCTCGCCGCCAGGCTCGCGGCTGCCCGCGCGGACGCCGAGGGCTACCGCTACTTCTCCGGGCTGGCCGGCGCCCAGCCAGGCGAGACGCTGCCTCTCACGCTCGCCGGGTTCTTCCAGGCCCGGCTGGGCGAAGATGTGGACGCCGCGCTGGCCAAGCTGGACCAGGCCGCGGCCACGGATCTTGGCCCGCCGCAGTACTTCCGCGGGCTGGCCCTGGCCGGGCTGCCGCCGGATCGGCGGCGGGCCGAACAGGCCGTGGCCGACCTGGAGTTCGTCCTGGCCGTCCGTGACCAGTTCCCGGCCATGCTGCTGCGCGCCGCGTACCACGGCCTGGCCGCCGCCCATGCCGTGCTGGGCCACGATGAGCAGGCCGCCGAGGCCGGACGCAAGTCAGGGCTCGGCGCCGCCCCGGCAGACACGCAACTGATGTTCGGCGGCTTCTGGGCCACCGCCGCCGACGGGTTCCGCTTCACCTCGCCCAGGATCCTGCGGCCGGAACCCGGTATCCAGGTCGCCCAGGGCTACGACTTCAGCGATCTGGCGTTCATCACGACCAGCGACGGCGTCGTCGCGATCGACGCCGGCACCACCCCCGACCGGGTCAAGGCCGCGCTCAGCGACCTTGACCCGCCCGCCGACGGTGCGATCAGCCACCTGATCCTCACTCACGCGCACTGGGACCACATCGGCGGCGCGGGCGCGCTGCGCGGGCCCGGCACCCGGGTGATCGCCCAGGCCGGCTTCCCCGCCGGACTGGAGCGTGACCAAGGTGACCGGCCACGGCTTCCGCTACTTCACCGGAGCCGCCGGGGACGTCCCCCCGGCCGTCGTCCCCGACCAGCTGATCAGCGAGCCGACGCCACTGACCGTCGGGGGCACCGAGCTTGTCCTGTATCCGACGCCGGGCGGGGAAACCACAGACGCGCTGATGGTCCACCTTCCGGCGAGCGGCGTGCTGTTCGCCGGCGACGTGCTGATGCCCTACCTGGGGCAGCCATTCGCCGGCGAAGGCTCCCCGGAGGGGCTCCTGCAGGCCCTCGCCTTCATCGGCAGCCTGCGGCCCCGCCTGCTCATCCAGGGCCACGCCACGCTGACCGAGCAGTTCACCGCCGAGGCGATCGCCGGCCTTCAGGCGGCACTGACCCAGCTGCACGGCGAGGTGCTGGACGGCATCCGCGGCGGCCGCGCCCTGCCGGACATCCTGGAGGAGGCCAGCCTCCCGGCGGTACTCCGCGAGCACCCCGCGGCGGTCGTGCCTTACCTGGTGATCCGCGACCACTTCACCGAGCGGCTCTACCACCAGCGCACCGGCTACTGGCAGCCAGACGGGCGGGGACTGGAGCCGGCGACCGCGGCCGAGCACGCCGCCGCCCTCGACCTGCTGGCCGGAGGCCGGGACGAGCAGTTCGCCGCCGCCGCTGCCACCCTCCTCGGCCAAGGCGATTACGCCCTCGCCCTGCAGATCATCCAGCCGGGCCTGCTACAGCCACCCCGCCAGCATCACCCTCGCCGGGCTGCGCCGCACCGCGCTGCACCGCCTCATGGAGCAGTACCAGCAGCTCGACCCGTTCAAGTTCCTCATCTACGCCGAACTCGCCGGCGCCGAGATCGGCCCGGTCCAGTAACCGCCCGCCGCACGCTGGCGCCGGACCGTCAGGGCACAACAAAGGAGACCACGATGCACAACGATTCTTCCCGACATTCGGATGAGGTAGGCCATGACGCGCCAGCCTCGGGGCTGCGAGTCCGCCCGCCGGCATCCAGCGGCGCAGGCCGCTGGCCCCGATGCCGCCCACGAAACGGGCGTCGTCACGAAGCCTTCGGAAGGCCGTGGTTCGGCCGGCCTGACCGAAAGGCTGGCGGCGGCTAGCGCGAGGCGGGCGCGCCGCGTGCTGGCGATCTGGGGGATCGCCGTGGTGGTGGCGCTGATTCTCGTCGGCACCTCGCTGCACGGCCTGACGACGAGCGCCCATGTGGTGGGGACGACGCAGTCCAGCCAGGCCGAAGCCCTCTACCGCCAGGCGCTGGGTGCGTCGGCCGGCCAGAGGCCGACCGACGTGATCGTGGTCAGCTCGAAGAGCTCCACCGTCAGCGACGGCAGCTTCCAGCAGTTCGTGGCCCGGCTGGCGGCTCAGGTCCGGACGGCTCCTGGCGTCACGCATGTGGCCACGGATCTGAGCGCTGGAAGCCGGTTCGTCTCGTCTGACCATCACGCAGCCCTGATCGCACTGCGGGCCGCGAGCGACGCCGACATAAAGCCGGTGGTGAAAGACGTCCAGGCAGTAAACGGCAGCGGCGGGTTCTCGGTGGCCGTCACCGGCGACCACACGGTCGGGAACGACTTCACGACCCTGTCGGCGAGCGACCTCCAGCACGGGGAACTGGACTTCGGGCTACCGATCTCCATCGTGATCCTGCTGCTGGTGTTCGGCGCCGTGGTCGCCGGCTTGATGCCGGCGCTGATGGCTCTGCTCTCCATCATCGTGGGCCTGGGCATCGCTGCGCTGCTCGCCCAGGAGTTCAGCCTGTCGGTCTTCATCGTCAACATGATGACCGGAATGGGCCTGGCGCTCGGCATCGACTACTCGCTGTTCATGATCTCGCGCTTCCGGGAGGAACGCGGCCACGGCCGCGGCAAGGAGGCGGCGATCCGGATGACGGGAGCCACCGCTAGCCGCGCCGTGCTCTTCAGCGGGAGCACTTTCGTCGTCGCCCTGCTCGGCATGTTCCTGGTACCGGTCACCATCCTTCGCAGCCTGGCCGCCGGCGCGGTGATCGTCGGAGTCGTATCCGTCGCCGCCGCGCTGACCCTCCTGCCGGCGATGCTCAGCCTGATCGGTGATCGGGTGAACTCGCTGCCCCTGCCCATCGTGGGCAAGAACCTCGGGCGCTCCGGCGCGGCCGAAGCCCGGATCTGGAGAGCCGTGACCGGAAGGGTGATGCGCCGTCCAGCCGTGAGCCTGGCGCTGGCGGGAGGATTCATGATCCTGGCGGCGGTACCGGTGCTCGGCCTGCACATCGGCCAGAGCGGAGTAACCACGCTGCCAGGCAACCTGCCATCCAAACAGGGCTACCTGGCCGTCCAGCGTTACTTCCCTGGCCAGAGCCAGGACCCGGTCGAGATCGTCTCGGTGGGAGGGACCGGCACTGCCCGGGCAGACCTCGCGAAACTCGAAACCGTGCTGGCCGGCGACCCGCGCTTCGGGCCCGGCGTCGTTCAGGCCTCGCCTGACGGCAAGATCCTCACACTGACCGTTCCCATCCGCGGTGACGACGTCTCCAGCCAGGACGTGGCGGCCGTACTCAGTTTGCGCCAGCAGCTGATCCCGTCGGCGTTCGCCGGCTCCGGCGCACAGGTCTACGTCGGAGGAAAGACCGCCGATGAGGCCGACTACTTTCATGCCGTTACCAGCCCGATTCCGTACGTGCTGGCATTCGTGCTGGGACTCAGCTTCCTTCTGCTGCTGCTGGCCTTCCGGTCACTAACGATCGCGGCCGTCTCGATCCTGCTCAACCTGCTGTCTGCCGGGGCCGCCTACGGCCTGCTCACACTCGTGTTCATTCACGGGGTCGGCGCGGGCATATTCGGGTTCCAGAAGGTTCCCGCCATCGATGCGTGGGTCCCGCTGTTCATGTTCTCCGTGCTCTTTGCCCTCTCCATGGACTATCAGGTCTTCCTGATGAGCCGGATCAAGGAGCGCTATGACCAATGCGGCTCGACACGGGAGGCGGTGGCAGATGGTGTCACATCCACGGCCAAGATCATCACCGGTGCGGCGCTGATCATCGTGGCGGTGTTCACCGGTTTCGCCCGCGGGCAGCTCCTCCAGTTCCAGGAGATGGGCTTCGGCGTCGCGGTAGCCCTGATCCTGGATGCCACGCTGATCCGTCTGGTCATCCTCCCGAGCACCTTGAGCTTGCTCGGTCAACGCAGCTGGTACCTGCCCCGCTGGCTGGACTGGTTGCCGCACCTCCAGATGGAACCACCCAAGGCACCCTCCTCCCATGAGCCCGCAGCCGTCGGGGGCACCCAGCCGCCCGCCCTGCCCGGCCCCGCGGCTGCCCGCGAGGTCACCCGCAGCAGCACGACAGCCGGCTAGTTAGGAGCGACATCGTGACCACCTCATCGGGCACATCCGTCCACACGCAGGTCCGGCTCACCGGCGGGTTGCCCGTCCGCTTCGCCCGGCCCCCACCTGCGGCTGCTCGTGTCCTCGCGGGAGTCCTGATTACGGATTCGGAACTCCGATGCCGGTGGCGGGTATTAGCGGAACGGTCGCTGGGCTCCGCAGACCGTCCTCCGCGGCGGGGAACGCCTCGCGCACTCGGGATGCGCAGCGAGCATCAGCCCCGCGCCCGCGGACGCGGCGGCGCCGGTTTGAACTTCGGTGGCCTGACCTTCGCAACGCAGGCCGTGTGCGGCGCGCTCGGTGTCGCGAGGAACGACTGGAACACATTTTGCGCGCAGGGTGACGCGAGCGTCACGAAGTGGCCGATCCCGGCAAACTGAAGGAGTGTCGAGTTGGGCAGCGTCCGCGCCGCTATCCGCGCCCAGCTCGTCGGCGTGACGGCGTCGAAGCTGCCCGCGAGCAGCAGGGTCGGGATCGTGCTCGGCGTGGCCGCCCGCTGTGCAGCGGGCGCCTTCGGAACCTTCCACGCGGTGCATTCCTGGGGGAGGTACGTTAGGTGCAGGGCCGGCGTGAGCACCGAGTCCGGATAGGCCGGGAACGCGCGCCGGCCGGCCGACAGGATCGAGCCCTTCATGTAGGGGATCCACTCGGCGCAGCCCACGCCGAGGGCCAGCCCGGCGCCGAGAATCCCAATGCCTGAGCCCACGACGTGCGCCGCGACCTGCGTGGCGATCGGGCGCGGGTTCCCGTTGGCGAGCTCGGCGATCATGGCCGGGACGTTGCGGAAGTCAGCGGTGTTGAAGGACTCATCGATGAGCCAGTTCGCCAGGCGCCCGCCGTCGAGCACCACCTTCACCGGGGAACCGCTGGTTGGCGGCTTGACGCGCGTCGTGACCGGGTGTGCCTCCAGGCGGCGTACCAGGTTCGTGAACGTCTGCTCGATCCCGGGGTGGCGCCGCCAGCACTGCGGCTGTTTCATGCACGCCCGGAACAGGCGGTCGAAGCCCTCGCGGGCGTTCGGCGCGAAGAGGTTGGCGGCCACCACCTCCGGCGGCTCCACCGAGTCGAGCGTCACGCTCCGGATGCCCTGCGGATGCTCACGCATCAAAGTCATCGCGAGATTCGTGCCGTAGGAGTCGCCGAATACGTTCCACTCGCGAATCCCGAGCGCCACGCGCAGATCCGCGACGTCAGCCGCGTTCTCGGTCGTGTTGTCAGCGCCGAGGTCAACCCCCTCGCGACCATGCGGCGGAAGCAGGCGCGCGTCGCCGCCACGTTCAGGCGAATGGCCCGGGACCCGTCGAGCGGGACACCGAGGGTATGTATGAAAGCCCGGTCAACCTCCGGGCACGTCGGCGCCGGGTTTGGGGGGCCGTAGATCGTGCCGCGCTGGCTGATGATAATCAGTTCTCGGTTACGGTTGAAGCCGGCGGCGATCAGGGACTGCGTCTCGCCTAGCGGGAAGCCGCCGGGGCCTCCGGCGAGGTACATGACCGGATCGGGCGCGGGGTGCGGCGACGTCGCTGGCACGATCCCGACCGTCAGGCGAATCGTGCGCCCGTTCGGTTTGGCCCGGTTCTCGGGCACGATAAGGAAGCCGCAGCGGGCGTCCGCGGGCAGAGTGGTCGGGATGGGCTTGGTCGGGCACACCGTCGGCTCGAACCTCGGCACCGGGAGCTTCGACCTCGCGCCGGCGTTAGCGGGCGACGCTAGCGGGAGTGCTGCAGCCACCACCCCGCAGATCGCGATGAGCATGAGCGGAACTTTGCGCATCCTAGCCCCCCCGCGCTTGGATGCCTGGAGCCCAAGCATTGGCCTGTTCCTGAACAGCTGTCAACTAAATCCATGACAATGCCACAATCCTGACAGGCACCGACGGTGCAGGTGTACCTCCAGCGCCCCTTCGATCGCGGGCCGCGGCTGCGGGAGCGGCTGAGCGGCCCGCGCCACTGCGGGGAGCGGGTGCACGGCTCGGTGGAGCGGCGGGCCACCCACCGCCTGGCTGCCCCGGGCAGGCCGCATACACGGGCGGCCACGGCCAAGACGGCCAGCAGCGCCGCCCTCATGCGTTTGCCGATGCGCATGCCGCCCGCACCCCAGCCCTGACCAGCCTCGGCACCTGACCCGCACCATCACAAGCGCCTGCCCGCCGCGTGCCGATCAGGTGGTCTGCCACGAACTCTCACGGTCACTCGCGGACAGCCTGGCACGCGTTCAGACCTGGATTGATGCAGGCGAAGCCGATCAGCGAGCATCCCTGACACGGAAGAGGTCCATAGGAGCCAATGTTGGAGCCACCCCGGCGAACGACTTACCCCGCCAGCGCACGAATGCGGACATGCGGCCGAGAACCTTGCCAGCTCGCGGACCAATCCGAACGACGCTGAACGCGATACAGGTAACTACGATCAGAAGGTCCGGCGCACCAGCCAGCGCGGCTGGCTAGCGCTGTGCGTGTCCGCGGCGTAGGAGACGGCACTGGCCAGCAGGGCGCGGGCCACGCCCTTACGCCGGAATCCGGTCCGTACGACCAAGCACGTTACGCTCCACACCGGCAGATCATCCACAACGGGAATGGTCCGAGAGCGGGCCAGGCGACCCATCTGCGAACGAGGACCCAGACCGCACCAGCCGACCACTGTCTCGTCCAGGTAAGCGAACAGGCCCGGAGCCGGGTCGCCCGCGAGCAGTTCGCGCACCTTGCCCGGTCGGTCAGGAACCCGATTGAACTCCCGGAAGCCACCGCCAATACAGGCACCAGCAACCGTTGTCACCACGACCCAGCAGGGTGGCCACGGCCCGAGGGATGGCAGCGGCGAGGAGGATGGAGAGGCTCAGGAAGCCGCAGGTCAACAACCCGATCTGTAAACCGATTTGTAACCGGACGCGATGAAACGGGATGAGAGGAAGGAGACAGAGCCGACCAGGCGGACCGTGATCTGTCGCATCAGCCGAGGTCATCGCACCCGCGGGAGACTGTCAGAGATGGCGGAGACATGCGTCGCACGGCTCATAACCCAGCGACTGCACAATGCCAGGTCACCAGGAGGGCTTAGGCTCCGCATTGCTCAAGCGAATACACTCCTATTTACTCGCTGTGGGACTCAGCGCCGCTAGACGTCGACGTGCTCGTTCCAGTATCGACGAAGCCAGAGCCACTCTCTTCTGAAGCGGCTTCGCGTCTGCGACGCTTCGTTATTACCCTACGATAGTCTTCTGCCAAAGTCCCAATATATGCAGCCATAAAGACATAGGCTGGTATGGCGGCTATAACGATTAGCAGTGCTATCGACGAGATTAGTACCGACTGCTGGATCGTCGCCGTCGCGTGTTGATTGTATATCGCACTAAGGGCCAGGAATTCTCCGTAGGCGCCGAAGAAGATGGTGAAGGCTAGCGCAGTGGCGGCAAAAGCTGATCCTATGAAGCGCACCTGCGGCCAGAACTTAGCTGGCGTTTGCTTAGCGGAAGACGTCCATCGACCCATGAAATCTTCGTACGTCCGTCCCTGAACTGTCAGTGCTAGGAAAAAAACAGGAATTACTGCAGCTTCGGTTTCATAGAAGCCACTGTTAAAGCCGCTCATAACATCTCCCAGCATTTCAATGACAGAAGTTTGATAGCAAATCTACCAGCTCAATCGCGCTCCAAATCAACGTCTATCAAGGGATTACATTCCCTCGCAAACGTTTCGATGAACGGTGGCGGGGGTTGTTGGATCACCTACCTCATCCGTAACAGTAACTAACTTAAACAACAATAGTTACAGCGAGCCCATGGACCGTACTTGACCAGTAGAGCCCATGGACCGTACTTGACCAGTAGAGCCCATGGACCGTACTTGACCAGTGGATTTGACCCCTAGATTACTTCTCCTGACAGTGCTATTGTCACGCACGACACATGCTGCCAGATCTAGGGGGGATCCATGAAGCGTTCAGTGAGTAGATTAATTTCGGGCATCCAAAAGGCTAGCGGCGGCGCGATCTTTGTTCACCCAGCCGTGGCGGTGGGAGCAGGTGCCGGGTTCTTGGCTCTCTTGTATGGCATACTCCATGCAGCAAGCATGGCTGGTCACCCCTGAGCTGCCATGTAAGGCCATTTCCGACGGACGTACAAATGGCAGGATGGCCTGACAGTTGGAGTGCGGCCGCCTACCAGCTTTGGGTCCTGTCCTGAAAATCTTCTGGACAGGACTGCCGTTGGTGCTTTCTCTCAATTCCTACGTACGTTATTGCTGCTCTGTATGGTGCTGGGACCGTTGTGGCTCCAACGCTGACGGTGGCCAGTCAGGCGCCGTCCGGCGCGATGGTTAGCGCTCTCACCGGCACGGTGTGGCCGGTGAGCGTGCGGCGCAGCGCGGGGTCGGGCAGGTCGCGGGGTGACCGACCGCGTCTACGTCGGCGTCTACCCTGAAGACGTAGCCGACGTTGCCTCGGTCAGACAAGGTATTTCCTCCCGGCTCCACCGCAGGCCAGGACCACTAACCCCCCATGACGACATAGGCACCACGGTGAGAACTGGCTACCGGCTTAGGCTCCGCATCGCTCATAGGCTCCCTGGCCAGCTGCCTGCTTACAGTCGTGTCACTATGAATATGCCAGGTCAGGACAGGCGTACTGTCATCATTGACCAGAGCCGTGCGAGAGCCGAGTCTGAGGGTATGCGATACGAAAGCAGCATTACCTCACTGTCCTGGATCCCGTCCGAGGCCGTTACCGGAGCACTCAAGGTGACCTTCGACGCAGGACTGAGCCACTACGACGACCCGCCGCCCGGGGAACTCGACGACCTCGAGGCCCTCCGGGACGCCGACCGGTTCCGCTTCGCGAACCTGCTCCGGGCCTGGATCGAGACGGACGGCTCCGGTGCGGTCACCGGCGCCGGCTACAGCGGCGGGGGCCTGATGGGCGGCACCACCGTCCGCCTGGGCGGCCTGCAGCACCGCTTCCAGGGTGTCCAGCTGGCCGAAATCCAGCGGCCGCCGGAGGACGGCCCGGGCTGGGTCCGGTTCGTGCAGACCACCGGGGGAAGGACGGCGCTGCCCATCCCGCGTCGCGTGCGGCACCGCCCGTTCGTGCAATGGCAGGCCCCGCTGGTGTGGACCACGTTGTCGCTGACCCTGCACACCGACGGCACCGCCGAGTTCGCGATGACCGGCGCCAGCCCGTTCCCCCGGCACTGGGTGTACGGGACCGAAGGGCAGCTCACCCACAAATCGGGCCTGACTGATTTCGCGGACTGGTCCGCGGGGTCGTTCGGCAAGCACAGCCCGTGGGGGGACGAGGACTCTCCCGCGCTGGTCACGGCCGTCGAGACCGCCCTGGAGCGGGCCCTGTCCGTGCAGCTCATGCACGGCGCGGCCAAGCCGGTGATCCGCCGGGCCGCCGCGGGCGACGTACTGGTCCGCCAGGGTGATCCGGGCCGTCGAGGTCTTCCTGGTCCTGGACGGGGTGGTCCGGGTCGACCGGGATGGGGAGCAGCTGGCTGAGTATGGCCCGGGGGCGATACTCGGCGAGCGCGCGCACCTGGAGGGCGGCGTACGGACGTCCACCCTGGTGGCGGCCACGGCGTGCCGGGTGGCGTCGGTGGACGCCAGCCAGTTCGAGCATGATGCTCTAGTGGAACTTTCCGGGGGTCACCGGCGCGAAGACGCCGGCCGAGGCTGAGGTGCGGGTACACCTCTGTGGGGTGCGCGGATCGACTCCCGCACCAGGAGCGGAGTTTCTCCGCTACGGGGGGCACACTTCATGCGTGGCGATCGCCCACGATGACGCGGCGGTGCCGGCGCTGATCCTGGACGCCGGCACCGGACTGCGCCGGGCCACCGCGCTGCTGGACGGCCGTCCCTTCGAGGGCGCCATCCTGCTCACTCACCTGCACTGGGATCACGTGCACGGGCTCCCGTTCTTCCGGGGCGGCGACCGCCCGGACGCCCGGGTCACGTTGCTGCTGCCGGTGCAGGATTCTGGCGAGAGCGCCATGTCGGTGCTGGCCCGGGGCATGTCCCCGCCGCACTTCCCGATCGGGCCGGACGGCCTGCGCGGCGACTGGACGTTCGGCACGCTGCCACCGGGCCAGCTGAAGGCCGAGGGGTTCACCGTGGAGGTCCGGGAGGTGCCGCACAAGGGCGGCCGGACCTACGGGTACCGGGTCAGCGACGGGCACTCGGTGGTCACTTACATCCCTGACCACTGCCCCACCGTCCTCGGGCCCGGACCGGAGGGGCTGGGCGAGTATCATCCGGCCGCGCTGGACCTGGCGGCCGGCGCGGACCTGCTCATCCACGACGCGTTCCTGCTGGCTGCCGAGGTGCCCGCGGAGGCATCGTTCGGCCACGCGGCGGTGGAGTACGCGGTGGGCCTGGGGGCGCGGGCCGGAGCCCGGCAGGTGGCGCTGGCGCACCACAAGCCGGACCGGACGGACGCGGACCTGGATCTGCTGGCCGCCCGGTTCGCGGCCGGCCCGCCCGGGCTCCCGGACGTCATCGTCGGCGCCGAGGGCGGGATACTCGATCTATGAGTCCTGTCTCGTCCGCCGACGCGATCGTGGTCGGTTCCGGCCCCAACGGGCTGGCCGCGGCCATCACGCTGGCCCGGGCCGGGCTCAAGGTCCAGCTCATCGAAGGGGCGGACACGCCCGGCGGCGGCTGCCGGACCGCCGAGCTGACCCTGCCGGGGTTCCAGCACGACGTGTGCTCGGCGGTCCACCCACTCGCCGCGTCCTCCCCGTTCTTCACCAGCATCGACCTGGCGGCCCGCGGGGTCACGCTGCGCACCCCCAAGGTAGCGTTCGCCCACCCGCAGGACGGCGGGCGGGCCGCGGCGGTCGCGGGCTCGGTCGAGGAGACCGCGGGCAGCCTGGGCCGTGACGCCGGCGCCTACCGGCGGCTGCTCGGCCCGCTGGTCCGGGATGTGGGGCTGACCCTGCCGGAGATCCTCGCCCCGATCCGGTCCGTGCCCCAGCATCCGCTGGCCATGGCCCGGTTCGGCCTGGACGGCCTGCCGCCCGCCACGATCCTGGCCCGGCGGTTTCACACCGAGGAAGCCCAGGGCCTGTTCGCCGGGGTAGCCGCGCACTCGATGCTGCCGCTGAGCGCCCCGGTGACCAGCGCGTTCGGGCTGCTGCTCACGATGGCGGCGCACGCGGTGGGCTGGCCGGTGGTGGAGGGCGGCAGCGCCCGCCTCACCGACGCACTGCTGGCCGAGCTCACGTCCCTGGGCGGCGAGGTGGAAACCGGCCACTGGGTGCGCTCCCTCGACGAGCTGCCGCCCGCGCGGGCGGTCCTGCTCGACGTGACCCCCCGCCAGCTGATCGCGCTGGCCGGCGACCGGCTGACCGGGCCGCACCAGGCCGCGCTGCGCCGGTTCAGGTACGGTCCAGGCGTCTGCAAGGTGGACTTCGCGCTGAGCGGTCCCGTCCCATGGCAGGCCCCCGCCTGCCGGGAAGCAGGCACTGTGCACCTCGGCGGGACGCTGGCCGAGGTGGCCCGCAGCGAGGCCGACGTGAACGCGGGCCGGATGCCGGAGCGGCCATACTGCCTGGTGGCCCAGCCGGGTGTGGTCGACCCGACCCGCGCGCCCGCCGGGCAGCACACTCTGTGGGCCTACTGTCACGTGCCCTCGGGCAGCCCGGACGACGTGTCCGGCCTCATCGAGGCGCAGATCGAGCGGTTCGCACCCGGCTTCCGCGACCTGGTCCTGGCCAAGTCGGTCCGGACCGCCGCCGGCATGGAGCGCTACAACCCGAACTACGTCGGCGGCGACATCAACGGCGGGGCCGGGACCCTGCTGCAGACCGTGCTGCGGCCCACCCCGCGGTGGAACCCGTACCGGACCGCGATCCGCGGCGTGTACCTGTGCTCCAGTTCCACCCCGCCCGGCGGCGGCGTGCACGGCATGTGCGGCCAGAACGCGGCCCAGGTCGCGCTCGCCGACCACTTTTCATGATCGCGGTCAATATGCGGTGCGATCGCCCCCCTTACTGACCGTGATCATGATGGGGGCTAGCTCGGGAGGGTCCAGGACTGGTTAGCGGCGCCGGTGCAGGACCAGATCTGGAGCTGGGTGCCCGGCGTGGTGGACCAGCCGGTGTCGTCGAGGCACTTCCCGGACTCCGGGTTGAGCAGGGCGCCGTCGCTCTGCGGCACCCAGACCTGGGCCCCGGTGCCGTTGCAGTCGTACAGGTCCACGGTCGTGCCGTTGGCGGTGCCGGCCGCGTTCACGTCCAGGCACTTGCCGAGGGCCTGGAGGGTGTTCCCGGAGGCCACGGTCCACTGCTGGGCGTTCGTGCCGTTGCACGTGTACACCTGCACCGGGGTGAAGTTGGCGGCGCTGGCCCCGCGTACGTCGACGCACAGGCCGCCGTAACCGCTGATGGGCCCCGTCGCGCTGGTGCCAGTGCCGCCACCGGTGCCGCCGCTGGTGATCGCGTTGAAGATCTTCGAGTAGGCATAGCCGAGCGGCTTGTCATAGCCGTCGACCTCCCAGAACGACAGTTCGGCGACGCCGTTGGACGCCGCGAAGCTCTCCAGCGTGGACGCATTGGCCTGGGAGAAGAACTCGTTGTCGTCGTTCTGGCCCGCGATCGGGGTCAGCCCCATCCGGGCGTACGCCTGGCTGGTGCTGATGCCGTACAGGCTGGCCAGCTGGGACGCGGTGGCCTGGGCCGCGGACTCGGCATCGGACAGCGGGTTCTGGCCGTTGCCGAAGTCCATGGTCATGATGTTGACCACGCTGACCTTGACGCCGTAGGTCTGCGCGCTCTGCAGCACGCCGAGTTCCGCCGACGGGAGGCCGCTGGGGGCCACGGCGAGGGTGTAGTCGACCTGGACCGCGGGGTTCTCCGCCTGCAGCGCGGCCAGGGCCTGGTTGCGCCGGTTGTTCGCGGCCGTGTCGCTCAGCGTGCCGCCCTCGATGTCGAAGTCCAGCCGGTCCACCCCGTAGGTGTTCACCACGTTGGCGTAGGCCGCGGTCAGCGACGACACCGAGGTGCAGGTCTGGGCCAGTTCGCCGCCGCTTTCCCCGCCGAAGGAGATGATGGCGGTGCCGCCCGCGGCTTTGAGCGAGTTCACCTGGGAGGTGAACGCCCCGACCGCGTCGCCGTTGTCTTCCCATTCCGGGGTGCAGCCGGACTGCGGGATCAGGAAGGCCAGCGTGTAGTACTTGTCGCCGCTGGCGTTGAGGTCGGCGCTCATGTCGCCGGCGTCCCCGCTGGTGATCTGCAGGTAGGGGGCGGCGTAGTGCGCGGGCGGGGTCGCCGCCGCAGCGGCGCTGGCCTGCCCGGCAGTGGCGGCCTGCCCGGCAGTAGTGCCCTGGCCGGTAGCGGCCAGGGCCGGGGATAACCCAGCGCAGGCCCCCAGCACCAGCAGGGGCGCGGCCAGCAACGGCAGGGCCAAACGTGATCGTCGCATCGGGGGTCCTTTCCTCGGGGCCATTCCTCGGGAGGCCACAGCCAATCTGGGAAACAAACTATTAATAAACTTTCCTAATAGTGGCCTGAGATTATGCCTCCCCTCCTCCCGGGTCAATCCCCCGAATCAACGCCAGCCGAGAAGACCCGGCCCGGCAGCTCCGCCGGACTGATGATCATGGGGTTGCTGGCGCCAGGACCCCAGCAATCCCAAGATCACGGGCGGGCACGCGGCCATCCGCGAATGCTG